>DGQP01000002.1 GCA_002400415.1 Chitinophagaceae bacterium UBA4411
TATTGACTATTGACTATTGACTATGAAGTTTTCTCACCTGCATGTACACACCCAATATTCCCTGCTCGACGGAGCTGCCTCTATACAAAACCTCTACAAGAAAGCGATAGCAGACGGGATGCCTGCGCTGGCCATCAGTGATCATGGCAATATGTTCGGTGTTTTTGATTTTGTGGCCGAAGCTTACAGGCACAAGGACGAAAACGGGAAAGTAAAAGTAAAACCGATCGTTGGCTGCGAGTTTTATATTACTGCCAGCCGCCACCAGAAAACATTTACCAAAGAACAAAAAGACAAACGTTTTCACCAGATACTGCTCGCCAAAAATGAACAGGGCTATAAAAACCTGGTAAAACTGACGTCATTGGGTTTTATTGAAGGCTTGTACAGTAAATATCCCCGGATAGATAAAGAGCTGATTGTTCAATACCACGAGGGATTGATCGCCACCACCTGTTGCCTTGGTGCATCCGTGCCACAGGCTATTTTGCGGAATGGCGAAGAAGAAGGAGAAAATGAATTTAAATGGTGGCTGAATATCTTCCAGCAGGATTTTTATGTGGAACTGCAGCGCCATGGTATGGCCGAACAGGATAAGGTGAACCAGGTATTGATCAAACTGGCAAGAAAATACAATGTGAAGATCATTGCCAGCAATGATTCGCATTACGTGGAGCAAAGTGATTTCAATGCCCATGATATTTTACTTTGTATCAATACCGGTGAAAAGATCAGCACTCCTGCCCTTCGTGATTTTGTGGACGATGATGTGAATGTGAAGGACAAACGTTTTGCCTTTCCGAATGATCAATTTTACTTCAAGACCACGCAGGAAATGAGCAAGGTCTTTCATGATCTGCCGGAGGCATTGGACAATACCAACGAGATCGTTGATAAGGTTGACCTGCTCAACTTAAAAAGAGAAATACTGCTTCCCTTTTTCCAGGTACCCAAAGAATTTTCTTCGCAGGATGAATACCTGGAACACCTGACCTGGGAAGGAGCAAAAAAAAGATACAACGAAATAACCCCGGAGATTGATGAACGGATCCGCTTTGAGTTGTTCACCATCAAAACAATGGGATTTGCAGGCTACTTCCTCATTGTAAGTGATTTCATTCGTGCCGGTCGTGATATCGGCGTCTTTATCGGACCGGGCCGTGGTTCTGCCGCAGGCTCCGTGGTTGCATTCTGCACCGGCATCACCAGTATTGACCCGGTCAAATACAATTTACTGTTCGAAAGATTTCTGAACCCGGACCGTAAGTCAATGCCCGATATCGATACCGACTTTGATGATGAAGGAAGGCAAAAAGTAATTGACTACGTGGTTGACAAATATGGCAAGAACCAGGTGGCACAGATCATCACGTATGGTACGATGGCCGCCAAGATGAGTATCAAAGACGTGGCAAGGGTAATGGATCTCCCGCTGGCGGAATCCAATGCATTGGCGAAAATGGTACCGGACAAGCCGGGCATTGAATTGCGAAGAGTACTGCATGCGCCAATGAAAACCAAAGACGGCGAAAAATCACTGGAAGAAAAAGATGGGCTTGGTGCAGATGACCTGGAGACGGTAAAAAAACTCAGGGAAATTTATGATCAGCTGAATTTACCGGCAAGTAAAGTATTGCACGAAGCCGAAAGGCTTGAAGGTTCTGTCCGGAACACCGGTATCCATGCTGCAGGTATCATCATCGCCCCAAGAGACCTTACGGACCTCATCCCGGTGGCTATAGCAAAAGATTCACCGTTATGGGTTACACAGATAGAAGGTAATGTGATCGAAGAAGCCGGCGTTATTAAAATGGACTTTTTGGGATTAAAAACCCTGACCATTATTAAAAATGCGCTGCAACTGATCAAACTGAATCATGGCGTAACAATTGATATTGAAAATATACCGCTGGATGATCAAAAAACATTTGAACTCTACCAGCACGGTGCCACGATTGGCACCTTCCAGTTTGAAAGTCCCGGTATGCAGAAATACCTCCGGGAACTGAAACCGGATAAATTCGGCGACCTGATTGCGATGAACGCTTTGTATCGCCCCGGCCCCATTGCCTATATCCCTAACTATATTGACCGGAAACACGGCCGGGAAGACATCTCGTATGATCTCCCGGAAATGGCCGAATACCTGGAAGAGACCTATGGTATTACCGTGTACCAGGAACAGGTGATGTTGCTGGCACAAAAACTGGCCGGTTTCAGTAAAGGTGATGCGGATGTATTGCGGAAGGCAATGGGTAAAAAGCAAAAATCAGTACTGGATAAGATGAAAGCCCAGTTCATTGATGGCGCTACAAAAAAATCTTTGCCTGCTGATAAATTAGAAAAGATATGGACCGACTGGGAAGCATTTGCCCAATATGCTTTCAATAAATCGCACTCCACCTGCTATGCATTTGTCGCCTACCAGACTGCTTATTTAAAAGCCCACTACCCGGCTGAGTATATGTCGGCCGTATTGAACAACGCCGGTGCTATTGAGAAGATCACTTTCTTCATGGAAGAATGTAAACGGATGGGCATTAAAGTACTCGGGCCGGATATCAATGAATCACTTAAAGGATTTGCAGTGAATGATAAAGGAGAAATCCGTTTTGGTCTTGGCGGATTAAAAGGTGTGGGGGAAGCTGCCGTGGAAAGTATTATTGCAGAAAGGCAGAAAGGCGGCCGTTATACTGACATATTTAATTTCATCAAACGTATCAACCAGCGCACCGTTAATAAAAAAACATTAGAAAGCCTTGCCTATGCAGGCGGCTTTGACCTGTTTACTGATTTTCACCGGGCGCAATACTTTAATATTCCCGAAGGGGAAACTGCAAGTGGCCTGGAAAGGATCATCAAATACGGGCAGATTATTTCCACGCAAAATGCCAGCACCAGCAATACTTTGTTTGGCGACCTCCCCATCAGTATGGAAATTCCGCCGCCCCGTTTGCCTGTATGCGAACCCTGGTCACTCACCACGCAGTTAGATAATGAAAAAGAAGTAACCGGTATGTTCCTGAGCGGTCACCCGTTAGATAATTATCGTTTTGAAATTTATCATTACAACACAACTACCGTTGCTGATTTTAATGAATTCAGGGAAAGTATAATGTTACAACCCAATCCCGGCCGCATGTTCCGCATCATTGGCCTGGTGGCAGATGCACAGCACCGCGTGGCCCGCAGCGGTAACAAATTCGGCACCTACGTGATAGAAGATTATACCGGGAAGATGGAATTCCCTTTATTCAGCGAAGATTATTTGAAATTATCCCCGTACTTACAATTGGGCAGCACTGTGTATATCACCGGTTTCTTAAAACAGCGTTACAACAAAGCGGAATATGAATTCAAAGTGCAGCAGGTGTCGCTGGCAGAAACTTTAAAGCGAACCCTCACCCGCCAGGTGAATATTCATGTGCACCCCAAAGATATCAATGAAGATATGATCAGGTTCGTGGAAAAAAATATGCGGAATTTCCCGGGCGCTGCTTCTTTACGCTTTATTGTTGCTGAACCGAGGAACAAGGTAAAGATCAGCTTAGTAAATACTAACAGCGGCTTTGAAATGAACGATGAGATGATCCAGTTCCTGCAGCAGAAACCGGAACTGGAAGTGCAGGTTATTACGAACTAATAGAAAATGAAAAGCAATATTCTAAATAGAATAAAAGGTATTATACTACTTGACAGTTTTAAACTAAAATTATCAGAAGTAAACGACAACTTCCAGAATCTCAAGCAGGAATTGCATATTAGGGATTTAATTACTTCTCAATACAATAGCCTTTTTCTGGATTCTGAAAATATCAGGGCATTTGCTGAATTTAAAGTGGGCAAAAAAAGAGTTGATCTGGCCTTTCTAAAGCGAAAAGAAGTGTTACCTGTATTTCTAACGGAGATAAAATTTCAGTATACAGGTGATTTTGAAAACGAAAAAGATTGGGGGGATACTATAAAAAATGACTTCACGTTGTCGCAAAAAAGCGACAGCGGGATTGATTTATTTATACTTATAATACTCGAATGGATAAGTATTGAAAATAGAAAAGATTTTGAGTGTAATTGGAATATCCCAAAATTAAGTAAGTATGCACAAAGAAATGAAAAAACTGATTTAAGCTCAAGGATAAAAGGGTATTTCGAGGAATATGGTGAATGGCCGAAAGAAAGGCCTATAGATTTTGCTAAAGTTGAAGTTGGCAATAGTATTTATAATTTCTATTTTTTATATAAAAACATCAAGAATGAGCGTTATTAAGGCAGAAGCCACATTCATGGTAATGCAATAAAATGGCGCTGGTCACACAGAAAAAAGAATATTAGATTTAAGTCAACAAGATTTTGGCGCCTGTAACAATACTGTCAAAAAAGAACAAAAGAAAGGGTGTGCAAAAATGATGTTTCCTTCCGCTAAAGAAGTAAAAATTCAATTTGCGACTAAGAAATAGAGGCATTTACAAAACTTTTCTAAAGTTGTTAACGAATTGATAAGTAAGACATTTTAGCAGTTATGTCAGCAGGCTGACGGAAATTTTTGTCAAGTTTTACACAACTTTGTGCCATCAATGCATGTTATTCTTAACGGGCTTAAATTTGCAATCCCCTTATTGTAATTAACCGACAACAATAAAATTAAAAAGTAAATACAATGGCAAAAGAATTCAATGATTCCAATTTCCAGTCAGATGTACTGGCTTCTGAAAAACTGACCGTAGTGGATTTCTGGGCAGAATGGTGCGGACCCTGCCGTGCTATCGGGCCGGTTATTGAAGAACTGAGCAAAGAGTATGATGGCAAAGTGAATATTGGTAAAGTGAACGTGGATAACAATCCGCAGGTGTCTATGAACTATGGCATCACATCTATCCCCGCTATCCTTTTCATCAAAGGTGGCCAGGTGGTGGACAAATTAGTAGGTGCACAACCAAAAGGAAACTTTGTAAAGAAAATTGAAGCGCATATCTAAGCTTTGTTTTTATAAAATTGGAAACCCATTCTCACGAATGGGTTTTTTATTTTATCAACGCTGGTGGAAAAAAGAATACGGCATTTAAAACTCCCGGCAAGTCCTGATCAGTCTTTGCCAGTCCGACGATTTTAAAGCTTCTGCAGTTATCTTTTCAGCATCAAGGGGATTGGGGTATTTTTTCTCAATCTTGAACAACATGCATTCACAATAACTTTTTGCTTTTTCTTCACCCAGGCCTGCTTTGGCATTCGTAACACAATTGGAAACAAATTCTGTTCTCTCAGCCGTGCCCCAGGTGCTGGCCGGCTTCAGGCAATCCTCTATCTCTTTCTTCCAGGCCGGTGACTCAAGGTCTTCGGCAGTGATCTTTTCAGCCTCGGCAATAGTAGGGTATTTCTTTTCAATTTTTTCCTGCATACAGTAGCAATAAGACCGGGCAGAATCTTCACTCAGGCTGGCTCTCGCATTATTAATACAGGAACTGATGAAAGCAGCCCTTTCTTCAGAGGGCCAGCCTTTTTTGCTGGTTGTATCCTGCTGGGCTATCAGATTATTTGTAAACAAAAACGACAATATCAATATTGAAGATATCTTTTTGTGCATATACCTCTGTTTTGTCAGAATTTAATAGAATGATTATTACTCAAAGAAAACTCAAATCTATTTGTTAGCCTGAATAAAAAATAGAAAAATCCCGAAAGGACAAAATAAATCTCCGTTTCAGTTGAAAATGAAACGGGGATTTGTAATGTTATTTTCCTGCATCAATGGGCCACTGTTTCCATTTCTTTGGGATTGTGTTTGTATTTAAACAGCAGCAGGAACAACACAGCAATCACTAATGCATAACCGGCGAAACTAAACCAGATATTCGGCCAGTCTTTTACGCCGGCAGCATCCGTAAAGTGGTCAACGATCCGGCCGGCGAAGATACCTCCGAGTATAGCGCCCAGCCCGTTGGTCATTAGCATAAACAAACCCTGCGCACTGGCCCGGATACCGGGTTTTGCCTCACGGTCCACAAACAACGACCCGGAGATATTAAAGAAGTCGAAAGCCATTCCGTAAACGATCATGGAGAGGATAAGCAATGAAAATCCTGATCCGGGATTACCCACGCCAAACAATCCAAAACGAAGTACCCAGGCAATCATACTGATCAGCATCACCTGCTTAATACCAAATCGTTTCAGGAAGAAGGGAATCGCCAGGATGAATAAAGTCTCAGATACCTGCGAAAGTGATATCAGGATATTACTGTGCTTCACCGCAAAACTGTCTGCATACTCCGGCACATTTCCGAAATCACCAAGAAAAGGATTACCAAACATATTGGTGATCTGCAGAGCGGCACCCAAGAACATGGCGAATAAGAAGAATTTTGCCATCATCGGGCTTTTGAATAACTGGAAAGCATCCAGCCCGAGACGGGTGGCAAAAGATTTTTTTTCTCCGGATGAGCTTACTTCCACTCTCGGCAGTGTAAAACAATATAAGCCGGTACAAACTCCTGCAACAGCTGCAAAATAGAACTGGTTGTTGTTCAGTGTCCAGCCCAGCAGGTCCACGGCCCACTCTGCCACAATGAAACCAACGGTTCCCCATACACGGATAGGCGCAAATGATTTTTGTACATCCAGGTTGCTCTTGCTTAACAAAGAATAGGAAACGGTATTACTCAGCCCGATGGTGGGCATATAAAAACAACTGACAAAGAAGATGGCCCAGTACATATCGGCTGCATTGGTAACAGTACTCGCATAATACAATCCTGCACCACCGATGATATGACAGATACCTAAAACGATCTCGGCACGGATATATTTATCAGCCAGGATACCCATTAATGCCGGCATGAACAAAGAAGCCCACCCCATCGTTCCATAGGTATTCCCCACTTTTGAACCCAATTCCTGGTCAACCGGATTATTAAAATTGGCAAACATATAACCACCCAAAGAGATAAGCCAGATACCCCAAACGAAGAATTGTAAAAAACTTAAACCGGTGAGCCTGTACTTTAGATTCATATCGCAGTTTTTGGATTAGTAATCAACAGGGAAGATAAGGATTTTAGGGTTTTGAAACACAAAGGCAGGAAGCCACAAAAGCGCTCAATCAGGTTGAAACTTTATCCAACCCTTTGTGCCGAAACTTACTATTTCAATTGTTTTACCCCGGAGTCGTAACTTTGCGGCCAGTTAATTGTTTCTGACTTATGATTACTTCTACTGATACCTCCGCCGGCCTGCAACTGATAGCTTATAAAGTAAAAGCCGGGCAACGGATCACCGACCAGGACGCCCTATTGTTATTTGAAAAAGCCAGCCTGGGTTTTGTCGGTTCACTGGCAAACGGCATCCGGGAAAAAATGCATGGCGACACCACTTATTTCAACCGCAATTTTCATATCGAACCCACCAATGTCTGTGTGTTCAGTTGCAATTTCTGTTCTTACAGTAAACTCTATGCAAAAAGAGAAGAAGGCTGGGAACTCAGCATCGACCAGATGCTGCACATGGTAAAGAAATATGACGGGAAGCCAGTCACGGAAGTGCATATCGTTGGCGGGGTACACCCGAAAATGGACCTGCAATTTTTTGCCGACTTGTTAAAAGCCATCAAAGCCCATCGGCCGGGCCTGCATATCAAAGCCTTTACTGCCGTGGAATATGATTATATGTTCCGTAAGGCAAAGATGACAGCAGAAGAAGGATTGAAATTCCTCATCGAAGCCGGTCTGGATAGTATACCAGGTGGTGGTGCCGAAATATTTCACCCGGAAATACGGGAAAAAATATGTGCTGATAAAGTGGATGCCGATGGCTGGTTAGCTATTCATGAAGCGGCGCATAAACTTGGCTTGCATTCCAATGCCACCATGCTCTACGGGCATATTGAAAAATTTGAACACCGGGTGGATCATATGAGACGGCTGCGGGAGCTACAGGACCGCACCAAAGGGTTCAACACGTTTATCCCGCTGAAATTCCGCAACAAGGATAATGATATGAGTAATGTACCTGAAAGTTCTGTGGTTGAGGATATGAAGATGTATGCTATTGCCCGTATCTATTTAGATAATTTCCCGCACCTGAAAGCTTACTGGCCGATGCTGGGCAGGCAGAATGCACAACTCACTCTTTCTTTCGGTGTGGATGATATTGACGGCACGATTGATGACACCACGAAGATCTACAGCATGGCCGGTTCGGAAGAACAAAACCCTTCGATGAATACTGCTGAACTGGTAACACTCATCAAACAGGCTAAGCGCAAACCGGTGGAAAGAGGAACACTGTATAACGTGATCAATGATTACAGTGTGATTGATATAAAGGAGGTAAACGCAGCGTTGAATTAACACTCCGGCAAACGCAGCGTTGAATTAACACTCCGGCAAACTCAGCGGCACATTCACCGCCAGCCCGCCATCTGCTGTTTCCTTATACTTGCTGTTCATATCGAGTGCCGTATCCCACATGGTTTTGATCACACTGTCCAGCGATACCTTGGCATAATCCGGAGAGCTTTGCAACGCTAATTGTGATGCTGTGATCGCTTTGATGGCTCCCATCGTGTTTCTTTCAATACAGGGCACCTGCACCAGGCCGGCAATGGGATCGCAGGTTAGTCCCAAATGATGCTCCATTGCAATTTCTGCCGCCATCATCGACTGGCGCTGGGTGCCTCCCATACATTCCGTTAATGCCGCCGCTGCCATCGCCGAGGATACACCGATCTCTGCCTGGCAACCACCCATCGCAGCAGAAATAGTAGCTCCTTTCTTAAAGATGCTGCCGATCTCGGAAGCTGTCAGTAAAAAATTGGTGATCTTGTCTTCTATATTCCCATCGCAGAACACCACATAATATTGTAACACCGCCGGGATCACACCGGCAGCTCCATTGGTCGGCGCCGTTACCACCCTCCCGAAAGAAGCATTCTCTTCATTCACTGCAAGGGCAAAACAACTGACCCAATCGAGTATATATTTAAAATCGTTTCCTCCCTGCCGGATGGCCAGTATCCAGCTGTCCGCATCGCTGTAAGAACGGTTATTGATCAGTTTTTTATTCAGTGCAGCTGCCCTTCTTTTTACCTGCAAACCGCCGGGAAGCATTCCTTCAGCATGACAACCCCGGTAAATACATTCCTTCATCACCTGCCAGATATTTTGTACCCCTTCACGGGTAACTGCTTCCGGCCGCCAGGCATTTTCATTTTCCAATACCACATCATGAATTGCCAGACCGGTTTTGATACACCAATGCAATAAGTCATCCGCCGTATTAACGGGAAAAGGCAATTGTGCCTGTTGGCCGGACGATGCAGCGTCTCCTTCTTTTATCACAAAACCTCCGCCAACAGAATAATAAGTTTCAGCAATAGAATCCCCGTTCTTCATCGTGGCTAAAAAAGTCAGCGCATTGGGATGGTAAGGCAATGTCTCCGTAAATAAGAACTCAATATCTTCTGCCGGGTTGAATTCCACTTCATGCAAACCGGACAGCACTATCTTTTTCATGTTATGGATATCACTGATCCTGGCATGAATATTTTCCACTTCAAAGGTGACGGGGTCATGACCACTTAACCCAAGCTGCACAGCGATATCCGTTCCGTGTCCATGACCTGTTTTGGCCAATGACCCGTACAACAGTACACGCACAGCAGAAACGTTATATAAATTATTACCCGCTGAAATGGATTGCAGGAAACGTTGTGCCGCCCGCCAGGGACCCAATGTATGTGAACTGGATGGCCCAACCCCGATCTTCAGCATATCAAACACAGAAATAGCTTCGTATGACAAGTGGTAATGTTTTTTCAAAAATACAATTACTGGACCGCTAAAATTGAGTGGCAGGGCAATAAAAAAACCCCGGTCAGTAAAAACCGGGGCCTAAAGCAAGCAGATAGTATCAGCTGTATAGATTACTGGACATCGACCAGTTCGATCTCGAAGAAAAGAACGGAATTACCGGGTATCGCCCCATAGCCGTTGCAGCCATACGCCAGCGAAGAAGGGACAATCAGGCGGATCGTTCCCCCTTTAGCAATCAGCTCCAGTCCCAGTTGCCAGGCAGGTATCAGCTGGCTGACAGTAAACCCTGTATTCGCAGCATTATTTTGCTGGTCAAAAATGGCATTGCTGGACACCAGCCTGCCGGTATACTTTACATATACTTTAGATGTGCTGAGCGGAACCGCACCACTGCCGGGATTCACCACCTGGTAAAGCATACCACTCGGATGTGAAGACATGGAATAACCATTGGTATTGGCGTAAGCCTGCATTACAGCCAGTTCACTTGCCGGGGTTTTGTCCGTACACGGACCACTGACCGCACCTTTGATACAACCCTGAAAACTAATAACGGCTACGGAAAAACTCAAAAAAAACAGGACTCTTTTCATGAACGTTTTACTTAAAATAAAGGTTGATTGTTTGTTATGACAACCGGCAGGGCCAAAGTGCTGCACAGTTTAAAAATTCTTACCCGGTCATTCCTTCCCTGCTGAGCAGTTCCCGGTACCGCTGCTCATTAATATCCCATTTGTGGCGCACACTGAATATGATAATAAAAACAACTATAAGCAGGACCGCCACAAGCAATACCAGCAACAACGAAGACTGGTGCTGTGCAATTTCCTTATTGCGTACCATCTCCGCTTTTTTATACCAGCCGGAAAAAAAGTTGGCAAATATACCCACTGCCAGGATAACTCCCAGCGGCAGACCCAGCGCCAGCTGTTTAAAGACTTTTTTGCGCTGCAGCCTGTTGTCTCTCCAGTAGTCTACAAATCCTTGTTCTTCGGGGTTCAGCATAATTGCTGCAAAAATAACAGTACAGGCAATACAGCGCTTGCTTCAGCGGGGCAAATTGTATATCTTAGTCAACTAATATCCATGATTTGAAACTAGCACCATTACTAGCCCAGTATTTGTACAATAACAAAAAACTCGACCTCCCGGGGATAGGCAGTTTTTTGTTAGATCCTTCTGTAGATATTGACACAGAACCGGGCAAGCAACAAAAACCGGCTGTGGCTGAAGGCATCAGTTTTGAAAGCAACCCCGCCACCAGAGAATCAGCCGAACTCATCAGCTATATCTCGGCCCGGTCGGGTAAAATGAAAGCCCTTGCCGCCGCTGATCTTGATTCATTCCTGGAACTCGCCCAGCAATTCCTGAACATCGGCAAACCCTTTATACTGGAAGGTATTGGCAGTATTATGAAAACCAGGACAGGGCAGTATGAATTTACCCCCGGGACCTTACTTACCGAAAAACTGAAAGACCTTCCTGTTAAAGAAAAGAGTAATGCCCCCGCCGCTGCAAATGAAGAGTCGTTTAATAATTATAACCCGATGATCGCACCCAGGCCGGCTCCTGCCAAATGGAGAAAACCGGTGCTGGCATTTTTGATAGTAGCAGGTGCAGGACTCGCCATATGGGGCGGTTATACGATTTCAAAACGTTTTGCCGATAAAAATACCACGGTGGCTGCTTCAGCAGCTGATACCAATTTACCGCAAACTGTTATTGTTCCTGACACAACTGTTACCCCCGCTGACAGCGTACCCGTGCCGGCACAAACCACACAGGCACTTGTCCAGGCACAACCTCCTGCTGCTCCTGACTTACCTGCAGGGAAATATAAATATGTATTAGAAACCGCGAACCGCAAAAGAGCTTTTGAACGCTACAACAAATTAAAGACCTACGAATGGAATGTGAATATGGAGACAAAAGACTCCGTTGTGTTCAAACTCTACCTGGTTTTACCAACACTGGTGAAAGATACCGCCCGTGTCAGGGATTCTCTCTCTGTTGTGAATGGCCGCAAAGTCTATATTGAAACAAAATAATGGCAGCTCACTATACGGCAGCAGACTGGATCAGTCATTTACAATTGCAACAACATATTGAAGGTGGCTGGTATGGTCGTGTATATGAAGCGGGGCTGCAACTAAAAAAGGAAACACTTCCTCCTGCTTTCAAGGGTGACCGGCCCGTTTGCACCCATATTTATTTTTTGTTACAACAAAACGAATTCTCAGCCTTTCACCGTATCGCTTCCGATGAACTCTGGCATTTTTATGATGGCGACCCGCTGCTCATTTATGAATTGAACGAAAATGGTCTTACCGAACATAAACTCGGAAAAGATATCAGCAACGGCTTTCTTCCTTTTACGGTGATCAAAGCCGGCAGTTGGTTTGGCTCCCGCTTACAGGTCGATGGCTCTTTTTCCTTAGTAGGCTGCACCGTTGCTCCTGGTTTTGATTTTGCTGATTTTGAACTGGCGAAAGCGGATGATTTATCTGCGAAATTTCCGGAGCATAAAAAATTGGTGAAAGAGATGTGCAGGAGATGATATTTGAAAGGTAATAGCTTCTGTAACCTTAGCTCAGCTTACTTTCACTCCCTATTTTTCAAATACAAACCCATATAAAATTTTATTACTGCGCTATCTGGTTTGTCAGTAATATTTATACTTGGAGATATACCTGTCATTGACCTGATCGCATTCATTTTTAAGTTGTAAACCGATCTCCCATATGATGAAGCCCTATGCGATATTCTTGGATCAGCGGCATTTTTTAATAAATAGGGAATTAAGGAAGTATCTTTTTGCTTTTTAATAAACTTGATAGCATCAATAACACTATCCCGGTTATTGCCGTTTAAAACAGCAATGAGTTCGTTTTTATTATAGCTCCTGCCTGAGCAGGATAGAATCGCTATTGTGCTAAAAACTAATATTAGCTTTCTCATAGAAAGTTCATTTTAAGCCAGGGCTTAGTATATCCGAAATTTATATCAGCTCATTATTTAAAAAGTACCTCAATTTAATAATTTCAATCCTTAGTCTACCCAACAGATCGGGGTATAAAAAAAGCCATCCGAAGATGGCTTTCCCGAGGTTCCGAATAAATGATTTCGGGCTATTATCTAGATACCCTTCTATTAATTATTAACCTGACCTGTTGATTATCAGACCATCTTACAGAAATATACTTTGACTTTAAGTAAAAATCAATCAATAAATTGTCTTCCCAATCAAGATGTAGAAAATAAGAAAATTTGCCCTCTCAAGCATAATCGGATTCACCTTTCTTCCGTAAGGGGAAATACAGGTTAAGAAGTCATTGTTCTAATATAAGGCAAAGTATTTTGCTACCTTTACAATAAATTTAACCATTCCTATAGTCCCTGAAATCGGGTATAAAGCGTTTGTATGGCAAAACGAAGCTCAGTCTCCCCCCTCTTCCTTTGTTTAATATGTCTTGTTAGTTGGATTTCCGGCAACAGCCAGGTAAACAGCCCGGCATACTGGATAAAAAATTATGGTGGCACTAAGTTTGACAACCCTGTCAGTGTAAAAAGTACAGCTGATGGCGGAACTGTATTCTGCGGGGCTACCACTTCGAACGATTTCGATGTTACCGGATTAAATGGCACTGAAAAAGATATTTGGGTTGTTAAGCTTGATAGAAATGGCATAATTCAATGGCAGAAAACTTACCAAACAAGCTCGTTTGAAGATCCTAAAGATCTTATAGTTACTTCTGACGGTGGATATGCAGTGTGTAGCTGGATACTATCAGGCGGTTTTTATAATACACTTATCTTAAAACTTAGTAATCTTGGTACGGTAGAATGGCAAAAACAATTAACGAGTAAGAATGCATTCGCAACCGCAATTACCGAAACCGATGACGGAGGTTTTGTGTTTACCGGATATATGAATGGCCTTCCGGATGGAGAATTTGCCGGTCAAACTCCTCACGGATTCCCGTCCGACGTGTTTATAGCAAAATTGAATAACGCAGGAGTATTTTTATGGGGGAAGACATATGGCGGGTCGCAGGGAGATTTGGGAAAATCTATTATTCAACTCAGTGATGGGAACCTACTGTTATGTGCTGATAGCTATTCTAACGACGGCGACGTAAGCGGTAATCATCATGCTCCCGCAAATAATCCAGATTACTGGATATTGAAACTTACCCCGACAGGTGATTTCATCTGGAAAAAATGTTTTGGTGGATTTGGCAGCGAGTTTGTTTCGGGTGGATTTGAAAAAGAGAACCGGTATTATTTTATTGGTGCAACTCGTAATTCATCATCTGCCCCGAGTGGCGATGTGACCGGAATGTTTGACGGAAATGATATTTGGTTTGTAGTATCAGATACGGCCGGTACGCTTATTCGCCAAAAATGTATCGGTGGAACCGGCAATGCTGATGTTGCCTATAGCATTGCACCAACGATCGATGGAAAGATCGTTCTGGGTGGAAATTCCAATTCAAATGACCAGTATGTATCCGGTAATCATGGACAATCCGATTATGCACTGATTAAAATAGATACATTTGGTAATAAAGTTTCGGGAAAATTGTTTGGGAATACCGCCGATGAATATGGGGGTATTCAGTTTGGTGCCCGTGCAGCGGTGAATGCAGACAGCAGCTTTTCCCTGCTGGCAGGAAGTCAGCTGGCCGGGGGAGATATACCGGCATTGTATGGGTTCGATGATATCATTATGATAAGGTATACAGACACTTCGCTATACCAGGATTTATATACAAGGCTCTCCCATAACACAAATTTTTTTACCGGGCGGCCCATTAATTACAAACTCATTTTTGGTAAAAATAACGACGTGGTATCTTCCGATACGGTTTTATTGAAATTTGTCGTGGACAGCAGCCTGCAACTCGTTTCGGTTACCAATCCTCCCTCAATGGTGGACGGCGACACATTAATTTGGAAGATTCCAAAAGCATCTGTTTTAAGAGTAGATACTATATCGTTAACCTTTCAGCTGGAATCAGCTCTTAGTACTCTTCCTGATAGCCTGCGGGTCAGGAGCTTTATCGGCCCTTACGACAGCGAGTACTATCAAACCAACAATCTTGCCTATGCTGCCGGAAAAATAAAATCCCAAAATGCCGGCATCATCCTCCCATCTATTGATATTAATTCGCCTATTACTATCAATGCTAATAAAGCAACAAGTTATAACATCAATTATTTTGTTCAAAATGAGCTTGATACCCTCACGGGTAAAGTGTGGTTAGTGAAAGATCCCCGCATGCAACTCATATCTGCGATTCCTATGTATGATGCCTTAGCCGGTGATACAATGGTTTGGAATTTTTCCTTCAATCCTGGCTCTTTTAACAGAGACATACATTTACAACTGCGGGCTGATACCCCGGTTGTACAATTGGGTGATTCGATCAGGCATTTTGCTACCCTTCAATTTAACACACAAGACACCAGTGTGGTGACAAAAACGGATAGTATTAAACAAGTAGTCAACAAAATCTGTATTCTTCCGAGTACTGTTAATACAACCCTGCCACATCCACAAGGCGTTCAATGGATGCGGGTTGTAGGGGGATCGGCGGAAGATAAAGGATTTGATATTACTGCTATTTCAGATAGCACATTTATAACCTTAGCATTAACTTCTTCAACTGATGGTGATGCAGCCCCGGGCGCCCCATTTGAAAATGGGCTAGTAACAAAATATTTGAACAGTGGAAATATAGTCTGGCAAAAACTGTTGGGCGGCAACAGTACTGACCGTTTGTTATCGGCGGTTAAGGCAGCGGACCAGTCGGTAATTATCCTCGGTCATACAGGTTCTACAGACGGTATATTTTCCAGCAACCACGGCGGATTCGGCACTGACGTATGGCTGAGCAAACTGGATAGTAACGGTAATACGGTTTGGCACAACACCCTGGGGGGCACCAGTTGGGATGGAAGGCTGGCATTTATCCGGAAATTCCGGGAGAACAGGTACATGATAGTTACCACCACTCAATCTATAGACGGAAATGTTATTAATCCTTACCCCACCGGCAATGAATATCCATGGTTGTTTATGATAGACGAGGCCGGAACCATGCTCTGGCAGAAAGTACTTCGGGATACATTATTCAATCATATAGACGATGTTCAGGTAACGCTAGGTAAGGAGATACTTATAGTCGGCGAACGTTATTCCTCTTACCTTAGTGGTCCCAGGTTGTTGAAGACAGATAGCGCAGGTAACATTAAGCAGCTTAAAAATTATGCAAAAGAAGGCCGCTCCCAGCGATTCACTTCACTGGTTGTTAATGCGGATAGCACATTTACACTTGCCGGCGAAAGTATGCTGGGGTATCCTGCTGATCAATATTGTTACGGCGACCATCCGGAAAAAGAAGTCTTGCTTGCAAAGGTCGACAAGACGCTTAATATCTTATGGGAAAAATATTATGGCGGCGATCGTGATGAATCCGCATATAACATTATAAAGGCTGCAGATGGCGGCTACCTTGTATGCGGAAATTCGTTTTCCACAAATGATAATGTAACAGGCAACCATGATGTAACCGGAAACACTTCCGATGCCTGGCTGCTTAAGATTGATAATAATGGAGAATTGATCTGGCAAAAGATGATTGGCGGTGACAAAAATGACCAGGCAAACCGGATGATCGGGCTCAACAACAGCGAGATCATTGTAACGGGTACTTCATTCAGTTATAATAATGGGGATATTTTCGGCAGCAAAGGTGCGGCTGATGCAATAGTTTTCAAGATTGGGGCATCCAATTCAATTACAGGTCTGGTGTACCTGGACAATAATGGCAATCACATCAAAGAAAGTAATGAACCGGTTCTTGAACAGGGCTTTGTGAAAAGTACAAAAGGGACATTCACGAATTCCAGCAACATCGCCAATGGTTATTTTGCCACAGCTGTAGACACCGGTACGTATGTAAGCCGGCCTTTGATCAGCAGCCCTCATTTTCAGTCCTTCCCTCTTACGCACACAAGCAGCTTTGCAACCTACGGCAATACAGATACGATAAATTTTGCAATGACACCGAGAGGTGTAATCAATGATCTCAGAATTACTGTAATGCCTGTTACCGCAGCAAGACCGGGCTTTAACGCATCTTATACAATAAAGTATGAAAATATTGGCACTACCACAATATCAAGTGGAAACATAGCGCTTATTAAAGATCATCGGACCAGCTTTGTTTCCGCAACTGTCCCTTATACTTCGATGTTAGCAGACACGATCAGGTGGAACTTTTTGAATTTCGCTCCGCTAGAAACAAAAGAATTCATGCTGACGCTTAACATGGCCCCACCTCCGCTACTGTTGATTGATGACACATTACATTTTGAAGGAATCATCAACCCGGTCATAGGCGATTCCGTTATTATCAATAACATAAGCAGTTTAAATCAATTGGTAACCGGATCATTCGACCCTAATGATAAAGCAGAATCACATGGTCCTGGATTTCCGTCACATTTATTAGCCCGGGGAGAGTCCCTGAATTATATAATTCGCTTTCAAAACACCGGCACCGATACTGCTTTCCGGGTATTAATAAGGGATACGCTTGACCATAAATTAGACTGGAACAGCCTGCAAATGATCAGTGCCAGCCACGATTATCGTCTTACTATCACAGATGGAAATTTATTGGAATGGAAATTTGATCCCATCATATTACCCGACAGCAACCACAATGAAGCTGCAAGTCATGGGTATATCGCCTTCAGTATAAAACCAAGGGACAGTCTGACCACAGGTGATACTATTGCTAACCGTGCCGGCATTTACTTCGACTTTAATCCGCCTGTACTGACCAATACTCAACACACCACTATCGACTACGGAGTGAATAATTGCCCCGGGGCAAGCAAGGCACTTTCTTCGGGAATTCGGGGTGCTCTTTCTTACAGGTGGCAGGTAAATAATGGTAGTAGTTATGTCGATCTGGTCAATAATAGCCTTTATAGCGGCGTTAACGCTGATACATTAAGAATTATCACTCCACCGACCTCAATCGCAGGAAATAAATACCGGTGTGTCGTCACAACAGTCAATGGAGAAGTCCCAACCATCGAATATCAAATGAAAATTATAGTGAAATGGACAGGTGCAGTTAGCACAGCTTGGGAAGATCCCGGGAACTGGAATTGTGGAGTACTACCAGATGCGAATACAGATGTGATCATACCAAACGGGACTGTAATCGTCAACAGCAACACAGAAGTCAGGTCGCTTACTTTAAAGCCCGGCGTCGAATTCTGGGTAAATGCTGGTGCCGTTTTTTCAGTTCTTCATTAAAATAGTTGCCGGAATAAGAGTAGAAAAAACTGCCATTGAACGGCAAGAATAAATTCACTTTAGGTCATAGGTTTCAAAAGAAAAGGGAAGTATTTAGGATAATTCCTAAATACTTCCCTTTGAGGTCCCTAGCGGATTCGAACCGCTGTACGAGCTTTTGCAGAGCTCTGCCTAGCCACTCGGCCAAAGGACCATTTTTTGAACAGCTGCGAAAATAGGATATTTTTGTTAATTGCTATTATTCATCCCCTTATAAAAAAGCTATATGAGCCGTATTGCAGAATCCGAAATGATCATCAACGACCGGGGCGCCATCTATCACCTGGACCTCCGCCCGGAAGAAGTTGCAGGCACAATCGTTACCGTCGGCGACCCCGACCGGGTAAAAGAACTCAGCAAATATTTTGACAGCGTGGAAGTGAAAAGACAGCACCGGGAATTCATCAGCCATACCGGTTATATCGGTAAAAAAAGAATCACCGTTCTTTCCTCCGGTATCGGGCCTGATAATATTGATATCGTACTGAACGAACTGGATGCCCTGGCCAATATTGATTTTACAACCCGGGAGATCAAAAAAAATCTCACTTCGCTGAATATTATCCGTCTCGGCACTTCAGGTTCTTTGCAGGCCGATATACCGGTGGATAGTTTTGTGGCTTCCACGCATGGGCTGGGTGTTGATAACCTGCTGAACTTTTACCGCCATGAGCAGAATGATGAAGAACAGCAGTTATTACATTCTTTTATTACACATACCCAAATTCACGGGCAGATCGGTAATCCCTATATCAGCAGCGGAGCCGGTTCTTTAGTCAAGCATTTTGTAAAAGATTTTCATCATGGCATCACAGTTACCTGTCCCGGTTTTTACGGGCCGCAGGGAAGGATATTGCGGTTAGGAATCCGCAATCCCGAACTGATCAACCGGCTGACTGATTTCCGTTTCGGGCAGCACCGGATCACTAATTTTGAAATGGAAACCTCGGCTATCTATGGCCTGGGAAAATTATTAGGCCATAATTGCCTTGCCATTAATGCCATTGTTGCCAACCGGGTGAAAAAAGAATTTTCAAAAGACGGGAAAGCCTTGGTGGAAAACCTGATTAAAAAATTTATTGACATCTTTGATTCAAGTATATAATTAATGCAGCTACATTTTCACAAATACCAGGGAACTGGTAATGATTTTATTATTGCCGACAACAGGAAGAATGACTATTCATCCCTCACAACCGACCAGATAAGACGGCTCTGCGACCGCCGCTTTGGCATTGGCGCCGATGGCCTGATGCTCCTGAATGAAAAACCGGGGTATGATTTTGAAATGAAATACTTTAATGCCGACGGGCGGGAAGGCAGCATGTGCGGAAACGGGGGGCGTTGTATCGTAAAGTTTGCATACCATTTGAATATCCATAAAGACGTATATAAGTTTATAGCGGCTGACGGGGAACATGAAGCTGAGATTGATACCGATGGTATCGTTTCCCTGAAAATGAAAGATGTTGACAAAATCGGGAGAGTGCACGGCGATTTTGTGCTGGATACAGGTTCCCCCCACTATGTAAAAATTGTAGCCGATGTGATGAGCCTTGACGTGTATAAAAAAGGCCGCGATATCCGGTACAGCAAGGACTATGAACAGGAAGGCATCAATGTGAATTTTGTGGAGCAGATGACGGAGGTGGACCATATCCTTGTCCGTACTTATGAAAGAGGGGTGGAAGACGAAACCTATTCCTGCGGTACAGGGGTTACAGCTGCTGCTTTAATTTCTTATCATAACGAAAATGGTTTTAATGATGTGGAGGTAAAAACACTGGGGGGAAAATTGACCGTTGAGTTTGACCGTTCGGATGAAGACCGCTATACCAATATCTGGCTCTGCGGGCCGGCTGAAAAAGTCTTTGAAGGAAAAGTGGACATAAAATAACGATATAATAATACAGGCCGGAGTGAATTCAATCCTCACAGGTCAACATTTCTTCAGACCTGACGGCAGGCAGGCCTCCGACTTCCGGCTTCCTCCCCTACCTTTGCGCCACCATGATCCAGTACTTTAAAAATATCGACCACAAGACCGTTGAAATCGATAAGCCGGAGATCGGCTCATGGATCAATGTATTGCCACCGCTGAAGCAGGAAGAGTTCTCTGAATTATCATCCGGCCTTGAAATACCTATCGACTTCCTGACCGACTCACTGGATATAGACGAAAGAAGCCGTTTTGAGGAAGAAGATAATGTGAGGCTGATTGTTATCAAGACGCCGACAGAAAATAACTCCTTCAACGACAGTGATGCTTTTTATATCACCATCCCGATCTGTATCATTTTAACGCATAACCAGATTGTAACGGTAAATTCTTTCGAGAACCAGGCCATCAAAAAATTCCTGAACACCTTTCCAAACCGGAACCCGGAAAAAAAGAATATGATGGTGCTGAAGATCTTTGAAAAGATCGTTCAGAATTTCATGGACCACCTGAAAGAGATCAACCAGCGGAGGAATATCCTGGAGCAAAAACTATACGCAGCCAGTGAGAATGAACAATTGCTGCAACTGATGCGGATCCAGAAAAGCCTGGTCTACTTTGTTACAGCACTCCGTTCCAATGAAATGCTGCTGATGAAACTGGAACGGACCAATTTCCTCGGCCTGAATGAAGATGAAAAAGAATTCCTGAATGACCTGATCGTTGATAATTCACAGGCCCTTGAAATGGCAAATATTTATGCCAATATCCTGAGCAGCACACTGGATGCATTTGCCAGTATCATTGCCAATAACCAGAACCAGGTGTTGAAACGCCTCGCGGTGATCACCATCGTTCTTACCTTCCCGGTGCTGATCGCCAGTATTTTTGGTATGAATGTACCCAGCGGCTTTGAGCATTCTTCATATGCCTTCTATATAGTGGTTTTCTTCTCCTTAGTTGTGGCGCTGGCTATCGGCTGGCTCTTTCTTCGTAAAAAAATATTCTGACCCGTATGCAGTATTTTAATATCCGTGTTTATGGTATCCTGATCAATGAACATAAACAGGTATTGGTGAGTGATGAATATATCCGGGGTAACTATTACACCAAATTTCCCGGCGGCGGGCTTGAGTTTGGTGAAGGAACAAGAGACTGCCTGGCAAGAGAATTCATGGAGGAAATGAACTTGAAAGTGGAAGTGGGTGATCATATTTACACCACAGATTATTTTCAGATGTCGGCTTTCAACCCGGAGCACCAGATCATTTCCATCTACTATTTCGCCAGGGCCCTGGAAACGATCAAAGCACCCTTACGTTCAAAACCTTTTGATTTTGACGAACGGGAACTGGCAATTTATGCAGAGAAAAGAGAAACAGAAACCTTCCGGTTCATTAACTGGGAAGATTTTTCCGAAGAGCAGGTAACCCTGCCGATAGATAAGATCGTTTCAAAAATGGTAAAAGAAAATTTCTAATTATCCTTCATGGCCGCCGCTTTCATTGCAGCAGCCTGCTCATGCCCGAGGTATTTTTCAATCCAGCCATGCACAAGGTAAATCACCGGAGTCAATAATACGGCAACAATAAATTTATAGATGTAGTTCCCAATACAGATTGTCATCACCAGGCCAATACTCCAGGGTTGTCCCTGGTTGGACGAGATGCGTGGCCCGATATAAAAAGCAATAAACAGCACCACGAAACTATCCACGAACTGCGATACAACCGTGGAACCTGTTGACCGCAACCAGATACTCTTCTCCCCGGTTATTTTTTTGATTTTATGAAAAATAAAAACATCCAGTATCTGTCCTATTAAAAAAGCCACCAGTGATCCGATAATGATCCACTGGCTTTGGCCGAAGATAGCCTGGTACGCTTTATCCGCATCCGGTACGCCCTGCGCCGCATAGTTACCGGTCCAAAAACCTGCCGGCGTAAGATGAATAGCTCCCTGGAACATTATAAATGCATAACTGATCAGCCCAGCCGTAAGAAAAGAAAGAAACCTCACCCCTTTCATCCCATAATACTCATTGATGATATCGGTCATAATAAATACGACCGGCCAAAGCAAAACCCCTGCTGTTAAATTGAAAGAAAAAGTATTGCCCAGTATATGCAGCTGCAGGGGATTGATACCAAAAGTTTCTTCCAGCGAAAACAATTTCACACCCATCACTTCTGCAATCAGTGCATTCGCTATAAAAAAACCACCCAATAAAAGAAAAAGCCGGGTCGGTTTACTTTTGATGATAGTATGGATCATTCAGGTAAAAGATATAAAATAAAAGAACAAATAAGAAAATGATATTCGCTATTACCAACCAGCGGGGGATAAAATTGTTCAATTTTTTTCCTGCTATAATTACCCCGAGATAACAAAGAACAGTAACAGGTACCACCAGTAACCCGATGGCATAACCGATAATAATGATCGTGGATGAAAAGGCTTCATCATGTGTCCATTCCCATATCGCCACCGAAAGGGATAAGAGGAAAAAAATACCGCAGATGAATGCCAAACGGGATAAAAATAAAAGCCAGCGCATGGGCGAATTTCGTGTAAAATAGCATTATTTTGTCAGCCTAATATTTACCAATTTATGAAGCAGGGATTGTTCCGGAAAGCCTTACCCCACCTGATTGCCATAGCTATCTTTATCATTATCGCACTGATCTATTGCAAACCTGCCCTTGATGGCCAGGTATTGCAGCAATCGGATATCACCATCTGGAAAGGCGCCGTCCAGCAATCCGTTAATTATGCAGCCACCCATGATGGCCAGTATCCTTTATGGACCAATGCCCTGCTGGGTGGTATGCCAACTTTTCAAATTGGTTACCCGTCCAATAATTTCATCCCGGGTATTGTCACCACAGTCATGACCCTGAACCTGCCGGCCCCCATTTCTTATTTCTTTTTAGCCTGTATCAGTTTCTATATTCTCAGTATTATCCTGAAAGTAAATCCTTATGTCGGCATCATGGGTTCACTGGCTTTTGCCTATGCCACTTATAACCCCATTATCATCAGTGTGGGGCATCTCACTAAGATGATGACGATGGCCTATATGCCGGTATTGCTGGGTTCCATTCTTCTTATCTATGAAAAAAAATATTGGCTGGGCGCTGCTTTGACAGCATTGTTCAGTTGTACGATGATCTCTGAGAACCACCCGCAGATCGCATACTACTTTTTTATCATGGTGGCCATTATGACTATATTTTATGTCATCAACTGGATCAAAGCGAAAGATTTCTCACACCTGGCAAAAGCAATTGCTTTCACCGCTGTCGCTGCCCTTGTTGGTGTTGGTACGACGGCAGTTAATGTCATGTCCACGTTTGAATACCAGGAAGCCACCACCCGCGGCGGGCACACAGCGTTAACCGATACAACCAGCAAGGAACAAAGCCCGAAGAACGGGCTGAACAGGTCTTATGGTTTAAGTTATAGCCTGGATATTCCTGAAACATTTGTACTGATGGTACCGCATATGTACGGCGGCAGTTCCGATCATGAAGAAGTGGCGCAGGATAAATCAAAAGCCGTGGAAGCACTGATGACGATGCCGCAGGAGTTACAACAGCAATTACCGCTTCGTTATTATTGGGGAGGCATCAGTAATTCATCAGGCATGGCTTATACATCGGGGCCACCCTATGCCGGAGCGATCATTTGTTTCCTGGCGATCCTTGCCTTCTTTATTATTGATAAAAGATACAGGTGGTGGATCGGCGCAGCACTGGCTGTTACCATTATGATGGCCTGGGGTAGTCATCTCGGAGCATTGAATAATTTCCTGTTTGATCATTTGCCCTTGTATAACAAGTTCAGGGCTCCTTCGATGATCCTGGTGATACCCCAATTATTACTACCCCTGCTGGCCATACTGGGTGTAAACAGTTTTATCAACGCCGCCGATAAAAAAGCACTCTGGCCCGCGTTTAAAAAAGGCCTTATTGCAACCGGTGCTGTGTTTGTTGTATTGCTTTTAATTTATTTTTCTTCCGGCTTTATGGGGAAGAATGATTCAGATATACTGAAGCAGGTAAGAGAGTCGAATAATCCGCAATTGGTACAAACCGTAAAACCATTCTTTGACGGGCTGGTGGAAGACCGGAAAGGCCTGTTCATGGACAGCCTGCTCCGTTCACTGGGCTTCATTGCTGTTGCCTTTGTGTCCTTATTTCTTGTTACAAGGAATAAACTCAGCGGCATGTGGGCAGCCCTGCTGCTGGCTGCGTTTGTATTCCTTGATCTGATTCTTGTGGATACACGTTACCTGAATAAAGAGAATTTCCTGGAGCAATCTGATAATGAATCCGTATTCAACCGGAATGCCATTGACAATGAAATACTCGCTGATACTTCCTTTTACCGGGTAGCCGATTTGTCCGGCAACGGCAATATTGCTTCGTATAATTTTAATACCGTCGGTGGTTTCCATGCGGCAGGGCTCAGCCTTTACCAGGACCTGCTTTACCGGGCTGTGGACCCGGAGCAGGCGGCCATCATCCAAAGATTGCAAACCACCAATACCACAGACAGCGTGAATACACCGGTATTGGATATGCTGAATGCAAAGTATTTTATTTACCGTGATAATAAGGAGACCAAGGCCAAATGGCTTAACCCGAATGCACTGGGCAACTGCTGGTTTGTATCCTCTATCAAATATGTAAAAAATGCAGATGAGGAAATGGCAGCTGTCCGTGCAAATGATCCCCGCAGCACAGCCATCGTGCAGGAAAGCTATAAAACTTCTGTACTGTTTGAGCCACAGGCTGACAGTACTGCCACGATCAGGCTGCTGAAGAATGATAATGATATTATCAGGTATACTTCCTCATCCGCCACCAACCAGTTTGCTGTATTCAGTGAGGTTTATTATAAAGCAGGGTGGAAAGCTTTTATTGATGGAAAAGAAGCGCCGATCGTAAAAACAAATTATGCCCTGCGGGGATTATCCGTTCCTGCCGGTAAACATAGTATTGAATTCAGGTTCGAGCCTTCCGGTTATATGACAGGAAGAAAGCTGACTTCCTTTTTCTCAGGTGCATTGATCGCTTTGCTGGGACTGGGTATTTTCATGGAATGGAAAAACCGTAAGAAACAGTCTGCAGTGCCGGCATGAAAATACTGAGTATTGTCTGGTTCAAAGTTTTGCCTGCCAAATTTGGCGGGCAGAAAGGGATCGCTAATTTCAACCAATACCTCTCCCGCCTGCATCCATTGGTTTGTATTTGTTCAGCAGATAACGAACCCGGTGCAGATATTCCTTATAAAGTATTGCCTGTTTTACCAACGGGTAAAAAGCAATTATTACTTCCGTCAGCCTGGAGAAAAATAAAACAGGCTGCCATACAGGAAAAAGCAACCCATATTATACTGGAACATCCCTATCATGGATTGGCTGCCGTTAAAGCAGCCAGGGCAGCCGGCGCAAAACTGATTGTCCATTCTCATAACATTGAATCAGAACGGTTCCGGCAGATCGGTAACCGCTGGTGGCGTTTACTGGCTTTGTATGAAAAATGGGTGCACTGCAAAGCGGATATGAGTCTTTTTAAAACGGAAGAAGACAAGCAATTTGCAGTTACTCATTGGGGTGTCACAGAAGCTAAATGCATGATCGTTCCTTTTGGCATTGAAAAATCTGTAAAAAATAAAGAAGCCGCTGTATTGATAAGAGAACGGCATTCCATACCAACGAATCATAAAATACTGCTCTTTGCCGGGACCTTAGATTATCACCCGAATGCAGAAGCGGTCACATCCATTTACCAGCAACTGGCCCCGTCCCTTTCAGCAAAACAATTCCCCTGCAGCATTATCATCTGCGGGAGAAATAAAGAAGCTGCGTTTCAATATTTGAAATCATACACACACCCGGTTGTTATCATGGCTGGCGAAGTGAACGATATTGAACATTATTTTGCAGCAGCTGATGTGTTTATCAACCCGGTGCAATCCGGCGGTGGCATCCAGACCAAGAATCTTGATGCGCTGGCTTTTGACCTTGATATTGTTTGCTTTGATCACCTGCTGCAGGGCATCCCGGCTTCATTATGCGGCAATAAGCTTTTTACAACAACGGCAGGTAACTGGGATGAATTTGCCTGCAGCATTATTAAAGCCAGCCAGCAATCAACAGCTACTCCTTCTGTCTTCTTCGACTACTTTAATTGGGAAACCATCACAAAAAAGGCGGCTGATCGTATCGCCCAACTCTAAATAGTGCTTATTTTGCCGGTATGAACTCTCCCTCCATCAGTATTCTGCTTCCTGCCTTCAACAGCGAAGCATTTATTGCAGAGGCCATCCGGAGTTTGCTCAACCAGACCTTTGCTGATTTTGAACTCATCATTATCAACGATGGCTCTGCCGACAGGACGGAAGAGATCGTTTTATCATTCAACGACCAGAGAATACAATATCACCGGAATGAAAAGAACAGCGGGCTGATCTATACCCTCAACAAAGCCATCGATCTGGCCAAAGGGGAATATATTGCCCGGATGGATGCGGACGATATATGTTTACCGGAGCGATTAAGTACACAGAAAAAATTCCTTGACCAGCATGTTGCTATCGCAGCTGTTGCTGCTCCTGTTATTTTCATTGACGGGAAAGGAAAAGAAACCGACGTATGGAAACTGGACAGGGAAACAATACTTCCTGCCCGGATAAAGAAAGTAATGCCGTATGAAAACTGTATCGCTCACCCTTCCGTTATGATCCGTGGGGTCATTCTTAAAGAATTCCGGTATAAGACTTACCAAAAAAATATCGAGGACTATGATCTCTGGCTACGGCTGCTGAACCGTGGTTATACCATTGGTAAAACAGAAATACCGTTATTATTCTACCGGGTGCATGACGCTTCTGTAACCGGCACTTCCTTAAAAAAGAAGAATTTCTTTTTTAAGCATGCCGCTATGAAACGAAAATTTCTCTGGCGGGAACTGAAGAAAGGGCAAATCAATGGCTTTACGATAAAAGTTATAGTTTCATTTTTTGGGGACCTCGTTAAAGGAACGGGGAAATCAATAAAAAGCTTATTCAAATCCTGAGATGTACCGCCTGCTGCTTATAAAAAGATGGATAGAAGATATCATTTTGCTCCCCTTTATCGGATTGGGCCGGCTGATCGCTTTGCTGAAACCGTCCCCGAAAGAATACGATATTTATTTTTTCTTCCCTTTTTATCATATCGGTGGTGCGGAGAAAGTACATGCACAGGTAGCCCATGCAGCCGGTCATACAAATTGTATCATCTATTTCACCCGCAAGTCGCACAATGAAGGTTTTTTAACTGAGTTCAAACAATCAGGCTGCGTTATAAAAGATATTTCGAAATTCACTGATAATAAATGGTTGTATTTTCTCAACCTGGTTTACAGGGGCATTATCACGGGCCATATCAACCGTCAACAGCAAAAGCCTGTTGTCTTCAACGGCCAATGTAATTTTGGGTATAAAATAGCTCCCTGGGTAAAAAAAGATATCCGGCAGGTGGAGCTGATCCATTCCTTCAACAGCTTTTCATTTATCCGCACACCCTTCCTTCCTTTCATCAGTGCAACGGTCATGATCAGCCGGCAACGAATTGCTGACCATCTTGGTTATTACAGGAAGATCGGTGTACCCCCTTCTTTTGACGAAAAGATCAGGTATATACCGAACGCCATCACTTTACCTGCTGTTATAAAAGAAAAAAGCAAAGAACAATTCACCGTACTATATGTCGGCCGTGGCGGCCTGGAAAAACGGCTTCACCTGGTCATGGAAATAGCCCGGCAGGTACATGCAAAAGACCCCGCTGTTACATTTGAAATACTGGGAGATGTATCAGACATCATTAACCAGGCCGAATTTCCGTTTGTAAAATTTCACGGCAATCAAACGGAAGGAGCTGTGATAACAAATATCTATGCCAGTGCTCACTTGCTTATTCTCACTTCTTCCACCGAAGGGTTCCCGCTGGTGGTGATCGAAGCTATGGCCTGTGGCTGCGCCATTCTGGCCACTCCTGTCGGCGATATTCCCCTGCATATCAAAACAGGAGTCAATGGTTTTTTATTCAGCACTGTGGAAAAGGAGGATACAATAATTACTGAAGGGGTCAATCATATCATTGAGCTGAAAAATAACAGAACTGCGCTGGAAACAATGGCAGCGAGCAATATCAATTATGCAAAGCATAACTTTGCCATCGAGAAATTTAATGAAGCATACCGGGAAATCATCAACCCAGCCAATTGAAACCACTAAGTTTTATCATTATCACCTACAACCGGCCGGCAGATATGCTGGAACTGCTGCAAAACATCAGCAGGCTGGATGATGCAGATACATTACTGGAAGAAGTGATCGTGGTGAACAATGCTTCCACCGGAGATTATACAGCCGTAAAACAATTTATTGACGATAACCGGCAGCTCCCCTTTCGTTATTTTGATGCACCGGAGAACCTCGGTGTGGCCAAAGGCCGCAATTATGCCCTGAAAAAAGGGACAGCTCCCATCGTCATCATGCTGGATGATGATGCCGTGCTGCAGAATAAAGATTGCCTCGTTAACCTGGTGAATGAGTTTGAAACAAAGAATACGGAACGGGCAAAGGCGATTGTCTCTTTCAAAGTTTTGTATTACGATACCCTGGAAATGCAGGTGAATGCGTTACCCCATAAACGATTTGCCGAATTCAAAGACAAATCATTCTTTGAGACCTATTTTTATGCCGGCGGGGCCCATGCGGTAAAACGGGAAGTGATCGAACAACTCGGTTCTTACCCCGATGACTTCTTTTACGGTATGGAAGAATACGACCTGAGTTACCGGGTCATCAATGCCGGTTATTCCATTGTCTACAGTGACAAGATCGTCATGCTGCATAAAGAATCCCCGCTGGGCAGGAAACCCAAGAATGAAAAGCTGCGGATGATGTGGGTGAATAAAAGCAAAGTAGCCTACCGCTATTTACCGAAACAATATTTTTACAGCACGGCTTTGATGTGGTCGCTGCAATACCTGAAAATAACCGGTTTTAATCTATCGGGCTTCTTTAAAGGATGGAGAGAAATTTTTTCAATAGCCGGTAAAGAAAAAAGGACAGTTATCAATGCTGCTGCGATAGAATACCTGCGGAAAGTGAAAGCAAGATTGTGGTATTAAACTTTGTTTTCCTGTTGAAAGAACCGGTACGCTTTTGCTAAACCATCTCTCAGTGATGTGGTATGTTTCCAGCCCAGTGTATGTAATTTGGAGCTGTCCATCAATTTCCTGGGTGTTCCATCCGGCTTACTCGAATCAAAGTGAATATCGCCGGCAAAACCGGTAACTTCTTTAATCAGCAACGCCAGGTCTTTGATCGTTACTTCTTCTCCTGTTCCCACATTCACAAACAACTTTTCATTATATTCCTGCATCAGGAAAAAACAGGCAGCTGCCATATCATCGGCATACATAAATTCCCGGAGAGGTGCCCCGGTTCCCCATATCTCCACCATGGCGGCATCCTTCACTTTTGCTTCATGAAATTTCCGGATCAGGGCCGGGATCACATGAGAGTTTTGCAAATGATAATTATCACCGGGTCCGTATAAATTTGTCGGCATGGCCGCTATAAAATTGCAGCCATACTGGTCCCGGTAAGCTTCGCACAATTTAATACCGGCTATCTTGGCGATCGCATAAGGTTCATTGGTGGGTTCCAGCAAACCCGTCAAAAGGTGTTCTTCTTTTAAAGGCTGTGGTGCCAGTTTGGGGTAAATACAGGAACTGCCCAGGAACAATAATTTCTTTACGTCATTTTTATATGCTGCATGAATGATATTTGATTCCATCAGCAGGTTATCATATAAAAACTCAGCCCGGTACGTATTATTAGCCAATATCCCTCCTACTTTGGCAGCTGCCAGGAATATATATTCCGGCTCCTCTCTCTCAAAAAAAACATTCACAGCTTCCTGGTTCCGCAGGTCCAGTTCCGTGGATGTGCGTGTAACAATATTGGTAAACCCTTCCTGTTCCAGCTTGCGCACAATCGCCGACCCCACCATACCCCGGTGACCTGCCACAAAAATTTTACTGCTCTTTTCCATACTTATTCAAACCTGTTTAATGTATCAAAGCCTGATTCCTTTAGTAAAATATCTTTCCGGAAATATTCGATATCCGCATCCACCATTTCTTTCACCAGTTCATTCACCGTGTAGCGGGCTGACCACCCGAGTTTGGCCCTGGCCTTACTGGCATCACCGATCAGCAAATCCACTTCCGTAGGCCTGAAGTAACGTTTATCCACTTCCACCACCACATCACCGGGTTGAAGGGGAATGGCATCGTTTGCAATTGCTGTTACAATCGCTTTTTCATTCTCCTCTTTTCCTTCAAACCGTATCTCCACCCCGGCATGGGCAAAAGCCATCTTTACAAAATCCCGTACTGCCGTGGTAACCCCGGTGGCAATCACAAAATCTTCCGCTTCGGATTGCTGCAGCATCAGCCACATGGCTTCAATATAATCTTTGGCATGCCCCCAGTCTCTTTTTGCATCCAGGTTACCCAGCCACAATTTTTTCTTTAATCCCAATACGATCTCTGCTACTCCCCGGGTGATCTTCCGGGTCACAAAGGTTTCTCCCCGCAACGGGCTTTCATGGTTGAACAGGATACCATTGCAGGCATAAATGCCGTAGGCTTCCCGGTAGTTTACCGTGATCCAGTAGGCATATAGTTTAGCAACCCCGTAAGGTGAACGGGGATAAAAAGGCGTGGTTTCATTTTGCGGCACCGCCTGCACTTTTCCATACAACTCTGACGTGGACGCCTGGTAGATCCTTGTTTTCTTTTCCAATCCCAGGATCCGGATTGCTTCCAGCAAGCGAAGAGTACCAACAGCATCGGTATTGGCAGCATATTCGGGTTCTTCAAAACTTACATGTACATGGCTCATGGCGCCGAGATTATAGATTTCATCCGGTTGCACCAACTGCATGATGCGGATGATATTCGTGGAATCGGTCAGGTCGCCATAGTGCAGGACCATTTTGACATTTTTTTCGTGAGGGTCCTGGTACAGGTGATCGATCCGCTGGGTATTGATCAGGGAAGTGCGGCGTTTGATGCCGTGCACTTCATACCCTTTTTGCAGTAAAAATTCAGCGAGATAGGCTCCGTCCTGTCCTGTAATGCCGGTGATGAGGGCTTTCTTCATGCCACAAATTAATTTGGGCAAAAGTAAATGGAATTAACGGGACAGTAAACAACTCACAGCTACTTCAGCAGGTTAATATGGCCCTTTCGATAAATCGGGTTAGGACTACACGGAGAAGTAGCTTTGATCTGGTATATATAAGTACCGATAGGCTGTTTCACGCCTTTAAAAGTACCATCCCAGCATTGCTGTGGACTTCGGGTAAGAAATATCCGTTGCCCCCACCTGTTATAAACGGATAATTCAAAATTATCCACCCGGCCCCAGAAACGAACACCAAAACAATCATTCAATCCATCACTGTTGGGGGTAAATGAATTAGGAACCAGGAAACCATTCTGGCCAACAGTCAGGTTGGACCTCACCAGTACAGAATCTGTCTTTTTGCAACCAGCGGCATTGGTTACAGTTACTTTATACCAGGTATCTGTAAGCGGAGTTACGATGGGATCAGGAATAGAAGGGTTACTGATATCAGTTGCTGGCGACCATTGATAGCTGACACCTCCCGTAGCATTTAACTGTGCCTCCGGGGTTGCACAATCCAGGTCATTCGATTTTGTGACAGTGGTGACCGGTAAATTGTCTAAATTAACAATGCTTTGCAGTGTGTCTTTGATCCTGCAAGTTGTATTCTCAATTGCTACAAAAAGAGTATCCGTTCTCGTCGGCGTAAATCCATAACTATTTGTCGTCGAAAGATTAGCCTGGCTACTACTATACCATAAATACGTATCACCGCCAGATGCAGAAATTGATAGCGGATCTCCATTACAAACAGCCGCCAAAGCCGGGTTAATTGCAAAAACTGGTTGTGGGGCCACAGTAACCATGATTGTATCATTCACAACACAGCCTGGATCATTATAACCGGAAACAATGTACTGGGTACTGGCTGATGGAGAGGCCTGCGGGTTAGCGATCCCTGCATTGGATAATCCTGCAGCAGGTGACCAACTGTAAGTGCTACCGCCTGTTGCATTGAGTTGCACCTGTTGTCCCTGGCAAATCAGTGTATCATTTCCTGTGCGGATATTGGGCCGGGGAAGAACAGCGATCCTGACAGAATCATATACAAGGCTGGTGGCAGAAAAAAAGATATCATCAATTGCAAAATCATTTCCTGCTGCAACCGTATTATTATTAACGATAGTAATAACAGCTGTTGAACTATTCCCGGAATTCCACACCGTATAAAAACTACTCCATTGGCAAGCTACTGCACCTGCACTGATATTGTTTCCCAGAACCAGGTTATTGATAGAGAACCTGAGATTAGCCGGATTTTGTGCGGCTAATGACTGCACCCAAACCGAAAAAACATAATTGGTATTAGGTGTAATGTTAACTGTTTGAGACCAAACTTTTGCTCCGACTGTAGCTGATCCGTTTACCATCATCATTTTTCCTGTTCCGGTAGTATGCTCTGTACATGCATTGAGTCCCCCGTTCCAGGCAGTAGGATTATTGTCAACCCAATACTGTGCTTCGAGGATATTAGGAAACGCCTGTGTATAATCAGAAGTAAACCCCGCATTCCCTTGAGAAAAATCTCCATTTACAACAAGATTAGGCCCGAGCTGCTGGCTGTTAAAAAAATAGGTTGTTGTTTGTGTGGGTGTAGCAACAGGATCATTAATAGAAGGACTACTCAGGCCCGTTGGATTAGTCCAGCAGAAAGAAGCAGATGAAGCCGTATTTAACTGAACGGAAGCTCCCTGGCAAATCGTAGTATCCCGGTTTAAAACCACATTAGCATTACTTAAATTCAAATTCACGGGTTTACTAATACTATCCTGGCACCCGAAGGAATTATTAGTAATAACCTTAACATTATAACTTCCAAGCGCTGCATAAGTATGAGTAGGGTTAACTGTATTAGACGTATTGCCATCACCAAAGTACCAGGTTGGATTCTGGATATCCGGCGTGTTATAAAACCTAACTGTGGCCGGATTACAAACATCTTGTGTATAAGAAAAATCAGTAGAAGAGGCCCCGACACCGGTAAAGTTGCCATATAAAGCAGTGACTTCATCTTGATTTAAGGCCCTGTTATACCAGCGAATATCATCAAGCTTTCCCTTGAAGAAAAGATTATCTAAAGACCACCAATTCCCAAATCTTAAATCGCTGTTGCAGGGTAACATACTGGAAAAAGGAGTTGCCACATCGACCCGAAGTACTCCATCAATATAAATCTTATGCCTGTTGCCATCGAATGTAACAACGGCCAGGTACCATTTATTAGCACATATCCAGTTATTGGTATTGATATAGCTCGAATTAGCTGTATTGGTACAGGTACTGTTAGTCCCCACAAGGTTTGATCCGATGCCGGGAAACGGGGGGTAATTAATAAAAAACTGGTATTGTGCACCCCCACTGGGGGTACCGTCATGAAGAAACTTTCTTTTCCCAACCAACACCTGACTGGCATTCGAAGTAGTCTGGAACCAGATAACAAGGCTCATGGTTGGGGTAGAAAAAGCTCCATTATCAATTACATTAATATAATCATCAACACCATCAAATAAATACGCACTGTTAGCATTACCAAACCTGTCAGTGCTCAGCTGCACTCCATTTTGAAGTGTCCCATTATTATTATTTCCGCTTATATCATTAGCATTACCGGTAAAGGGATAATACGCAACCAGCCCGGCGTTAAGATCAACTTGTGCATTCAGCCTGTTAAAAAAGAAAATTAGCACAGCTAAAATAATTTCTCTGACAGTGATTTTCATAAAACCGGTTTAAGTAAAGACATCCAGCTCAATTTTCTTCCCGATTAGTATTATCCTGAAATAAAAAAGCCTCAGTAATATATAAAATATATTTTTACTCCAAATTATGGCTCCAAAAATATGTATTATAAGAATTATTTGATCAGACTTGGTAAAAATATCCTAATACGTTTCCCAAAAAAGGTTATCCGCTTTTTTGAGTATTGGAAAGAGTTCATACAATTTAAACGGCTTAACAAGAAAAAAGCAGTTTTAAAATTTTCCGATGCTTACCCCTGTTTAAATGATAAACTCACTACGACACCCTTTGATCAGCATTATATATACCATCCTGCCTGGGCTGCCCGTATCCTGGCGCAAACAAGACCGGAATTGCACGTGGACATTTCTTCCATCCTCAGTTTCGGTGCTATTGTTTCCGCTTTTGTTCCCATAAAATTTTACGATTACAGGCCTGCCGACCTCCACCTCTCTGGTTATGAATCCGATTTTGCAGATCTCAAGAAACTTCCTTTCGCTGAAAACCTTATCAGTTCATTGTCCTGTATGCATACGGTGGAACATATTGGGCTTGGTCGCTATGGCGATGAATTGGATGCCGATGGCGATATCAAAGCTATTTCCGAATTAAAACGGGTACTTGCGCCCGGCGGTGATATACTTTTTGTAACACCGGTCGGCATACCTAAAATCGAGTTCAATGCCCACCGTATTTATAGCTATGAGCAGATCATTGAATATTTTTCTCCGTTAACATTAAAAGAATTTTCTTTGGTCCCCGATGCAGGAGGATTGATTGAAAACGCTGATCCTTCGCTTGTGGCACAGCAACGATATGGTTGCGGATGCTTTTGGTTTAAAAAATAATTGTAATGTTTAAGAATCTATTCCGAAAAAAGATAATCATCAATCACGAACAGGAATTCGCTGATTGGGAAAAAAAGGGGAAGCCCTTCCCTCCCCCGCATATTGTAAAGCAAAAGGCGATTGCTGAATTTGCAACTCAATACAGCACTGCTGCATTAGTGGAAACAGGTACTTACCTGGGAGATATGGTTGAAGCCCAGAAGAACAGGTTTAGTAAAGTGTACTCCATTGAACTCAGTGAACGATTACATAAAAAGGCTCAAAACAGGTTCAAGGGAAACGATAATATTATTCTCTTGCAGGGCGATAGCGGCACTAAAATCGCAGAAGTAGTTGCAGAATTAAAAACACCTGCCATATTTTGGCTAGATGGCCATTATTCTGGCGGGATAACAGCTAAAGCAGATAAGGATTGCCCGGTACCGGAGGAACTGCATGCCATTTTTAACAGCCCCGTGGATCATATCATACTTATAGACGATGCCCGGTTGTTTGACGGAACGAATGATTACCCTGCCATCGGGCAAATACAAGATATCATTCAGCACTATAAGAAGAATTACACGATCGAAAACAAAGATGATATTATACGATTAACTCCAGCAAAAATCTAAGCATGTTCAAAGTCGGTACAACTAATGAAGAAACCAGGGTACAATGGATAGCATCTACTTTAAAGAAAATACCCGCCAACCTGACCCTTCTTGATGCAGGTGCGGGAGAATCCCAGTTTAAGAAATATTGTTCCCATTTAAAATATATTGCACAAGATTTTGCCCAATACGATGGGACAGGTGATACCGGCCTGCAAACAGGCAATTGGGATAACTCGAAAGTCGATATTGTCTCAGATATTACTGCAATACCTCTGCCGGACGCATCTGTAGACGCTATTATGTGTACGGAAGTGTTTGAGCACATTCCCGACCCGGTGGCTGCTATAAAAGAATTTAACAGGTTACTCAAACCCGGTGGATATTTGCTGATCACAGCACCCTTTGCCAGCCTCACCCATTTTGCTCCCTATCATTTCGCTTCAGGGCTTAGCCGTTTCTGGTATGAAAAGCACCTGCCTGATAATAATTTTGTAATTGAAGAACTAAAGCTAAACGGCAATTATTTCGAATATATCGCACAGGAAAATCGCCGCCTGAAATCGATGACGCTAAAATATACTGGCAGGAAAATAAATATACTGGAGAAAGTCATCATCCATCTGAACCTGTATATATTGGAACGAATCTCGAAAAGAGACAAGGGCTCCTCTGAACTACTTTGCTACGGCATTCATGTATTTGCAAGAAAAAAGAAATAAAACAGGATATACTAATTACCCCATACCACATATTTTTCCCGTGGGTCAGTGAGCACAGTTCCTGTTTTTTGTTTGGATTCGCTGATCCGTTTCAAATTATGCACCCACCCATAATGCTGTAGAAATACTTCATCATTCAACTCAATGGGTTCAGCCGTTGTTTTGGGATGATAGTGCACATGCATCCTGAACCTTCCGCCTGGTCGTAATACTCTTTGTATTTCCTTTGCCGTCTTCCCAAAATCGTTCACATGATCAATCGCATTCACTGAAATCACCGCGTCAAAAAAGCCATCATCAAATGGCATATCTTCTGCCATTGATTGTACAAATTTGGCCCGGTTATCATAACAATGTACGGGGTAACCGGCTTCAATATATTTGGCCATTAAGGGATCAAGACAATAAATCTCTGCCTGCCGGTAACACAACCCGCTGGGAAATGGACCAGACCCGATATCCAGCACCTTCATCCCTATAAAAGCATTTTCATCAAGCAGCAGATCCTTCAGGTATTTTACTTCCTGGTGGTCCCGGAAAAAAGTAAGTAAAGCAGCATTTTTTAAAGAGTGCGATTGTATTTTATTCACAGGTGAAGGAGTACCGTATAATTCTGACAGTTCACCAGTATACCATTTCACGTAGCTATCGATCTGTTTACGCCAGAATTTGATCTCTGCAAACTCCTTACTGGTTCCTGTCAAAATACTTACCAGGTGCTCGAATTTAGACTTTAAACTGTTTTTCATCCTGCTATTTATTAAAATATGGGCAATATTATTCAAATTGCAGAAATTTAGCTAATAAATGATAATTACACAGATCAATGGCGGGCTTGGCAACCAGCTTTTTCAGTATTGTTCAGCGAAAGCTCTTTCGCTCCATAAGAATATTCCGTTACGTTTAGACCTCTCCTATTTTGAAGCGACAGGCAAAAAGGATGACCTTCGCTTTTTTCAGCTGCCCGAAAAAAAAGCCACTGCAGCAGAACTATACCCTTATTATAACCAGTCTTTTTTCAAAAAAATTTCCCAGCGCCTTACCAATAAATACCATCGTGATATTTATAAAGAGCCTTTCTTCCATTACGATCCCCTTTTTTTCAGCTTAAATGATCATGTAATGCTGAAAGGGTTAAGGCAATCCGAAAAATATTTTATGAACTATAAAAAGGATATCCGGAACCTGCTTACGATCAAAGAGGAGTCAATCAAAAATATTCTGCACTTTAAAGATGAACTAAACAACCAGGAATCTGTATCGGTTCATATCCGCAGGGGAGATTACCTCACTAAAGTGGCTCTGCATGTATTGGGCCTGATGGATAAGGACTATTATCTCCGGGCCTTTGAAGCACTCAGCAAAACAATTAAATCACCCAAAGTTTATTATTTTTCTGATGATATTGAATGGGTGGAAAAAGAATTGTTGCCGCTTATCCCCGGACAACTGGTTGCAAAACGGCAGCCAACCAATCATATTGAAGACTTCTATCTCATGTCCCAATGCAAACACAATATCATTGCCAACAGCAGTTTCAGCTGGTGGGCAGCGTGGTTGAATAACAACCCGTGCAAAATAGTGATCGCACCGAAAAAATGGTTCAATAAAGGCCCCAGGGATACTTACGACCTTTACCCGGATGGCTGGCTTACTATATAACATTCGTTTAAACTGCGCAAAGCCCGGCACGGCCAACTTTAACGGGAAAACCAAAATCTGCTTAATTTGCAGCTACTGCTGTAAACACATGAAAGAAAAATACTGTTGCCTAATACTTCTATTGCTTTCCTCCCTGGTATTACAAGCTCAGAATTTCAGTTCTGTCCACTATTCAGAAAAAGATGGCTTACCCAGCAATACTGTCTATGATATCACGCAGGATAAAGACGGTTTTATTTGGTTTGCCACTGAAAACGGCTTAAGCAGGTTTGATGGCCGCCGGTTCAGGAATTTTACTACGAGAGAAGGTTTACCCGACAATGCTGTTCTGCGAATAATGGCAGACAATACTGGAAGAGTTTTTTTCAGCCCATTCACACACCCCCCCTATTATTACTTTAACGACAGTATCTACCCTCTTAAAATCCCGGACAGCCTTAAAACGGAAATAGCAAGTCTTGCTATCTACTACAAATGGAGAGATAAAGTGGTAATCAAAGGAGTGACCGTAAATCTTGTTGTGGAAAACAATATGGATACAATTAAACTTCTTGATGATTTTTCTGAAAACTTCCCAAAAGGCGCTACAGTCTCATATCTCAGCGATTCTGTAATTATTGTAAATAAACCTGACAGCCTTTTTTCAATAATAGATAAGAAAATTGATTATATAGGCCCATTGAATACTACAGAAATAAATTCCTCTTACACTAAGAACGGCAGGCGAATTCAGATTGAGAATGTGCCAGTAGCATTAGGGTCTCCTACCAGCAACCTTGCTAACAGATTATTTTATGCGAGCAAAGCAAGCAATTTTTTTTTGTTTAATGCGGTGACAGGAAAATTGCTTTATAGAATTGTAGTAAAAAAAATCAGCGCTGCCTTTATTGACACCGAAAATAATCTTTGGATTACCACTCTTGGTAACGGCGTTTACAGGTTCCCTTCATTTGAATTTAAGCACACAGAGTTTGCTGGTATTAATGAAATTTTTGCTCTGAATAAGTTTAACGGTAATATCATTGCCGGGGGCGATTTTAGTAAATCCTTTATAATAAATACGGACCGGCATCATTTGTATTCGGACTATTCTTCTTTTCTCCGGCAATCCAATAATCCGGTAGCACAGTCTACAAAGAGAAACAGGATATTAAAATTCATGCCCCATAAGGGCGACCTATTTATAGCCGCAGATGCATTCCTCCTTAAAATGACACGGTCTTCGGGCATCCGTTTCAGTCCCGTTTTCCCGGTGAAGGATATAGACACTATTGCTGATCAGTTATTGATTTGTACCGGCAGAAGCGCCCTTCTGCTGGATCAAAAAAATATGTCTATAAGAGATACTTTACTGGACCAGCGATCAACTTGTGGTGTCTTTTACCAGGGGAATTTTTATATTGGCACCTATGGTGGGTTAATAAAAATTGCCCCCCCTAGCAAAACCACGATTGCACTTGGCAATGAATATCCTCCTTTAAAAAACAGGATCACTGCTTTAAAAAGAGGTATTGATAATGACTTGTGGGTAGCGACCAGCGGATCAGGGCTTATTCGCTATAAGAATGGAAAGGTCACAGATGTACTGGATACTGAAACAGGTATAACCAGCGATATCTGCACCAGTATCTTTGTTGACAGCAATGAAATATGGCTGGGTACCAGCAAAGGGATAAACAGGATTATTCCACGTAATGGAAATTGGGATATTACAACGGTAACAACCGCTAACGGGTTAGCAGCCAATTTTATTAATACTATATATGTTCAAAATAATATTGTTTATGCCGGCACATCTGCAGGACTGACTTATTTCAACAAAAACACCTTAAGTGAAAAATCAATTTGCCGGTTACATATAACCGGTGTATCGGCTGGGAACCACACTCTAAAAATTGACAGTACCCTGTTATTCCCTCATAACATCCTGAATATTAAAATAGAATTTACAGCGATCTCTTTCAAGTCAGCGGGCGACATCCGTTATTACCACCGGCTGAAAGGGCTGGAAGATAGCTGGAATGTAACTACAGATAATTTTGTTAACTATCCAACCCTGCCCCCCGGAGATTATGTTCTGATGATCAAAGCCATTAATAAATTCGGGGTGGAAAGTGAAACGAAAACAATTTCCATCCGTATTAATCCGGCATGGTGGCAAACCTGGCCATTCATTTTTGCTGTTATTGGCCTGCTTTTGTTTTTGATCGCCTTTATGTACAGAAGAAGTATCCGCTCTATCCAAAAAAAGGAAAAACTTAAACGGGAAATGGAGGCCCGTTTCTCAGCCCTGGAGCAACAGGCTTTGCAGGCACAGATGAACCCTCATTTCATCTTCAATAGTTTAAATTCCATCCAGTCATTTATACTGGATCTTGATGTGGAAGGCGCCAATAAATACCTTACCACTTTTGCCAGCCTCATCCGTCAAACACTGGATAATTCGTCCAGCCCCCTGATCTCGCTCGGTAGCGAACTCAAACACTTAGATACCTATTTACAACTTGAAAAGCTCAGGTTCAAAGATAAATTCAGCTATACAATAAACACCGGTGCTGGAATTGACCAGCAGGCCATTTTTATTCCGGGAATGTTATTACAACCTTATGTTGAAAATTCCCTGCGGCATGGCATTCAGCACCGGAAAGACAATAACGGAGTCATTTCTATCGAAATAACGGGTAATATCGCAGGCGGTATTACTTATGTAATCCGGGACAATGGTGTCGGCCGCAAAAAATCAGAAGAATTGAAATCCAGTAAACACATAGAATACCAGTCAAAAGGAACTGCGATCAGCCTGAAAAGGATCAACGCCATCAACAATCAGTTTGGAACAAATATCAGGGTGAGCACGGATGATATTACCAGGGCAGATGGCACCATTGAAGGAACAGTCGTAACTTTATTTATGCCTTATCTTAATAAACCCGTTCTATGATCTCCTGTATTATTGTTGACGATGAACCCCGTAACATTGCCGTACTCAGCAAACTGGTTACAGATTTTTGCAAAGGGATCCGGGTCTCCGGCTCAGCTTCCTCTGTTGATGAAGCCTGTATCCTGATTAAAGAAAAAAAGCCGGACCTTGTATTCCTTGATATTGAAATGCCCGGCAAAAATGCCTTCGACCTGATTGATCTTTTATCCCCTGTACAGTTCGAGATTGTATTCGTCACTGCTTTCGAACAATATGCTATCAAAGCTTTCCGGTACAGTGCTATCGATTACCTGTTAAAGCCGGTTGATATCAGGGAACTTCGTGAAACAATTGAAAAAGTCTGCCTGCGGATAAAAGAGAAAAACTTCCAGCTACGCATTGATAACTATCTCTCCGTCATCCAAAAAAAGGATACGAAAATTGCCATCCAGCTCAAAGACGGATATGTATTCCACAGTTTTAACGATATCATTTGTTGCTCGGCGGAAGGCGCTTATACAGCCATTTATTTTAAAAACGGTACTAAAATACTATCCAGCAGCAACCTGAAGCACTATAGTGAAATACTTCCCGAAACCATCTTTTGCCGCATCCATCACTCCCACCTTGTAAATCTTGACTATGCAGTTAAGTTTTCAAGAGGAAGAAACGGGACATTAGAAATGTTAAACGGGCTGGTACTGGAAGTATCACAGCGAAAAAGAGACGAATTACTGGGACGGTTTGAAAAATAGGTCAAACGGTTGCAATAAACTCTCTTTTTAACTCACTTACGGCGCAAAACTACTCAGTTATAAAAAACACATCCTTCTTTTCAAAATCTCCCCTTGCTATAACTATTTTCATATATGAGAGTCGTTTGCCACAAGTAAAATTCCGGGGTAACCAAGTAATTCCGAAAATTATTGACATTAACCACTACTCCTTATCCTTTTTATTCTCTCCGGTAAATAGAGCAAATGTCAAACCTCCTGGTCTGTATTTTGGATATATTGCAAAAACAAACTCATCCCCCTTCGCTTGGCTTCATCCAGCTCATAACTCAAATGCAGCTGGTAATATTTCTTCAGGTCATAGGTTTCATAAGGATTTGCCGCCACTATCTCATCAAGATGATCTAATCCCATCGCATTGGCCGCATTAAAGAGCCGGATAAAATCACCCGGTAAGGGCCGTTTACTTACCCAGGCTGCAAAGACAAAGGGCAGCCCTGTAATTTTTTTCCACTCCGATCCAAGGTCATAAATAAAGGTGGAGATACGCCGCTGCTCCAGGGCCCTGTCGCCTATTACTAATCCCGCAGTAGTGCCTTGTATCTTATCCCGGTAAGACTCATCTCCGGCTTGTACCAGTTCCGGGTTCACGCCCCAGTATTCCTTCATCAGCCATTTCAATAAAGCCACGGAAGAACGGCTCTGGTAATCGAGGTACACAGTTTTAATTTCCTCCATCGGCACTTCACTGAACAAGCAAACCGAAGCGATCTCCGCTTCAGCACCGATACAATAATCACCCACGATATAATAAGGATCAAACTGCGGAATAGCCGCCACAGGTATCAGCCCCACATCCACAATATCATCAGCCAGCAGCTGTACCAATCTGGCAGGGTAAGCACCTACCAGTTCTATCTGCTCACTGAGAGGCGGACGTTCCAGCCCCCAGATCAGCGGTTTTGTATTCAGGTAGTTAACGATACCAACTTTTATCTTCTTACCCCCGGTCTCTGAAAGGCTGTTTTTATCTTCCATTTCTACAGTTTGGGTTCTTTATCTTTGCGGCAAATATAGTCACTTAAGCTTTTTGGATTTTGTAGCAGAACAACGAAATGCCGCAGACGAACTACAAACCATCAGCTTCAAACTACAAACTTACTGATGGAACTAACCCCCCTCACCGCTATATCCGCCATTGATGGCCGTTACCGTAAACAGGTACAGCACCTCGATGAATATTTTTCTGAATATGCCCTGATGAAATACCGGGTACTGATTGAAGTGGAGTATTTGTTATTTCTTGAAAAAAAGAAATTCTTCAAGCTCAGCACCAAAGCCATCAAACACCTGCAAAAACTGGCGGCTGATTTCGGCCCCGAAGATGCACAGGAGATCAAACAGATCGAATTCACCACCAACCATGATGTGAAAGCGGTGGAGTACTTCCTGAAAAATGAACTGGATAAAGCCGGCGGTAAAGAAGCCAAAGAATGGATCCACTTTGGGCTCACCTCCCAGGATATCAATAATACCGCCGTACCGCTTTCCTGGAAACATGCCATCGAATATGAATACCTGCCCGGTTTGTTGAACCTGAATGCACAATTAAAATTACTGGCGCAGGAATGGCATGATATACCCATGCTGGCCCATACACACGGACAACCGGCCAGTCCCACCCGGCTCGGTAAAGAGATCATGGTCTTCGTGGAGAGAATAGAAAACCAGGTGGAACAATTCATCGGTATTCCCTTCAGTGGAAAATTCGGTGGCGCCACCGGCAACTTCAATGCCCACCATGTGGCCTTCCCGAAAATGGATTGGGTAAAACTGGGCAATGAATTTGTAGCCGGCATCGGGCTCAATCGCCAGCAGTTCACCACGCAGATCGAACACTATGATAATCTCTCCGCTCATTTCGATTGCATGAAGCGGATCAATAATATCCTGATCGACTTTTCCCGTGATGTATGGAGCTATGTGTCCATGGAATACTTCAAACAAAAAACAAAGAAAGGTGAGATCGGATCTTCCGCTATGCCGCATAAAGTAAACCCCATCGATTTTGAAAATGCAGAAGGTAATCTCGGTTTAGCCAATGCTGTGTTTGAACACCTGGCTTCCAAATTACCGGTATCCAGGTTGCAGCGTGACCTCACCGATTCCACTGTCTTAAGAAATATCGGTGTACCCGTAGCGCATACACTGATCGCATTCCGTTCGCTGGAGAAAGGATTGGGCAAACTCATCATCAACGATGCAAAGATCCACGAAGACCTGGAGAATAACTGGGCCGTGGTGGCCGAAGCGGTGCAAACCATTTTGCGTCGGGAAAAATATCCCAATCCTTACGAAGCCTTAAAAGACCTGACAAGAGGAAATAATACCATTGATAAAAAATCCATCCACCAGTTTATTGATGGCCTGAAAATAAGTGATGCTGTCAAAAAAGAACTAAAGAAAATAACACCACATAATTATACTGGCGTATAGAACGCAAAGTGCTCCGATATAAAAAAGAAAACCTGGCTATGAAATCAATTATCCTTTTTATTGTCTTGTTATTTTTTTTCCTGAAACCCTCCTATGCACAGATTAATTTAAAATCCGGCCTGGTAGCTTATTATCCCTTTAATGGAAATGCCAACGATGAAAGTGGGAATAACAACCATTGCGAACCTGTCAATAACCCCGTATTAACTACCGACAGGTACAATGTACCTAATGCTGCATACAGTTTCAATGGCAAAGGAAGTCACTTCCGGATAAAGGATAAAGGTGATTTTTCATCACCCAGGTTCAGTATTGTATTATGGTTTTATACCCAATCAAAGGAATTACAAAGCCTGGTTGGTAAGAGAGATTTTGCTAAATCGGCTGGAACAGGCGGTTCACAATACCAAATGTTTATTAACTATGCCCCCTACCCCGGGGTTGGCTCCAATGTGGTAGGTAATAATTCCACTTGTAACAGTATTACTTCTTCAAGCTATATCAATACGAGGGACCAGATATGTAATGCCAGTTGGTACTGTGTCATTGTTACCTACGATGGCAAACGACATAAACTTTTCTTGAACGGTGAATTAAAAAGGGATGAAAAAACTGCTGACTTCAACAGCTTGTTGCAATGCGACAAAGAAGTAAGAATTGGTAACTGGTGGAAACTGGATATGCAGAACTTTAATGGGAAAATTGATGATATACGCTGGTACAACAGGGCTCTTAACAACGATGAAATCGCAAAGCTGAGTACAGCAGATTTTGAGGAGTCGGCGTTAAAGATAAAAGGCAATACCACGTTCTGTGAGGGAGACTCGGTGGTGCTCGAAGCCCCTAAAGCGAACAATACCGACTACAACTGGTATCATAACAATACCGCTGTAGAAAAGGAGAAAAGCAATTTCCTGGTTGTAAAGAAACCCGGGGCATACCAACTAAAAACCAATTCAAAAGGATGCAAACAGAACAGCAAGATCATTCCGGTCACTGTTATTAAATATCCTTCCAGGGAAGTAATGTTCAGCAGCACGTTGATTAAAAAAGGTGATACGGTAATTTTAAAAGCAAAAGAGGATAATGCCACTTACTTATGGAACGATAAATCAACACAACAACAACTGCTTGTTCAGACCCCGGGAGATTATTTTGTAAAAATTGATAATAAGGGTTGTGCAGTACAAAGTGATACAATAACTATTAAACAAAAAGCAGATATTTTACCCGTTCCTTTTACAAAAAGAAATAATGAGCTGATCAAAAGCTTTGAAGTAACCGACACGGCTTTGATTGTTTTGAATTTCCACGATTACCGGCAGGAAGATGGCGATATCATTTCCGTGTACGTAAATGAGGTGGAAATTTTAAAAGAACAGCTTTTATCAAAAAAGCCATTACAGGTTCCGGTTAAATTAAGCAGTAAAACACCTGTTGCAGAAGTAAAGATCGTAGCTGAAAACCTGGGAAGGATTCCACCCAACACAGCTATGATGGAAACTGTGATCAATGGGAAGAAACAGGTGGTACAAATTGTAAGTTCCGGGCAAAAAAATGCGATCATCCGGATAAAATTGAAATAAGATTTATGCTGACGCCTGCTGATTGATAAAAATCAATCCGACAGTTTTACCGCTTCACAATAAATACCAGCAATTCCTTATCGCCTTCCATCTTCGTACCGAAGGGCTGAAACCCGGCTTTCAGCAATACTTTTTGCGAAGCCGCATTCGGTGTTTCTGTTACGGCATAAATTAAAGGCAATGTGGTTTGGTTCCGGAAATGATCAAGCCCGGCGATAGTCAGCTCCGTTGCATACCCCTTGCCCCAGCTTTCTTTGGGAAAGGCATAACCGAGTTGCATCTTTTCCGGTTCATCCGGGATGGGGATCATCGCAAAAGAGCCCACAAACTCATCGGTAGTTTTCAGGTGAACAGCCCAGCGGCCAAAGCCCGGCATGGCTTCATAATCGTCCAGTTGTTTTTCAAAAGCCGCTATCGCTTCTTCCCGGCTCTGCACCGGGCGGATATACCGCATCACTTCGGCATCGCCATTCAGCCGGAAGAAATTTTCAAAATCTTCTTTCGTGTAGCGGCGCACCAGCAGGCGGTCGGTTTCAAATATTACTTTTTTGTTCATGGTTGAATCGTCCATAGACGATGGTGGCTTCGATTAATCTTTACGGGTTTATTTTCAACATTCATACTTCTTACAAACCCCCATTCGTGCTAATCCGTGTAATCTGTGTTAATCCGTGGCAACTCATTTTCTGCGTAGCAGATAAATCATTCGTGCTATTCGTGTGTGATTCGTGGCTAACCATTCTTTCTGCGTAGCAGAAATCTATCTCCGGCTCCCGTCTCTCACTTATGTATTTCCGAGGTAAAATGAAACTCTATCTCCGGGTTATTACTCCTTTCCGTGTTCAAAAACCACTCACTCTGCGCCAGGTACACCATATGGCCATCCTTATCTTCCCCAATATTCGCCTGTTTGAACCGGGAAAAATCCAACAGCTTCTTTTCATCCTTCGAAGTGATCCAGCAGGCCTTATAAAAAGGCAGGGAGTTAAATACCACCGATGCCCCGTATTCATGCAGCAAGCGGTATTGTATCACTTCAAACTGCAATTCACCCACACAACCAATGATCTTCCGGTTCCCGCCAAACTGGGTAAACAACTGCGCCACGCCTTCATCCGTCAGCTGCATCAATCCTTTCTCCAATTGTTTCGTCTTCATCGGGTCCTTGTTCACGACTTCTTTAAATATCTCCGGGGAGAAAGAAGGAATACCCGTAAAATAAAAATCTTCTCCTTCCGTCAGGGTATCACCGATCTTGAAATTGCCCGTATCAAACAAACCCACCACATCACCCGCATACGCATCTTCGATCACACTCTTATCCCGGGCCATAAAGGAATACGGGTTGCTGAAACGAACATCCTTATCCAGGCGGACATGATGGAAATATTTATTCCGTTCAAACTTGCCCGAGCAGACCCGGAAGAACGCAATACGGTCCCGGTGCTTCGGGTCCAGGTTCGCATGGATCTTAAACACAAAGCCGCTCATCTTCTCTTCCTCCACGTTCACTTCCCGCAAGGTGGTGCTGCGGCTTCTCGGCATCGGGGCAATGCGGATAAACGTATCCAGCATCTCCTTCACCCCAAAATTGTTGATGGCCGAGCCAAAAAATACCGGTGCCACTTTACCGGCCTGGTAGTCTTCAATATTCAGTTCGCCATGCACCCCGTCCACCAGTTCCACATCTTCCCGCAATTGGGCCGCATCTTTATCCCCCAGTTTCTGATCCAGTACAGCATCATTAATATCGGCAATGGCAATACTGTCCTCATCATTCGCCTTGGTATTCGCCGTAAAGAGCAACAGGTTTTTATCATGCAGGTTATACACGCCTTTAAATTCCTTACCACTGTTGATCGGCCAGGTCATCGGGTGCAGGTGGATGGACAATTCCTTCTCTATTTCTTCTAAAAGGTCAAAGCGGTTCTTGCCATCCCGGTCCATTTTGTTTACAAACACGATCACCGGGGTATCCCGCATCCGGCACACTTCCATCAGGCGGCGGGTCTGGTCTTCCACCCCGTTCACACTGTCCACCACCAGGATCACACTGTCCACCGCCGTCAGCGTCCGGTAGGTATCCTCCGCAAAGTCCTTGTGCCCGGGTGTATCCAGCAGGTTGATCAGGGTATTATTGTATTCAAAGCTCATCACCGAGGTGGCCACGGAGATACCTCTTTGCCGTTCAATCTCCATAAAGTCGGAGGTCGCATGTTTCTTGATCTTATTGCTCTTTACCGCGCCTGCCACCTGGATGGCCCCGCCAAACAGCAGGAATTTCTCCGTCAGGGTGGTCTTACCCGCATCCGGGTGAGAGATGATCGCAAATGTTCTTCGTCTCGTTATTTCGTTGTGGTACTTCATGCCCCTATGTCCCCTGAAGGGGATTTAAGTCGTTTACAATTAAAATGTCTTTAAAGGCGGCAAAGGTAAGGCAGAAACATGAGCCCGGCGAAGGGTTATGGAAGCCGGCGATAGTGTTGCCACCGGCTCTCCCCGCGCCTGCCTCCAGCATGGATTAGCTGTCCGCAGGCAGGTATCCGTAAACAATATTTCTGCAGATACCCTTCTCATTCCGTATTTCCACGGATAAGAAAAAATAAATAACTATTGTACACTTGCTTAGTGAAACGGGATATGAATTAAGAATTTTAACTCTGTGAAGCCTGCTATAAAGATTGCTGCCCATTTGCAAACCGGGCATTACCTCTGCACCAGTACAAAGAAAGGGATCTTGTGAAAACTAAAATTAGTTAATTGAATAGCTGACCGGTTTTTGCCGGCAACGGTTTCAAAGACTGTCTCATTCGTTACCTGTAAAACAATAAAGCAAACTCCGGTCGTTCAATTTTTCGGGATACGCAAAAGAACACTTAAACCATTTAATAACCATTAAACCAGCATTTATGTCAAATTCAAATCATCACGGCTTTCACAGTTTTGAAGGTAAAAATGTGCTTTGCACCTTAGCATCTTTCCAGGAAGAAAGCTTTGGCCGCTTCGGAAGGCTGTTCAGGAACTTGCCCCCGCTGTACACAACTCCCCCTTCATTATCAAACCTTGGAAAAAAATCCGGTCCCATGGATGCTGGCAGCACGCCACGGTTTACCAATTCGGTACCGCTTGGGATGATTTTCTTCGGCCAGTTTATTGACCATGATATCACTTTTGATACCACATCAAGTTTCAGTAAACTTAATAATCCAAACCAGATAGCAAATACCCGGTCGGCACAGCTCGACCTGGATTGTGTATTTGGCGGCGGCCCGGAAGACGAACCTTTTATGTATGCTTCCCGCAGTGAAGGCTTTTTTTTGCTGACAGGCAAAACCAACAAAAACGCCGACCAAACCGCAAACCTTGAAAAACATGATTTGGCCAGGAGCGGAAAAGGGGTGGCGATAATCGGAGATCCGCGGAATGATGAAAATCGTGTAATCTCCCAGTTGCAACTTGCATTTATCAGGTTCTATAATGCTGTTTATGCTGATATTAAAACCAGTAAACCGGCTTTATCTCCCGAGGAAACCTATGCAGAAGCCAAAAGAACTGTTACCTGGCATTATCACTGGATTATTTTAAACGAATTTCTGCCGGCGCTCTGCGGGAAAAAAATTGTGCAGGATATTTTGGGGAATGGACGAAAATTCTACCAGCCCTGCAACCATCCTTTTATTCCTGTTGAATTTTCTGTTGCAGCTTACCGTTTTGGTCATACAATGATCGCACAGAACTTAAAACTTAAAAAGACGGGCAGCGCCCACAGCATCTTCTCCCCGGAATTTGGACAGGGTTTTGCAAAAATCACGAACCCGAACCAGGTGATAGAATGGGAAGTGCTGTTTGATTTTGACGGCAGCTACCAGCGTGCAGAGAGACTCGACAGTACCCTGGCCCCTGCTCTTTTAGACTTACCATTTGTTCCCTCCCCCGATCCGGATGATAAATCACTGGCAACAAGAAATCTCAGAAGATCACAAAGTTTCCTGCTGCCTTCGGGGGAAAATGCAGCCGTTGCCATTGGAAGGCCTGCCGCCGAAATTGATACCGTTAACGATTTTATCAAAACCAAAACCTCCCCGCACAATGTTGATTTATCGGCAGGCACTCCTTTGTGGTATTATATACTCGCTGAAGCTGAAGTTATTGGCCGGATGGAGAGTGGTACAAGCTTCCTGCCGGGTGAAGGCCTTGGCCCTGTTGGTGCAACAATCGTTGCCGAAGTGCTAATCGGCCTGTTGGAGCTGGACGAAAATTCTTACTTAGGCAGTAACAGGGATTGGACACCCACCCTTAGCAGCACAAAGACTTATTCCATGAAAGACTTATTAACCAAATCACTTACAGCAGTTGAAATATAAAACTGCCGGCAAAAGCATTTGCAAAAGCAGGACCGAAAAAACCAACAGGTCTCCTGCTTTTTGCAGATGCTTTGTCTTTTGTTGTACACCTGAGCAACTGGGTAAAAAAGTCCCGCAGGTATACTTCTCCACCGTATTTCCACGGATAAAAAAAACAAAGAAGAATTGTATTCTTGCTTTGAAAAGAGGCTGACAATTTTTAAATATAGTAACTAAACCACTCCGCGATTTCTTAGGTACATGCTTTGTATGTAACATATCAAAAGATGGCAAAAAAAGATGACATATTAATAAAGCAAAACAATTTTGAATTTAATGTGGAACCCAAAGACGCCATTCTTATCCAAAGGCAGTTCTTAGGGCGCACAAAAAGAGATATTGAAATTGAAAATCTGGCAATTCCTACTAAATCAATTGCGCTAAGTATAGTTATTAAAATAATAAGATTCTATCAAAAGAAGATTTCCAAAAAGCTTGGCAACAGATGTGTTTTTGACCCAAGTTGCTCACATTACTCAGAAATGGCATTTAGAAAAAGAGGAATCATCAAAGGGAGCCTTCTTACAATAAAAAGGCTTAGTCGTTGCCGACCTAAAAATGGCGGAATAGACGAATTAATATAAATTTCTCAAACCAAAACAGAAATAAATCATGCAGTACAAAATCGAACAAATCGGAGCCGAATTTTCCGACAAAGCAATCAACGGGCTTGAATCTCGGTTCAATAAGTATGCTGAACAAGGCTACAAATTTCATTCTGTATTTCAGGTACAAAAAACCGGTTGCCTGGGCATAGGTGCTCCATCCGTAACTTATTTAGCCGTATATGTGAAAGAATAAGCAAAGAGATACAATAAAAGTAATACTTCGAGTGAGGGTAGACCCAAAACCGAATAGTAGTATTTTTGCACCTTTTCTTTTCATTTTAGAACGCACTGACAAACTGTTACTGTTTTCTCAGAAGCCTTCTCGTCCAAAATAAACACAAAATATTTTTTATCCTGGTTTTTAAACGAGGCCATCCCCTTCCCATTCAGCCTGTAATACTCATTCATAAAGTTTCTTAGTTCTGTTATTTCTGATAATCATATTGGCTACTCCTCACGGAAGGGCAGGGAACTCTGCTAATAGATACTTACTGAAAAGCCTGCCACCGACAGACAGAGAGCGGCAATAAAAGCCATGCAGGTATCATTACCTCTCCGTATTTCCACGGATAAAAAAATTAAAGAAGAGTTGTACACTTGCTGCAAGAACTAACATTGTTATTTATACGGTTTCTACAAGCAACACAGTTACTGAGTTTATTGTGTGTTGTATTTGCGAAAGTGCCTGTGCTGCAAAAAACTGTTTATTAGTAACTTGAATTGCAAACAATTACTAGAAAAAGCGAAAGTTTAGTCAACAGGGACTTTCGCATATTTACGAGTTAGCGGTAATTTAATCGAACCTTTCCTCACACCAAAACCATTTAAAATGAAATACAAGTTATTGATTACAGTCCTTTTTTTATGGGCTTATAATTCCGTTTCATACTCGCAAGACATTTTGTTACTGAAAACGGGTGACGAAATAAAAGTAAAAGTGGTTGAAGTGCTTCCGGACATAGTGAAATATAAAAAGTGGGACAACCAAGACGGCCCATCATATAGCGAGTATAAGTCCAAAATCTTTATGATTAAATATCAAAATGGGGCGAAAGATGTTTTCAACGACCAGGGTTCTAATAACCAATCCAATGAAATAAAATCTGAAACAGTTGTTATTGATAAAAAAGCACTTTTTGAAGGGAAATGGATAGCAGATGCAAAATCCCAAGTTAGATATGATGGTAACAGAATAACAGAAATAATTGTAACAAGGAACGGGAATAATTTCATTTTTGAATTCGACAGAAATGATTTAGGTCTAAAAACTATGGGTTCACCTGACCAGTCCAATAATATTTCGCTGTATGGCGGGGAATGGACTGTTTCATTAGATGCCACAAATAATGATAATTTATTCTTGAAAGGAAGTATATTTCATAGAGTTGGTGCCAGAAAAAACAATGTCACTAATAATGTCCAGCAGGTAAATACATATACACCACCCCCAGTTATTAATAAACCAGTTGACTATAAATCTTATATAGGTTTTTTAACCGTTGATAACTCGGGTTTAATTATTAAAATAGCAAACATTTCAGTTGACGATGAGGAAGGCAATATATCAGAACCCCAAATAAAAATTCTTGAAAGCATAACCAGTATGAAACGACTCGGAAAATTAAACAATCCTTCTTCTTTGACAGACACATTAAATATGTATGTATCCATGAAATTTACATACCGGTACCGATCGACGGTTTCGGGCATAGGTTATTTCGCCGACTGCATCATAGGGTTTCATCTAAAAAATAAGGCATCCACACTTAATTACAAAAAAATATATACTCTATCTAATTACGGTTCATTGGCAAAAGGATTCGCTTCTAAAATTGACGCAAATAGAAGTTTAATTGCAAACGAGTTTAATCAAACATTAAGTCAATTTATTATTGGCAACTTTCCATTGACTGGTGAAATAATTGAAGTAACAGAAAAAAACAAGAAACAAGACGAAGCAAAGATGGTTAAAATAAGCCTGGGTAGAAAAGATGGTTTATTTGTAGGTTATTCTTTTGTAGTGACAGATTTTAGCGGGTCATATAGTAAACCGGACATTGTAGTTAAAGAAGCATTTGATGATTATTCGATATGCAAAGTGCAGGAAAATGAGAAAAAAATATTGGAAAATTTAATTACAGGTAAAAAATTAAAAATCAAAACTACCTATAAACCATAACAAAACTACCGCTAACAGCGAGGTTTTGTATCAGCGGGGGGGGGGCGACGAATAAATCTTCATCTTAGTGCTACTATCAGCTATATATCCGGCTGACCGAACACGGATGAACAACAAAATATATTTTCAACTTTTGTATCTTACATCGGCTGCAGTTCCGGGCTGGACGTTTTCCAAATACCCTGCCGAACGCAAAGCTGTGGCCGTCGTTTGCGGTAATAATAATAAGAGTCCTCGTAAATAAAAGGTTTGTATGACAAACACAAATAAATGATTTTAAAATCCTAAAATGAGTAGTTATTTCTTTCTTCAGGCAGAAGTAAACCCGTCAAATGCAGAATTTGTTGAACAGTTACAGAATTTTGCTGACACAAAAAAACGTCTAATTTATTTATTAAACCGCCCTCTTACAGACCAAAAGTATACTTATAGTTATAGCCAATCTTTAATTGTCTTATCACCGAAAAGTAAAATTGCAATAATTAATTTCGGGGCCAACGTCTCTGAATTTGAAAACTATATTGAAGATATTATTGAAGACGTGGGCTCTATCTCAGATAAATATTTGTATAAAGATGTAATAGGAAGACCTAGACAGTGGAGGAGAACTTTAGTAGACTCTTCAATTGAGTTAGATGAAATTACAAGTATCGAAGATTTATTCGAAAATTTAGCATTAACTGATGAATTAGATAAAAAGAAGCTTGACTTATTGATTTCTCTTTTTATTGGCAGCATTAATGACATTGAGAGAGTTAAAGAAGAAGTACCAGTCACAATTTTGGATAAAGTAAAACAAAAAATACAACTCTTTGATGGTGACCAGACTAGATTTGTATACCAGAATCCTGAGAAAAAGAGAATAACGATTCAAGGGCTATCTGGAACAGGAAAGACTGAATTACTTCTACATAAGCTAAAAGATTTATACACAGGGGATACATCTTCAAAAATATATTTTACTTGCCATAACAAAATACTAGCTGATAGCTTAAGAAAGAGGATACCTTCTTTTTTTAATTTCATGAAAGTTGAGCAGCAGATTGAATGGGAAAAACGATTATGGTGTACAAATGCTTGGGGCGGACATTCTTCTCCAAACTCAGGTGCGTATCGTTATATATGTGCTGTTTATCAAATACCTTTCTTTGCATGGTCTTATCAAATGTCATTTGGCAAGGCTTGTCGTCTTGCAATTGATGAAATAAAGTCGAAGTACACAATCGGTAACTTCAAATTTGCTTTCACCTACATTTTTATTGATGAAAGTCAAGATTTCGATGAAAACTTTTTTGAGCTATGTGAGTTAGTAACAGAGAAAAATGTTTATATAGCTGGTGATATATTTCAAAACATATTTGATGAAAATATTTCAAGTTCAATCGACCCAGATTATTTACTTGGGAAATGCTATAGAACCGACCCTAAAACTTTGATGTTTGCTCATGGCCTAGGAATGGGCTTATTCGAAAAAAATAAACTTAGGTGGCTTGAAGAAAAAGAATGGCAAGATTGTGGATACAATGTTACAGTTGAAAATCATAAATATTATTTAAGTAGAGAGCCGCTAAGGCGATTTGAAGATTTAGATGAAGGATTTGAAAGTATTAAAATTGTTGAGATAAAGGAAAATTATTCAGACACAATTATTTGGATTATAACTGAAATTATACAAGAAAACGAAACAGTTCAACCTGAGGATATTGGCATAATCCTTCTTGACCAAGACAATAGTATTTATAAATTGGCCGATGTTATCGAAATGAAAATTCAACAAAAGCTAAGTTGGCCAGTTAACAAAGCATATGAGACAAAGCAAAAACGCCCCGACTCAATCCTAATCAGCAACAGAAACAATGTAAAGGGGCTAGAATTCCCTTTTGTTATTTGTGTAACAAAAGCAATCAAAAACGGTTCTGGCTATAGAAATTCTCTTTATACAATGTTGACTCGCTCATTTATTAAATCTTTTTTACTTCTTCCTGACAACAATCGCTCTGGCTTAACTGAAGACATGAAATCGAGTTTAGATGAAATAGTAACTATTCAGCAGATGGTTATAGAAGAGCCTTCCGAAGCTGAAAAGAAGAAAATAAGAACCAGATTCAAATCCAGATTGAAAAAGCAATCTCATTATGAAATGATGATGGAGATTTTTAAGAAATTGAAAGTTGAGCAAAAATTCCATGAAAAGCTTTTTCAAGCTGTAAAACAATTCGACATGCTTGAAAGTGATTTCGAAACATTAACTGAGTTCGTCAAAGACAATCTTAAATACATAAAGGAGAAATAAAGTGAAAGTAGTTACTCGAGTTATTTATTCTTTTCAGGAAAAGGATTTTTTTGCACCAATAAGAGATAAAATTGAATACGCAAGAGTTGTAGTTCTTGCTGCTCGCCAATTACTTTTAGACATGGATGACGACAATATCGAAACTGTTAGTTCAATGCGATTGGTTGTTGACAAAATGAGTCGTTTGTTTTTTTACAAAGAGAAAAAGTATTTCAGCATCTCATTTCCATTTACAATTCTGCTAGACGGGGATAATATTGCGAAACTAACAAGCTATACAGGAAAGAATTTAGACAATAAAAGTATTTCTGCAGTAATATCCATACTAGATAATGAGCAATTTAGACTCAATCCTTCATTAATTGATTTTTATATTGAGCCTAACAGCATAGACTCAATAGGACTATTTCTATTGGAAGAGATATTTCAATCTGAGCCATCTTATGTAAGGTATGACTATGACCCTGACAATGAAAATGGCAAATTACATCCACTCAATCATCTCGACATAAATTATTCTCAATACAGTACTTTTAAATTAGGGTTTAACCAGGAAATAGACCAAGCTTATTTTGAAAATTTGCAGAATATTAAAACAGACTGCTCCTTTATTGTAGACTGAGTGAATTACTACCGCCAACAAAAGTATTTGCAAAAGCAGGGCTGGACTTTGTAACCTCAGCTATGTGCAGGCATCAGCAACCCCATTCTTTCACTTTTGTTATTATCTTCAATACAAGTACAACCCGACTTCAAAAAAACTACAATTGTGGCCACATGAAAAACGAAACGAAGCTGGTGCTGATCAAAGTCATTCATACAATTGTCTGGGTATTTTTCAATGTGGTCATTTTTTACATGCTCTATGCAGTGCTGACCCGTCAACTGGACAAATGGTTGTGGATCGGTTACGGGTTGTTCCCCTTAAAAGGAATGACGCTGCTGGCTTTTAAATTCTTTTGTCCTTTAACGGTGATGGCCCGACGCTACTCCAATTCCAATAAAGATAATTTTGATATCTACCTGCCCAACTGGCTGGCCAAATACACCAAATTGATCTATACATCTATCCTGGTGGTCATTATCATCCTTACTCTCTGGCAGCTGTTCAAACAGGGATAGTTTATTGCACTGCAAACAGATGTTATTTCTTTTTCTTCCGGGTATTCAGCCATTGCAGGGCCGCCTGTACCGTTATATCTTTTTCCGGTGCTGCATAGTTATCATCGCTTTTAATGAACAGGTCCGGTTCAATAAAATAATCAGCCAGTATTTTCTTCCGGGCATCGGCAATATAACCAACGGTGAGTAACAGGTACCCTTTATCCAGCACCGGGAACCCGTTCGTTACATTCGCCACGCCGATAGTAGGTTCCCCGAAGAGTTTAGTATGGGCACGGGTGGTAAAGGATAAAGCCATGATCTCCCCCGAACTGGCTGTTCCTGGTCCGATGAGAACAGCAACAGGAATATTCTTCCGAAACACACAGGGATGATCAGGCACCGCAGCAGCTTTGTAAGCAAGTGTTGCCGTATCATTCTCATCCGGGAGAATTTTCTTCCTGGCATTGGCCATATAGGTACGGTTCTTCTCCCCGAGCAGGTTTTTAAGCGCCTGCCACATCGGTTCACTGTTGCCGCCGTTGTTCATCCGCAGGTCAATAATATAAGCCCGGGGCTGCTGCGCTTCCAGTTTGCATAAGGAATCGGTCAGCATATTGGCCCATTGTTTCATTTTGGCTGTATTACTGCCAATCAGTACGGCCGGCATTTTGTAATAAGCGATCCCGTTGTCCAGCATAGCTGTTTTTACGGCACGGGGCTTTTTATATTCTTCTAAAATACCGTTGCTGAATACTCTTTCGGGGCCGGGCCTGCTGTAGCGGTAAGAAGTATCCATGCCGCCATAAAAACCATGATTATCTTTCAGCTGTTTAAAAACCCAGATCACAATTTCTTCCGCCTGCCGGGAACTACGGGCCTGTTGCAGTTGCAGGTCAACACTGTCACGGATGACAGCCCAGTTCAGCCGGCTGCTGTATAAAGATTCTTTTTGCATCAGGTCCACACAGGCGTTCACATACCGGCGGGTGCTGTCAGCTACTTGTGCCCGCAGGGATGAACACAGGATGGCGGCTGCAAACAACAAATACAGGTGACGGTTCCTCTTCATGGAAAACAGGTTTGGAGGTTTGCTAATGGACGCCAAGATAGGGATTGAAGCCTTTTGTCAGCGAACAGGATGTATAAACTGAACAAAACAGCTGCTGATCCGTATATGCAGTATAAAAAATGTCCCGCTACAGGCAGCGGGACATTTCAGTTTGCAGTTTTTCCTGTCATTACATCTTAAAAATATTTTCATCAACCGGAACATTCAGTTCCACTTTATCCAGTTTCACTTCCTGGAATACCTGGCCCTGTATTTTCATCGATCTCGTCATATAGAATTTGATCCCGCCAAAATCCTTCAGGTCAGAATAAAAGGTTTCCACTTCCATCTCCTGCCCCTGGATATCCCGGGTAGCAGTTGTTTTTATTAACAGGTAATCCGCTGTATTTATAAAATAGATCATTTCTTTCTTGTCATCTGCACTGACCACTTTTATTTTATAACACTTTATCCCTTCCACGTCTTCCTGCCCGGCCAGCTCCACGCTATGCCCCCTTTTCTTATAATCCATCAGGTTATTAGCCAGGCTGGCCTGTAGCCTGGCGTCAATAAGTTCCTGGCCGCTTAATTCAGTTGCTGTTTCGGCCCCGGCATACGGGTTTATTTTCCACCCGGTTCCCTTATTATATACGGTAACTATTTCCTGCCCCATCGCATCCACATCAGTCCGCACCGCTTTATTATTGATCAGCTGAATGGTAAGCGGCATCGGCATACCCTGGTTGATGATATTACCGGTAATCTTTGCACTGGTTACTTTATTAAACGCATCCAGCCCACCCATTGAAGCTGTATATTTCTGAATAATTTCATCTGCAGTTTGTGCCTGTGCGGCAGCCGTAAGCAGAAGACCGAGAAACCATAAGAATCGTTTCATATTACTATTTTTGAAACATGAAGGTACTGATTTCAGTAAAAGACAGGGTGCCGGCCAAAAAACAGGTTTATATTTATAGTATGAAAAACAGGTTGACTGTCATCCTGATCCTGCTCGCCCTGCAACCCGTACAGGCACAGTACACTATTGAATTAACGCACTGGAAATACAGCAACGGCCTGCATAGCAAACAGAAAAGACAAGAAATAGTACTGGAGAAATATGATACCAATGGCCTGTTGCTGGAACGAACCAGCCCTGCTTACGGGGACAGCCTTAGGGACAGGACCTTGTATATCTACAACAATAAAAAGCAAAAGATCGCTGAAGAGAAATATGTCCGCACCCATCAGCTGGTTGACAAAAAGAATTTCAGTTATAACGACAGCGGTTTTGTACAATATGCCTGGGAGGAACACAGAACCAAAGAAGGCCAGAGGTACAAGTGGCAGGAAGAATATTTCTACGACGCCGGCGGACGTGTTATAAAAATGATTGAAACCTCAGAAGGGCATTTTCCTGCACAGGTACATCTGTACAGGTATGCGGGCAAAGACAGTAACCAGGTAGTTACCGAACTGCTTTCCACTGAAGGAAAAAAGAAAGTAAAGAAGATCATCAGCACGTATAACAGTAAGGGATTGATCATAAAAAAATTACACCTCGGCTTTGACTATATGACCGATAGTGTTTTCCGGTATGAGTATGATGCTGACGGCGACTGGGCTGTGCAACAGGTTTGTGAGCGGAAATCCCGGATCAGCCCCTGGATCTGGACCGGTGAGTACAGGAAGACAAGGACCCCAACGAGATAATAAAATATACCGGGGTTATTTCGCAGGCCTTCTGCCCCATCGTTCTAAAACTATTCCTGTTCATCCATCAAATACTAACTATGGGCAAACTTCACGACTCCATCCAACCGGCGCATAAAGAATTCATCGAACAGCAGCATATCTTCTTTGTGGCTACTGCCCCGCTGAGTGCAGGTGGCCGGGTGAATCTTTCCCCGAAAGGCCTGGATTGCTTCCGGGTATTATCAGACCACAAAGTAGGATACATGGACCTGATCAGCAGTGGCAATGAAACATCCGCACATACAAAAGAAAATGGCCGCATCACGATCATGTTCTGCTCCTTTGAAGGATCGCCGAATATTCTCCGGCTGTATGGTAAAGGGCATGCCGTATTACCCGGCACCGCCGAATGGGAAGAACTGGCACCTCATTTCACCATCTATCCCAGTACCCGGCAGCTCATTGTTGCCGATATCAGCCTGGTACAAACCTCCTGTGGCTTTGGTGTGCCTTTATATACCTACAACGGCGAAAGGGATATTCATTTCGAATGGGCGGAAAAGAAAGGAGCAGATGGTTTGCACGAGTATATACAGCAGAATAACTTAAAGAGTCTTGACGGCCTGCCCACCGATCTTGGAGCCATCCAATAAACAGACAGGAAGATATTCAATTATATTCAGCATCACCAGAACAACGTTCTTACCAGTCAAATAAAATCATGCCCGGTTACAGCATCTTCCGGTAAATTTGTTGCATGATCCGCCGGTCGCTAGAAATTGTTTACAGCAGCTTTAAAATGGCGCTGCAGGAATTGTGGAAGAATAAACTCCGTACTTTCCTTTCCCTGTTCGGCATCACCATTGGTATCTTCTGCATCATCGGTGTGCTGGCTACAGTTAACAGCCTGGAACAAAATATCCAGAACGAAGTAAAATCCTTAGGCACCAATACAATCTATATTGATAAATGGGACTACAGTGCCGGCGGAGGTCCCGATTATCCCTGGTGGAAATATGTGAATCGCCCCGTTCCCAAATATGATGAGATGAAACATATCAAGGATCGGACAAAAAGTGCCAAGTATGCAGCTTTTGCCATCAATACAAAGGATAATATAGAGTATAAGGGCAACCAGCTATCCAACGTTATTCTCTATGGCATCAGCGAAGATTTTGATGATATACAGGCTGTGGGTATTGGCACCGGGCGTTATTTTTCGGAAGCCGAGTTTTCAAGCGGCACTAATGTGGCGGTGATCGGTAATGAAATTGCCGAGAAATTATATGGTTCGCCGGAGACGGCGGTGGGAAAGCAAATATCCGTCAGGGGAAAACAATTACAGATCATCGGGGTGATCAAAAAACAGGGCAAGACCATGATCGGCGGCTGGGAATTTGACCAGTCTGTACTATTTACCTATAATTTTTCCCGTTTCATCATGAATGAGCTCCGGACCGACCCGGTGATCATGGTGCAGGGACAGGATAACCTGACCAGTAAGGCGCTCAAAGATGACCTGACCGGCACCATGAGAGCCCTGCACAAACTCAGCCCCACCAAAGAAGAAGATTTTGCGCTGAATGATATCAATGATTTCAGCGATGCCATCAGTTCAGCCTTTGTCGGATTGAATATCGGCGGCTGGGCCATCGCCGCTTTATCCTTAATAGTCGGCATGTTTGGCGTGGCCAATATCATGTTTGTATCCGTAAGGGAACGTACCGGGCAAATTGGTTTGAAAAAAGCCATTGGCGCAAAAAGCAGGGTGATATTGACTGAATTCTTATTGGAGTCCGCCTTTCTCTGCATCATCGGCGGATTGATCGGCCTGACCCTTGTATTCTTATTAACAATCATCCTGACACAGGCATTGAATTTCCCGGTTTATATTTCTACCGGTTATATGGTGCTGGCTATCGGCATTTGTATTTTCGTCGGCATTCTCGCCGGTTTTATCCCGGCCCTGCAGGCTGCCAAAATGGACCCGGTGGTGGCAATACGAAGTAAATAAGTTAACCGGTTTACCAGTTAATAAGGTTAGCAGTTATTTTTGCAATTGCTTTTTAACCTGTTAACTTATTAGTTTGTCAATTACAATCCTGGCCATAGAATCAAGTTGTGACGAAACATCCGCTTCCGTTTGCGTGGACGGTAAGATCCTTTCCAATTTTATTGCTAACCAGGCCGTGCATGAACAATACGGAGGTGTGGTGCCCGAACTGGCCTCCCGGGCACATATGCAGCATATCGTTCCGGTGGTGGATACCGCATTGAAAACAGCAAATACCCAATTATTGTCAGTAGATGCTATCGCTTTTACACAATCTCCCGGTTTGATCGGTTCTTTATTGGTAGGCGGGCAATTTGCCAAATCATTAGCCCTTTCTCTGGACAAACCCCTGATTGCTGTGCATCATATGCAGGCCCATGTACTGGCTAACCTGATTGATGATCCCAAACCCGATTTCCCTTTTCTCTGCTTAACTGTAAGCGGGGGGCATACACAAATTGTACTGTGCGAATCACCCACCAGCATGAAAGTGATCGGCGAAACGATTGATGATGCAGCCGGGGAAGCTTTTGATAAATCAGCCAAGATACTGGGCCTTCCCTATCCCGGCGGACCGCTTATTGATAAATATGCCAAAGAAGGTGATCCCAACCGGTTTAAATTTCCGGAGCCACAGATACCCGGGTTGAATTTCAGTTTCAGCGGACTTAAAACTTCCATTCTTTATTTTCTGCAAAATGCCGGCAAAAGCAATTTGTACAAAGAAGAATTTACAGCAACAGAAGAAGAAAAGCAGGCATTCATTCAGCAGAACCTGGCGGATATCTGTGCCTCCATCCAGCACCGGATTGTGACGATACTCCTGAATAAAGTAAAAAAAGCAGCCATCGAAACCGGTATCAAAGACATTTGCCTCGCAGGAGGCGTGTCTGCCAACAGCGGGTTGCGGCAGGCATTCACTGCAATGGGTGAGCAGTATCGCTGGAACAGTTTTATTCCTGCCTTCCAGTACTGTACCGATAATGCCGCCATGATCGCTATTACCGGTTATTACAAATACCGGGCAGGACAATTTGCGGACCTCTCCATAAGTGCATCGGCAAGGGCTGAGTGGTGAGCCCGGTTGCTTATCGGTGGTTTCAGGCTACATTTACAAAAAATCTTTTTTGTCAAACACCTATTTCCGTTTTAAACAATTTACTGTTGACCAGGGACGTTGTGCCATGAAAGTGACCACCGATGGCTGTCTCTTTGGCGCCTGGGTAGCCGCTAAAGCGCAACAGGAGAAACCGGGTTTGAAAGTGCTCGATATCGGAACCGGTACCGGTTTGCTGAGCCTGATGCTGGCACAGAAAAATGCCGGCGCTGAAATTGAAGCCAAAGAGATTGATAAAGAAGCGGCCATACAAGCGGCAGAAAATGTAAGCATGTCTCCCTGGAAAGACAGGATCATTATCATTCACACTAATGCAAAATTATATTCAACAAACAAGTTTTATGATCTGATAATCAGCAATCCGCCATTTTATGAAAATGAATTGCAATCAAACGATAGCAGCAGAAACACAGCGCATCACAGCGCTGAATTGAAGCTGGACGGATTGCTGGGGATTATAAAAAAATCACTGGCTGAAGACGGCAGCTTCCATTTACTGCTCCCCTATAAAAGACAGGATGAACTGCCGGCGCTTTTTGATAAACAGTCCCTCGAAATCACGGAAAAAGCGCTGGTCCGGCAAACCACAAAACATGATTATTTCCGGATCATGCTGACCGGCACGCATCACGGTGTATCCGCCACAAAGTATTCAGAACATGAAATCAGCATTAAGGATGAAGCCCAACAGTACAGCCCGGAGTTCACAGCACTGTTACGGGATTACTACCTCCAGCTGTAAAATCATTTTCCTTCCACGTAATCCCGCAGGTATTCATAACCCGGGGCCAGGTCCCCATTCTTCGCCATCGTGGCCCGGTCTATAATAGCCGACCCGTTTCCGACCAGGTCTTCCAGCACATACTTGATCAATTGCTCCCCGAAATAACGGGAGGCGTCTCTTGGCAATTCATTAGGCAGGTTGCCCACTGCCATTATATCAATCGAGGCCTCCAGGTAGGGAGCCGTTTTTTCCTGGGTCTTCTTATCCACCCCGTAAACCGGATCTTCAATAGTCTGATCGCCCAGGTTAATGGGTACCGAACCGTTGGCATCATCCGTAATATCAGAAATGGTCTGTATGATAAAATTATCAGAAAGCGCATCTGCCTTTTCAAACAAACGGGGTACCGTTTTATCCCAATATACCCCGTTCATTAATATATCTGTTTGGGCCGTATAAGGCAGGAAAGTACATTCATACAGCTCCGGGTGCTCATGAAATTCCTGGCGGCTGTAACTTCCCGTAGTCTTATTCCGGTAAAGGTCCGCCCCTTTCAGCTGGGTATAAACAGGATATGAAAAACGTCGCTTCAGGTAATCATCCGGCTCCACTTCATGAATACCCATCAGGTTCATAATCTCTAAAATACCATGCGCCACACGACCGGACCCGGTAACAGCTATCTTTACATTTGGCAAACGAAGCCCAAAATAATTATGAATTAATTCTCTGAAACTACGCTGCTTATAGACTCTGTCTAATTTAAAAAGGCCGGTACGGTTGCCATAAGCCATCATACCATTGTGAGCACCCACCACGCCGGCAAAAAACCCAAATCCGATGATCCGTTGCCCGTCTTCATGCTCCAGGCACTCGTAATCAATCAACTTTATTTTTTTATCGAGAACAGACCTCATAAGTTTCTGGTTATGAGGTTGTTTTTTCTTTGTATGCGAGAAGAATAAATAGGTCTTACCGGCCATCAGCTGGTCAACCGGCACTTCTTTTATGCCCAGTAAAATATCACAACCTGAGAGGTCTTCTTTTACCTCCACCCCGGCAGCAATGTACTCCCGGTCGCTGAAGCACCGGTGGGGTGATGCCTGGGCCACTATCCGCACTTCGTTTGAATTTTTGTGCACCCACTTGCATTGGGCAGGGGTTAGTGCAACCCGGTTATCAGCAGGTATCTTTCCCTCCCTTATAAGTCCGATTCTTGTCATATAGCCTTACTCGTTAGTTATGGCCGCAAAGTTGCCGTTTCTCCTGATGCAAAACAAGCCGATTTAAATTAAAGAGACCGGCATAATAAATGTTGTAACTTTAATTACCTGAAAAAAAGTTGCCCCTCCCCGGTTACATAACTATTTCCGGGATGTACACACAAAAAAGGACTTTATGCGTATCAGCGGTATCCTTCGTTTCGCCCCGGCAGTACTGGCTATACTACTTTTTACTTCCTGTGAACGCACAACGATGGATGAACCGTCAGGCCCCTACACGCTTAGCTACGGCGATTCGATCATTTATATGCGGGCGCAGGCCGGCGATTATATTGTTGAACCACTGCAAAAACGTGCGGGTACTTATGACGGCTTCCCGGAAGGCATAGAGATTGACGAAAACACAGGCGCCATTAATGTATCAAAAAGTGAGACCGGCCTCCGTTACCGCATTACACACACCGCACCGGATGGTACTGTCACGGAGACAAAAGTGGTATTATCCGGCATCACTTTTAAAGATCATTTTTACTACCTCTCTGCCAATGATTCTGTTGCTTTCCCTGTTTACAATGCCGATGAGAACCGGGTGTTGCCACTAAATGGTTCCGTTTTCGATGAAGGTAACCTTGCCAACAGTGGCGGTTGTTCTGTACGGACCGACAATGGCAAGATCAACCTGAAAGAAACGATCCGTAATGGCGTTTTTGGTTTCCCGCCCCGCAATGATGCTCAGGAAACCTTCGAGATCAGGTACCGGATCAACGATGCCAGCGGTAAATCGGAGAACAAATTGAAAGTGCTTTTATATTGGTACAATACCATCAACGATGTGCCTCAGTATGTATGGGATATATTGAATGACCGTACTTCCCAGGGCGTTTTTTTAAGAGGTGGTGAATTAAGCCGTGTGGCCAAACCAAGACCTCCCTGTGTCATAATTGTCAACCAGTAATCAGTTAGTTCTGCTAAATTTGATAGGCAGTGCTGCTTATCATGAACAGGATCATTTTATCAATCTTACTGGCCTTTCTTCTCCTGCTTGCTTTTTCACAACAGAAGTCCCGGCCCGCCCCTTCTTACCTGCAGGACTATGCAGCGGCTGATTTCCTGTACCAGAAGGCAGGCCTGCTTTCTGCACTACCCAACTATACAGATGAAACAGGAAAAAAAGAAGCTGCACTGAACCAGCAGGCGCTGAGCGGCTTTAAAGCCGTACTGCCGGCAGTGGAAAAAGCGCTGAATGACTCACTTGCCTTTCATTGCTATTATAAAATCGGGGAACTGGAACATTATTTCGACAGTACAGTAGCAGCCAGAAGGAATTATGCAAAAGCTATTTCGCTTAAAAGCAGGCTTCCCGGTCTGCCGGATTCGTTTTTATTCAAACCCTATATATTTCTTGGCGGCATCCAGTACAGCAGCAATCAATTTGATTCTGCACTGATCAACTATAAAAAAGCAGAAGAGATAGCCTCCCGCTATCCCAACCCGCTGGATGGCACCAACCGGCTCTTCAATACACTGGGGGCTATGTATTTTGAAACAGGTAATTACAGCCAGGCCAAAAATTATTTTGAAAAAGCTATTGCACTTCTTGGTACGCCTAATTCCTCTACGGAAGCGCTGCGGGCAAATTATGAGATCAATTTAGCTGCTACGCTCACCAAGCTGGAAAAATACGAAGAAGCTACTACCATTTACCAGCAATTATTAAAGGAAGACATTAATAAAAACGACATACTGCATAACCTCGGAGCGATCAGCTTAACACGGGGTGACGGCCGCAGGGCCATCAGTTTTTTTAAACAGGTCAGGTATAATAACAGCAAGATCATACGACTGCTGAATGATATGGGGCAGGCCTGTGAAAGCATAAACAAAATTGATTCGGCCCGGCAATATTATCTTGAAGCACTCGCAGAAAATAAAAAATGGAATAGCGGCCACAAGAATATCCAGGCAGGCCTGGCATTGAAACATCTCGGTGACCTCGCCATTCAAAAGGATAAACTCCCTGAAGCCCTGGAACAATACCAGCTCTCGGTTATCCATTTTGTCAACGACTTTAATGAAAAAGATGTTTATAAAAACCCGGAACAATTCAGCGGGGTGTTTTCCTATATCAACCTGTTCAATACGCTAACTGCCAAGGCTGATGCTTTTGTTCTTTTCTACCAAAAAGAAAAAGATGTAAGCAAACTCCGGTCTTCGCTGGATGCCTACCGTGCCGCTTTTAAACTGGCCGATTTTGTGGAAAGAACTTACGACTCCGATGAAGCCCGGCTTTTCCTGAATAAGATAAAATACACCGCCCACAGCAAACCCATTGATGTAAGCCTGCTGTTGTATGAACTTACCCGTGAGAAGCAATTCCTGGAAGAAGCCTATTTTTTTGATCAGCGGAACAAAGCTTCGATCCTTTCGCTGAACGTACAGGAAAATAAAATCAAAGCCACAGGCAATGACCTGGCCCGCCGGGAAGCCTCCCTGAAAACCTCAATTACCCGGATGAGCCTGAAAGCAGCTTACGTAACCGACAGTTCGCAACTGGCCGGTATCAACGCAGCTATCCGGGATGATGAAATACAATTGGGAAAAATACAGGAACAAATAAATGCTGACCCCGTTTACAGGGATAAACAGGCCGCTGAACGGATCCCTTCTGTAAAAGATATCCGGGAATTGCTTGACAATGCCACGACCCTGTTGTCCTATCATCTGTCACAAAAGGAGGTGCTGATCCTTGTCATCTCTGCCTCCGGCATCAGCTACCACGCAGCCCCTGTTACTGAAAATTTTTATACACAACTGGCAGAATACAAAACAGCCCTTCATACCGTTGACGGTTTGAAACGTTTTGAAGGTAAGGATGAAGCCGCAGCCCTGTACACGATACTTATCAAACCGGTAGAACAACAACTCCTTGCATCAAAGCGGCTGATTATTATACCCGATGATGAGCTCAACTATCTTCCCTTCGAAGCGCTGACAGACCAGCAGGGAAAATACCTGCTGGAAAAATTTGCAGTACAATACCAATATTCAACAGCCCTGCTCAGAAAACCAAAAACAAGACAGGATAAACTAAATGGTACGCTGGCTTTTGCACCATTCATCCGTGAGAGTTATGGAGATTCAACCGGCTTTTTCTTAACAAGACTACCTGCTTCCCGGGAAGAAGTGAGCCTGTTGCCGGGGAAAATTTTTACAGACAGCGGCGCCACCAAAACAAATTTTATGAATAATGCCAACCAGTATGGTATTATTCATCTCGCCACGCATGCTGTGGTAAATAATGAATTTCCCCTGCGATCCTATATTGCTTTTTATCCCGGCCATGAAGATTACCGCCTGTATGCACAGGAGATTTATAATATGAACCTGGATTCCACCCAACTGATCATCCTGAGTGCCTGTGAAACAGGGGCCGGGCAATTAGTAAAAGGTGAAGGGCTGATGAGTTTATCAAGAGCATTTGCTTATGCCGGTTGCCCCAATATTATTACATCCCTGTGGAAAGCAGAGGATAAAACAACTGCATTCATCACCCGGCAGCTTCATCATTATATTGATAATGGTTTGTCAAAGGATGTTGCTTTGCAACGTGCCAAGCTCGATCTGCTGAAAAATAAAGAGATGGACCCCCGCTTTAAAACACCCAATTATTGGGCGCATCTTTTATTTATCGGGGATTACCAGCCCGCTAATCATACCAAAGCCTGGTGGTGGATTGCCGCAGGCATTATCGTACTCACCACGACCTACTTGTTTATAAAGCAAAAAAAGAAAAGCCGGACCTGACCAGGCCCGGCTTAGTTCTTCACAGGTAAACTCAAAACTATTGGTGCAAGGTTATTACCGGCAAATGAGTATCCTCCCGGTTTCTGACAATCACATTATTGATCGTTGTATCATTATAATTATTTCTTCCGTCGATAAACACTTTATACGTGCCTGCCGTAAGCCCCACGATCTTAAACTCCCCGTCATCATCATCCGGCCGGGCCATCGTGGTATCCGTTCCGCTGATTGCCATTACCAATGCATCAGCCGCTTCTGGCAAAACCCTGCCTTCTATTTCCCCCGAATGACTTCTTGTAAATATTTTGATATGCGACTTTAAGCGATAACCATTATTGTTTCCGGAACCGCTGTTGTCAACCTGTATAGACCGGCTGGCATCAAAATCAATCCAGAATAAAACCTGCCCGTTACTGATCTCAAAATTATTGTTCTCCAGGTTGGCTGTTACCTGCCTGTCCTCATCCTTAATGCGGAGCGGGAAAGACTGACCATTTTGCATCACACTGTTTTGCGTGCCCAGTGTAAGCCTTATTTTTTTCACACGTCCATTAGGCAAGGTACCGGTACCGAATAAAGTGTCAATACCATTGCGGAGGCGAAGGATATTATACACACCCGCCCTGATATCAAGGCTCACCCAGCCATCATTGGGAAGGGTATCATCTTCCAGTTTCACTTCCAGGCGCTGAATGTCGATAAACACACTGTCGAAAACAGGTGTCTGGTCATCGGTCAGGTAAACAGCCACGGTATGCGGCTTACTGATATCAACCCGGTTTGTTCCGGAAACATCCTTTTGACAGGAATAAAAGATAATGGCTGCCGGTAACAGCAGCATAGCACATAAACGGATCATGTTTTTCATAAATAATTTTTTCATTTCACAATACTTGTTTCATGAATAAGTACACGCCGGGAAACAATATGTAACCGGTAAAGAAAAAAATCCTCCTGCAATGCAGGAGGATTTACCAACAGAGACCATTCAAACCACTAACGCCATTTCAATAATTTCACCTGACGGATCAGTTTGTCTGTTATTTTTTCCCTGTACAGGTGACCGGGGTCTTCCTGTATTTTTTTCATCAATTCAAGTGCATAATCATAATCCCCATTGCGGATATAACTGAGGGAGAGATAATACTCAGCTTCATCTTCCAGCAATTTTTCACCCGCCTGCCGGTTTAAAGCAATCACTTCTTTGAAACAGGCGATTGCCCTTGTACTGTTATCCAATTCTAAAGCTGATACCCCGGCGATGAAGGCTGTCTGCTGCCCGGCTTCATTTCCGCTGTCGTATATTTTGATCACATCAGCATATCTTTTTTCTGCGTAGGCTTTTTCCGCAGTTGTTGCTTCTGTTCCGGCACCACGGGTGTTACTTAATTCATAATAACTATAGTTCCCGGTAAATATTTTATCAGCCGATAATTGGTAAAAATTGTAACCCGTGATCCCCAAAACAACCAGCAGCACACCCGCTGCAACTGCTAGGGTATACCGGGCAATTCGTCTTACCGGACTGATGGTTTTTACCGGGGCCTGCCATTCACTCATCATTTCATGGTGAATGGTTCCGACCTTCTGTTGCAGGCCATACAGCCTGACCGCTTCGGTGGTTGCCAGCAGGTTTTCCCATTCTTCTTTCATCCTGTTATCAGCAGACAGTTGTTTTTCCAGTTGCTCCTTTTCAGCAGCCGGCAAAATGCCGTCTATATGATCAATAATGAGTGCGGTTGTATCGGGTGTAGAATTATCCATGCAATAAGTTTTTCAGGCTTTGCTTTAAATATGGTTTTTCAGTAATCATCTGCTCCAGTTGTTTCAGGCATTTGTATTTTTTATTCCGCACCACCTGTTCGTTTTCATAATGCAGGGTTTCTAATATTTCCCGCATTGACAGGTTCTCATAATAAAACAGGAGTAAGATCTTCCTGCAGGTCTCTCCCAGTTCTCCCACTAACCGGGTAACTTCAGCTTTCCCTTCCCGGTCGGCGATATAATGCCCTGCATCCATTTCCGTTTTTTCCTGTCCTCTTTCATATTTTTCCTCCCTCGCCAGGGCCCGGCCCCTTCTTTTCAGTTCGTTGAGCCAGGTATGCCGGTTCAGGGAAAATAAAAAGGTCTTTACGGTCGACTCACCCCTGAACTTGTTTTTTTGTACCAGGTCAATAAAATTTACCACCACTTCCTGGAACACATCCTCCGCATCCTGCCTGCTGCCGCTATTGTTCATAACATACCAGCAGAGATTGCCGAAGTAGTTCCTGTAAAGGGTCCTGATCGCTTCATCCATACTTTTGCCATCCCGGAGCTTCGCTACCAGTTCTGTATCCGGGAGGTTGTTGATTACCTCCATGCCTTATTCGTAGATTTGTAAATGATATACCCTGTTTTGTAATCCAAACTAAAGATATTTTTAACAGAAAGTAATTTCTTATATATAAATGGCTATGACCTATTTCGAATTATTTGAGCTGCCGGTAACCTTAAAAGTGAATACAAGTGAACTTTCCCGGAAATTCTTTGAACTGTCAAAAAAGTACCACCCGGATTATTTTATTAATGAGGGGGACCAGGCACAGGCAGACGCGTTGGAAAAATCAGCCCTGCTGAATAAGGCCTGGAAAACCTTTCAAAACCCGGATGAGACCATTAAGTATGTGCTTCAGCTGAAAGGTGTACTGGAAGAGGAAGAGAAATATGAACTGCCTCCCGGTTTTCTGATGGAGGTACTGGATATTAACGAACAATTAATGGATGCGGAGGAACCTGCTGTAAAGGCAGAACTGGAATCTGCAATTCACAATCTTCAAAACGAGATCTATGAACCGGTTAAAGAAATGGTGGAACATTATCAGGAAGATAGTGTTACCGAAAAAGAGCTGCTGCAGGTAAAAGCCTATTACTACAAGAAAAAATATTTAGACCGCATCCGCCGCCAATTAGCCGGAATGGCTTAATATTGCAGCCCTAAAAGGTTTTTTTGTTTGAAATTCGATGTTTGAGGTTATCCCAGGTTTGCAGGTAACAACATCAAATTTCAAACCTTTAAACTCTGAATTTTGGGCCCGGGTGGCGATCCTGCCGGCAGGCAGGATTGGTAGACGCAGCAGAATCAAAACCTGCCGCTTTAAATAAATTAAGGAAGTTCTTTTTATAGTAAGTTTTTGCCCGGGTGGCGATCCTGCCTGCCGGCAGGCAGGATTGGTAGACGCAGCAGACTCAAAATCTGCCGCTTTAAATAAATTAAGGAAGTTCTTTTTATAGTAAGTTTTTGCCCGGGTGGCGAAATTGGTAGACGCAGCAGACTCAAAATCTGCCGCTTTCACGAGTGTGCCGGTTCGAGTCCGGCCCCGGGCACAAAAGACCGCTTCTTGTAAGCGGTCTTTTGTATTTATTATAGGCTATGTTTTACGTATATGCCATAAAAAGTTTATCCCGCAATTACATCTATGTTGGTTTAACAGAGAATTTAGAACGTAGATTTAACCAGCATCAATTGGGTCAAAACAAAACTACCGCCCCTTACAGATATTTTGCATTAATATATTCGGAGCAATTTCCAACAAGGAAAGAAGCAAGAGACCGCGAAAAATATTTAAAAAGCGGTACCGGAAAAGAATTTCTTAAGTCCATTATTAAGTAATCTTTTTATTAAAAAATTAGCGCAGCAGAATCAAAACCTGCCTGCCGGCAGGCAGGTCTGCCGCTTTCACGAGTGTGCCGGTTCGAGTCCGGCCCCGGGCACAAAAGACCGCTTCATGTAAGCGGTCTTTTGTATTTATACCAATCTCTATGTTCCGTGTATTATTTTATTAACGCCTCATACAGGACTTCCACCGGGTGAAGCGCCTTTTTATGGGTGGCATCTTTCACCTGGTGCCTGCAGGAAGTACCGGATGCAACAATTATATCGTTTTCATCAGCCGACCTGACAGCAGGGAACAATATCAGTTCCCCCACCTGTTGTGAAATTTCATAATGCTCTTTCTCATATCCAAAACCACCTGCCATACCGCAACAACCTGACGGGATCACTGTTGCTTTATAATGAACAGGCAGCTGCACCGCATCCAGTATTGCCTGCTGGGAGGATAATGCTTTCTGGTAACAATGCCCGTGAATATGCAATTTCCTTTTTTCTGTACTGAACAGGCTTTTATCAATAAGACCGGCCGCGGATTGTTTTGCCAAAAACTCTTCAATGGTAAATGAATGAGCCGCTAATGCTTTTGCAGCGGTTTTATTTTTTTCATCCGACAGGTCAATATACTCATCCCGGAATGTGAGTATGGCTGAAGGTTCGATGCCGATTATGGGCGTTGCTGCAGAAACCAGTCCGGATAATGATTCAATATTGGCATTGGCGATGGCCGCTGCTTTTTTTACCAATCCCTTTGATAAATAAGTGCGGCCGCTTTCTTTATGCGGCGGAATGATCACTTCATACCCCAATGCTTCTAACAGCAAAATTGCTTTCTTACCAATTTCAGTATCGTTGTAGTTGCTGAACTCATCACAAAAGAGATAAAGCTTCTTTGCTGATTTCTTTACAGGATGTTTCTTGTACCAATGCAGCAAAGTTTCCTTTCCTAATGCAGGCATCGTTCTGTCAGGATGAAAACCGGCTAACCGGTTGGCCGTCTGGCGAAAGAATTTAACGCCATAAAACCAATTGAACAGTCCCGGGAATTTCGATACCAGTTTCATCTGCTTACTGAAGTTGGCGATCAGCTTTGCCCGGAACGGAACTCCGTTTTTATCATAGTATTGCTGCAAAAACTCCGCCTTCATCTTCGCCACATCCACGCCTGACGGACATTCAGTTTTACAACCTTTACAACTCAGGCACAGATCCATAATCTCTTTGATCTCCTTGTGGTTAAAAGGTTGGCCATCCAGTTCATTACTTAAGAACTGCCTGAGTATATTGGCTCTTGCTCTCGTGGTATCCTTTTCTAACCGGGTGGCCATATAACTCGGGCACATCGTGCCACCGGAAATCGGCATCTTACGGCAATCACCGGAACCGGAACATTTTTCTGCGAGTCTTAATATGCCATCTTCACCGGAGAAATCAAAAGTTGTTTTTATGGTTCTGCCCGCCGGCTTTTGCTGCACCCTTAAATGGGTATCCATCGCAGCCGTGGCCGTTATCTTTCCGGCATTGAAAATATTATTGGGATCAAAAATGGATTTTACCTGTTCAAATAACCGGTAGGTTTCCTTTCCCACCACGCTGGCGATATACTCGCCTCTCAGCCTGCCATCACCATGTTCCCCGGATAAAGAACCTTTGTATTTTTTAACGAGTTCCACTGTATCGGCAAGAATATTCCTGAAAGTTTTTAATCCATCTGCTGATTTCAGATTCACCATCGGTTCCACGTGCAGTTCACCTGCACCGGCATGTGCATAATAAGATGCATTGACCTTATGCTTTTTTAATACTTCCTGCAGGTCAGCAATATAATCCGGGAGTTCACCGGTACTCACTGCGCAGTCTTCAATTAAATTCACCGGCTGTGTATCCCCTTTCAGGTTACGCAATAAACCAAGACCGGCTTTCCGCACATCCCAGGCAAATTTTGTTTGTTCATTATATAACACGGGGAAAGCATAGCCCAATCCTGCTTCCTGTAATGAGGCGATCAACTGCTGTGCTTTTTGCTGCACTGCAACAGCATCATGCTCCATAAATTCCACCATCAGTATCGCCGCCGGATCGCCCTCAATAAAAAAACGGTTCCTGCTGTATTCAGGATGACCAATGGTAAAATCCATAATGTATTTATCCACGAGTTCCGATGCCATTGGCTGGTGCTTCAGGGCAACAATATTTGCTTTCAGTGATTCAATGATGGAATGACAATGAATACAAACAACGGCCGTTTCCTTCGGGGGCAGGTCAAGTAAACTGATTTTTATTTCGGTAACAAAAGCCAGTGTGCCTTCTGAACCTGCCAGGAGTTTACAAACATTAAAGGGTTCACCGTTTTCGGTAAAGGGTTGCATGGTCAGTAAGCTGTCTAATGCATAACCTGTATTCCTGCGGTGGATGCTTGAATGGGGAAATGTGTCCCGGATAAGTTGCCGGTTATGCTGATCTCCCAGTAGCTGGTACAGGTCTTTATATATTTTTTCTTTCAGTGATGCTGTCCCGTCATTTACGGAAATATTTTCTGCTTTAAATATCACTTCAGTACCATCACTTAATAAAGCAGTCACTTCCTGCACATGATCTCTTACCGAACCCCACACGATGCTGTGCAAACCGCAGGAATTATTGCCCAGCATACCCCCGATCATCGCCCTGCTGGCTGTGGAGGTCTCCGGCCCAAACATCAAACCGTACTGCCGTAAATGAAAATTCAGGTCATCCCTGATCACGCCGGGCTGCACCCGCACCCATTTCTCTTCTTTATTTACTTCCAGGGTTTTTGTAAAATATTTTGATATATCCACCACAATTCCATTACCCACCACCTGCCCGGCCAGGGAAGTTCCCGCTGCTCTGGGTATCAGCGTCAGCTTATTTTCATTGGCGAACAGGATCAGTTGCCGGATATCGGCAACAGTGGAAGGAATAGCAACGGCCACTGGTTTTTCCTGGTACACAGAAGCATCGGTTGAATAAGCCAGCAGCTGTGCCTGGTGAATAGCTGAGTTATCAAAAAATAGGAGCCCGGAAAGTTCTTTCTCGAGTTGTGCGAAGGACAATTCCATACTATATTATTGCGGGTACCAAAATTAGCCCGTTTAGGCTGTAAAACAGGTGATCATCTGAATTAAAGAAAGAGAATTAAAAAGTGCCCGCATCCACATCTTTTATAAATTGGATAACGCCCTCCATAAATACTTTCTGATCATCCCACATGGCCAGGTGACTGCCATTCGGGCAATAGAGATAACGGCCTTTCTGTACCAGCTTGCTTTGTTCTTCCATGGCTTTTGGGTCCATCGTATCATGCTTTGCGCCCACCATCAGCGTGGGCACTTTGATTTCTTTGAGCCGGTTCTTGACATCCCAGTTTGCCAGCCGTCCTGCAATACCAAATTCCGAAGGCCCCTGCATCATCGTGTAGATTTCACCATTGGCATGTTTCATTGACCGGCTAAACCCATCCGGCCATTCTTCTAACCGGCATAGATGCTCTTTATAGAAATTCGGAATCAGCAGTTCCATGTAATGCGGATTGGCAAAATCAGCTTTTGCTTCAATCGCTTTTATTTCAGCCAGTACTTCCGGTTTCAGTTGTTTAGCTAACACATCATTGGCATATTTTCCATATTCCGGGCAGCTTGCCATCATATTACAAACCAGTAAGCCTTTTAAATTCTCCTGGTATTTCAGAGCATATTGCATGGCAAGAATACCACCCCATGAATTACCCAGCAGGTAAAAATTATCTTTATTCATTCCGAGTGCAGTCCTCACCTGCTCCACTTCTTCCACAAAACGTTCTGTTGTCCACAGACTGCTGTCTTTGGGCTGGTCGCTGTAATAAGAACCCAACTGATCATATTCATAAAATTCAAATCCCTGTTCCGGGAAAAAACTTTCAAAACACTCCATGTATTCATGTGTCATGGCCGGGCCTCCATGCAATAACAATATTTTGATCCGGGGATTATTGCCAAATCGTTTGGTCCATACTTTGAATGATCCCACCGGGGTGGAAACGGGTATCATCTTAATACCTGCCAGTCTTACGCTGCTGTCACCATAATTAAAATACTCCGCTACCGGCATATCAGCGCCGGTCCGTTCTTTATTACCGGGTTTGCAGGATACAATGGATACGACCAATAACAGGAGCAGTATAAAGTAACGCATACGGTTTTGTTTGCAGGATAAGTTAGTGTATTATTTCTGTACTTTTATTCTATGAAGAAATTAATTACAGCGGTATTACCTGCCATCCTTTTATTCCTGTTGTCCTGCACATCGAAAGAAAAAATTGATCTGCTTGTTTTTAACGGGACTATCTACACGGTGGATTCTTCTTTCTCCGGCAAAGAAGCCATGGCTATCAAAGACGGCAAGATCGTGGAAACAGGAACAACTGCTGAGCTGCAAAAAAAATACAGCGCTGCCGGAATGCTGGATGCAGAGGGAAAATTCATCTATCCCGGTTTCATTGATGCACATGCCCATTTTGTGGGTTATGGATTGGGATTACAAACGGTGAATCTCGTTGGCACCGCCAGCTGGGAAGAGATCATTGATAAACTGAAAGCGTTTGCTGCCACCAACCCCGATGGATGGCTGATAGGCCGCGGCTGGGACCAGAACGACTGGACAGTAAAAGAATTTCCTGATAATAAATTATTGAATGAATTGTTTCCTGACCGTCCTGTGTTCTTAACAAGGGTGGACGGGCATGCTGCGATTGCTAATCAAAAAGCATTTGATATTGCCGGGCTGACACCTGCTGATGAAATCATCCGTAATTTAAAAGGTGGTGAAATTGGTGTTATGGAAACGGGGCCATTTAGTCACGTTTATAAATTCACCGGTTTATTAATCGATAATGCTGTTGATCTTGTTTCGGCTAAGATCCCCGCTCCCACCGAAGAGCAATTCAAAAAAGCATTGCAGGCCGCCGAGAAAAATTGTTTTGCGCTCGGTCTCACCACTATTGATGATTGCGGGCTGGATTACCAGCAGGCACTCGCTATCTATGCCCTGCAGCAAAAGAAAGAACTGAAGATGCGGCTCTACATCATGCTGAGCGATACAAGGGCCAATATTGATTATTTACATTCCGACAGGCTGACCAAAACAGACCGTATCAATATCCGGGGAGTGAAAGTATATGCGGATGGTGCGCTGGGTTCAAGAGGGGCCTGTTTGTTAGAACCCTATCATGATAAACCCGGCTGGTCGGGTTTTCTCTTAAGTTCACTGAATCATTTTGATTCACTGGCACAGGTGCTGCGCAAAAGAGACCTGCAGATGTGTACGCATGCCATTGGCGACAGCGGCAACAGGGCCATCCTGAATATCTATGCAAAGTATTTAAAAGGAAAGAATGACCTGCGCTGGCGAATTGAACATGCACAGGTGGTGAATCAGAATGATTTTAATTTATTTGGCGCCAACTCTATTATTCCATCCGTGCAGCCCACCCATGCCACCAGTGATATGTACTGGGCCGCTGACCGTCTCGGTGCTGAACGGGTGAAAGGTGCTTATGCCTATAAACAACTGTTGCAGCAAAACGGGTGGCTGCCATTAGGCACCGACTTTCCTGTCGAAGATATTTCCACCTTCAAAACATTTTATGCGGCCGTGGTAAGAAAAGATGCGAAGGGATGGCCGGAAGCGGGTTACCAAATGGAGAATGCACTGACAAGAGAAGAAGCGTTGAGAGGCATGACGATCTGGGCCGCCAAATCCAATTTTGAAGAAAAAGAAAAAGGATCGCTTGAAAAAGGTAAGTATGCAGATTTTGTGATACTGGATAAGGACCTGATGAAAGTTGCCGATACAGATATATTAAATACAACGGTGCTGAAGACTTTTTTGAACGGGGAGAAAGTGTATGAGAAAAAATAGCTCTTACCACATAGGCATTTAGAAATACAGGCTCATATAGTTTCACCATCTATGTGGGCCTATTGTGAGCTATGATCCTATGTGGTAAAGAGAAAAAATGATCAGTGAGGCAGACGATGAACGGGCTCTACGGCTTCGCTCAGGATAAAATTGCAACGAAAGCTGCCGGCAGCACTGCAGCCGGGCCCATAAAATCCACGCAAATATCTTAGTCTCAATCATTAATCCACATTTGTGGGCAATTTCATCGTTTGTACGCCAAGCCCCTCCGGCAAAAAATGATTATGTTTGCGGCATGGGCTGGACCGATAAAAGATTAGTTCGTATCGCTATTCTCGATCTCTATGAAGGCAAAGCCAACCAGGGCATGCGCTGTATCCGGGAAATTATTGGAGACTGGGCTTCTGCCAATAATTTCGATACGATTTGCGAAGAGTTTGATGTGCGCCAGAAGATTGAACTGCCCGATACTTCCTTTGATATTTATATTTCCAGTGGCGGCCCCGGTGACCCCCTCTCCACCCGCTTTGACGATTGGGATATCAGCTGGTGCCGCTGGCTCGACAGCATGGAACGCTGGAACAACAATCCTGACAACACGCAGAAAAAATATATCTTCTTTATTTGTCATTCCTTCCAGTTAGCCAGCCGTTATTATAATATTGGTTTGGTCTGCAAACGGAAATCAACCGCTTTTGGTGTGTTCCCGATCCATATGCTGGAAGCCGGAAAAGAAGAAATTGTTTTCGACGGACTCCGTGATCCTTTTTATGGAGTGGACAGCCGCGACTACCAGGTGATACAGCCCAACCATGATCTGCTGCATGAAATGGGAGCCAAAATTTTATGTATTGAAAAAAGCCGTCCGCATGTTCCTTATGAAAGGGCTTTGATGGGTGTTCGTTTCAATGAATACATGATCGGCACACAATTCCATCCTGAAGCCGATGCACCGGGCATGAGTATGTACCTGCAACTGGAAGAGAAAAGAAAGACCGTGATTGAAAGTCATGGTGAGGATAAACTCAATAATATGCTGGAGTTCCTCGATCACCCGGATAAGATCATGTGGACACATGCGCATATTCTTCCCAACTTCCTGAACCAGTCGGTGGGAAAGTTTGAAATGGTGGAAGCCTAGACAAGAGTCATTAGTCTTGAGTCGTTAGTCCATTAGTTTAATCAAATCTTTATGTCTTCCTGCCCCTGCTGGCCGCAGGAAGGTTTGTGGCATATCCCCTTTTACTTCTGTTTGGTGGCTACCTGTTCATGCAGTAACTTACTTTGTATAAACTATATCATACATGATACCGGCTATCCGCCAGCAATTCAACGCTGATTTTACCAACAAAAAATATGAAGCCTTTTTAAAAGAACTGCATGCTGCGCATGAAGGAGCAATTGAATTCAGGGTGGCAGAGACAGCCGTATTTGTTCCCAAAGATTTTACTGATAAAATGATTGATGCCTGCGAAAGTATTGTAGACATTATCGCTGATCCTTCTTTTAAAGAGCTGACAAAAAATGCCATCCCGGAAGGATTGGAAGTACCCGGGGAGAATGAGCATTCCCATTTCATTGCCTTTGATTTTGGCATCTGCATCAATGATAAAGGAGAATATGAACCGCAGCTGATCGAAATGCAGGGCTTCCCTTCCCTCTTTGCTTACGAGATACTGGTGGATGATGTATTCAGGAATCATTTTGAAGTGCCGGCTGGTTTCTCGGCTTACCTCGGTGGTCATACCAAAGAAACTTACATACAGCATTTAAAAGAGATCATACTCGGAACACACCGGCCGGAAAATGTGATCCTGCTGGAAATATTCCCGCACCAGCAAAAAACAAAGATTGATTTTTACTGCACGCAGGATCATGTGGGCATCAAACCGGTTTGTATCACCGAACTGATCAAAGAAGGAAAGAAGCTGTACTATTTGAATGCCGGTGTGAAAACGGAGATCAAACGGATCTATAACCGGGTGATCTTTGATGATCTGTTCCAGCAACCGGCCGAGGTACAGGAGAAAGGAAAAATATTCTTTGAAGAGTTAGACGTGGAATGGGCACCGCATCCTTCCTGGTTTTACCGCATCAGCAAATTCACCATCCCGCTGATCCGTCATCCTTATGTGCCCGAAACATTTTTCCTGAATGAAGTGAAACAATTACCCGGCGACCTGGAGAATTATGTACTGAAACCCCTGTTCTCTTTTGCCGGGCAGGGTGTGATCATTGATGTAACACAAACGGATATTGATAACGTAAAAGACCCGGATAACTGGATCCTGCAGCGCAAAGTAAAATATGCGGATATTATTCAAACACCTGATATTCCCGCCAAAGCGGAAATCCGTATTTTCTATTTCTGGAAAGACGGTGCCCTTCGCCCGGTGCCGGCCAATAACCTGGCCCGGTTAAGTAAAGGAAAAATGATCGGCGTCCGGTATAATAAGGACAAGGAATGGGTGGGAGGAAGTTTGTGTTATTTTACCCCCTAGCCCTGCCTGCAGGCAGGCAGGCCCCTGAAGGGGGAACACTATTCCTGTTTTTTGAAAACTCGTAATGATTATGCAACACCTGAAAGACATACAACCAAAAGAATTAGCTCCCGGCCTCACCGGCTATTATGCGCATGGTACTAATATGACGCTGGGCTTAGTGGAAATAAAAGCCGGCAGTAATTTACCGGCCCACCAGCATGTGCATGAACAGATCACGTATATCCTCGAAGGGCAATTAGACATGACCATTGGCGGTGAGCTTTGTACCTTAACTGCCGGGATGTATTATGTGATCCCTTCCAATGTGGTACACGGTGCGGCGGCAAGAACAGATTGTAAAGTGATTGATGTGTTTAACCCGGTGAGGGGGGATTATAAGAGATAATACGACTCAATTCCAAATGGCAATACATACCAATAAACTATGGAACGAATTAAAAGGGAATAATATTCTCATTCACAAACTGTATGGAATTGGTTATTACCCGACAAAAATGCTGGTAGGAAAGGATGGTATGATAATCGGCCGTTTCTCTGGTACAGATGATGAAATACTATTGGATAAAAAACTGGCAGAAATATTTTAAATATTCAGCCTAGCGTCTATGTATAAAATAATTTTTTGGTAAAGCAAATACTAAAACTTCGACAGGCAGATAGATAACCTGGTGTATAAACTCTATGATTTAACGGAGGAGGAGATTAAGATCGTGGAAGGGCTGTAGTCTCGGCTGTGCTGAGCGAATCCCCCTTACAAGCTTTCCGAAAAACGGAAAGCCTCAACTCCCCCTTTCCAAGGGGGACAGGAGACACACCGAAAATCTGAGTAAGTATAAGGGGGATTCGCACCCCGAAAAGAAAGACAGCCCGCAACCCGTGAGAGAGAAAAACATCCTAACTTCAAACTCATGTACTGGCTGCCCTACAATAAAACCCTAAAAGAGTTTTCCCGGAAGCTGCGCAATCACTCCACACCGGGAGAGGTGTTACTGTGGAAACAACTACGGGCCGGGCAGATGATGGGTTACACATTCAACCGGCAAAAACCATTAGACAGGTATATTGTAGATTTCTATTGTAAACCGTTAAACCTGGTAATAGAGGTTGATGGGTCTTATCACCTCGAGGAAGCACAAAAAGTAAAAGACAAGGAACGTCAGAAAATTTTAGAAGAAATGAGCCTTAGTTTTTTGCGTTTTTCCGAGCAACAGGTGCAGCGGGATATGCCATTTGTATTGCGGGATATTGCACACTATATTACCCGGTATGAAACCAGTCACCCGGAAGTAAAGAAAGCAACCCGGAGATATAACCGTGAGCCTTGGGGATGACAATGAAATGAATGCATCAATATATTACTTCTTTCCCGCCGGGTCTTCAATAACAAAATTCTCGGGCGATGTTTCGGCCAGCAGTTTCTATAAACAATAACAGATTTAACGGCCGGACTCGCCGTTAATAAAATGGATAATATGCCAACGACGAATCCGCCTTGTATATACCAACCACTGAGACTCGTCTTAAAAACTTTCCGTCTTATTTCCTTCCCAACAATCTTCCTTATTCTTTAAAATTCTTCTTCAACTCCATCAGCTTCGCCTGGAAAGGATTCAATGTCTCCGGCTTCTTAGCGGCAGGTTTCTGCCCCCGCAGTTCTGACTTCGTACTTCGTACTTCCGCCCTCTCTCCTCCCTCTTTTAACGATAACGCAATCCGCTTTCTCGCAATATCCACTTCCAGCACAGTGGCCATTACTTTTTGTCCCAGCTTCACCGCTTCATTCGGGTCACTGATATAACGGTTCGCCAAATGAGAGATATGTACGAGCCCGTCCTGCTTCACTCCCACATCCACGAAGGCTCCAAAGTTGGTAATGTTGGTAACGATGCCCGGTATCTTCATACCCGGCTTCAGGTCTTCCATGGTACTCACGCCATCTGCAAAACGAAATTCTTCAATCGGTGAACGGGGATCACGGCCGGGTTTTTCCAGCTCTTTCAGAATATCTTCAATGGTAAACTGGCCGATCGTTTCCGATACAAATTCCCTGGCTTTGATCTGCCTGCGTACCTCCGGGTTTTTGATCAGTTCCGGAACGGTACTATTGGCTTTTGCCGCCATGGCTTCCACCACATGATAGCTTTCCGGGTGCACGGCTGAATTATCCAGCGGGTTCACAGCATTGACAATGCGTAAGAAGCCTGCACATTGTTCAAACGCTTTGGGACCGAGCATGGATACTTTTTTCAGTTCATCACGGCTTTTGAAACCACCATTCTTAGCCCGGTACTCCACCACGTTCTTAGCCACGGTGGCACTTAAACCGGATACATACATCAGCAAATGTTTACTGGCGGTGTTCACATCCACTCCCACAAAGTTCACACAACTTTCCACCACCTGGTCCAGTGCTTCTTTTAACCGGTTCTGGTTCACATCATGCTGGTATTGTCCCACACCAATACTCTTGGCATCAATTTTTACCAACTCACTCAGGGGATCTAATAAACGGCGGCCGATACTGATCGCTCCCCGTACCGTTACATCTTCATCGGGAAATTCTTCCCTGGCCACTTCACTGGCCGAGTAAATGGAAGCACCACTTTCATTCACCATGAATACAGAAACGGGTTTACCAAAATCAATGCCTCTCACCAATTGTTCGGTTTCTTTACTGGCGGTACCATTCCCATAACCGATCGCTTCAATATCATATTTCGCCACCAGTTCTTTGATGGTTTGTGTGGCACCGTTCCAGTCGTTCTGCGGTGCATGGGGAAAGATGGTATTGTATTTTAAGAAAGTGCCGTGTTCATCCAAGCAAACTACCTTGCAGCCGGTGCGGAAACCGGGGTCAATCGCCATTACCCTTTTTTGTCCTAAAGGAGATGCCAATAATAACTGTCGCAGGTTTTCTGCAAACACCCGGATCGCTTCTTCATCGGCCCTTGTTTTGCTGGCCATGCGGAATTCATTTTCAATGGAAGGTTTCAGTAAGCGGTTGAAACAATCTTCAATGGCCATACTCACCTGTTGCGCTACGGCACCAGACGTTTTCAAAAATGTTCTTTTCAATTCTTCGTTGGCTGTTTCCTTATCCACGTTGATATCCATGATCAGGAAACCTTCTTTCTCCCCGCGGCGGATGGCCAGGATACGGTGCGAGGGACTTTGCGCCAGCGGTTCCTTGAAGTCAAAATAATCCCGGTACTTCTGTGCATCGGCTTCTTCTTTTTTAGATGTCAATACCCTTGCACTCAATGCCGCTTCTTCCGTGAATAATTTACGAATGATATTTCTTGCCTGCTCATTCTCAGATATCCACTCGGCCATAATATCCCGGGCACCCTGTAATGCTTCGGCAATATCTTTTACCTGCTCAGTGATATATTTTGCTGCTTCCTCTTCGGGATTGACCGCTTCCTGGTCGAATAATAATTTAGCCAATGGCTCCAGTCCTTTCTCAATAGCCACTGTAGCTTTTGTTTTGCGTTTGGGTTTATAGGGCAGGTAAATATCTTCCAGTTCGGTGGCATTGATACAATCCTCGATTCTTTTTTTCAGTTCTGTTGTAAGCTTGCCGGCTTCTTCAATTGTTTTTAGCACGGTTTCCTTTCTCTTCTCCAGTTCGTTAAAGTATTTGATCTGGTCAATCACATTCCCGATCACCACTTCATCCAGGTTGCCGGTGGCTTCTTTCCGGTAACGGGCAATAAAGGGAATCGTGGAACCTTCGTTATGCAGGTCATAGATATTGCTGACCTGTTTCAGGGAAATATTAAGTGTGGCCGCAATTTGTTGTGAGTATTTCAGCTCCATAGGTTATTTGTTTGGGGGAGCAAATCTAACGGTAGCCCGACAACAAAAAAATTTGTTTTTATACACATATTCTGATAAGCAAAAATAAAAATCCCACAAATACACGAAGATCACAAAGTATTTCTTACAATATCTTCGTGCCCTTTGTGTCCCTGCCTGCCGGCAGGCAGGTTTGTGGGAAATAAAATTTATATACAATACAGTATCCTATTCTTCCTCGGCTGTATTTTTCATCTTTGATAAAACAGCATAGGCGTTTTTTGTTACCAGTTTCTTATCCTGGAACCCCTGGATAGTACTGGCTACTTCTATTCTTCCCTTCTCTACCATACCTGTCTGTACTTCCAGCATTTTAAATTCGTTCCTGTTAGTGAGTTCGTAAACATATTGTTTGTTCTCAAAACGCACCACGGCATCTTCCGGTAAAGTCAGCACATGAACATTCGCAGTATGGATGGTTGCATTCAGGAACATACCCGGCAACAGGTTCTTGGGTTGCTTTTCAAAATGACAATGCACCAATGCACTCCTGTTTTCGTCCACGTTTTTAGTAACGAGTATTACCTCACATTCATATACCGAAGCAGGATCATCAACAAATGACACCTGTACTTTCTGCCCGGTATTGACTTTGGTGATATCTTTTTCAAACACGGTCAGCATGGCATGCATATCATCCGGGTTGATCAGTTCAAACAGTACATCCGTGGCGGTAACATATTTACCAATATTCACATTCACTTTCGATACAAACCCGTTAATGGGCGAATGCACCGTCACACTTCTTGAAATTGTATTCTCCGTCAGCCTTGCCGGGTTGATACCGATCAGTTGTAATTTTTCGCTATATCCTTTTACCAGTACTTTTTGAGAAGTGAAATCGGCCTGTGCCTGCTGGTACACTTTATCCGCATTGACCTTGTTTTCATTCAGCATTTTTTGCCGCTCATATTCCTGTTGCAGGAAATTAAGTCTGGCTACGGCTACTAAATAATCCTGCTGCAACTGGATCAATGCCTGGTCTTCGATCACAGCGATCACTTCACCGCGGCTCACATGCATACCGGGCATCAGTTTGGTGGAACGGAGATATCCACCCAGCGGAAAACTGATGGATACAATATTTTGCGGCGGCACATCCACAACGCCATTCACTTTTAATGTACTGTTCATTGCCTGAGCCAGTACTGTTCCTGTTTCGATACCTGCATTTTTAAGTTGTGCATCCGTCATTACCACCACATCTTCTGCGGATACCTCTTTTGATTCAGCAGCCGCTTCTTTCTTTGATGAGCAGGAAACGAATAAGAAGATCGCTGTTATATATAAAAATATCTTTGTCATAATTTTTATTTTCCGGTTAAGTATTCTATTTCGGTATTGGTGATATGCAGTTGCTGTACCGCATCCAGGTGAGCCAGTTGTATACCCACCGCATTATTCATCAGCATCGTCCATTCCAGGTAACTGATCTGTCCTTTTTCAAAATTCTGTTTTGCATGACTGATGATCAGTTCAGACTGGGCCAGGCCCTGTTGCTGGTAATAACTTAACTGCTGTTGCCGCTTATGCTGCTCTTCCGCGAGTTGCAATAACTGGCTCTTCAGCTGCTGATCCGTCACTTTCACATTCATCCGGGCCACTTCTTCATTCAGCCGGCCGGCTTTCACTTTGTTCCTGGCGGCTTTATTGAATAAGGGTACTGCCATTGTAAGGCTAACACTGCTGAACCTGCTGCCGGAGCCATAGTATTTCTGTGTAATCCCGTCCGGCGACTGGTAGCCAACAATGGACATATTATTATAGCCTGCAGCAATATCCGGCGCCAGCTTATTCCTGTCTAATGCTGTTTGCGAACCGGCCAGTACCACCTGCTGCTCCCTGAATTTTATCAACGGATGGTTGCTGACCGCTGCTGTATCTGCCAGCACAATTCCTGCCCGCTCGTCTTCCGTATAATCAGGCAACAATTTTTCATCTGTATTAAGCAGCCATTGCAGTTTTTGTTGTGCAATGATGATATCAGCCTGCAACTGCTGTTGCTGCACTTTTAATTGCTGCACCTGTGCTTCCACGGTTACTTTTTCCAGTGTATTGGTTTCACCGGCTTTCAAACGAAGTGCGGCGGCTTGTAATACCCGGCTGTATACCGAATCCAGTTTTACCAATAGTTGCCGTCTTGCCAAAAGATCGGACATCTGCCAGAAGACAAGTTTTACTTCTTTATTCAGTTCCTGTTGTTTCCAGCTGATCATGGCCATTTGCGTTTGCCCGCTGGCCTGGTAAAATTCCTTTTGCCGTTTATAAACAACCGGTAAACTAAAAGACTGGCTGAGCAGGAAACGGGTATCGTTATTCAGGCTATTGATGTTCCCGTATTCAGCAGCAAGCTGTGTTTTGGGCAGCTCAGCTACTGCTGCCTGCAATTGTTTCCAGTAAGCTGATTCTTTTTGCAATGACTGTATGGCCAAATTTTGTTTGCCGGCCAGTTGAAGCATTTCTTCCAGTTTCATCTTTTTACCTTCCGGGTTCTGTGCCAGCGCAACCGTACTGCTCAAAAGCAGTAAAATAATTGTCGCAGGCTCCACTGGTTGCTTCCTTCTTGTTTTCTTCGGTTTTTCTTTTTCAATCCACATATACAATACCGGCAATAATACGAGTGTCAGGAAAGTTGCCGTAATCAAACCACCGATCACAACAGTAGCTAATGGCCGTTGCACTTCAGCACCGGCGCCCTGGCTCAGCGCCATGGGCAAAAATCCAAGTGAAGCGACAGACGCCGTCATCAATACAGGACGCAGCCTGACTTTGGTTCCTTCCATAATAATGAATTTAAGATCATGCATACCCTGGTTTTTCAACCGGTTGAATTCGGTGATCAACACGATACCATTCAATACGGCCACACCAAACAAAGCAATAAAGCCCACACCGGCTGAGATACTGAAAGGCATACCCAGTATCCATAAAGCCAGCACGCCACCAATAGCGGATAAAGGAATGGCAGAGAAGATAAGTACCCCATATTTCAGTTTGCCGAATGCAAAATAGAGCATGATGAAAATGAGTAATAAGGCCAGTGGTAATGCAATACTCAGTCTTTTCTTTGCTTCCACGAGGTTTTCAAACTGGCCGCCGTATGTGATATAATATCCCGAAGGCAGTTGTAAACGTGCGTCAACTTTTTTACTCAGTTCTGTCACTACGGTCTGCACATCCTTACCTCTTACATTAAAGCCCACGACAATTCTTCGTTTCGCATCTTCCCGCTGTATCTGGTTTGGCCCTTCTTTGATCTCAACAGTTGCCACCTGGTATAAAGGAATTTGCGTACCTGCCGGCGTGGCAATAAGCAGATTCTGTACATCAGCAAGGTCTTTTCTTGATTGCTGGTTCAGGCGAACAACGAGGTCAAACCGCCTTTCATTTTCATAAACCATCCCGGTAGATTCCCCTGCAAAAGCGGTACGGATCACCCTGTTCACATCAGCAATATGCAACTGGTAGTGCGACATCGCATCCCTGTTATAATTAATAACAATCTGTGGTAAGCCTGTTACCGTTTCCACGTAGAGGTCCCTTGCCCCGTCTACTGTGTTTACAACATCAGCCAGTTTCTTGGAATAAGCTGCCAGGGTATCGAGGTTTTCCCCGAATATTTTACATACCACATCCTGTCTTGCCCCTGTCATCAGTTCATTGAAACGCATCTGCACAGGGTATTGGAATCCTGCTGTTATCCCCGGCACATCCTCCAGCGCCTTACTCATCTTATTGGCTAATTCATCAAAGGTTTTAGCCGATGTCCATTCGCTTTTATCTTTCAGGATCACCATCATATCCGATGCTTCGACCGGCATCGGATCCGTGGGTATTTCGCCGGACCCGATCTTTGTCACCACTTTCTGCACTTCCGGGAATTTTTTCAATAGTATTCCTGCGGTCTTCTGTGTTGATTCAATGGTTTGTGACAATGAACTCCCGGTCAATAATCTTGTATCCACGGCAAAATCACCTTCTTCCAGCTTGGGAATAAACTCCCCGCCCAGCCTTGATAAAATAAATACGGCAAATACAAACACCACAATAACAATACCTGTAACGATTCCCGGGAAAGCGAGCGCCTTCTTCAATGCGGGTTCATACAGTTTTTGTATCCACTTCATCATCTTATCCGAAAAATTTTCCCGGTGCTTCATCTTCTTGCTCAGGAACAAAGACGTTATCATCGGCACATAGGTGAGTGATAAGATGAATGCCCCGATAAGTGCGAAGGAAACAGTCTGCGCCATCGGCCTGAACATCTTTCCTTCAATACCCACTAAAGCAAGGATGGGCAAATACACAATCAGAATGATGATCTGTCCGAATACCGCCGAGTTCATCATTTTGCCTGAAGAATTCTCTACTTCTTCATCCATCTGGTTTTGCGTGATGCTGTTGTTCACTGCATATTGCCGGCTGTGGTATAAGCGGTGCATCACCGCTTCCACAATGATCACGGCTCCATCCACGATCAGCCCGAAATCAAGGGCGCCCAGGCTCATCAGGTTACCTGAAACACCAAACGTATTCATCATGATAACAGCAAATAGCATGGAGAGCGGGATCACGGAGGCAACAATCAGCCCGGCCCGGAGATTGCCCAGGAAAATAACGAGGATAAAAATAACGATCAATGCTCCCTCGATCAGGTTCTTCTCCACCGTACCAATGGCATGGTCCACCATCTTTGTCCTGTCAAGAAAAGGTTCTATCCGCACCCCATCCGGCAAGGTTTTCTCTATCTGCCTGATCCTTTCTTTTACATTTTTAATGACTTCAGAAGAATTCCCGCCCTTCAGCATCATCACAACAGCTCCGGCCACTTCTCCTTCATCATTAAAGCACATGGCGCCATACCGGACGGCTGTACCAATCCTTACCTCCGCAACATCTTTTATATAAACAGGGATGCCGGCAGCCGTATGCTTTACAAATATTTTCCCGATATCCTCAATACCTTTTGCAAGGCCTTCACTCCGTATGTATAATACAGTCGGGCCTTTTTCAATATAGGCGCCTCCCGTATTCTGGTTATTCTGTTCAAGTGCAGCAAATACATCACTGATTGATATACCCATGCTTTTCAGCCTTTCGCTGTTTACAGCTACTTCGAATTGCTTCAGGTTGCCGCCAAAGCTGCTGACGTCTGCCACACCCGGTGTACCCAGCAACTGGCGCCGGACGATCCAGTCCTGTATCGTTCTTAGTTCAGTTGCAGTGTATTTATCTTCGTATCCTTTTTCAGGCCGGACCGCATATTGAAATATTTCACCAAGGCCTGTCGTAACCGGTCCTAAAGACGGGTTACCGGCATCAGCAGGAATTTCAGAACGCACCTGCTGCAAACGTTCAGATACCTGCTGCCTTGCCCAATACACATCCGTATTATCATCGAATACAATGGTGACAAGTGATAAGCCAAACCGGGAGAAAGAACGGATCTCAATGATACCGGGTATATTGGCCGTTGCCTGTTCTACAGGAAATGTAATTAAACGTTCTACTTCAGGGGCGGCTAATGATGGTGATACCGTGATCACCTGTACCTGGTTATTGGTAATATCCGGAACAGCATCAATAGGCAGTTTGGTAAACGAATAGGCGCCCCAGCCCAATAGTCCCAATAGCAATAGCCCAATGATCAGCTTATTCCGTATGGAAAAGCGGATGATATGATTAAGCATAACAATTTTTACTGGTTCAGTAAATCAGGTTTGATAACAAAACTTATATGATTAACTGAAGCGGGGAGGCTGAAAAATATCAAAGGAAGCCAACTGAGGTTTATTTTCTTCCTTGTAAACAGTGAACTGGCGGGGTAATGGTTTAGGTGTAGCCAGTTCTATAGCGGAAAGATGAAATTCACAAATGCTTGTCGCAGCCATTGAACTGCACTCAGGATTCCGGAGAGGCAGTTGCTGGTCTTTATCAAAATCACTGTCCTTTACCATTTTCTCCAGGTAGTGTATTTTGAGGAATGCCCAGATGCTGATATGCTTGTCTTCCTGCCTGTGCTCACGGAAATGTTCAATCAGCAAAGGAAATTTCACTAACTGGTGCAATTCAGTATAAGAGAACAGGTAGATGGATACAAATAATATGGCTGTTATCTTTTTCAGGCACCCAAAGATAAAAAAACAAGCCGATAGTTCCGTGACAAAAATCACTGCTTTATTTCAGGGTCAGCCGGAGGCCTCCAAAAAAACGTATGCCCTGGTTAGGTGCATAGACATAAGTGGGATCGAAACTGAGCGCATACGGATTTTCTGCCGTGGCCAGGATATTACCATTCCCGTCATATTCCAGTTTTTTATCAAACGGGTCATGTGAACGGGCTATGATAAAAGGAGTATTTTTTGCCGGGGTCCAGTTCAGTAAGTTTTTGATTCCTGCAAACAGTTCCAGCTTTGTATTCAGCAGTTTGCTGAACTGGATATTCTGGATACTCCATACAGGTGAAGAGGCTGGTCTTGGATCTGTTTTGGATAATAAAGGTAACCGCATCGGCCCGTAAATATTACCGGTATAATCAATCGTTAACCGTAATGCAGGAATTGTATAGGTAAGAGCCCAGGTACCACTCCATTTCTCTGTTAATACAGGTTGTTGTTTTAGCTTCCTGCCCTGATCATTCAGCTCTGTTTTTTCAATATCCTGGATCGTTATCCCGATAAGACTTTTGAAGCGATGCCCTTTATTTAATTCAAGATTCAGTGTCATTCCTTTCGATGCAGCATACCCGTCAAGGTTTTTATAAATAATCTTATTGGGGTCTGTATCATAATCAGGGATGATCTGGTTGGTGAAATGTGAATACCAGGCAGAGGCGTCAATATTCAATGATACCTGCTCCCATTTTTTAAACCAGGTATAATTCAGGTTGACATTATAACTTCTTTCCGGCTTCAGCGATTCTTTGACTTCCACGGCCCTTGCCCCGGTCAGTGCTGCATGCTCTTCTGTAAACAAGCTCACCACCCGGAAACCGGTTCCTGCATTTAGGCGAAAGGTCTGCCGTTCTTTCGGACTCCATTTCCAGGCCAGTCTTGGTGTGAAAATTCCCTTATGAACCGGATGATGATCATAACGGAGCCCCAGCAACAATAAATGTTTTGTATGCAGTTTCCATTCATCTTGCAAAAAAACGCCGGGTATAACATAATTATCAGGATTATTTAATCCTGTAAGGGTGTCCATTGTTGCAGTTGAATTATCATCATAATAATTATAACGGCCGGCCAGTCCTGCCAGTAATGAGTGCGACATGCCGGCCTGCTTATCCCAGATTAATTGTGCAAAGCCGGTCTTTTGTTTTCCCCTATAAGGCGTTGTCCCGTAATAAGAGTCCTGATCATGGCTGGTGGCAGAAAAAGAAAAGAATATTTTTTCCTGTACCGGCAATTGATAATTCCCGATCAGTTCCACCCGGTTCGTATAAATGCTTTCGCCATAAAGGCTATCAGATCCCCGAAACATTCTGTTCCACCGCATATCGCCCCCCCAGCGGTCCTCATAAAAATAACGGGCGGCCAGCGTGGCAACACGGTTCTTCTTTCTTTCAAAACTCAGTTTATTGAATACAGAAATACGGTGCTGCAAAGTAACATCCGTGAACTGGTCCTTATTCTTGTCCAGCGGATGCTGGTAATTGAAATAGTTTATTCCCAATAAAGAAGATATCTTTTTGCCGGGTTTTATTTTCAAGCCGATATCAACTGTATGCTCCAGCCAGTTTGTTGTCATTAAATTGGCCGCAAACAACGGCGCTTTACCGGGTGATTTAGTAATGATATTAATTAAACCACCGATTGCTTCAGAGCCGTATAAGCCTGAAGCAGGCCCTTTCACGATTTCGATACGGTCAATCAGTTGCGTGGGAATACCAAATAATCCATACACTGAAGCAAGGCTGCTGACAACCGGCATACCGTCAATGGTAATCATCGTATAGGGACCTTCCAATCCGTTGATATGGATGTCTCCGGTATTGCAAACACTGCAGTTCAACTGCGGCCGCACACCATTTACATTTTGCAGGGATTCAAAAATACTGGGCGAAGGGTTCTTTTTTAAAAACTGGGGCGTATAAACTTCCACCGCTACCGGGCTCTCTGATCTCCTCACCGCCTTCATCGTACCCGTAACCACGACTCCTTCCAGTTCTTTTTGCAGAAGAGTCATGGAGATAGTAAGGTATTTTTTATCCGCGGGGTATATCTTTCTTATTTCAAAACCTGTCACCGTGACCAGTAACGAATCAGCATCACTAATATCAATTAAAAATTTCCCATTCTTGTCACTGATTACTGAACGAAGGGAAATACTGGTACTGACAGTTGCCCCCGCTATGCGTTCACCGGTCTGCTCATGCACTATTTCTCCCTGCACAGAACGCTGTGCAAAAAGGCCTGCCTGTAACAGGAACAGGATAAAAAATAAAAAAGGTTTTCGTTTCATATTCAACCCGGCTAAACAAATTTTTAGACTTGTCTAAATAATTGTTTAGCCAAATATAATACTATTCCCTTTATATGACCAAAAAGAAAAGGCAGCTTTATTGCTGCCCTGTTTTAAAAGAGTATGTCCTTTTACTACTGCTGCCGCACTCCCTTCCTGACAAACAGGTAATTAACCAGGTAAGCCGTATTAAAACCGGCCAGTAATCCCGGTAACATTCCTTTCCAGAAAATCGCTCACGCAGGTGTTGGTGATTTATAAAAATAATTTAGTGCGTATGCATAGACGGCCTTAGCTGAAAATAAAACTGGAAGCCAACCGGCATGTTCCCATATAGAACTTTCAATTCCTCTGCCGGCATATTCAGTGTAATTTTTGTTCCGGCAGTCAGTTCAATATTTGATTTATTGAATAAACTCCGGTTATAACCAACAGAAAAACTATGCACATTAAAAGCAGCATGCCCCAATTGGTTCTCCAGGTCAAGTTCCTCCGCTGATTTCTGAATGAACTCATACCGGCTGAATACTGCATTTTTCCTGAACTGGAAATTTTCTTCCAGCAAAACAGAATGTTCCTTATGATCAGGACCTTTATCATTCAGTCCCCAGATCAAAGTGGCATTGAGATGCTGACCGGCCCGCATTTTCTTTGCATATAAAACGGAAGCGGTTGTCCGGGTAATATCCACACCGGGCTCCAATGCTTCCGGCTCTTTAATAAATCCCTGGGAGAACTGCAGCGCCCAGTTCTCAGTTGGATTCCAGGATACACGATAAGAATAACTATTGAGTTTGATCTTATCAAAATCATACCGGTCCTCATCCGGCTCACGGCCATTGAAAACAGAACCTTCCAGTTTCAACTGCTTGAACCGGAAACCAAGTGTTCCCACTCCAAACGTAATATGCGTGGCATCCTGCCAATGATGACCCAAGGGCGCATCCGGGTCATTCATCGCCGATACACGGTGCATAAAGGCGGGAGCACCTAAGGCCGGTTCACCGGGATAACCGATATAACCAAATATATCCATGTCTTTGTTGATCATTTGTGTATAGCCAATACTTAATGCGGAAAAAAGATCATGGGGGTGCTGCCGGTCAACCAGTCGTTTTCCTTTCCAGGTTTCACCGGATTGAAATAATAACGGGTAACCATTTCCTGTTTCTGTCAGTGCGTCCAGGCTGACCATGGCAGTTGCATTGAACAACCCTTTATCACCCACTTTCCTGTTCATCATTGTCATAAACCAGTTCGGAAAACTGAACCGCTGCCCTCCCCTTTTCCCGCTGTTAAATATATCTGCATTGGTATAGCGCATAAAAATATTGCCATGAAACATCCAGCTGGTATTACCTGTTTGTTTCATCCACATATACATAGGGCTGGCATCCGGGTTCCAGGCCGTACCTGAAGCATTCCTGTTCATGGGCAGGTTCCGGGAATATGCATGTGAGGGCATTGCTTTCATCATATCATGATCATGCTTTTTCATACCTGGCATTTTCATGGTATCCTTTACAGGCTGTTTCACCGGGGCATTCTTTTTAACTGTATCTGACGGTGCCGGGTGATGATCATGCTGGCCCAGCAGTGCATACGATAATAATAACCAGCAAGGTAGTATTAAGAGTATCTTTTTCATGTACAGCGATTTTCTTTATGAATAGTGCTTTAATAAATTGAAATATTTTTCCACTGATCTTTTACAACATCGTGATCAGCATTGTTGCACTCATTATCACCATCAGCAGGTCTTCAAATAAGGTTACCTTACTTAAGGGTAGTTTGATGACCGTACCCAGGCAGGCACATTGAAAACTGGTTTTCCTGAGCAGGCTCTGTACAACACCCACGGTACTGACAGCCATAACAACTAAAGTAATAGCATTAACGGTCAAAGGTTCGAGCCCGGTTAGGAAAGCAATACCCAGCCCCAGTTCAATGAATGCATAGATATACCCCCAGGCAGGAAATTGTTTCGCCACCACATCATAGCTTTGGTAACCTTCTGCAAACCCTTTCAGGTTCATCAGCTTGAAAAAAGAAAACACAAAAAAGAACCCTGCCATAAAATGGCTCATCCACTGCATCCGGTTAAAGGATCCTTTTACAACCTGTACTAAAATAGAAATGCCGGCTATATAACCAAAGATCAAAAAAATAGGCAGGTACGATGGTTTATCTGTATCTGTTGCCTCAATCACCGGATGCCCTGAATGAACTGCTGCATCGGTGATCTGGTAAGGGCCCGCCTTACTGACAGCTTCCTGCAATACAGAAGTACTGATATGCCTGCTCATGCTGATTATAGCCTGTGGGGAACTGAGTTTAATTTCAGCACCAGTTATATCACCCAGTTTCAGTAATTCATTTTTAACCCGGGCCACACAACTGCCGCAGGTCATCCCGGTTATCTGGTATTCATGTGTCATCGTTTAAAATTTATAACACAAATCTCCGGCGGGAAGAAGGGCAGCCTGTTATATAATTGTGAGTATCTGTTATATCATTTGCACGTCAGAGCTTATCCAGCGGGCTCCGGTGATGATCTTTCAGCTTCTTAAACTGGGAGGGAGTAAACCCGGTGACCTTTTTAAACTGAGCAGACAAATGGGCCACGCTGCTGTAACCCAATTTAAAAGCCATTTCATTGAGGGTAAATTCATCGTATACCAGCCACTCCTTTACCTTTTCGATCTTTTGTAAAATGAAATACTGTTCGATCGTGGTATTTTCTATGGAAGAGAACAGGTTACTCAGGTAATGGTAGTCTCTATACAATTTAGAAGAAAGATAAACTGACAGATTTTGTTTCATCTCATCTAATTCACCATAATGCACCAATTGCACGATGGCCTGTTTCACTTCTTCCACCAGTTTTGCTTTTTGATCATCCAGCCATTCAAAACCTTCAGCAAGCAAGGCCTTCCTGATTTGTAATTCCTGCTCCATGGCAAGTTCTCCCGGTGTTTCCACTTTGCCAAGATGAACGGCAACCGGGGTAATACCAGCTTCACGGAAAATGCCCGTTACCGTTTTCAGGCAACGGGCACATACCATATTTTTTATATTATATACGGACATAGTTTATGAACTGGTATCCCGATTTAAAAACAACGAATTTCTATTTGATCTTGAACCGGAATCCCGTATAAAACAAATTCCCGCTTACCGGACCCCAGACCAGTGATGCATCAAAATAAGGACCAAATGGCTGATCAGCCGCCACGATTGCATCCCGCTGGAAATAATTGGTCAGGTTCTCTCCCCCGATATACAGATCAACAGGATGTTTTTTTCCAACAGTCTTACTCACCTGTGCATTCATTAATACATATGAAGGTGAATAATTCTCACGCTGGTAGGGCAAAGGATTGGCAGTTGTTGACGGGATTCTTTTTGCCCCGTTATAATTCACAGTATAATCAAACTTCCATCCTTTTAACTCATAGGCAATGTTAGCGAATGCCCTGTGTTTTGCCGTAAATGGTTTTTCCATTAACTGGCTGCCGTAGGTTGATTTTACATCAAAAAACCGGTACGCCAGCCGCAGTTCTAATTTATGTGCCGGTTCCACATGCAGTTCCGCCTGGAAACTGTTGGAGAACGATTTTCCGGCCAGATTATAAAATTTTACTTCCCTTGCATTCTCCAGGTCCACTATCACCTGGTTCTGAAAATCATTCCTGAAGAAATCAACACTGAACAAAGCATCCCGGCCCAGCAGTTTGAATTTCTGATCCACTGTTATACCCTTATTCCAGGCTGTCTCCGGATCTAATCCATAGGCTTTGCCGGCAGCAGTTGATAGAATATTCACGTTCCTTGAACTCACCAACACACTCATATTCTCTGCAAAAATATTGGCCGTACGCTGCCCTCTTCCCACACTGGCCCTGATCGTTGTTCCTTTCACCGGTTCATACCGCAGGTGTAATCTTGGCGTGGCAAACCAGCCAAACAAACTGTTGTGATCAGCACGGATGCCCGCCACTATATTGAAATGATCCACCGGTGAAAATGTGTATTCAAAAAAACCTCCGGGAACTGCTTCGGTTCTTTTGTAGCTGGCATTCCTGAAATCTTCATTGTATTTGTCAGACGTAAAACTTACGCCTGTCCTGAATTTATGTGCTGTGGTTCCGATAATAGATTGATAGATCAGGTTCGCATAGATGTTTTTTTGTGATGCGTTATACGCTGTCATTCCAAAATAGGAATCCTCCTGATGATCAAATAAGGATAATTGCAGGCCGATACTCTTATATTTTTTCTCCGGGAACACATACCCGATCTTGGCGAAGCCTTCGTAACGTTTTGTTTTGATACCTAACCCGTAATTATTGCTGGTAAATTTATCTTCTTCCGGGTTAAAGGCGGTTTCACCACCTGTTTTTGAATCGGTCAGCAGCTTAAATCCAAACTGGGTAAGAAATCCTTTCCCGTCTTCATACTTCCAGCGGTTTACGGCACTGAATAAATTACCGGTAGGAAGATCCCTGAAACCATCCTTATTAAAATCAATGGTTTTATTGTTCAGAAAATCGTCGTGCAGCAATAAGGCGGTGCTCCATTTTTTACCAATCTGTTGTGTCAGGTTCAGGTTCAGATCGGTTTTGCCCATAGTATTGATATATCCATTCAGGTATAACCGTTCTGCTTTCTCCGGCTTCTTTAATTCAATATTGATCTGGCCGGCAATACTTTCATACCCATTCACCACAGACCCGACGCCTTTGCTCAGCTGGATAGACTCCACCCAGGGACCGGCAATAAAACTCAGACCCAATGGTGTTGCAATCCCTCTCGGGCCGGGCAGGTTCTCCACAGTTAATTGAGTGTAATTACCGCTAAGCCCTAACAGCTGAATTTGCTTGCTTCCCGTTACGGCATCATTATATGATACATCCACAGAAGGGTTGGTCTCAAAGCTCTCGCTGAGGTTGCAGCAGGCTGCTTTAAACAATTCCCGTTCCGTCATGATCTGTGTGCGAACAGGGCTGATGGAAGAAAGATAGGTAGACCGCTGGCGGGATGCTACTCTCACTTCACCCAATTGCTGGTTACTGGCCAAAATTATTTTCAATTCTTCAGCCGGTTGTGCGACTATCGTATCACTTTTATACCCGGTATAACTGATCACCAGCCGTTGTTCCTCTGCATGTGCGGCGATCTTGAAAACGCCGGATGAATCGGTAATTGTTCCGTGATGGGTGCCCAGCCAGATCACAGAAGCTCCCTGCAGTGCACGGAAATTGCCCTTGTTATCCGCTTCGAGTACCACACCTTTGACCATTTGGCTATTTGCAGCAACGGGGCCTTCTTTGGAAATCAGCTCAGCTGCGATCCTGTTTACTGTATCAGCCTGTGCCGCATTTTTTTGCATAAGCTCTTCCATCGAACCATGCCGGTAAAGACAGCATTCCGGCAATGCATTGTAAACATTGTCTTTTGCTTTCTTTTTTTCAGTATCATGACCGGCATCGGCTATGCGTTGCTCCACCTTACCGGGATTGGTGATTTTTGTATTGTATATTAAAGTCAGTTGTTTGCTGTCAACATTCCACTCAGCGGATTTAACGCCGGGGCCTTTAGCGGCCTGCTCGATCCGTTCTTTGCACATTTCACAGTTGCCAAAAACATGCACCTGCACAGTATCGATCTTTGAAGATATTTTTTGCGCATGACTGTAACCGGTCAGCAGCAGGGATAATACCAGGAGAAAATTATTTTTCATTGCATTTGATTTAAAGTAAATAATTGCCGGGATACGGCATTTACAGGGCTGATGATACAGCCCGGGCAAACCAAATGGTATCAGATACGGAATACTTTATTGCGGAGAAATACAGGGATTGCCGGGTCACCGGGGGGCCCGTGACCGGTTATGTATTTATGCAGGCAAGTATCGCTGCTCAATGATTCATGTGCAATATAGCCCTGCACAACGGGGCAAACAGGGAATTCAAAATGAATAACCGTAAAATTTGACTGCTGGTCATCACCGATCTTTACTTTTATTGTCTCATCATTACAGCAGTTGTTCTTTTTACTTTTTTTATCCATTCCGCATTGATTGCACATATCATCCTGCTGTTGGGACAGACTCCAGCCCACCAGCCTGTTCATGCAATAATGCCGCTGCATCGTCACCCCGGCAGAAGCAACGAGATAAACAACAGCAACTATGAAAATGAATATCTTTTTCATTATTTGTTTTTCCTGAAGGCATTCAGGAATGTTCTTTCAAAACTGACTAAAAAACTATTAGCTGTCATCCTGCTCATGTTACTGCCCAGTTGAAAGCGATACCCCAGGTTCATTTTGGTATTGCTGGTAAAGATCAGCTGGATGGCCGGGGCCATATCAATATAATAGGCGGACCGGTCCAGTGTTTGCTGGCCCAGTAATTCAAGGTATAAATTCAGGTTCGTTTGTTTATAGCTGCTGTACTCCCCGGGAAATAATAAATAGCCGCCGGACAGAGAGAAATTGACCGATTGATAATTCCGTTCCGGTATATAGAGTACTTTATTATTCCTGGATTTATCCAGCACCTGTGTGTGACTGACCGAGCCACTCAGTGCAAACTTATGCCAGAGTTGTGTGGCAATGACCCCTGCTTCAATACCACTCTTATCCCCCATCATACTGATCTCATCATAGTGAAAAGGAATTCGGGTTTTTGAAACTTCTGCAAACACCGCCATGCGGAAATGTTTATGTAATTCGTCTTTTGACAGGAACCTGTATTTCGTATATACGCTGAACGACTCATACTTTGTATCTGTAGTATGCATATTGGCAATGGAGATACCCGCCCGTACCATTAATTTCTTATTAACACCATACATAACCTGTGGCATGACCCGGTTTGAGAAGCGGTCATAAATATTATCGCGAGATACAAAATGATCTTTGATTTTAACACTCAAAGAATGAGCTGGTATATTGGAAGCCGGTTCAGTCAAAACATATAACTCCTGCCCTGCTATCGTTTGCAGCAGGAACAAAAAGCATAATGTTACGATCCCGGTTTTCATCTTATTGATCCAATAATTGCCTCAATGCCTTTTCCAGTTCTTTTCCTTCCAGGTCTTTGGCAACGAGGGTCCCGTTTTTGTCCATCAGAAAAGAGGATGGTATCGCATAGATATCCCATGCTTCGGCCGTTCCTGTCTTGCCACCATTATCGTTGACCTGCGGCCAGTTCATTTTGTCTTTACTCACTGCCTTTTTCCAGGCATTCAGGTTATCATCGATCGAAACGGAGAATATCTCGAATCCCTTGTCCTTGTACTTTGCATAAATCTTCGTCAGCACTTTATTCGTGGCACGGCAGGGCCTGCACCAGGAGGCCCAGAAATCAATCAATACCACTTTCCCCTTCAACGACAACAATGTCACCGTGTCTCCTGTCAGTGCTGGCAAAGCAATATCCTCAGCCGGCATCCCCTGCCTGGGCTGTGCAATAGCAGTAAAGGAGAGAGTAAACAAAAAAAACAGTAACAGGAATTGTTTGCTTAACATAGTTGTTTTTATAAAAGCATCCCCCTGTAACAGGGAGATGCTTCTTCTTTTAAATCGTGACATGATAGATTCTTGTATCGGGCGCAATCCCTTCACTACTGCAGCAATTGCCTGCTTTACCTGTTTGAATGCAGGTCATTTTAGTAGCAGCACAATATTTTTTGAACAGCTTCGGCGACACAAAGTCCTTATCTACAACTGTAATAGTTGTTTCACCATTCAATGATTGCTCACTGATAGCCAGGAAGTGAAAATGCAGGGTACCGATCTGCACATGCTGGTCGTTAGCGACTTTCACCTGCTCCAGGTTGCCGGTCAGCTTCAGGCTGCCCACAGAAAAACCTGCATCTTCCACTGCATTCTTCAATGCATCAATATTGATCACTGCATCTTTCCTGAAGACGATACTGAAGGAAGAGTGTTTAATATCAGACCTTACCGATTCGACAAAAGGAACCTGCAACAGTGCTTTATTGATGGCATTGCTGCACATCGCACAGGTGAGGCCGGTGGCCTGTAAAGTTGCCTTACTAAACTGCGTGAATCCCTGCAAACCGGAGAACAGCAGCAGCATGATTAAAACCACTTTTCGCATGTTCACTTATTTGAAGTAATCAATTACGATTTCTTGCAACAATCCTTACCATCATGGCCTGGTTTACTGCATTTACCATCCTTGCAGCAATCCATTTTTTCGCCATCCTTTTTGCAGCAGTCCTTACCATTATGACCGGGCATGCTGCATTTACCATCTTTGCAGCAATCCATCTTAGCTCCATGATCAGCCTCATGATGGTTCACACATTTGCCGTCTTTCATTTCACATTTATCTGAACACATGTGTTCCTCTTTTCCGGCAGTGGCGGCCGCTCTGTCGTATTTGCAGCAACCCGGTAATTTTTTATACGCCGCATCGGTAGCTTTAAACCCCGCATTATCATATCCCACACCGGCGATCTGCTGTTGTATTTTCGCTGTATTGGAAGTGCCGCTGTTATACGTTACTGTCAGTTCTTTGGATTCTTTATTCCAGCTGGCTTCGGTTGCACCCGCAGCTTTAGCTGCTTTTTCAATGGATGTTTTGCACATACCGCAATTACCGGACACTTGAAATGTTTCTGTCTTTGTTTGTGCAAAGCTGAAGGAAGCAATCGCCATAAAGCAGGCGATGAAAGAAAATACTCTCAACGTTTTCATGTTGTATAGTTTAGTTTAAATATAATAAATAGGAAGGAGCTGCCAAGCGGACAGCTTACAGATCCCGTTGTGTAAACAAATCAGGCCTTGTCTCAGATGCGGAATACATTATGCTGCAGGTAAGAATCCTGTGCAGATAATAAGGGGGGAGGATATTGATCGTAATGATTTACAATATCTGTATTGAACAGGAAAGATGTAATAAACGAGGAATAAGCAGGAATAACAGGTTGGTCGGCAGAAAAAGCGAACTCGGTAACAGGAGCTTTTAAATGATCTTCGTCCAGCTTCACTACTTTGAGTTCATCATGACAGCATTTATTGGATTTATGCGTATCCATGCCGCAACGGCCGCACTTATCAGATTTTGCGCCAAACCACTCCACGGAAGCCAGCCGCTTCATACAATAATGAAGATTTACCGTCACCCCGCTGGTGATAGCCAGGTAATAAACAGCTAATATGACTACAAATGGCTTTTTCATGAAGCTGGTACAAAGATAACAGCATTACTGAATTTTGAAAACTGATTCTTATCAACGCCCCGCTCAGGATCAATCAATTGTCAATCAATTAACAAAACTCCAGAAAATACCAAAGCGGATATTGAGCCCGGGATAAGGATACCCGGTTGCAGCGAGATTATTATTGGTAAAACCAAATCCATCCAGGTTCCGGGCCGTATTCAGGTTCTCTGCCCGAATGTATATCCTGATGCCCTTGATACGGAAATGAACATACCCTGCTATATCAGGCAGGTTATTACTGACAGACACGCTATCCTGGTAATAAAACTGGCCCAGTACCGGTGAATAGCCATCAGCCTTGTAAGAAGTATGGTAGCGGATCTCCGCCCCAAATGCAATAGAGAGGTTTTTATACCCGAGATCCCCTTCATAAGCAATGCGGTTGCGGGTAAATACAGTTGGCACATTTACAGGAGCGTTGCCGATCACCTGCTGAAAATACACATCGGCATGCCAGTTCCATTTCTTACCCAGTCTTATTGTTTTCTGCAAAGAAACCTGCAACACATTGAACAGCCCTTCTGCCTGCTGTTGTTTATAGTACTCACTGAAATAGGTATAATTCGTAAGCAGGTAATAATGCCCGGCCAGCTTTAATTTATACGCCGGGTTCAGAATACTGGCAAAGAAATGCGAATTGTTTTCTTTCTTAAAATCCTGTGTGCCACCGGAAATATTGAATGTACTGCGGTTGTCAAAGATAAAAGAAGGAGTACGGTTCGCATTCTCAAAGCCCAGTTGCAGGTACCCTAATTTCTTTCCGGCATAGCGCTGCAGGCTGCCGTACAACTGGAAATCACCTGCATTCAGGCCGGTAAAGTATAATTTACCATTGGCTTCCATATCCCATTTTTGATTCCTGGTTTTATTCCGGTATTCAGCGTGACCAAATACATTGAAGAAATTCTTTTTGCCGGATGGTAATTCCCCGGAAAGATTTTGAGTACCGGCGCCGAGCTTAATAAATTGCTGCAGGTTCTTTGCATCCGGGAACTGGATAATAGAAAAATCGTTCACCAGTTCTTTCCATAATTCCCTGTACCTGACGGTATCGCCGGGGGTGATAGTCAGCCCGTAATAATCCTGGTAATAAGCGGAGTCGGGTTTGTAAGCATACCCCGTATTACTAACATAAGGAGCATCGCTGAACAGGAATTTGTATGAGCTGTAACTGATGGTATGTTCAAACCGGAGACGGGGATAAAAAAGCGGGATAACAGTTGAATCTGTAACTAATGAATCCTTTTTACCAAGGTCGTATTGCTGGCGCATCAGCACCGTTGATTCGTTGTATTTATTACCGCTGCCAATGCTGGTATTAAAAAAATTGGTGCCATAAGGGCTATCACCCCCGATCTTGGTGGGGATATTAAAACGGTCTTTATAGATAGGATTGTTGATAAAATCAGCCGTATCCATGATACCGCCATTTTCTGATGCCTGTAGTTTATTTGCCAGCACCATGAAATAATTAGTATACCGCTGGTTAACCGATCTGAACCAGGAACTGAGAATATAATTATTATGACTTGTCTTCTGGTTCTTGAAAAAACCCGGGGAATTGATCATCCGGTACTGGAATAAAAAGTTCCAGTTGGGCTTGATATTCTGCGTGTGTACTATTCCTATCATTTGTTCAGAACGGGCGCCAAGTGCATAATTCAGCTCAGAATAGGGTCTCGTGGTATTAAAGAATCTTACTTTCTCCGGCTTCCATTTATAAATATCGAAGGAATGAAAACCGGCATCCCAGCCGGCATTGAATTGGGGTGAAAACAGGAGAGACCGTGAGGCCGTGCCATTATTCCCCAGGTAAATATTGGTGGCAGGCACAGGAAAATGCAGTGTAAAATCAGTAATGGAAGAATCCAGTTTGTAATTGCGGGTAGAATCAAGATAACGGAACCAGATCGTTACAGAATCGGCATTTTTATCACGCCGTTGCAGGCTGTCTTTGCCACCGCCTGCATTGTTGAACTGGCGGCCGATGCTTCCAACACGATTTCTGAGATTACCAAATGTCGGATCCTGTGCGGAGGCAACAAAGGAAATTAATATAAAGAGTATCAGCGGGTATGTAAACTTCCTGGTCAGTGGATACATTTGAATGAAAAGCAAATTAACGGCGCAAAAATACAATTGCCGCTTTTAAATTGTTAAATGGATTATCAGCTTAATAGGGATACCGGTAAAAATCACAAAACTCCTCATCACAAAGCAATTTCTGCAGCACCGGGTCTTTAAACACATCCGTATAATCCATCCATTGTCTGCCTACTTTAACCCGGCGGTATACAAGCCGTATTCCCTGGCTGTAATCCACCCACCAGTTGATATGGCCTGTGTACAACGGTTGTATCGGTTGGCCATTCAGCTGGTGCCAGCCATAGATTGCCACCCGGTCCGGCCTTTTATCTCTCAAAACTTTCCCGCTGATGACAACATCTTTTTTAATACCGGCGATCAGCCCCTTTCTCCCCTGCCGCTGTCCTTCAATGATCAAATGATGCTGCCACATGGTGGGTGTACTGTCGCGAAAAGCATACATAGGAACAGGTTCTAATTTTACAGCAGCTGCCCGGTAAATATCATTGACCATCTTACGGGTGGGTAAAAAACAATAAAAACTATCGGCGATCTGCTGGGCCGCCATTGGCGTGATATTGATCCGGGCCCAATCGTCATCCCTGCCGATACTGATATAATCAGGCGTTACATAATAGGTGGCATGGATCGTTTTGCCAGTGGAGGAATCAACAATGCGGGTATGCACCGGCACTAACCTGATAAGAAAAGAAGGAATATTGCCCGACAGTATCTCTTTCAGCGCAAAAGAATCCCGGGACTTCCAGTTCATGGCCGCTGCCTGTTTATAAAAAGCAGAGCCCGTCATTGATGAGTGGCGGGCCGGGACCGGCATCTTCCCGGAAGGTTGGCAGGAAACCAGCAATAACAACAGCAGCAATAAACGTCCCATAGCCGCAAGATAAATACTATTCCTGCCTCATGATAAAAAACAGTTTGTCATTCATGAGTATGTTTTATCTTCGGCCGAAATTTTTTGCACTATGAACCTCCATGAATACCAGGCCAAGGAACTTCTGAAGAAATACAATGTAACCGTCCAGGAAGGATTTGCCTGCAGCACTGTACACGAAGCAGAAGAAGCCTACCGGCAGATCAAAACCCAGTACGGCAGCAACTTTGCTGTTGTAAAAGCACAAATACACGCCGGCGGCCGCGGTAAGGGCACCGTAAAAGAAACCGGTATTAATGGTGTTAAAGTGGCTAAGTCTGCCGAAGACGTAGTGGATATTTCCAAAAAATTATTAGGCGGAACCTTAGTTACGCTGCAAACCGGGCCTGCCGGTAAAGTGGTGAACAAAATACTCGTGGCGCAGGATATGTATTATGATGGCGTATCAGACCGTAAAGAATTTTATCTCTCTATCCTGTTAGACCGTACCAAAGGCCAGAATGTGATTATGTACAGTACTGAAGGCGGTATGAACATTGAAGATGTGGCGCACGATACTCCCGAAAAAATATTTAAAGAATGGGTGCATCCTTCCGGTGGCCTGCAGGGATTCCAGGCGAGGAAGATCGCCTTCAACCTTGGCCTGAGTGGTGATGCGTTCAAGAACATGGTAAAATTCGTGACCAACCTCTACCATGCTTATGTTGGACTGGATTGTTCGATGCTGGAGATCAACCCTCTCTTCAAAGCCGCTGATAATAAGATTGTAGCCGTTGACTGTAAGATGAATCTTGATGAGAATGCCCTGATGCGTCATGCAGACTTAGCTTCTCTCCGTGATATAACTGAAGAAGACCCGACTGAAGTGGAAGCCGGTAAGTACAACCTGAACTTTGTAAAACTTGATGGTAATGTAGGTTGTATGGTAAATGGGGCCGGTCTTGCCATGGCTACGATGGATATGATCAAACTCAGTGGTGGTGAACCCGCCAACTTCCTGGATGTGGGTGGTACGGCTAATGCACAAACAGTGGAAGCCGGTTTCAAGATTATCTTAAAAGATCCTGCTGTAAAAGCCATCCTCATCAACATTTTTGGTGGTATTGTCCGTTGCGACCGGGTGGCACAGGGCGTTATTGACGCCTACAAAAATCTCGGCAATATTCATATCCCCATCATTGTTCGTTTACAGGGTACTAATGCCGTGGAAGCTAAAAAACTCATCGATGAAAGCGGGCTGGAAGTTCAATCCGCCATCCTGCTGAGCGAAGCTGCAGATTTGGTGAAGAAAGCTGTGGCTTAGTAAATGGAGGATAGAAAATGGGAGCTCAACTAACTGATCCTGGCTGAAAGGCCGGGATTTTTTTATTCCCCACTCACTTATCTCTCCTGTAGAAGAAAGATTGGCTGGGGACCAGGCCTGACTCCTGTCCAAGGACTACGGACTAACAACTCCCCACTAATCCCTTCCTCGGCTACCGTTAAAAAACGGTATTTCTCCATTTTGCCCCAAAACCCTCAGTTCCGTTTGGAAATACATATAAAAAATATTTACCTTAATACCAGCCATTAACACCCAAAACCAACCAGCATGAACCAGCACCTGCCTGCATCGCTTAACGCTGCTATCTCCCCGCATGAAAACAGGTTACAGAAAATGACTGCCACGGCTCCGTAATATTATCCTTCATTCACCAAAACCTTATAATATGAGATACAAGAACCTGACCGGCGAAATCAAACTGTATGCAGTGGCCGGTACGCAAACCGTATTACTGGCTTTTGATATTGCAGAGGCTAAAGTAAAAGGAACCGATTTCCTCGGCTTTAGTGTGGAACGGGTGGATAAGAATGGTAATAAGATTTATCTCAACGGTTCCAAGCATTTTGATTCACTTATGAAGGACAACACAATCACTGATCCCAAAATAAAATTCACATCCCTGGTGCAGGCTTTTTTCTGGAAAGATTATGTAGCTGATCCCGGCGAAAAATACACTTATACTGTAAAAGCCAAATATGGCACTCCCGTCAATTTTAGAACCAGATATGAGAACAGCATCACGGTAATCACCGAAGAACTGCACAAAGGCAAACACTCTGTTTATTTCAATTATGGCGTCACCGGCTCACAGGGCTATGCCAGCAATAAAGAATTCGGCAACAAACCTGTGGATGAACTGCCACCGGCCATTTACAAAAAGGCATTGGACTACCTCAGCCGTGAATTATACAATGAGGGGCTGATGGAATTCCTCAACAGGGCCAAAACAAAAAAACATTCACTCTATTGTGCTTTCTACGAGATCCAGTTCCCGGCCTTTATTAAAGAACTGAAAGAAGTAAAAGCCAAATGCAAGGACCTGCAGATTGTTTACAGCGGGCAAAGCGGGCAGAACAAAAAACCCAAAGACCCCAAAGATGAAAAAGGAAACCTGGACTCCCTGAAAAATGCCGGGTTACTTTCCATCAGTCATAAAAGAACAAAAGCCAACCAGCCGCATAATAAATTTATGATCCTTTGCAAGGATGATAAGCCCATTGAAGTATGGACCGGCTCCACCAATATCACCCTCTCGGGCATTTTCGGCCAGTGTAATACCGGTCACTGGATCAAAGATGCAGCCATTGCAAGAAAATATAAAAAGTACTGGGATCATTTACAACAAAACCCTGCCCTCGGCGCTCTTTCCAAAACATCGGAGGAGATACAACCCGGTGCCGACCTGAGCACATTGGAAAATGGCACTTATGTATTCTTCAGTCCCCGCAACCTGCCTGCTGAAAAAGATGTTACACCAGCACAATTAAAAAGCTATGTGGATCTCATTGATAAAGCCGAGGAACTGGTCTGTATGATCTTCCCTTTTAATTATGATGAAGTCTTTAAAAAAGTATATGATAAGGACCGGGGCTACCTGCGGCTCCTGCTCTTTGAAAAAACAGAACAGGCTAAAACCGCCAAGAAAAATGAAAAGAATGATGTGGACCTGAAAGTAACAGCCGGCGCCGTTTTAAAATCTAAAGTGGAAACCTTTGTAAAAGAAGAGACTGCCAAGAAAATAGTGAAAGGCGGTATTCTTTATGTGCATAATAAATTCTTTCTTGTTGATCCGCTGGGCAATAATCCGTATGTACTGACAGGTTCTGCCAACTTCAGCAATGCCTCTATTACCAGTAATGATGAGAACTCCCTATTGATAAAAGGCGATGCACGGGTGGCCGACATCTACCTTACCGAGTTTAACCGGCTCTTTGAACATTTCTGGCCACGTTACCTCACCATCCTGAACAATGAAAAACCCAAAAGCCAGCAGAAAAAAGAAGGCTTTGACAAACCCTTAGATGAAAAATACACGTGGTTTAACAGCTATTATGATGAGGACAGCTATCACCATAAACGGGGGCAGTTGTTTATTAAGATGAAGGGGGTGAAGAAAGGATAACTAATCGAGACATACTCAATTTACCAATTACTTAAAACTATTTATATCTATGGCTACTATTTTGTCAACTACACAAGAAAAAGAGATCAAAGAACTTCTTATGAAAGAATTTGGCACAGAGGAACCTACTGAAGAACAAATAGCAGAGTATATAGAAAAAACAAAACTTCCGAGAAATGATGGTGGACTTTCAATAATTATAGCCGCCGCAGCTTTTTTATTGCAAGGCTGGAGCGTACTGCGTGAAGAACAAAAAAGGAGAAAAGAGAAAAATCCACCTCCACCACCTCCTCCGCCAAAAGAACCGACACCTGAACCAATGCCTCCCAATTGTCCGCTTACAGATTGCAATTTACCGGCAGCAGATTATAATTTTGAAACCAAAGAGTATAAATGCCCGAAAGGACACAAATGGAAGGAAAAATAATTATCAATAGTTAGTTATGTGAAACTTCCATCTTCGCATAACTATACTATCGCTTGCAGCGATATTAATTTACACTGCCGTATTGAGGCTACCGAAGTATGAGTAACACTTTATCACTCTCCCACTTTCACTTTCCAGCTTACCAGCGGATGTTTACCCGGTGCATTCACCGCACTTAATACTTCAAACTTCAGTTCTGTTTCTCCCAGCCGTTGTTTGGTTTTTACTTCCAGTACATTTTCTTCTCCCGGCTGCAGGGTAATCACATCGTAGTCGGTATGAAAGGTAAAGCCCGTTTTATTTTGCAGCACAATGGTATTACTGGTCCTGTTTTCCAGTACAACCCTCAGTACATCTGTTTTGCCGGTGTACTTTGCCGATTTCAGCACCACAGCAGCCTGCAGCAAGGGTACCAGGAACTCATCCCGGCCGATCAGCAGGTTTTTGTACGACACCACCGTTCTCCGGTTCATCAATGCTTCCTTCAGGCTCTCATTGGTTTTTTCGGCCGCAAATACTAAGGTAAGAGGCCTGTGCCCGCCTTCATTCACTTTAAAATCCCAGTCGATCAGTTTATGAATATCGCTGGTGCCCATAATGGTTAGGTTATTATTCAGGGCAATTTGCAAAGCTTCCTCTGAATACGTATTATCATTCACCACTTCAATGCCATCCAGCAATTTCTCTCTGATCAGTAGTTTATGCATATCGGTAAGTGTGGCCATACCATCTTTGCGTTGAGAGGTCCAGTTGGGATGGTTCCAGAAAACAAAAGCTCCCTGCTTTTTTGCTTCGCGGAAGACGGCCACGGAATCATCCACCAGTAATTTGTTTGCATCGGTGATAAACACGGCATTATTATGACCGGGAGGCATCTTCCGGGTGATCTCTGATCCGCGGACGATCAGCAGGTCATGATCCTTTGCTTCTTTCAGCGCCAGTTCATAAGAACGGTTCCTGTCGGGATGAGGGATATCTGCTTTATGCGGCTGGTATTCCAGGTGTTCTGTGAGGGAAATCGCATCCAGCCCGTCCATCAGGGCTTCCATCACCCGGATATCCGGCCATACACTGCCGTCCGAAAAAACGGTATGCTGGTGCAGGTCACATTTCATGGTTTTATAACCGGGTATATCAGGGAAAATGATTTTTCGCCCGTACTGGTGGCTATGTTCCTGCGCCATGGCCACTGTGGTATATAACACCAATAATGTAATAAATAACTTTTTCATGTACCTGTTTTGCGGCAAGGTAAATGAAAAGCAGAAAAGGAATATTAACTACAGATGAATTTTGCAATTGCCCGGATTTTTACACTTGCATTCCTTTTGTACCTTGCAGTTATAACACTTAAACCCCAACCATGAAACAGTTGCTATTCGGGCTGGCTTTTTTCAGCAGTTTTACAGCAACGGCACAACTCATTCTTAAAAAAAAGCCTGCTGCTCACAAACAACTTTGGGTTGGTGTAACAGTATCTCCCGATTATACGAACCGTTCCCTGGGCAGTGATGGCAGTATGGCTGCAGATATCGTTAAAGAAAACCGCAATAAAAAAGAAGCGGGGCAGACAGGCTATACCGCCGGGCTGGTTGTTACTTATACCCTGACAGAACAATTAAGTATTGAAACCGGGGTGCAGTATGCACAAAAAGGTTACCGGACAAAAAAAGAGAACCTTGTATGGCAGCAACCCTCACCGGCATTCCCAACTACTTCAAAAATCATTTACAATTATTTTTTCCTGGATATCCCCTTACAGGCTACGTATACAACAGGCAGCGGCCGCTGCCGTTTCTTTTACACGGCCGGGTTAGCTATGAATATTTTCCTGGAGGGAAAAGTCGCCACCTTATTTGAATATGCAGATGGAAGCAAAGACAAAAGCACCGGCCCTGCCACGAACAATGAAAAGAAGATCAGCCTCTCGCCCCTGCTAAGCGCCGGTATGGAGTATGCGTTCAAACCCAATATGCATTTCCGTTTGGCGCCCATCTTCCGCTATGGCATTACTAAGGTGATCGATGCTCCGGTATCAGAACGTTTTTGGAATGCGGGACTGAATGTTGGATTTTATTACCGGCTGCTATGAAACAATTTTTAAAAAAATACTGGCGGAATATAGTCATAGTCCAGGTGATGGGCCTGCTGCTTTTGTTGTATATACCTGCGCAGGAAAAAGGATATATCAATTCGGCCATAAATGCAATTGAGAAAATTTCAAGCAGGATTACATTCGTTCTGCTGGGCCTTGCTCTTTTAACAGGGCTGATACTATACATAAAACAGGAGAAAAAGATCAGTTCATTGTCAGTGATCCCGGTACTGATAATTTTCTTACTGCCTTTCTATTTCATCCTCACGGTCTTTATCAAATCAGGTATTTATTTTCTGAATGGGGTGCTTTCAAAAGAAAAGATCAGTAAAGAATACAGGATCATCAGTACTGGTAATACCACCAAGATTGACTACCTGTTTGACCTTGATAAAAATAAAACCGTTCATTTTGGCAGTTCGGGTTTTATTACCGATCCAAAAATTTATGCTAACGGAGACACTGTCACCATCACCTTTGATAAAGGATTATTCGGGTATTTACATAACCCAGAGATAACAGGAAGAGTACAGATTAAATAGCTTAATATTTAATAACAACCCCAGCCCGGAAAACAGTCCCCTGTTTTTTTAACCACTAAAACAAACTGTTATGAAGAAGCTCTGTTTTTTTCTGCTGGTTTTTTTTACAACCACCTCCCTTTTCAGCCAGCAGGCACTGACCCGTGAAGAATTACTGAAGAAGAGCAAATCACAAAAGACAGCCGGTTTTATCCTGCTGGGTGCCGGTGCCACTACTTTGATCATTATCAGTACGGGTGATACTGACCTCGATGCTGTGGGCCCTTTATTCATTGGCGGCACAGCAGCGGTACCGGGCAGTATCCCTTTATTTATTGCAGCAGGACGAAATAAAAGAAAGGCCAATAAGATGACCGGCTCTATTGGCCTGCAACAGGCACCCGATATACAACTGGCAGGCATCCGCTATCATTCCTATCCTGCATTGTCATTGAAATTAAGTCTGTAATTTCTCTTCCTATTCTATCCGTTTATTAACAACCTGCTTCAGGATGCCCGGTGATAAATCCGTATTTTCGCCGCATTGAAAAAAGGAGCTTTCATACCGTTATTGTTGTTATTGCTGGCACCTGTTGTAACATTGGCTGTTCCTGCTGATAAACCGGTAACAACGGGCGGGGAACTCAGCACCACAATTCGTATTGCAATACCCGTGACCTGCCCTGATGCAGAACTTGTTCAGGGAACAAATATCAGTTTACCGGGCCTGCCTGCACAGAAAACCACGCAGCGGTTACCGGCTGGTACTGAAGCGCATGACTGGGAATTGCTGGTTGCCGGTATTGGTTTGTTCCTGAAGGAATCGTCATTGCTTCACTACCCTTTTAATAACCATCTTTTCTTTATCTACCCTACACATAATTTCTGGTGATTCCGGCCTGTGACAAGAATTAAAACAAGAACCCGTTCATTCATGACCGGTGCCTTATTATTTATTTAAAAAAGAAATTATGTCAACGATCATAACGGCACTTTGTGTGCTGGGCTTTATTGCCCTTATTATCGGCCTGCTGATGTTTGTTCATAAACGTGACCAGAAAGCCGATGCAGAAAAAGCCAATCAAATAAAGTAAACTAAACCAGATCAGTGCAGGCAAACCCTTTATTATGAATATAGACGCCGGAAATATTTTATTGACAGGTTCAATATTGCTGCTGGTCAGCGTTATTGCCGGTAAAACAACGAACCGGCTGGGTGTGCCTACACTGATCTTTTTTCTTATCATCGGTATACTGGCAGGCTCTGAAGGTATTGGTGGTATCCAGTTTGATAATGCTGCAGTAGCACAACTGATCGGTATCACCGCCCTGAATTTTATCCTGTTTTCCGGGGGACTGGATACCAACTGGCAAAGTATCAAACCGGTTCTGTGGCGGGGTATTGCGTTATCAACGCTGGGTGTTTTTTTAACAGCCCTGGCTGTGGGCCTGTTTGTCCATTATGTGTTCGGCTTCTCCCTGACCGAGGGTTTGTTACTGGGCTCTATTGTTTCAGCTACTGATGCTGCTGCCGTATTCTCGATCCTTCGCAATAAAGGCGTTGCATTAAAAGGATACCTGCGGCCGGTACTGGAATTAGAAAGTGGCAGCAATGACCCGATGGCGTATTTTCTTACCATAACACTCACAAGCCTCGTAATGTCAGATCATATTGATCCTGCTGTGTTAGTGATCAGTTTTCTGCAAGAATTCATCCTCGGCGCTGCTATCGGTTACGGAATGGGAAAAACCAGCGTATGGCTTGTGAACAACATCAAATTAGACTCTGAAGGTCTTTACCCGGGACTGACCCTCGGCCTTGCTTTCTTTACTTATTCACTTACACAGGCTGCCGGCGGCAATGGTTTCTTAGCTATCTACCTGTGCGCAGTTATCATGGGCAACAGTAAGATGGTGCATAAAAGAAGTCTTATCAAATTTTATGATGGCCAGGCCTGGCTGATGCAGATCATTCTTTTTCTTACCCTTGGATTACTGGTCTTTCCTTCCAGAGTTTTTCCGCTGATCGGTATGGGCTTGCTCATCTCCGCCTTCCTGATATTTGTGGCAAGACCATTAGCCGTTTTCACCACATTGTCCTTTTTTAAGTCCAACACAAGAAGCAAATTATTTGTATCCTGGGTGGGATTAAGAGGCAGCGTACCCATTGTATTCGCTACTTACCCGCTGCTCGCCGGTTTGCCTAAAGCCGAGCTGATCTTCAACCTTGTCTTCTTTATTTCCATCTCTTCCGTTTTGCTGCAGGGAACCACACTTGCGTATGTGGCCAGATTGCTGCATGTCACCATCCCGCAAAAAGCAAAAAGAAGGACCGGGCTCGATTTTGAGCTCACCGACAAAATCAAAACCGCTATGGAAGAGATACGGATACCCGATGATGCCACTGTTATAGGAAAAAGGATCGTGGAACTGGGCACTCCTGCTACCATCAATATCCTCTCTATTGAAAGAGCTGGTGTTTATATTGTCCCCAATGGCTCCACCAAATTAATGGGAGGTGATATTCTGCATGTACTGGCAGAAGACGAAAATGCGCTTGAACTGCTATCCGCAACACTGGGCATCAGCTGATCCGGGAGCTGCTGTGCAACTGGCAATTTTATTATCGCCCGCACTGTATATTTGTTTTCTCCAAACCTGTTAGTATGACTTTAGAACATGTGGCAATCTGGACCGGCCAGTTGGACGCCCTAAAAGATTTTTACGTAAAATATTTCAATGGTATCGCTAATGAAAAATACAGCAACGAAAAAAAACAGTTCCACAGTTATTTTCTAACCTTTCAATCGGGGGCAAGACTGGAACTGATGACGATGCCCGGTATTCCTGGTAATAAAAACGACCGGGTGAAGGCACAACATACAGGAATTATTCACTTGGCTTTTGGTGTGGATACGATGCAGGAGGTGGATGAAAAAGCGGCAGAGCTGAAAGTGGCAGGCTTTCCCATCCTGAGTGGTCCCCGAAAAACCGGCGATGGTTATTATGAATTTGAAACCCTGGACCCGGATGATAACAGGCTGGAGGTGACGACAGTCTATCAGGGGCAATAAGCTGGCAGTTTTTCTAACCCATTAATTATTGTAAATTTGATACAGGAGAGAAAATACCATGACGCAAATCGTTATTGACAAAAAAAGATATGTGCTGTTGCCCGAAAAAGAATACCAGGCATTGCAGAAAAAAGCAGCGCTGAAAACTAAACCTGAAAAAACATTTACTGTGGAAGAAGCCCGTGCACATAGTAAAAAAATCATCAGGAAATGGGCTACCGAAAAATAATCGTAAAACAAACTGCCTCAGAAAGCATTGCTGCCATCGCATGGTTTATTGAATCGAAAGGTTTGATTGCCACGGCAGATAGATTTACCGATACGGTCTACGACTATATTAAATCAATGGCTGATACAAGAAAATCATTTTCTGTTTGCAAAGAACCGGGGCGGGCGGCTGCAGGGTACAAATGCTTACCTTTTAAGAAGAAATATACGATTGTATTCCTGGAAACAAATGACGAATTGATCATTTGTGAATTTATTTCCTCAAAACTGATTTGGTGGTAGACTACCGACAGATTTTCCGGTTGTCACTACCTCCTTTAGCCATCCAACGAAATTTTTCTGCCTGTAAATGCTTATTGAATTAAAAAATAATAAACAATTACTAGTTCGACTATTAACAGGCACCGATCATGATAAACTAACCCATTACCTGCTCCAATTATCCCCGGAAACAAAAAAGCGTTTTGAGCCCCACCCCTTCGATAAAGCAGCAGTCAGTCATTTTTACCAGGACAACCCCTTTAATCATGGCTATATAGCAGAAGATACCAGTGACGGATCAATCGCAGCTTATGCTATTATCCGTCTCGGCTACCTGGAACATGATGGTGACCGTTTACGTTCTTTTGGTTTTATACCCGGTCATTTTACGGATGCAACCTATGCTCCATCTGTAGCTGATTACTGCCAGAGCCTTGGTATCGGTTATCATTTGCTACAGTTTATCGAAAAAGAATTGAAGATCATGGGGAGAAAGCGGATCATTCTCTGGGGTGGTGTGCAGCAGGGAAATGAAAAAGCAATCAGCCATTACCTGAAAAATGGTTTTACAGTACTCGGTGAATTTCAATACAACGGCCCTAATTACGATATGGTAAAAACGATTGGCTGAATTATCTTAGCCGGGAAACCACGAACATGACCCGGATAACTGCTTTTTTTACATTTAACAGGATACTGCTGCTGATCTTCGTCTTTGTGCTCGGTGTCGCTTTGGCTTTTTATTTTGAATATTATTTCCGGGTATTCGTGGTTGACCTGTATCAATGGTTTCACCCGGGGCAGTTTATAATCAACGGAAAATATTTTCACTTCCCCGGAAGCTGGTTTGTTGTTGCCTTTGGTGTATTTGGAGTAGTACTTACCAGCTTGTTATTTGTTCAAAGAAAGAAAATACTGAAGCTGCTGATCACTGTTATTCTCTTTTTCCCCGGCACAGCTGCCATCGTTTATGCAGATAGTTCTTATCAACTGGCAACCTGTACCACCTGTAATGACGGGAAACTTATCCTCGGGTTGCGGAGCATCCCTTATGATTTGTATTTTTATACCGGTCTTTTTATTTCACTGCTTCCTGTTATCATTATGGCTTTCGGCAAAAGAAAACAATCCTGATGCAATTCTGCAATTTCACTCCGCCCATAGAAACAAGCCGGCTCCGCTTGCGTTCACTGGTACCGGAAGATGCAGAAGCCATTTCCATCCTGCGTTCTGATCCGCAGGTGAATACTTATCTCAACCGCCCTGCAACACTCACAACAGATGAAGCCTCCGCCTATATCAGTAAGATAGCAGCCAGCATTCAACAGCATAAATGGATGTACTGGGCCCTTGAATTAAAGAACTCACCGGGTTTGACAGGCACGATCTGCCTCTGGAAATTTATACCGGAAAATGATAAAGCCGAAATTGGTTATGAACTGGCCACAGTTTGCCAGGGCAAAGGATTAATGCAGGAAGCTGTTGAAGCGGTGATCCGTTTTGGTTTTGAAGAGATGAAATTGCAGGTTATCACTGCATTGATAAAATCCGGTAATGAAAGATCTGCCCGGTTGCTGGTAAAACAGCAGTTCAGGCCTGATCATTTTAATCACTATGTCAGTAAAGAAGAAGCCGGGGAGTTTGTTGTATATTATTTACTGAACACACATATGCCCTGATGATTATTCTTTTTATTCCCTCTTAAAGCCTGCTAACCGAAGAAATGCAATAGGAGGAGTGTGTAAAACAGGTATTATTACGATACCGGTGAGGGCTGGCACGGGCATCAGCCCCGTTTACCTGCAAAAAATCAGCCCGGGACATGATAAGGTTCTTCTTTCCCGCAGCTCAATACTGTACCTTAGTTTCCGGAAACCTGACGATAGCAGCATTTAATCATCTAAAAAAACTAGTATGAAATTTATGCCCCTTGCCATCCTGGTGATGCTCCTTGCCAGTTGCGGACAAAACAAAAAAGAAAAAACAGCCACCCCGGAAACCGCAGTTGATTCAAGCTCCTTTATTACTACGGCGATTGTTGATTATTACCAGCAGCATTTTAATAAAGAGCATGCGGCTGATCCCAAAAACCGCTTCCGGGTTGATACCACAGGCGATAAAGAGATCCAGATCAAAACTATGTTTGACTCCACGTCTGCCGGAGGCTCACTGAATATCATTCCTGTTGCCGCCAAATTCCTGAAAGGAGACCTGAACGGCGATAAAAGAAATGATTATATAGTACCGGTATATTCCACCGGTGGTGGTAATGTAAGCTGGACAGAATTGTTCGTGTTCATCGCTGGTAACGGGCAACTGAGTTTACTGAAAATGTATTCTTCTTACGACCTGGGACATTGTGAAGCCACCGGCGGTATTGATGGCCAATTCTTCCCGGAAAAAATTGACAGCAGCGGTATGCTGGTGGGTGAATCAGCCTGTTATGCATTGAGCGATCCCTCCTGCTGCCCTACTATAAAATGGATAACCCGGTACAAAGTGAGTAATAACACACTTACCCTTGCTGACCAGGTAAAGAAAAACTGATTTCACATGCTCTTGCTTAAGAGGACTGCCCTTTGTGAAATTTAATTTCCAGAGGGCAGTTTCATTGACTAAGTAATTGCTGCCTCATATCCTTTCCAAACAGCAGTTCATCCCTTTGTTTTTTCGCTGGTAACAATCGGTCACAGCATTGCATGGAAGATAGTAGCTTGTAGTATAAATAATTTTATTATATGAAGAAGACTGCATTCTTTCTGCCTGTTCTGCTGGTACTGTCAGTGACCATACAGGCACAAATACCACTTACTGTCACTCCAAGCGGGGGCAATAAAAAGGCTTCCGTTCATGAACGCATCGGGCTTACCGATGTAACCATTCATTATGACCGGCCGGGCGTAAAAGGCCGTGAAGGAAAGATATGGGGGCAATTAGTCCATGTTGGTTTTATTGACCAGGGCTTTGGCAGCAGCAAAGCAGCACCGTGGAGGGCTGGTTCCAATGAGAATACAACCATTGAATTTACGAATGCAGTAAAAATAGAAGGGCAATCATTGCCCGCCGGTAAATATGGTTTCTTTATTGCCTATGACCCGGATGAATCCACACTCATCTTCAGTAAAAATGCAAGTTCCTGGGGCAGCTATTATTATGATGAGAAAGAAGATGCCCTGCGGGTAAAAGTAAAACCGCAACCATCAGACAAAAATGTTGAATGGCTGAAATATGAATTCATAAACGAAACAGAGAACAGCGCCACTGTTGCTTTGCAATGGGAAAAACTGGCTATTGCTTTTCGTGTTGAGACTGATCTTGTAGCTGATCAACTGGCTTCGTTCCGCAACGAACTGAGAACAGAAAAAGGTTTTATCTGGCAAAGCTGGGACCAGGCCGCTGCCTGGTGCCTGCAACGCAATGTAAATCTTGACCAGGCCTTATTATGGGCCGACTCGGCCACCAGTGCCGGCTTTGGTGGTGATAAAGCATTCACAGCATGGAGCAACAAAGCAGCGATACTGGAAAAACTCGGCCGTGGCGAAGAAGCGGCTGCGATCATGAAGACATCCATGGCCTTTGCCAGTATGAACGAAATACACCAATATGGACGCCGCCTGTTGCAGCAAAAGAAGCCGAAAGAAGCACTGGAAATTTTCAAAATGAATTTTGCTAAAAATCCCGGGCAGTTCACCACCCTGATGGGTATGACAAGAGGTTATTCCGCTACAGGTGATTTTAAAAATGCGCTGAAGTTCGCACAACAGGCTTTGCCGCTGGCGCCGGATACCAATAACAAGAACAATGTAACAACGCTTATTGAAAAACTGAAGAAAGGAGAAGATGTGAATTAGCGACGATACTGCAAGCTGAATAAAAAGGCCGGAACATGATTGTTCCGGCCTTGCACTTAAATAAGGTTGGTGTCGTTAATTACAACCCAGTATCTCACATAGTTTAGATTCCAGTGCAGCGCCCCGCAGGTTTTTCCCGATGATCTTTCCATTCGGATCCACTAATATATTCTGCGGTATGCCCTGGATATGGTACATTTTGGCTACTTCATTATTCCAGAATTGCAGGTCGCTTACATGCGTCCAGGTCAGGTTATCTTCCTTGATCGCATTCAGCCATTTATCTTTTTGGCCGGGGCGGTCTAATGATACACCCAGCACGGTAAAATTCTTATCCCTGAATTTATTATAGTTCTGCACCACATTCGGGTTCTCATCGCGGCAGGGACCACACCAGCTGGCCCAGAAATCAACCAGCACATACTTACCCCGGAATGATGATAGGGAAACAGGATTACCGGATGTATCTGCCTGGGTAAATTCCAGGGCCTGTGTTCCCACCGCACCAATTTTTGCATCGGCTATCTGGCCTGCTAATAATTTACCCATATAAGAGCCCTGTACAGCCGTATCCAGTTTGTTGAACCTTGCTTCTGCAGTGTTAGGGTTATCATTAAATCCCATCATCACCAGCAATACAAAAGGCGAAACATAAGAAGATGTTTTTACTGCAATAAAACTGTCGATTGTGTTCTGGATACTTTGTTGTAAAGCTGTGTACGAGCTGATCATCGCATCCCGCTGCGGACCCGGCGCCGTATTGTTGATCGTATTCCCGGCTGTATTCAGATTTTGAGCCAGTGGTGTAAACGTTTTTTCAAAGTCCTGGAAGTCCTTGTGTGAAGAAGAACCTTTCACCACCCATTTATCCATTGCATTATTACTGCCGGTGATTGTGATCGCACTGTTTTCTGCATAAACATTGTATGGCTTCATATCACCGACAGAGACTATGCAAAGATCGGGCTCAGCCATCTTCCCTTTTAATACAAACAGCGTTTTCGTGGAAGTAACCGGCTTACCATTCTTTTTCACCGTTACTTTCTTTTCCGTAACCGTGGTGCTGGCCAGTTCTGTATTGGTATTGGCATTAATGAGTTTTACCACCGTTCCCTTTACCAGGCCGCTGATATTACCGGTAATTGTGAATCCTTTTTCAGCAGCCGGCTTCTTAACAGCTGCCACAGGTTGTGCAATGCTGAACAAAGGAGATACTAACAGGACAAAAAATAATTTACTGATACGATTTGACATAGACTCGTTTTACGCTGAGGGTATTAATAAACCACAAATGTAGAGAATCGGGCAGGACCGGCAAACCGGCAGCCTGCCGTTTAACAATTTTATTGATTTTAAACGCAGAAATTCACCGGAAAGATGTCAGCTAACAGACAAATCTCAGGAGAGAATGCCGGACAGGAATTGCCGGGTGGCTGCCTCAACGGGTTCTCCCTTTCCCAGTGCATGGATATAGGCTGTCCCGATAATTGCCCCGCTGGCATAAGCGCAGGCCGCTTCAAAACTTTGTTTATCCTTAATACCAAAACCAACCAGCACGGGGTTTTGTAATTGCATTGCCTGCAGCCGTTGTAAATAGGCTGCCACATCAGCACCCGCTTTATCGCTGCCGGTAGTGGACGAAGAAGACACTGCATATAAAAAACCGGAACTGAGCTGGTCTAATTTCCTGACCCGTTCTTCAGCCGTTTCGGGTGTGACTAAGAAAATAAAATCAAGCCCGTATTTTTTGATGATGGCTCCGTATTCTGTTTCAAATTCATATTCAGGCAGGTCGGGCAGGATCAGTCCATCCACTCCCACTGCTGCTGCGTCTGCACAAAAACGTTCAAAGCCATATTGCAATACAGGGTTCATATATCCCATCAGTACAACCGGCACCGTGGTTTCGTTTCTGCATTGCCGCAATTGCTCAAACAGTATGGCAATCGTCATCCCGTTGGCCAGCGCCACCGAACTGCTGTGCTGTATCACGGGGCCATCCGCCAGAGGATCGCTGTATGGCATGCCCAGTTCAATGAGATCAGCTCCATTCGCCTGCAGGGCTTTCATCACTTCAGCTGTTGCATGCAGATGAGGATAGCCTGCGGTGCAATAGACGTTAAGAATAGTACGAGATTTCTTCCTGAATAATTCCTGTATCCGGCTCATATGGTATTTTTTGCCACGAAGGCACAAAGCCACAAAGACCTGGTGCCTCCGTGTCTTTGTGGCTATAAATTTTTCATGTATGTATCGAGATCCTTATCCCCTCTTCCGCTCAAACAGATCACTATCACATCGGTTTTTTTAAAATTGATCATCTTCAACGCATGTAAAGCATGTGCTGATTCCAATGCAGGGATGATCCCTTCTGTTTTACTCAGTTCAAACGCTGCATTCAATGCCTTGGTATCGGTGGCACTCATAAAAATAGCCCGGCCGGTTTGAAACAGGTTTGCATGCAAGGGTCCGATACCCGGGTAATCCAATCCCGCAGAGATACTATGCGGTTCCACCACCTGCCCGTCTGCGGTTTGCATCAGCAGGCTTTTACTGCCATGCAAAATTCCCGGCTTACCAAGTTGCGTGGTGGCGGCGCTCATGCCGCTGTTCACACCGTGACCTGCTGCTTCCACGGCTACTAATTTCACCGAAGGTTCATCTAAGAAATGATAGAATGCGCCGGCTGCATTGCTTCCCCCGCCCACACAGGCGATCACATAGTTGGGTAATTCATTCCCGGTTTTTTCCAGTAATTGTTTGCGCATCTCTTCGCTGATCACACTTTGAAACCTGGCCACCATATCTGGATAAGGATGCGGTCCCACCACGCTGCCTATTATATAATGTGTATCATCCGGGTGATTGATCCAGTCACGGATGGCTTCATTCGTCGCATCTTTCAGGGTCTTGCTGCCGCTGGTGGCCGGTATCACCGTAGCGCCGAGCATTTTCATTCTCGCCACATTCGGCGCCTGCCGTTCAATATCTTTTTCGCCCATGTACACGATGCACTCCACTCCTTTCAATGCGCAGACCGTGGCGGTAGCCACTCCATGCTGACCGGCTCCTGTTTCCGCAATGATTCTTTTTTTTCCCAACCGTTGTGCCAGTAATATCTGTCCGATGGTGTTATTGATCTTATGAGCACCGGTATGACAAAGGTCTTCCCGCTTCAGGTAAATATTGGCGCTGTACCGCTTACTCATCCTTTCTGCATGGTACAACGGCGTTGGCCTGCCTACATAATCCCGCAACAGGTCATTGAATTCCTTTTGAAAACCTTCTTCATAGATAATATCAAGATACTTTGTCCGCAGTTCTTCCACATTGCGGTGCAGCATCTCGGGGATATAGGCCCCGCCGAAGGAACCATAATAACCCTGTTCATTGGGCTGCTGGTATTTTTGTGTTGTTTCCATGTTTTAATTTTTGGTATCCCGGCGATAGTACTACTATCATCGCCTGTTGCGTCGCACTCTTCAGGGTTCTGTTTTCATGGCATCATGTATCTGCTTTACTAAAGACCTCTTCTAATTAGGCAAGAGAAAATTCTTGCACTTTTAAAGCACATTCTAAAACAAAATCAAATGCGAACTGTGTATTATTTAGTAATTCACTTTCCTCATACTTTGGCTTACTCATAATAACTTTTCCATTAGTACTTCTATAAACAACAGGTATCAGACTCATTAATTTTCGATACTTTCTATAATCAATTCCTAATGATAGAATTTTTATGGACTCATCAATACGACCCATATTAATATTAACAGTTTCTCCTACTTCCTTCAATGATTTCCCTAATTTCTCTAAAGATTTTTCATTTTTTTCGAAAGAAACAGGTATTTGATAGGTCAAAATTTTTTTATAATTAGAACTCCAAAACGACCATTTATTTTTTAGTAGTTCATCGTCGGTCTGAATTAATTCATCATAAGCTTTAGCAATTTCTTCCATTGCATCTTCAAACATTAACGCTAAGATCTTACCTTCAGCCTTTTTAAGATAATCCTTCACATTCCCAATAGAGAGTAAATCTGTTAATGAAATTTCAGAAAACTTTAAATTGAAAACAATTTTAGTATTCACTTCAAAAAATATAGTTGAAGTACTGACACTTTCTGAGACAGCCAATTTTGATGGCAAAACAAAATCATGTTTTAAAGCATTCCGCAGTTTATTAATTTTCTCAACCTCTGATGCTACCTGCAAATCAGGAAGTATAACAAAATAATCCATTAAAGCAATTGAATTCTTAGCTTTCTTGTGTCCGCTATTTTTATGTAGAATATCAATTTTGCTTACATCAGTAATCCCCTTTTTCATACAAGCAAGGCTCATGAACCAATCAATTGCATCATGAAATGACAAAATACAGGAATAGTTTATTGTTTCCGGCTGTTTTGACTGCTCTACAGCTTGCTTGTACAAGTGCTTTATATAAGCCAATCTTTTAAGTATTTCATTCTGAGTCATATTTAAAAGTATCGTTTACTTATTGCCTGAAAGATGATTTCATTTTATAAAAGCCCAAAGCACTAACCTTTCCTATTGATTACTATTTTGCCTCATGGCCTATTTTCTTATCGCTTGCTTAAACTGCAACACCAACCCCATATCTTTCACACCCGGGCTCTTTTCAAACCGGCTGTTGATATCAACACCAAAAAAATCAGGGTGTTTGAATGCCTTTACTTTCGCTGCATCTTCCGGGCGGATACCGCCACTTAAAAAGAAGGGTTTTTCTATTTTGGCTTTAGTGAGTACACTCCAGTCAAACTGTTTGCCCGTGCCACCAAAACTTTCTTTGAGCCCGCCATTATCAAACAGGTAATAATCGCAGGCGGCATCGTACTTTGCCACCAATTTGTCAATATCCACTCCATCCGTTACCCGGAATGCTTTGATCACTTCCACTTCACTGCCCAGGTCCTCGCACATCTCCGGGCTTTCCTCCCCGTGCAGTTGCACGGCATCCAGCCCGTATTCATCAATGGCATCCAGCACTTCGATCATTTCGGGGTTCACGAACACTCCCACTTTCTTCAGATCGAAATCAGCATGCTTGAGCTCTTTGCCGGATAATTTTTCTCCCATGTACCGTGGAGAATCCTTATAAAAGATCAGGCCGGCAAAATCAACACCCAGTCCGTCTAATTGCTGCAGTTGTTTCATGGTGCTGATACCACACACTTTGATATTCATTGTTGTTTATTTATTCTTTTAACAACCCACCCCAAAGTTTGAAAGCAGGTAATTTCCTCCATTCGCCCCTCCCAGGAGGGGATGTTTCCTAAGGTTGCAAAACTCTGACTATTATTACGATTTGCCATTCCCTTTTTGCTCTTGCGGACAGCAGGGCTGTGCGGGGCATCCCCTCCCGGGAGGGGCAGGGGTGGGTTACTGTCTTTTTCTAGAAACAGGGTTAATCAATCTTTCTCTTCTCTTCAGCACGTCTTCGCCTACCCCATTCCTTTCTTCATAGTCAAGTATCCAGCTCTTAATCTCCCTGACCACAGCTTCCACCTTATTCACTACCAGCAGAGCATCAAACCGTAAAAAATTGACACCATAACTTTCAATATCATCCTGTCTTATCCAATCTTTAATAATGACTTTCTCATCCAGGTGCGTAATTCCATCCACTTCGATTGCCAGTTGCAGATCCTTGCAAAAGAAATCAACTATATAATTACTGATTGGCCGCTGCCTGTCAAAATCATATCCCATCATCTGCCCGTTCTTTAATTCATTCCAGAGTTTTACTTCTGAGAAGGTCATATTCTCCCGCAGTTTCTTTGCCAGTTCTTTCAGCTTCGGGTTGTATGGAATGATTTTTCGTTTCATAATTACCCACCCCAGCTTTTTAAAGAATTATATTCATTCAATCCGCCCTTCCGGGGAGGGGATGTTCACTAAAGCAGTCCATTCACTACTTCTCTTCTCACCCCTTCATATTCTTCACAAACTCTCTCAGTTTCTCCATATTCTTTACCCCGGCACTCACTTCAAACTTGCTGTTGATATCCACGGCAAATAATTTCTTCGCCTCAGGCAACGCAGCAAATTCTTTCAGCTTCTCTTCATCACCCGGCTCAATACCCCCACTCAGGAAAAACAGTTTATTAATATTTGTTCCCTTCAGTACATTCCAGTCAAATTTTTTACCCGTACCGCCATATCCTGACCCCAGTGTATCGAACATATACATATCACATCCTTCATGAAAGGGCCTTACCATCCAGTCGATCGGGTCATTATCACTCAGCCGGAAAGCTTTGATCACCGATACATAGTTGGCCACTTTTTCACAGAACCGTTCCGATTCATCGCCATGCAGCTGCACCATATCCAGCCGGTAATCTTCCACCGTCTGCATCAGCTCTTCATACGGCATATTGACAAAGACCCCCACTTTCCCGATACGGCCACCGGTCTTTTTCATTTTCTCCGGGCTGATCTTCTTACGCACAAACCTTGGTGACTTTTCATAGAAAATGAAGCCCGCCAGGTCAACCCCCATTTCATCCAGGGCATTTACCTGCTCGGGCAATGTCATGCCACACACTTTAATTCGCATGCCCCCCCGCCCCCTGGAGGGGGAGTCAGCGACATGCTCTTGCCCGATACCTGTTTCATTACTGTGCTTTTGCTCCATAGATTTCATGTTAAACTCCTGTACCTTTCCTTCAGGAAAGCCGGAGTGTTTAATAAATCAGCAAAAGCAATCGTATAGATAATCATTCATTCGCTAACCCGCTGCAGGTCGATCACAAACTGTTCAAAAGCCAGCCCGGGATATTCTTTCTTCATAAAATTCTCACCGATCAAAAATCCTTTGAAACCTGCTTTCCTTAAAGTTACGATCGTCTGCACATCACTGATACCGCTTTCTGCCACCGCCGGTTTTTCCGTTGGTATTTTGTTGATAAGCCCCAGCGATATGTCAATATCCACTTCAAATGTCTTCAGGTTGCGGTTATTCACTCCCACCATATCCACGTCCGTACAAATATGATCCAGCTCTTCCTCATTATGAATCTCCAGCAGTACTTCCAGCCCGATACTTTTGGCATAGGCCGCAAACTGTTTTACTTCGCTTTTAGTTAAGCAAGCAGCAATTAACAAAATCACATCAGCTCCAAAAGCTTTCGCTTCTGCTATCTGCCATGGATCCACGATAAAATCTTTTCGCAGCACCGGTATATCCGAGATCACTTTGGTCTGGATCAGGTCATCGAGGTCGCCGCCAAAGAATTCTTCATCGGTCAATACAGAAATACCGGCGGCACCCAAATCATTATAAGCTCTTACCACCGGCTCCACTTCCAGCTCTTTTGTTTTGAACCAGCCTTTACTGGGGCTCTTCCGTTTGAATTCTGCAATGATCCCGGTGCTGTCCTCCGCCAGCAGGCTTTGTTTCAGTGAACGGTTACTGATTTTCCAGAAAAATCCGTCTCTTTCAAACCGTTCAACAGAACTCAGCGGTTTGAATTTCTCTATCTCCTTTCTCTTATTCGCAATAATTGTATCTAATATCGTACTCATTGTAAGTCTATCAGTTTTTTCAATGATGCATTTGCTTTCCCGCTTTCCAGGCTTTCCACGGCGGCATGATAGGCCCCGTCATAGTTTGCATAATTGCCGGTGCAATATAAAGCCATCGCGGCATTTGCCAGCACCACCGCATTCTGGGCCCAGCTGCCTTCACCACTGACTATTTTAACAAAGATCTTTGCCGCTTCTTCAAGGCTGTTACCACCCTGTATATCCTGCGGATCAACGGTTCGTTTACCCAATTGCTCTGCTGTCATGATCCTTTCACCTTCATTCGTGATGACTTTGGTATCATTGGTCAGCGATATTTCATCATATCCATCTAAGCTGTGAATGATGGTAAACGATTTCTCCGTCTGCTGCAACAGGTAATTGTAGATACGGGCCATCTCCAGGCTAAACACACCCACCAGCTGAAAAGCCGGGTCAGCCGGGTTCACCATCGGCCCGAGCATATTAAAAAAGGTCCGCATGGCCAGGTTCTTCCGGATCGGCCCTACTGCTTTCAATGCCGGATGAAACAGGGGCGCATGTAAAAAACAGATGCCTGCTTCTTCCACTTCCCTTTTCAGTTTATCATTATCCGCTTTGAATTTATAGCCGAGCTGCTCCATCACATTCGATGCACCACTTACTGAAGAAGCGCCATAGTTACCATGCTTGGCTACTTTTTGCCCGGTTCCTGCCACAATAAAACAACTGAGGGTGGAGATATTGAATGTGTTCTTCCCGTCACCGCCGGTACCAACAATATCGGTTGTGCTATGCCCGCCAAGGTTAACCGGCACGCATAATTCCAGCAACGCATCCCGGAATCCCTGCAATTCTTCAATGGTGATACTACGCATAAGATAGACTGTCATGAAGGCCGTTACTTCATGCTCATTGTAAATACCTTTCCCGATATTCACCAGTACTTCTTTTGCCCTGTCACGGCTTAGCGTTTTGTGTTCAAAAAGATATTGTAAAACCTTTTTCATATTTTTTATTCTTCTTTGTGCCCCCGTGCCTTACTGTCTTTGTGTTTCAAAATAAGAAAGACTTGAGACACGGAGGCACCAAGACACTAAAGCACAGAGCTTATTTTCAAGCAAATCAGTTTTTCACCCAGTTCCTCAAAATCGTTTCTCCCATCGGCGTCAATACACTCTCGGGGTGAAACTGCACGCCCTGCACATCAAAAGTTTTATGCTGCAAAGCCATGATATAACCATTCTCATCCCTTGCTGTCACTTCTAATTCTTCAGGAAAACCTTCATCAGCAACTATCCAGCTATGATAACGTCCAACTTCCAATTCATCAGATAATCCATTAAATAAATAACTCCGTATTTCCCGCTTCGGACTTCCGACTTCTATCTTCGTAGCCACCCCATGATATACGGTACTTAAATTTTCCAGTTTGCCTCCAAAAGCTTCGCCTATTGCCTGGTGACCGAGACAAACGCCCAGTATACTTTTGGCAGCTGCATATTCTTTGATCAGTGGTAATAATAATCCGGCTTCTTCCGGTATACCCGGGCCTGGTGATAAGATGATCTTATCATAAGCTTTCACCTGCTCCAATGGCAACTGGTCGTTACGGAATACATCCACTTTACCGTGAATGATTTTCTCCACCAGGTGCACGAGGTTATAAGTAAAAGAATCGTAATTATCGAATACTAATATTTTCATACCCTTGAAAAGTTCATGGTTCATCGTTCATGGCTAACAACCATAAAGGATGAACCCGTTTATAATGTCTCTGCTATCTCAATCGCTTTTTTTAATGCTCCCAGTTTATTGTTCACTTCCTGCAATTCATTTTCCGGCACAGAAGCCACCACCACACCGGCGCCTGCCTGGCAGGTCAGTGTATTGTTCTTACTCAAAAACGTCCTGATCATAATGGCATGATTACAGCTGCCGTCAAACCCGGTAAAGCCAATAGCGCCGCCATAATAACTCCTGTCCGTTGGTTCATAACTGTTGATCAGCTGCATGGCTTTGATCTTGGGTGCACCGCTGAGTGTGCCCGCCGGAAATGTTTTAGCAACTAATTCAAAAGGATTGCTGCCGGCTCTCACTTTACCCGTTACCTCGCTTACCAAATGAATGACATGTGAATAGTATTGCACCTGCTTATAATGCGCCACCAGCACTTCATCACACAACCGGCTGAGGTCATTGCGGGCCAGGTCCACCAGCATCACATGCTCTGCATTCTCTTTGGCATCTTTTAATAAACGTTCCGTTTCCAGCCGGTCCGTTTCGTCATCACCGGTTCTTCTGAACGTACCTGCTATCGGGTGCAGCACTGCTTTCCCGTTCTGAATGACCAGTTGCGCTTCGGGAGAAGAACCCATCAGTTTATAATCACCATAATCAAAGAAAAATAAGTAGGGAGAAGGGTTAATGCTGCGCAGGGCTCTGTACACATTGAATTCATCACCCGTGAAGCCCTGCTGGAAACGACGGCTGAGAACGATCTGGAACACATCGCCCCGGTGACAACTGGCAATTCCTTTTTGCACCATTGCTTTATATTCCTCACCGGTCATATTGGATGTTTCCTCCCCTTTTTTCCTGAAGGGATAAACCGGAACATCCTTACCCCTGATCAGTGACTCCACAACTGCCAACTCACTTTCAATTCCTTTGATGCTATTTTCACAGATGAATAACTCGTCTTTGAAATGATTGAAGGCAATAACGTATTGGTACAGCCGGTACCGCATTAAGGGAATAACTGCAGATGAGCTGTGAGCGGCAAGATGAACCGTATCAAAAAACTGCACAGCATCATAAGCGGTATACCCAAATAAGCCCTGTGCAAATTTTGCCTCTTTGGTTGCCGTAGTACTGATCTCAAATTTTTGCATGAAATCCCATAACAATTGCGGCACGGAACCCGGATCACTGATCGCCACTTTTTCCGGTTGTTTCCCCGGCAGTTTGAATTCAATACTGCTGGCTGAACTGATCTCCATCCCGGCAATCGCATTGATGCCGATAAATGACCAGCTGTTTTCTGCGGAATGATGATCGGTACTTTCCAGCAGCACGGTATCCCGGAACCGGTCCCGCAGCCGCAGGTAAATACCCACCGGGGTGAACACATCTGCCAGCATTCTTTTTGCACTGGTATTAATCACTATTTTCTTCATACCCTTTCTTCCTTGTTTGAATGACAAAGCCCCGGATAGTCCGGGGCTTTGTAGTAATATGCTTTTATAAACATAGTAATGACCTTACAAACCCCTTAGAGTTGTATGCCACCACCACTGATTATGTACAAGTATTTTGTTCATTGCATTACAAATATAAAAGCAAAACCATTATCGCCAAATTCTTTTTAGATTTAACCCATGAAATGGTCAAAATTGCTTCTTCTTTTGTTTATCCAGTTCCCTTTTCTTCTTTATGCCGGCGGAAAGGATACAGTTGTTAAAACAGTGGCGGTCTCGTTTACCTATTCAAAAAACATTTTCCCGGCAAGCTGGCAACCGGCCCCGATCAATGCAAGAGGTGAGATGATCAGTGCAGGTGAAGTGGTAAGAAGCAGGGAGGCAAGTATTCTCGCCTTAAAAAAATACCCGGAAACACTGCTGGATAAAAATCTCCGGGCAGTATACTGGTTAAAGAATATGCGTTTTTATGATGTGGGATATGGCGGCACCAATTCCAACGATGCTTTGTTTCTTACTAACGATGGCGAAGCGCTGGGTTATACAATGAAGTATATGGAGCAAACCCTGCACCATGAATTCTCCAGCATCCTGTACAGGAATTATAAAAAGCTGTTCGATGATTCCATATGGATCGCAGCCAATGCTTATAATTTTGATTACAATGATCCCGAAGCGGGTGTGGGTGCGATCCGGAAAAACGCCTCCTCGCAGGATATTGATACTGCCTATTGCACTATTGGTATGCTGACGCAGTATGCCATGTCGAGCCTGGAAAATGATCTGAACACTTTTGCGCAAAATCTTTTCTGCCCCTCGCCCGGCTTCTGGAAAACAGTGGATAGTTATCCCCGTATCCGTAAAAAGGTCAGTTTGCTGATCAGCTTTTATAATAAATTAGATACTGTATTTACCGAAACCTATTTCAGGCAATTCGCCAACTCAAAATAAACAGCATGCTTATTCAACATAAAAAAATTGGCAGCAAAGGATTGTTCTTTGTGCAGCAGGATGGAAATATTCTTGCAGAGATGACGTATACCATGCCTTCCCCGGAAAAAATGATCATTGACCATACGGAAGTAAGTGAAGAACTCCGGGGCCAGAATGTGGGTTATCAATTAGTTCATACTGCGGTTGAATATGCCAGAACGCATCACCTGAAAATTATCCCGCTTTGCCCCTTTGCCAGTGCCGTGTTTAAAAAGAAACCGGAGTACGCAGACGTTTTAGCCTGATCATTTCGCCAGCCCCTTGCCAATGATCCCCCCGCTAACCTCGAGGGTGGTTCCATGTACGGCCCCGTTTTCTATAATAAACTTTACCGTAGCAACAATCTCATCGGTTTTCACTAATCGCCCGAGAGGTATTTCATGAATGATACCTTGTAAAATCTCCGGCCGGATGGCGGTTAACAAAGCTGTCTCCACGTAACCCGGAGCTATTGCTGCCACCCTTATATTTTTGATCCCGCGGGCATGAAATTCACCGGCCAGTATTTTGGGCCACAGTGCCACTGCGGCTTTGGTGGAAGCATAGTTCAGTTGTCCCAGCTCTCCTGCTTTATTTATGGATGAAACCGGTATAAGCACTCCTTCCCATTTATTATCCACCATCCTTATAGCTGCTTCCCGCAGTGTCAGGAAGACACCGGTCATATTCACATCAATCACCTGCTGCCATTGCTCCGTGGTCATAAATTTTTTTACTTTCCCGCTTTCCCTGTCGGGTGTAACGAGGAAGCTATCCCGGATAATACCCGCACAGGCCAGTACCACATTAATGCAGTCAAATTGTGCAACAGCAAAATCCATTAATGACTGGACAGATTGCTCTTCTGTTACATTTACTGCTTTTGCAACCACATTTCCCCCGGCATCCTTAATATTTTGTCTTACTGTTTCCAGCTTTTCTTCACTCCTATCGCCGAGGACAACTTTAGCCCCTGCAGCAGCCAGTGCAACAGCAGCGGCTGCTCCAATACCACTGGCAGCGCCTGTAATAACAATAACCGATTCTTTTACCTGCATAGTTTATTTATTGAGAAAGTGTTTAATTACGGATACAATTTCCCGGGCCCCCTCACCATATAACATGGTCTGATGGTTGCCCGGTACCTTTGCATAGATACAGTTCTTCATCAGCTCCACGGTTTGCATCGCATTCTCTTCCGGCAGTAATGCGGCGTTCATTGTATATACGCCGGGCGCATTCACCAATATCGCTTTATGTTCCACCGATTGCAAATAATCCAGCCAGGGTTCACCCAAACTTCCTTTCATTACTGCTTCCATCATATGGGCCGGCTCCGGGATACAACTTACGGTTCCATCCGGGTTATTTTTTACATCCGCCCGGTAATAGCTTTCCATCTGGTCATCCCAGGCAGAAAGATAAGGTGCAGCTTTTACCTTTTCCAGGTAGGCTTCAAAAGAAGGAAAGCGCATGCCTAACCGGCCCAGTGCCGGTCCCAGCATTTCCTTTGTCTTTGGATGCATATTGGCCGCTGCATCCATTAAAATTAACCGGTCAACCCGCTGCGGAAAAAACCGGGCAAGATACAGTGCAAGGAAGCCACCGAATGAATGACCAGCCAGTATTGCTTTTTCCAGTTGCAGGTAATCCAGTAAACCAAGGATATCCTTTGCATGATCAGCCATTGTGTAACCGGCCTCCGGCTGTGAACTCTCCCCTCTTCCGCGAAGATCCACCGATACGACATGAAAAGCAGGGCTTAACCCCGCAGCAACCAGTCCATCAAATGCATGTGCGTTGGCGGTGAGCCCGTGCATGAAAATAATAGTGGGTTGTTCGCCTTCAAATTCCAGGTAGTGCAGCCGGATATTATTGGTTAAAAGATGATGACTTGTCATTGCTTTAGTTTTCATGATCCTGCAAAACGTTCTCTTAATTCTCTTTTTAATACTTTGCCTGCCACATTTCTCGGCAATTCATCAATGATGATGACTTTGTAAATTTTCTGGTAACGGGCTTCCAGGTTCCGGTTAGCCCATTCCTTTATCTCCTCTGCACTTACGCTGACCGCTTCACTAACAACAACAGCGGCCACCGGCGTCTCGCCCCATTCTTTATGCGGAATACCAAAGACCGCCACATCTTTCACCGCTTCATGCCGGATTACGACTTCTTCAATATCCGTCGGGTATACATTCACACCACCCGAAATGATCAGGTCTTTTTTTCTGCCCGTCAGGAACAGGAAACCATCCTCGTCCAGGTAGCCCATATCGCCGGTGAATAACCAGCCATCCCGCAATGTTTCCCGGGTCAGTGTTTCATTTTTATAATAACCCGACATCAGCAACGGTCCCCGGCCGGTGATTTCGCCAATCCGGCCGGCCGGCATTTCATTTCCGTCTTCATCCACGATTTTTATATCCATGAATTGGGAGGGATAACCCACACTACCGGTTTTCTGCATCGCATCATTACGGTCAAGGATCGTCATAAAGCCCTCCGTTAACCCGTACAATTCATAGAACACACCGGGTATCCGCTTATTCAGTTCCTGTTTATGTTCCAGTAATAATGGAGCACCTACGGATAAAATATATTCCAATGAGGATAAATGCTCTTTGGTAAAGTTTTCTTTTTGCAGGCAACCAATAATCTGTGAAGGAACAAGAATCGTATGTGTTACTTTTTCCCGGTGAATGGTATCCACCACTTCTTTTGCATCATAATGACGCATCAGCACATACGTGCAGCCCAGCATCATAGCAGGCATCAGGGTCAGGAAAGAGCCATTGAAGATAATCGAGCCTGAGTGCATCACCACACTCTCCGGGGTCATCCGGTAAGCATTGGCAAATAAAGAGCCATACAAAGCTCTTACGGCATGACTGATCACAATTCCTTTCGGCATACCTGTCGTTCCGCTGCTGTAAATAATATTATAAGGATCATCTCCGGTAACGGTTATTGTGGCAGGCGGCACCGGTGAATGTTCATTTTTTTGCTGCTGGTACTGCTGGTAACCGGCAGCCTTTCCATCCGTCACCCAGTAATTCAGCACCGGTATATTATTCAGTTCTTTTTTAACTGCATTGATGTGTTCCACCAGGTCATGACTTGTAATTACCAGTTTTGTATCGGAATTATCCAGCAGGTTAAACAGCCCTTGTCCTCTTAGCAGGGGGCTCAGAGGCACTGCCACCGCACCGATAGCGGCACAGGCCCAGTAGATTTCCCATAACTCCAGCGAATTGGATAACAAAGTCGCCACTTTATCCCCCTTGCCAATCCCTGCTTCTGTAAATGCATTGGACAGGCGGTTCACTTCTTCATAGAGTTCTTTGTAAGTAAGCCTCCTGTTCTCAAAGACAATGGCAGTATGACCAGGCCGGTAGACAGCATGTTTCTTCAGCCAGTATTGTATTGTTAATAAGCCTAATGACATAATAAGTAAAATAAGCTGGCACCCCTGCGGGTGCCAGCTTTGTTAACACACAGAAAGACTATTTTTTAGTTTTTGAGCTGTTAGGGATATGTGCTTTTAATTCAACAGAGAATAACCGGCCGATAGAAGGTGAGCCGACAAATTCTTTCTGGTCTGTATCAAAGATATTGCTGATGCCAGCACCGATACTGAGTGTACTGTTCAGTTTCATACCGGCACTCAGGTCAACAGTAGTGAACCCGCCCAGTGCTCCCCAGTCAAAATTCTTCACATAGTTCCTGGGCTGGTTGTTCAGCGGGTTAATGCCACCGTACACCACACCTCTTTTTCCTGCTCCTGCAGCTGTGGCTATCTGGTTGCCGCTGTACATATCATATTCCTGCACCCATCTTACAGAAAGATTTACGAATGCCTTTCCTTTCGCTAAATTCTGGAAACTTAATGTAGAAGCCAGCCTGTTCTCCGGTGCATTCAAACTTCTTTCTTCCAGGGAAACATACCCGTCCTTGTTGGCATCATTCGCTAAATTATCTTTTGTGATATCAGAACCAAACCAGCTGTATTTGACCGCCAGGCTTATATTATCGGTAAAGAAATAATTCACCCCGAGGTCAACACCATATGATTTTACTTTCCCATAATTGAAGTAAGTACTGAAAGCCGCACCGGAGAGGATATTATTATTGGTGGTGCCCGGCAGTAACAAAGGAGTGCTGATTGTAATATCTCCCACCTTCAATGCACGGCCGCCCACGGTGATCGCAGGGCTCAGAAAATTAGTGCTGCTGCCATAATAACCATTCAGATCAACATACAGTTTTTTACCAACTGCACCTTTGTATCCCAGTTCCCAGGTACCGATCTCTTCCGGTTTCAGCGGGGTGGTTTGTAGCTGCTGAGAGGTATTGGTCACGTCAGCTCCATTGGGGATATAAGTCACCCCATTCCCATTTCCGAATACTAAGCCGAATACATTGGCCCGCTGGAATAAAATGATCGGTGCAGCAAAAGCTTTACCCCAGGTCAGCCGGAGAGCACCACCGGGAACGGCTTTCACCAAACCAACTTTGGGTGCAAACATATTTCCAAACAGGCTGTGATGATCCAAACGGGCAGCTGTTACTAATTTCATTTCTGCCGGCAATTTCTTCTCCAGTTGTATGGCAGCGCCATATTGTGTGATCTCCACTTTATTGTTGGCATCAATCAGTACCGTACCAAAGGTCTTGGGTGCATCTTTCTGGTAAGACGCCCCTAATACCATGTTGAGACCAATCTTGCTGAAATTATAATTGTATTGCGCCTCGGCATTAAAACGTTTTGATTCTTCTTTGAACATATTACCTAAACGCAAAGCATAAGCCTCTGCCTGGTCAGGATACAAAATGCCGACTGCCGGGAATAAAGCATTGTTGGGATCCGTAACCGTACTATGTGTCCGGTTCCAGTAATCTCTTGTGTAACCGGGGATACCATACGATTTACCAACGTTGGTCCAGGTTTCATATGCCTGTGCAAAGAAACGCGGGCTTACATAACGCAATTGCAGGAAAGAGAATTTCCAGTCGCGGATCTGGTTACGGCCTGCATTATTCACACTTAAGAAATTATTATTGCTGCCGCCATAAGAAGCAATGATATCTGCTTTGGGGGTAATGCTATAGTATACATGAGCCTCGCCTCTTACATGACGGAACTGGTAGGTGGGTATCCTTTCCGGTATAGCTACAGCCGGGCCGTAATAAGTGCCTCCCGCATACACACTGTCATGCCATTCAAAATCCTTACCGGTTGTATATTCTCCTGTTAATTTGTAGGCCCATTTCTTATCAATCTTTGTGGCAGTACGGAAACGTCCTGTAAACACGCCCTGGTTACCTGCCCCTATCGTCAGCGTGGTACCCTGCCATTTTCTCGGATCTTTCGTGATTGTATTGGCAATACCATTATGGGCATTGGGGCCATACAAAGCAGAGTTGGGACCCAGCACTACTTCCAGCCTTTCCACATCTTCTTTAACCGTTGTATTCATAATACCGGAAGGCAGACCACTGCTTCCTGCCATCATACTGTTACGTCCATCCGTCATCAACAGCACTTTTGCATTGAATGCATTGTTGAAACCGCGGACATTGAATCCCACCCCGTTCACACCGGTTCGCACAAACTCAACACCCTGGATCTTTGAAGCCAGTTCTCCCACATTGAATGAGGAAGATTGGTCCAGGTCTTTGGCATTGATAACGCTGATAGAAGCAGGTGCCAGGGTAATCTTTTCCGGGCGTTTGGAGGCAGATACAACCACTTCGCTTCCCGGGCGGGAGGCTAATACGAGTCCTGCGTCAACAATAGTGGTTTCACCACCGGTTACAGTCACCACTAATTTACTGTCATCAAATCCCACATAGGAAATAATGATCGTTACCTTACCCGTTTTAATATCAGGAAGGGTGAAAGAACCGGATTCATCTGTAACAGCAGATATACCACTGCCCTGCACAGATATGTTAGCGCCGGCTAACGGGTCACCGGTTTGCTTATCAGTAACCTTACCACTGATCTTGCCTGTGTTTTGTGCTATGGCAGCAACGTTAATGGCAATCATCAGCAAAAGCACTACTAATCTTCTCATGATGGTTTCAATTTAGTGTTTATTAATAAGAAAACTATTGTATAAAATTTTTTATGATCGTGGCTACTTCATTGCTTTTTTCAAACTGAACTAAATGACCTGCACCGGGAACCAGTGCGGTCTGACAACCCGGTACCAGCAGGGCAGTTTGTTTCAGCAATTCTTCCGTCTTCATAGCCGGGTGCAGGTAACGGTTGGGGATCAGCGCATCATTGGCACCAAACAGGATCAGTACAGGAACCCGCAACTGCTGCAGCGAATCTCGGACAGGATGTGCCAGCATTCCCTTCACCCCGTTGGATACCGTCTCACAATACAAACTGAAATCTGTACAGGTTTTCATCTTAAGCCGGTCATGTATCAGTTGTTCCGCATCAGCAGGCTGTTGAAAAAAGTTCAATTTGAAATTGGCCCTGATCACCGGTTCTTCCTGCTTTTCAAAAACAGAAGGAGTTGTGGATGCAACTAATAATTGCGCTTCTTTTTCCGTAAAAGTTTCCAACCCTGCCGGCGCCAGCAACACCAGTTTTTTCACCCGTTTATTTTGTAAAGAAGTAATAATGGCCACCTGCCCTCCCATCGAATGCCCGGCAAGAATTACTTTCTTTATTTTTTTCTTTTTTAAGAATTCGCTGATAACATCAGCATAAAACTGCAACTGATCCTTTCCTTTTGTATCTGTTGTTTTGGCGGACCATCCGTAACCGGGAAGATCAATGGCAATGCAGTGGTAAGATGCAGACAGTTCGCTGATGCTCTTTTGCCAATGGGAAAGATTGCCTCCCAGTCCATGAATCAATAAAACCGTTACTCCTTTCCCTTTTTCAACAAAAGCCAGCCTGCCTGATGACAGCTGAATCGTTTTTACAGGCAGTTCATACACCGGCAAACAGGATTCCTGTGCCTGTGTAAGCGGCATTGAAAAAAACAGGGCTGCTATGATCAGTATTCTTTTCATGCCAGAACGGTTTTTCTTTTGGTTACCAGGTAAACAACGCCACCGGCCACAATAGAACAAAGGATCGCAATTGCGGAAGCCACACCGGGGTTTCTTACCGGACCCTGCATGTAAGGGGTCAGTCTTCCATAATACACGGAAAAATGAACTACGATTGCCACCAGCGATGCCACGATGGGCGCTGCTTTATGACAATCTTTAAAAAACATTCCGAATAACAGCGGTACAAAAGCAGCAGAAAAAGAAGCATACACACCATTCTGTGCAAGGATGCCCACGCTGAGTTCGGGATGCACTAATTGCCGGTAAGAAATAAGAAGTGTTATCGCTGCCATCAGCCCGATCACCACCCGGTTGATCATTAGTTCATTCTTTAGTTCATTTTTACCGGCCAGTGATTTAATGATATCTGATGTGATGGTGGTGCTGATGGACTGAATCAGGCTCTCCAGTGTTGCAACCCCGGAAGCGATCAAACCCACCACCAGGAATAAACTCATTGCCGGTGTGAAACTGGTAACCACGTACGCCGACATTACACTATCCAGTGGCAGTGGCCCGTTATTATATTGCAGGCCGGGAAAAACAAGACGGCCATATAAGCCGGCAAAAACAACGGCGAAGAATAAGATCAGCAATACAATTGCAACCGTAAGAAATTTATTCATGCCCTTATCATCTTTCAGCAGCATGGAACGGGTGATGATATGCGGCTGGCAAACGATGGCCACCCCCACAATGAACTGGCAGATCACCACTTCAAAAAAATCACGGTACAAAGGGCTGGAAGGATTAAACGCTTTGGTAAGCTGCGGATCGATAGCATTAAGTTTGGTAAACAAACCGCCATCACCGCTGGTAAAGAAATGATACCCGGATACAAGGATGATAACAGCCACCACCACTTTCAGTAATGCCTGGATCATGTTTGTATATACCATGCTGTTGGCACCGCCAAACATCATATAGCCGAATGTGAATACCACAATTCCCGTCAGTACATAGACCACATCAGCATCCAGCGCCTTACTCAATACCTGTGTTAACCCGACACAGATGAGTACAATAAAAGTGATATGCAGGAGCGAAAGAAAAGCAATGTATAAACGAAAGCCGTTACTGCCGAACCGGGTCCCCAGCCATTGGGCAATGGTCTTTGCCTGTATCACATTACCGATCTTCCTGAATTTTTTGGAAAGGATGACCAGTGAGATCAAAGCACCCAGCGGTAAAAAAACTGCCATGGATAAAAAAGCGCTGATCCCATAGTAAGCAATAAAACCCGGATTGATAATAAAGGTGGCGGCGCTCGTCATGCCTGCGGCTAATGACAGCCCGATAGCAGCCGGTGAAAACTGGAAAGTGCCGGTGGCATAATCAGCCATCGTGATGGTTTTCCGGGCACCCCGGATAACAAAGAAAAGGATTACACCGGCATAGAGAGCAAGGCATACCCATACAGCGATCAGCATTCCCGGTGTGGCCAGGTTATTCATGTTGGCAGGCAATTAAGAAAATGAATTTAGAAGAGTTTGCCGCAGCGCCGCAGCAAAACAGGCGAAGGCAAAAGAATACTAAGGTGAACGGAACAATTTTTCAGGTGAAGGGAATCAGAGAATGGATAATTTCTTCATCACGCTATCCCGGTAGGTTTTCCCGACGGGGATACGGGCTTCAGCAATAACCAGGTCGCTTTCTTCAATGGCATCGATCCTGTCTTTATTAACGAGATAAGAACGGTGCACCCGTATAAAATGAGAGGAGGGAAAACGTTCTTCAACTGTCTTTAGTGAATGACTGAGTAAATACTGGCCGGTTGCTGTCTTGATCATTGCATAAATATCATAAGCCTCCACCCACAATATATCTTTCAGCAGCACTTTTTCCAGCCGCTTTTTATTCTTGACAAAAATCCCGTCTGCATACCCGAGGTCTTCTTTGATGCTGGTGGCAGAAGCCGTTATCTCCGTATCATTCCGGCGGGATGCATTATGCAGGGTTATCTCAATGGTGGAATATAAAGTTTCCGGGGCAACCGGCTTTACAAGGTAAGCATAAGGTTCCGCCAGTTTTGCTTTCTCTACTGTTTGCGTATCGGCGAGTGCAGTTAAAAAAATAAACGGGATCCTTCCCTCCTGCTTCAGTTGTTTGGCAAAGTCTATTCCGGTCATTTCCCCGGAAAGATCGATATCCAGTATAACAAGATCGGGCTGAATGATCTTTGCCTGCCTGTAGGCTTCCTCCGCATTATCAAAATGACCGGCCACTTCAAAACCAAGATCCTGTAAATTATAAGATATCTCTTTGGCAATGATCCAGTCATCTTCCACCAGTAAAACTTTTATTCCGGCCATCAATCGTTTTTTATTCTCTTGCAGCAAATAATTAAACGGTTAAATTTACAAAACCATCATGTCATTCTTGCACAGGAAATATTTTTATTATTTACCGGTTGTCGTTCTGCTGCTGACCACAACCCGATTACCTGCGCAACCGGTGGCAATCTATCCGGGGATTAACAGTTACAGCAGCCTGCAGGAAAAAGCCGGCTGGCTCACGGACAGTACAGGCAGGCTTTCACTACATGATATCAGGACCCTTTCATTCCTGCCTTATGAACAGATATACATACCCGGTATAAAAAAAAACTGGAACACCTGGGCAAAGATCGAACTGAAAAACAATACCGGATCAGACCAGGAATTCTTATTGCAAACAGGCAAGTGGGGTTATGTGGAAGCTTATACTGCTGCTGCTGATGGAAAAGAAGAAGAGCAGGTCAGCGGAAGTTTGCTGCCATTAGACCAGCGTTCACAGGCCTCCAATATTAACGCTGTCCGTTTACGGATCAGCAGGGATGAAACCAAAACGATCTGGTTAAAATTCAGGAGTGAATACAGCATCTACACACATCATTCCATCGGCCTGCAACTGATAAAACAAACCCTGTTTGAAAGAAACGACCGGAAGAGATTATTGTGGCAGGGATTATTCTTCGGTATTATCCTGGTGATGGCCTTGTATAACCTGTTTATACTTTTTGCCGTAAAAGACATCAGCTACCTCTACTATGTACTGAGTATTGTGAGCATCGGTCTCTACTTTGCTTTTTATTATGGTTTTGGCATTGAATACCTCTGGTCCAATGCTCCCCTGTGGGATACCTACAGTTTTGCCATCATCAATCCCTTTACCGGGCTGGCCCGTATTCTGTTTACCCGCACGTATTTGAATACAGCCCAGCATCAGCCTAAAGTAAACCGCATACTTACTTTACTTACAATCGCCTCCTTTATTACCCTTATAACTGCCGTGGTTTGTTTTGCCTTCCGCATTGACGGGTTAAAATTATTAGTGGTGATCATTGGTGTGCTGGGAGCTGTAATACTGATCATGATGCTGGTGGCTGGTATTGATGCTTATTATAATAATAAATATGCGCCGGCCCGTTATTTTATTGCCGCTAATATCTTACTTGTTATCGGCGCTATTGCTTTCATCCTGCGGGAAACAGGGCTGATGAATGACAATTTCATTTCCCGTTACCTGGTGCAATATGCAGTACTGATACAGGCGGTCGTTTTATCACTCGGCCTGGCGAGCCGGCTCAACCGGATGCGGCTCAAGCTGGCCAATGAAACGCTGGAACGGGAACGCCTGGCCCTGGAAAAAGAAAAAGAAAAAAAAGAACTGATCGAACAGCAGAAACAGGAACTGCAGCAACAGGTAAAAGAGAAAACAGCCGACCTGCAATTAAAAAATATCATCCTGGAAGAAACCATCGGGCAGGTAAAAGAATCAGAAACCAAACTCAGCCAGCTGAACCAGGTCAAAGACAAACTATTCTCCGTGGTATCGCATGACCTGAGAAACCCGCTGGCCACCATGCAATCCTTTCTCAAACTCATCACCGAACATCATGAAAAGCTCAGTCCTGAAGAAAGAACAAAATTGCTGTCCGAAGCACAGCAATCACTCGATAACCTGAATGAGCTGCTGTATAATTTACTACAATGGTCCAAATCCCAGATGAACCTGCTGCAATTCCGGCAGGATAAGCTCAATGTAAAGACTATTATTGAAAATGCGGTGCGCCTGGTACATCTCTATGCCCATATGAAGGAAGTTTCAATAACTATACAGGTGGAAGAAGGGCTGACAGCACATGCTGATAAGGATATGACCGAATTCATTATCCGCAACCTGCTGAGCAATGCTATCAAATTCAGTCACCGCAGCAGTGAAGTCACCGTAACTGCTTTCTCAGAAAACGGCAGCATCCGGGTCGAAGTGATGGATACAGGTATCGGGCTGAGTGATACCAAGATCAAAAAACTACTGGAAAAACACAGCAGCATCAGCCGGAGAGGAACTGAAAAAGAAAAAGGCACCGGCCTCGGCCTGCTTATCAGTAAAGATTTTATAGAAAAGAACGGGGGAACACTTGCCATCAAAAGCGAACCGGGAAAAGGATCGGTCTTTAGTTTCACGATGCCTGCTTTTACAACAAAAGCAATGGTATAACTACTGGTTCTCATACAAGCCCCGCCTGTAACATTTTATGCCCTGCTGCTCCGCTAACAGGTTTTGTGGCTTAACTTCCCGGTATAAAATCACACACTATGTTCCTAAAAAGATCAACCCTTGTTCTGTTCCTGTTTATTACAGCAATAAGCCTGACTGCACAGGATGATGCCGCTTATAAGACGCCGCCGCAGGCCATTACCGATATGCTGCTGGCCAAACCCACTCCCAACATCAGCCTCGATGATAAAGGCGAATGGATGTTATTCACGGAAAGCAACAGCTATCCTTCCGTGGAAGAACTGGCCCGTCCCGAGTTAAAGATCGCCGGGATGCGTATCAACCCCAATAATTTTGCACCCAGCCGGCAGAATTTCATCAACAATATTTATCTGAAGAATCTCGCTACCGGTAAGGAATACAAAATCACCGGCCTGCCTTCTCCGCTTGCAGCAGGCAGTATCAGCTGGAGTCCGAATGATAAAAAGATCGCCTTCACGCATACCACTACTACAAAAGTTGACCTGTATGTAATTGATATTGCTACCCAAAAAGCAACAAAAGTCAATAAGACAGCGCTGAACGGACTGATGAGCACTTATCAATGGTATGATGATAACACGTTATTATACCGTACCATTATCCAACCGGCAACTGCCGCACCACCCAAGCCGGCTGTAACGAAAGGACCGGCCACGCAGGAAAATTATGGTAAAGCTTCTCCCCGTCCCACTTTCCAGGACATGATCAAAACGCCCTATGATGAAGAACTATTTGCTTTTTATACCACGGCTCAGCTCGTAAAAAATGTAAAGGGAGTGGAAACAAAGATCGGGCAACCGGCGATCTACAGTATGATCAGTGTGTCTCCCGATAAAAAATACATGCTGCTGCGCACAATAAAGAAACCATTCTCTTATCTCGTGCCGGCCCAGGGTTTTCCTTCCGATGTATTTGTTACGGATATCAATGGCAAAAAAATAAAACAGGTGGCTGATCTCCCTTCGGCGGAAACTGCGCCGGGAGGTAATGATAATGTGCAGCTGGTGCCCCGTGGTTTTGAATGGAGGGATGATGAAGCCGCCACATTGGTTTGGTGCATGCCGCTGGACAGTGGTTTAATCAAAAAAGCCGCTGAATACCGGGATGCCGTTTATGCACAGCCGGCTCCTTTTACCGCTGAACCGGCTGAACTTTTCAAAACAAAAATGCGCTACCGCGGCACCACCTGGGGCGATAAAAATTTAGCCCTGGTAACAGAAGGACTCACCGGTAAACAAACCACGCAGCTCGACCGCTACAATCCCATCACCGGCGACCTGGAAAAACTCATTACCCGGAATACCACTGATGCGTATTCCAATCCCGGCAATCCTGTTCAGGATAAGAACCAGTATGGACGTTATGTGATCAAAACGATTGATAACGGGAATAAGATCTTAATGAACAACACAACGGGCAGCTCACCCGAAGGTGATAAACCTTTCCTCGCCAGCTTTGATGTGCATACGAAAAAACAGGAGATCATCTGGCGTTGTGCCGATGGTTATTTTGAAAACGTGGTAAGAGTGATGGATGCAGAGAAACTGCAACTTCTGACAAGAAGGGAAAGTGAAAAAGAAATGCCGAACTACTGGATCAAAAATTTAAAACTGCGTATCGCTGACCGCCAGCTGACAGAGTTTAAGAACCCTTACCCGCAGTTAGAGGGTGTGACCAAAGAAAAAATCAAATACAAAAGAGCCGATGGTGTTGATCTCACCGGTGATTTATATTTACCCAAAGGCTATGATGCCAAACGGGATGGTAAATTGCCGGTCTTTATCTGGGCCTACCCGGCTGAATATAATTCGGCGGCCGATGCAGCGCAGATCCGTGGCAGTGAACACCGGTTCACTCTTATCAACTGGGGCTCGCCTGTGTATTATGTAACCCAGGGTTATGCCGTACTGAATAATGCAGAAATGCCCATTGTGGCAACGGACAAAGACAAAAAACCCAACGATAATTTTATTGACCAGTTAAAAATGAATGCAGAAGCCGCTATCAATACCCTCGACTCTCTTGGCGTGGGTGACAGGAATCGTGTAGCTGTTGGCGGGCATAGTTATGGTGCATTTATGACGGCCAATTTATTAGCCCATACCAATCTCTTCAAAGCCGGTATTGCAAGAAGCGGCGCCTATAACCGGACGCTGACACCTTTTGGTTTCCAGAACGAGGATAGGAACTACTGGCAGGCCCCCGATCTGTATCATGATATGAGCCCCTTCAGTTATGCGGATAAAATTAAAACGCCGTTGCTGCTGATCCATGGCGATGCCGACAATAATACCGGTACCTATCCCATCCAGAGTGAAAGAATGTTCAATGCCATCAAAGGCAATGGCGGCACGGCCAAATATATCAGCCTGCCTTATGAAAGCCATGGCTATGCCGGAAGAGAAAATATCTTACACACCCTGGCCGAACAGTTCAGCTGGTTAGAAAAATATGTAAAGAATGCGCCGAAACCTGCCGAGAAGAAAGAACAAAAAGCATTCTGAGCCTGTCGAAGAATGAGTAGTAGAATAAGTTTAAAAAATCCCGGCGCAAGACCGGGATTTTCTTTTCACGGAACTATGTGCAAACGTTTCTAAACATTTACAACCGGGTATTTCCACAACTCAATGCCACCGTGTAAAATATTGCATAAATAGATTTAAGTCGCTGAAAATCAAACCGGCATTTTTTAAGGCTGTCAAACAAAACAGTTCGTAGTTTCGTAAATGCACACGTTAGCTGCAATTTTATGAGGACATTTTCTGTAACATTATTGATTACCCTATTTTTTGGCTGTAAACAGGCCACTAATAAAATTATTGACAGATACCCCAGTGGACAAAGAATGACTGAAAACATTTATGCAGACAAAAACGATACGTCAAATTATGTTTGTAAAGTTTATTATGAAAATGGTCAACTAAAATATGAAACAAAAATCGTAAACAATAAATTTGTTGGCGAAAAAAAATCTTTTTTTGAAAATGGCAAAATAGAACGGATTGAAAAACTCTTTCAGCCCACACCTTTAGACGCCGGAATATACGATTGCTCTATTATAGATTATTATCCTAATGGCGCAAAGCAAAGTGAATATCAATACAAAAATGACAAATTGAATGGACTTGTGATAGATTATGATTCTGTCGGAAGAAAAGCAAGAACACTAGAATATAGTGACGGCAAACTAAATGGCAAGGAAATTCATTATTTTCCCAATGGGAAAATAAAATCCCTGGTCGAGTGTAGAAACGATTCAGCGTATGGATATGAGTATGAATTTTCTGAAACTGGCGATACGCTAAAAGCTAACATTCATTATGGACAAAGTGACAATGGCATTTTTTACAAGAAATGGCTTTCAAACGGGCGACTTTTGACAGGAAGTTATGAGGATTCTAATAGAAGTCTTGTAATATGGAAATGGTACGATCAAAAAAGGGCTCTAACAAAATCTATAATTGACAAAGGCAAATTCGTAGATTCGATAACAAAAAAATTTATTGCTCCGGAGTAAAACTGCAGCTTACATTGGATATTTCTGTCTTTGTTGGTCTTCCAATTACCGGCACACCGAACACCGAGGTTGGCGTTTTTCACCAGCCGCACTACTTTAAAGCACCAGCTAAGTATTTAACCTGCAGCAAAATGTTGAAATAATCCAGTTTTGGAATAATGGGCTTTTGTATCTTTAATCAGCATTGTCTATGGGCAGGACGTTCAATGAATGTCGACACATCGCCAATGCTTCAACGTTATACCCCATCCGGTTTGATACTCTCTAATTAATTAACGATGAATAAATCAATCTTTTTTATTAGTAGCTTTCTTTTACCATTGATTTGCACTTACGGGCAAACCAGGCAAGACAAACAATTAGAAAAAAAGCTTGACGAACTGCTTTCAACTCAATTTAAAACATCCGGCCCCGGCTGTGAAATACTGGTCGCTAAAAAAGGATCGATTGTTTACAAAAAAGCTTTTGGCAATGCAAACATTGAGCTGAATGTGCCAATGAAGCCCGATATGGTTTTCAAACTTGGCTCAATTACGAAGCAATTTACAGCAGTTGCCATTTTACAATTAGTAGAGCAAAATAAAATCTCTCTTCAAGACAGTTTGCAGAAATACATAAAAGATTTCCCTCCGAAAGGGCACATTATCACTATTGAAAACCTGCTAACCCACACATCAGGTATAACTGACTATATGCAGCTTGACTATGCAGACAAAAATGCCGAAAGGAATGACTACGATCCTCAACAAGTGATAGATAAATTCAAAATGCTGCCTTTAGAATTTGAGCCGGGCACACAGTTTAAATATAGCAATTCAGGTTATTACTTATTAGGCTACATCATTGAAAAAATTTCAGGTAAAAATTTTGAAACGTATTTACAAGATAATATTTTAACTCCTTTGGATTTAAATCATACCTATTTTGACCGTTCAAATACAATCATTCCGGGCAGGGTTGACGGCTACAGGAAAGATAACTCAGATTACAAGAACGCCGATTACTGGAGCATGACAATTGCATACTCAGCAGGCGAATTAATTTCAAATGCCGAAGATTTATTTAAGTGGCACAAAGGGCTGTATTCATATAAAATTCTTCAAAAAGAAACTTTAGAAAAAGCACACACACCTTTTAAACTAAAAGACGGAACCGTAACAGAATATGGGTATGGCTGGATTTTAAAGAATGTAAGTGGCATCAAGTCAATAGAACACGGCGGGGCTATAACAGGGTTTCGGACTAATGAAATTTATTTTCCGGCAGAAGATATATTTATAACTACCCTGTTTAATTGCGAATGTTCACCAAAAGATGAATTATCAATTAATATTTCGAGCCTTGCATTGGAAAAACCATTGCAAAATGAAGTAAAAGTGGATTCTGACTTACTAAATGAATATGTTGGCACTTATACATTATCAACAGACAACAAAAGAACAATTGTAATCACAAAAGAAAGCGACCGTTTACTTGCCAGGATTTCAGAACAGGAAACAATTCCATTAATTTTTCAATCAGACACAAAATTTCAGTTTAAAAATATCCTGGGCGCAGAGTGTGAGTTTATAAAGGATAATGGAAAGGTTACGAAACTTACTGTTAGTCAAAATGGTCATTTCGTATGGACGAAGACCCGATAGACAGACTGGAGGCACAACACATGTAATTATAATTAACCCCCTACAATGACAGGCGACCATAGACAACACGACGTAGAAGCCAAACAAACAATTGCGCCGAGGTTGGTGTTTCCTGTCTTTGTTGTTCTTCCAATTATCAGCACGCAGAACGCCGAGGTTGGTGTTTTTCACCAACCGCACTACTTTAAAGCAACTGCTAACTATTTAGCTTGCAGCAAAATGTTGAAATAACCTTAGATTGCCGTTGCTGGCGAGAAACACCAGCAACGGCGTAAAAGAAACTACTAACTATTTAACTTTACTGGCGAGCCCTAAGGCTTGCTCAGGATACCGGCAACCAGAGGAAAAAAAATAAAATAGAAAATGAATAAATTAATTTTCCCCGCAGTGATTGCTTTTGGTTTGCTCATTTCCTGTTCAAACCCCAATCAGCCTGGTAAGGCTGATAACGCAATCAATCCGGCCGGAACGGCGAATGACCCCGGCAAAAACACTAAAAATATGATCACTCAAAAAATTACCCCTTATTTGTGGGTGGAGAAAGATGCCAAAGCTGTAGCCGGTTATTACTTATCCATTTTTAAAGATGGTAAGCTGAAAGATTTCCGAAAATTCGGTAGTGACGAAAGCGGAAATGAGGCAGGCATAGAAACCGCTGTAATTGAAATTGCAGGAATGGAGTTTAGTATACTGGCAGCAGGCCCGCTGTTCAAATTTAATGAAGCAGTTTCTTTTGTTATCAATACAAAAGATCAGGCTGAAACAGATTATTATTGGGAGGCTCTTACTAAAAATGGCGGGGAGGAAGACTCTTGCGGATGGTGTAAAGATAAGTATGGATTATCCTGGCAGGTTGTACCTACTGAATATTTTGAATTAATACATAACGATGACCCGATAGTAAGGGAAAAAGCAATGAAGAACACATTAAAGCAGAAAAAACTGATACTCTCAGAACTCAAATGAACAGCTATCACTATTTACGGCAAATAAGACAGGGATTGAAAAACAGAAAGACTATTCCCGGCACAGGATGAACTGTTTAAACACCTTGACTAAAAGGTCACTTTTCCTGCTGTGCTGTGATTCGGGCTTCATTGAGTAACGCCCGGTTTTAGTTCTTACTATTTAACTTTAGCAAAAGCGAGGCAGCAGTTTCCATGGACAAATATAAAATTCTCCACCTGGGCAATACCTGCACGTTGACAATTTTAAAAAATCCTCCGGATGCAAAATGTTTTAGAGCTAAAGCCTGATATTATTATTGGAGACAACTATGAGGGACAAATTACTTTGCCTGCCTGGATTGGCTTCCAAAGCAGGCAGGGTTCTTATGGAGGAAAAGACCGCGAAGAACCGTCAAATGGCTTAGTGAAGGTTTTAATAACCGGACGGCAGGCCGACTATGTCAAAATCACAACCCGGGAACAAATAAACTCATTGAATTACCTCCATGAGAATGCAGGCAAAATCAGGGATGCCATTTTAAACGCTTTATTCAATGAGTTGCCGGCGATCAGGGGCATATATGAAGACCTGGTTCCTGACATTGATAGCATTGAGGACTTCAGGAATGTTATTGGGCTATCAATCATTCACGTATTGGATAGCAACAAAGATGGCTTTGCATATCTTGGTTATGAATTGGGGTGCGACTGGGACGATGAACACGGCCTGGGTGTTATGATGCACAAAGACAGGGTTGTAGAAATTGGTCCGGCTGATACTTCCTTTAATTCCCGGATAACATACAAGGACAACGGAACAGAAAAAGAGCAGGAAGCAAAGTGGAATACAGAAGCTGCTTACGTTCCCGGGCTGACCAAGAACGAAACCCAAAAGCCCTGGTGGAAATTTTGGTAGTTTTCATTCCGGCAGGAATGAGTGCACCGGAAAATAGTTTAAAATCCTGTCCAATCCGCCCCGCTTCAATTGTTATTGCTATGTATTTCTTACATTCAATAACCCGCCTGCAGCAGCAGGCACTTAAAACTGGACAATATGGACGAATTCATTTTGATCTTCCGGCATGAAGACGGTATGAAAGTGGCATCACCCGAACAGATACAGGCCTGGATGAAACAAACCATGGACTGGATCGGTGGCATTGCTGCACAAAACAAATTTGTAAGCGGCAACGGCCTTCCTTTTGAAAATGCCCGGGTGGTAAAAGCAACTGATACCGGCCCTGTAGTGATCAATGGCCCCTTTGGTGATATCAAAGAAACCCTTGGCGGTTATATTATTGTGAAAGCAGAATCCGTGGAGGAAGCGGTGGAGTTTGCCAAAGGCTCTCCTGTTTTGCAGGGCGAAGGCAATAGTGTGGAGGTTCGAAAAATTGCCCGGGGAGACGGCACTCATTAAACAACTGAAAGTACCTGTGTGAATACAGGTACTTTTTTACTATGCAGCAGCAAGACCTGATACCCGGTTTGTTCAGAACAGAATTTCAAAAGATAGTAGCTGTTTTGTGCCGGAGCTTTGGCATGGAGAATATGGAAGCCGCCGAAGATATTGCCGGCGAAACTTTTTTAGCGGCTATGGAAACATGGCCCTATAAAGGCATTCCTGAAAACCCGGCAGCATGGCTGTATACCGTGGCCAAAAATAAAGCCCGGAATTATCTCCGGCGCCGGCAATTATTTACGGGTAAGATCGCAAGCCGGCTGCAACAGGCTGAACAAATTAATGAACCGGCTGAAATTGATCTTTCCGCCAGGAATATTACCGACAGCCAGCTGCAAATGTTATTTGCCATCTGTCATCCTGCTATTGCAGCGGAAGCACAAATAGCCCTTTCCCTCCGGATTCTCTGCGGTTTCGGTATTGAAGAAATTGCAGATGCTTTTTTAACCAATAAAGAAACGATCAATAAACGGCTGCAGCGGGCCAAAGAGAAATTGCGTGCTGAAAAAGTGGCTGTTGAATTTCCTGCTGAAAAGGAAATTGATCAACGCTTAGCCACCGTACTCACCACCCTCTACCTGTTGTTCAATGAAGGTTATTATTCAGAAAGCCATGAAGCAGTTTTAAGACCTGACCTTTGCCTGGAAGCGATGCGGCTGACTTATTTGCTGCTTGAAAACAAAAGCACGAACCAGCCCGCAGTGAATGCACTGCTGGCTTTGATGTGCTTTCATGCTTCCAGATTTCCGGCCCGGAAAAATAAAACGGCAGGTATGATTTTATATGATGACCAGGATGAAGCGCTCTGGAATTATGAACTGGTCGCCAGGGGTGCTTATTACCTGCGGCAGGCGTCCACGGGAGCCGTTATCAGTAAATACCACCTGGAAGCCGGTATTGCCTACTGGCATACCATCAAAGCAGATACAGCCGGGAAATGGGAAGCTATCTTACAACTCTATAACCAATTGCTGCAAATGGAATATTCGCCCATTGCTGCATTGAACAGAACCTTTGCCCTTTCCAAAGCCAACGGGAAAACAGCCGCTATTGCTGAAGCAGAGAAACTGCAACCAACCGGCAACCAGTATTACTATACGCTGCTGGGTGAACTGTACAGCGGCATCAATAATGATAAAGCAATGGAGCATTTGCAAAAAGCATTATCCTTTGCCCGGACAGCAGCAGACCGGCAAACCATCAGTAGAAAAATGGATGGGCTGGCACATCAGACAGATATTGAATAGTATCCCCAATTCCCCCAAAAGGGGGATAGTAATATCTTCCCCGCCCTTTTACTTTTACTGATTGATTGTAGTTGTAAATAATCCTGTTATGAAAAGAGAAATGTTTTGCCGGTTCCGGGTACCTTTTTTTGTTTTCGTTTTTTTGCTCGCCGGTCTTGGCAGTCGTGCCCAATCCCTCCAGGGAAAATATACCCTCGTGAAAGACAGTGACGGAAAATCACCCAAAAACCAGGCAGTGATCTCCCTGACCTTTGCCCCGGGCACTTTCAAACTGAAAGCTACCATGCCGGGACAGACGGTGGAAGATAATGGCACCTGGAAGATCACAGGTAATAACATCACGATCATCTTTAAAGAAATGGAACAGGGTAAACAAACAGGTCCCTTTACCAACGTGGATGGCACCCTTACCCTTCCGTTTAAAATGCTGAGTACTGAAAAAGGAACATCCACCTGGCAAAAAGAAGGGACCTTACCGGCTTCGGCAACAGCAGTTACAGGCACTGTACCACAAATCATTGCACAAACCTTAGCCGATGCGAAGAATAAAGCCAAATATTACGAGCAGGTAGATAAGAATGCAGCGGTCACGGCGAAGAAATTAAAAGGGAATACGGCGCAGGCTTATTATATCAATGCGATGGTTTGTTATTTCAAAAACCTGCGGCCCGATGCCCTGTATGGTTATGCCAAAGCAGCACAATTGCAACCGGCTAACGGTCTTTTCTTAAATAACCTGGCCCTGTTGCTGATGGATAACAGCAAATACGGCGATGCGATTGTTTTGCTGAAAGAAGTGACAAAGACCTTCCCCAACCTGGCTTCTCCTTTTGGCAACCTTGCTATCGCTTATTACAAGACCAATGATATAGCAAAGGCTGATTCTGCCAACCGGGTGGCCCGCCGTATTGATCCGGAGAACGGATTGTATTGCTATACCGACGGCAAGATCAAAGAGAAAAAAGGAAAAAAAGAAGAAGCACAAAAAAGTTTTGAAGAAGCCTGGGATCTTGGCTATGCCGGTGAAGGAAGGGAAGGCGCCAAAGGGAAAAATGCATCCGCTGCCAAAAGCCCCGCCTCCGCTAAATCAGCCAAACCTAATACCAATAAACCGAAAACGAATAAGCAGCAGACCAAAGAGGAAAAACTGGCGCAGTGGGAAGGTCATTATGAAGCCGAAGTGGCCAGTGCCCGTTCCGGCGAAACGGCGGCTGACGCCAATACAAAATTTGGCGATGGGCTGGGCAGCACCAATATCAATTTGCAAACGCTGGCCTGTGCCAAAGAGTTTTCAATGGATATTTCCCGTATGGGTACTATCAGCGGAACAGGAAAAGTATTGTATGTGTACCAGGGCGGCGCTGCTGCTCCTGCCATGGGGATGATCCCGGCTCCTGTGGCCGGTACAATGGGCGGTTTTACCACCAACCTGAAAGATGGTTTCCAGATAAGGGACTGGAGTTTCAGCGGCACCATTGATGAAGATGGCAATGTGGAGATTAATGGTATGCCTTCCGGTGAACTGGATTTATTAAATGTGGGCAAATGGCAGAAGATCAAAACATGGTCGCCGCTTCCGCCGGATGGTCCGGGCGCCGCCATGAAAGGGCCTTTTCATATGAAGATGAAAATGGATGAAAAAGGAGTTCCTTTTATTACCGTGAATCAATACCTGGCGCTGAATGATAAACTGATCCGCCGGGTGCATTACCAGGCTTTTATTGTAAGAACCGATGGAGATATTGCACCCAAATGCGATGGTCCCCAGGCACCGGAGGCAGCCAAATGCGCCGCCACTGAATCCATTAAAACAAAAGTTACGTTCTCTCCCAACGATGTGGTCAGCATTGAAGCCTCCAATACCTTTACCAAAGGCGCTGGCGGCGTTCAATCACAGCAGGAAATGGGCGTGAATGTTACCGGCAGTCTGGAGATCGGCCCCGTAGGTGCCGGTGTTGAATTCCATCCTTCGGATAACAGCTATGAACTTTCTGTTGGTGTGGGTGTGGATACGGAAGATCTTTTAAAAGGCAGCCCGATCAGTTTTGGAGAAAAATTAGACCTGATTTATGATTCCAAATGCGGCTGGGGCGTCAAAGCATCCGCAGGATTGAAAAACAAATTCTCTTCCACCAGCTATTCCGTGGAGGGAGTCATTTTCTTTAATAAAGGTTTATAGTTCCGGCATTAACCGGAAAGGCTTTCTGTTTATCTTCGGTGGAGAAAAATTATTTTCTTCCCGATGAGCAGGAATTATATAGAAGATAAACAGTTTGAGAAAACTGATTTCACCGTTCAATCCCCCGCGAAAGGGGATTACGATAACTGTACCTTCTCCAATTGCAATTTTGCAGAAAGCAACCTGGCAGAGATTTCTTTCACGGAATGTACGTTTACGGATTGCAATCTCAGTAATGCCCAATTTTCCAAAACCGGTTTGCGGGATGTGAAGTTCAGCAACTGTAAATTACTGGGTTTGCGTTTTGACAACTGCGATCCCTTCCTGTTGGAAGTGAGTTTTGAAAAATGCACCCTGAACCTTTCTTCTTTTTACCAGGTGAAAATGAAGAAAACGAATTTCAGCGATTGCATCCTGCAGGAAGTTGATTTTACCGGTGCTGATCTCAGCCAGTCGGTCTTTACCCGCTGCGATCTTGCCCGTGCTATTTTCGGGGAAACCATATTAGAAAAAGCCGACCTTACCACTTCTTTCAATTATTCCATTGATCCCGCTTCCAATAAAATCAAAAAGGCAAAATTCTCATTTCCCGGTATTGCCGGGTTGCTGGATAAATATGATATTGAGATCGTATGAACAGAACTGCCTATATCGCCATCAGCTATAGTAAACGGAATGAACTGGCAGAAGAATTAACCGCCATCAAAGAAGCTCTGCTGGCTTCGGGTATAAAGCCTTTTGTATTTACAGAACAATTTCAATTCAGCCCCGTGCAGGAAAAAGAAATGATGCAGGAAGCCATGCGGCAAATAGATGCAGCTGATCTGCTGATCGCAGAGACAAGTGATAAAGCAATCGGTATCGGCATTGAAGCCGGGTATGCCAAAGCAAAAGGCAAACCTGTTATTTACCTGCGGAATACAAAAGCAGATCATTCCAGCACCCTTTCGGGTATCAGTGATTATGCTGTTATTTACAACAGCACGGAGGATTTGAAAAAACAACTTGCCAAACTGACCAATAATTTTTAACCAGCATTAAAAAAATGGAAGTAAAATACCCTGAACTGAAATTAAGAATACAATCAACTTTTATTGATACAATCCTGGTTGTTGTTATGATGTTTGTCTTTGCCTCGGTGCTGGATAAATTTGAAAACGTACCTGATTGGGTACGGATATTTTTATTTGTCCTCCTCTTCCTTATTTATGAACCGCTCAGCATGACACTGGGATGTACATTAGGTAACTACCTGAACGGGATACGGGTACGAAAAGAAGAAGATCCTTCAAAAAAGATCAACTTCTTACAGGCTCTTGTACGCTACCCGGTCAAAATTTTTTTAGGCTGGATTTCATTTTTGACCATCCACAGCAACCCCAAAAAAAGAGCCATTCATGATATGGTTTCCGGTTCTGTAATGATCCTGCGATAAATCCTCCATATACCTGAAACAGGAACAATACCCGGAAAGCCGGTTCCGGTTGGCGAAGTTCTTACCTTTGCCACATGGCAGAAGATTTACAAATTCACAGCGGTACTAAAGCCGAACAATACGAATCGTTGTTACCACAAATCAAAGGATTGCTGGAAGGAGAAAATGACCTTATTGCGAATACAGCAAATGTGGTGGCAGCTTTGAAAGAACAGTTCGGCTGGTTCTGGGTCGGGTTTTATTTTGTAAAGAATGAGGAATTGGTGTTGGGTCCGTTCCAGGGACCTGTTGCCTGTACCCGTATTAAAAAAGGCCGTGGTGTTTGTGGCAGCAGCTGGGCGCAAAAACAAACGCTGATCGTTCCGGATGTAGAAAAATTTCCCGGGCATATTGCCTGCAGCAGCTTGTCCAGGTCCGAAATCGTAGTGCCGGTAATCCGCAACAACGAAGTGGTGGCGGTGCTGGATGCGGACAGTGATGCTTACGACCAGTTTGATACCACCGATCAACAATTCCTGGAAGAAATTATCAGCCTGATCCCTTTCTGATGTCAGTCACTTATTCCATCATCGTATCCGGCAAAGTGCAGGGAGTATTTTACCGGCAAAGCACCCGGGAGAAAGCTGTTGCGGCAGGCATTACAGGAACTGTTGAAAACCTTACCAGCGGGCAGGTGAAAATAACAGCAACCGGCACAAAAGAACAAATTGAAACTTTAGTCAACTGGTGCAAACAGGGTCCTCCAAAAGCAAGGGTAACAACTGTGGAAATAACTGAACTTCCTTTTCAGTCTTTTGATCAGTTCAGTATTAAAAGATAATGACTGGTTTTATTCCAGGTTTGCCAGCATATCTTTCGTCATGGCAGGCAAATCAAATTCTTCTTTCCAGCCCCAGTCCTTATTTGCCACGGAATCATCAATACTCTGCGGCCAGCTGTCGGCAATCGCCTGCCGGTAATCCGGTTTGTAACTGATCGCAAACCCGGGAATATTTTTTTTGATCTCCGCTGCTATTTCCTTGGGAGAAAAACTCATACCCGAAACATTATAGGAAGTGCGGACAGAAATTTTTGCAGCCGGCGCTTCCATCAGTTCAATCGTGGCCCTGATCGCATCAGGCATATACATCATCGGCAAATAAGTGTCTTCTTTCAAAAAACACTCATACTTTTTTTCTTCCAGCGCTTCATGAAATATTTCCACCGCATAATCCGTGGTGCCGCCACCGGGTGCCGATTTATATGAAATGAGACCGGGATAACGCAGGCTTCTTACATCCACAGCAAACCGGTTGTGAAAATAATGACACCAGAATTCGCCGGCATATTTACTGATGCCATATACCGTTGTGGGTTCAATGATGGTTTGCTGCGGGCAATTTTTTTTGGGAGAAGTGGGGCCAAAGACTGCAATGGAAGACGGCCAGTATACTTTATGTAATTTCTCTTCTCTTGCAATATCGAGTACATTCAGCAAGCCCTGCATATTCAGGTTCCAGGCCAGGCCGGGGTTCTTTTCACCCGTGGCGGAAAGGATCGCAGCCAGTAAATAGATCTGGGTAATATTCTGGCGGATCACCTGCACATGCAGCATCTCTTTGTTCATCACATCCAGTGATACATACGGACCTGTTCCTTCCAGCAGGGGATTTTGTTCCCGCAGGTCGGAAGCAATCACATTCGCATTCCCGTATATTTTACGCAGCGCCAGTGTCAGCTCCACTCCTATCTGTCCTGAAGCACCGATCACCAGGATTTTATCTTTTGCCATAGCAAGCTTTATAGGGTTGCAATATAAGGAAAGGTTGTGAAGTTGATAAGTTGACAGGTTAATAAGCACAAACAACAACTCTGCTCTCTTTAAACTTGCAAACTTATCAACCTGTCAACTTCCCTCCCTTTCATTAACTTCGCAGCATGCAACAATTTCTGAAAGACCTTTTTGAAGGTCAGTCGTATGATGAAACAAATTTTTTCCTGCTGGCAGGTCCCTGCGTGGTGGAAAGCGAGGAACTGGTCATGGAAGTGGCTGAAAAAACAGCAGGGATTTGTAAGAATCTTGGTATCCCTTATGTATTCAAAGCCTCTTACCGCAAAGCCAACCGTACCAGCGCCGGTTCCTTTACCGGCCTTGGTGATGAAGCAGCATTGAAGATATTGGGTAAAGTAAAAAAACAACTGGGTTTGCCCGTGGTATCGGATATACATGCACATGAAGAAGCTGCCATGGCCGCAGCCTATGTTGATATTTTGCAGATACCTGCTTTTCTATGCCGGCAAACAGACCTGCTGATTGCTGCAGCGCAAACAGGTAAAATTGTGAATGTGAAGAAAGGACAATTCCTCAGCGGGCAGTCCATGAAATTTGCAGCGGAGAAAATCCGGCAGGCCGGAAATGATCAGGTAATACTCACCGAAAGAGGAACCACGTTTGGCTACCAGGACCTGGTAGTGGACTACCGCAATATTCCCTGGATGCAGGAACACGGTGCGCCGGTGGTGATGGATGTGACGCACTCCCTGCAACAACCAAACCAGACCAGTGGTGTCACAGGCGGCAACCCGCAACTGATCAGTACCATTGCCAAAGCAGCGATTGCAACAGGCGCTGATGGATTGTTTATTGAAACTCATCCTAACCCGGCTGTGGCAAAAAGTGACGGGGCGAATATGTTACAATTAGACCTGCTGGAACCATTACTGGAGCAGGTATTGAAGATCAGGAAGGCTGTTATATAGATTAAAATATCCCGTATTAAAATAAGGAAGGGTTTGTGAAGCATTAATCACAAACCCTTTTCTTTTATACTTATTGCCAATACTTAACTTATCGCAGGTCTACTTCTTCCACACCGGGATATTTGCTCTTGTTAAAAACAAATTCCGCATCGGCGATAGCAGCATTTGTTTTCATGCTGGTCATGGTATAGCTGTACCGGTTACCTGCATTCTCCAGGACTTTAGTGCTGTAAATAGTTTTTGCATTTTTATCGATCAGGAGGTACACTTTGTGAAAGGCTTTTGTTTTATCGATCGGTGTCATTTCAATTTCCTGCAGGGTTTTACCCGCCTGTTTCTTTTCGCCATTCAGGATATAATAGAAATCTTTATCGTAGAAGTTGGTAAACAATTTTTGCGGCGTGATCGTTCCGCCGGAAGCATCCAGGTTACTGATCGTTACTTCATTTGCAGCTTTATCATAATTCCAGACCGTCTTTCCATCACAAAATATTTCCTGCCCGCTGAAACTCACCCGGTATTTGGTGCCTTTCATTTTTAATGTACCTGTTTTGGTGGATAGCACTTTACCCGCTGCATTTTCCACGGTGTATTTGAAGCCGGCCTGTACCGATGTAAAGGTTTTGAATTTAGCACTGACGGCGTCCAGCACTTTCTTGGCTTCCGGGTCATTACGGGTTGGATTTGTTTGTGCAAAGGATACAATACCACTCAGTAATACTACAGTTAACAGGTAAACTTTCTTCATCATATTATCTTTTTTATGGACGGGTGCAAAGATAGCGTCTCTTATTTTGTTATCAGGACTGACAATCATCAGGCCGGGTTGCAAGCGTTATTTAATTCTTAACAGTCTGCTAACCCATGGCATCCAGGTGTTGTTGCAGATCAATTTCTGTTTTAATTAATACGTCCCGGGCCTTACTGCCCTGGTTGGGTCCCACAATGCCCGCAGCTTCCAGTTGGTCCATCAGGCGGCCTGCCCTGTTATAGCCCAGTTTCATCCTTCTCTGCAATAAGGAAGTGGAACCGATCTGGTTCTGCACGATCAGCCGTGCTGCATCTTCAAACAATGAATCACGGTCGCCCAGGTCAAAATCTTTTCCCTCCAGTTCTTTCTCATCAATATATTCAGGCAGCAGGAATGGCACAGGATATCCTTCCTGGTAACCAATAAACTCAACCACCCTGTCTACTTCAGGAGTATCTACAAAAGCGCATTGCAAACGGACCAGTTCCCCGTTATAACTGACCAGCATATCACCTTTACCGATCAGCTGCTCGGCGCCACCGGTATCCAATATCGTCCGCGAGTCAATTTTTGAGGAAACCTTGAAACCAATACGGGCCGGGAAGTTGGCTTTGATAGTACCTGTAATAATATTCACAGAAGGTCTTTGTGTGGCAATGATCAGGTGAATACCTACAGCACGGGCCAGCTGGGCCAAACGGGCAATCGGCATTTCAATTTCTTTACCGGCTGTCATGATCAGGTCGGCAAACTCATCAATCACCAGCACGATGAATGGCAGGAACTGGTGTCCTTTTTCAGGATTCAGCTTTCTTGAAACAAATTTTTCGTTGTATTCTTTAATATTCCGGCAACCGGCTTCTTTCAGCAGGTCATAGCGGTGATCCATTTCAATACAAAGAGCATTGAGTGTATTGATCACTTTTTTGGTATCGGTAATAATTGCTTCTTCCTCATTGGGCAATTTTGCCAGGAAGTGTTGTTCAATGCGGCGGTAAATGCTCAGCTCCACTTTCTTGGGATCAACCAAAATAAATTTCAGTTGCGAAGGATGTTTCTTATATAGTAAAGAAACAAGGATTGCATTTACTCCCACCGATTTACCCTGACCGGTAGCGCCGGCCATCAGCAGGTGCGGCATACTGGCAAGATCAACGATGAAATTTTCATTATCAATTTTCTTACCCAATGCAATGGGTAGCGAAAAATTATTGTTCTGGAATTTTTCTGAAGCCAATAAGGTCTTCATACTAACGATGGTCTTGCGTGCATTCGGCACTTCAATACCGATTGTCCCTTTCCCGGGTATTGGCGCAATGATACGGATACCCAGTGCTGACAAACTCAGCGCAATATCATCTTCCAGGTTCTTGATCCGGGAGATACGGACACCGGCTGCAGGTATGATTTCGTATAAAGTAACTGTCGGGCCCACCGTGGCAAATATTTTTTGTATCTCGATAGAATAGTTCCGCAGCGTGGCAATGATCTGGTTCTTGTTATTCTCCAGTTCATTAGTATCCTGGACGATCTTTTCACTGCCATGACTGTCCAGGAGGTCGAGTGTCGGATACTTATAATTCTTTAAACCAAGTACAGGGTCATATTTTTCAGCAATGGCCGGTGTGGCTGGTTTAACGGCACCTGTTTCCGGAGTCTCATCCGGCACCACTTTTATTTCCAGTTCAAGGTCTTCGGCAGAGACTGTTTTTTCAACCGGTTTTTCTTTTACCGGTTTAAAATCCTGCGGTACCGTTACCGGTAATTCTTTAGTACCGGCCAGGTCATGATCGTGCATGATCTCACTGACGATCTCTTTTTCCAGCATCGGCTGCTGTTGTTCTGCTATTGCTGCTTCATCTTCCGGCAGTTCTTCTTTTTCAATGATTTTAAATTCGGGCAGGGCTTCCTCCGTCGTTGGATTCAGGATCATTCCGCCTGTTGCTTTCATGGAATTGCCTTTCAGCGTTTCGCCGTTATTCTCAGTATAAATATCATTGATTGTTTTTCCACCGGGGATGATTGCGCCTGTTGTATCTTCTTCCCCGGGTGTTTCTTCTGTGGCGGGTTCAGCCTGTTCCTTTTTTTGCGGCAGGTTAAATGCAGGATTGAATTGCCAGATAAAATATCCAATGCCCAGTAACAGCAACACAGCAGCAGTACCAATTGTTCCCAGTGCCCCCGTCAGCCACCCGCTGATCATAGCACCCACGCCGCCGCCAAAACGAAAATTGCTGTTGGAAAAAATAAAAGCCAGTGATACGGAAAGTACCAGCAGGCCAATTGTTACATACTTCAGATTCCTGGAAACAGAAAATACTTTACGGGTAAACAGCAGGTTAACCCCCAATACAAAAAAGAAAGTACAGAACAGCAGTGATGCGGCCCCGAATCCTTTGTAAATAAAAAAGTGGGAGATATATGCTCCCAGGCGCCCCAGCAGGTTATTTACTTTTATATCATTATCGAACAATACCGATGCACCGCGGGATACCTGGGCCTGGTCTTCTTTCCAGGTAAAGAAATAAGAAATAAAGGCAATGAATAAGAAGATAGATGCCAGCAATGATACGGCACCGCTGATCTTCCAGGTGCGTTCATCACGGGCCAGGCTCCGCCAGTCAATATTTTCTTCTTTCTCCTGTTTCATGGGCAATGCATCTGCCTTACCCGCTTTGTTCTTCGGACTTTCAGCAACCTTCTTTTTCTTCTTTTGAGCCATGGCAGCAAAGATAGCATAGTTTGCTTTTTTTCAGGCTTTCAACCGGGTTCTGTCTACCCGGAAAGTGGTATATCCAAAATTTAGATTATCAGGCCTGAATCATTACATTTGGAAGATTGCCACCAGTCACGAACATGAAAACAGGTACCAGTAAATTTTTAGTAGCCTTTCTTATTGTATTATTCTGCAACAGGTCTGTCCTTTCACAAGATAGTACGGCACCCCGCTGCATGGATATCAGCCGGATCGAATATGCGACCAGCCTGTCAAAATATTCTTACAGCTGTTTTATAAAAAGCAGTGATGACCTGCGTAAAGTTCTTCCCGGGCTTCTGTTCAAAAAGGGTATGGTGCATACGAACCTGGTACCCCCTTCTGACGTTGCAAAAAAAGCGGTACTTCGTTTTTCTGTATGCAACACAGCCGACACAGCAGTCAGTGCCTGGTTCTTCCCCGGCTTTTTTTATACAGATGTAACATTGTTTAAGCAGGAAGGACAGTCACTAACCCGCCTACCTTTTATCCCTGCCCCCATTAAAGATAATTTGGGTTTTGAGAAAATAACCATAGCCGCCGGCGATTCAGTTAATATCATTGCTGTATTGGAACTGACACGCACCCATATCAATACGATGAAGCCCCGGCTGGTTCATATCAACCGGGTTGAATCATTTATCAAAGACATCCAGGAAGACCACCGGATGTATAACATGTTTACTTACTTGTTCAGTGGTCTGCTGCTGATGATGATCCTGTTTTCTATTGCCACCTATCTGCAGGGGGCAAATAAAGAATTTCTCTATTATGCAGCCTATGCATTCTTTGTGGGCGGCATGTTATTTACCAAGGCCTTTTTCGATATGCGGCCCACTACCATTGGCTATTTCTTTGAAGGGTATCTTGACTATATAATGCAAAGCCTTGGCATTATGTTCTATATGTTCTTTATGCAGCGGTTCCTGGTAACGAGGATGAACCATCCTTTCCTGTACAAGCTGTATAATGCCGGGATCATCATGATTCTTGTGTCGATCCTTGTCTTCAGTTATTTTCATTTTTTTACCGACAACTTCGTGGCTGAATACAATGTGGAGAATATCACCAAGATAGCTTTGCTGGTGATGACGGTTATTTTTCTTATCTATAGCCTGCGCCAGTGGAAAGATAAATTACTCCGTTATTTATTCTGGGGCAATTTATTACTGCTTATTTTCTCACTTATCTCCCTGCTGTTATACCTGGTAACACAGGTGATCAGGCTCCCGGGCATATGGGATTCATCGCTGTTTTATTACGAGATCGGGTTGTTTTTGGAGCTGGTGTTCTTTTTCTCCGGCCTGAACCATAAGAACCGTACCCATATCATTGCCCAGACAAAAGAGAGGGAACGGTTGAGAACAGAGAACCAGATGAAAGAATATGAAAAAGAACTGGCAGTGTATAAAGCCCAGCAGGAAGAACGGCAACGCATCTCCGCCGATATGCATGATGAACTCGGCGCCGGTATGACAGCCATCCGGCTGATGAGTGAAATAGCCCGGAATAAAATGAAAGAATCCACACCGGTGGAAATAGAAAAAATATCCCACTCGGCAGATGAGGTGCTGAATAAAATGAATGCGATCATCTGGAGTATGAACAGCGGGAACGATACGCTGGATAATCTCATTTCCTATATCCGGTCTTATGCACTGGAGTATTTTGAAAGTACACCGATAGATTGTAAAGTGAATACACCTGAAACCATTGAAGCAAAAGAAATAACCGGTGATAAACGCAGAAATATATTTCTCTGCGTGAAGGAAACCCTGAATAATGCACTCAAACATTCCCAGGCCGGGATGATCAGGATTGATATCGAAATCACTGATCATTTAGTGATCAGGATATCCGATGACGGAGTGGGTATTGACCTGCAAAAACTCAGGCAATTTGGAAATGGTTTGAAAAATATCAAACGCAGAATGGAAAGTATCGGGGGCACTTACAACATAGAAAATAAAAACGGGACTGTAAGCACCCTTACATTACCACTCTGATCATTTCCGCTTCATGATCGCTGCAAAAAGCAATAACCACCCGGCAATAAAAAAAATACCGCCAACAGGGGTCACCGGCCCGACAAATTTTACGGCTGTGCTGGCCTGTATCTTCAGGTAAGTGAGCAGGTAGATGGACCCCGAGAAAAGAATTATTCCCGTGACAAAACAGGTACCGGCCCAATTCATCAGTTTACTATGAAACCGTTCCGCTAAAATGCCTGTTGCCAGCAGGGCCAGCGCATGGTACATCTGGTATTGGGCGGCTGTCTGGTAGCCTTTAATGATGGCTTCATCATCTGTCAGTCTTTGTAATCCATGTGCCCCGAAGGCGCCTAATGCCACCGCTAAAGCTCCCAGCATAGCTCCGCCTGCTAAAAAATTCTTATGCATGAAATATTTTTTCAATTAAGAAATCCAGCCGTACAGGTTCCTCATCGATCACCACATCTGCCTGCTCATAATATATCTTCCGGTCAGCATATTTTTTGCCGATAAATCCTCTCAATTGTTCATCCGTCAGGTCTTTGATCAGAGGCCGTTTATCTTTCTCTTCCATCAGCCTGTAGAAGAGTGTATCAATTGCCGTATTGATCCAGACGGTGGTACCGGACTGGTTCATATATTCAATGTTGTTGAAGTAGCAGGGTGTGCCACCACCGCTGGCCATCACAAAACTGTCGTGGCTTTCGGTAATGATATGCATCACATCTTTCTCCAGCAAACGGAAATGTTCTTCACCACTTTCAGCAAAAATAGCTGCAACCGATTTCCCCTCATGGTTCACTACCTGCTCATCCAGGTCAAAAAAAGGTATGTTCAGCTTCTGGCTGAGTAATTTGCCCCAGTGTGTTTTCCCGGAACCCATAAAGCCGATTAAGAAAATCTTCATGTATCAAGCTGGAGGTCAGAAGCCGGAAGTCAGACATAGCCTTCTGACTTCTGATCCCGTTCATTTAAACGCATTAAATCCTGTTACATCCATTCCTGTTATCAGCAGGTGGATATCGTGTGTTCCTTCGTAAGTGATCACACTTTCCAGGTTCATCATGTGCCGCATCACAGGATATTCACCCGTGATACCCATTCCACCCAGCATCTGCCTTGCATCTCTTGCAATATTCGTGGCAATTTCACAGGCATTCCTTTTTGCCATACTCACCTGCTGCGGTGTTACTTTACCTTCATTCATCAACACACCCAGCCTCCAGTTCAATAACTGCGCCTTGGTAATCTCTGTCAGCATCTCCGCCAATTTCTTTTGTTGCAGCTGGAAGCCCCCGATAGGTTTTCCAAATTGTTCTCTTTCCTTTGAATAGCGAAGAGCCGTATCATAACAATCCATAGCTGCACCAACTGCACCCCAGGCAATACCATATCTCGCCTTGGTCAGGCAACTCAATGGGCCTTTTAATCCTTTAACACCGGGTAAAATATTCTCCTTCGGCACTTTCACATTATCAAAAACCAGTTCACCGGTTGCTGATGCCCTCAAACTCCATTTGCCATGGGTGGTGGGGGTGGTAAATCCTTCCATGCCTCTTTCCAGGATCACACCCTGTATTTCTCCCTGCTCATTTTTGGCCCATACGACTGCCACTTGCGAAAAAGGTGCATTGCTGATCCACATTTTTGCGCCGTTCAGTATCACATGATCACCTGCATCTCTAATAGTGGTCAACATACTGCTGGGGTCGCTGCCATGATTGGGTTCTGTCAGTCCAAAACAACCCAGCCACTCACCACTTGCCAGTTTGGGCAAATATTTCATCTTCTGTTCTTCACTGCCATATGCATAGATGGGGAACATCACCAATGAGCCCTGCACTGAAGCCGTGGAACGAACACCGCTATCTCCTCTTTCCAGTTCCTGCATCATAAGGCCATAAGAAATATAATCAAGGCCGCCACCGCCATATTGTTCCGGAACAGTTGGTCCGAAACAACCCAGTTCACCCAATTGCCTGACGATCTGCAGCGGGAATTCAGCCCGCTGTGCGTAATCTTCAATGATGGGTGATATTTCTTTTTTTACATAGTTACGGACTGATTCCCGAACCATTTTATGTTCTTCGGTCAGCAATTCATCCACATTGAAATAATCCGGGCTGGTAAAAAGATCTGTACGGGCTGCCATCGTTATTTTCTATTTAAGATTTTTAACTCCACTTTTGCTGCGGCAAAGGTATTAGAAAGTTTGTAGTTAACACCTGATTGCTTTGAATTATTACCCCGGTAACCCGCCCTGAATCCATCTTTCCTGCTTTGTAAAAAATTGATACATTTAACAAAACAGACCAACATGAAAAAGACCCTCCTGTTACTGCTCCTGCTGGCGACCCTGTGCCGGGTTTCTTTTGGCCAGCAAGATTCCACAGCCAAAAAAACAGAGCCCCGGGTGAAACAATTCTGGCTGGTGGTACTGAAAACCGGGCCAAAAGATAAAGAGATCACTGACACAGCGCAACGCAACAAAATATTCGCCGGTCATTTCGCCAATATGGAACGATTGTATAATGAAGGCATTCTGAAAGCGGCCGGGCCTTTTGGCAAAAATGATTTTACCTGGAGAGGGCTTTTTATCCTCGACTGCAAAACAAAAGAAGAAGCGGAGAGTTATGTTCAAACGGATCCTTCTGTAGCTGCCGGTGTTTTTATTGTTGATATCGTGCCCTGGTACAGTGAACCTTCGGGAAGTTTTGCTCCGGGTAAACCAAAGAAAGAGTGATATTTGACAATGAGTACCGATACCAACCCAATTCTAAAAAATACTTTAGCGATTTTCTTTGGATTTTTTCTTGTATTTGCTGCTATTGGAACACTTTCCTTCCTTTTTTTGTTCATAAAACCAAAAGGTTATTTCCTGTTATCCGACATAATAGTACTGGGAATTTCATGTTTTTCAGGAGGATTTGCAACATCGTCAACTGCTGCAAATTGCAAATGGCTATGCACTGGTATCCTATGCGCTTTATGCTTACTGATACTTGGTAGCTGGCTGGAGTTTAATTTAACAGATAGTAGCTATCGTAAAAGCTATCCGCAAATTTTTATCATCATTACCACTTGTTTACTTGGAGGGATTGCCGGGAAAAATAGAAATTTATACTAAATAGTTTTTCATCTCATCCCGATACCCCTTAGCCACTTCTCCCGCCTTCTCCGCAAAGTCCTCTCCGGATGAAGCATAGATGATGGCCCGGCTGGCATTCACCAGCAGGCCGCAATCTTTATTCATAGCTTTTTCAGAAATTTCTTTTAAGCTGCCGCCCTGTGCCCCCACACCGGGAACAAGATAAAAATGATCGGGAGTCAATTTCCTGATATTGGTAAACGCATCCGCCTGTGTGGCGCCTACTACAAACATCAAATTACCGGGAGAACCCCAGGTCGCTACTGTGGTTAGTACTTTTTCATATAACATACTGCCATGGTTAGTGTCCCCGCTAACCATCTGCTGCAATTCAAAATCTTCAGCTCCTTTATTCGATGTTAACCCCAATACAATTGCCCATTTCCCTTCGTGCTGCAAAAAAGGCTTTACACTGTCTTCTCCCATATAGGGTGCTACCGTCACCGCATCAAACGGCATTGCTTCAAAAAAAGCTTTGGCATACTGATCGGATGTGTTGCCGATATCGCCCCGTTTGGCATCTGCAATTTTAAAATGCTCCTCCCCGATATAACGAACTGTTTTTTCCATTGCCAGCCATCCTTTTACTCCCAATGCTTCATAAAATGCTGTATTGATCTTATAGCTTACACAGAGATCCCGGGTGGCATCAATGATTGCTTTGTTAAAAGCAAATACCGGGTCAATATCGTTCAGTAAATGCCGGGGAATCTTCGTGATGTCCGTATCTAATCCCACACAGAGATAGGATTGTTTTTGCCGGATCTGTTCAATGAGTTGCTGGCGGGTCATGGGTGCAAAGTTAATTGGTTTACCGGTTAATTAGTTGATAAGGAGTTGCACGAAGCAATCAGTATCTCCTGCAGGATATGCCCCCAATTAACAAATAAACTGATCAACTGGTTAACTTACCCAATATCATCTTTTCCAATTCTTCACTTTGCCAGTTTTCTTCAATACCCGGTGTGTTCATCACTTCCTGCATGATCGCTTCCTGCTGTTGTCCTCTCCGGAGGGCTTCTGAATAGCGGATCTGCGGGCTGAATGTTACCTGCGAATAAGCCGGGATCCATTGACCGGGATATTTATCATGCAGCCTCGCTTCAATTTTTTTCTGGAGTAAGAATTTAGGATCAGCCGTTCTATCCCGCATTTCCGTAAAATTATTGATGGCCAGATCAGCGATAGCATCCCCATCCGGTTTGCGGAGAAACTGGTATTGCTGTAAAATAGTTGCCCAGTCATCGTCGTATTTATCAATCAGTTCATCCAATACCCGGCAGTCTTCAAACCCGCAATTCATGCCCTGCCCGAAGAATGGCACAATCGCATGGGCGGCATCACCGATTAAGGCAAATTGATCTTCCCGGACCCAGGGAAAACATTTTACGGTTACTAAGGAAGAGGTAGGGTTGTTGAAAAATTCATTTACATACTCCGGCATCAGGGCAATGGCATCCGGGAATGTTGTTGAAAAGAAATCCTGTACTTTTTCTTTGGTGGTAAGATTAGAAAAAGAGGCGGGGCCTTCAAACGGGAAGAACAAGGTGCAGGTAAACGTCTTGTCCAGGTTAGGCAATGCGATCAGCATATAATCTTTGCGGGGCCAGATATGCAGCGCATTTACTTCCATGGCAAATTCACCGGCAGCTGTTGGCGGTATGGTCAGTTCTTTATAGCCGCAATCAATATAATACTGACTGTAATTAAATTTATCATGCTGCAACTGGTGCTGCATCCGGGCAGCAGAGAACGCACCGTCGGAACCAAAAATCAGTTGCGAGTGATGAGCTGCGAATTGCGAGCCGGGCAGTTCAAAGCTGATCGTATTCGTCTTCCAGTCAATAGAGGAACATTTATGATTAAAATGAATTTGCACGCCATGCTGTTCCGCCAGGTCCATTAGTTTCCCATTCAGTGTGCCTCTTGAAACAGAATTTATGAACTGACCTTCTTTTCCATAGGGCTGAAAAGCGGTACTCCCATCCATATTATGAATATGACGGCCATGCATGGGAATGGAAATACTTTTTATTTCATCCGCCAGGCCTACTTTATCCAGCGCCAGCAATCCCCGGTCACTTAAAGCAAGATTGATGGAACGGCCTGCAGCTATTTTTTCTTTCCTCATATCTGGACGCCGTTCAAATATGGAGACACGATGCCCTCTTTTTGCCAGATAAATAGATAACAATGACCCGACTAAACCTGCCCCGATTATCGTAACATCTTTTTTCATAATAACTTTTCAATTAAACCTGGTCAGCTGATTAACTGATCAACCAATGCACCGAACCGCCATACGTCTTCAAATGTATTATATAAGGGAACAGGGGCCACCCGGATCACATTCGGTTCCCGCCAGTCAGCGATCACTCCCTGCCGCATCAACCCGTCAAATATTTCCCTTCCTCTTTTCAGCATCAGCATCGACACCTGGCAACCTCTTTCGTTTTCGTCCGTGGGTGTAATCACTTCAATAACTTTTTCTGTATGACGGCTATTGATTTCACTTAATATAAAATGCAAATAACCGGCTAATTGTTTTCGCTTGCTGTGCAATTTGTCCATACCCGCTTCTTCAAAAATATCCAGTGCTGCTTTATGGGCAGCCATGGATAAGACAGGTGCGTTACTCAGTTGCCATCCTTCCGCAGTGGGGATCGGGTCAAAGCCCTTCTCCATTTTAAAACGGGTGTCTTTTTTATATCCCCACCAACCCGCAAAACGGGGCATGTCTTTATCAGCAATATGTTTTTCATGAATATAAACACCTGCCACCCCTCCCGGTCCGCTGTTCAGGTATTTATAAGAACACCAGCAGGCAAAATCAACGTTCCAGTCATGGAGGTGCAATTCCACATTCCCTGCAGCATGCGCCAGGTCAAACCCCGCATAAGCTCCCACCGCATGTGCTGCCCTGGTGATTGCTTCGAGGTCAAAGAACTGACCCGTATAATAGTTAATGCCACCCAACAAAACAATAGCCACGGTATCTCCATGCTTATTGATGGTGGCAATAATATCCTCTGTCCGCAGCGTATGTTCACCTTCCCTCGGCGCCACTTCAATTACTGCATTGTCCGGATCAAATCCATTCCTGTCCGGCATGCGGGCATGATACTTTGCCTGCGTTTCAAATGCATACTGATCAGAAGGGAATGCCCTGGCTTCACAAATAATCTTATAACGTTGTTGTGTGGGCCGGTAAAAACTCACCATCAGTAAGTGCAGGTTGACCGTAAGCTGGTTCATCACCACTACTTCTTCTTCCTTACATCCAACAATATCTGATAATTGCCTGGGAAATATCTCATGGTAAGGCATCCAGGGATGTCTGGCATGGAAATGCCCTTCCACTCCCAATCTGGCCCAGTCATCTAATTCCTGCTGTACATATTGTGCCGTGATGCGGGGCTGAAGTCCAAGGGAATTCCCGGTAAAATATATACAGTCTTTCCCTTCCTGCTGCGGAATATAGAAATAACTTTTGAATTCATGTAAGGAATCCGCTTCATCCAGTTGGCGGGCAAACGCTAACGTATTCTGGTAAACCATCTTGCTTGTTTAGTAGTTTATGGGTTAATTAATTAACCGGATTATCCCAATGAATCCTCTTGCCAAATTAACTGATTAACCAATTAACAGATCATAGTGTGGCAATCACTTTTAATTCTATTGCTATCGGGGTGGGCAGGCTTTTTACTTCCACCGTGGTGCGGCAGGCCTGCACAGAAGTAAAGTATTCTGCATATATCTTATTATAAACAGGAAAATCCTTCTTCATATTTGTCAGGAACACGGTCACATCCACGATCTTATTCCAGCTGCTGCCACTGGCTTCCAGTACGGCTTTCACATTGGCGAATACGGAATGACATTCCGCTTCGATATCATATTTGAGGATATTGCCTTCTGCATCCAGTTCCAGTCCGGGTATGGTATCATCTTTATGATTCCTGGGGCCGATACCGGATAAGAAAAGAAGATTACCCACTTTTTTTGCATGCGGGTAAGCACCGAGAGGTTTTGCCGCTTTACTGGTATTAAAAAATAAATTACTCATACTATAATAGATTGAAATCAGAGGTCAGATGTCTGAGGCCGGAATAAAGTGTAAAACGCTGAATTGTGAACTATAATTCAATACAAACATTCTTTGCCTCTGTAAAGAAACGTAATGCCTCCCAGCCGCCTTCCCTTCCTACACCACTATTCTTCACTCCGCCGAAAGGAGTTCTTAAGTCACGCAGCAGCCAGCAGTTGATCCAGATAATACCACTTTCTGTTTTTGCAGCCACACGGCTTGCTTTCGAAATATCCTGTGTCCAGATCATAGCTGCTAAGCCGTATTGCGTTGCATTTGCTAATTGCAGGGACTCTTCTTCTGTTTTAAATGACTGCAACGTTACAACTGGTCCAAATATCTCTTCTGTGTTCGTTTGGCAACCGGGACCTAATCCCTCAATCACAGTAGGCTGTATAAAATAGCCATTGGCACAACGCCCTTCCGGTTGTACAGCAATCCCACCGCACAATATCTTTCCGCCTTCCTGCCTGGCCGTATCAATACAACGCATGATCTTGTCAAAATGTACTTTACTGACAATAGCTCCTTGCTTTGAATTCTCATCCAGCGGATCACCAACAATTAATGCTTTTGTGCGTTCAACAAATTCTGTTTTGAATTTTTCATATACCGTTTCCTCAATTAATATCCGGCTGCCGCATAAACAAATTTCACCCTGGTTACTGAACGAGGATTGCACAGTTGTCTTCATCATCTTTTCCCAGTCACAATCAGCAAAAATGATATTAGGATTCTTACCTCCCAGCTCCAGCGATAGTTTTTTAAACTTCGGCGCTGCCAGGGAAGCAATCCTTTCCCCTGCCCTGGTGCTGCCGGTAAAGGAAATGGCTTTTATATCAGGATGCTTCACGATGGCTTCTCCGGTATTGGTGCCCGTTCCATGAATAATGTTCAACACCCCACCGGGCAAACCGGCTTCCTTACAAATTTTGGATAACAGGAATGCCGTAACCGGTGTTACCTCAGATGGTTTGGCGATAACACAATTTCCGGCCGCCAGTGCCGGTGCAATTTTCCAGGTAAATAAATACAGGGGCAAATTCCAGGGAGAGATACAACCAACGATACCAATGGGCTGCCGTAAAGTATAATTTACCGCTTTATCCTCCATGCTATGACTCTCCGTTGCAAAATGCATGATACCGGTGGCAAAGAACCGGAAATTGGCAGAAGCTCTCGGTATATCCACTTTCTTACTTAACCATAAAGGTTTGCCATTATCATTGGTTTCAGCCAATGCCAGTTCAGGAAGATGCGTATCAATAAGTTCAGCTATACGGTTCAATATCCTGAACCGTTCTTCCGGAGAAGTAATACTCCAGTTTACAAATGCTTTCTTTGCTGCTTCCACAGCAATGTTCACATCTTTCTCATTACTATCCGGAATTTGCCCCACCACTTCACCCGTAGCCGGGTTGATATTCTCAATGAAATTACCACTCAGCGGACCGGCCAGGTTGCCGCCGATATAATTCTCTAAGTGATATGGTATTTGCAGGTTGATTGGTTGATTGTTTAATTGGGACAGCTTGCTATTTGGGGTTATATTTTGAGGATTTGGAAATGAATTTAATAAAGGCATTTAGTTTAATAAGAATTACTTCTGCCATACCGAGTAACTCAGCGCATTTATCCTCTCTAATCAGGTTCCTTCTTTTACATTTTCCAATCCATGATTTTGTTTCCTGTAACGACCCTCTTGAATAAAAATAAAACTGTTTACTTTCTTTATAATAAAATCTTCCGTACCCTTCGGCAATGTTAGCACTAATCGAATCAGCTGACCTGACTATCTGCTTTCCGATTGTATCTTTCCTGAACTGATCCCAGCCCATCACTATTTGCCATATACCATCCGAGAACTGCCCGGCCAATTCATATACTTCCAGTTTCTCCAGTGTATATTCCATAAACAAGATATTACAAGAAGTCGCCCTGAAACCTCAAGGTCCTGACCAACAAATTAACTAATAAACCAATTAACTATATTGACCCAGTCCTTCCCCCATCCACCGGTATACTCACTCCATTTACATAAGAAGCTGCGGGTGATGCGAGAAATGCTGCCACGGCCGCCACTTCCGAAGCATCGGCGAACCGTTTCATCGGCACCTCTTCCAGCATATTCTTTTCTATGATATCAATTACTGTATTTCCTTTTTTGGCCATATTATCTATCAGGGTTGTTAACCTGTTCGTAGTGGTAAAACCGGGTAATACATTATTCACGGTAATATTAAACTGCCCCACTTCATTGGACAAGGTTTTGGCCCAGCTGGCCACGGCTCCACGAATTGTATTGGATACACCCAGGTTTTTCAGCGGTATTTTAACGGATGTGGAAATAATATTCACAATACGGCCATAGCCTTCTTTTTTCATAGAAGGTATGCAGGCCTTCGCTAAAATATGATTACAAATAAGATGCTGGTTGAAGGTTTTTAAAAAAGCATCTTCTGTTGCTTCGGTGATTGGTCCCGCTGCAGGTCCACCGGTGTTGTTGATAAGTATGTGAACAGTATTTGAAGCGATATAAGCTTCGATCGTTTTTTTAACTTCATCCGGCTTACTGAAATCAGCCAGCAGGGAATGATGCTGTTGCTGCAGGCTGGTATCTAATTTTTTTACAGCATCCTTCAGTGCATCTTCATTGCGTGCTATTAAAATACAATGAGCCCCCAGCAGGGCCAGTTCTTCGGCAATTGCGAGCCCGATTCCTTGAGTGCTGCCGCAAACAACCGCTTTTTTTCCTTCCAGGGAGAGATTCATGAAGTCAAACCTACGGTAAAAAGTTGTAATTTTTCATACTGAATATGAGAGCAATCTTCACCATATTTTTTGTTTTATACATGACTCACTTTGCTTCTTCCCAAGCAGACATAAAAAGTGATTCATTAATTTATAAATTAACCATCCAAGCAGATTCTTATATAAATAAAACGTCAAAACCAGAAAAATTCAAGGTACTCAGTTCGGATTTTTATATTAACCCATTACTTTACATTTTTATTGATAAAGAGCACTTGAAATATTATTCATTTGAATATGGCAAAACATACCAGGTAAAAGGCCGTGTCTACTATAAAAATATGGGTCGATGGTTTTTTTAGTGGCGGCCGTGAAGAGACAAGGATTTATGTTGCCCCTGTAGAGTTCACAATATATTTACCACCTATTAATATTAAATAAGTCAAATATGCCTGTCATAGCCCCTTTCAACCTTAAAAAATGGATCGATGATAACCGTGAGCTGCTGAAGCCGCCGGTAGGTAACCAATGTGTCTATAAGGATGCAGAGAATTTTATTGTGATGGTGGTAGGCGGACCGAATGCCCGGAAAGATTATCATTTCAATGAAACGGAAGAACTCTATTACCAGGTAGAAGGCGATATTGTGGTTAAGATTATTGACAACGGGGAATTCAAAGACATCCCGGTGAAAGAAGGGGAAATATTTTTATTACCTCCCAAAACACCACATTCCCCGCAACGGGGACCCGGCACAGTCGGCCTGGTGATTGAAAAGAAAAGAGAATCGGAAGATGATGGATTCTTATGGTTCTGCGAAAAATGCGGGAATAAGTTATATGAAGAAGCCCTGCATGTGGATGATATCGTTAAACAATTACCTCCTGTCATGAACCGCTTCTGGGAAAGCACCATGCACCGTACCTGTAACAAATGCGGGGCTGTGATGGAACCGCCTGTAAAGAGAAGTTAACAGGTTAACTGGTTAATTAGTTGATAAGGCCAGGCCCTGATTAGCCGACCATTGCTTAACACCGATTAACTGATTAATTGATTAACCAATTACTGATGAACAAAAAGATCGACATACATACGCATATCATGCCTGAACAAATGCCCAACTGGACACAGAAGTTTGGCTATGGCGAATTCATTCACCTGGAACATCGTAACTGCAAAGCCTGCATGATGAAAGGTGACCAGCTCTTCCGGGAAGTGGAAGAAAATTGCTATAAAGAAGAAGTACGGATCAGGGAAATGGATGACACGGATGTAACTATACAAGTGCTTTCCACGATCCCTGTATTGTTTAATTATTGGGCAAAACCTGCTGACGGTTTGGAAACATCCCGGTTCCTGAATGATCATATTGCTGAAACCGTAAGCAAAAAGCCGGAACGTTTCATCGGCCTGGGAACAGTTCCTTTACAGGATACTGATTTTGCTATTAAAGAAATGGAACGTTGTGTAAAAGAACTGCAGCTACCCGGATTGGAGATTGGCTCCAATATCAATGGCAAAAATTTATCATCAAAAGATTTCTTCCCTTTTTATAAAGCAGCAGAGCAACTTGGTTGTGCCATTTTTGTGCACCCCTGGGAAATGATGGGCGAACAGCAGATGCAGCAATACTGGTTGCCCTGGTTAGTGGGTATGCCGGCAGAAACATCGAGGGCTATCTGCTCCATGATATTTGGTGGCGTATTTGAAAATTTTCCCAACCTGAGAGTAGCTTTTGCGCATGGTGGCGGCTCCTTCCCTTTTACCCTTGGCAGAATTAAACATGGATTTGAAGTACGGCCTGATCTCGTTGCTGTTGATAATACAGTAAATCCCGAAGACTATGCCGGCAAATTCTGGGTGGACAGTTTAGTGCATGATAAAAAAGCAATGGAATTCCTGATTGATGTAATAGGCGATGATAAGATCTGTCTCGGCAGTGATTATCCTTTCCCTTTAGGTGAACATCATCCCGGCAAATTGATTGAGAAAATGAAGCTGGATAAGAAGACCACAAAGAAGTTGCTGTATAAAAATGCGGAAGAGTGGCTCGGAACAGTTGATTAGTTAAAAAGTTAACTGGTTAATTTGCTGATAAGTTTAAAAGGTGACGTATTAAATCGAAATTTTACACTTAAAGGTAATTCCCTGATTAACTAATAACCCAATAAACTAATCAGCTTCCCTCAGAACAAATCCGGGTAATCGGTAATAATTCCGTCCACTCCCATTGCCTTATATTTTTCAATCTCTTCTTTGGTATTGATTGTCCAGGGGATGACCTTCATTTTTTCAGTATGACATCTTTTGATAAGGTCATCAGTGAGCAACTGGTAAGCAGGGCTGTAGATCGTGGGCGTAAATCCTAATGCCTTTAACTGCTCATTCAGGGTTCTTTTATCAAAATCCTCAATCAGCATGGCCGTTTTAACAGCAGGATATTTCCGATGCAGGTATTGTAAAGTGCGGAAATCAAAAGACTGGATGATTACCTGCTCCTCAACTTGTTTTTCTTTTATTACTGCCATCAGCAGTTCTACAAATTCTTCGGGCCCGGGTGTAAATACCCCGTCATTCTCAGGATTTGATTTGGTTTCAATATTAAAATAAGGAAAGGGCCGCCGGGCCATCATCATATATTGCTTCACACTGTCCAGCACATCTCCCAATAAAGGCTTTACAACTTTCATTTTTTGCTGCTTCGGGAAACGCGGATGCGGTTTCATCCCCACATCAAATGTTTTTACCTGGTCATAGGTCATCCAGTATATATTGAATTTCTTCTCTTCCCTTTCGCCCATATAGGTCCCGTCAGGCCTGGTGGTGATCTCTTTGCTAAACCAGGGATCATGGGATAATACCACTTTCTTATCCTTTGTTATCACCACATCCATCTCCAGGGTGGTAACTCCCAGGCCCAATGCATTGATCATGGCCGGCACCGTGTTCTCCGGCATCAGGCCCCGGCAACCCCGGTGCCCCTGTTTATCAAATTCAGTTTGCATAGCCGGTTTTGCTTCCTGTACCTGCTGTGCTTTCTGGCTTACATGACAGGCAGCAAAAAAGCAAACCACGGCCAGGCTGTATTGAAAGATCAGTTTACTATTCATAAGTCAATATTAAAAAGGGCAGACAACGGGATTTATCCTTCCTTATTAAATAATTGTGATGTTCTCTTTTCCATCTCTGCAGCTATGATAAGACCGTCGCCACCCTGCTCTTTCAATTTTGCAATGATATTGTGATAGCTTTTCTCATCCCGGTTCTGGCTCAGTTTAAAGGTGCTTTCCAAAGCCATCACTTCTATCTCAAACGCAACAATCGCTTTCGACAACCGCTGCACATATTCCGGTGAAAGATCATTAAAATTAGCTCCTGATGAAGGATCATTTTCATAATGATCGGTAGTCCGCTTTAATATGTTCAGCAAGGCAGCCTCATCTGTAAATTTCAATACGCCCCTCGCCTGCACAGTCATATAATTCCAGGTACTGGCCTGTTGCTTATTGGCATACCAGCTGGCACTGATATAGGTATGTGCACCGGTAAAAACGGCCAGTACATGCTGATTTTGTGAGAAGGTTTTGTGATGATCAGTATTCTTCATGATATGCCCGGATAAAAATAACTTTCCATCACGTTCATCTATAAACACCGGGATTTGTGTGACCACCGGTTTATTTGCTTCATCACAACCGGATAAAAAAGCAAAAGGATGACCTTTTACAAACTGCAGGATTACAGCAGGATCATTCTCTGTAAAATAAGGTAAACTATACATACTGCGAAGGTATCATTAATCTGTAGTATGACCTGTACCTATTGCTTCTTCTGCTGACCGGGTGCATACGGTTTTGCAGATTTGCTGCCGGTTATTTTCTTGGCTTGCCCGGGTGGCAGGCCACCGGTTTGCGGGTGTGTTTTATAGGTGCAGGAAACCATAACAGCCATACCTGCCAGAAACAAAGAAGTCATAATAACTTTTCGCATAAGTACCGTTTTGCCGGTACTTTACAATTATAATACCACTTCTGCAACTTTCTCTGCCGATATATTTGCATTCCGCATGGCAACGCTTCTTACAACATAAGATGCAAACTCTTCAAACGCTTTCCGGCTGACCATATCCTCACTCATCATGATCGGTACACCGCTGTCGCCGCCTTCCCGGATACTTTGCACCAATGGTATCTGCCCGAGGAATGGCAGGTCATATTCTTCCGCTAACCGTTTGCCGCCTTCTTTGCCAAAAATGTAATATTTATTCTCCGGCAATTCGGCCGGGGTGAAATAACTCATGTTTTCTACTAATCCAATGATCGGCACATTCATCTGTGCCTGTCCGAACATGGCAATACCTTTTTTCGCATCTGCCAAAGCCACATCCTGCGGCGTGGTCACGATCACAGACCCCGTCACCGGGACAGTTTGCATCAAGGTCAGATGTATATCACCGGTACCCGGCGGCATATCCACCACCAGGTAATCCAGTTCATCCCAGTATACGTCGGTAACGAATTGCCGTATTGCACTGCTGGCCATCGGGCCTCTCCATACCACGGCATTTTTTTCATCCACCAGCAGACCGATACTCATTAATTTAATTCCATATTTCTCCAACGGCACAATCATTCCTTTTCCTTCAATTTCCATCATCATCGGTCTTTCCCCGCGAACACCAAACATAATCGGCACACTGGGCCCGTAAATATCCGCATCCATCAATCCCACTCTGGCGCCACCCTGTGATAAAGCCAATGCCAGGTTTGCCGCTACGGTTGATTTGCCCACACCGCCTTTTCCACTCACCACTGCAATAATATTTTTCACTTTCGGCAACACGGCCCCCTCATCTGTTCTTTTAGTAGTCGTATTAGAAGTAAAGTTTACATGCACGGTCGCTTCTTTATTTACCAGCAGTTTGATTGCATTCACACAGGCATTTTTAATCATATCCTTCATCGGGCAGGCCGGTGTGGTCAGCACCACGGTAAATGATACATAGTTCCCCTCAATGGCAATATCTTTTACCATGTTCAGCGTCACCAGGTCTTTTCCCAGGTCGGGTTCCTGCACATTACTTAAGGCTTCCAGTACTTTTTCTTTAGTCATTTTCCAAGTATTTGTTAAAAGTCAATACGAAGGACAAAGTTAACCAATACCACCTGCAAATTGTTTTACGAAATCAGCAACTTGTCTTTATTTTTGGCACAGTGAAGAAAATTTTACAATACCTCCTCATCGCTGCTCTCCTGGTACCCGCCACCGCCAAATCCCAGTTTGAAGCTGCCCGTGACTCCGTTGTTCAATTGTATGGTATCATCATGACTGCCGACAGCCTTGTGGGCATCCCGGCCGTGAGTGTGGTGGTAAAAGGCCAGAACCGGGGGACCATCACCAATAACCAGGGGGTTTTCTCCATCGTGGTATTAAAAGGTGATGAAGTGGAATTTACCCACGTCAGCTATAAATCCAAAACCGTTGCCATCCCCCGTTCCCTGGAAGGTAATCAATACAGTATTGTGCAATTGATGGTGGCCGATACGGTTTACCTGCCTGCCACCATTATACGTCCCCGGCCCACACCGGAGCAATTTGCCCGTGATTTTGTGAACACCAAAGTGCCGGATGATGATATTGAAGTGGCCCGCCGTAATACTGATGCCACCAAGCGGCGTATCCTGATGCGCAGTGTGCCCGGTGATGGTGCGGAAGCCACCAAGATCCAGTTCAACAAGATTGCAAACCGGGCCGTGTACCAGGGACAAACACCTCCCCAGAATATCTTCAACCCTGCCGCCTGGGCCGATTTTATCCAGGCCTGGAAACGGGGAGATTTTAAGAATAAAAATTGAAAATCGAAAAGCGGAAATTGAAAATGAAAATGACTCTCATTTGATCATTTCTTCAGCTTTAGTTTGGCCGTTTTTCCGGCCGTAGTTAATATAGCCGTTATTTCTTGTGCTTCTTTCAGCAATGGCTCCAGCCTGTTCCCTTTGAACACTCCTATTTCAAGCAGTATTTCAAGCCAATAACAGGTTTCATCAGCTTCTTCTTCTGCAATAGTGATTTTTGAAATAAAGTCGGGAGTGCTTCTTGCCCTTAAAGCAGACCGGTAATTGGCCCCCACAGATGTGGCTGATCTCACAATCTGACGGATAAGTATATCTTCTATTTTATTCCCCCTGATCTCTTTCACCATCCTGATTACCCGGATACCGAGTGACTTGGTTCTGTCTTTTAATTGCTGGCTCATAAAACAGGTTTTATTGTTTATAATGGTTTTGCTTTTGGAGGTTTGTGAAATACTTTCGACTTTCGCTTTACAACTTTCGATTTCTGATAAATTTACAAAAATGAAAAACGTTTCTGTTATCGGTGCCGGCACCATGGGAAATGGTATCGCACATGTTTTCGCACAGCATGGTTACAATGTCACACTCATTGATATTTCGCAAGCACAATTAGATAAGGCCATTGCCACCATCAGCAAGAACCTGGACAGGATGGTGAGCAAAGACATCATTACAACAGCTGTCAAAGAAGAAACATTACGACGCATTCACACGAATACTTCTATCCCCGACGGTGTAAAAAATGCAAGCCTTATAGTAGAGGCCGCCACCGAAAATGCGGACCTGAAACTGAAAATATTTCAGCAAATGGATGAAGCGGCTCCGGAGGGCTGCATTCTTTCCACGAATACTTCTTCTATTTCCATTGCTAAAATGGCGTCGGTAACCAAACGCCCCGAAGCTGTGATCGGTATGCATTTTATGAACCCCGTACCGGTCATGAAACTGGTGGAGATCATCACCAGCGATGCCACCAGCCGGGAAGTAACGGATGCAATTGTGGACACCAGTAAAGATTTGGGCAAAGTGCCCTGCGTGGTGAAAGACTTCCCCGGGTTTATTGCCAACCGGATCTTAATGCCGATGATCAATGAAGCCATTATCAGTTTGCAGGAGGGGGTTTCAGGGGTGAAGGAAATTGATGCCATTATGAAGCTCGGCATGGCCCATCCGATGGGGCCTCTGCAATTAGCCGATCTTATCGGGCTGGACGTTTGTCATTCTATACTTAATGTATTGTACGAAGGATTCAACAATCCCAAATATGCACCTTCGCCATTACTGACTGAACTGGTGCAGTCCGGTAAACTGGGTGTAAAGACCGGGGAAGGCTTTTATAAATACACACCCGGCAGTAAAGAGCTGATAGTAAGTGACCGGTTCAAATAATCAGCTATGCGAATCGTCAACCGGGAACAAATATTATTAAATGATGCGGACAGGAAACTGCTCGCAACTGTCCGGTTGAAGAGAACAATCTTCCTGCTGCTGGCCTATCTTTCCCTGGTAGCCATCCTTGCATTTGTCTTTATGACCGGTCAACTCCGGTCGGCAGAAACAAGTGTGGAAAAAATGCTTCGTTACCGGCGGGCCACTAATCTATTCACCGGCTTTTCACTGCTCCTGTTTACCATCATCTTTGTCATTTACTATTTCAAAACAGTATATCCGTTTACCCGTGACCTGAAGAAGGGATTAAAAACAGTTTCCTGGTTTTACCCTGCTGCTTATAAGACACCTTATTTCGACAGTTTCTTTTTAAAAACCGGTTCCCCCAAAAAACCAATGCTGCCCATTCCCAAGAATTTATTTGATGCGATCGAGCCGGGAGTATTAGCCTATATCCTGATTGCCCCGGCCTCCAGGTTTGTATTCTTACTGGATATTGACGGGCAGCAACTGGAGTTTAATGAAAGAAATGTAGTGCTGGATTTGTAAAACATTGCAGTGTAAATTCCTTTGAAGAATTGTAAAAATAATTAGTTATATTTTAGCAGTAGCAATATAACTGTATAATACGAACAGAAATGCAGAAAATAATAGAACGATATTTTGAAATTAGCCATGATGCTTCTGCTTCCCTGATCATCACATTACTTACATTTATATTAGGATACTTTATAACCGGCTGCTTCTATATAATTTCACGATATTTCAACAGGAGAGCAAATCGAAAAATGTTTGTTAGCAACTTAACAAGTTTAGAAAAAAATATCAAATCACAGGAAAAAGCATTTTGGGGTTTATTAGATTCAATGAATTTTGAAAAAAACACAATTTGGAATTATTCTAAAGTTGATTTTTTTCAAATATTAGCTTTTCAGGAACTGGGTTACAAAGACAGTTTCAATGGTTTTTTTCATGGCATTGAGAACATCGTACCTCTATTTATAAGAAAGCCTATAAAAAGAAAAGCCTTCAATAAGACCTGGTCGATTTTAAATAATATTGACTTTTGGGAGAAAAAAGCTCTTTCAGATTTTTATCCTCTCTTAGAAAAATATAACAGCTTTGGCGAAAAAAGAAATAAAGCGATGAATGACCTCAGGATAATGTGGGAGCAATTATTTTTGGCTGATCCTCAGACAATACCGCAAGTGCATATTGATTATCTGAATGAACTTCATAAAATAATTGAAGCTTATGCAAAAACTCCTACTTTAGAAAGAGTAGCTCCATATTTTACTCACAGAAACCTAGTTTTAAAAATAAGAATACTAAACAAGAAATATAAGACTCTAGGTTTCACCAGAGAATTCAATGACAAATGTCTAGAAGTATCAAGCCATTATTTAGACATGGAAATGCTAGTAAGAAATACGAAAAAACAATACAAGAACTATTATTATTCATTCCGTGAATTTAGAAGGCTTATACCAAAAATCAAGAATATACTTAGCTGATTAGTTTTACCAATAAACTATGTGAAACTTCCAGTTTCGCATTCCTATTCTGTCGCTTGCAGCGACAAACGTATTTACATTATCTTCTCCACCTCCACTCCCCGCAGATCCCGCAGCTTGTACAACAATTCCTCCTGCCGGTTCTTCGGCACACCTATCTCTACGGAACAGAACAACTGCGTTTCCTGTTTCAGCACCGTGCATTCAAACTGCTTCACTAATTTCATTACGTCATTCATCTGGGTATAATCAAACTGCACCCGGTATAAAATAAGGATAGGCTTCGGCACCACGGCTGTTACCTGCAGCACCATTGAAGAAACCATTTTGTACGCATTGATCAGTCCCGGCACACCCAGCAACGTGCCGCCGAAATAACGGACCACCACGATGAGAATATTCGTGGCCTGTTTGCTGTCGATCTGTCCGAGTATGGGCCGGCCGGCCGTACCGGAGGGCTCGCCATCATCACTCACGCGGAAGGTATTCCCATCCAATCCCAGCCGGTAGGCAAAACAGTGATGCACGGCTTTGGGATGTTCTTTTTTTAAGGCGGCTAGTTTTTCTTTAAAATCACTCACATCAGCAATCGGGTAGGCATAGGCAATAAACTTACTGCCCCTGTCTTTGAACTCAGCAGTGCCCGGCACTTCTATCGTATTATAATATTCACTCTCCTTGATGTCTTCAGGCACTTTTTTCCTTTTTAAAGTATAAATAATATACCTGTACACAGGCGATCACGATGTTGGGAATGATCACCGGCAGGTTCATGTTCAGCAGGAAGCCATACACGACAAAAACGGCAGCTCCCAAAAAATTAATGGTCCTGATAACCCTTATATCGGAGCTGACCACAAAGCTGATCACCACCAGTGCAGCTGCCAGATATCCAACCCAGTCGATCCAGTTCATACTTCATTTTTTTGATAATAAAAGATACGTAGCGTATCTGTAGTAATCGTTGTTTCTTCTTTCAATATGGCATTAGCCAGTTGCGGGCCACGCAACCCCTTCCCAATATTAAACTGATCATTGCGAATGACGCGGGCCTCATTCCAGCAGCCGGCATCAATGAATGATTGCAGCAACCGGGCGCCGCCTTCCACCAGCACACTCTGAATTTTTAATTCATACAATGCTTTCAGCACTTGCGGCAGCAGGCTTTCCTTCTTGTTTACCTGGTAATACAGCAGGTTGTCTTCTTCCTGTTGTTTCACTGCATTAAAAACAACCGTCTTTACTTCTTTATTAAAAACTTTTAATGAAGCAGGTAAACGCAGGTTCATATCCAATACTAACCGCACCGGCGATGGCCCCGCCCATGACCGTACCGTGAGTGAAGGATCATCCAGCAAAGCCGTATTGGTTCCGATCATTATCCCGGCTTCTTCACTTCTCCATTTGTGCACTAACCGGTTTGAATATTCATTGCTTATTAGTAATCTTTTGCTGTGAGAATCCCGGATCCCCCCTGCTGGGGACGGAGGGGCTATAAACCCATCCCCCGTTTCAGCCCATTTTAAAATAATATACGGCCGCTGCTGCTGATGAAATGTAAAGAACCGTTTATTGAGTTCGACAGCTTCTTTTTCCAGGATGCCCAGTTCCACTTCCACACCTGCTGCTTTTAGTTTCTCAATACCTTTTCCGTTCACCTGTTCAAACGGATCACGGCAGGCAATTACCACTTTTGGTATTTTATGCCGGATAATCAGGTCAGCACAGGGCGGTGTTTTTCCAAAATGAGCACAGGGTTCTAAGGAAACATATAGCGTGGATTGACTGATCTTTTCTGCCTGACCATTTTGAATGGCCTGACCAACCGCATTCACTTCCGCATGAGCTTCACCGTATTTCCGGTGCCAGCCTTCGCCAATGATCTTTCCTTCATGTACGAGCACAGCTCCCACCATCGGGTTCGGCGCCACATGACCCGCACCCAGCCGGGCCAGTTCAAGACATCGCTGCATATAATACCAGTGAGGATGCATTAGTTGTCCATTGTATCATTTAAAGAAACAATGGACAAAGATAAACCTTTGCCCATTGACTATGTCCTGCTGACTATTCTTCTTCTCTTCGTAAGTTTGCCGTTATGACCACGCAGGAAGCCACTTATTTTTTATTGAATAAACTCCGTACCATTTACAGTGATGGTGAAGCTGCTGAAATGACGGATTGGGTGATAGAATACCTGACCGGTTCCAAAAAAGCGGAACGGATGATCTATAAACATGCAGCCATTACTGAGCAGGAAGAAACAACGCTGCGGCAATATGCGGATCGCTTATTGAACCACGAACCGGTACAATATATCCTGCATGAAGCCTGGTTCTGTGGTTTAAAGTTGTACGTGGATGAAAATGTACTGATCCCGAGACCGGAAACAGAAGAACTGGTGGAATGGATCATTGCTAATTGTAAATTCCCGGTTGACACGTTAAGCATACTGGATATAGGCAGTGGCAGCGGTTGTATTCCCATTTCCCTGAAAAGAAGGTTACGGAAAGCAGAAGTATGGAGTTGTGATAGCAGTAAAGGAGCATTAGGTGTCGCCCGGAAGAATGCGGAGAAACTGGGTGCTGCTGTCAATTTCTTACAGCTTGATTTTTTAGACCGCAGCAACTGGCCGCAACTACCAGCTGTTGATATCATCGTCAGTAACCCGCCGTATGTTCCGGAAAAAGATAAGGCAACTATGCAGCCGAATGTATTGCACTACGAACCGCATACAGCTCTTTTCGTTCCTGATAACGATGCCCTGTTATTCTATAAAGCCATTGCAGCTTTTGGAAAAGAAAAGCTGAAGCCGGGTGGTTCTGTTTACATGGAAATACATGAAAATCTCGGCGAAGCGACAAGCCTTCTTTTTAAAGAACAGGGTTATCAAACCGAATTGAAAAAAGATATGCAGGGGAAGGACAGGATGCTGAAGGCAGTTTGTAGTTTATAGTTTGAGGCCTGCCTGCCGGTCAGGCAGGTTTGTAGTTCTCCCATTCAACTACCAACTTTAGACCACTAATTACAAACCACATTTCTATTTAACCGTTGCCACCACTTTTGCTCCTGATTTCTTGGAGAGCCGCATGATCCGGAATACTTCACCGTAATAAGAAGCTGTATCCGCATTGATCACAACTGTAGGTGTATCCAATGGCGTCTTCCTGTATTTTTCTATTTCCCGGAGTAAGAGCGTATCAATTTGCAAATGATCCACTTTACTGGAACCGATAAAATAGTTCTGGTCTTTATCAATCGAGACCATAATATTTTGCTTGGCTTTTGTATCCCTGGTTCCCCTGGGCAATCCCACTTTCACCACGTTGGGGTTGGCCAGTGTGGCCACGATCAAAAAGAACATCAGCAGGATGAACAGGATATCATTGAGTGAGTCGGTGAACACCTCCCCCGCTTCGCCTTTATGTTTTTTTCTGAATTGCATGCGGGTGATTTATCGGGTTGGTTCCTGTAATACGTCTAAGAAATCGGCAGAAGCTGCTTCCATTTTATTAGCGGTCTTATCGATCTGGGTATTCAGGTAGCTGTAGGCAAGGTAAGCCCCCAGGCCTATTACCAGCCCGGTAATAGAAGTGATCAGTTTGGTATAGATACCACCGGCGATGGTACCCACTTCAAATTCGTTAGAATTATTAATATTGGAAAATAACTGCATCAGACCTATCAGCGTTCCCACGAAACCGAATATCGGCGCTGCCTTGGAAACAACGGATAAGACACCGAGGTTTCTTTCGAGCTTATACATTTCCAGCTGACCCACATTGTCCATACTCTTCTCAATACTGTCGATGGGCTTGCCGATGCGTTGTATGCCTTTATCAATGATGCGGGCTACGGGGTTATTGGTATTTTTAGCAAAACTCCGGGCGGCAGAAACATTGCCGCTTACGATATGATCCCGGATAATATTCATGAAATTAGTATCGATCTTCCCGGCTTTATTGATAGCGATTGTTCTTTCTGCAAAAACATAGACGGCCAGCAACAACATAATGGCCAGCGGGATCATGATCCAGCCACCCATTTGCAGCAATTCAAAAAAACTGAGATTTCCGTCGTGATTGGTATCGCCTGCGGCGAACCTGGTTACTTTACTCAATGAGTCAACGATCTGTAAAAGGTCAATCATACAATAATGCTCTTTAGGTGGGTAAATGTAGCACAAGGCTGCTAAATCCGGTTTTGTTTGTTTTCAACAGCTGTCAACAATCGGGAGAAGAACGAAAAAAATAGTGCCACGTTGTCCGTGGCCGGCAAGTTTTTAAGTTCTTTAACAGGATCTGCTGAAAAGCCAGGAGACAGAAAGTCCGGAAGACGTTACAAGTTTATTGAACGTCTTCCGGACTTTATAGCTTTCCGTCTTCCGGACTGTTATTTCGTTGTAGTGGTACCAGCCTGCTTCACCATCAGCGCCTGTATCTGCTTCATGGTGCCTTCCATACCATCCGGACTGCCATCCAGGAAAATGACATTCCCTTTCCCGTATTCTGCAAAATTCTTGATGGCCTCTGTCCACATGCTGAAGAGGATTACATTGGTATCCAGGTTGGCTTGTTTCATTTGCTCAGCAGCTTCCGACATACCCTGCGCCACTTCCCGGCGGAACAAAGCCACACCCTGCCCGCGGAGACGGGCTGCTTCTTTTTCCGCTTCCGCAGCAATTTTGGTGGCATTACCATCAGCTTCAGCAGCTTTTGTTTTGGTGATCAGCAAGGCCTGCCCTTCATTTTCAGCCGCTGCCTTCAGGTTATTACTGGCCACCACTTTGCTCATCGAATCAAGGATCAGTTTATCAAACGTGATATCGTTGATCTGCAGGTCCTGCAGGTGATAACCCCATGTTTCTAATGTATGATCGATCTCTGATTTTACATACTCAACGATCTCTTTACGGAGTGCCAGTATCTCTGCCTGCTTTTTAGTAGCCACAAAAGAACGGATATTACCTTCGATGGTCCTGATCAGCGCCTGCATCAGGTCTTTATCCGCAAAAAATTTAAACGCCACTTTCTTGATTGTTTCTTCATCTGCATTTTGCACAGAATAAAGCAGCATGCTTTTGAAATACACATTGGCCTGGTCGGCTGTTACGGCCTGGAACTCCAGTTCCACCGAACGGTTTTGAATAGATACCCGCCTGTACACAGTTTCCAGGATGGGAATTTTCATATTCAAACCCGGGCGGGCAATGCGGCGGTATTTACCGAACATGGTGATAACACCAATATACCCCTGGTTGATGGTGAATAAGGAACCAAAAAAGATAATGGCAGCAACAAGCACCCACCAGTAATGTGAAAACCAGTTTGCGAAATCCATAGTTTTAAAATTTATGCTGCAAGGTACGATATGTTGAACTATTCCCGCATGAACAACAAAACCTCCACCCGCCGGTTGAGCTGCCGCCCCTCTGCTGTTTTATTGTCAGCGACCGGCCGCAGAAACGAGAAGCCTTTGGCAATGATATTATAGTAGCCTGTTTTCTTCATGATATACAGTTTGGCCGCAAAAGCCCTGTCAATAGACAGTTGTTCATTCATTTCAAAACTGCCAACATTATCTGTATGCCCCTCAATAATGATCGAATCGGGCTGGCTGCGCTGTATTTTCATACAAAAGCTATCCAGTATCTTATGGCTTCTTGGCGTCAGCGTGGCTTTTGAGAAATCGAACAGGATATCCGGCAATATCAATGTATCCACCTTAACGTAGCTGGTATTAGTTGTGACAGGTGGAGGTGGTGGCGGGTTAGCTTTGAACTGTTTGATCTTTAGTTCCAGGTATTGATGCCGTTCATTTTCTGCATAGATATCTTCCTTTACCCTTTCCCAGTCGTGACAGATCGTTTCATTCGGATTTACCGGAACCATACTGATATCATCGAGGAAAATAAAAAAACGGTTCTCCAGCGGATGGATGCGTTCATCCACAAAATCCTCTTTGGCAAAGTAGGCAAACGTGATAAACCGTTCTTCTCCTGTGGCTGTAAAAACAAGATCCACTTTTTGCCAGCTGCTGTCCAGTCGTTTCCGGGGTTGCAAAAAAGACCGCAGGTAATAGGTGGGTGTTAATGAGCGAAGCGGTGTTTTCTCAAACAAAGGATCCCGGTAAGTGAATAAGACGCCGGTACTGTCAAATACATCATGCGGCGATTTAATAAAAAAGCTGAGCTGGTATTTATTTCCTTTTCTCAGACCACATAATAACCGGCTGCGGATAAATGTACGGCTGTACTCTTTTACAAAATGCCCCGCTTCTATCACCATGCAGTTCCTGCCGCTATGTGCCCTTCGCGGATCTTTGAAATAATTGGAAAACCCGTTGGAAGAGCTGATCCATGCTTCCGGTGCACATTCCACCTTGTATTCGGTACAGGTGTTCACATCTTCAAAACCTCCGTTTGCCAAAAGACTTTGGGAAAAAGAAAATACGGGTGAGAAAAGGAATAATATCAGTAGCAATAAAGGCATGTACCAGTAATGAAGAAACAAAGTAACTGTTTTATCAGCTATTCTCTTCCCACACTTTTACCAAATGTACCATGGTCTCCACCGCTTTGTTCATATCCTGTATGCTGATAAATTCCAGTTTGGAATGGATGGCCTGCTCCCCGGCGAACAAATTGGGGCAGGGCAATCCCATAAAAGAAAGACGGCTGCCATCGGTGCCACCCCGGATGCTTTCCATTTTCAGTTGCAGACCAGCCCGGCTGATCGCTTCTTTTGCATAGTTCACCACCTGCGGATGCAGGTCGAGCACTTCTTTCATATTACGGTATTGTTCTGTCACCCTGAATTCAAAGCTTGCTTTGGGGTAGGTTCTTAATCGTTCTTCTATTTGTGTCCGCAGGTAATCTTCTTTTTTCTTTAACCCGGCTGTTTCAAAATCGCGGACAATAAAATCGATCGTGCATTTCTCAGCAATCCCTTCAATTCTCACGGGGTGAATAAAGCCTCTTTTGCCATCTGTTGATTCAGGAGATAAACGATCTTTTGGCAACGCAGCTAAGATTTCACCTGCAATCTTCATCGCATTGATCATTTTTCCTTTGGCATAACCCGGGTGCGAGATCACACCATGAATAATAACCTGCACTCCGTCTGCACTGAAGGTTTCATCTTCCAGTGCGCCGGCATCACCACTATCCAATGTATAACCAAAGTCAGCGCCCAGTTTTTGCATATCCACTTTGGCTGTTCCCTGTCCCACTTCCTCATCCGGGGTGAATAGAATTTTTATTTCGCCATGCTTTATCTCTTTGTGCTGCATTAAAAAATTGGCCAGGTCCATAATCTCTGCCACACCGGCTTTATCATCAGCACCTAATAAGGTTGTTCCCGAAGCGGTGATAATATCATGCCCGGTCAGTTTTTGCAAATACGGGTATTCCGTCATCCGTAAAACCTGCGTGGTATCATCCGGCAACAGGATATCAGCTCCCTGGTAATTCTTATGCACAATAGGTTTTACATGGGTGCCGCTGCAATCAGGCGCTGTATCCACATGAGCGCAGAAACAGATCACCGGAACTTTTTTCTCCGTATTCGGCGGAATGCTGGCATATACATAACCCCACTCATCCATATGTGCATCGGCCAGGCCAATCTGTTGTAATTCTTCAGCCAGCAGGCGGCTGAGGTCTTTTTGCTTTCCTGTAGTGGGATGTGAAGAAGAAAGCGGGTCACTCTGTGTATCAATCTGCACATACCTTAAAAATCGTTCTGCCGCTGTAAACGTATAGCTATCAAACATAAATTCCATTTTGGGGTATCGAATATACGACTTAAAGGGGTGCGGCGGGCTGACCAACTTGCATTTAACCTGTAATTATTATACCTTTTAAGACAATTTTTATCACAACCAAAAAACTACTAACATGAAAAAATGGTTTATTGGCTCCCTTGTCGGGGCAATCGTCGTTTTCGCATGGCAGTTTCTTTCCTGGACTGTGCTGGGTATTCATGATGGCCAGGCCAAATACACGGCATCACAGGACAGCCTTCTCAGTTCAATCTCCTCCACATTGAAAGAAGACGGGGTTTACATGCTGCCAACTGTTCCCCCGGGTTCATCCATGAGTGCCGGGGAAGAATTAGGTAAAAAAATGGACGGGAAACCCTGGGCAATGGTAACGTATATGAGTGCTTACAAACACGATATGATCAAGCCAATGATCCGTGGCTTCCTGATTGACCTGTTCCTGGTATTTACGCTGATCTATGTCCTGACCCGGGGAGGAACCCCTACTTCCATAAGAGTATTGGCTGGGTCTGTGGCTGTGGGATTATTCAGCTGGTTAGTCGGGCCTTATATGATGCACAACTGGTTTCAAACCCCGATGGAAGCTGTAACCGGGCATTTGATCGATGCCATAGTGGCCTGGGCAATTACCGGTCTCTGGCTGGGCTGGTGGCTTAACCGGAAGTAATAACAGGCAATAGATAATTGGCCATTCTAAATAAAAAAGGTTCAGCATAGTATCTGATACTATGCTGAACCTTTCTATTTGTTGTTATTTTATTATGGCATAATGATCAGCGGGCTTCCGCCAACGATCTCCACCAGTTCAATATCAAATACAAGGTCCTGGCCCGCCAGCGGATGATTTGCATCCAGCATCACCATTTCCTCTTTAATTTCTGTTACCACCACCTGGAACTGCTGGCCGGAGCCATTGTTCATCATCAGTGGCATCCCTATTTCCAGCTCCATGTCCTGCGGAAATTTATCTTTGGGAAATTCCACCAGCATCTCCGGGTTGCGGGGCCCATAAGCTTCACCGAAAGGAATATTCACGGTCTTTTTTTCACCCACACTCATGCCGGTGACGCCATCATCAAAGCCTTTGATCACCATGCCACTGCCCACTTCAAACTCCAGCGGGGCCCTGCCCTCAGAAGAATCAAATGTTTCACCATTGGTGAGTTTGCCGTGATAATGCACTTTTACTTTATCACCGGTTTTTACCTGTGCCATTGTTATTTTTTTAATTATTTAATAAAAACAGGTCTGCAAGGTAGGCCAAATTGCCCAATGCAACCGTTCAAATATTGATGCCGGCCTCTATTACTTTTTTGCAGTATTTTAATCGCTGTAAAATCAACAGAAGATGAAATTATTGCTAACTACTGCCTGCCTGTTGTTTGCGACCCTGTTTTTTGCCCAGCCGGGTAATCAGCCGCAGCCTGAGAAAAAGATATTGGCCGGGGCCGAAAGAGTGCATGTATACCTGCCGCTTATAAAAGGAAGAACCGTAGGCATTTTCGCCAACCAGACATCCATGGTCGGTAACACCCACCTTGTAGATACATTACGCAGCCTGGGCATTGATATCAAAGTCATCTTCGGGCCCGAACATGGCTTCCGCGGCACAGCCGATGCCGGTGAAAAAGTGGGCAATTATATTGATGAAAAAACAGGCATCCCTGTTGTATCCTTGTTCGGTGGCAAGAGGCGCCCATCGGCTGAAGATGTGAAAGGAGTTGATCTCCTGATTTTTGATATCCAGGATGTGGGCGTCAGGTTTTACACCTTTATTTCTTCATTGCAGGAATTCATGGAAGCCGCTTTTGAACTCAGCAAGCCCCTGCTGATACTGGACCGGCCCAATCCTAACGGCCATTACGTGGATGGCCCTGTGCTGGACAAAAAATATAAATCATTTGTAGGTATGCAACCTGTACCCGTTGTATACGGTATGACAGTTGCCGAGTATGCAAGAATGATAGCAGGTGAAAAATGGCTGGGCGAAAAAGCAAATGCAAAACACGATTATTATCTCACCGCAGAAAACTCGGTTGACACTCCTTTTCATTTCCAGGTGATCAAATGCGCCAATTACACGCATAAGAGTAAATATGTCCTGCCGGTAAAACCATCTCCTAATCTCCCAAACATTCAATCTATCTATTTATACCCTTCCACCTGTTTCTTTGAAGAAACGGTGCTGAGTGAAGGAAGAGGAACCGATAAACAGTTCCAGGTATTTGGTCATCCTTCGTTACCCAAAAACTTGTATTCCTTTACACCCAATCCAAATGAAGGGGCAAAGAATCCCAAATTTTACGGGCAGGTTTGTTATGGCCGGGACCTGAGTGGCACGCCAGAAGAAGTTCTTGCTAAAGTGGGAAATAAAGTGCAATTGAAATGGCTGATAGAAGCTTATAGATTGTTTCCGCAAAAAGATAGTTTCTTTATTCTGCCTAAGTCAGGAAAGATGGAGCAATCCTTTTTCAATAAACTGGCCGGCAATAACGATTTGTGGCAACAAATAAAAGCCGGGACCTCCGAAGAAGATATCCGCAAAAGCTGGGAGCCGGCTTTGGGTGAATTTAAAAAAATAAGGAAGAAATATTTGCTGTACGAAGATTTTGAATGATCAGCTATCTAATTCAATATGTACGGATGTGCCTTTTCCCGGCGCAGACTGCACATCCAGTTTTCCTTTTAAGAACTCCACCCGGCTCCGGATATTGGTCCAGCCAATACCCCGGCCCGTAGTAAGGATATTGGAATCAAACCCTCTTCCATCGTCTTCCACTGTGATATTAATCGCCCCGTTGGTTTTACTGACCTGCACAATGGCTGTCCGGGCGCCGGAATGCTTCATTATATTATTGATGAGCTCCTGTACGATCCTGTAAACCGTTATGGCCGTGGTCTGTTCCACTTCTGCATCCGCCATATTGATGGACTGGTATCTTACTTCCATTGCCCCTGATTGCTGTATATCATTACACAGGTCTTTCAATGCTGTATCAAGGCCAAATTTCACGAGGGCTTCGGGCATCATATTATGAGCCACCCGTCGCATTTCTTTAATAGAACTATCCAGCATATCCATGCTGCGTTCAAATGCCTGTGCATTGTCAGGCGTCATGATCATGTTTCCTTTCATAGTAGTTAATGAGTATTTAATGCCTGACAACATACCTCCCAGTCCGTCATGAAGATCTTTTGCAAGGCGGGTTCGCTCCTTTTCCTCTCCTTTCAATACTGCTTCAGTAGCTGCCAGTTTCTTTTCCGTCTCCAGTTCAATGATGCGCTGCTGCTGTAATTTTTGTTTGTGCCGGTAATTCCGGTAGGATAGCAGCGCAATGATCAACAGGGCAGCAGCGCTGCCGATCAGGATATAATTCAACGTGTTTTTCCTTTCTAACGCTGCTTTTTGCAGCCGGATCTGGTTATCCTTTTTTTCCGTCTCATACTGTACCCGCAACTGAGCATCTTTTTGTGCTACTGATTCAGTAAATATTTTCTCTGTAATTTTTTTACTTTCATCCCCGTATTTAAAAGCGTTTTCAAAATCATTGGCACTAAAAGCAATAGCTGATAAAGTGCTCAGTAACTCTGCCTCCCCTTCCGCAAATTTCTCCTCCCTGGCAATACGCAATGCTTTTTGTGCGTAATCAGCCGCTTTTGCAAAGTCTTTTTTATAGATATAGTAAACAGATAGTCCCTGGTTAGCGGCCATAATACCGGCATTATTCCCTGTCTCCGTATGTAATGCAAGTGCTTCCCCTGCATATCGGAGAATATCATCAACCCTTTTTTCCTTTAAAGCAATATCAGCAAGTCCTTCATAACACATGGCCTCTACCACTTTGTTACTTGTTTCCTGCGCAAGGACCACCGCCTCATCATAATTCCGTTTAGCTTCCTTAAAGTTTTTGATCTCGGTATAACAATTAGCAAGATTTGTCAATGATGAAACCAGGGAAGATTTATTGCCCGTTTTCCTGGCCAGCTCAACCGATTTTATACCATAGCCTATTGCTTTATCATATTGCTTCAGCATCAGGTAAGTACCCTGCAGACCGCCATAGAGGTTGGATTCGATACTACTGTAGCCCTTACCCTCCAGCATATTCACCGCCTGCAGTGTGTATTCAAGTCCTTTCTCATACTCCGACTTATATTTATAGGCTTCCCCGATATTGAAAAGAGAGACAGCAATATTGAATGTGTCCTTTTTTTTCCTTGCCAGTTCAAGAACAGCTTCGCTGTAGTATAACATTGAATCATACTCAGACTGGTAAGCGCTGATATAAGCGAGATACCTGTTATACCTGAAAATCCCGGTTTCAAAATTCAGTTCCCGGCTCAGGTCTCCGGCCTGTCTTACATATTGCTTGGCCTTTTCCGGTTCAGAAGTTTCATACTGATCCGACAGTGCATACAACAGGTGCACTTTATCAGTATCCGGTTTTGCAAGCGGCAGGAGGCGCAGCAGGCTGTCTTTATTCAGCACCTGTGCATGTACAGGCAATACATCAAATAGTATAATCGCTATAATCAGTAGTATTCTCATACCAGTAAAATAAAACATTACGCCCAGTGTACAAATAAAGAACAATGCAACCCTGTCCTTCTCCCCTTTTTCCATGATTTTTTGGAGCCATAATAATATCCTGTTTTTACAGGATGGTTTTCCCTTCCCGGATCATCCACTTTTACAGCAAATAAAAAACTCAGTTATGAAAAAAATTATGTCTGTCTGCATGCTGCTGACATTGTTCACAAGTATACATGCACAATCAGGACGCATACGCATTTCCTTTGCGGGCTTCGACTGTTATCGTGAAACCTGGGACGATATTTTACACAGCGATGGTAAAGGCGATGAGGTGTTTTTCACCTTCAACTTTACCCTGGCCGACAGGAACGGGAATTCAAAACTGAACTATGAAAAGAGAACACCTGTATATGGTGATGCCACCGGTCCTTTCTCGAACAGGATCAGCGCCGGTTCCTGGACCGATATCTTCGGCAATAACAGGGGCGGTATTAAAGCAGGCGATACTTATCGCTGCAATGATATCATCGGTGAGTATGATATGGCCGACGGTGACATCCTGACTATTATCCCAACCGGGTGGGAGCATGACCCCATCGCTGATAATTCACTTGCATTCAGCTCCACCATCCGCGGGCTTTATAACAGTATTAATCAAAAAGTAGCCCCGGTAATGATCGGGTTCAATATACTGACGGGTAATCTCGGCGGTGTTGTTTTCAATGCAGCGAGCCTTGGACTTTCCAAAGTAAAAGCAGGTGGAGACCAGGGTGAATTAGGAAGAGCCGGCACAAGACCTATCGGTATGGAAAAATATGGTGACTTTACACCCAAATTAGTTGTGTTAAACACTCCAAACCTGAATACCATTTGCAATAGTGATATGGGATTTGGCAAGGGAGTCATCAGCGTTAATTATGATGAAGTTGCTGTTGGCAACAGCCGTGATCATGGTAACTACAGCATCCTTTTAAAAGTGGAATTTATACCGAAACAAAACACGGCACCGGCACCACCTGTGAATACAGGTAACAACACGCCACCTCCGCCCCCGCCGGCTGCTACAAATATGAACAATACAGGCGGCTTTAAGAAAATGAATGCCCCGGTTACAACAGTTGCCGGCACTGTTGTAGGTACCTGGAGAGGAACTTACGGCAACGGGCAAAGCAATTCTCCTAATTTTTATTCATTCCGGTTAAATGCAGATGGTACGATGCAATTACTGGATGCCAATAACGGTATAATTGCTAATGGTACTTACAGCTTTACTAACAACCAGCTAAACGGAACCTATAAATATACGAATGGCGGGCAGTTCTCTGTCGCAGCAACTTTAAGTGCCGGTTCATTAAATGGCACCTGGGGCAGCGGCAGCAACGCAAGCGGGGGTGGAAAATGGGTTATGAGTAAAGCGGGAGTTTCTGCCACAGGAAATATCCGGTAACCGGGTGTATAACTATTCTATAAAAAACTCCGGCTTATCCCGGAGTTTTTTATTCGTAAAATTTACCACTGAAAAAAGTGAATAAAATAACTCTTACATTTAAACATGCGCTGGCGTTTTGCATTCTTCCTTTTTATCTGGTGTTTCACTGGCAAAACACAGTCTGCTTCCTTTACTTTCACCAATTATACGATTGCAAACGGGCTTGCCGATAATGCGGTCAATTGTATTGCCCAGGATTTCCGGGGATTTATCTGGGTGGGTACCCGGGAAGGGTTGAGCCGTTATGATGGTATCAGTTTTAAAAACTTCTTTACCCGGAAAAATGACAGCACGGCATTACCCGGAAATACAATCGGCTCCCTCATGGAATACAAACCGGGGTATTTGCTGATGACCTGTGCCAGCCGGGTTGTTTCAATGAACACAATGACCGGTGAATTTTACCAGCCCTGGCAATTCAGGAATAAAGTGGTTTATTTTATCCGGCATTTAAGAAACCAGTTCTATACAGTGAACAGGATTGACAGCAGTTTTGTCATTAATGACCAATTACAGATAACTGATACTATTGTTCCCCCCTTCTCAACCAAAGGAGGCGTGCCGAGGATCGTTTCACTGAATACGGATAACTGGCTGGTGGGAACGCCCTGGCAATATTTTATCTACAATACTGTCAGCAAAAAATATTCTCCCTTCCTGGATGAAAAAGATATGCCTGCCCGTGAGAAAATGCTGGAGTTCCAGTATTTCGATGAAGAGAATAATCATCTTTACTTCTCCAATTATTTTCAGGGGCTGTTCTGTTATTCCATGACCGGGGTTCTTTTAAAACATTGGAAAGGCGGACGGACCCTTTCCGATATAGAAGATGGAAATATTGCTTTTGTCCGCCGCAAAAACGACAGCACTTTATGGATCGGAGGCACTGAGGGAGGCGGCTTAAGTATCTTAAATACCCGTACTAACCTGTTTACCCGTATCAAAAGTGATGACAAGTATTCATCGCTTATTTCGAATTCACTGACTTTTAATCTTACCGACCGTGATAAGAATGAATGGATCGGCTCAATCAACGGGATCAGCAAGCTGAATATTTCCACTTCGGGTATTAAAAGCTGGAGAAATGAATTTCCTGAACTGGTTAAAAATAATATGCTTTTAAGCATTACAAAGGGAAAAGATCAGAATATATACCTGCCTGTATTTAACTCTTATATGGTCTACAGGATCAATCAGCAAAATGACCGGGTTTCTTTATTGAAGAGAGAAAAGATGCCGGCTATCTGGTGTATGAATCCTTTCGGGGATGATCTTATTTTCTCGGGAGGAACTGCTGTCACAAAATTTAATCCGCTGACAGGCCAATATACTAAAACCGGTTTTTTAAAAAAGTATTTCCCCCTTTCTGATATTGTCATCCTGGCATTCAAACACAGTAACGGAGATGAATGGTACAGCGGCAATAATGGCGGTGGTTTTGTCAGGGTAGCCAAAGACGGCACCATTCATCAATACAAAAAAGATGGTCCCCGGGGAAATTTCTCTGTAAGTTATTACGCCGTTTATGTGGAAGACAAAAAAGGAGATCTCTGGTTCGGTGTCAACAAATCATCCCGGTTACTGCACTGGAATAAAGAATCGGATTATTTTACTGAAGTGGCTTTTGATACGGTAAAAGGTCTTAATGAAACCAACCTCGCCGGCATTACTGACCTCTTAATCGATAATAACAATAATATCTGGATTGCATTTGACGGCACAGGTGTTGGCAGGTATAACCCGGAAAATAAAACAGCGGCCCATTACACCATACAAAATGGGTTACCCACTAATTATGTATATGCATTGGCGCTTGATAAACAAAACCGTTTGTGGATCGGTACGCTTAAAGGGCTGAGCTGCTTACTGGTCAGCGAAAACAAATTCATCAACTTCTCGAAAGAAGACGGTCTCCCTGCCGATTATTTCCCTGAACGCTGTATCTATTACGACAGTACTGCCAATCAACTCTGGATAGGTTCCGGAATTACACTGATGCGTTTTAACCCTGATCTTTTGCTGGGCAATACACGGAAAACAATTCCGGTCTACATGGATGAAATAATGGTAAACGGGCAGCCATATTATATTGATGCCACTGGAACTGCCCGCTTTCCCCCGTCTGCCAATAACCTGCAATTCCGTTTTATAGGGTTGGATATTAACAGCGGAAATGATATTGAATATAGTTACCGGCTGACAGGGGCTGACCCGGACTGGGTTTACAACAGTAATATCACTACAGCCTCCTATGCCAACCTGGGCCCCGGTAATTATACCTTTACCGTAAGAGCAAGACATAAAGGCGATAATGAATGGAGTACCATGCAGACTCCTTTCCCGTTTATCATTCAGATACCATGGACAGAAACCTGGTGGTGGAAGCTGTTGCTGTTCAGTGCCGCCGCCGCAGTGGTATGGTTCATCATCCGGTCCTATTACCTGCGCAAACTGGAACAGCAGAGAGCTGTTCTTGAAAAGAAACAGGCCATCGAAAAAGAACGGGCCCGGATCGCTACAGATATGCATGATGACTTCGGGGCGTCTCTTTCCCGTATCAAATTTCTGAGTGAAAAAATTCAATTGCAAAAGAATGAAGACCCGAAAATGAACGAAGACCTGGGCAAAATATCAGCTTACAGTGATGAGATGGCGGAGAAAATGGGAGAAATCGTATGGGCACTGAACCAGCGGTATGATTCATCCGGCGACCTGGTTAGTTTTTGCCGTTCCTATGCATCTGAATACCTGGAAGATAAGAATATCAAACTCAGTTTCACTTCCGGCTTGGTAAAAGACATAAAGATAAACGGTGAGATACGCCGTAATATCTTTCTCGTGATGAAAGAAGCCCTGCATAATGTGGTGAAGCATGCACAGGCTTCAGCAGTAAGTATTACCATTCATTGTGACAAAGAATTAAAAGTGAATATCCGTGACAACGGCAGAGGCTTTGATCTGAAGGCAATACGGCCTTTTGCCAACGGGCTGGAGAACATGAAAAAAAGGGTTGATGAAATCGGGGGTACTATCCGGGTAGAAAACAATAACGGAACAGAAATATCCATTACTGTTGATCCGGACATCCGACAAAATACCTATGGGCAGTGATGCAACCATCGCTAAATTTGTACAAATGGCGAAGATCAAGGTAGTTATCGTAGAAGACCTGGCAGAAGTAGCAGAAGGATTAGCTGCATTCATTCAACACGATGAAGCCCTGCAGTTGCTGGCAACTTACCGTACTGCTGAAGCAGCAGTGCTGGAATTGCCTTTACTGAAACCTGATATTGTGATCATGGATATCAATCTTCCGGGCATGACGGGGATTGAATGTGTGAGAAAGGTGAAAGCGCTTGAGCCTTCCATACAATTCATGATGTTCACTGTATACGAAAACAATGACCAGGTTTTTGAAGCCCTGAAAGCCGGTGCCAGTGGCTATTTGCTGAAAAAAACCCCTCCCCTTCAGATAATAGAATCCATCAAAGAACTACAACAGGGCGGCTCTCCCATGAGTGCATCCATTGCCCGTAAGCTTGTTACCTTGTTCGTAGATCAGCATACTGTTAAAGCAACACCCGAAGCAGCTGTTTTAACAGCCCGGGAAAAAGAAGTGCTGAACCTTATTGCCAAAGGATTGCTCTACAAAGAAATTGCAGAGCAACTTGGTATCAGCTTTCACACCGTGCGCCAGCATATTGGTAAAATCTACGAAAAGCTGCATGTACAGAACAAGACCGAAGCGATCAACAAAGTTTTTGGCAGCCGGGTTTGATGGCCCTTTATCCGCAATCCTCCCTTCTTTATAGGCCGTTTTACCTATTTCCATGCCGCAGGAGCCTGGTTAATTTCAGGTTTCAATTTTTTACATGAGATATTCATCCCTAGCCTTATTCCTTTTCACCGTGCTACCGGTTTTTTTCAGCACGGCAGGACCACAACCGCAATGGTCGGCACAATTACCGAAACAGGTAGCGGATAACGCCCTGGCAAGCGCCAAACCACTCCCCGATGTGACAGGTAAATGGAAAGGTACCCGGCAGACACAAAACACAGGTAGCGCGGCAGCAGATTCATTATTCTTTGAATTCAAAAAAAATGGCACTGTTGATTTCCGGCACCAGCGGTTTGAACATAACCCGGCCCGGACAGGTACCTACAGATTCACCAGGAATGTACTCATTGCAGATATTTATCTGTTCCCTTTTAAACATCACTTCGAAGGAAATTATGACAAGGCAACAGGAAAAATTGCCGGCATTTTTTCAGAAGTAAGAGAGAGAGACCCGAATGCTCCGTCCTATTATGTACCGGGAACGGAAAACGGTTCTTTTTCGATAACTAAATAAATCCTGTTTTTCAGGGAGATTATTTACTGGCAGTTATTGACATTTTTACACTTATCAGACCTGTTACAGATAAAACCAGCAGTTACCGGATTCAGAGCATTTAAAATCTGTGTTATGGAAAAAATGATCAGCGCCTGTTTCATTTACTTCTTACTCATATATAGTATACCGGCACAGTTTAATACTATAACCATAAACCCACGAGCCCCCGCGCTGGCAGAAGAAAAGCTTTTTTCCGAACAAAGGATAGGCGTTTATATACAAAGTGAAATTGGCCCGGGTGAGCAATTTGTTTTTTCAGCCGGGGAAGGCAGACAGATCACCATCACAGAACCCAACAAGACAGTTTATTTTCCGGGTACCTTCTCTTCAGGAAGCACTTACAGCATTACACAGTTATCTGGACCAAGAACCTGCGAAACAGGGACTATAAACCTTACGGGTATTGTACAAAACGAAGATATTATCATCTACAGGGGCTGTGGTGATGCGCCTGGCTATTCAACACTGCATTGCCAGCTGAAAGCACCTGCCGGAACGGCTGTTACTTTTCAAAATAATGGAAGTAATGATATTACTGTTAAAACCGACAGTAATGGCTTTTGCAACTTTAATTTCCGTAACCTGCCTGATAGCTCACAGCACAATATAACTGTAAAATCAGCGCCGGCCGGCATGGTCTTTACAATTAAAGGCACCCCGGGATATGCGACCCCTTACTCACGTATCTTAATAGAAGGCGATTTTAGTTATGACCTTATAAGCCGGGGTAACAACGATTCTGTATCAGGAACATTCTTTGAAAGCTGGGATCCGGGAGTTAGTAAAGAACCGGATGACAATGGAAGGTATGTTGTTTTTGTTTCACAGGCACAGGGGCTTTGCGGTTCAACAGGAAAATACAGGCAGGTATATTGGCGGGACCGGCTTACCAATAAAACGATAATGATCAGCAGGGCTCCCGATGGCGCAGAGGGCAATGGCAACAGCTTTGCTCCCGTAATTTCTGTTGGTTCAATGTATGTTGCATTCGAATCTTACGCTGCTAATCTTGTGGCGGATGACAGGAATGCCGTAAGAGATGTTTTTTTATGGAGAAGAACAATTGAAGGCGGGGAACTGGAAAGGATCAGTACAGGCCCCGGTGGTGCAGAAGCCAATGGAGAAAGCTTCGAACCTTCCGTTTCTGGCATGGGTGGTCATGTTGCATTTTCATCTTCTGCTACAAATCTTACAGAAAGCCCGGTGGAGGTTTCAGGAGTGAATGTGTACCTGTGGCAGCGAAACAAAACACCGGTACTCATTAGCAAAGACCATAAAACCGGTAAAGGAGTTGGTGGCTCAAAGCCCTCTATTGATATGAATGGTTACAGAATTGCTTTTTGTTCCTACGCATATACGCTGGTCCCGGATGACAACAATAACTTATGGGATATTTTCCTGTATGAAAGAAATACCAGTAATGTCAGTCTTCCTTTACGCCGTATTACCATGGCTTACCATGGCGGAGAAAGAAACCAGGGTGATGAAAGCTCCAGCAGGGTTGTTACTCCCACCATCTCAGGAGACGGCCGTTATATTGCGTATTCAACCACCGCTTCCAATGTTGTTCCTGATGATCATAATAATGCCCAGGATGTTTTTGTATATAATACAGAAACAAACAGTACGGTCCGTGTTAGCGTGGATAGTAATGGCATAGAAGGGAACGGCGACAGCCCATATGGGCAGGGAGAAAGAATAGCCCTGTCTTACAATGGAGAAATAGCCGCATTCACTACCAGGGCTGCCAATTTTGGTACGCCGGCTGGCAATGTTGTTATGTATAATCTGAATACAAAGAAAATGACCCCGGTATCATCCATAACCGGGGGATATGTATCCACACCATCAATCTCCAGGAAAGGGAATTATATAGTATTCGGATGCAGCCTGCCTTTAGATGGAAGGTTTAACTCTTCGGGGCTCTTTTCAAGGTACATGGGAGAAAACCAGTAATCATTATAAAAACGAAACAGAAATAAAATGAAAAAAAAGTACTTCTTCCTCAGCATTGTGACTGCCACTGTTATTACCGCAGGATTTAAAATGGCCGATGACATTTTTACCCGGCTCGGTATGCAGCAGGAAACTGCCAGGTATTATTTTGTTAATAACCTCGTTGGACGTTTTGACAACGGCCCTATGGAATTAGGATATGAAGGCGGCGACCCCAATTCTGTTTACAACCAGCTGAAATCATTCCGTTTGCCGTATGCAAGATCATTGGCAACAGTCGTTGCCGGCGATAAAACAGCAGCTGCTGCTGAAATGTGCGATTATGTAAAAAGATATGTAAACAGTGAAGAGTTCATCGAAAAATACAACAGCCAGCGGGAAGCCGCTATGCCGCTGACCGAGAATGGGTCAACCCTCGCCAATCTCCGGAAAAATAAAATCGTCTTCGAAAAAAATATCAATAATTATAAAACCGATACCAAATACGTAGCCGAACAGCAAAAGCTGATGGATGAAAACCAAAAAAAGATGGACGCATTAATAGAAGCCGCTAAAAAACCATTCCCCGGAAAAGAAGCCTGGGAAAAAGCTTATCCCCTTGATCCGTCAGTACTTGTCAAAAAAAGGTTGCAGGAATACCTACAGCTGGCTGCCACAGTTGATTTTACAGCGAAACTGACAGAGCCGGATAAATACAAGATCAAAAAATTTGTAAACCCGGTCTATGAAAAGAAAAGCCTGAAATGGAAAGCTATTTACAGGGCAGGCAAAGAAGTAAATGATGTGGTAACTGCTTTTGTAAAAGAATGGCTGAAAGGAGAAATAATTTCAAAAGAGAAAATAAAGATGGCAGATAGCCAGCCTGTACCTTCCAAACCGGAAAATGCTGCTGTCACTAAACCGGCAGCAACCACAACTAACGGCAGTACCACAACAACACCAGCAGCGACGACTACCACTACACCCGCAGAGACCGAACAACAAAGTCCTAAAAAAACAGGGGCTAAAAAGTTAAAAGACAAACTGAAGTCAATTATTAAAAATTAATTGCCCACTGGCTTCCTTTTTTTCAGGAATATCAGAATTGTAAAAACTACAAAGCTCATGAAACTAAACGCTGTTTTCGTTTTCCTGCTTTGCTGTACCCTGGCAGCAGGTCAGGTGAGAACCTTCGACCTTACCAGCTATGAAGAGCTTCCCGGGTGGGAAATTAAAAAAACTGATGATGTTATTACGTTTACAAAAGATGGTGGTTCCAACGGATTTTGTATAGTGAACTTATATAAAAGCATAGACGCATCCGGTGACTCCAAAAAAAATTTTGACCTGAGCTGGGAAACGCTGGTTCACAAAAATACCAGGGCTGCCAGTCCTGTTATGCAACCACTCTCATCAGATAATGGCTGGGAAACACAGACCGGCAGTTCTCCTTTTGAAAAGGATGACGTTAAAGGCGCAGCGATTCTGCTATCTGCCACACAAATGAACAAACTGGTGAATATTCTCGTTTTGCTCAGCGGGAATGATTATATAATTGAAATGGAAAAACTACTCGCAGCAATTTCCCTGCATTCACCAGATCATTCACAACAACCTGGTCAAAAAAGAACATCCCAGCCGCAGGCAATACAAGCTGATGAAAAGCCAGCTGTATGGATGAATATGCAGTATAATCCTGCAAGTCCCAATACCATTGAGTTTAATAATAATTCAATGGGAAAAATCAAACCGAAGTTTTATGTAATCTACCCAAACGGGGATTATTATCCTCATTTTCCAACAGAAGGCCTGGCAAACTTCAGTAATAAAAACAAGTTAACTGATTCCTGGGGAACATTCATGCTCCAGGGAAACAAAGGAAGCTTTAAATCAAGGTATGAAGATTTCAAAGTTGAAAAACTCTCGGCAACCACAATGAAAAAACAGGGTTACACATTCAAATTCTATAAGTGTGCTGAAGTTGACGGACTCACACTCGAGGGCGGATGGAGCTATATACCTAACTGGAGGAAGGATCCTTATTATAGTCAGCCGGGTTGCCGCCAGGTAATCTGGTTCAAAAAAGACGGAACCTTTGATGACAGGGGAATCTTTGTAAGCAATTGCCTGCAACCTCATCAATCCCCCCTGAATGCGCCAGGTAAAGGCACATACGTTATCAGCAATTTCACCATTGTGTTAACGTATAGTGATGGCAGGATCGTACATAAAGCATTTACGGGAACTGCAGACAAAAACCCTGTTGTTGAAAACGAGGTAATTTATATTGGCACTAATCCTTTTTACAAAAATTAAACATATAAATCCCGCAAATATCCTGTTTTTAAGGGACGACAACATTGACAGGATATTGCATTTTTGAAATATGAATTTGCTGCAAATAAATAGCCTCATATGAAACAACTATTATTAGCACTGCTTCTCGTTGCCGCATCTGCGGCATCATCACAACAACAGACATTTGATATTGCCAGTTTTACCCCGCCCAAAGACTGGCAGAAAAAAACGGCTGAGAACGGAGGCGGTCTCCAGTTTTCTGTTGAGGATGCAGCAAAAGGGACCTATTGTATCATTACCCTTTTTAAAGCTATTCCTGCTGCCAGTAATGCAAAAAACAATTTTGATGCGGCCTGGACAGACCTTGTGAAAGGCATGGTAACTGTTTCGTCGGATCCGGAAATGCAGCCTGCTGCTGAAGAAGACGGCTGGGAAGCCCAATCAGGCTACGCTCCATTTGAAAGCGAGGGCACAAAAGGAATTGTGATACTTGTCGCAACCACCGGCTTTGGCAAAATGGTCAACATCATTATCCTGACGAATACGGATGTGTATGAAAAAGAAATGACAGCTTTTTTAGAGTCGGTGAGTTTTAAAAAAGAAAATGGAGCCCCCGAAAAAACCCCGGAACAGGTTAATACGACTGCGGCCCCGGTAACAGGTGGTTTTGCGTTTACAAGTACCAACTTCAATGACGGATGGACAAGCGTTATCCAGGATGACTGGGTACTTGTTTCTAAAGGAGATATTAAAGTATATCTCTGGTTTGCTTTACAATATAATGCGTCTGATTTTTCCGGTACAGGGCTCGTGGACAGGGATTATTACTGGGATAATTATGTTTCAAAATATTTCACAATTGAAACCAAGCAATATAAAGACAACGGGGAAGTACTGGGTTCCTTAAAGCCCGCTTATGTGGAAGGATGGGCTACTGATAAGCAAACAGGCCAAAGAAGATTTATTGGTATGCGGCTGGATATTTCTCCCAACACAGCCTATATAACAATCGGCTCCGCAAAAGATGAAGAATCGTTATGGGAGCAATTTCCAAAAGCAAATGGCGGAGCCTTTGCTCCGTCTGATCTTTCCAATATGGGCGGCTATAACAAATTTGCTATCACCGTCAATGATATTGCAGGAACCTGGCAGGACGGCAATACTTCCACGGCTCAATGGTATTATACAACCCCGTCCGGTTATGAGGGTTATGCCGGCATGACGGTAGCTGCAAGAAGCGCCACTTTTAATTTTAATAATGGAGGCAATTATACAAGCATTCACAACGGTGCCACAGGTGCTGTAGGGAACATGAGTACATTCCAGCAAAATTATAAAGGGAAATACACGGTAAGTAACTGGGCCCTTACCGCAACCAACCGTTTCGAAGGAAAGACTGACAATTTTGAAGCCTGGTTCGTAGCTATAAGAGGCGGGAGAATATTAAAACTTAAAGATGGCGGAATGGAATATAGCCTGGTAAAAACCAAATGATGAACATGAAAAATGCATTAAACTTAAATAACCTGTTCCTGGGATTGTTCGTAACCGTTACTACAGTAATACAAGCGCAAAAACAAACTTTTGATATTGCCAGCTACAGCTTACCAAAGGGGTGGGAAAAAGAAACAACAGCTTCATCTCTCCTGGTTTCGAAGGAAGAACCTGAAAAGGATATATTTTGTTTCATGCAGTTGTATAAAGCAATACCCGGAACAGCTGACTCAAAAGCTAATTTTGACAACGCCTGGGAAAGTATTGTAAAGAAGGCTGTAACCATAGCATCCCCTCCGGAAATGCAGCCTGTAACAACAGACAATGGCTGGGAAATACAAAGCGGCTATGCACTTTTTGAAGGCGATGATACAAAAGGTGTTGCAATGCTGATCACATCCTCTTCAAACGGGAAAATGGTAAACCTCGTTATACTTACCAACACGAACAGTTATGAAAAAGATATAACCACATTCCTTGAATCAATAACCCTGAAAATAGTACCGCAGGCAAATGAAGGAGCAGGGGCCAGTTCGTCAAAACCCGCTGCTGCCAATACAATAGTACGTAAAGAAGCTTATGCATTTACTACAACCAATTGGGATGATGGCTGGGTAAGCACGGTGCAGGAAGAATGGGTGGAAGTAAAAAAAGGGAGTATCAAAGTTTTACTGCATTACCCGGAAAAAAAAGCAGATGCTTATAACTCCGTGCTGAAAGACGGTGATTATACTGCCTGGAATATACTGGTGGCTCCACGGTACAGCAACATGAAAAACTTTGAGTGGAAAAGCATTCAAAGTTGGGAATCGGTCTCCTTTATCAGGGCCGACGCTACTGAAATTGCAACCGGCAAAACCGTTCATATCGTTTTATTTAAAAAACACTACAGCAAAGGCAATGGCCGTTACATTGAATTTATCACAGACAGTAAAACAACTTATGAAAATGAATTCGGGCCTTATCATAATACAGAGTTTGACTGGGACAAAACTGCCAATATGCAATTCAGGAATAAATTTGCTGTTGCACCAAACGATCTGCTTGGCAAATGGAGCACCACAGATTACGCATCCATAAGCTATTATTATGTAAACACAGGCGGTACTGCAGGGACAACCGCCACTTCCACTGCAGATGATTTTACCTTTCTTCCCGGCAATAATTACCAAAGCAACCACTATGGGGCATCGGGTATGGTGGGCAACATGAAGTTCTCAAGTCAAAGCTATAAAGGCAAAAGTATTGTTGAGAATTGGACTATCCGGCTCACCAACCGTTTCCAGGGAGCTGAAGAAAAGTTTGACAGCTATTTTGAAGCCGTAAAAGGAGGCAGGGCACTGATCCTGAAAGATAAATATGGAACCATCTACTCATTGGTAAAACAATAACTCATGCTGAATAAAAAGTTAATACCCCTGCTCATTTCCTGCTGGATAATGATCCCCTCGTTTTCACAAAAACAGGTTTTTGACCTGGCTGCATACACTGCTCCAAAAGGATGGAGCAAAAAAGCTACGGCACAAACTGTGCAGTTTACCAAAGAGAATACAACAACAGGGGCCTTTTGCCTTATTACCCTGTACAAGGCCATTGACGCAACCAGCACACCAAAAGAAAATTTTGATGCAGCCTGGTCCACATTAGTAAAAGAAGTGGTGTCCGTTACCAGCGAGCCGGAAATGCAACCGGCTGTTACAGAAAATGGCTGGGAAGCACAGAGCGGCTATGCCCCTTTTGAAAGCGATGGCAGCAAAGGTATAGCATTGCTGGTTTCTTCTTCCGGCTATAGCAAACTGGTGAATATCCTGATCATGACCAACACAGATGCTTATGAAACAGAAATGACAAAATTTCTTGAATCGGTGGATTTGAAAAAACCGGTGACTACAAAAACGCCGGTAATAAAAAAAACAGAAGAACCCGTAAAATCACAACCAGTTACAACCGGGCAATTCGCCTTCAACACTACCAATTTTGATGATGGATGGACGGCTGTTGAAAAACCGGACTGGGTGGAAGTAACCAAAGGAAATCTCAAAGTGCTGCTGCATTATCCCAAAGAAGGAACTATTTTCCCCGCTGACCCTGAACCACTGACCAACGCTGCCTGGAACATTTTAGTGGCTCCGCGTTACAGCAGCCTCAGGAATTATAAAACCGCTTATATCAATACCTACAACAGGCCTTATCTCGGCATGGGATACCTGACAGAAAACAGCAGCGGAAAAGAAGTATTCGTCCTTTTATTCCGTCAGGGCGAAACTGGCTGGATTGAATTCATTGCCCCCGATAAAAACAGCTTCATACAACAATTTAAAACAGACCCTGAAGCAGTAAGATGGGATACCGACAGCGACCTGATGAACCCTTTATCATTTATGAAAACGTATAACAAATTTGCCGTAGCCGCTTCAGACTTTAAAGGAAAATGGACAAGTGACTTTACTGGGATACAGCAGATGTATCATGTGTACACGGGTAATTATGCCGGGATGAATGTACACCAGAGCAATATCATTTTTGATTTTAAAGGAGGTAATTCCTATTACTGGAAATTTATCGCCGTAAACGGAATGGTGGGTAATATGAAATTCGACCAGGTGGAATCCACCGGGACTTTCAGTGTACCTAATAACTGGCAGCTGCAATGCTCAAAAATTGAGAAAAAACCCAAACTGTATCATGCCTTCTGGTCTTGTATAAAAGGAGCAAGAATTCTTAACCTGCTGGACGCTGAATACCCCGGTTCCGGCATTTATACACAATATGGATTAGCCAAATAATCATTAACCTCAACTCAAAAAAATGCGTACACTCATTTTAGTGCTTTTATTTTTACCTGTTACAGCACTGGCACAGAAACAGGAAACTTATCTAAAATTAACCGATGCCTCCGGCCAGCAAATAAAAGGCGATGCAACTGCAAAAGGTTTTGAAAGAAGTATTTACGTTTTATCCTTTGCTGCGGCAGGAAAGAATAATTCCCAGCTCTCTTTCACTATGAATATTACCGGTGCATCTGCAGATTTGAAAAGAGCAATGAATAATGGGAGCCTGCTGACCAGCGGTGTGCTTACCGTGATACAAACCGGAGTTGGCGGTGCTCCAATTATTTCTTACACCATAAAAATGGAAAATATTAAAGTGAATAGTTGTTCTGAATCTATGGGATGTAACGGAGCCATGACATCTTCAGCTGTTATTACTGCCACACGGATTGGCTGGACCTATTATGAAACTGATAAAACCGGGAAATCCAATATTACCCGCAAATATGGTTTTGACAACGGGTCGGGAAAAGAATGGACTAACTTTTAATCCCGCATACCGCCAAGTTTTTCTCGGCTTTAAGCGGCATTACATTACTTGCAGTAAAAAAATACCCGGCTTTGCAGCCGGGTAAAATTTATGTGCCATTGGAAAACTGCCTATCGGACGACAGGAGTTTCCGTCAACTTAAACGTGAGTGTTACCCCGTCTCCATCAACAAAATCGGTGGAGTATAATAAGGACCCTCCTATTTCTTCCCGTAGTCTTTTTAGCGGAATCACGGACCGGAAGTAAGCCTGGGGCAGAACATCATTAATCACAAAAACGCTTCCACCCCGTTGTTTCAATGCATCATCACTGCCTACCGTATTATAGTCAAAAAGATTATAGTAAATGTGTATTTCTGCATCCTTCACCAGTTCTGCCGGGATATTCATATAACTTACTGCGGGCAGATTCATTGCATAGCGGGCCAGGTCGCTGCTTTCCAGGTGCACATTTTGTCTCAGCCCAAACATATTGTTTGATGTGGTGCGGAAACGCTTCAGGTCCCCATACTTCGGGCTCCACAATTCCACCCACACATCACCGTACAATTCTATATCCGATCCGATCGCCGACATGCTGTTAATTTTAAAATTGTAGTTTTTATTCGCTTCCTGGATTGCCTTCGGCTGACAAACTTCATAAGGAAAACTGTTGGTCGCATCCTTATAAGTAATCGCATTCCCGGTGGACAAAGACCTGAAAGTAATACGGATAGGCATACAGGTCTTATAATTCACGCTGCGCAGTATCTCGTTCACCCTGTAATAAGCATCGGCCAGGTTTGTCCCTACAACTTTTTCACTCACCCCACCTATCACATAAAAAAAGCATTGCACATCTTTGGTTGCTTCTCTTGATAAGGCAGCTATATCAACACTGCCTCCCGCAAAACCTGCTTCTATCATTGCTTTAAACCGGCCGCTAATACTTGCTTCTGTGTTATTGATCACAATCTTGCCAACCACTTTAACACCATAGGATACGGAAGATATATACCCGAGGTCTTCCTGCCCGCTTACATTACTGTTTAGCCAGCCTGATTCGGGTTTATCAGCCGAGAGTGTGAATAATTCCTTTTCCGCCTCGATATAAAATGTTTTTGTCTCTTTTGTATTTTTTATAGCCATTTCACTTTCAAAACTGGCTACCATATAATGCGCCGAAGCGCCGATTTTCATTTGCATTTCAGTATTATTCTCCACGTAGGAGCTTCTGTAGATCATGCTTTGACTGGTGGTCTGCAATGGATCCGCAGAATATCTTTCCTGGAGATTTTTTATTGCCTGGTTGATATTATTTACGGTAGGTTGCTGTACCGGTTCTGTAATACTGCCCGACATATTCCGTACCGTTGTGGCAACCTGAACCGGGTTCCTGTTTTCCCCGTTGGGAAAAATTTGTTTATCAGTATAATCCCCGGCGAAAAATCTTCGTACATCATAAATTAATCCCGGGGCATTAAACCGTAAATAATTACTCGCCGTTACAGGCACAAAGTCTTTCGTCTCCATGTCAATTTTTACCACTTTGGTAACACAGTTGTCGCTGGTTTGGCCGGTAATATTTTCTCTTCTTACTGGTTTATTGACTATAGTATTACTGTTGGGGGAAATTGTTCTTTTTACTATGCTGCCATCGGCCATCCGGATATCCACCGAAACGTTCAGGTACTTACCGGGCACTACGGCTGACAGCTGTTTTTTTACATTTGCAACCGGTGCGTTCACATTTTGTAACGTAAATGTTTGCGTACCTGTATTACCATTAAGGCTTAATAAAACACCATTCCTGGCATCTGCTGCATTCTGTTGCAATTTCAGCTCCTTATTGGTTTGCTTATTCCGTATTGTATAGGAATTATTCATTTTATTGTAATAAAAACTCCATTTCAAATTATCCTGCTCCACAAAGTCCCATTGTATAATGGGTGCTCCGTCCTGCTGAGACTGGCCGGCCACATTCAGGTAGCGGTTACTGTGCATGGCTTTTATAAAGTAATACCCATCAGCAGATCTGCTGATCTGGAATTTATGATTCTCCTGGTTTGCAAAATCCCATTGAACCAGTCTTGCCCCATTATTTACACTAACTCCTTCAACTCCCAGGTATTTCCCGGTTTCATTAATCCTGATAAAATAAACCCCTTCAGTCACCATACTCATAGCCGCAGCAGGCATATTGGTTTTTGCAGTTTGCATTTTAAGTACTTGTGCCCGGGTAATGATACCGGCAAAAAGTACTACAACTAGTAGAACTATTTTTTTCATTCGTCTGTTTTTTATTATTACCTGATATATGAGTTAGGATCGATTATTCCATCGGCATTATTATCGATGCCCTGTGACTTCACTTTGATCTTCAGATAACCATTGCTGCCACTGGTTCCAAAGTGCTTTATCACTGCAACCAGGGCATAAACGGTCCTGCTTTCCTGTTCCACTTTTACGGCAAATACCTGGCCCTCCAGTTTAGTACCCACACTGGTATACCATCCCGAATAATTAACGGCATTTTTGACCGCACCGCTTATCTGGCTGTTGTTCTGAATTTTCTCAAACTGCGCAATCGTAAGTTTGGTTAATGCCACTTCACTTTCGGTTACATCTTTCCACTTCATTACCCCATCACTGGCATGTTGTGTCATATATGTTGCAGTGCTGTTATTTCTTGCAAAAGAAGGTGTCATCAGCACATAGGTGTTTTGCCCGTCGGCTGGCGCAAAAAAAAGCAGGTCGATACTCCCGGGATTATCTTCTGCTTCACCCATACTCACAACGGTTCCCGTAAGCACATCCAGGCAATTCCCATACTGCCCGTTATTCTGGTTACCCCAGTTACCAGAACCATCACTGTTGATAGCCGCTTCATTATTGATAGGCAGGTATTGATCTGCTGTGTAATTATTGTACATACCATATTGTGTGGTGAGATCAGTTGCAGGCGGCGCTGCCGCATTCCCGTTAACAGTACTGTTTTCAGCCGGTGGAGGGTAAGAAGCCGGCGGCGAATTAGTTCCTGTATTTCCCGCAGTATTACCGTTGTCATTTACAGGCGCCGCAGAGCCCTCTGTTGTGGTATTTTTAGCCAATACAGATTTGGAAGCATCTTTCGTTTCTTTTACGAGTTGTTTTACCTGCCCGTACAACTCTCTTGCCTTTAAAAGATAAGGCTGAAAAACAGCCAGCACCGTCTTCCCTTTATTTACAACATTATCTGCTTTTTGAATAATACGGGCTGCTCCGCCTGTATTAGTTTGCGAAATGGCAGTATAAAAAAACAATACCGCACCAACTATTAACAATGATATCTTTTTCATGATGTATATTTTAATCCGGAACTCAATGAATATTTATGACATATCCTGTTTTTGTATTTGCCTGTTGCTTTCCCGGAAAACAGCAAAACATGACTTTGTACAGACTTCCATTCCTGCCGATCCGCGCAGCAGCCGTAACATTTGCCGGAACCTCCCCGCCTGCCGGTAATATTTTGCCCCCCTTCCCCTTACTATCGTTTTATGGTTAAAGCTGTCTGCAAAAACTCCTGAAATATAAACTCATACCAATCCGCCGATTTTCTTAAACATTGCATTTTCCGAAACAAACCTACTTGTCCCCCACTACAGTTTTTACGGGCAATCGCCAAACTGCTGAAAAAATCGCCGAACTGCAGTTTGACCTTTATCCACTATATTTGAAGTACCCTGATCCTTTCAAATTTCTTACCCGGATGGACAAAAAAATTTCCTGCATTGTAGTGGATGATGATATGGTGGACCGGTTGACTGCCGTTTCTTTTTTAAACGATTATTCCTTTATAGAAGTAAAGGGAGTTTTTGCTTCCCCGCATGAAGCACTATCCGCTGCAAAAGCCCTGCAACCTGATGTTTTGTTCCTGGATATAGATATGCCCGGAATGAATGGTTTGCAATTGCGGGATCAATTGCTGCACGTACCAGCCTGTGTTTTCATCACAGCCTATCCTGATTATGCAGTAGAAAGTTTTGAAATGGCTGCACTTGATTTTTTGGTCAAACCTTATAAAGCAGAGAGATTTGCCAAAACTATAGAACGCCTGCAGGAATACCTGAATATCAGGCATAAAGCCGGCTTGCTGAACCATGCGCTGGGAGCAGACACCCTATTTATTAAAGATGGAAATGAACAGGTAAAACTGCAACTGCATGAAATCATTTACCTGGAAGCCCTGAAAGATTATACTGGCATAATAACAACCCAACGGAAGTACTCCGTATTATGTCCGCTTGGTTCCCTGATCAAAGAAAATGCATTCAGCAGTTTTATTCGCATTCATCGCAGTTATGCTGTGCAAAAGCACTTTATTAATAAAATAAGCAGCGACGAAGTTCTTGTCAATAATATTGCATTGCCGGTTGGCCGGACTTATAAAAACCTGCTTAAAAATAGTATTTAGCCAGATGCGCCGTACGATATTCTTATTTGCATTACTGAGTTCACTCGTAAGCCTGTCCCAAAAAAGGGGTGAGGCTTTTATAGACTCCGTACTGACGCTTATGCCCAATGCTGCCAACGATACTGCCCGGGCAAGAATGTACCAGGCAATATCAAACGAATGCTTTAATACACTTCCGCAAAAAGTGCTGGAGTATAACAGGGCCGGGCTGGAACTGGCCACTAAAATGAAGTGGGAAAAAGCTATCGGCTCATTTTACCTCACGATTGGCAGGTATTACCAGACCATACGAATCATTTATGATTCGGCTATTTATTACAACCTGAAGGCATACGATATCTTTGTACGTCATGATTTGAAGCAACCCTCCAACATTGCCCTTGGGAATATCGGAACTCTTTACCAGGATATTGGCAATTATACCAAAGCCGCCGAGTATTATTCCATCTCATTGAAAAATGCGGAAGAGAGCAGGGACAATATGATGATTATATCCAACCTGCTGAATATAGGATTAATACAAAGCCAGCAAAAGAATTTCAGGCAATCTTACGACACCTATAAAAGATGCCTGGCACTGCAAAAAGAAAATAATTTACCGGCCCGTTTAAGCAACTGCTACAATGGCCTGGCCATCTGCGCACTTAATTTAAAAGACACAGCCGGCGCAGTTGCCTTTTTAAAAGCTGCAATTAAAATATGTACCGGCACAAGAGATGACGTAATGCTTGGCACCAGTTATGCCACCTATGGGGCTGCTGAAAGTAATCCTGGTAAAAAAATGGAGCTGTTAAAAAAAGCAGATATGCTTTTAGCAAAACTTACACCTGAAGGCATTACATATATTTCCAACCTGAGCAATATTGGCAGCGCATATTTTGAGCTGGCAAAAAAAGATAGCGCTGGCAAAAATCAGCAGCAGTTTTTGCAGCAGGCAAAAAAATACTTTTTCAATGCTTTAAGACTGAGTGAACGCATTAATCATAAGACCTATATAGCCCTGAACAATAAACTAATTGCAGAAACTGACCTGTACCAAAGTAATTATAAAGCGGCATACGAAAGATTACAGGCCGCTACTGCCCTGAACGATTCTATATACTCACAGGATAATAAGAATGATATAGCCAAAAAACTGGCACAATACGAACTGGATAAAAAAAATGCAGCCATACAATTAAAAGACGCTATTATAAGCGGCCAGAAAAAACAACGTATTGCCCTGATCGCCTGCCTCGTATTGCTTTTAGTAATCGCAGGTTTAATTTATTACCAGAATTATTCAAGAAAAAAAGCAAATACCACATTAATGGTATTAAATAATGAACTGGACGAAGCAAATAAAATAAAGGCGAAATTCTTTGGCATCCTCAGTCATGATCTGCGGAGCCCGGTTGCCAACCTGGTTAATTTCCTGCAACTGCAAAAAAAGAACCCCGGCATTTTAAGCGAAACGCAAATTGCGGAAAGAGAAGCACAAATAACCGGCTCAGCCACTTCATTGCTGGAAACTATGGAGAGTATGCTTTTATGGAGCAAAGGGCAAATGGAGAACTTTAAACCGGAAACTAATGTTATCGCTGTTGCCGACCTGTTTGCCTATATCCGGAAGTTCTTTACCGACAACAGGGAGATAAAGTTTACTTTCCTGGATGAGCAGCACCTGACTCTTCATACAGATGAGAATTACCTGCAAACCATCATGCAGAATCTTACTTCTAATGCCATAAAGGCGTTGCAGCAAATACCCGGTGCTGCCATCGAATGGAGGGCATGGGAAGAAAATAACAGGATCTGTTTATCCATTACTGATAACGGACCGGGCATTACTGCAGAGCAGGCAAAAAATCTTTTCAGCGAAACAACTGTAACGGGTACAAAACACGGTTTGGGTTTGCACATCATCCGTGATCTTGCCAGGGCCATTAAATGCTCTATTACAATAGCACCTCAAAATCCCAATACAGGAACATCTTTTATATTGAGTTTATAATTTTCTGCAACAACTTAAAGTAAATTCCGCTGTTTCACCAAACAGCCCCAGGCAATACAACCAGCAGGTATTTCGTTGAAATACGACCCCCATAAAGCACTACGCTATTTTACAAAAACCCCCTTTTTGAGGGATTGTACCAGATGCCGCTGGCCCCTATTTTTATCTCCTAAATTGTATATGATGAAGCGTTTTGTTATTGCCGCCCTGGCACTGGTTATATTACAATCCTGCAAAACAGTACCTGTAACCGGCCGGAAACAACTCAACCTGGTCCCTAATTCCATGATACAGGCAATGGCCTTCTCCCAATATGACTCGGTGGTAAAAGCCAGTCCTACCCTTTCCCAATACGATACCCGGGCTCAATTGGTAAGTAAAGTGGGCAGCAGGATACAACTGGCGGTGGAAACCTATATGCAGCAGAACAATATGGGCAAGGACCTGAAAAATTTCAAATGGGAGTATAATACCATTGAAGAGAATATTGTAAATGCCTGGTGCATGCCGGGCGGTAAAGTAGTAGTGTATACCGGGCTTTTGCCGGTCTCTCAGACAGAAGAAGGGTTAGCTGTTGTGATGGGGCATGAAATTGCTCATGCCATTGCCCGGCATGGTAATGAACGAATGAGTGAAGGATTACTGATCAACCTTGGTGGCCTGGTGCTGGAAGAAGCACTAAAAGAAAAGAAACAGGAAACACAATTGTTATTCTTAGGCCTGTATATGATCGGTTCCAACCTGGCATTGTCGCTGCCTAACAGCAGGATGCAGGAAAGCGAAGCGGATAAACTGGGGCTGATATTTATAAGTATGGCCGGTTATAATCCCGAAGAAGCTATTCCATTCTGGCAACGAATGTCGGCGATCAATAAAGGAGTTAAGACGCCGCAATTTCTTTCCACTCACCCTTCTGACGAAACAAGGATCAAAAAATTATCTGCATTGATACCTGAGATCAAGACAACGTATTATAAACCCCAATAAATAGCTGCGGTTATATGAACTGAAGTTTCGTGGCATCCCTGATCAGGGATGCAGTATTCCTGACACCGAATTTAGCCAGCAGATTTTTTCTGTGTGTATCAATAGTAGTAGGGCTTACAAATAATTTTTGTGCGATCTCATTATTGGTCAGCCCTTCTGCGATCAGTTCCAGCACTTCTTTTTCCCGCCGGGTGAGCAGGATGGGATTGGCATCTGTTTTAGTTAATACCTGGGAGGCCTCATCACTAAAGTAGATCTTTCCTTTAATGACCACACTGATTGCTTCCATCAGTTCTTCCTGTGTGGCATTCTTCAGCACATAACCGGAAGCCCCGCTATCCATCATCTTTTGAATAAAACTTTGCTGGTTAAATGTGCTGAGGCCAATAATAAACACGGAAGGATATTTTTCCTTTACCTCCTTGCAAAGATCAATACCGCTTTTATCCGGCAGGTTGATATCCATCAGGATAATATCCGGTTGCTGGCGTTGCAAAAAAGCCAGGCAGGAAGCCGCATTCATGGCATGGCCGGTCCATTCAATACCTTTTTCATTCTGCAATAATGAACGGATACCTTCCACCACCATATAATGGTCATCCACGATAAAAACTTTCGTTGCCATTTAAATATTTAATTCAATGTGAACAGATGTGCCTTTACCGGGTTCTGACTGAATGTCCAGTTTTCCTTTCAGGTATTCCAGCCGGCTCTGGATATTGGTCCAGCCAATCCCCTTCGCCTGTTGCAAAAGTACCGGATTAAATCCCACTCCGTCATCTTCCACAGTAACCGTTATCACTTCATTGGTTTTACTAACCTGCACGATCGCTGTTTTGGCAGCCGCATGCTTCATCGTGTTATTGATCAGCTCCTGGACGATCCTGTAAATAGTGATCGCTGTTGTATGCCCGACTTTCTCCTCTTCCATCCCAATCGACTGGTAATTGACCTGCAAAGCACCGGACTGGTTAATATCATTACAAAAATCTTTCAGGGCTGTATCCAGGCCAAATTTCACCAGTGCCTCCGGCATCATATTATGCGCCACCCGTCGCATTTCCTTGATAGAACTGTCCAGCATATCCATACCCCTTTCAAAAGCCCGGGCATTTTCAGGGGTCATTACTAAACTTCCTTTCATGGTCTGAAATGAGTATTTAATACCTGACAACATACCACCTAATCCATCATGAAGGTCCTTTGCCAGTCGTGTTCGCTCTTGTTCCTCTCCTTTTAATACTGCTTCGGTAGCCATCAGCTGCTTTTCAGTTTCCAGTTCGCTGATACGCTGTTGCTGCAATTTTTGCTTTTGCTTATAGTTCCTGTAAGAAAGTAGTGAAATAACCAGTAAAGTTGCTGCGGCACCAATAAGAATATAGTTAAGTGTATTCTTCTGGCGGATAGTTAACTCTTGCAATTGCCGCTCCACTTCCAGTTCTTTGATCTGGTTTTCCTTTTTTTCTGATTCATACTTGGCTTCCACCAGCGTAATAGTGGAACGATTCTTCTCATTCAATACCGAATCGCTTAGTGTCTCAAATTTCTTCCTGAAATCCAGTGCGGCATGAAGATCACCTGTTTTCTCTGAAAGATCCGAGGCTTTAAAGTAGAGGTCCTTCAACTCATATTTGGATCCGAGCTCCACCGCCAGCTTTATTCCTGCCTGGACAGTTGCCTGCGCCAGGTTATATTGTTTTGTTTTCAGGTACAGGTCGGTAATACCCATGTAGGCATACATTTCATACTCGGGAGCTGTTTTTTGCTTAGAAAGATCAATAACCCGCTTATAATATTGTTCTGCCTTGCTGGCCTGGTTTAAAGCACTGTAGACATCAGCAATGCCCTGCCATCCATCCAGTATCACTATATAATCATCGGTGGCTTTCCCGATTTGTTCAATTTCTTTATACCTGGCAAGGGCCTTATCATAATCCTTCAGGTAGAGCTCTGCCGTGGCTATATTGAAAGTGGAGGAAGAAATAGCATAATCGTTCTTTAACTCTTTGGCCAGCAATAGTGATTTCTCCGCATACTCTTTACCCTTTTGGTAGTCGCCCATATTGATGAAAATAGAAGCCAGGTTATTATTAGTGATCCGCTGCAACCGTTTGTCACCAACCTCCTCTGCCAGCTTCTTCGCTTTTAAATAATTCTCTGCTGCCACCTGGAAGTCGGATAAGTATTGCCATTCGCTCCCATAATTGAGATAAGCGACTGACAGGTCCCTCTTGTTTCCTATTTCCTCATACAACGAAAGCGCCTCTTTACACAAGGCAAGCGCCTCCCGGAATTTCCCCTGGTTGTTCAGGATAACGATATAGTGACTGGCATAAGCAGCCTGGCCCTTTTTAAAGGCTAATTTCTTAGAAAGCTCATAGGCTTTATTGTAATAATAAACAGCTGTATCCGGGTTATCTGTCTCAAATAGTTTACCATACTGGTAGTACAATAATGCCTTCGTTGTATCGTCCCCGAATTTATACAAAACTGCCCTCAGGCTGTCTGCTTCTGACTGCTGCGAAAAAGCAGGAGAGCCAAAAAGGGAAAACAGCACCACTAAAAAGCAGAATTTTCGCATACAGTAAAATAAAAGATTACCGGCAGATAACAAAATACGGCCGGGTTATGGTAACAAACTCTCCCCTTTTTCCATGATTTTATCCTTTTCACGGTATATCCTGTTTTTAAGGGATTGCAGCATCCTGAACCAACACTCATTTTTACTGTATCAAAATCATTCACTAAAAACTTAATCATGAAAAAGAAATTTCTTCTTACCGCAGCTTTTTTTTCTGCGTTGCTGGCATCGGCGCAGCCTGGTGTGATCCAGGCAAATAAAAAGATAAAAGAAACCAACCCTTCCGTCATCCAAACAATAAAAACTGCGCCTCTAAACACTACTTACGATTTTAGTAATATCAAAATCTGTACTGATATTGTTTTCCCCGTAGGTAACCTTCCTGAACGGGACTTTTCAGCTGTAAAAGCGCCTCCAAAAATAAATAATGACGGCAGTGTGTCGCAAGCTGGTGTATCCCGCCAGCCTCTTGCCGGTGAAACAAATAAAATGTGGAATCCGGGTCAGACACTTACTGTTTTTCTTGATCCCGCAGGCAGCTCTGAATTTATAAGAAGCCGGGTCCGGTTTTTTGCACAGCAATGGGAAAACCATGCTAATATTAAATTTCAATTCGTCAATTCTATTAATGCTGCGCAGATAAAGGTAAGTTTTGTTAACAACGGGAAAAGCTGGTCAATGGTAGGAAAAGATATCCTCTTTAATCCTTTCGGCGCCTTTACTATGAATTTGGGATGGCTAACTGATCGTACACCTGATGAAGAATTCAGAAGAGTGGTAGAACATGAGTTTGGGCATTCGCTGGGTTTTATTCATGAACACCAGTCGCCTGCGGCTACTATCGCATGGGACAGGGAAAAGGTATATGCTTATTTCGCCGGCGAGCCTAATAAATGGAGCAGGGCGGATGTTGATATTAACCTCTTCAATAAATATTCCCGGACCAGTACTAACTTTTCAGCCTATGACCGTTTTTCAATCATGCATTATTCTTTCCCTGCTGAATTAACTACCGACGGAAGTGCAATGCCGATGAACACCGATTTTTCCCCGACAGATAAGCAGTATGCCCGTTTGATCTATCCCTTTCCGCCTACCCCATCCAACGCTACCGGAACCCTGAGGACAGGGGATGATTGTGATATGGTTGACTTCGTGGTTGAATACGGAGTAGTAGCCAGCGACCGGATAGAATTTAAAATGCAATTTGGCAGAATGGATAATAAAACAGTAACCTGGTGGAAACAAATCGGTATTCCCCTTACCAATAATACAGAGATTTTAGTAGCTATCCAGAATCACTCCCTGATCCCTGCTGAAAACAACCCGGTGGCATCGGTGCAGGTTCCGGTGAGCCAGATCAATATTAATAGAGGTATTAGTTTTTCAAAAGCGAAATTACTGGGCGTTCACACCCCATTAGGCTTTAAATGGAATGTGCTTCCTGCTCTGAAAGGCGGATGCCGTGTAACACTAACCTGGAAAAAAGACAGTTGCTTATAAGAGACATTAGCTATACCATGTTATGCTTTGCAGCCAGTTTGATCAAACTGGCTGTATTATTTACAGCAAATTTGGTAAGCAGGTTCTTTCGATGGCTGTCAACAGTATGGAGGCTGATAAACAGTTTTGTTGCGATCTGTGGATTGGTAAACCCATCGGCAATCAACTGGAGTACTTCTTTTTCACGGCTACTGAGAACCGGCACAGCATTTAATTCCACTTTATCTGCTGCTGATAAATTAATGTCAAGGCTCATATACAGCTTACCTTCAAATACACTCAGTATGGCTTCTTCAATTTCTTCTCTTGATGCACTTTTCACTAAATACCCTGAAGCCCCGCTTTGTATCATCTGTGAGATATAACTGCGTTCCTTAAAAGTACTCATCGCCACTACCCTGACAGCCGGGAACTCTTTCCTGATCTTTACCGTTAGTTCGATACCGCTTACTTCAGGCATATTTATATCAGTAATAACGATATCAGGACTATTCTCTTTTATTTTTTCAATAGCTTCATACGCATTCGGGGCAGTGCCGGTAATTTCCACAAAACTGATTTGCAGCAGCATGGAACGAATACCTTCCAGCACCATCGGGTGGTCATCTACCACCAGTACCTTGATCTTATTCATTTTCTTCAATTATACAATCAATATGAACAGATGTTCCTTTACCGGGGTTTGTCTGAATGTCCAGCTGGCCTTTCAGGTAATCCACCCTTGATCGGATATTTTTTAAACCGGCTCCCTGCAATAAGGCTTCTTTCTCAAAACCCTGACCGTTATCCTCCACGGTTATTGTCAGACTATTATCCTGTCGCATTACCTGTGCCAGGATTACAGATGCACCGGAATGCTTCACTGCATTATTCAGCAATTCCTGTACAATCCGGTACAGCACCACTTCGGTGGAAGGTTCCAATCTTTTTTCCAGCCCGTGAAATTCACCATTAATCGTAAATGATTGTGATGAAGAGAGCCCATCACAATAGTCCTGCAGGGCCTGTTGCAATCCTAATTTCATTAATGCTTCCGGCATCATGTTATGGGCTACCCGTCTCATTTCACTGATGGACTCATCCAGTTTACTCAGCGCATTATTAAATATACGTCCATGCTCTTCTGATAAAATTAAATTTCCTTTCATAGCTCCTAATTGAAGTTTAACGCCACTGAGCAATCCTCCGAGACCATCATGAAGATCTTTTGCCAACCGGCTTCTTTCATCTTCCTGGCCTTTTAACAGGGATTGTGTGGCTAATAATAATTTTTCCTTTTCCAGCTCTGCTATTTTTTGTTCCTGTAATTTTCGCTTTTGCTGGTAAGTCCTGTACGAAAGAAAAGAGATCAACAACAAAGCGGCCACTCCGGCAAGTAAAATATAATTGAGTGTGCTCTTTTGCTGTATGATGGCTTCCTGTAAAGCTAATCGCTGCTCCTTCTTTGCCGTCTCGTACTTAATTTCCATCCCGTTGATACTGGCTGTATTTTTTTCATTTAATATGGAATCATTAAGCGTCACAAATTTCTTATGCCATTGTAATGCAGCCACAGCATTTCCAGTTGCCTCATACAGTTCCGTGGCCCGGAGATATAGGTCTTTAAGTTCGATCTTGGTGCCCAGTTGTTGCGCCAGTAGTATCCCTTTCTCAATAAATGGTTGAGCCAGGGCATACTTTTTTATTCTGAGCAGCAGGTCAGATATACCCATGTAACCGTACATTTTGTATTCAGGAGCATCGATCCGGTCAGCTGTTTCCATCACATTCCTGTAATACATTTCGGATTGCTGGTACGCTTTTGATTCTTTGTAATTATCCGCTATCCCCAGCCATCCGTCCATTATTATTATATCGTCCTCCATTTTTTTTCCCAACGATTCCACTTGCCTGAAATGCTGCAGCGATTCTTCATACTGCTTCAAAAAGAAATCCGAAGTACCAATATTGATGGTGGAGGAAGCTACTGCATAATCATCGTTCATCTTTTGGGCAATCAGCAATGATTTTCCGGCATACTGTTTTCCTTTCTCATACTGCTGAAGAGAATTAAAAACAGAAGCCAGGTTATTATTCGCCACCCGCTGAAATTTATCATTCCCTGTTTCCTCTGCCAGCTTAGCCGCTTGCAGGTAATATTCAGCTGCCGTTTCCAGGTCAGATAAATACTGCCACTCGCTGCCCGTATTAATGTAAGCGGCGGCCAGGTCATTTTTACTACCTCCTTTTCCTAATACTTCAAGCAGGTCTAAACAAAGTTGTAATGCCTCCCGAAACTTACCCTGGTTGTTGAGGATAACAATTGAATAACTGACATAAGTTGACAAGCCTTTCCTGAAATTCAACTTTCCGGAAAGATCTTTTCCTTTTTTATAATAAAATAAAGCACTATCAGGGTTTTCGGTTTCAAAGGTTTCACCATACTGGTAATAAGTAAATACTTTACTGCTGTCATCCGGCTTTTGCGCAATCAACAAACGAAGGCTCTTTCTACTACTGTCGTTTTGAGCAAAAGTTTTTTGTGACATTAAAATAAGTACTACTAATAACAGTCTTTTCACTTCAGCAATTATTATACTTATAAAAATAGCCCTTGTACCTGCACATTTCCAAGTTTTTCAATAAAATCCCTTGTTCAGGGGATACTAAAAACAGGGGTTCAGGGGATTGTTCCCCTTGCTGATTAATTGAAGTTTTGTATCCGTTAAATCAACAGACATGAAAAAGATTTTTTACCTCTTGTTTATGCTCGCTACAGCTACGATTCAAAACAATGCCCAATGCTGGCAAAAGATCGCCCCCGGGGGGTCGCATACCCTGGCTATAAAAAATGACGGGACTTTGTGGGCATGGGGAAATAATTTTCATGGGGCTTTAGGGGATGGCACTTTCACAAACAGAAACACCCCTGTGCAGATTGGAACCGATGTCAATTGGGCAGTTATTTCAGCAAATGAAGAAGTCAATGCCACGCCGAAACCTAATTTTTCACTGGCCATTAAAACAGATGGCACTTTGTGGGCATGGGGAAATAATAATTATGCCCAACTGGGTATTGGCACACCTGGAAACTATAATACTCCCGTACAGGTAGGCACAGATAATAACTGGCTTACTGTTTCTGCCGGAAAGGTGTATTCATTAGGGATCAAAACAGACGGTACTTTATGGGCTTGGGGTTTTAACCAGAACGGTGAATTGGGGTTAGGTGATTTTACCTCAAGAAATATTCCGGTACAGGTGGGCATAGCCACAAACTGGGCAAATATATCAGCGGGATTTGAAGCATCGGCTGCCCTTACAACAACCGGAACTATATGGACTGCCGGACGAAATTATGCAGGCCAATTGGGCGATGGTACCAATATAGATAGAAATACTTTCTTACAGGTTGGTACTGCAACTGACTGGCAAAAGGTTAGCAATAGTGGTCTGCATATGATAGCCATTAAGTCTAATGGTACCCTTTGGGCATGGGGTCAGAATAGTCTGGGGCAATTGGGAGATGGCACTTTTACCAATAGTAATGTGCCGCTGCAAATTGGAATCGATAATAACTGGGATACAATCGTTGCTTCATTTCTGCACTCAGAAGCACTTAAAGCAAATGGCAGCCGCTGGGCCTGGGGTTTTAATGAAAAAGGCGAATATGGAATCGGAACTCTTGACTGGTATATAGAACCATTTCAAACAGGCACTGAAACAGACTGGCGAACTATTGCTGCTAAGTCATATACAGCATTTGGAATTAGAACCGGTTCCAATTTATGGGCTTCTGGCCTGAATGAGAATGGCCAGATTGGTGATGGCACTTTTGTTGACAAATTGAGCCGGGTACAGATATTATGTAACGGTATACTTCCTGTTACCTGGTTGTATATTAATGGAAAATGGGAAAATAATACAGCAGTAATAAAATGGGGTACCGCTGCTGAAACAAATACCAAACAGTTTGAATTAGAGCACAGAAATAATAACGGCAGTTATTCTAAAATTGGCACTGTTACAGCAGCTGGAAACAGTAATCTGATACAACGCTATGAATTTTTTCACCGCTCACCTGTTGCTGGAAAAAATTTTTACCGCATCAAACAAATTGATTTGAATGGAAAGTTCAGTTACTCAGCTGTGGTCGTGATACAGGTGCAAGACCCGGGTTGCTCAGCAGAAATTTATCCTAATCCCGCACAACATATTGTAACGGTTCGCTTAGCCAAATCCAGTAAAGAAGGAGTGTTGCAAATATATACCCAGTCGGGGCAACTGATACTTCAACAAAAATTGCCAAACGGCACAACGATGCAACAACTGAATATTTCAGGATTAGCGGCAGGAATTTATACTGTAAGGATCATAACAGACGAGAAAACAGAAACTATACAACTGAAAAAAAATTACTGATGAAAACCTTCAGCTTAATAGCATTAGCTACAATAATGACCATCTCACCGGCAGCGCAAATAAAAAGAAACTTTGATATTTTTTCTTATGATGTCCCTAAAGGCTTTCTTCTAAAAGACAACAGCAGCAAACTCTTTTACGAAAAATCGGAAGGCAAAAATTACTGCCAGCTGTTCATATATCCTGCTGTTGCAAGCCAAAGCGATGCAGAAAAAGACTTTGAAACAAACTGGGACTTTTTTGCCCGCAATGCCTCCCAGGGCATCAATAGCCCGGAGACAAAGGAAAAAGATACTGCTAATAGCTGGCAGGTGATTTTTGGTGCGGCAAAAGGAGCTTTTAACAAAAAAAAGTTTGTACTTACTCTCACTACATTTACCAAAGACAATATTACCTTTTATGCCGCGGCTGTTTTCAGTGATCAGAAATACCTGCAGGCTGTACAGAATTTTATTTCGAGTATAGAACCGGATACAGAAAAATATGGAAGAAATAAGAATAATAGCTCTCCTCATGTTTCGCCACCTATCACATCTGTTGCTAACAGAACAAACCACATCACCAGGTCTATCACCAATTTTGATGATGGTGGCGTATCTGTAGTTACAGATAATTATGTAAAAGTTACCAAAGACGGCATAGAACTACGCCTGCATTACACAGACAAGGCATTAGACGATGCCCGGCCCAATACCCTTGATGCACCGGAATATTACTGGAGTAAATATGTGGAGCCCTATTTTACAGTAAGTAATGTACAAAAGTGGAGTGGTGTGCAATATCCTGTTATTTATCACCTGCAGGCCAATGCGGTGGAGAAGCAAACCGGTAAAGCTTGTTATGTAGCTATCAAAATTGTGTATAGTGGTGGAGCAAGGCCCATTGTGGTGATTGCCCCCAATCAAAATAGCTACCAGCAGCAGTTTTCCCATCCCAATGATATAGACCCAATGCTGAATGCCAACCGGTTTGCTGTAACTGCTGCTGATATTATCGGTACCTGGAAAGGAGGCGGTGGCGGCGGCGTGGAGTATTATAATGTTTATAGTGGGACTTACGCAGGCATGGCTGCTGTATCCTCGACAGATGAATTCACATTTAACAGCAACGGCACGTACAGCAGCACCTACCGCACTGCCAGCATGAACAATGGTGGCACACAATTTGGCGGCCAGGATTTTAAAGGAAATTTTTCAGTAACCGACTGGACCATTACAGCCACCAATAGATATGGGGGCAAAACGACCACCTATAACGCACAACTTATCGCTGTAAAAAATGGCTACCTGCTGTATATGTCGGACAAAGACAATCCAGCTATAAACTATACTTTATTTAAAACAAACTAAGTATCGTAAAATGAAAAATAAAATTACACTGCTCTTCTTTTCAGTAATCTCCGTTGTTTCTTCTGTTAAATCCCAAACTGACTGTAACACCACCGATATTACTAAAGTAGCAGGAAAGTGGGTATGGCAAAAAAAAGGATATGGAAGTCAGTGGCAACTATGTGAGCCCATACGAAAGGAAATGCAGCGTATTATGCCGGTGGCATTAGACGGGTTGCATGCAACCAATAGTATTGCATTCGGAGATACGCCGGCTGTTCCAAACACTCCCGCAGCACCCAAATATTATGAATGCTATTTGATGCTGAAGAAATACGAGTGTTTGAAAGGATACAATATTCTACAACCCGAAGGAGAGACCGGCTGTTGGGTGTATTTTGTTGTGAACAGCATTTTCCAGGGAGGTGCTTCCTTCCAGGATGGGCTGCACTTTGGCTATTACCAGAATGAAGGCGGACTGTATGTGGGGGATTTTTACACCGAAAAAGATGCCACCGGAAACAGGATTTTATATGCCAGTACCTTTGGCAGGCCTGATCAAAAAAGAGGCTATTATTTTTCTGCCAAAGAAAGGCTGCCGCTAAGAAAGATAAGCTGGAAAGAACTGGTACTCTCCTATAAAGTTTTTACAGAAAAAGAAATGAACGGCAAGCTGAATTATACAAAGGAAGGACTGGCGAAAAATGAAAAAGAACTGAACACCACAAAATATGAGGATACAAAAAAGTACCTGTTAAATTTAATTGAAGACAGGAAAAAAGAAATAATAAGACTGGAAGCTGATAAAACCTCCCTGGTCAACTGGTACAATAATTTACTACAGCATAAAAACATAAATGACATTGCCCGGGTAACCCAAACCCGTTTAGAAAAAAAGATAATAGAGCAATTGATTAACAGCAACAATACAGACGGCACCTTTCCGGTTTGGATAGAGGATATCAGTTTTTTTGACCTGGGTAAACCCAAAGATCAGCCACAGTGTATCTACTTTTCATTTAGAAGACAGGACGACAACATGCCTAAAAAGAATTTCATGGACCTATTTTTTAGTGCATTCAACATGGATGTGCTGATGAAAATGACAGGTGGCATGGCTGCAAAACCCAATAGTGTGAATAGTATTGATGCTTCATTAAAGGAGGCAAAAACAGCAACAAAAGCAAATCAAAGCACTGTTTCAAACTACCTGTACAGTTTTGACAAAAATCCTTTAGGCCTGTTTCCCTCCGGATGGCAGGGCATGAATAATATAGCAGTTCAACAGTTTGAAAATAACAACTGGCTGGCACTAACTAAAGATGGCTATTGGTACCCCAAACAGTACAACAAAGAAATCAAAGATAATTTTAGCCTCTCGTTCGATCTGCGGTGGAATAAGGATATCGCCTATAACAGCGGCAGTTTTACCGTGAGCTTTAACAGCCTTGCTTACGACAATACGGCCGAAATGTACAAAGCGGAAGGCACTGCCAATACCATGAGCCTTTACGACAGTTATACCGGTGGCTTCAACCGGGTAATGCTGTGGTTTGATCCCTATGCAAATAATGGCGGTACCCTGACCATCTATTCCTATACCAGGAACGAAAGTATTGTAGCCAGTAAAAAAATTACATTACCGGATTTTTACCTTACCAGGAACAACCAACAGGTAAAACTGCTGCGAAAGGGCAATTCACTGATTGTATTTATTAATGACAAAAAAGAAGCTGAAGTTGAAAATATTTTCATTCCCCTGGTGCAATACAACCTCTATACCTTCAGCCGCTACAAGGGAAATAACAGCGACAACAAGAATGATGTGTTTTACCTTACTAATATTAAGACAAACTATTAAGTACAAGAAGAGTAATGCCATTGGTGCTCTGCTTAAAAAAACGTTATGAAAAAAATTATAACATACCTGTTTCTCATTGTTAGTTCCAATCACCTGTTTGCTCAGCAGAATAACCATATGCCGGAAGGAAGATGGGTGGGAACTTATGGCAATACTGAAAAAGAAGGTCCGTATTATTTTTCCTTTGAATTTTTACCTGGCGGCAAAATAAATGTCGTTAACCAGAATGATAAAATATTGGCAACGGGTACTTTTTCTGCAAAAGAAGATAATATTAAAATTGTGTATAAATACGCAAATGACGTTACCCGGTATGCTTGCAGCGGTACGTTAAATAAAGCTCTTAACATACTAAGCGGATCGTGGCAACGGGTGGAGGATGCAGGAACAAATAACACTTATAAACAATATGGCAGATGGATCATGTATCCCAAAAAAGATACCCTTTATGTAAAAGGAATTACAAACGATAGCCTTCGCCTTAAGAAAATCAATGCACTGAAAAATATTTTCGTTTCTGATTCAGCACTCGCACAAACACCAAAGCCTGGCGATATAAAAGGATTTTGTTATGACCCGAGCTATACGGAATCGCAATTACCTCCAAGAACCCGTTCAACTATAACAAGATGGAACATTAATGCCGATGGTTCCGTAAGTTCCACCGGGGTAGCCCAACAACCATTGGCCGCTTTCACTGACAAAATGTGGTCGCCGGGCGATGTCATCACCGTTGGCTTTATACCAGCTAAAAAAGGCTCTCTTTTTCAGCAAAGCAGGGTAAAATTGTACACCAAAATATGGGAGAAAGTTGCCAATATACACTTCCAGTTTGTGGAAGACATCCGGCTGGCGCACATTAAAGTAGGTTTTGATACAACAGCTGGCAACTGGTCATGGCTGGGCCGTGATGTTTTGAGTAATCCGTTAAGTTTACAGACCATGAATTTTGAAAACCTGACTGATAATGCTGAAGAGGTTGAGATCAGGCGTCTTGTTCTTCATGAGTTTGGGCATGTCCTTGGTTTTATACATGAACACCAGTCGCCAGCTTCGGGTATACTGGACTGGAATTATCCAAACGTGTATGCCTATTTTGCTAAACCGCCCATTTCATGGTCAAGGGCAGAGACCGATCAGCAGGTTATTGCAAAATACAACCGTAGTCACACCAATTTTACAACATATGACCCCGCTTCCATTATGCATTACAGGATACCTGCTGCCCTCACCTATTCCGGTATTGATGCAAGATTGAATAGCATGCTCTCCCAAATGGATTCTCAGTATGCGAGACAGGTGTATCCTTTCCCGCCTTCGCCTGCCAATACCACCGGTATCTTAAGAACAGGTGATGACTGTGACGAAATAGATTTCAAAGTAGAATATAATGTGGTGGATACAGGAACGATTGAATTTGTTTTATTGGCGGCCCCAACAATTACCTGGTGGAAAGCTATAGATATCCCGCTAAATGAGATCAGTTACAGAAGGCTTGAAATACAAAACGGATCCTCAAACAATGCAATCATTAATACTCCCTTGCTCTTTACCAGCAAATCCATCCTTTTTAATAAGGCTAAAATGCTTGGCATCCAAACACGGCTCAACTATGGCTGGCCGGTGCTGCCTGCGTTAAAAGGAGGTTGCAGGGTAACACTGACCTGGATAAAAGATAAATGTTCTTAAGTATTGCCAGCCGGGTCTTTTATATTTCTTTACAATATCTTCGCAGCGATGAAAGACTTTCAATCGCTGCGAATTGTTTTTATGGGTACCCCTGAATTTGCTGTTGCATCATTAGATGCCCTGGTAAAAGCCGGGTGTACTATTGTGGGAGTGATCACAGCTCCTGATAAACCTGCCGGAAGAGGCATGCAACTGCAGCAAAGTGCAGTAAAGAAATATGCCGTTGAACATAATTTAACTGTCCTTCAACCCGGGAAGCTGAAGAATCCTGAATTTATTGAAGAATTAAAAGCGCTGCAAGCCGATCTCCAGGTCGTTGTAGCCTTCCGCATGTTACCAGAAATAGTTTGGAATATGCCACCCATGGGCAGTGTAAATTTACATGGAAGCTTATTGCCACAATATCGTGGTGCTGCACCTATAAACTGGGCGGTGATTAATGGTGAAAAAGAAACTGGTGTAACCACTTTCAAACTAAAACATGAAATAGACACCGGTGATGTTTTATTACAGGAACATTTTCCAATCGGGGAAAATGACACAGCCGGTGAAGTGCATGACAGGATGAAGGAAATTGGAGCTGCTTTATTAGTGAAAACAGTTAAGGGGCTTGCTGAAGGAACTTTGCAGGAAAGACCACAGGCGGAAGGCCACAGTCCTCAGAACACCCTGCTGTACCATGCTCCTAAGATACTTACAGAGACCTGTAAAATCGATTTTACAAAAACAGCAGGGGAAGTGCATAATCTCATCCGGGGGCTCTCCCCTTTCCCGGGTGCGTTTACCAGCCTGAACGGAAAGACCCTGAAGATCTACAGAAGTGAAAAGGAATTAACCAATACGGGTATGGCAGCAAGCGAATATAAAACAGATGGTAAAACATATTTAAAATTTGCCTGCAGCAATGGTTTTGTACTTGTAAAAGAATTGCAATTAGAAGGCAAAAAGAAAATTGCGGTGGAAGAATTCCTGAGAGGATACCGTTTTACTAATAGCTGACCTTTACAATGAATTTGTCCTGCTCAGTTACCTGCAAAGCAGATGCAGCAGCGCTACTGATCCGGATATCAAAGCCTTCATTCTGGCGAATACCGGCCATAACACCCAGCACTTTTGCATAGATAACTTTGTTATTAGCCGGGTTCGTGATTTTAACGATTGTTCCCGGTTGCACCGCATCTATCAGTAAGTAATATTTTGCATCCAGCCAGCCACTGGTTGTTTTGAAGATACCGGAGGTAACAGTAGCCTCTTTTGATACCGGCGTTGTTTTCAGCTGTTGTTCAAAATGATATTTGAAATACCCGTTTTCTGAAGATGCAGGAATGATCTTCTCTTCCGGTTTGGCAATAACAGGTTCTTCTTTTTTAGGCTCAGGCCGGGGTTCTTCCTTTTTTATCTCAGCCACAGGTTCCTGCTTCACGATTTTTTCTACTGGTGCTGTAACGACTACAGGCTTTTCTTTTTCCGGCTCTGTAACCGGTGCAGTCTTACCTTTTAGTGTTACAGCCGGCATCTCTTTTGACAATAAAAAACCAATTACCAGTTTTGATCCTTTGGGAATATTATCGGCCGTAAGTCTATTCCAGTCACGCAGGTTTTGCAACAGCACATTGTTGTGCGTATTACTCACCTTCATCAGCCCTTCGTTCTCCCCGGTTCTGTAATAGACCGGTGTGCCGGTGTTTCCCTTTTGTGTGAAATTAGTATCCGTTAAAGGTATGCGTATTGACTGACCTATCGCCAGCCCTTTGTTCATATCCAGTTTATTATAAGAAGCCAAAGCTTTAGGATGAACATTATACAGGCGCCCTATTGCAAAAAAACTCTCCTTTGCCGCTACTTTGTGCTCAAGGTACAGGCCTTTTTCACTGCTTTTAACCATCAGGTCAGGCTTCTGGGCCATGGCAAAATGCGCCGTCAGCAACAAGGCCAGAAAAGGGAAAAAAAACTTCTTCATACTGACAAGATTTGGGCCACAAAGATGCAGAATTTTGCCCACAGGCCACCCATTTAATTGTCTTTTAATATCCTCAGTTCCTTAGGGTAATAATTGTTAACCCGGTTAGATAAAACGTTGGCCCAGCCCAGCGGATGGCCATTATAAGTCATGAGCTGCCATCCCCTTGCAGCCTCCTGCAGTTGTATATCTTTTCGCTGCAGGTATTGAATAGCCTGCTCATAGTTTAATGCCGTACGAGGTACCTGGTCAGCTGTCAGCAAGCTCATAGCAAGAGAATGATCCGGTACCAATTTATCCCGCATCAATTCACCGGCCAATACACCCGAATAGATTACCCGCAGGTTTTCTAACAGGAACGAAAAATCTGCTGCCAGGTGTTGCGGCCATGCATACACAGTGCTGAGATGCTTTACGAATTGCAGGCCATCCATCTTTATCCAGCGGGCCAGCATTTCAATATCCTTTTTTACAGCAACATCTGGTTTGCTTTTTAATTTCAGGGGAACCGGTTCTTCTCCATCTGTCTTTTGAAAACAGGCCAGGAAAAAGCCTTCTCCTTTTACTTTATCAGGCCAGAAACGGTACCCTCCGCCCGATTCAATAATACCCCAGGATGAATTGAATGTTAACAGGCATTGCAAGGCTGATTTTTCATGAACTAACCAGTTCACCATATCCTCGTCTTCTTCTTTTGAATAAGAACAGGTGGAATAGATCAGTATTCCATTCTTTTTTAAAGCAGGCCATATATCAGCCAGTATCCGCTGTTGCCGTTGGGAACATAGCTGTACATTATTTTCACTCCACTCTTCAATGGCCTCCGAGTCACGGCGGAATAAACCGCTGCCGCTGCAGGGTGCATCCACCACGATCACATCAAAATAATTTTCCAGCCTGGTAAAATCCTTAGGATCGTTATTGGTGACCACTACATTTTCACAACCCCATTTGATGATATTATCTTTCAGCACATTTGCTCTTGAACGTATCACTTCATTACTGACAAGCAGGCTTCCCGGGGAAAGAAGCGATTGTATATGTGTTGACTTCCCACCCGGAGAAGCGCAAAGGTCAAGTACTTTTAAAGGCGTTGCCAGGTCAGCTGTTTGCCGGAAAGCCTGTTCCACAAACATAGAAGAGGCTTCCTGCACATAATAACAGCCTGCATGAAAAAGGGGGTCGAAGGTAAAAGAGGGCCGTTGTTCCAGATAGTGGCCATCAGAAGTCCATGGAATTTTAGAATTCAGGTTTTTGATTTCTGCTCTTTTCCGCGGATTGATCCGGATAGAAGTAACCTGCCCGCCTGATGCATGCACCTGTTCAAAAGCTTCTTTATCGAAGCCGTTGGTATCAGCTAATGAATTCAATAACGAGGAAGGAAGTTGCACGGGGCAAAACTACAAACCCCAAACTATAAACTATAAATTCTTTATTTCCCCGATCAGGTCCTGCAATACCTTCTTCGCATCTCCAAACAACATGGATGTTTTAGGACGGAAGAAGAGATCGTTTTCAATACCGGCATAACCGGGTTTCATACTTCTTTTGTTGACAATTACATTTTTGGCCAGTTCCACATCAAGGATCGGCATACCATATATGGGAGAAGAAGGATCCGTTTTGGCAGCAGGATTCACCACATCATTTGCACCCAGGATCAGCACCACATCCGTGGTTGAAAACTCTTCATTTGCCTGTTCCATCTCCAGCAGTTTGTCGTAAGGCACATCTGCTTCTGCCAGCAGAACGTTCATGTGACCGGGCATACGCCCTGCCACAGGGTGTATAGCATATTTCACCGTCACCCCTTTTTCTTCCAGCAGTTTTTCCAGTTCATGGCAGGCGTGTTGTGCCTGTGCCACAGCGAGCCCGTAACCCGGAACGATAAATACCTTATTCGCATAACTCATGACCACGGCTGTATCACTCAGCGAAATTTCTTTATAAGAGCCCTGTTGTTTGGCGCCGGCAGGGCCGGCTTTTGCGCCTCCGCCAAAGGAACCGATCAGTACATTTGTTAATGAACGGTTCATCGCTTTACACATCAGCATGGTCAGCAAAGTACCTGCTGCACCTACAAGGATACCGCCGGTGAGCATGGCCTTATTATCGTATAAGAAACCGCCGCAGGCAGCGGCAACACCCGTAAAAGAATTCAGCAACGAAATAACAACAGGCATATCAGCACCGCCAATAGGCAGTACAAACAATACACCATATACAAAAGCAAACAAACCGATCAGCATGAAGGGTATGAACATATTTCCCACCTGGGACCTGTAGGCAATAACAGCCGATACCAGCACCAGTGCCAGTACGATCATATTAACGATATGCTGTCCTTTAAATGAAAAGTCCTTTACCCTGCCGTTCAATTTACCCCAGGCAATAACACTTCCGGTATAGGAAACTGTACCGATAATAGCACCTGCAACAATAGTGATATAATAACCCACAGGAACAATAGCCGAAAAGGCAGTGTCACCGGCTCCTTCATGTAATTTATAAATATGATAAAATTCTGCGGCTGAAATCAGGGCGGCACAGGCGCCACCCATTCCATTGAACAAGCTTACCATTTCCGGCATAGCCGTCATTTTCACTTTTTTGGCGGCGAGGGTACCGACAACAGAGCCGATGATTATACCACCAAAGATCCATGCGTAATTCTGCAGTTTATGACCTTCTGTATCCGTGTAGAGAAATATGGTTCCTAAAATAGCAATGGTCATCCCTGCTGCGGCAATAAGATTTCCCTTTCTTGCTGTTGCCGGGTTCGAGAGCATCTTAAGACCCAGGATAAATGTAACGGAGGCCACGAGGTAACAAACGGTAAGTATATTGAGTTCCATAATAATTTTATTCTGTTACTTTTTCTTCTTCTTAAACATTTCAAGCATCCTGTCTGTCACCACAAATCCGCCCACCACGTTAAGTGTTCCAAGTATCACGGCCAGGAAACCAAGCACGAGCGCCAGGTAATCGTCACTCTCCGCTTTTCCCATTACAATGATAGCTCCGATGATTACGACCCCATGTATGGCATTCGCCCCGCTCATCAGGGGGGTGTGTAAAACACTCGGTACACGACCGATCACTTCAATACCGACAAAAATCATCAGGATGACAATGTAGATGATCTGCTGGTTAGCTGTAATCCAACTTAATACTGAATCCATAGTATACCCCTCCAATCCTCTCCTAAAAGGGAGGTTGCCGCTCACAGCCTTGAAAGTTGCAAGCGGACTATTGTTAAGAAAATGGTTGAATAAAGAACTGAAGGTGAAGTGTGCGACGCAACCAAAGCTCATCAGGGATCTGAAGCCGGTAACATTATCAACACCTTTTAAAGAACTTTTCTATAATAATAAAAATACTACTGCCCAAGTTTCCCTTCAGGGGACAGGGGCTTTTATTTTAATCGTTCATGAACTATTTCATTATTATGTGTAATACAACATCCCTTTACCAGCTCATCTTCCCAGTTCAGATTCATTTGCCCCTCTTTATTTATAATGAGCTGCAGGAAGTTCAGCACATTCTTACCGTACATCTTACTGGCATCAGAAGGCATAGTGGACTGCAATGATGAATTCCCAATGATCGTAACCCCATTGAACTGAACCGTCTCATTGTTTTTGGTGAAAGGGGTATTACCTCCTGTCGCGGCAGCAATATCAATGATCACCGATCCGTTGCGCATGGCTTTCAGCATTTCTTCCGTAATCAGGATGGGTGCTTTTTTACCGGGTATCTGTGCCGTTGTAATTACAATATCTGCTTTTGCTATACTTTCTGCGATCTTCGCTTTCTGACGTTGTACAAATTCTTCTGATTGCTCCACCGCATAACCACCGGCTTTGCTGGCATCAGCCGCGCCTTCCACTTCCACGAATTTGGCACCAAGGCTCATTACTTCTTCTTTCACTGCAGGTCTTGTATCAAATACTTCTACTACAGCTCCTAATCTTTTTGCGGTGGCAATAGCTTGTAAACCGGCCACGCCTGCACCCAGTATCAATACTTTTGCCGGTGCAATGCTTCCCGCTGCCGTCATAAACATAGGAAAATACCTGCTGTAGGCGGCGGCGGCTGTTAATACAGCTTTATAGCCCGCAATATTGGCCTGGGAACTTAATACATCCATTGCCTGCGCCCTTGTGGTACGTGGCAACATATCCAACGAAAAAGTGGTTACACCTGCAGCAGCCCATTGCTTCATGGTATCTGCATTGAACAAAGGTTGGTAAACACCAATTAAGACAGACGAAGAACGTTGAACAATGGCCGGATCGGGCTGGTGAATGCCCAAAACGATATCGGCTGCCGCCACTTCCTCCCGGCTTTTTATTTGTGCACCTGCTTTTTCATACTCAGCATTGCTGCAAAAAGCTTTTGTACCGGCTCCGTCTTCTACTATAACTGTAATTCCTTTTTTGGTGAGGGTGGCTGCAATTTCAGCCAGTAACGATACTCTTGTTTCGTGGGCTTGTTCTTTTAAAACGCCGATCGTCATAATATATCTGGGTTATGGATAGAAAATTGAACTTCTGGTGGCTGTGAAGATATTGATTTTTTGGAGAGCCCCACAACCTTAAATCTTGATTTTATTCACCCTTTAGCCTGTTATTCATCAACTCTCAGAAACGGATGTTGAAGTGCTGTTTTTCATGAAATTCCTGCCTGAAAAATACGATACCAATAAAAAAAAGGTCAACCGAGCAACGAACTGCCGGGTGGTTCCGGATCGTGGCCCATGCCTCTTCCATTTCCCGGCTCCAGTGAATATCATCGAATATTATAATGCTGTCATTGTTTGTAAGGGGCAACAACTGCTGAAAATATCGTTCTGTGGGCTTCCGCCGGTGATTACCGTCAACAAAACAAAAATCAACTGATTGCATGTCACTGAGAACAGGTGATAACACAACATCAAAATCTCCTTCAACAATGGAAATAGACTGTAAACTCAATGCTGTAAAATTCTTCCTGGCTACAGCAGCCACTTCCTTTGCCCCTTCCAGCGTTGTTATTATTGCACCCGGATTGGCAGCGGCAAGGTAAGAAGTAGTAATTCCTAATGATGTGCCCAGTTCAAGCACTACCCGTGGCTGATAATATTTTACCATCCTGAAAAGCAATTGGCCAAATTTCTTTGGTTTCGCTGCATTTTTAGCTATGGAGGAAACGGTCCTGCGATTTGATTTATCCATTGCTGAACCGGCGCCAAAATCCTCGATGGTCAAAACAGTACGATCATCAAGTAATTGCTTTCTTAATAATTCAACCTGGCTGTAGCTGGCATATGCTGTGTTATCATTCAGCACTTTTGTAATGAAGCTAAAAATAAAGGGTGAATGAATACCATGCCCCTTACTGTTGGATGCAGTAAGATACCAGGAAATATATTTCTGTATCAGACGGAGTTTTGAATACATGATCAGCAAACTACGGGAATCAGCAGTGCATTTTCAAATATGAAAAACTATTTTCTTTCCCAGGTCTGAAAAGAATGGTTGAAAGGATTTTTTTCATCAGCTTCATAATTCTTCTGGCTTACCAGTTTCCATTTCCCGGGGTCGATGGAAGGAAAATAAGTATCTGCATCAGGTTCAGCCTCCACTCTTGTAAGATAGATCCGGGTGGCTTTATCAAATAAAATTTTGTAAATCTCACCTCCGCCTATTATCATGATCTCCTTCGCATCTGTTTCCTGCGCAAGAGGAATGGCATCATCAATATTGGTTACAGTAACCGTTCCTTCCGCAGCCCAGCCAGCCTGGCGGGTGATCACGATATTTTTCCGCCCGGCCAGGGGTTTGCCTAACGAATCAAATGTTTTTCTTCCCATCACAACCGGCATACCCCAGGTCACATTTTTGAAATGCTTCATATCATTCGGTAAATGCCAGGGCATTTTACCCTCTTTACCAATAGCATTATTCGAAGCAGCTGCAACTACAAGTGATATGATCATAATTACTATTTATGAAGTAAGCCACTATCGGATAATTTTCGGCCTCCTGCTTCTTACTTCAGGTTCCTGATTTATACAGCCACCGGCGCTTTAATAGCCGGGTGGGACTGGTAATTCTCCAGCGTAAAATCTTCAAATTTAAAATCAAAGATGTTTTTCACCGCCGGATTAAGTTTCATAGTTGGAGCCTCAAAAGGTTTACGGCTCAGCTGCAGGTTCACCTGTTCCATATGATTGCTGTATATATGCACATCACCAAATGTATGAATGAATTCTCCGGGTTGCAGGTCACATACCTGTGCAATCATCATGGTCAATAAAGCATACGAGGCTATATTAAAAGGAACACCAAGAAAGACATCTGCACTTCGCTGGTATAACTGGCAGCTTAGTTTTCCCTCCGCCACATAAAACTGGAACATATTATGACAAGGCATCAATGCCATCTCCGGCAGATCTGCCACATTCCAGGCACTTACGATCAGGCGGCGGCTATCCGGATTCTTTTTAATCTGTTGCACCAGTTCGCCGATCTGGTCCACCACTTTCCCGTCCTTGCCTTCCCAGCTTCTCCATTGTTTGCCATAAACCGGCCCAAGTTCACCGTTCTCGTCTGCCCATTCATCCCAGATGCGAACACCGTTCTCTTTCAGGTAAGCAATATTGGTCTCACCTTTCAGGAACCAGAGCAATTCATAAATAATGCTTTTCAGGTGTACTTTTTTAGTAGTCACCAGCGGAAATCCTTTAGCCAGGTCAAACCGCATCTGGTAGCCAAAGCAGCTCTGTGTACCCGTGCCGGTACGGTCGCTTTTATGAACACCGTTTTCCTGTATATGCCGGAGCAGGTCAAGGTATTGTTGCATGGCTGCAAGTTAGGAATAAAGCCGGCAGGTATTACCGGTGGCCGGCCGTTGTGGGGAAACTGTGGATTGATAAAATGCAGCAGGAAGGCTGACCAGAATCAGCGGAAATATTCTATCAGACAGGTACATTTAATTATGACCAATAACAAGAAATTATACATCCAGTTGGGAAACTTGTTTTATGCAATTGCCGCTGCTGATAAACATATCCGTCCCGAGGAAAAAAAGACCCTGAACGATGAGATAGAATTTGCCTGGAAACATTATGATGAAAGCACTGACAGGTTTGGTTCTGAACGGGCCTTCCTGATACAGTTTGAATTTGATACACTGGAAGAACAATTCACCAGTGCAGATGAAGCATTCAATCTTTTTGTGCAGTTCTTTAACGATTATAAAGACCAGATCGATATTATCACCCGCAGAAGGATATTCAACAGTGCCCGCCATATTGCCGAAAGCACCCGCAGAATCAATCATTTTGAATTAAACTACCTGGTAAAACTGAAAGAGCTGATGGATATCTGATAAGTTATTTACCTGTTCTCCTGCCCAGCTCTTTACTGATCAGTGCAAGCTCCCTCCCTGTCTGTCCCTTGACGGACGTGTTTTCCTCTGCGCGGCGCATGAGGTAAGGTATCACATCTTTAATTGGTCCGAAAGGAAGGTATTTACTGACACCGCAGCCGGCATGTGCCAGGTTAAAAGTAATATTATCACTCATCCCAAATAACTGGCTCCAGTGCACATGCGGATGATCCAGGGGCAAACCTTTTTGCAGCAGTAATTGTGTTGCATATAAATTACTATGTTCATTATGCGAAGCAACGATCAGGGCAACCTGGTCAATATGGTCAATACAAAAAGCCACGCCGGCATTGTAATCTTTATCTGTACTTTCTTTATCCGGCTGTATGGGTGAAGGGTATCCTTTCTCTACGGCTCTTTTTCTTTCATTTTCCATATAAGCTCCCCTCACCAGCTTGGCGCCAAGAATAAAGTTCCTTTCTACCGCAGCTTCATAACTATCTTTCAGGAACTGCAACCTGTCGTGACGGTAATGCTGCAGTGTATTATACACCACGCATTTCTGTTTATTGAATGTATCCATCATCAGGATGGTCACCGCATCAACCGGGTCCTGTATCCACGTTTCTTCTGCATCAATAAGTACCCCCACATTTTTATCTTTAGCCGCTTCGCAAACCCGCATCAGCCGGTGCCTTACACGATGCCATTCTTCTTTTTCAGATGCCGGCAAAAGGTCAATAGCACCCAAGAATCTTTTCATCAGCGTACCCTGCCCCTCATGCATCAGGGTATCCAGTTTTTCCAGCAATGCAAAACGGGCAAAACCGGTCACTTTCACGCTCATAAAAGGAATATTTGGTTGCGTGGATGCATAATTGATCACCCGGATAAACTCATCACAGGCATGGTCAAAATTTTCTTCACCTTCTTTTCCTTCCACACCATAATCCAGTATCACCTGCACATGGTACTTACCCAGCATTTTTGCCACGGTAGCCGTTTGTTCCAGCGTTTCTCCGCCAACAAATTGGGTAAAGATGGTATTCCGGATCAGCCCTTTTACGGGCAAACCGGCATTGATAGCCCAGGGAGTGAGTTTAGTGGCCATTTTTACCAACCAGGGTCTGCCCATCAATGAAAAAAGAAACCGGGCTTTTTTGAGCTGCTGATCGGTTTTATAATCAAAGGCAAGTGCGGTGTTGTCAAATGATATAGGAGACTGATTTTGCATGGCAGCATTTTTAACCGGGCAAAGGTAGTAGAAAGCTCCTGATGATGAAATGAGTGCCCTGGCAAAAGATTATGCTATTGTGCGCCTGTTTATTACCCTGATCAAATTACCGGGCAATCTGACAGCTCCAATGGCATTTCACCCGGCTCCGCAGGTTATGCTCTCCAAAGGGAAGGATCAGCAGCTCCCGGAAAAAAGGCAGTGAAGGGCAGTTCCCCGGTTGCTTCGAAAATACACAGTTGTTCCCCATCAAACTGCATTTACCGGCACTGTTGGCAGCAGGCTCCTATCTTTGCACAAATCGTTTTATGGAAGGTAAAAAAGCTGTTGAAAGTCTTATCATAATGACAGAGATCGTGTTACCCAACGACACGAATGTATTTGGTAACCTGATGGGGGGCCGGCTGATGTACTGGATGGATATTGCAGCAGCTCTGGCTGCCCAGAAACATTGTAATGCACCTGTAGTCACGGCATCAGTTGATAATATCTCTTTTGAAAACCCGATCAAACTGGGTAATGCGGTTCATATAGAAGCCAAAGTGACCCGTTCATTTAATACTTCCATGGAAGTCCATATGAAAGTATGGGGCGAAGACTTTACACAACAATATAAATATAAGAGCAACGAGGCTTATTATACCTTTGTAGCGCTGGATCCAGACCGCAAACCTCGCCATGTTCCGCAACTGATTACTGAAACAGAAGAAGAGAAAAAATTATTTGAAGGGGCCTTAAGAAGAAGGCAATTACGTCTGATACTGGGCGGGAAAATGAAACCGGATGATGCTGTTGAACTAAAGGCATTGTTTTTCAAAGATTGACCGTCACACCACTTCTTTGGTTTGCCAGTGATGCTTTCCCATCATCATGTATTTTTTGCTTTGCTCAATAGCATCCATTAATTGCGCTAATATCACTTCTGCCGGAGCATCATAGTCAATTACCAGCGGCTCTTTAAAGGTGACGCTGAGAAGGGTTCCTTTCTTTTTGAATTTTAACCCTGTTTTATTAAAAGCCCGCCAAAAACCATTGATCACAACAGGTATTACAATGGGCTTTACCTGCTTGATGATGAGTGCAGTTCCTTTTCTTCCCGGTGCAAAAGGTTTGGTGGTGCCCTGCGGAAAGGTAATGACCCAATTTTGTTCCAGGGCCCTGTTGATCTTACGGGTATCTGATGGGTCCAGCCCTTTTCTTACTTCCTTAGTTCCGTCATTCCATGTTCTTTTTACAGTCAATCCGCCAGCCAGCAAAAACAAACGGCTGATCCAGCTTCCTTTCATCGTGGTTTCAGCGGCCACATAATTCACCCGGGTAAATGGGTTCAGTAAATAATAAGGCAGCCCGAGCCGGTTCATCTTTCCCCATTTTACCGCACTGAAGATCTGGAAAAAGGTGATTACATCTGCAAAATAAGTCTGGTGATTGCTGACGAATAATACTTTTTCCTTCGGCAAATTCTTTAAATGCTCTGTCCCGGATATTTTAAGTTTATTGACGATAACCAGCCCCGGGTAGGATGCCAGTCCGACGATGAAGTAGACGATCTTTCGTACGGGCTTAAAATTTTTTATCCTGTCAGCGAATGAGCTCATGCTATTTTTTTCAAACGATGCATAAGCAAATTAAGGAATTGTACCTGAACAAAGAGAATTTGATGCATTAATAAAAAAGCCTCCCAATTGGGAGGCTTTTCAGTTATAAAAGCATTGGCTTAGTCAGCTTTTGTTTCTTCATTGCTTTCTCCACCTTCCATTTTCTTCTTCAGATCAGCCAGAACGCCTAAGTCACCCAGTGTGGCTTTTTCCACTTTGCTCTGGATATTCTTAACGGCTTTCTTGGTCTTGTCGGCTTCTGCTCTTGCTTCTTTCTTCACTGCTTCTGCTTCCTCTATCTTACCCTGCTCCCATATGCGTGTATGAGAAACAACGATACGCTTTTCATTGCGGTCGAATTCGATCACCATGAATTGTGCAGTTTCGTCGGCACCGATAGATTTACCATCTTCCTTAGCTAAGTGACGGTTAGGGGCAAAACCTTCCAGGCCATAAGGCAGCTGAACAGTAGCTCCTTTATCATCCCTGCGGCTCACGGTACCTTCATGAAGGCTTCCGATAGCAAATGTATCCTGCAGGGTATTCCAGGGATCTTCTTCCAGTTGTTTATGTCCTAATTGCAGCTTGCGGTTTTCTTTATCAATACCAAGGATCACTACGTCGATGTTGGCACCAACCTTCGTGTATTCACCCGGATGATTGAAACGTTTCAGCCAGCTCAGGTCGCTGATATGGATCATACCACCGATACCGGCAGCCAGTTCCACAAACACACCGTAATTAGTAATATTCTTCACCAAACCGGTATGACGGCTTCCTTCAGCAAATTTGGTTTCGATATCATTCCAGGGGTCGGCAGACAATTGTTTGATAGACAAACTCATCTTACGACTCTCTTTATCCAGGGTAACGATCTTCGCTTCATGCTCATCTCCCAGTTTGAAGAATTCTTTGGCATTAATCGGTGTGTTAGCCCAGGTGATTTCACTAACGTGAACCAGACCTTCAACACCAGGTTGAATTTCCAGGAATGCACCGTAATCTTCAATATTCACCACTTTACCTTTCACCACATTGCCTTCTACAATGTTCTCACCCAATACATCCCATGGGTGCGGAGTCAGTTGTTTCAGGCCGAGGCTGATACGTTTTTTCTCATCATCGAAATCAAGTACCACGACGTTGATCTTCTGATCCATCTTCAATACTTCACTTGGGTGAGATATACGACCCCATGAAATATCAGTGATATACAGCAGACCATCCAGGCCACCCAGATCCATGAAAGCACCAAAGTCTGTGATGTTCTTCACAGTACCTTCCAGCACCTGTCCTTTCTCCAGTTTGCTCATGATCTCTGCACGTTGTGCTTCGATATCGCTTTCGATAAGTGCTTTGTGAGAAACAACAGCATTCTTAATAGTCTCGTTGATCTTAACTACTTTAAACTCCATTGTCTTACCCACAAACTGATCATAATCAGTTACAGGTTTCACATCGATCTGTGAACCTGGCAGGAATGTTTCCATTCCAAACACATCCACGATCAGGCCACCTTTTGTTTTTGAAGTAACCGTACCAGTGATAACTTCACCAGTCTTATGCACTTCCACGATTCTTTCCCATGCACGGGTAATGCGGGCCTGGCGGCGGCTCAGGTTCAGGTGACCCTGACGGTCTTCCTTGTCAACCACCATTACTTCCACTTCATCACCAATCTTCAGGTTTTGTAAATCACGAAACTCATTGAGGGAGATCAAACCATCGCTTTTGAAACCGATGTTCAATACAACATCTGTTTTAGTCAAACCAACCACAGTTCCCTGGATCAGTTCGCCATCATTCAATTGAACAAAAGTGTTATCATACACTTTGTCATACTTTTCTCTCTCTTCATTGCTGTAAGAGATCACATTTCTTTTGTCCACGTTCCAGTCGAAATCATCGTGGGCAGTTTGCACCGGTACATTTGTTGTCGCTGTAGATACGGCTGCTGTTTCAGCAGCTGCATTCTCGGGTGCATCAGCGTTTAGTTGTTTGTTAATCAAATTTGAAAACATGATAAAATAGTCCCGAAGGGGTTTAAAATTTCGGGGCAGCAAAGATAAGATGAATATGGCTGAAACAGGCCGTTCCGGGCAGGAGTTTTTTGAGGAATTGCCCGGCTGCAACGCCTTGATTTAGCGTTCCTTGCGTCGCACATTTCAGGGTTCTCCCCGCTGCTCATCTGGATTTATTCCTATATTCACCAAAATTAGCCCCTTGCTCTACCGCTGCCTGAAAATCATGGCCCGTCTTGCCCTGCCGGTCTTTTGCCGCAAACTGGTCATTAACAAGCCGCCAATTTTAAAATCAAAAGGGCCTTTATTGCTCGCCTGTAACCATCCCAACTCATTCCTCGATGCAGTTATTCTGGACCTGCTGTTTGAGCAACCGGTCTGGTCATTAGCAAGAGGTGATGCCTTCAAAGGTAAACTGATCAGCCGCATCCTGGCATCATTGAATATCCTGCCGGTATACAGAACCAGCGAGGGAGTGGAGAATTTATCAGAGAACTACAAAACATTTGATGCCTGTATCCGGATATTCAAACAAAACGGTGTCATTCTCATCTTCAGTGAAGGTAAATGTATTAACGAATGGCATCTCCGCCCGTTAAAAAAAGGAACAGCAAGACTCGCCATCAAAGCATGGGAAGATAATATCCCGCTCCGGGTGTTACCGGTTGGTATCAACTATAGTTCTTTTAAACGCTTTGGGAAAAATATTATACTCAACTTCGGGGAGATCATCAGCAAGGATGATTTTAATTTTAAAGAAAGCGATGGGGCAAAAAACCAGGCCTTCAATAATCTCCTGCAACAGCAATTGGAACAACTGGTTCTTGAAATCCCAAAAAATGATAAAGAAAAACAATCAGTGTTACTCGAAATAAAACCGTCCCTCTTACAAAAACTCCTGCTGGCTGTGCCTGCACTCATTGGCTGGGTAACGCATGTGCCGCTATTCCTGCCCATTAAAAAATTAATCTGGGGGAAAACCCTGGATAACGATCATTACGATTCCATCATGACCGGGATTCTGTTATTCGTTTACCCGGTTTACGTTATTCTGATCATTGCACTGCTGTGGATATTTACAGGAAGTCCATGGACATTGTCATTGTTGTTATTATTGCCATTTACAGCCTGGTCCTATGTTCAGCTAAAACCCCAGCTCGATAATCACTGAGTTGCTGCTATACTCTTTGCTGCAATAAAACCACTGGTCCAGGCGTGCTGAAAATTAAAGCCCCCGGTCACGCCATCAACATCTAAAATTTCCCCGGCGAAGAATAAGTTGGGCATTTTCTTGCTCATCATGGTATTAGGATCAACCTCGTTCAGTTTAATTCCCCCTGCTGTAACAAATTCTTCTTTGAAAGTGGTTTTACCTTTTATCTCAAATGTACAGTTACATAGATTCCTGGTCAGCCGGTTCTGTTCCTTCGACGGCAGGTCTGCCCATCTTCGTTCAGCATTTACATCAGAAAATGCCAATAAATATTCCCATAGCCGCTGAGGCAATCCAAACGGGTTTTTATTGATGATCTTTTGTGCAGCCATATCAAAACGCAATGATTGAAATTTCTCTGCCAGTTGCTGCTCATTGTAATGGGGCAACCAGCTTATACTAATTCCAAATTTCCAATTCCTTTCTTTTAGTTCTCTCGCCCCCCATGCACTTAATTTTAAAACACACGGACCACTCAACCCCCAATGGGTGATCAGCAGCGGCCCTTCCTGCTCCAGTTTTGTCCCTGTAATCTTCACTCTCACATTTTCGACACTCACGCCCATCAGTTTGGTAATTGGATTGCCGGGCATACCTGCCTGGCCGGCAGGCAGGTTAAAGGTGAATAACGAGGGAACCGGTTCTTCGATGGAATGCCCGAGATTTTTTATCCATTCAAACATTAAAGATTTTGAATAGCCCCCGCAGGCTATGCATACAAAATCCGAAGCCAGGTGACGGGAGTCTGACAGCTCTATTATAAACTTGCCATTGTCATATTTCAGGCTTTTTACTTCCGACTTCACTGTTATACCCACCTGATAACGGCTTGCTTCTTTTAATAAGCAATCAATAATGGTTTGAGAAGAATCGGTTAACGGGAACACCCTTCCATCTGCCTCCGTTTTCAGTTTCACTCCTCTTTCTTCAAACCATTGCACCGTATCTGTTGTAAAGAATTGATGAAACGCTTTCTTTACAAAATGCTGCCCCCTGGGGTAACGCCTGCTCAATTCAGGAATTTCAAAACAGGCATGTGTTAAATTACAACGTCCGCCACCACTCACTTTTACTTTAGACAATAACTTACCTGTTTTTTCAACGATAGTGACTTTCAATGCCGGGTTCATCCGCGCCGCATTCACCGCACAGAAAAAACCGGCAGCCCCGCCTCCTATTACTACAAGCTGTTTTGACACCATGCACTTTTTACAAAGAACGCTGAAATTTTGGTAAGTTCGTTTTGCAGAAATAGGAATACATGGCACACCCCCTTACCAAAAAACAGCTGAAAGAACTCCCTGTAATGCCCTATGAAAAAATCAGGGATTATTTACAAACGGGTCATATCTTTTTCAGCTCCGGCAGCTATGCTTTTTCCGGTATCATTCAGAAACTGACTAAAAGTGTATGGAGCCATGTGGCGATTGTTTATAAAGACCAGGAGCTGGGGAGGGTGATGGTACTGGAAGCAGAACCGGCGGTCGGAATCCGCCTGATTCCTTTGTCCAATTACCTGAGAAATTATAAAGGGAAAAAACGTCCTTACAAAGGGCAGGTGGCCATTGCAAAATTGAATTTTGACCTGGAAAAACCAAAACTGAATAAAGCTATCAGTTTTGGGCTGGATGAACTGACCCGGCCTTATGATAACTGGGAGATCATCCGCATTATGTTGCGCATACTTTTTAAGACAGGAAAACGGGAAAAGAACAAGAGTTATATCTGCTCAGAACTGGTAAGAGATGCTTTTGCCAAATCCGGAGTATTCTTCAAATTGAATAATACGTATATCAGCCCGCAGGAAATATGGCTTGATGAAAGGGTTGAATTAAAATACCGGCTGTTATAATACCTCCACGTTTGCCGTAAACAGATTCGGATTTGCTTTTTCTGCTTCTTCAATAGGCTTGTAGTTAGAAAGAATATCTGCTTTTGTTTTCCGTACACATACATCGTGTTCAAAATGCACGGATGGCTTCCCGTCTTTTGTCCGTACGGTCCAGCCATCATCTTCAGTATACACATCCCGTTTACCCAAATTGATCATAGGCTCTATAGCAAGTACCAAGCCTTCTTTTAGTTTCGCACCGCTGCCTCTTTTTCCATAGTTGGGCACCTGCGGGTCTTCATGCATGCTTCTGCCCAGGCCATGGCCAACCAATTCTCTCACTACTCCATATCCATGTTTCTTTTCTGTATGTTCCTGTACGGCAAATGCAATATCGCCCACCCGGCCTCCTGCTACTGCTTTTTCGATCCCCTTATACAACGACTCTTTTGTTACCTGTATCAGCTGCATCACACTTGCGCCGGGGTCGCCAATAGCAAAAGTGTACGCATGATCACCATGCCAGCCGTTTAAGATAACGCCAATATCAACTGAAATGATGTCCCCCTCTTTTAATTCATTTTTAGTGGGAAACCCATGTACCACCACATCGTTTACGGAAAGACAGGAATTAAAAGGATAGCCATTATAATTTAAAAAAGAGGGTATCGCCTGGTGATCCCGGATAAAATCCCCGATCATTTTGTCTAACGACAATGTAGTAATGCCGGGCCTTAAAATACCGGCCACTTCTGTCATTGTTCTGCTTACCAGCAATGCACTTTTGCGCATCATCTCAACCTGCTCATCTGTTTTGTAGATCATCATAATGCAAATATCCCAATAAAAATAAAACCCGGCAAGTAGTACTTTGCCGGGTTTCGTATAGTCAAAAATTTGTTACATCTGTACGGCTGAAGCAGTCTGTCTTCCCTGTATACGGCCGCTTTTCATCAGGCCATCATACTGGCGCATCAGCAATTGTGTTTCTATTTGCTGAAGTGTGTCCAGTATAACACCTACCATAATCAGCAGGGAAGTACCTCCAAAGAAAGTAGAGAACCCTTGTGTTACACCTAAGCGTTGCGCAATACCAGGCAGGATACCCACAAAAGCCAGTAATATCGCACCCGGCAAAGTGATCCTGTCCATGATCTGTCCGATATAATCAGCTGTGGGCTGGCCCGGTTTTACGCCGGGGATAAATCCGTTATTCTGTTTCAGGTTATCAGCAATCTGTTTGGGGTTAAATATCAGGGCTGTGTAGAGGAAAGTAAACCCTACCACTACAACCGTGTAAATAATCATATGCCAGATATTCTTCTGATCAGTGAAAATGCCGGACAGGTCCCTTCCGCCTCCCAGAGTGATCAGTGTGGGCAGGAACATGATCGCCTGTGCAAAGATGATGGGCATTACACCGGCGCTATTTACCTTCAAGGGAAGAAATTGCCTTGCACCCCCGCCCAATTGGCGGTTTCCAACGATTTGTTTGGCGTAGTTAACAGGTACTTTCCGCACCCCCTGGATCAATAATATACAGCCAAGAATAATAGCGATCAGGATTGCAATCTCAATAATAAAGATCAGGATCGATCCGGTCCTGGTTGACTTGGCAGTTAATTCCTCGAGGAAATTCTGCGGCAAACGGCCAAGGATACCGATCATAATGATAAGTGAAGTACCATTTCCCAATCCTTTGTCAGTAATCTTTTCACCCATCCACATTACAAAGAGAGTTCCTGCAGTCAGCACAATTACGGATGATAAAAGAAAAGGATAATCAGCAATGATCATTCCCGGGTTACTCAGGGCCATATTTTCCAGGTAACGCACATAGGCTGAAGCCTGGAGTAATGTAACCACAACAGTCAGGTAGCGGGTATATTGGTTGATCTTTTTGCGTCCGCTGTCCCCTTCCTTCTGCATTTTCTGGAAACGGGGCACCAGTACTGTCATCAGCTGCATAAAAATCGATGCAGAGATATAGGGCATAATACCTAAAGCAAAAATAGAAGCCTGGTTAAACGCACCGCCCGCAAAAGTATTGATCAGGTCAAGGATACCATTATTAGCCTGACCCTGCTTTGCAGTCATGATAATAGGATTGATCCCTGGTAATACAATATGCGTTCCTATCCGGTAAATAAGAATCATCATCAGGGTGAAAAGTATCTTGCTTTTCAGTTCCTCGATGCTCCAGATATTCTTTAAAGTCTGAATTAATTTTTTCACGGGAGTTAAATAGATTTAAGAGCCCTGTAAACACAAACGACACATCTTCAGATGCATCGTTGCAATTTAGCGAAATTTACTTTACGATTTCAATTGATCCGCCGGCTGCTTCGATCGCTGCTTTAGCTTTCTCACTGACCGCATTCACTTTAAAGGTGAATTTATTTTTCAGCTCACCATTGCCTAATATCTTTACCCTGTCTGTCTGGCTGATAAGGCCGTTGATATAAAGGTTTTCGAGGGAGAATTCAGTGATATTATATTTCTCAGCCAGTTGCTCTACTTGTCCGAGGTTGAGTACTGTATATTCAACACGGTGAGGATTGCTGAACCCGCGTTTGGGAACACGGCGCTGAATAGGCATCTGTCCGCCTTCATGAGCCATTTTACTTTTGTAACCGGTACGTGCCTGTGCACCTTTTGTACCTTTTGTTGATGTTCCGCCATGGCCGGAACCATCACCACGTCCAATTCTTTTTGTTTTGTGTGTTGCGCCTTTTGCAGGTCTTAATTCGTGCAGTTTCATTGCTTTTATTTTTTACTCAACGCCCCGAAAGCATTCGGGGCTCGCTTGTTATTGAATGATTGCTAACCGTTGTCTGAACGATCACAATTTTGTTATGCTTCTTCCACTTTCACCAGGTGAGTCACCTTCCGGATCATACCCAGTATTTGCGGGGTGGCTTCCACTTCTTTAGAGGAATTTGTCTTATTCAAACCCAACGCCTGTATCGTCAGCTTCTGACGTTCAGGTCTGTCGATAGGACTTTTTACCAATGTTATTTTTATCTTTTTCATAATTCAATTCGTTTGAAGTCGGATTAACCGTTGAATACTTTCTTTAAACCAAGTGTACGGGTCTTAGCCACGCCAATCGGCTCACGTAATAAAGCTAATGCCTTGAACGTAGCTTTAACCACGTTGTGCGGGTTAGCAGAGCCAAGCGATTTAGCCAATACGTCTGTTACGCCGGCTGCTTCCAGTACAGCACGCATTGAACCTCCGGCGATCACGCCAGTACCATGAGCAGCTGGTTTGATCAGAACTTTAGCAGCCCCTTCTTTCGCCCACTGGTCGTGAGGAATAGTTCCTTTCATGACCGGAACTTTGATGAGATTTTTCTTCGCATCTTCAATTCCTTTTGTAATGGCTTCCTGAACTTCTTTGGCTTTACCAAGACCATGACCTACCACACCATTCTCATTTCCCACCACCACAAGGGCAGAGAAACTGAAGGCACGGCCACCTTTTGTAGTTTTCACCACACGGTTAATGGCAACGACCTTATCTTTCAGTTCCAGGTCTCCGGCTTTAACTCTGTTTACGTTAAACTTTGACATTTATACTTGTAATTAAAAGTTTGAGTATTGTTTACTTAAAATTGAAGACCACCTTCTCTTGCTCCGTCTGCTACTGATTTCACACGACCATGATACAGGTATCCCCCGCGATCAAAAACCACATCTTTAATTCCTAACTCAGAAGCTTTCCTCGCAATCGCAGCACCAACCAATTTGCTTTTTTCCACTTTTGTGACTTTCTGCGCTGCAATGTCTTTATCTCTTGATGAAGCAGCAGCCAGTGTCTCTCCTTTTGTATCATCAATCAACTGGGCATATACGTCAGCATTACTTCTGAATACAGACAAACGGGGCTTACCAGTTGCTCCGCTGATCTTCCTGCGGATGCGGTAGCGGATATTTTGTCTTCTTTGTGATTTAACTTTTGGGTTCATCGCTTTGTATTTACAATCCTGATTCTGCCAGGATCAAATTTTAGTTTAATTATTTACCAGCAGCTTTACCAGCTTTCTTACGTACCACTTCGCCAACATAGCGTACGCCTTTTCCTTTGTAAGGTTCAGGTTTACGCAGGCTGCGCAATTTAGCAGCCACCTGGCCGATCAGTTGCTTATCAATTCCTTCTAAAGTAATGATCGGGTTCTGACCTTTTTCCTGTGCAGTAGCCACTTTCAGTTCTTTTGGAACTTCGAAAATGATATTGTGAGAATAACCCAAAGCCAGGTCCAGAACATTACCCTGGTTAGCAGCTTTAAAACCCACACCGATCAATTCCAGCTTTCTTTCAAAACCATCTGTCACACCTTTTACCATGTTGGAGACCAATGCACGGTATAAGCCATGTAATGCACGGTGGCGTATCTGGTCCGTAGGGCGGGTAAAAGTGATATGACCATCTTTCACTTCTACAGTGATATCACGGTCGATAGCCTGCTTTAATTCGCCTTTGGGTCCTTTTACAGTAACCACATTGTCTTTTCCGACAGATATTGTCACACCACCGGGAGCGACTACGGGTTGTTTTCCTATACGAGACATAATTAGTTGATTTATCTTTTATTTACTCATTACTGACCGGTCAGCTTAGTATAGTTTCAGCTTAATGTATCAGCAACATTTTTATTAATAGATGTAGCAAAGTACTTCACCTCCCACATTCTGCGATTTTGCTTCTTTATCCGTCATTACTCCTTTAGAAGTTGACAGGATAGCAATTCCCAATCCGCTTTTTACCCGGCGGAAATCTGCAGGTTTTGAATACTGGCGCAGACCGGGACGGCTAACCCTCTCCATGCTCTGGATAGCCGGTTGTTTGGTGGAAGGATCGTACTTCAAAGCGATCTTGATCACACCTTGTTTGTTATCATCTTCAAATTTGTACTTCAGAATATAACCCTGGTTGTACAGGATCTCTGTCATACGCTTCTTCAGGTTTGATGCAGGGATATCCACTACCCGGTGACCCGCCATTTGTGCGTTACGGATTCTTGTCAGGAAATCTGCTATAGGATCTGTTACCATATTTTTTGCCCTCCTACGTCCCGGTTTTGCCGGGATAATTGGAAAAGTTTAAATGATTAATTAATGTCTTACCAGCTTGCTTTTTTCAATCCGGGTATCTTTCCGTTCAGTGCCATGTCACGCAGTGCAACCCTGGAGATACCAAAGTAGCGTACATAACCTTTAGGACGACCAGTCAGCTGGCAGCGATTCTTCAAACGAACTTTGGAAGAATTTTTTGGCAGTTCATCCAGAGCTTTGAAATCGCCTGCTTTTTTCAATTCGGCACGTTTTGCTTCGAACTGAGCAACCATTTTCTCTCTTTTTCTCTGCCTGGCCTTTACTGATGTTTTAGCCATAATTGTTTATTCTTTTTAGTTTGAGTTATTTTTTGTTGCGTTCTTAAAAGGCATACCCAGCTCTTTCAGCAGTTCGTATGCTTCTTCATCGGTATTTGCTGTTGTAACGAAAGTGATATCCAGACCTGTGATCTTATTTACTTTATCGATATCGATCTCAGGGAAGATGATCTGTTCTGTTACACCCAGTGTGTAGTTACCACGGCCATCAAACGCTTTTTCATTTATACCTTTGAAGTCACGAACACGAGGCAATGCTACGGCGATCAGGCGATCCAGGAATTCGTACATCTTCACTCCGCGAAGCGTAACCCTTGCACCAATCGGCATGTTCTTACGCAGTTTGAAGTTGGAGATATCTTTCTTGGAAAAAGTAGCTACTGCCTTCTGACCGGTGATGGTAGTCAGCTCATCAAGAGCAATGTCTACCAGTTTTTTGTCAGATACAGCACCATTAACACCACGGTTCACGCAGATTTTCTCCAGTTTGGGAGCCTGCATTACAGAGCCGTAGCTGAATTTCTTTACCAGGGCAGGTACAACATCGTTTTTGTACTTGTCTGCCAGTCGCGGGGTATAAGTTTTAGTACTCATTATTTTTTACCTCCCTGAGTTTTTTTTGTTTTAAAAACTCTTTCTGTCTTACCATCTTTTCTCACTCTTGTCACTTTCGCACCTGCTTTCTGAGCAGCATCCCAAAGCATTACATTACTGATATGGATCGGAGCTTCCTTTTTAATGATACCACCTTTGGTATTTTGTGCGGAAGGCTTGGTGTGTTTGGTGATAATATTAACACCTTCCACAACCACTTTCGCTTCGTCCACCAATACTTCTTTTACTGTGCGGGGTTTATCGAGGGCCTTGTCATCGCCCGCAATCACCACCACACTGTCTCCTTTCCGGATATTGTACTTGGGTTTAAATCTTGCTTTCATTTTTATCTATCGTTAATGGGCTTGCACCCTTTTAATCAATTATAATACTTCCGGTGCCAGTGATATGATCTTCATATATCCTTTATCACGCAGTTCTCTTGCTACTGGTCCGAAGATACGGGTACCACGGGGCTCATCAGACTGGTTGAGTAACACTACTGCATTGTCATCAAAACGGATATAAGAACCATCTTTACGGCGCAGTTTGTTAGTGGTACGAACAATAACGGCCTTGGCAACAGTACCTTTTTTGATACCACCTGCGGGCAAAGCATCTTTTACTGTTACAACGATCTTATCGCCGATCCTGGCATAACGTTGTCCGCTGTTGCCGAGTACACGGATACAAAGCACCTCTTTGGCACCACTGTTGTCCGCAACATTTAACCGGCTTTCTTGCTGAATCATTTTATTTAAGCTTTGAGCTCTTAGCGTTGAACTATGAGCAGTTTAAACATTTATTAATCATTACGGCTCGTAGCTCCTGGCTCGTAGCTCGTAGCTTTCTTACTTCACTTTTTCCACCACTTCCACCAGTCTCCAGCGTTTTGTCTTACTCAGGGGACGGGTTTCCATAATCTTCACCACATCACCAATACTGCATTCATTTTTGTCGTCATGCGCATGGAATTTTGTGGTCTTTTTCAAGAACTTACCATAGATAGGGTGTTTTACTTTTCTTTCCACCGCAACGGTAATGGTTTTGGCCATTTTATTGCTGGTTACCACACCTATCCTTGTTTTTCTTAAATTTCTTTCGGTCATTGTTATTTGTTTTGATCAGTGATGAACTGATGTTATGCTCCCAGTTGTCTGTTCTTTAATTCAGTTTGCAAACGGGCAATATCCTTGCGCAGTCCGCGGATGGTCATCGGGTTCTCCAGGGGAGAAATAGCATGAGCAAACTCCAGCTTTTTCAGGCGTTGCTTGTCTTCTTCCAGGCGGATCTTAAGATCCTGCTCATTCATCCCGTGAATACTTTTTACAAAATCAGCTTTCTTTGACATCGCTTTACGATTATTGATTAATTATTACGCAGTAACTAAATCACGGCGTACCATAAACTTGGTTTTGATCGGCAGCTTCCCGGCAGCTAATGCCAGTGATGCACGGGCCACCTGCTCACTTACACCATCCACTTCAAAGATGATACGGCCGGGTTTTACCACAGCAGCCCAGAACTCCAGGTTACCTTTACCCTTACCCATCCTCACCTCTGCAGGTTTGCGGGTGATCGGCTTATCAGGAAATATGCGGATCCATACATTACCTTCCCTTTTCATTTCACGGGTCAATGCCTGACGGGCAGCTTCAATCTGGCGGTCAGTGATCCAGTGCTGATCCAATGCTTTCAAAGCATAAGAACCAAATGCAATGGTTGTACCTCTTTTGGCATCGCCTTTCATGCGACCCTTCTGCATTTTCCTGTGCTTCGTTCTTTTCGGTTGTAACATTGTATATAATTTCTAGTTACTTGATTCTTGTTTGCAAAAATTAGTTTCTCCTGTTATCTCCGCCACGGCCGCCACCTCTTCTGTCTCCGCCACCTCTCCTGTCGTCACGGCGATCACCACCTCTTCTGTCATCACGACGGTCACCACCAACTCCACCACCTTCATTCTTACCACCGCCGGCAATAATGTTTGGATTCAGGTCTCTCTTCGCCAGTACTTCACCTTTACATATCCATACTTTAATACCGATCTTACCGTATACTGTTTGTGCAAATACGTTGGCATAATCAATATCCATACGGAACGTGTGCAGGGGCACACGGCCTTGTTTGAATTCTTCGCTGCGGGCAATCTCTGCACCGGCCAGACGACCACTCAATTTGATCTTGATACCTTCAGCGCCCATACGGAGTGCAGAAGCTATCGCCATCTTGGTGGCACGCTTGAAGTTGATACGGTTCTCGATCTGGCGTGCAATAGTATCACCTACGATCATCGCATCCAGTTCAGGACGGCGGATCTCGAGGATATTGATCTGCACATCATCTTTACCAGTCAGCTTCTTCAATTCTTCTTTGATACGATCAACCTCACCGCCACCTTTACCAATGATGATACCAGGCTTGGAGGTATGAATGGTGATGATCAGTTTACCGAGTGTTCTCTCAATAACGATCTTAGAGATACCGCCTTTGTTAATACGGGCATTCAGGTAAGTTCTGATCTTATGATCCTCGATCAGTTTGCCAGCATAATCTTTTTTGCTGCCATACCAGTTAGATTCCCATCCACGGATGATGCCTAAACGGTTACCAATCGGATTTGCTTTTTGACCCATGTTTATTCAGGTTATTCGTTAATACGTTTAATTTTTAGATTCCTTGGTGTCCACGATCACAGTAACATGGTTGCTGCGTTTACGAACACGGTACCCGCGGCCCTGCGGAGCCGGGCGCATACGCTTCAATGTTCTTGCACCATCAACAAAAATGGTTTTCACCACCAGTTGGCTTTCATCCCCGCCTTCATTTTTCTGCTTCCAGTTGCTGATAGCACTCAGCACCAGTTTACGCAGGGGAACTGCGGGGTGCTTGGGGTTATGCTCCAGCTCAGCCAATACCTTTTCTACTTTCTGACCACGGATGAGATCAGCCAGCAAACGCATTTTGCGGGGCGAAGTCGGATAATTTCTCAGTTTAGCTACTGCTTCCATTGTAATTAGTTTCTAGATTAACCTTCTTTTTTAGAGTGTCCTTTGAACTGGCGGGTCGGTGCAAATTCACCTAATTTATGACCTACCATGAATTCCGTTACATACACCGGGATGAACTTGTTGCCATTATGCACAGCAAAAGTGTGACCCACGAAATCAGGTGAAATAGTAGAGCGGCGGCTCCAGGTCTTGATAACACCCTTTTTGTTTTTGCCTTCATTCATAGACAACACCTTTTTTTCGAGGTGAGTTGCTATATAAGGACCTTTTTTAATCGAACGAGCCATGATTTATGTCGTTGTATTATTAATGAGTTTTTTACTTCGCTATTTTGCTTCCGTTCTTACGCTGGATAATCATTTTATCGCTTCCTTTACCCTTGGTCCTTGTTTTCAGACCTCTTGAGTATTGACCATTCCTAGAACGAGGTTGACCACCTGAAGCTTTACCTTCACCACCACCCATCGGGTGATCTACCGGGTTCATCGCTACGCCACGGTTTCTTGGTTTGATACCTTTCCACCTGTTACGGCCAGCTTTACCCATGCTTTGCAGGAAGTGATCACTATTACTTACCACACCAACAGTAGCCCAGCAATTGATCAATACTTTTCTCAACTCACCAGAAGGCATTTTGAGGATCGCATATTTTTCTTCTTTGTTGGTCAGCTGTGCAGAAGAACCTGCACTTCTTGCCAATTTACCACCCTGACCCGGTTGCATTTCAATGTTGTGCACATTAGTACCTAATGGCATATTTTTCATTGATAAAGCATTCCCGACTTCAGGAGCCACATCCACACCACTGATGATTTTGGCACCTACTTCCAGCCCCTGCGGAGCAATGATGTAGCGCTTTTCACCATCTGTATATTCCACTAATGCGATGAATGAGGTACGATTGGGATCGTACTCAATCGTTTTCACAGTCGCTTCAATATTTACCTTGTTTCTTTTGAAATCGATGATACGGTATTTCTTCCTGTGACCACCACCCCTGTATCTCATGGATAAGTGACCAGAAGAGTTACGACCACCGCTTCTTTTCTTGGGTTCCACCAGTGATTGTTCAGGAACATTGGTAGTTACCTCTGCGTATGCATTCCCGATTCTCCAACGGGTACCAGCAGTAACAGGTTTAAATTTTCTTAATGCCATTTTTTAGTTCTTTTAATTTTCAACATTTGCGGCCTGCCTGCCGCCCGGCAGGCTGTTGAAGCCATTCATTGGGTTCCGGCTCAGATCGCTGAATAGAGATCAATGCTTTCACCTTCAGCAACTGTTACAAAAGCTTTTTTGTAGCTCGGCTTGCGGCCGGAGATAACACCTGCTTTTGTAAAGCGGCTTTTATTTTTACCAGGAGCCACGGTCGTGTTCACGTTAGTAACGGTAACACCATAAAAGCCTTCAATTGCTTTTTTAATCTCCAGTTTATTTGCTTTCTTAGCCACTTTGAATGCATAGCGGCGCAGTTTTTCCTGCTGGGCATTTGCTTTTTCTGTCAAAATGGGTTTTATTAATACTTCAGAAAGTTTCATTTCTTACTCTTTAGAATTTTTAATTAAGCTTCAACTGTTTCGTCATCAGCAAATATTTTCGCTGCACTCTCCGTTAATACCAATACTTCTGAATTAACGATATCGTATGTATTGATATCACTTAGTAACACACCTAATACATAAGGCACATTACGCAAAGACAGTTCCACATTATCATTATACTCAGGCTGCACGAACATGATCTTTTTATCAGCAATTTTCAGGTTACCCAGTATATCCACAAATGATTTTGTTTTTGGGGTTTCCATAGCTATATCTTCCACCACTACGATTGCATTTTCTTTCGCTTTGTAAGAGAGTGCAGATATTTTAGCCAGGTCTTTCACCTTGCGATTCAGTTTGATGTCATATTTGTGAGGCTTAGGCCCGAAGATCGTACCACCACCTTTGTATAATGGGTTACGGATATTTCCTTTACGGCTGCCACCTGTACCTTTCTGGCGGTGCAGTTTCTTACTGGCACCCTGAACTTCAGCACGGGTCTTTACTTTATGGGTACCCTGACGCTGTGCAGCGAGGTATTGTTTTACTGCCAGGTAGATAACGTGGTTATTAGGCTCAGCCCCGAAGATATCTTCGGGCAGTTCCACTGTTCTGCCTGTTTTCTTTCCTTTTGTATTTAAAACTTCAACTTGCATTTTCTAAATTTTTGAGGTTATGCTTAGTCTGAAACCAGCATATCTATCATTACTTCTGGATTAAAACAATTGATCCAATATGACCCGGTACAGAACCGCTGACCAGGATATAGTTCTTTTCAGCGAAGATCTTTACCACTTTCAGTCCTTTCAATTTCACACGGTCAGTACCCGTGCGGCCTGCCATCTTCATACCCTTCATTACACGGGCCGCATCAGAGGAGTTACCCAATGAACCCGGCGCTCTCTGGCGGTCATGCTGACCGTGAGATTGCTGGCCCACGCCATGGAACCCGTGGCGTTTTACAACACCCTGGAAACCTTTACCCTTCGTGGTACCCACTACTTCAACTTTATCGCCTTCAGCGAAAATGTCGACAGTAACTGTTTCACCAATATTTTTTTCGATAGCGAAATCGCGGAATTCTTTAGAGAACTTTTTGGGAGCTGTAGAAGCTTTTGCGAAGTGATTTTTTTCGGCTTGTGTGGCGTGTTTTTCTTTTTTCTCGCCGAAAGAAAGCTGGAGAGCACTGTACCCGTCAGACTCTTTGGTCTTTACCTGGGTAACTACGCAGGGACCGGCCTCGATAATCGTACAGGCGGTCTGCTTGCCTGTGGGATCAAAGATGCTGGTCATCCCGATTTTTTTACCAATAATACCTTTCATTGTTTGTACAGTTTGCAGCCTGCAGGATTATTGGGACAACCTTGTACTTGTATCATCTGAGATGATACAGGTTTCAATCCCCGTTTGCCACCGACCTTTTCCTTTATGGGGAAGTACCGGCAGTAAACAAACCCTGAATGGCTTGTTTTATGTTAATACGCCAGAGCTCTTTTTAGTTATCCTGCTTTGAAGAGGATGACTTTGAGAGATAGCAAAAATTTATTTATAAGAACTAATTTCTTCCTTTCCCCTGGGGGACCTGAAGTACTACGCTTTGATTTCAACTTCCACACCACTGGGAAGATCCAGCTTACTCAACGCATCTACTGTTCTGGAAGAAGATGTGTAGATATCCAGTAAACGCTTGTGCGTTGCCAACTGGAACTGTTCACGGCTCTTCTTATTTACGTGCGGGGAACGCAATACGGTAAAAATTTTGCGGCGGGTAGGCAGGGGAATAGGACCTGTTACCACGGCACCGGTACTGCGTACCGTTTTTACGATCTTTTCAGCTGATTTATCTACCAGGTTGTGATCGTAAGACTGTAATTTGATTCTGATTCGCTGAGACATGTGTAAAATCCCAATTTTCTTTTGGGAGTGCAAAGGTAGGGTTGAGACCTATTCCTTCCAAATAGTTGGGAAAGAATTTTATAGGCTGTGGACAAACTTATTAAACGCAGGCCGGATCTATTTTACCGGGCTGAGTTTCAGGGTCAAAGTTGCAAAACCTCCCAGTTCCAAATGTTCAACCCTGAAATCATGTTTCCCGTTGATAATCAATGGGGTTTTTCGGTTCGGCGACTCATCAAATTTATACCGTGAAGGGTTCCATTCGTCCAGTATAAGTTTTTCATCCATATAGATCCTTACCGCATCATCCCAGGTAACGGAAAGCTCGTACCTGCCGTTTGGAATACTGATTGCGGCTGTTGCCACCGTTATAAACTGTTTATAGCTAATACCCCTTTCTTTGATACCTCCCCACCAGGCATAATCCAGCCGGTCCGTTCTTTCGGTTTTGAAAGGCGCTTTCTTTTCTAACATAGAGAACAAGGCACCTGTTTTGAGAGGGTTATGACTGGCAGTGTCCATCGGATAAAAAAGGACTTCCCAATCAACAGGCTGAAAGAACTTTGTGAACGAAAAGCGGTATGGTTTACCTGCCGCAATTACCTGTCCGAAGGGGCTGGTAATCGTTTCTCCCTTGTACTCCAGTTCAATAAAAATATCCGTCCTCTCCCCTTTTGTTTTAATTGCAGTAATACCTGCCGGAAACTCTCCGCTGCCCGCTGATAGTTTTTCAATTCCCCTGTAATTCTTGATAACCCATTTACCCTTTGGCCCCAGCAAATCAAATTTTATCGTATCCCCTTTATCTGTTGGATTTGTATTCCAGATGATGGGTGAACGAAAATCATAAGGGCCCCAGTCTGTGATAAGGATATTCTTTCTCCCGGCCAGCCGCCCATACCCCCTGAACGGGTCCATCGGGTCTTTTACTTCCGGAACAACCACCTCTTTCAATTCGTCAATATAATTGCTCCGGCGCTGATCAAACAAAGTATCAAGATTGGTAACAGTTGAGTCAATTTTAAAAATCTCCCCGGTATTTCTTGAATAAGTATTATCGAAAATGTTCAGCGAATCTGTACGGCTGATATTATATACAAGCGGGTTATCGTTGAAGCTGTTGGCCAGCATCACATAGCCAGCACTTCTTGTATCACGATACTTTGCATATCCCCAGTCAGCGGGTTGTTGTGGTCCTGACCAAAGCTTTACGGCTTCCTTATCCTTCAGGAAAAGATTATGATGAATTGTATTGTGCTGGCCGTGTTCAATTGCAATGGCAATACGGTTATTCCTGAACTGGTTGTCAGCAATATCCGTGGTATAACTGTACCCGCCCCAGATACCATGATCGCATTCAAATATCCTGTTCGCCAATATCCGGTTGCTGCTGAAAGTAGCTTCCACCCCGTTTGTGGGTGCATAGGAAAAATCATTACTCATGATGATGTTACCATTACAACCCCCATTACCGGTATCCATCGTTGTTTGCCCGGCCCAGAGAAAAAACCCGTCACCACCATGCGTTACATTGTTCTTATAAAACAGGTTGTTACTGCTTTGCTCATATACTAAAATGCCGGCACTGTCCTGGCCACGGCTGTAAACACCATGACTATACCCCCTCACATTAAAGATGACACGGTTGTACAGGATATTATTCCTGCCGCTTCGGTACATGCCGATACCAACACCTGAGTTGAAGGAAAAATCATTATTCATGACCAGCCCATCATTACACTGCATCAGCATCAGTGCATTTTGTCCCCCGGTTACTTTGCAATTTTTGATCGTTAAAGAATCGCAACCTCTTAAATACATAGCAGCCCCATACCTTAACCACTCATCTTTTTCGTTCTGGTGATAGCTCATCCAGTCTGCCACATCTTCTTTTTCCTGTGTGCTACTGAGATGCTGGCGGTAATTATAACTGAAATCGCAATTCTCTATCGTGAGCTTTTCCACATTCCGTGCGAGTAAAGCAACTTTATATCCCCCTGCTTTCAGATTTTTAAGAGTTACATTTTTACTGTTACGGATCAGAATGGCCACACCAAAGAACTCATCGGGTCTCTTTTTGGCATTGCTCCCTTTCAGTTCTGTATTATTAAAATCAACAACAATATTATTGCCTTCAATAATGATAATATGCCGGGCGGTATCCGCCGGGGCATCCAGTTTACGAAGTGTTTTTTTGAACTTAACAGAATGCCCGATCTTCATTCCTGCCACCAGAGTTTTTTCCTGCGTAAAACAGGCTGTTGAATAAAAAACAAGAAGGAAAAAAGGAAGAATTCTTTTTATCATCGATTTGGATTTACTTGCAACAATTTACCACAATAATGGACAAAACAGAAAAGCCGGCCACCAAAACCAAAAAGCTGTTGCAACTGCTGCTAAAAATAGTTGTTACAGTAGCCTGTCTCTGGTTTGTGTCCACCAAGATCAGTTTCTCCGAGTTAAGATCAGTACTGGCAACTGCCAACTCCGGCTGGTTACTGGTTGCCCTGCTGGTGTTTGCGGGTTCCAAAATCATCGCTTCGTTCCGGCTCAATATTTATTTTAGAAATATCGGGTTTCTGCTATCCGAAAAGGAGAACCTGAAACTCTTCTGGCTGGGCATGTTTTATAATTTGTTCCTGCCCGGATCAATTACCGGAGATGCCTATAAAGTGATTGTTTTGTCCAAACGGTTTAATAGTTCTTATAAAAAAACATCAGCTGCTGTGTTGCTCGACCGTTTCAGCGGCCTGCTGGCACTCGGACTGATATTATCAATCTATTCCTTTTTTGTGTTAGGAAATATCATTTATAGTATAGTATTGCTTACCGGGGCGGTGGCAGCTGTATTTATTTTATTTGTTATCATCAAACGGCTCTTCGCAGACTTCACGGCCGGGTTCTGGCCTACTTTTGTCCTGGGATTAGCTGTACAAGTCCTGATGGTTATCTCTGTTTATGCTATCCTCTATGCACTTGGGATACAGGAAAAACAACCTGTTTATATTTTCATCTTTCTCATTGCAGCAGTCGCCAGTGTATTACCTTTAACAGTCGGCGGCGGGCTGGGTATCCGTGAATTTGTTTTTTATAAAGGAGCCATATTCCTCGGAGTAGACGAACATACCGCCATTGTGATCAGCCTCGTGTTCTATTTCATTACTTTGGTTGCTTCACTTTCCGGGGCTGTATTCATCTTCCGTAAAGTATTTGACAAATAATAATATTCCATTTTCAAACTCATCCCCGATCAATCTGACTTAATACAGTCCTCTTACACAGGCCTGGCGTCAACACCGGTCATACCAGTAAATTATTTTGCATACAGGCCATTATTATACCATTTAAGCCCGGCTCCGTCACCTCTCAGACAGCTCGCCCGGCTTTGCAGCAATGGGTAAACATTGCCTGTATCCAGAAACAGTGCGGGGAGTTGATATATGTTTCAGTATGGGTTCTTTCATTATAACAGACAGGATATAGCTCCCAACGACAATATGAAAAAGGGATCGGAAATATCAAATTGAACCGGATACGCACAGGCATAAAAAAAAGGACTCAGGAATGAGCCCTTAACCTTAACGTGTTTTTCATAAATCAGCGAATCGGCCTTTTCTATAGGAATCTTAAAAACGGGTGTTTTTCGTGTAATAATTCAGCAAACATAATGCCACCAGCGGATATTCCACCTGATCCTGCTCAATTATTTATAAAAAAGCCCCGCTTTTCGGCAGGGCTTTTATTTCCAAAATTATTGTTCGGCTTATGCATTTACCTTTCCTTTCACCTTCGCTATCACTTCCTCAGCGATATTGTTGGGTGCGGGAGAATAGTGCGAGAACTCCATGGTAGAAGATGCACGGCCGGATGACAATGAGCGCAGTTGGGTTACATAACCAAACATTTCACTCAATGGCACTTTTGCCTTGATCACTTCAGCACCGGCGCGGGTATCCATACCTTCCATCATACCACGACGACGGTTCAGGTCACCTGTCACATCACCCATATACTGGGCAGGTGTGATCACTTCCACTTTCATGATCGGCTCCAGTAATACGGGCTTCGCTTTCCGGGCTGCTTCACGGAAACCTTGCTTGGCGCAAAGCTCGAATGACATCGCATCAGAGTCAACTGCGTGGAAACTACCGTCAAATACACGGATCTTCATATTGTCAACAGGGTAGTTAGCCAATACACCGGTAGTCATAGATTGCTCAAAACCTTTCTGGATAGCCGGAACAAATTCACGGGGAATGGATCCGCCAAACAGGTCGTTCACAAACTGGTAATGCTTGTCAGGATTCTCTGCTTTCCATTCTGCATCCACAGGTCCCAGGCTAAACTGAATATCAGCGAATTTACCACGGCCACCCGTTTGCTTTTTCAGGGTCTCGCGGTGCTCAACAGTTGCATTGAACGCTTCTTTATAAGCCACCTGCGGCGCACCCTGGTTCACTTCCACTTTAAACTCACGGCGCATACGGTCAATGATGATTTCCAGGTGCAGCTCACCCATTCCGCGAAGGATGGTCTGGCCGGTATCTTCGTCTGTATTTACACGCAGTGTGGGATCCTCTTCCACGAGTTTGGCAATCGCCATACCCATTTTATCTACATCAGCCTGTGTTTTAGGCTCAACAGCTACAGCAATAACCGGCTCCGGAATGAACATATTTTCCAAAGTGATCGGATGATTTTCATCGCAAAGGGTATCACCTGTTTTGATCTCTTTAAAACCAACTGCTGCACCGATATCACCAGCTTCAATAAAATCAATCGGGTTTTGCTTATTAGCAAACATCTTCATGATACGACTGATCCTTTCTTTCTTACCACTTCTTACGTTCAATACATAAGAACCGGCATCCAGATGACCGGAGTAGCAACGGAAGAAAGCTAGGCGGCCCACAAACGGGTCAGTCATAATCTTAAAGGCCAGTGCTGAAAATGGCTCTTTAGGATCTGCCTTACGTGTCAATTCAGCACCGGTATCAGGATCTGTCCCTTTTGTATCAGGGATATCAACCGGTGAGGGCAGGTAGCGGCAAACGGCATCCAATGCTGTCTGCACCCCTTTGTTCTTGAACGAAGAACCGCACATCATCGGAACGATGCTCAGGTCAACAGTTGCCTTACGGATGGCTTCATGTATTTCCTCTTCGCTGATGCTGTTCGGATCATCGAAGAATTTTTCCATTAATTTATCATCATACTCAGCTACAGCCTCCACGAGGTTTGCTCTCCATTCCTGTGCTTCTTCCAGCATATCAGCAGGGATATCGATCTCATCAAAGGTCATACCTTCTGTTTCCATATGCCAGATGATTCCTTTCATCTTGATCAGGTCAACCACACCCTTAAAATTGTCTTCTGCACCAATCGGTAACTGAAGGGGAACTGCCTTGGAGCCCAGCATTTCTTTTACCTGCTTCACCACGTTCAGGAAGTCTGCGCCACTGCGGTCCATTTTGTTCACAAAACCAATACGGGGAACACCATAACGGTTAGCCTGGCGCCATACAGTTTCAGATTGTGGTTCCACACCATCCACCGCAGAGAACAATGCGATCAGGCCATCTAATACACGCATGGAACGTTCAACCTCTACTGTGAAGTCAACGTGTCCCGGAGTATCGATGATATTGAACGAATATTTCTTTGTATCAGGAGTCGCTTTTCCCAGAACAGTAGGGAAATTCCACTGGCAGCTTACTGCTGCAGAAGTAATAGTGATACCTCTTTCTTTTTCCTGCTCCATCCAGTCAGTAGTGGCTGCACCATCATGCACCTCACCAATACGGTGGATCATCCCTGTGTAACGGAGAATACGCTCCGTCGTGGTGGTCTTACCGGCATCAATATGCGCCGCAATACCAAAGTTTCTCTGAAATTTTAAGTCGGCCATGACTATTTGATTTGTGTTTTGTTTATTTTGAAAAAGTTGGAAATTCTGTGTTTGTCGTCCTCCGGTTCCCTGCTCATCCCTGTTGTGCCACACCTCATCGTTCTGCAATAAAACCGTTTTGTTGCCGGGGAGATATCAGCTAATAAATCCGGGTCCCAGGTGCGGGAGCAGTAGCTGATATGTAGATTAGACTCTCATAGACTGCCACTTGAAGTAAACCCCTGGCCTCTCTAATCTGTACTCACTTTTGGTTTTACCTAATGGCGGCCGCAAAGGTAGGGGAAAAAAGCAGAAAAAAAAGGCCCTGCAGGGCTTAATTTGAGCCTGTGGAAAACAGCAAAAGCCCGGCATTAAATATACCGGCCGGGCCAAAATTGTTGATATGATTTTTAAACCCTAAGGTACCCCGCCAGAAGACATTTAACTATTGTCCAAATATGTTTACCAGATATCCCCTTCGAAGCTGAGCTGTAAATATTGGCACCCCGGCTTGCCGGCAACCGCCGGCAGTTAATGATAACTTTAACCCGAAAGCAGATATAAATTTTGTTATTAGTCCTGAATGATTGTAATTTCATTTTACTGTAATACAACTCAAACACTTCATTTACTTAACCAGAAAATCTGATTCCATGGCTTCCAAAAAGAAAGCAAAAAAGAAAGCAGCCCCTAAAAAAAAGGCAGCTAAAAAAGTGGTGAAAAAAGCAGCTAAGAAAGCCGCTTCCAAAAAGAAAGTAGCCCCGAAGAAACCTGTCCGTCGTGCTGGCGGAAAAGCTGTGAAGAAGAAAGCAGCGCCAAAGAAAAAGGCAGTAAAGAAAGTGGCTAAAAAAGCGGCCTCGAAAAAGAAGGCAGCCCCGAGGAAACCTGCCCGTCCGGCTGGCGGAAAAGCTGTGAAGAAAGTAGTGAAAAAAGCCGCTCCTAAAAAACCGGTGGCGAAGAAAAAACTTGTAGTGAAAAAAACTGCAGCACCTAAACCTGTTGCAGTTGTTCCGGCAGCGGCACCTGTTGAAGAGGTGGTAATACCCGTTCCTGCCGCTGAACCTGTGGTTCAGCCTGAAGTTGTACAGGCAGATATCTTTGAATCAAACAGCGATAATGGTAATGGCGAAGTAAACAACTAAGTCATTTTCTGATAAATTGAAAAGCCGCTTTCAATAATGAAGCGGCTTTTTCATTGAAATCAACTGCATTTATTCCATAAAAAAACCATCCCGCTTGTACGAGATGGTTCCGTGGAAATGTGTCTTGTATCTTTTATACCCTGAAGTGAGCGAAAGCTTTGTTGGCTTCAGCCATACGATGGGTATCTTCTTTCTTCTTAAACGCAGCTCCTTCACCTTTGCTTGCTGCAACAATCTCACCGGCTAATTTATCAGCCATACTGCGGCCGTTTCTTTCACGGCTGTAGCGGATCAGCCATTTGATGCTTAGGGAAATCTTCCTGTCCGGGCGAACTTCGGCGGGGATCTGGAAAGTGGCACCACCGATACGACGGCTGCGAACTTCTACCGCAGGGGTAACGTTTGACAATGCTCTTTTCCAAACTTCATATCCATCTTCACTGGTTTGCTTGGCCACTTTGTCCAGCGCATCATAAAAAATGTTGAAGGCTCCGCTTTTTTTGCCCTGCCACATCAGGTTATTGACAAAACGGGTAACCAGTTTGTCATTGAACTTAGGGTCTGGTGCTAAGGGGAGTTTCTTTGCTTGTGCTTTCCGCATGAATGTTAATTTTTAAAGTAACTGCTGTAGCTGAATTTCTTCAAGTATTAAAACTTTACTCAGTACAAATTATAATTGAATTATTTCTTAGCTTTTTCTTTCTTGGTTCCGTATTTAGAACGGCTCTGCTTACGGTCTTTTACGCCAGCAGTATCCAGGGAACCACGGACGATATGATAACGCACACCTGGTAAGTCTTTCACACGACCACCACGGATCAGAACGATAGAGTGCTCCTGCAGGTTATGACCTTCACCGGGAATATAAGCGATCACTTCCACTTTGTTGGTCAAACGAACTTTGGCAACTTTACGCAGCGCAGAGTTAGGCTTTTTAGGTGTGGTTGTGTACACACGGGTACATACACCACGACGCTGGGGACACTGATCTAAAGCCCTTGATTTACTCTTGGCCCTGATAATTTCTCTTCCTTTTCTTACTAATTGTTGAATAGTAGGCATTCTGAACCTTTTATTTTTGGGAGGGCAAAGGTAACGGCACAACCCTTAAAATCCAAAAATAAAGAGTTGTTTTTCATTTTTATATCCCCCACCCTGTGGATAAGCCTTTTTCCACCCTAAAAACCAGTTTTATAACCGGGGGCAGGACAGGTAACGGAGTGGCTTCCCTGATTTCCGGCCAATATAGGTCAGCGATATCTCCAGGCTATTGGTCCCGGTCACTGCTTTTCCCAGTTCGGATATATTCACATCATAACTCGCCCCGAGTACAAAGTTTTGAAAAGCAACGCCAATATAAGGAGAAACCGCATCCTCAAACCGGTAATTAGCTCCAAGCAGTAAATCGGTATAGTCATTGGCCCTCAGCTGGGCAAAAATACCGATCATCTTCTCCTGCGCATTCCCCTGTTGCATCAACAAAAGATTAGGTGTAATGCTGGCCGTTTCCGACACTGTGATTCTTGCTCCGGCATGAACAGCGAAGCGAACCGGCAGAAATTTTTTGGCAGCGCCATTCACAAAAGGGTCTTCGGGTCTGGTCAGGTGAAAAGCTGAAACCCCTCCGAAAAAATTGGCCTTTTGATCGGGCCTGCTGTCAAAATAGGCAACACCTGCACCCATATCCAGCACTGCCGAAGATGTTTTGGAAACCAGATCGGCTGTTGTTGCGCCGGGATTATACCCGGTGACCGGGTTCCATTGGTCTCCGAATTGAAATTTTGCAGGGTCAAAGCGGCGGCTCAGCATTCCGCCCTGTATGCCAAATACAATCTGCTGGTTATTATCCGGCCCGAAACGCAGCCCGCTGTATGCAATTGTGGCATAAGCATTCAGGTATTTATAGCCTGCATCACCAGCTGTTTGGTTCATAAAGTTGGCTCCAAGGTTAAGATGTTTCCCTGTAGCTACATCAGCAGAAAATCCAGTCGTATTAAATGGAGTCATTACATTACTCCACTGATTCCTGTAAATACCTGTAATACGATAGTCCCCGTCCATTACTCCTGTCATACCCGGGTTGAGCCACATCGGGTAAGCATAGAATTGTGAAAAATGCGGATCCACCTGTGCCAGGATATTTCCTGCAACAAAAAACTGAACTACTAAACAGATAATAAATATTTTCCTCACGATTTACCTGATTAAGTTGACTGATCCTTTTTTAATCACAACAGTTCCGTCCTGCCGTACTGCTTTCAACGTATAGGCATACACACCCACAGGTTGTTGCTGTCCTTTATACATCCCGTTCCAGCCGGTACTGATATTATCAGAACTAAAGATGAGTTGCCCCCATTGATTAAATATTCTCAGTTGTATGGAAGCAATATAATTTCCATAAACCAGTAACACATCGTTACGGCCATCCCCGTTAGGAGTAAAAACATTGGGCACAAAAACCTCTTTACTGCTCAGCGTTGTGGCAGGCACAGGGACAGACAGGATACTGTTCTCGCAAACCTGCGGCCCTAATGCCCTTACCTGGATAATGATCGTTTGGTTACCAGTTAAACCGTTAATAGTATGCGTGGTGCCAGTTGCACCAGAACTTGGCGTTTGAAAACCGGCTCCGCCATTGGTCGTTACTTCATAACCCACTGCACCCGGTACTGCGGCCCATGAAAAAGTAATGGAAGTGAAACTTACATTAGTAACCGTTACTACCGGCTGTGCTACCGGTTGCAGTAAAGACACCGTTACTGCTGTACGGGTATTACTTGTACAGTTGTTCCCATTCACTGCAGATACATAATAAACACTATTTGTTGCGACAGCAGCAGCGGTATAGGAAATTCCGCTGGCCAGTAATGTGCCCCCGGTTGCTGCATCATACCAATTATATGTATAGCCAGATTGTGGATTTAAGACAGATAAAATGTCATTCGTATTCGGGCAAACCGAAATACTATTTGCGGATGGAGCAGCAGGCAAATTGTTAACAACAACAGTAGCTGCAGTTCGTCCTGGACTAAAGCAACCTGTTGCATTGATTGCTTCCACATAATAAGTTGTATTGGCGGTTAACACCGGGGTAGTAAATGATGTACCGGTTGCCAGTAATGTTCCTGCTGTTGTTGCATCATACCAGTTATAAGTATATCCCGCCTGCGGGGATTGAATTTGTAAAGTGGCAGTTGACCCGGAACAAATCGGTGTGACAATTACTAAAGGTGTTGGCGGAAGTGGATTCACATTTACGGTTACCTGTGCTGAAGCTGTGCAACCAATCGCATTTGTTCCATTTACTGTATATGTTGTTGTTGCAGCAGGCGAAACATTGACTGTTTGCCCCGGCAGATTTCCAGGCTGCCAGCTAAAACTTGTTATGTTACCAACCAAAACATTAGCTGTCAGCATAGCAGGGTTCCCGGCACATATTGCCGCAGGCGGCCCAAGAGCAACGATAGAAGCATTGTTTGTCAGGGGTACTGTTCCATTATACGGGAAGTTACATCCATTAGCATCTGTGATGGTACAGGAATAATTACCGGGCGCAAGGCCTGTTGCCGTGGAAGATGTTTGCACAGGAGTGGTGTTCCAGGAATATGTATAGGGCGAAGAACTTCCCGTTACATTCAAAGCGATGCTTCCATTAGGTCCCGCACAATCACTGGGCGTTATCACGGGTGTTACCGTTTGCGAATAAGCCAGGCCTGACACAGCTAATATCACGGCATTCGGGAAAGGAGCATTGTTTGGGAAAGTGCTGACATTTGAAAAATTGATGGACTGTAATTGCTTTTGCAGATCAGCGCAGGTCAGGATCACCTCTATATAGTACATTCTCGGGTTTGAGGGAAACGCATCGGCATTGTAAGCCGGGCCGGCAGAACGATCGCATCGGCCAAATCCCTGCAGCACAAGATTTGTCGCACCATTGAACCAGTCTGACAAGGAATAATTGGTAAGGTACGGGGTTGTTGTCCCATCAGTAAAGGATAAACTAACGTTTAATGAACTGGCTCCTTCCGTAGTAAAACCAAGTATCCTTATGCGGGCAAATGATGCGGGCGCAGTAACTGTGAGGCCAAAAGCTTCATTCCTTTTTACATATAATGCATTATTGCCTGTGAATGGCGCCAGCTGATAGGTATCACCCCCGTTGATAATAGTTCCGTTATCAGGCAAGCCTCCACCAGCTATTCCTGCAAATGTCCTGAATGCATTAGTGTACATTACCTTATTAGAAGACGCCCCATCCACTTCTAAGGTGGTTGTTGCTAAAGAATTCGGGGCTCCTTCTGCTATGGCATCATGATTAAAACCCGTGACAGGAACGGGAGTAAACTGTGCTGATGATTGCAGGAAGTCAAATAGAATAAAGAGGACTGCCAGTATGAATACACTTGACCGCATGCGTTAGTTGTTGGTTCTCTTAAATAGCAGGCAATGAATCGTCCGTGAATTTCAACGGATACTGAGCAGGAATAAGGCAATAAAAAAGGGCCGTTTTTCAACGGCCCTCTAAAATAGTTTTTTTTGATCAGACTTTCCACATCCAGTTGTATTTATCCTCCCTTCTTCCCTCCCGGATATCGGTGATCCAGTTTTTTATAGCCGGGGCAGTTTTCCAGGCATCCACATCAAATTCCATCACAAAATCTTTATACCGCAACTCTTTGATCAGGGAAATAGTGGCGGCGGTACCCGTTCCGAATACTTCGATAGACTCACCGGCTTTGTAGGAGTCAATTACTTCATCAATACTCAGGTCCCTTTCTTCCACCGTTAAGCCCATTTCCTGCAGCAAAGTGATTGTACTCAGCCTTGTTACGCCACCCAGTATCGTTCCCTGCTCAAGACCCGGTGTAATTGCTTTATCCCCTATCACAAAAAAGACATTCATTGTACCACATTCCTGTACATACTTATGTTCATTCACATCAGTCCATAATACCTGGTCGTACCCTTTCTTTTTTGCTTCTGCTGTTGCCAGCATGGCTGCTCCGTAATTACCCGCTGCTTTTGCATAACCAACACCACCCGGTGCAGCACGAACATATTTTTCTTCCACGTAGATGCGCATCGGTGCACTGTAGTAAGGGCCTGTCGGGCTCAGAATGATCATGAACTTATAGGAATCAGATGGCTTCACACCAATCACCTCATCAGATGAAAACATGAAAGGCCGGATATACAGAGAATGGTCCGCAGATGAAGGTATCCAGTTCTTATCCAGTGCAATTAACTGGCGCATACCTTCAATAAACAACTCTTCCGGAACCGCCGGCATCTGCATACGTTCTGCAGAAATATTAAACCGGTGAAAATTATCATACGGGCGGAAGATAAACGGGTTACCATTTCTGTCCTTGTATACTTTAATACCTTCAAAAATCGCCTGGCCATAATGTAAAGCCGCCAGTGAAGGGCTTAACAATAATGGCTGGTAAGGTTTTATTTCAATATTCTTCCACTCACCATTCTCGTAATCAGCTTCGAGCATATGATCACTGAAAAAGCGGCCGAAAGGAAGGTTTTCAAGATCCAGGTCTTTTAGCTTACTGGTTTCTGCTTTTGTTATTGAAATATCCATAGCTGCGATCATAAAAGTTTATTTTTGACTGTGCAAAGAAACGAAAAAAACTAACAGGTATTCGTAAATTTGCTGACAGATTATGGACATCAACCACATCAATTTACCGGCATCAGCTATTGCCTCTCTTTACTCTTCATCCCTGGTTGATACCGGAGAGATAACAACAACCATAGAAATACATGCCATAGAAAAAACGCCTGTTCATGATCCTGGTAAAACGGGCGAATTCCGATCGCTGGGTGATAACGCAAAAAACATACTTGTAGTTGTAAACAGCAGTGAAGCTGTTCATTTAGCCGATAGCGATCTGCAGTTTCTGACCAATATGCTGACCGCCTGCAAACTCAGTCTGGCCGATGTTGCAATCGTTAATATCAATAGACAGCCTGCTTCCTACAAAGAACTGATCACGTTGTATAAAAGCAGAATTGCTTTATTGTTTGATATTGAGCCGGCAGGTTTTGGCTTACCGATGAGTTTCCCGTTTTACCAGATACAGCCTTTTGCTCATTGTTCATTCCTCTACGTTCCTTCACTGCAGGAAATAGAAAAAGATAAAATAGAAAAAAGTAAACTCTGGGTTTCCTTACGAAGACTCTTTAATATCTGACCTCATTTTATGAAATTGATTTTTGCCACCAATAACCAGTATAAAGTGGATGAGATCCGTGCCGTGATCGGGGAAAAATTCAAATTACTGACCCTGCAGGAAGCTGGTATTGATATCGAAATCCCCGAACCGTACGATACCCTGGAAGCAAATGCCTCAGAAAAGTCTCAAACCATTTACCGGCTGACCGGCACCAATTGCTTTAGCGAGGATACGGGACTGGAAGTAACTGCACTCAATGGAGAACCGGGAGTGAAAAGTGCCCGGTATGCAGGGGATGAAAGATCTTTTGACCAGAATATTGATAAGCTTTTGGCTAATTTGGCCGGTAAAGAGGACCGGAGTGCCCGTTTCAGGACAGTCGTATCCTTAATCATTGATGAAAAAGAAACCTTGTTTGAAGGAATTTGTGAAGGAACCGTTATAAAAGAAAGAAGAGGCGGCAGGGGTTTTGGGTACGACCCCGTATTTATTCCCCTTGGCTCCACTAAAACCTTTGCAGAAATGAGCCTGGAAGAAAAGAACCTGTTCAGCCACCGGAAAAAGGCAACCGAAAAGTTGGTAGCATTTTTGAATATCTTGTAAATAAACCACCCAAATTGGCAGCTCAACGCAACCAAAATATCACCGAAAGCGACCTAATTAATGGATGCAAGGAAGGCGACAGAAGAATGCAGGAGGAATTGTATCGCCGTTTATCCCCCCGTATGTATGCTGTTTCTCTCCGGTATGCTTCCAATGCTGAAGAAGCCGAGGATATTCTGCAGGAAGGATTTATTAAAGTCTTTAAAAAACTCGATAGTTTCCGGGGCGATGGCTCTTTTGAAGGCTGGGTAAGGCGGATTTTCGTTAATACCGCTATTGAACATTTCCGCCGCAAAAGATACCTGCAGCCCGTTACGGAAAAAGAGGAGAATACAATTGAAGGAAAATCGCTTTCTGCCCTGGATGGCCTTGCTGAAAAAGATATCCTGGCATTGATACAGGAATTATCACCCGGCTACCGGACAGTATTTAATATGTACGTGGTGGAAGGTTATACGCACAAAGAGATCGGTGATATGCTCGGCATCAGTGAAGGAACCAGCAAATCGCAACTGTCAAGAGCCAAAGTGATCTTGCAGGAAATGGTCAGGAAATTTTTAGATGAACAACGTGAAGCAAGAGTAAAGTCATGAACGATTCATTGCAATACAGGTTATACAATTACACGGAATCCCCTCCCGGATCTGCCTGGGATAAGATAGCCCTTGCGCTGGATGAATCACAACTTGCCGATAAGTTTACGGCTGCTTTAAAAAATGCTGCTGTAAATCCCCCGGCTTCAGTTTGGACTTCTGTTGCAGCCAGTCTTGAAGAACTGGAATTAAGTAACCAATACCCGGCTGTATTAGCAGATATGGAAGTAACTCCTCCTGCAACAGCCTGGAACAAGATCAGGCAATCGCTTGATGTTGAAGAAGAAGCCCCTGTTAAAGAACAAAGAAAGTTATCACCCGTATTCAGGTATGCCGCTGCTGCCGTATTTGTTGGCTTTGTAGCGTTTGGCGCCGTGAAAATACTCAACAACAAAAAAGAAGCAAACGGTCTTGCCGGTGCAACAGAAATACCGGGAAAGCAAAATACAGAAGGCCCGCTGAGTAATGACCCGGCAAACACAACTGCCCGGGCGACAGAAGAAATTCTTCAGTCGCAGGATGCAATAGATGCGGCCGCATTGGAAGAAAGCAAGGGCACATTTGCCAGCCTTGATATATCTGACCGGCAAAAGATGAGAAAGATCAGCGAGGATCTTTTTCTGGAAGAAGTGTCTCCTGTAAATACAGATACGGAGCAGATACTGCCTGAAACTATTTTTCAGCAACTCAAGTGCACAGATGTATCCGTGCCCGCCTATGCTGCCACCAGTGCAGCAATTGATATGGCCAGCCGTTATTCCCTGCTGATGACTGCTGACGGGCATATTGTAAGGGTTTCCAAAAAACTAAGCGGCCTCATCTGTTGTGTTTCCGGTGAAGAGCAGGATGAGGATTGCAGGAGCCAGCTGAACCAATGGAAGAAAAAAATAGCTGATTCACCGGTTGCTCCTTCACCCGGCAATTTTATGGATATACTCGGTTTGCTGCAAACCCTGAAAGAGTCCAATCTCTGATCTCCTTATTCAGCACGGTTTCCCTAATTTTAATTAAACTACAATTCATGGCCCGGATTAAGATTGACCTGCCTGCTGCTTTTAGTTTTTCAACGAGTATCCCTGTCCGCATTACGGACCTTAACTATGGTGGCCATGTTGGTAATGACGCTGTCTTATCCATCATTCATGAAGCAAGAATGAAATTCCTAGCACATTATGGTTACTCAGAAATACAGTTTGCCGGCGTGGGCATGATCATGAGTGATGTTGGGATCGAATTCAAAAGCGAATTATTCTATGGAGATACGGTAATTGCTTCCGTAACTGCTGCGGCGTTTTCCAAAGTGAGTTTTGAATTATACTATTTGCTGGAAAAAGAATCGTCTGGTAAAAAAATAGCTGTGGCATTTGCTAAAACAGGAATGATCTGCTATGATTATGAGAAAAAGAAAATTGCAGCATTGCCGGAAGAAGCAAGGGAAAAGTTAAGCGGTTAATTCAGCTGTTCCATATCCGCCAGTTCTCTTCTGCCTGCAACACCAGCATATCAGCGCCATTCTTTATAGTGGCACCCCTCTCTTCTCCTTTTTGAAGAAACAATGTTTTTTCCGGGTTATACAGCATATCGTATAATAAGTGCCGGCTTGTGACGAACTCATAAGGTATGCCCGGGCAGCTATTAAAATCAGGAAACATACCCAGAGGAGTTGTATTGATAATAACAGTATTTTCCTCCATTATTTTCTTATCAATATCACTGTATATAAGCGTTGAATGATCATGTATTTCCCGGCTCACAATATCGTATCCTATATTCAGTTTTTTCAACACGTAGATTACCGCTGCTGTAGCTCCGCCATTTCCAAGTACCAAAGCTCTTGTATGATGCGGCCGCAGGAAGGGTGCAAAACTTTTTTCAAAGCCGATATAATCCGTATTGTACCCGTGTAATTTTCCTTCAACAATCTTAATGCAGTTACAGGCATTCAGCCCATCCGGGATATTCGCCGTGGAATGAAGAAATGGCAGCACCTGTTGTTTATAGGGTATTGTAACAGCCAGCCCGCAAAGATCGGGATATGCCGTCAGCACTTCCGGCAATAATTCATCAATTGAGCTGATGGGAAAATTATCAAAGCAGCAACCGGTCAGCCCTTCTTTTTCAAACTTCCCGTCAAAATATTTTTTAGAGAAAGATTGAGCCAAAGGATAACCGATCAGTCCATAGCGCCGCATCAGGCATTTTCTTTTTTGTCAAGGTATAAGCTGAAGGTATCACCCCGTAAACCGATACGCATGGCTTCCAGCGGAATCACTTCGGTGGGGGCAATATTACCGAGGTTGGCATTACAGCCCAACAATTCAATAAAATATAACTGCTGTGCTTTTTGCGGTGCTTCCCAGATAATCCTGTCGCCGGGTATTTGTGTCAGTATTTCCTGCACAAGTCCCTCTCTTACCTCACCGCTTCCGCGGTAAATACCTACATTACCTGCTTCCCTTGCTTCTGCAATCACATAAGAAGAGCCGGCTTCCAGTTCAGCCCGCATCAGTTCAATCCATTTGTAGGGAGGAATAATATGTGCGGCGTCTTTACTGCCCACTTCGCTGAGTACAGTGCCATGTTTTGTCAATTTCTCAATATAGCCGCACTTCTCTGCATGTGGGATCGTGATGGAGCCATCACTTACTTCCATATAACTGATTCCATACTCTTTACACACCGACACATAATCGTCAAACTGGTTGCGGATCAAAAAGGCTTCAAAAAGTGTTCCCCCGAAATAGATCGGTACATTATAAGAACGGTATACTTCAAGTTTCTCTGTCAGGTTTGGAGTCACAAAAGAAGTTCCGAATCCAAGCTTTACTATATCCACATGCGGGTGTGACACACTCATAAAATTCTTCGCTTCGTTCACACTCAGTCCTTTGTCCATAACCATGGTCAATCCTGATAAACGGGGCTTTACAATACGATCAGGAATCTGCGACAGATTAAAATTCATACGTGTACATATTTGATTTTCAAAATGGAGAACCGGTTTATCAACCGGCGGACAAAAATAGGGAAGATTCAGCAGAGTACTGCTGACTGTAAACACCCCCGCACAATCAGTATCTCTTCAGATCGATCTTTTTCTTTTAAATCGTGCCAGGATATCCACTACTGACTGGTTCTGTAAAACAGCAGGATTCAGTTCGATAAATTTCTTCAGGAGTTTTGGAGACCGTTCCATCCCTTTTTCCAATTGCAATAAAGCCTCTTTTGTTTTTCCCAAGGCCATCAGCATTGCAGATTTATAGAAAATAAAAATGGGTTTGTTCCCGGTAACTTCGGCAGCCACCTGCACCTGTTCAAGACCTTCTTCAAAATAACCGGCTGCATGCAGGCAGCGGATCAATGCTTCCCAGCCGGCAGCATTTTTGGGTTTCACCCTGACCACATTTGAGAAATACTGAACAGCATCTTTATACTGCTCAAGTTTCAGTTTACATTCACCCATCAACAGATTATACTCCGATTGCAGGCGGTGTATTTTCATGGCCTGGTCTAATTGTTTGCAACAGCTCTCCCATTGCCCTTCGTTAAAATAAGTGCAGGCTATCTTGTAAAAAAGCTTGCTGTCATCCTGCCGCATATGCGAGGCCTTACGGTAATAGAACCTGGCCTGGGCAAAATTCTTCAGTTTGTCATAACAATGCCCGATGGCCTCAAAAATCACATCTTCGGGCTTCGCCAGTTCATTTACTTTTTCCAATGCCTCGATAGCTTCCTTGTATTTCCTGAGCCGGATATAGGCATCGCCCATATTCCGGTAAGCATAATCAAATTTTTCATCAATGGTGATGGCGTACTGATATGCATCAATAGCTTTCTCATAGAGTTTTAATCCCTGGTAAGAGGCTGCCAGATTGAACCAGGCCAGTTCGCTGTAGGGATATTCATCAATGATCTGCTGGTGCAGGCGTATGCTTTCTTCGTTCCGGCCTGTAAAATCTGTCCAGAAACATATCTTATAAAGAGCTTCTTCATTGGTGGGGTCATCCTCCAGGATGAGTTTCAGGCAATCAAATACTTTGTCGAATTCTTCATAATCATCATATACATCAGCCAGCTCAAATAACAGCTCCAGCCTCTCCTCTCCTTCAAAAAGTGCCAACGCCTCCTGTAGTAAAACAACGGCTTTCTCCTGCTGGTCAAGGGCCAGGAAAATATCGGTTTTCAGTATATACAGGTTGATGTCGCCGCTATCCAGCAGTTCGGCCTGCTCCAGTATCAGCAGGGCTTTTTTATAATTCCGGGAAGCAACAAGGATATCAGCTTTTTTGATCAGCAGGATAGCAGAGTAGGGATACTGCTCCATCGCAAAATCTGCTGCTTCAGAAGCCCGGGTCAGGTCTTCGTTTTCCTGGAAATAGTCAATTATTTTTTCAAATGCATCTTCTTCAATAAATGAGTGCTGGCGGCCATTTTTAAGATTTTCGTATCGTTTAAGCAGTTCTCGGATCTCCTCCCGGTTTTCCCGGTGTTGATTTTCTTTCATGAATCCCGGACGTTTAATGAGCTAAAACTTTTAAAGAGCCAGTCAGGCGGCAAAATCCCTTTACCCCCTGAAATATTTATTTACAACAAGTTAATTCAAAATTGCTGAAAATAAGGCCGGGTAGTTTTCCCCAACTGTGTACAATCGGGCAAAAATAGTTCAGCCCCGGCGTAACAAATCAGCATTTGCAGCGTTAAACATCTATTAAAGTTCTGGATAAACGGTTTGTTAAATTCCCTTTTTTGGGCCTATCTTTGTCGCACATTGAAAAACAGGAAGTACATATCATTTAAAGTTCCCGCCAGGATGCTGGCTGTTATTGCTGTTATCAGCCTGACAGCTATTGCTGCCTTTGCGACACTGGGAGATGGCAGGGTTAAAAAGAACAAACCCGGTCAATCCCTGCTGACCAATAAGACAAAAACTACTTCTTTCTCACTCCGTTCAGGATACAGTTTCCGGGGCAGCCAGGTAATCAATACCCAGGCCCAAAATTTTGTAAGCCTGAATACAGTGCTTACTTACCAAAAAGGAAATACTACTTATATCGTTCCGCTGAAGAAGAAAGTGTTACTTCCCAACGTTAAGATCGACATCAGCAACAGGCAATTACGCCATAATTAATTCACTCCCCTGCTTTCCGCATAGGTCATCACCCTGTAACCTGATTTAGGCAGATCAAACTTTATTTGTGCCACCGGGTTAAAGCTGATATTAGAAACGGTATATGTAACCATCAATTTGCCCATCGCCGCTTCATATTGCATAGCCAGCCCGGGCAGGTTCTTATTCAGGTATTGAAAATCCTTGTTCACCGGAACAAGATCCCGGGTGAAATAAACCGTAAAGCTGGTGCTGTCGGCCAGTTTACCAATCGCCTTCTGGCAATTATAACCTGCTATTGTTTTATATTCCTCCACGTAGGTAAACACAATACCTTCATATTTTTTATTTGACTCTTTCCAGTTGGCAGCCGTCATATTGATCATGTATTTCTGTTCGCCATAATCTTTCAGCACTGTCACGTTTCCGGTTTTCCCGTCGATGATTGTAGACTGCGTGCCCAGGGAACTGATCATTTCTGACCGGCTTGAATTTCCTTTCAGGTAAATCACACTCGTGGCTCCATCCAGCAAATCAGCAGCCTGCGGTTGTGCATTATTGGTGTTAATAACGATATCATAAGAAATAGTCGCCTCCGTCAGCCGCTTTTGTGCATGCAGCACTGAAGAAAACATTACTGCAGCCATCATTAAGGATATAACCGTTGTTTTTTTCATCGCAAATTGTATCTGGTTAATATAACGAAAAGACGTGCCAAATTAGACAATAAGTTGCGTAACGAAAAAATCCGGGTGGCGGCTGGCCCTACCCGGATTTTCTTATGAGTACTTTAACTAAGTTTATCTTTTATTCTTTTTCTGCATCTCTTTCATCTGCCGCTGCTGCTCCTGCATCTGTTCCATCCGTTCCTGCCACTTGGATTTTGTTTTCGGTTTTTTCCGGTTCGCTTCTATCCTGGCCAGGATCTTATCGTGGTCAATAATGTAATTCTGGATCACGAACTGGAGCAAGAGGGTGATCAGGTTTGACACTGTATAATACCAGGTAAGGCCTGATGGCAGCCTGTTGAAGAAGAATAAGAGAAATACCGGGAAGATATAAGGCAGATACTTCATCATCGGGTTGCTCTGGTCCGGGGTCATGCTCATACTGTAAACCGAAATGAGGAAGCTCGTCAATACTGCCGTGATATTGAAAATACTGATATGATCTCCAAATAAGAAACTGACAACAGGTATGTAGCCAAACTGAATCACTTTATCAGGTGCAGACAAGTCGCTGGACCATAAGAATTCAGCCCCGCGAAGTCCCACTTCCGAGTTAAAGAAACTGAATAAGGCAAAGAAAATCGGGATCTGCAATAAAGCAGGTATACAACCGCCCAACGGGTTTACCCCGGCTTCCCGGAACAGTTTCATTTGCTCAACACTGATCTGCTGCTGATCATCGCCAAATTTCTCTTTAAGCTTGGCAATCTCCGGACGTAATGCTTTCATCTTGGCACCGCTGAGGTAACTTGAATAGGTCAACGGAGAAATCAGTAACCTGATCAATAAGGTAAGCAGTGCGATAACAATACCATAATTACTGATAAAGCCCCGGATAAAATCAAAAATCGGGAGCATGAAATACTTATTCAGCGGACGTACAAACGCATACATGCCCTGGCCAAGGTTCACCAGTTTTTCAAACCGCATATCATACTTCTTAAGCTTATGGTAGTCCGAAGGGCCATAATAAATACTGAAATCAGCGCCTGCTTCGCTTTGTACCGCTACCGGTACTTTCAACGAGCTGACTGATTGAACAATGATATTCGTATCCGTTGAAGAAGGAATGGTCCATTCAATTTTGCCGGATGAAAAATCATTCTTCGCCACCAGGATGGTAAAGAAGAAACGCTGCCGCACTCCCACCCATTTTACCTTATTATCAAATACCTTATCATTTGTTTTAGCGATGGTATGATAATCAAATTCATCATCAAGCACATAGCCTACCTGTGTATTCTCTCTTTCATAAGAAACTGATGATTCCTGCTGTGCAGCTGTGTATTGCCAGGAAAGATTCATGGTGCCACCGGTCAGCAATTTATCGGCGCCTTTCATCTTCACGGAAAAATCGATCATGTAATCGTTCTTCTTCACCGTAAACTGGTGGGTGATGGAAGCTGCGGAGGCGCTGTCGTCAGATTGTGTACTTAAAGAATAAGTGGTACTGCCATCCGCGTTTTTAACCGAGTCGATCTTATTAAATAAAAGATTCGCTGTTTCATCCGTGGTCTTATCACCTGTATTAACAGTATAACTGATCTTATCAAAATCAGTTCCGGCCAGTTTTACCAGGCCGCTGTCCTGGTTTTTATATTTCTTCAGCTCCACCCATTTGGGCTGACCTCCATGCGTGGTAAACGCCACTTTGAAAACTTCGTTCTCCGCATAGACTAATTGCTCAGCAGCCGATTTAGCAGCCGGGAATCCTCCTGCTTTGATCTGCCTGTTGATTGAATCATTCCGTAAAGAATCGGCTTGTTTGGCGATAGGATCAATTTTGGGTGCTTTCGCCGCATCTATCGAATCCCTGATACGCTGTTCCTCGGCTTTCTGCTTCTGGTAAGCTGCCTGCTCCTGGTTATTGTAATAAAAATAGCCAAAGAAAAGAGCCGCCAACACGACAAAACCAATGACGGTATTACGATCAAACTTCATGCTGAGTAAAAATTTAAAGACGGCAAAGATAGGGTAATCAGCCGGGAGTCGCCAGCCGGGAATCCGGAGCCTTTACATTCATTTTACTCCCGACTCAAGACTAATTCACTCCTGGCTCTTTAGATCATTTCACTTTGCAGCAACGGATTTTTCACTTCTGACTTCTTTTCCGCGTACTCTTTGGCCGCTTTGATAAAATGGACAAAAATGGGTTGCGGTGCTTCCACCGTACTTTTCAGTTCCGGGTGGTATTGCACACCTATAAAGAAGGGATGATCTTTTAATTCCACGATCTCCACCAGGCCGGTTGCAGGGTTTTTGCCACTGGCCATCATACCCGCTTTTTCAAACTGGTCCAGGTATTTATTATTAAACTCCCAGCGGTGGCGATGCCTTTCGCTGATAGAACTGGTTCCGTAGATACGCATGGCCAGCGAACCTTCTTTCAGGTCGCACGGATAGGCCCCCAGCCGCATTGTTCCGCCCTTGGCTGTAATCTTCTTCTGTTCTTCCATCAGGTCAATCACCGGTTCCGGTGTGTCCGGGTTCATTTCAGTGGAATGTGCACTCTTTAATCCAAGCACATTCCGGGCAAATTCGATCACTGCCATCTGCATACCCAGGCAGATACCGAAAAACGGCAACTTATTATCCCGTGCATACTTCACCGCCACGATCTTTCCTTCCACGCCACGGTGTCCAAAGCCCGGCGCTACTAATAGCCCATCCAGTCCCGCCAGTTTTTCCGACACATTATCTTCTGTAATAAACTCGCTGTGCACATTAATAATCTGTACCTGGCACTCGTTCATGGCGCCGGCATGTACAAATGATTCCAGGATGGATTTATAAGCATCCTGCAATTCAATATACTTCCCGATCAGCCCGATAGCTACTTTACTCTTTGGATATTTCAATTTATCCAGAAACTCTTTCCACTTCGCCAGTTCGGGCTCATTATAACCCGTGAGGTTCAGTTTCTTCATGGCAATAATATCCAGCTTCTCCCGCATCATCAGCACCGGCACTTCATAAATAGTGGGCGCATCTGCCGCTTCAATCACCGCTTCCATCTTCACGTTACAGAACAGGGCAATCTTCCGGCGCAATTCCGGGGTCAGGGGTTTTTCTGTGCGGCAAACCACGATATCCGGGTGCACACCTTCCTGGCTCAGCATACGAACACTGTGCTGGGTGGGTTTTGTTTTTAATTCTTTCGCCGCTTTCAGGTAAGGGATCAGTGTCAGGTGCACCACCAGCGTATCTTCTTCCGGCATTTCCCATTGCAACTGGCGCACGGCTTCCACGAAGGGTAAACTTTCAATATCTCCGACTGTTCCTCCAATTTCGGTAATCACCACATCATACTGCCCGTTCTGGCCCAATTGCAGCATTCTTCTTTTGATCTCATCAGTGATATGCGGCACCACCTGCACGGTCTTGCCGAGATAAGCCCCTTCCCTTTCTTTATTAATTACTGTCTGGTAAATTCTGCCGGTGGTTACGTTATTTGCCTGCGAGGTAGGTATATTCAAAAAACGTTCATAGTGGCCAAGGTCCAGGTCGGTTTCAGCGCCATCATCTGTTACAAAACACTCGCCATGTTCATAAGGATTAAGTGTTCCGGGGTCCACATTGATATACGGATCAAACTTCTGAATCGTTACCCGCAGCCCTCTTGCCTGCATCAGCTTGGCCAGCGAAGCGGCAATAATGCCTTTACCTAATGAGGATGTAACACCACCTGTAACAAATATATACTTAGCCATTATTTATGGTTATTAATTTCAAAACCGTTGCCGTTGAATTTTCATACAATAAGAACCACCTGTTGCACAAAAACTCAGCAGCAAATAATTAAAACAATAAAATGATCTGATTTTTAGCCCTGTCCCTTTGACCAGCGGAAGTACTTCGATAAGCTCAGTATAAGAAATATCCGGGAGGTCATGCAAAGCTAACTGAAATTTATTTGCCTTAAAAATCCTTCTTCCTGCTTGTGGAAAAAAGCAGGTATTTTAGTCAGGAAAATCAACCACGCATGAAATCAACCATCACCCTGCTGCTCGGTCTCTTGATCGTCCTCAACCTTTTTGCGCAGAAAACCTATATCTGGTGCGGCTCTCTCATTGATGGTCTTGGCGGTGAGCCCAAAAAGAACATGACCATCGTGGTTGAAAAAAACAAGATCATTGCTGTGGAAAACGGTTTTTCAAAACCTGGTACAAATGACAGGTCCATCGATCTGAAAACAAAAACCGTCACCCCGGGCTGGATTGATATGCATGTGCATATGGAATCAGAAACAAACCCCGGTTCCTACATGGAAACCTACACCTACAACCCGGCGGACTATGCTTTTCAATCCGTGAAATTTGCCGATACCACGCTGATGACCGGTTTCACCACGGTCAGGGACCTGGGCGGCAGCGGTGTCAACATTTCCCTGCGCAATGCTATTAATAAAGGACTCATCAAAGGCCCCCGCATCTTCACGGCGGGCAAATCCATTGCCACTACCGGCGGCCATGCCGACCCAACTAATGGCTATAAAAAAGATATCCAGGGAGATCCCGGTCCCAAAGACGGAGTGGCCAACGGCCCTGATGAATGCCGCAAAGCAGTGCGCCAGCGCTACAAAGATGGTTCCGATCTTATCAAAATCACGGCCACCGGTGGTGTGCTCAGTGTGGCCAAAAGCGGAAAAAATCCGCAGTTCTTTGAAGATGAGCTGAAAGCTATTGTAGAAACGGCCAAAGACTATGGCTTCAAAGTGGCCGTGCATGCCCATGGCGCCGAAGGCATGAAAAGAGCCATCAAAGCCGGTGTCAGTTCCATTGAGCATGGCACTTTTATGGATGATGAAGCCATTGCCCTCTTCAAACAATATGGCACCTGGTATGTGCCCACCATCACAGCCGGCAAAGCCGTGGGTGACTCTGCAAAAATTCCCGGCTACTATCCTCCCGTGGTGGAGCCCAAAGCCTTAGAGATCGGCCCGCAGATACAAAGCACTTTTGCCAAAGCTTACAAGGCAGGGGTAAAAATTGCATTCGGTACCGATGCCGGTGTCTACAAACATGGGCTCAACTGGCTTGAATTTGTCTATATGATCGAAGCCGGCATGAAACCCATGGATGCCATTCAATCAGCCACCATCAATGCTGCAGAACTGCTGGGCGAAAAAGACAAACTCGGCAGCATCGAAGCCGGCAAACTCGCCGACATCGTGGCCGTAGATGGCGATCCCTTAAAAGATGCAAGGGCATTTGGCAAAGTGGTGTTTGTAATGAAGGATGGGGTGCGGTACAAGTAAAATATTGTAACCAGCTTCAGTGCTACTATCGTCGTCGCTTGCGTCGCACTCTTGTACGTTCGGCTCTTTACTCATCATTAACTAAGATATTCCCTGAACCATTGCACAGCAACTGGCTCATGCTCTATCCTGAATCGATACGCAGCATCTGTTTTAGGTCCCGTCCCGTAGGGACATCTTCCCGGTAGAATACAAATGCAGGAATGATACCCGTTCCATCGGAACGGGTTTGTGCAATTGTTATACCGCACAAAGCGTCCCTCCGGGACGCCACACCCCCCGTATGAAATATTTTCTACCGGCAATCGGTTCCGATGGAACACAGAATAATTTTCCTTCTCCGGTTCGTAGTGAATAAATTCACCCTGTATTTGTTCTTCCGCAGCGATAGCTTACCGTTAGAATCTCTCAATCATTGCGACAGCATCTGATTCCAAGTCCCCACCCCCTCAGCAGATCACTCTTCTTATAAATACTCTTTGAAAGGTCTGCCTGCCTCCCGAAGGGCTGGCCTTCCAATAGGCAGGTTCGCTGCTCAGCAATCATCAGAAACTTCCATCCCCTCCCGGGAGGGGCAGATGGCTCTTCTTATAAATGCTCTTCGGCAGGGGTGGGTAATAAAAGTCCCGCAGGTATCCTTATCTCTCCGTATTTCCACGGATAAAAAAAATAAAGAAGAGTTGTACACTTGTTATAGCTATCAGCCAACTAAATATTTCTATGTTTTTTGAAAAATTACAGAAAAATAAAAGCCTTAAAGACAGGGGCCTTAGCATATTTACGAGTTAGAAGTAACCATATATGACACGTCACAAAGCAATAGAAAAAAAATACCAAGACCCTAATAGCTACATTTTTATTCTTAATCACCACATAAAGAAGATAAGAAGCCTTTTTTCTTTATGTGATTACGAGTTAATCCATCAATACAAATATGATTTATACACGTTAAAAGAATTGGTAAAATCTTCAGGCAAGCCGGAACTTTCTTTTCAGAATACACTCTATGCACCTACTGAAATTGATAAATTAGGCGGGGGTATGACAAATTTTACTCAAACGCACCAATTAGTTCTTGATTACGTTTATGACACTCAACTTGAAATTTTATATATTTCATTAGAAAATAAAACACAAAAAAGAGAAAAATTTTCGGTTTGGACCAGCCAGCACAACTACATAGCTCTTTCGTATATGAGCTTAAATAGCAAAAAAGTCCTTTTAAAGGGACAGCATCTTCCCACGATTGATATTACTCTGAATATCACCCCTTCGAAACAAATATCATCTCCCAATAGCTATCCCCAAAAATTTTCGTTTAATGAAACTGTTCAAGTAACTAACAAGATAAAAGAAACCGTTGGCTATCAAAACAGAAATAACAAGCTCAGATTGAAGTGCTTGGCTAAATCAAGCGGGCCTACACAATCTTACTTTTCATGCAAGCAGCAGTCATATTGTTCGATAACTATGAAGAGATAAACACAATATTTAAAACAGCAAAAGCCTGATACAAGTATTAAATCACGCTCAGTGGAAGGATAATACGATGACTAAAATGGTATCACTCTAATACACTTTATTTCTATATAAAATATCATAATAAAACTGCTGACGATGGCTGCATTAATTGACTTCGTAAAATGGGAGACAGATCCGAAAGACCAACTTTTTGCTTGGAAATTTCCTGCAATAAATTTAAGTACATATACGCAACTTGTAGTTGCAGAATCGCAAGAAGCAATTCTATTTTCAAAAGGACAGGTTGTAGGAAAATTTGGACCAGGCAATCATACGCTTAATACTGAAAATTTACCCATTCTGCGAACATTGTTTGGTATTCCTTTTGGTGGGAAAAATCCTTTTACAGCCGAAGTTTGGTTTGTAAATAAGCTGATGCCGTTAAATCTTGATTGGACAACTGATTCAATGATGTATCACGACCCAGATTATCAGACAATGGTACCGTTGGTTGCAAAAGGGAGATATGGAATAAAGATTGTTGATGCAGAAAAGTTCTTAATCAAGTTGGTTGGAACTACAACTACTTTTACTGCACGACAACTCACCGACAATTTTTACGGAGCAACAGTTGCAAAAACAAAATCTGTTATACTTCAATTTATAATGTCAAACAGAATTGGCATAAAATCCATTTCTGCTTTTTTGGAAGGTTTGTCAGACAATTTACGTCAGTCCATCGCAAGCTATTGGGAAGATTACGGGTTTCAACTTATCAGTTTTTATATCACAACCATTGAAGTTGATTCAAATACAGATGCGGGCAAAGCAATTTTAAAAGCAATGTCGCAACAAAGTGCCCAAATAATTGGTGGTTATACTTGGCAACAATCGCAGGTGTTTGAGCTGGGCGACAAAGCAGTAGATTCAATAGGTAAGGGTAACAGTCAAAACAGTTTATTGGGTGCTGTTCTTGCTACAAATCTTATGGGCAATATGTCGGGTGGAGGTTTGCTCAATCCTGTTTCATACAATAATAATCAAGGCGTTAATCCCGATCTTCAATCGCCCAATGTTACGACACCCCGTGAAGTTTATTGTTCCAATTGTGCGAAAAAGTTTTCAAGCAATAATAAGTTTTGCCCGCATTGTGGCGACCCTTACACGCCTTGTCCAAGATGCGGAGCAGACAATGATACAATAGCAAAAAAATGTGTTAGCTGCGGAGAAAACTTAGCTGCCGCAACACCAACTCAAACTTACGCAATGACAGAAGTTAGTTGCAAACGTTGTGGCTTCAAAGTTGGCAACGCTGCATTTTGCCCTAATTGCGGATTAAAAAACGGATAATATGAAAACAACTACTAAAAATTTCGGCACAATAGTTTTGCTTGCTGGCATTGCAGTAATCTTTGCAGGTTTCTTCCTTTTTGTCACTGAAGAAAAACGAAACTCAGTTTTTTGGCTTGACCTGGTTGTTGCTTGCTTTGTCTTTTCAATTACCTCTATAACAGAATTTGGACTTATCGCAGTCAACTCTAATTTCAATAAACAAATTGGTGGTTTAGGAATACGCCTTTCTTATATTCGTCTGTATTCATTGCTTGCTATTGCAATTATCGTCATTGGCTACTTTGCCAAAGCGATATTTAATTATCAACTATTCTTCCAACTTGCTGCTGCATTTATTTTATTGTCAGGATATTTCTTTTCGCATTTGAGTTCATCTCATACTTCATCTGTGCAAGCAGAGCAAGATATTCAACGAAAAGGAAAAGACGAAATCATTAAAGCTATCAGTCAGTTTGAAGTTCTTATTTCAAAAGACAGCAACAAGTTTGGTGCAGAAAAACAGAAGATTGATACAATCAAAGAAACTGTTCGTTATTTATCACCAACTAATAACTCATCGGCAAACGAACTTGATGCAGAAATCGTAAGCACTATTCAGCAAGCATATTCGGTTGCAAAAAATAATGATAACGGCAGAACGGAAGTATTCTTATTACTCAACAAATGCGAAGAACTACTGAAATTAAGAAAAATCACTTACTCCAATTAACAACTTAATAAATCAATGTTATGAGCGGAAAAATCTTTAATGCGTCGGCAAATATTTATCAAGACCAAGCAAAAATTTTGTTTAATTACTACAAGCAAGCTGCTGAAAAAATCGTCAGCGAAGAAGAAAAGTATGAAAAAGAAATTGCCGTATGCAAAGAACGAGTTACTCAACTCAATCAGGAGTTTGCCAAAGCAAAGCAAACAAGGCTTTTGGGTATGATTTTTTTCTTTGTGCTTGTGCCAATTTATTACGCAGTTACAGCACATTTAAAGATGAAAGAATTGCAAGGCGAAATTGATGCCAACGAACAAAAGATTGCCGAGTTTGAAAAACTGCACAAAGAAATTTTCAGAGATTACAAAGTTTCGAAGTTAGGAATTGGTTATGTTCCTATTGCGGCACAAATTCCATTTGAAAACAAAAGTTTTATGATTGATTACACCAACTCGGTAAACAATCAAAACTTTAATCTGCATACACTAAAACAAGCTGATTTGTTCACCAGCACAGTTGAAGATTTGGACAGCCTGATGAAAGAAGCTCCGATTATTGAAAAATCGGAAGAACCTGAATCTGTAAGCACAGACGACTATTCACTTTCTATTCAAAACGTAACATATCACGATTACTTAGGTAAAATAGACAGAACATTACGCACTTCATCGTTTTGTCTTTCCGATTTGGATTCCACTTCGGTTGCACTTCCCGTTGTGTTACCCGACAGCGAATATGCAAAGTTTATCAATGAACATTCAACCACCGAAACAGGCAATGCACCTGTATTCAAAATCTTTGACGATTCGCTATACGAAAATGAAATTGCAAGATTTCAGTCATTGAACGAAATGAAAAAATCGTTAGAAAAAAATCAAACTCAGTTTGAAGAAGTGCTGAAAACGCTAATGATGAATATGGCAAATTCTGTTCAGGCAATTACACAGGTAAAACTTGCTTCTACCAATACAATGGTGGACACTTCCAACAAAACGCTGTTCAAAATTCTTAAATGCTCTTACAATCATTATTCGCCAAACCTTGAAGCCGATGAAATTGAAAGAATAAGAAACGAGCAATTCAACTATCAGGATTCTGTTGAAAATTATCAGCCGTTCCAACTCAAACCAAGTTCAAAATTGAAGTATGATATTATATCAGACACTTGGGTTGCAGAAGATGGAAGCAAAACCAATTTTCCTTTTGGCGTCCATCAAATTCACGAAGAAATTGTAGCCCCGATAGTTCAGAGTTTGATGCAGGAAACCCGTTTGGAGCGAATGAAAATTTACAACAATATTAAAGACCAAAAAACGGCATACCTCAATCAATGGCATCAAGAAACAATGGATTTCTACGGAAGAAACAGAGCCGAAAGCAACGACCTGATAAACATTATGCGTTCTACTTTGAGTGATTACATTGCTTCGTACAACGCAATGGTTGCCTTGAAAAAAACGGAGGACAATATGAAAAACAATTCAACTGTTGATGCTTCACTTGTAAATTCGGAAGAAAACGAAGCAGAAGTTTTTGCAGCGTTTGAAGCCAAGTCAAAAGATTTCAAATTGGTTCAGGAAGATTTTATGCAGTATATGGACAGACTGAAAGAAGATATTGACAGACGAGCAGAAAAGTTTGAATACATTGAATACTACGATGCTTCATTGCGTGACAATACTTTCAAAGATTACGCAGTTTCAAGTGGAAGAGTAAATCAGTTAGATGCAAGAAGAATGTCATTAGCGGCTGTAAATCCTTTCTTTGCCGAAACAGCAGAGTTGCCACCACCACCGTCTATTGAAGATGTTACTCATGAACACATCTCTATCAATCTTCCGAAAATAGCAAAAGCAGCATTGAGCGAATTAAGCGGAAATGCCAATCACAGTGAGGAAGAAAATGAAGGAACAGAAGAAACAACTAACAACAATTAAAATCAAGCACAATGGCTCACTTTAATTTTAAGGTTGATACCGAACCTATGGCAGACAGCATTGATGGTGTTGCCAATCACGTTGACGGAACAACAGCCGCAGTTGTGGCAATGCAAACAGCAGTTGTAATTGCAGAACAAAAAGGGGCTGATAGAATTTGTAGCAACGTAAACTATGGTTTCTATTCTTTAATTCGTTCTCAGGTTTCCCAAAAAATCGCATTGCACAAAAGCAAAGCAGATGCAAAAATTATGGAACTGCAACAACAAACCGTTTCGCTTGCTGCCATAAAAAGTAGAATGGAGAAAGACTATATAATGTTTGCAAACCGTTATACAAAATTGTTTGAAGGATTAAATAAGTCATTAAGAGCGAGAATTTTCGAATTGGATAAACCTGTTACAAGTTTTGTATATAAAGATGTTCTTACTGTTGCAAGTAGAACAAAACGTCTGACAGGAACGCCAACGACAACGCAAAGCGAAAGTCTTACAAATGGTCAGATGATTTCCGTTTCCAACACAAAGTATAATGCGATGCGGAACATTTTATCAATGCAGGATTTTATTTTCAATTCCGAAAATCAGAAAAGTTTAATCGGCAGTATTCTTACTAATGAAGTTGTTAGCAAGCCAACAGAAAAATTTATTCCTGTTATTGTTTCAGAAACTGAAGGATTGAATGTAAGACAAACACAATGGCAGATAACACAACCGCAGGTGAAAAAAAATACGCACACCAAAGTTGAATCTTTTGCTTATTCTTCTTTGGAAAATATGAAATGGAAAGATGATGATAACAATAATGTAAGTCGTGTAAAACAAGAGTTTGAAAATATTGTAGCTCAATCATCACTTTCTGAAAGGGTGAAACAGCAAATGTTGTCGTTTATTGAATCAGCCAAATGGCAAAAATTAAACTAAGAGTAAAATGAGCTATTCAAGAACATACCACGAAACAGTTTCTGGGTCAAGAACTGTAACTGTTCACTATGATTATCCTGCTTCTGAAAATGGCGGTTCAGGAAGTGAAACGGTTACAGTCGATATTGATATTCCTGTTACTATTGACATTGATGTAGATACCAACCCATTTGACAGAAGTATTGGCAGGACTAACAGGAATGTGAACTTGCTTACAGGCTCGGTTGTTGCTACCGAAGCTGCTCATATTGCAGCAAAGGTTAAAAGTTCAGAGGTAATTTCTACTTCTATTGTTGACGGATTTTTCGGGTTAATAAAATCGGAGATCAATCAGCAGCTTACAGAAATCAAACCAAGAGTTGAGGCATTGCTTGTTGAAATGGTGCAACATCAGCAATCTTGCATAGCAAAACAGAAGCAACTTGAAAGCGATTTTGGAAGAATTGCAGAACGTTATTCCAAAATATTTTTTGATTTGGACAAAGAACTTCGCAACAGAATTTTGATGCTCAATCAATCGGCTGTTGGCATTCACGCCACACTAACAACCCGAGTTCATCGTTCTTTCAGTGACATAAGTTCAGGTATTGCTACCATTTACAACAAAGAAGGTAATAATCTTCAAGCTATTCTCTTTGCATCGGGCTTAAAGAGTAAAGCCCTTTCGCTAATCAATAGTGCAAAAAATTATCTATCCTCTGAAAAAAATCTTTCTGCTCAATTACAGCAGATTCTAATTCCTGTAGAAACTAAAACCGCAATTCAAAAACGAATTCCTGTTCTTTATTTTGAAGCAAAAAATAATTCAAACGCCAATGATGTTAAAATTGTTTCATCTAAGGAAACTCAAACATTAAAAAGCAATGAAAAGAAACTGAAAGATGGTTTTTCAAATGCAACAAACAAATGGAAAATGATTGATGCAAAAAACAGAGAACAGATAAACACATTTTTGAAAGTACAATTATCAGGCGAAAATCAAACAATAAACCCCAGAGTAGCTGAGCAAATTATGCAGCTTTGGAAACAAGATACCAACATACAAACTAACGCTTAAAATTATTTAATATGAACGAACTAAAAGAATTAAGAGTAAATGACCAAAGATTATTGTTGAATGACAATTTGGTTAAAAGTGCTATTCTTCCAAAAGTTTCAAGTGAGTTGGAAAGAGATATTGTAATACAGGGCGATACCATAATTGAAGGTGCTGTATATGCAAGATATTTTGAAATTCAAAAAGGGGAATTAGAAGTTCAAGGAGCAGTATTTACACAAATAGAATTGCATGTTAATAACGATGCAAAAGGTTCTGCCTTGTTTCACAAAGCAGTGGGCTCAACTGATTCTATCGTTTCGCTTGCACCGAGTTTTCGTCCTGTTTTTCAGGCAGACATTAACGCAAAACAAGTAAAACTTCGTAACGCTTTTGTGGCAGGAAGTATTTTTGCTGATGAGATTGTTTTGGAAGATTGTATTGTAATTGGTGGTGTTTTCGCTTCGCTTAATTTAGAAATAAACAATTCCATAGTCGGAACGTTCAATAGTCCGCTTGTACGAATTTCAAAAACCATTCATCTGCTTTTGCCAAGTGCATTTAGTGTAGAAAAAATAAATGTTATACAGGGAACTGAAATGTATAATTTGAGTTTGGCTGATTTAGGTTCTTTATTCACGGGTAAAGAACAGGCAAAAAATTCAGGCAAAATAAAAATGAGTTTAGAAGCAGATGAATTGAAATCTGTTTTACGTTCAGATGAAACTCAACAAATCATTCGTAGCTATTCCGTAATCGGAAAAGTGTTGGCTGCTGACCTTTTGGATTTGGACAAATTCAACAACCATTTCCTTTTAGCTTCTGCTTCTTTGGGTTCTCAATTACTGAAAACATACGATTTGGGAATTGAGAATAATGGAAATGGGAAACCGCTTACCATTCAAAACATTTCCGATTTTTTCTTTGATATTTTGCTTGGTAAAATTGATGTTCAGGAAATGTCAGGTGAATTTAGTATGAAAGATATTGTTGAGAAATTCAGTTGAATTAAAAAGTAGTAGTTTAATAACTATCAAAGTTTGCAAGAGAGCTGCTTTCTTAAGGTCGGCAGTTTGCCCGTTACATTTCAGTATAGCCACTCAATTGTAAAAACAAAACTTGAGTGGTTCCTAGCCTTGCGAGGCTTGCAGCCCACAGCAGTACTATATGACCTTCCGCCATCCCTAAAACTGCAATATATTTGCCGTTTTCAATCCTGTCCATCGATCAGGGCCTGACATCCGGAAATCAGTTTTTTTTATGCCGCCGCCTACAACATCAGGCGTTTGGCTCAATTTCATGGCTGTTCAATCCAAGTTTCAGCCCCGTTTTGTAGCTTTCCGGGCCATCGAACCGGGAAAAATACAGGCAAATAAATGATTAAATAATTATGATAGAAAATGTAAAGCAAAAAGTGGCAGACATCTTTGAAGGTGCTGACGAAAGAAATTGGGCAAAAGTTGAAAATGCAATGGCTGAAAAAGTTTTGCTCGACTACACGTCAATGACCGGCGGACAACCAGCTTTGTTATCACCAAAAGAAATCACAAATGCCTGGGCAAACTTCTTACCCGGTTTTGACAAAACACATCATCATCTAAGCAATTTTAAAATTGACTCAAAAGACGATCTGGCAATTGTAACCTTTAACGGAAAAGCAGACCATTTTATTGATGACCAGACCTGGACTGTTGAAGGCGATTATTACGTAGAAATTGGAACGGACAAAAAAGTGAGTTTGCTAAAATTCAATTTTACAAACCAAAGCGGCAACACTGAATTGCCTCAAAAAGCAACTGAAAAATTTCAAAAAAATAAAGACTAACTCAGCTGTTTGCGACTGCCATCAGTAGTTCAGGCCCTACATTCAATGTTCAGCTTTTAGTTCCTATTTTCAGCCGCGGTTGGTCTTCAAGCAGTCACCACGCCGAACGCCACGGTTGGTGTTTCTCACCAACCGCACTGCTATGGTATCCTTACTAACAACTCCGCTTCAATAAAATCTGGAAACAGCCTGATAGTTTATATTGTTGCGAAAACATGCCTGCGGACCTGGCTGCCAAAAGCAGGGTAGTCATCCATTACCGCTACAGAAAAGGGGGGGTGAAAAGCATCTTCTAAAAGCACTAAACCGCCTTTTAGCGTCAAATAGTTTGTTGCTTTTGTAGATAAAAGCTGTCTATATTGCCTGCAAAAGCAAAATCCGGTCTGTCAGGACGGATTTCTAATAATTTTAGCAAAAACTTCCCGCTTTTTCAGTAAATTTCATTGTTTTTGCCCCTTTTCATTGGCTTTTGTATTCGAATCATATGTCTGCCCCCGGTTCCATATTATTAAAAGGTTATACTCCCGAACAGATTGAAAGACTTGGGAATACAATAGTATTTATGGTAGACAAAATTCAGCCTCTTTATAAAACAAAACTCCTTAAGCTTATATATCTGCTGGATGAATTATCCATTTCCCGGAATGGGATTCCTTTTTTAGGTCTGGAATATAAACTCTGGCAGGCCGGTCCGGTTAATAGTGACTTGTATGAAGAATTAAACCAGCCTTTTGTCCTCGATGATTTTATTGAAATTGAACAGAATGAAAAAGGGGCAAAGATCAAAGCAAAGAAGAAATTTTCAGATGATGAATTCAGCCAAATGGACTTAAATATGCTCAAAGAGATCACAGAGCGTTATAAAGATACTCCAGCTGAAAAATTGGTAGAGATCACACACCGTAAATCAGCACCCTGGTATATCATTGCAAACGAAAACCACCTGCTGGAAGCGTTCAAAGAAAAGAAAATTAATACCACGGATATCCCTGTCGATCTTACCTTGATGATAAAAGATGACCCCCGTAAGTTGGCAGCTTTTAGAGAGCACATTGAAGTGCAGAATTTTACAAAATATATCAGCAGGTAAAAAATGTACGAGCCCGGCAGCCTATACTACTTCAAGCCCTATTATTTTGCTGGCGGGGATTCAAAATATTAATACTTCCTTTGCCTCTTTAAGGATGATAAATCAGTAATAGTAGCTGCACTACCCTCCAGCGTGGATTATGTTCCTTCCCATATCCCCAAAAATCATGGATGCCTGAATGACTTGTCTACTGACTTTAATGCCTATCATTTTAAAAAAGGGGTAACGGTCACTATGAATGGGTGGTGTTTCCCAAAAGACACATTCATATATAGCCAATGGACCAACCTGTTCAATTTAGAGGATATGCAGGCCACTTACCAGGTGGAAGGAGTAGACTATGATTTTATAGGAATCCTAAACTCAAGTGAATTAAAAGCTATAATTAAATGCTTCCTCGCTGCAAGGACCTTAAAGAATAAAGTAAAGAAGCTTTTACAATTGACCTGATTTCAAATTCCTTTTCGATCGCTACACAACTCAGCCTGCCTTGCCAGGCGGGCATCAACAACGACGTACTCTATCAACCGCAGACTACAAATTACCCACTACAAACTACCAATTAATCCTTCGCAATCTTATTATAACTCGCCACCAGTCCCCGTATCAGCGAGGAGCTGAATCCCTGGTGTTCCATTTCATTCAGCCCGGCAATGGTGCAGCCCTTGGGGGTGGTTACTTTATCAATCTCATGTTCCGGATGAGAACCTTTATCTAATAATAATTGCGCAGCGCCTTTCACGGTTTGTGCAGCAATCAGCGTGGCGGTGGCCGCATCAAAACCAATTTCAATGCCGCCCTGTATATTGGCCCGGATATACCGCATCGCATAGGCCGTGCCACAGGCGCCCAATACTGTGGCAGCATCCATCAGTTTCTCATCAATCATTACGGTGCGGCCCAGCTGGTCAAACAACTGCACGATATAATCTAATTGTTTGGCCGTTGCGCCTGCATGCGCAAGGCAGGTCATGCTTTGCTGGATAGCAATAGCCGTATTCGGCATGGCCCTGATCACCGGTACAGGTTTGCCGATCGCTTTTTGTAATTGTTCGATCCAGGCACCGGTAATCACGGATACCAGGATATGCTTTTTCGGGTCCAGTACCGGTTTGATCTCTTTGATAATATCAGCATAATTATACGGCTTCACGGCCAGGATGATTACTTCACTTTCCCTCACTGCTTTTTTATTATCCGGGTGCACACTGCAGCCCCGTTCAGCAAAACGGCTGAGTGCGGCTAAATTGCGGCGGGTGATAGTGAGTTCCACCGGCCGGCTGAATTCACTCATGATCAGTCCGTCTGCAATGGAGGCGCCAAGGTTGCCCCCGCCGATAATAGCGATCTTCTTTGCCATAATTTTCCGTATTTATTAAAAAAGCCAAACCCGCTATGCAGGCTGGCAATCAGTATAGACTGTAAAAGTAAGGAATAATAAAAGCTTTGCCAGCAAACCGGATGCAGGCCGGATCAGTAATAAGCTTTTTGCTGCAGGTAATTGGTCACATAATCCTTCACACCGGCTTCTAATGAAAAGAACGGCTGGTTATAGCCGGCAGCCTTTAATTTACTCATATCCGCTTCGGTGAAGTATTGGTACTTATCCCGGATATCTTCCGGCGTATCGATGTATTCGATATGCGGTGCTAATCCCAGGCTGGTAAAGATGGCGGTGACCTGGTCGTTAAAAGTCCTTGCTTTACCGGTACCTGCGTTGTATAAACCAGAAGTTGGTTTATTTTCCATCAGCCAGCAACAAACGGCGGCCACATCCTCCACGTAGATAAAATCGCGGAGCTGTTCCCCGTCTTTGAATTCCGGTTTGTGCGAACGGAACAATTTCACTTTTCCTGTTTTCTTGATTTGATTGTACGCATGAAAGATCACACTGGCCATTCTTCCCTTGTGGTATTCGTTGGGGCCATAGACATTAAAGAATTTCACACACGCCCAGAAAGGAGGTTGCTTTTCCTGCTGCAGGGCCCATTTATCAAATTCATTTTTAGAAACACCGTAAGGGTTGAGCGGCTGTAGCTGGTTAACGATTCCATGATCATCTTTATAACCCAGTTCACCACTGCCGTAGGTAGCCGCTGATGATGCATAGAGCAACGGGATATTTTTGCTGACACAGTAGTTCCAGATAGCTTTTGAATATTGCACATTCAGTCTTTCATGAATGGAATAATCAAACTCAGTCGTATCAGTTCTTGCACCAAGATGGTACACGGCATCAATATGCTGCCCGGTTGACTGTAACCAGCTGAACAATTCTTCCCGTTCCACTTTGGCAGTAAATGATTTGCTGTCGAAATTGAACCACTTATCTTCTTCGCTGAAATCGTCAACGATAATGATATTGGTAAATCCTTTCTTATTCAGGTAACCGAGCATGTAACTGCCGATAAACCCTGCTGCCCCTGTAAGTAAAATAACTGATTGACGATCCATGTAGCTGAACTTAAAGTATGTATCTGATGAAGGCAAAAAGAAGGAACAGCAACACTGTTATGATCAGCATCCCGGTACTGTTACTGAGTTCCTCTTCCACCAGCACAGAAAATTTTTCTTTTGAAAATAATTTTCGCCAGGCCGCCCCGGCATAATTGAAAAAACCACCTGTGATGAAATCAATAAACCGGTTCATGACGATCAGATTGAACTCAGCGCCGATCCTGCTTCTTCTTTGGATAAATAATTTTCAATCGCATTATCATATTCATCTTTCCACCAGTCGATTGTGCCCCAGAAATCTCCGTCCACGGTCACTTCGCCGCCGGATACCACCCCGATCTTCTCACAGGGGAAACCGCCCATAGCCGCTTCAAACTCTTTTGCTTTTGTAACCGGTACGGTCACCAGCACCCTGCTTTGAGCTTCCCCATACAAGAAAGCGTCTTTGCGCAGGCCTGATTGGGTTTGTATTGAAAAACCCAGTTCCCGGTTGAAGCCGGCCTCACACAAGGTTACAAACAAACCACCTTCGCTGAGGTCATGCGCTGAATGAATTTTTTTATCCCTGATCAGTACTGCCAGTTTTTGCTGCAGGGCATATTCCTCATCAATATTAAAATAAGGAGCAGCAGAGTATTTAACCCCGCGGATACTGTGCAGGTATTCTGAGCAGCTGATATCATTGTTCAGCACACCCAGCAGGTAGATCAGGTCGCCCTCGTTCTTAAAATCAAGGGTCATTTTATCATTGATATTCTCCAGCAGGCCCACCATACCAATAGTTGGCGTCGGGTTCACAGGACCATCCGGGTTTTGATTGTAAAAACTTACGTTACCACCGGTAACAGGTGTATCAAATTTGCGGCAGGCCTCTCCCATCCCTTTGATGGCATGTACGAACTGGTAGTATACTTCCGGATCATACGGATTGCCAAAGTTGAGACAGTTGGTAACACCCAATGGCTGGCCGCCACTGCATACGATATTCCGCGCAGCTTCACTCACCGCGATCATGGCTCCTTTATAAGGATCGGCATACACATAACGGCTGTTGCAATCTGTTGTAACGGCCAATCCTTTCGTGGTTCCTTTTACCAATACCAGGGGTGCATCTGTCGGTTCGTTGGTGGATGTATTCACGGTTCCCACCATGCTGTCGTATTGTGTATATATCCAGCGTTTGGAAGCAATAGAGGGTAATTTGATCAGTTGTTCAGCAACCGCTTTCAGGTCAGCGGGTACAGGAATGGCAGAGGCATCAAATTGTTTTACTTTCTCAAAGTAGGCCGGTTCTTTATATTCCCTGTCGTACTGCGGTGCACCACCACCCAATACCAAATCATGCGCCGGCAAAGAAGCTTCCAGTTCGCCATGCATATAAAAGTTGAGGATGCCATCACCGGTCACTTCACCAATCACTGAACAGGGAAGATCCCATTTATCAAAGACCGCCTGTACTTCGGCTTCCCTTCCTTTTTTAGCTACGAGTAACATTCTTTCCTGGCTTTCGCTCAATAACAATTCCCAGGCTTTCATATTCTTTTGACGGGTGGGTACTTTATCCAGGTCGATCCGCATTCCCGATTGGCCTTTGGCACTCATTTCTGATGTGGAACAAATGATACCCGCAGCACCCATATCCTGCATACCGACTACAGCACCGGTCTGAATGACTTCGAGGCAGGCTTCCAGCAATTTTTTTTCCTGGAAAGGATCACCCACCTGTACTGCGGGAAGATCCTGCGCACTTTCAGCGGTAATATCGGCAGAGGCAAAAGAGGCACCGCCGATCCCGTCTTTACCTGTTGCACTTCCTACAAACATCACGGGATTACCAATGCCTTCAGCTGTGGCAGAAACAGTTTCACCTGCTTTTACAATACCCACACTCATGGCATTCACCAGCGGGTTGGTATGATAACACTGATCAAAATAAATTTCGCCGCCCACCGTAGGCACACCAAAACAGTTACCGTAGTGACCGATACCATGCACCACACCTGCCAGCAAATGCTGTGTTTTATCTTCTTCTAATTTTCCAAAACGTAATGAGTTCAATGAAGCAATCGGCCTTGCACCCATGGTAAAAATATCCCTGTGGATGCCACCCACACCAGTGGCAGCACCCTGGAAAGGTTCAATAGCGGATGGGTGGTTGTGAGATTCAATTTTAAAGACCACACCCAGTCCGTCACCAATATCCATCAACCCTGCATTCTCCTCACCGGCTTTCACCAGCATCCTTCCGCCCTCGCGGGGCAGTGTCTTCAGCCATTTGATCGAATTTTTATAACTGCAATGTTCACTCCACATCCCGGAAAAAGCACAGAGTTCATTGAAGTTGGGGACTCTTCCCAGCTTTTGTTTGATGAGTTCAAATTCCTCTTCCGTTAACCTTAATTGCTGTGCTGTTTTTAACGTTACTTCCATCTGTTTAAATTTACCGGGCTGACCGTGATTTTCGGGGAATAAATAAGAAGCAGCGAAATTACAAACTCAGTGGGAAGGCAACTACAACAAGTTGTCAACTTTTTATGAATAAAATTATTTTTTACCGTTAAAAATAGTTGGAAGCCGGTACCCTGTGCACAGCAATAATGGCTATTTTGCAACGATTAATCAAAGCTGTAACTGTTTGGAGTACCTGTTGTTTATTCTCTACCTTGTTTTCTTTGCCTGGCTTGCCTCCCGGATCCCTTTTTTTAAAAGGTCGGGCTTAACCCAGTCACAACTCATCATTGTTTTTTTGCTGAAAGTAATGGCCGGTATTTTCTACGGCTGGATAGGTCTTTATTATGGAGGTCTGGCCAAGATGTCGGATACCTGGGCCTACCATACCTATGGCATCCAGGAATACAACCTGCTGCTGCAGCACCCGGGTGAGTATTTCACGAATCTTTTCTATAATCCTTACGAAGGTGACAGTTTCCAGAAATTTTTTGGCGCCAGCGATTCGTACTGGAATGATCTGAAAGGAAATGTTTTTATCAAAATCATGTCCGTTTTCGACCTATTCAGTTTTGGTTATTATTATGTCAATGTGATCCTGTATTCCTTTTTATCGCTATTTGGGCCAATTGCCATGTACAGGGTAATGGCGGATGCCTTTCCATCCCGGAAATTACCGGTCCTGCTGGCCACTTTCCTTATTCCTTCCGTCCTCTACTGGACGAGTGGTATTCACAAAGACGGACTTATTTTTTTAGGTATTAGCCTCGTTGTTTACCATGTTTATTTTGGTTTAAAGGAACACAGGTTCGGTATAAAAAGAATTGCCGGCATGCTGCTGGGGTTATTCCTTTTACTGCTGCTCAGGAATTATGTTCTCGTCATCATCATTCCGGCTGTATTTACATGGATCCTGGCTTCAAAATGGCCGGGCAAGGGACTGGCTATTTTTGCCACTGCCTACCTGTTTTTTATTGTCATCTTCTTCACGATCCGCTATATCAGTCCTCAGCTTGATTTTCCGCAGGCCGTAGTGAATAAACAAAAAGAATTCCTGAAACTGGAAGGCAATGCATCTGTGCCCATCAAAGAATTAGAACCCACAGTGGGCAGTTTTATGAAGAGTATTCCGCAGGCTTTTACCATCTCCACCATCAGGCCCTATCCGAGTGATGTGCGGCATATTCTTTCGCTGGCCGCAGCTGCCGAGATCATGGTGTTATTTATTCTTTTTTTACTTTTTCTTTTCTTCAGGTTTAAAACCACACACGATGATAATTTTATCCTGTTCTGTATCTTCTTTTCAATCTCCATGCTTCTTGCTATCGGGTTTAGTGTCAATAACCTCGGGGCTATCGTCCGTTACCGCAGCATTATCATTCCTCTCCTCGCTGTGCCAATGATTGCCCAGACCGATTGGAGCCGGTTAGTCAGGCTGCTTTCAAATTGGATAAAGAATAATAACAATATGAATAATATCCGCTAACATCTGTTTGATTTTACAGTTTTTAGCTACCTGACTTTATTTTATTCACATTTTCTCCAAAATTTATTTATTTAAAACGCAACATGATTAGTCTTTCGTTAGATTTGCCATAGTAATATTCATATTATTTAATTTTTTAATTAAAAATACTTCACCATGGCAGTAGCAAAACTTGAGTACATCTGGCTTGACGGTTACAAGCCCATTCAAAGCCTCCGCAGCAAAACAAAAATCGAAAGAGATTTTAGTGGTAACCTGGAAGATTGCCCTATGTGGTGTTTTGATGGTTCATCAACTGAACAGGCTCCCGGTGGTTCTTCTGATTGCTTGCTGAAGCCCGTTTTTATCTGTAAAGACCCTCAGCGAAAAAATGCTTACCTGGTGATGTGTGAAGTATTAAGCCCCGACGGATCTGCCCATGAATCAAATGGCCGTGCGACTATTGAGGATGATGATAATGATTTCTGGTTTGGATTTGAACAGGAGTATTTCCTCTGGAACCCTGCCACTGATAAGCCAATTGGTTTCCCGGAAGGTGGTTACCCCGCCCCGCAGGGACCTTACTATTGCTCAGTAGGTGCAAAGAATGCTTTTGGCCGTCATATTGTTGAAGAACATCTTGATGCCTGTATTGATGCCGGTTTGAATATAGAAGGTATTAATGCCGAAGTGGCAACCGGGCAATGGGAGTTCCAGATTTTTGCCAAAGGCGCTAAAGCTGCCGGCGACCAGATCTGGGTGGCCCGCTACCTGCTGGAAAGAATTGGTGAAAAACACGGTATCTCCATCAACTGGCATTGCAAGCCTTTGGGTAATCTTGACTGGAACGGAAGCGGTATGCATGCCAACTTCTCCAACAGCACCCTGAGAACCTGCGGCAGCCAGGAAATCTATGAACAAATATGTGAATCTTTCCGGCCTGTTGTACTGGAACATATTGAAGTTTACGGGCCCGATAACCACCTGCGCCTGACCGGTAAGCATGAAACAGCAGCGATCACCGATTTCAAATATGGTGTATCTGACCGCGGTGCTTCTATCCGCATTCCGATCGGCACCGTAGAAAGAGGCTGGAAGGGCTGGCTGGAAGATCGCCGTCCCAACAGCGCTGCAGATCCTTATAAAGTGGCAGCAAGAATTGTGAAGACTGTGAAATCTGCTGAAGCCGCAATGGCTGCCGGCGAAAAGAAAGTAGCCTGATGATATTACCTGATCGTTGTAATACTCAAAAGAAATAAACACTTTATTCAGGGTAAGCCGGGTTATGGCTTACCCTTTTTGTTTTTTCTATACTTTTATCTCAATTAAACTATAATTACATGTCACTACGATTTAATGCGATCCAGAACCTTTCCACCAGTGCAGAAGTAAAAGTGGAAGAATCTCCAAGAATCACCAGCGTCTTTGGCAGCAATGTTTTTACATTGAAAACGGCCCGTGAGTTTCTCAGTGATGAAGCATATAAAAGTTTGCAGGCGTCCATCAAGGCCAGCCAGAAAATCGACAGGGCCATGGCCAACCAGATTGCAAACGGGATCCGTGCCTGGGCCGAAAGTAAAGGCGTTACCCATTTCACGCACTGGTTTCAGCCGTTGACAGGAACCACTGCCGAAAAACATGATTCTTTTTTCACATTAAAAAGTGACGGTACCCCCATCGAACAATTTGAAGGTGATGCCCTGATCCAGCAGGAACCGGATGCATCTTCGTTCCCGAGTGGCGGATTAAGAGCAACTTTTGAAGCAAGAGGCTATACAGCATGGGATCCCTCCTCTCCTGCCTTTATCATGGAGATCAGCGGGGGCAAAACATTATGCATTCCCACCATCTTTGTTTCTTATACCGGAGATTCGCTGGATTATAAAGCTCCTTTACTGAAAGCAACAGAAGCATTAAATAAAGCCGCTGTTGACGTTTGTAATTATTTCGATAAGAATGTTTCCAAAGTAAATGTCACACTGGGCTGGGAACAGGAATACTTTATTGTTGACGAAGCCATGTTCAACGCAAGACCTGACCTGGTGATGACCGGCAGAACAGTCTTTGGACATACCTCTGCTAAAAACCAGCAGTTGGAAGACCAGTATTTCGGCTCCATTCCTGAAAGAGTATATGCCTATATGAGAGATTTTGAAAATGAAGCGTATAAATTAGGCATCCCGTTACGCACAAGGCATAATGAAGTAGCTCCCGGGCAGTATGAGTGTGCCCCGATTTTTGAAGACGTAAGTGTAGCGGTTGATCACAACTCGTTACTGATGGATGTAATGGAAAGAGTGGCACGACGTCACAGCCTGAGAGTGTTATTGCATGAAAAACCATTTGCCGGCATCAACGGCAGCGGTAAGCATAACAACTGGAGCATGGCAACAGATACCGGTGTGAACCTGCTGGCGCCCGGTAAAACACCGAAGACGAACCTGATGTTCCTTACTTTCTTTGTGAACACGATCAAAGCAGTGCATGATTACGCCGATATATTAAGAGCCTCTATCGCTTCCGCGCCAAATGATCACCGTCTCGGTGCTAATGAAGCTCCCCCTGCCATTATCTCTGTTTTCATTGGCCAGTACCTGAGTAAAGTGCTGAATGATGTAAAAGAGAGAGTGTCTGAAAAAATGGATGAGACCGATGAAAGCATGCTGAAGATCGATATTCATAAAAGCATTCCTGAATTGCTGATGGATAATACTGACAGGAACCGTACTTCACCATTTGCCTTCACCGGTAATAAATTTGAATTCCGTGCGGTAGGCTCCTCTGCCAACTGTTCCAATCCCATGACTGTATTAAATACAATCATGGCCGAAACACTGAAGCAGTTCAAAAAAGAAGTGGATGCACTGATCGAAAAAGGCGAGAAAAAAGAGATTGCTATCATGCATGTAATCCGTCAATACATTGTTGCCGGTGAAAAAGTTTTATTTGAGGGAGACGGATACAGTGATGCATGGACCAAAGAGGCAGAAAAAAGAGGTTTACCCAATGTAAAAACCACACCGCTTGCACTGGATGCGATGGTAACTGAAAAAGCCAAAAAATTATTCGAAAGCAATAATATCTATTCACACAGCGAATTGGAAGCAAGACACGAGATTGAACTGGAAAAATATATCAAGAAGGTGCAGATCGAAAGCCGTATTATGGGTGAGATTGCTACCAGTCATATCCTTCCGGCTGCAATCCGCTACCAGAACCTGCTGGCCAATAATATCCGGGGCTTAAAAGAAGCGGGCCTTACCGAAGCCGGTTTTGCCAACCAGAAACAGATACTGGAAAAAATATCCGAACATATCAATAAGACCAGCGACCTGGTTGAGAAAATGATCGATGCCAGGAAGATTGCCAATAATATTGACAGTACAAGAACGAAAGCTATCGCCTACCAAAGCCAGGTAAAAGACACTTTCTTCGACGAGATCCGTTATCACGTTGATAAACTGGAATTGCTGGTGGATGACAGGGAATGGTATCTGCCAAAGTACAGGGAGATGTTGTTCTTAAGATAAACGGGAACAAAAAAAATGCAAAGTCCGAAAGACCATTCGTGAATTGAACGGTTCTTTCGGACTTTTGATTTCCGGGCTTATTTAAAATTCGCTTTCATCACCCGCAACACGTTGCCTCCTAAAATTTTATTGATCGATTTCTTCGAATACCCTCTCCTGAGTAATTCTTCTGTGATCTTAGGGTAAGTTGTTACATCTTCCAGACCAACCGGTAAGGAACCCACACCATCATAGTCAGAGCCAATGCCCGCATAGTCATCACCCACCAGCTTTACGATATAATCAATATGATCCACTAATTGGGATAATGCAGGGCGGGATGCATACATTGCAGAGTCGTAGTATTTATTAAACTGCATTACCAGCCGGTCTTTTTCATCCTGTGGCAAAGCCTGGCTTATCAATGCTTCCTGCAAGGAATCTTTACGTCCAAGAAGTAACTTTTGCAGCTGATCATATTCTCTACTGATAAAACCCGAGTAAAAATTAATACAGATAACCCCGCCATTTTTGGCCACTGCTTTTATCTGGTCATCTTTTACATTCCTGAATACCGGGCAAATATTCCATACTGAACTGTGAGATAGCAAAACCGGTTTTGTGGTTACTCCAAGAGCATCATAAAAAGTTTGCTCCCCTGTATGTGAAAGATCGACGATAATTCCGAGTTCATTCATTCTCTTTACCACCTTCTTCCCAAAATCAGTCAGCCCTTTCTGCTTCAATGAATCTGCATGCAGGGTTTCATCCATAGCACTGCTGGCCCAGGAGGTACTGTTATTCCAGGTCAGCGTCATATACCGCATGTCCTGTTGATACAATTCTTCCAGTTTGCCCAGGTCGTTCTCAATCATATGCCCGCCTTCCACACCGATCAGGGCTACTAACTTCCCCTGCCGTATTCCTTTTTTAACTTCACGGTAATTGCGGGCCAGCGTCATCCGGAACGGATTTTTCAGCGCCAGTATATTCAGCGAATCAATTTCCTGTTTGGCATCCTGGAAAAATCCTTCCTTATTCCGGGCTTTCTCACCGGTCCATACAGAGAAAAATTGCACATCCACACCTCCTTCTTTCCACCGGTCAAGATCACTATGCCCTTCCTTTACCCTTTTTGAAATATCAATTCCGTCCAGTACACCTGATGAAAGCACATCATTATGAGTATCGACCAATACTGCTTTACTATGTATCTTTTTAACTGATTGCGCAGTTACAAGTGTCGTGGTAAATAATACAAGCAGAAAGAAAATGATTCGCATGTAGTCAGCGTTTATACCTAAAAGTAAAAAATCCCGGCTGATTACCGGGATTTAGTTATTGGAACTTTATACTGATTACTCAGGTCTCGCAATTTTAACGGCGCCCGAGTTTTTGATTCTTGCCGTCGCACTCTTACCATAGCTTGGGCAATAGTACTCCAAAGCAATCTGGGCATCCACATAAGAAAGATCATATTCCACCACCTGCGCCGAAACAACAATACCGGCAGAGTAGTTATAGTAATTACGGGTACCGTAGTTACCGAAATTACCATACATAATATCCCCTTCGTAAGGGCGGCTGCTGCCGGTGGAACGAAGAATTGTATAGCCGTATAATGTTTCCACAACGTAGTAGCCGCAATAGGCATCGCTATATACCACATCGCCCCTTTCCTGGTTGAGCCAGTAGTTTTCATCCACGTTTACGCTGACGGTTCTTACACAACTGCTGATAAAAACAGCAATGAGCAAAACAAATGTTGAGAGTAGAGTTACCTTTTTCATACTATTAATGATTTTTTGATTTTCCAAAACATCTAAAACTGCATCACATACCATAGAAGGCAAACAGCGGGCAAGAGTTTTATTATGGATTGTTAAAATGAAAACCGCTTCATCCGGCACATAAAAAACCCCTGTTTGCTAACAGGGGTTTAACAATCTTACTGTAACACTATACTTATTTCAACTCGAAGCTTTCGAGAAACTTGGTATTGAAGTCTCCGGCAAGAAAGCGTTCATCCTTCATAAGCTGAAGATGAAAAGGAATAGTGGTTTTAATTCCTTCGATCACATACTCGCTCAGGGCCCGGTGCATCGTGTTGATCGCTTCCTTTCTTGTTTGTGCCACTGTAATCAGTTTACCGATCATGGAGTCATAATAAGGCGGGATCACATAGCCTGCATATACATGGCTGTCCACCCGCACACCGTGTCCCCCGGGCTGGTGCAACGTTGTGATCTTTCCGGGTGAAGGCCTGAAATCATTATACGGATCTTCTGCATTTATACGGCATTCGATAGAGTGCATCTGTGGTATATAATCCTGGCCGGAAATTTTTTCTCCCATTGCAATTTTGATCTGTTCTTTAATCAGGTCAAAATTGATTACTTCTTCAGTCACACAATGTTCTACCTGTATGCGGGTGTTCATTTCCATGAAGTAGAAATTACGGTGCTTATCCACCAGGAATTCTATAGTACCCACGCTTTCATAATTAATAGCACTGGCCGCTTTTTTGGCAGCCTCTCCCATTTTATACCGGAGCTCATCCGTCATAAACGGAGAAGGGGATTCTTCCACCAGTTTCTGGTGACGCCGCTGAATGGAACAATCTCTTTCACTCAGGTGGCAAACATTACCGTATTGATCACCGGCCACCTGTATCTCAATATGCCTGGGCTCTTCCACAAATTTTTCCATGTAGATACCATCATTCTTAAAAGAGGCTGCCGCTTCGGCTTTAGCATTGTTATAGGCTCTTTCCATTTCAGCTTCTTCCCACACAATGCGCATTCCTTTTCCACCACCACCGGCAGTTGCTTTCAGAATTACAGGATAACCCATTCCTTTTGCCATGCCAACAGCTTCATCCAAACTCTGCAGAAGGCCTTCCCCACCAGGAACCACCGGTACACCAGCTTTGATCATTGTTTCTTTTGCCGTGATCTTATCTCCCATGGAATTGATCATATCCGGTGTCGGCCCGATAAATTTAATGCCGTGGTCATTGCATATCTGGGCAAATCTTGCGTTTTCTGCAAGAAACCCATAACCCGGGTGGATCGCATCCGCATTGGTGATCTCCACCGCGGCCATGATATGTGGTATATTCAGGTAAGAATCTGTGCTTTGGTACTTACCGATACAAACGGCTTCATCGGCAAATTTTACATGCAGGCTATCCCTGTCTGCCGTGGAATAAACTGCGACCGTTTTGATACCCATTTCCCGGCAGGTCCGGATCACACGAAGAGCAATTTCACCACGGTTTGCAATCAGTATTTTCTTGAACATTGTATTTTCTTTTCTGTTAAACTAAAATGTCCACTGACGATCATCCATAGCCTGAAACTATGGGCAATAATCTATGGACGGTATGGGATACTAAGCGGGTTCTACCAGGAAAAGAGGTTGATCATATTCAACGGGGGAAGCGTCTTCCACCAGCACTTTCACAACCTTCCCTTTTATTTCGCTTTCAATTTCATTAAATAGCTTCATGGCTTCGATAATGCAAACCACGGAACCAGGGGCTATTTCACTGCCTATATCAACAAGGTTGGGTTTATCGGGGGATGCCTTCCGGTAGAAAGTACCAATCATCGGGCTCTTAATGGTTACCAGATTACCGGCAGGTGCTTCAGCTGGTTTCGGCTTTTCGGCTGCGGGAGCGTTGTTGCCGGCAACTGCAGGTTGCGGGGCGGCTGCCTGTACAGGTATAGACTGAACCGCCGCAGCAGAGACAACCTGGGTTACGTGGTCCTCTTTTTGTTTGATTGTAACCCTGAAGTCTTTCTGCTCAATGGTAAGTTCGCCAATATTCGACTTATTGACCATCTTGATCAGTTCCTGTATTTGCTTGAAATCCATGTTTTTCAATTTTGAAAGAAATTTTAATTTAGAAAAGTACCTGTTGGCAAGCAGGCAGGGGGCTAAGTTAGGGAAAACACAGCCAGCTTTTCAAATGATTTTTGTGAGTTTTGGAGCCAAATCGGGGTAAAATCGATGAAAAATGGCCCGAAATCGATAGATTCAGGGCCATTTGCCTCATTTTATAATCAGGTTATTTTACCCGCTCTACGTACTCCCCGGTCTTGGTATTAATCCGGATTTGCTCTCCTTCGTTTACAAATAATGGGACGTTGATAGTAGCCCCCGTCTCAATAGTGGCGGGCTTCAGGGTACGTGTTGCAGTATCTCCCCTGAGACCTGGTTCCGTATAAGTAACCAGCATTACGATCTTATCAGGCAATTCTACACTCATAGGCAGTTCAGTTTCGGTATTAAATAATACACTTACTTCCTGGCCATCTTTCAAAAACTGGGGTGCATCCACCATATTTTCCTGGACTGCAACCTGTTCAAAAGTTTCCGTATCCATGAAATTATAGCCACTGTCGTCTTTATAAAGAAACTGGTAGCTTTTTCTTTCCACCCGCACCGGGAAGATACTATCGCCTGAGTTCCAGGTCTTTTCAATGGAACGGTTATTATCCACTCCCTTCAGTTTTGCCCACACTTTTGCAGCCGCACGGGCTGTTTTATTCTCACCAAATTCCACCACAGTATATAAGCTGCCATCCAATTTGATGATAAGCCCCCTGCTGATGTCTGCTGTTGTTGCCATGTTGAATACAAATTTTGAGGCGGCAAAGATAAGGCAGTGGATTTTGATGACAATAAGTAAATAAAAAACATGTTAAGGAATCTCATCGGGTTCAGCTCTTACGAACCAATCCCCTCTTTATCTTTATTGTATGAAGAAAAGCAGTCTATTGGTGGCAGGGATATTTTTAGCCATTACACTTTTTTCACAAACCGATTCCATCCAGCCGCCTTATAAAAAATTTCCTTCTTTTCCGCCTGTCAGGTTATTAAATACCGACAGCAGCAGTTTCTTTACGAAAAGCAATTTAGATAAGAAGACTTTTGCCCTGCTGATGTTATTTAACCCGCAATGTGAACACTGCCGGCATGAAACGGAAGAGATTATTCAGCACATCGATAAATTCAAACATATACAGATCGTAATGGCCACCTTTGCCCCTTTTGACAGCATGATGGCTTTCCGGGAACGTTACCAATTGGCCAAATTCAGCAATATTATTGTGGCCCAGGATACACACTATTTCCTGACCAGTTTCTTTAAGGTTCACAGTCTTCCGTTTCTTGCATTCTATAACCGGAAAAAAGAGCTCATCACTGTTGCGGAAGGCTCTGTCCCTGTTGAAAAAATAGTGGCTGCATTTGAAAAATAGCCACCCTGTATGACGAAATTCAGTTCTTTATTGCAGGGAACAAACAGGGTATGATAATCGTCAGGAAAATCAAAATCGGCCGTCAATTTTAACGGCCAGCACCTAACTTTGCTCCGCAAATCTGCCTCCGGCAGGCAGGTAATTTCTCATTAATAAAATAACATTTTCCATGAAAGTAACTGTTGTAGGCGCTGGTGCAGTAGGAGCAACCTGTGCTGATAATATTGCCCGTAAAGAACTTTGCCAGGAACTGGTATTACTTGATATCAAAGAAGGTGTTGCGGAAGGCAAGGCCCAGGATATGATGCAAACCGCCACTTTGCTTGGCTTTGATACCAAGATCACCGGCAGCACCAATGATTATGCAAAAACAGCCGGCAGTGATGTGGTTGTAATTACTTCCGGCCTGCCCCGGAAACCGGGTATGACCCGTGAAGAACTCATCGGTGTAAATGCAGGCATTGTAAAAGGTGTTTGTGAAAATATACTGAAACATTCTCCCAATGCGATCATCATTGTAATCAGCAACCCGATGGATACAATGACCTATCTCGCATTGCAATCAACCGGCCTGCCAAAGAACAGGATTATCGGAATGGGTGGCACTTTAGACAGCAGCCGTTTCAAATATCAAATGAGCCAGCACCTGGGTTGCAGCCCTTCAGACCTGAATGCTGTGGTGGTAGGCGGCCATGGTGATACAACAATGATCCCGCTGATTCGTCTGGCTACCTGGAACAGTACACCTGTTACAAATTTCCTTTCTGCCGAACAACAGGAGAAAATTGTAAAAGATACTATGGTGGGCGGTGCTACATTAACAGCTCTTATCGGTACTTCAGCCTGGTATGCACCCGGTGCCGCCGGAGCTGCCCTCGTTGAGTCAATTCTTCGTGATGAAAAGAAATTATTTACCTGCTGCGTGGCATTAGATGGGGAATATGGTCAAAAAGATATTTGTCTCGGTGTCCCTGTCACCATTGGCAAGAATGGCTGGGAAAAGATCATTGATTTTAAACTGAATGAATCTGAACAAGCAGCATTTAATAAAAGTGCAGATGCAGTAAGGAGTATGAATGATGTGCTGAAAACACTCTGATCCTTTCTGCCCATGATTTTAAAACCCGGCTTTATTCAAAGCCGGGTTTTCTTTTCTGCGAAATGAAAATGCCCCGCATCTGCAGGACATTTTCATTATTCTGTCTTAAAAGCGGTAAACTAAAAGAGATAGTTGTTACCTGGCTATCGTGAATTGCTGGTTAAGTTTCACCGTACCATCACTGCTCCTGATCACATACTCCCCTGATGCCAATCCTGCTGTATTAATAATCACTTTATTATTTCCAGGATTCAATACCGCTGCCTGTCTCCTCACCATTCTTCCTGTCATATCCAGCACCTGCAGTTCTGTCCGTATAGCTTTATCAGTTCGTATCGCCACATTCAGAACATCATTTGCCGGCACGGGGTAAATGACAACACCTACTGCGTTGCTCCTGCAATTCGTTTGCCGGATGGCCGTATATGTAAACCCGCCGTCTTTATCCACTTGTTTGATACGGTATTGTGCGGTGCCGCCTTCCAGGTCAAGATACTGGTAACTGCGGCTTGCTGAACTGTTGCCTGCTGCGGCTACTTTATCAATTACAACCCAGTTGCCATTTGTATTTTTCTCAATTGCAAAATAATCACTGTTACTCTCTGATGCTGTTGACCAGGAGATAGAAGCTCCTTTATCCGAGCAGTTCACCTTATAATCAGTAAAAAGAACGGGGGTAACAATCGGGCCAAGCAGAAGAGGAACATTATAATTAACCGAATTAACCGGGTATTCATTAGCCAGGTCGTCTGAAACAGAATACGTAGTAAACTCGCCGGGATTTCCCCCCGAGCCAGAGTTGATCATCACATAACCGCCATAAGGAGCTGTATTATGAAGCGTCCATAAGGTGACAGTAAAGACATCCACCCAAGCTGTTGTTAAGGTAATAGCAGTACCATCCAGGGTTCCGACTGCCCGTCTGTCAAAACTCTGCGAACCTGCCGCCTGGTTAAAACTACCACATTGATTAACGGTAGTGTAAGCAAAACCGCCGCCTGCAAATGCCGGAGAGACAGAAACATTGGCCGGATTGCTTACGATAGCACAACCCGGTGTCGCAGGTATCATTGCATTGGCACTCTGGTAGCTGAATCCTGTCGCCAGTACATTTACATTCGGTATGCTGCCTGCAATGGTACGAATCTGTAACTTAAACGTAACAGATCCTAGAGCAGGGCCAGCACCGTCAGGATCTGCAGCGGAATAATTGGCATCAGCAAGCCGCCACTCACAGACCTGGGCGTAAGTGGAAGAATATGCAATCAACAAAAACAACAGATTAACTGCAAAAAATTTCAGTATAAAAACTGGTTTCATGAACTGGGGTTTATGATTTTTACTTATGGTTCTATTCTTCCGGCCCGAGGGGATCAGGAATATTCGTGGTTGCAATCCGCAGCCTGGCCGGCGTGCTGCCCGAACCTGAAGCTGCAATAATCGCTTTTACAAGGCTTACATCAGTACCATTGACACTATTACTTGTATTTACATCGGTAAGCACATACCCGGTGGCAGAAGCAGCTATTGCATTTTTTATGGCACTGATATCGGTACCATTAACAACGCCGCTTTTATTGGCATCGCCGGCCCACAATCCATAATGCAGCCCCCCGGCTAAAAGCACCACCGGGTCTGAAGAAGCACCGGCTGCTTTGTAGCTGTTTGCCAGTAGCCTGAAATCATTCGTATAAATACCGGATGCATTGGAAGGTAATGAAACACTCATCACACCTAAGTGGTTCCGGTGGCGGACTACCATAAAGCCAGCTCCCTGTTTGGCCAGGTCAACCCCAAGCGGAGTAACACCATCTGTTTCCACAATAGCCCCGGTGTTTAAAAGAAACCCTGCTTTCCTCCCTGTTATTGTTCCTGAAGCAGCATCGGCAGGTAACCCGGATAGAGGCTTCCGGAACTCAACCAATACCCAATCAACAACAGCTGCATTGGGTATTGCTCCAACTGATTCTGTTCCTGTGTAGTTAAATGGAGTTGTATTATAGGGTTGGGATAACGGGATGATGCCTCCGCTATTAAGGCTGGTGTTCATGTTGGTTCCGTTCCAGGGTCCCCGGAGTAAGACAGTTGCGTTCATTGTGTACCTGGGGTCAGCCAGCTTCCATTCATTGATAATATCCGCTGCAGGAATTCCTGTGACAGAAACATAATTAGCCACAGCATCCCTGGTCACCGGCGTAAACAGCCCATTCCATTCAGCACTAACCAGTTGCCAGGGAATAAGGTTGGTTTCGGTATTTGTATTTAATTCTGTATCCAGGTAAGGGTAACGTATGTCAGCCGTAAATCCGGCACCACCAGATTGTTCAAATCCAAATTTCCTTTTCACTTCCCGTTCCTCCAGAGCCGGATCACCAGCATTATCCTGCGGTATCATATTCACGGTAAATTCGGTGGGGCTGGTACCGGCATTTGTTGTTACCAGCATATCCGGCTGGTTAAATACCCTTGCCGTTCCATTGCTCCACCCGGTCCTTCTTACACGACCCACTATTTCCCTTCCCGCAGTAAATTCAAAGGGGACGGTTGCTGCCGCATTCAGCGTATAGAAATTAGTAAGAGGATCTGTAGATAATGTTCCGGAATTATAAATCAGCTTGCTGCCGATGGTAACAGAATTGGTAAGCGTTACAAAATTACTGTTGTCTGTCTTATTGATATGCAGGAAATTAAGTATAGAAACTCCGGCATTCAGTGTAACGTTGCCGGCACCCGTCATGACGAGTGAATCATCTGCAGTAGCTGTTGTATAAGTAGCCGTGTTCAGAAAATTGCCCTGCACTTCCAGCCTGCCATCATTGCTGATGGTGCCTGCATTTTTATTTTCCACATTGCCGGAGCAAAAAAGAATAGCCCCTGGCTGTATTTTGATAGCGGCCCCGTCATTCACCAGTTGTGCCGTGGATGCACCTGCTAAATGGACCAATATCAGAAGGATGTTGCAGCATTTCATGATTTCTACTAATTAATGGTTTAAAACTACGATTATGCCCTGCTACCTGTTCTTCTATTTAGTAAGCGGTAATCTCAGTTTTTTAACTGGTCGCAGGGCTATTGTATTTTGATAGGTATTGAAAACGGGTTAGTAAAATTATCTGCTTCCTAGCAGAATAGTTATTAAATCTTTCCGGTCTTTACAAACCGGGAAAATAAGCTATTTCAGATGGAGTCAAAGTCCCCTAAGTAGAAGCATATTTTTTAAATAACTCCATGTGTCTTTTGAAGCTTAATACAGTAAATTGCAAAAACCCATTTAACAAATTTATGAAGCGAATACCAGCACTTCTGCTTTTACTGATCTTTTGTTCTGCCCGGTCGCAAACTATTTTGCAAGCTGGATTTGACCCTAAGGAGTATGCACAACTTTTATCCCTCACATTCAGCAGTTCCGGCATCCCGGATTCAACAGAACGTAAAACAATGAAAGATCCTTACCATATGGAATACCGTTCTGCAGAAGTCGGGCTTCTCAACCGGTGGACACTCTATCTCCGGAATGACAATGTGGCTGTAATCGACCTGCGGGGAACAGTGAATAAAACAACCAGTTGGCTGGCTAATTTTTACGCGGCCATGATCCCTGCCACAGGCAGCCTGCAGCTGAATGATAGTACTATTTTTAATTATCAATTTGCTGCCAGCGAAAAGGCCTCGGTTCATGCCGGCTGGACCATCAGTATCGGCCACCTGGCCCCGGAGATCATTAAAAAGATCAACGAGTACTACAGTACAAAAAATGTAAAAGAATTCCTTATCATGGGGCATAGCCAGGGCGGGGCATTAGCTTTTTTGCTCCGTTCCTATCTTTTTTATGAAACACAAAAAGGATATCTACCCAAAGACATTCTCTATAAAACATACTGTAGCGCTGCACCTAAAATTGGCAATATGTATTACGCCTATGACTTTGATTTTATTACCCGCGGAGGCTGGGCTCATACCATTGTAAATGCCGCCGATTGGGTGCCGGAGACGCCATTTTCTGTACAAACTGTTTATGATTTCAACCGCACGAGTCCGCTGACCAATGCCAAAGCCATTTTAAAAAAACAAAAATTTGCAATCCGGATTGCAGGGAGTATTGTATACGACAAACTGGAACGGAAACCACGGAAAGCACAACGGAAATTTGAAAAATATCTTGGCACTGTTATGTATAGGAAAGCGATCCGGAAAGTATTACCGCAATTAAAAGAGCCTGTATACGTTCACGATAATAATTTTATGCGTGCCGGCAACCCGGTTATATTAATGCCAGACGCTGATTACTTTCACTTATTCCCGGATGACAAGGACAAACCATTTATTCACCATATGTTTGCCCCTTATTATACACTCTTAAAAAAACTCTATTTAACCAAATAGAAACACCATCTGAATAGTTTTCCCTCAAAATCAAAAGGGGTTGTGGCCTTTGTAATATCTTTAATAGTAGCGGCACTAATCTTTTCCTTTTCCAATTCAAATTTCCGGGAGTTGGTACTAAAGTATAAGACGCCCCCGGCTTTTAAACCAGCCATACATTGCCTGATAAGCGTTACATGATCTCTCTGAATATCTAAAATATCTTCCATGCGCTTGCTGTTACTGAAAGTCGGGGGGTCCATTACAATGATATCAAAATAATCTGCCGGCAATGTTTTCAGGTATTGCTTAACATCTGCATGAACAAACCTATATTTTTCTGCACCTGTAAATCCGTTGAGCTGCATGTTCCTCTCTGCCCAGTTTAAATAGGTCTTAGAAAGATCAGCGGTTATTACTTCTTCAGCTCCGCCAGCTGCTGCATACACAGAAAAAGAACCTGTGTAGGCAAACAGGTTCAAAACTCTTTTCCCGTTACTCTTTTCTCTCAGCATCTGCCGGGTTATCCTGTGATCAAGAAACAACCCGGTATCCAGATAATCACTGAGATTCACGATAAACTTTAACCCGTTTTCTTCAACAACAAATTCATGTTGCACTTCACCGTATTTCTGATACTGTCCCAACCGCCCGTGCTTTCGCTGTCTCAGTTTCAGAAAAATATTCTCCTTTGGTATTCCCAAAACTTCAGTGATGACCAACAAACTCTTTTCCATCCAGTCATCATGCTCTTCTTCAGACATTCCGTGCTGCCGTTTGTATTCCGCCACATATAACTTATCATCATAAAACTCAATACAAAAGGGAAATTCGGGCAGATCATGGTCATATACCCGGTAACAGCTTACTGCCTGCCTTTTCGCCTGTCTGGCAAGATGCCGCCAGACCTTTACCAGCCTGTTTCGGAACATTATTAATTTATCAGCCTGCATAGTTGAGTTAAAAACTTTCACGAAATTCGTATTTCACAGCTAAACAGCAGGACTTATTTCGTGTATGCTATTGTTGACATAGAAACAACAGGGACTTATGCTGCCGCCAACGGCATAACTGAAATTTCCATTCATATTTTCGATGGGGAAAAGCTGGTGGAGAAATTCGAAACACTGATCAATCCCCGGCAACCCATTCCCCACTATATCCAGGCTATGACCGGCATTACTGATAAAATGGTGGAAACGGCCCCTGTATTTGAAACAGTTGCTGAAAAAATTTATACCCTCCTTGAAGGAAAAATATTTGTTGCCCACAATGTAAATTTTGATTACTCCTTTGTAAAAAGCCACCTTGCTGAAGCTGGTTTCATATTAAATAGCAAAAAACTCTGTACGGTACGATTAAGCCGGAAAATATTTCCCGGTTTTGCTTCCTACAGCTTAGGCAATCTTTGTCACTCATTGGGAATAACGATCAAAAACCGGCACCGGGCAGGAGGAGATACCGAAGCAACCGTAAAAGTTTTCCGGCTCTTGTTACAGCATGATAAGGAACAGCATATTGCAAAAAGCCTGCAACGAAATTCCAAAGAATCGGTATTACCCCCCAACGTTCCCAAAGAACACTTCGAACAATTACCCTATACCCCGGGCGTTTATTATTTCCATAATGAAAAAGGAAAGATCGTTTATGTAGGCAAAGCCAATAATATCCGCTACCGGGTGAACAGTCATTTTAGTAATAACTCAGAAAGCAGGCAGAAGCAAAATTTTCTGAAACATGTTTGTGCCATCAGTTTTAAACCCTGCGCCACTGAACTGATGGCCTGCATCCTGGAATCAACTGAAATAAAAAAACTATGGCCCGTCTTCAACCAGTCACAAAAAAGATGGGAAGATGTGTACGGTATCTTTAGTTATGAAGATCAGAATGGTTTCCTCAGGCTGGCTATTGAAAAAAACAAACAACGTCTTACTCCTGTCTATAGTTTTCATTACCTCGTTGACGGCCATGCCATACTTCGTAAAGTAATCAAAGAATTCAACCTTTGCCCAAAACTCTGTTTTATCCAAAAGGACCAGGTGGATTGTGAAGGTATAAAAGAAAGATTTTGTTTGGGCGCCTGCCGGCAGGAGGAATTGCCTGCCAGTTATAATAAAAGAGTTTTACAAGCTATTGAATCACTAAAAAACCAGCCTTCTTTTGCCATCATCGAAAAAGGATTAAACGGAGATGACCAGTCTTGCATTCTTGTTACTGAAGGAAGGTTTTATGGTATGGGCTATATACCTTCAGACCTTGCCATTAACGATCATGAAACACTGAAAGAATTGCTAACTCCCTATAAAGAGAATCTTTATATCCGCAATCTCATCAGTGGCTATGCTGCAAGATTCCCCGGCAAAGTGAAAACGTTCACCGGAACAACAATTTAGTCCAGCCATTGAAAATCTTCTGCAACAGGCACATCTGCAAACATTGTCCTGGCCTCTTCCGGCAATGAAGCCAGTTTCCGGCGAACAGTATCAAGCCAGGCAATATCAACAGTCAATACAGCAGATAAGGTGTCCCCGTTTTTTATGATCTGATGCCGGATGGTCCAGCGGGAAAGATCTCTTTTCGCTTTGGTAAGCTCCAGGTGAATACTCACTTTGTCTTCCGGCCTGATCTCTTTCCTGAAAACACATTCCTCGCGGAAAAGGATAGGGCCAATGTGAAATTTTTGCATCACTTCCGCGGTAAAGCCAACACTATACAAATATTCAATCCGGCAAGAAGCACCCCAATCATAATACACCGAATGCCTGACATGAAAGTTGGGGTCCAGGTCTGCCCAACGAACCTGTACATCCCTGCTGAATTTTTCCATTTTTCCTGTTTAGATAAGACGCTAAATTAAATGATAACAGGCATCCGAATTAGCACTTCAACCTGTATTTTTGCTGCCTAATAAAAACTTTATGAAGAAGCTCATCCTGTGTTTACCTGCATTAATACTGGTTGCTGTTGCCGCAGCACAGCCTGTTAAGACAACAAAGCCAAAGACCCCTCCTGTTGCAGCCAAACCGGTGTTGAAAAATTCATTCGATTCGGCCAGCTATGCCATGGGGATGAGTTTCGCTAATTTTTTCAAACAGCAGGGGGTTAATAAAGTTAGTTCGACACTGGTGCTAAAAGCTATTAACGACCTGATGGGTAATAAAACTCCTTTATTGGATGATAACACCGCTAATATGGTCATCAATAATTACCTGACTCAAATGCAGTTGCAAAAATCAAAAGCTATCATTGATTCAGGGGTTGCATTCCTGAAAAGGAATAAAACCAAACCCGGCGTTAAAACAACTGCTTCCGGACTTCAATATGAAGTGATCAGGGAAGGCAGCGGTATTAAACCGGCAGCAGCAGATACATTTGTTGCGCATTACCGGGGAACCTTATTGGATGGACTTGAGTTTGATGCCTCTTATAACCGTGGCCAGCCGTTAACGCTTGGAGTCAGCCAGGTGATCCGCGGCTGGACAGAGGGACTTCAGCTGATGTCAGTAGGTTCAAAATACAAATTCTGGATACCCTATGAACTTGCCTATGGGGCTATGGGCCAGGGCCAGATACCCGGTGGTGCCATGCTGATATTTGAAGTAGAATTGCTTGATGTAAAAAAAGCACATGGCTCCGGCCAGTAGGATCAGGGCAGGTTGGCCTTCATCCTGAGTATCTGGTGGCGGGTGCCAAGTACCAGTATTTTCATTCCGGGATCAACAATAATATCTTCAGGAGGGTTGATGATAAATTTACCCTCCGAACTTTTCAAACCGATACAATTAACCCCTGTTTTATTCCATTGCATGATGCTCAGCAATGGCTTTCCTTTTATCTCTTCGGGTAATTCTTCAAAAGCTATGGAGTCGATATGAATAGATTGTCCCTCCTCCCCCGAAAGAAAATCAATAAATTCAACAACATCAGGCTTTGAAACCAGGTTAGCCATATGCGAGCCTCCAATCCTGTCGGGCATGATTACATTACTGGCTCCGGCTTTTTTCAGCTTGGGAATTGAATTGCTGTCTGATGCGCGGCTGATAATCTGTATAACCGGGTTAAGCCCCCGTGCAGAAAGAACAATAAATAAATTATCCGCATCAACAGGTAATGTTGTAATCAGGGCCCTGGCCTTTTCAATTCCGGCTGAGAGCAGTACATCATCGTTTGTACTATCACCTTCAACATACAACAGGTGCTCTTCCTCATGTTTTGCCTTTTCAACCAAATCGGGATTTTTTTCTATAATCAGAAAAGGCACATCCTGTGACCTGAGTATCCTGGCGGCCTCATGCCCATTCCGCCCATAGCCGCAAATAATAACATGTTGTTCCAGCTTTGCAATATCTTTCATAAGCCGACGCATTTTAAAATACTTATTGATCTCTCCGTTGATGATAAACTGTGTAATCCGGGTAATGGCAAATGCAAATGTTCCCCAACTCGTAATTAATAAAAAAATTGTGAACCATTTTCCTGCATCACTCAGAGGAACCACTTCACCATACCCTACAGTAGTAATGGAGATGGTGGTCATAAATAACGAATCCACGAAAGAGGCTTTTTCAATAACCATATAGCCTATTATACCCACGAATATGATGAGGTGAAGAACAATAAATGGTTGAAGCAGCCTGTAGGTGGTTATCCGCAAGTAGGGAGGTTTGGCATAAAAGTAAAGAAATGAATCCTGAAAAGAAATAGCCCGTGCTTTTGCTGCTGTATTTTATTCCGGGGTTATTTAATTTTTTGAGAGGCCCATTCAAGTGCCAGCCTGAGCTGCTGTTGGGGCGTCAGGTTAGTATTATCCAGCTCCAGCGCATCCTTGGCCTGGCGCAGGGGGCTTACTTCCCGGTGGGAGTCAATATAATCCCGCATTTCAAGATTATTCTTTACTTCTTCAATAGTAATATTGGGATTCTTTTCGTACAGCTCTTTGAACCTTCTCTCCACCCTTATGGCGTTATCTGCAGTCATAAAGATTTTTAATTCAGCCTGGGGGAAGACAACAGTACCGATATCCCGGCCATCCATAACGATCCCCTTTCCCTTTCCCATTTTTTGCTGTTGTGCCACTGCAAATTCTCTTACCTCTTTAATTGCAGCAACATCACTGACTTTTTCAGCAATGACAAGATCCCGGATCAGGTATTCAACATTTTCTTCGTTCAGGTATATCTCACTGTTATTACTTTGGGGATTGTAAATAAACTCGAGATTGATACTCTTCAACGCCTGTTTGACTTCCTTCTTTTCAGCCAGGTCAACATTATTACGGAGAAAGTAGAGAGTGATGGCCCTGTACATAGCCCCGCTGTCCACATACACATAACCCAATTCTTTGGCAAGCTGTTTAGCCAGTGTACTTTTCCCACAACTTGACCAGCCGTCTATGGTTATAACGATCTTCTTTGCCATCATGACAAAAATAAAAAAGGAGTGCCGGTTAACAACACTCCTTTGAAAATTTATTATTGCTTGTCTATGCTTTCGACTTTTGTTCAGGCTGCGTTTTGAATGAAAAAACAAGTTTTGTTTTTTCAGCATCCACATCTGCTTCCAGTATATCGCCTGCTTTTACATGTGTATTGAGTATCTCTTCCGCCAGCGGATCTTCCAGATATTTCTGGATAGCCCTGTGCAACGGTCTAGCCCCAAATTGCACATCATATCCCTTATCTGCCAGGAATGTTTTAGCGTCTTCTGTAAGCGCCAGGCTGAACCCAAGGCTTGTCAAACGCTTTGTTACTCCTTTCATCAGGATATCAATAATACTGAAGATATTCTCTTTTGTAAGCGAGTTAAAAATGATCACATCATCAATACGATTCAGAAACTCCGGAGAGAAGGTTTTTTTCAGAGCTTTTTCTATGACAGCTTTATTTGCTTCATCTTCATGCTCAATCTTATTAGCAGTGGCAAATCCAACCCCTGCGCCGAAATCCTTTAACTGCCGCACGCCAATATTCGAAGTCATAATAATGGTCGTATTCTTGAAATCTACTTTTCTTCCCAATCCATCCGTTAACTGACCATCATCCAGCACCTGCAATAAAACATTGTAAATATCAGGATGTGCCTTTTCTATTTCATCCAGCAGGATCACACTATATGGTTTGCGGCGTACTTTTTCTGTCAGTTGCCCGCCTTCTTCATAACCCACATAGCCGGGAGGAGCACCAATCAGACGGCTGATGGTGAATTTTTCCATGTATTCACTCATATCAATACGGATCAGCGCATCTTCCGAATCGAACATATACCTCGCCAGTGACCGTGCCAGCTCTGTTTTACCCACACCGGTAGGCCCGAGGAAGATAAATGTACCAATTGGCTTCTTGGGATCTTTCAGGCCAACCCTGTTCCGTTGAATAGCCTTCACCACTTTTGTAATAGCTTCATCCTGACCGATTACCATGTTCTTCATGTCATCAGCCATTTTGCGCAGCTTATCTGTTTCGGCCTGTACCATTCTCTTTACAGGAATACCCGTCATCATACTCACAACCTCTGCAATTGCTTCTTCATCTATCGGGAATCGTTTGTGTTTACTTTCTTCTTCCCAATCTGCTTTTGCTTTCTCCAGGTCTTCCTGCAAACGTTTTTCGGTATCACGCAGGGATGCGGCCTCTTCAAATTTCTGGCTTTTCACCACTTTATTCTTCTCATTCTTTACATCCTCGATCTTCTTTTCCAGGTCAACAATTGTCTGGGGAACATTGATATTTTTTAAATGCACCCTTGCACCCACTTCATCCATCACATCAATTGCTTTATCAGGAAGCAGGCGGTCAGTGATATAACGGTCACTCAGTTTCACACAAGCCTCAATTGACTCATCATTGTATGTAACGTTATGATAATCCTCGTATTTGGATTTGATATTGTTCAGGATAGTGATCGTATCATCCACACTGGGCGGATCGATGATTACTTTCTGAAAACGACGGTCCAGTGCTCCATCTTTTTCGATATACATTCTGTACTCATCCAGGGTTGAAGCGCCGATGCACTGGAGTTCGCCTCTTGCCAAAGCAGGTTTGAAGATATTGCTGGCATCCAGCGAACCACTGGCACCGCCTGCGCCGACAATTGTATGTAACTCATCAATGAACAGGATCACGTCCCGGTTCTTCTCCAGTTCATTCATAATGGCCTTCATTCTTTCTTCAAACTGGCCCCTGTATTTTGTTCCTGCAACCAATGCTGCCAGGTCCAGTGATATAACTCTTTTATCAAACAAAACCCTTGACACTTTCCGCTGAACGATGCGCAGGGCAAGGCCTTCAACAATGGCCGTTTTACCCACTCCGGGTTCACCAATTAAGATCGGATTGTTCTTTTTGCGACGTGATAATATCTGCGATACCCGTTCAATTTCTTTTTCGCGGCCAACAATAGGGTCCAGCGCACTCATCTCGGCCAGCTTCGTGATATCGCGGCCGAAATTGTCGAGGACGGGCGTTTTGCTTTTGGTATTTCCCTGTTGTTTACTTCCACTCTTCTGACCGGAGTATTTTTTTTCCTCGTCAAAATCGTCATCATTTTCTTCTGAGAATTCGGCCCGGGGGTCATTGGATTTTACAATGCCTAACTCCTGCCTGAAAAGATCGTAGTCCACATCAAACTGATTTAGGATTTGTGTTGCAATATTTTCTTTGTTCTTTAAAATCGAAAGCATCAGGTGTTCTGTTTCCACGGTAGCGCTTTTTAGTGCTTTTGCCTCCAACACTGTAACGCGTATCACTTTCTCTGCCTGCTTTGTTAATGGCAGACTGTTGATATTAGCAATATTTTTTCCTGTTTTATCCTTCACTGCTAATTCAATTTCCTTCCGGAGTTCGTAGAGGTCAACATTAAAACTCTTAAGGATACGGACTGCAGTATTATCTCCTTCCCGGATCAAACCGAGCAGGAGGTGTTCGGTACCTATAAAATCATTTCCCAATCGTAAGGCCTCTTCCCTGCTGAACGAAATGATCTCTTTTACCTGGGCTGAAAAATTGTTATCCATTTAAGATAATTGGGTGTTATACAATATTAACGAATATATTTGGTTCCTGTTTTCCCGTATTTATAAACGAGATGTTGATAATTTAAGTTGTCGGAAACTGGCAGTTTTTTCACTTTGCCGGGGGCTGACAGGCTCAACAAACAAAAAGTATAAACTATGCAGGTCAAAACGGATACCAAAGAAAGATTTCATGCCATCACGCTGCCAGGGGCTTCACTTTCTGCTACTATGACAGAAGATCTGGCCGATTGTTTGTTACCCTACCTGCAAAATGACGTTAAAAACGTGGTGCTGATACTAAAAGACATCGAATCCATCGACATCGCTGCTGCGGAGAAACTGGTTCATATTCAGCAAAAATATTACGAAAACAGCGCCTCCTTTGTAGTTTGCGAATTACAACCGCAGGTAGAGGATTTCCTCGACAAAAATGAACTTTTGGAACTGATGAATGTTACCCCCTCCCAAAGCGAGGCCTGGGATATTGTGCAAATGGAAGAAATAGAACGGGAACTACTCGACGAAGACGGCACAGACAGCTAAGCAGCAGAAAAGAATAAGTTTGGGTCTTAACCACAATACATCGTACTTCGTATACCTAAAAATTGCATTGCTGCATGCTCGCTGTCACTATCCTTGGAAATAACTCCGCTGTACCAGCCTTTGACCGGCACCCCACCAGCCAGGTGGTTACTCTTGATGGGAATAATTATCTTGTTGATTGCGGAGAAGGTACCCAGATCCAGATGATTAATTATAAGATCAGGCGCAGCAAGATCTCTCATATATTTATTTCCCACCTGCACGGGGACCATTATTTCGGACTGATTGGTCTTATTAATAGTTTCAGCCTGCTCAGCCGCCAGCAGGATCTGCATGTTTTTGGCCCGGAGCCCCTGAAGGAGATTATTGAACTACAACTGAAAGTGGCAGACACCAGCCTGTCCTTCAACCTGTATATCCACGCCATTAAAGGAGCAGCCACGTTAGTGGACGATGACAAAGTCACCATCAGGTGTTTCCCCACCAATCACCGGGTGGAATGTTATGGTTTTTCATTTGCCGAAAAAAGACAGCCCCGCCGCCTCGATCCTCAAAAAGCGATTGAACAGGAAATCCCCTCCTCCTTTTATGAAAGACTAAAGAACGGGGAAGATTATACCCGGAAAGACGGAACAGTTGTCAAAAATGAGTCTGTAACAGAACCAGCCCTGCCGGGACATAGCTATGCTTTCTGCGCCGATACCAAGTATGATGAATCCATCCTGCAACATATACAGGGATTTGACATGATCTATCACGAGACGACCTACCTGGACAACCTCCGGGAAAGGGCCGAGCTCCGCTTTCATTCCACCACCAGGCAGGCAGCCCTGATTGCTCAAAAAGCCGGAGTTAAAAAATTACTCATCGGCCATTTCAGCAGCAAGTACGATACGCTGGAAGAATTTGAGGCGGAAGCGAGGGAAGTATTTCCGGATACTGAGCTTGCATTAGAAGGGGTTGCTTATAAGATCTAGATTTCTATTTCATTAACCATTCATAAAACAAAGGAAATTCCTTTCTCCAGGTGGCTTCATTGTGCAGGCCTTCATCCCGTATCACAGTTGTCATGGTTGATTTGGAAACAGCTGCCATCGCCTGGAAAGCTTTCAGCATATCGGGTATCATACTTTCTCCTTCCAGCTTGCCGCCCAAAAAATAGATCTTTGATCGGACGGATTTCCCCTTCTTCCGGATATCCTTGTAAATGTTCGTACCAGTGACCCAGAATGCCGGGGAAAAAACAGCCACTCCTCCAAATACGGTTGGATATTTTAATACAGCATAGAGGGAAATCAGACCACCCATGGAACTGCCTGCGATAAACGTGTTTTTCTTATCCTTTGCCGTGCGGTAACGTTTATCAATAAAAGGCTTTAATGTCTTTACCAGGAAACCGGCATATAAACCGCCTTCCCCTTTATTCATTTTATTGTTTGCGTCAATGCCTGTTAAGGAAAAATCGTAAGGACAATATTCGTTCAGCCGTTTGTCTCCACCATTATCGATACCTACCACAATACTTTTGGGGAGTGCCGTGGAATCAAAAAACTCATCTACGCCCCATTCGCCGGAATAAGAAGTGGCATCATCAAAAATATTCTGCCCGTCGTGCATATACAGCACAGGGTATCTTTTGCCGGAGGTCGCATAATCTTCAGGCAGGTATATCCAAATCCGTCTTTTGCGCTTTAATTGCGGCATCCAGAAAGCGGTATCAATAATGCGGACATTTTTGCTACTGGTATTAACCTTTTTTGGCGGGGGGAAATGGTCCTGCCATTCCTCTACATTTATTTCTACCGTAGCCGGGCCTTCAACTTTTAATACCCGGTTGGCAACAGCCATACCCTGAGACTTACATTCCACTTTATCCCAGCTACCACATGTGATCTTGTATTCGTAAGAACCGGGACTTAACTGCAGGTTCAGCATATAATTTCCTTTACCGTCTTGTTGAAATTTGTATTGGGAATCCTGCGGGTTCCACCCGTTAAAAGAGCCGGCGGCGTAAATACCTGCATTTGATTTCGTATATGCCGGTACATTCCTAAGTACAATTTTAACCGTCATCTGGGAAGCGGCCTGGGCAAGCAGAAATATAGTCAGAATTAATCCAAAAAAAAATCGCATAATCAAACTAAAGTTAGGATATAAAAATATGGAATGGCCTGCTACTGGTGTCTTTTATATATGAGGTATAAAAGAAGATTATACATCCCGGGGATAATCAGCGCTATCGGCTTTTTGCTATTTATCCAATACAACAAAGAGCAGTTCACCAAGACACCCACAAGGGCTCTGTCATTCTCGGTCCCTCGTTTAAATCATGAGGATGAATACCCTGGCAGTATATTCTCAAATGAATACCTTGAAAATCTTATCAAAAAGAAAAGGCAAATACGAATTTATTTAGACAGTAACCAAACAAAAAATTACAAGAAAATAGAATTAATAAGGCACGAAGCAAGAAAATTAAAGTATACCTATGATACTAACACTGTCATAAATATTTCGTTATCCCCAAATTTGAATTACAAAGAATTTATTAGTCTTGTAGACTTGTGTTACACAGATGAGCATAAGAGATTCGCCATTGTAAATCAATCGTTGGTGATTTTCGGAGAACCACCCCCAACACCTGTTTTAGAACAGAGGCAAAGTAACTTAATGTGCCTGTTATGTAATGATGTAATTTATCTACCTTCCCCTGCCCAAAAAAAATCGTTTTTGAATAAAATATATGACAAAATAAAGCCATTCAGTTTTTTTCAGATATCTATCTTGACAGCTCTTTGGCTCTTCATGATCATCTGCTCACTTTTCCAAAAAAGAAATAATAGTTGATTTTTTATTTCACCCCCTTCATCAATTCCCTGATCTTCTCCATATGTTTATCACTTACCGGCCATACAGGCATGCGGAACGTATTTTTGCAAAAACCCATTTCACTTAAATAGGCCTTCACACCGCTGGGGCTACCTTCAGTAAACATCGAAGCGATGATATCGGTGTATTTATAATGCAACTGCTGCGCTTCAGCAAATTTCCCGTCCATGCAAAGCCTTACCATTTCCGCATACTCTTTGGGATAAGCATTGGCCACCACCGAGATCAGCCCTTCTGCCCCGGCAGCAATCATGGGTAAAGTGATCGGGTCATCACCACTGATGACCATAAATTCTGCCGGCTTGTACTTGATAATTTGATTAATCTGTTCAAAATTGCCACTGGCTTCCTTGCTGGCAAAAATATTTTTACATTCCCGGGCAATGCGGATAGTCGTGTCAGCTGACACATTCATACCGGTTCGGCCCGGCACATTGTACATAATGATGGGCAATGGGGTTGCGGCATCTAATGCTTTATAATGCCGGAATAATCCTTCCTGATTAGGCTTATTATAGTAAGGGGATACAGAGAGAATAGCACTATATCCTTCAAGATTAAATTGCTTAAACCCTTCGATCACTTCAGCTGTATCATTACCACCTATACCGGCCACTAAAGGAAGGCGGCCCGCCACTTCATTCTTCACAAAAGAGAACACTGCCTGCTTTTCATTTCCATGAATAGTGGCACTCTCACCTGTGGTGCCAAGCACAACGAGGTATTCCACTTTATTGTCGATCCAGAAATGAATAAGTTTCTTATACGCCTCCCAATCAATGGTTCCATCCTCCAGAAAGGGAGTTACAATAGCGATACCAGTTCCACGAAATTGTTCTCTTAACGACATATTGATCAACAATTAAAATTATGATTGATGAGCAGCGAACCCAACAGTTAACAGTGGCCTAAAACAAGCTCAGGATAAGTTTGCAGCGATGCTGATAACAGTACTTAAGACGGTCAGATACATTTCTTACTTTATCCTGACTCAAGATTAATAACTCCCGGCTGTTGTTGTCTTTCTATACTTCTTCCCAGAATCCCATCTTGCCGAATTTCTCGATCCGGTTATTAGTTCTTTGTTCCGGTGCAGTCAGCTTCAGCTCTTTAATCACCGGCACCAGGTAATCTTTCAATATCCGGGCCGACTCGTTATAATCCCAATGAGCTCCGCCCGTTGGCTCCGGGATAATACCATCAATGAGGCCAAAACCGAGCATTTTATCCGCTGTGAGACGTAGTTGCTCTGCCGCCACTTCCTTTTTGTCCCAGCTCCGCCAAAGGATGGATGAACAGCTTTCCGGGCTGATTACAGTATACCAGGTATTTTCCATCATAAAAACCTTGTCTCCGACACCAATACCAAGAGCTCCGCCGCTGGCCCCCTCACCAATAATTACACAGATAACGGGCACTTTAAGCCGTACCATTTCGTAAATATTCCGGGCAATAGCTTCACCCTGCCCTCTTTCTTCAGCTTCCAGGCCGGGAAAAGCCCCGGGCGTATCAATTAAGGTAATAACAGGTTTATTGAATTTTTCGGCCAGTCGCATCAGGCGCAGCGCTTTCCTGTAACCTTCAGGATTGGCCATTCCAAAATTCCGGAGCTGGCGCATTTTGGTATTAATACCCTTCTGCTGGCCGATGATCATTACAGTTTCACCATCCAGGGATGCAAAACCGCCCACCATCGCCTTATCATCCTTTACATTGCGGTCCCCGTATAATTCCACGAAGTTGGTGGTCATTTTCTCGATATACTTCAACGTATACGGCCTGTCGGGGTGGCGGCTGAGTTGCACCCGCTGCCAGCTGCTCAGGCTCCTGGTAATTTCCTTTCTTTTGTCCAGAATGCTCTGGTCCAGCCGCTGGATTACATCACTCATATCAATCTTGGTCTTTTCCTGGCGATGTTTGGCATGCTCTATTTCTTCGATCAGGTCTTTGATCGGCTTTTCAAAGTCCAGGAATTGCCGGTTGGCATTGGTTGGCATAGGCTTTAAATATGGCGGCTAAATTAAGGATTAAATAATAATATGCTCTTGATGTCAAAATGTTGACTAACAGGTGGATAATTACCAGAAAAAGTTTTGGCAGGAAAACATTGCAGGACTATCTTTGCCGTCCCGAAAAATGAAAACGGAAACGGGTTTATTTTAGGGCAACGGATCGGTAGTTCAGTTGGTTAGAATGCCGCCCTGTCACGGCGGAGGTCGCGGGTTCGAGTCCCGTCCGGTCCGCAAAATCAAAACAAAACTGCCTGGTGAGATATTTCGCCAGGCTTTTTTATTGGTTCTGTTTTACAGAAGATTGGTACATTAGACCAGCCAATGAGTACCACTGGTTAAGAACTCTGTTTTCGTAAAGGTTAAACTGATTAGTATGAAGCAACGATTCAAAGGCTTTTACCTTTTTGTTTCCTCCATTATCATTGCCCTGCTCCACCTGCCTTTTTCGTTTGCAAAATCTGCTATTCATGTTATGGCTCCGGCTTCGCCAACCCCTGTTACAGCCAACTTACTCTTGCCGGCACCTTCTCCTCTTCCTTTAATCATGCCATCTGCTTATGACAGTTTGCATTTAGATATTTCCGGCCTCAGCCAGCAGGCATTTGACTACGCCAGAAAAGGATTGAACAGGTTACTGGAAGAAGGTCGCCTGGTGAATGATTCCATCATTTCTATTATTGATTTCAGCCAGCCCAGCTCTGCAAAAAGACTTTATATCCTTGATCTGAAAAATTATAAACTGCTTTTTAATACCCTTGTGGCGCATGGGAAAAATACAGGCCGTGAATGGGCTATGTATTTTTCGAATCAACCCGCTTCGTACAAGAGCAGCCCCGGTTTTTATATTACAGGTGAGACGTACCACGGTAATAACGGTTATTCCCTTAAGTTAAACGGGATAGAAAGGGGCATCAACGACAAAGCATATAACAGGGCAATCGTAATGCACGGGGCTGAATATGTAAGTGCTGATCTTGCCAATGTCCAGGGATATATCGGCCGCAGCGAGGGATGTCCTGCTATTCCGGAACAATTATCCCGCCCGGTGATTAATACGATCAAAGAAGGTTCCTGCCTGTTTATTTACCACCCCTCTTATATCAGCCGCTCTGTATTATTGCGGTGATTCATTTGTTTAAAACTCATCGCTTTCTCCGTCAGCCAATCTTTATCTTTGGGCATTAATTTATTATTATGCTTAAGGTTGGTGTTTTTGGCGTTGGCCATCTGGGAAAATTTCACCTGAATAACTGGAAAGAGATCACCGGTGTTGAAGTTGTCGGATTTTACGATCCGCATGACGATACGGCTAAAGATGTTTCCGATAAATACCAGTTGCCCCGCTTTATAGATCCTGTGGCCCTGATAGATGCCTGCGATGCGATTGATGTGGTGGCTCCCACCAATTACCATTTTGAATGGTGCGAAAAAGCGATCAAAAAAGGTAAACATGTTTTTGTGGAAAAGCCGCTGGCCAATACGATGGAAGAAGCAAGGCAGCTGGTCAAACTCGCCGAAGAATCAGGTATCAAATTCCAGGTAGGGCATGTGGAACGTTTTAACCCGGCCTTCCTGGCTGTAAAAGACATACCGCTGAACCCGATGTTTATTGAAGTGCACCGCCTGGCCCAATTCAATCCGCGGGGCACAGAAGTCAGTGTAATACTTGACCTGATGATTCATGATATCGACATCATTTTAAGTATTGTAAAAAGTGATGTAAAGAATATATCAGCCAGCGGTGTCGGAGTGATGACAGAAACACCGGACATTGCCAATGTAAGGATTGAATTTCATAATGGCTGTGTGGCAAATCTCACCTCTTCGCGGATATCCATGAAGAAAATGCGGAAGATCAGGTTGTTCCAGAAAGATGCTTATATAGGGATTGACTTCCTGAACAAAAAAGCTGAGATCATCAAATTAAAAGATACTGCCGATTCAAATGTGTTTGCCTTTGATATCGAGACACCAACCGGGAAGAAAACCATTGCGATGGCGAACCCGGTTGTGCCTGAAGTAAATGCCATCAAAATGGAGCTGGAAGAATTCAGGAATGCGATCTTTAATAATACCAAAACAATTGTTTCGGAAATGGACGGCCTGATGGCAATGGATGTGGCACATCTGATCCTGGAAAAAATCGGCAATAATAATATTTCGCAGTAATGCAGCCGGTCCGACAAATATCCATTGCCTGGTATGCAGTTACCGATTTTATCATGGCGTCAATTGCATGGGCCTCTTTCTTTTTTGTCCGTAAAGCATTACTTAACGAAACTATTGCGAATGCCGGGCAATTGCAGGTAGATTATAAATTCTGGCTTGGCATCAGTTTAATTCCTGCCGCCTGGCTGATTCTTTATACATTAGTTGGCACTTATCATTCCCTTTATAAAAAATCAAGACTGTTTGAATTCACCAACACGTTTATCTGCAGTCTCATTGGGGCCGTGATACTGTTCTTTGCTTTTATCCTGGATGATGTAAAAAACGATGCGTCGGGTTCTTACTATTACGCTGCTTTCAGCTGTCTTTTTGCCCTGCATTTTGTTTTGACGTTCACGGGAAGATGGCTGCTCCTCAGCAGGGTAAAAAACCAATTATTGAAAGGGGAGGTATTTTTTAACACCCTGATGATTGGCAGCCAGGAAAATGCAATCCGCGTTTACCGGGAAACAGAAAAAAGCCTTCATGATGGTGGGTATCGCTATACCGGGTTTATCACTCCTGATCAGAATGGGAAAAACAGTATGCAAAAAATATTGACCAGCCTGGGAACTGTTGATGAACTGGAAAAAATTATTGACAGTAACCATATTAAACTGGTGGTACTGGCAATGGAAAAATCAGAGCAACCGGTTGTAGAAAATATTGTTAACCGTCTTAGCGAAAAAGATGTAGAAATAAAAATACAGCCCGACACTTTAGATATTTTATCCGGTTCAGTCAAGACCAGCAGTGTAATGGGAGCCGCATTGATTGATCTGCAAACCGGCCTGATGCCGGAATGGCAACAGCATATCAAAAGGCTGGTGGACGTTGTTCTTGCAGTAACAGGCCTTATCCTGCTTTCACCCTTGCTTTTATATATAGCAGCCCGGGTACGACTTTCTTCAAAGGGTACTGTTTTTTATTCCCAGGAGAGAATAGGCTATAAAGGCAAACCTTTTCGCCTGTATAAATTCAGGTCTATGATAAGCGATGCGGAGAAAAATGGTCCGGCCCTTTCTTCCGATAATGATCCCCGCATTACCAAATGGGGGAAAATTATGCGAAAATGGCGGTTAGACGAATTGCCGCAACTGGTTAATATCCTATTAGGTGAAATGAGCCTGGTAGGCCCAAGACCGGAACGCCGCTATTATATTGACAAGGTGGTAGCCCGTTTTCCCTATTATAAATACCTGCTGAAGGTGAAACCGGGACTGACCAGTTGGGGCATGGTACAGTTTGGCTATGCAGAGAATGTGGAAGAAATGATTGAGCGGAGTAAATTCGACCTGCTCTATATAGAGAACATTTCACTGGCACTGGACTTTAAAATCATGATTCATACGGTCAGGATCATCTTTAAAGGAAAAGGGAAGTAAGGTATGAAGTCTGAGGATTAGAGTTTATTTTTGAAGAAATTCCATCCTTTTGAGAAGATTCCTGCTTTTATTGCTGGCCGCATTTAGTTCGCAAACAGCTGTTTTTTCCCAATACTGGCAACAACAGGTCAACTATACGATTGATGTTACCTTAAATGATAAAGATCACAGCCTGGATGGTTTTGAAAAAATTGAATACATCAACCACTCTCCTGACACACTTCACTTCATCTGGTTTCACCTCTGGCCCAATGCTTATAAAAACGATAAAACAGCTTTCAGCGACCAGTTGCTCGAAAATGGAAATACAAAGTTCTATTTTTCTGATAAAGAGCAGAAAGGATATATCAACCGGCTGGATTTTAAAGTTAATGCTCTCGCAGCTGCAACAGAAGACCACCCCCAGCATATTGATATTATCAAACTTATATTACCCAAACCTCTTGCCCCGGGGCAAAAAGTAATTATCAGTACCCCGTTTCATGTAAAACTTCCTTTTAACTTTTCGAGGGGCGGTCATGACGACCAGTCCTATCAAATAACGCAGTGGTATCCAAAGCCTGCGGTTTATGATAAAGATGGCTGGCACCCGATGCCCTATTTAGACCAGGGAGAATTTTACAGTGAATTTGGAAATTTTGAGGTTACTATTACAGTGCCGGCAAATTATGTTGTAGCTACAACAGGGGAATTGCAAAATGCAGCAGAAAAAGAGTGGCTGAAAACCAGGAGTACGTATAGCTGGCAGCCATTGGTTCATAAGGAAAAAATGAAAAGTGGTGGTTATAAAACCATCCGGCAACTCACGCCGGCATCTTCAGGTGAAAACAAAACGCTTCACTATAAGCAGCAAAACATTCATGATTTTGCCTGGTTTGCCGATAAAAGATTTATTGTTAATTACGATACACTTCATCTGTCACCTGCTAAAAGTATCGACGTATTCTCGTTCTATACAGACGATCAAAATGCATACTGGAAAAACAGTATCACCTTTATAAAAGATGCAGTAAGACATTATTCCCGGCTGGTGGGTGAATACCCATATACTACGGTTAGTGCCGTACAGGGCCCTGAGAGTTTTGGTGGCGGTATGGAATACCCGGCTATTACTGTGATATCGCCGGTAAAAAAAGAAAAGGACCTTGATTATACCATCGCCCATGAAATCGGCCATAACTGGTTTTATGGTATTCTTGCCAGTAATGAACGAAAATACCCCTGGATGGATGAAGGGATTAACTCCTATTTTGAAACTTTATACCGTCAGCAAAATGATGACCATTTTCAGCAGAACATAGAGCAGGCCTTATTACGGACCTTTATTGCTGAGAAAAAAGATCAGCCTGTATCCACTTCCTCTGAAGAATTCAATGCTGCTAACTACACGTTAGTTGCATATTACAAAACAGCCCGTTGGCTGGCCTGGTTGCAGAAAGAATTAGGGACAGATATTTTCAACAAATCTATACAGGAGTATTATCGCCGCTGGCAATTCAAACATCCGCAACCGGAGGATTTTAAAAAAGTGACCGAGGAGGTAAGTGGCAAGAACCTGGATTCTGCTTTTGCCCTTTTGCACCAAACCGGGAACCTGCCCGACATGGTACAAAGGGGTGCTGCCATCTGGAATCCAATCCGTACCGCTTTCGGCGGATATGCTGATAAAAAAACTGTTATTGCCATTCTCCCGGCTTTCGGTTTCAACAGTTATGATAAGCTGATGGCCGGTGTTCATATTACCAACCTGCGACTTCCTCCCAACAGCTTTCAGTTTCTTTTGAGCCCGATGTATTCATTCGGGGCTAAAAAATTTGCCGGTATTGGTTTTATCAATAAGAGTTTTTATCCTTCCGGTGTTTTCAGGAAAATTGATATCGGAATCAGCGGCTCCGTTTTTTCCGGTAATCAATTCACCGATGAAGAAGGAAATAAGACTTTTGAACGATTTCAGAAAATAGTACCGGGTATCAGGATGACGTTGAAGGAAAAATCCCCGCGAAGCACCGCACACCGTTTTATCCAGTTTAAATCCTTTCTCATTACAGATGAGAGATTCCGTTTTTATCGTGACACTATTGTGAATGGCCCGGATACATCCATTCTCAACAGGGCCAGAACGGTCAGCGGAAACAGAACCCTTAACCAGTTACAAATCCTTATCGAAAATAACCGGGCTTTATATCCCTATAGCGGCAACCTGAAAATAGAGCAGGGCAGAGATTTTGTCCGCACTGCATTTACAGGAAATTATTTCTTCAACTACCCGAAAGCCGGTGGGCTGAATGTACGATTATTTGCAGGCAAGTTTATCTATACATCTGCCAAAACATCTGCCCAACAATTTGCCACAGACCGCTATCACCTGAATATGACCGGCGCCAATGGCTATGAAGACTATACGTACAGTGATTATTTCATTGGCCGGAATAAATTCGAAGGAGCCGCCAGCCAGCAGATCATGTTGCGTGACGGTGCTTTCAAAGTAAGAACTGACCTCTTAGCCGATAAAGTTGGCCGCACCGATGATTGGTTAGCCGCTGCCAATTTCACGACAACTATTCCTGATGCTATTAACCCCCTGAGTGTGCTGCCTTTCAAAATCCCCCTCAGAGCCTTCGTTGATATTGGCACACAGGCTGGCGCCTGGGAAAAAGGAACAGAAGAAGACCGTTTTCTTTATGACGCAGGGCTGCAGCTCTCACTCCTGAAAGAAACAATACATATTTATTTCCCGTTATTGTACAGCCGCGTCTTCAAAGATTATATCCGGTCGACAATTGAAAAGAAAGGGCGTTTCTGGAAAACAGTTTCTTTCACTATTGATATCTCGAATTTCAGCTTCCGGAAAATTGACCGTAATCTCACTTTTTGATGAATGAGCCTGGCAACATACAGTACCTGCCCCATCAGCAGATCAATAAAGTAAAATGGGACCGCTGCATAGATAATGCTGTTAATGGCCTTATCTATGCTTATTCATTCTATCTTGACCAGATGGCAGACCACTGGGATGCACTTGTATTGAATGACTATGAAGCCGTGATGCCTTTAACCTGGAAAAAAAAATACGGTATTCATTATCTCTGCCAACCCTTTCTGACGGCACAGCTGGGCATATTTGCACAGCAAATACCCGGCGGAATGGTTTCTTTGTTTATTAACAGTATCCCCAAAAAATTCCGGTTAATTGAAATAGCATTGAACCATACCAATACAGGGAATATGCCGGCTGGTCTGCAATTACGGATGAATTATGTGCTGGACCTGAATTATCCCATTGAAACACTTCGTCAAAAATACAGGGAGAATATCAGGAGGAATATTAAAAGGGCACAGCAGGCAGGCTGTACAGTTACAAGAGACTTTTCAGTTGAAAAAGTAATTGACCTGGCTCTGCAGCAAATGAAAGGTAATAATAAAGAATCCTCTGAAAATGTGGAACGGTTCAGGAAACTCTACCGTTTTTTACATGCCAGGAAGATGGCCATTACTTATGGCATTTTGCTTAATGACAAACTTGTTGCTTCCTGTGTTTTTTTCTTCTCGCATAAAAGAGCCTATTATATTTTAGTTGGCAATCACCCAAACGGGAAAACTCTTGGAGCTTCACACTCATTGATCGATGCCTTTATACAAGACCATGCAGAAAAAAATATATTCCTTGATTTTGAGGGGTCCGATATCCCTAACCTGGCTTTTTTTTACAGCAGCTTTGGAGCTATAGAAGAGAAATACCCTTTTTTACAGGTCAATAAATTACCGTTTTATTTCAAATGGCTGAAAGGATAAACTCCGCGGGGTTAATGTTCAGATTTCCGGCGACTCTCTTCCAGCAATTTCTCTGCAATCAATAAATCAATTGGCCGGGTGATCTTGATATTATCTTCTTCTCCTTCCACTAGTGACACTTTCAGCCCAAAAGCCTCCACCACGGTAGCTTCGTCTGTAAATTTATCCTTGTAATCAATCTGGAAAGCCGGTAATAGTATTTTGCTGTGAAATGTCTGTGGTGTCTGTACCAGGCGGACACGATTCCTGTCCACGGCATCGCTCCCCTCTTCCTGTAATAAACGGACACTATCCTTACTGGCAATAGCAGGAATTGCACTCCCGGTTGCCGCCGCCATTTCGAAACAACGGTGAATAAGCTTGTGAGAGACAAGGCAACGGACCCCATCATGCACAAAAATGATGGATTCATCTTCTGCCAGCGCCAAGCCGTTCTTTACCGATTGAAAGCGGGTATCACCCCCAGCCGTAATGCGGATCTTTTCCTTATCAAAATAGGCATCAATGATCTCCTGGCCCATATCCGTGTATTCCACCGGCAGCACCAGTATGACCTGCATATCATCGTATGCTTCCAAAAATGTTTTTAAAGTATAATAAAGAACCGGTTTGTCTTTCAGTAACAGGAACTGCTTGGGGACATTACTTCCCATTCTTAATCCTGAACCACCCGCTACAATAACTGCGTATTTCTTCATTGCCAAAAAAATATAATTAGACCTGCTGTAATTACTGGTCCAGTTCCGTTATCAAAAATCACTTATAGATAGCCACTTCATTCATTCCCTCATTACTTCTTATTCCCCGGTACATCCCTTCACTGTTGAAGACCATAGCAGCATTTCCATTTGCATCCACCCCGATCATACCACCTTCACCCCCGATCTTCATCAGCTTATCATGCACCACCATATTTATCGCTTTCTCCAGGGAAAACCCCTTATATTCCATCAGGCAGCTTACATCATATGCCGCAACGGCTTTGATGAACAATTCACCATGCCCTGTACAACTAATGGCGCAGGTTTTATTATTCGCATACGTTCCTGCACCAATTATGGGGCTATCCCCCACTCTTCCCCATTGCTTGTTTGTCATCCCCCCGGTACTGGTAGCTGCAGCAATATTTCCCTGCATATCACAAGCAGCGGCGCCGACTGTTCCGAATTTTTTTCCGGCTTGTCCGGGCTGGTCTTTTACGGCAATATTATGGTCCAGCGCTACCATGTCTGAGTGCTGTACCTGCTTCCATTGTTCATACCGGAAAGGGGAATAAAAATATTCATCTGGTTCTGTTTTCATCCCGATACTGGCAGCAAAATCATTCGCACCCTGTCCATTCAGCATCACATGAGATGTTTGTGTCATTACCGCATAAGCCAGTAGCACCGGGTTGCGGATATTCCTCACAGCACTTACAGCTCCGGCCATCAATTCCCGGCCTTCCATCACCGAAGCATCCATTTCCTGCTTTCCGTCTTTTCCAAATACAGAACCGCAGCCCGCATTGAAAAGAATATTATCCTCCAGAGAAATCGTGGCAGCTAAAACAGCTTCCACAGCTGCACCCCCATTTGCTAATACCGCATACCCTTTATCAAGCGCTTCCTGCAATCCTTTGCGATAAGCCACTTCCAGTTCCGGAGTCATGCTCTCTTTCAGAATTGTTCCTGCCCCCCCATGAATAACTAAACTGTATTTTGACATACGTGTAAGCGGGTATTTTAGTAAAAGTAAAATTAGCTATTTTGTCCGCTATAAAATTTAAGCCCCTTCCAAATGTTCAAAAAGAAACTAACACAGGGTGATATCTTCCTGATCGTTGCCAACCTCGTCCCGGTTTACGGGGTATGGTTTGAAGGATGGAGCGCCGTGGAAGCTTTTATTGTCTATGCATTGGAAACAATGATAATAGGCATTATCACCATTATGAAGATACTGGCGGTAACTCTCTTCCGGGGAAAAGATGACTGGTACAATGAAGGCCGTTCACAACAGGTCAGTGGGCTTTTTTTTATCGCATTTTTTATCCTTCATTTTGGGTTATTTGCGCTTGTGCAAACAACTATATTCTCGCAGGCTGCCGGTATAACGCCACGGGGCAGTGGAATGACACATTTTTTCTTTCACTGGTACGAGTATATTAACCGTGATATTGGTATCATGCTGATTGCATTTGGTATTGGCCACCTGGCAAAGAATTTCATCCCCTTTATCATAAGCGGGCAGTATAAAACGGCTTCCATGATGCTGATTATGTTTCAACCTTATGGCAGGATCTTTATCCAGCAATTTACTGTGATACTCGGAAGTATGTTCCTTTCCCTTGGTTTTGGTAAAGGCTTTATACTTGTTTTTGCACTGGCAAAAACTTTCTTTGAAGTTGCAGTTGATTTTGACAGGATCATCGAACAATCAGTAACCAAAATGAAGAAAGACTCAGGAAAGCAATAATTCACACTCCTGCAATAATTTTTCCTTATTGATTGCTACAGTGCCTACTTCTTCGCAAACCAGGCCACCTGCGATATTGGCTACTTCTGCCATCAGGCGGATATTCTTTGTTATTGCATACGTCATAGCAGCTACTGCAATAACGGTATCACCCGCCCCCGAAACATCCGCAATATTCCGCAAATGTGATGGAATAAGGGACAATTCATTTTCCGTCTGGAAGAAAACACCCTTTTCAGAAAGGGTAATAAATGAAATACGATGCTGAAGCCGGTTAGCTAATTCCCGGTGAATTGTATTTAACAGGGTTTGATCCACTTCATCAAATAACAGGTTCAACCCTTCTTTTACTTCTTTAAGATTCGGCTTGAAAATATCAACTCCTTTATAAGAAAAGAAATTCTTTCGTTTGGGGTCCACCGCTGTAACAATTCCCGCTTCTCCGGACAATCTTATAACTTCAGTAATTACCCGCTCCGTCAATACCCCTTTGTTATAATCTTCAAGAATGATTACTGAAGGCTTCTCCCTGCTGATATATGCTTTTACATTATCCAGCAGTAATTCTTCTTCCGTTTTATCCAGGTCTGCAGTTATCTCCGAGTCAAGACGCATCATCTGCTGGTTGCGGCTGATGATTCTTGTTTTACTGGTGGTAATCCGGCCTGTACTCTGGACCAGATAAGAAGTATCAATATCCTGCCTGCTGAACAGACTTTTAAGAGTAACCGCTTCATCATCCTTGCCGCTTACGGATAATACAGCCACTGTTGCTCCCAATGAACGGGCATTGAGGGCCACATTGCCAGCTCCCCCAATCCTGAAATCCTTGCCTTGCACCGTAACAACCGGGACAGGCGCTTCCGGCGAAATACGATCTACTTTACCCCATAGATAAGTATCCAGCATCACATCTCCTATAACTCCCACTTTAAGGGAGGGAAAAGAGGCAAATAATTTTTTAAAATCTGTCATTGCGGTATTAAGATAAGTAATTCGCCGGATTTATGGCAGTAATGCAAAACGTCCCTCCATGTTCCGGAGAGACGTTTTGCATTAACGATGCAGTATCAATCTTTTTTTGAGCCTTGCTTATACATCCCATTGAGCCCTTTTATTACATCGGCAGTAATATTATAGACACTGTCTTTGTAATAAAACAGGCCCTGCTCGTAAGAAACGATATAAGAATAGTTCTTTTCTTTATTATATTCCTTCAGGAAATCTTCGATTTTTGTTTTTACATCTTTCATCCTGCGCATCACAAAATCACTGTATTCCTGATCCAGCAGCTGTTTCCGGTTTTTCATCTGGTCGTCCAGGTTCTTTAGTTCCTGGCTGGCTGCCTGGGATTGTGTTTCAGTCAATGTTCCGGCCTGAGCCTGCCCCTGGAAATAATTGTACTTTTCCTGCAGGCTCTTACCAAGCCTTTCCATTTCAGCGTTCATTGTTTCCTCTTTCCTGCTCAACTCAGCCTTTACATCTTTCACCATAGAAAAATTAGCCTCAATAGAATCCATTTCAAAATAAGCGATACGAAAATCCTTATTGACAGCAGCTACAGCACCCGTTTCTTTCTTATCGCCACTTGCAGCTTTTTTGTCTGAACTAAAATGTGTGAACAATAAATACCCTGCAACTAATGTCAGCAGCACATTCCAAACCAGCAATCCATTTTTCATTGAGTCTTTTTTTGCAAATTAATAATGATGGCGGGCAAAGATAAGGAATCGGGTTACTTTATGAAACCCTTAACAGCCCTGCCTCTGATGAAAAAAAGGAGTAAGATAACTTACTCCTTTACAGATTATTTCTGATTACTACTTATTCTTCCTCATCAAAAGCCATCGCCTCACGGGTCGTCTGCAACAGTTCGTATTCCTCTTTGCTACCTACGATCATGTTTTCAAACTCACGCAGGCCTGTACCAGCAGGTATCGGGTGTCCGGTGATAACGTTCTCTTTCAGCCCCAGCATATCATCTGTTTTACCGTTAATAGCTGCTGATGACAATACTTTGGTGGTTTCCTGGAAGGACGCTGCGGATATCCAGCTTGGAACACCCAGTGATGCTTTTGTGATACCCAGCAGGGTTGGTGCTGAAGTAGCAGGCTGTGCATCCCGGAATTCTACAGGCTTTTTATCATTACGGCGGAGAATTGAATTCTCTTCCCTTACTTCACGCAGGCTAACAATCTGGCCGGCACGGAGCTTACCAGAATCACCCGGATCAGTTACCACTTTTTTATCATAGATATAATCGTTCTCTTCTACAAAATCAAATTTATCCACTGAATCATCTTCAAGGAAACGTGTATCACCCGGATCAACGATGCTTACCTTACGCATCATCTGGCGAACGATTACCTCAATGTGCTTGTCATTAATTCGCACACCCTGCAGGCGATATACTTCCTGTATCTCATTCACCACGTACTGCTGAACAGCGAATGGTCCCTGGATGGAAAGAATATCCTGCGGGGATGTCTGACCATCGGAAAGCGGTGAACCTGCTTTTACAAAGTCTCCATCCTGTGCAAGGATCTGTCTTGTCAGCGGCACCAGGTATTTTTTCTGTACACCATCTTTTGCTTCAATAATGATTTCACGGTTACCGCGTTTAATAGCACCCATTGAAACCACACCATCAATTTCTGATACCACAGCAGGATTGCTTGGGTTCCTTGCCTCAAACAATTCCGTAACCCGGGGAAGACCACCGGTAATATCCCTGAGTTTACCCAGTACACGGGGTATTTTCACGAGTACCTGGCCGGCTTTTACCGCTTCACCTTCATCAAGGATGATATGGCTGCCTGTTGGCAGGTTATAGGATTTGCTTTCCTTTCCGCCATCAACAATAATGGAAGGTATCTTTGTCTTATCACGGGTTTCAATTACCACTTTCTCACGGTGACCTGTTTGTTCATCTGCCTCTTCACGGTAAGTAACCCCTTCAATCACATTTTCAAACTTCATGGTACCATTGATCTCAGCAACGATAACGTTGTTGAACGGATCCCATGAACAGATGGTATCTCCTTTCTTAATTTTCTGTCCGTCTTTTACAAACAAGGTAGCGCCGTAAGGAATGTGCATTGTATTCAGTAACCTGTCGGTAGCCACATCAATGTTCCTGATCTCACCGGTTCTTCCGATCACAATCTGCACTTTATTGCCTTCTGCATCTTCTGTAACTACAGAACGAAGCCCGTCAAACTGGATCGTACCATCGAACTTAGCTGTTAATGTTGAATCAACAGCAGCGGAGCCTGCCACACCACCCACGTGGAAGGTACGAAGTGTCAGCTGTGTACCCGGTTCCCCGATTGACTGTGCTGCGATGATACCGACAGCATCACCTTTTTGTGCCGTTGCACCTGATGCCAGGTTTTTACCATAACATTTCACGCAACAACCTCTTTTACTTTCGCAGGTCAATACGGAACGTATCTCAACAGTTTCAATGCCGGCATCTTCAATCTTCTTCGCCAGATCAGAGGTAATCTCCTCACCTGCACCAACGATCAGCATTTCACTTACGGGATCGTATACATCATGCAACGAGGTACGACCTTCAATCCTGTCACTCAATGGTTCAATGATGTCTTCATTATCCTTTAATGCAGATGTTGCAATACCACGTAATGTGCCACAATCTTCTTCTGTAATGACAACATCCTGTGATACGTCAACCAGACGACGGGTCAGGTAACCGGCATCGGCCGTTTTCAACGCTGTATCTGCAAGACCTTTCCGGGCACCGTGCGTAGAGATAAAGTAATCCAATACGTTCAGGCCACCTTTAAAGTTGGAAAGGATCGGGTTCTCAATGATCTCAGACCCTGTTGATCCAGATTTTCTTGGCTTCGCCATCAATCCCCGGATACCAGCGAGCTGTTTGATCTGCTGTTTTGAACCACGGGCACCTGAATCAAGCATCATATAAACAGAGTTGAATCCTTGTTTATCGCTGCTCAGTTCGCGGATCAGCGTTTCAGTGATCCGGGTGTCAACACGGCTCCAGATGTCAACGATCTGGTTATATCTTTCATTATTGGTGATAAGACCCATATTGTAGTTATCCCACACTTCGTCTACTTCACCTTTTGCATTTTCAAGCAATTCCTGCTTGATATCAGGAATAATAAGGTCATTAATGCTGAAAGAAAGACCTCCCTGAAACGCAGTACGGAATCCTAAATGCTTGATATCATCCAGGAATTTCGCTGTCTTGGGGACATTGGTGATTCTGATGATATCGCCAATGATGTCCCGAAGGTTCTTCTTCGTCAGCAATGCGTTTACAAAGCCTACTTCAGCAGGAACGTGTTGATTAAATATTACACGGCCTACTGTTGTTTCGATCAGTTTATGCTCCAGCAAACCATCTGCATTGCGGATATTCGCCTTCACTTTAATCCAGGCATGCATATCCACCACTTTTTCGTTAAAAGCGATGATCACTTCTTCTGCTGAGTAGAAAGCTTTACCTTCTCCACGGATAGTTTCTGTAGCATTAGTTCTCTTACCCTTGGTGATATAATACAGACCGAGTACCATGTCCTGTGAAGGCAGGGTAATGGGTGTACCGTTCTGCGGGTTCAGAATATTATGAGAAGCCAGCATCAATAACTGGGCTTCCAGTATCGCTGCATTGCTTAATGGTACGTGAACAGCCATCTGGTCACCGTCAAAGTCGGCATTGAAGGCTGTCGTTACCAGCGGATGCAATTGAATCGCTTTACCCTCGATCAATTTCGGCTGGAAGGCCTGGATGGACAAACGGTGAAGGGTTGGGGCACGGTTGAGCATGATAGGATGTCCTTTCAAAATATTCTCCAGGATATCCCAAACAATGGCTTCTTTTTTATCAACCAGTTTTCTGGCAGATTTCACTGTTTTTACAATACCTCTTTCAATCAGTTTGCGGATGATAAATGGCTTAAACAATTCAGCCGCCATATCCTTTGGTAAACCGCACTCATGCAATTTAAGCTCAGGCCCTACCACGATAACCGAACGACCGGAATAGTCAACACGTTTACCCAGCAGGTTCTGACGGAAACGACCTTGTTTACCTTTCAGTACATCACTCAATGATTTCAATGCACGGCCACCTTCTGCTTTTACTGCATTTGATTTCCGGCTGTTGTCAAACAATGAATCCACCGCTTCCTGTAACATACGTTTTTCATTACGTAAGATTACTTCAGGGGCTTTGATCTCTAACAATCTTTTCAAACGGTTATTACGGATAATAACACGGCGATACAGGTCATTCAGGTCAGAAGAAGCAAAACGTCCACCATCCAGCGGCACTAACGGGCGCAGTTCCGGTGGAATAACAGGAATATATTGCATCACCATCCATTCAGGACGGTTCGTAATTCTTTGGTTCGCATCACGGAAAGCCTCCACAACGCTTAAACGCTTTAATGCATCTGCTTTGCGTTGCTGAGATGTCTCAGTTGCTGCTGCATTACGCAGGTCAAATGATAACTGATCCAGATCGATACGCTGTAACATATCATGTACAGCTTCCGCACCCATCTTCGCGATGAATTTATTCGGATCATCATCCGGCAGGTACTGGTTATCTTTTGGCAGGGTATCCAGGATATCCAGGTATTCTTCTTCCGTCAGCAAATCACCTACATTCTGACCTTTATCAGCACGGATACCGGACTGAATAACTACAAATCTTTCATAGTAAACAATGGTCTCCAATTTCTTAGAGCTTACTCCCAGCAGGTAACCGATCTTGTTGGGCAATGATTTGAAATACCAGATATGTACTACAGGCACCACCAGTTTAATATGCCCCATTCTTTCACGGCGTACTTTCTTTTCTGTTACTTCCACGCCACAGCGGTCACATACGATGCCTTTATATCGGATACGTTTATACTTTCCGCAAGCACATTCGTAATCCTTTACTGGTCCGAAAATTCTTTCGCAGAACAAACCATCACGTTCCGGTTTGTAAGTACGATAGTTAATGGTTTCAGGCTTTAACACCTCACCATAGCTTCTTTCCAGGATAGTATCCGGAGAAGCCAGGCCGATAGTGATCTTTGAAAACGCTGCCCTTGGACGATTTTCTTTTTTGATAGCCATATTACTTTATCTATTGTCGTTAAAATTGTTGTTGATTGAGAAATTTTTGAATCAGGAAATTTAAAGCTTCCCAATTGCGTTTTCCCAATTATTCGAATTTAAGATCAAGTCCCAGTCCTCTCAATTCATGCACCAGTACGTTGAATGATTCAGGAATACCCGGCCTTGGAATGTTATCACCTTTCACGATGGACTCATAGGTTTTTGCCCTTCCGATGATATCATCCGATTTAAGCGTAAGCAATTCCTGCAGGATGTTGGATGCACCATATGCTTCCAATGCCCACACTTCCATCTCACCAAAACGCTGGCCACCGAACTGTGCTTTACCACCCAACGGCTGTTGTGTAATCAAGCTGTATGGTCCGATTGAACGGGCGTGCATTTTATCATCCACCATGTGGTGAAGCTTAATGATATAAATAACACCAACGGTTGCTTTCTGGTGGAAACGTTCCCCGGTTTCACCATCGTACAGATAAGTGTGACCGAATTTTGGAATACCTGCATCTGCACAGTACTTCTCTATTTCTTCTGTAGACGCACCATCGAAGATGGGTGTTGAAAATTTGATACCCAGTTTCTGACCGGCCCAGCCTAACACAGTTTCGTAAATCTGCCCGAGGTTCATACGGCTTGGTACACCCAAAGGATTCAATACCACATCAACCGGTGTTCCATCTTCGAGGAACGGCATATCTTCATGACGCACGATCTTGGCAACAATCCCTTTGTTACCGTGACGTCCCGCCATCTTATCTCCCACTTTCAGTTTACGCTTCACAGCGAGATAAACTTTGGCCAGTTTCAATACCCCGGCAGGTAATTCATCACCGATCGAGATGTTGAATTTCTCTCGCTTGTAACGGCCCAGCTCTTCGTTGTATTTGATGTTATAGTTGTGTAAGAGAACGTTGATTTGCTCATCCACCTTCTTATCACCCGTCCAGCCCAATGGATTGATATTTGCATAATCCAGTCCGGTCAGGTTTTTGATCGTGAACTTAGAACCTTTGCCAATCTGTACTTCACCAAAATTATTGCTGACACCGGCAGAGACATGATTCGCCAGCAATGTGGTCAGTTTTTCCAGTAACACTTCCATCAGGTCAGCTTCGTTCTTCTCATGCATTCTTTCTAACTTCTCAATAGCTGCCTTCTCTCTTACTTTAGCATTCTTATCTTTCTTGGCTCTCTGGAAAAGTTTCTTGCCGATCACCACACCTTCCACTCCATTCGGAGCTTTCAATGAAGCATCTTTTGCATCACCGGCTTTATCACCGAAGATGGCCCGGAGTAATTTTTCTTCAGGAGTGGGATCACTTTCACCTTTCGGGGTGATCTTACCAATTAATATATCGCCCTCTTTGATATGTGCACCGATACGGATGATACCGTTCTCATCAAGATCCTTAGTGGCTTCTTCCGAAACGTTAGGAATATCTGGTGTTAATTCTTCTTCACCAAGTTTTGTATCCCGTACTTCCAGTTCATATTCGGAAATGTGAACAGAAGTGAACATATCTTCTTTTACCACTCTTTCACTGATAACGATCGCATCCTCGAAGTTGTACCCTTTCCATGGCATGAACGCCACTTTCAGGTTTTTACCAAGTGCTAATTCGCCATCCTGTGTTGCATAACCTTCGGTCAAGAAATCTCCTTTCTTTACTTTCTGGCCTTTCTTCACAGCCGGCTTCAGGTTGATACAGGTTTCCTGGTTTGTTTTGATGAATTTAGTAAGCTTGTACACTCTCAGATCATCTTCAAAGCTTACCAATTTCTCTTGTTCATCACGATCGTAGCGGACATGTATTTCATTGGCATCTACAAATTCAATGATACCATTTCCATCAGAGTGTATCTGGATCCTTGCATCCCTTGCTGCCTTGCCTTCCAGCCCGGTACCAACCACAGGCACGTCAGGACGTAACAAAGGAACAGCCTGGCGTTGCATGTTTGATCCCATCAGCGCACGGTTCGCATCATCATGCTCCAGGAACGGGATCAGTGAAGCACTTAATCCCACAATCTGGTTAGGAGCAACGTCCATAAACTGAACATCATTCCTGTCAAGTATCGGGAAGTCACCGGTTTCACGGCTGACGATCTTTTCCTCTACAAAATTACCCTTCTCGTCCAGCGCAGTATTAGCCTGTGCGATCTTCGCCAGGTCTTCTTCTTCTGCACTCAAGAAAGTCAGCTCTTTCATATTCACCTTGCCTTCACTAACCTTACGGTAAGGTGTTTCGATGAAGCCCATGTCATTGATCTTCGCATGTACACAAAGCGTGGAAATCAGACCGATGTTCGGACCTTCCGGCGTTTCAATAGTACACAGACGGCCATAGTGAGAATAGTGTACGTCACGTACCTCAAATCCAGCTCTTTCACGGCTCAGACCACCTGGTCCGAGCGCTGAAATACGACGTTTGTGTGTAATCTCAGATAATGGGTTTGTCTGGTCAAGGAATTGGGATAACTGAGACGTACCAAAGAATGAATTGATAACAGAAGAAAGTGTTCTTGCATTAATCAGATCAACCGGGGTAAATACCTCGTTATCTCTTACGTTCATCCGCTCACGGATCGTTCTCGCCATACGGGCAAGACCTACACCAAACTGAGCATATAACTGCTCGCCTACTGTACGTACGCGGCGGTTGCTCAGGTGATCGATATCGTCGATCTCAGCTTTACCATTCGTGAGTTTCACGAGGTATTTTATGATCAGGATGATATCTTCTCTTGTCAGTGTCTTTTTATCCAGTGGCAGATCAACATTCAGTTTGCGGTTGATTTTGTAACGACCCACTTCGCCAAGGTCGTAACGTTTATCACTGAAGAATAATTTATCGATGATACCACGGGCTGTTTCGTTATCCGGGGCATCAGCGCCTCTTAACTGGCGGTAGATAAACTGAACAGCTTCGAGTTCACTGTTAGAAGTATCTTTATTCAGGGTGTTGTAGATAATTGCATAATCACCACCCACATCTTCCCGCTGGATGAACACACTCTTCACATCCATTTCAGAAATCGTTTCGATTGCCTCATCATCTAAAACGGTATCACGTTCCATCACGATTTCGTTTCTTTCGATAGAAACAACCTCACCGGTATCTTCATCCACAAAGTCCTCAACCCATGTTCTCAATACGCGGGCAGCCAGGCGGCGTCCAACATATTTCTCCAGTGTTTTCTTATCGGTTTTTACTTCATCAGCCATACCGAACAATTCCAGGATGTCCTTATCCGTTTCATACCCGATAGAACGCAGCAGGGTTGTTACAGGGAATTTTTTCTTCCTGTCTATATAAGCATACATCACGTTATTGATGTCTGTAGCAAATTCCATCCAGGCACCTTTGAAAGGAATAACCCTTGCAGAGTAAATCTTGGTTCCGTTCGGGTGAACAGACTGCCCGAAGAATACGCCGGGTGAACGGTGTAACTGGGAAACCACCACCCTTTCAGCTCCGTTGATCACGAAAGTTCCGCGGGGAGTCATATAGGGAATATTGCCCAGGAATACGTCCTGAACGATGGTCTGGAAATCGACGTGTTCCTCATCATTACAACTTAAGCGGAGTTTTGCTTTTAATGGCACCGCGTAAGTCAATCCCCTTTCCATACACTCTTCGATAGTGTAGCGGGGCGGGTCGATAAAGTAGTCCAGGAACTCGAGGACAAATATGTTTCTTGTGTCAGTGATCGGGAAGTTTTCCTTAAACACACGAAATAATCCTTCGATATTCCGTTTGTCGGGCGTTGTTTCCAACTGGAAAAACTCTTTAAATGACTGGATCTGTACTTCGAGTAGATCAGGGGTTTCGGCCAGATGCTTGATTTTACCGAAATCCACCCTTTGATTCAATTTTGTTGAAGACATATGCGTAAAAACCGGTTTTAAAGAGATAAGGACATACAAATCACGTTCAGGCCTTCATTTTAAAAAAAATAAAAGTCCTGATTTTCAACTACTTAAACATGATTCGGGATGTCAAAATATTTTTGGCCAAAATAAAGGATGGCAAAGGTAGGGATTTATACTTCTTAACCAAGAAAAATTTGCCAACAAAAACCCGGCCATGAATACCACTAACAGGCCATTTTTTGAATGGGTTGAACCCTGTAAATTGCTGAAAACCTTACCAGTGGGATGGAAAAAAATAATTACTGATTATTTTACTTTTACCCGCAAAGACCGGATCGCTATCCTCGTCCTGATTGCTTTAATGGTGTTCGTCTTATTGGCCCCGGCTGTTGTTGAGAAGACTTTCTCTAAATCACCAGCTACACCCGATACGGCATGGGTAACCTCCATAAAAAGACTGGAATTAAAAGACGAGGATAATACTGATCGCTTCACCGGCCAGACAAACCAGGAGAACAGCAGCTATTACCAATATGATCGTTCTGATAAGGCTTATTTCAACAGGCCTAAAGGAGAACTGTTCTATTTTGACCCCAACACTCTCAGCCCAGAAGGCTGGAGAAAACTGGGGCTTCATGATAAGACGGTAAAGACCATTCAGAACTACCTGGCCAAAGGTGGTCATTTCTATAAACCGGAAGATCTTTCAAGGATATACGGCCTGTTTGAAGATGAATTTGTAAGGCTGGAACCGTATATCCGCATTGAAGGAAGAAAGACCAACGGGCCTCCGGCAAGTGCCAATGAAAAACCCCTGCCCCTGATTGCAAAAACAGTACGGTATAAAGCAATTGATATTAATACTGCTGATACCTCTGCGTTTATATCCCTGCCGGGTATCGGCAGTAAACTGGCAGCACGGATTGTCAATTTCCGGGATAAACTGGGTGGTTTTTATGCTGTCAGCCAGGTGGCAGAAACTTATGGGCTGCCGGACTCTACTTTTCAGAAAATTCAACAATACCTGGAACTTGATAACCCTTCGGTAAAAAAAATCAATATTAACACAGCATCCGTTGATGAGCTAAAATCACATCCGTATATCAGGTATAATTTGGCTAACCCTATCGTTGCTTACCGGAATCAGCATGGGCCTTTTTCAAAAATGGAGGAACTAAAGAAGATATTTGTAATAACAGATGAGGTGTACAATAAGGTCATTCCGTACATTGCCCTGTAACAAAAAAACCCTCCGCAATAGCAGAGGGTTCAATTTGATTATTCTAAAAGAAGAATTAAGCGATTTCAACATCAGCACCAGCTTCTTTCAGCTTGGCTGCGATATCTTCAGCTTCTGCTTTAGATACACCTTCTTTTACATTCTTAGGTGCACCGTCAACCAGGTCTTTTGCTTCTTTCAGACCGAGACCAGTCAGGTCTTTAACGATCTTAACCACGTTCAGTTTAGAAGCACCACCGCTCTTCAGTACTACATTGAATGCAGTTTTTTCTTCAGCAGCAGCAGCGCCACCGCCATCACCTGATGCTACTACTACTGCAGCAGCTGCAGGTTCGATACCATATTCTGATTTCAGGAAATCAGCTAATTCCTGTACTTCTTTTACTGTTAAGGCTACAAGGCCTTCAGCTAATGCTTTTACGTCTGCCATTTTGTTTGAATTTTTACCGTCTTCATTTCCGTTAAGCGGGATCCGACGGCGGTTTTAAAAAAATTGTTTTATAGAATAGCTATGAGCTTTGGGCTCATGGCTGATTACTCTGTTGGAGCTGCAGCTTTCTGCTCGTGGTGGTGCAATAAAGCAGCCAGTACACGTTTAGCAGGAGATTGCAACAAGCCGATAACTTCACCGATAAGTTCATTCTTGGTTTTGATCTGGGTCAGCGCTTTCAGCTGGTTGTCGCCCATATACACATCACCGTTAATGAAAGCTGCCTTCAGTTCAGGTTTTTCACCATTGCTGGCTTTACGGAAAGAACTGATGATCAGTGCCGGTTCTTTAGGGTTTTCAGAAAACATCAGGGCCGTTACTTTATGCAGTGAATCGTATACTCCTGCATATTTTTCGCCATCCAATGATTCAAGGGCTTTTTTGATAAGCGTATTCTTTGCCACCTTCATTTCCACTTTCTTATCAAAGCATGCACGGCGCAATTTGCCCACCTGCTCAACAGACAGTGATTCTGTATCGGCAACATAGAAGTTGTTGTATTGTGAGAACTTACCTTTCAGCAGTTCAATCACTTCGTTTTTTTGATCTTTTGTCATGATAAAGAGTTTAAATCACTTTTATGATTAGTGAACAAATGCTTTTGCGTCAATAGCGATACCGGGGCTCATGGAGCTGGCCATGCTGATTCCCCTGACGTATGTACCTTTTGCAGATGATGGTTTTGCCTTGATGATCGCATTGATCAGCTCCTGGCTGTTTTCCACGATTTTCTCCGGAGAGAAACTTACACGTCCGATAGACGCATGGATGATGCCTACTTTATCCACTTTGAAAGCGATTTTACCACCTTTTACATCATTGATGGCATTGGCCACATCATTGGTAACAGTACCAGTCTTCGGGTTCGGCATCAGGTTACGGGGTCCTAATACTTTACCCAGTTTACCGATCTTGGGCATTACAGAAGGTGTGGCAATGATCACATCAACATCCACCCAACCACCTTCGATCTTTGTAACAAACTCATCGAGGCCAACATAGTCAGCGCCGGCTGCTTTTGCTTCCGCTTCTTTATCAGGTGTGCAAAGCACCAATACTCTTTTTGTTTTACCAGTTCCGTGTGGAAGTGTTACTGTACCACGGATAGCCTGGTCAGCTTTTTTGGGATCTACGCCCAAACGGATATGCAGGTCCACAGAAGCATCAAATTTGCAGGTGGTGATTTGTTTCACCAGTGCAGATGCATCTTTTAATGAATAGGCTTTATTTGCGTCAACTTTTGTATCAGCAACCTTTCTTTTTTTACTAATGAATGCCATTTTAAATTCTTTTAAGGATTTTTAAAGTCCCCTTGCGGGGGATTTAGGGGAGCTTAATTTTCCCACGGAGCTTTACCTTCTACATTCAAGCCCATGCTACGAGCAGTACCGGCCACCATTTTCATGGCGCTTTCAATGGTAAAGCAGTTGAGATCGGGCATTTTGTCTTCAGCAATAGCTTTTACCTGTTCCCAGTTTACTTTACCTACTTTAGAACGGTTGCTCTCCTTGGAACCCTTCTGAATCTTAGCGGCTTCCATCAGTTGAACGGCTGCGGGAGGTGTTTTGATGATAAAATCAAAACTCTTGTCAGTATAAACAGTGATTAATACGGGAAGAACTTTCCCGGGTTTGTCCTGCGTTCTTGCATTGAACTGCTTACAGAATTCCATGATATTAATACCCTTGGAACCCAAAGCCGGACCGATCGGAGGTGCGGGGTTAGCCTGGCCACCCTTGCACTGCAGCTTTACAAAGCCGCTGATTTCTTTTGCCATTTTTAAATTTTTTTGGTGTTAACGACCTTTCATTCAGCGGTTTAGACTGATCTACTTGATCTCCCAATCCCGCCATGGCGGGATTCCTTTCCCATATTACCGGGATCAAAAAGAACTAATTGGGGCGGCAAAGGTAAGGGCAAATACCCGATGAGCAAAGACTTTCAGTACTTTTTTTAATCTGATCCCATCTCAGCCGCTTTCTATTGCCGCTCAGCCCGAAGTATCATTTCCAAAACCTTCCGGATATCAGCCAGGTATTCCACGGTTTACGCATCCTTCTTCTTCTTTTTCCATTTCTTGAAATCCAGGTAATCCAGGAAATAGATCACTTTTAGCGACAAATTATTATTCTGCGGCGCGTCAATAGTACGGCCAAAGTTCTTGAAGTAATGGTAGCCAATTTCCCGGTCAAACATAAATGACTGATCTTTCCAGACTATATTGATGAAACTGCCAGGCGCAAATTGCAGGGTATACACCGCATCAATGTTGAAAATATTATAGTTCTGGTTGATCAACGGAAGACTGGTATGAGATGTTGGCTTCAGTATTCCCGAGGTCTGTAAATCATATAGTTCCTTTACATGCACTTTACTCCAGTAATGCCTTGCCCGCAATGTAATCCCTGATTTGTTATTGAAACTATACTTAAAAGAAATCACATTATCAACTGTTCTCCTGTCCCGGCGGGAAAATAAGATATCACTGACAATAATCTGGTTCCCGTTTTCATCGGTAGGATTATAAAAACCGGCATCGTTTTTAACGGGATTATAATTCAAAGACTGGCTGATGGAAAACCTGTCGCTGAAACGGTAACGGTGGAAAATACTGATCTCATGATTCGGGCTGGTAAAAAGGTCAAGTTTCCGGATACCAACAAAATAATTCAGGCTCACATAGTATTTCTTTGTAAAATTGGTTTCCACCCAGGGATTAAATTGCAGCCTTGCCGGCGTCCTGAATGAATAGCCCTGGCTCCGTGGCTCATAAAAATCATTCCCTCTTGCTGAATAGCCCACATACATCCCCATCCACCAGAGATTTTTAAGCTGAATATTTGCATTTACGTTGGTATTAAAACTTTGAAATTTCCCGTCAACAAACTGCCCTGGTATTTTTTTATACAGAGCACTGTAGTTAACGTTATAGTTAACCTGTATCCTGTTGTACCAGGTGGTGGGTTTCAGCCAGCGGTAACCGGTCCAGAAATAATGATCGATGTAATTGTTGTTAAACAGGATACCCATATCATTGATATCATATTTTTCATCGGCCAGTTCCTGCGCAAACTGAAAGTTCCACCGTCCTCCTGTTTTACTAAATCCCAGGTTTTGTGAATACCCGCTGACTGTATTGTCTTTTAAAAGCAACTGGCTCACCGAGAATTTACCATTCCAGTTATAGGTATTCTTTTTATTATTAAGATCAAATAAGGCGGCACTTACATTGGCATCATAATTACCCCCGCTACGAAGGGTATTGGTATTGATAAAAGAAACTGAAGAGTTATTCTTCAATGTCTGGTCAAACACAATGATGTTATAATTGGTTAACGGGCCGGTTTCTGCTTTTCTTGTTTCCTTTGTTACACTGTTCTCAATAGTTGCATACATAGGTTTTGTAATCGCATTGAAGACCCCCAGGCCAAAACCCTTTTTGGTACGGCCTGATACTTTTGTTGCATTTATCAATTTAGATTCCAGCGGGTTTTTCCGGACTTCCTCATCGGGTCCCAGGTTAATGTTATAAGCGTTGAGTGGTTCACCGCCTATCCGTCTTGAATAAAACAGGTTACCCTTACTGAACAGCTCCGTACCTTCTGTAAAGAAAGAACGGTTCTCGTTAAATTTTACTTCAAATGGCGTCAGATTTAATACCTGGTTATCGCTTTGTACCTGGCCGAAATCGGGTATCAGTGTCATATCCAGGGTGAAGGCATCGCTGATCCCATATTTTACATCCATACCACCATTCACCGATGAGGTTACATTCTTTACACCTGCTGTGTTGTTGGGATAGTGATTAATATAAGTTGAAAAATAAGGAGAGAACTGCAGGCGAAGGGGGGCCACTATTTTCTCGATACCTGTCCACTCTCCGGCCTGGTTTAAAAATCCGTTTACTTTCGGATCCACCGGGTTCCACATGAACTGGCGGCCAACTTTTTTCCTGTTACGGGTGATGTTTAAACCCCAGGTTTGGTTCTCTTTACTAACAAAACGTATCGCGGAGTGCGGAATACGCATCTCGAAGGTCCAGCCATCAGCTACAATTTTAGCCTCCCCGTCCCAAACCGCATTCCACGATCCGTCTTCACCTACTGTATTTGAATATTTAGCATCAAATTGTTCACCCAACGGGGTAATATAAAAACCAAACCCATTGATCTTATCCCTGTAAGTATCGAAGATGACACCCACATAGTCATTTACCCCGATTTCATCTCGCCCTACCAATTCTTTGGATACACTGTCTTTAGATTTTTCGTGGCAGTAACCTGCTATGTAGATTGAAGTGTTATCATACAACAGGTATATTTCTGTACGGGTATCAGCATCTTCAATAGCGCCGAAATTGGGCCTCCATTCTACGAATTGGGTGGCAGGTGTGGCTTCTTTCCATGCCTCCTCTTCCAGGTTACCATCAATTTTAAAACTGGCTGTTGTTCTTCTGGCGGGTAGTGTTTTAGGGGCTGGCGGCTGTGCCATTGCAGCTGAACTGATAAGCAGGGCTGCACAGCATTGCAGGACATGTTTTCTCTTCATGTTACGGGTTGTTGGTTTAGGCTTGAGCGGTCAACAGTTGTATTACGAAGGTATACGTATGAACAGGCGGCAATGTTACCGTTCATCAAAACAAAATGTTTGCCTGGCCCAAAAAAAGATGGTTTAAGAAAGTCTTAACAGGCCCAATAAAAAAATCCCGCTGAGAGCGGGATCAATTTTTTATAGCTAAGCAGTTGATCAGCTAATCTTTTCTACCTGCATATAGTTCAGTTCAACAGGAGTTGAACGACCGAATATTTTCACGGTTACTTTCAGTTTCTTTTTCTCATCATTTACTTCCTCGATCACACCATTAAAATCATTGAAAGGCCCTTCGATGATCTTGATGGTTTCTCCAACAATGAATGGCTCACTCATACTAACACCACCCGCTTCCGCCATTTCATCCATCTTACCCAGCATCTTATTCACTTCTGCCTTACGAAGAGCAATGGGATTCTCTTTACCCAGGAAATGAATAACGTTGGTAGTGTTTTTTATAATGTCCCGGAGATCATCACTGAGCTTACCATCAGTAATCTCAATCATTACATACCCGGGATAATAGTTTCTCTCTCTTACCACTTTCTTGCCATTTGCCACTTTATATACTTTCTCAACAGGAAGAAATACCTGTTTAACGATCTCACTCCAGCCACCACGGGATATTTCTTTATCCAGGTATTCTTTTACCTTACGTTCCTTACCACTTACCACACGAAGCACAAACCATTTGGTTTCCTGCTGCGCATCCTGTGTTTTTACTGCTTCTTCCATCTTACTTAGATTAATACGGTAACATTTTATAAATCTGCTTCAGTACTCCACCCGCTCCAAAATCCATCAGAGAAACAAGGGCGGTGATTACCAACGTCGCCACCAGTACAATCATGGTTGATTGCTGTAACTGTGCCCAGGTAGGCCAGCTTACTTTCTCCATCAATTCCTTGTATGAATCACGGAAGTAATTACCAATTTTAATCATAACACTTAATTTTCAAATTATGCCAGGCAAAATGTCTTTCATTTAACCGGCCATTTAATCAGCACGGGCACTAGGATTCGAACCCAGATCAAAGGTTTTGGAGACCCGTATGCTACCGTTGCACCATGCCCGTGTATAAGGTCTCCCAAACCCTCCGCAAGAAGGGCTAAAAAGACCCCGATATTTTATAGAACTCTAAAGAACAAAGTACCTAAGGTTTCATACCAAAGGTACTTTGTTATATTTTAAGCTTCCGCAAGTCCCCTTCGGGGGATTTTAGGGGCTTTTTTTACTTAATGATCTCAGTCACCTGGCCTGCACCTACTGTACGACCGCCTTCACGGATCGCAAATTTCAGACCTTTTTCCATAGCGATCGGCTGAATCAGTTTCACTGTGATTGAAGTATTATCACCAGGCATAACCATTTCAGTACCCGGAGCCAGTTCAACCTCTCCGGTTACGTCCGTGGTACGGAAATAGAACTGAGGACGGTATTTCTGGAAGAATGGAGTGTGACGTCCACCTTCATCTTTGCTCAATACGTAAACCTCTCCTTTGAATTCAGTGTGCGGAGTGATAGAACCCGGCTTACAAATTACCATACCACGACGGATCTGGGTTTTCTCAATACCGCGGAGCAGCAGACCTGCATTATCACCGGCTTCACCTTCATCCAGTAATTTGCGGAACATTTCCACACCTGTACAAGTAGAGTTCAAGGGAGATTCCTGCAAACCAACGATTTCAACAGCCTCACCTACTTTAATACGACCTCTTTCAATACGACCGGTAGCAACAGTACCACGACCTGTGATTGAGAATACATCTTCCACAGACATCAGGAACGGAAGATCAACCGGGCGGGGAGGTAACGGAATATATTTATCAACGGCATCCATCAGTTCGGTGATAGCACCAATCCACTTTTCTTCACCAGCTAAAGCGCCAGTTGCAGAACCTTTGATGATTGGGGTGTTATCACCATCAAAGCCGCGTTTAGTCAGCTCATCACGAATCTCCATTTCAACCAGGTCAAGCAGTTCAGGATCATCAACCAGGTCAACCTTATTCATAAATACCACCATGGTAGGCACACCTACCTGGCGGGCCAAAAGGATGTGTTCTTTAGTTTGTGGCATAGGACCATCCGTAGCAGCCACCACCAGGATAGCTCCGTCCATCTGGGCCGCACCAGTGATCATATTTTTCACATAGTCAGCGTGACCGGGACAGTCAACGTGAGCATAGTGACGGGTGTCAGTCTGGTACTCAACGTGAGCTGTATTAATGGTGATACCCCTTTCTTTTTCTTCAGGAGCTCCATCAATATCATCATATTTTTTTGCTGTCGCCAGGCCTCTTTTAGAAAGAACTTCTGTAATTGCGGCAGTCAATGTGGTCTTACCATGGTCAACGTGACCAATCGTACCAATGTTTACGTGGGGTTTGTCCCTCTTAAAGGTCTCTTTTGACATTGTTATGTGTTTTTAAAGTTGTGTTTTACTAATTTTTGATTCTTACCTTATAATGAAGCCTTCAGCATTGCTGCTATCAGCTTTTCTTGTGTCGCACTCCCTGCCAACCCCGGCAGACAGGCCATCATCCTGTTCACTTTCACCGGCCCCGGTTAACCCGGTAAAACCAGTATTGAGCCGTTAAAGGGAATTGAACCCTTGACCTCTTCCTTACCAAGGAAGTGCTCTGCCACTGAGCTACAACGGCTTTTCCACTGCCGTCGCAGGCAGTAATTTAAGAGCGGGAGACGAGGCTCGAACTCGCCACCTATAGCTTGGAAGGCTATCGCTCTACCAAATGAGCTACTCCCGCTGGTAACTGTTTCAGTCAAATAAAGAACTAAGGTGGGCAAGGATGGATTCGAACCACCGAACTCCGAAGAGGACAGATTTACAGTCTGTTGCCGTTGGCCACTTGGCTACTTGCCCATTGCCAATCGGCAATTGCCAATTGTCAACTGAGCCACCTGCCAGAATCGAACTGGCGACCTACTGATTACAAATCAGTTGCTCTACCAGCTGAGCTAAGGTGGCATTTTCCAACATCCGCCCGGCTGGATAACATAGGCGGAATAAACAATAAAGAACTACCCCAAATTTTGGGAAGGCAAAGGTAAGGGAATTTAGATATTGCAAAAATTTTGCTACGGGATTTTTTTGTTTGTTTTCAACTGATTGTGAATAAATACAGGAAATCTTCATTGCCTTCTCAAAATACCTGACTGTTTTAAAAAAGCGTTGCACTTATTGCAATAGGTTTCCCCGTTATCAAGATTCATTTTTCCCTCCGCATCTTTCATAATGCAGGAATCATTCGGGCAATGTGGTAAAGAATAAGTATGTCCCAATTCATGCAAGGCAAGTACAATCATCCTTTTTATAAATTGCTCCCGGTTTCTTATTTTTCTCACCGGCCGGAAAGACGAAATCACACAGGCTTCTCCCGGGCAATACCCCAGGCCCATTATTCCCCAGTTGAAATACGGTTTTTTGGTTGTGGAAATATCTTTGCAAGTAACGCCCAGTATTTTCCCTGAACGGCCTGTATTACATTGCTTCAGAAAAACAAGCAGGTAGTCAGCCACATAGCGCTGCCGGGGTTTGTAAAAAGCAGCCACCGGGACGGGCTTCTCTTCTAATAGCAGAACCGCCGCATGTAATCTCTTTTCAAGGCCGGACTTGATTTCAAGGATCAGGTTTTTGTCTGTACCCGTAAATGGCAGGATCGCTATCGTATGCCTCGCTTTTTCCGGTCCGGCTACTTTTTCCTCCTGCCTGCCAGAGCAGGAACTCAACACAAGAAATATAAAATACAGGGAATAGCGCATTCTCTTTTTATTCCAAAAGCACGAATATGTAACCCATAAAAAAAGACCCCGCCGATCGGCGGGGTCTTATAATTTTTTAAGCGGCTTGCTTTTGTTTTTTTCTTTTTATCTGGTTAACGATGGATTCAAAGGCATCGTCAAAAGATGTTTCAAATGATTTACTGGTTGATTTGACAAAAAATTCCTGGCGGGGTACGTGTACTCTGATCTCTGCGATCTTGTCTTTGATGGTATGAACCACATTGTCAAGTTTCAGATACACACTTACTTTGATGATGCGGTCGTGAAAAGTATTGAGCTTTTCTAATTTACGGTTGACATACTCTACCAACCGGCTGTCCGCATCGAATCGAACAGTCTGAATGTTTACGTTCATAGTAATCGCAATTTTTAACTGTGAAACAATAAATAAAGAACTTTTTAAAAGTACATTTCTTACATAAGCTTGCAGTTAATGTTCATTTTAAAGTTACACAATTGAACGGGTAAGACAAACAAATTATTGCCAAAATTTTATTGTTTAAGTGAAAATATGTCAGGCCTTTGGATGGGCCTTTTTGTGTACATCCTTCAGCTTTTCGATGGTATTGTGCGTGTAAACCTGTGTGGAAGCAAGGCTGCTGTGTCCCAGCAGTTCTTTGACCGCATTCAGGTCAGCACCGCTGTTCATCAGGTGGGTGGCAAAAGTATGACGAAGAATATGTGGGCTTTTTTTATCAAGCGTTTTGATCTCACCCAGGTACTGCTTTACCAGCAGGTAAGCGTATTTGGGATACATTTTCTTTCCCCTTTCTGTAATGAGCAATACTTCCTCCTCAGGTTTCTCAAATTCCCTTTTTTTCCATTGCTGGTAATCCCTGATAATAGTAATCACCTCTTTACTTACCGGGATGACCCTTTCCTTGTTCCCTTTCCCGAGAACTTTGATCTGTGACCGCCCGAAGTCAAGCTGTTTTTCTTTCAGGTTGATCAGCTCACTTAAACGCATTCCTGTAGAATAAAACAAGGTCAGCAGCATCTTACCATTCAGCGATCTCCAGTCCTCCGTAATCCCCGAAACCGACCGGAGCAGCAACTTTGTATCTTCTTCCTTTATAAATACGGGCAGGCGTTTACCAATTTTCGGGGCAATGATATTTGCTGTCGGCGACATCTCCATTTTGCCGGTCTTTAGCTGGTATTTAAAAAAAGACCGGAGGGTGGATATTTTCCGGTTGATGGATTTGGAACTCATTTCTGCGTCTTTCATCCCTGCCAGCCAGCTGCGGATAAAGCCCGCTGTTATTTCTTGCAGGGAGAGCTTACCGAATTGCAGGTCCAGGTAGTCAAAAAAGGCGATGAGATCGTTTTGATAGGAAGTGACCGTATGGACAGAATACCTTTTTTCAAATTTCAGGTAATCAATAAAGGACTGTATCTGTTCGGGAATAGATGACATAAAAAAAGATAGCTACAAAGCTATAAAACTTTGCAGCTATCTCCTACTATCGGGAAAGGTTAACGGATTAACCCTCGATTTTACCGCTGGCTATATTTTGCTTGTAGATCGCCTTCAGCACCTGGCCTCTGCGTTTTACAGATGGTTTGGTGAAACTCTGACGTTCACGCAACTGGAGCAATACTTTAGATTTTTCAAACTTCTTTTTGTACTTCTTCAGCGCTTTGTCAATGTTTTCGCAATCTTTTGAATCAATAATTAACATGGTATATACCTCCCTGGTATTTTTTAGAGTCGCAAAGATATAGGTAAAAGTTCAAAATCGGAAGATTAACCGGTTTAAAAGTTTGACCCGGGGCCTCTGCCCATCTAAAACGACCAATAACCACTAATTTGCAACCATGTTTACAGGAATAATCGAGACACTGGGCACCGTTAAAGAGGTCATATCCAACGGCTCCAACAAGACTTTTTGGGTCGAATCACCGCTTTCGCATGAATTAAAAGTTGACCAAAGCGTGAGTCATAGCGGGGTTTGCCTGACTGTGGAAGAAACAGGGGCTGGCAGCCACCGTGTTACCGCTATTGACGAAACACTTCAAAAAACCGACCTGGGTAAATGGGCTACCGGCAGCCGGGTCAATATTGAACGCTGCCTGCCGGTTAACGGGAGGCTGGACGGTCATTTTGTACAAGGCCATGTGGATACCACCGGAACCTGCCTGAAACGCAAAGAAAAGGAAGGCAGCTGGGAGTTTGAGTTCGGGTTTCCGGGGAAATTTGCAGACCTGATCATAGAAAAGGGTTCTATATCAGTAAATGGCATCAGCCTGACAGCATTTAATGTCAAAAAGAAGAGTTTTACAGTTGCCATCATCCCTTTTACATTCGAACACACGAATATTCATACTATTTATAAAGGCGATACTGTTAATCTCGAATTTGACCTGCTGGGCAAGTATCTGCTGAGAAGATTATCTTTGAAAGAGAAATAACTAACCCATTTCTCCCCTGCATGACAGCTGTTACTGCAAACAGGTCTTATTATCCTGCCCTGGACGGCCTCAGGGGCATGGCAATCCTGCTCGTAGTACTTTATCACAATTTCGGTTTCATTCAGCAATCCTATTTCGGCTGGCTGGGAGTCGACCTTTTTTTTGTACTATCCGGCTTTCTCATCACCGATATCTTAATAAATGCGCTGGGTAAACCCAACTTCCTGCGCAATTTTTATATGCGCAGGGTATTGCGGATATTCCCGTTATACTACCTGAGCCTTATTGTCTTCCTTTTTGTACTTCCTGTCTTTACTTCCCCAATTATTAAATGGGACTATTATATTAATAACCAGTTTTTCCTGTGGACCTACCTGCAGAATTGGCTGTATATCTTTAAAAACCCCGTTAATGCCCATATTCTGAATCACTACTGGTCCCTGGCTGTGGAAGAACAATTCTATATTTTCTGGCCGCTGGTGATCCTTTTACTCAAAAAGCCAAAATACCTTTTGATATTTATATGTACACTTTTATCACTGGTCATACTCTTCCGATTTGGCCTGTGGATCTATAAAATTGAAAATCTCGCCTACTACAATCTTTATACGTTCACCCGTATTGACGGCATTTGTATTGGCTGTATTGTTGCCTTGCTCAAACACATGAATTTTGAGTTTATCAGGAAGAATACGGCCATCATAGTATTAAGCTTTGCAGCTCTTAATTTTATTTTCTATTTCATCAACCGCTTTTATTCCTTTTCATTCCCTTACACAGGCCTGGTTGGATACAGTACTTTTGCCATGATGTTTGGCCTGTTAGTGTATGAAGCTGTTAACAGGGAGACAAAGATCATCAACTTCATCTTTAATATTCCCTTATTAAAGTTCTTTGGGCGGATATCTTATTCTTTTTACATATTTCACTGGCCGGTGTACCTGATCATGAATAGTTATTTACTGGATAGTGTAAGGAAACAAATACCCGGTATGGCAGCCCAGCTGACTGTTTCGGTAGCCGCAGCCTGTTGTGCGGTCCTTTTGAGTTGGCTGAGTTATCATTATTTCGAAAGCTATTTTCTTAAACTTAAAGCAAAGTATACTAACTGAGCATCACCCGGCATTTCATTTTGAAAGACCTGCATTGTATCTTTAAACCCGCACATGCAAACAAATGTCACCATACTATGCCCTTTATTCAATGACGGAGAATCGCTTAACCGTCTCTTAACTGAATTGGCAAAAATATTTTCCCACCTGAAGGATTATCGCTTTAGTATTCTCATAGTAAATGATGGCTCAACGGAAGAATTGAAGCTTACTGCAGAAACATCTTTCCCTGTGCAGGTATTACAGTTGCAACGAAATATCGGGCACCAGAAAGCCCTGGCAATCGGCCTGGCATATATAAAAGAAAACAGCAGTTGCGATAAAGTGCTGATCATGGATACAGATGGCGAGGATCGCCCGGAAGATGCCCTTGAATTATTGCTTGCATCCGGCAAAAAAAACAACGATGTAATTTTCGCCCACCGCAGTTCCCGCCGGGAAGACTTGCTGTTCAAATTATTTTACCGGCTTTATAAAATCAGTTTCAGATTGCTGACAGGCCGGAAGATATCCTTCGGCAATTTTATGATCATGCCCAAATCTTCTCTCGATAAAATCGTTTATTACAGTGAAATATGGAGCCATCTTGCCGGGGGAATTTTAAAATCAGGACTTGCCTACTCCACTATACAGACTCATAAAGGAACCAGGTATGCAGGACAATCAAAAATGAATTTCGGCAAATTACTGCTACTTGGCCTGGGAGCTATCTCCGTATTTATGGAGGTGATAGCCGGCCGCCTGCTGGTTTTTTCCTGCGGCCTAATCGGTTGTTCATTATTGATCATCCTGGGGCTGCTTGCTGTTAAAACTTTTACTACCCTGGCTATCCCTGGCTGGACATCCACTGTTATGTCATCTATGCTTATTGTGCTGTTGCAGAGTTTCCTGCTATCTCTTGTTACGATGTTTCTTTATTTTTCATCCGAATCCCAGCGAAAATTTGTGCCTGCCCATCATTATAAAGATTATACCGGTGCTGTTGAATCAATCACTGCATGAATACTGATTACAAATACCCGGGAGAAGAATTACAGCTTTTTGAAACAGCAACAAACTGGAAAAATTATTTTGCAGGGCATATTTCAGCATACCTTACAGGAAAAGTATTGGAAGCGGGGGCTGGCATCGGGGGAACCACCCTTTTACTAAACAAAGGTAAAGCTGAGAACTGGCTGCTATTAGAACCTGATGAAAAGATGTGCCAAATACTTCAACAGAAGATAAATGACAAGCTGCTCCCCTCCAATTGCAAGGTAATACAAGGAACACTGGATACATTAGGCAAGAACGAAAGGTTTGATTGTATAATCTATATAGATGTACTTGAACATATTGAAGATGATGCAGCAGAAGTAATGAAAGCTGCTGGCCGCCTGGAACAAGACGGGTATCTTATCATCCTCTCCCCCGCCTTCCAATTTTTATTCAGTCCTTTTGACAAAGCAATTGGTCACTACCGTAGGTATAACCGCAAAACTGTATCTGCCATCCAGCCAGCTTCCTTAGCGCAGGTAAAAATTGCCTACCTTGATTCAGTTGGTTTTTTTGCCTCTCTGCTGAATAAATTATTACTACAGCAGTCATACCCTGCAAAAAAGCAGGTTCAATTATGGGATCAGTGGATGATCCCTGTTTCCCGGTTCATGGATCGGATTTTCTTTTATTCCTTTGGAAAAAGTATTTTGGTTGTCTGGAAGAAACAGTAATATGCGAAAAATCAGCACTTTTTTTTTAGCCCGGAAGCAATACCTGCTTTTATTGCTGATCACTTTAATTGCATACTGGCCCCTGACCTTTCATATTTTCAGCCTGAAGAACGATGCGTTGGTTTATTTTCTTCCCTATCGTTATCATATCAGCGAAGCTATTCAAAATGGTCATTTCCCCTGGTGGAACCCTTACCTGTATACCGGCCTCCCATTACACAGTGATATACAAAGCGGGGTATGGAACCCTGTTGTTATGTTTATTTCCCTCTTCACCCGGTATAACCTGGCAGTTCTGCAGTGGGAGTTGCTATTTTATTTATTTATTGCCGCCACCGGGATGTATAAGCTGGTAAAAGAATTTGGTAATGGCAAGACTACGGCCCTCATTGCAGCTACTGCTTATCTGTGTTGCGGCTTTATGACTGATAGTGGTTCTATCATTCCCTGGATCACCAGTGCAGCTTACCTGCCTTTTGTATTTCTCTATTTTTACCGCCTGTTAAATAATCCCGGGCTGAAGACTGCATTAAAACTCTCTCTTGCACTCAGCTTATTATTAACAGCAGGATATCCCAGTTTTTTCATTTATAGTTTCTATATCCTTCTTACCGGTTTTATTATCTGGCTCGCCCGCCATTATAAAGAAAGGGTAATAAAACCTGTTTTAGGATTTTCAGTAGTAACAGTCGTACTCTTCCTGCTTACCGTTAGCCCCGCTGTTTTATCCTGGTGGGATTTTTTTAGCTATTATGCAAGAGGAAGCGGAGCCAGTCTCACCAGGATACAAACTAATGCATTTCCTCCTTTCAGCAGTCTTTCTTATTTATTGCCATCTGCTGTCTCCAGGAATCACCCCCAGTTGCCAACCGATATGGTTGCAAGGAATGCATCTGCAGGAATATTCGTTCTCCTGTTCTTTCTCGTGGCCTTGGCTGACAGCCTGAAACCTGTTTATAAATTTATCAGTGGCATCATCCTCTTTACATTCCTCTTTAGCCTGGGTGATGCCACACCGTTCAGAGAGTGGTGCCATCGCTTCCTTCCATTTATGAACACATTCAGGCATCCGGCTTCGATGCGGGTATTCACAACCATCGGTATTATTTTGATGGCAGCCCCAGCTTTGAATATATTCCTGGCGGCAAAAAATTCTGCCAATAAAAAAATAAAAATAACCGGTGGGGCGATTGGCATCCTACTTTTGGGGATTCTGATTTTTTACCTGTTTCAAAGCAACCTGCTTCACCTCATTGGCCGGGAGAAAGGCAAAGCTCTCCTTGACAAACTCAGCTTTGCCGACATTGCAGTTATGCAAGGGATGCTTCAAATCGCATTTATCAGCATATTTCTTTTGGCCATTTCCATTTGGAAAAAAGGGAAGAAATATCTCCCTGCCCTGATGATTATTAACAGTATTATTTTTTGCTGGATGGCGCTGCCTTTTACCTTCATCTCGCAGGTCAAAACATCATCTGTCGATCATTATATAACTTCGTTCCCCGCTGGTTATCCCCTGCCGGATATATCAAACCCTGTAATGGCATCAGACACAGATTCGTTAACTGCATCTCCTTTAGGACAGGAAAAATTTTATAGCAAAACAATCCAGATACAGGATCATATTATCACACCTACTATCAACAGCAGGTATATCAATTTTCTTAAAGATACCCTGTTGAGAAGGGCATTAAATAACTATCCTTTTGCCTATTTTTCTGACAGTACGGTTTTGTCAACAGCAGCACTTCCCGGCAGCGGAAGAATAGTATTGTTTGAACAGGTTGGCCGGGGAATAGAAATTAATGCGCATACGACCGGCACCATCGCCCTTGTAAAGTTTGAGCCCAACAAGATTGAATTTGAGATTACTGCCGCCAACTATGGCTTGCTAAATCTTTTTCAGCAGTACCATCATGGCTGGAGAGCTTTTGAAGATAATACTGAGATACCTGTATTCTGCAGCAACCGGGCCTTTATCAGTGTGCCCGTTCCGGCCGGGACACATATTATTCAATTCAGGTTCGGGCCACATGATTTTATCCGGGTTGCTGCATATATTTCCCTGTTCACACTGCTGCTGATCTCTATATTCTTTACCTTACAGTTTCTTAAAAAGAGAATATCCGAATGATCCCGAAATCAAGAAACTGGTTATTTGCTTTGTTGCTGACCATTCCGATGCTGGTTTTCTTTTGGGGCTATCTTTTTAACCATACTAAAGAGCTGGAACCTACCGGGTTTATACAATACGACAATGTATCGTATGTGGCATACGCCAAACAGTATCTTGACAGTGACAGAAGCAGTTTTTTTTACAGTAATCCTTTTAATGATTCCGATAATCACCAGCCTGTATATTTTCAAACGCAAACCTTATTCTTTGCCGGTCTGATGAAAGCGGGCATACCACCTGGCTGGATATTGATACCCTTTACACTGATCTGCACACTTATTTGCTTCCGGTTGCTCATTTCCATATATGACCACTTGTTTCCCGGCAGTAAATACAGGGCTATCAGCATCTGGCTATTTGCCTGGGGAGGTGGTTTGTTAACACTGTCTGGTTTTTTTGCACAACTGATCTATGGTACATCAACGGTAAGTAGTATTTTCTTTCTTGACCCCGGATCGGGCTGGTGGGGACTCAGTTTTGGTCGTTCTTTGTTTTTTTCCTGCGAAGCCTATTACCATATGTTGTTTCTTGGAGTGATATATTGCCTCCTAAAACAAAAATGGGCCGGGACCCTTCTAATAGCAGCCATTCTTTCTGTCTCCCACCCGTTTACAGGCATTGAACTGTTAGCAATTACAAACGCCTGGTTACTGGCAGAAAAAATAGTATTCAAAAATAAAAGTATACCGGCCTGGCTTGTGATTGGCGAATTACTGTTACTGTTCTTTCATATATATTACTACTTATTTTATCTTAACCAATTTGATGATCACCGGTCTGTCAATGAACAATATGCCCTGAACTGGCGGCTCCGGTTCTTTAGTATTATTCCTGCTTATTGCATTACCGGCCTGTTAGCTTTATTGAGTGCATGTAAGATAAACAAGCCCGGAAATTTCTTTTCCCAAAGCCAAAATCGTTTATTTCTGCTGTGGTTTCTTACAGCATTTGCTCTTGCTAATCATGAAATGGTAATAAAGCCAATGCAGCCACTGCATTTTACCAGGGGGTATATATGGACGTCATTGTTCCTGTTGGGAATACCCGCTTTACATTATCTTCTTAACAAATTGGCTGTATCCGTTTTCCCCAAAATCACTCTTGGCATTTTTTTATTACTCTTCTTTTCTGATAACCTGGTTTGGATATATGGCCAGAGCAGTTTCAAAGAAACATCAGCATCTACCTCTTACCTAAACAGTGAACAAAAAGAAATATTCGTACTGTTAAATAAGCTATGTACAAACCAGTCTTTACTTATCGGCACAGATGAAATAATCCCATACATGAGTACTGTTTATACAAGCGCCTACCCATGGCTTTCTCATCCGTTTACCACCCCGCATGTTGTCCCCAAAAAAGTAGCCCTTTCCCGTTTCATTGAATCAGGCGTAGCCGATTCATCCTGGAAAGGAAGGGATTTAATCTTTGTGATTGATAAAAAAGATAGTCTGGCGGTAAAAAGGGGAACAATGCTTTCATTCCCTGCCACCGTGATCGCAGAAACGGTTTCCTACAAAATACTTAAAGGGATTATACACTGAATACTTATTCTGTTATGCTCCTGCCCTTCATCGCTGCTGATATTGCCTGATCCATCAGCCTTTCTGCATAAGGCCTTGAAATTTCGTTCAGCCTTTCAATAGCAGTCTGTATGGCATCTTTGCCGGTTAAAGATATTTTTTGTTCCAGATCCTTCATTGCTGCTTCTGTGATTTCAATTTCTTCCTGTTGTAAAAAGCTTTTATTCTTTTCAATAAATAATCTTGTTGTATCCAGTATCTGCTGAGCTTCCGTTTGCGCTTCCACCAACGCTCTTGTTTGTATGTCTTCTTTTGCATGCGTAATAGAATCCAGTAGCATTTTCTCTACTTCTTCATCCGTCAAACCATACTGGGGTTTCACTTCAATAGTTTGTTCCACCCCGCTACGCAGCTCTTTCGCCTTAACCACCAGAATACCATCAGCATTTACTAAAAAAGATATCTCCACTTTCGGCAGACCCGCCGGCATTCCCGGGATACCAGTAAGATTAAATTCTGCTAATTTCCGGTTGTCTTTGACAAGGTCTCTTTCTCCCTGGTAAACTGATATTCTCATTCCAGCCTGGCCATCTTTTTGGGTCGTATATTGTCTCCCTGCCTTTGAAGGAATTTTAGAATTACGGGGGATCAATACATCCATCAGGCCGCCCATGGTTTCTATACCCAGTGAGAGTGGTGTAATATCGAGTAATAAAAAATCTTTGTTATTACCAGCCAAAATATCGGCTTGTACAGCCGCTCCCAGGGCCACCACTTCATCCGGGTTTAATGAATCATGTAATTGCCTGCCGAAAAATGCGGCTACTGATTCTTTCACAAGTGGTACTCTTGTAGAACCCCCAACCATGACCACTTCATCTATATCGGCTATCTTCAGCTGTGCATCTTGCATGGCATTTTTACAACATTGAATCGTTCTGTCGACAAATGGTTTTGCCAATCTTTCAAATTCCCCCCTGGTTAGCACCAATTCTTCCCCGGCTATGCTGCTTTTAAATTCAGTGGTTGAAGAAAGATATTTTTTGGCCTCCTCAGCCAGTAAACGAAGTTCCTGAGCAATATTTTTATTAACATTTAATTCTTCATCCGTCAGGCCTAGCTTTGCAGACCAATATTGTGTAATAGCCCTGTCAAAATCGTCGCCACCGAGATAAGTATCCCCGTTGGTTGACAATACTTCAAATATTCCTCCGGTAATTCTCAGTACCGAAATATCGAAAGTTCCGCCGCCCAGATCATATACCGCAATTGTTTTTGTTTCATCGTTTCTGAGCCCCAAACCATACGCAAGGCTTGCAGCTGTTGGTTCGTTTACAATCCTCAATACATCCAGGCCTGCCAAACGACCGGCATCTCTTGTAGCCTGCCGCTGTGCATCATTAAAATAAGCAGGCACAGTGATCACGGCCTTATTTACCGGTGTCTTCAAAATATGCTCCGCTCTCGCCTTTAGCTCTTTCAGAATATAAGATGATAATTCTATAGGTGAATAAAATCTGTCTCCTGCCTGTACTTTCACCAGGCTGTCACTATTATCATCAATTACTTTGTAAGTAAAAAAAGAAGAATAATCCCTGACATCATTATAGGATTTGCCCATCAGCCTCTTGACAGAGAAAATAGTATTATGAGGCTCGGTCACAAGATACTTCTTAGCCTCATCCCCGACAGAAACCCAACCGGCTTCCCCGAAATGAATGACTGAAGGAACCAGCGCATTACCATCATGTTCTTTCAGGACTACCGGCTTCCTGTTTTCCGGGTGGATGATTGCAACCAGGCTGTTGGTTGTCCCCAGGTCAATGCCCACGATCATTTCCTGCTGCTGCAAACTTCCGGTTGCTATATTAATTCCAATTTTTGCCATAATCATTTCTTGAACGAACTGCAAAATTAATAATTAGTAACTGCTTAAATTTACGAATAAAGAAAAGGGCTGCACAAGGCAGCCCATATTTTGAGTTAAATTATCTCCTTTAGCGCATCAGGTACATTTTTCCGTACCCTTTATTGAAGTATTTATCCGTGTTGTCACCCTCGGCTTTATATTTATCAAGGGATTTACCATTCAGGTTGGTAATAACGCGGTACAAATAAATACCATTCGCCAATTTTTGACCATATTCGTCTGTCCCATCCCATTTGAATTCGGTAATGTTACGGCCGATATGCAAAGGGCCTAACTCGTCTTTTGTAATTTCCCTTACGATCTTTCCGGTAATCGTCATTACCTGAATCCGGATATTTTGCGGCACTTCACTGCCGGTGACCGTAAAGACAAAAGCCGTAGAAGTAGTAAAGGGGTTGGGGTAGTTAAGCATATTCGAAATCATCGGCTTATTGATCACCTGGAATGCCACCCTGTATTCAATATTTCCTGCTGTATTATCACTTCTGTCTTTCCCGGAAACAATCAGTTCGTAATCGCCATCTGTCAGGAAGTGAGGCTTAAAATTGATTGTTGCTGTATTATCCGTATTCGGCGCCTGTCCTGCCGGAGTAAACTGCAGGGTATCGCTGTTAAACTGGAATTGCCTTATACTTCCATCCGGGAACCTGACAGACACTTTCGCCAGGCTGTTATCATCGAGTATCATCCATTTCGCCTCATCTTTCAGCTTCACGACAATATCAGGTTTGGACGAAACAATATCCCGGTTAAGAATATGTACCCCGTCAAAGGTTACGTCCAGTAATGGATTAAGACTATCGGGCCTTACATAAAAATTACGGAAAATAAAGTTATTAAAATGATGTTGCTCGGGCTGATCGTCATCCGGGTTTACTTCTACATACAGTACATTGTTACCCGGAAGGCTTTGTGTCTGGATAGTAGCTCCAATAAGCAATGTATCATTCGGGCTAACAGTAAGCAATGGTTTTCTCCTTGGTACAGGAATTATATTGGTAATATTATTCCTGTCAGTGATTACCATCTTTATTTTAACACTGTCAAAATCAGTATCGCTGATATTTTTGAATGCTACTTTATAATCGAAAGGCTCACCAATATCCACGGTATCTTTAGTGGTAAAAAAGATATTTGGTGCCACTGCACCTTCCGGTACAGGATCATATGTCAATCGCCAGTATCTTAACTGGTAGGGAGTGTAATGTATAGAATCCACATTGCGCATCCGCAGGCGCAGGTAGGGATATTCTGCCGCATCAATTGCAGAAAGATCGTAATCCTGCTCGTTAAGTTGTAAGGCGTTTAACAGAGTGTTTTCAGTGCCGTTTGAACGGATACCCACTACATCAATTGAAGGAGCATCACCTTCCGTAGCATCAGGAGCTGCAGACCCTCTCCAGAATAGCTGTTTCCACGCTTTGGCACGGCCAAATACCGGGGAGTAAATATATCCCAGCGTATCGGGTGATGGACAATCCACTGATAAGGTCGGGTTATCATAAACTCCATCACCTACCATCCATTTAGGTGTAAATGAAGGATCATTTTTCCTGTACACAAGTCCGAATGGTCTGGCCCTATAAAAAGAATCAATACCCGCAAACCCTGCATTCCTCAAATAATGATATACAGATTGTCCGGTGCCATATATTGCTTCATCTGCTGCCCAATCAGCAGCATAAGCCACAGGGAAGGTGGGATAATCACCCGGGTTTAAAGTAAAATTCTTAACAACCACATAATACCCGTCAGGAATACTATCACGCATAAAGTTCATAATCTTCCTCCTGCTGGCAGTATCCGTGTATCTGAATTCGAAACTGTAAGGCCTGTTGTTAATATACTGAGGTGATGTACTACCATAAAGCCCCTTACCCAGTGAATTTGGGTTGGCAGGCTCGCCTGTATATGAATGAGGAACCAGCACCCGGTTTTCCCAAGGATGAAAAGTCACAGGATGTATCACATTAAACACCAATGATGAAAACCAATTAGTAAGTCTGACCAAAGGTTCACCATTAAAAGAAGTGGTCAACGATCCTTCCTGGGTAGAACCACTCGTATAATAAGTACCCATCCGCAGGAAGATATTATTCATGGATTCATTGAACTTCCAAAGTCTTGAAGCTGTATCCAGTGACATCCGGGTCAGCTCGGATTTCGTATGCTGGTAAAAATGTGACTGGTTAAAACCGGCTTCGCTATTAGGCAGGTAGATAAATGACGCAGTGTTCCACATACGTTCCCCTATAGACGGCGTAGGGGATACTCTCCAGTAATAAACCGTACTGTCTGTAAAAGTAAGACCCGGTTCAAAAGAAATAAGACCACCTGCCGAGTTAACTGTACGGGTTACTTTAAGCGGGGAATTGAAAAATGTTGTGGTATCTATCTCCATTTTATACTCCTGTACAGCATTGAACGGGTTTGCAGTGGAAACGTGCAGTTTAATATCCTGCCGGCTTACTATAGCATAGTTATACGGCGATACCGGCCTTGCCTCATTCTCAAAAATGAAAAAATTCTTAGTGATACTATTATTTGTTTCATACAATTCATCAACAACATTATCTGCATCAATCGAAATGGTGATCTTATTGAGTCCTTTATCTCTGGTGGCAACAATCGGAATAGTATACGAAAGAGAATCCAGATAGCGAATACCCGGAATAGTATCTCTCCTTATTACCTCAACAGTGTTATCAGGGTAAGTTCTTTTTGCCTCTACAACAATATTCCTGTTAATAGCTTTCCCTATATTCATCAGCTTTGCATCCACTTTAAAACTCGTCTCTGCAACGGAGATGAAGGAAGGGTTGATCTTCACAAGCTGATCTTCAATAACATAATCAGGTTTGGATGTTGAATTTAGCTTTATAGCTGGGTCGCCATGTAGCGTCGATTGTTCGCAATGAAAACGGGCATAATAATCGTTTTGCGTTGTCAGGTTATATACCTGGGTGATAGCCTCGATCATTGCTTCACCCATTGTTGCTCCGTACTTATTTACACTAAAAGCTGTATAGTTTTTTGTATTATAAATATCCAGGTAATGAACAATGCCAAGGTGAGTACTGGCAATTGTGGCAATACTGCCGCTATTTTGTGCCAGGACATATTTTTCGGAAATCGTTTCTTTTGTCTGTAACCGCAGCGGGTTAAAATTAAAAAAGTTACCCGCATTACACCCGAGTAATATAAACAAAGGATACTTGCCAGGATTATTATAGTTCTGCGGGTTATCAAGATTAAATTCTAAGGTAGTTGCAGAAGAGTGGCCAAAATAAGTTACCAGCCCCAACCCTTCCTCAAAAAGATTTTTTATCCGGGTGTTACTTGTCTGTTCAACCGTTTCAGCAGAATTTTTTGCAAAAGTTTGCACGTTAGCCCCGTAAAAAGTATCTACAATAATGTCCTTAAACCTTGTCATGCTCGCATCCAAAGCCGCAGTAAGGCCTTCATCGCTGGCCCCCACCACATGCGCCACATTTTTCATCCATGCCTTGTCCTGTATCAACGGCGACGGAAACGCCTGCGCCTGCTCATACTCGACTACCTTATTAAGATAGATTGTCAGTTCATCTCCATTAATCACAGCGATACGCCCGATAGAAACACGGGGTATTTCATCCAAACCAGGTTCGGCGGCCAATAACATATCAGATGCCGGCTGACCAAATGTTGGAATGAAAGCAAGCTTGTTGATGTCTGCATGGCTTTCATAAGCCCGGAATTGGGCGTAGTTCACCCCTTTACCAACAAGCAGTACATTTTTAACCGGTGCCGGATATTTTATTCGTGCCCAACGAATAAAATTCCGGATTGACAACGGATTGAATTTTATTCCCAGTCCAAACTGATCCACCATATCTTCAATCATATACACTTTTGCATTATACCCCCCACCTGCTGCAGAGCTCCTGTAATTCTTATAATCATCCACGGGATGGCGGCCATTAGAGCCGTTAAGAAGTGAAGAATGGGTAATAATCAGATAATTGCCCTGATTAACAGCCAGTTCATAATTAATAAAATCTCTTTGCTGGAAAGAAGTAACACTAGATATAGCAGCTGTTTCCTGGCTTACCAGCACCAAATCTCTGTCAACCGCTGAACCCAATAGGGCAAATTTGCAAAGAGCAGGATTGCTTATATCTGCAATATATCTCCTCCCGTTTGTAATATCATACAAAACGGGGGCGACAGCTCCATAATTAAAATTGCTGATTTCAAGATAATTACCAGCAATATTAGCAGCAAGCTTAAACGGAAAACTGCGGGCATTCCCAAAATTAAACTGCCTGGGATATTTTAATTCAAACATGCCCACCACCATTCTGTCAGAACCGGGCACTGTGGTTAAATTGGTAATAGCAACAGTAGCAGTATTACTGCTTAGTAATGACAAAGCAACTGGTTTGGTCACTTTCACATAGTCATAAAAATTCATTTCCTGACCCAGTATCGAATCACCATTGATTTTTACACGAAAAGTTCTTGGGTTCAGGCCGTTGTTTCCACTTGCGTGGATTTTGAATTCTGCTTCAGGAGCACCCGGTCCTGTAAAAACATATAAATTTGACAGGATTTCAGTTCTGGTAATATTTTTACCTATGTCATTGGAAGACCAACCCTCTCCCTTATCATAGGCCGAAGAATAAACATTTTCACCAACCACCTGTGCATAACCCGCATTTAATCTCTCTTTGTAATATTTGCCTGCTGTATAGAGAAAAAATGGTTCCGGCACCGGGCTGCCTGTTATCGTATTTGCAGTAGGTAACAAGCGAAAATTTGCGGCTCCCGGATTTACTGTCAAAAAATAGGCAGCAGTGTCAGTTTGCAAACTCCATTTATCATTTAACTGGTAATCAGCTTCCCGGTAAAGCACATTATCAGGTTTCCCATCGTTCATCTCTCCCCAAAATTCAATGTAGTCAGCAGTTCCCATAGCACCTGTTTGCACAGTGGTATAAAGAGGCACTTCTTTACCATTTCTCCATAACTGAAAATCCTGCGCTGCCGTACTGCCAAGACCTATAGAAGAAAGTGTGGGTTGGCTGATGCGGTAAAGTCCCGTAGCCCCCACTTTAAATTTATAGTAGGTTTTGCTATAATCAATCCATTCATTATTGTAAACCTGCGAATGAACGGCAAATCCAGTAAGAATGAATAATAAAAGTAAAAATCGTTTCATACAATTAATTTATCGGTACAGATCACTTTTTGGTTTTAGTTTTATCTCCCACCATATCTAACCGAAGGGAAAATACATGGGTAAATAAAGGATTGGATTGATTGGCCAGGTTGGTAAACGCATAGTCAATAGTGACATTTGATATCCTGAACCCGGCGCCTGCACTGGGCTGATAGATCCACACTTTCTTCTGGTTAAGCGTATCGCCGTCAGCCAATGCTTTTTGAAAATTATTGATCCCGGCGCGCAGGTAGAATACGTTATTGAAATTACATTCAAGCCCCAGTTTGGGGTCCACACTAACAGGGTCAGAACTGAGGATGGTATTACGTTGCCCATCAAAGGTCACATCTGCATTCACTTCTGCCAGTAAAGTTGTTTTTTTATTGATCTTAAAGTCACGGGCTACTCCCAGCACCAACCGGGGCGCTGTAGATTCTGTTGATTTAACCGGTATTTCATTGTTTGTCAGGTAAAGAACTTCTTTTTCTCTTTCGGTGAACGTAAATGACCAGGCATTAAACGTAGTGCTGATATCACGGCCGGAAATACCAAATCTCCATTGCTTACTGTATATCTGCAGCCCGGCATCTAATCCAAAGCCCCAGGCCTTGGCAAATTTGCCCACATTACGATGAATTACTTTTGCATTCACGCCAAAATTGATATTCTTATTCTTTGTTTCTTTTAGTTTTTGTGCATACGAAAAAATAAAGGCATAGTCCGCCGAAGAGAACGCCTGGATATTGTTATAGTTCAGGGAGCCATCGGGCTCTACCAGGAATAATGTATTCATGATATCGTCCACCGCAAAACGAAGGCCTGTAACGGCAAATGTTCTTTTATTATTGGCTGCAGGAAAGGCTATGCTGGCAAAATCATATTTCCCGATACCGGCAAAATATTCAGCATGCATGATATTCAATTGAGGATGGTCCTTAATATTTACCAGGCCGGCTGGATTCCAGTAACCGGCCGTGCCGTCAGCCACGGAGGCCACTTGCGCACTTCCCATGGCGAGGCCTCTTGCCCCGGCACCAATGTTCAGGAACTCGTTGGAATATTTTCTGAATTGAGCGGATGTTGACAGGAATAAAACTGACAGGAACAGGGTCAGGTATAAGCGGTTCGTTTTCATTATTGAATTTTCAAATAAGCAATGGAATAACACAGTTTTTTCATAGATAAGGACAACAGTAAAATTAGACTTTAACCTCCAGAAAACATAGGGTGGAGAGGTAAAAAGGCTAACAGCTGAAAACGAACATATTAGTAAAATATTGTCCGGAAGCGTAACAATCTCATTCTGCCTTACTTTTGCCGCAAATCTTTAAGCGACTATGAGCATGATCGAAGAATTACGATGGAGGGGGATGATCCAGGATATTATGCCCGGTACCGAAGAACAACTGAATAAGGAAATGACCACCGGCTATATTGGCTTTGATCCGACGGCCGACAGCCTTCATATTGGCAGCCTGGTTCCCATTTTATTACTTGTTCATTTTCAGAAAGCCGGGCATAAGCCGATTGCCCTGGTAGGCGGGGCTACGGGTATGGTAGGCGACCCCAGTGGTAAAAGCGAAGAACGAAACCTGCTGAGTGAAGAAGTATTGCAAAAAAATGTAGCAGGTGTCAAAGCGCAACTGGAAAAATTCCTGGATTTCGATCCCGCCAAACCCAATGCCGCTGAAATGGCCAACAACTACGATTGGTTTAGAAATATATCCTTCATTGATTTTCTCAGGGATGCCGGCAAGCACATCACAGTCAATTATATGATGGCCAAAGACAGTGTAAAAAAACGTATTGAAGGCGAAACAGGTATCAGTTACACTGAATTTGCCTACCAGATGATGCAGGGCTATGATTTTTACTGGCTTTACCAGCATAAGAACTGCAAACTGCAAATGGGCGGCAGCGACCAATGGGGAAATATGACGACAGGTACAGAACTGATCCGAAGGAAAGTGGGTGGCGAAGCCTTTGTCTTTACGAACCCCCTGATCACAAAAGCAGATGGCGGCAAGTTTGGTAAAACCGAAAGCGGGAATGTATGGCTGGACCCGGTAAGAACATCGCCTTATCAATTCTACCAGTTCTGGTTAAACGCTACTGACACTGATGCGGAAAAATGGGTCAAAATATTTACGTTTTTATCAAAAGCAGAAATAGAAGCAATCTTTAGTGAACATAGTAAAGAACCCGGCTTACGGATGTTACAAAAACGGCTGGCTGAAGAGATTACGGCTTTTGTGCATGGAAAAGAAGAACTAGCAAAAGCTATTGAAACAACCCAGAAATTATTTGCCAATCAAACTGCTCCGGCCGAATCACTGAGCATTGAAGATATTGAAGGCATGGAGGGTGTGATAAAATCTGATTTTGACAATGGCAAAATTGCTACAGGTATTGATATCGTTTCTTTTTTAGCTGAAACAGGTATATTTCCAAGTAAAGGAGAAGCCAGGAAAACGGTACAAGGTGGTGGCGTGAGCATCAACCGGAAAAAAATAGAAAATGTACAAATGACTGTTGACAGTTCACTCTTGCTTCACAACAAATATATTTTGGTTCAGAAAGGAAAAAAGAATTATTATCTCGTGAAGGCTGTATAAAATACCACGTCAGTTGAAAAAGATTTATTTCATCAGCGGGCTCGGAGCAGATAAACGAATATTTTCTTTTCTAGATTTGTCTTATTGCAATCCTGTGTTTATTGACTGGATTCCTCCTGCCAAAAAAGAATCTTTACAACATTATGCATTGAGACTGCGGCAAACCATTCCTGAAAATAGCCCAACAATAGTAGGGATGTCTTTTGGAGGTATGCTGGCTTCAGAAATGGCAAAAGCAGACCCCGGAATAAAAGCAATTATAATTTCGAGTAACAAAAGCAGTAAAGAATTTCCTTCCTACTTACGGGTAGGGAAATATTTGCCCGTTTATAAATGGATTCCTTTTCCCCTGATGAAAAAAGGGCATATTTTTTACAGCTGGCTTTTCGGAACAAAAGGCAAAGCGGAAAGAGAATTATTACGACAGATTGTTGCCGACTCTGATCCGGAGTTTATTAAGTGGGCCATTGAATCAATACTTCATTGGGAAAGCGGCGAACCAACCCGAAACATCATTCACATTCACGGTACAGGAGATATATTACTGCCTTACCGTTTTGTAAAAGCCGATTATATAATTAAGGGCGGCAAACATGTAATGCCATTAGACAAACATGAAGAAATTTCGCCGTTGTTAAAAAGGCTAATTCACTGATTTCACCGCCTTCCACATCTCGTCTGCCACTAACTGGTTTCCTTTTTCATTAAGATGCACCCTGTCATAGGTAAGGATATTTTTTTCCTCGTTAGCGGAGTTATTAGCCTTATTGTAGTCAAGAAATTTTTGTCTTAAGTCAACCAATGGCAGGTTATTTCTCTTGGCTATGTCACGGATCATATTGCTGTAGCGGTTCAGGTCGCCATCCAGTTGGTTACTCATGTCCGTCTTCTCTCCCACCACCGCCGGTGTGCACAATATGGCTTTGATATTTCTCTCTTTGAGTTTCTTCAGAATAGCGAGATAGAATTTTTCAAACTTATCAGGGTCCGTTCCTGTACCTAATAGTGTTTTATGCCATACATCATTTACACCCACATAAATGACCACCACATCAGGATTCTTACTCAACACATCATCTTCCAGCCGTAAATAAAGATCATATACTTTGTTGCCGCTGATCCCTGCCCCGATCAGTTCGTACTGGTCGCTTTTCTTTTCCACTTTCAGCATGCTATCCATTTTCAGAATATACCCGGTGTACTTGTCTTTTCGAACACCCAGTTCAGTAATCGAATCTCCAAAAAATATCACTTTGGTTTTCTTTTGCGGCATAAAAGCAGCTAAGGCAGCCAGCGAAATAAAAAGGGCCAGTCTTTTCATAATCTTTATAATTGATTACACAAGTTAAAATAAAAAACACCTGCTCAGACAGATGTTTGAAATGGTATAATCGTTGCCTGTATTGGTTACTCCACATCCACCTGTTTCTTTATTACCGCCCCTTCTGCTGCTTCCGGAAGGTACTTTCTTTCCCTGATCAGGTAGCCATTCCCTTTTTCACAAAAATGTACTTTCAGGTTTTCCAAACTGATGGGGTTACCATCCGGTATATCAGCAATATTTGAGTGCAGGATATCATGCCCGTCGAGGATCATCACCAACCCGCTGCCAATCGCTTCCATCCTGTTGCCTTCTGTGATCAGCATTCCGGTATCTTCCCCCAGCCCAATACCAATACAAGATGGATTCGTGGCCACAGCCTGCGCCAGTCTTCCAAATCGTCCCCGCTTTTCAAAATGTGAATCAATAATAACGGTATTTAAGAACCCCAGGCCGGTGGTGATCTTTACTTCTCCTTTCAAATGGGCTCTTGTTGCATTGCCTTCATAAATCATGGTATTGCTCATAGCCATGGCTCCGGCGCTGGTACCGGCAATGACAAAATTTTCTTCCTGGTATCTTCTTTTAAGAATAGTTAAGAATTCGGTACCGCCGTCGGTAGCACTTAGCCGCAACTGGTTGCCGCCGCTGAACATTACTGCATCACAATGACGGATCCGTTCAATGTATTCATCATTCATCGCATCCTGCCGGGTGCGGATATGCAACAGGCCGATATTGGTGCACCCGATCTTTCCAAAAGCATTGAGGTAATTTTCTCCCACTTCGTAGGGGATCATGGAGGCCGTTGTGATGACTTCTATTCTTGCAGAAGGGCCGCCTGCTTCCTGCACCACCCGGCGCAGGATACCCAACTCAAAAAAATTGAGATTATTACGTTGAAACTCTCCGGTCTCCAGGTTCGTGCCTTTATCTTCTGCTCCTCCGATGGCTATTAGTTTTCCCTTAGGATGGCTCATTCATTCGGGTTTGATTAACAACAAAATAAAAGAAAAATAATATAACGCTGACAAATTGAGCTGAAGTATGTGAAAATCCCGCATTTTACGGGACAAGTTGTGGAGAAAGATTATGCGCCCGGCTGCACTACATTAGCATCTGTGGTAGCAAACTTATCCCGGGTCGGTTTGCAGGCAACCATGCTCTTTCAGTTACTCAGTTTTTTCGAAGAATTTCTTTTTGAGATAGTACACCCCCACCCCGGCAGCAGCAAATAGCCCTCCCACCAGCGCATAGCTATTATTATACAACAGGAATAACCAGATAGCCAATGAAACAATGACCGGCAACGGGTATAGCCACATTTTAAACGGCAGTTCCCGTTTACCAAATTTCTTCCGCAACAGCACTACTCCTACCGACTGTGCCATGAACTGTACCACGATCCGCATGGCGAGTATCGCCGTGATCACATCCGATAATTTCATGAGTAAGCTGAAAACGAAGCCCAACCCGCAAAGCACCAGCAGTGAGATATAAGGAAAATTTTTTGTGGGGTGTAGTTTGCCAAACACCGGAAAGAAATTACCATCCACCGCTGCTGCATAAGGAACCCTTGAATAACCCAGCACCACGGCAAACAGAGAAGACATGGCCACGCAAAGGATCAGCACCGTTACTGCAATGGCTGCTTTATGGCCGTATATTTTTTCCATAAAACTGCTGACTAAATACTTGTCCATCTTCGCAGCTTCCTGCCAGTATATCACACTCATCACACTGATATTCATCAGCAGGTATAAAACAGCGATCCCAATAATAGAAATGAAAATACTGCGGGGAATATTCACTTCGGGTCGTTTGATCTCGCCGCCCAGGTGACAGACATTATAATATCCCAGGTAACTATATACTGTTTTCAGCGAGCCCTGTGCCACCATGGCCCAAAAGGAGAACTGGAAAAAGGATTCATTGCCGGTTGGCCATAGTTTAATGGAATACTGCTGGTTCGACAAACCACTGATGATGATCCATAAAATGGTAACGATTACGATGATACCAAAGAACACGGATATCTTACCAATGGTTTCGATCCTCCGGTATAACAATAACAGCACAAAAATGACAAGGCCTCCGGAGATCATTTTTTGTTCCCAGCCCGTCAGGTCAACAATATAAGTAAGGTATTGTGCAAAGCCGATGGCAGCTGAAGCCACCACCAACGGAGCCTGTATGGAAGTTTGCCAGACAAATAAAAAACTCATCAGCCTGCCGCCTTTTTCACCAAAAGCAATGCGGTGAAAATTGTACGTACCACCGGCCAACGGGTATTTTGCTCCCAGTTCACTCCAGATCATCCCGTCCATCAATGCAGTGAAGGCTCCAAATATCCAGGCCCAGATAAATAGCCCGTTGTTGAAATACCCGATCACTAACGGCATCACCACGAAGGGGCCGATGCCAACCATGTCTATCATATTGATAGAGGTAGCCTGCAGTAAGTTGATTTTGCGGTTAGTGATGGATGTGGACATGAATTAACAAATAGTACTCAATTTACATGAAAAGAGTTAGCTATTTTCAAACCATGAAAATCGGATTAAATACCCGTGCATTTCTTTTCCTGCTGCTGGTGTATTTAACTAATGATGCAGAAAGCCAAACAGATCAGCAACTTTTAGTAAAGTTTATTGAAAAAAGTAAACATCTAAAAAAAATTCAGTCTGCATATCAGAATCGCTCCAGCGCAGAAGCTTGCATTCTTAGGAAAATTGACGCAAATCACAAACAACTGATTATTGAAAATTCAAAAGGCCTGGATATTTTATTACAAGAGGATTCTTTGGGTATCTATTTAATATCCATCTGTAAAGCTCAACGGTATGGACAAGCAAAGAAAAGTGAGAATATTTTTTTTAAAACTGACACAGCGAGATTAAACTATTTTATTTCCCGCCATGATAGTGTATATAAGGGAACGACAACCATTGAAATGTTCAAAAACTATAAAATCGACAGGTTTGGGCCGGCTTGTTCTTCATCGGGGATGCCGTCAGACGGGTACAGAGAAATGAAATTATTAGTATCCAACCAAGATAGTGCTGGGCTTAAAGCTTTTATAAAGCAACCCAATTATGAGATGAAGATTATCGGTGTGGTTGGGCTATTATCATTAGAAAGTGGCTCGGGCATTTGTGTTGAAGAAAAGTACACACAAATAATTAGACATCTTCGTTTATTAAAAATGCCTATTAATTTTTGCTTAGGTTGTACTCTATGGGAACCAATGCCTTCTTGGTATCTGATTGACACTTTTCGATAACTATACTATCAGGCCTGTCTGACAAACGCAGTAATCCCTTCCACCAGTACATCTAAATTTTTGGTAGTGGTATATACATTCGGCGTCACCCTTACGCCATTGATATTTTCCCAAACAATGCCCACTGTATGTACTTTGTATTTATCCTGCAGGAAGGAATCAAGTTCATTGGGTTTTCTGCCTTCCACTCCAATATTACCAATGGCACAACCCCATTTGGGGTGCAGCGACGTATTAAGTTTCACTTTAGGTAAAGACTGAACTTTCTCCATCCAGTAGTTTTTCAGGTAGTGCAGTCTTTTTTCTTTTCGTTCACTGCCGATCATATCATGAAATTCGATGGCTTTACCAATAGCCTGTTCAATAAAGAAAGGCCTGGTGCCCAGGGCTTCGAATTTCCGTATATCATCTTTCAATGGATTATCAACCGCAAACAGCGGGTAGATATTCTTTATTTTTTCTTTCCGCACATATAACATACCACTGCCGATGGGAGCATACAACCACTTGTGCAAACTGGCAGCAAAATAATCGGCGTCCAGGTCAGGTATCTTAAAGTCAAAATGGGCAAAACTGTGCGCACCATCCACCACCACTTCTATTCCCCTTTTATGGGCTTCAGCAGCAATCTTCTTTACCGGCAATATCTGCCCGTTCCAGTTGATAATATGCGTGATATGCACCACTTTTGTTCTGGCAGTAAAGGCTTTTACATATTGCTGTACTAAATAGTTTTCGTCCTCGCTCGGCAGGTCCAGATTGATCCAGACCATTTTAATGCCGTCCCGCAACTCTCTTTGCTTGTATGCATTGATCATATTAGGATAATCCTGCTTCGCTGCCACCACTTCATCACCCGCTTTTAGCTGCAAACCAAAAATGACGGTTTCAAGGCCTTCTGATGAATTGCGGTTGATGGCAATTTCCTCTGCATCACAACCGGCGAGTTTGGCCAGGTTTCTCCGCAGGGGCTCCCGGCCTAATTCCAGTGTTCGCCACATGTAAAAACTCGGCGCTTCATTACTGAGATCATAGTACCGCTTCATAGCATCCTGCACAGTCCTGGGTGCCGGGGAAACACCACCATTATTCAGGTTGATCAGCGCCGGCGACACCGTGAATGATTGCTGGATATAATACCAGAAATCCTCCTCTGTAGCCAGGTCATCCGATGAAACTCCTTGCGCTTCCCGTATTGCTGCATCCAGGTTACGGCTCCAGGCCGGCTGGCTTAAAGACGCTAAAAAGGCAGTGGCAGAAAAAGCTCCAGCTTTACGGATAAAAGAACGGCGGTTGGTTGCCATGTTGATTGTTTTGAAACTAAATGTAATGAAAAAAAGGGCTGCAAAATGCCCCACAAAGAACAGGACGATGAGGTGTGCGACGCAACGATGCTGCCATTGGCACAACAGTTGGTCACCTGATCAAAAAAAACTAACTTCCAATTTGCCTGCCCGTAGCAGGATTCATTAAATATTTTATATGCGAATTTTAGAGCTGAAAGTGCTGAAAGGCCCCAATTACTGGAGTGTCCGACGTCCGAAACTGGTACAGATGAAGCTGGACCTGGAGGAACTGGAGCAAAAACCGACGAATGAAATTCCGGGTTTCCGGGAACGCTTGGAAAAAATGCTGCCCTCTCTATACGAACATCGTTGCAGTGAAGGACAGCCCGGTGGCTTTTTCAGCCGGGTGGATGAAGGTACCTGGATGGGGCATGTAATAGAACATATCGCATTAGAGATACAAACACTGGCCGGAATGGATTGCGGCTTTGGGCGTACAAGAAGCACCGGTGAAAAAGAAGGCGTCTATTATGTCATCTTCAGTTATATGGAAGAAGATGCCGGCGTATATGCGGCGAAAGCATCCGTAAGAATTGCGCAGGCTCTTGTTGACGGCACTGACTATGATCTTGAAACAGATATCCAGGAAATGCGGGAAATACGGGAAGATACAAGGCTCGGGCCTTCCACCGGTTGTATTGTGGATGAAGCCGCCAAAAGAGGTATCCCGTATATACGGCTGAACAAACAAAGCCTGGTACAATTAGGGTATGGTGTGAACCAAAAAAGAATAAGAGCAACTATTGCTTCCACCACCGGGAATATTGCCGTTGATATTGCCTGCGATAAAGAAGAAACAAAAGCATTACTGGAAGCTGCAGAGATACCTGTACCAAGAGGTACGGTAATCAGGACCGAAGTGGGATTAGATGAAGCGATTGAAAAATTTGGTTACCCGCTGGTGATAAAACCTATTGATGGTAATCATGGTAAAGGCAACACCACCAATATTACAAACCGGGAGCAGGCCATTAAAGCTTTTGAAGCAGCCAAAGCCTACAGCCGCAGTGTGATCGTGGAAAGGTTTATCACCGGTTATGATTTTCGCTGCCTGGTGATCAATTATAAATTTATTTGTGCGGCATTAAGAACGCCAGCTTCTGTCGTTGGTGATGGGGTGCACAATATCCAATGGCTGATCGAAGAAACGAATAAAGACCCCCGCCGTGGTTATGGGCATGAAAAAGTGCTGACACAAATAACTATTGACCAGTTCACCCAAAAAATGCTGGATGATCTGGGCTATACATTAGAAACAATTCCGCAAAAAGATGAACGGGTTTTATTAAAACCTACAGCTAATCTATCTACCGGCGGCACATCAACAGATGTAACAGATGAAGTTCACCCTGCTAATGTGTTCATGTTTGAACGGATAGCTAAGATCATTGGTCTTGATATTTGTGGAATTGATGTCATGGCAATGGATCTTCGCACCCCTGTTTCTGAAAACGGCGGCGCCATTTTAGAAGTAAATGCTGCTCCCGGTTTCCGGATGCATATTGAACCGGCAGAAGGTCTTCCGAGGAACGTGGCTGAACCGGTCGTGGACATGCTTTTCCCGAAGGGTAGTGCCGGCAGGATTCCCATCATTGCTATAACAGGTACAAATGGTAAAACGACCACCACAAGGCTAACAGCCCATATCGCCAAGAGCGCCGGTAAAAAAGTTGGTTATACCACCAGTGATGGTGTATATATCCAGAACCAGCTGATGATGAAAGGTGATTGCACCGGCCCTGTCAGCTCTGCATTTGTATTGAAAGACCCCACTGTCGATTTTGCTGTACTGGAATGCGCAAGAGGCGGTATTTTAAAATCAGGCCTGGCTTTTCAGAATTGTGAAGTGGCAATTGTTACCAATGTGGCAGCAGATCATATGGGACTCGGCGGCATCAATACGCTGGAGCAAATGGCAAAAGTAAAAGCAGTGGTTCCTGAAACCGTTTTCCCGCATGGCTATGCGATATTAAATGCAGATGACGACCTGGTCCATAAAATGAAAGATGACCTGAAATGCAATGTGGCTTTATTCAGCATGAATGAAAACAATCCAAGGATAAAAACGCATTGCAGTGGTGGCGGATTAGCCACGGTGTTTGAGAATGGCTATGTGAGTATCATGAAAGGCACCTGGAAGATCAGAGTGATGCCGGTAAAAGATATACCGCTCACCTACGAAGGGAAAGCGGTGCATAATATTGCAAACTGTTTACCTGCGATACTGGCTACTTATTTATTCCGGGATATAACAATTGAAGATATCCGCTCAGCATTGACATCGTTTGTTCCTTCCTCCACGCAAACCCCTGGGCGGTTGAATTTCTTTCATTTCAAAAATTTCACTATGCTGGCTGACTTTGCGCACAATCCGCATGGATTGAAACTGCTTTGTGATTTTATCAGCAAGCTTGATTATCCCACCCGTATCGGAGTTATTTCAGGCACCGGTGACCGGCGTGATGAAGATATCCGTGAACTGGGTGAAATCTCGGCCCGTTATTTTGATGAGATTATTATCCGCTGCGATAAAAATCTTCGCGGCCGCAGTGCCGACGAGATCATTGAACTGCTGCAGCAGGGTATTAACAGCGTAAACCCTGGTATTCCAACCATTGTCATTCCTAACGAGGATCAGGCACTGGATTATATTTATGACAATCCCAAACAGGGAGCTCTGTATACTATTATGTGCGATGTGGTGGCAAGGGCGCTGGACAAGATCAAGGAGCTAAAGGAACGGGAGGAAAAGGAAGGAATTTCGGCTTCACATCCGGCATAAATTCTTTTAAAAACCATTTGGGAGGAAAGCAGCTTAGCCCTATTTTTGCACTCCCAATTGCAAAATTGGCTCTTTCAGAGTGATTGACCCATGGTGTAACGGTAGCACTACAGATTTTGGTTCTGTCTGTTAAGGTTCGAATCCTTATGGGTCAACCAAATAGGAGAATTCAGTTTCAACGCTGTTTTCTCCTATTTTATTTTCGTCACTTTACCCTTCATCGCAGCAATAAAAAAATATCCTTTTCAAAATATTGTTTTTATTGGGCCTGGTCAAGATCACAATCCCTGTAAATATACCTGTCACTAAATATTACCCAGACCATAAGAGCTAAGTGATCAAGTTCATTTCTTGTTCACTACACAAAAGGTATTTGCAATAACAGTTCAACATCTGCCGGGCAGCGCTGGGGTTGTTGAGCCTGAAATAAAAATCACAGAGCAGCGAAAATATTTCATATCTGGAAAATGTATTCCAGGCCTCCCTAAACACCCTGCTGATACCATTTAATTACGAAACCTCTATTAAACCATGATTCGCTTACAAATGGCATTTTGATGATTGGCCGCCAGTTCAAAGCAGGTGCTGCTGTGTAAGAACCTTAGGGATTCTCCTTATACTTTCCTGTGCAAGAGGTATGAATATTAACTTTTGCCTGCGATACTGCAAACGCAATTTTGAACCTCATAACTAATATTAAGTGTTACTCCTTAAATAGTGGATTTGAAAGACTGTCATCATTGAAAGCAAATAGAATAACTGTAAACTTGTAGATAAATAAACCGTCCTAAAATTAATTTCTATGAAATTTCAACATGTTCTTTGCTGCATCTTCCTGGTGGTGATGATGCAGGCCAGACCAACTGTAAATGCCCAAACAACATTAGTTCCCGGCGATATCCTGTTTACCGGTTATAACGGTATCCCTGCTGCCGGTGTGGCACCGGATACCATTTCTTTCGTTGTATTGACTCCTATTACAACAGGAACAATTATCTATTTTACAGAACGGGGTTATCAGGGGGCGGCCTGGCAGGCCAGTGGTGGTACTGAAGGAACAATCTCCTGGACAACCGGATCAGCGCTGACAATAGGCCAGGAAGTGGAGATTGCAGGTATTGGTGCATCAGCGGCAAAAGTGAATGGAACGCCCAACGGGACCGTGGCTATTGTTTCAGGAGGGAATGTTACCACAGGATTATCACTCTCCAACGCAGGGGACCAGGTGATTGCATTCCAGGGAGGTGCAGGAGATCCGACCAGTGGCGCTTCCACAAAGATTGCAGGTATCAGTTGGGCTCTTAGTTGCGGCACTACTACGGATGCAGGATGGAATGGTGCGGGTTGTACTTACGGTCCGCAATCTTCCGCCATACCTCCTGGGTTGACAGGTGGTGTAAACGCTTTCCTCGCCGGAACAGCAGGTAGCGCCCCCAATAACGATCATGGAAAATTTAACTGCACCGGGGTTCCATATAGTACAGTGGCTGCTTTAAAAACTGCAATCATGAATAAAGCGAATTGGGTATTCAGCAGTTCCGGGCTACAGGTATATGATTTGCCCGCCAGTTGTACATTATATTCAAGTTGTTCCAACCCATCCATCAGCGGGCATCCTTCTAACAGTGCAATCTGTTCCGGGGGAAATACTACGTTCAGCATCACCGTGTCCGGAGCTACTACTTACCAATGGCAGGTGAATTCGGGTGCTGGTTTCGGAAATATTTCAAATGGCGGTGTATATTCAAATGTAACAACCACAACGCTTGGCATTACGGGAGCCACCGCCGGAATGAGCGGATATCTTTATCGTTGTATAGCCACTAACGGTTCCTGCAATAGCACCAGTAACCAGGCAACGCTCACTATTTCTGTACCCTCTATAACAGCCTCATCCCAAACCAATATTTCCTGCGTGGAAGGAAGCACCGGGGCCGCTTCCATCAATACCGCAACCGGAGGAATAGCCCCTTATATGTATGACTGGACACCAGGCACGCCGGCCGGGGATGGCACTGTTTCTGTCACCGGGCTTACAGCTGGTGGCTGGACCTGCACTGTGACCGACAATATAGGATGCACCGGTACCCGTTCTTTCACTATTACACAACCTTCCAATATACCCGGCTCAAATAATTACTCACTGCCCGTAAATAACCAGACCGTAACTAAAGCAGTAAACAACTATAATTATGCAGGAACCACTTGTGAACTAATCAATGCGGTTGTAGCAGCGGGGGCAAGTCCTGTAAGCGGAGCTGTAACCAGTAATGTATGGGTGGAAAACAGTGTACTGACAGTAGCAGGCAAACCCTTTGTGCAACGTCATTACGAAATCACCCCGGCTATTAACCCCGGAACGGCCACTGCAACAGTAACACTTTTCTTTACACAAGCCGAATTTACCAACTTTAATAACCACCCTGGGAGCATACTTAATTTGCCTGCAGGCCCGGCCGACGCTGCAGGAAAAGCAAACCTGCGGATTGGGAAATATAGCGGAAGTTCGGGAACAGGAACAGGCTTGCCTTCTTCTTATAGCGGAGCTGCGACGGTGATAGACCCCGATGATGCAAATATTGTATGGAATGCAGCTGCATCTGCCTGGGAAGTTAGTTTTCCGGTAACCGGATTTAGTGGGTTTATTATACAGACTGAAGCTTTTACATTACCCGTAAACTGGGTTTCATTTGACGCGGTGAAGCAGGGAGAACGGGTTAAATTGACATGGGTGACAGCCAATGAACAAAACAGCCTGGAATTTCAAATCAAGCATAGCACAAATGGAACGGACTGGAACATTCTTGACCAAGTGGCTGCAGCCGGCAATAGTAATACGAACCAGGTATATACTTATTTGCATACTAATCCGTCAAAGGGAGTGAACTATTACCATATCTTGCAAAAAGACATTGATGGCCGTTCCGGGTTCAGTCCGGTAAAACAGGTCCGGTTTGAATCAACAGTAACTGCTGTGAAGATAAGTGTTAACCCGGTAGTAAACGGGCAATTACAGTTGGTTGTCAATAACGGATCACATAATATCCTTCTTTATAATTCACAGGGACAATTAGTAATGAACAGACAATTGCCTGCCGGAGCTCAAACAATCGATATCAGTAACCTGGGTTCAGGAATTTACCTGTTAAAATCCGGGCAACAAGCAGAGAAAATTGTTATCCGGTAACAACTAATATTATGAAAGGATCTCGCAGATATTATACAGGACCATAATGGTACACTTAAAATTGTGTTTTTAAGCAAGAGGTACCGAACTAGTTTCTAACAACAATAGTTGCCTTTTAAAATGTAATACCCTTAATAAAATAGTTCGAAATTCATCTGTTTGATCAACATAAACCCTCCTTCTGCTGGTGGAGGATTTATCATTTCAGATTTTTCAAACAAGTTTCCAGGCTTTTCTTCCAGCCGGGTACCTGAAGATTAAATGTTGTTATGATTTTTGATTTGTCCAACACAGAATAGGCTGGCCTTTTTGCCGGGGTGGGATAAGCAGAAGTTGGAATAGCATTCACTTTACAATTATTGCCAGCCAGTTCTTTTATGGCTACTGCAAAATCATACCAGCTAATTACCCCTTCGTTACTGTAATGATAAATGCCTGCCTGCCATTTGCCCGAACTGATGATATGCAAAATGGCAGCAGCAAGATCAGCAGCATAAGTGGGTGAACCAACCTGGTCGCTGACCACATTCAGTTCCTCTTTTTCCGGCATTAGTTTCAGCATCGTCTTCACAAAATTCTTCCCGAATTCGGAATAAACCCAGGAAGTACGGATAACGATAGTATCCGGGTTGAACCGGAAAGCCTGTTGCTCCCCATCCAGTTTGGATGCGCCATATACTGATTTCGGGTTCGTCGGGTGATCCTCTTTATAAGGAGTTGCTGCAGTTCCATCAAAAACATAATCGGTGGAAATATGAATGAGCTTGCAATTCTTCTCTTTACAAACAGCCGCTAAAACGCCCACTGCTTCCCCGTTAACCTGGAAAGCTAATTCCGTTTCGGATTCAGCCCGGTCAACAGCTGTATATGCTGCACAGTTAATTAAATAGGCAGGGTGATACGCATTGAAGAAATTTCGTACCAGTTCAAAGTGATGGATTGGCAAATCTTCCCTTGATAAGAAATGAAATTCAAACTGCGGAAAAGAAGAAGATAATTGTTTCAGCTCTTTTCCCAATTGCCCGTTGGCGCCGGTTACCAGTATTTTGACGGAATTACTCATTCATCTTTAAACACAAAACTATTTTTAGCGTCACGCAATAAAGGCAGTGCCGCATCTTTTTCAGAAATGATCTCGCTACCGGCAGGTATTTGCCAGTTGATACCCAACGCAGGATCATTATAACTGATACCACCTTCGCTTTCCCTATTATAAAACGCATCACACTTATATAATACTTCCGCTGTCTCACTTAATACAGAAAAGCCGTGTGCAAACCCCGCGGGTATCAGCAATTGTTTTTTGTTTTCAGCAGATAATTCCAGCATAAAAGTTTTGCCGTAAGTTGGAGAACCGTTCCGGATATCAACAGCCACATCCAGAATAGTTCCTGATAATACTCTTACCAGCTTTGTTTGTGCGTAAGGAGGCAATTGAAAGTGCAGGCCCCGTAGTACTCCGTAAGATGAAGAAGACTGGTTATCCTGTACAAAGCGGATATTGATTCCGGCTTCCCTGAATGTGTCCTCATTATACGACTCGAAAAAATAACCCCGGCTGTCTTCAAACACCCTGGGTTCAAAAACTAATAATCCCTTAATATCTGTGGTAATAAACGGCATTTTATAAACTCCAGTAAGTTCTGTTATTGATTTTATTCCGGTAAATCCCTTTCAGATCGGCCACCATACCATGTGATTTGGTGATGCCTGAAAAATAACCATCATCCAATGCTAAATAATCTTTATGTGGCACTGTTATGATCACAGCATCATAATCATTGCCCGGATTTTTCACCAGGCCAAAACCATATTCATGCTGTAATTCCTCCGAATCGGCATGGGGATCTTCCACATCCACATTTACGTAATAAGATTGAAGAGCTTTCACCACATCCGCCACTTTGGAATTGCGGATGTCACTTACATTTTCTTTGAAAGTGGCCCCTTTTACCAGCACTTTGGATGATTTTACATCGCCTGAATTTTTGATAATATGCTGCACCACGGTTTTGGCAACATGCCTGGCCATATTGTCGTTAATATTCCGGCCTGCAAGGATTACTTCCGCATCATAACCCAGTTCACTGGCTTTATAGGTCAGGTAATAGGGATCAACACCAATACAATGACCACCAACCAAACCCGGCTGAAATTTTAAGAAATTCCATTTGGTACCTGCCGCTTCCAGTACCTCATAGGTATTTATATTCATCATATTGAAAATGATGGACAGTTCATTCATAAGGGCAATATTGAGGTCACGTTGTGTGTTCTCAATGATCTTGGCGGCTTCTGCCACCTTAATAGAAGAAGCCCGGTGTACCCCGGCCATCACAACCAGTTCATATACTTTGGCGATCTGATCCAGCGATTCAGCATCACAGCCCGACACCACTTTTACAATACTTGCGAGGGTATGATTTTTATCGCCCGGGTTGATGCGTTCCGGGGAATAACCCAGTTTGAAATCAGTGATATTTTTTAATCCGGATAATTTTTCAATAATAGGAAGGCAGTCTTCTTCTGTACAACCCGGGTAAACAGTTGATTCAAAAACAACATAATCCCCTTTCTTCACAACTTTACCGATCGTTTCGGATGCCTTTTGTACAGGAATAAGATCCGGCACATTATGTTCATCAACCGGTGTCGGCACCGCTACAATGAAAAATTTAGCTTCCCGGAGTGCATCCAGAGAATTGGTGAAAGTAATATCACAACCTTCGAAAGCTTCTTTTTCAAGCTCATTGCTGGGATCGATCCCGTTTTTCATCAGCTCAATTCTCTTTGCATTGATATCAAAACCGATGACTGATATTTTACGGGCAAATTCGAGAGCAATAGGCAGCCCTACATACCCTAATCCTATCACCGCCAGTTTTTCTTTCCTGTCAACCAATTCCTGGTACATCAGATTTATTGAGTTTTATTTATTGCTGATAAATTCTTTCGGCTGCTTATTCCATTCTTCTTTCGGCAGCGAGCTGAAATACTCATAAGTGATCTTCAGCCCCTCACTTCGGGAAACCCTGGGCTCCCAACCAAGAAGTGTTTTTGCTTTTGTAATATCCGGTTGCCTTTGTTTTGGATCATCAACAGGCAATGGCCTGTAAACAATTTTTACTTTATTCCCTGTGAGAGCCAGTATCTCTTCTGCAAAGTCTTTTAATGAAATCTCGTTGGGGTTACCAATATTGACCGGCATAGTATAATCACTCAGCAACAACCTGTAAATACCGTCTACAAGATCATCTACGTAACAAAAACTTCTTGTTTGTGAACCATCTCCAAACACAGTCAGATCTTCTCCCCTTAATGCCTGCCCGATAAATGCAGGTAAAGCTCTTCCGTCATTGAGCCGCATCCGCGGGCCGTAAGTATTAAATATCCTGACGATCCTTGTATCCACACCGTGGAAAGTATGATAAGCCCTTGTAATCGATTCCATGTACCGTTTGGCTTCATCATACACTCCTCTCGGGCCTACAGGATTTACATTACCCCAGTATTCTTCCGTTTGCGGATGCACCAGTGGGTCACCATATACTTCGCTGGTGGAAGCCACCAGCATTCTCGCCTTCTTGGCTTTTGCCAACCCCAAACAATTATGTGTTCCCATCGCACCCACCTTCAGGGTTTGGATGGGAATTTTCAGGTAATCAATCGGACTGGCAGGAGAAGCAAAATGCATGATATAATCCAGTTGCCCCGGGATATGAATGAACTTGGTTACATCATGATGATAAAATTCAAACTGTTCAAGTTTGAACAGGTGTTCAATATTCTTCAGGTCGCCGGTAATAAGATTATCCATGCCAATAACATGAAAACCTTCTTTAATAAACCTGTCGCAAAGATGTGATCCTAGGAAACCGGCTGCCCCTGTAACAAGTACTCTTTTTTGTTGCATGGATGACTTAGTTTATGGTAGCTCTTCCTACACTTTCGTAATGAAAACCCAGGTTTTTCATCATTCCCAGGTCAAATAAGTTACGTCCGTCGAAGATGGCTTTGTTTTTAAGGCTGTTTGTAATCTTTGAAAAATCAGGTGTACGGAATTCATTCCATTCCGTAGCAATAATGAGTGCATCTGCATCTTTCAGAGCCGCATACTGGTTTTCAGCATATCCTATTTTATCACCGATCAGTGCTTTCACATTCTTCATAGCTTCAGGATCAAAGGAAGAAACAGTAGCACCCGCTTTCGTCAGTTCTTCAATCATATATAAAGCCGGTGCTTCCCGGATATCATCCGTATTGGGTTTAAAAGCTAGTCCCCACAAAGCAAAATGCTTCCCTTTCAGGTCGTTGTTAAAATACTTTTTAATACCGGGCATCAGGTGCAGTTTCTGATCTTCATTCACTTTCATCACTGCGTTCAATATTTCGAAGTCATATCCCACTTCAGCAGATGATTTGACCAGTGCCTGCACATCTTTGGGAAAACAGCTTCCTCCATACCCGATTCCCGGGAACAAAAATCGTTTGCCGATCCTGTCATCACTGCCAATACCACGGCGCACCATATCCACATCAGCTCCCAGCTTTTCACAAAGCCGGGCAATCTCATTCATGAAAGAAATTTTAGCCGCCAGGAAAGAGTTCGCTGCATACTTAGTCAGTTCAGCAGAACGTTCATCCATAAATATCACCGGGTTGCCCTGCCGCACAAAAGGAGCATACAGATCACCCATTAATTTCTTAGCTCTTTCAGAAGAAGTTCCGATCACCACCCGATCCGGTTTCATGAAATCTTCCACCGCTACACCCTCTCTCAAAAATTCGGGGTTACTGACCACGTCAAAAGCAGTTTTCGCATTTTTGGCAACGGCCGCATGCACTTTTTCTGCCGTCCCAACAGGCACGGTACTTTTATCAATGATGACTTTATAATCAGTAAGGATCTTTCCAAGGTCTTCGGCTACACCCAGTACATATTTCAGGTCGGCAGAACCATCTTCTCCCGGCGGTGTGGGTAATGCAAGGAAAATAACTTCAGCTTCTTTCACACCCGCTGCCAGGTCAGTAGTAAAATATAATCGTTCTTCTTTCAGGTTACGGAGAAATAATTTCTCAAGACCGGGTTCGTAAATGGTGATCTCACCATTCTTCAGCTTGTTTACCTTATTGCTGTCAATATCAACACAAGTGACATTGTTGCCTGTCTCGGCAAAGCAGGTTCCGGTTACAAGGCCTACATAGCCCGTTCCAACAACTGCAATTTTCATAGATTAATTATTAAATGGTTTATTGGTTTACGAATTCTAAAATTGCCGAGCATATGAAATTCAGTTGCTCTTCATCCAGTTCTGTATGGATCGGGAAAGAGATCACTCTTTCCGTTAGCCAATCCGTCACGGGCATCTCGTTGGATGCGACATTAAATTGCTCAAACATTTTCTGCTTATGCCCCGGCACCGGGTAATAAATCATCGCCGGTATCTTACGTTCTGCCAGGTATTCCTTTAACCCGTTCCGGTCCGCTCCCTCCAGCAACACCGTATATTGATGAAAAACATGGTTAGAATAAGCAGCCCGGTAAGGGGTGGTGATTTTGGGATTCCCGGCAAAGGCTTTGTCATAAAAACCGGCTGCCTTCCTCCGGACGGCGGCATACTCATCCAGGTGCTGCAATTTGATATTCAAAATCGCTGCCTGTATTGAATCCAGCCGGCTGTTACAGCCGACCACATCATGATAATATTGCCTGCTTTGTCCGTGATTAGCCACCATTTTCATTTTAGCGGCAAGTTCATCGTCGTTGGTAAATATAGCACCGCCATCGCCAAAAGCCCCCAGGTTTTTTGAGGGATAAAAAGAAGTGGCGCCAATATGCCCGATAGAACCTGTTTTCTTTGTTGTGCCGTCTGAAAAAGTATAATCACAACCAATGGCCTGGGCATTATCCTCGATTACATACAGGTTATACTTTTTGGCAATTGCCATAATCTCTTCCATCGGCGCTGCATGACCGTATAAATGAACAGGAACAATCGCTTTTGTTTTTGGGGTAATCGCTTTTTCAAGTGCGGTGGGGTCAATACAAAAAGTTTTGGCATCCACTTCCACAAAAACAGGAGTCAGGCGCAACAAGGCAATTACTTCTGTAGTAGCAATGTAGGTGAATGAAGGCGTGATCACTTCATCACCCGGCTGTAGTCCAAGTGCCATCATCGCTATTTGCAAAGCATCAGTTCCGTTGGCACAGGGAATAGTATGCCTGACACCCAGGTAGGAGGATAAGGAAGCCGCAAAATCCTGCACTGGTTTCCCGTTAATAAAGGCCGAACTCTCCATTACTTCCAGGACAGCTTTATCGACTTCAGTTTTGATTTTCTGGTACTGGGTTTTGGTATCAACCATCTGGATAGGCCGCATGGGTAACTATTTGCGTTTAAAGTGTCGCAAAAATAGTAAAATACAGGTAGTTTCCTCTAATGCTTTTACTTTTGCCCGGTATTTAAAATCAATGGCTTGAGCGTCTTTTTTTACAACATATTTCTTTTTCTTTTCCGGCTGGGTACTCACCTGGCGGCACCCTTTAACGCTAAAGCAAAAAAATGGGTGACCGGGCGAAAGAATATCTTTCAAAAACTGGAAGCTGCAATTCCGGCACACGAAAAGATCGTGTGGATGCATTGTGCTTCGCTCGGAGAATTTGAACAGGGCCGCCCCCTGCTCGAGGAAATGAAACAACAGTACCCTTCCTATAAATTCCTGCTGACTTTTTTCTCTCCCTCAGGCTATGAAGTAAGAAAAGACTATGATGGCGCCGACTGGGTCTTTTACCTGCCCTTAGACGGAGCCCGCAACGCCAAACGTTTCCTGGAGATCGTTCATCCGTCGCTGGTCATCTTTGTAAAATATGAGTTCTGGTTTTATTATCTGAAAAAAATCAAATACCGGGATATTCCCCTGCTGTTAGTTTCTGCTCTTTTCCGGAAAGATATGTCCTTCTTTAAATGGTACGGAGCCATACAGCGAAAAATGCTGTCGAGGTTTGACCATCTTTTTGTTCAAACTCCGGCATCAAAAAAACTGGTTGATGAAATCGGCCTGGCAAATACCTGCACTGTATCCGGCGATACAAGGTTTGACAGGGTGATTGAGATTGCTGAACAATTCAAAGCCATCAATGGCATTGACCAGTTTATCCAAAACAGCAAGATCGTTGTTGCCGGCAGCACCTGGCCGGAAGATGAGGAGGTTTTGCAAAAAGCTTTTACCAGCATTAGTGTCCAACCGCTGAAACTGATCCTTGCCCCGCATGAAATCAATGAGAAACACCTGGCAGAGATTGAGAAATTGTTTCCCGGCTCCATACGTTATTCACAACTACCGGCCACCGGCTCAGAACTGAAGGCCTCTAATTGTCTTATTATTGATAATGTGGGTATGTTATCTAAATTGTATAAGTATGCTGATATCGCCTATATCGGAGGTGGTTTAAAATCAAATGGCGTTCATAATGTGCTGGAAGCAGCGGTCTATAACAAGATTGTTTTATTCGGGCCTTATTTTTATAAATATACAGAGGCAACAGGGCTGGTGCAGGCCGGCGGTGCTATCTCTTTTACTGATGAAAAGAAAGACGGCGTATTGCTGCGGCAATTAATTGAAGCTTTGCTGACCGATAACGCTGAGTATACATTCAGGTGCAGGGCAGCAGGAGATTATGTGCGATCCAATAAAGGCGCTACCAAAAAGATTCTTGATTTCATTCAGGAGAAACGTCTTTTGACCAGCTGATCAAAATGCTGCACGGTGGTATTGTTATTACTCCAGCCGATCTTTACCTTCAGTTCCCGGCTGATCCAATACTCTGCTTCCGGGTAAATATTAAAACTGTTGATTGTTTTGATACTGCGTTCATACATGGCTTCATCACCCCGGAAAAGCTCATTGATGAATAAAAACCTGTCGTTAATTCCAATAGCCTTACGTAAATCTTTGATGGGTGTTTCTTTCAGCACTTCCACCAGTTCCGTTTTTCCCTGTTTCAGTTTATCGTTCAATGATTCCTGTTGCGAACCGGCGTCATTTACTTCTTTGGGCTGGTGTGACAAAGTAGGTATCTCGGTCATCGGATCAAAGAGCATATCGAGCTGGCCGTTTTTCTGAACAACAGATATAGCGCCTTCATCCACCAGCAATGTTTCTTTTACTTCCTTCACAACTGGTATTTCTTCCGGTGCAGGCTGGGGAGCAAATTTTTCATATTGTTGTGCCGGTACATTAATGGAAGCCGGCATCATAACGGCCACTTTGGAAGTGCCCAGCGTCTTCGGACCGGGAGCCTGCATCCTGGCAATTTCCTGCTGGAGCAGCTGAACCGTTCTTTGTAACTGGCCGGGGTCAGCTTTCTGATCAAATTGTTCTTTAAGTTGATGTATCAGTGCTTCTATTCGTTCCATTGTGCTACTTTTGGCCGCCTGTCGGGGTGGATTGAAATTACAAATACTTTACCAGAATACTTATTAAGAAATAAGGAAAAATAAATCTTAACAATGTTTATTGAACCGAATATAAGTGGTGAACGCCGCGGGTGGATTGAAGTGATCTGCGGCTCCATGTTCAGCGGCAAGACAGAAGAACTGATCCGCCGCCTGAAAAGGGTGAAGATCGCTAACCAGAAAGTGGAGATATTCAAACCGGCAATTGATATCAGGTATGATGAAGTAAAAATCGTGTCGCATGATACCAATGCAATTCAATCCACCCCGATTGATAATTCCCAGAAGATACTGCTGATGGCCAATGACGTGGATGTGATCGGTATTGATGAAGCCCAGTTCTTTGATGAGGAAATTGCCAATGTTTGTGATGAACTTGCCTACAAAGGAATCCGGGTCATTGTGGCAGGCCTGGATATGGATTATCTTGGTAAACCATTTGGCCAGATGCCCTTTATAATGGCCAAAGCTGATTATGTAACCAAGCTTCACGCCATTTGTATGCAATGTGGTAATATCGCTAATTACTCCTATCGTAAGATTCCAAATGAAGACCAGGTGATGCTGGGCGCAACAGATGCTTATGAACCCCGTTGCCGGAAATGCTATAACGAAAAATGATATGACTGCTTTTCGACAGATATATACTCTCTTTAAAAAAGACCTTCTGCTGGAAGTGAGACAGCAATACAGTTTTTACGGCATTTTGCTGTATATCGGGGCCACCATCTTTGTTTTGTATATGGCAATCAATGAGCCGGAAGCCAAAGTATGGAACGGCCTTTTCTGGGTCATCCAGTTGTTTATCTGTATCAATGCCGTGGCCAAAAGTTTCTTACAGGAAAGCCGTGGCCGTATGCTTTATTTTTATTCTATAGCCAGCCCCAGAGATTTTGTTTTGGCAAAACTGCTATTCAACTCACTCCTGATGCTGGCCATGAGCATGCTGAGCCTTTTATTATTCAGTCTTTTTTTAGGCAGCCCTATTAATAAAGCAGGCCCGTTCATAGGACTGGTCTTACTTGGCGGCTGGAGCCTGAGCCTTGTATTTACTTTTTTAGCTGCTATTGCTGCTAAAGCGCAACAGAATGCCGCCATCATGGCCGTGCTGGGGTTCCCCATCATTTTACCCCAGTTATTATTGCTGATGCGTTTATCCAATGCCGCCTTTGCTCCCCTGTTAACCATTCCCCTCAATACAGTATTATTATTAGTAGCTCTTGACTTAATGGTTATCCTGCTTGCGGTTATTCTCTTTCCGTTTCTCTGGAAAGACTGATCCATTCACGTGCCCGTAAGATGTGTAAACGCAACATCATGTCTCAACAGTAATGTTCTTCTGTTTGATATTCTTATTTCCCCTTATTTTTGCTTCACTTTAGCCTGTAAGCCTTCTTTTGGCTGCCCAATGAGCTACGAAAAAAACTATATGTACAAGTCCTGGTGGAAGATCGTAAGTGTTATCTTGTTAGTATATACATTTACTGCCGGCCTTCTCACGGAAGTGCCCCGTCTCCCCGCCCTCCAGGAAACAATCCGCAATTTGTATTTCCATGTCTGTATGTGGTTTGCCATGATGATCCTGTTTACCATTTCTGTGGTAAATGCGGTCCGGTACCTGCGTACTTTTAATCATAAATATGATATATATGCCCGCCAGTATGCCGTAGTGGGTATTGTTATGGGCATTCTTGGTTATGTAACCGGTGCGATCTGGATGAGTTATACCTGGGCCGATCCGAATAACCCGGCCTTTGAATCTTTCAGCGCCCTTGCAAGAGAACCTAAGTTGATCGGGGCAGCGATTGGTCTGCTGATCTATTTTGCCTACCTGGTGCTCCGTGATTCTATTAATGATATGGATAAGCGGGCAAGGATCAGTGCCGTGTACAACATTTTTGCATATGCGATGCTTTTCCCGTCTATCTGGATCCTCCCAAGAATTTTACCGAGCCTTCACCCGGGACGGGAAGGAAACCCTGCACTTAATACAAGCGATATAGATAGCAGCATGCGGATTGTTTTTTATCCTGCCGTTATCGGCTGGACTTTATTAGCAGTCTGGATCACCACTATCAAAATACGGCTGAGCTTACTTAAAGAAAAAAAGATGATGCAATGAGTATTCTTAAAAAGATAACACTGCTTTTGACCGTACTATTGTTGTCTGTTACCAGCTTTGCACAGGATAAGCCGGTGGAAATGGCCGACCAGATGCGCGGTAACGGGAGGATATATGTGGTGGTTGCCGTTATGCTGACCATCCTGATTGGTTTGGTGCTTTATGTGGTACGGCTTGACCGCAAGATCAGCAAACTGGAAAAAGAAAATTGATCTCCCTTCATGAAATGATGCCCTGCCTCACAGGTATTATTTCTGCTTATATCAACGATTGCAAATTGCTAAATTAAATTTCAACTCATGTCAGACAAACATTACAGTTTCTTCGGCGCTGTCGAAAGAAGCTTTGACAAGGCCTCCAAATTCACAAAATGGGATCCGGGTATCCTTGAACAGATCCGGGAGTGTAACGCCGTTTACCAAATGCGCTTCCCTTTAAAAAGAGATGATGGAAGTATTGAAGTAATTGAAGCTTACCGTGTACAACATTCACATCACAAAACACCCTGCAAAGGTGGTATTCGCTTTGCAGCAGAAGTGAACCAGGATGAGGTGATGGCACTTGCTGCTTTGATGACGTATAAATGTGCGATTGTAAATGTGCCGTTTGGCGGTGCCAAAGGAGGTATTAAAGTAAACCCCCGCAAGTATTCTCCCTGGGAACTGGAAAAAATCACCCGCCGTTATACGGCAGAGCTGATCAAGAAAAAATTCATCGGTCCCGGTACAGATGTACCTGCACCTGATTATGGAACCGGGGAAAGAGAGATGGCATGGATTCTCGATACCTATACTGCTATGCACCCGGGAGAAATAGATGCTGCGGGATGTGTTACAGGTAAACCGGTAACGCAGGGCGGTGTTCGTGGCCGCCGTGAGGCAACAGGCCTCGGCGTTTTCTTCGGGCTTCGTGAGGTTTGTAATATGCCTGATGTAATGAAACGTCTCGGTATGCCGGTAGGTGTGGAAGGAAAACGGGTGGTGGTGCAGGGATTGGGTAATGTGGGCTATCATTCTGCTAAATTCTTCCAGGATGCCGGCGCCATTATCATTGGCCTTGCAGAATACGAAGGTTCCATCATGAGCGAAAAAGGGCTTGATGTGGATGCCGTTTTCAATCACCGCAAAGCAACCGGTTCTATTCTGAATTTCCCGGGAGCAACCAATTTTGCCAAAAACACAGACGCACTGGAAATGGAATGTGATATCCTGATTCCTGCCGCCCTGGAAAATGTGATTAACGGCGAGAATGCGCCAAGGGTTAAAGCCAAGCTGATTGGTGAAGCTGCCAATGGACCATTAACACCTGAAGCAGATGAAGTATTTGCCCAAAAAGGGATCGTTGTTGTGCCGGATATGTACCTGAATGCAGGAGGTGTTACCGTTTCTTATTTTGAATGGCTGAAAAACCTGAGCCATGTCCGTTACGGCAGAATGGAAAAACGTTTCAATGAGAATATGAACTCCCAGATTGTTAACCAGATGGAATCACTGTCTGGCAAAAAAATGAACGAAAAAGATAAAGAATATATCGTACACGGAGCTGATGAAGTGGACCTGGTATACAGTGGATTGGAAGAAACAATGATCTCTGCCACACATGAGATCATGAATACATGGAAAGCCAACCCCGAGATCCCGGATATGCGTACAGCCGCTTATGTTGTGGCTATCAATAAAGTTGGCACCAGCTACGCCGAACTGGGCATCTTCCCCTGATCTGGTTATGCAACAAACCCCAATTGCTTATAAAAAAATCCCGCCGGCTGACAGCGGGATTTTTCATTATGTTTTATTCAGCTTATTTATAACCCTGCCATTCCCTCGCTTCTTTATCGAAGAACCACCAGATGCCGTTATTATAGCAAAAGTTGAAGTTTTGCTGCAGGGTCAGCGCTTCCGGCAATTTAATCTCACGGGTCATCAGCCCGGTTTTCTGATCATATAGTTCAATTTTATGATCCTCCACATTCAGGATAGCCAGCTCCTGCTTGGCTATTCCGGTGTATTGCACCGAATTCACATTCCGCTTTTCCTCCTCATCCAATATATCATCTTCTGTCTGCCCGTCTGCTTCGGCTTTCGTTTTGCAACCCAGGGCAATTTTCACAATCGTTTTCACCGGTTCACCCGTTTTGCTATCATATAATACCGCTTCCATCATTTCATTCAGGTACAGTATCCGGTTCCCGTTTTTATAATAGACCCCAACGGATTGGGCAGATGGCTGGTTCATCCCTTCCACATCAATTAACGCTTCTGAAACAATTCCGTCCTTACCAATAACCAGGTGACCAATCCCCCCCTCATCGTAACAATTGAATTCAATATTTTTTGTAGCCGGGTTGAACCACATGCCCCGCAGGTCATGACCGGCTTCCGTTTCTTCGCCAATCAATTTTCCTTTGGCATCAAACATCGCCATCGGGTAAATAGCATTCCCGATCATTGAAGTATAATATCTTTTTAAAACAGGGTGCCATACTACGGCACCAGCATTGCTGCCATCTTCACCGGGCATTTGAAAAGAAATTACCTTGACAGGTGTTTTTTGAGCATTACTGAAATTGATCATAGCTGTCGCCAGGAGGGCGAGAAAGAATAGTCCGGATTTTTTCATGTTAAGTATTTTATACTGTAAACATAAACGTTACCCGGCTGTTTACAATACCCATTGGAAGGTATCCTTTCAATATGCGCTTTGATAAATCTCTCATTCCCAAACTTCTAAGCCTGACAAAGTTCATGCTCTCCAAAAGGCTGAAAACCTTACCTTTGCGCCAGTTTATTCACAGGTAACAAACAAATAGTATGGCAGATATTTTTGAACGTTTATTGAAGAATGCCGGCCCGCTTGGCCAGCACCGTGAAAGGGCTCATGGCTATTTTGCTTTCCCAAAACTGGAAGGTGATATCAGCAGCCGCATGAAGTTTCGTGGCAAAGACATGATCGTATGGAGCCTGAACAACTATCTTGGATTAGCAAACCATCCCGAAGTACGGAAAGCAGATACACAAGGTGCTGCTGAATATGGCCTGGCCTACCCGATGGGCGCCAGGATGATGAGTGGCAACAGTAACCTGCACGAACAATTGGAGGCAGAACTTGCTTCTTTTGAGCAAAAAGAAGACGCTGCCCTGCTGAACTATGGCTACCAGGGGATGGTCAGTATTATTGATGTATTGTGCAGCCGTCATGATGTGATTGTTTACGATGCGGAAAGCCATGCCTGTATCATTGATGGTGTTCGTTTACATCCCGGCCACCGGTATGTATTCAAACATAACGATGTGGAGGATTGCGAAAAACAATTACAACGTGCCACGGCTTTGATCGAAAAACAAAAAGCCGGCGGTATACTTGTAATCACAGAAGGTGTGTTCGGAATGGCAGGTGATCAGGGTAAATTAAAAGAGATTGCGGCATTAAAAAATAAATACCAGTTCCGTTTATTAGTAGACGATGCACACGGCTTTGGTACTCTGGGAAAAACAGGCGCCGGGGCTGGTGAAGAACAGGGCTGCCAGGATGCGATCGATCTTTATTTCTCCACTTTTGCCAAATCAATGGCTTCTATTGGTGCATTTGTGGCGGGTGATAAAAAGATCATTGACTTTATCCGGTATAATATCCGGTCACAAATATTCGCCAAGAGCTTACCCATGCCATTGGTAGTTGGTAACCTGAAACGGCTGGAACTGTTGCGTAACCACCCTGAACTGAAAGCTAACCTCTGGAGCAACGCTACAAAACTGCAGAATGGTTTAAAAGAAAGAGGATTTGATATTGGCAATACTGATTCAGTAGTTACACCGGTGTATATGAAGGGAGATGTGCCCGAAGCAACAGCGATGGTAATGGACCTGAGGGAGAATTATGGCATTTTCGCTTCTATCGTGGTGTACCCTGTTATTCCAAAGGGGCATATCATTTACCGACTGATACCCTCTGCCATTCATAATGACGAGGATATTGAACTGACGCTGAAAGCATTTTCCGAAACCAAGAAAAAGCTGGATGCCGGGGAATACAAAGTGGAAGCTATTCCTGATATGGCGGAAACAAAATAAATTTAATTAATCTTACTTACTATAAGACGGTACACTAATGTGTTCCGTCTTTTTATTTGTGCGGCAAGCTGTTTTGACCTGTTTCCAGTACATTTATAGTCTAAAAATACTCATGATGCGTAAGCTATTTCTGCTCCTGTTTTTGACTCCTGTTCTGGCTGTTGCCCAGCAAAAACAGATCACTCTCGAAGACATTTATAAGAAAGGAACTTTCCGCGGCGAATTTGTTCCCGGTTTTGCCGGAGAAGATATTGACAGCCTGGTAAAGGCAGGTGATGTAAAGGACGAGACCGGGAAACCCATCCCGCTGGGAGACTACCTGGTAAGTGATGATAAGAAAAGAGTGCTGCTTTTCACCGGCCGTGAATCCATCTACCGCCGTTCTTCAAAAGCTACGGCTTACCTGCATGATATTATTTCCAAAAAAACAAAGAAGCTGGATACAGAGAAAGTCATGCACCCCACTTTTTCGCCCGATGGCAGTAAAATTGCCTACGTAAAAAATAATAATCTTTATTTCTACGATATTGCCACCGGCAGTTCAAAAGCTGTTACTACCGATGGTAAATGGAATGAGGTCATTAACGGCAACTGCGACTGGGTGTATGAAGAAGAATTTGAATTCACCCGTGCTTATGAATGGAGCCCGAAAGGAAACTATATTGCTTATTACCGTTTTGATGAAAGCAAAGTGAAAGAATACCAGTTTACCCAGTATGACAATGCATACAACAAACAGTATACCTATAAATATCCCAAGGCCGGCGAAGAAAATTCAAAAGTCGAGATACATATTTATGATGTGGCGAATAATAAAGATGTAAAAGCCCAGTACGAACAGGGCGATATTTATATTCCCCGCATCAAATGGACCAAAGATGATAATAACCTTGTGGTATACTGGATGAACCGTCACCAGGATGACCTGAAGCTGTTACAAACCAATGCACAAACGGGTGCCAGTTCGGTTTTATACGAAGAGAAAAATAAATATTTCGTGGAAATCAATGATGACTGGTGGTTCCTGAAAGATGGCAGGAACTATCTTTTCACCAGTGAAATGAATGGCTATCGTCATCTGTATCTCTACAGCCTGGATGGTAAGACAAAAACGCAGCTCACAAAAGGTAATTATGAAATAACGGAAGTGAATGGTGTGGATGAAGTAAACAAACGTATTTACTATACCATGGCCTATCCCCGCCCGATGGACCGCAACCTGTTTGTAACTGATTTTACGGGGAAGAAAACCTTCCAGCTCACAGAAGGGGAAGCATGGCATCGTACAGAACTCAATGAAAGCTTCACCCAATTTCAGGATTACCGGTCTGATCTCAATACACCGCAGGTGGTAACGCTAAACGATATTGTGGTTGATAAGAAGAAAAATATCAGTGCCAAATTAGTAAAGACATTGAATGAAAACAGCAAGCTGAAAACAAGGCTGGATGAATATGCTATCGGAAAAGCAGAATTCATACGGGTGCCAAACAGCAAAGGCGATACCCTGAACGGCTGGATGCTGAAGCCCGCCAACTTTGACGCCTCCAAAAAATACCCTGTCTTATTCTGTAATTATGGCGGCCCGGGTTCACAACAGGTGGCTAACCGTTTTGGGGCTGTGAGCATGTGGCACCAGTTGCTGGCGCAAAAAGGATTTATTGTGGTAAGTGTTGATAATACAGGAACAGGTTACCGCGGCGAAGAATTCAAAAAGAAAACCTATCTGCAATTGGGCAAGTTTGAGATCGAAGACCAGATTGATGCGGCTAAATACCTTGGCAACATGCCTTTTGTTGACAAAGACAATATCGGCCACTGGGGCTGGAGCTATGGTGGCTTCATGAGTGCCCTGGCTATTACCAAAGGTAACGAGGTGTTCAGCGCTGCTGTATCTGTGGCGCCAGTTACCAACTGGCGGTTCTATGATAATATTTATACAGAACGGTATATGCGTACACCGCAGGAAAATGCCAAAGGCTATGATGAGAATTCACCCATCAATTTCACAGACAGGATCAAAGGTAAATACCTGATCGTTCACGGTACGGCAGATGACAATGTTCACTTTCAGAATGCAACACAAATGATCACGGCGCTGGTTAAAAGTAATATTGATTTTGAAAGCGCTTATTACCCCAACAAGAACCACGGCATATCCGGGGGACTGGATAATACCACTTTCCATCTCTGGAGCAAAATGACCAACTGGATCCTGGAAAACATGGGGAATACCAATACCCTGCAACCCGCCAAACCAGCCAAACAACCCAAAGCTTTTTAAAGAGTATGATCCTGAAAAATAAAAGCATCCCGGTACGTACCGGGATGCTTTTTTATGGGAATATCAGAACCTTAAGCTCGCTGGACAAAAAAGAACCCCGACTCGAAAGTCGGGGGCCCTAATCAAAAACCATTAACCATTAAACCTTATCCTATGAAAATTCATTGCTAATATCGTTATTAAAATCATAACACAAAACATTTGCTTGTAATTTTTTGGACGAAATGGTCAATAATCAGCAGGAAATGAGAATATTTGATTAACCTCAATGGCTCAACAATGAATCTTGTAGTCATAGCAAGCATAGCTTGTAGAGTTACAACTACAAATGCATCAGGCAAACGTTTGCGCAAATTCAGCTACCTTCCACAAACTTTTACAAGCTTTGAGCAGTTATAACAACATGAAAAAAATAGTTATTGCCATCACCGGCGCCAGTGGTTCCATCTATGCAAAAGACCTGCTCGACAAGCTGGTTGCAGCCAAAGAGCAATGGGATGAACTGTCGGTTGTGATGACAGCGAATGCAAAACTGGTATGGAAAACGGAACTGGATAACGAAGCTTATGCCGACTACCCGGTTAAATTCTATTCACCTGCTGACTTCATGGCTCCCTTCGCTTCAGGCTCCGGGCAATACGATACGATGATCATCATCCCCTGCTCAATGGGAACGTTAGGGCGCATTGCCACTGGTATTTCCAATGATCTGGTTACCCGTGCTGCTGATGTGGTATTAAAAGAAAGAAGAAAGCTGATCTGTGTGCTCCGTGATACTCCCTACAACCTGGTTCATATCCGCAATATGGAGACCCTGACCCTGGCAGGAGCTATTATCTGCCCGGCCACCCCCTCTTTTTACAGTAAGCCCCGCAGCATTGAAGAAGTAGCCGCCACTGTTGTTGACCGGGTGCTGGACCTTGCAGGCATTACTATAAAAACATTCCGCTGGGGAAAATAAAAAGGGCCACCCTTAAAAAAGGATAGCCCGGTTGGTAAAGGTCTATGGTAAGACTATTTTGTTCCCGTTGTTACAGTCCTGTTTTTTGCAAAAGGACTGACCAATAAAGAGAACTGGACTCCCCCACCACTCAATTTTACGTTCCCGTGTCCCACACCGGTAAGCGGTATTTTGAGATACGGCTCAGCAGCTACTGACAGGAAATTATTCAGCTTACGCTGGTAGCCTGCTGACAGGGTTAATATTGAGAACAGGTGCCTGTTCTCGTTGCTGTATGATTTGGTATACGTATAGGGGGGCTGGCCGGGATAATCGTACACGTACTGATAGGTTTCCTTTTTCATGAACAAAGAGGATATGCCAGCCCCTGCAAAGATTCCCTGTTTTTGAGAACGGCTGAAGTTATAGGTAAAGCTCACCGGCACCTCATATACTTTACAATCAGCACCGATCCCGGTAAGATACTGGGCTCCGGGAACAGGCACTTTAGGTTTATAATCTTCAGGCGCTGCCGTGTATACTTTGTCGGTCATATAAAAACCGGTTCTTACCGTAAGACGATTATTGAACGTATAGCCAAGCCCTGCCCCCGTAAGCAATCTTGTTTTACCAATCTTACTGCTCCCCACTGCACTCACATCAGGACCGGCAGACAAGCTGAAGAAGAATGAATTTGCCCGTTTCTTTTTCTTTGCCCCCTCTTTTACAACGTTGTTTTCCGGAACAACCGGTACTGTTATTTTTTCCTCAGCAGGTTTATTCACTTCCTGTTTTTTCTCTTCGCTTACTGTTACCGGTTCAACGGTATTATTGACAGACTTGCTTCCTGTAACAGCCGTTGCGGGATCACCGGTTGTATTTATTGAAGGTATTTCCTTTTTCTGCAAGGCCACATCAGCAATTTTATCAGGATCATTTGCGGAAACAACCGCTTTATCATTTACCAGTGTTGCTTTAGTATTCTTTTTCTTTTTACCAACACCCGGGGAATTTGTTGTAATCAATTGCTCTGCATCTTTATTCAAACCAATACCAGCAGGTTGTACAAGCTGCTTCTGATTACTTAACAATTCTGCGCCGGACGGTCGGGCGATTTTCTTACCGGCATCAGTTGTTATCATAACTGAACTTCCGCCCGGATTTGCACTTGCTGCATTATCAGTATCAGTAGTAGCATTGTTTGCAGGAGTTGTTACTGTTCCGCTTTCAGTTGCTGAAGCTGCCGTTGAACCGGGAGTAACAACCCTGTCTTTATTCTTCTCAGAACCTGTAGTTACAACAGCTGTTGCCCGCTGTTCATTGATCCATGGTTTTTCCAGCAGCAACCAGGCAGCACCGCCACCCAGCAACAGGAATGCAAACAACCAGAAAAAAAAGAAACGCCTTCTTTTTTTCTCGGGTTGGGGCATATGCTTATCCAGCAGCGCTTCCATTTTATCCCAGGCCTTTTCATCCCAGGCCGGGTGATGGTTATCTGCCGCCTCCTTTATCCTGTTATCAAAATCTTCAAACTGCATTTTTCGCTTCCTCGGTTTGATTTTGTTTAAATAATATCTTTTGCAACTGTCTCCGGGCTTTGGATAAATTTGATTTGGAAGTACCCGTTGAAATGCCCAGTTGCGCAGCAATTTCATCATGGCTCAGTCCGTCAATGATAAACAGGTTCAGCACCGTCCTGTATCCCGGCGACAGGTCCTGGATACCCCGGATGATCTCATCATAGGACAGCTTATCCACCGCATCCTCTCCTTTTGATGGTACCTGCATGATCACCGGGTCAATATCCGTTACCATCCGCTGCTTATGGTATTTCCGGAAATGATCAATGGCGGTATACACCATGATCTTCCGCAGCCAGCCTTTGAAGGAGCTGACCACATCCGCATAAGCCGGGCTGTAATGATGTATTTCCCGGAAAACTTTCAGAAATCCGTCATTCAGTATCTCCACAGCATCATCAACATTGTTGGTGTAACGGTCGCAGATGGCCATAGCATAGCCATAAAAAGAGTTGTAGATAATTTTCTGGCTCTCTCTTTTATTCAGGGCGCAGGCCCCGACATGGTAGGTCAATTCTTCAGCTGAAAGCAAATATTGATCGGGTTTCATCAGCCAAATCGGGAAACGGGGATAAAAGGTTGCCGTTCTCTTGTAAATTAATGCTTTCCGGGACAGCCCTCCGGATAACAAAAATCGGGGGTAGCCCGGAAACCGGCAAGCAGGTTGATTTACAGGCTCCGGGATGCCGGAAATTTCTTTCGCCCGGGCTTCAAAAAGAGTATAAGAACCAGGAGAAGAGTTGCCACAGCCCAGCCACCGGCTGCTGAAAATAACAAGGGCCGCAGGGGGCTGTAAAACACAAGGGCTCCCAGTATGATGGCCGTTCCAAAAGAAAGACCGATTGCCTGTTCTGTTCTTCCCTTCATGGAATGAACAAGTAAAGAAGTAGTGGCCGGAATGCCCGATTGCAGCAATCCAATACCTGTACAGAACAGCAACAATTCATCTTTAAAGAAATTCAGCAGCGGGGTGGCAACCGCAAGTGATATTAGTGTATATAACCTCCATCCTATCCTGTCTGCTATCCAGCCACCGGCTATCTTACCAATGCAAGCGGCACCGGCAATGGCGATCAGCCAGTGATAATCTTTTTCGTGAAGGAGCTGGAAGATATTCCAGATCACGGAACGGAGAGAGATAACCGTCAGCAAAATGATCATGATGATATCGTGCCGGTCAAGTGAAATGGCTGGTGCAGGAGCTGATCGGATTATATCTCTTTGTTCTGCATTCTTTACCGGCACAAAATAAATTCCGCCCAGGAAAACAGATGCCGCCGCAAGCAGGTACAGCCAGATATCAGCACCGGCATAAGCCCAGTAACCACCGGCTATCAAACCCATCACACCCGGTGCGGCAAACAAACCGATATCCGCAGCTTTATTTTGCCGGGCGCAAACAGATCCGCCTGCCACATGATAGATAGCCGAAGCCACCCCGGCCAGCACGATGGCTAATTGCGGTGCCGGCAGGAAAAAACAAACCACCAGTACATTCAATCCATACGCCAGCAGCAAAAACCGTTTTGGTTGTTTCCATTTTTCCAGCCACAGGGCAACCGGGTACTGGCCGCCAAAAGCAATTAAATTGTACAGGAAAAGGCCAAGGCTTATTTGAAACAGGTCTGCCTCCAATTGTACCAGCCTGCCGAGAAAATACCCGGCAATAAGATCATTCAGTCCATGCCCCAGTGCCAGGAATAGTATGACCGCTTTCTCCTTCATCTTCCTATCCCGATTAATACCAGGAAAGCATAAGTAGGCAGGTTCATCACAATTGCCACGACAAAACTTTGCTTAGCCGGTTTGTCCCTGTTCAGAAGAAACAGAACGCCCCATTCCATCAATACCGACATGATATACAGTACAAACAGGTTGATCAATCCGGTGGAATTAAAAAAATCGCTGACAAATTCAATCAGCACAAAGCCAAGGGCAAACGTAGCCAGGTTGGCGAGAAAGGAATCCAGGAAAGCCTTTTTGAACTTTACATTGTATTTCATCAGTATCATAACCGCAGCCTCAGCCAGGATAGCGAAGAGGACAAAGGCTACAAATAAGGCAAAGAAAAAATAATAGAGCCCGGCACCGCCGGCATCAAGTAAGTAAAACATGGTGGTTATTTGCTTAAAAGTAACAATAAACGGAAGAGATTTAATACCCGCTGTTGGGTACTATGAGGAAACCACTGGAATAAAAACCAAGGTTTTCAAACTGATTAATTTTTGAAAGTTGAGATTGGGCGGTGTAAATTTATGTGTTGTATGCAACCCCAAAGGAACACTTCAATATTATGGGAACTATTCAAGACATGATATGGAAACTGGAAAATTTCCAACGTAACCTGCAGGACCTAGGAACGAAAACAGTTCACATTGTTCCGGATGCCAAAGGAATGATTGATAGACAGTGTCCAAAAAATGATTGTCAATCATATTTCAAAGTAAATTCCGACGACTGGCGAAATATAGTCAAAGATGAAGAAGTCTTTTGCCCAATTTGTAGGAATAATTCACCTGCTAAAGAATATATGCCAAAGGCTCAACGAAAAGCAATAGTAAGTGGAATCAGAAATTTGATTATGGACAATTGGCATCATGGAACACCAATGTCCCAAAATATTGTCCCCATCCAATCAATGGAAGAGTTTGAATTAAATATTGCTTGTGGCAATTGTAAAACCCGCTTTTCTGTAATTGGAGCAGCCTTTTTTTGTCCCTGTTGCGGATATAATTCAGTTGAAAGAACCGCAAAAGAAGCGATAGAAAAGATTTTATTACAAATGCAAAAGATATCATCCATAGAAAGGTCTCTTCAATCTGAATTTACAAAGAATCAAGTAGCAGTTATCATTAAATCTATTGTTGAAAACTCATTAAGTGATTGCATATCTACTTTGCAAGCCTATTGTGAAGCAAGGTATAACCACTTGTCATCAACCAAAGCACCTTTCAACGTTTTCCAAAATATCGAAAGAGGGAATAAACTATGGATTGGCTTAAAAGGGAAAGGTTATGAAAACTGGCTTACAAAAAATGAATACATCCAATTGACACTCTTTGCAAATCGACGACACTTATTGGAACATAAAAATGGACTTGTAGATACCAAATATTTAAACAATACTGGTGACAGGAATTACAAAGAAGGTGATAGAATTATTGTCAGGGAATCTGATGTTAGTTTTCTTGGCCAAATAATCAACAAAATCATTAATTCAATTGAGAATCCTTAAGAAAAGCCGCATACAACAAAAGATTTTGGGCAAATAACGAGATTCATATTGGCGGTAAATGAAAGTACATCAATATAACAATTTAACCGAGCTACTTCTTACATTAGTGAGAGAACGTCCTGGAATGTATTTAGGAACAGCGCATATTAGCAAACTACCCAATTTTATTCTTGGCTACCAGTTTTGTAATAATATTTCAAAAAACGAAAAGGATTTCTATTTTGGCGAGAAAGGTTTTTTAAATTGGTATGCCACTAACTACAATCCGGGGAAAATGAGTTTTTGGCAAGACTACTTTTTGGTGGAAGCAGGAAATGATGAATTCAAAGCACTAACATTATATTTTACTCGGCTTGAGGAATATTACAATTGGTATAAATCACAATTGGATAAACAGCCTGAGACAAAATAACTCGAATTCAATCACCTACAACAAGAACTGTGTAAACAATCACCCAACTTTTCATCTCTTTTAAGTTCTTTCTAGACAACAATAAATACCTACTCCATTATTATTGCATACAACCCGCATTGCTCCCTATCTTCGCCCTTCCTTAATAACCATCATCTTTATCATGAAAACAGCTTTCTTCAGCACCAAATCATACGACCGGGAATACTTCGACCGTTTCAATAACTCGGGTCACGAACTGACCTATTTTGATGTTTCGCTGAATAAAAATTTGGTGGCCCTGAGCCAGGGCCATGACGCGGTTTGCCTGTTTGTAAATGATAAAGCCAATGCGGCTGTAATTGAACAACTGGCGGCCAACGGCACCCGGATCATCGCCCTTCGCTGTGCCGGTTTTAATAATGTGGACCTGGCGGCCGCTGCTGCCCATAACATCAAAGTGGTGCGGGTGCCCGCTTATTCACCCGAAGCGGTGGCGGAACATGCGGTGGCCCTCATCCTGACGCTGAACCGGAAAATTCATAAAGCCTATAACCGGGTGCGGGACAGCAATTTTTCGCTGGAGAATTTACTGGGTTTTAACCTGCATGGTAAAACAGTGGGTGTGATCGGTACGGGTATCATCGGCCGTTGTTTTTGCCGTATCATGCTGGGTTTTGGCTGCCGCATCCTGGCGCATGACCTTTACCCTTCTGAAGAAATGATCAAAGCAGGTGTGATTTATACAACACCGGATACCATCTGGCAGGAAAGTGATATCATCTCGCTGCATTGTCCTTTACTCCCGGAAACCAAACACCTGGTGAATAAGGATTCCTTTGCCAAAATGAAAAAAGGCGTGATGCTCATCAATACCAGCCGCGGTGCGGTGATCAATACAGCTGATGCCGTGGAAGCCCTGAAGAAAGAACAACTCGGTTATCTTGGTATTGATGTGTATGAGCAGGAAGAAAAATTATTCTTCAAAGATCTTTCCGGCAGCATCATGCAGGATGATGTGATTGCCCGGCTCACCAGTTTTCCTAATGTACTCATCACCTCCCACCAGGGATTTTTTACCAAAGAGGCTTTAGAGCAAATTGCCCTGGTGACTTTGAAAAATCTAGGTGATTTTGAAAGCGGCTTGCCGCTGGAGAACGAGGTGAAGGGGTAATAAGATGTAATTATGTTTCCAGCTGGGATAAAAACTTAAAGGTAAACTGTCGTTCCATGTTTCACCTTATTCAGAATTGAAAAAGGTGATGTAAATTTATATGCTTTTTATCCATTTGAGGAATCTCCGTCTAAGCAATTTGATAATGCTCAAAAAATCAGTCAACTATTTAATCATTGTAATCGTCAACATAATAGTCTTGACTACACTGTTAGCTCTTTGGACAGATAAACTAGAATTGATCTTTAACGACTGGATCAGGCCTATAGAATTTATAAAAATAGTTACATTTAGTTTGGTCTCATTAATAGCAATCCGAATTCTGGTTGCCATTTTCCGAAAGAGAAACATAACGAAGAGAAGTCTAAAATTAAAGACATCAGCACTCTTAACATTCTTAATTTCTTTGTATTTATACATAGACTATTCGACAAAAGTTGTTAGTAATGTATTTATAAACCGACAGTTCAGGAATCAAATTGCCAAAAAAATAAAACCATCCAATGAGCTTGCATACGGTACACAAGGAAACAGTTTGACAATTAAAGAGTATCAGCAAATTACAAAGATGTGCTGGTTCCCAGAGTTACCAGATGAAGCATCAAATATTCAATACAGTTATGGACATGATAGATTTTTGCCAGACTATTCATTTACGGTAACATATGACTTGCCGATACAAAATGAAGTAGAATCAATAAATTACAGGAAAGGCGACTTTTCAAGGCATCAATCATTTATAGTTATTGGCAATATAAAAAGAGTGACGTATTCTGAGGGTGAGCAATAAAACCAAACAATAACTGCTCACTCATCTGAAAAACCCTAATTACAAACATGAATAAAGACACACAAGCCTACAACAACTCCCAATCAAAACCCGACAAAGAGATATGCCAGTTGCTGGCCAAAGAAATTGATGCGGTGTTGCCGAAAGCGGAGAACAAGATATGGCATGCACACCCTGTCTGGTTCCTTGACGGGAACCCGGTAGCGGGCTACAGTAAACTGAAAAACTGTATCCGCCTTTTATTCTGGAGCGGCCAGTCCTTTGAAGAAGAGGGTTTGCAAAACGAAGGCAGTTTCAAAGCCGCCGAAATACGGTACACTTCCGTTGAACAGGTGAATACCAAAGACCTGAAACGCTGGCTGAAGAAATCGGAAAAAATTCAGTGGGATTATAAAAATATTGTGAAGCGGAAAGGTGTTCTGGAAAGACTGAAATAAAATTCTTCCCGCATTCAATCAAAATATTTGGCAACCATCTTCCTGGGCGCCACCTGCTTCCAGGCAGTAGTCAGTGCATCCAGCAACATGGCTTTCTTTACTTTCTTCAGTTCAATATAGGTGGCACCCTGCCGGCCCCAGCCACCCGGTACGGGATAAATGATCCCCTTATCAAAAGAACAAAAAACAGACTGGTCCACTGCAGAAAGTTTTACCATCACCAGTTGTTTATCCGCTTTGACTGTGGCGAATATTTTATTCTTCACCCGGAAATCAGGTGTCCCAAAATGGCTTTTTTCCTCCGTTTCAGGAAGGGATAAAGCTAATTGTCTTGCGGCAGCTACGGTGACCATTGCAGAAAGTTACGAAAGATCGTTTCTTTTGAAATGTTTAGCAGGGATTTTGCTTGTATAGCCAAGCCACCGGATACCACCAGCCAATTCCGTTCATCAAAACACGACACATGAAAAAGATCATTGTTCTTGCTGGTTTAGTATGCGGCTGTTTCCCGGCCGCAGCCCAATTAAAGACAACTATTGTCTGCCCTCCTTTTACTATTGATATCCTGGACGGCCGCATCGGCGACCTGGACCCCAAGTCAACACAGGGGCAGATCAAAAAAACATTTCCCTGTTTTACCAGTGCAGAAGCAGAATCGGATTCTGCCAAATGCGGCGGTACCGTCTTCTACAAAGACAAGGATATTTATTTCTATACGAAAAGGGATTACGTGGAGATCGGCCCGGCTTTCAAAGGCAAACTGAGTATCCCGCTGCTGGGTGCCAGCCGCACGGGTTTATTCAAATGGCTGGGCAATCCAAAGATCAAAGATGTAAGCTGGGATGCTTATCAAACTTCTTACGGCATCCTGATCCTGTATTTTAGCAAGGCAAATAAGATCAACCGGATCCGGTTCAGCACCCAATCGGTGGAAACAATCAATTTGTGTGAGTAAGGGGATCAGAGTATCCTTACTTCGGTCCGGCGGTTCAGCTGTCTTCCTTCATCGGTATCATTATCCGCAACGGGTTGTGCAGCGCCATAACCTTTGGCGATCACTCTTGAAGGGGCTATTCCTTTTTTCAGCAACCAGGCTTTGATAGCCTCAGCTCTTTGCTGGGAAAGCTTGAGGTTGTCCGCATCTCTGCCTACATTATCGGTATGCCCTGCAATTTCAATTTGGATCGCTTCTTTATTTTTTAAATAAGCGGCCAGTTCTTCCAGTTCAGGAAATGATTCGGGCCGCAGTGTGGCTTTGCCGAAATCGAAGTGCACATTATCCAGAGTATATTTCTTCGCCGCTTCAAATTTCACATTCACTTTAAAAGGGTCCGTAAAGAACTCATCTGGACCCAAAGCCGGTATTTCAATCTTACCATATTTCGTGGTATCCGTCAGGCTTTTTACCGTGATCATATACGTATCACCCGGGGCTAACTGCAAACTGAATTTACCGGCTGCATCCGAGCGGCCTCCGACTATTTGTTTTGTTTTTTCACTCCGGAATAATACTGTTTCTCCTTTAGAGGGCCTGCCTTTCATATCGGTCACGGATACATTCACTTTTGCCAGTTGCGAAGCGGCAGTATCAGCTGACTGGCTGTATGTATTTACAAAGGAGAAAAAAGAAAGCAGCAGCAACAGTATCCGGTACATAGAAAATCTGATTTAAAACCAAACGATAAGCTTCATGGCTTTATTGTAAACTTAAAAACAAACTGCCGGTACTTCCGGCAGTTTGCACAATAATCATTTATAATCAGGAAGCAGACCGACATTATAAAACATAAAACTCCATTTGTCGGTTTGTTCATCAATAGTTTGCTGGGTGCTTTTCCCGGCGCCATGCCCTGCTTTTGTTTCTATCCGTATCAACACGGGGTTGACACCTTTTTGACCGGCCTGCATGGCCGCGGCAAATTTGAAGGAGTGAGCCGGTACCACGCGGTCATCATGATCAGCGGTGGTGACCATTGTGGCAGGGTAAGCTGCTTCTTTTACATTATGCACAGGTGAATATTTGTACAGGTATTCAAACATCTCTTTGCTCTCTTCCGATGTTCCGTAATCATAAGCCCAGCCTGCACCCGCCGTAAACTTATGGTAGCGCAGCATATCCATTACTCCCACAGCAGGAAATGCCACTTTACACATGCCCGGTTGCTGCGTAATGCAGGCGCCCACCAGCAAGCCACCATTACTGCCACCTTCGATCGCCAGCAGGTCTCTTGAAGTGTAGTTATTATCCACGAGATAACTGGCAGCAGCCATGAAATCATCAAATACATTTTGCTTTTTAGTTTTCACACCCTGGTTATGCCAGTCTTCGCCATATTCCCCGCCGCCCCGCAAATTGGGCACAGCATATATGCCGCCGTTTTCCAATAAAATAATCGTTGAAGTACTAAACCATGGGGTGAGGCTCACGCTAAAACCACCATAGCCATAAAGCAGGCAGGGATTTTTCCCATTGAGTTCAAGTCCTTTTTTATGTGTGATGATCATTGGTATTTTTGTTCCATCCTTTGAGGTATAGAAAACTTGTCTGGATTCATACTCGTCCGGGTTAAACTGTACTTTTGATTCTTTATATACTTCGCTTTTACCACTGGCGATATCCATTTTATAAATAGTAGCCGGGTTGATATACGAAGTAAACGTGAAATACATTTCTTTTTCTTCCTGTTTGGCATAAAAACCGGAAGCGGTGCCGGGACCGGGCAATGTAATTTCACGAACCAATTTACCACTGGTATCATGCTGGCTTACTTTGGTGATGGCGTCTTTCAGGTAACTGCAGAAAATATAACCACCTCCTGAAGAAGCGGTAAGCACTTCCGGTTTGGCTTCAATGATCGTTTTCCAGTTGGCCGTATCAGGATCAGCAACCGGAACGGCCACCAGCTTACCTGTTGGTGCTCCTTTGTCGGTCTGGATATAAAAATTTGTGGAATCATTGTATACCACCCCATACTGGTTATTCATATCCGTGATCACAGGTTGTATCGGCGCATCAGGTATTGCAAGGTTCTGGATATAGAGCCCGTTACCATAGGTTGCATTGGCTGTATAAATAAACAACCATTGCTGATCTTCACTCACCCCCACCCAAACATAGCGGAACGGGGTGGCATCAGAACCGAAAATAAGTTTATCTTCTTTCTGTGAAGTACCCACTTTATGAAAATAGACTTTGTGATTTTCTGTAACCCCCGACAGGCGGCTTCCGTTCTTTACTTTATCATACGTGCTGTAATAAAATCCTTCGTTGCCTTTCCAGCTGGCGCCGCTGAATTTTATTTCCAATGAATCGCCGGTCAGTTGTTTGGTAACGGCATTCATCACCACCAGTTTCTGCCAGTCGCTGCCCCCTTCTGAAATATTATAGGCTGCCATCGAACCGTCTTTGCTGAAACTGATACCGGCTAACGAAGTGGTGCCATCTTTGGAAAAACTGTTAGGATCTAAAAACACTTCCGCTTCTTTTCCATCACCGGCTTCCCGGTAAACAACCGACTGGTTCTGCAAACCGGAGTTTTTATAGTAATAGGTAAACTTGCCTTCTTTGAAGGGTGCAGAGTATTTTTCATAATTGAAGAGAGCTTCATAGCGTTTCCGGATCGCTTCCCGGAAAGGGATTTGCGACAGGTAGGCATTAGTTGCTTCGTTTTCTGCTTTCACCCAGGCTGCTGTTTCAGCACTCGTATCATTTTCCAGCCAGCGGTAAGGGTCAGCTACTTTGGTTCCGAAATAAGTATCAAAGACGGTGCTGTCTTTGCGGGTTACAGGATATTTCACTTCAATTGGTTTTAATTCGCTTAATGTTGCCTGCTTTTTCTCTTCACTCTTACAGGATGTTATTACAATCAAAGCCAGCAATGGCATCCATAATTTGTTCATGGTTGTTGATTTAGGCAGGAAGTTACTTGTTTTAGACAGAGTTAAAAAACCGTTTTCCCAACACTACATCAAGCAGAAAGTCCCCTTCATCAAAGGGATTTTTATTCCACTTAACCCCATCGTTTTTTTGTAATGACACAGATGCTTAGCCATCTTCCTCATTCTTTCATTAAAAATATTCGTTATGAAATCAGTTAGTAAAAAAGTACCGGTATTATTGGCGGCACTGGCAACAGCCTGCCTTACCCTTTTATCTTTTACCAGCACAAAAGGCGGAGAAGGGTTCGAAATCTATCTCGATAATAAAGTGGTGCTGCAGAAATTTGGCAGCCAGATGAACACGGTATCTGTTCTGCAATTAGATGCCGTTTCGGCTAGCGGGCAATTGCAGGTAAAATATCACCACTGCGGCCGGGTGGGTAAACACAGGGTTATCACTATCACCAACGGGGAAGCCAAAGTGCTGAAAACATGGCGCTATGATGATGCTAAACAACAGTCAGCAGCCATGTCCTGTTCTGTAAAAGATATTATCACCCTTCAGAACCCCGGCGCGGGGAAACTGAACCTGTATTATTCTTCCAGCGAATTACCGGGAGGAAGATTACTCGTTTCAATTGTTCCTCCGGCAAAAGCGGTGGTGAAATTATAAAGGCAAAGGCCGGTCATTAGTACCGGCCTTTGCTTATTTTAACAATTTGCTGAATTTGAGCAGCTCCGTTTTCTCTGCTGCTGATAAAGGTTCATTGTTATCGTATTTTGACCTGAAGAACAGCACTCTTTTGTGTTGGGGGTATTGGGCAAGGATGGATTCAATCATATACCCGGTGCTTTCATCTTTCTCGTACAACGGAGCGGTTGCGGGCAGGGCCGATCTTTCTTTCGTATGTTTCTTTTTGATGATCGCTTCCAGCGTAGCTAATTTGCCGGCGGGTATCGTACTGATCTTTGAAGCCTTGCTGTGCAATCCCTGTAATTGTTTCTTGCTCAGCCCTCCCCTTTCCTGGTATTGCAGCAATAAACTTTCTACAAACGGGGTACCCGGTTTTGCTTCCAGTACCCCATGTAAAATATCCAGTATTATATCCACATCAGGTTTTATCCGTTGCATAGTTAATGGCGTGAAAGTAACAAAAGCCTTCCAATTATTCCAGCCGTATCAGGAAAGATGACGCATCTTTGCTTATTGATCGTCTGTACATGAACTTTATTTCTTCTCCCCGGGTCTTTCATTTTGGTGATAGAAAGATAACTGTCATGGTTCCGGACCCCGCATCAGTTCAAAAGGATTACCTGGAAAGGAAGCATCACGATCCTCCGGTAATATTTCCTTACTGGTCGCAAGTATGGCCGGCTGCTATCGGGCTTTGCAATTTTCTGTCTTCGTATATCCACCATATTAAAAATAAGAAAGTAACGGAACTGGCGGCCGGGCTGGGATTGCCATCGCTATTGGCTGCTGCTTATGCTTCTGAAGTGGATTGCAGTGATTATATTCCTGAAGCAATGGAAGTGATGCAGGAATCAGTCGTTGCAAATGCATACACGAATGTGCATTGTAGTGTAGCGGACTGGAATCATTTACCCGAAGATCAGCATACCGATGTGCTGATGCTGAGTGATATTAATTATGAACCGGGAGAGTTTGATCAGTTACATCGGTTGTTGCTGCAATTTCTAAACGCCGGGGCTACCATTTTACTCAGTACGCCACAGCGGCTGATGGCTAAATCTTTTATCGGCAAACTGCTCCCCTATTGTGTGCAACAGGAAGAGTATAGCGTCAGCATGAATCAGTATGAACAACCTGCACTTGTTTCCGTATTCGTATTAAAAAAGCCCTGATAATATCATTGTTTCCGTTGGGGAATCAGCAAACCCGCCATGACAAAAAGCAGATACCCTGCAATGCCGCCAGCGGTATTCAGGATCAGGTCATCCACATCAAATACTCCTGTACCCAATACCAGTTGTAATGTTTCAAAGGAAAGACTGGTGAAGAATACAGCCCCTGTCAGCAGGAAAAAATTTCTGAACGCACCAAATAACAGGGGAAGCAGGATACCCAGCGGTACAAAACCAATAATATTGCCGCCGATATTTTTATACCTGTATTCTTCTGTAACCCGGCGGGAAGAAAATAAACGGATCGTGGAAAATGGCGCCAGGTTCGCCCGGGCCCAGCCCTCTTTTACTTTATAATGCCTGTACTCCCGTTTAAAATAATTCCTGTAATACCGGGGACTTTTTTTAAAGAGTATGTATTTACACAAGACCAGCAGGCAGGTTAGCAGCAGTGCCCATACAAAAAGCCGGGCGGTCGTATTCGTGGCTGGTATTGTGGCATTCATCATAATATAATTCCTGTGTTTTGTATTAACGGGTAAAATGCCGCTTTGGTATCAGCGCAAATATCTTATCTTTTGTTTATGAAAAAACTGGTTTCAGCTATTGGAATAGCAGTACTGCTTTACGGCTGCGGTCCTGCTAAGAAAACAACCGCATCAGAAGCAGTAAATCCTGTTATTGTACCCCGTTCCGGCTGGAATGCAGCGGAACCCAAACCCTATAAATCACATGTGCCTGTACAAATCACCATTCACCACGAAGGCACCAAACTGGAAGTAACCGATGATGCAGCCAGAAAAATAAAGAATATCCAGACCTGGGGCATGGGTAAAGACAGGAACTGGGCCGATATACCTTACCATTTTCTCATTGCCCCGGACGGCACGATTTACGAGGGAAGAAATGTCTTTACCGTGGGTGAAACAGCAACAGAATATGACCCCACCGGGCATCTGCTTATCACCTGTCTTGGTAACCTGGAACAACAGGAAGTACCCCCTGCCCAGCTAACATCATTGATACGGCTGGTAGCTTATTGTTGCAAAAAATACAATCTGCCATTGGAAACATTAGCCTCGCACCGGGATCATTCATTGCAAACCACCTGCCCCGGTAAGAACCTTTACCAGTACCTGCAAAATGGTTATATCAGGGCAGAAGTAAAGAAACTATTGGTATTATAGCCTGTTTTCCCCCGGAGAAATGCATTATTTTCATTGGAAAGGACTTTTATGTCTTTCAGTTATCTCATCAGCGGATCAGCCGGCCTGCTGGCTATTACCCAGCTGTTTTATCTTTTTTCCCGAAGGAAAAACAGGTAATACACACTATTTTCCTTCGGAAAAACTCCATTTCCCTTCGGGAAACCGGTCCGGGCACCGCCAATCACCCCTGTTTCCCCAATGAATACTCACCTATTTTCCACAATCAATACCCATATTAAAAGACAGGGGTAAAAAAAGTCAGCAGTGTGTTCGTGAGTGTGGAAATAACTTATATTTGGTACTGTTAATTTTGAATACCCATTAACATTCTAAACAAAAACAACATGGCAACTAAAAAAGCAAAAAAAGCAGCTCCTAAAAAAGCGGCTAAGAAAGCAGCTCCTAAAAAAGCAGTAAAGAAAGCGGCTAAGAAAGCAGCTCCTAAAAAAGCGGCAAAAAAGAAATCAACCCGTAAACCATCAGCGGCCTTTATGAAAGCCCTCACACCAAGTGATGCATTAGCAGCTGTTGTGGGAAGCAAACCAATGCCCCGTACTGAAGTGGTTAAAAAAATCTGGGTTTATATCAAAGCCAATAAATTACAGGATAAAGCCAACAAACGCATGATCAATGCAGATGCTAAACTGAAACCCGTTTTCGGTGGCAAAGCACAGGTATCTATGTTTGACATGGCAAAACACCTTGCTAAAAATCTGAAATAAGAACACTGTTCGTTAATGGAAAAAAGGGCATCAGTTGATGCCCTTTTTTATTGCTTTCGCGGCATAAACATATCCTGCTCTTTTTCAATTACTGCGACTGGCATCATGTCTGCAAAACAGGAGGAAGAACTACCGGTCTGTACGCAGCATCCGTGTTCAAACCAAACCGACGGTAAGCGGGGATCAGCTGAATATCCGCGAAAATGTCAATGGTATAACAACTGAAGATGCTTATATTGCTGAAACGAAGACGGATTGTGCTCACTGATCATTGATTAATTGGTGAACCATGCCATTACAAGCCATTTTTGAAGATACCGGGTTAACGATCTCCCGGTATGAACAGGTTCACGGAGGTGATATCAATAAAGCATATTGCCTGCATACAACCGGGAATCAGTATTTTCTGAAAGTAAATGAGGCCTCCCTTTACCCGAAAATGTTTGAACTGGAAGCTGCGGGTCTTGATGAACTCAGAAAGCAGGGCGAACTGCCTGTTCCGGAAGTTTTACATACCGGCGAAGCCGGAAGCGTTCAATACCTGCTGCTGGAATGGATAGAGAAAGGAACAGCAAAGCCGGATTTCTGGGAGGAATTTGGAAGAGGTTTGGCCATGATTCATAAAAGAGAACGGCCCTTCTTTGGCTGGGAAAAGGATAATTACATCGGTCGCCTTCCTCAATGCAATAAGAAACACAGCACCTGGGATGAATTCTATACTGAATGCCGCATCATGCCGATGGTGGAAATATTATTCAATAAAGGTGATTTCAATAAAGAAGACATTACAGCAGCCGGATCATTCTGCAACCAGCTGGATAAATTGTACCCGGTTGAACATCCCGCTTTATTACATGGCGACCTCTGGAGTATGAATTTCACCGTAACGTCAAACGGACATCCTGTTATTTTTGACCCGTCAGTTTATTACGGCCACCGGGAAATGGATATTGGAATGACAAAACTATTTGGCGGCTTTGACCGTCGTTTTTACTCAGCTTATAATGAAATATACCCTCTTGAACAGGAGTGGGAAACCCGGCTGAAACTCAGTGAAGCTTATCCCCTGTTGGTACATGCCGTTATGTTTGGAGGAATATATATCAGCAAAGCAAGGGATATATTGAAATACTTTAACGATTGGGCTTAGAGCGCTGTTGCTGTTGTTGAATCTCCTGGAAAACCCGTTATCATAATCCCGGCGGCTTCTTATCAGACAAGACATTGATATTGATCATAGCAGGTGGCAGACTATACAGGTAAGTTGCAATAACAATTAACGATTGCTATGTTAACAGATATTGCCATTTCCCAATCGGCGCCTATCCGCCATATAAAAGACATTGCCGCCGCTGCCGGTATCAGTAACAACGATCTCGAATATTATGGAAAACATAAAGCCAAGTTGCCCTTATCGCTGATCGATGAGGAAAAGATCAGACAACACCATCTCATTTTGGTGACGGCTATCACCCCTACTCCCGCCGGCGAAGGGAAAACCACGATCTCTGTGGGGCTGACCGACGGGCTCAATCAAATTGGTAAAAAGGCAATGGTGGTACTCCGGGAGCCTTCACTCGGACCCGTATTTGGTCTGAAAGGTGGCGCTACCGGTGGTGGCTATTCACAGATCATACCTATGGAAGATATCAATCTCCACTTCACAGGTGATTTTGCCGCCATAGAAAAGGCAAATAATTTATTGGCCGCATTGATCGATCATAACCTGCAAAACAAAAAACGAAGCTTACAAATAGATCCAAGAACCATTGTATGGAAACGGGTGATGGATATGAATGACCGGGCTCTCCGCCATATCGTGATCGGGCTGGGTGGAACTGCCAACGGCATTACCCGGGAAGATGGTTTTAATATCACCCCCGCATCCGAAATCATGGCAATACTGTGTATGTGCTCGGGCATGGATGATCTTAAAAAAAGGTTAGGGAATATTTATATCGGTACCACGTATTCGGGTGAACCTGTTTTTGCCCGTGACCTGAATGCCGTGGGTGCAATGGCTTTATTATTAAAAGATGCGATTAAACCCAACCTGGTGCAAACGCTGGAAGGGAACCCGGCTTTATTGCATGGCGGCCCCTTTGCCAGTATTGCGCAGGGGACAAACTCCATCCTTGCCACAAAAATGGGTCTGTCGCTTAGTGATTACGTGGTAACAGAAGCAGGGTTTGCTGCTGATCTGGGTGCAGAGAAATTCTTTAATATCAAATGTGTGAATGCCGGATTGAAACCGGAAGCGGTGGTGGTAGTGGCAACTGTCAGGGCTCTGCGGCATCACGGAGGTGCCAAAAAGGATGAGTTGACCATTGCTTCTGTTGAAAAGGTAGAGAAAGGTTTATCCAATCTTGGCAAGCACCTGGAAAATATGCAACTCTTTGGTATGAAGTCAGTGGTGGCAATCAATTATTTCCCGGGTGATAGTGACGAAGAAATCAATGCGATCAAAACGTTTTGCAAACGCTATGAAACCGAAGCGGTGCTTTGTACCGGCTTCACCGATGGCGGAAAAGGAATGACGGCTCTTGCGCATGCAGTAATTAAAAAAATCGAACAGAATGACAGTCATTTTAAACCATTATACGATCACTGCACAATTATTGAAGAAAAGATACATTGTATTGCAACCAAAATATACGGGGCTGATGCAGTCGAATACTCGGTCAAAGCAAAACCCCAATTAAGACACCTGAAGGAACTGGGCTTTGAACATATGCCGGTCTGCATGGCCAAAACTCCGAAGAGTTTATCCGATGATGAGAAAAAAACGGGAAGGCCTGTCAATTTCATTGTAACCGTCCGTGAATTTGAATTTGCAGCCGGGGCCGGCTTCATTATCCCGATATTAGGTGAAATGATGCGGATGCCGGGGTTACCGGCCATTCCTGCTGCCGAGGGAATTGATATTGATACAGACGGTGTGATTACCGGGTTAAGCTGACCAGTTGATTAGTTCCTGTTTTACTTATCCAAACTGTACGGAGGTCATATTTAAAGATCCTGCCACCAGTTTATCATTGAAGAATACAGGCTCTTCATTTTTCTCCTGCAAACCCAGTGTATACATCAACGGGTAATAGTGGTCAGGGGTTGGTATGGCCAGTTTTGCCGATTTACTTAACGACTCATAGTTGATCAACGCCTGGTGATCACCATCGGTAATCTTTTTCTTAAATAACTCATGCATTTCAATGGCCCAGTCATAGCCATAACCTGGCTGATCCAGTTTATCCCAGGCCACCATGCGCAGGTTATGCACCATATTGCCGCTGCCGATAATCAGTACTCCCTTTTTCCGAAATGCAGCCAGTTCCTTTGCTAATTCATAATGATAAGCCGCAGGTTTGCTGTAATCAATACTCAATTGCAGTACAGGGATCTTTGCTTCCGGGTACATTCTGCGAACAACTGTCCAGGCGCCATGGTCAAGACCCCAGTCATGATTGAGACCGACATTTGTTGAATGAATTAATTCTTTGGTTTCAGCAGCCAGCAAACTATTGCCGGGGGCAGGGTATTGCACATCAAACAATTCCTGCGGAAAACCTCCAAAGTCATGAATGGTTTTAGGATGATCCATGGCGGTAATATGCGTGCCATTCGTGAGCCAGTGTGCAGATACCACCAGTACCGCCTTTGGAACAGGGAGTTCTTTCGCTTTTTTTTCCCACTGCAAACTGAACTCATTGTTCTCGATGCCGTTCATAGGAGAACCGTGTCCTATAAAAAGGACAGGCATTTTTTCTTCCAGCTCATCAAGCTCATCAGTAAAACGTTTAAACCCGGTTAAACTGCCCATAGTTAATAACCCTCCTGCGATTGTATAGATAAAGTGTTTTCTTTTCATAAAACCAGTCAAAGATACGAAAGTTATTTTATTTCAATGTTTAAACATTGATAAAATGCAGTTCCGCCTACTCTCGCCAAAGCCGTTCCGGGCAAAAATCAGGTTTTTCGCTAAAGGGAATTACTAACTTTTACCAACTAAACTTCCCTGCTATGACACATTACCATATCGTTTCCCGCATCTCCATCTACCTCTTATCGGTGGTGCTGATCATTTTTGGTATTTTTCATTTCTTATATCCAAGGGATCTGCTGGTTTATGTTCCCTTATCGCTGGTGGGTGGAATTAAATGGGCCTATATCACAGGTTCAGCTTTTATATTAGTAGGCCTTTCTTTTTTAACCAACCAGTTTGTGAAGTTTACAAGTTACCTGCTGGTTGTTATGCTGATTATTTTTATCCTTACTATTCATGTTCCGAATTACCTGGATGCAGGTGACAGGGATATGCGTCAAATGGCTTTAATTAACATCCTGAAGGATACAGCAATTGCAGGCTTTGCCCTCCACATTGCTGCCGGCGCCCATCACCAGCATTTTCATTTGGAAGAAAGCGATTAATCCGGCCTTCACAGTACCCTCCTGTTGCAATCATTATTCACCATTCATTCAGGGGTGAACAGGTAGTTTTTTGCAGCAGTACTACCAGGGATATTTTACCTGAACCCTTACGGATTTCACCCGGGATTTTCCTACTCCCGTCTCCAAAACAAGTAGTTTTTTGAAGAACCCGGGATACCCCCGAGCAAAAGTAGATCCCCATTTACTCTCGTTTTTACTACGTGTTTTCTTTTAGTTTTTATTTCCCCGAATTGCTTTGTTGAAAAATAATTTCGTAGAAGCCCTGCGGAAACGCATCCTGAAAAATGTGCACTTAATCAATATGTTATAATAACAAATCGTATAAATACTGACATCCATTTTCCTATTTTCACGAAATTGCCGCAGTATTTTTTCGGAAAATACTTGCATCTAATACTATCCTGTTATACATTTGTCCTGCAATCACAAAGAAAATTTCCGACTGGTTGCGCTAATTAATCCCGATACCTTTTAAAGTACCCGAATGATGAAAACTCTACTTTTTTCTATTTCCCTGTTTTTTATTGCCGCAGTAACTGCAAACGCACAGCCCTGTACTCCCCAGGGAAATGAAACAACATATGGCACCGGTAACATCTGGATAGGTTATGTGTACGATAACAGTAACCTTACAGTATATAAAGGTTACATGAATGAAGGCAGCGCATCCAGCCCTAATTTTGATGAGAGCTTTGGTTCCAGCAATGGTAATTTCAATACAAATGGCTGCCCGGTTAATGCAACCACTTTCAGTGTCCGCTATAAACTGACCAAAACATTTGCAGCAGGATTTTATGATTTTACAGTAGGTGGTGATGATGGTTACCGCCTTAGCCTGGATGGTGGCGCCACCTGGGTCATTAACAGGTGGAATGACCAGTCTTATACCACTTCAATTTATACTGCACAACTGAATGGCTCTTATAATATCGTACTGGAGTATTATGAAAATAACGGGGATAACCGTATCTCTTTTAATGTATCACAAGGCTGTTCTTCATTGGATGATACCAACCTCTATGGTACCAATGACGTATGGAGAGCCTATGTGTATGACGGCACCAGTTTTAACCAGTACCAGGGTTTCGTAACCCGCGGCACATTGAATAATCCATCTATTGATGAAAATTTTGGTGGCAGCAATGTAAACTTTGCAACAAGCTGCACAGGCGTACAGACGGAAACATTTAGTGTTCGCTTCCGTCTTAATAAGACTTTTGCCAGCGGAAGTTATACGTTCTTTGTGGGTGGTGATGATGGTTACCGTCTTAGTTTTGATGGCGGTACCACCTGGGTCATCAACCAATGGAATGATCATCCGTATTCCGTTTCCTCCTATACAGCCACACTCAATGGCTCTTATAACATGGTATTGGAGTATTATGAAAATGGTGGTGAAAACCGGGTTACATTTGCCCTTGCATCCGCATCTCCGTTACCGGTTAAGTTAATGAGCTTTAGTGGTGCAGCTTTAAATAAGAAAGCAGTACTGAACTGGACTTTGGCTGCCGGCAGCAACCCTGATTATTTTGAAATTGAAAGAAGTGCTGATGGCGTCAACTTCACTACAGCCGGCAAGTTAACTGTTCCTTCCACTACCAACGTCCAGGCGGATATGAATTTCAGTTATACAGATGCAACACCGCTTACCGGTAAGTCATTCTACCGTCTTCGTATAACTGACCTGACCGGTATAGTTACTTATTCCAAAGCTGTTGCTCTTACTTTTAACAACGATAATAACCAAAGTTTCAGCATCTACCCCACTGTAGTTAATGGCACAGGTTCCCTGACTATCCAATCTGCCAATACAGTTAAATCAGCAACAATTGTGGTTACAAATGCTGCCGGAGTACAGATCAGCCAGAAAGGTATCGGCAGGTTACAGGCCGGCCAGGCGGTTAGCTTTATTCCTTTTACCGCAACTGTGGCAAAAGGTATGTACATCATCCGCATTGCTGATGACAACAACATCCTGCATACACAAAAGATAATTGTACAATAATATTTCTGTCAACCATTCCTCTTAAGAGCCTGCTTTGCAGGCTTTTTTTATTATTTGTGCAATCTGAGAAAAGGAGCAGACCGGCCTTTGTGTGAAAAGGGGCTATCCTGTATTCCTATTTTTCGTACATTTCTGTGCATAATCATTTCCCCATCTTAAACGACTTGTATGCCCGTCTTCAAACTCAATGTCAATAACAAAGAATATACAGTAGAAGCCGAATCCGATATGCCCCTTTTGTGGGTGCTTCGTGACCTGCTTGATCTTACCGGGACAAAATATGGTTGTGGTGTGGCCAGTTGTGGCGCCTGCACCGTCATTATGGATGGTAATGCTGTTTATGCGTGCCAGCGTACTGTCAGCACCTGTGTCAATAAAAAGATCATTACAATTGAAGGGTTGTCGGAAGATGGCTCTCACCCCGTGCAAAGAGCCTGGCAAAAGGCAGGTGTGCCGCAATGTGGCTATTGCCAGCCGGGTCAGATAATGGCAGCTGCTGCCCTGCTGGGGAAAAACAAAAAACCTTCCGAAGAGCTGATCAATGAAACCATGAGTGAGAATCTTTGCCGCTGCGGCACCTATCACCGCATTAAAGAAGCCATTCATATTGCCATCGAAGAAATCAATAAATAACCTTCACAATACTGTATATGAAAAAAACAGCTATTGACCGCCGCCATTTTATAAAGATCACTTCGCTTTCTTCAGGAGGCCTTGCAATCGGTTTTATGATGCCTGGGTTACCTGCTTTAGCGATCTCTGCATACGACTGCGAGTTCTTTCAGCCGAATGCCTATATTAAAATTGACAAAAAAGGGAAGATCACGGTTTATTATTCCAAGCAGGAATCCGGGCAGGGAGTGGATACGGCATTACCGATGATCGTGGCAGAAGAACTGGATGCTGATTTCCGCGATGTGAAAGCAGAGATAGCTCCCTATGGAACTGTGCCCGGCTCTGAACACGATACCGGTGGCAGCCAGAGCATATTAGGCATGTACGATAGTTTGCGGAAGGCGGGTGCCGTGGCAAAAGCCATGCTTATCAGCGCTGCAGCAGCCGTTTGGAAAATAAGTCCTTCCTCCTGTGCAGCAGATAATGGAGAAGTGGTGAATACGGTGACTATGCAGCGCATCAAATATGGCGGGTTGGTTTGTGAAGCCGCCAAATTGCCCGTACCCAAAGAAGTAACCTTAAAAAATCCGAAAGATTTCAAGCTGATCGGTAAATCAGAAAAACGTTCCAATTTAAAAGATATACTTACCGGCAAAACAAAATATGGCCTTGACCTGAAAGTCCCCGGAATGGTATATGCCGTAGCAGAACGCTGCCCCGTACTCGGCGGCAGTTTGGTGAGTGTGGATGATGCAGCAGCCAAAAGAGTGCCTGGTGTTTTGAAAGTTGTGAGTTATAAAGGCACCGGTGCCCCAATGCATGTAAGGGATGGGGTGGCCGTTATTGCCACCAGTACCTGGGCAGCAATCAAAGCAAGAAAATTACTGAACATTACCTGGGATGAAGGAAAAAAGAACAATGAAAACACAGAGCAGTTATTTAAAACATTTGCCGGCAAAGCAAAAGATGCTCCTAAAATAGAAGTATATAAAAAAGGGGATGTCAGCAAATACAATGGTAAAAACGAACTGGTTGCTGAATATGCGCAACCCTTCCTTGCCCACGCAACAATAGAGCCCATGAACTTTATTGCCTCGGTAAAAGATGATAGCTGTGAAATATGGGGCGGGTTACAATTACCGGATTGGGCTGTAAATACAATAGCAGCTGTATCGGGTATCAAAAAAGAAAAGATCAAAGTAAACCTTCTGCTGATGGGCGGGGCTTTCGGCAGGCGGCTGCATTTTGATTTTGCAATCGAAGCAGTAAAAATCGCTCAGCAGTTTGATAAACCCGTTCAACTGGTTTGGGAAAGAACAGATGACACACAATACTCCCCCTATCGTCCGGCCAATTACCATTTCTTAAAAGCCAGTACGGATGAAAAAGGTTCTATCATCTCCTGGCAACACCATGTGCTGGGCACGCCTATTGCCTTCATGACAGAAGGCCCGGATACAAAAAATATTGGCGAAATGGATGGTGCGGATCATGGTTTTTGTTACGCCATACCCAATATAAAAACCGGTTATACTCCCGTTGATTTTAATATCAACCGGGGATGGTTGCGTTCTGTTGATATTTGTGTCAACACATTCCCGGTGGAAAGCTTCATTGATGAAATTGCGCTGAAATTGAAAAAAGACCCGTTACAATTCCGCTTATCCATGCTGGAAAACAGGCCTGATTTTAAAACCGGTGAAGGCCCCGGGGCACTGACACAATCACCTGCAAGAATTGCTGCCGTATTAAAATTGGCAGCGGAGAAAATCGGCTGGTCATCACCCCGGAAACCCAATCACTATATCGGGCTGGCCACTCACTCCTTCATCTTTGCAAAGTCATACGCAGCCCATGCAATCGAGATCGAGATGCTGGAACCTAAAAAATTCCGCATTGTAAAAGTGGTGGCGGCCATTGATTGCGGTCTGGTCATTAACCCCGATGGCTTACTGAACCAGATGGAAGGCGGGCTTGCTTTTGGGCTGACACAAGCCCTGAAAGGAGAAATAACGATCACAAACAGCCGGGTTAACCAGGATGGTTATTTCAGTTATGAATTGCTGCGCTATGATGAAATGCCCCCGGTAGAAATCCATATCACCGACAGCAAGGAAGAACCCGGTGGTGTGGGAGAAGTAGGCTTATCAACAGTGGCGCCTGCATTATGTAATGCATTGGCTGCTGCAGGAAACCGGCCCCGAAGTTTACCAATCCGTAATGAAGGATACAGTTGGGTCTGATCTTTTTACGATATTCCTTAATAAAATAAAAGCTGCTGGCATGATGCCAGCAGCTTTTTACAATCAACGAATGAGGATACGGAAAACTATATGCTCCCGTTTTTATACATGACCCTCAGCGAGCATTGCATCTGCCACCCGCACAAAGCCTGCAATATTTGCTCCTTTTACATAGTCAATTGTTCCATCGTCTTTCTTCCCATATTGTTTGCATTGCTCATGAATACGCTGCATAATGATGCGCAGCCTGTTCTCCACTTCTTCTCTTGACCAGGAAAGGCGAATAGAATTTTGTGACATTTCCAAACCGGAAGTGGCAACACCACCGGCATTGGCAGCTTTGCCGGGAGCATACATTATATGATTCTCCTGCAACAGTGCTATTGCTTCCGGTGTGGTCGGCATATTGGCGCCTTCTGCCACCAGTGTGCATCCGTTGTCGATAAGCAATTGTGCATCTTCTTCGTTCAGTTCGTTTTGTACCGCACAAGGCAGGGCTATATCGCAGGGAATTTTCCAGGGTTTCTCTCCTTCATAATAAGGTACCCCGTATTTATCAGCATATTCGGATATACGGCCGCGGCGTACATTTTTCAATTCAAGCAGGTAGGCCAGTTTCTCGTTATCAATACCATCAGGATCATAAATAAAACCGTTGCTGTCAGATGCAGTTAACGGGATACCACCAAAAGCAATGGTTTTCTCAATAGCATATTGTGCCACATTACCACTGCCGGAGATAACCACTTTTTTATTTTTGATGGATTGTCCTTTTGTTTTCAGCATTTCTTCCACAAAGAATAATAAACCATAACCGGTTGCTTCCGGACGGATCAGGCTGCCACCATACGTATATCCTTTACCGGTTAATACACCGGTGAATTCATTAGTCAGCCGTTTGAACTGTCCGAACAGATAGCCAATCTCTCTTCCTCCCACACCTATATCGCCGGCAGGTATATCCGTGTCTTTGCCGATATGCCGGAATAATTCGGTCATAAAACTCTGGCAAAAACGCATCACTTCATTATCTGATTTTCCTTTAGGATCAAAATCAGAACCACCTTTACCTCCACCCATTGGCAGGGTAGTCAGTGAGTTTTTAAACACCTGTTCAAATGCAAGGAATTTCAGAATACTCAGGTTCACATTAGGATGAAACCGGAGACCTCCTTTATAAGGCCCGATTGCATTATTCATCTGCACCCTGTAGCCTCGGTTCACCCTGTAATTCCCGTTATCATCTATCCAGGGCACCCGGAAGATGAGGATACGTTCAGCCTCTGTCATCCTTTCCAGAATATTAGCTTTCATGTATTCAGGATGTTCTTCAATAAAAGGAATAATGGCGTGCGCCACTTCTGCAACAGCCTGCAGAAATTCGGGCTGTCCGGGGTTTCGTTTCTTCATCAGTTGCATGAACCTGTCAACTGTGAGTTGTTTTGTAGTAATCATACAGCAAAAATTTAAATGTTAAGCGATCGTTTACTTCACCTGTTCCCTGCACTTCAGTCTCCAAAAATAGAATGGGTGGCGGCCTGATTTAAATGAGTAAAGTCAGAAGATAGCTGCTTTTCGTATGAGTAATGACAGGTTATTGACTATAAATCAAATGGGCAATAAAAGAGTTGCTTATCCCTTTCATTGCCCATTAGTATGAAACAGTAACGGAAAATTAAAATCCTTTGGTCTTTAAGAACTTATCAAACCATTGCTGGTAGCGTTCCAGGCGGTCGGCCTGGAAACTTGGTAAAGTCAATCCATGAAACTGGCCCGGGTAAATAATGAGTTCAGTCTGAATGCCGTTGGACCGCAGGGCCTGGTACATCTGCTCACTGCCAACTGCCGGCACATTAAAATCTTTTTCGCCGGTCATGAATAAAGTAGGTGTTTTGATCCTGCCCGCGTTGAGGAAAGGATAGGAAATCTTTAAATATTTTTCATAATTCTTATCCTTCCAGGGCTGGCCCAGTTCATTATCCAGCTGAAGGATATACTGATCCACACCATACAGTGATAATTGCAGGGCACTGCCTGCCCCGCTGACCGCTGCTTTAAAACGATCATCTTTCGCAATCGTATAATCCGTAAGTATGCCTCCGTAACTCCAGCCGGCGATGCCCATTTTATCCGCATCAATAATTCCCTTATTGATCAGGTGATCGGCAGCCCCCTGTATATCCAGCACTTCTTTGTTTCCCCAATCAGCATAAATAGATTTACTATATTCAATACCCCGCCCGTTACTGCCCCGGTAGTTCACAGCAACAACTGCATATCCCTTTGCCGCTAAAGTTTGTCTTGTTAAGTCAAACCCATAGTCATCCTGCCCGACAGGGCCGCCATGAATAAAAAAGATAACAGGTAATTTCTCTTTACCGGCATTTGGTGGTAAATATAAAAGGCCGGAGACAGTAGTTCCATCCCTGCTCTTTGATACAAATTTTTCCACCGTGGCCAGGGAAAGATCCTTTACAAAATCATCCTGCACTCTGGTAAGACGGCGGAGATTGTTATTTTCAAATGCATAATACTCAGAAGGCAGCTGCGGATTCGTCATGGAAGTGATCCAACTGCCACCGGGATGCAATTCCAGGGCATTGAATGAACGGTTGCCGCCAATCAGTTTATTCATCCTTCCGTTCTTCGGATCGAAGGCAGCAATATACCGTTCACAATCATCTGTTACCAATGCGGCAATACTGCTGCCATCTTTATTCCACCGTATATTGGTTACCGGGCGGTCAAGTGATTTACTCAGTAACACCGGTTCTCCGCCCACCGCAGGTATTACAGACAAAACGGGCTGATCATACATGATGAAATTTTCATCGGAAGTACTGCGCAGGTAAGCAATGGTTTTACCATCGGGACTCCATTGCGGCGAGCCATCACTTCCCTTCCAACTGGTAAGTTGTCTTGCTTCAGCGCCGGCCCTGGCGGCAATAACAAATATGTCACTGTTACTGTTCTTGTCCGGGTCTTCAGTGCGGTTGCTTACAAAAGCAATGGCAGAGCCATCAGGGCTCCATTGCATATTGCCTTCATTATAATTGCCACGGGTAAGTGTGTCCGTTTTTTTTGCTGCCACATCAAAAAGATAAAGATGTGTCTTGCGTTTATCATACAGGTAGCCGCTGACATCCTGTTTGAAATGATACCGGTCAATCACCATCGGGTTGTTCTTTTTCTTCCCCGCAGTATCTTCCTGGTCACGGATAGCGAGTAGTAATTTTTTTCCATCTGGACTCCAGGCATAATCAGACAGGTCGCCTTTTGTATCGGTAAGTTTGATGGCTTCGCCTCCGAGCCTATTCAATATATATACTTGTGTGCTGCCGCCGTTGCGGGCTGCCGTAAATGAAATATATTTCCCGTCGGGGCTCCATTTGGGATTATTTTCAACATCCGGGCTATTGGTGAGCTGCACCGATTCTGTTCCTTCCCAGTTTATCATCCAGATATCCGTATTGCGCTTATCTTTTACGGAATCAACAGTGGTTAATGTATACAAGACCCATTTCCCATCGGGAGAAATTTGTGCATCCCCGGTGCTTTGCAACCGCAGGATATCTGAAGAACGAAGTGTTCTTTTTACAGGTTGTGCCACTATTGATAGCTGAACAGCCATTACACTGCAGAAAAGCAGGATTGATCTTTTGAATTGCATGTTAAAAGATATATCTCCTAATATAAGAAATGACAGGCAGAATTGGAGTTATTTCTCCAGCTTCAGCAGGGTAAAGAATTCCTGCTCGGGTATTTCTTTCACGCAGCCGGGTTGCAGATCACCCAGTGAAAGATCTTCAATACTGACACGGACCAGCCGCCTGCATTTGTGCCGGATGGCGGCCACCATCTTCCTTACCTGGTGAAATTTTCCTTCGGTAAGTGTGATGCGCAGCCAGGTATATTCAACATGGCCTGCCAATACGTATGGCGGGGGAAAATGAAGCCCGGGGTCGGTTAGTATTTCCACATCACAGGGTGTTGAAAGATATTGCTCCCCTCCCCTGACACAGATACTGACACCTGTTCTTAACAGTTCAAGGTTTTCATCCGATACTTTGTTTTTTACTAATACGAGGTAGGTCCTTTTATGCGGCTGACTGCCCTGGAAAAGAAGCCGGGTAATTTTTTTATTGGTGGTAAGTAATAACAAGCCTTCGGAATGATTATCCAGCCGGCCGATAGCATGGGTGCCTTCCGGAAACATGAAGTTAATATCACCCAGCAAGGTCACATCATGGCTGCTCACAAATTGTGAGACCATATTATACGGCTTGTTCAGAATAAAGTAGCGGTGCCGGGGTGATTGCATGAACTGATAATGTATTCTTTTTTGCCGGCTAAGCCGGCAGGCGTAATTCAGGAAGGCTCGTGGTATTCAAAAGTGGTAATATGCGAAAGCAATTGCCATTGCTTTTCCCGGTACGCAAAGACCCGTACGTATTTTAGGTGATAACGGTCTGTCTTATCCCCGTTCTTTTTCTGCACAGCAAGCTTACCTCTCACTACCGCCAGTGCAGGATGCAGTTCTACTGTTACGGAATCGTGGTTGCGGGCAATAAAATTTCCCTTTGCTACTGATTTGAACCATCCTTGCTTGCCTTCGATCCTGCCGGAGCCATGACTGAACACAAAATCAACAGCGTATAATTTATCAAGGCTGTTTGTATCCCTCCTCACTACAAGATCATCTATCTGCTGGTTCAATGTAATAAGATAGCTGCTATCGGAACTGGCTGACGGCTGTGCCATCAGCACATTACTGAGCAGCAACAGCAGAGAAAAAACAATATAGTTTCGCTTCATCCGGTAAAGCTAAGTGATTTCGGAGTTCAGAAATTGCGTTGCCATTCCCGCTTCAGCAAACTCTCCGATAAGTTTTCTGCTGCCAGTTGCGCTGAGCCGGCACAAAGAGCAGCGCAAACAGCCCCCAACTGCATACAGGTCTTTACAGGTTTATCCTGCATCCACCCAAAAAGAAAGCCGGAGAAGAAGGCATCGCCGGCCCCGTTAGCATCCACCTGCGGGTAATGCAGAATTGCAGCTTGTTCAATCCATTCGCCACCGGGTGTTAATGCAGTGGCCCCCGCTTTGCCATGGGTACATACGACTAATTTTTTCCCGGCATCGATAAACTGCTGCATCACCGTCCTGTAATCCGGAAGATTGTCGGAGCTCAGGTGAATATATTGTGCGGCATTGATAAAGTCGTTATGGTAAGGACTCCGGCCATCGTAATCGTGAAGGTCGGTCCACACCGGCTTGCCGGCTTCTGTTACCATGGGTACCAGGCCACGGCAATAAGAAATAATATTGAGTACAATAATGTCTGCTGATGCTAATGCGGTTTGTATTTGCCGGACCGAGTAATTAATTTGTTCAGAAGACTGAGTAATGAAAACAGATATCCTGTTGCCTGTGGCATCCATGATATTAATATGCCGTTCTGTTCCTGCAGGATCATAATCATAAAAAGCAGGTATGCCAGCTGCTTTCAGGTCTTTTTCGATATAAGCACCATAACTATCCTTACCGAGCACACTGTAAAGATCAAGTGGTACACCCAGCTTATGCAGGTTCAGCGCTTTACCAGAACCCGTTGAGCCGGTACCCTCGTGAAATGCAGCCTGGTGAATTGTTTGCGGAACCGGCTGTGGCAACTGCGGCAACTGCACAATATGATCAAACGTAGTGCCGCCAATAATAAATACTTTCTGCATACCATAAAATTAGAAGCTGAAAATAAGAAAAACAGGAAAAGCAGCGGATGATCCTGTACGGATAGCCATTATAATTGTAAGTTCGCTTTTTAATAATGCGTTTACCGGACTGCTATGCAATTCTTTAAAAAACACTGGAGTAATATTTTTTTCGTACTTCTTATCGCTGTATTACTGATCCCGCAAACCCGCTTACCCATACAGGTTTTTGTTCAGCGGCTGATAGCCTCATCCCCCGGAGCCATTAAGAAAGAAAACCAGGAAACACTCACTGATTACGCCTGGGTTCTGCAAAACCTGAACTCAAAGCCCGTCGATTTTTCGGCTTCATCGGGCAATGTAATTGTGCTGAATTTCTGGGCCACCTGGTGCCCGCCCTGCCAGGCCGAAATGCCTTCCCTGCAAAAATTATATTCTGACTACGGCAACAAAGTTGATTTTTATTTTGTCAGCAATGAAAAAGCCGGAACCTTACAGCAGTTCCTGTCACGAAAACACTATTCCTTTCCTGTTTATATTGAAACAACTGCAGCGCCGGCTATATTGCAATCTTCTGCTTTGCCCACTACGTTTGTTATTTCCAAAACGGGGAAGATAGTCATGAAAGAAACCGGGGCAGCTGACTGGAACAGCCAGAAGGTCCGCCGCTTACTGGATGAACTAACCCGGGAATAAGAGATGAATCAGTTTTTAATAAACTTTAGTGTTGTTTCATTGGTGCGGATAAAATAGATGCCCGCTCTCCAGTTTTCAATATTCAGGGTCTGGCTTCCATTTATCAGCATAAGTTCCTGCACCAGCTGACCGTTTACATTGCTAATAAAAGCCATTTGCCTTTTAGATGATGTCAGGGTCAACAGGTTACCGGCAGGATTTGGAAACAGTGAGAGCAAAACAGCATTTGCCTGCGTTTTAAAACTTACCACATTACTGTATTGAAATTGACCATCCTGGTCTGCTGTCTTTAGCCTGTAAAATAATGTGGCAGAAAACCGGGATGTAGTATCAGTAAACTGGTAGCTGTTTCTGCCATTCCCAACAGCATTTATACTACCAGCCGGCTGGTAAGATTGCCCGTCTGTACTTTTTTCGATAGAAAAAATGGAGGTATTGATTTCATCAGCTGTCCAGTTTAATTGTGCATTTCCCTGCCCGTTTTTTTTAACGGTAAAAGAAACAAGGCGCACAGGCAAAGTGGACGAATATCTTGCTTGTATGTATAGTCTTTTTACAGTTCCGGAACAGGGATCGCCAAAGACTGCATTTGTTGCATTAATACTGGCTGAATTATGACCAACCAGTGCTGTAGCGCAAATTGTGGAGCTATTGGTTGCATGACAGCCCCCCAGTGTAAAACTGCCGCAACTGCCATTAGGCGTACCATAACTTGCAAATTCAATACTGGTAAACACATTTCCGGCAGGTGCTGTCAGTGTCACAACACCTCCTTCGCCGGCTGTGCCGCAAATCGTCTGTGCAAAGACAGGCATTGATAATAACAAAACAAATAAAGTCAAAAAGTTTCTCATAACAGTGTTTGATTTATAGCAGGCTTGAAGGCTAAAAATAACAATTATTCCTTTCACTTTCTTACGCAGGAAGATCAAAGAGTATTCAAACAAAAATACCGGCTATTACAAAACCTGCAAACTGGTCTGTTTCAATTCAACCTGCCAATACCTCAATCAGTCACCTGAAATAACAATACAACCGGAACAGGAAAACAGGGTCCCGTCCTTCTTTATTTTTACTTCGTGATTCCTTTAAACCTTATCAATTTATGAAGAAGAAAATATTGTACCTGCTGGCTGTAATCCTTATTTTATCCGGCGCTGGTTGCAGGAAAGACAAAGCGGACAATTCTCCCACCCGCACCCCGGTCTTGTCGGTACAACTTACCCAACCCTATCTGAAAGGCACACAAGCAGATTCAGCCTTTGCTGTCTGGAAGACGAATGGCGCTGAACAACGCATTCGTATGGAGCAACGTAATGATTCATTGGTTGTCCCGATGAGTGTATTCAATGAAGGGGAAGGCGAATTGACAGTTCATATTTTCTCCAATAAAAAATACAGTAACCAGTATGCCGGTCAATGGCTGTTGCGCAAAACAGTACGGCTCGAAAAAACAAAAACAACCAGTTATGCAGGACCTTCTTCTTTTTTTGATACGGATTGGTTTCCACGGGTGGAATTAAAAGATGCGATCGGCCATGGGGCTACTATTGCTTTGCGGCCGGATGATGCTTTCTTTATTGTAAAAGACCCCGGTCATCCTGTTCAGCGGCTTACTGTTGACAGGGGTTATTGGAAAACCATCGGTGGTATACAACTGGCAGGTAGAGAAGTATGGCAATGCAATTCAGGCTGCACAGGTGTTGCGAATGAGGACTATTTTAAAACACTGCCGCAGCGGATCGGAGCAAAACCCTGGAACCATATTTCTATTGTTGTACTTTTCGAAGTGGATGATAACAGTGGCTGGATTATTGACCTGGAACATGAACCCTGAGCGGTAAATGTTTACTCTTTACTATAAGAGTTCACAGTGATATCCCTGTGAACTTATACTTGCCGAAGATGGCTAAGCAATCAGCCTCCCTGCAAGCGACCAGGATGCTGCCTTTGTATTTATTCATCCGTTCCAGGAGATAAGTAATAGTTGTTTGCTGCCCGGCACCTTCCTTATTTTCCGCCTGTGGTTCAAAGAGTGCATCGGCTTCATCAAATAATAAAATGCAGTTCATAGCTTCTGCTTTATCAAAGAGCAATGCCAGGTTCTTTTCCGTTTCACCAATATACTTACTGATTGCAGCTGAAAGATCTATGATGTACAGATCCTTGCTCTGCCGGGCGGCTAACCAGCGGCCCGTAATGTTACCACCTTCCTTACCAGTTCCCCTTAATACCAGCCGGAGCCTGCTGCCCGCTGTTTGCTTTTTCTTTACGGTTATTTCCCTGAGCAACTGGCTTTTTGCGTTTTCTTTTATCGTGAGCTGGCTGTCGGCTGCTGTTACTTTTATGTAACGGGCAAAAGTGGGGTCCTGGGCTGAAAGGTTCTGTACAAAAGCAAACCCCAGTAGTGTTGCAATGATCCTGAACATAGCGTTGTTTTGATGAATGTAAATAAAAAAGCCGGTTGCCGCTTAGTAAATTTGTGTTCAACTGAACCAGCATGATCAATTATACCGGCCAATTTCTTCTCAGCAGTCCTGCCTTAAACGGTACTGATTTTGAAGAAGCCCTGCTCTTTATTATCGAAGACAATGAAAAAGGAAGCACGGGCTTTATCATTAACAAACCGTTTCCCCGAAAGCTGAATGAACTGGAAGAGTTTAAGAAATCCCTGCCATTCCCCCTGTATACCGGAGGGCCGGTGGCGACCGATAGTATTTTTATGCTGCACCGGAGACCGGATATTATTGAAGATGGCAGGAAGATCGCAGAGGGCATTTTTCTCGGCGGTAATATACAGCAGGCTGTTGCTGCTATTAACCGGCAAACCATTACCGAAGCAGATATCAAATTGTTTATCGGCTATTGTGGCTGGGATGCCGGACAGTTGCAGGAAGAAAGGGAAGAAGGCAGCTGGATAACATGTACTGCGGTAGAGCCTTTTTCACACTATGCTTAAATAAACAAAAGCAGCAGGGTCAGCAGCAAGCCGGCAAGTGCAAAGTAAATTCCCCTTTTAAAGATTGTTGTTTTAGGCAGGAACATCCAGAAGGATGAAATCACGAAGAATAATAAAGACAGGCCAAAAAATACATTCAGGTAGAACAGGGGCTGATCCGAGTTGGCTTTGTGCAATTTGGTGAGCTTGTCCAGCACCAGGGGTAATGATTTTACCTTATACATTAACTCACCGGTTCTTTTGTTATAGCTGCCCTGTTTGAATAATTGCAGGTCACCACTCTCCGATTCTATCTTCAGCTCCTTCATCCGGGTTTCTTTACCAATTTCTTCGGGGGACAAGCCGGGCTTCACCGTTTTCGTAATGGTCTTTTCCTGTTTCAGAAAATCTGTGTTCCGGAAAATCAATACAATGCCACTGATAGCATAGACGGCCATTATACCCGCCAGGAAAAACCCCAGGTACCGGTGCCATACCCGCATTGATTTACTGAGTGCTGCCATAATTGTCCGATGTTTTATAAGCCTGCAAAGAAAAGGAACTGATATGAAACGGTATATCGCAATGCGGAAAAAGGCTCGCTTTTACAAGATCTGGAAAAGCTTTAGTCTTCTTTATTTATTTTTTGGCATTGTCCCCAAAAGTAACCGGCCGGCAAGCATATATTTTCTGCCCCCTTATTTTGCAATCAACTCTTCATACAGCACATTCACTGTTTTCCTGATTACGGTATTATACCCATCGGTATAACCGGGAAGGCAGCCGTTGGTGATAACCACGATGCCATATTTCTCTTTCGGATCGAAGAACATCGCACTGTACAAACCGTAAGCTGAACCGGTATGCCCCTTCAGGGTCTTACCGGAGATGAGTTTGGTGGCAGTGGAGATGGCCAGGCCATAGCCCTCTTTTTCGGATAAGGGGGTTTGCATGATGACAGCACTTTTTTTTCTGATGATCCGTTTGCTATTGGACCTGCCCTTGTTCATATGCATGATCATATACTTCGCTAAACCGGTGGCGGATATCTTCATGCCGCCGGTTGGGGAAAAGATGGGCGTGCTGTAGCCCATCACATAGCTGGCGATCTCCTGGCTGCGGGGCGCATATGCTCCGGGTGAAGCCACCAGTTGTTTCAGCGAATCATTGTACTCGTAAATCGTGGCAAAGCGGGATGCATCCAGCGAATCCACACAATATCCCCCATAAAGGCCGAGGGGATCAAGGATGTGTTTTTTTACATACTGGTCGAAGCGTTCACCGGATATTTTCTCAATGATAGTACCTGTCATATTATAATTCAGGTTGCAATACTGGTAGCCGGTGCCGGGCTCATAGTCGTTATAACAGTTAGCCCAGTTGGGATTTTTATCCGGGTTAATGGCATCCAGTGTAAAATAACCTTCCTTGTCATTAATGGAAGAACGGTGCGACAGGATCATGCGGAGTGTGATAACTGTTTCAGGAAATTTGGGATTGCGGATTTTAAACCCTACCAGTTTGCTTACATCCTCCTCCAGTGCTACTTTCTTTTTCTCCACCAGTTGCATGATGGAAGTGGCAGAAAAAGATTTGGAGATAGACGCAATGCGGAAAATGCAATCATCTGTTAATGGTGCATTGGTTTCAGCATTCTTGAGCCCGAAGGAATGCGTATAGCTGATCTTTCCGTTTTTGACCACAGCCACGGATAAACCCATCACCTGCTGCTGTTGCATGATTCCGCTGATAGCAGATTCGGCTTTATCCTGCTGCCCGGCAGCCGGAAGCGGAACTATATTTACTATTAAAACGATGAGCAACAGAAAAAATGACCGGTTCATAAAGATAAAATTGGTCATAAATATAAGGGTAAGAGCGCAATGAGAGGCCAATGACTTAAAACTGCTGAAACCGTTGCAATGACCCTGGCAACAGAAAAAATGAACAAACCGCTATCTATTCACATCAGGTAGCCACCAATTCTCAATCTTATCATCTACCGTTCTGTAATCAATTCCAATGGCCTTAAAATGTTTCACAGCACAATCGATCTTTCTGCCTTCATTTGTAAAACGAAGTTTACCTGTATCCGTATTACCTTTTGTTTCTCTTACGAGCTTCAAAGCCGTTTTCCCCTTTTCATCCAGGTAAATAATGCCCCAATCAGGATTATAATTACCGATGATTTTAGGGATGTTTACTTTAAATGTATTCGGAAATTTAAAATAACAAATGATATTCCCTTTCAAATCTCTTTCCTGTACTTTAAACTGAATGAACCGCTTTTCCACTTCCGAATCAACCTGTATCTGGTCATACAATGAATTACCGCTTCCGTCAATCAATTCTTTCTGCACATATTTTTTGTTTTCAGGAAAGGCTTCCTCAATATCCACCCCCCCGATTTCACCAGATAAAGAATATTCAATCGTTTCAGCTACCTGATTTGCAAGATTCTCTTTTATAACATCAATAAATACAGCCGAGAACCCTTCAGGATTTTTAAATATCGCTTCCTTCTTTTTTATTCCGATGCCTTTGAAAATTCTCAGTATCGTTGATCGGGTAATACCCAATTCCCTGCTTACCCGGTCAATTAAATTAAACACGGGGTAAACAGTCTGTTGCTCCTGAACCATCTTCGCTTCTGACTCCGTGCTTTTTTCCACCTGGAACTGTATAGGTTCAAAAGGCCGCAGCACCTGGCTATTTCCAAATTTTACTTCAGGATCCTGGCCCACTCCCGAAATTTCAACAATTTTAAACCCTTTTAATCGCTCATCCCGTGCAAGTAAAGATAAATCTGCACCTTTCTTGAAACGGTTGGTTACACATACATGACCACCGGCTGTATCTTTTATTTCTACCGACACGGTGGCAAAACCCACTTTCACCTCCACCAGTTTAATGTCGTAAGTGGCAATAATGAATTCTCCTTTTGTAATAACAATTCTTGGTTCCGGAAACTGGAACTGGTGATTATTGAATTTACTGATACAGTCTTCCACTAATCGTTCTGTGTTAAGACGGATGGTATAGAAAGTATTTCTGCATACCGTTTCCCAAAAATTTTTAAACTCTTTTAATTTAAAAATCTTATTGTTCCTCCTGGCATCTGTTCTTGAAGCATTACTGGGCGGCGGATAATCAAGATCGCCATCCTCCCGGTATTCCCGTTGAAGGTTTTCAGCATAGGAACGATAACTCTCATTCGGAATCACTGTTAAAATATTCACCCCCTCATCCATTACCCGCTGCCCTTCCTGGTTCACACATATCCGCAGGCCACGGCCAATTTCCTGCCGCTTTCTTGTTTCCGATGTAACGGTATTTAACGTACAAATTTGAAAAACATTTGGATTATCCCAACCCTCCCGCAAGGCAGAGTGAGCAAAAATAAAGCTTACTTTCTCATCGAAATTCAGCAGCTTTTCTTTGTCTCTCATGATCAATTCATACGCTGCTTTTTCCTGCTCTTTTTGTTCATTTGTCTTTTTGGTTTCGTCAACCGGTGTATCAATAAATTCTTCCGCCGTTTTCGTTTTCTTTTTGGCAAAATAGCCCTGCCTCACTTCCTCTGCCTTCAGCTTCTTAAAATATGTATCCTGCAGTTTAAGTTTTTCAAATATCTCATCAAACAGTTTCTTAATTACTCCTTCTTCACCGGTATAATGAGCCACCCGGTCAATAAAAAACAGCGACAAGACTTTCACCCCCATTTTTCTTAATTCTTTCTGGCGGGAAAAATGTTCCCGGATGGTATTCTCAATCTGTACCCTGAAGATTTCCCGTTTCGACACACTCATGCCAGCCTCATCTCCTTTAAGCTTCATTTCGTCACCATTCTTAAACAAGACCGTTCCTTCTTTCTTGTTTATACTTTCTATTATAACATTCCGGTGCAGCTCATTTTTCGTTTTATCAAATAAATTTTCATTTGTCTTCAGCTCAATTACTTTTTCTGTCAATTTCCCCTTCTCATTTACCAACGTCATGAATTTAGCAGCCCATCCATGCGACCCGGCCCTGATATCCAATAATGTCAGGCTCATTAGCGGGTCATTTACATTGTAATCTTCTTTTACACCCCATACCTGAATCTTCTTCACTAAATTCAGCTTTAATGAATCAACAGGCCCCAAACGAAAAATGGGGTTTGATTTTTCTTTTGGTGTGGCGCTGAATTTCAATGCGAATAACGGTCTCATCGTTCTCAAAGCCGCCTTTGCATTTGCTGTAAGATAATTTTGCGACTCATCCAGTATCAGTACCGGTTTTGTTTCCTGTATAAACTGATAGGGTTTTCTCTCCCCGGGAAGTTTTTCTGTGGCCTTATAAATATTATTTGCTTTCCGGTTAAAAGAATCCACCGTCATCACCATAATTTCCGTAAAGCTGGACGTGGCAAAGTTTCTCAGTTTACTGATCTGCTGGCTGTCGTATTGTGTCAACCCTATTGTTTCGTTACCATATAACATTTTAAAATGCTCTCGGGTGATGGCAAAACTTTTGATCACTCCTTCGTAAATGGCAATACTGGGTACAACAACAATGAATTTCCTGAAGCCATATTGCTTTCTCAATTCCTGCATAGCCCGCAGGTACACATAAGTTTTACCTGTACCGGTTTCCATTTCAACAGTAAACGACGGGTAGCGATGGCTTTCAAATTCTTCACCAATACCTTCAATCAACGGGCCCTGGTCATACTCCAGTTCGTACAGCGTTTTGGGAATTTGCGTGGATGAATCAATGGAGGCAGCCCATGCATTGCAATCATCCTGTACCTGCTGCAGGTTGGCAAGCAACCACTCTTCCTGCAAATCATGGTACCGGGGAAGGTTGGCGACAATATCATCACCCATCTGGAAACCCACTTCCATCGGCGGGAGACCTTTGAACAAACCTGCAATACTATCCACCGCTTTGAGCTGGTATTCCTGGTTGGGCTCGAATTTTAATTTTATTTTTTTACTCATCGTTTGTTAAATCATTTTGCAGTAATTCTTGCAGCTTTTGCCAGGATGCCTGCTATTGAGATGTGCCTGGCCGTATAAAAGGCCTGCGTACGATAAAGGCTGCGACGACCAAAATCCCTGGGAGTTTGCTCATCTTTCTTTAACCCGGCAGCCAGTATCAGTTGCAGGTATAGAACCGGATTCATTCGCTGCCAGCTGTAAACGCTAAATTGTTTTTATCAGTCCCTTATCGCTCAGTGTGATTTTCTGTTCATCTGTAATCGCATTATCCAGGCAAATAAAAATATCATCGTCATTAAGTTGCAGGGCTTTGATGGTCTCTGCGCTCACTTTCTTATCCAAACAAATCAGCAAGCGATGCTCATGAAAATCGCTGGTCACTGCCAGTACTTTGTTTTTCCTGTACACCTCTTCTTTTTTAATTGTACAATCGAGGGGAAATCCTTCAATCAGCACCACTTCTGTTAGCAGGTCGTCTTCCTTCCAGTTATCAATAAGGGGGCTTTCGAATTTCTCAAAAGCCAGCTCCAATTTTTTAACATCTGCACCCTCTATATTTTGCCAGAGTTTATAGTTTGATTTACGCAGGGCAAAAGTTTTAAAACCCGGTTGCGGAGGCATAATCTTTTTAGCCGCTTTTCGGATCCTGTCTTTGGAAATTTGGGCAATATTTCTATAGCCTTTCCTGTATGCATAATCCTCTTCCGAAATAATTTCAGGCAGTTGAACAGAAATATGCCTGATATTTCCATCCACTTCCTTATTAAATTCCATTACTGCATGGGCTAAGCTCCCGGAACCGGCAAAGAAATCCAGTACAATATTCTCTTCAAGAGGTTTTGTTGAAATTTTTAATACCCTTTTTATTAAACCCAGGGGCTTGGGTTTGGGGAATATCTCTTTATCAAACCCCAACTCTATAAACTGTTCAGTGCCTCTTTCAGAATTTACGTCTTTAAACGTCCAGGCACTTGTTGGTTTCACCACCTCATCATCCGTTAAATAATCCATTTCCACAACAGTCCATTTCTTTCTGACCTCCATGAATTTCGGGTATATCCTTTCAATATTATTTTTTGCTGTATCAAATCCCCACCGCCATCTGCCCAAACTACCATCCTGCCTGGTCGGGGTTATTTTAATATATTTCTTATCCTTTATTTCGTCATAAGAAGGGAAAAATGCTTTGGTTTTCTCATCATAATAAAAGAAATAAAACATATTCGGGCGATCCTCTTTCCTGTCACCTTCACCTGTTTTCCTTAAATCTATTTCCCGGTATCTTTTATCCCCGTTGATTTTATTGTAACGCCTGATTACTTTTTCCTCCGGGTCAAATCCTGACAATATCCCGTTATCTTTTTTATAAATCAGGAGATATTCATGCGCAGTGGCAACATACTTGTCATCTGACCTCCCTTTGGGGTTATTAATATTGGAAACCGATGAAATGAAATTTTCTTCCCCGAATATCTCATTCATTAATTGTTTCAGATTAGCCACTTCGTTTTCATCTATACTTATAAACATAAATCCATCATCGCTTAACAAGTTTCTTGCTAATCGCAACCGCGGAAACATCATGCTCAGCCATTTACTGTGGAAGCGGCCATCAGCTTTTGTATTGGTTATGAGCTTTCTTCCTTCTTCATCGATCTGTCCGGTACGTTTCAGGTACTCTTCAATGGTTTCAGTAAAATTGTCGTCATATACAAAGTCATTTCCTGTATTATAAGGAGGATCAATATAGATCAGCTTTATTCTTCCGGCATAGCTCTTTTGTAACAATTTTAGTACTTCCAGGTTTTCGCCTTCAATAAAAATATTCCGGGTTATATCTTCATTCAGTCCCTCACCAGGAACCGGCACCAATGTACCGCGGCTGGGTGTGCCGGCCAGTTTTCTTGCGTCCCGTTTGCCCGGCCAGAACAAACCAAAATGTTCAGCGTCTGCATTTTCTTCTTCGGTAAAGTTGCCCAATGCCTCTTTCAGCGTTTCCCAGTTTATCCTTTGGTCTGCAAAGGCTTCCGGAATTATCTGCTTCAGTTGTTTTATGCGCTGCTCATCCAACTCCGTTACCGGCCTTAATTTCTCAATCGCCATATTTTAGCTTTTATTCCCCTTACAGGTTATCAAAATCAGTTTGTGTTAAGCTTGCACCCAGCCATTCTTCCTGGTCGCTTTCGGGTGCAATATCTTCAATATATTTTTTAAAACTGGCTTTCCCCTTTTCACCCGTACCCAGTACATACCGGCGGTAGCTTTCGCAGCTAAAACGGGCATCGCAGTTACGGCAGACCCGGGTGGCAAATTTGGTTCCGCTGCTTCCCCATTCTGCCTGCAGGGTCTCTAATGCTGCCGGTTCAAATTTATTTTCTTCAATATCATCCACAATGGCCGCAAAATCGCTGATAGTTGCTGTTACATTTTTCGGGTCGCTTTCAATTTCCACCAGGGGATTCCATTTCTCCATTTCATACATCGCTTTGGCAAAATCATTTTCCTGCCAGGCCCTCCGCAGGGCAATAGGGAAAGCAGTAGAGATAACTGCGGTATGATCTAATTGGTTTTGCCGCAACTGACCCCAGATATACCCATATATGTTCAGTTGCTTTTCGTAAAGCTCCTTATTCGCCAGTACAAAATCGAGGTCGTGGGTTTTAATATCATACATCCATACTTCCTCTTCCTCCCTTACTATATCAACAACCCCCTCGATGCTGAAGCGGCGTCCTTTCGGGGTACGCTGCCCGGGCAGGCTGAGTTTCACTTCCGTTTCCGTTACTTTCTCTGCCACTTCCCGCATCTTTTTGTAATAAAAAATAACCTGGTTTAATGCATAATTGCGGATGTCTTCTGTGAGAGCATGCCCGCCTTCCAGCCGCAGCAGTTCATAGTTCTCGTCAAAAATTTCCCGTATGCGCTCTTCTATTTTTTGTGGCGTCATCATACAGTGGTTTTTTTTCGTTCATTAATCAGCAGCTGGTGCAGGTCTTCAATCGTCTTGTGTACCAAATTTCCAAAGAACATGGTTTGTGAACGGGAAGGCACAAAACCGTATTTGCGGAATACCATGTATTGCCGCGGGCATTTCCGGTAATTGAGATAGTCACCGGTATAAGAATAGTTCTTGCCCAGGTCTTCCTGGTCAAGAACTGCTTCAGGTATTGCTGACCAATTTGTTTCCTGTATAGTGGTGAATTTTGTATCTGCAAACAACTCCCGGAAAGCATCATGCGCAGCTGCGGGTCCTTTGTATCTCGGCAATACCAATAAATTTTTTGCACGGGAAAGCCCAACATAAAACATCCGCATATTATCAAACTCACTGATGCGATCAAGCGGTTCGCCTTCTTTTTTGCTAATGTGCCGGATAATCTCTTCCACTTTGGAAGCTTCCCGGTCTTTTCGGAACAAGCCGCCCATCACCACTACCGGGAATTCCAGGCCTTTTGACTGGTGAATCGTGAGAAAAGGAACCCTTCCTTTGGGAAAAGGATCTTCGGCATTTTCATACTCTGATTCGCCCAGGCGGAATAGTGCATAGGTATAAGAAGCGAAGAAAATACGTACAAACTTATCTTCATATAAAAGCGGGGCGGTTAGAATGGCAACATACTCTTCCATGAAGCGGGAAAGGTATTGGGTGATGAGTCCCAGGTTGCAAACAGGGCCTTCATCCAACCCGGTTTCTGCAAGACGATACATATCCCTGAAATAACGAAAGCCATTGAGTTGATAGAACAAATCAAGAATACTCCAGTCCAGCGCCGTTACCCTGCGCAATACATACTCTAAGGAAAACGGTTTCTTTTCTTTTTGCTTTATTTGCAATGATTTCCGAAAGAAATGATTATTAAGGTTTTTCTTAGCCCGTAATGAGATAGAAGGGTTTTTTGCCATTTCGTCAATCATAGCCGGTAAGGCAGGAGTTTTCACATCCCACTTCCGCCGGCTGGCGAGCTTTAATAATATTTCATAGTCGCCAACAACTGTTTCAATTTCCTGCTTCCTGTCATTGATATATTCTTTCAATAAAGAATCAGATTCAATTAACTGGTCTGCATATTCAATGCAATCTTTTATCCAGCGATTAAAATCCTGCAGGCCAAAACTCATTTCATCATATTTTGGCCTTCCGAAAATTTTCAGCAGTAAGCCCCAGATGGCTTTTGATTCATTCACCTCCAGAAAACGTCCGGCTCTTGGTGCATATACCGGGACACCTAAACTTTCAAATGCTTCGAGGAACCCGGTTACCCTTGCACTGTTCTTCATCGCCGGGAATAAAAAAGCCACCTGGTTATAATCCTGCACTTTTCCTTCTGCCTTCAGTTTCTTTACATAAGCGGCGATTTCTTTGTAAACATTGGGGGCTTTATCTTTTTCAGATACAATTACCGAAAGCAGCGCATCCCTGCTATTAGCTTTGATAACTTTATCGGCCACCCGGTAATAACCTTTTCCACCTTCCTTTTTCCAGTCACACTTATCAATAAAATGTTTGTAAATATCCACGATATGCTTGCGGCTGCGGTAGTTAATATCTAAATCATATCGCCTGGGTGAAGACTTTAAATAGTCTTTGCAACGCTGAGGAAACTCTACCAGGTTTTCTACGGTAGCACCACGAAACCGGTAAAGCGCCTGGTCATCGTCTCCCACAACACAGATATTTTTTTTACCTGCCGCTAATTGAAAGAATATCTTTTCCTGGATGGGATTGGTGTCCTGGTATTCATCAATTATTACATGACTGAAAACACCGGAGCTCCCGGGGTATTCCAGCAAGGCATTGTAAGCGGCTTGTTGCAATAACGAAAAATCCACTTCCTGCAATTCAGGAGAGATAATTAATGATTGCCGGTAGTGCCGGTACATTTTCAGCAGTTGCTTCAGCAGGGGGTCTTTTGTCTGCACTTTTGCCGCATCAATATTTTCCTCGGAGAAACGATTGAATACTTTGATCACATTTTGCACAGCACTGTGCCGTGAGGCTATGTTTTTCCCTTCCAGGTATTGATTGATACTCCGCTGCGCATCTTCTTCATCCGCAAATTCCGCAGATTCCACTATCTCTTTCCAGTACCTTTTATTATAGATTTTTAAATATTGGGCCAGTTCATCCCTTAAAACGGGAGGTTGCCTTCTTACCCTTTCCTTTGAAAAATCCCGTTCCAGTAAAATACGCTGGCAGTTTGAATGAACTGTCCCCAAAAACATTTTTGATAAATCAAAGGAACGGTTGGTTTCATTTTTAACAGAAGAAAGCAATATTTGTAATCCTTCCTTTAATTGCAAGGCCGCTTTCTCCGTAAAAGTGCTAAGGAAAATTTCTTCCGGTTTTACATTATGAAAAACCAGCAGGTTCAGCGTACGCCACAACAAAACCCTTGTTTTACCTGAACCCGGTCCGGCCGTAAGAAATAAAGGTCCATCCACATGCAAAATAGCCTCCCGCTGATTATTATTGGGCTTGAAGTTTTGCTGTTTCCAGAGTCTCTCTATATCAGTTTTTGAAGTAATCAGCATTTTAAATACAAAACAGGATAAGGCATATTGTGCAACCTGAGTTTATTTTATAAATATACAATTCACATTGCTCCGAATGAAAAGTTGAATACACCGGGAATAAGAAAATTTGCAGCAGGATATGTATTTGCTGATAATGCTGTTCCCAGGAATGACAAAATCCCGTCTATTAATATCAGAGCCCTGCCGGTTAGCAGGGCTCTGATATAGCTTATGATTTAAAAATTATTCTTTCGCAAATTCAGCTCTTTTTTTCTCCCCGCTTGCTTTTAATATACCCGCTACAGGGCATTGCAGGCAATGGACACAACTTTATTTTTACGTATTATAAACTGTAAAAATGATGAATATGCATAACTGGGCTGCACCTGTCATAATATTGTTGCTGCTTGGCGCTGGTACAGCCGGGGCACAAAACGCCAAGATGAAGACGATTGAAGTGCCCCGTTTCGGCCTTAGTTTTAATTTTCCCAGGGAGACCGTGCAAAAAAAACTCACAGATTCCACAGCACAATATTATTTCGAAATCCTGGATACCCGGGGGAAAAATATTGGTACGGGGGAAAGTAATTTTTACCCGCAGGCTGCCAATATCAGCGAAAATGACCTGCTGGCACAGGTGAAAGCACAGGTGGCCGACAAAGGAGCAGCCGACAGTTACGAATTGCTGAGTACTGAACGAAAAATACTAAAAGGGGTGTACCAGCTGATCATTCTTAAATCGGTGTACCGGTTTAAGAATAATAATTTCAGTATCGGTCGTGAAGATTACCTGTACCTGGGCTGTAAGGGCATTGCGCATATTATGTTTACAGTACCCAGCACTAATTGCTACGTAACTGAAGACGACAGATTTTTGCTTACCCATAATTTTTTCAAATGGTATTTTAAAAATGTACGGGACCGGAACCTGCAGATCAGCTATAACATGCCCGTGGGTGTTTTCCGCCCCGTTCCGCATGCGGATAAGAAAGGGATTGCTTTCCGGTCCTGCGTTAAAGATTATCTTACAGAAGCAGACTTGTACAAGCTGGATGCCGGTAAAGGCGGACTTGATACTGTGGCAAAAGCCTGGTTTGCTAAAGCCAAAAAAGCCGGAGCCTATAATATTAAATCCTACCAGCCGGTCGCTGTGAAGAACAGGTATATAGCGCAATCATACAACAGCAAGATAAAAGGTATCGAGTACCTTGTGTACGAATATATATTCAAATGCGGCGACCATTATTTTGCAGCAGTAGTGAAAAGCACCTGCAGCGATATGGATGGCTGCGGAAATACTCAGTTTACGGCGGAAATAGAAAAGATGCTGGATTCTGTCACAGCAGTTGAAGAAAAGAAAAACAGTGAGGATGAAGAGTGGGATTTATGGGGTCTATGATCCGGACCGGAAATAAAAATGCCGGCTCCTGTAATGGAACCGGCAATATAAAAATTGAGGGATTACCTTTTATCCTTTTGCAAATTCAGCCCTGATAACGTTAAGAGCACCACCGGCTTTAAACCACTCGATCTGCTGCTGGTTGTAGCTATGGTTGACGGCAATAGTTTCACTGCTGCCGTCTTTATGATTAAGGACAAGCTGCAGTTGCTTGCCGGGGGCAAAGGCGAGCAGGCCTTCCACATCAATGCTATCATCTTCAAGAATCTTATTGTAATCTTCTTTATCGGCAAAAGTGATGGCTAGCATACCCTGCTTTTTGAGATTGGTTTCGTGGATACGGGCAAATGACTTAACCAGTACCACCCTTACACCGAGGTGTCTTGGCTCCATGGCCGCATGTTCCCGGGAAGAACCTTCGCCATAGTTCTCATCGCCCACTACGATACTTCCCACACCAGCGGCTTTGTAAGCCCGTTGTGTGTTGGGCACAGTGCCATACTCACCGGTGAGCTGGTTTTTGACGCTGTCTGTTTTTTCATTGAAGAAATTAGTAGCACCAATAAGCAGGTTGTTGCTGATATTATCGAGGTGACCGCGGAACTTTAACCAGGGACCGGCCATACTGATATGATCGGTGGTACATTTTCCTTTGGCTTTGATGAGCAGTTTTAATCCTTTGAGGTCGGTGCCTTCCCAGGCAGCAAAAGGATATAGTAATTGCAGGCGCTTGCTGTCGGATTTCACATCCACCTGTATTTTGCTGCCGTCTTCCGCAGGCGCCTGGTAACCGGCATCTTCCACAGCAAACCCTTTAACCGGTAATTCATCACCACCGGGTGCATCGAGTTTTACCTGTTCGCCTTTATCATTGGTAAGTGTATCTGTGAGCGGGTTAAAGTTCAGGTCGCCGGCAATGGCAAGGGCCGTTACTAATTCCGGCGAAGCCACAAAGGCCATGGTGTTGGGGTTGCCATCGGCCCGTTTGGCAAAGTTGCGGTTGAAAGAATGGACGATGGTATTTTTTTCCTGCTTCTCAGCTCCCATGCGGTCCCACATACCAATACAGGGTCCGCAGGCATTGGCGAAAACAGTGGCGCCAATTTCACCAAACACATTTAAGAAACCATCTCTTTCAATGGTATAACGAACAAGTTCAGAACCCGGCGTAATAGTGAATTCTGATTTCAGTTTTAATCCTTTTGCTTTTACCTGTTTGGCTAAACTGACTGCACGGCTGATATCTTCATAGGAAGAGTTGGTACAGGAGCCGATGAGCCCTACTTCAATTTTGGTGGGCCAGCCATTTTTGGCCGCTTCTTCTTTCATTTTAGAAATAGGCGTGGCAAGGTCGGGAGTGAAAGGCCCGTTCAGATGGGGTTCCAGTTCACTTAAGTTGATTTCGATAACCTGGTCAAAGTACTTTTCCGGGTTGGCATAGGCTTCTGCATCACCGGTTAAGTATTCTTTTATTTTATCTGCTTCGGCAGCCACTTCAGCACGGCCGGTAGCTTTGAGGTAACGGCTCATGCTTTCATCATAACCAAACGTAGACGTGGTGGCGCCGATCTCAGCACCCATATTACAGATGGTGCCCTTACCGGTGCAGCTCATGCTTTCAGCACCTTCGCCAAAGTATTCAACAATGGCATTGGTACCCCCTTTTACGGTAAGGATACCGGCCACTTTTAAGATCACATCTTTCGGCGCTGTCCAGCCATTGAGTTTGCCGGTGAGTTTAACGCCGATGAGTTTGGGCATTAATAGTTCCCAGCTCAGACCAGCCATCACATCACAGGCATCTGCCCCACCCACACCAATGGCCACCATACCGAGACCGCCGGCATTTACGGTGTGTGAATCGGTTCCGATCATCATACCACCCGGGAAGGCATAGTTTTCCAGTACCACCTGGTGAATGATGCCGGCGCCGGGTTTCCAGAAACCGATGCCGTATTTATTAGATATGGAGGAAAGAAAGTTATAGACTTCTTCGTTATCGGTAACCGCTTTTGTCAGGTCGGTCTTGCCTTCTGTTTTGGCCACGATCAGGTGATCGCAATGCACAGTACTGGGCACAGCTACTTTTTTACGGCCGGTGGTATCAAACTGGAGCAGGGCCATCTGGGCGGTGGCATCCTGCATGGCCACCCTGTCAGGGGCAAAATCCACGTAGGCTTTTCCTCTTTCAAAGTCCTGGAGGGGGGTCCCGGTCCAGAGGTGGGAGTACAATATTTTTTCTGCTAAAGTGAGCGGGCGCCCCAGGGCTTTACGGGCAGCATCCACTTTGGCAGGCATTTCACTGTAGTGCTTTTTGATGAGGTCGAGATCGAAAACCATAGTATAGTTTGAAGTTTGAAGTTTACGGTTTGAAGCCGGACCACGGACAACGGACATCAGACGACCCAGGATAACCTGTTGACTATGGTCTGTCGTCTGTGGTCTTTCTTAAAGTGCTGCAAAAGTACGAAAATCACCCTTCTGTATAACTTGGTATTGCCGGGATTGTTCAAATTCTCTACTTTAGCTCTATGAACCGCTTTAAAGATATTGTTGAATGGAATGCTTTTGGCGTTTGCACGGCCATTGGCAACCGGCTGGGCATTGCTACCAGCAAGATCCGGCAGTATTTTATGTATGCGTCCATCCTGACGATGGGCTCTCCTATTATCATCTATATGGTGCTGGCCTTTTTCCGGAATGTGCGGAAATATGTGATGGCGGCCAAGCGAAATCCCTGGTATTATCTTTAGAAAACAGAACAAAGAGAATGGGAAATGGAGTGTAGCTCATTGAATCACGAAGCTATGTGAGACTATGTGCCTATGTGGTGAGGCTTTGTTGGAAAAATGGAATAAGGAGAATTGAAAGCGGGGAGAGAAGCAAACATGCTGGTTTTTTTATTACATAGACACAATAGATACACCGGTGCACAGAGTGTATTAAATAAAAAAGGCACCAACAACTTTGTGTTCCTAGTGCCTTTTAAAATCCATGTATATCTGCGTAACCTGCCTGCGGCAGGCCGGCCAGCGACTAATAATCAACAGCCATCACCTTGTTTTTCTTTCTCTTTTTGCTCCTTTGTTTTGTATTGATAAGGATTGAACAGGAAAGAAGGCTGAACGGGTTGTTTGGGCGCAGCAGCTTCTGAGAGAGTACTGATTTCGATTGCGCCGTTTTCCCCTTTATTGCCATATTTTTTAACTGCTTCGTCTTTATCAAGACTAATAACTTTCATTCTTGCTTTCTTACCGGCTGTAAAGTCTTTGCTAAGGTCCGCTTCCTTACCATTAATCATTACCAGCGGCGGATTATTTTTCAGTTCAATTGCATCGGCACTGATAGTAACATAATCAGGTGCACCCGTTTGCAGGGAAGCATTTCCCTTCAGGCTTCCTTTCAGGGTCAGTGATCCTTTATCACCGGTCCAAATCAACGTATCAGCAGTAATGATCATCGTGGTGGAACCTGGTTTTGGCGCTTTGGGTGGTTTGGGGGGAACCGGTGGAGCAGCGGGATGTTTTACCCCGGTTGGTGATTTGGGTGGCAATGGAGGCAAGGGTGCATCCAGCTCTTCCAGGTTGGTTGGCGCCAACGGAGGTGCCGGTGGCTCGGGCAGGTCATACTTGTCTTCAAAATCTTTTTTCTGTTTGGGATCAGCCAGGTTATATTCTTCTTTCTTCCCGGTTTTTAAAACCACGATGGCTTTTTCATTATTCACCGTAATGGATCTTACGTCCGGGTTAGCTGCTTCATCCCATTGTCCTTCGGTTGGCAGAGATGCAACAGGCGGTGGGGGCACTTTACCATACAGGTTTTCATAGTAATCGCTTTTCTCATTCCATTCAATCATGAGCAGGCGTTTTACTTCTTTCCGGTTTTTGTCTTTGATCACAACGAGGCAATTACCATCATTATTCCTGATATCAATATAATATCCCTTTTTGTTGGGGTGCCGTTGTTCAGGAACGGTGTCGGTAAAAAACTGGTACAGGAGCTGGTCATAATATCCTTTCACTTCTTCAAAACCTACAGCAGGGTTTTTTTCTTCCCGCAGGCTGACAGAACCGGAACAACCAACACAGGGATCTGTTGCATTCCCCTTACGGATGCTGACTATTTCCATAATGCTGAATGATTCAGTATTGTCTTTTCTTTCGAGTGAAAAGGCGCTGGTCATTAATTCGCTGTACCCGGGTTTATTGTATCTCATTTTTACATGTACCATTTTGTCTGCCGGTATTTCCATGACGAAATACCCGTTTTCATCCGTGGTGGCTTCCTGCGCTGTATTAATGTTCAACACTTTTACCCCGGGCAAAGGCTGTTTTGTTTCCAGGTCAGTGACCATGGCGGCATAACGGATCAGCGGTTGTTTTTCATGGGTAGAATACCGGTTTCTGAAAGCAAGCAGTACAATGGCGAGTACGGGTAAGAGGAAGAGGAATCTTACCAGGTTTCGCCGGGCACTTTTGATTTTGTTCATCATGGCTATACGTTTTTTGAGTGAGGAAAAATTGAATTGATTGGCTATACTAAAATGATTATTACCGATAACTTTTAACAGGAGATACTGGTATTGCTTTTTATCCACTCCATGCTCCAGCACCTGGTGATCCGCAATGAATTCCAAATTCTGGCGGATTGCTTTTTTCAGCAACCAAGCAAAGGGATTATACCAGTTGAACAGGCATAAGATTTCGCCCCAGATAATATCCAGGCTGTGTTGTTGTTTTACATGCACAAATTCATGGCGGATGATTTCCTGCAATTCTGTTGCAGGATGCAGCTCCCGGTTGATGAAGATGGAGTTACCAAAAGAAAAAGGAATGATATTGTCATTCACCTGGTAGATATTCAAACCCTGCTTACTTACCAGGGTAGCTTTTTTCATCATCTTTCGAAAAGATAAGAGCTGGATGACTAAACGAACCAGCATAAACAGCACACCCGCAATGATAAACAGGAGAATGATATCCCAGCTATTAACAGGTTGCGCACTGCCGGCTGTAATTCCCGGCTGGTTGCTGGCTGCAGTACCAATCACCGGCACCCAGTTGATCACCTCACTGTTGGTCCATTCGTTTTTTTCTAATACCGGGGAGATATTAATGAAAGGAATATAAAAAGACAGCAGGGTATATCCCAGCAGGTACCAACGGTTCCAGTTATAGAAGGTCAGTTTGCGCAGCACTAACCGGTAAAATAAAAATACCACGGACAGGCAGACCGACAGTTTGATAAGATAAGTGATGATTAAGGGCATGTGGTTGGTTGATTGGTTAACTTGTTGATTAGTTAATCAGGTAACAGAGCCGGGTTATTTTCCTTTTTCGATAAGGGTTAAAATTTCTTTGAGCTCTTTGGCGGAGAGTTTTTTCTGCTCCACGAAGAAGTTCACCAGTTCTTTGTACGAGTTATCAAAGTATTCCTTCACCACGTTACCCATGAATTTCTTTTTGTATTCTTCCTCCGTAATGGCGGGTTTGTATAAATAAGCATTGCCCACGAGACGGCTGTGGAGATAACCTTTCTTCTCCAGGTTCTTTACAATAGAAGCAATGGTGGTATAGGGAGCCGGTTCATTTAAGTTTTCCATAAAGGCTTTTACATTGCCTTCACCGGTGCGCCAGACAGCCTGCATGGTTTCTTCTTCAGTATGGGTAAGCTTTTCCATTTCTACGAAATTTTCGTAAATCTACGGGTTTTTCGTAGACATCCAAATTTATTTTTGTTAAAGGTTTTGAAACACGAAGGCTCAAAGGACACTAAGCTATGTGCTCCTATATGCCTATGATCCTGTATAGTGAGAAGAAAGCCGTTTGTCAATTAATAATAACGGTATCGGCTTTGAATAGTAACTGTTCATTATAAAAGCGGAAGATATATTGCCCCGCTGCAGGAGGGGTGATATTAACGGCTGTATCGGCATAAAAAATGGCCTGTGCGCAGATAGCCGGCTGGCAGGGATACCATCCTTTGGTTCTTACTTCATAGATACGCGGAGCAACGGCCTGCACATCAAGATGAGAAAAACTGTAACAAAGATCCGAACCGGAGCATCGAAGTGGTATCCGCAGGTTACTCCCGGCTATACCTGTTGCCGGGGCCTGTGTTTCGATGATAGCCAGGTTGGTCATACATAATCCTTCATTGTCTTTGTCACACTGAAAACCGGGCAATACAGCTACGATCAGGGCAAAAAGAAGATATCTCATGCTTATTTTTTATCCTGACAAGCAGGATACAGGTACCGTTGCAGGTGGGAATATATTTTAACAACCGCAGGAACAAAAAGAATATTTCCTTTATTCTCTGTGTTCTTTGTGGTGGAAAAATTCAGATCAGTTCTTTGAGTTTACTGATCACCACGTCCACTTCTTCTTTGGTATTATGTTTACAGAACGAAAAACGAACCGGCACCAGGTTGGGATTGGCATTAATAGCCCGGATCACATGGCTGCCGATATCAGCCCCGCTGCTGCAGGCGCTGCCGCCTGATACACAGATGCCCTGCATATCGAGGTTGAAGAGGATCATTTCTGATTTTTCTGTCTTGGGGAACGAAGCATTTAAGACCGTATATAAACTTTTGCCGTTGTGGTCGCCGTTAAACTGCACGCCTTTGATCTGCGCCTGCAATTGTTCAATCATATAGGTCTTTAATGATTGAATATAAACGCTGTCTTTCTCTAATGTGGCATCGGCAAGTTCCAGAGCTTTGGCAAAGCCTACAATACCATAGAGGTTTTCAGTACCGGCCCGCATATTGCGTTCCTGCCCGCCTCCATAGATGATGGGTTTTACTTTGATATTATCATTGATATATAAAATCCCAACGCCTTTGGGGCCGTGAAATTTATGCCCCGCTCCTGTTGCAAAATGTACCGGCTTGCTGCGCAGATCAATTTTATAATGCCCGACGGTCTGTACCGTATCGGAATGAAAAATAGCGTTATATTTTTTACAGATCTCCCCGGCCGCATAAATATCCAGCAGGTTGCCAATTTCATTGTTAGCATGCATGAGGGACACAAAGCAACGTTCTGTCCGGGCAGAAAGCTGGTCTTCCAGGTCTGACAGGTCCACATGCCCATCGGGTAAAATCTTCACAAAACTGCTGCTGATGACATCATCATGGTCAAAATGTTCCACCGCATGCAGAACAGCATGGTGTTCGATTGGTGAGGTAATGATATGCCGGCAGCCGAGATCATGTATCGCCGTACTGATGGCCATATTATCACTTTCCGTTCCGCCGCTGGTGAAAAATATTTCTCCGGGGTGTGCATTAAGTATTCGTGCAACAGTCTTCCGCGCCGTTTCAACAGCCAGTCTTGATTCCCTGCCGTAGGAATAAATGGAAGAGGGATTGCCAAAATGAGTGGTCATATAAGGCAGCATGGCATCCAGCACTTCTTTATCAAGAGCGGTGGTGGCGGCATTATCAAAATAAATACGGTCCATATAATCGTTTAGGTGTAAGGAACAAGGCCAAGACACAAAAGCAAAGTCCTGCGTTTTAAAAGAGCAGTAAAGATAAGTAATCACCTATGAAGCGAAATCCTGGTACCCGTACCATAATTATAAGGATACTACCTGAAACGGATAGAGTTAACCGCTTCTTCAAATAATTCCAGCCGGCCGGGAGGCACATAGCTGTAGCCCAGTATGAACGTTTCGAAATGGATTTCTTTCCAATGCAGTCCTTTTTTATCCAGTCCCCTATAAATACCGGAACGGCTGCGGACACTATCGGGAATGGGTACATTTCGCCTCGACTGGTTATCGGAAAGCCAGGTCATGTTCAGGCCGATGTATAATAAGGAACCATCTTTATAGGTATAGAACTGTTCTTTGCCAAACTCTCCCACTTTTACCTGTTCTTTCAGGAACCCGCCCGGGGCTTTGATAGCGATTGACCTGGGTTTATCAAAACGGTAAAACGAAAACCGCTTTGTATTGTACCCGGTGCTGATAGAACAGGATACCCAAAAAATAAGTACTGGTAAGAATAGCAGTTGGCGCATGATTCGTTCTTTATCATTCCAATCAGGTTTCACCGGGACATGGTTGCCCGCCCGGAAAACAAAAATTAGTCACTGACAAATTACGCAAACTCCTTAATATCCCGCATCAGCTGCATAGCGATATTCGCTGCTTTGGTTTCAAAATCACTTTCTGAATAGATGCGGATGATAGGTTCCGTATTAGAAGTACGCAGGTGCACCCAGTCCTTATCAAACTCGATCTTTAACCCGTCTTCGGTATTGATCGGGTTCTTTGCATATTTTTCCCTGATCTTTTCAAAAATGGGCCTGATATCAACCCCTTTTTGCAATTCAATTTTATTCTTGGAAATAAAATAATCAGGATAGTTACTGCGCAGCGATTTCATTCCTTTTTTACAGTCAGCAAGATGACTTAGAAACAAACCAATACCAATCAGTGCATCACGTCCATAATGAAAATCAGGAACAATAATACCACCATTACCTTCGCCGCCAATCACGGCATTCACTTCTTTCATCTTTTTTACCACGTTCACCTCCCCTACTGCTGAAGGGAAATATTCACCACCCTGTTTCAGGGTAATTTCTTTCAGTGCCCGGGTGCTGCTCATATTGCTGACCGTATTGCCTTTTCTTTTGCTCAATACATAATCGGCAACGGCCACAAGTGTAAACTCTTCCCCGAATAAAGAACCGTCCTCGTTTACAAAACACAAACGGTCCACATCCGGATCCACGGCAATACCAAGATGAGCTTTTTGCTGTACTACTTCATTGCTGAGCTGTGAAAGATGTTCCGGCAGGGGTTCGGGGTTATGGGCAAATTTTCCGTTTACTTCCCCGTTCAGTACAATAATATCCTTTACACCCAATGCCCTTAACAAGGCCGGTACATAAATGGCACCGGTGGAATTAATAGCATCCACCACCACTTTAAAATGTTGTTTGGCGATTGCTTTCGCATTCACCAGCGGGTAATTTACTACCGCTTCAATATGTTTTTCGAGATAACTGTTATTGATGGTTACAGTTCCCAGTTTATCCACTGCAGCAAAAGAAAAGTCTTCATTAGCTGCCAGTTCCAGCACCTGTGCACCGATCTCAGCAGAGATGAATTCGCCTTCACTATTCAGCAATTTCAGTGCATTCCATTCCTTGGGATTATGACTGGCTGTTAAGATAATACCTCCATCAGCATTTTCCATTTTTACCGCCACTTCCACAGTAGGTGTGGTGGAAAGACCGAGATCAACGACATCAATACCCAGGCCGGTGAGTGTATTTGTCACTAATTGCTGGACCATTTCGCCGCTGATACGGCCATCCCGGCCAATAACGATCCTTGCTTTGGTTTTCCCGGCTGTTATGATCGTTCCGTAAGCAGCTGCAAATTTTACAATATCAACAGGAGTAAGGTTATCACCCGGTCTTCCTCCAATCGTACCTCTGATACCGGATATACTTTTGATTAACGCCACAGTTCGTTTTTTTGATTAAGGGCTGCAAAAATACGGTTTTCAAATTCAACAGTTCTTGATTGTTGGTACTACATTTGCCGAAACTTTTTTATGCCCGGACAGGCCTGGTACAAAGACTGGTTCAATTCTCCCTTCTATCATAAACTCTATTTTGACCGGGATGAGCGGGAAGCTGAAGCTTTTATAAAAAAACTGGTCACCCACCTGCAACCGGCGCCGGCAAGCAGAATGCTGGACGTGGCCTGCGGTAAGGGCCGGCACAGTAAAACACTGGCTTTGCTCGGCTTTTTTGTTACCGGAATCGACATTTCACCGGAAAGTATTCAGTATGCCCGGCAATTTGAGAATGATCACCTGGATTTTTTTGTGCATGATATGCGGCTTCCTTTTTATGCCAATTATTTCGACCTCGCTTTTAATTTCTTCACCAGTTTTGGTTATTTCAAAACCAGGAGGGAACATGATGATACCATCCGCACCATTGCCCAAAGCCTGAAAAAGGGAGGCCGCCTGGTAATCGATTACCTGAATGTGCATTATGCTGAGGACAGATTGCTGCACCAGGAGGAAAAACAGGTAGACGGTACCCTGTACTCCATTCACCGCTGGGATGATGAAACACATTTTTATAAGAAGATCACTGTAACAGATGCTGCGCTAAAAGAGCCATTAGTGTTCACGGAGAAAGTAGCCAAGTTCTCATTGGGTGATTTTACCGATATGCTCAGTTTCCAGGGCCTGCAGGTGCAGGAAGTGTTTGGAGATTATTCCTTCAGCAGCTATGATGTGAAGAAAACAGCAAGGCTTATTATTATTGCAGGAAAATAGAATTCGAAGTTTCCGGTTTGTAGTTTGAAGTCCGGAGTATCTCTTTTGATTATTACAAATTGCGGTGTACACACTCTCCCTAATCCCTCTTATTATTCATAATTAAATAGCGGGCCGTTTCAAAGAAAGCTGTCGTGAACGTGGAAAGCTGATGCCGGATAGAGTCCTGCTGCGCCTTGCTGAAGCGGCTGGCACTGTAACGAACAGGGACTAATTGTTCTTCCGGGAATTCGAGATGTTTGAAAAAGTAAAAATCATCAGTTACCATGCCGATCTGCCCGGCCGTATTGGTAATAAACGCAAAATTGTTTTTTTTATCAGGATCAAGAAGATCCCGGCCAAGCGTGGTGTTTACATAAGGCTGCCGGATCATTCCGGCAATGGTAGGCATCACATCAATTTGCGATACCACTTCTGTTCTCCATTGTGGTTGTAATAAAGCAGGCGCAAAAAACAGTAAGGGAACATGCTCATCCGTCAGCCGCTGATCGGTCCATGCAGCGGGGTACATTGCTGATGCATCTCCTGCCACTCCATGATCCCCGATAAAAACAAAAATTGTGTTTTGAAAATAGGACTCCTTTTGTGCCGCTTCCAGGAACTGCTGAATGCAATAATCGGAATAGCGGAACGTATTGAATTCATCAAGCGATTCAAAACCATACTTCCTTAATGTAATATCATCCACCACTATTTTCTTAAACGCAGAATCAGCCGCCGGTATCATAAAAGGCCGGTGATTATTGGAGGTTTGTATATAGCCAAAGAAGGGTTTGGTTTGTTGTTTAAAGACCTTATTGGCTTCAAAGAAAAGATCTTTATCACTGATGCCCCATACATTGACCTTTGGCGATGTAAAACTCTTTTCTGTATGCATTTGCAGGTCATCAATATTCTTCAACAGGCCTTCAAAATTGTTGAACTCCGGGCTGCCGCCCAGGAAATAATGTTTATCATACCCGGTAAAATTATCAATGATCGTATGTTGCTGCAGGGCCATCGGGTTGCGGCTTGAAAATTTGAATAATTGTGCATCCGGTATCCCAAACAGTGTGGCAAACAATCCCCTTGCCGTGGAAAAATGCGGGGTGAAGCAACGTTCAAAAAAAATACCCCTCCGGCAAAGTGAATCAAAATAAGGTGTTGTATTCAGCGGATTGCCGCTCATGCTGCTTTTATACATACTGAACGATTCGCATTGCACCAGCACAATATTAGGATGGCTTTCCAATGCATTGCTGCGCGGCATCACCTCCCTCCTGTAAGTAAAATTCTTTGTTTGCGGTAACTGCATCATTTCAGCCATTAAGGGGAATGCTGCCCTTGCTTTTTGTTCGTGAAATTCCGGGCGGCGCAGATGCAGGGTACTGAAAAAATTCTGCAGCGGGTTAATGGCCACATAGGATTTGAAACTGTCCCTGAAACGAAAACTATCATTCCGGCCTAGCGGTGGCCAGGTAAAACTGCCATAGATAAGTACCACAAACAGTAACGCTGTGATGATAAAATATTTTCGTTTATAAGGAATGCCTTTACCATCGGTCCGGTTGATCACCCGCCAGTGGCTTTGCTGGTACATCCAGCGGAATAATAAAACGGCCACAACCAGGCCCAATATCATCCACACCATCGGGTAGGTCTGGAACATCATCTTCATAGATATACCCGGGTCTTCGGCAAAGTTCATAGCCCCGGCATCCAGCCTTGTTTTATTGTAAGAAAAATTACCGAAGTCGGCCGCAAAAAAAAGAAACACGATAAATGTAACAATAGCAAGGTACAAGGACCACCATTTTTTATTCCTTGCTGAATAAAAAGGAGAAAAATTAGGTGACAGGCTGAATACAATAACAGGCGATAAGATGATCGCTATCCAGCGCAGATCGTACCGGATGCCCATCCCGAATGATGGTAAAAGATCAGCAAAAGATAACCCTCTCGGCTTAAACGCCAAAAAAGTGGCCAGCCTGAACAAGGTGAAAATGATCAAAAAGATAACCAGCAGATTGGCTACCCAGAGAATGGTTTTTGGTATTTTATATCTTGTCAGCATGGGCAGATATCTTCATTAAACCCGGAAGGACCACAAAAAAAGTCAATTTAAACCGTACCAGCAATACCGTCTGCAACTGATTTTTAAAAGGGTGCAGGAGGGCTTGGCAACTATGACTACTTTTGCTTTTATGTTGTTACAAGTATTATTGAATATCTGGCAGGAATTAGAAAGTATTGACCGTTCTTTTTTCATTAAACTGAACAGTGAATGGACAAATTCTTTTTTTGATACTGTGCTGCCCTGGATGCGAAATTCTCTTACCTGGGTACCGCTGTATGTCTTCCTGTTATTTTTTGTGATACTGAACTTTAAAACCAAAAGCTGGTGGTGGCTGCTTTTATTTCTTGTTACCATTGCGCTGACCGATATGACAGGCACTTATCTTATCAAACATAATTTTGAAAGGCTGCGCCCCTGCCGCGACCCGGAATTTGCCCATTTTGTCCGGCTGCTGGTGAATAATTGTTCCGGTGGCTATAGTTTTACCTCCAACCATGCAGCGAATCACTTTGGCATGGCTGCTTTTTTCTATACTACATTCCGGAGCCTGCTGCCCCGGTGGGCCTGGACCGGTTTTTTATGGGCGGGTATTATTGCCTATTCACAGGTTTATGTAGGTGTTCATTATCCTGCTGATGTTATAGGGGGCGCCCTGCTGGGACTGGCTGTGGGAAGCTTTACCGGCTCCTTCTTCAATAAGCGTTTCGGATTCGCTATCTTCGGGCAACAATAATGAACATCCCCTGATGGATATTTTTATTTTAAGCTTCCTGATATTACTGAACGGTGTTTTCTCGATGTCTGAAATAGCTTTGGTGTCTGCCCGCAAAAGCCGGCTGGAAAGCCAGGCCGAAAAGGGGGACAAAAAAGCAAAAGTTGCCCTGGAATTGTCCAATCATCCTGAGTTATTTCTTTCTGCTGTACAAATTGGGATCACATTAATTTCCATCATCACGGGTGTGTATTCCGGTGAACGCTTTGGCAGGGATCTGCAGCCTTATGTGGAGCAAATAGCAATACTCAAACCGTATGCAGAAACAATCTCCACCACCATCATCGTCATCATTGTCACCTATCTTTCTATTGTTTTTGGTGAACTGATTCCCAAACGAGTCGGCTTGTTGCGTGCCGAAAAGATCGCCAAACTGGTGGCCAGGCCGATGAACGGGTTTGCCCGCATCACCTACCCCTTTGTATGGCTGCTGAACAAGACCAGTAATATTTTCTTCCGCATTTTCAATATCAAACGCAATATGGATGATGCGGTAACAGAAGAAGAGATCAAAACGCTGATCGGGGAAGGGACTGAAGCGGGTACAATTGATGAAGCTGAACAGGAGATTATTGAACGGGTTTTTCATCTTGGTGACCGGAACATCACTTCATTGATGACCCACCGCAGCGATATTATCTGGTTTAACCTGGATGATAATGAAGACAAAATCAAACAAAAGATACTGCAGGAACCGCATTCCGCTTACCCGATCTGCGATGATTCCATTGATAACATCAAAGGAGTGGTTTCCATCAAAGATCTTTATGTAAGCCCTGACAGTACCCTGTTCAAAGAGATCATGCAACCAGCCTTGTTTATTCCTGAAAATAACACACCGTACCAGGTGCTGGAAAAATTCAAACAATCCAAGATACACTCGGCTTTTATCGTGGATGAGTATGGCAGTATTCTCGGGTTATTAACATTGAATGATATTCTTGAAGCGATTGTGGGTGATATTCCCCAGCAAAATATCCAGGATTACGAGATCAGGGAACGGGAAGATGGCTCTTACCTGGTGGATGCACAGATACCTTTCTATGATTTCCTGACCCGTTTTGAAAAAACAGAATGGATGAATGAAGGGGAACATGATTTTGATACCCTGGCAGGGTTTATCCTGCACGAACTGGAACGTATTCCCCGGACCGGCGACAAATTTGACTGGAAAGGTTTCACCCTCGAGATCATTGATATGGATGGTCACCGGATTGATAAGGTCCTGGTAAAGATCAGCCCGGAGATCAGGGAAGAGATGGAGGATTAAAGTTTGTGGTTTGAAGTTTACAGTTTGAAAGAGGTATCGTATCGCAGTCTCTGTAAATAGGGCTAACCACCAATTACAAACTAAAAACTAACCGATGCTTCTGTGGCCGGGAAATTAAGTTTGGTGCTCTTTCGTTCACCGTTTACGATCACATGCATAATATTCACCTGGTCCTCAAACATATCATACATAACATTGGTGCCGATATCAACCTTACTGACAGAAGGGACATTGCTGACCTCGATATAACCATAAGCCGCCTCTTTATCCACTTCAAAGCCGATATAATTCAGGACAACCGGTTTACCATTTGCTTTAATGGATAAATGGCTGTACAGGTATTTCTTCACCAGTGTATCCATGACGTTTTTATCCGGCGGGTTGATCAGGTCCACTTTGGTATTGTAATTTTTGGCCAGTGTTCTTTCAAAATCATCGGTGAAGATCTTGCAGCTGATTTCCAGTGTTTTCTCGGCAGCATTGTGGTTGATCTCAATTACGCTTACATGGAAGGGATGCAGCCCCCCTTTTTCCCGGAAACCGCTATTCAAAACAAAAACAACCGGGATCAGCGGCAAAAGAAGCCATTTATTGATGAATGAAGCCATTGACACAATATTTTTCCGGATTCCCAAAACAGGGCTTACTTTGATGCCCAGAGAATTCAGACGCTAAAAATAGGGGAATGGTTCGAACTAAGCAGGAGAAAAAGTATGAGTGATTTCAATTTTTATTTTGGACTGGGCTGGGAGCATATTATGAGCTGGGATGCCCTGGACCACCTTCTTTTCATTGCGGCGCTGGCCGCTATCTATTTATTAAAAGACTGGAAGCAGGTTTTGATACTGGTTACAGCTTTCACCATCGGTCATTCGCTGACTTTAGCGCTGAGTGTGCTGGACATTATCCGCTTTCCGTCCAACTGGGTGGAATTCCTGATACCCTGTACCATTGTGATTACAGCATTCAGTAATCTCTTCCAGAAGCAATTCACCACAAAGTCAATCCGTATCAACTATTTTTTAGCTCTTTTCTTTGGTCTTATCCATGGCCTTGGCTTTGCCAATACGATCCGTTTTATGCTGGCCAAAGATCAAAGTCTTGGCACGGGGCTGTTTGGTTTCAATGTGGGACTCGAAGTGGGGCAGATCGTGGTGGTGGGAACTTTGTTATTAGTTACCCAGGCGCTTATCAGCAGTTTCAGCATTAACCGCCGGGAGTGGGTGATCTTTTTATCCGCCGCCATTTTCAGCCTGGCGTTAAAAATGTCATTAGAACGTTTACCAATATAAATCAACAATTACATGAAAAAAATCCTGTTACTGAACTGCCTGTTGCTGGTGCTTGCTACCGGTTCAAGAGCACAAATTCAGAACAATGCCAGTTCCAATCATGGCAACAAGTTTGAACAGTTGGGTACTATTTTACCCACCCCCAACGAGCAACGCACAGCGAGTGGAGCTCCCGGTACAAAGTACTGGCAGCAACGGGTGGATTATGATATCAGGTGCGAGCTGGACGAGGCTAATAATAAGCTCACCGGCAGCGAAACGATCACTTATTCCAACAATTCACCTGATGTGCTTACCTATTTCTGGATGCAGCTGGATGAGAACCAGCACAGCACTGTGAACAATGCCGATTACCAGAACAGCAACCGCATGCCGCAGCAGACTGTTGACAAAGTACTGGACCGTTTTGATGAAAGAAAATCGGATAATGGTTATGGTGTTAACATCACCAAAATGACGGATGCACTCGGTAAGCCCCTGAAATATACCATCAATAAAACCATGATGAAGGTGGACCTGCCTGCACCATTAAAACCGGGTCAGAAATTTGTTTTCAAAGTGGAATGGAATTATAAGATCGCCAACCGTGGTGACTTTATCCGCTTTGGTGGCGCAAGAGGAGGTTATGAACGTTTTGCGGAAGATGATAATAATAACTATACAATGACGCAATGGTATCCCCGTTTGTGCCGCTACAGTGATGACCAGGGATGGCAGAATCACCAGTTTACCGGCACCGGTGAATTCACATTGTGTTTTGGTAATTTCAAAGTGCAGATGACCGTTCCGGCTGATCATATCGTGGGCGGCACCGGTGAATGCCAGAACTATGCACAAACTTTATCCCCCACACAAATGGCCCGCTGGCAAAAAGCGCAGACAGCCAAAGAGCCGGTACAGATTGTAACACTGGATGAGGCGCTGACTGCTTCCAAACAAAAAAGCAAGGCCAAAAAAACATGGGTATATAAAGCTGATAATGTCCGTGATTTCGCCTGGACCTCATCAAGAAGATTTGTATGGGATGCTATGGGCGTACAGGTGGAAGGAAAAAAAGCAATGGCAATGAGTTATTATGCCAAAGAAGCTTATCCTATTTATAGTAAATTCTCCACCAAAGCAGTTGCCCATACATTAAAAACATATTCCAAATTCTCCTTCCCGTATCCTTACCCGGTAGCCATCAGCGTGGAAGGGAACCAGGGCATGGAATACCCGATGATTTCCTTCAACCCGGGTCGTGCAGAAAAAGACGGCACTTATACCGAGAACAACAAGAATGCCGCCATTTTTGTGATCATTCATGAAGTCGGACATACATTCTTCCCGATGATCGTAAACAGTGATGAACGCCAGTGGACCTGGATGGATGAAGGATTGAATTCTTATTTACAATACCTGACCCAGGAATTATGGGACGACAAATTCCCCTCTGATGAAGGCCCTGCTTACACGATCACCAACTATATGAAGTTGCCGAAAGATCAGTTGGAGCCCATCATGACCAACTCCGAGAACATCAACAATTTTGGGGCAAATGCTTATGCAAAAGTGGCAACAGGATTAAATATCCTGCGGGAAACCATCGTGGGCCGCGAGTTATTTGATAATGCCTTCCGGGAATATTCAAGAAGATGGGCTTTCAAATCTCCCACCCCGGCTGATTTCTTCCGCACCATTGAGGATGCCACCGGTGAAGACCTGGACTGGTTCTGGAGAGGATGGTTCTACGGAACAGATGCCTGTGATATTGCCATTGATACGGTGAAACATGCTGTGCCGGATGTGACAGCTATGCCGGCCCAGCGCAATGACACAGTTGTGTACCGGTCATTAGCCAAACCTCTTGTTAATGAGTTTGAAGACCTTTCCAAGATCCGCAACAAACAGGATAAGAACATTACGTTTGAAACAGACCGGGACACCACCCTGCGTGATTTCTACTGGAACTATGCCCGTGAAAAAGTAAAATACGACACGGCCAAATACCCTGTTACCGTAAAAGCCCAGACTGAATCGCTGGATGAAGAAGGCAAACAGAAATATGGAGGCAAACACCTGTATGAGATTTCTTTTACCAATAAAGGAGGTTTACCCATGCCGATTATTCTGGAGTGGACCTATAAGGATGGCACCAAAGAAATAGAAAGAATCTCTGCCCAGGTATGGAGAAAGAATGAAAAGAATGTGATCAAAACATTTATGAAGGACAAGGAAGTGGCTTCCATCAAACTGGATCCTTACCGTGAAACCGCAGATATTGATGAAAGTAATAATACTTATGGCGATATCAAAGAGCCCAGCAAGTTCAAACTCTTTAAACAAAAACAGAATGTGACTCCTGCCCCGGGCATTAACCCGATGCAGAAAGCACAGGAGAAGAAAGGATTCTAGCCTCTCTGAATCTTCCCTGAAGGGGAGACTATCTCATATCATTATTTGTATTTAAAGCCGCTTATCAAAAAGCGGCTTTTATTTTTTCATCCCTGCTTCAGAACAACTTCTATTTCCTTAGTTTTGAACACAGCCTGTCCTACTCTTCATTATTAAAAATTACCATACAACATGAGAAGCTTTATTTACTGTTTAGTAATGATGCTGGGATTGAGTGCAAGTTCTTTTGCACAGAATATTTACAACAATCCCAACAGCAATCACGGCAACAAGTTTGAACAAATGGGGAGCATCCTTCCCACCCCCAACGAGTATCGCACTGCCAGCGGCGCTCCCGGCCCCAAATACTGGCAGCAACGGGTGGATTATGACATCAAATGCGAACTGGATGAAAAGAACCTGAAGCTGAACGGAAGTGAGACCGTCACTTATTTTAATAACTCGCCCAATGAATTAGTATTCCTCTGGCTGCAACTGGACGAGAACCAGCACAGCAGTGTGAACAATGCGAATTACCAGGGCAGTAACCCGATGAATACACAAACCAGCCCGCAACAATTAGACAGGGCCCAGGAAAGCAAATCAGACAACGGCTATGGCTTTAATATCCTGAAGCTGACCGATGCCATGGGTAAAGTTTTAAAATACACGATCAACAAAACTATGATGCGGGTAGAATTACCAGCCCCTTTAAAAGCCGGTCAGCGTTTTGTGTTCAAGCTCGACTGGAATTATAATATTGCCGACCGCAATACCCGGGGTGGTCGCGGTGGTTATGAATTCTTCCCGGAAGATGGCAACCATTTATTCACGATGACACAATGGTATCCCCGTTTGTGTGTGTACAGCGATTTCCAGGGCTGGCAAAATCACCAGTTCACCGGCCGTGGTGAATTTGCACTCACCTTCGGCAATTTCAAAGTAGCGATGACCGTTCCGGCAGATCATGTGATTATGTCAACCGGTGAATGCCAGAACTATCCTGCTGTATTATCGGCTGCACAATTAGCCCGCTGGAATAAAGCAAAAGTTGCAACCGAACCTGTGGAAGTGGTGACACTTGAAGAAGCGAAGAATGCAGAAAAACAAAAAAGTGATAAAAAGAAGACCTGGATCTTTAAAGCAGATAATGTCCGTGATTTTGCCTGGGGCAGTTCCCGTAAATTCATCTGGGATGCAATGGCCACCAAAGTGGAAGGCAAAAAGATCATGTGTATGAGTGGTTATCCCAAAGAAGCGTATGGCTTATACAGGAAGTTCTCCACCAAAGCTGTAGAGCATACGATTAAAACTTATTCCAAATTCACAATTCCGTATCCTTACCCTGTTGCACAAAGCATCGAAGCATCAAATGGTATGGAATACCCGATGATCTGTTTCAATTTCGGCCGTACCGAAAAAGATGGCACTTACAGCGAGAGTACAAAGAACGGGATGCTGGGAGTGATCATTCACGAAGTGGGACATAATTTCTTCCCGATGATCATCAACAGTGATGAACGTCAGTGGAGCTGGATGGATGAAGGATTGAATACTTTCGTTGAATACCTGGCGGAAGAATTATGGGATAATAAATTCCCCAGCCGCCGCGGTCCTGCTGCTTTTATTACTGATTATATGAAACTGCCGAAAGACCAGCTGGAGCCAATCATGACCAACAGTGAGAACATTGTCCAGTTCGGGCCCAATGCTTATTCCAAACCAGCCACCGGGTTGAATATTTTACGGGAAACAATCATGGGCCGTGAGCTGTTTGATTATTCCTTCCGTGAATATGCAAGACGCTGGGCATTCAAACATCCGGAGCCGGCTGATTTCTTCCGTACCATGGAAGATGCAAGTGGTGAGGACCTTGATTTCTTCTGGAGAGGATGGTTCTACAGCACAGAAGTCTGTGATATATCTCTCGATACCGTAAAATTTGCCAAAGCTGATGTAAATGCCCTGCAACAGGAAACACCTGAAAGAACCTTGCAACGCAGCGCTGATAAACCCTTAGTACCCACTTTTGATGATCTCTCCAAGATCCGCAACCGCGAAGACAAGAATATCAAATTCCGGACGGATGCAGACACTACAGTACAAGACTTTTACTGGCGTTATGCCCGTGGCATGGAGCCTTATGATACGTCCAAACTGGAAGTAAAAATTCCCGGCAACAAACCGGAAGGCTTATCCGATGCAGAGAAAGAAAAATATGGGAATAAGAATATGTATGAACTCACGTTCAGCAATAAAGGCGGCCTGGTAATGCCGATCATCATTGAATGGACGTATAAAGATGGAACGAAAGAGATTGACCGTATTCCCGCACAGGTATGGCGGCTGAATGAAAATAAAGTGGTAAAAACATTTATAAAAGATAAGGAAGTGGCATCAGTAAAATTAGATCCTTACCGCGAAACCGCTGATATCAATGAAAACAATAACAGCTGGAACAAAATCGCGGAGCCTTCCCGTTTCTCTGTATTCAAGCAGGCACAGGGTGGTGGCAGAAGAGCCGGTGGCAGCCAGGCTGGAAACCCGATGCAGAGAGCACAGGAAAAGAAAGGGTTTTAGGAGAGGTTGACAAGTTAACCTGTTAATTCGTTAATAAGGATGCGTTACAGAAACCTGTAGCGCATCTTTTTTGATCGAAAATTAATTAGCTTACTTATATGAAACTCCTGGAGAAATCTAAAGGGATTCTTATTAATTTCAATTGCACGAATACTATGCAGCACTTCCAAAATTGTAGCCCTCTATGTAACTATGTTCCTATGATCTCTGCCTGCCCGCCGGCAGACAGGTGTGGTAAAAATATTACCAGGATCATGCTAAGCATTCTTATTAGCTTTTTTAGTCTCTTTTCATTTGCCGCCACTGTTGATACCGTCAGTATTTACAGCAATGCCATGCACAAAGAATACAAATGCGTGGTGATAAAACCAGCCGCAAAAGAAGAAACAAAAAAATTCCCGGTTGTGTATTTACTGCATGGCTATGGAGGCTGGTATGCCAACTGGATAATCAGGGTGCCCGAACTGAAACAATATGCGGATGACTACCAGTTGATGATCGTTTGCCCTGATGGCAATAACAGCTGGTATCTCGACAGCCCGCTGGATTCTTCCATCCGTTTTGAAACTTATATCGGCAAAGAAGTTCCGGAGTATATTGAACAGCACTACCCTGCTATCAGCAACCGCAAGGCAAGAGCCGTTACCGGCTTAAGCATGGGAGGCCATGGTGGTTTATTTTTGGGTTTCCGGCATGCTGACTTTTTCGGCGCCTGCGGCAGTATGAGTGGCGGGCTCGACATCCGTCCTTTTCCGAAAAGCTGGGAAATAAGAAAAATGCTGGGTGATTCAGCCCAGTACCCGGAGAACTGGAAGAACTATTCTGCTATTACCGTTATTGAACAAAAGCCGGCAGATAATTTATCCATTATCATTGATTGCGGCACCGATGATTTCTTTTACGGGGTAAACAAAGCTGTGCATGAAAAAATGCTGCAATTAAAAATACCACATGATTATATTGAAAGACCCGGCAAGCATGAATGGCCTTACTGGGCCAATGCGGTAAAGTACCAGTTGTTATTTTTCAAAAGCTTTTTTGAAAACTCAGGTTTAAAAACAAACTAAAAAAAACTTCCTGTTGCCAGAAATTGCAACCAGTTAGAAAATCAAAAATCAGAATCCCAAAATTGTAAATCAATACCCCGTACTTCCATCCCTTGTCTTTACTTTCTTCTTCCCGGAGTTTTTCTTTTCGTATTCGAGAATCTCCTTGGGTTTGGTTACCACTTTATTGCCGAGGCTATCGGTCTTAGGCTGGTAGGTGCTTACTTTCAGCGGTTTGATATCATCATCGCCGTAAAGACCATCGGCAGTTTGTAATTTATTCATCACATAGTTCTCCGTTTCTTCAATCGTGCCTTCCCGCGGATCATAATAGATCCATTTCCCATGCTTCATGGCAAAGCCTTCATTTTTCACAATCACCCGGTCTACTTCCCGGGTGGGATCATTCACATCATACACCGAAACGGTATCATAAGCATTCGCCGGGTCCATCGCCCTCCAGCTTTCTTCTCTTAATAAACCACCGTTATAGGTATAGTAGCGTTGCCGGCCATTCAGTTTACCCCAGCTGTAATTTTCTTCAGCGATCTTCACCCCTTCAAGAGAAAAACGTTTCCAGGGGCCGGTTTTCTGGTCGTTTTCAAAATAGCCTTCTTCTTCATAGCCTCTTTCACCCCGCAGGCTTTCCACTTTTATCACCCAGGGTCCCTGTTTACGGTCTTTCATATCCACCCTGTTCAGCGTATCACCTCTCACACTGATTATATAACTTTTCCAGGGCTGGCTGTAGCCGGTCACAGAAATAAGAAGCAGTAAAACAAGAAGGAAGCGCATAGTTTAGTAAGTTTGAAGTAAGCTCTGAGCTGCCAGCGGCGAGCTGTGAGCCGCTGCAATTTACTAACGAAAATTAACTGCTTTTATGTCCCTCCTGTTAAAAAAATACCTGCCTGCCATAGGCACACTGGCTAACCTATTCATCGTCACATGGGTTGCAGCACAGGTGAACCCCACTCCGGCTGCCGAAAGGATGAAAGTAACGGAGCAGCGCAAAGCACTGGCAGCTAAATCACAAGTGAATGACATCCCGTTCAGGAATATCGGGCCCAGCATCATGAGTGGCCGGGTGGTGGATATTGATGCCAACCCCGAAGACCCGACCGAATTTTATGTGGCTTATGCCACGGGTGGTTTATGGCATACAAAAAACAATGGTCAGAGTTTTGTCCCCGTCATGGACAGTTTGGATATGCTGTTCATCGGTGATATTGCTGTAAACTGGGTCACCAGAACCATTTGGGTGGGCACCGGTGAAGTGAACAGCAGCCGTTCTTCCTATGCCGGTGTGGGTATCTATAAAAGCAATAACAATGGCAAGACCTGGGAATATGCCGGTCTGCCGGAATCGCATCATATCGGGAAAATCCAACTGCATCCCACTGATAATAATATTGCCTGGGTGGCTGTTCTTGGTCATCTCTATTCAGCCAACAAAGAAAGAGGGGTGTATAAAACAACCGACGGTGGCAAGACCTGGAAGCAGACATTGTTCGTGGATGAAAACACCGGCTGTGCTGACCTTGATATTAATCCATCTAACCCCAATGAAGTGTATGCCGGTATGTGGTACCGGGTGCGGCGGGCCTGGAAATTTGAAGAAAGTGGCAAAAGCAGTGGTATTTATAAAAGCAATGACGGAGGCGATACCTGGAAATTAGTTTCGGGCGCCGGTTCAGGTTTTATGACCGGTGATAAGATCGGCCGTATTGGTTTGGCAGTCTATCCCGGTAATCCGAAGATTGTGTGGGCTATCGTTGATAATAACACACCCAAACCGGCTGAAGCCCAAAAAAAGGATTCGCTCTATAAAAAAGAAGACTTCAAAACCATCAGCAAAGAACAATTTGCTGCGCTCAAAACAAACTTGATCGACAGCTTTCTCCGCAAAAATGGTTTTCCGAGAAAATACAATGGTAAACTCGTAAAAGAAATGGTGGCGAATGATAAAGTGAAGCCTTCTGCCCTCTATGATTACCTCGACAGTGATGATGGTTTCCAGAATACAGGAATTGCCGGTTGCGAAGTCTACCGCAGTGAAGATGGCGGGCAGACCTGGAAAAAAAGCCATGATAAACCGATCAGCATTTTCAATACCTATGGTTATTACTTTGCCAAGATCTATACTTCCTATACCAACCCGGATAAAGTTTTTATTCTTGGTTTCTATGCACAGGTTTCCACCGATGGCGGCAAAACATTCAAAACAATGGACAAGGGTAATGTGCATCCTGATCATCATGCTTTATGGGTGAACCCGAAAAAAGATTCGCATGTAATCAATGGCAATGATGGCGGTGCCAATATCACCTATGATGATGGGGCCAGCTGGTTCAAAGCCAATATGCCTTCCGTGGGACAGTTTTATGCCATCACCGTGGATGATGCCAGACCATATAATGTATATGGCGGCTTGCAGGACAACGGCAGCTGGTGGGGACCTTCCACGCATAAAGAAGATGCCGGCTGGATCGACAATGGCCAGTATGCTTACAAAGGTATCAATGGTGGTGACGGGATGCAGGCGCAGGTGGATACAAGAGACAATGCCACTGTCTACTCCGGCTCACAATTTGGTGTGTACGGGCGATACAATAAAGAAAAAAGAGGCATTCAGAAATTCTTACGCCCTGTGCATGAACTGGGAGAAACTCCCCTGCGCTTCAACTGGCAAACACCGGTATTATTGAGTAAACATAACCAGGATGTATTGTATTATGGCGCTAACCGCCTCTACCGTTCACTGAACAAGGGCGATACACTGATACCCATGAGTACGGATATGACCAAAGGAAAAGTAAGCGGCAACGTGCCTTATGGTACGATCACTACCATCAGCGAATCACCGTTACGTTTCGGATTGCTGTACACCGGTTCGGATGATGGCAATCTCCATATCAGTAAAGATGGCGGCTACACCTGGGAGCAGCTGAACCAGACAATAACCACACCGGTAAAAAAAGGCAAACAACAAACTGCAAATAACAAATTACAAACTAACCAGCTTTGGGTCAGCCGTGTCACTGCTTCGCAGCACAAGGAAGCAAGAGTTTATGTATCCTTAAATGGTTACCGCTTTGACAACTTCGCCCCATACTTATATGTGAGTGATGATTATGGAATGAGCTGGAAACAACTGGGCAAAGACCTGCCGGATGAACCTGTCAACGTGGTGAAAGAAGATCCGAAGAATGACAGCATATTGTATGTGGGCACTGACGGTGGTCTCTATGTAAGTTTTGATGCGGGTAACTCTTTCATGTTATGGAATGCCGGTATGCCGAAATCAGTACCGGTGCATGATATTGCAATACAACAACGGGAAAATGAAATTGTACTCGGCACCCATGGCCGCAGTTTATACGTAGCCAAACTCGATGATGTGCAGATGCAACACAAAGACCCGGAATGGATGAAAAAGAAAATGGAAAAACAAAAACACAGTCCGGCGCCAACGGCGAATGTAGATGATACCAAACCGGGTAGTGAACCGGAAAGAGATTAAGGAGATATCCCACAAAGACACGAAATGCACCAAGTAATTCTTTGTGTGCTTGGTGTCTTTGTGGGAACAAACTATTTATTCGAAATTAAATACTCTATCGCCAGTTCATAGCCTTTTAGTCCAAGACCGAAAATACTGCCGGCTGCTTTGGCGGAAACATGGGAGAGTTTCCGGAAATCTTCCCGGGCATGCACATTGGAAATATGCACTTCCACCACGGGAGCTTTGATTCCGGCAATCGCATCACCGATCGCCACGGAAGTATGGGTGTATCCCGCCGGGTTCAAAACAATACCATCGGCATCAAAACCCACCCGCTGCAACTCGCTGATCAGCTCTCCTTCAATATTACTCTGGAAGTAACTGATCTGGATATGGGGGAATTTCTTTTTGAGGGAAGGCAGAAACTCTTCGAAGGACATGGAACCATAAATGCTTGTTTCTCTTTTACCCAGCAGGTTCAGGTTGGGCCCGTTGATGATGGAAATACGCATGTTCAAAAATAACTGAAATATTGAAAATACCTCTTACAGCAATTCACTGCCATTCTTATTTCTTACTCTTACCGGCTGATCCGGGCGGATATATTTCCTTTCATAATATCCGTCACTTCCGCCACGGTCACAAAATTTGTATCGCCGGGTATGGAAGATTTTAATACCGAAGCCGCAACACCAAAATTCAGGGCATCTTCATCCTTCTCCATATTGTTCAGTCCGTAGATGATCCCCGACATCAGCGCATCGCCGCCGCCCAGCCTGTCCACCATATTATTCATTTCATATTCCCTTGACCTGAACAGTTCCGTTCCGTTACAGAGATAAGCGCCGAATGTATTATTACTGGCATTGGTCAGGCCGCGGTACGAAAAAACAACTTTGCGCAGGTTGCTGAACCGTTTCATCAGTTGCAGCATGGCATCTTCATAAATTGCTGCATCATTTTCTCCTGTGCCCCGGATACCAAAATACGTATTCACCGTATTCAGATCGCCCAGCACATAATTGCACTTCTCCAGCAGCGCCGGCATAATCTCAGACGGGTGTTTGCCAAACTGCCACAACTTGCTGCGGAAATTAAGATCAATACTTACCGGTATATTTTTCCCGGCTGCAATCGTAACCGCCCGTAATGTTTCATCTGCAGCCGCCTGCGACAACGCCGGTGTTATTCCGGTAAAATGAAACCAGCCGGCTTCTTCAAACAATTTTTCCCAGTCAATCATACCCGGGCCAATCTCGGCCATGGCCGAATGTTCCCGGTCATAAATCACTTTACTGCCGCGAAGCACAGCCCCGCTCTCCAGGTAATACAGGCCCAGTCTTTTCCCGCCAAATACAATATGACGGGTATCCACACTGAACTTATGAAGCTGGCGCACCACACCGTCAGAAAGATCACTCACCGGGAGCCTTGTTACAAAACTTACAGGCATACCAAACAGGGCAAGAGAAATGGCTGTATTCAACTCGGCGCCGCCGTAATGCAATTCATACAAATGGGCCTGGCCAAAGCGCAGGTGATCGGGAGGAGAAAAACGCAACAGGGCTTCTCCAAAGCAGGTTATTTTTTTCATACTTATCTGTTGGTAAAGCTAAGCCAGTTATTACAAATAGTTCCTGTTATTAATCAGCCGGGATATTAAATTACAATTGTCAAGAACGGCACGAATGAAATTGTTAAGAACAGCCTCAACAGTTCAGGCTTCTTGCCTTGTATTACTCGTCTGATTTGTGGCTAACCCCTATTTGGGGTCGGTTGCCAGCAAACTATACATCAGTAAACTGACCCGCTTTCCCTGTTTAATCTCTGCTTCCCGCAATGTTCCTTCATAGCGGAAACCCAGTTTCTCCGACAGCCTGCAACTCGCTTCATTCCCTTCTTCGATCACGGCTTCCAGCCGGTGCAGCTTCCAGTGCTTGAACAAATGATCCGTCATCACCGGCATCACTTCCGGCATAATGCCTTTTTTCCAATGCGCCGGCAGCAACCAATAGCCCACTTCGCCTTTTTCATGATCAAGTGAATAATAATTCATACCGCAGGCGCCCACAGGTTGCCCGCTTGCTTTCTCCACGATCTTCCACCAGCAGCCGGTCTTCTCTTTCCAGATGCTGTTATAAAAATCCATCTGGGCTTTCGTGTCTTCAAAGCTGCTATAACTCACGCCGTAAAAAGGAATCACGGAAGGATCACTCAATCCTTTAAAAATAAATGCCTGGTCTTCGGGGAGGATGGCTTTGAGCCAGAAACGTTGGGTTGCTAATTCCGGGAACAAGAGAAATAATTTGATAATTAACCAATATAAAAATGTGCGAATGAAAGAACTTGTTGATACAGCAGCCCCGTCCGCCAATTAGCGCATTTGCATATCCGCCAATCAGTTTTTCTGTGCCCTGATCATCGCTATAAAATCATCAAACAAATAGCGGCTGTCGTGCGGACCGGGTGTGGCTTCAGGATGGTATTGCACCGAGAAAGCCGGCTTACCTTTCACCCTTATTCCTTCAATGCTCTGGTCATTCAGGTTCACATGGGTGATCTCGATATGGTCCGCTTTGCGTACCGCTTCCGGGTCCACACCAAATCCATGATTCTGCGTCGTGATCTCGGAACGGCCGGAAACCAGGTTCTTCACCGGGTGGTTCAGCCCGCGGTGGCCGTGGTGCATTTTAAACGTGGGAATATCATTGGCCAGTGCCAGCAACTGGTGCCCGAGGCAAATACCAAACACCGGTTTCTCTTCTTTCAAAATCTGTTTCAGCGTGGTCACCGCGTAATCCATCGGGGCCGGGTCACCAGGGCCATTGGAAATAAAATAGCCATGCGGTTCAAACTGCTTCACTTCTTCCAGCGGGGTCTTTGCCGGGAACACTTTCACAAAAGCCCCTCTTTCCACCATGCAATTCAGGATATTTCTTTTCACCCCATAATCCATCACTGCAATACGGATATCCGCATTCACATCACCCAGTTCATAGCTCTCTTTAGTGCTCACTTTCGAAGCCAGTTCCAGCCCATCCATATTAGGTACTCCGGCTAACTTCTTCTTCAGCAATTCCACATCCGTGGTCTCGGAGGAAATAATACAATTCATCGCACCCTTGGTACGCACTTCTGCCACCAGGGCCCGGGTATCCACGCCTTCAATCGATACCACATTGTTCGCTTTCAGGTATTCGTGCAGGGAACCTTTGGCCAGCTTGCGGGAATAGGTTTCTTCCAGGTTGCGGCCAATCAGCCCGCTGATCTTCACACTATCGCTTTCCACATCACCGTCCTTCACCCCGTAATTACCAATATGGGCGCTGTTCATGATCAGTATCTGCCCGAAATAGCTCGGGTCGGTAAACACTTCCTGGTAGCCGGTCATCCCGGTATTAAAACAGATCTCGCCGGTGGTGGTGCCGATTGCGCCAAAGGAACGGCCATGAGCCACAGTACCATCGGCCAACACTAAAACAGCAGGAACAGAAGGAGTAGATTGATCAGGCATTATTTCTTTTTAATCCCCCTCGGGGGCGGGTAAAACAAATTGCGCAAATGTAGGGCAGAATCAGGGATTTGGAGGAAGGAATTTTGCAGCAGTTATACACAGCAAGGCGGCCTTCCCCTCCCTGGAGGGGCCAGTTAAGAGAATCAACTGTTTTAAGAAAATGGGGTGGGTCATTAGCCCGACTTTAGTGCTGCTATCATCGTTCCTTGCGTCGCACTCTTGTACGTCCGGTTCATAACTAAGCCATCGTTGAAAACTCTCTTCTGTCCCTACGGGATAGCTTCCGGTAAAATATCAATACATAAATGATGCCCACCGTTCCATCGGAACGGGTTTGTACATTTTCGTTATAGCACAAAACGTCCCTACGGGACGCTACGACCCATATAATGAAATTGTCTACCGGCAATGTGTTCCGATGGAACATGAGATGCTTGCATTATAACAAAAGCATTGCTCTGGCACAGGTTCCCATTCTGACCGGGAATTCATTGCTGTCCCATAGGGACATCTTCCCGGTAGAATACAAATGCAGAAATGATATCCCCGTTCCATCGGAACGGGTTTGTGCAATTACCGTTATAGCACAATGCGTCCCTACGGGACGCTTCGACCCATATAATGAAATTGTCTACCGGTAATGTGTTCCGATGGAACACGGAATAATTTTCCTTCTCCGGTTTGTAGTGAATAAATTCACCCTGTATTTGTTCTCCCGCAGCGATAGCTTACCGGCACAATCTCTCAATCATTGCAACAGCATCTGACTCCAAGTCCCCCCTCAGCAGATCACTCTTCTTATAAACACTCTTTGAAAGGCCTGCCTGCCTCCCGAAGGGATGGACAGCCAATAGGCAGGTTCGCTGCCCAGCAATCATCAGAAACTTCCCTCCCCTCCCGGGAGGGGCCGCAGCCACTACCAATAAACAACTTTACAAAGGGGGTGGGTAATAAAAGCCCCGCAGGTATCCTTACCTCTCCGTATTTCCACGGATAAAAAAATTAAAGAAGATTTGTACACTTGCTGTGTAAGATAATATCGGATTGTCCTAACGACAATACGAAATGTATAACATTAAATACTTGGTTTTCAACGGCAATATTTTTTTGTACCTTACGTCTTATAACATCAATCTACGTGTTACCTGCAACTCTAATGAGTATCTTCTCCATATTCAAAAGACGTAAGACAGAACCGCCGGACATGACATCTGCTGCCATTCTTAGGTTGACACAGCAGTACGTTCCAGAGTTTTATAGAGACAGCAAACATTACAAAGACAGCAAAGAGTTTTTAGAGAACAACGAGTGGGGACTTGCTCTTGAGAGCCTCATTGAAATGGCAGACGAAAGCGGACATTATTTTTCAGAGACTTTCTGGCTTGACCTTGCTACTTGTGCGGACAAAATGCAGATGACCAAAGAGGCTGATTATTGCAGGCAGCAGGTAGTTAAGAATGAAAGGGAACTTCGTACAAAAACGCCAAGTGGGTGGACGACAATAAAATTGGACGACACTCACTATGAACATAAAATTGCAGAAGTAGTTGAAGATAAATGGACAAGTGAGCGGCATAAAAAAGACAATCTTGACAAGCTATTAAAGCAGGACGGCTTTTATTTAAAATCACATGGACGTACTGGCACTATCTACTATATTGACAATGGAAAAGTGCTGGGAATCGGTTTTGAAATGTCAGGAGTGCCGCAGTACGACCTGCTACTTTTCTTTGACAACATTGAGACCTGGAGTATTCCGAAGGGTGAACCTTTTAGTGTGAGCCAGAAAACACGAATTCGTGAGCAACTTTTAGAATGGCTGAGAACCAAAGGAATTAGGACAGACCTTTAGTGACGCAAAAGAGTGTGCAGGTAACATCGGTTTTGCAATATGGTGGCTGACGAACAAGCGCTGAACAAATGAACTTTATTCAACTTTATTACTAAATTTAAGCTGACGAAACACGAAATGCCACCACATCGCAAAGCCGTTTTCCGTTGGCTGCAACTAGAATGGCACTTCATAGATATTTTATATCATTACTTTTGACACTTTCTGCTTCATTTGCTAGTGGACAGAAAATTGGAGTCATTAAACTGGACACTACAACATGCCCAGAGGGCTTTAATAATTTAATCCTTTCCGAAAAAAAAGTACAACTTGCTTTAGCTGGTGCTGAGAATTACATAGAATCACTAATTGGTAATAAATTTATTAAAAACATTTGTCTTAACTATTGCGAATCCAGAGAAAGTGGTTTCCCAACATACTCTAAAAATATAAATGAACTTAGGCGACTGGGTGAAGACACTTGCTATGAGCTCCAGTATTTTGTTTTTGACAATACAGATACTATCGGTTATTTTCAATTACTTGTTGACAGAAACGGCAATCTAATTAAGTACGAGTATAGCTCTGATTTATTTAACCACCCTGAATTGATTACTGGCTTTAAAAAGCACTTTGAAAAGAAATTTAAATTCAGTTATTCACAAGCAGTAGAACTAGGAAAGCAAAAAGGCTTTTGGACAAAACCTTACTTGCAATGTGATTTGGAAAACAAATTCATTTCTAAGATGAACGGTGACGTTTTCATTAAAGTAAAATACTATTGGTCTTTTTTTCAAATTTGGGACGGTGGTCATACTGCTATTTTAGATATTAATGCAGAAACAGGAAAGATTGAAAAGGAGTCATACATTCCAAGAATGCCGGGATAGCTGCAGCCAACAGAGGGTTTTGTGCAATGGCCGTCAGAATAAAATATCGTCGACAAAATAATGCCCAGCAGCATATCGGGCTATCACGGTCTTTTTTGAATATTATCTTTAAAAAGTAACTTTATTCTCCGGTGGGGATTCCGCAGCCGGCTTTCCGTAACTCCGATTGGCCACTGCACAAAGCCCTGGCCGTTGTACTTAAACCGACCGTTCTCAATCAATGACAATATTTAAAAAGTTTTGGGGTAACCTATCAAATCTTTCTCGTTTTCATTTTGCTTGTAAATATGTATTTCCGACCGTGGCAATTTTTCTTACTTGGGGATGCCTTGGAAATTTTTATCAAACAAGGTTAGACAAAAGTCAACTGGTTCAAAATAATGGACAAGTGCAAAGTATCGACGTTGTTTTCGAGCAAGGAACAAAGTCATCATACAAGTATTATCCTTTTTACGCCGTTGTTGGTGTTTCTCACCAACAACCGAACTTCATGATTTTTCCAGCGCTTATCCCCAGCCTGCATAGCAGTTCACTAAAATGTTAACTTCAGCAACCCCTTAAAACCAGCAACATGAAAATACGTTCCCTCGAACCCTTTGTGCCTTCCGGTCAGGATTTTGAAAAGTCCAAGGCCTTGTTTGCTGATCTCGGTTTCAACATTACCTGGGAAGCCGGCGGCTATGCCGGTCTCGAAAAAGATGGCTGCTCCTTTATCTTACAGCACTGCGAAGAAAAAGCCTTTGCCGAAAACTTTATGCTGACTGTGAAAGTGGATGATGTGGTGGCCTTCCGCAACGAATTGCTGGAAAAAGGGCTGGCAGAAAAGTATGGTATCCGGATAGGAGCCGTCACCCAACAGCCCTATGGCAAAGAAGTGAATATGACCGATATCGCCGGTGTGTGCTGGCATTTCGTGGAATAACAAAAAATAGAAACCGCCGGTGATCAGTTTTCTCCCAACAACACAAAGACACGAAGCCACACTACGATTGTTATATTTATTCTTTGTGGCTTCGTGCCTTCGTGGCAACAGGTATTGCTGACAACGGCTGTTTACTGGTACACGAAATTCAATGCCGAAGTGGTTTGCGGCTGGCCGGGAGACGTAATGGTGACATCAGCCTTCTCGGGTAAGCCATTGGCTTTATACGTATACGCATAGTTATATACATCTTCCGGTGTAAAATTGGCAGCAAAATGTTCTTCCTTCACCGGGTTGTTCTTCGCAGCAGGCTGCCAGAGCAGCGCCAGGAAATCACGGTGTTCATACAAAGGATTTGTTTTGTTGTCAAACTGCACATCCACATGCCCGGCACGGTTCAGTGTATTGGGCACTCCCATATTCATCATCACAACCGTCTGCACCGGGTTGCCCGCAGCATTATGTGTAAAGTTGAATTCAAGAAGCGGTTCAAAGCCGGCTCCCTGGTTCAGGTAAATGGTCACTCTCTTTAAAAGGTCTGCCTCCCAGGTATAATTGGTATAGCTGGTCCGCACTGCTCCGTCGAACATATCGGCCCGTTTCATCACGTTGTTCTCATACACAGGAACGATCTTTTCGCCGGTAGTGCTGTTCACTTCACTGATCCTTTTTTGTGCATCATAGCTTACGGTAAAATCAACGATGGCGCCAGCGGTATTCAGTTCACTTTTTACGGTTGCTTTCTGGATGCTGCCATCGGCATTGTAAGTAAAGCGGATGAACTCATCACCGTTTTTGAATTCTTTGATCTTCGTGGCAGCGGGTGGTGGCGGGTTGCCGGTAGTACTTTCTTTCTGGCAGGAAGAAAAAGCAACGAGGCCAAACAAAGCTATCATTGCCGTACGCAGTGGTTTGAATAAGGTTTTTTGCATAACAATTTTTTTCGGGTTTGTTGATGACTCAAAACAACAGCAGCCTAACCTGAAAAAAACCGGCAAACGGATGAATTGTATTATTTAATCACTGAATTGCGTTAACATTTCTTTGATGACAGCTGTGGAAATAGAAGAAGTATTAAACGGTGACGGAACAATGACAGGCAGGTTACCAATTACGATTTCAAGAGGCTTGCTCCCGGCTAATGACGCAGGACTAACGACTCTCTAAAGCGCATTAATCTTCACCAGCAGTTTTTCCGCCAGTTTACTGTCAATTGGTCTGAGTTCATTATACATGCTGGTGGCATTGATCTTATCCTTCAGTTGTATATAAACCAGCCCGCTGTAATACCTGCAGAGTGCATTTTTATTATCAATACTGATTCCTTTACGGAAAGTCGCAAGGGCTTCCGTGTTTTTGCCGGTCATATATTGTGCATAGCCCAGTTCGGTGTAACCGGCAGTCAGTTTATTATCCAGTTCCAGCGATTTGGTGAGCAATGGAATGGCTTCACTATACTGGCTTTTTTCGTTATAACACCAGCCCAAACCAAAATGAGAACCGGAACTTCTGGGATTGTACTGGATGGCTTTTTTATAACTTTCGATAGCATCATCCACCCGTGCCGGGCTATAATTCCTGCGGTACACATCCCCGATCCCTTTGTAGGCAGTTCCGTTTTCAGGGGTTATCCGCAAGGCATTCCGGTAAGCCGCAATAGCAGAGTCATTCATTTTTTGCTTGTAATATGCAAAGCCGATCTCGTTGTAGGTCGATGTTTTTTCTTCGATTTTTATTGCCTTGCCAAGCCAGTACAAAGCGTTGGTAAAATCCTCGGTGGCATTATAAATATACCCGAGGTTGTAGCAGGCCGGTTCGTTTTCCCCATCTTTCTCCACACATTTTTTATATGCTTCGATAGCTTCGGAATAGCTCTTCATGTTTTGATACACATCCCCTTTCTGCCGCCAGGCCAGTGCATAAGAAGGCCGGATGGCTATGGCTTTATCCAGGCTGCTCAATGCCTCCGTGTATTTCCCCAGCTTCTTATATGCATAGCCCATCTCCTGCCATGCCTCTGCATGACTTTTATTGATAGCCACTGCTTTTTGAAGGCGGTCAACCGCTTTATCATACTGCTCCAGGTCGTTATAGCACCAGCCGGCTTTGTAAAAAGCCGCATCGTACCGGCTGTTTAGACCGGCCGCTTTATCAAAAGCCCGGGCCGCTTCTTCGTATTCCTTGTTGTCAAACAACTCCTGCCCTTCGTTATACCATTCTATAGCTGTGGTTTGGGCAATTGCAAAAGATACACAACAGCATGTTACAGCTGCCAGGGCGGTTTTCTTTAATAACTGAAGCATATTCATACAAGTTTGTCCTAAAAATAATACCCGGCCGGGTTTGTGCAATACCTTATGACGGGTATTTTAAAGTTGAGAATTGAAAACCGGTAAGATACCCCCGGTTTTTTCTGTTTGTTATTGCACTAATTCCACCCCTCCGGGGAGCGGATAGTTCATGAAGACACATTGAAGAAAAAAGAATTACCCGGGTTTAGGGAACAACCTGATTATAAACTACCAACTCCAAATCACCAATTGCTACCTGCTTCCTTTTAAAAACTTTTCCCGGATCACATCCTGCACATTCACCCCGCTGATCTTACTCTCGAGCCAGGAGATCACATCGAGGTATACAAAGGCTCGGCTCTCCAGCGGGTTGCCTTCATACTTTTTTAATTTTGCCAATAGTTTTTCAAACTCCGGTTTCAGGGCATGTGCACCCACATGGAAGGAACGGCGCAGGAAATCGAACATTTCTTCTTCCACTTTACTCAGGTTTTCCATCCGGGCCATATAGCGGTAGACCGATTTGATCAGGTATTCAAGCAGGTCAAAATTGCCAAGCTCATAATGTGCAATCAGGTGTAATAAACGGGCATAGCATTGCAGGTCGGTCCGCAGGTCGCCTTTCTGGTTGATGATGCGGTTGAGATAATCAATAGCTCTTTCATTATCGCCGCTGCCAAAATACAAGCTGGCAATCTTATAATAGAAGACTAAAACCCGGTGTGTATCTAAGTAAGGCCCGTATTCCTTCAGCATCTCTTCCAGGAAAGGAACCAGGCGAAGGCCCTTGGTGAAAGTGCCCTGTAAAAAATAAAGGTTGATACGGGAAGTATACAAATACTGGTAAGCCAGTATCCTGTTGTTCTCGTTCTGCGCCACCAGCTTGCTGGATGTAAACCGTTCAAAACGTTTGATGGCTTCAGCCAGTTTTTTATGATTGAGCAGGTCGAAGTAGGCTCCCATCAAATTGTGCATCCCCTTGATATAAGTGGCCGTTTCTGTTTGCAGCATCCCGGGATGTTCCTCAAAGAGATTTACCCATTTTTGCGAATAGCGGTAATACTGTAAAAAATCCTGGCGGATGAAGGCCGACCAGCAATAACTCTGGTAGAGATACATTTTTTCATAAAAGCCTTTCAGGTGGCCTGTCTCGGCCGGCAAATGTTTCTCAAAGAACTGCTGTACTTCTTTTACATCTTTTTCATTCCGGGCATGGCCGTTCTGGATATACCAGCTATACAATTGCAGGGAAAGATTGGATAGTTGGTTCACCACGGACAATTGTTCATTCACCGCATCAGATTCAGCTGTTAACTGGTCAGCACGGTTCTGCATACTGCGGGTGATATATAATGCCTCGATCTTTTTTTCAAAAAATAATGCCTGTTGCAGGTAGGTCAGCTGGTGATAAGCTTTGGCTGTTTCTTTTAATTTTTCCAGAACCTTGAGCGTTTGCAGGTAGAGCCCTTTATTGAATAAGATGCGGGCATGATCCATCTGCTCATGCAACTGGATATCAATATTGTTTTCTTCTCGGATCAGCCGCAGGCTGGCAAGTATCTGTTTGTACAAATGGGCCTTGCTGTTGGAGAGTTGCTGCTTCTTGATGCCAGTGGCTTTTTTCAGCAATTGCTTCTCATCATACTCCGTCATTTTATCGAGGGCATCAAAAAGCCGGATGGTCTTCAGGTCATCCGTACCGGAATTTCGCCTGACAAAGAGCTTGAAATTGCGTTTTTCGCTCTTTTCCAGCGATTTTACCAGTTGAAACAGGGCATCAATTGAACGGTTGGCCATCGTAATTCCAAAAATTTAAAATCCTTACCAGTAAAGAGTTTCAGCGGATTTTAGCCCCCTTGCGGGCTGTAAATCCTTCCCTATTTTGATTTCCCTTCCCCCTTTATTGCCGGTAATTTAGACGGGCAGGTTTGATAATGAACAAGTACAAAAATAAGCCCCCTGCATTTTTATCTCACATCCAATATATCAATTAATTATGGCAGACGGAAAAGTTCACATTTTTGATACCACCCTCCGCGATGGTGAACAGGTGCCCGGTTGCAAGTTGAATACCAAAGAGAAGCTTGGGCTGGCACTGCAACTGCAGGAACTCGGTGTTGATATTATTGAAGCCGGATTCCCGATCTCCTCACCCGGTGATTTTGAATCGGTGAACGAGATCTCTAAAGTAATAAAGAACGCCACGGTTTGCGGGCTGACCCGTGCCGTGCAAAAAGATATAGAAGTGGCTGCCGAAGCATTGAAGCCGGCGGTACGGCCCCGGATACATACCGGTATCGGATCTTCCGACAACCATATCAAATACAAATTCAATTCAACCCGGGAAGAGATTTTAGAAAGAGCTGTTGCGGCAGTGAAACTGGCCAGGAATTACGTGGATGATGTGGAATTCTATGCAGAAGATGCAGGCCGTGCCGACCTGGAGTTCTTAGCAAAACTTACTGAAGCCGTGATCAAAGCCGGGGCCACCGTGGTAAATATCCCCGATACCACCGGTTTTTGTTTGCCTCACCAGTATGCCGAGAAGATGACCTATCTGGTGAATCATGTTCCCAATATTGATAAAGCCATTCTTTCCTGTCATTGTCATAATGACCTGGGATTAGCAACCGCTAATTCCATCGCCGGCGCTATTGCCGGCGCCCGGCAGATTGAATGTACTATTAATGGTATTGGTGAAAGAGCGGGTAACACTTCCCTCGAAGAAGTGGTGATGACGATCCGTAAACATCCTGAACTGAATCTCTACACGAAGATTGACCCGAAGAAATTATTACCGATGAGCCGCCTTGTATCCGATACGATGCGGATGCTGGTGCAACCCAATAAAGCCGTGGTGGGCGATAATGCCTTTTCACACTCCTCGGGTATTCACCAGGACGGTTTTTTGAAAGAGGCAACAACCTACGAAATCATTGCGCCGGAAGAAGTGGGTGCGGATACATCTAAGATTGTGCTGACAGCAAGAAGCGGAAGAAGTGCGCTGGCCTATCGTTTTAAAAACCTGGGCTACAGTTTCGACCGCAACCAGGTGGATGATCTCTATGAACGTTTCCTGAAACTGGCCGATTCCAAAAAAGAAGTGGATGATTCAGATCTTAAAATAATGGCGGCAACAATCGCAGTAGAAGCAATATAATTTATGGCAAAAAGTCTATTTGAAAAAATATGGGAGAAGCATGTTGTCAAAACGATTGATGACGGGCCATCGGTATTATATATTGATAAGCACTTTATTCATGAAGTGACCAGCCCCCAGGCTTTTACCGGTTTGAATAAAAGAGGGATCAGGGTATTCCGGCCGCAACAGGTGGTGGCAACAGCCGATCATAATGTGCCGACCCTGAACCAGCATTTACCGATCAAAGAAGAGTTATCAAGATTGCAGGTGGAGGCGTTGATAAAGAACTGCGCCGAACATGGTATTGAATTATATGGTCTCGGGCACCCGTTTCAGGGCATTGTGCATGTGATAGGGCCTGAACTGGGTATTACACAACCAGGCATGACTATCGTATGCGGCGACAGCCATACCTCCACGCATGGTGCATTTGGTTCCATTGCTTTTGGTATCGGCACCAGCGAAGTGGAAATGGTTTTTGCATCCCAATGTTTATTGCAAAGCAAACCCAAACTGATGCGCATTAACGTGGAAGGTGTGCTGAATAAAGGCGTGGTATCAAAAGATATTGTACTCTATATTCTTTCTAAAATTTCTGCCAGTGGCGCCACCGGTTATGCCGTGGAGTTTGCAGGTTCTGCAATCCGTTCTTTAAGCATGGAAGCCAGAATGACCATTTGCAATATGAGTATTGAAATGGGAGCAAGGTGTGGCATGATCGCACCGGATGAAACGACCTTTGCTTATATCAAAGGAAGAAAATTTGCTCCGCAAGGTGCGGAATGGGATAAAAAAGTAGCGGAATGGAAACAATTGTTTTCTGATGCAGATGCTCCATTCGACCAGGAAGTTTTCATCAACGCAGCAGCTATTGAGCCCATGATCACTTATGGTACTAACCCGGGTATGGGTATTGGTGTGAGTGAAACCATTCCTACTACTGAAACGATCAATGATACCGACCGGTCCGGTCTTGCCAAATCATTAGCCTATATGGGACTTGAACAGGGCGCTGCCATCAAAGGACAGAAGATTGATTATGTTTTTATCGGCAGCTGCACCAATTCACGAATCGAAGACCTGCGGATGGTGGCTTCTTTTGTAAAAGGGAAAAAGAAAGCTGATGGTGTGGAAGTATGGATCGTTCCGGGCAGTAAACAGGTGGAGGCGCAGGCCATACAGGAAGGCATTGATAAAATTTTTGAAGAAGCCGGTTTCCAGTTGCGGCAACCCGGTTGTTCGGCCTGCCTGGGTATGAATGAAGACAAGATACCGGCGGGTAAATATTGCATCTCTACCTCCAACCGGAATTTCGAAGGAAGACAGGGTGCAGGTGCAAGAACATTATTAGCAAGCCCGTTAACGGCAGCTGCGGCGGCTGTTACCGGTGTTATTACAGATGTAAGAGAATTGTTGAACTGATCATGAAAGCATTAACTACCATACAAAGCAGGTTTGTTCCGGTCAATATCGAAAACATTGATACCGACCAGATCATCCCGGCCCGTTTTTTAAAAGCAACGACCCGGGAAGGTTTTGGAGAAAATTTATTCCGTGACTGGCGTTATTATAATGACGATGAATCAAAGACCAGGGCCGATTTCCCGCTGAATATGTCACAGTTTGACGGTGAGATATTAGTGGCAGGTAAAAATTTTGGTTGCGGATCTTCCCGGGAACATGCCGCCTGGGCCATACTGGATTATGGATTCCGGGTGGTGGTCTCCAGTTTTTTCGCCGACATTTTCCGGAACAATGCATTGAACAACGGCGTACTCCCGGTGCAGGTGAGTGATGAATTCCTGCAACGGATCTTTTTGCAGGATAACAATACTGAACTCACCGTCGACCTGGAACAACAAACCATAAGGATTAATTCTACGGGAGAACAGGAACACTTTGATATCAACAGCTATAAAAAGACCTGCCTGCTGAACGGCTATGATGATATTGATTTTTTACTGAGCAATAAAGCAGACATTGAAACATTTGAAAAACAACGAGTATAAATAAAACCCTGTCATGAAAAAGAACATTGTGGTTATTGAAGGAGATGGCATTGGTCCCGAAGTAACCAAACAATCCGTAAGAGTATTAAATGCTATTGCCGAAAATTTTGGCCATGAGTTTGCCTACAGCTACCAGCTGATGGGCGCTGATGCCATTGATAAAACAGGGAATCCCCTGCCCGATGCAACCATTGAAGCCTGCCTGGGCAGTGATGCCGTGTTGTTTGGCGCCATTGGTCATCCCAAATACGACAATGACCCGACTGCCAGAGTAAGACCCGAACAAGGCCTGCTGAAATTGCGAAAATCATTACAACTCTTTGCCAATATACGCCCCATCAATACCTACCCTTCTTTACAGCATTTATCGCCACTGAAAAGTAAAAACCTTGAAGGGGTTGACTTTATCATCTTCCGGGAACTGACCGGCGGTATTTACTTCGGTGAGAAGAAGATCAATGAAGAAAAAACAGAAGCCTCTGATAATTGCGTGTATACAAGAGAAGAAATTGAAAGGGTAAGTCACCTCGCTTTCCAGTATGCACAAAAAAGAAAAAAGAAACTGACACTGGTTGATAAGGCCAATGTATTGGAAACATCCCGGCTCTGGAGAAAAGTGGTGCAGGAAATAGCTGCTGAATATACAGATGTTACCGTTGACTATATGTTTGTAGATAATGCAGCGATGCAGATTATTTTAAACCCCAAACAATTTGATGTGATCCTCACAGAGAATATGTTTGGTGATATCATCAGTGATGAGGCCAGTGTGCTGAGCGGTTCGCTGGGGCTGTTACCTTCCGCTTCCATTGGTAAAGGCGCTGCCTTGTTTGAGCCCATTCACGGTTCTTATCCCCAGGCCGCCGGGAAAGATATTGCCAACCCGCTGGGATCGGTTTTATCGGCTGCCATGCTCCTGGAGCATTTCGGGTTAAAAGAGGAAGCAGCATTGGTGAAAGAAGCTGCTGAATGGACCCTTCAAAATGGTTTTGTGACAAAAGATATTGACCCGGTTAATTTTTATTTCACCTCAACCCTCGGCGAGCTGATCAGTGACTATGTAAGTGGCAAGATTCCGGGCTCAGTGAAAAAAGAAAATATCGAATTGAGAAAATCAACGATCATCTGATAAAGACAGAACGTTTGTTCTGGTTTTGAAAATATTTTTTCGCATTCAGTTCTTTTTTTCAGCAGGCGGGTGTATTTTTAGCAGGAATACATCCTTCATGGCAAACAGTCGCATCAATAATGTCATCCATTTTATAACCACAATTATTATTGTGGTGGTGATTATTATTCCTGCAACGCATGGAGGTGGATATTGTATATGAACTAAAACCAACGATACAAAGAACCCCGCCTCCCAAAAGGCGGGGTTCTTTTTTTATACCCCTTAAACAATAAAAAATGGCAGCATATTATAATGAACATACGGTACTGTGGCTGAACGGAAGTTTTGTAAAAGCCTCCGAAGCAAAGATGGATCTGTACAGCCAGTCTCTGCACTACGGTTATTCTGTATTTGAAGGTATCCGTTCTTATAGGACGGTAAATAGTGAGACAAAAATCTTCAAAGAAGCGGAGCATTTCGATCGCCTGAAAAACTCTGCAGCTGCATTGAATATGCCTTACCACTGGGATACCCGGGAACTGATTGCTGTAACGTATGAAGTATTGAAAAAAAATAACCTGCAGGATGCTTATATCCGGCCCGTGGTATATGCCCCGGCTAATATGAGTTTCGTGGAAAATAAAGAATCCTTTATTGTGATTGAAGCCTGGGAGATGCAGCCTTTTCTCGGCGATAAATTATTAAAAGTGATGACCAGTTCATTTCAACGCCCGAATCCGAGAGGGTTTAAAATCCATGCGAAAGCCGGTGGTCATTATGTGAACTCAATCCTCGCCAGCCAGGAAGCCAAAACCGCCGGTTATGATGAAGCATTATTAACCGACATGAATGATTTTGTGGCAGAAGGGCCCGGTGCAAACCTGTTCTATGAGAAAGATGGCAAATTAGTAACTCCTGCACTGGGAAATATCTTACCCGGCATCACCCGGGCTACGGTACTGGAAATATGCGAAGAGTCAGGTATTGAGGTGGAAGAAAAACAATTTACTGTTGAAGAATTAAAGCAGGCGGATGCTGCTTTTTATTGCGGCACCGCTGCAGAAGTAATTGGCTGGGAAAGCCTGGACGATTATAAGTTCCCGCTGAAATGGAAAGATAGTGTGAGCAGAAAAATTCAGCTGGCTTATAAAAACCTGGTGACTGAAAAGCCAATAGCAATAATGGAAGCAATTCAATAACAGAACAAATAATACCGGTTGATTTGACACATTATTTCGATAAGAAGTTTGAGTTGGGCTTTTTCGGCATGAATAAGTTTGGGGAAGCGACGCCTGCCTCCATGCTTACATTGCTTGAAGAAACAGCCGCAGAGCATTGCTTTGCCATCAACCACGGCTTATACGATCTGATCAAGCAGGATATTGGCTGGGTATTGGCTTCAGGCATCATGAACATCGACCGTTACCCGAGGTACAGGGAAACCATCACCATCCGTACCTGGCTGTCGGAATATACAAGCGTCAGGGGTGTTCGTGAAAATGTGATCTACGATGAACAGGGAAATGTGATCGGCAGGGCAAAAGGATTGTGGGTGTTTTATGATATAAAGAAGAAAAGGCCGGTGAGAATATTTGACGAGATAAAAAACAAATGGTCATTCAACAGGGAGGAAAGCATCCGCCACGACATTGTTAAAAAGATCGATGCCATTGATACGGCATTATACTCCCGTGAGTTCAAAGTAATGTACAGGGATGTTGACATGAACGAGCATGTAAGCAACCTTAGGTATTTGCAGTGGGTGATGGAGTCGATGCCCGAAGCATTTACCGATCAGTTTTACCTGCATTCAATCGATGGAAGATTTCTTTCTGAATTGAAATATGGCGACCTGGTGAAATCGTATACCGATAATGATATAAATGCTGAATCATTTACGCATACCATAAAAGAACAAAGCAGAAATAAAATTTGTGCTACCGCAAAATCAGTTTGGAAAGCAAGGGCATAAGATGAAAATAAAATACAATGGCTGAATTAAACAAATATTCGAAAATACTGACGCAGGATGTAACACAACCGGCTGCACAGGCCATGCTCTATGGCATCGGCTTACAGGATGAAGATTTTAAAAAACCGCAGGTGGGTATCTGCAGTATGGGTTACGATGGCAATACCTGCAATATGCACCTGAACGACCTGGCAAAAGATATCAAGAAGGGAGTTTGGGAAAATAACATGGTCGGTCTGATCTTTAATACCATTGGTATCAGCGATGGCATCAGTAATGGCACCGATGGAATGCGTTACAGTCTTGTGAGCCGTGATCTTATTGCCGACAGTATTGAAAGTGTTTGTGGCGGATTTTATTATGACGGATTAATTGCGGTTCCGGGCTGCGATAAGAATATGCCCGGCAGCATCATGGCCATGGGCCGGCTGGACCGTCCATCTATCATGGTATATGGCGGCACGATTGCCCCCGGCCATTATAAAGGGGAAGACCTGAATATTATTTCTGCCTTTGAAGCCCTGGGCAAAAAAATTGCCGGGCAAATAGAAGAAGGCGATTTTAAAGAGATCATCAAACATTCCTGTCCCGGTGCCGGTGCCTGTGGTGGTATGTACACTGCTAATACCATGGCGGCTGCTATTGAGGCATTGGGAATGAGTTTACCCTTCTCTTCTTCCAATCCTGCACTAAGTGAAGAAAAGAAAAAGGAATGTTTGGATGCAGGAAAAGCCATCCTGAATTTATTAGAGAAAGATATCAGGCCCTCCGCTATCATGACACGCAAAGCTTTTGAAAATGCTATTACCGTGATTATGATACTGGGCGGAAGTACCAATGCTGTATTGCACTTAATAGCCATGGCAAAAAGTGTGGGTGTTGCCTTATCGCAGGACGACTTCCAGGTTATCAGTGATAAAATTCCTGTACTGGCCGATTTCAAACCTTCCGGGAAATACCTGATGCAGGATCTGCATATACATGGCGGCATCCCGTCTGTAATGAAATACTTATTACAAAAAGGCTTGCTGCATGGCGATTGTTTGACGGTGACCGGTAAAACAGTAGCTGAAAATTTGGCCGGCGTTCCGGACCTGAATTTTGACACCCAGAAAATTATTTTCCCGGTGGAACAGCCACTAAAAAAAACAGGGCACCTTCAAATCCTGTATGGTAATCTCGCCGAAAAAGGAAGTGTGGCAAAGATCAGCGGTAAGGAAGGAGAAAAATTTACCGGGCCAGCCCGGGTGTTTGATGGAGAAAAAGACCTCGTGGCGGGTATTGCAAACGGAAGAGTAAAAAAAGGAGATGTGGTGGTGATACGATACGAAGGCCCGAAAGGCGCACCGGGTATGCCGGAAATGCTGAAACCTACTTCTGCCATCGCGGGTGCAGGCCTGGGTAAAGATGTGGCCCTGATCACAGATGGAAGGTTCAGCGGCGGCTCGCATGGATTTGTTGTCGGTCATATCACTCCCGAAGCTTTTGAAGGGGGACTGATCGCACTGGTGCAGGATGATGATATTATTGAACTGGATGCAGTAAATAACAAGATCACCCTGCAGGTAACTGACGAAGTGATAACAGCACGGCGGAAAAACTGGAAACAACCGTCTTTGAAAGTAACGAGAGGAGTGCTGTACAAATATGCCAGGTTTGTAAAAGATGCCAGTGAAGGTTGTGTAACGGATGAATGATAAATGAAAACATGAAAGCAACTTACCTGATAATACTGCTGATCAGCTGCATTTATTCAAATGCGCAGGATACCGTATTTAAATACTATGATAAGAACTGGAATCCTGTTCCGGTTCAAAATGGGGCAAAATTCTATGGCATATTCGTAAAAAATGGCAGCGTATATGATTGTAAGACATTCTACCTGCCATCCATGAAAAAAAGGGGAATTAGTACACAGAAAGACACCACATTTAATAACCCGGCAGGCCAGGTAGTTATGTATCACCTGAATGGAAGAATAAGCGATTCCAGTTTCGTTAATACAGACGGGAAAGCTGAATATGTTTATCGCTATTATCCCGGCGGACAATTAAAAATGCAATTAACGCGGGAGCCGGGAAAAGACAATCCTTCCGTAACAGGTTATAACGAGGACGGTTCGAAAATCAAAAACTTTATTCTTGCCAGGGAAGCAGAATTTGATGGAGGAGAAAAAGGCTGGCACAAGTACCTGGTTAAAAACATGAACAGAGAATTAAGTACCCCCCGAACCAAAAATACAACAGAAGTGCAGGCAAAAGTGATGGTACAGTTTGTTGTAAATGAACAAGGCAATGTGGCCAATGTAAAAATAATTGAATCTTCCGGCTATAAATTTGTTGACAATGACGCCGTAAGGGTAATTGCAAATTCTCCAAAATGGGAAAATGCCATTTTATTCAATGAACCCGTAATAGCTTACAGGAAGCAGCCGCTAACGTATATTCTTATAATAGATAAATAATTATTAAATGGAAGCCTTATTGATCGAAAAAGAAAACAAATCAGCAACACCTGCTATACAGGTTAGTGGCAGTGTGGCGGTACTGGAAGCCTTTTTAGCCGAAGGTGTGGATACGGTCTTTGGTTACCCGGGCGGAGCCATCATGCCGATCTATGATGCGTTATATGATTATAATGATAAACTGAAGCATATATTGGTGCGCCATGAGCAGGGTGCGATACATGCAGCTCAGGGTTTTGCCAGAGTAAGCGGAAGAACCGGTGTGGTATTTGCCACCAGTGGACCCGGCGCCACCAATTTGGTTACCGGTTTGGCGGATGCGATGATCGACTCCACTCCTGTTGTATGTATCACCGGGCAGGTGTTTGCACATTTGTTAGGCACAGATGCTTTCCAGGAAACTGATGTGATTAATATTACAACTCCTGTTACCAAATGGAATTACCAGGTAACTGATGCAACAGAGATACCGGCTGTATTAGCCAGGGCGTTCTACATTGCCGGCAGCGGAAGACCCGGTCCTGTATTGATTGATATTACCAAGAATGCCCAACTGCAGTTATTCGACTACAATGGGTACCAGAAATGCGAACACATCCGCAGCTATCGCCCCAAACCGATCGTACGAAAAGAGTATATACAGGAAGCGGCCCAACTGATCAATGCTGCTGAACGCCCTTTTGTGATCTTTGGCCAGGGGGTGATATTGGGTAAAGCGGAAAAAGAATTTCAAAAATTCATCGAGAAAGCCGGTATCCCTTCAGCCTGGACTATTATGGGTATGAGTGCCATTCCAACTGATCATCCGCTCGGGGTTGGTATGCTGGGTATGCATGGTAACTATGGTCCGAATGTACTGACCAATGAGTGTGATGTCCTCATCGCTGTTGGTATGCGTTTCGATGACCGTGTGACAGGCCGCCTCGATAAATATGCCAAGCAGGCGAAGATCATTCATCTCGATATAGATCCTGCCGAGATCGATAAGAATGTAAAAGCAACGGTTCCTGTCTGGGGTGATTGTAAAGAAACATTGCCGTTGCTTACTGAACTGGTGGAGCAAAAAGTATATCCCAAATGGTTACAGCTGTTTAAAGATTACCAGCAAAAAGAAGTAGAGAAAGTCATTCAGGAAGAACTGAACCCCACTGGTGAAGTGATGACGATGGGAGAAGTGATTAAAACGCTGAATGAATTAACAAAAGGCGATGCAGTTATTGTAACAGATGTGGGCCAGCACCAGATGGTGGCCTGCCGGTATGCCAAATACAATAAGAGTAAGAGCAATATCACTTCCGGCGGCCTGGGAACAATGGGTTATGCATTGCCCGCTGCCATCGGGGCCGCTTATGGAGATCCTTCAAGAACTACAATAGCTATCATTGGTGATGGCGGTTTCCAGATGACCCTGCAGGAACTGGGAACGATTATGCAGTTCAAACCAAAAGTAAAGATCATTATTCTGAATAACCAGTTCCTGGGTATGGTGCGGCAGTGGCAGCAGCTCTTCCATGAAAAAAGATATTCATTCGTGGATATTACCAGCCCTGATTTTGTACAGGTGGCCAAAGGTTTTGGCATACCGGGTAAAAGCATTTCGAAAAGAGAAGAATTGAAAACCTCATTGCAGGAAATGCTGGAACAGGATGGAAGCTTTTTACTGGAGATAATGGTGGGAAAGGAAAACAATGTATTCCCGATGGTACCGCAGGGCCGCGGCGTGGCGGAATGTGTTTTATGCAGGGAAGAAATATAATAAGCAAGTCAGGAAGTCGGCAAGACCGAAAGACATTCCTGGCAAATTGAAAAATCTTTCAGACATCCGGACTTTCGGTCTTCCGGGATAAAAGAAAAAATATGACAAAGCAGGAATATACAATCACGGTTTATACAGAAAACCAGATCGGGTTACTGAACCGTATCGCCATCATCTTCTCCCGGAGAAAGATCAATATTGAAAGCCTGAACACCTCTCCTTCTGAAGTGGACAGTGTGCATCGTTTCACCATTGTCATTAATGAAACAGAAGACGTGGTAAGAAAACTTTGCCGTCAGATTGAAAAGCAGGTGGAGGTACTGAAAGCTTATTATAATACAAACGATGAGATCGTATGGCAGGAACTGGCCATGTATAAGGTGCCTACGGAGGTAATTGCTTCTTCTGTAAAAGTGGAACGGTTATTACGGGAGCATGGAGCCCATACCGTAGTGATCCGGAAAGATTATACTGTATTTGCAGTGGCGGGTCAGCGGGAAGAAACAGATAAGCTGATCAAGGTGCTGGAACCTTACAACCTGATCGAGTTTGTTCGCAGCGCCAGGATAGCGATCATTAAAGCCAGCGATGGCTTTCATGAAAAACTAAAGGAGTTTGAATACCGTGAGCCGGGTGAAGATGCTATTGAAAATGAATTTTTGAATGAAAACGAAAAAGTATTCTCGATGTAGAAGAAGCATGAAACCAGGTGTTCCTCATTACCAGCAAATAATTAATACAGAACAACCAAAACAATAAATATAAAACTCTAAAACAAATAACAATGGCAAAGCTAAATTTCGGTGGTGTTGAAGAAAATGTAGTGACCCGGGAAGAATTCCCGCTGAGCAAGGCTCAGGAAGTATTAAAAAATGAAACAGTAGCAGTAATTGGCTACGGGGTGCAGGGCCCCGGCCAGGCATTGAACCAAAAAGACAATGGCATCAATGTTATTGTTGGCCAGCGTAAAGATTCCAAAACATGGGATAAAGCCATCCGTGATGGATTTGTTCCCGGTGAAACACTGTTTGAAATTGAAGAGGCACTGCAAAGAGGCACTATTATTTGTTATTTGCTGAGTGATGCTGCACAAATAGCCTTATGGCCAACTGTACAAAAACATTTAACACCCGGCAAAGCTTTATATTTCTCCCATGGATTTGGTATCACGTTCAATGAACAAACCGGGATCGTTCCTCCTAAAGATGTGGATGTATTCCTGGTGGCACCGAAAGGTTCGGGTACTTCCTTAAGAAGGATGTTCTTACAGGGTCGTGGCCTGAATAGTTCTTATGCTATTTTCCAGGATGCAACCGGCAAAGCATTTGACCGTGTTATTGCACTGGGTATTGCTGTGGGAAGTGGTTATTTATTCGAAACTGATTTCAAAAAAGAAGTATATAGTGACCTGACCGGCGAAAGAGGAACCCTGATGGGTGCTATACAGGGCATCTTTGCTGCACAATACCAGGTGCTGCGGGAAAGAGGGCACTCTCCATCTGAAGCTTTCAACGAAACAGTGGAAGAACTGACCCAGTCACTCATGCCATTAGTAGCAGAAAACGGGATGGACTGGATGTATGCCAACTGCTCCACGACCGCGCAACGCGGTGCTCTGGATTGGTGGAAAAAATTCCGTGATGCAACAGCTCCTGTATTTAATGAATTATATGACAGTGTTGCCACGGGTAAAGAATCACAACGTTCCATTGACAGCAACAGCAAAACTGATTACCGGGAAAAATTAGAAGAAGAACTAAAAGAGCTGCGTGAAAGCGAATTATGGCAGGCGGGTAAAACAGTAAGAAGTCTTCGCCCGGAAAACCAGCCGAAAGCGGCCAAACCTGCTGCAACTGTTTCAACCAAAGAAGTATTCAGCAAACTGGCGCAGCAACCCGGATCAGCTGAGGAAAAGCAATACATAGTATGACCAGTGCCATCAATAAAAATATACAACCCGACTTTGCAGCTGCTCACGAGCGGTTGAAGAAAGTGGTGAACAGGACTCCGCTTACCTATAACCATAGCCTGTCGAAAAAATACCAGTGCAACGTCTACCTGAAAAGGGAAGACCTGCAGGTGGTCCGTTCTTACAAACTGCGGGGAGCCTACAATATGATGAGCAGTCTCCCTGCTGAGCAGTTGCAGAAAGGGGTGGTTTGTGCCAGCGCCGGTAACCATGCGCAGGGCTTTGCTTTCAGTTGTAAAAAGCTGAACGCAAAAGGCGTTGTGTTCATGCCGGTCATCACCCCGAGGCAAAAGATCACACAAACAAAAATGTTCGGGGAAGATTTTATTGAAGTGAAATTAGTTGGCGATACGTTTGACGATTGCGCCATCGCTGCAAAAAAATACACAGAAGAAAACCAAATGACCTTCATCCCGCCTTTCGATGATCTCCGCATCATCGAAGGGCAGGGAACGGTCGCTGTTGAAATTTTAGAAGATCAGTCAGATATAGATTACCTGTTTGTTCCTGTTGGTGGTGGCGGATTAAGCGCCGGGGTGGGTTCTTATTTCAAAACCTATTCTCCCAAAACAAAGATCATCGGGCTGGAGCCGGAAGGTGCCCCTTCTATGTTTGAAGCATTAAAAGCCGGTCACCCGGTTTTATTGGACAGTATTGACCGCTTTGTGGATGGTGCTGCCGTAAAAAGAGTGGGCGATATTACGTTTTCAATCTGCAAAGATGTGCTGGACGATATGCACCTCGTTCCGGAAGGGAAAGTATGCTCTTCTATTTTGAAATTATACAATGAAGATGCCATCGTGGTGGAACCGGCAGGTGCATTAAGTGTGGCCGCCCTGGATGATTATGCCGAAGCGATCAGGGGAAAAAACATTGTCTGTATCGTCAGCGGCAGTAACAATGATATTGACCGCATGCCGGAGATCAAAGAAAGAAGTTTGCAATACGAAGGGCTGAAACATTATTTCCTGGTCAACTTTGCACAACGTCCCGGCGCATTGAAAGAATTCGTGAACCATGTATTAGGACCGGCTGATGATATTACCCGTTTTGAATACATGCAAAAGACCAATAAAGAAAGCGGCCCTGCCCTGATCGGCGTTGAATTAAAAAGCAGGGATGACTACGATCAGCTCCTGATCAAGATGAAAAAATACCAAATTAACTATACCGAGTTGAATAAAGACGACACCCTTTTCGGCTACCTGGTATAATTCATTTTACAAACATTCATTAGTCTATAAATCCTGTGGAAAATATCTAATAACCACCTGTTCCTGTCCCGTGATTATTCAGTAACTTAGGACGATTGCTTGCTATTCGTTCAGTTTTCGCTGAATTCCTTTATAAAATCTCTAAAACATTAACTCTCCTATGGCGGGCAACCAGGGTTTATATCATCCTTCCTTTGAGCATGATGCATGCGGTATCGGCTTTGTAGCAAACATCAAGGGACATAAATCACACCAGCATATTGCAGATGCGCTGACCGTGTTAGAAAACATGGAACACCGCGGGGCCTGTGGCTGTGAAAACAATACCGGTGATGGTGCCGGCATCATGATCCAGACGCCTCATGAATTTTTCTTTGATGAGTGTTTAAAACTCGGTGTACATCTTCCTTCATTTGGAAAATACGGCGTTGGCGTGATATTCTTTCCAAAAGAAATCAGGCTGCGTGAAGAATGCCGTGATATTTTCAACCGCACTGCAGAAAAGTTAGGGCTTGAAATTTTAGCGTATCGCAAAGTGCCTGTTAATCCTGATGGTATCGGACCGACCGCACTGAGTGTGGAGCCCGAAATGGAACAGGTATTCATTGCCTGCCCTGATCATGTCGCTAATGCTGACGATTTCGAAAGAAAACTATTCATCCTGCGTAACTATGCGGCGCACACGATCAATAATACCGTTAAAAAAGATGCGATCGGTTTTTATATTGCCTCGCTTTCACATAAAGTAGTTGTTTACAAAGGCCAGCTCACCAGCAACCAGGTGCGTAATTATTTCCCTGATCTGAATAACAAAAGAGTGGTCAGTGCTTTTGGGTTAGTGCATTCAAGATTTGCCACCAACACTTTTCCCTCCTGGAAACTGGCGCAGCCTTTCCGCTATATTGCCCATAATGGTGAGATCAATACACTACAGGGAAACCTGAACTGGCTAAAAACGAGTGAGAAGGGTTTCACTTCTCCCTATTTCAGCAAGGAAGAAATGGAAATGCTGTTACCCATTGTAACAGAAGGACAAAGTGATTCTGCCTGCCTGGATAATATCATTGAACTCTTAACGCTGACCGGCCGTTCTTTGCCGCATGTAATGATGATGCTGATTCCCGAAGCATGGGACGGGCATGAAGAAATGGATCCTGTAAAAAAAGCATTCTATGAATTTCACTCTTCGTTCATGGAGCCATGGGATGGCCCGGCATCTATTTCTTTTACAGATGGAAAATTAATTGGTGCCACCTTAGACCGTAACGGGCTTCGCCCGTCAAGGTATTGTGTTACAAAAGATGACCGCGTTATCATGGCTTCGGAGACTGGCGCATTACCTGTTGATCCGGCCATCATCCTCGAAAAAGGAAGATTACAGCCGGGTAAGATGTTCGTGGTGGATATGGAAAAAGGAAAGATTATCAGCGATGATGAACTGAAAAAAGATATTTGCTCACAAAAACCCTATGGCGAGTGGCTGAATAAGTATAAGATCCGGCTCGAAGAATTACCGGAACCAAGGGTTATGTTCACCCATCTTGAACATGACCAGGTTTTCAAATACCAGAAAACATTTGGCTACTCTACCGAAGACCTTGATAATATCATTGCACCGATGGCCCTTGAAGGGAAAGAACCGATAGGATCAATGGGTACAGATATTCCGTTAGCAATTTTAAGTGAACATCCTCAGCACCTGAGTCATTATTTTAAACAATTATTCGCACAGGTAACCAACCCGCCGATCGATCCGATCAGGGAACGTTTAGTGATGTCATTGGCAACATTTGTGGGTAATAATGGGAACCTGTTGGTAGAAGACCCGCTAACCTGTCACAGTGTGGCATTAAAGCAACCTGTATTGACCAATCACGATCTTGAAAAGATCAGGAGCATTGACACAGGTTTGTTCCAGGCAAAAACATTGCAATGTTATTTCAGAGCCAATGGCAAACCGGGTTCTTTAAAATCTGCATTGGACCGCATCTGCCGTTACGCCGTTGATTCCGTGGAAGACGGTTTTAAAGTATTGATCTTACAGGATCGTGCCATAGACAGCGATCATGCTCCTATACCCTCTTTGTTAGCCACTGCCGCTATTCACCACCACCTGATCAAAAAAGGATTACGCGGACAGGTTGGGATCATTGTGGAAGCAGGTGATGTCTGGGAAGTGCATCATTTCGCCTGCCTTGTTGCCTTTGGCGCCACAGCCATCAATCCTTACCTGGCCCTTTCCTCTATTCGTGATATGAAGGAATCGGGGAAAATGAAAACAGACCTCACAGATGAGCAACTGAAAAAGAACTATACCAAAGCCGTTAATGATGGCCTGCTGAAAGTATTTTCTAAAATGGGTATCTCCACCCTGCAATCCTACCAGGGTGCACAGATATTTGAGATACTGGGTATCAATAAAGATGTGGTGGACAGGTATTTCACCGGCGCCACTTCCCGTATTGAAGGAATGGGATTGGATGAGATCGCTAAAGAAGCATTAGCCAAACATTATTTTGCTTTCAGTAAAAAAGAAATCCCTGTTGACCGATTGCCTGTTGGTGGTGTATATCAATGGAAGCAAAAAGGTGAATTCCATTTATTCAACCCGCAAACCATTCATCTGCTGCAGCACGCCACGAGGACCAATGATATGGCAGCCTTCAAAAAGTATTCTAAGCTGGTGAATGACCAAACGGAGAAAGCAGCGACATTAAGAAGCTTATTCCAGTTCAAAAAGAACCGGCCTTCTGTTTCCATTGATGAAGTGGAACCTGCTGAAAATATTTATAAACGTTTTGCCACGGGTGCCATGAGTTTTGGTTCTATTTCATGGGAAGCTCATACCACACTGGCCATTGCCATGAACAGGCTGGGTGCAAAAAGTAATACCGGCGAAGGTGGTGAAGACGAAAAAAGATATGAGCCCCTTCCCAATGGTGACAGCATGAGAAGTTCTATTAAGCAGGTGGCCAGTGCAAGGTTTGGTGTTACCAGCTTGTACCTGACTGAAGCAGACGAATTGCAAATAAAAATGGCGCAGGGTGCCAAGCCTGGTGAAGGCGGGCAATTGCCCGGTCATAAAGTAGATGAGTGGATCGGCAAAGTTCGCCACTCAACTCCGGGTGTGGGCTTAATCTCCCCTCCCCCGCATCATGATATTTACTCTATAGAAGACCTGGCGCAACTGATCTATGACCTGAAAAATGCAAACCGGAAAGCAAGAATCAGTGTGAAGCTGGTGAGTAAGGCGGGTGTGGGTACAATTGCAGCAGGCGTAACAAAAGCAAAAGCAGATGTGGTATTGATAGCAGGGCATGATGGAGGAACAGGTGCATCACCGGTAAGTTCTATTCGTCATGCCGGGTTACCCTGGGAATTAGGTTTGGCAGAAACACAACAAACGCTGGTAAAAAATAAACTAAGAAGCCGGGTGGTGGTACAGGCAGACGGGCAGATGAAAACAGCCCGTGACATAGCTGTTGCCGCATTACTGGGTGCAGAAGAATGGGGCATTGCAACCGCTGCCTTAGTCGTGGAAGGATGTATCATGATGCGTAAATGCCATCTGAATACCTGCCCGGTTGGGGTTGCCACACAAGACCCGGAATTAAGAAGCCGCTTCAAGGGTGACCCGGACCATGTGGTGAATTTTTTCAGAATGATCACACAGGACCTGCGGGAGATCATGGCTGATCTTGGTTTCAGAACTGTTAATGAAATGATCGGCCAGGTGGATAACCTCGAAATGAGAGAAGGGATCGGGCACTGGAAATATAAAAACATTGATCTGTCTGCAGTACTGTATAAAGAGCCCAATTCAATCTACACGACGTTATACTGCAGCGAAGAACAGGATCATGGTTTAAGCGAAAGCCTTGACTGGAAATTGCTTGAAGCAGCACAGCCTGCTATTGAAAGAAAGGAAAAAGTAACTGCTTCCTTTAATATCCGTAATATTGATCGTACCGCAGGCACTATCTTATCCAACGAGATCACTAAAAAATACAGGGCAGAGGGATTGCCCGACAATACGATCCATTTTAATTTCACCGGAACAGCAGGCCAGAGTTTTGGCGCCTTCAATACAAAAGGGATTACCCTTGAACTGGAAGGAGATGCCAACGATTATTTCGGGAAAGGATTGAGTGGAGCGAAACTGATTATCTACCCGCCCAGGACCGCAACTTATACACCCGAAGATAACAGCATCATTGGTAATGTGGCTTTTTATGGCGCTACCAGCGGTGAAGCCTATATCAGAGGTAAAGCCGGAGAACGTTTTGCTGTTCGCAACTCAGGAGCAAATGTGGTAGTCGAATCGGTGGGGGACCATGGCTGCGAATACATGACAGGCGGTCTTGTCCTGATACTCGGTGATACCGGAAGAAATTTCGCCGCAGGAATGAGTGGAGGTATCGCTTATATCTATGATGTGAAAGGGAAATTTGCAGACAACTGTAATAAAGAAATGGTGGACCTCGACAGTTGCGATCTGAACGATAAAAATGAATTGTTTACAATGCTGCAAAAACACTTTGAATACACCGGCAGCACAGTGGCCAAATTTATCCTGGATGACCTGGATAACCAGCTACAGCATTTTGTAAAAGTGTTTCCGAGAGACTATAAAAAAGTGTTAGTTCAAAAAAGGATGGAAGTACCAATGAAGAAGTAGCCGGAAAGGCAGGAAGTCGGAAAGAATCACTCTGTTAAGAGAAATAGTCTTACGAACTTTCGAACTAACCACAAACTATCAACGTCAAACTATAAACTTAATAAATGGGTAAGCCAACAGGATTTATAGAGTTCAGCAGGGAAATGCCGGGTAAGAAACCGGTGGCAGAACGTTTGCAGCATTACAATGAGTTTGTTGAAAAATACAGTGAGGAGAAACTCAACCAGCAATCGGCCCGTTGCATGAACTGTGGTGTTCCTTTTTGCCACAGCGGATGCCCCCTTGGGAATATAATCCCCGAGTTCAATGATGCTGTTTACAGGAAAGACTGGAAAGAAGCATTTGATATACTTTCTTCCACCAATAACTTTCCCGAGTTTACGGGTCGTATATGCCCCGCCCCCTGCGAGTCTGCCTGCGTGCTGGGCATCAACCAGCCGCCTGTTGCCATCGAAGAAATTGAAAAACACATTATCGAGATAGCATTTGAAAAAGGATTTGTAACAGCAAAAAAGCCCAACCTGCGTTCAGGAAAAAAAGTAGCAGTAATCGGTTCGGGCCCGGCTGGTCTGGCGGCTGCTGCACAATTAAACTATGCAGGGCATTCTGTTACTGTTTTTGAAAGAGATGATGCACCGGGTGGCTTATTACGCTATGGCATCCCTGATTTCAAATTAGAAAAATGGGTGATCGACAGAAGGATAAAAGTAATGGAGGAAGAAGGTATTATTTTCAAATGCCTGGCGAATGTTGGAGTTAATGTGAGCATCAATGATGTACTGCGTGAATTCAATGCCATTGTTCTCACGGGAGGCAGTACCACCGCCAGGAATTTGTTTATCCCGGGCAGGGAATTAAGAGGTGTTCATTTTGCTATGGATTTCCTAAAACAGAATAATAAGAGAGTGGCTGGAAAAGATATATTGGCTAATCCTGCCATTGAAAGCAATATCCTGAATGAAGAAATAACAGCAACAGGTAAAAACGTAGTGGTAATTGGTGGTGGCGATACCGGCAGCGATTGTGTGGGCACTTCTAATCGCCACGGGGCAAAATCTGTAACACAGTTTGAGTTGTTACCCAAACCACCGGCTGAAAGAAATGAGTTCATGCCCTGGCCTTCCTTTCCGATGATCTTAAAAACAACCACATCACATGAAGAAGGCGCTGATCGCCATTGGGCAATAGCTACAAAAGAATTTATCGGTGATGAATCCGGAAATCTCAAAGCATTAAAGGTTGTTACATTAGAATGGAAGATCGTTGATGGCCGCCCGGCCAGTTTTGTGGAAGTAGCCGGAAGTGAAAAAGAAATTCCCTGTGAATTAGCCTTACTGGCCATGGGCTTTGTACACCCGCAACATGTTGGTTTTATCAACGATCTCGGAATTGGTCTTGATGAACGAGGCAATGTAAAAGCGACAGAAAAAGATTATCGTACGAATATCTCAAAGATATTTGCGGCAGGCGATATGCGCCGCGGCCAGAGCCTGGTGGTATGGGCTATCAGCGAAGGCCGCGAATGTGCCCGTAAAGTTGACGAGTTTTTAAATAATGGAATGCCGAGCATACTGGAATCAAAAAATTCAGTCTTACAGTTTGCTTAACCCCGATTCCCAATCGTCTATCACCCGATAGACTGGTAAAAACATCCTCTTAGCCTGGTGCCGCCAGTTGCATTTTCTATCCAGGGTTATTATTGCATTTTTACTAATATTAAAATAATTAATAATTTAAATAATTACTTGAATTATTGACATTTTTTGAACAAAAAACAGAAAATAATTAAAATAAATATATAAGCTAACGACTGTTAAGGCAATAATTTGATATTTTCACTATGAACAAGACACATATATTTATTTTTTAATTAAACAACCACTTATGAGTAAAAAAACGGTTAAGCAGATAGCTCCCTTTCTGATTCTTCTGGGAGTAGCGGTTGCAGCCATATTTGTCAGCCCCTCTGCATCCTTTGACCCGGCCTCTGTTCTGGGTGACGATGGCACACCAAAATATGTATATAATAGTGGTGATATTGCCTGGATGCTGGTATCCTGCGCTTTCGTTTTTTTGATGACACCAGCCCTTGCTTTTTTTTATGGTGGCATGGTGGGAAGAAAGAATGTTCTTTCAACAATGATCAAGAGCACAGTATCGGCTGGTATCATTTCAGTATTATGGATCGTGGTGCAGTTCAGTCTTTGCTTTGGGAAATCCATTAACGGTGTTATAGGAGACCCCCGTACTTTCCTGTTTTTTAAAGATGTAATGAACGGTGAACCCTGGAGCCTGGCGGCTACCATTCCTCTTCCTCTCTTTGCGTTTTTTCAGCTGATGTTTGCGATCATCACCCCGGGTCTGGTTGTGGGTGCTGTAGCGGAACGTATCCGTTTCAGTTCCTATACGCTTTTTATTGTATTGTTTGGGGTACTTGTATATGCTCCACTGGCCCACATGGCATGGCATCCCGAAGGGCTGATGTTTAAATGGGGAGTTCTTGACTTTGCGGGAGGTACAGTAGTGCATATCTCAGCAGGTATGGCAGCTTTGGCCGGTGCAATTGTATTGAAGCCGCGTAAAACCATTGGCGCTCACGGCCCTGCCAATATCCCTTATGTACTGATTGGAACAGGCTTGCTCTGGTTCGGTTGGTTTGGCTTTAATGCCGGCAGCGCTGTTGGCGCCGGTTCTTTAGGCGTATATGCTTTTGCTACTACTAATACCGCTGCTGCTGCTGCCGGTCTTTCCTGGATGTTCCTGGATATTATCCGTGGCAAAAAACCTTCGGTACTTGGCTTCTGTATTGGTGCGGTGGTAGGTCTTGTAGCCATTACACCGGCAGCTGGTTTTGTAGGTGTGCCACAAGCTTTGTTCATAGGTTTTATTGCAGCTATCATTTCAAATGTTGTTGCAGAATTCCTGAAAAGCAAAACCAAACTGGACGACCCGCTCGATGTTTTTGCCTGCCACGGACTTGGTGGTATTACCGGTATGCTGCTTACGGGTGTGTTTGGCAGCAAAACTGTCAACTCAGTGGTAGTTGACGGACAATTCCTGATTCAATTGAAAGGTATGGCTCTCGCTGTGGCATACAGCTTTGTAGTTTCCTTCATCATCTTTAAGTTCATCAATTTCCTTATACCTATGCGTGTTAGTGAACAGGAAGAAGAAGAAGGTCTTGATGCCACTCAACACGATGAAAAGTATGTACAGGGGACCCTGCTTGTTCATAATAACGGCGTTGTTGAAGAACGCCCCGTTGAGTCAATGAAATAAAACAGAAAAAGGCACAGTATAACTGGTATAAACTTCTCGTAAAAGCGTATACCTACCGTACCCTTTTCTTAACATATAAAATGCATTACAATGTTACAAAAAAAAATCCTTGTAGCCGTCATGGGCTTACTGTCTGCTACTTTCGTTCAGTCCCAGACAGCTTCATTACCTGTTGATTCTTCAGCTGTTCCGTCACCGGAAGAAGAAAAGAAAGAGCCTGTACTGACAATTACAGGCTCAGTTGACGGGTATTATAAATATGATTTCGGGAAAACAACAGCTAATAGTTTCACCAGTTTTACGCAGACGCATAATTCTTTTTCATTGGGTATGGCCAGTTTGAAGTTTGAACATAAAGGAGAAAAAGTAAGTGCAGTGGCAGACCTTGGGTTTGGCCCAAGGGCAAAAAGTTTTGCCTACACAGATGATGGTATCACCCAGGCCATCAAGCAGCTTTATGTAAGCTATTCGCCAACCGACTGGTTGAAATTCTCACTCGGTACCTGGGGCACCCATGTAGGTTATGAGTTACTGGATCCCCAACTGAACCGTAACTACAGCATGAGCTATATGTTCACTAACGGGCCTTTCTCTCACACCGGCTTTAAAGCAGAAGTCAGTAAGGGAAAACATGGCGCGATGCTTGGAATAGCCAATGCAACAGATTATCGTATTCCACCGGATGGATACATCAATAAGAAATTCTTATTGGCCCAGTATAGTTTTGCCGCTTCCGACAATGTAAAGTTCTTTGTCAATTATGTGGGCGGGCAAAATCCGGATACCTCAAAGACGAACCAGTTTGACGCCGTGATAACTGCCAAAATAAGTGACAAGTTCAATATTGGCTACAATGGTACCATTAATTCCACCCAGTTCTGGGATGGCACCAAGAATACGGAAAGTCTTGCCTGGTGGGGTTCAGCTTTGTACCTGAATTTTGATCCCAAACCCTGGTTTGGACTTACCCTCCGGGGAGAATATTTCAGCGATAAGAACAACCTGAAAATTGCCGTAAACCCTGATGGCTGTAACATTTTTGCCACTACCTTATCAGCCAACTTCAAATCAGGCGGATTTACGTTTATTCCGGAATTCCGGTTAGACAATTCCAACAAAGACACTTTTGTTGATAAAGATGGCATGTATAAGAAAGCAGCCGCCAACTTCCTGTTCGCAGCTGTTTATTCATTCTAAGAGAAAATGGTTTAGTAAGATTTTAATATGGCAAGCAATCGTTAGAGGCCCCTTGTTTCTACAAGGGGCTTTCCTTTTATCTGTTAACTAAATCATACGAAAGGCTCCTGCTGGCTAAGGCAATGAAAACTTCCCAGTCCCCAGATGATCTCTGTAGAATCAATACCCACCACTTCCCGTTCCGGGAAACAGCCCTGGATAATCTGTAGTGCCTTTTCATCTTTATCGCAGCGGAAGGTTGGAACGATCACAGATTTATTAGCAATATAAAAATTGGCATAAGATGCCGGCAGGCGCTGTTCTTCCCAAATCACTTCATCCGGCATGGGCAGCTCAACAATGTTCAGCTGCTTTCCATTCACTAAACGCATCTCCTTTAATTGCTTCAGGTTATGCCGGAGTAACGCATAGTTTTCATCGCTCTTATTCTCTTCTATAACTGTGATCACAGTATCTTCATTCACGAAACGTACCGTATCATCAATATGGCCATCGGTATCATCGCCGACAATACCTTCATCCACCCATAATACCTGCTCCATACCATAATAATTGCACAGGTATTCTTCAACCTGCTGCTGGTTCAGATGCGGGTTGCGGTTCGGATTTAATAAACAGGCCGTGGATGTCATCACCGTCCCTTTTCCATTGAATTCAACAGATCCTCCTTCCATCACAATACCGGGATGATACACAGGAATATTATAGTATTTACCAATCAATGTGGGAATCACATCATCCAGGTCATAAGGAGGATATTTGTTACCCCACGCATTATAACCCCAGTCAACAATTACTTTTTTTTGTGCAGCCGCCGGGTTGATCAAAAAAGCCGGGCCATGGTCCCTGCACCAGGCATCGTTTGTCGGATGAAAAAAGAATTCAACTTTCGACAGGTCAACTCCTGTATTCTGTAAATGATCAATAGCAAAATTCTTCATCGCTTCATCAGCCACATTAATTTTAACCTGCTCGCCTTTCGTCAGTTCTTTGATGAACTGAGCATAATACGGAAAGATCGTGTGGATCTTACCAGGCCACGAAGCTTCTTTATGAGGCCAGCTGAGCCAGGTAGCGGTATGGGTTGCAAATTCAGCGGGGAAATAATAACCCAGTTTTTTAGGAAAGTCCGGAAGCCCGGAAGACGATAAGTCAGAAAGTTGTTGCGTACTCAATTATTATAATTTTAATTTAGTGAATTTCGAAGAGCATTAATCATCACCAGTATTTCTTCACACATGCTGTAAATCGTACCAAAATCAGCATCAGTAATATACCCTCTTCTTTTTGCCAGGTAAATACATCCAACAAACCTCTACTGCAGAGCGAAGAGCAATACCAAGAAATCTTTTAAACTCCGGGTTGGTTTGGCCGGTCGACCCTTCAGCAATATTTAACGATACTGAATCGGCAGCCCTTTTAATTTGAGAAGTAAGAATATATATTTCCTCTTTGGGGAAACCTTTGGCAACCTGGTTCACAAAGTCAGAAAGATCAACTGCCTTTTGCCACACAATTAATTTCTCAAACTTAAATGACATTATTTAAAGTTTTGAAGAATAAAATACAAGAAATGGTCTTCCGGACTTCCGGTCTTGCTGTCTCCCCGACTATTCCTCATCAAGGAAACGTTTGGTAATCGGCTGGTAGGAATCTATTCTCCTGTCCCGCATAAAAGGCCAGTGTGTTCTGTACTGATCCGTTTTAGCCAGGTCCAGTTCCAGCACTTTTATTTCTTCTTCCTCATGGGAAGCTTTGTACAAAACTGTTCCGAAAGGATTGGAGATAAAAGATCCACCCCAGAATTTCATAGCTCCGTTTTGCTCCAGCCCCACCCTGTTCACACTTACAACATGTACTCCGTTTGCAACCGCATGACTTCGCTGTATTGTCTGCCAGGCGCCATATTGTTCGGTATTCGTTGCTTCATCCTGTGCAGTTGCCCAGCCAATCGCAGTTGGATAAAATAATATCTCTGCACCCATCAATGACGTAATACGGGCTGCTTCAGGATACCACTGGTCCCAGCAGATCAACACGCCGATAGTGGCAAATTTTGTTTTCCAGATTTTATAACCAAGATCACCGGGTGTAAAATAAAATTTCTCATAGTAAGCCGGGTCATCAGGTATATGCATTTTGCGATATTTGCCGAGATAGCTGCCATCTGCATCTATCACCGCAGTGGTATTATGATACAAACCCTGTGCTCTTTTTTCAAACAAAGAAGCAATAATCACGACCCCGGTTTCCTTTGCCACTTTCTGCATAGCATCCGTGGAAGGTCCGGGTACAGGTTCCGCCAGTTTGAAGTTTTCGTAATCCTCCACATCACAGAAATACAGGGAGGTAAACAACTCCTGCAGGCAAACAATCTGTGCTCCCCCGGCTGCTGCTTTCCTGACACCGTCAATGGCTTTTAGCAGATTTTCTTCTTTGTTTCCCGTGCAGCTCATCTGCACCATTCCTATTTTTACTTTGCTCATGCTGTCAAATTGAGATGCAAAAATATATAATTGGCAATAGCAGGCTGGCTAAATCTTATGCTGAGTTTCTGCCCGCATTAATGATCCCGAATGAACAACGCATAGCCAGTTTCTCATACGTTTCTTTTACCGGAGCCTGTATCAGCTGCTCATCCATTTCGCGGATCTTTGTCAATGCATACTGCTGAATGGTGACCAGGGGCAGCACAATCCTTTCCCTCGTCTGGATAGATAATTGCTCCACCGGGTAATCTGCCATCAACTCTGCCTGGCCGGTTATTTTCATCAGGTATTGTCTGGTCAGTTCATACTCCGCATAGATAGTCTGCCATAACTCGCCAAACTGCTTATGCTCCGACAAATAGGCGGTCAGCGGAAAGAATGATTTCATCATCGCCATCTCGCAATTGTCAAGCAGTGTTTTAAAGAATAATGACTGATGATACAATTTCTGCAATTCCAGCAATTTTCCCTGTTTCTCCATTTCCTGTAAAGCTGAACCAACGCCATAATACCCGGTTACATTCTGTTTCAACTGGCTCCATGAGCCTGCAAAAGGAATTGCCCGGAGGTCTTTTAATGACAGACCCGAAGCCGCTCCCCTTTTTGCCGGGCGGCTTCCAATATTGGTCTCACTGTAAAATCTCAACGGGCTAACCTGTAACAGATAATCCGCGAGATAAGGGTGATCTTTCAATTTCTTATACGCTTTGTATCCCAGGGCAGATAATTCCTGCAACAGGGTTTCTTCTCTTTCGCTTAATGTTTCTTCCCTTGTCGAAAACAGGTCATTTGAAATACCCGCATTTAATAACTGTTCAATATTGAATTGCGCTGCATCCACTGTTCCGAAATTGGAACTCACCGTTTGCCCCTGGATAGTCAATTGTATCTCTTTATTGGAAATATTATGGCCCATGGAAGCATAGAACTTATGTGTTTTACCACCTCCTCTTGAGGGAGGGCCACCCCGGCCATCAAAAAAGATCACATCAATACCATATTCCCTGGATATTCTTGTTAGTTCTTCTTTCGCTTTATAAATACTCCAGTTGGCCATCAGGTAACCTCCATCCTTCGTACCATCAGAAAACCCGAGCATGATGGTCTGGTGCTTATTTCTTCTTTCCAGGTGTTCCTTATAAACCGGGTTACTATATAATGTCCTCATTACTTCAGCAGCCACCTGCAGGTCATCGATAGTCTCAAACAACGGTATGATATCAATATTCAATTCCTCCTTCTTCCATCCGCCCAGCAGGAATAACCCGAATACCTCCATTGCATTCAAAGCTGATTTACATTGGCTGATGATATACCGGTTACAGCCTGCCTCTCCGTTATACTGGTGAATACTTTTCACCGCAAGAATGGTTTGCAATGTGTCCTGGTGAACCGGGTCCGTTACAGAACCGGCAGTAACAGGTGTGTTTATAGTTGAGAGAATCCTGATCTTTTCTTCATCCGGTAATGAAATATAACCGGCCGGTAATGCATCACTATTAACAGCAATTGCTTCCAGCAGTTTTCCATGAACGGTACTCTCCTGCCTGATATCCAGCGAAGCGAAATACATCCCGAATACTTCAATTTTGCTGATCAGGTTATTGATCATATGCCCGAATAACCCATTGTGCTGGTGGATGATAATCTGCCTGATTTGTTCTAATGTCCCCAGTATTTCTTCCTTTGTCAGCGTGGTCTTAAATCCCGGAATGAAGAGGTTATTATATAGTTTGTTTTCCAGATCCGCCAATAACACATCAACACCTTCAAAGGTCAGTCTTCTCCGCAACCGGCGCACATCCATATAATAACATTTGATGATGCCGCCGCGCAGTGCATTCGCCACCTGCAATGTAATATCGCTGGTCACAAAAGGATTCCCATCCCTGTCGCCCCCGGGCCAGAAGCCCATGCGGATGACAGGATTATTTTTATCAACAGCATCGGGGAACTGGTTCTTTAAAGATGCGATGATCCTTCCTGCCGCCGGGTAGAAAACATTCTCCAGGTACCAGATCAAACTGACAGCTTCATCATAAGGCGTTGGCTTTTTCTTTTTAAAGAAAGGTGTCTTCCCTAACTGTTGCAGGTACGTATTTACCAGGCTGGTATTATTATCATTCAGCGCCTTTGACAGATCATTGATGATTCCAAGTACAGAGCCCGGGTAAAACTGCGTGGGATGCGCTGTCAGTACCATCCGGATCGAAAAGTCCTTCAGCTTCTCCGCCAGTTCCATCTCTTTATTTCCCTGTATTACTTCCGATTCCAGGTGTTTCAGTGTACCCACTCCGTTCAGATCATGCACGTAACGGAAAGCTGCATCTTCCAATGCATCAAATAACACCACCTGTCTTTCCACGTATTGAACAAAGCGGAACAACAGGTCTGCCCTTTCATTTTCTTTACTATACGATGTATGCTTGCTGAAAAAATCCTCGAGTATCTCAACCGGGCTTAATTTCTTTTTATACCCTTCCTCGCAATTATTAGAAAGCAGCGATAACAGGATTCCGGTCTTTTCAATCCGGTGAAAAGGAAGAGACGTAAAAAGGCTGTTATACAACTGGAATTTGATTCCAACCTCATTTTTGAACTGCTGCACTGACCTGCCTGACGGATGATCCATTTCGTTGGTTTAAAAGTTGATGAAGTAATATAGCAAGCGGGGAAACAGGACGATGAAAATACTTTATTTTCCGAATAAAACCTGCCTTTCTAACCTCCCTGCTATTGTATTATTATTAAAAATGCCCCCGGTAATCCGGGGGCATTTTATTGAACAGATGTTGTATTGCTATTACTCAGCAGCGTTGTCTTCTGTTGCAGATGCTTCCGGTTTATCCGTGGTTTCTGCTTTCTTTTTCGAACCACCAGAACGACGGGTTTTCTTAGCCGGAGCTTTCGCTTCACCTTTACCCTTACCATATATCTCGTTAAAGTCAACCAGCTCGATCAATGCAGTTTCTGCATTATCACCGGGACGGGCACCTAACTTAATGATACGGGTATAACCACCGGGACGACCGGCAACTTTTTCTGCCACATTACCAAACAGTTCTTTGATCGCTTCTTTGTCCTGCAGGTAGCTGAACACCACACGACGCTGGTGCGTGGTGTTGGTTTTACCTTTAGTGATCAGAGGCTCCACATATACACGCAATGCTTTCGCTTTTGCTACCGTGGTAACGATCCTTTTGTGCTCGATGAGCTGACAAGCCAGGTTACTCAGCAAAGCTTCTCTGTGAGCTTTGGTGCGGCTTAGATTTTTTACTTTGTCTCCGTGACGCATGACGTTTAGTTTTTGTTTCGGCTGTACCGTGTCAGGAATTACAACCTACTTATTAAAAAATAGTGGTTAGCCGCTGCCGGGCTAACCACAATACATTTAGAACTCGCTTAAATCGATGCCTAATTTCACCAGGTCCATTCCGAAATGCAGGCCTCTTTCGGTCAGCACTTGTTCAATCTCAGCCAGTGATTTCTGACCGAAGTTGCGGAATTTCATCAGGTCTTCCTGCTCATATTGCACCAGTTCACTCAGTGAATTGATTTTTGCAGCTTTTAAGCAGTTAAAAGCACGAACAGACAGATCAAGATCTTCCAATGGAGTCTTCAATACTTTACGCAGTTGTAAAGTTTGTTCGTCCACCAGGTCTTCTTTTTTCTCTTCCTTATTATCAAAAGTGATATTCTCATCTGTAATGATCATCAGGTGCTGGATCAGGATGCGTGAAGCCTGCTTCACGGCTTCTTCCGGATGGATGGTACCATCTGTAGAAACTTCCATGATCAGTTTTTCGAAGTCAGTCCTTTGTTCCACACGGGTATTCTCGATAGTATACTTTACATTCTTGATCGGCGTATAAATAGCATCGATAGGAATATAACCCAGCGGGGCATCTTTCGGTTTGTTATCTTCAGCAGGAACATAGCCACGTCCTTTACCGATAGTCAGCTCCACATCCATCTTTGCAGATGAATCAAGTGTGCAAATCAGCAGGTCTGGGTTCATGATCTGGAAAGAATGTGTTCCTTCACCGATCATTCCGGCGGTGAATTCGGTCCTGTTTTTTATAGACAAAATGATTTTCTCATTAGCCACTTCATGATCAACGATCTTTTTGAAACGAACCTGTTTCAGGTTCAGGAAAATCTCCACTACGTCTTCACTAACACCTTTCATGGTAGCGAATTCATGCTCCACACCTTCGATCTTCACACCAATGATGGCATAGCCTTCCAATGAATTCAGCAATACACGGCGAAGTGCATTACCTATCGTCACGCCATAACCGGGCTCCAATGGGCGAAACTCAAACTGAGCTTCAAAATCCGTAGCCTTTTGCAGAATGATCTTATCAGGTTTCTGGAAATTTAAAATTGCCATATTTTATTCTTTAGATTTAAAATGATTGTGTTACCAGTTTCAGCATTACTCTCATCGCCTGTTGCGCCTGCCGGCTGGCAGACCGCACTCCTGTACGTTCTGAATACAATTCAGCTATTACTTAGAGTACAATTCGACGATCAGTTGCTCCTTGATGTTTTCAGGAACGCTTTCCCTTTCAGGATAAGTAATGAAAGTACCTTTGAACTCGGTTTCACTCCAATCCAGCCAGTTGAACTTAGGGTTCTTAGCACGAACAATACTGGTAATTGACTCTCTTGTTTTGCTGCCTTCTTTGATTGTAATCACATCACCGGCTTTCAACTGGTAAGAAGGAACATTCACAACTTCGCCATTTACTTCAATGTGTTTGTGGCTAACGAGCTGGCGGGCAGCAGGACGTGAAGGAGCAATACCCATACGGAAAACTGTGTTGTCCAGGCGGGCTTCCAGCAACTTAATGAGGTTTTCACCAGTTACACCTTTACGGCGTGATGCTTCCTCAAAAGTTTTACGGAATTGTTTCTCTAATACACCATATGTGTATTTAGCCTTTTGCTTTTCGCGGAGCTGTAAAGCGTATTCACCTAAGGTTTTACGTTTACGTTTCTCACCATGCTGACCGGGAGGGTTACTGTTTTTACCCAACCATTTACCATTGCCTAAAATAGGCTCTCCAAAAATGCGGGAGATCTTGGTCTTTGGACCAGTGTACCTTGCCATAATTTTACTTTCATTTAAGCTTTTTTAGAATCCGGTACAACGATCAGTAAAAAGCTTTAAAAAAATTAATCGTGTACCCTTTTAAAAAATGAAACCAATCTGGCTCAAATATGTGTAAGTCAGAAAGTCCGGAAGTCTGTAAGACCGAAAGAATTCTCCTATTATCTGGATTTCTGTCCGGGGCTTTCCGTCTTTCGGACTAATTAAACTCTTCTCTTCTTCGGAGGACGGCAGCCGTTGTGTGGCAACGGAGTAACGTCTTTGATCATTACGATCTCGATACCGCTTTGTGACAGGGAGCGGATAGAACTTTCACGGCCGGCACCGGGGCCTTTTACATAAACATCCACTCTTTTCAGACCGGCATCAAATGCAGTTTTTGCAGCATCAGCAGCCGCCATTTGTGCGGCATAAGGAGTGTTCTTTTTGGAACCCTTAAAGCCCATTTTACCGGCGCTGCTCCAGGAAATAACCTGGCCGTTCTTGTTGGTAAGGCTGATGATAATGTTGTTGAATGTAGCAGAAATGTGGGCATCTCCGTAAGAATCCACTTTCACCACTCTTTTTTTAGCAGCCGCTTTTGCGCTAACCTGCTGTGCTTGTGCTTTTGCCATGTTTGTTGTTCTGAGGTAATCTTTACTTATTAATATTATCCCGCTTTTAAAACGGAACCTGAACTGATCCTCCTCCTGCACCGGGTATCCGCAATCAATTCAGTGGTTGTTGGTGCATATTTAAAAAGCTTCGAGCTGTGAGCTGTGAGTTTCGAGTAAGACTCGTTGCTCGCAGCTAACAGCTCGCCGCTAATTTTACTTTTTAGGCGCCTTCTTCTTACCGGCAACCGTCTTCCTTTTACCTTTCCGGGTACGGCTGTTGGTTTTAGTACGCTGCCCGCGAACCGGGAGACCTTTACGATGGCGAAGACCACGGTAGCAGGCGATATCCAGTAAACGCTTGATACTCATCTGTATTTCTGAACGCAGCTGACCTTCCACCTTGAACTCTTCCGTAATGGTATTACGGATAGCATTCAGGTCTTCATCATTCCATTCGTTCACTTTCTTGCTGCGGTCAATATTGTGCTTGTCAAGAATATACTTAGCAGTAGATGGGCCAATACCATATATATAGGTAAGACCAATTTCGCCTCTTTTATTTTTTGGTAAGTCAACACCGGCAATACGAGCCATATTATTTATTTATCTTTTTAATATTTACGTTATAACAAGATTATCCCTGTCTTTGCTTGAAACGGGGATTCTTTTTGTTAATGACATACAGCTTGCCTTTACGACGTACAATTTTGCAGTCGGCGCTACGCTTTTTGATGGATGCTCTAACTTTCATCGTTGTTTATTTTCTGCGTTAAGCTTTCAGCTTTTGGCTGTTAGCATTATTTATACCTGAAATTGATTCGTCCTCTTGTCAGATCATAAGGCGATAATTCCACCCCCACTTTATCCCCCGGTAAAATCCTTATGTAGTGCATTCTCATTTTCCCAGAGATGGTGGCCAGTATTTCGTGACCGTTTTCCAGTTTCACCTTGAACATTGCGTTGGACAAGGCTTCCAGGATGACCCCATCTTGTTTAATAAGTGCTTGTTTAGACATATTGATTTTAGGGCTGCAAAGATAGGCGGATGCACCCGAAAAAAGAAGAAACCCCGGCTTTTTTTCGGGGCTATGTGGAAAAAAGCGGTTGCCGTTCAGAAATCAGGCTGAAATATTGGTTATCAGGCCTTCTCTAAATGCACCTTGGTCATAGACAGATACAGATTCTGGAGCTCATGCACCCCCAGCAGGAAGCTAAAATGGCGCCGGTCTTCCCTCCACCACATTTCAATATTGGAAAAATCGCCTTTTTTGGGGGTTACCAGGCGAAAAGAGTCTTTTTTGTACTTCACTCCCCCGTTTTCGTCGTCTTTCGTGAACCCGAGCTTCACCAGTTGATTTTCATCAAGCGGAACGGCGAACATTTCTTCCGGGCTGTACCAAAATTCCTGGATGCCGTTATCCACCAGGGCCTGGTTCTCTTCGTGACTGATGCTCACCACCGTTCCTTCCCTCCTTACACCCTCATCATCTACAATAATGATATCACCGGACTTAAGGTCGTTAATCTTTAGCATAACAATCGTTTTTAGTTATCCGAATATAAAAAAGATTGCCGGCTTTTGAAAAAGGATTTATCAGGATCTTTTATGATAATTAACAACCGCCCAGCCATTCAGCAGTACGGCAAACCCCAAAACTGTGAGCAACTGGTATTTGATATCTGCCAGGCCGCTTCCTTTCAGTACCACCATCCGGATCACCTCGATAAAATAGGAAACCGGGTTAGCTTTGGTAATAGCCTGCGCCCACCCCGGCATGCTGTCAATCGAGGTGTATAGACCTCCCATTAATACAAAGATCATCATCAGGAAAAAAGAGATCAGCATCGCCTGCTGCTGGTTATTGGCATAAGTGGAGATTAGCAGACCCAGTCCCAGCACAGCCAGCAGGTAAACTGCGGCAAAAAGGTAAATGGTCAAAAAACTGCCTGCCGGGTAAATACCATATACGATCCAGGCAATACCGAAGCCAATTGTAAATACCAATAACCCCAACATCCAGAAAGGGATCAGCTTCCCCAGGATGAAATGAAATTTTTTGACCGGGGTTACATTGATCTGCTCTATCGTCCCGATCTCCTTTTCCTTTACAATATTAATTGCCGTGAGGTTGGCGCCAACCATTGTCAGCAGCAGTACCAGTATTCCCGGCACCATAAATACCTTATAGTTCATCGAAGGGTTGAACCAGTTAGAATTGGTGACTTCTATATTTGTTTCAGGACTGAAACGGGGGAATTGTATCCACTCCGTCCGCACTTCCTGGTTATAATCCTGGATAATGCTGCGCAGGTAGGAACTGCCCAACCCTGCTTTTACCCCGTTGATTGCATTGACGGCCATGAACAATTTTGATTCATTCTCTTTGACAAGATTCTTTTCAAAAGAGGCCGGTATTTCCAGTATAATATCCGCTTTGTCATGTTCAATCTCGCCAAGTGTCTTTTCGAAGGAGCTGGTATAATCTGTCAGAATAAAATAGCCCGAAGCGGTGATCTTATTAGTAAGGCTGCGGGAATAATCTGAACGGTCATGATCGATCACTGCCAGTTTGATATTCTTGATCTCATAATCGGCTGCCCATGGCAATACGATCAGCTGGATGACAGGCATGATGAAAATGATCCGGAGAATGGAGGGATCTCTGAATATTTGCCTGAATTCCTTTTGCAATAAAAATTTCAATGTCCTCATGCCAGGCGGATTTTAAAGTTCTTAATAGCAAGACCCAGGAAAAAAATAAGCATCCCGGTTAATATCAGCGTCTCTTTCCAGACTGCGTGCAGGCCGATGCCTTTGATCATGACTGATTTTACAATACTGTAATACCATTTGGCAGGGACAATATTTGACACAGTCCGCAACGGCAATGGCATATTTTCCACCGGAAACATAAAACCACTGAGCATTACTGTTGGCAGGAAGAGTGCGACCAGCGAAATAAACATGGCCGTTTGCTGGGATTCAGCCCTGGATGATATCAGCAAACCCAATGCTAAAGACACGAGGGTAAATAAAAGACTTTCAAAAACCAGCAATAACAGGCTTCCGTTAATGGGCACATCCAGAACGAATACACTTAATAACAGAATACTGGTGATATTGACAGAAGATAACAAAAGATAAGGGACAGCTTTTGCAATAACGATCCGGAAAGGTTTCATCGGAGATACTAGCATGATTTCCATCGTGCCCATTTCCTTTTCCCGGACAATTGTAATGGCAGTCATCATCGTACAAACGAGCAGTAAAACCATTGCCATCACACCCGGTACAAAATTATAGGCGCCTTTCAGCTCCGGGTTATACAGCATCCGCATCTCCGTACTGATCGTATAAGGTAATTTCCGGCCTTGGGTGATCCTGTCCTGGTAATCCATAATGACAGCTGTGGCATAGTTGGTGAGTGTGTTTGCCACATTGGGATCTGAAGCATCTGCGATCAGTTGCACCTGCGCCTTATTAAAATGCTGCAGGTCTTCATTAAAGCTGGCAGGGAAAATAACAGCCAGTTTGATCCTGCCTTTTTTAAAGATGGGTTCAATCTCATCAGCCGAATGAATAACCTGATCCACTTCAAAATACCGGCTTGCTTCAATTTGAGCAATCAGCGAAGTTGAAGCTGCATCATTAGAAGGATCAAGGATGGCAATTTTCGAATTCTTTACTTCATTGGTAAGTGCAAACCCAAAAATAATGATCTGCACCACCGGCATTCCCAGCAGGATGAACATCGTCCGTTTATCCCTGAAAATGTGGTAAAATTCTTTTCTTACAAATGCTATAAATTGCTTCATTACTTTAGTAGTTGACAGGTTGAAATGTTTACCAGTTGATAAGACTACTATTCAAAGTGGCCTTAATTCCCGATAGGTATTTCGCCCTTTTTTATTCACTAGTCTGCTGACCGCACTGCTTTCCTGGCCAGTTTCAAAAACACATCGTCCATAGTTGCCACGCCATAGGTTTTTTTTAATTGCTGCGGGGTATCCAATGCATCGATTCTTCCGTCCACCATAATCGATACCCTGTTACAATACTCCGCCTCATCCATATAGTGCGTGGTAACAAAAATGGTAATGCCAGCATTTGCTGCCTGGTAAATCATATTCCAGAATTCTCTTCTTGTTACTGGATCAACCCCCCCTGTCGGCTCATCCAGGAAAACAATTTTTGGTTCGTGGAAAATGGCGACAGAGAAGGCCAGTTTTTGTTTCCAGCCGAGAGGCAGCGATTTTACCAGCTTATCCCCTTCTGCTGTGAGATGCAACCGGTCCAGCACCACAGCCGTTTTTTCTTTGATGAATTGATTGCTCTTTCCATAGATGCCTGCATAAAACCGGATATTCTCTTTTACGGTCAGATCCTCATACAGGGAGAACTTCTGGCTCATATACCCGATATTCTGCTTGATCTTTTCATTCTCTTTATATACATCAAAGCCTGCAACACTTGCTTTACCTGAAGTGGGCATCGACAACCCTGATAACATCCGCATGGCCGTTGTCTTACCGGCCCCGTTTGCTCCCAGGAAACCAAATATTTCCCCCCGGTACACGTCAAAAGAGATAGCATCCACCGCAGTAAAACTGCCGAAACGCTTGCTAAGATGTTCTGCTGTTATGACCCTATCAGTACTCATTTAATTTTTCATTAAAGCCATGAAACAATCTTCGATGTTGGGCTTTGTCTCTTTGATCTCAAAAGGATATCCTTTTTGCAGCAAATAGTTCTTCAATTCCTCCGCACTATTATTAGCCTTCAAAACCGCATGGTGATATTCTCCAAAGGGATATGCATCTTCCAGTAGTTCTGCTTTTTTCAGATCTGCTAACAGATTCAGCATATCGCTGCTCTTCGCTGCCATGATCTTTTTCCCAAATGCGCTTACTACACCCTCCGGTGTATCGATTGACAGAATTTTGCCCGATTGTATTAATGCCACCCTGTCACAAAGACTTGCTTCATCCATATATGGAGTAGATACGAGTATTGTAATACCCTGCGCTTTCAGTTTTCTCAGCATTTCCCAGAATTCCTTTCTTGAAACGGCATCAACACCTGTCGTTGGTTCATCAAGGAATAATACTGAAGGCCGGTGAATCAGGGCACAACTCAACGCCAGCTTTTGTTTCATACCACCTGAAAGCTTACCCGCTTTCCTCTCTTTAAATGGCTCAATCTGCGAGTAGATATCTTTGATCAGGTCATAATTTTCTTCCACAGATGTATTGAAAATGGTGGCAAAAAAATCCAGGTTCTCCTTCACTGTCAGGTCCTGGTATAAAGAAAAACGGCCGGGCATATATCCCACACGCTGGCGGATTAATTTGTAATCTTTTACCACATCCAGCCCGTCAACCGTTGCTGTTCCTTCCTCTGCCAGCAACAGTGTTGTCAGTATCCTGAATAAAGAGGTTTTGCCGGCACCATCCGGTCCGATGATGCCAAAGAGTTCTCCTTTATCCACTTCAAAACTGATACCCTGCAAAGCAGTAGTCACTGCCTTTTTAGTACCATACTTTTTACTGATATTATTTACAACAACTGATTTCATCAATTAAATTTTACTTCGCCGTACATCCCTATTTTGAGGTATCCATCGTTCTTCACTTTTACTTTGATCGCATAGACCAGGTTAGCTCTTTCATCTTTTGTCTGGATCGTCTTCGGAGTAAACTCCGCCTTATCTGCCACCCAGGTGATCGTACCCGGTAATTCTTTGTACTTATCTGCCCCGTCATCAACCAATACTTTTACTGCCTGTCCGAGTTTTACCTGTGAAAGCTGGGTACCGGTGATATAAGCCCTTAATGTCATGATGCTGAGATCTGCGATCTTATACAATGCTTTTCCCGAAGCAGTGATCTCGCCCTGTTCGGCGTATTTAGCAAGCACCGTCCCGTTAGCTGGATTAAGCACAGCCGCTCTCTTCAACTGATCGTCCAGCTGAGCTATTCTTTTTTCAAGCGGTTTGCCTTCACTGAGAATGCCTCTGTTCTGTGTAGCCACATTGCTGCGCTGCACATTGATCTGCTGCTGCGTAACGGCAATATTCTTTCTCGCAACATCTGCCTGTGCAGTAATATCGTCCAGTTGCTTACCGGTAGCTGCGTCCTGTTTCAGCAGGTTCTGGATCCTTGTTTGTTCATGCAGCAGGTTATCCAGCTGGGACTGCTGCACAGCAAGCTGGTTTTCCAGTAACCGCACCTGCGGAGCCACGTCAGCTGTTTTCTCATTCAGCGCCTGGATATTGGCTTCCACCTGTTCTTTTTGCAGTGAAATATTAGCCGCGTCCACCACTGCAACAATACTGTCCTTTGGAATTGTCTGCCCTTCTTCAACAGAGAAGCTGACTATTTTCCCTGCCAATTCTGAAGAAACAATTACTTCATCAGCTTCAAAAGTTCCGGTAGCATCGAACTTACCGTTTCCGTTTTTGCACGAGGTGAGCAGCAATAGGGTAACAGCTGCCGATAATTTTAAATACTTCATAATAACTTGTTTTAACCTCTCCGGGGAGGCGCTTATTGTTTTCCTGAAATAGTTTGATAGTTGATCTGTGCCTGTAATAATTGTACCTGGTGAGTAATGAGCAATTGTCTTGCCTGGTCTTCCGCATTTACTTCTTTGAGATAATCATTGGCCGTAATCACACCATTTTCCAATTGGGCTTTAGCAGCATCTTTTACACTTGCCCGCAGGGAAATGATTTCGTAATCAGAGACCACCAGTTTCAGCAACTTATCAATTTCAGCCTGCTGCTGTTTTAACTGTGAATTGGTATTGAGTAAAAATGTTTCTTTCTGAATATCCACGATCTGCTGGTTAACTTTTACCAGTTCCTTCTCTTTCTTCTTTGTATACAATCCGCCCAGCGCCCAGTTGAAACGAATACCGCCGATATAATAGAAATCAAATTCATTTTTTAACTGGTTCAGACCGGGACGGCCATACCCCCCCTGGGCAAAAAGGCTGGCTTTGGGCAAATTTTTCGCTGTAATCAGTTTATCCTGCTGACCGATCAGTTTTGACTGAACATTGTATAGTTTTAATTCAGGTCTTGCTATTTCTTCGCCAATGGGTACAGCTGTTGATACCGGCTTTTCTAATTGCACATCTGCTTTCAATGGTTGTCCAACAAATAATGCCAGCGCATCCACCAGCCCTGTTCTTGAGGATTTGATCTCAATTGACCGCTGATCTGTTTTTAATAACTCAGCCTTCAGCATATTCAGGCTGGAACGGAATGCCACACCATTTTGTACCTGGGCCTCTATCCTTTTGATACCGGTATTGATATCCGCTTTCACCAGTTCCACCTGCTTCAGTTGCTCATCAAGATAAAGTACGCTCAGGTAGAGCTGGTTGATCCTTTCTTTTAACTTGTATAGCTCCACTTCCACTTTCTGGTCTTCCACCGTTGCATTCAATTGCTGGTAAACTTTTTGTTCTTTCGTGGCACCACCATCAAAAATCAGCTGACTGACATCAGCGAGCAGCTTATACTGGTCTTTTGAAGCAGGCTCAATGGTAATACCGGGCAGAGAAACAGGGACACTTGTTACATCTGACTGGTAAGTGGCCTGCCCGGTGACTGTAAGTTGTGGCAAAAATCCCTTCTGCAGGTTTTCAATATTAATAGCAGCCGTTTGCCGGATAAGATCCTTTTGCTTTATCACCGGGTAATTTTTTTGAGACAAAGCATAAGCCTGTTGCAAATCCAGTTTACTCAATTCCTGACCTATCATCATTGCCGGCAAAAAAAGGGGGAAAACAAGGTATATTAGCGACTTAACCATTTGGTTAATTTTAGATGAAAAAAACTATTTTTTGATTGAATCAATGATAAATTTGGGTATCTCTTTTTTTCGCTGCTGCATGATCAGGCGGAACTGCAATTCATCCAGCCCCAGATTTTTCTGCAACATCGGTTTGGCCACAAACGGAAAGATGGCCATTGATATCAGGTTCATCAGCAGGTGCAGCGGACTGATTCTTTTGATGGTACCTTTCTTGACTTCTCTTTCTATCTGTTCCAGAAATTTTGTAGGGTCGGGTTTTGTCCTGCCTGCCCATACTTTATCCAGAAAATGCTCAGGATCCTGGTTAATCTCATTCAATACAAATAGCGGCAGGTAAGGGTTTTGCATAACGACTTCAATATATTCTTCACAAAAGCTCTCTATTTTCTCAAACAAAGGCTGATCTGCATTGAACACCTGGTTGATCTTGGGAAACAGCTTTTGAGCAGCTTCCAGGAAGATCACTTCAAATAACTGCTCTTTGTTTTTAAAATAATAATGTAATAATGCTTTATTGATGCCTGCCTCATCGGCAATATCCTGCATACGGGCGCCGGCCATTCCCTTCAGCACAAAGATGTTTTTTGCGGCAGCCAGTATACGTTCTTCCGTTGGTTTGTCTTTTTTGGCTTTGCTCATGTTTTAACCAAATGGTTAACAAAAGTAAATATTGCCCTCAAACCGGCCAAAAGAATATTTGCCGGTTGCTGATTTTTGAGGATGAACTGCTGATTTTAAACAGCGAAAGGTCTGCTTCTGCAGACCTTTCGCTATTGTTTATTTTACAGCATCTATTCTGCCCAGCTCATTACATAATCCTGGTTCTCAATTTCGAGGGCCTGCTTCGTAAGCATCAGGGGACGGAATGTATCTACCATCACTGCCAGTTCCTTTGTTTCTTTGGCGCCAATACTTTTTTCCACGGCACCGGGATGCGGTCCATGCGGTATACCTGCTGGGTGCAGGGTGATCATTCCCCTGGTCACATGCTTGCGGCTCATAAATTCTCCTGCCACGTAGTACAATACCTCATCACTATCAATATTACTATGGTTATAGGGAGCAGGAATCCCCTGCGGATGATAATCATACATCCTGGGTACAAAAGAACAAACCACAAAAGAACTGGTTTCAAACGTCTGGTGAACAGGTGGTGGCATATGCACTCTTCCTGTAATAGGTTCAAAATCATGAATAGAAAAAATATAGGGATAGCAGCATCCGTCCCAGCCGATCACATCAAAAGGATGGGTGCCATAATGCAAACCATAGAGCATTCCTTTCTTTTTGGCTTTGATCAGGAAATCTCCTTTCTCATCAAACGTTTTCAAATCCTGTGGCGGACGAATATCCCGTTCACAATACGGTGAGTGTTCCATCAGCTGGCCGTATTTACTCATATATCTTTTGGGATATCGTATGGGTGAAAAAGATTCAACAATAAATAACCTGTTATCAGCTGTATTGAAACTTATTTGGTAGATAGTACCCCTGGGCAGCATAATATAGTCACCATAGGAAAAAGGAAGTTCTCCATATTGCGTATGAACAATACCACTTCCTTCGTGCACAAAAACCAGTTCGTCTGCATCCGTATTCTTGTAATAATAACCCGTCATACTTTCCTGCGGAGCTGCCAGTACGATATGGCAATCATTATTCACCAGTACAGGTACGCGGCTCTGTAAATAGTCCTTTACAGGTTTTACTTTAAACCCTTCCAGGCTCCGGTGCTTCAGCATTTTTTCTTCTGCCACCTGTGGCGATACATCTATTTGCGGTTCTGTTTTGATGATCTGTGTAGGCGGGTGGCAATGATACAACAAAGCATAATCATCACTGAATCCTTCCGTGGAAAATAATTGTTCGTTATATAACCCGCCATCGGGCTTATGAAATTGCGTATGGCGTTTATGCGGAATAGTTCCGAGTGTATAATAATGAGGCATAGCAATAAGTTAATTAGTTTATTGGGAATTAGTTAATCAGGCGCTAAGCCCGGAAAGTTGTTTTTATTCCTGTTTCTCTAATTCCAGGGAAACCATAAGGAAATAGTATTTCCATTTTCTTTTGTCAATGAAATAAGTAAAGTTCCTGTTGAATGGCATAATTAACCGTTGAAGTAAAGTTAGGAAATACTAATTTACAGCGTTCACTTTAAAAGAATGAGCACAGCCTTTACCAATGACACGGATAGGATTGATATCAGATACCCACGGCTACCTTGATGAAGCCGTATTCAGGCACTTTGAGAATTGTGACGAGGTCTGGCATGCGGGGGATTTTGGAGCAGCTGTAGCTGAAAAGTTTAAAGAGGTTAAGAAGTTCAAAAAATTTAGAGGGGTCTGCGGTAATATTGATGACCAGGTGATACGAAACGAATTCCCCGAACAGCTTGTTTTTATGTGTGAAGAAGTTAAAGTAATGATGCGGCATATCGGGGGGGCTCCACCCAAATACAATCCCGAGACAAGAAAAGAGCTGCAACTTCACCAGCCGCAATTATTCATCAGCGGGCATTCGCATATTTTGAAAGTAATCTATGATGATAACATCAATTGCCTGTATATGAACCCCGGTGCTGCGGGCAAACATGGCTGGCATAAAATAAGAACATTAATCCGTTTTACGGTTGATGGGAAAAATATGAAAGATTGCGAAGTGATCGAGCTGGGTAAGAGGTAAAAAAATCCCGGTCAGCTGACCGGGACAGGCTTTCTTTACATACCAGGAAACCAGCTACGGTTATCCCCGATAATATCCCTGAATGGCCAGGGTATTGCTGCCAGTATCATTAACAGCGCCACCAGTAGTAACCAGCCGGCTGCTTTATAATTAAGGACCTTAGCTTTGCCCCTTGCGATTGTTATCAGAATGATTGATACAAACATCATCAATGGGTGCTCTACCCAGAAAAAACGGTAAAATTTGTTTTTCATCAGGGAATCGGCCCCGTCAGGCAACCCGTTCATAATACCATACCGCCCTGCAATCAGCTGGTATAATCCCAGCAGCAGCATGATATGAGCACTGATCAGTAAGAACAAACTTGTTTTCTTAATGCCTGGGTTCTTAGAAAAAGCCTGGAACAATGTTACCAGCAAGAGTAATAATATGACCCAGCGGAGTAAGCTGTGCAAATGCAGTAATCCGGTATCCATAGCAACTTAATTTAGGTCATCAAATCTACAACGAAGGCTTCACCTGAAAAATTTATTATTCCACCCAGTCAGCAATGAATACATTGGTATCACGGGTGCCGCCGTTATTACGATTGCTGCAGAAAACGATTTTCTTACCATTGGGAGAGAACATGGGAAAGGCATCAAATCCTTTATCCCGGCTGATCTTTGTGAGGTTAGTTCCGTCTTCATTAATGGTGTAAAGATTAAAAGGAAATCCCCGCTTATACTCGTGGTTAGAAGCAAAAATGATCCTTTTGTTATCCGGCATGTAGGCCGGTGCCCAGTTGGCCTGCCCGTAGGAAGTTACCTGGTGCGCATTACTTCCATCTGCATTAGCCACCCATACTTCCATATTGGTGGGAGCTACTAAATTTTCTGCCAGCAGGTCTTTGTATTCTTTGATTTCTGCTTCTGTTTTAGGTCTTGATGCTCTCCAGATCAGTTTGGTCCCATCGGGGCTAAACCATGCGCCCCCATCATATCCCAGCATATTGGTAATTCTCTTTTCTTCTCCCGTTTTCAGGTTCATGATATAGAGGTCAATATCACCGTCTTTATCACTTGTATACAGCATCTTTTCTCCATCCGGGGAAAGCGTTGCTTCCGCATCGTAGCCTTTTGAATTGGTCAGTTGCTTTACAATTTTCCCATCCAGGTCAGCCATGAAGATATCGTAGCTATCGTACAAAGGCCAGATATATTTGTTGCCATATTTAGCCCTGTCAGGTGTTGGAGGACAATCAGGGCTGTCCAGGTGGGTGGAAGCATAAATAATATGCTTCCCGTCTTTAGTGAAAAAAGCACAGGTGGTGCGGCCTTTGCCCGTGCTTACCATTTTATATGTAAACTTCTCCCCCTTTTTTGTTGGCACTTTACCTATGAACATCTGGTCGCAGTTAAGCCCTTCTTTTGGATTGGTACGCTGAAAAACAATGTACTTCCCGTCAAAGCTCCAGTATGCTTCTGCATTATCACCACCAAAAGTCAGCTGTTGCACATTTTTGAAATGTGACTCGTCAGCATATCTCAGTGTATCTGTGGCCGGGTCAGCAGCGGCTATTTTAGAACTGTTATTACATGACTGAGAGGCTATGATGCCTGCAAGTACTAAAAGGAAGCCTGCGATTTTTTTCATTTTTTATTGTTTTATTCAGCGGAGGCAAAGGTATTTTTGTTGCCAGCCTCGTTTGTCAGGCAATTGTCATACCTAAGCCCTAAAAATAAATTAGTTTTGGGAGATGAACCGTATCACAAAAATAACCGGACTTTTAGCAACCGGCTTGATCATTCTCAGCAGTTGCACTGATAATACTCCTTCTTCCCCTTATACGGAGATACTCACCCAGCCACCTTTTGCCGGTCTTACTGACAGCATAAAGAACGAAAAAACCGATCCTGATCTCTATTTCAGAAGAGCTGTCCTGCTGAACAGTAATAATTTTCAGGAGCCTGCCCTTCTCGATTTTGAACAAGCCTGGGCTTTAAAAAAAGAAGAAAAATTTGCATACGCTATCAGTACAATCTTAGTGGATAAGAATCCCGACTCCGCTGTTGTATTTCTCAACCAGTCGTTAAAAGAATTACCACAAAGTATTTTACTGCACCTCAGTCTTGCACGTTCTTACAATGCCCAGAATAAAACAGAAGAGGCCTTGAAGACATGTGATGAAATATTGCAAATGAATCCTGAACAAGTAGATGCTTTAAAACTAAGGGCCGGTTTACTGGAGAAAAAACAAGATTTTGCAACAGCTGTCAGCACCCTTGAAAAAGCCTACGCAATTACTCCTTATGACATAGAACTGAATTATATCCTGGCCCTGAAATATGCGGAAACAAAAAACCAAAAGGTCATACGCCTGTGCGATTCATTGATAAAAATGGATTCACTGGGTGTTCATGCCGACCCTTATTATTATAAAGGAATTTACTATTCCAATATGAATGATAAGCCCAAAGCACTATCATTATTTAATGAAGCCATCAAACATGATTACAATTTCCTGGATGCGCACATTGAAAAAGGGATCATTCTGTATGACCAGCAGAACTATGAAGAAGCATATAAATCCTTTAACCTGGCCATGACCATTTCTCCAAAGTATGCCGATTCTTATTACTGGATGGCCAAATGCCAGGAAGCAACCGGCAATAAAGCGGAAGCCCGGTTGAATTACCAGCGGGCCTACGGATTGGATAAAACCCTGAAAGAGGCAAAGGAAGCTGCTGACAGGATAGTTAATTAGCTCATTGGTTTATCAGTATAAAAATGTTGAAAAATCTGACCTGCCGGTCAACCAGTTAACGAATTAACCAATAAACCATTCAACCACTTATCTTATCTTGCACCGCAAACAGACTGATATGCCGATTGTTGCACCTTCTCTTTTATCTGCCAATTACCTGAACCTGGAAGCTGATTGTAAAATGCTGAACGAAAGTGAGGCAGACTGGTACCACCTGGATGTGATGGACGGCCGTTTTGTCCCCAATATCAGCTTCGGCCCCATGCTGATCGAATTTTTCCGGAAAGCTACTACGAAGGTTTGTGATGTGCATCTCATGATCGAAGAGCCTGGTAATTATGCCGAGCAATTCAGGAATGCGGGTGCTGATAATCTTTCAGTTCATATTGAAGCCTGCCCCCACCTGCACAGGAATATCCAGCAGATAAAAGCACTGGGAATGAAAGCAGGTGTGGCTGTCAACCCGCATACTCCTGTTTCCGCTTTAAGCGATATTCTTCATGATATTGACCTGGTTTGCCTGATGAGTGTGAACCCCGGTTTTGGCGGACAAAAGTTCATTCCTTACACCCTGGATAAAATTAAGCAACTCCGTAAAATGATCACGGAAAGGGGGCTGAATGTACATATAGAAATAGATGGCGGGGTAACCCTTGAAAACGCCCCTTCTATTATAGCAGCCGGCGCTGATGTATTAGTAGCCGGCAACACCGTATTCAAAGCTGCCGATCAGAAAGCAATGATCAGCCAGCTTAAAAGAGTACAATAAAATAACTTGTATAAAACGAAACGTATTAATGATCGCAGGCAGCGGTCATTTTTTTGTAACCCGTACCCAATCCACCAGCATTTTACTCTTTCCGGCTTTGATCATTTCAAATGTAGAAGCCGGCAATCCATAAAAAGGCTCTTTGATTCCGTTTATTTTGTAGGGGTACACACCGCCTACTGCAAAATTCAGGATCAGGTATTTCGGATTATCAAAAGCCCATTCTCCAAAAAATTGCGTCATCGGCCTCGTGATCCGGAGTACAGGTATACCATCATATTTGAAGAGTAGTGTATCCTGTGTCCAGTCCACGGCATACACATGCCAGTTGGTAACATCATTATCAGCGGGGAAATATAAACGGTCCACAAGGCCTGCGTCTCCACTATATCCTTTTCCATGTATGGCGGAACTGATCCAGTCCTTTTCCCCAACGTATTCCATGATATCAATCTCACCGGTTTCAGGCCAGTTACCATTGCCCAGCATCCACCAGGCCGGCCACAGACCTGCCCCATCTGTTAATTTAATTCTTGCGGCAAAAGACCCATATGTAAACTCAGCTTTGGAACGGGTATTTATTCTTCCTGAAACGAAATCAAATTTTTGACCATCCTTTGTTATAAAACCGGGGGCATAATGCGGTTGTAACAATAATGCTCCGTTTGCCGCACCCTCCGCCTCTTCACCAGTTACTATCCTGATCACCGCCGCAGAATCAATATATCCCTGCAATTCATTATTTACGTGTATTCCGCTTATCTCTGTATTCCACCTGGAAGTGTCCAGTCTTGTTCCGGAAAAGTCATCGAAGAAAACCGTTTCACCTTCCGGCTTTGTTTCCTCTTTTGTCACCGGCACAGGGACCTGCCGGTCAGAACACTGCGCTAAAAACAATGAACCAATAATTACCAGAACTGCTAAGCCTTTATTAATCTTAAACTGCTTCATGCCAGGAAAATTGAAACCCATTACTGATACACTCTTACATAGTCAACTACTAATTGCTGTGGAAATAAGTTATCATCTACACCATGCTTGCCGCCCCAGTTACCGCCCACAGCGATATTGAGTAATAAATGAAATTCCTGGTCAAAAGGCCAGGCGGGTGTACCGGAATGTTCGTTTTTAAATGAATGAAATTTTACGCCGTCAATAAAGAAACCAATTTCTTCCACCGTCCATTCTATCGCATATACATGAAACGCATTGTAAAGATCTTTTCTTAACTGACCACTTACCCGTTGTGTGCCTTTCATTCCATTATAAGCCCCTGTATGAATAGCCCCGAAAACAGAATCGGGTAAATAACCGACATTTTCCATGATATCTATTTCGCCACTGTTGGGCCAGCCGCCATACACCCAGTTGGTGGGCAGCATCCAGATGGCAGGCCATAAGCCTTTACCGGCAGGTAGTTTTGCTCTTATTTCAATGCGGCCATATTTCCAGTCGCCTTTATTTTTCGTCACCAAACGGGCAGAAGTATAGGCAGCCCCTGAGTAGCTTTCTTTTTTTGTTTCGATAACAAGGTTCCCGTTTTCAACCCTTGCATTTTCCGGCCGGTTCCAGGTATAGAATTGTAATTCGTTATTACCCCACCCGCAGATATCAGGGCAACCATTTCCCCTATCATAACTCCATTTTGTGCTATCCGGGAGCCCGGTGTAGTTGAACTCATCAGCCCATACTAATTTTTGAAAAACAGACTGACTCTTCGCGGTTTGCTGAATTGATAACAGGACAGGAAGTAAAAAAAATACTCCCCATTTTATTGAACTGAATTTCATAATAGTAGTTTGTTTAGGCCGGCAAGCCCCGGGAAGTAGTATTAAAAAGCGGAGGTAGTAACTTAAAGAAGTAATTACGATCCGCTTCTTAATGACTGCTGATGAGAATGCTTGCTTTATGCGCTGCGAGAAAAATAATTATTGGTATACCCTGATATAATCTATCTCCATGGTAGAACTAACAAAAGCCGGGTCAACCGCACCACCGAAATTGCCTCCCATGGCTATATTAAGAATGATAAAAAAATTCTGGTTAAACGGCAGCCCTGCTGAATTCGGAAATGTAAAAAACGTAAAGTCATCCACTGATATTTTTATGGTGCTGGCAGACCATTCCAATCCATACCTGTGAAATTCAGTGCTTGCATTTGCAATCACCACAGAACTTCCATCCCCGTTACCACCGGAATGGCCGGGGTGATGGAGAGTGCCGAATATTTTGTTCTGCTGGTTTCCCACATGCTCCATGATATCTATCTCGCCACAGCCCGGCCAGGGGACGGTACTGATATTACTTCCGAGCATCCAGATAGCAGCCCAGGTACCAGCCCCAAACGGCAATTTTGCTCTTGCCTCCAGTTTGCCATATTTAAAAGAGAATTTATCCTTTGACAACAACCTGGCAGAGGTATAAGGGCTCCCGTTAAAGCTTTCTGCTTTTGCAATGATCTTCAGAGTGCCTCCGGATACAACAGCGTTATCAGGCCTGTTAGTGTAGTACTGCAGCTCATTGTTTCCCCAGCCACCTGCCCCCAGGTCATAACCCCATTTAGCAGGGTCAGGAGGGCCGGGTGTATCAAACTCTTCAGACCATATCAGTGACTGGGCAACAGTCACTGATACCTGTATTGATTTTGAGATAGTTTGACCAGACGAGCTTTTTGCTATTACATTAACTGTATAAGTACCAGAAGCCGGGTACCTGTAGGTAACCACACCAGATGCAACCGTCTGAAAGATGCCGTTACCATAATCATAATCATAGGTAACCGCATTTGTTGCGGAGGCTGTGAATGCAACATTACCGCTGTTGTCCGTACTCACCACCGCATTTACAGTCAGATTCGTGGGTGCAATATTCGTATTACCCGGGCTGTCTTTACCACAGGAAAAACAAAGCAGTACTGCTGATAAAAATATGAATGACAATTGTTTCATGTACCTATGGTTTTACTTTTAATTTCTGGTACCAGGAGTTTCCATCTATACCAATATTACGCAGATTCATTTCTGTCGCCGTTAAAGACAGAATCTCGTAGGTGGTGCCACCTGTTCCAAAATTAATAATGCCATTCCCCGGAACCGTGAACTGGATCCTGGTAGAGTTGGCAGGCGTTGAGGCCGAAGTGGCATCCATAAACGTCAGCATCCTGGTGCCACCGGTATTAATGGCATAACAATTATCCCCTCCGCTGAATCCATAAAAACCGGATGCAGCTCCAATAGAGAAGGATGTACCCTTATTATCAATTGTCATGGATATCCTGTTCAGGTTATCCTTTGAAAAAGTGATCTCATCATCATAAGCACAGGCTTCACGGGTATTCGGGGGGGCCGCATACCAGATGGGTGCAAACTGATCAGCCGGTCCCACGCCAAAATGCCCGGTAGCATCATGATCGGTGATCCAGATACGGGATGAGCCATTCGTTAAATTGGCAATGATATTGGCCGGTATTTCAAAGGCCACAAATACAGTAATCCTTTTGCTGATAGTAGTAGTAACACCAGCAGTACCGATTGCGTTTACTGTTATCGTATAACTATAGGTACCGGGGTTGCTGTATTTATACGTCAAAGTACCAGATGGCACCACCCTTGTTACACCATCACCAAAATCGATATTATAAGTAAGCGCATCACTGGCTGCAGCAGTGATAGTTACATTACCAGTTCCGTTGCCATTCGGATTAGCCACATCTGCACCGGCTATAGCCGTGGTGAGTGTAAGCCCAGTGGGTGTTTTAATATCCCCTAAAGAATATTCCTGTTTCTTGCAACCGCTGAAAGCGATCAGCACGGCAAGAACCAAAATTCCGGTAGATTTTATAGTCGTTATCATATCAATTACTTTTTTGAATTAATTAAGCCTGATGTCATCGAAATAGAAAGTAAAGTTGGCAGAACCATCGCCCGGTGTGCCATTATCAAAGATCATTACGATCTTCTGGTAAGAGTTAGCCGTGTTGATAGCACTGTAATCGAATGTCAGTTCTTCCCATGCATTAGCTACAGTTGTCAGTACTTCTTTTTCATAACTGATACCTCCATTCGTCAGGTTCTCCACTTTCAGCAGCACTTTAGCGCCTACTCTTGGTGAGTACACTTTCATTTTAAACGTATGTAACACAGAAAAATCGATAGGGTTACTCAGGGAAAGGAAGCTACCGCCCCAGGGCTGACCGGCATTTTTGATCATCCTGCTAACCTTAGCACTGGTATTGATGCCACCCGGCTGAGGGTTATCTATGACAGTTACATTGCCACCATCAAAATCGAACCAGCCGTAGGTGATCGGAGATTCAAATGTGAGTGGTAAATCAATCGGCAAGCTGTTAACGAGGCGTATATCATCAAACAGGAAAGTAAAATTGGCGGAGCCATCTCCCATGGTGCCATTATCAAATATCAGTACAATACGGTTGTAATTGTTAGCTGTATTAACAGCGCTGTAATCAAATACCAGGTCTTCCCATGTATTCGCTGCAGTTGTTAAAACTTCCTTTTCAAAATTAATTGCCCCATTTGCTGAATTCTCTACCTTCAAAAGTACTTTAGCGCCCACCCGCGGAGAATATACTTTCATCCGGAATATCTTATTGGCAGAGAAATCAATATTGCTGCTAAGGGTGATATGGCTTCCTCCCCAGGTCTGGCCAGCATTCTTCACCATTTTACCAACTTTGGCGCTTGTATTTATACCATTAGCCTGTGGGTTATTGATCTTGGTGACATCACCACCATCAAAATTGGTGAAGGTATAATTGATTGTTGCAGATTCGAATGTAATGGGCAACAATAGCGGATCAACAATCGTAATCTGCCTTGTAAGTTCAGTGGTGGCAGCTCCGCCACTGAACGCAATAACTCTGACCGTATAAGTTCCGACAGCTGCATATGTATGACTAACTGTTGCTCCTTCCAGGAAAGTAACCGGCACTTCGTTGGGCACATCCCCGAAATATACTTTGAAATTGGTTTCATACAGGGCTGATGCAGATACATTCAGTTTAAAATTGTTTGCTGCGTCAATAGCTGTGGTCACATCCAGGTTCTCGGGTGCCCGGAAGGAAACCGTGAGTTGTTTTGTAAGTTCTGTTGTTTTACCGGTAATACTGTATGCAATAAGTTTTACGGTATAGACACCTTCGGCATAGGCATGCCGGGTATTTTTCCCGGGCTGCACCTTGGCCGGTGTTGCGGTGGCATCACCATAATATACCTCATAGGAAGAGACGCCTTCTCCGTTGGGAGTGATCGTTACCAATCCTGTATTATCCTGTGTGATCTCAAAAAGAAGATTCAGGTTGGCAGGCACTGCCGCAGTATCCAGGAAAGACAGATCATCGTAAGTTTCTTTTTTACAGCTTACTACTACCGAGAGTAGGAAGGCTATGCTTAAAAAATATTTCAATGCTTTCATAATTGTTTTTTTAATTGGTGAGTGATCAATACCCCGGGTTTTGAGTTAATCCGGAAATATTCACTTCCTGCTGGGGAATCGGGAACACTTCATGTTTACCGGCAGTAAACCCGGTGATTTTTGCTGCTGCCGTTCCTGTTCTCACTAAATCAAAGAAACGGTCCCCTTCCATTGCCAGTTCCAGCCTGCGTTCATCCAGGATTGACTGGTATAAAGCGGCACCCGTTGTAGTAATATCATGCAGGTTATCCCCGAAAGCACGGCGGCGAACTAAATTCAGGTAAGTCTGTGCCTTAGTATCATTTGGTGCAGTTGCTTTATTGTTTGCTTCAGCGGCCATCAATAACACATCTGCATAACGGATCGTCCTGTAATTATTCAGGTAGTTCAATTCCAGCTGACCGGAGGTTTGTCCTTTTCTGGGCAGGTATTTCTGGTTATACAAACCGGTGTTCTTATAAGGAGCCACCTGGTAAGTAATATTGAAAGAAGGGTTTGCCACTTTATAAGCTTCGATATCTAAAATAGTAGCATCCTTTCGCTGATCACCTGCGGCATAGGCAGCAGCAAGGTTTTGCGTCGGTAAATTAGTACTCCAGCCCGCAGCGTATGGCATAGCAGCTGTACCGTTCAATCCCCTGATGCCACATTGTTGTACGGAGAGATTTCCCTGCCCTCTTGTTACACCACCCCAGTTATAATAAGGAGAAGTATTTGAATATTGAATTTCAAAAACAGATTCAGGTCCGTTTTCCCCGGTTACCAGGAATATAGAAGCAAAATCACTTACCAGGCTGAATGCGTTGGAAGAAATAACATTTTCAAGCATTGCAGCAGCTGCATCATATTTCTTTTGATAGAGTAATACCTTGCCCAGCAATGCCTGTGCAGCGTATTTTGTTACCCTTCCCTTTTGCACCTGCACAGCAGGTAATACGGTAATAGCATTATTAAGATCAACCTCAATTTGCTTGTACACATCTGCAGCAGGCGATCTTTCCAATGTTTTGGATTCTGCCAGGCTCAGGCGTTTATCAACAAACAAGGGCACATCACCGAAGAATTTCACCAAGGTGAAATAATAATAAGCTCTCAGGAAATAAACTTCTCCATACAGGGCATCCTTTCCCGCAAAATCAACAGTGTTGCCGGCCAGGTTAGTAGCCTTATACTGGTGCATATAGTTAGCCCTGTTGATACCTTCATAGGAAGCCTGCCACAATTCAGTCAGAGTTGAGTTAACCGGTGTATGTGTGTAATCATCGATTTGCTGCAGGGACAATACATCCGAAGCATTTTCACCACCACTTACAGCATTATCAGATGCAATTTCACCAACCACAACGGCCTGATTCAGCCATTGTATCGGCGTATACACGCTGATAGCCATCGTACGATAATCAGATTCAGATTTCAGGTAATCCAGTTCCGTGATCCTGAAGTCATCGTGTGGATTGTAATCCACCCACTTCTTGCAGGAAGTAAGCAGGGTAGCCAGGAACAGCAGGCCTGCTATTTTTATATTACTATTCTTCATTGTAATCTGTTTTAAATTAAAGTTTTAAAGTTTAATGTCAAGTCCGAATGCGTAGGTCCGGGCCTGGGGATATGCGCCACGGTCAATACCAGTGTCCAATATGCCACCGGATATTTCAGGATCATATCCTGTGTATTTTGTAATAGTGAAAGCATTTTTCACCTGTACATATACACGCAGTTTGCTGAAAAACTTTTTGGTTATAGATGAAGGGAATGTGTATCCCAGCTGTATATTCTTCAGTTTTACAAAAGAGCCATCTTCCACGTACCTGTCAGATACACGGATATTACTGTTGGCATCCGTAAAAGAATAGCGGGGATTTCCTGCATCATTGGTGGAACCGGGTCCTGTCCATCTGGCCAGTACTGACCTGAATTTATTAGAATAGTTGGCATTTCTTTCATAAGCCCTGTAAATATCATTACCAACAGATGCATATGTAAATGCGTTAAAATCAAAATTTTTGTATTCAAGGTTCAGGTTCCATCCCATTGTAAAATCGGGGAAAGGATCACCGATTTTGGTTTGGTCAGATGCATTGATGATCTTATCACCATTCACATCCACAAACCGGATATCGCCGGGCTGGGCACCTGTCTGTGTGGGAGCGGCAGCAACATCAGCAGCTGTCTGGAATAAGCCGTCTGTTTTATAGCCATAAAAATAGCCGGGTGTGAACCCCTTTTCAAACACAGTTACTGTTTGTGATTGGCCGTTGAAATAGCTTCCGCCAAAGATCTTGGCTGTCCCGTCGCTGTTTGTGGCAGTTACTTCGTTTTTAGAAGTAGTGAAAGTTACAGAAGTGTTTAATTTAAGTGCCTTGCTGAATGTTTCGTTATAGCTGAGTGTAAGATCCACACCACTGCTTTTTGTAGAACCGATATTAGCTGTGGGGATAGGGACTGTACCCAGGTATAATGAAGCGGATGGAGTAAACAATAATCCATCTACTTCTTTTATGAAGTAATCAGCTGATAAAGAAAACTTTCTTTTCAGGAAAGTAATATCAAAACCTGCATTGGTTTGTGTTTGTTTTTCCCATCTTAAAGCATCATTGGCTGCTGAACCCACAGTTGACCCGGGATAAAATATATCTCCAAAAGTGTACCCGTTGCTGTTGGCAGTAGCACCATAGCTGGGTCCTCCTGTAACGATACCTACGAACTGCGGACTTACATTTTCGTTTCCGATTGTACCATAACTGGCCCTGATCTTTAAATGATCGATGATGTTCGATTTGAAGAAATCTTCATTACTCGCCACCCAAGCTACAGAACCAGAGAAAAAGTTGGCAAATTTATTATCGATACCAAATGCATAAGACCCATCCCGGCGGCCGGTGAAAGAGGCCAGGTATTTGTCCCTGTAATCGTAATTGATCCGTGTAAAGTAAGAAAGGTTATTCCTGAAATATTGGAAATAATACCCGCTCAGGGCATTACTGTTCGTGGCCGTATTATTTCCTGTTGCTGCTGTAAAATCAGCAAATTCCCAGGAGTTGAAAGGCACATCCTGCCGTGAAGCACCGGCTTCATTGCCGGATGTTTTAGCCAATGAAAAACCAAGCACGGTTTCAAAGTGGTGATCTTCTTTTACTTTGAAATTGTAGTTGCCAAATGTTTCCCATGTATAGTTGAAATTGCCGGTTTTAACATGAGATACGCTATTGTGCTTGTCCAGGACAGTTGATCCGTCGGCATTCATGGTGTTCTCAACGTTATTAGGTCCATAGAATACAAGCGGCGTAAAGCTTTTCGAATTACCATCGTATTTTGTATAACCAAAGCGGGTGGTCAGTTTCAGATTCCTGATAACATCATACTGGAATTCGAATTTGCCATACAGCTTACTGCCTGAATTCTTATTAAATGTGTTATCCAGTTTAGTAAGTGGGTTAAATATTTCTGATAGTAAATAGTTGCTGAATCCGTATTTACCAACAGTATTGGGAACGGTATTATAAACAGGTACTGTCGGATCAAAATTCAGGGCACTGCCGATAATACTGTTGAAAGAATTTTCCTGAATCCCCTTCCCGTCAAGCAGTAAACCAGTCGTATTGATAATGAATTTTAGTTTTGGAGCAAGATCGAAACTCAGGTTGGCGGTCAGGTTACCCCGTTTAAAAATCGATTTATCGTTACCTCCCACAATACCTCCCTGGCTCAGGTAACCACCGGACAGGAAATAAGACATTTTATCGCTACCACCCCGGGCAGTGATATTATGCGACTGAATTGCCGCCCTTTTGAATATTTGTTTTTGCCAGTCGGTACCAACGCCCAGCACAGACAAGTCGGGGAAGATAATATTTCCACCTGCCAAGGTGCTTCCTTCATTGATCATAGCACCATATTCACTTGCATTCAGTACACCAATAGTATTCAGTACTTCCTGCACACCGTAATTGCTGCTGATACTTATTTCTGTTTTCTGGCTTTTTCTCCCGGATCTGGTTGTCACAACGATAACTCCGTTGCCACCTTTTACACCATATATAGCGGTGGTGGCCGCATCTTTTAAAACGTTAATGGATTCGATATCACCGGGATTGATGGAATTAAGATCTGTAAGTGTCTGCGGAATACCATCCACGATCACCACCGGGTCAGTGCCGGAAAACGAAGGGATACCCCTGATGAGTACTGTTGGTTTAGAACCGGGAGATCCGCTTTGAATCACATTTACACCGGCAGCTCTTCCCTGCAGGGCCTCTTCCGTTCTCACCGGCCTGAGTTTTTCAATATCCCCGCTTTTAATGGTGGAGATAGCACCGGACACTTTGGTTATTTTCTGTGTACCATAACCCACAACCACCACATCAGTTAATGTGGCAGTAGCACTTTCTTCCATCTGGATCAGCAGGGCTGAACTATTGTCGGTAACAGTTATATCCACCGGTTTCATCCCGGCATAACTGATGACCAGAACAGCCCCCTTTTTAGCTGTTAGAGAAAATGCACCTTTTAAATCGGAAATAGCAGGCTTGTTTGAGCCTTTTACTGAAATTGTAGCACCAACTAATGGCTCTCCACTTGTTTTGTTTGTAATTGTTCCGGAAACCTGAACATCCTGGGCCGAAACGAATTGTAATAAACCAGACAGGAGAATGCCGGCAAATAGCAAACAGAGTTTGAATTTCATACAGCAGTCGTTTTTTGTTAAGCAAACCGGGTATTAATCCCCGAAATTTTAGCAGATGCAATATATGCCTGAATGCTACAGTTGCCATAAAAAAAACCACATCAACACTACATCAAAAAATATAACTAATTAATTTACAATACAATTAACTACATCATTACTACATCATGCAAAAAACCTTACTTTCACAAACATAAATTGCCTGCCAGATGAGTAAACTCCTGTTTATTCTTTTCTTTTTACCTCTTAGCCTTTTGAGCCAGAACACAATCGGGCTCCCGGATGTAATCAATTACCCGAAACAGGTCTATGGAGCCGGTCTTCAAAGCTGGGATTTCAGGCAGGATAAAAACGGGGTAATTTATATTGCCAACAACGAAGGCCTCCTGACTTTTGACGGCACTTTCTGGAAAGCTTACCCCCTACCCAATAAAACCATTGTCCGGTCGCTGGAAATAGGTCTTGATAATAATATATATGCAGGAGGACAGGATGAACTGGGGTTCTTCAGTCCGGGGCCCAGCGGCAGGCTTCAGTACAAATCATTAAAAGACCTGGTTCCGGCAAAGGACAGATCATTTGGTGATGTCTGGGATATCGTGTCTTTTCAGAAAGATATTTATTTCCGGACCCCCACCCGCATATTCAAATACAGCAACGGAACGTTTACCGCTTACAATGCCCCGGGAGAATGGTCATTCCTTGGCTTGTGTAATGAACATCTTTATGCCCATGATCTTAAAAAAGGGTTGTTCCTGTTTGAAAATAATATATGGAAACCTTTTGCCGGCAAAGGCGGGCTGCCTGCTAATGATATGATGACAGCAATCCTGTCTGTTAATAAGGACAGTGCTCTTATTACCACACATAAGAACGGCTTATTCATTTTATCAGCTAAAAACATCAGTAAAATAAATAATGGCAATACTGCCTTGTTTGAAAGGGAAAGAATCTATGCGGCCACCGCCGTTAACAAAGAATGGGTGGCACTGGCCACTAATAACAGCGGTATTTACATAACAGATTTCAGGGGACAGATTATCCAGACTTTTTCTAAATCTGAGGGATTGCAAAATAATAATGTGCTGAGTATTTTTCTTGATAAACAAAGCAATCTTTGGCTGGGCCTTAACAATGGTATTGATTTCATTGCCTACAACAGCGCCGTCAAACATATCAGCCCTTACCCGCAGGATGGCTCTGGTTATACGGCCATCGTTCACAACAATTTTTTGTATGCGGGCACTTCTAATGGTTTATTCAGAGCCCCCCTTCAGCAAACAGAAGATATGAGCTTCAGTAAAGGAAACTTTTCACTCGTTACGAACACAAGAGGGCAGATATGGGGGCTGGCAGAAATCAACGGCCAGTTGCTGCTGGGTCATCATGAAGGTGCTTTTGTTGTTAACGCTGACGGGGCAACATCAATATCAACAAGCCCCGGTCACTGGAATTTTCTTCCTTTATCAAACGTTTCGCCATCAGCAAAGATCGTTTCAGGAAATTACCGGGGGCTGAAGTTTTTTGATTTTAGTAACAACAGTTTTAAGGAAGGATCTTCCCTTCCCGGGTTTTCTGAATCATCCCGGTTTATTGCAACGGATAACGCTGACAATATCTGGGTCTCCCATCCTTATCATGGGGTATATAAAGTTTCACAAGGAGCAAACCAGCAATATGCAACAAAATTATATGCTGATAAGGAGGGCCTGCCTTCCTCACTTGACAACCATATTTACAAAATAAAAAACGAAGTATTAGTTGCCACTGTGAAAGGGATATACATATACAACAACCGTACTGACCGTTTTGAGCCTTCGGCAGTTTATAAAAAAATATTCGGTGAGCAAAGCCTGCGGTACCTGAAAGAAGATAAAGCCGGAAATATCTGGTTTGTACATGAGAAAATGCTCGGGGTGGTTGATTACAGTGGTCAGTCACCTGTACTGATTTATATGCCAGAACTGACGAATAAGTTGCTGAGTGGCTTTGAATTCATCTACCCTGTCAATGAAAAAAATATTTTTGTGGGTGGCGAAAAAGGATTCTTTCATATCAACTTTGAAAAATACAAAAAGAACAGTCCTGTATTTCAAACACAGATAAGACAGGTGCGGATCATTAACAAAAAGGACAGTGTTTTATTCGGCGGCTATTTTGCCAATGTGAATGAAACGCAGGTGCAGGAAGAAAAGAACATTAAAAGTATTACCAACAACTGGCGGACTATTCATTTTGAATTTACATCCACTCTCTTCGGGCAACAAGATAACCTCGAATATAGTTACCGCCTGAAGGGATTTGATAATAACTGGACAGAGTGGTCGAAGAAAACAGAAAAAGAGTATAACAACCTTCCTCCCGGCACGTACAGCTTTGAAGTAAAAGCAAGGAATAACCTGGGCAATGAATCTGCGGCAAGCATTTATACGTTTAAAGTATTGCCACCCTGGTACCAGACTCCCTGGGCTTATATTCTGTATCTACTGGTTGTATTAGCAGTTGTATTCTATATTTATAAATGGCAGCATAAAAAATTTATACTCCAGCAGGTCCGGCACCAGGAAGAACAAAAAAAACAACAATACCTGCACCAGCTGGAATTGAATAAGACAGAAACTGAGCTGGTGGCACTAAGAAATGACAAGCTTCAGTCCGAAATCAATTATAAAAATTCCGAGCTGGCCACTTCAGCTATGCACCTGGTGCAAAAAGGCGAGCTTATCACTAAAATACGGGGAGAGTTAATGCAGGTAATGAAAGGCACAGACAACCCGCAGGTTATTTCAGAATTGAAAAAACTGGTCAGGGTATTAAGTGAAGATGACAAGATGGATAAAGACTGGGAGCATTTTGCACAGCACTTTGATAAAGTACACTCCGACTTTGTAGTTGGGTTAAAAGAAAAACATGCGACCATAACCCCCAACGAATTAAAACTCTGCGCCTATTTACGGATGAATCTCTCCACCAAAGAGATCGCCCAGCTGATGGGAATTTCTGTAAGAGGGATCGAAATCAGCCGTTACCGCTTACGCAAAAAACTGGGCATCTCTTCTGAAACAAACCTGTTTGATTACCTGATCAATTTCAATAATAAAACCGGCTGACCTGTCCCGCAGCCAAAACAATTCGTATCTTGTCCGCATATCTCTTATGAAAATACTAAGCCGACAAATACTGCTGACTGCTGTTTGCCTCCTGCTTACAACAATCGTTTTCTCCCAGAAAAAAACCGCTTTTGTTTCCGGCAAAATTGTTGACGATAATGAAAACCCTCTACCCGGCGTTTCTGTTGTCATTTTAGGCAAACAAACAGGTATTACGACAAACGACTCCGGCTATTTCCGCTTAGAAGTTCCGGCAGAAAAGGCTTTTGCGATTGTCTTTACCTATACAGGAAGAAAGACTGAACAGAAAAATTTCCTGCTGAATGAAAATGAAGAAGAAAGGATCAGCATCCGGTTAGAGAAAGGCGAAAACGTGTTGCAGGAAGTAGTTATAACTGACCAGCGTGACAGAAGAGAAACCGGCCTGATTCGCCCCAATCCAAAAACGGTTATTAATCTCCCTTCTGCAATCACCGGGGTGGAAAGCCTGATCAAAATTTTTGTTGGCTCCAATAATGAACTGACTTCGCAGTACTCTGTTCGCGGAGGCAGCTACGACGAGAACCTGATTTATGTTAACGATTTTGAAGTATTCAGGCCCTACCTGGTCAGGAATGGCCAGCAGGAAGGATTGAGTTTTATCAATCCTGAAATGGTGCGGAATATCAATTTTTATAATGGCGGTTTCCAGGCAAAGTATGGGGACAAAATGAGCAGTGTGCTGGATATACAATATAAAAAACCGAAACGTTTTGGAGGTTCTGCCTATGTGGGCATACTGGAGCAGGGGTTGCAACTGGAAGGAGTCAGCAATAACAACAAACTGACATATCTTGCCGGTATCCGCAACAGGAGTAATAAAAACCTGCTGAGCCGGCAGGAAACTACCGGCAATTATGTTCCTTCTTCTGCTGATTTCCAGGCGCTGATCAATTACCAGTTCAGCCCTAAATGGCAGGGAGAGTTTTTAGGTAATATTTCTAAAACAAAATTTTCACTGGTTCCTGAATTCAGTCAGCTCACTTCTTCTGTTTTCTCTCCTTTTCTCAGCATTAATCTCGGTATTGATATTTTCTTTGAGGGCCGGGAAAAAGATGAATACAGTACCAACATGCTGGGGTTCTCTCTTACTAACCAGGTGAACCGGAGATTGAAACTGAAATGGATGGCCAGCCGTTTTGAAAATGACGAAAGAGAGAATATTGATATTACTGGTGCTTATTTATTTGGAGAAAGGGATTTTGATAAAAGTCAGCCTACGTACGGGCTTATCGTTAACCCGTTAGGCGCTGGTGTTTACCAGAATTTTGCCCGTAACACACTAAATATTGAAAACTGGAGCTTTGCACATAAAGGAAATTATGACCAGGGACAACATGCCTGGCAATGGGGATTAAGCTATGATAAAACAGCTATTGCCGACAAACTGAATGAATGGGAATACCAGGACTCGGCAGGTTATTCATTACCGTACCAGCCCAATATGCTGCAATTAAACAAAGTCATTAAATCTGCCACTAACCTTGATATCAATAAATTTTCCGGTTATATCCAGGACAATATATTGCTCGGCGATTCATCTCATAATACTACCCTGACAGCTGGCATCCGTTTCAATTATAATTCGCTGAACCAGGAATTTTTGGTAAGCCCCCGTATGGGTGTGAGCTGGAAACCCAATGGCAAAAAAGATATTGTATTCCGTGCTTCTGCCGGCATGTACAACCAGCCGCCTTTCTACCGTGAATTAAGAAGATATGACGGCACTGTTAATACAAAACTGAAAGCGCAAAAAAGTATACAGGGTGTTGCGGGCTTTGATTATAATTTCCGGGGACTTGCCGGCAAGCCGATGCGATGGACCACGGAACTTTATTATAAACAAATGACGGATGTGGTACCGTATGATATTGACAATGTCCGCATCCGCTACTTTGGGGAAAATGTGGCCAAAGCATATGCTGCCGGTATTGAAATGCGGCTGTTTGGCGAATTGGTAAAAGATGCAGAAAGCTGGATCAGCCTCGGCTTTATGCGGACCAAAGAAGATATTAAAGGGGATACTTATAAGGATTACACGCTGAATGATCTTAATGAACCTGTTGATAGTATAACCAGGGAAAAAGGCTGGGTCCGCCGCCCCACCGACCGGCTGATTACATTTGGTATGTTCTTCCAGGATTACTTAGCCACGAATAAGAATTTTAAGATGTACCTGAACTGGTTGTATGGCACTAACCTTCCTTATAATATTCCCAACAGTGTGAAATACAGGAACGGGTTAGAAATACCGCCTTATATACGTGTGGATATTGGTTTTAGTGCTTTACTGCTTGACAGCGACCGCAGCAGGCGCCGCAGTCATAGTCCATTCAGAAACTTTGAAAGTATCTGGGCCAGCCTGGAAGTGTTTAACCTGATTGACAGGCCGAATACCATTTCCTATTTACTGGTAAAAGATTTTTCTAACACTGTTTACACCATGCCAAACAGGTTAACGCCAAGATTAGTCAATTTTAAAATCGTGGCAAGATGGTAAGCTAATCACTTAACCGGTATTTCAATCAGCAAAGTAAAACCTTTGCCCGGCCCTGTCTCGATACTGGCCTTACCACCAAAAACACTTACCCGGCCTTTGATATTCCGGATACCGATCCCGTCTGTTGTTTTACCGGCTTCCATGCCCTGCCCGTCATCAGCAATCTTCATATAGATAATTCCGTTTTCATTCCGGAGAACAATCGTCACATTCTGAGCCTTTGCATACTTTATGATATTAGTGCACTGTTCCTGTGCTATCCGGTAAATGGCTATTTTCCGTTGCTTATCCAGTAACTTTTCTTTGAATTCTTTACTCTCAACAATCACCCGCATTTTTAAAGCAAAGAACATCTCCTGGGTCATTGCCTCCAACTGCTTTGTCAGACTTTGTAAATTCAGATCAGGTGTAACCAGGGAATGTGACAACCTCCTGTTCTCATCAATAGCATGCTGCAGGTTATCAACACAAGGCCCTACAAGTTTACTATTTTCTTCCGGGTGATCCCTTACGATCGACAACAAGAGCTTGGTGCCTACTAATATCTGGTTCACATTATCATGCAATTCCTGGCCAAGATAGTTCCGTTCCCTTTCCTGGGCTTCCAGTGCGGTTTCAGTAATCCTGATCTGCTCCATTTTCTGCTGCTGGATCAGGTCATTTTCAAGCTTCCGCTTTTCAGTAATATCATAGCGTATAGCCAGGTACTGGTAGGGCTTGCCATTTTCCCCGAGGAAAGGAACAATCGTCGTATCAGCCCAGTGAATCTGTCCATCTTTCGATTTATTACAGACCTCTGCCTTTAACACTTTTCCTTTTTGAATAGTTTGCCAGAAATGCTGCCAGAAAGAATCAGGGTGAACACCGGCATTCAGCACCCGGTGATTCATTCCTATGATTTCTTCCTTCCCGTAGCCATACAGTTTACAAAACTTATCGTTCACATAAGTGATAGTACCATCTTCATCGGCGAAAGAGACTGTAGCAGATTCATCCAAAGCGTATTTATAATCTGAAATATCTTTCATGCTCTTCCTCAAATTCGCCTCTGCTTTCTTCCGCTCGGTAATATCATGCCATATGGTATAAAACAATTGCTGTCCCCTGATAATGATCGGCGTCATCATCACTTCCACCGGGAATTCGGTGCCATCCGCTTTTTTATGTATCCATTCAAAACGGTGATAACCTTTTTTCAGTGCTTTGGCTATCAGGTCCTTTGTTTTTTTCACAGAAGACTTGCCATCCGGCTGGTATTCGGGTGATATTTCCCAGGGCGACTTATTCAAAAAGGCCTCTTTGGATGCATACCCCAATAGTGTCAGCGTTGATTTATTACAATCAATAAAATGAGTGCCGTCCAGCAGCAGGATCGCCTCTGCCGATTCCTCGAATAAACGCTGAAAAGCATCTTCACTTTCAATAAGATCCTGTTCTGCCTTTTTACGTTTGGTAATATCGTTGCCCACACCTATCACACATGGTATTCCCTTATAAATAATAGCCATCGAGTTAATAAAAAACGGAATAACCCTTTTGTCTTTGGTCGTAAGCGCCAGCTCAATTCCCGGCAACTGTGTTTTAAATATTTTGCTTAACCTGTCTTTTAACCGGTTCTTCTCCGGCCCTTCATGGAAGTCAAGCGGGTGCATTTTTTTGATTTCCCGGCTGCTGTATCCGCTCAATTTTTCAAAATTCTTATTCCAGCGCAAAAACTCTCCTTCATGTGTGTAGAGATAGAAAATACCCGGCAGGTTATTGATCAGTGAATCTGAAAGGATTTTTTCATTTTCCAGTTTCTCTTCTGCTCTTTTTCGTTCAGTAATATCTACAAAGACCCCGATCACCCGCACCGGCTGCCCTTCCTCATTCCGGATCACATAAGCCCGGTCAAGTACGGTTCCATAACTTCCATCGGGCAATAAATAGCGAAAATCATCCTGCCAGGAATCAATATGATTCTTTCTGGCCATCTTTATTCTGCTTATCACTTTATCACGGTCATCGGGATGGATTCTTTCTGCCCATACATATAAATCAGGGACCGGCACAGAAGAATCATACCCCAGCAGTTTATAAAGGGCTTCATTGCACCATGTTTTATCTTCAATGAGATCCCACTCCCAGACGGCATCATTCGTGGTCCGGGAAATCCGTTGCAACCGTTCATTAATCTCTTTTATTTGCTGTTCATCTCTTTTTCGCTGGGAGATATCATTAAAGGTAATAATGACCCGGTTTGCACCGGCCACATCGGTAAATACAGAAGAAGTTACTTCAGCCGGGAATTTTGTCCCGTCCTTTTTAATGAACTGCATTTCAGTCCTGGCAAATCCTCTTTCCTGCCATTCTTTAAAATAACCGGCCAGTTCGAAATCAGTTTTACCCAGTATCCCATTACGGCCAGACTGTCTCATCTCCTCCTCCGACATACCAAGCATGTTCTGCGCCGCCTTATTGGCTGTCAGTACCTTTCCGTCCAATGTGCCAAGTATTATTCCATGAAGGCTGTACTCAAAAATTGATCTGAACCTTACCTCACTCTCCCCAAGCTTTAATTGTGCCAGTTTTTCCTCATGAATATCCCTGAAATTAACAGAGATAACTTCCACCCCTTTTATATGCAATAAGTTAGAAAAAGTACTTTCCAGGTAGTGCCAGGAGCCGTCTTTAAACAGGAACCTGTATTGTGTTGTAAATACCTTTCCCGGCGTGTCAAACATTTCCTGCAGTTGCAGTAATAAACCGGGTATATCATCAGGATGAGTAAGAGAAACATGATCAGATCCTATGATGTCATCATCCATGTAACCAGTGATACGCCGTGCTGAAGCGCTGATAAATTTAAATTTATGATCCCGGTCAAGAAGAATAATTCCGCTCGGCGAATTTTCTGTGATTTCCCTGAATAAGGTTTCGCTTTGTACCAGCTTATTTAACGTGTCCTTATGTTCAGATATATCCAGGAAAGAACCATAAAGGCATTGTGGCTCTCCTTTTTCATCCGTAATAACATTCGCGGTGAATGCGACAGGGAATAAAGAGCCGTCAACCCTCTTACCGGTATCCTCACCGTATTCATATCCCTGCTTTTTCAATGCTTCAATGGTCTGGTATACACGGTCACCTTCAAAAACATCGGTCAGGTTCTTACCAATTAATTCGCTGCTGTGTTTCGCCCCCCACATCCGGACAATTGCATTATTTACATAGGTAATAGTGCCATCCAATGCGGTGATGCCAATCCCGCTCAGTGAAGATTCAATAGCGCTTTCTTTCAGCCGCAGGTCCTTTTCCCTCGCTATCCTTTCTGTAATATGTTCGTGCACGCCGATAATCCGCCGGGCCCGGCCATCCTCATCTCTTCCCGTTACATTGCCGGTAAACCGGAACCATTTGATATCCCCATTTTTACAAACAACCCGGAATTCCTCATCAAATGACTGGTCTGTTCCTTTTAATGTATTGACAAATTTACTGACCAGCCGAAACTGGTCCTCTTTATAAATAGCATTGAACCAGAATTCAGGGCTGGCCAGATCCTTCTCATTATAATAACCGGTTTGTTCTCTTGTTTTTTCGGAGATAAAAGCCGTTTTATTTTCAAAGTTCATTTCCCAAACTCCCAGCTCACTTTTTTCTAATGCCAGCTTCCAGCGAAGTTCATTTTCTTTAATAAGGTTCTCTGCTTGCTTCCGTTCTGAAATATCCCGCATAAAGGAAATGAAATCATTCCCCTGTAAACGTTTAGTGGTGGTTTCAATATATATACGGGTACCCTCTTTTTTCCTGAACACCCTTTCATTAATAACAGTAACGCCTTCGGGTAAATCGATGAACCGGGGAGGGTCTTTTTTTATATCATCGGGAAAAGCAATACCGGTTACTCCCATTTCCATAAATTCCCGTTCTGAATACCCGAACAGTTCTGTCATTCTTTTATTAACTGCATAGTATCTGTTTTCAACCGGGTTATAAAAACAAACCCCATCTGCCCCCTCTTCAAAAAGTGTCCGGTATTTGAGCTCACTTTCACTTAATGATTTCTGCATTTTTTTCCGTTCCGTAATATCACGGCCAATAATCAACATCCTGTTACCCGGCAAAAGCTTATTACTTAATTCTGCAAAAAAAACGGACCCGTCCTTACGTCTTATTTCTCTTTCCTGCAACACGGATTTCCCTTCGAGCACTTCCGGCATACGAAGTGCCGGTTCTTCCGGCCCTAATGCCAGTAAATCGAAAATATTCACGCCGGATAATTCTTCCTTACTGTAACCTGTCATTTTGGAAACGAAACTGTTTACATCAATACACTTACCACTGGTATCGGCAATAATAATCGCATCCGCCGCATGTTCAACCAGTGTCCTGTATAGTTCTTCGCTTTCCCGGAGCTCGTGCTCCATCTTTTTCTGTTCGGTGATATCATGATAATAAACAGAGACACCTTCCGGGGATGGATAAATGAAATCAAGGAACCATTTGCCGGTAACGGAATAATACAGTTCTGCCCGTACAGGCTCCTGTGTTTCCATGGCCTGCTGCAGGCTTTGATAAAAAGGTTCATTCACCACATCCGGAAATTCCTCCCATATATTTTTACCAATTAGCCCGTCCCTTTTTCGTCCATGCAGTTCTTCAGCCTTTTTATTGATATATGTATATTTCCAATCCTTATCCAGGGCAATAAAAGCATCGGTGATTCTTTCCAGTATTCCTGAGAGTTCAGTAGTTTTTTCATCAATTTTTCTGGCCAGCTCCTTATTAAATTCCTTCAGGTATTCCCCGGAGCCTGTTTTTGCCGACAAAACATTCCCATTATTTGACAGTACAGGCATACCTGATTTCACGGTTAACCTATTCCCGACCACAGCAGCTATGCCAATTGTTTTCAGACTATCATCTTTTAAAGGATGCAGGACAACGCTTACCCATTTTAACATGCCCTTGTTACATTCCCATTCAAAGTTGCAGCGGTTGCCATCCCTGGCCTGCTCCAGATGCTCTGCAAATAGTTCTTTCTGCTGATCATTCAGCAGATCATAAAAACCGGCAGTACCAGCCTGCCCGGGCAGTTGTGATAAAGCGTAAAACTCTTTAAATGCGTTGTTGCACCAGGTCAAGCCGAAAGCTGTATCAAAAAAGCAAACGGCTTCATCGATAAAGTTCAGTACCGAGGGTAGTACAGAATGGCTGGCAGGTGATGATCCTTCCATGAATTTGAAGTAAGCATTATCCTGGTTTCGCTGCATGCGTTAGTTTTATAATGGATATTCGCTTCGATAATTCCGAAAAATATTTAATATAACTGCGGCAACTGCTGACTTATGTCAACTAAGAAAGAATCTTAATCATTTTCAGAGAGAAAATAAAGGTAAACACTTATCGTTTTAGGTAACTAAGTGCCTTTTCTCAAATTATTAAATTCATACATAATTTCTATTCCTCAACAAACCAGTTGATTCCCTTAGCTAAAATCTTCGGCCTTGTTAACAGACTTACAGAAAAACAGCACCAATAATGATTTTGTCTACTGCCCGATAAAAAACTGTGTTATACTAACAGGTTATTTTTTTACCCAAAATTCATCTTTCCATTCCTCACCGCTAACCGGGTGATCCTCGAGGCTGCAATAAATACTATCCAGTTGTTCCCACGTTAATGTTTGTTCCAGGTGATTGAATAATTGCCGTTCTTCGAAACGAATATGTGCATCCAGCAGATCACAAAGAAGAGTAAAGGTTCTTTTATCCGCTTCCTGGTCCAATGATAATATCAGTTCGCGGATCTGGGCATGCTCATTTTTTAATTGCTGTGCCAGCGGGTGATCGGCCTGCATGTAAGGGATCAGTATTTTTTCTTCCTGGTAGAAATGGGGCTTAATATGATGCTTCCAGAACCATACACTATAATCCCGCATAGTATTTACCGGAGCCCCGTTTTGTAACCCCTGCCTTATTTTCCAGGCATATAATAAACCATCATGATGTTCCCGGCTGAGAGGCGCTAACTGCTCACTCCGCCTGATTGGTTTTCTTTCTTCCATATTCTAAAGTTAAGAAATGGTTTTATTGTAACAGCATAGCGCTTCCTGGAGAAGACTATTACTGAAAAAACCATTACCCGGAGTGTTAGCCCGTTTTTTTCTGTTCACATCTGTGAATAAGTAAGGTTAGGATAGTACAATTTGTATAAGTTATATTTGAAAACAGAGGGGTGATTCTTTTGCAAACAGGCAAAAGACGCTAAATAATCCGGCGTCACCCTTCGCCGGAATTGTTTACTGGTTATTTCCGTACTGCCGTTGCAAACGGACAAGACCAAACTAAATTTGAAACGAATTGACTGACACAATCATCAACCTTGAAACCGTTAACCCTATTGAGTTCTTCGGCGTAAACAATGGTAAGTTAGACATTCTCAAAAAGAAATTTCCCCTGTTAAAAATTCTCTCCCGCGGCACCCAGCTCAAACTGAGCGGGGCACCTGAGCAGGTGGATTCTGCCCGGGAAAAAATTTCTCTCATCGTTACCTACCTGGAAAGGAACGGGCATATGAGTGAGAATTATTTTGAGCAGATACTGGGAGGTGATGATGCAGAAACCATTGATAATTTCAAAGAACGAAACCCCAATGAAGTGCTTGTTTTCGGACCCAACGGGAAATCTGTCCGGGCCCGCACAGCCAACCAGAAAAAAATGGTGCAGATGGCGGAAAAAAATGACATCATTTTTGCCATCGGACCTGCCGGTACAGGAAAAACTTATACAGCCGTTGCTTTGGCGGTAAGAGCATTAAAAAACAAACAGGTTAAGAAGATCGTTCTGACAAGACCTGCCGTGGAAGCCGGTGAAAGCCTTGGTTTTTTACCCGGTGACCTGAAAGAAAAAATTGATCCCTATCTCCGCCCTCTGTATGATGCGCTGGATGATATGATACCCGCCGATAAACTGGGCTACTATATGAGTACCCGCACCATCGAAATTGCCCCGCTGGCTTATATGCGCGGACGGACATTGGATAATGCATTTATCCTGCTGGATGAAGCACAAAATGCCACTGACCTCCAGTTAAAAATGTTCCTTACACGTATTGGCGCCAATGCCAAAGCGATCATCACCGGCGATGTTACACAGGTAGACCTTCCCCGCAACCAGAAAAGCGGTTTGAGTACCGCTGTCCGTATCCTTAAAAATGTGGATGGCATTGGTCATATTGAACTGGATGAGGAAGATGTGGTTCGCCACCGCCTGGTAAAAGCCATCATCCGGGCTTATGACAAAGAGAAAAAAGACCATGATAACGGATAGAAAATGAAACTTCAATTCATTAACCTGATAAAGAGGTGGCTTACCGGCTGCCTCTTGTTTTTGGGATTAAGTTGCACTTACCAAACAGGCCATAAAAAGAGCACCGATACCACCCGTTATTACCTGCGTATTGACAGCACCAGGGCGCTTATTCAAAATGGTGACCTTATATTTCGCAATGGAACGGATGAGGTAAGTAAAGCCGCCCGGAGTATGAACCGTATTGATACTTCCTTTTCACATTGCGGTATTCTGTTAATAGAAAACAACGGTATTTTTGTTTACCATGCTATCGGCGGCAGTTATAATCCGGATCAGAAACTAAGGCGTGATCCTCTCGACAGTTTTTTGATACCCGGGGAAGCAGATCGTTTCGCAGTATACCGGTATGAGCTGGCTGCGGCAGAAAAAGATTCTCTCTCATTGATTGTGCGCCGGTTTCACCGTGCGGGCCTGAAGTTTGATATGTATTTCAATTTCCTCACCGATGAAACCATGTATTGCTCTGAATTTGTTTTCAAAAGTCTCGATAAAGCGATGTCTGGCGAATTGGCTGAATCCATCAGGGCCCGGGAATGGCCTTTTGGTATATCACCGGATGACCTTTTCCTTTACAAAAAGAGCAGGTTGATAAAAAGAGTTGACTTTTAATCTCGCTTGCTTTTGATATTGAAGGGGAAAGACTACATTTGTCGCACTCAAAACCACTTATATGAAAAAAATAATGCAATCCCTGTTTCTCTTTGCAGGTGCAGCCATGCTGATCGTTAGCTGTAATAACAAAGGAGCCGGCTCTGATCCCAAAGCCGTGCTGGTTGAATTCATGAAAAGACTTTCCGAAAAAGATATTGATGGCGCTGCCAAACTGGCTACCAAAGACAGTAAAGCCGCACTGGATATGATGAAGAAAGCTATTGATATGGGTGAAAAAATGAAAGGAGAAGTTAAAGAAGAGGAAGATCCCACTGCTGATTTCAAGGATGTGGAAATCGGTGAAGCCAAAATCAATGGTGAAACAGCTTTGGTACCCTTTAAAAGCAAAAAGGAAAAAGAAAGCATTGACTTCCCTTTAAAAAAAGAAGATGGCGCCTGGAAAGTTGATTTCAGCATGGCAACCCTGATGAAAATGGGTAAAGACAAAGCCGGCGCTGAAAGCGGTATGGACGGTATGACCGAAGACGGGAAAGATGTGAATGTAAGTGCCGAGGACCTGCAAAAGGGCATGCAGGCTGTAGACAGCATCATGAAAGATCCTAAAACACAGGAAGCAATGAAAGCTCTTGAAAAACTGAAACAGTAAATAATTGCTTTTCCAATTAATACTGATAAAGCCCCTTACTGAGGGGCTTTATCATTTATGTATAATACAAGCTGCAAACTTTCGTAATTTGCAGCTATGAACAGAAGGATACTTTTTGCAGCTTTAGCCCTAATTTTCTTTGCTTCCTGCAAAGACACCGGCAGAAATACGACCGGCGGGCAACCCTCCAGCGATATTGATGCAGCCCGTGAATTTATCCGTGCTGCTTTGGATGGTGATTATACCAAAGCAAAAACATTTGTAGTCAATGACTCCCTCAACCAGCAGGATATTGAAGCCTCCGAAAGATTATACAGGGAAAGAATGAGTACTGAAGATAAAACAAAATACAGGGGAGCTTCTATTCATATTCATGAAACAAGAGCAATTAATGACTCAACCAGTATCATTTATTACTCCAATACGTTCCGGAACCAAAAGGACTCATTGAAAGTGGTAAAATCGGGCGGCAAATGGCTGGTGGATTTCAAATATATCTTTAAGCACAAACCCGACAGCCTGCGATGATCAAAAACATCCTTTTAATAGGATTAGGCGGGGGGATCGGAAGTATAGCCCGTTATCTCTGCCAGAGATGGGTGGCTATTTATTATCCTCACCAGTTCCCCTGGGGAACATTTGCCGTGAATATTGCAGGAAGTTTACTGATCGGAATTTTCTGGGGGCTCAGTTTCCGTTCATTTGATGTAAATGAAAGCTGGAAGCTGTTCCTGATGACAGGGCTTTGCGGCGGGTTTACCACTTTTTCTGCCTTTACCCTGGAAGGGGTTGGATTACTGAAAGAAAACAGGACAGGATTATTTTTACTTTACACAGCAGGCAGTGTTATAGCCGGCTTACTTGCAACCTATGCCGGTATGAAACTTTCCCGCTGATAAAACTTTAATTTTTATGCTCACCATTCATCATCCCTGGCACGGGGTTAGTTCCGGCGATAATGCCCCTGAAACCGTTAATGCGATCATTGAAATACCCGAAGGCTCCAGGTCCAAATACGAAGTAGATAAAGAAACAGGTTTATTAAAACTGGACCGGGTCATTTATTCCTCATTCCATTACCCGGTTAACTATGGTTTTATTCCCCGCACACTCGGGTTGGATAATGACCCGCTGGATATACTGGTACTCTGCTCCCAATCGATCAGGTCTTTGTGCCTTGTAGAAGCAAAAGTGATCGGCAATATGCAAATGATTGACAATGGCCAGGAAGACGATAAAATCATTGCGGTGGCAGCGCATGATCCTTCTGTAAACCACTACAAGAAAATGGAAGACCTCCCGGGGCATTTTCTACTGGAGTTGCGCAATTTCTTTGAACAATATAAAGCGCTAGAAAATAAAAAAGTGGAGATTGATAATTTCCAGGACAAAGAAACAGCCTGCCGGATCATCACAGATGCGGTCGGTTATTACAAAGAGCATTTCGCCAAGTAATTATGAACCTCAACCAGCAAAAAAACATGACAGCACAACTGGTGATAACTGTAATCGCTATCGGCCTGGCGGCTGGTGTGCTGAGCGGATTAGTGGGTGTGGGTGGCGGTATTATCATGGTACCGGTATTGGTTTTATTTATGGGTTATACCCAGCACCAGGCGCAAGGAACATCGCTGGCAGTATTGACAATGCCGGTTGTTATCCTCGCTTCCTTTTATTACTACCAGCAATGCCAGAAACTGGGAACACCGATTAATCTGAAAGTAGTGGGATTGCTGGCCCTGGGTTTTTTAGCCGGGGGATATTTTGGAAGCAAGATCGCCCTGATGATCAATACAGAAGCATTGAAAAAATTATTTGCAGTTCTGCTCCTTTATACCGCCTTTAAAATGCTGGGATGGGACGCACTATTGTTAAAATGGCTTAAGAATCTCTTTTCATAATATTTCAAATTGAGGAAATTACTTTTTCCTATACTGATCTTCATTTGCTGCCAACCTGCTTTCAGCCAGAAAAAATTTGACTATAAGCCTGCTGTATCCTCCTTTTATAAAATATCTCCCTTTGATAGAGAACCCGACAGCCTGTTCCGGGAGTTAACAGGCGACCCGGATTTGCTGGTGGATACGATTATCTATCCCACTGATACCACTTTGTTTTACCTGAGGGGTTACTATAAAACGTTCAACCCCTTCTCATCCGCAATAAAAAAAGTTGAGCTGCTCTATTTTCAGTCAAATGTTATACGTGATAATATAAAAGGCAAAGACCGGATCCTTACCTATATGATAACCGGTATCACAGATTCAACTGAAAACGGAAGACGTGCAGCTGTTGCTGAAGAAAAAAAGATATTCGACGGATTATATGATTTATTTACAGCATGGGCGTATAAAAAATCGGGGAGAAAAGATAGTTATCGAGGGGCTAATCACTATTATAAAACAGGCTCTGTTGTACCCGTATTTTCAGGATGGGGCATATGGTATAAAACAAAAAAAGACTATTGTGTATCGGTTAATACCACCATCTCTTTCCTTGCAGAAGCTGATAAAATAATAAAGAGCTTTAAAATAAAGTAAAAAAATAAGGTCTCGCCATATCCTTTGCTAAAATCTGTTACTTTAGAATACTATTACGATAACCACATGAAGAAACTGTACTTTTTCTTTATCCTCTTTTTCTGCCTGCAATCTCAAAGCCAGCAATTTTATAAGATCAGTAAAAATTATTACCGGGCTGACCCTTTCCGCCAGGAATTCAGCAGTTTCCTCAATCAATTGATGAAAGACCCGCTGCTCAGCAGTAAAACAATTCATAAGAAAACAGACAGTACCCTTTTTTTCCTGGATGGAAACTATAATTCATATTCCCCTTTTTTCTTTAAAGCCACCTATACCAAAGTAGTGCTGGCAGAACGGGAAGAAGCGGTGGATTCTACCGGGCAACCTTATAACTTTTTCCTGTACCAATTGGTGGGTTATGCACCAGCCGGGGAAGACGGCATTAAAGATGTGCAGCAGGAGTTTGAAAAATTCTGCCGCCAATATAAACGGGGCTTTACAAGAGATAATTACAGGGAACTGAAATTACAGGATCAGCAGAACGGGGAAATCAGGGACTATTATTATAAAGACCTGCTGCTCTCCCCGCTCACGGTGGCCTGGGCCACTAATAAAGACCATTCGGAGAATGTATTTGCTATCACCATTCGTTTTTCGATTGTTGAAAACATGGCTTATTTACCAATACCGGCGGATGGCCTTTAATTGATGGGTTCTTTCGCCTGTCCCGGAATTGATGATTCCCTTTTTGTCTATACTATCAATCCTTACCCGGCCGGAGGCATGAATAATCTTATCATTGCCAAGCAGTATGCCCACATGAACAATTTCTTCCTTATCATCAAAAAAAGCAAGATCACCCGCCCTGGCCTCTTTCAATTTTTTTACAGCACTTCCTTCCTGTGCCTGCTGCCAGGCATCTCTCGGCAGATTAATTCCTATCAACCTGTAATTTACTTGTACAAACCCGCTGCAATCAACACCCAGAACAGTGCGGCCACCCCAGAGATAAGGAGCATTCAGCCATTGCATGCATAATTTTTCAAGTAAATCAGCAGCAGGTTGCTGCCCGCTTGTTTTAATACAAATTCCTTGATAGCTGTACTCCAGTGTTCCGAACTTACCTTTTCCATTTTCAAAAGCCGGCAATAACGACCCTGCCGGGAGATGCATTTCTGCACCGGCAATAGTAATTGTATTAAGCAAACCTGATGTAACAAAAGGAGCCCCTGCCTTTGCCCCGCTTTCAGTCACTTCTTCCAACAGGGTCCTCGTCATCCAGCCTTCATAATGGTCATGCAGGCTTCGGACCTTTACCCACAGTTTACCTCTTTCACCAAGTATCTTCACGGCCTCGCCAAACAAGAGATGATTTGTCATTTCCCGCTGATGCTTTGGCTTTCTGCGGACAGGTGCCGCCGGTACTGAAACGATCGCAAACTCCATATTATTTATTTTGGCGAAATTAATTAATACATTCTGACTTGTTCTGGTATGAAATTATTTTTGTATTGCATCTAATCAGAATAAAATAGCTATTTTCCGTTTGTGGCCGGCGATAAGTACAACCATATTACTGATCAGGAACTGCTGGAAAAATTCTATGCAGACCATAATAACGAATGGCTCGGCATTTTACTGCAACGCTATACCCTGCTGCTGCTGGGTGTATGCATGAAATACCTGAAAAATGAAGAAGAAGCGAAAGACAGTGTACAGCAGGTTTTCCTGAAAGTGATACAAGAACTGCACAAATACAAAGTGGAATATTTCAAATCCTGGCTCTATATGGTGGCCAAAAACCACTGCCTGATGAAACTGCGGGACCGGCAGGGCAAAATACCGGCCGAACTGACAGAAAAAATTACAGCAACCCCGGAAGAGGAAACAGACCGGCAGGCTTTATTACAGAACGACCACACATTGAACCTGATGGAAGCCGGCCTTAAAGAGCTGAACCGGGAGCAGCAGCAATGTGTAACTTTGTTTTACCTTGAAAAGAAAAGCTACCAGGAGATTACAGAAGAAACAGGGTTTTCCATGTTGCAGGTAAAAAGTTATATCCAGAATGGAAAACGTAACCTGAAAATCTGGATCGAGCGTAAACTAAATGAAAAAGCAGACCGCTGAGTAATGGCTGATAACCTGAAAGACATATTATCAAATTTATCAACAGAGATTGACCAGGAAACCTTGTTGCTTTACCTGCAGGATAAACTGCCGGAAGAAAAGAAACACGAGCTGGAAAAACAATTACTGGATAATGATTTTGCTGATGATGCCCTGGAAGGTCTGAGAGAAATAAAGGATAAGCAGCAGATATCCTATATGGTGGAAATGCTGAACCGCGACCTGAAAAAGAAAACGGAGAAGAAAAAAAAGAGGCAGGAAAAATTAAAATTCAAAGATCAGCCCTGGTTATATATTTCTATCCTGATACTTCTGCTCTTAATTGTACTTAGCTATTTTATCCTGCACAGGATGATCAACGGGCAGAATTAACAACTGCCATTTCTAATCCCCAATCCGGGCTAACACTGTTTTCCCCCGACTTTTCATGTGGATATATGGGAGTTTGCCCACAGATTTTTCACGTTCCCATCCTTAATATGAAGTTATTATTAACTTTAAGTTAATCAGCTGCCCGCTGATGAAAGGGTTGTACTTTTTACCGCAATTATCACCTGCATTTATTAAATACTTTCATTATGCGTTGGGAAAAAAGCAAATCAACTTCGGCCAATGAGATATATCACTTATGGGACAAGGATAAGCAATTACTGACGCTGACATTGCATCCTTTTTCCAATACTGCCCGGGTGGAGTCCGCTGCAGAAAAAAGAGTATTTCTTATCCGGAAGGAAGGTTTTCTGCGCAATAAAACAGTTTTACGAAGTGAATACGGAATTAAAATAGCCGAACTGGGGCATGATAACAAAGAGAATTTCATTGACATGAATGATGAACGTTTCTATTACAGCATTCATAACAACCCTACGGCAGAACTGGTCATTTACAAAGAATCAATGGATAAACCTTCCGTGGTTTGCGGGCTGAATGTGGTAGACGAAAGCCCGGCTGTTCAATTTACCCATAGTAGCCATCTTTCTTCTGAACCAGGTTTGCTGATGGCCCTTTGCTGGTACATGTTCCTGCCGGTCGCAAAAGAGAATGTGGCGGAGTACGCCCAATAAAAATTGCTACAGGCTATCCCATATTTTTTTAGCAAACTGTTCTAACGAAGGGTCTCTTGCACCCATAAGAATCAATACACAATCACCAGTGAAATGGGACCGGAGCGCTGGTAATAAATCATCCCTGTTCTCTACGAAGAAGGCGGACCTGTTCAATGCTTTCAGGTCATTGACCAGGTCATTGGCAGAAATATCTTTTACCGCGGTACCACCTGCATAAAAAATCTCACTCATCCATATCTCATCTTGTTGCCGCAGCACTTTTGCGATCTCCTGAACAAAATCATTTCTTAAAAACTTTGTAGGCCCGTACCCGTGTGGCTGGAACCAGGCAATCACTTTGGAGGCTATGGGCTGACAGGCCTCAATCGCTGCGGCACACTTCACCGGGTTATGCGCATAGTCATCAATCACCCATACGCCCTGTTTATTCCCCAAAACCTGGTGACGCCGATAAATACCCTCATAGTTTTTTAAGGCCGCTGCCGCAACAGCCAGGTCAACACCCAACTGGTTAGCGACCGCAACAGCAGCCACGGCATTCTCCATATTATGGCGGCCAACTACGTTCAGGTTAAAAACAGCTTTGTTAATATGGAAAGAAATGCCAAGGCCTTCCTGCCTGAAATTACCGGCGATATAACCAGCTCCTGATTCCCCGTCAAGAGAAAAATCGTATTGCTTATCCTGCGAAAGCTGTTTAGCTAATTCATGCGACTGGTTGACTACAAACTTCCTGCTGTTCTTTTTAAAAATTTCAAATACTTCCATCAGTACACTGATCTCCTTATGATCCTTATCCACATTCAGCAGCAATCCGATCTCAGGTTTATACTGCACAATTGATCCGTCACTTTCATCCGCCTCAATTACCAGCCATTCCCCGGCTCCTACTTTGGCATTGCCGATCTTTCCTTCTTTAATGATACTTACCAGGCCCGCCCCGCTGATGATACTCGGCTGCAAACCGGCATACTCAAGTATATCAAACAACATCGCACTGGTTGTACTTTTTCCACTGGTACCTCCCACTGCAATGGTCTTCTTACTACCGGCAATAATGGAAAGTAATTCTGATCTTTTGATAACAGGAATATTAAGTTGTTTTGCTTTCTGCACTTCCATCACAGTATCCTCAACAGCCGTTGATACTACCACAAGATCCGTTTCCTTAGTAATCCCTTCCCCATTCTGCACAAAGCACCTGATTCCCCCGTCTTCCAGCTTTTCCTTTATCTCATTGTATTCCCCATCTTTAAAAAAACGGTCACTCCCGGATACCTGTTTGCCTGTTCCCTGCAGGTATTGCGCAATAGCACTCATTCCGGTACCAGCAATGCCAATAAAAAAAGGCTGTTTGAAATCATTTACCGACTGAATCATATTGCAAATAAACACATTTTCAATTCATCCGCCACTTCCTTCAGCCTGTCATGCTGCCCGGCAGTTGATGCATTTTTAGGTATTGTCCCGCAGAAACCACTGTTATCATTGTACTTCAATTAAACCTTACCATAAAAGTCATTAACAATGAAGAGGAACAATCTGAGTAATGATGCCAGGCAATCTGTTACTGCCCTGGCCGGCAAAAAGATACTATTTGCCAATTTTCCTGCCGATGGTCACTTTAACCCATTGACGGGGTTAGCAGCACATTTAAAACAGCTGGGTTGTGATGTCCGCTGGTATACATCCGGAATTTATGCTGGTAAGATCAGAAATTTAAATATTCCCCTCTATCCGTTTAAAAAAGCGAAGGATATCAACGCCACCAATATGGAGCAGGTTTTCCCGGAACGGGAAAAGATCAAAGGAACGATTGGTAAACTGAGGTTTGATATTATCAATGCCTTTGTATTAAGAGGCCCGGAGTATTATGCAGACCTCCTGGATATTTATGAGGAATTTGCTTTTGATCTTGTGGTTGCAGATTGTGCGTTCTCCGGCATTCCTTTTATTACCGATAAGATGGATATCCCCGTCGCATCTGTCGGTGTGTTCCCGTTGCCTGAGACTTCTGTCGACCTGGCTCCACCGGGCCTTGGCATGACCCCATCTTATACATTTATCGGCAAGATGAAACAAAGTTTCCTCCGCTATATTGCTGATCGTGTATTATTCCGTAAAGCAAACAAAGTAATGCATACGGTATTAGAGGAATATGGTATTGCACATTATAATCTCAGCGCTTTTGATCTGCTGGTAAAAAAAGCAACGATCCTGCTGCAAAGTGGCACACCAGGTTTTGAGTACTACCGCAGTGATCTTGGAAAAAATGTACGCTTCATCGGTTCTCTTCTCCCCTGTCAACCCCAAAAACAAAAAACCGCCTGGTTCAATTCCCGGCTGAATCAGTACGAAAAAATGGTGATCGTAACACAGGGTACGGTAGAAAAGAACCCGGAAAAGATCATTATACCCACGCTGGAAGCATTTAAGGACACCAATATACTGGTAATTGCCACAACAGGTGGTTCTGGTACGGAAGAGTTAAGGAAACGTTTTCCGCAATATAACCTGGTCATCGAAGATTTTATCCCCTTTGCAGACATTATGCCTTATGCCGATGTTTATATTACCAATGGAGGATATGGCGGTGTGATGCTGGGCATCGAAAATCAATTACCCCTGGTAGTGGCCGGTGTTCATGAAGGCAAAAACGAGATCAACGCAAGGGTTGGGTATTTTAAACTCGGGGTGAACCTGAAAACAGAATGGCCTAAACCATTGCAAATGAAAAAAGCGGTGGAGGAAGTACTGGAAAATAAAATGTATAAAGAGAATGTGGTGAAACTGGGAAAAGAATTCAGCGGGTACGACCCAAAGGAACTCAGCAGCTATTATATAAAAGAAATACTAAGGAAAACGGGGCGGTTATATACTTCGGTGAAAAGGGAGGAAGAAAAAATCTATTAAAGTATGCAGGCTGTAATCACCTTATGCCGGGCCGGGTGGTCCGGCATTTTTATAAGCTGTCTTTCTTATTGGCCCTGATCATTTCCGGGTAGCCCCATTTTTTGGAAAGAGCAGTCACAGCCATCGCAATACGTTTAGTCCGCGTCATTTCCGTTTTAGCTTCATCTACCCATTTACTGAAATAGCGTTGGTGTGAACCTGCCAGGGACAGGAAGAATTCTTTAGCAGGCGGTTCATCGTTCAGGCATTCCATAAAATCGGCATTAAAGACAAATTCGCTTTTGTCTTCCGTCAGCTGAACGTGAAGAAGAGCACCATGCTTCTTGGCAATCCCTTTCCTGATAGCAGCATTTAGTGCAAGAATAAACTTACCACCACCCATTGGAATGGCAGACATTCGTTTAACCGGGAAAGCATCCAGTTTGCCTTTTACCTTAAACTCCTTTTTATTTCCCGGTTTTAGCTGCCGGGCAAGATCAGCAGGTATTTCAATATATGTCCAGCCTGTCTTCTCTCCCTGTTTGTCAAACTTGTGTATCGTGGTCGTGAATTGTACCATAGCTGCGCCAGAATGATTAAATTTCGGTATTGGCAACGAGATCAACAAACCCTCCTGTCTGCGATTTTATGAAAAAAATGATTACCCTGTTGTTTGAAAAATTTTCAGCCAAAGTAACTAAAGCTACCGGTAAACCGCTGGCCTTTATACTGGCCTTGCTGATCATTGCAGGCTGGGTCATTACCGGGCCTATCTTTCATTATTCTGATACCTGGCAGCTGGTGATCAATACAGGCACCACCATCATCACTTTTTTAATGGTATTTGTAATCCAGCAATCACAAAACAAAGACACCGTGGCTTTACACCTGAAGCTGAACGAACTGATCGCAGCCTCTTCCTCTGCCAGCAACCGCCTGGTGGATGTGGAAGATCTTTCCACGGAAGAACTGGAAACGATCAAAAAATTCTATGTGAAGCTTTCTGAACTGGCAAAAAAAGAAAATGATATCCATTCAACGCATTCAGTTGATGAAGCTAAAAATATCCACCACCAGAAAAGGACCCGTCGTAAATAAAAGACGGAAAGGTTAAAAGATTTAAAAAACAGTAGTTCTGCAGCCCTGCTGCTTTGACCAGCGGCTGATTTAGCTATTTTTGGTCTTTATCACCAGCCAGCACTATTCATGAAGCTCAGCCCCTTCTTTTCCCGAAAGGCACTATTATTCTTTACCGTACTTCTTTTTACCAGGTCTCTTCATGCCCAGGAAATTCCGGTGAATATTAAAATATTGAATCAGAAAAAAGAGCCTGTTGGCTTTGCCTCTGTTTCTGTAACCAGCAGGCTGGACAGTACCCGGGTGCTGAAGAAAGTGGCTGACAGCAGCGGGGTTGCCATTTTCCGGCTGAATATGGATAGGCAGTATATAGTCAGTATCAGTTCCGTGAACTATCAATCCCAGGAAAAAGGCATTACGGTGAGCCCTGATAAAACAACATTCTCCTTTAGCCTGGAGCCTTGGGGCAAAACATTATCGGGTGTAGTGGTTACCTCGCAAAAGCCCTTGATGCGGCAGGAGGATGATAAAACAATTGTTGACCCGGAAAACCTGGTAGCGGCTTCTACAAGCGGGTATGAAGTGATTGAAAAAACTCCGGGGCTGTTTGTTGACCAGGATGGCAATATTTATATCAGCAGTCTTACCCCCGCCGCCGTCCAGATTAATGGAAGGGATATGAGAATGAGTGCCGCAGATATGGCCAGCATGCTGAAAAGTCTCCCCCCAAATTCTATTGCTAAAATTGAAATTGTCAGAACCCCTTCTGCTAAATATGACGCCACGAGCAGTGGTGGCGTTGTGAATGTAGTACTCAGGAAAGGTATAAAAATAGGGCTAACGGGTAGTATTAACGCAGGACTGCAACAGGGAACTTATGGCAATCAGCTGATCGGCTTCAGTCTCAATAATAATAACGGAAAGAAAAGCTCATCCCTGAACATCAACTATAGCCACCGGGACTCTTACGAACAAATAAAGACAGACAGAATATTTGCTCCTGACTCTATGCTCAGTCAGCATGCACGGACAAAATACCCCGGTAATAATTACTATGCCGCTTATGCCCTGACCTATGAGCTTTCCAAAAAATGGGAACTGACCTATGATGCCACTGCCAGTTATAACAAGTTCAATACCCATTCTGAGAATAAGAATAGCATCAGTAAGATCAGCAGCTCACAATTACTTTCCGGCAGCCTGAATGGGGTGGATAATGACGGCAGTTCATTAACGCTGGGCACAGGTGTTGAATCTAAATATAAAATTGATTCGTTGGGATCGGAATGGAGCAATGATACCTGGTATAGCCACAGCAGCAATAAATCGGATCAGGCTTTTTTTACACAATACAGCACTCCCTTTTTAATACTTTCCGGGGGTGACGGCAAAGCGGATAATACCCGGGACTATTTTAATGCAAAATCTGACCTGAAGCTAAAAATGAAGAAACGGTTTACGGTGGAAACGGGCCTGCAGGCATCCGTCAATAATTACAGGAACAAAACAAATTATTTCCGCGAATCAAATGGTATCCGCAAGGTTGACAGCAGCCGTACAAATACATTCCGTTACAATGAAAATATTAATGCCTTTTACCTCCAGGGCTCAAAGACCCTCGGTAAGGATTTTATTGTAAAGTTTGGTTCCAGGCTGGAAAACACAAACATGAAAGGAAGGCAGTTTGTGCCCGGTGATACTTCTTTCTCCATTCAGCGTACGGACCTGTTCCCCTATATCTATCTCAGCAAAAGTTTAATGAAAATTGCAGGATACGATCTGAGAGCTTACCTCGTTTACCGCCGGACCATCAACAGGCCGTCTTACAGCCAGCTAAATCCCTTTTCAAGATATGTTGATGAGTATCTCAGTGAAACAGGTAATCCTTCCCTGCGGCCCCAGTTCAACCAGAATTATGAAGCCAATATCAGCGTGGACGAAAGACCTATACTGGCAGTAGGGATCAACGACACGAAGGATATTTTTACCAACGTTATTTACCAGGCTGACAGCAGCCGCAGCCAGGCTTACCGGACCTATGATAATCTCGGAAAGAACAAAGAATGGTATTTCCGGGCTTTAGGCGCTTTACCGCCGGGTGGCCGTTATTTCTTTGTGATCGGAGCACAATACAACCATAATTTCTACCAGGGACTGTACCAGAATGAACCCCTTGCCTTTAAGAAAGGAACCTGGACCTTCTTTACCTACCAGACATTTAAAATTGATAAAAAATCTGTCATAACATTAAATGGTTTTATGCGGCTGAAGGGCCAGCAGCAATTATATGAGCTCAGTTCCTTCGGATCTCTGAACAGCAGCGTCAACCGGAGATTTATGAAAGACAAACTGGTGGTTACACTCAGCCTGAGTGATATGTTTGCCTCGAATAAAAATAGCTTTACGCTTAAACAGGGTTCTGTTGACGCCAGCGGGATCCGGCAATCAGATACCCGCAGGGTGGGTCTCAATCTCCGCTACAATTTTGGTATCCGTAAAAAAGATGATAACAGTAATAACATGTTTAACGGAGAGCCCCCGGTCAGCAATTAAGACAGATATGTATTTATTCCATAAAAGGATCAACTGGCTAAGTGATAGTTCATTAGCGCTTGTTCTTAATTATTTAACAGCCGGAATAATAAATAAAAAGGGGATTCTCAGTTATCAGGCTTATCTTTGCCCCGTTAATTTGAGTTCTACGTTAAGTTTGTAAGTGAACGATTTTTTCTGCTAAGCCCTCAATCCGTTGTACTGAGCTTGTCAAGGTACCTAAGGATCTGCTAATAGTTAGTCTTCTTTACGTTGCGTTTTTCTCAAGCATTTTTGATCTTTAATTTTTATTGATGAACATTTACGTTTCAAATCTGAGCTTCGCTGTACAAGACGAAGACCTGATGTCTTATTTTGCAGAGTACGGAGAAGTAACTTCTGCTAAAGTTATTATGGACAAATTCACTAACCGCAGCAAAGGTTTCGGTTTTGTTGAAATGTCTGATGACGAAGCCGCTAAAAAAGCAATTGCTGAACTGGATGGCGCCATGGTTGATGGCCGTTCCATCAAAGTTGCTGAAGCAAAACCAAAAGAAGAAAGAAAGCCGAGGCCTTCTTATTCTAATTCAAACAACCGCTGGTAATCACCATCGTATAATACGTTTGAAAAGGGGGGCGTTAGCCCTCCTTTTTTGCTATTATCTCAAAATGGATTTAACCCTATCTTTACGAAAACATATCTGCCCAACTAATCTCATTTAATCACTTGAAATTCACAGAATTTAATTTCCACGAAAACTTACTGGAAGGTATCGCTGCCAGCAATTACGAAGACGCCACCCCTGTTCAGGAGCAGGTCATCCCCCTTGTATTACAGGGCCGGGATATTATTGCATCTGCGCAAACAGGCACTGGTAAAACAGCCGCATTCCTCCTTCCCTTATTGAATCAATTACTAACCAGTCATCATGATGATCACCATATCAGCGTCATGATCATAGTGCCTACCCGGGAGCTGGCCGTGCAGATCAGTGAGCACCTGGAAGGGCTTTCCTATTTTACTTCTGTCAGTTCAATTGCCGTCTACGGCGGTGGAGATGGTAATTCATTCGTACAGGAAAAACAAGCCCTCTCAAAGGGAGTTGATATTGTGGTATGCACCCCGGGAAAAATGATAGCCCATATTAACATGGGTTATGTAAAGATTAAAGGCCTGAAGTACCTGGTGCTGGATGAAGCTGACCGGATGCTGGATATGGGTTTTCATGATGATATTATGCGGATCATTAACGTGCTGCCGTCAAAAAGACAGACGTTGTTATTCTCGGCCACCATGCCACAACGGATAAGGACACTGGCACAAAAAATATTACATCAACCAGCTGAGATCAATATCGCCATCTCAAAACCTCCTGAAAAAATAGTACAGCAGGCTTTTGTACTCAATGAAGAGCAGAAAATGCCGCTGGTAAAAATGTTATTGAAAAGCAGGCAGTTTAAATCCATCATTATCTTCTGCTCCAAAAAACAACAGGTAAAACTGCTGACCCGTGAATTGAAAAGAGCCGGGATTCCTGCTGAGGAAATCCACTCCGATCTTGATCAGTCAAAAAGGGAGGAAGTACTCCGCAGCTTTATCAGCAAACGGCTCCCGATCCTGGTAGCTACAGATATATTAAGCCGCGGCATCGACGTTGACCATATTGATCTCGTCATTAATTATGACGTTCCGCATGATGGAGAAGATTATGTCCACCGCATTGGGCGTACAGCCCGTGCAGAAACAGATGGGACTGCCTATACGTTTATCAGCCCGAGAGAACAAAACAAATTCGCTTCCATTGAACAATTATTAGGCAAACCTGTGCCTAAAGCAAAAATACCGGAAGAATTGGGGCCTGCGCCGGCTTACCAGCCAAGAACAAGGAGAAGACCTGTTGCCAGAAGAAGATAAAAATCAGTAATTATTTCAAACATTAAATCCTGTCTTAAGACAGGATTTAATGT
>DGQP01000004.1 GCA_002400415.1 Chitinophagaceae bacterium UBA4411
TCAATAGTCAATAGTCAATAGTCAGGATAAGGGGAATGGCAAATTTCCGATTCTTTTAGCCACGAAAATCCGATGTTCATTTCTTTTTAAAACTAAATACACTGATGGAGCCATTGGAATAGCTGCAAACCCAGGCTTCCAGTTTATCATTATCCTCAAATACATCTACCCCAACAGGATGTCCCTTGCAGGGCAAAGAAGCGATCTTTTCGAAATTACTGTCATTTACTTTAAATACATCCACAAAGTCACTGCTGTAGCAGGTTACAAATAAAAACTTATGATTTTTTGACAATATGATCGTTCTTGGCTGGGCATGAGTGGCTGCACTGAACAGTGTATTCCCGGTTACAGCATCAATACAGGCGATCTTTGCCAGTTTGTTATAGGATACAAAGATCCGCTGGCTGGTGTCCATCACAATGTGACGGGGATTGGAAGCTACAGCCATATCTTCTTCTTTCATCCAGGCAGCATTATTAATAACGGCAATGCTGGCCCCGCCCATAATGGCCACATAGGATTTATTATTCTTATCATCCACCACGATGCCTCTTGGGATGGATGACACGGGAATTGTGCTGATAATCTTTCCATAGGGATAGATGTCTTTGTTCATTTCCAGCACACTTACATTATAGGAATGCCAGTTGCTTACCAGCAGGTATTTGCTGTCGGCAGTTTTGGAAATGATCTTGGGAGTTTTTCCAGTTTTAATCAGGGGTACAGCAAAAGAATCTTTTTTACTGCTGCCGGGATAGACAACTGTGATTTTCTTTACGGCGTGTTTGATGGAATCAGGCTTCCGGTTTGCTTCGATGGAATCGACCCGGATGGGTACAATGCCTTCCGCGTTATGCAGGGATACCCATAAAATTTTATCATCATGACTGAAACAGGCTTCCACCGGTTTCTCCTGGAAAGAAGCAATCGGTTTTTCCTTTACATAATCCCAGCCGGTGCCTTTAGTGGGTTTGAATTTGAATTCCCGGTTTATTTTCCGGGTGGCCTGATCAAATTCGTAAACACTCATGCCTTCAAGATTCATGGCATAGAGTTTTGAGCCGGTGGAATTAAAAAGTACCGATTTCGTCCCGGGGGCTGCAGCCAGCAGCTCTGTTTTTTCATATACCAATGAGGAGTAAGGTCTCAATGCAACGGGGACCGGTATTGTATCATGAACGGGCTGCTTTTTAATCGTTATGATTGGCAGGCTATCTGTTATTGTTTTTTCGGCTGTTGATGCCTCCTGGCAACCGGTGCCGAGATACAAAAAGCTGATGAAGGATAAGAGTAGTTGCATGGTCATATGTCAATAATAGTCAATAAACAGCAATCAGCCATTGGTTGACCCGGCTCAATATACACAACCTGTGGAAACCCTAAACCGTTTGCAGACAGCCACTTAGTCCCAGGGGCAATTAAATCATCCAAATTCCGTTTAATAATCCGGGTAAATTTCGGGCTTTATCCTATATTTTTGCAAGCCTGCCGGATCAAGGCAAGGTTTTTGTTTCGTGCCCGCTGAATTCATCCTGAAAAATCAGAGAGTAATGGTTAAGAACATTTTACCTGCTATATCGGTTATCTTTTTGCTGGCCAGTTGTTCCAGCCTGAAGCCATTGAATTTTACCAGTAATAAGCAGGTAATCTCTTCTCCGGTAAACAATAATGAGCAGGTTCGCCCTAACCACAGTTCCAAAACAACCGCGGTCAAATTTATCGACAATATTACTGTAACGCCTGAGACAACGGAACCGCCGGTTGTAACTGACCCGGTTGCTAAGAAAGGGGCCGGGACTACAAAAAGAGTTTCCGTAATAGAAACAAATCCTGAGCCTGCGCCCGCTTTTTTTGGAGACAGGTCTTCTGTTATTGAAAGCGCTTCATCGCTCCAGTTGAAATATTCTGTACTGCTGAATACGGAAGTGGAGCAATTGCAAAACCATGTTTTGCTGGAAAAGATAGACGAATGGTATGGAACCCGTTACCGCATGGGTGGTACTACCAAAAAAGGGGTTGATTGTTCTGCATTTGTTCAGTCGGTTATTGCCGGCGCTTTTGGATTAGCTATTCCCCGTACCGCAAGGGAGCAATACCGTGTTGCCAGGCTTATCTCAAGAACGGAGTTAAAGGAAGGCGACCTGTTGTTCTTTAATACAAGAGGCGGTGTATCTCATGTGGGTATTTACCTCCAGAATAATAAATTCGTTCATGCTTCAGTATCACAGGGAGTAACCATCAGTGATATGTTTGAACCCTACTACCTGCAACGTTTCATTGGAGCCGGTCGTTTGGAAAATAACGAAACCAGCCTTTCTTCGGCTAATTAATCTTTTTTGATTCCCAATCTTTTCTGAATTGTGTGCCAGACAGGCTGAATGTCTGGTGAAAGATTCATATAAATGGCGCCGGCACTGTACAATGCAATGAATGTAATGCTGCGGGCGAAAAGGCCTGCAAACCCATGAAGGGTCATAAATGCATAATAACAAACAGCAAAGGAAGCGGCCGCCAGTAAAACGGTATAAAGGGACTGGATTGTGAATGGGAAAAGCCTGAATTTTTTCCAGAGGAAAACAATACGAATGATATTATAAATAGTGATGGACACAAGATTGGCAATTGCAGGGCCGATCAACCCGTATTCAGTGGTAAGAAAATAGGTGAGTGGCAGCATCAATGCCAGGAGGATGACACCACTGATCAGTTCAAACTTCCAGTAATTAGAGGTGGAGATTATTTGTGCATTGACGCCGGTGCCCATATCCACGATCCGCATCAATCCCAATAAGATAAAAGCGCTGAATCCTGCCAGGTAGGTTTCTTTCAGGTGAAAAGTGAGAATGGCCTCGTTGTAATTAAGAGCAATCAATACAAAAAGGCCGGAAGCAAAGATCAGCTGATTGATAGAAGAACGCTGGTAAATTCTCCGGAGTAGTTCCATGTTCTTGTCTTTCCAGGCTTTGGACAAATGAGAAATAGAAGCAGCTACAATTCCCCGCTGCGGTGCCTGTATCACACTTCCCATGATCTGGGCAAGGGCAAATATCCCGGCCACATCTGCCCCGCTTTTAACTGCTAACACTAACGTATCAAAAACCTGGGAAAGAGTAAAGATGAGAGTGCCCGAATATACAAACAGGCAGAGCCGCAGAATTTTCCCGAAATAACGGCGGGTGACCTTGCTGACCTTAAAGGTAAAATGAATCTTTTTGGCAGCAACGAGATAAACCAAAAGGGTGAGTGCTATAACGGGGTAGGTAAATGCGTAGAGTTTGATAAAAAGGGAAAAATCTTTAATGACCCCGGTGATCATTAAAACAATCAGTATAGTGGTGAGTAATCTCCATTGCACTTCTTTTAAGAAACTCGTCAGCACGGCCTTGCCCAGGTTCCAGGCGTAGGCTTCCAGCACGGAATAGATTGTGAGGCCCAGCCCCATCGGGAATATCCAATAGTAATACGTAAGAAGTATCGGAGACTTTTCGCCGAATTTCCGGATCACGATGTCTTTGAAGAACCAGCCGGCAATCATTACCAGTAAAAAACCAACCAGGCTGACCAATAATGACCAGGTAATCATATCATTTTTCCGGGGCGGGAGGTGGTCGTTATAATAATGATAGAATTTAAAGATATAAGAGGGCGTGGCCATCATGGCAAATACATACATCATGGTGGCAATAGCAATAAAAATACTCGTTAAACCATATTGGGCTTCTTCAAAATACCTGGTGAAGAAGTAAGTATTAAGCATGCCGACAGCAAAGCCACTGTAGATAACGGCTGAAGAGATAATACTTTGCCTGCGGATTGTGCTCATGAGGTAAAGATACTGGTCAGGATTGAATGGTCAATAAAAGACAATCAGCAGGGCTACGGGTTTATTTGCTTTGTTGTGATATAAAAAAGTTTATCAAATTCAGGGGCTGATACAGAGATACTGTCCGGCAGTTTTGTTGTTTGCCAGCTGGTGGTGGGAGATAACCAGGTTTCGTCTTTTGAGATTTTCATTTTTATGGGCATATTAAAACCATCTATGCAGTTTGCCCAGCGATAAGAGATTCCTTTTTCAGCAAGTTTATATTCTAAAACGGGGATATGTGTCGTCCTTAAGTACTGATCAAATATCTTAGAAAGATCCTTCCCGGATTTTTTGGAAAAATATTCCTCGACATCTTTTGAGTTAACCGTTTTGTGATAAAAATCCTTGTTCAGGCCTCTTAAGATATTCCTGAATACTTCATCGTCGTTAATTACCTGGCGGATAGTGTGCAGCAGGTTGGCGCCTTTATTATACATATCGCCGCTTCCTTCCTGGTTCACACCATACGGACCAATCAGCGGGATGTCGTTTGCTATATTATTACGGATACCAAGGCAATATTCGTCAGCTGCTTTCCTGCCATAATAATATTCGGTAAATAATACTTCGGAGTACATGGTAAAACCTTCATGGACCCACATATCGGCAATATCATTTGTGGTAATATTATTGGCGAACCATTCATGACCGCTTTCATGGATGATGATATAATCCCATTTCTTTCCCCAGCCGCTGCCACTGAGATCCATACCTAAGTAGCCATCCTGGAAATGATTGCCATAGGCAACTGCACTCTGGTGTTCCATACCCAGGTGCGGCGATTCTACCAGTTTGTAACCATCTTCATAAAAAGGATAGGGGCCAAACCAGTATTCAAAGGCTTTCAGCATCCGCTTTACATCCCTGCCAAATTGTTTCTTAGCTTTTTCAAGATCGTAGTCGAGTACCCAATAATCACAGGAAAGAAGATCCTTTTCCCCTTTATATACTTCACCGAATTTTACATAATGGCCGATATAGGGCACTATATTATAATTATTGATGGGACTGGTGACACTCCAGGAATAATTCTTTTTCCCATTTCTTTCTTCAGCGGGAGCAGCTTCACGTCCGTTGGCAACGGCAATAAGGTCTGATGGCACTGTTACATTAATAGTGGCTCCTTCCTCCGGTTCGTCACCCTGGTAATCTTTACAGGGATACCAGGCGCTGGCACCCAGTCCCTGGCAGGCAACAGTTACCCATGGGCGGTCTTTTGCATCTTTGGTCCAGATCCAGCCTCCGTCCCAGGGGGGATTGACTGCTTCACGGGGTTTGCCTTTAAAATAAATACAGATGCTGTTACGCCCCTCTCTTTTTTCTGCAACAAAGTCTTTTTCTCCAAAATTGATCCAATACAGGTTTCCTTCTCTTTTAAAAGGATAGGTGGTCTTTCCGTCAGTTACTTTTTCAATGATCATTGGCTCCTGCAGGTCGATCTGCATTACTTTATTCTTTCCGGGCTTTGTTACTACAAATGTGAGCTGGTTATAGCCGCTTATCTCTTTCTTTTCAATATTTACATCGATAGTAATATTGTAGTGCAGCACATTCCACCAGGCTCTTTCGGGTGTTATGCTTCCCCGGAGTGTATCCTGTTTTGTAAAAGCCGTTTTCTTTTGTAAAGGCTGGGCAAAGGAATTCTGTAATACCAGATTCAGTAATATGAAATAACTAACCAACCTTTTCATGTGATATGTTTGCTTTAGTTTGCTAATTTAGACTGCCTATATTTAAAGAATGAGCCGTTTAACAAAATATTTTCCACTTTATTGTGCCCTCTCTTTATGCCTGGCATCCTGTGCCGGCAAAAACCGGAGTGATAAGAAAGTTTTTCATTACAATGAACAAACAGGTATTTCCTCCTTAGACCCTGCATTTGCTAAAAACCAGTCCATTATGTGGCCGGTACATCAATTGTATAACACATTGGTAGAGGTGGATGGTCACCTGCAGATAGTTCCTTCACTGGCAAAAAACTGGGAGATATCTGAGGACAGGCTTATTTATACTTTTCATTTGAGAGATGATGTTTTCTTTCACGACGATGCATGTTTTCCTAATGGAAAGGGCAGAAAACTGCGGGCAGCTGACATTGAATACAGTTTATCCCGGATCATGGATAAGAATACGGCCAGCCCCGGTGCCTGGATATTTAACCGGAAAGTGGATTCGTTGCAGCCCTTCCGGGCAATTAATGATTCAACATTTCAATTAAAATTAGCAAAGCCCTACAGCCCGATACTGGGTATTTTGTCTATGCAGTATTGCTCTGTTGTTCCCGGGGAAGCCGTGGATAAATACGGGAATGATTTTCGCCGGCATCCTGTTGGTACCGGGCCTTTTCAATATGTAGCCTGGGTGGAAGGACAGGCATTGGTGCTGACCAAAAACAAGAACTATTTTGAAAAGGATAGCGCAGGTAACAGGCTGCCTTACCTGGAGGGTATAAAAATAACATTTTTTGATAGCAAGGCCACCGAGTTTTTGCTTTTCAGGCAAAACAAGCTGGAGTTTATCAATGATATTGACCCTTCATTTAAAGATGAAGTGCTTACCAAAAGAGGTGTGTTAAAGAAAGATTGGGAAGGCAAGATCAAATTGCATACAAGCCCTTATTTGAATACTGAATACCTGGGTATATTGTTTGATTCAACAAATGAAATACTCAAAAACTCCCCGCTAAAAAGCAAAAAGATCAGGCAGGCAATTAATTATGGTTTTGACAGAAGGAAGATGATATTGTATTTGCGCAATTCACTGGGCACCGCTGCTGAATCAGGATTTGTCCCGCTGGGACTGCCGTCTTTCGACGCGGCTGCTGTAAAAGGCTATTACTATGACCCCGCAATGAGCCGCCGCCTGCTGGCAGAAGCTGGCTTCCCGGATGGTAAAAATTTGCCTGTTGTTAAATTGCTGACAGTTCCCATCTATGCTGATATGGCCAATTTTATTGCCAAACAGTTAGATGAAGCTGGTATACCTGTGCAGGTGGATGTAGTGCAAAAATCACTTTTACTGGAAATGACTTCTAATTCAAGGGCTCTTTTCTTCCGGGGGAGCTGGATCGCCGATTATCCCGATGCAGAGAATTATTTGTCCGTTTTCTATTCAAAAAATCCGGCGCCTCCTAATTATACACGGTATAGCAATCCCCGCTTTGATGCTTTATTTGAACAGGCATTGTCAGAAGAAAACGATTCATTACGTCTCCGGTTCTACCAGCAGGCTGACCAGTTGATGATCAGCGATGCACCGGTTGTTCCGTTATGGTATGATAAAGCAGTGCATCTTGTTCAAACCAATGTAACAGGATTTTTTCCTAATGCGCTTAACCTGCTTGAACTCAGGAGAACCAGGATTGAAAAATAAAATAGCCGGCTATTGATCTAAAGCGGCTATGCGCTGATCAATGACGGCCAGCTGATCTTTTTCCTTAGGAGCTAATTTCTCTTTATTCTTATTGATGTAGGAGTAAGGAGTTTCAATGCCCCCATAACTTCCATCTGATCTGAAGACAGAGGTGGCGGGAGGGTTGTTCGGGTTGGCGGCTACCACCACTTCTGGCTGACCGGAAGCATTCTTGTGCAGGAAAATTTTATCAGGCGGCGGCGGCACCAGGAATTCAGCAATACTGGCTTTGCTGGATATTTTAAAAACTTCATTTGTATCAACGAGAATGATCCTTGTAATGGTTTCTCCGGCCTTGTTTTTTAATAACAGGGAGCATTCAAAGGTATAAAGGGTAATAATATCGTAGTTGGTTCCGGTAGCACGTTGTGCATAATAATCCAGTATAACAGGCGGAGACATGCTAAAATCTACACTATAGCGGGGGTTACAGTCATCACCGCAAAGTTCTTTTCCTTTTAATTCATCACAGACAAGCGGGAGTTTTTCATCCAGTATACGCCAGGCTTTATTGCCGGGTTTAAAATGAGCGGGGAGGTTGATCCTGTATTTACCAGTGTCTGTGCTGCTGAGAGACTGACTGTAAAACAGTGCCGGATGAAACAGGAAGAAGGACAAAAGGTAAAATGTACAATTTTTCATATGCTGAGGTTTATTGTAAAAGGTATTAAAGCTTTTCAGGTGCAAAAAGTTTTTGCAGTTAAAGGAGTTTTAAAAATTAGCTGAGTTAAAACGCATGCCGCAATTCAGAGTGGATGCAAAGGCAGGGAGCTGCGGGTAATTTTCACAGGTATATACAGCAGTTAAAATAGTATTTCAACTGTTTTTTTTCGTAAAAACCGGTGTTTTTAATAGTATTTTCCGAATTTTTTTTCTGTTGTAATCACTTGAAAAGCAGGCAGATGTTTTGGAGGTTTTCGGATGAAATGCTTGCTGGGCTTGCATTTCCCAGATATGAAATATATTTTTGATTTCTCAACCGGTGAAACTGCTTTTGCTGGTTGAAAATTTGAAACGAATAATCTCAATAATCCTCGGAAAAGCAGCTTTGGTAGATTTACGATCACCCATATATCCTGAGATCAGCCCTAACTAGTCCTAATACCTGTCAAAAAATTCGTACCATGAAAGCGATCTTTACACGTCGTGTAAGCGACCTTATTCTGTCTTTTTTTGTATGCCTGTTCCTTACAAGTAATGCCTCTGCCCAGGCACCTATCTACAAATTTCAAGGCCCGTCTTTAGTGTCAGGAACTGATAAAGCAGTTAATGCTGTTTACAGGTTCCCCAACGTTACTACCGGTTTTGACGCCCTTGTGCAGATCACCAATATATCTGCCGGCATTTCTCTCCGGGATATTGACAGGACTGCTGATGGTTATGGAGAAGCATTCCAGCCGGAATACAGGGTGAATTCCGGAACCAACGGGTATATTGACTTCCTGATTACTTTTGTGCTTACAGGTACTTCAGTTGCTGCCAGCCAGCCTTTTGTTGACGCATCAGGCCTGGATATTGATGGTGATGACCGCAGTGCACCCAACAACCTGAGGGAATACAATCGTATCGACATGGGTGGTGGTAATTATTCGTTTAATACAACTGTCAGCCATCTTACCATTTCTCAAACAGGCACAGCCTATACAGGCACAAATGCTACAGGTGTTTTATGGGGTGCATTGGTAGATACCAGCGCCAAGGAAGTTATGTTCACCGTTTCCAACGTCAATGTATCTTCCTTTACGTACAGGGTTGGCGCTATTAATAATAGCTCTAACTCCGGTACCCGTTATGCAAGTCTTTACTTCAAGAAATTTTATTATGCACCTTTCCCTCTTGCCATGCCCGGCCTGATCAATTTTGAGGGTAACAGGAACGGGAATAACATCTCATTTAAATGGGATTTCTCCACCACTGAAGGCCTGGACCGTTGTGTTCTGGAAAAGGCTGGCGCTTCAGGTGCATATTCTTCTGTTGCAGATTTTATGTATACCGGTGAAAATTCTTTTGAAAAGCATACAACCTATACTGATAATTCTGTTGCTAAAGGAAATTATAACTACCGCCTGAAGATGATTGGTAAGAACGGAGAGATTAAATATAGTTCTGTACTTGCCTTCAAAACGGATGCAGAAAATGATATCCAGACACTGGTTGTTTATCCATCTGTTATTACCAGCAGTTTTACGGCAAGATTCAATGCCGACAGGAGTGAGCCGGCTCAGTTACAGGTTGTTGATTATTCCGGGAGATCCGTCTACAGCAAGCCGGTAACACTGACCCAGGGCCAGAATAATATTTCAGTCAACGATTTTAATGCTGCCCGCGGGAATTTTTTGATCGTTATCAGAAAAGGAGGTAAAACATACAGTCAGAAAATAATTGTACAATAAAACCATCAGCCATTAACCTTACCAGTGAAATGTGTTTATCTCTTATACCGGTCCGTTTTTCATCCGGATAGCTGAACCTTCAGATGGGCGGATGGGGCCGGTTACCGGAAATTTCTTCCAATTAATTACAGCAAATTGTGTGATCAGAATAGTATCGGAAACAAAGGTGAGATTTGCCCGCCTTTGTTTTCACTTTTGAGCCATCCTTTTTAACGCCGGTTTCTTTTTTTGCCAAAAAATCCGAATCTTACCCCGGCTTCCACGATCAGCATATCTGTTTTGGATTCTCTTTTTGTAAAAAAAACATTCCCGTTATCATCAATATAAGGGTCTGTAAGATATTTGGTATTTGTGCCCGGTAAATAAGACGTTTTTAATGACAAACAAACTCCTTTGGCTTTTCCAAGCGGTATCTCAATGCCGAGACCCGGTCCCCAGATAAATGCCCAATAACCTTTTGTTGAATTTCCCCCGCTATACTGGCTGTTTCCGAAAAAGGTTTCTCTTTCTGCATCAACCGAAGAAAAGAAGAGATTGGTTCCAATGGTACCATCTGCAAATAAAAGGACAGGTTTATCATGTGGCACAAGATCGGCCCTCGCTTTAAAAGCCAGCGAAAAAATATTATTGGACGCAGTTACCCTGTACCGGTCAAAGAAGCCAAATGTATACAGGTCAAAATACTTACTGTCGGAACTGGTGATCAGAAATCCAATTTCACCGCCAATACTCAGCGGCATATCCGCCGATGGTCTGTGCATGACGTTCCATCGGAGACCGGCGCCTGTTACCGGGTAAGTTGATTTATATTCTCCTTGCGGGAAACTGAGCTGAAAGCTGATAGTAGAAATTGTTTTTTGTGCCTGTCCATACATGCTTATACCGGCCAGTACTAACAGAATAGCAAAACGTTTCATACTCTTTTTCTACAAAATAAACCAGAAATGATTCAAAAAAAGAAGACTGTGATCTTTTCACAGTCTTTTTACCGTCAATTATCTTTTTTCAGCTTATCCTTAAACACTTTCCTGAACTTATCTATTTTGGGCCTGATCACAATTTTGCAATAAGGGTTAGTATTCTCATTATTCTCAAAATACTGCTGGTGATAATTTTCAGCAGGATAGAATTTTGTGAAAGCCGTAATCTCCGTAATAATAGGCCGGTCGAAAGCACCACTTTTGTCCAATTCAATTTTATACTTTTCAGCTTTCTGTTTTTGTTCTTCGTTGTGGTAGAAAACCCCGCTGCGGTACTGGGTTCCCACATCTGCGCCCTGCCTGTTTAGGGTTGTGGGATCATGGGTTTCCCAGAACACCTCCAGCAGTTCATCAAAACTGATCTTTGCCGGATCATAGACTATTTGCAGGCATTCTGCATGACCCGTTTCGCCACTGCACACTTCCTTATAAGTGGGGTTTTTTGTGTGCCCGCCGGTATAACCTGATTCTGCACTGATCACACCATCCAACTGCTCAAAAATGGCTTCGGTACACCAGAAACAACCATTGGCAAAAGTGGCGGTATCGGTTTTGCCGGGCAATGAAGCGCTGGTTGAAGTTGTCGTTGTATTTGTTGTATTGTCCATAGTTAAATTAGTAGTAGAGGATTTTTGAGCGCAGGAGAGTAAAGCCCCCAGGCTGATAACTGCTGTTGTGAAAAACATAGTGATCTCATTTTTATTTTTCATCCGTATGATAAATTTCGTGCAATTTAGTAGTACAGCAAGCGGGTGTTTTGTAAGTTGCATGACAATTGATTTGTTTTCGATTATCATTAACAGCTTATTGTATAACAATAACATCTACGGATGGTTGACAAAAAAAGATCTATGTCCCGTTTACTTATAACTTGTTTAACACTTTTTGTTTTTACTGCCTGTCAAACCACAGCTATGAATAAAGAGACTGTTTCCACCTATGCTTTTCGCCTGAAACCCGGGGAGGATCTGAAAGAAGGTATTGAAAAACAGGCAAGGGCAAATAATATACATGCCGGTTGGATAGCTACCTGTGCCGGAAGCCTGACTGATTATATGCTCCGGTTTGCTAACATGCCGGAAGGAAGCAGTGGTAACGGGCATTTTGAAATCGTGAGCCTGGCGGGCACTGTCAGTATAAATGGCTCCCATCTGCACCTTAGTATAAGCGACAGCACCGGCAAAACCCTTGGAGGGCATTTAATGCAGGGCTGCAAAATTTATACAACTGCGGAAATTGTTATACAGGCTACCGATAAGTATGAATTTACAAGGGAGAAAGATGGCAGCACTCCCTGGGAAGAATTGCAGGTGAAGGAAAAAAAGAAATGACAGGTTAATGGATAGCTGTTACATTCACTTTCTGAATACTATCCAGGTGCACTTCAATATGACGGTCATGAGCCTTACTTTCAAACTCACTGATGATCTCGAGTATATCATAATCAATAAAATGACAATTGCTGCCATCAATGGTAAGCACTGAATATTCCGGTATTTTATCTAAGGCTTCTTTTAATTTTACTTTATTTAAAAAGGTAACATTGCTGTTGAGCTTGATATGAAACATTTCTGTCTCATGTACTTTTCTTTTATTGATCTTGTATTCTGCTTTGAAATTATTTTTAATAATGTAGAAAATGGAAAGCACCAATCCTGCCGTAACGCCGATCAGCAGGTCGGTAGCTAAAATGATGATAATGGTGAGAACGAAAGGGAGAAACTGTTTAGGCCCCAGGCTCCACATGTTCTTATACAACTTTGGTTTGGTCAGGTTATACCCTGTTACTAAAAGTATTGCAGCCAGTGCGGCGTAGGGAATCATGTTCAGGGCAAAGGGAATCAAAAACACAGCGAGTAATAAAAATAATCCGTGTGTAAAGGCAGAAAGCCTCGTTCTTGCACCGGCATCAATATTGGCAGCACCACGAACAATTACGGCAGTAATGGGAATAGCGCCCAGCAAACCACAGGTTATGTTTCCAATACCCTGTGCAGCCAGTTCCCGGTTTACGGGTGTGATACGGTTATGCCGGTCCAGTTTATCAATTGCTTCCACGCAAAGCAGAGTTTCCAGGGAAGCCAGCAACCCGACAATCACACCGTCTTTCCAGATAACAGCCGTGGAAAATAATCTGGAAAAATCAGGGAAAACAATCTCCCCGAATATGTTTGCAGGTATATTAACAAGTTGTGTTGGTTTTAACGAAAGATCTGTAGTGATCCAGCCGAAAAAATAATTAACAGCAATCCCAGCCAGCACGGCTACCAGCGGGGCCGGAACCACCTTCCAGTTTTTTGCAAAGGGTCGTTGCCACAGTATCATAATTAACAAGGAGACAATAGCAATGATGATCGTTCCTCTCCCGATATGAAGGTTAAAATTCCGGATATTGCCGGACACATCTTTTGAAGAGAAAATTTTTAAAAAACCACTTTGCCAGAAATCAGGCTGATCGTATCCTAATGCAAAGGGGACCTGTTTGGCAATCAGCATAATGCCAATGGCGGCCAGCATGCCTTTAATAACAGCTGATGGGAAGTAATTAGCAATTACGCCCAGCTTTAATGCCCCCAGCAGCAATTGGAAAATACCCGCAATAATGACGACCAGCAGGAAAACCCTGTAATCGCCATAAGAAAGAATAATAGCTGCCAGTAAAGGGGAAAGGCCGGCCGCAGGCCCCGAAACGCCAAATTGTGATTTACTGATTACGGAAACGACCATACCTCCGATGATGCCTGAAAGGATACCTGCATAAAGGGGCGCACCGGAAGCCAGCGCAATACCCAGGCAGAGGGGAAGCGCTACAAAAAACACGGACAATCCTGCGGGAAGATCATGCCGCAACCAGATGCGGCGCATATATCGTAGTCTTCGTTTCAAACGAACAATTTCGGCGGAAGGTAAAAAAAATAAACCGGGTGGAAAATGACTTAAAGCCTGTTGTAAAAACAGGATGGTGCTGTACCGGCTGAAACCGGTAATAGGCCTAAATTTGCTGGCTTAATAAAAAGACCCGTGTGGTGAGAAAAAATGAAATTATATCCTGAATCGGCCAGTATACAATTGGAATTTAATAAGGTGAAAGAGCTGTTGGCAAATTATTGCCAGACAGAGCATGCCCATAACAAAGCCAATAACCTGCGTATTCATACAAGAAAGGATTTTATCGAAACAGAATTGCGGCAAAGTTTTGAATACCGGCAGCTCGTCAGTAACAGTATTTATTTCCCCAACGACTATATATTAAACCTGGCCAAAGAATTAAAACTACTGGCCATCCCGGGTGCTGTACTGGCGGGTGAACAACTGATGCAGGTGCGTAAGCTTGCAGAAAGTATCGAAAAGATATTCCGCTGGTTTGATAGCGAGAGAAGGCAGGCGTACAACGCCATGGCAAAGGTCATCGAAAATACATACTATGAAAAAGTGATCATCGGAATGATTGATGAAGTGCTGGATGATTACGGGCAGGTAAAAGATAATGCATCTGAAGATCTGAAGAATATCCGGATGAACCTTTACCGTAAGCGGAATGAGCTCAGGCGGGTATTTGAAAAGATCATTTCCAGGCTAAACAAGCAGGGTTACCTTGCCGATATTGAAGAAAGTTTTATGAGTGGCCGCAGGGTGGTGGCAGTTTTTGCCGAGCAGAAAAGAACCGTAAAAGGAATACTGCACGGGGAAAGTGACAGCCGTAAAACTGCTTTTGTAGAACCGGAAGAAACAATTGAACTCAATAACCAGGTACATGAACTGGAGAATGATGAACGAAAAGAAGTGTACCGGATTCTTCGTGAATTAACAGGAAAATTATCGGTGTATGCTGCGCTGTTGTCAACCTATCACAGCATTGTGGGAGAATATGATTTTATAAGGGCCAAGGCAAGGCTGGCAGCCGATATACGGGGAGAGTTCCCGGTGGTGAATGATAAAGCCGGTATTCACCTGGTAAATGCGTATCACCCATTGTTATACCTCTACAACCAGCGTAGCAATAAACCCACCATACCGGTAACGCTAACCCTGGATGAAAATAAACGGATACTCGTTATCAGCGGACCTAATGCCGGTGGTAAAACCGTTACTATGAAAACAGTAGGCTTACTGCAGATGATGGTGCAGAGTGGTTTGCTGGTGCCGGTGCATCCCTCTTCACAATTTGGTATTTTCAAGCAGTTGATGATCCATATCGGCGATACGCAGAGCCTGGAATTTGAGTTGAGTACTTACAGCAGTCACCTCATTCACATGAAGCACTTTATGGAAAATGCGAATGGCAGAACCTTGTTCTTTATTGATGAATTAGGAAGCGGCAGTGATCCGAATCTTGGCGGAGCTTTCGCAGAAGTGATCATGCAGGAACTGGCCCGCAAGCATGCGATAGGCATCGTGACCACACATTACCTGAACCTGAAAGTGATGGCAGGCAAAACGGCCGGTATCCTGAACGGGGCTATGGCTTTTGATGAAAAGAACCTGCAGCCACAATACAAACTGATTGTTGGTAAGCCGGGGAGCTCTTATACATTTTCTATTGCAGAAAGAATTGGCCTGGATAAATCGCTGATCAAAAAAGCAAAGGAACTGGTGGATGAAGACCAGTTCCGGTTGGATAAATTACTCAACCGTACGGAACAGGACCTGCGTGACCTGGAGAAGAAAGAAACGGAATTAAACAGAACGATCAAAGAGAATGAACGGCTGAAGAAAGAAATGCAGCAGGTGATGGATAAGGAAAGGCACCGGCAGCAGGTAGAAATATTGAAAGAGCAGAACCGGGTATCGGAAGAAAAGATCGCTTACCTGAAAGATATGGAGCGAAAACTGAAGCAGCTGCTGATCGAATGGCGTAAGGAGGAGAATAAGAATAAAGTGATCAAACAAATGGAAGGACTGTTGTTCAAAAAGAATGAGCAGAAAGTGGTAAGCAAAATGCAGAAAAAGATCGATTCAAAATTTGCAGAAGTGGGAGGTGATATAAAAGTAGGTGCTAAAGTAAAAATGAAACGTAATCACCAGGTGGGGGAAGTGATAGAGCTGAGAGGGAAGAGGGCCGTGGTGAAAATTGGTATGCTTCCCATGCAGGTGGATATGAAAGACCTGGTGGTGGTCAGGGAAAAAGAAAATGAGGAAAAGGACAAATGACCTTTCGGAACAAAGGAGAATAAAAAGCGAAACCTTACGGGGTTTCGCTGGTATTTAATGAGTATGTAAGTCAGCTGTTGCGGATATAGTTCTGTAAATGGTTGATGGTTTCTTTCTGTGTTAATATAGTTTCTTTAACCACATCACTCATGGAAATGATGCCGGCCAGTTTATCATTTTCAAAAACGGGCAGGTAGCGGATATTATTTTTGGTCATTAATTCCATACAATGATCAATGCTGTCGGAAGGGGTAACCGTTGGTAGGTCGGCCGACATGATCTCGGCCACAGTGGTATCAGTCGAATTCTTTCCCTTCAGTATCACTTTACGGGAATAATCTCTTTCGGTGATCAGGCCGAGATAATGGCCGTTTTCCATCACCATCATGGAGCCGATATTCTTTTCAGCCATTATTCGTAATGCTTCCAGTACGCTGGTGCCTGGTGAGACATTAGCAGTGGAGGTACCTTTCCGGGCAAGGATGGAGGATACTTTATTCATATGGCATCGTTTTAGTTAAATGAAATTTACGAAAAGATACGGGCTGCTCAAAAAATTATTTATTTAGCAGCAGCCTCCGGTCATAAATGGCTTTCATTTTAACTCTCTTGTGCTTACCTTGCGCCCCTGCATGGATCGCAAACCCGCCACTATAAAAGAAATCGCCCGGCGATTGAATGTCTCTGTCTCCACAGTGTCAAGAGCATTACATGATCATCCCAGTATTGGCCTGCGCACCAAAATGCAGGTACAGAAACTGGCAAAAGATCTGAACTATGAGCCCAACCAGGCAGCTATATCTTTTAAGCAGGGAAGAACGATGACGCTCGGTGTTATTTTACCCAACCTGGGGGAAGAATTTTTTTCCATTGCCATCAATGGTATTGAAGATATTGCCACCAATAATAATTACACGGTACTGATAGGTCAGTCACATGATGATGTGGAACGGGAAAAACAGATCGTGGATACGATGCGGCGTCACCGGGTGGACGGGCTGATCGTTTCTTTATCCAAGAATACCGATAACTATGACCACTTTGAGCAATTGAAAAAGTATAATATCCCGGTTGTGTTCTTTGACCGGGTTCCGGAAACAGCAGAGGCTTTCACAGTGTCCTGCAGCCTGAAGAAAAGTTCGGTGAACCTGGTGGATTGGCTCGTCAATCAGGGTCATACGAAGATCGCATTTATCAATGGCCCGGATACCATGCAAAGTTCCTCAGACAGGCTTGAAGGGTATAAAGAAGGGCTGAAGAAGAACAAACTGGAATACGATAAGTCATACGTAGTGCATACAGATCTAAGCAGTCATTCTACCAGGGAGGCGGTCAGGCAATTATTGTCCTTAAGAATCAGGCCAACAGCCGTTATTGCATTTAATGATTATGTAGCACTGGATGCCACTAAAGTTTCGCGACAGGAGGGATTGAAGATCAATAAAGATATTTTCTTTGTGAGCTATGCTAACCTGCCTATTACCAGTTATATGGATGATCCGCCGCTGGCTTCAGTGGAACAATTCCCTTACCAGCAGGCAGAGAAGGCCACCAGTATTTTACTGCAACTGGTACAGGCGAATGGCGCTGATGATGACATTACCCGGAAGATTGTACTGGAGAGCAAAGTGGTGGTAAATCCCGTGGAATAACAGAATAACACTATTCTTATAAATGAAAAAGACTCAATTACTGAGTCTTTTTCATTTATAAACTGGTAGTAATTTTATCCTTTTCTTTTGGGTTTGACTGTTGATTTAACAGCTTTGCTGTTTTTATTTCTTTCACCTTTTAAGGTAGAAGCCAGTTTCAACGCTTCGTAGGCATTGATCACACCGCCTGAACGGCTGATCTCAGAGAGGTTTACTTCTTCTCCGGTGCCGGGATTCTTTACCTTTACCGGTGGTTTTTGTGCTGATTTTTCGATCACCATTTTCACCTGCTGCGGGCTCAGTGCGGGATAATATTCCAGGATCAATGCTGCCAGGCCGGCCACGACCGGTGAGGCCATACTGGTTCCCTGTAAATTCTGATACGTATTACCACCGGGCACTGTTGCGTAGATTTTTACGCCGGGAGCAAATACATCCACTTCCTGTTTACCATAGTTAGAAAAATTAGCAGCAAGGCTGTTGCCATTCTCATTGTTAGGGCCGCTGGCGCCCACTGTGATCCAGTTACTGGCTCTTTTGCCATCATTGAAAACAGGAGTGGGGTAGTTGAAGCTTGTATCAATGTTTTTCGCATCATTACCGGCAGCATGCACCAGCAATACACCTTTGCTTTCCGCATATTTCACTGCATCATCCACCCATTGCTTTTCCGGAGAAAAGCCTTTACCAAAACTCATATTGATTACCTGTGCACCATTATCAGCAGCATACCGTATGGCAAGGGCGATATCTTTATCATGCTCATCACCATCCGGAACAGCCCGGAGTGCCATGATCTTTACATTATCCGCCACACCATCCATTCCTTTGCCATTTCCTCTTGCCGCAGCAATGATACCGGAAACGTGGGTGCCGTGTAAAGCAGATTTATTACTTACAAACACATTGTTGTTGCCGTAGAATTTATCATTGAAATCATTGTAATTATCTTTCACAATATTGCCCCGGTAATTTTCCGGAGCAGTTTCAGCGGCTTCTGCTTTGTTCATCTCGCTGTCAACATACTCCCCAAATCCTTCCAGAAATTCCTGGTTTGTTGATTCAAGGGCATCATTACCCGACATCAGCCCGTAGATCATGTTTTTTGCCTTTTTTACATCTGCATTATCTGAGCTCAATGCTTCCAGGTCTTTCCCGGTATATTTTTCTTTGCCTAATGCTTTTTGTAAAACAGTATCAGCCTTGGTAGCGCTGTTGTAAGCTCTTTTCAGGAACACCAGTTCCATCGAACTTGTTTTTGAGTCGCCACCGGCCACTTCTTCCTTAGAACGTTTCCACATTTCATATTCAAACTTTTCTTCTTTAGAAAGTTTGTCGGCATCCACATCTTTACCATCATATTTTGATTTGAACTGGTGGTAAACCCTGGCAGCTTCATAAGAATCTTTTTCCACGTTTTGCTTACCATCCCGGCTGCCAAGAAAATTCCAGCCATTAATATCATCGATATAACCATTCTTGTCATCATCTATTCCATTACCGGGGATTTCTTTTTTATTGACCCATAAAACCGGTTTCAGGTCTTCATGTGCCGTATCAATACCGGAATCTATCACGGCCACAATCACAGTATTGCTCTTTACTTTTTTTGATTTAAGAAATTCATAGGCTTTGTCAATGCTGATCCCGTAATAGCCATTGGCTTTTGGATCCTGCATATGCCATCCTTTGGGTACTTCCTGGGCAAACAGGGCAGATGTAATCAATCCGCCAATCGTCAGGAGAGAGGTACGTTTCACTAAATTGGTCATTTGCGTTTTTTTAATATTACAAATTTGCTAAAGGCGTCAAAAGTAATGATTACCATTCATACAATTTACATAAGCCAAACCCCCGCTTTTGGGTGTAAAAGCAGGGGTTTGTGAGAATTTTGACGAATCATTGGCGGACTTAGTTGCTTAATTTCAGTTCCACCCTTCTGTTTTGTGCTTTTTCGGCTTCCGTTTTACCACTGTTGAGAGGTTGAGACGGCCCGAAACCTTTGGCAGAAAGCCTGCCGGAGTCTATTCCTTTTGATTCAAAATAAGTTTTTACGTTATCAGCACGGTCTTGCGACAATTGTATGTTGGCATTATAGTTTGCATCTGCACTGGTATGCCCCTCAATCGACAATTTCAGTTCCGGGTTTTGCTTCATGATCATTACCACTTCGTCCAGCACTTTGAAAGAGGATTTCAGGAGACTGGCTTTCGCAAATTCGAACTGGATGCGTTTGGCGGCATAATTGACTTTCTCAACAATCTCCTGCTGTATGGCAGGGCACCCATTATTTTCTTTCAATCCAGGTACTTTCGGACATTTATCGTCTTCATCGTTCACCCCGTCATTATCCGTGTCTGGTACCGGGCAACCTTCGTAGCGCCCCAGACCCACAACCTGCGGGCATTTATCATCATCGTCATTCACACCATCATTATCTGAATCCGGTACCGGGCAACCATTATACCGGGCTACTCCGGGTATATCCGGGCACTTATCAAGATCATCGGTAATGCCATCGCCATCTTTATCTTTTGGAGCCGGGCAACCTTTATAGGCAAGTATACCCGGCACATCTATGCAGTTGTCTTCTTTGTCAGGAATGCCGTCGGCATCTTTATCCGGGCAACCTTTTGTTATAGCCGGCCCGGCTTCATCCGGACAGGCATCCTGCTCATCAGGAATACCATCCTTATCCCTGTCTTTTATCTTCTTTTCAGGCGCGGTCTGCGGGCCAAGGAAGATACCCAGCGTGGCGCCGATTACCTGGTGTTTAAACGTACCGGTATAATCTTTGGCCTGGTAAAAATCATTCAATCCGCGGCTGTAGTTAGCCGTCAGGAATACACGGCCAAATTCAAGCCCGGCTAATGCATTGGCACCATAATTCAGTACTTTATATTTTCCCGGGGCATCGCCTACGGGGAGGTCTGTATTTTCTTCTGACGTAAATACGCCCTGGTCATTGATTTCTTTTGTTTCTTTCCCGTTATAAAAAAAGGAGGCATAAGGACCGGCGCCAATAATCAATTTTGTTTTAGTGTTGAGCCTGAATTTGTAGACCAGGTTCAGGGGCAGGTCGATATAATTAACGAACTGCTCTGAAGACTGGAAAACAGTACCGTTGCCCCCGCTGATGTCACCTGCAAATTTTCTTCCCTTATTAAAAAAGACGATGCCGGGTTGGAAAAACAGGTTTGATTTTTCCGCAAAAGGCACATCAGCTAAAAATCCAAAATGAACGCCGGTGCGGCCTGAATAACCGTTTTTAAAAGTAGAAAAATCGGGGAGATCATTTTCTTCAATTACTTCGGACTGGTGACCACCAAGAACAAGGGCAACTCTTATCTGTGCATTAGCTATAAAAAAACTGCTGAGTACAAATGCGAGCGCAAGGAATGATCCTTTCATGGGAACTGGGTTAGGTTTTAGGGATATTGTTTCAGGCTGTAAAAATTGGAAATTTTTCGCAGAAATCATAGCAATAAGGCCGCTTTGAGGGCCTTATTGCTATAAATCAAACTTTATACCTTGTGCCAGTGGCAATTTTGTACTGTAGTTAATGGTATTGGTTTGCCGGCGCATATAGTTTTTCCAGGCATCACTGCCACTTTCCCGTCCACCACCTGTTTCTTTTTCGCCTCCGAAAGCACCCCCGATCTCTGCCCCGGAAGTGCCAATATTGACATTGGCAATTCCACAATCACTGCCGGCGGCCGACAGGAATTGTTCTGCCTCCCGCAGGTTCAGCGTCATGATTGAGGAAGAGAGTCCCTGCGGTACTTCATTTTGTATTGCTATCGCTTCATCAATTGTTTGATACTTCAGTAAGTACAATATTGGCGCAAAGGTTTCATGCTGTACAATTTTATAACCCGGTTTTGCTTCAGCCACGCAGGGTTTCACATAACAGCCGCTTTCATAACCTGCTCCGCTCAATACTCCACCCTCTACTATAAAATTACCACCTTCAGCTTTGCACTTTTCAATCGAATCAAGATACAGTTTAACAGCGCCTGTATCGATCAGCGGGCCTACATGATTATGCTGATCCAGCGGGTCGCCGATTCGGAGTTGTTGATAGGCTTTGACTAATTTTTCTTTGAATGCCTCATAAATGTCTTCATGAATAATCAGTCTTCTCGTGGTTGTGCATCGTTGGCCGGCAGTGCCAACAGCGCCAAATAAAGCGCCGGTGATGGCAATATCAAGATCGGCGTCCCTGGAAATAATGATGGCATTGTTACCGCCCAGCTCTAATAAGGCTCTTCCTAATCTTGCGCCCAGTGCTGCACCAACTGCTTTCCCCATTTTCGTGGAGCCTGTTGCTGAAACTAATGGCACTCTCGTATCATGACTCATCCATTCACCCACTTCGCGGCCACCAATGATCAGCCCGCTTACGCCTTCGGGTACATTATTTTTGGCAAATACTTTATTTACGATATGCTGGCAGGCCACGCCACATAAAGGTGTTTTTTCAGAGGGCTTCCAGATGCAAACATCACCACACACCCAGGCCAGCATACTGTTCCAGCTCCATACGGCTACGGGGAAATTGAATGCGGATATAATACCCACAATTCCTAAAGGATGCCATTGTTCATACATCCGGTGAGCAGGTCTTTCACTGTGCATCGTCAATCCATGTAACTGTCTTGAAAGGCCGACTGCAAAATCACAGATATCGATCATCTCCTGCACCTCACCCAATCCTTCCTGCAGGCTTTTACCCATTTCATAAGAAACGAGTTTTCCCAATGGTTCTTTATACCGGCGTAATGCTTCGCCCACCTGGCGCACCACGTCACCTCTTTTGGGGGCAGGCCATAATCTCCATTCTTTAAAAGCTTCTTCTGCTTGTTGTATAACGGCTTCATAACTTTCTTTGTCTGCAGAAGTAACAGCGCCGATTTTCTGACCATCAACAGGAGAGAAGGACTCTATTGTTTCACCTTTTGCATCCAGCCAGTTATTGCCGGTGCTTACGCCTTTATTGAGGGTTTCTATCTTTAGTGTTTCGAGGAAATTCATATAGCATATTTTATTGCGCTGCAAAGTTCAGTCTTTTTACTGCCGGAAAAAAGTTTCTGATCAATAAAAATGCCGGGATTGTTCCGGCATTAAGATATAAAAAACTGATAGATCAATATTGTTCCTGCTGGTTAGGAAAGTCGCCCGATTTTACATCACGAATATAATTCCTGACTGCATCGGACGCCAGCTCATGAACATTGAGATACTGGCGGAGAAATCTTGGTTTGAATTCGGTATTAATACCCAGCATGTCATGCATCACCAGCACCTGCCCGTCGCAATCCCCGCCGGCACCGATCCCGATGGTGGGGATTGTTAAACTTTGAGACACTTCTTTGGCCAGCGCAGCCGGAATTTTTTCTAATACGGTGGCGAAGCATCCGGCTTCTTCCAGCAGCCTGGCATCATGGCGAAGTTTATTCGCTTCTTCTTCTTCTTTAGCTCTTACAGTATAGGTGCCAAATTTGTAAATGGATTGCGGAGTTAACCCTAAATGTCCCATAACAGGTATACCGGCAGAAACAATTTTCCTGACTGATTCCAGCACTTCCTCACCGCCTTCCAGCTTGATGGAGTGAGCACCGGTTTCCTTCATGATGCGGATAGCAGATGCTAAGGCTATATCTGAATTGGACTGGTAAGAACCAAAAGGAAGATCAACCACAACCAGGCAATGATGTATGCCCCGGATAACAGAGGAAGCATGATAGATTATCTGGTCCAGTGTAATAGGCAATGTGGTTTCATGACCCGCCATAACATTGGAGGCCGAATCACCCACCAGTATTACGTCAATACCAGCGCCGTCAATGATTTTTGCAAATGAAAAATCATATGCTGTCAGCATGCTGATCTTTTCTCCGGCTGCCTTCATATTCTGAAGGGTGTGAGTGGTAATCCTTTTTACTTCTTTATTAACAGACATAGAGATTTTGAAATTTTGGAGTTGGGAAATTTCGTCAGACTTCTATTTCTTTCAACTTCACTTCATCATACAGGTTATGGATCAGGCCATCCGCCAGCCCGATCTTAGGTACATAAATTTCATCGGCATCTGTCCAGCGCATGACATTGATATAAATGAGCAATGCCGGAATGATTACATCGGCACGGTCTTCCCGCAGGCGGTATAAACTCATCCGTTGCGGAAGTGATATCGTGCTGAATTCTTTATAGTAGTCTCTCAGCAGTTCCAGTGAAAGAGGTTTGCCCTCTTTTCGCTTTGACAACGAAAAGATTTTATTGATGTTACCGCCGGAACCAATAGCTGTAACATGATGGTATCCCTTTGTTTTGCTGCGCAGGAATTCTTTCATTTCATCCCAGAGGGATTCCTGTACCTGGTTTTTTAATAAGCGGATAGTGCCAATATTGAAAGATTCTTTAAAGATCATTTTACCATCACTGAAAAAAGTAAGTTCAGTACTTCCTCCACCCACGTCTATGTATAAATAAGATTCATCTTTTTTCATATCATCGGCTGTGTGGTTCTCGTAAATAAAAGAAGCTTCTTCCTGGCCGCTGATAACATGAATATCAATACCCGTTTCGGCTTTTACCTTTTTAATAATCTCCGGGGCATTTACGGCATCCCGCATGGCGGAGGTGGCACAGGCTTTCAGGTGCTTTACCTCGTATACATCCAGCAATAACTTATAGGATTTGATCGTCTTGATCACTTTTTCTGCCTTTACAACTGATATTTCTCCTTTGTCGAAAACATCAAAGCCCAGCCGTAAGGGTACACGAACAAGGGCTATCTTCAGAAATTCAGGTTTGTCCTGTGGTCCGGGAATCACATCACTGATCAATAATCTCGCTGCATTACTCCCGATATCAATGGCTGCCAGTCTCACGATGGGTTAGTGTTTTTTTATACAGGTAATTATAAGTTTCAACCTGTGAACGGACTTTTTTCCGGGTGGTTCGGATATATTCATTATTCAATTGGTTATCCAGCCATCTTGCTTTCACATTGTCCTGCAATTGTATATTCAAAATATCTTTCAGTTCCTGTTTGATATCCTCGTCAAAAATCGGACAGGTAGCTTCCACACGGTGTTCCAGGTTTCTCAACATCCAGTCTGCCGAAGATATGTAAACTTTCTCTTTGCCCCTGTTGTGAAATACCCACACCCGTGCATGTTCCAGGTATTCATCCACAATACTGATAGCACGAACAGGCTGTTTAAACTTTTTATTCTGCGAGAACATACAGAATATCCCTCTTACAATAAGCCGGATCGGCACACCTGCACGGGCAGCATCGGTCAGTTTAAGAATCAACTGTTCATCGGAGAGAGAATTCATTTTAAGCGTGATGCCGCAGGGTTTTCTCCGTTGCGCATTTTTTATTTCCTCGTCAATCAACTGGTTGATCTCCTTTCTGATAAAATTCGGACTGGGGATAACCGTCTTGCATTCCCTCAGAAAATTGATGCCTGTTTTGGGATGTTCCAGGTAGTTAAATATACGGCTCACATCATGCATGATCTTTGGGTTGGATGTCAGCAGGCAATGGTCAGCGTACACTTTTGAAGTCCGCTCATTCAGGTTGCCCGTGCTTACAAATCCATATTGAATAAAATGATCTTTTATTTTTTTCCTGATCAGGCAGACCTTGGAATGCACTTTCATATTGGGTATCTCCACCAGCACTTTAGCTCCTTCTTCTTCCAGCCGTTCTTTCCACTCCATATTGGCTTCTTCTTCAAACCTCGCCCTTAGTTCCAGCATCACCACCACTTCTTTGCCGTTCCGAACTGCATTGATCAATGCATTGATGATCCGGGATTGCTGTGCCAGCCTGTAACAGGTAATCTTGATGGATGTAACATCCGGGTCAAATGCAGCTTCCCGCAATAAGTCGATCAGGGGTGTGAAAGAGTGGTAGGGGAAGTGCAGCATCACATCTCTTTCCATTATTACGTCTGACACACGGTGTTCTGTCAGCAGCGGGTGATCAAATGGCTTTTTCCGTTTTGTTTTTTCTTTAAAAACCTGGTCGGGAAAATCCATAAAATGCCGGAAATTATGAATGCGTCCCCCGGGGATCAGGTTATCTCTTTTGGTCAGGTTCAGCCGGCGGATCAGGTATTCGAGCAGGCCTGCATCCATTTCCCGGTCATATACAAACCGGACGGGCTTCCCTTTGCGCCGGTTCTTTAGTCCTTTTTCTATTTTTTGTATGATGGTGGTGGACACATCATTTTCTATATCCATTTCTGCATCACGGGTTACTTTAAAGATATGTGCCTGGTACTGGTCATACCCGAAATAGGAAAAGATATCCGGAAGGTTAAAACGGATCACATCTTCGAGCAGGATAATATGATGTTCGTCCGGTTTGGAAGGCAGCAAAAGAAACCGCCCCAATACACGACTGGGTATTTCAATAAGTGCATATTTCTTCTTCAATGCACTTTCTTTTTTCCACATTACCACGGCCAGGTAAATAGATTTATCACGCAGGTTCGGAAAAACGGGAATGTTTTCAATCATCAGCGGAATCAGGTTCGGGCTTACTTCTTCTTCATAGTAGTTTCTTACAAAATCCTGCTGATCGTGGGTCAGATCCTTTTCTGTTTTCAGAAATATCTTTTGTTCATTCAGCTTTTGAAGCACTTCTTCCCAGATGCGGTTAAATTCTCCCTGCTGATTCAGTACGAGCATCTGGATCTCATCCAGTATCTGCTGCGGGTCATCTTCCAGATGCATGTTCGCCCTGCTGCCATATTTGATCATCCGTTTCAGGGTAGCCACCCTTACCCGGAAAAACTCATCCATATTATTAGAAAATATTCCAAGAAACCGCACCCTTTCCCGTAATGGCACGGTGGGATCACCGGCTTCCTGCAACACTCTTGCATTAAATGAAAGCCAGCTTATATCTCTTGCGATTGTTCTTTTTTTTGCCGAAGCCATAACTATAGGGTCCATCTTATTTCATTGATAAGATATGAAATTAATGAACGGGGTAAAAGTTTGATATTAAGTTTTTAGAAACAAGGGAAATGCTCAGGCTTTCCTGATCTGTTCAATGATGCCGGTGGTGGAGAATCCTTCCAGGATCGGGTTGATCACAACACGGCCGCCGCCGGCAATGACTTCTTTGGCTCCGGCAATTTGCTCAACAGTATAATCCCCGCCTTTCACCAATACATCAGGTAAAATGGACGTGATGAGCTGCAGGGGAGTATCTTCTTCAAACAACACCACCGCATCCACGATCTGCATGGAGGCAAGCAGCAAAGCCCTTGAATCCTGGTTATTTACCGGACGGCTTTCTCCTTTTAATCTTTTTACAGATGCATCAGCATTAAGACCGATAATAAGTATATCGGCTTCTTTAGCGGCTTGTGAGAGGGAGAAGATATGCCCCTGGTGAAGAATATCAAACACACCATTGGTGAAAGCAATCGTTTTGCCGGAGAACCGCCATTGTGCCACCCGCTGCATGATTTGCGGGGCAGTCATGATTTTTTGTGGTATCAGGTCAGCTCGTTTCAACCTTCTTTTTTTTTGTTATACCAGGGCAATGCTATAAAACTAATTAAGCCACCAATGAGTATGACAGTGGTTTGTGCCAGCCACAATATCCAGCCAAAAGCCAGTGCGATGCCTTGCGATAATCCATACAACTGCATGGTTTTTTCCAGCAGGAATGCGTAAGCGCCGATACCCCCCGGTGTTACAATCATACCGATACTGCCGGCTGATAATACTGTGAATGCTTCCTTAATACCATATTGTTCGGTTTCCTGTAGCGCATGAAAACCGAGGTATCCCCCGGAAAGATAAGTGGCCCACAGGATAACCGTGAGCAACAGGAATTGTCCTCTTTTCTTCAGGTGCTGAATGGCGCTGATGCCCTGCCAGATACGGGAAGCGATCTTTTTGAAAATCCCCAGCATGTCATTAACCGATTTCTTCTTAATGAACATGTAAGCAAGGATGGCTAATGCCACAACTCCCCCGGCAATCAGCATTACCAGCGTGCCGGATACTTTTTTTTCTTCTTCATTTCCGGAAGAATTAAAGAAAGTATCAATAATCTGGCTGTATAATCCTGGTTGGATGGCCAGCGTGATTCCAAAAATGATCAGCAGGGTAATGGCATCAATGATACGTTCAAGAATAATAGTTCCGACCAGTTTGTCAGCCGGCACTTTTTCGTAGCGGGCCAGTACTGTACATTTTAATACCTCGCCCAGCCTCGGCACAGCCTGGTTGGCCAGGTAGCCGATCAGCACAGCAAAAACAGTATTGGTCATGCCGGGTTTGTAACCCAGGGGTTCTATCAGTAAACGCCAGCGCATGGCCCTAACATAATGGCTGAAAAAAAGAATGATGAATACCGGGATAACTAACCAGTACCTTGCTTTTTTAAGGGCCAGTTTAATCTGGGATTTATCATCGGCTCCAAGATCACGGATGGACCACCATACCAGGAAAATGCCCAAGCCCAGGAAAAAAAGGTACTGGAGTATAGTGATAAGCCGTTTGTTCATGGATGCCAAAATAGTAGTACGAAGTTACATTACAAAGTGCCGGGTAAAGAATATCAGAGTTTGTTTTCTTCTTTTGGAAAAACAACCCAGGGCTTGAAAGATTTTGCTTTTTCAAAATCCATCAATGCGTAGGAGATTACCACTACCAGGTCACCGGCCATGCCGCGGCGGGCAGCAGGGCCGTTCAGGCAAACGATACCTGATCCTCTTTTCCCCTTGATCACATAGGTTTCGAGTCTTTCGCCGTTGTTTACATTCACCACCTGCACTTTTTCATTTTCGATGATATTGGCGGCATCCATCAGGTCTTCGTCCAGTGTCAGACTGCCTACATAATGAAGGTTGGCTTCGGTAATTACAGCCCGGTGGATTTTTGATTTTAATACTTCAATCTGCATAATGGGCGCAAAAATAGAGTTTTAATTAATCAGCATGTTGTCAATCAGTCTTACCTCGTTGTTAAATGCGGCAATAAGGGCTACTAATTTTTGGCTGCCGTCCCATTTAATAACTGGCTCAAGTGTAATAGCATCAGCAATTTCCACATAATCAACTTTAAAGCCCTTTGAAGTCAGTTCCTCAATGGCCTTATCTTTTATAGTAACAACAGAAGATGGCCGCAGGTTGTTTTTGATGCCGGTAAGTATATTATATATGGTCACAGCTCTTTTTCTTTCTTCTTCATTCAGCCGCATGTTCCGGCTGCTCATGGCAAGCCCGTCCGGCTCACGAAGCGTGGGGCAGACGATCAGGGCACTGGTATTTTCCATACCCATCAGGCGGATAAGCTGTTTAATCACCATACATTGCTGGTAATCTTTCTGACCAAGGTATAATTTATCAGGATGTATAATGTCAAGCAGACGTTCCATCACCATACATACTCCTTGGAAATGACCGGGGCGGAATTTACCTTCCAGGATGGTTTCAAGTTTACCCAGATCATACTTTTTTTGCTTATTAAAACCATCGGGGTATATCTCTGCAACGGGAGGAAGAAACAGGATATCGCAGCCGGCTTTTTCCAACAGGTAAATATCCTTTTCGATGGTAACCGGGTATTTTTCAAAATCAGTTGGATCGTTGAACTGGGTTGGGTTCACAAAAATGCTGCAGACCGTAAGATCGTTCTCTTTTTTACTTGCTTCCAGCAGGGAAATATGCCCTTTGTGCAGGGCTCCCATAGTGGGAGCAAAGCCAACTGACCTATCGTTCTTCTTCTGTTCATCAAGGTAGAGCCGGAGATCCGCTGCTTTTTTGAATATGATCATAAAAACAATCCCGCTGGTTTAAAATGGGCTGTAAACTTAGTGTTTCAGGGCCGGATTAAGGCCACAAAAGCTTTCGCTTTGCTTTATCAGCCGCTTTTCAGCATAAATTGGTTACCTTTGCCACCTTTCAGAAAAAAAGTTAAACAAAACAGACGCCCATGTCAGCTAAGAAAAGGATACTGTTCATCGCTAACGAAATGTCGCCCTACCTGGAGTTGACAGAATTTTCTGAGATCGTTAATAAACTGGCCATCAAGGCTAATGATAATGGTTTTGAAGTTCGCTGCATCATGCCCCGGTTCGGGACGATCAATGAGCGCCGACACCGCCTGCATGAAGTGGTTCGTTTATCCGGTATCAATGTTTCGGTGGATAATGATGACATGCCTTTACAGATCAAAGTAGCTTCACTGCCGAGTGCCCGGCTGCAGGTTTATTTCCTTGAAAATGAAGACCTGTTCCGCCGCAAATTTGTTTTTCATGATGAAAATGAGAAGTGGTTTGATGACAATGGCCTGCGAACTGTATTCTTTTGTAAAGGCGCATTGGAAACGGTAAAAAAATTCGGCTGGCCTCCTGATATTATCCATTGCAGCGGCTGGATGACAGGCCTGATCCCTGCTTACCTGAAAACGGTTTACAAGAAGGAACCTGTTTTTGCTCACAGTAAAACTGTTTATACGATAGGCTCTAATACCTTCAAAGAAAAATTAGGCAGTGATTTTGTGAAGCTGGCCACGATTCATTCTTCTTTAAAAGAGAAAGACCTCGAGGCCTATAAGGATGCAAACAACACCGCTATGTTCCGCGGAGCTGCTTCTTATGCGGATGCCATTACTTTCGGAGCCGAAAAAATAGACAAGAAACTGACTGAAGAATTTACCAAAGTAAGAGGCAAGAAAACACTGTTATTTAACCCTGAATCAGATTTAACAGACTATTTACAACTGTATGGCGAACTTGCCAAATAATCAATTCCATAAACCGGTATAAATTATTTTCGTGAAGAACAGACAGCTACTCTCACTGCTTGGAGTTACCATTGCGAGTTCTATAATCGTATTTTCTTCCTGCCGAAAGATCAATGATGCCACCACACTTGGAGGTGACCTGATACCTGTTGTTGATAATATCACGACTTTTGATACCAGTCTTTCTGTTCAGACTTTTAATGGCCTTTTCGATAATATATCCGATTCCCAGCGCCTGGAAAGAAGCGAGGAATTTTTCTTAGGCAAAATTAATAACGACCCCCTTTTTGGCGGGACAGATGCAAGAATGTTCCTGGAATTAAAGCCAACTCTTTACCAGTTTGCTTTTGCAAGGAAGGATAGCCTGGAGATAGATTCGGTTGTACTTGTTCTCAATTACATGGAAACGTATGGTGATACACTCGTGCCACAAACGGTAAATGTATACGAGATTGATCAAAATGCATCGTTGCCATTCAAAAGCGATTCTGCCTACCTGATAAGAACGGAGCCTTTCCCTAATGGGTATAATAATCTTTTAGGTACCCGAACTTTTCTCCCTGCGGTTTTGAATGATTCTGTGTTTGCAAGAAAAGATACAACAACGAACCAGCTGCGAATCAGGCTCGATGACAGTTTTGGACAACGGTTATTGAATTATGATTCCACTTCCGGAACTAACGGGGCTTATCTTTCAGATTCTGCGTTCAAAACAAAATTCAAAGGATTTGCTTTGAGATCCATGTCATCAGGAAATGCTGTGATGGGATTTGATCTGGGTGGGGTTAATACAAAACTGGCCATTTATTACCGCTACCCCAAAGCAGGCGGGTTAGGCAGGGATACGCTGGTTGATTATTTCCGTTTCACTACGTTAAGTGCAGCTGCTAATTACATTGAAAGGAACCATACTATTGGCGAAATAAGCACTGTTCAGGGACCAACCGAAGATAACCTGTTATATATTCAAAATACGCCGGGTTCTTTTGCAAGGATTAAAATACCTGACCTTTTGACGATCGGGAACCGGCTTATTCACCGGGCAGAACTGATCGTGGAACAGGTACATGATAATAACAACACCGACACGATATTCCCGGCTCCAGAGTTCTTGTACCTGGATGCGTTTGACCCGACAATTATTTTGCCGAAAAAACAGTTCAGAACAATACCATATGACCTTGTTTATGATGGCAGCGATTATAACAGAAGTTCTTTCGGCTCTTACCCGATTAATACTGTAGACGGGTCGGGCAACAAGATCAAGGTCTGGAAGTTCAATATTTCCAGGTATGTACAGCATGTGCTGACCGGCACCTCTTCTTTGTATGACCTGAGGCTCTCTGCCCCGTATTCAGTGAGGTCAGAATATGGAACGCCGCCGCTTGTCTCGGATCAAACATTGGTACTTTTCCCTAACCTGAATGGTATTGTGAAAGGAAGGGTCAGAGTCGGGGGAGGAAATCACAGCACGCAGAAGATGCGGCTGCGGCTTATTTACTCTAAAATTTAGTGGAAAAGCTGTTTAAAACGAATTGAATCGGGTGTTATCTTTGCACCCGATTTTATTATTTTCAATACTAACTTATCATTAAACAAAATCATTTATGCCTTACCTGTTTACTTCTGAAAGTGTTTCTGAAGGACACCCGGATAAAGTGGCCGACCAGATATCGGACGCACTGATCGATAATTTTCTTGCTTTTGATGCACAATCAAAAGTAGCCTGCGAAACACTGGTAACCACCGGCCAGGTGGTATTGGCCGGAGAAGTAAAATCAAAGGCCTACCTGGATGTACAGGAGATTGCCCGGGGAGTGATCCGTAAGATCGGTTATACCAAGAGTGAATATATGTTTGAAGCCAGCTCTTGCGGTGTATTGTCTGCTATCCATGAACAATCTGCTGATATCAACCAGGGTGTTGACCGGAAGAAAAAAGAAGAACAGGGCGCCGGCGACCAGGGAATGATGTTTGGCTATGCCACCAACGAGACCGAACATTACATGCCACTTGCACTGGATCTGGCTCATAACCTGCTCATCGAACTGGCTGCTATCCGCCGGGAGAAAAATTCAAAAATGCCTTACCTGCGTCCTGATGCCAAAAGCCAGGTAACACTGGAATATGATGATAACAACCAGCCTGTTCGTATCGATGCGATTGTTATTTCCACGCAGCATGATGATTTTGACAGTGAAGCAAAAATGCTGGCCAAGATTAAAAGTGATGTGATCAATATCCTGATTCCAAGGATTAAAAGCAAGTATAAAAAATACGCCAAACTCTTCAATAATGATATCAAATACCATGTTAACCCAACAGGTAAGTTTGTGATCGGTGGCCCGCACGGGGATACAGGTCTGACAGGCCGGAAGATCATCGTGGATACTTACGGTGGTAAAGGGGCGCATGGCGGCGGCGCTTTTAGTGGTAAAGATCCTTCTAAAGTGGATCGTTCTGCTGCTTATGCAACCCGTCATATTGCCAAGAACCTTGTTGCCGCCGGTGTGGCCAGCGAGATACTTGTACAGGTTTCTTATGCGATTGGTGTGGCACAACCCACCAGCATCAACGTAAACACTTATGGTACTGCCAAAGTTGATCTTACAGATGGCGAGATCAGCAAAATCGTGGAAACTGTTTTCGACATGCGTCCTTATTTTATTGAGCAGCGTTTGAAACTGCGTAATCCTATTTATAGCGAAACAGCAGCTTACGGGCATATGGGCCGCAAGCCTGAAGTGGTTGAGAAATCTTTTACTTCTCCTGATGGTAAAAAGATTACTAAAAAAGTGGAGCTGTTTACCTGGGAGAAACTCGATTATGTAGGTAAAGTGAAAAAAGCATTTGGATTAAAATAGGCTTCCCCAAACCCTGCCTACCGGCAGGCAGGCCCCCGCAGGAAGGGCTTTAAAACCCCGAAAGATTAGAAAATCGTTCGGGGTTTATTGTTTCAGCACCTCTGTGGCAAAACCTTAATTTTGAAAAGTGAAAAATTTCAGGCAGCAACACCGACCGAAAAAAAGTTCCTTAGTGATTGGCAGAAATGCTGTAATCGAAGCTTTGCGAACCGGTCAGCAATTAGACAGGATTTACCTCGATACCAGGGCCGCGGGTGATGATATCAGCGAGATAAAAAGAGAAGCTGCCCGGAACGGGGTACCAGTAAATTATGTGCCGGTGGCGAAACTGAATAGCTTCAACGTTAGCAATCATGATGGTTGTGTGGCACAGATTGCTAAAGTGCAATATCAAAATCTGCAGGATGTTATCTCGCTGGTTACAGAGAATGGGGAAGCACCGTTATTACTGATACTTGATGGGATCACTGATATACGCAATATCGGCGGGATAGCCCGTACCGCACTTTGCTGCGGTGTGCATGCTGTCATTATACCTGATAAAGGGGTAGGAGCCCTGAATGAGGATGCGATATTAACTTCCGCCGGGGCATTGGAAACAATACCGGTTTGCCGGGTTAGCAGTTTAATGAAAGCAGTAGATGAACTGCACCTGAATGGTATCAGGGTATTTGCCAGTGAAATGACGGCAGATAAAAATGTAGCGGAAGCTGATTTTAAAGATCCCTGCGCCATCGTAATGGGCAGCGAAGAAAAAGGTATTTATCCTGCATTGATGAAAATATGTGATGAGAAAATAAAAATCCCGATGGCGGGTGATTTTGAATCACTCAACGTTTCTGTTGCCACCGGGATTATACTATACGAAGCCATGAAACAAAGGATGGTTTAAGACCTGGCTGGCGAACAGGATATACTTCCCCTGTTTTCTTCCAAAGACCGGCCTGCAACTTATAAGGCGGTGAAATGAAATACCCTTCAATACAATGATCAGGGTCGTTGTGAATTCCTGATTCGCTGACCGATAAAAGTGATCAGCATACAAACCGCAGCACCTGAAGCAGCCAGGGCAATATCCTTGTGTGCGTCCCAAACATCACCTTGTGTAGCCACATAGGTTTCGCCGGTTTCTTTGGTTGTAACTACTGAAACACCCCATTCAATCAACTCAAAAATAGTTCCGAGGGAAAATGCTACTTCCACTGGTAACAGCCAGGAAGCTCTTGCAGAAACTTTGAACCTGTTTATCAATATCTCGCGGAATGGATAAGCCATCAGTAAACCGAAACTGAAATGAACGATCCTGTCGTAAGGATTACGCCAGAGGTTAAACCTGTTCTGCAGCCAGCCACCCAGGGCGTTTTGTGTATAGGCATAGAAAGCCCCGTAAAGGTGAAGCATGATAAAGAGGAAAATACACAGGTAGCTCAGGTCGCTAAGGCGATGCCATTTCCTCGATACGACAAGGATTGCAAGACAAATCACCACGAGCAGGTTCTCGATAATCCAATCCTGCAGGTCAATGCAGTTGAACCAACCATATATCCAGTAAATGAGCAGTAATGCTGTCAGTAATAAGGTCAGTTTGTTCCTGGTCAAGGGTGTGCGGTCAGCAGACCGGGCAGTTGTAAGATTCATGATAAATTTTGTTTTGAAGGGATGATCCCGGCGTTTCCGCCGGTTTCATCTTGTGAAGCTATAAAGCAGAGGTTATAATTTACTGAAGACTGAGTTGTATCATTTCAGTTGTGAATTCCCTGAATACTTCTTTCAGGCCGCTGTCGGCATCGGTGCCATAATTCACAAAAAAGATATGCAGCACATTCTTATTCGGGAAATAGAAAAGATTAGCAGTATAGCCAAGATCTCTTCCTTTATGACCGATTCCATAATCAATGCCGTTATCCATGTATGATTTCTGCAACCCGTAGCCATAGCGGTTGGTATCATCCTGTTTACCGTAGGTCTGCATCAGCAACAGGGAGGACGGTTTCAGTAATGTCTGTTTAATGAGCAGGGCATCCGCAAACCGGAACAAGTCGAAGAGATTACTATATATGCCTCCGTACCCATTGCCGCTTCCTGTAACCAGGTTGGATACATTTACAATGCTGCCATTATTATACAGGTCATAATAACCCTGTGCAACATATGGCGGCAGAATATCATGCGGCTGGTAGTACGTGTGGTTCAATCCTAACGGCTGCAGGATATATTGTTTCAGCAGGTCAGCATGTTTTTTCCCTGTCTGTGCTTCAATGATCATAGCCACAAGAACCGTATTGGTATTGGAATAAACGGCAGTATCACCGGCTGCAAAAAGAGCAGGCTTGCCATATATAAATTCCAGTAGCTCTTCCGGCTGCCATTTTTTATTAGGGTTATTTAATACCGCCAGGTAAAATTTATCTTCTTCAATAATATCCGGAATACCTGTTTCATGTTTCATGCATTGGCCGAGCGTTATTGTATTTCCGTTGGCCAGTTTATTGGTGATGCCTGCGGGTAACCAATTACTGATTTTTTTATTCAGTTCCCGGTAGCCCATTCCTGTATTAACTGAGTCTTCCATCAATTTAAAAACAAGTGTGCCAATAAATAACTTGGTAATGCTGGCTGCTTTGGAAACAGTGCCGGGTACAAAGTCAATAGCGTTTGAAAGATCAGCTTTTCCTGCAGCGCCAATCCATGTGCCTTTTGTGTCGCTTATAAGTAATGAAATGCCCGGCAATCCTTTTCGCTTGTATTTTTCCAGCAGTAATTGAAATGCTGCATTCTTAGGATGAATATTGCTGGAATCCGTCCAGGGACAGGGCTCGCCAATAGTGGTAGTAAGACGGACCTGTGCTTTGCGGCAGGACAGGCAAATAAGCAATACAATTAAAAGGAGATGATGTATATTTTTCATACAATATTATTTATGGTTACCTGGTTTTGCAGAAATGGGTTTACTGATGCCGATCATAAAGCTGTTATAGGGAAGCAGGGGCACATAAGACTTCACAAAGGGTATTTGTACCCGTTGCTGGTAAATAATAAATAGCCTGACCGGTTTGGCAACACGGGTGTTGATGATATAACCGGTACCGAAGCCAACAGTGGCTATGGCCTGCATCCTGCCCATGCCCTTATTGCTTGCGTATTCACCGTTTTCATTCAATTTAAGTTTGGCTGTTGCCGGAACAGAGTGCATATAACCTCCTCCTATTTCTGCACTGGCGGAGAACCTGCCGTTGAATTTATACCTGTACCCGATATTGGCATATACCGGGATGCCGTGTTGCACAAAACGGTGAAAGAAATAGGAGGCTTTTAATTCCCAGAAATAATCATGTTTTTTCTTTATCGAAAAATTAACTCCCAGGCCGGCTTCAATACCGGGGTGAAGATTTTCAGTAAACATCCCTGCCAGTTTACCAAACGGCATTGCCGACTGGGTATTGAATAAGGCAATGCTTTTGTATTTTTTTGATTGTGCTATACTGGTTGCAGAGAAAAATAACAGTACAGCAATAGTTAGTGATTGTTTCATACTTCGTAGTTTGGTGATTGAGATTATTTATAAAGCCCGTGCTCCAGTTTTCCCAGGTTTTTTGAAATATCTTTCTTCACCTCCTTTTTCTCAGCATACGCTTGTCTGAGCAATAAAAGATTACCGTACATATCCATTGTTACCGGGTTTACCGTGGAGAACTGGTTGGTAATTGCATTATAATGGTTCCATTTGCTTACATTTTCCCAGGCAGGTTTGTAACAAACATCCCTGAATAATTTGCGGCCCGGGAATCCCGCCACAGCTGCTTTCTTAAGAAAGAGACCGGGTTTGGTCATCACCCAGCTTTCGCAGGCATAAACACTTACTTTTCCCAGTATTTTGCCAATGCCTATCATCAGCGAATCACCATTCATACGGGTAGTGTCTTTGTAATCAATGGAAGAACGGGTATAGGTGGCGCCAGCGTAGCAGGAACCAATAATGATCTTCGAATCTTCTTTCACATACGGAGCCAGTTGCCGCAATGGTTGTACAATCGCCGAATCCTTCAGGGTCTTATAGCTATATTCATCTTTACCAATAAAGAATAAGGAATATCCTTTTTTGTACATACCGTGGGAGTCAAACCAGAGCGTGCCGATGCGGCCATTATATTTTTCTAACCGGTACAGGATCCTGGCGCTGGCCTGTTGCCCATCTTTTGCAACAATGGCCACAAATTTTTTCTGCCGGAACAGGCTTTTTAATTTGGTTCTGAATACATTAAAACGGGAAGCCAGGTCAAGAGCCCCTTTTTTTCTTTTGCTGATAATAAAGAAGTTAAGCTTCTTCTTTTGCTCTGTGACGGTTGTTGCGGGTGCTGGCTTTTCGGAAATGATACTGTCTTGCTGGGAGTGAATCTCCGCTGTCGGGCAAAACAGGTAAAATAAAAGGAAGATTGCAGTTTGTCTCATGGTTTTCGATTTTGGTGATAAATTGCTTCAGGACAAAAATGAGTTAGCACGAAAGCGATTCATAACTGGAAAAAACACCGGCGGGATAGGGGAACGGCAATTTTCCATTGATAGCCTGTGCCGTTGCTGGCAGTAATCGAAAACCCGTTATTGCAGGGGGCATTTCCGGTTTATCCGCGACAATCCGTAATGAGGATTATGAGTTTTATGGATTTTCCGTAATTTCCAAGGACACATGGGAACAACCGAACTGCAACAACAACTTTTTAACCACCTGAAAGAGAATCTTCCGCCACATTTATCCATGGTGGATGAATTATGTGACCTGCTCGGCCTGAGTGCAGACAGTGTGTACCGTCGTATCCGCGGAGAAAAACCCATTACCCTGAATGAGTTGAAGCGGATTTGCGAGCATTACCATCTTTCTGTTGACCATTTACTGCAATTACAGAATAGCTCTGTACTTTTTGATGCCCCCGGAATGAATACTGCCCCCGGTGAATTTGTGGATTATATGAAAGGGATGGTCATGCAGTTCAAACACTTCAATTCTTTTCAAAACCGGGAAGTGCATTATCTGTGCAAAGATTCCACGATCTGGAACTTTTATTTGTTTCCTGCCATGGCGGCTTTTAAGACATTTTTCTGGTCAAAAACTATCAATAATCAGCCGGGGCTTGCCAATAAATCTTTTTCATTGGAAGAGTTTCCTTATACCGATTGTTACGAGCTTGGACAACAGGTGATACGTGAATACAATACCATTCCCAGCGTGGAGTTATGGAACCTGGAGAGTTTGCAGAGCACCATCAACCAGGTGGCCTATTACCAGGAAGCGGGGTTGTTCAAAAGCCTGCAGGATTTTGAAGCCGTAGTCAGTTCTTTCCAGCAATTAATTGACCACCTGCAATTACAGGCCGAGAAAGGAGTCAAGTTTATGCCGGGTGATAACGAAGTGAGTTACCGGGCGCCGATCCAATACTATGTGAATGAGCTTATCCTCGGCAATAATACGATGATCATTACATTGGATGGGAAGCCCCTTACCATGATTACCTATAGCGTATTTCATTACCTATTTACCCGGGATGAACGGTTTGCTAAAAAAGTAGCCACTTCTTTTGACAGCCTTATCAGCCGGTCCACGCTGATCAGTAAAACAGGCGAGAAGAACCGGAACCAGTTTTTTAATGCTTTGCGGGATAAAGTGAACGGGTTAAAGAAATAAAGCCTGCTGTTGCTACCTTTACGGAGTATGGATAATTCTTCTTCTGTTAAACTCATTGAATGTCCCCGTGATGCCATGCAGGGGTGGAAGAGCTTTATCCCTGCGGCCCAAAAAACAGAATACCTCAATACATTGCTGAAGGTTGGTTTTGATACGATCGACTTTGGAAGTTTTGTATCACCCAAGGTTATTCCTCAAATGGCGGATACAGAAGATGTCATAAAAGGGCTTGATCTGTCTGGTACAAGGTCTAAATTACTGGCCATCATTGCCAATTACCGGGGGGCAGAAACGGCCAGTATTTTTGAAGAGATCAGTTATCTTGGTTTTCCTTTCTCTGTATCCGAAACGTTTCAGCAGCGGAATACGAATTCATCTGTAGGGGAATCGCTGGGAAGGGTGGAAGAGATACAAAACCTTTGCGTAAAAACCGGGAAGGAACTGGTCGTTTATATTTCCATGGGATTTGGGAATCCATATGGAGACCCCTACGATGAAGAAGTAGTGTTTGAATGGGTCAATAAACTGGTGGCAATGGATATCGGTATTATTTCACTGGCAGATACAGTTGGAATAGCCACTCCTGCCCAGGTGTACGATATGACAAGCTACCTGGTTGAATCCCTGCCCGGCATTGAAATAGGAGTTCATCTGCATTCCACACCCGATAACTGGAAAGAAAAACTGGACGCTGCTGCCCGGGCCGGATGTAAAAGATTTGACGGGGCTTTAAAGGGAATCGGGGGATGTCCCATGGCCGATGATGAGCTAGTGGGCAACATGAACACGGAATGGATGATTGGTTATTTTGAAGCAAAAGGAGTATTACCCGGTTTAAATAAGAAGGCATTAACGGATAGTCTTCGGATAGCCGGGGAAATATTTATATAAACTGCTTCAGGATTAAATTTCTTGTATGGATTTCATGGTAAATATTGATATAAAAAAGCTTTCGGAACCGGTTAGGTATAAGGATAAGCTATTATTGATCGGTTCCTGTTTTACAGAACATATTGGCAATGCACTGGAAGAATTAAAATTTTCTGTTTTACAAAACCCAAATGGAATATTGTTTGATCCTGCCAGTGTTTGTAAAAGTCTTATTTCTTATATACAGAACAGGCAATACAAAGAGGAGGACCTTTTCCGGCTGAATGAAGTATGGCACAGCTGGCAGCACCACAGCCGCTATTCCAATATCAATGCTGCTGAAGCTGTACAGGTAATTAATGAATCCCAACAGAAGGCTCATGCCTTTCTGAAAGAAGCGGACTGGATTATTATTACCCTGGGTTCTTCTTTTTCTTACCAGCTTACAGAACTTGCTAATAATAAAACGGGTGAAAATGTGGCTAATTGCCACCGGGCGCCGGGGCAGTGGTTTACCAAACACCTGCTATCTATTGATGAAACTGTAACAATGCTGGATAATACTTACCACCAGCTTTTGCAATTTAATCCTAAATTAAAGATCATCTTTACGGTAAGCCCTGTCCGTCACCTGAGAGATGGCGTGGTGGAGAACAACCGCAGTAAGGCAAGGCTGATCGAGGCGGTGCACCACCTGGTCAATAAGTTCGGCCAGTTGTATTATTTTCCTGCATATGAACTGGTGATTGATGTATTAAGGGATTACCGTTTTTATGATATTGATCTCGCACATCCCAATTATATGGCTACTTCTTTTGTATTGGAAAAATTTACTGAGGCCTGTATCGATCCGGGAGCCAGGACCTTGATGGAAGAAGTCAGGAAAATTGTAATTGCGAGGAAACACAAAGCTTTTCAGCCTGCCACAACAGCACACCGGCTTTTTTTGAAAACACATGCTGAAAAGGCAAAGGAACTAATGGATCAATTCCCGTTCCTGGACCTGCAGGATGAGCTCAGTTATTTTTCTTCCTGAGTTACTTTATAAACAGTCTTGTGAAAATACGTTTCTCCCGGCCTTAAAACCGTATTCGGGAAATGGGGTATGTTCACAGCATTCGGGTGGACCTGTGTTTCCAAACAAAGTGCCGAGTAACTTCCATACGTATTGCCGTTCTTACCATTATTAAATGATGGGATTCCCGGGCCGGTATAGAAATGAACGATGGGCTCAGTTGTGAGAACGGAAAGCTTTAGTTTCGAATGCGGGGAAAACACTTCTGCGCCTGCTGTAAGTTCAGGGCTTTTTGTTTTAACAACAAAACTCTGGTCGTAGCCCGTTTCGTAGTCCCGGTCTTTGCTGATCATTTTCTCATTCCTGAAATCATATTTAGTGCCTTCCACACCGGTGTAGTTGCCGGTCGGCACCAGGTCGTCATCCTGTTCGAGAATCTTTTCGCTGTGTATCTTTAAAAGATAATCATCAATACTTCTTTCCCCGTTATCCAGGTTGAAGTAACTGTGATGGGTAAGGTTTACTATAGTGGGTTGATCGGTAGTGGCTGTATATTCATGACTGAGTTCATCATTGTCAGATAAAACGAATTTTATTGTAACAGTGACATTGCCGGGAAACCCTTCTTCGCCATCAGGACTGCTATAGGAGAATACGAGACCTTCTTCACCTGCAGCTACAACATCCCACACTTTTTTATCAAAGCCTTCAAGGCCCCCGTGCAATTGGTTGTTGCCATTATTTCGTGATAGCTGGTATTGCCTGCCATCAATGCTGAAAGTGGCGCCTTTTATACGGTTTCCATGACGTCCTACCGCAGCGCCGAACCAGGGATAGCTTTCCAGGTATTCCTTGCTGGTATAATCTTCCATTTTATCAAAACCCAGTACAATATCATTAACGGAGCCGTCATTCATTTTTATTTTGAAAGCGGCGATGATGGCTCCATAGTTGCTGATCAATACCTCTGTTCCTTTCCGGTTGCGGATTGTAAACAAGATTACTTCTTTACCGTTTGAATGCAGGAAACAGGTTTGTTGTGTTACTTTCATACAAATGGAAAAATACAATTAAAAATCAGATACTAAAGTCATATTGTTTCTTCAGGAATTCTTCAAGTTTTTGCAACAACGCCAGCTGATTTTTTGCCCGGTCATAATTCTGTTCAGGGTAATCAATACGGTAATAAACATCCCCGTTCAGGTAATCGGTAAGAAAGCGGAGTGCCTGCATACAAATCATGGACAAGCCGGAAAAGTGAATATATTTTTTTTCGGCGCCCGTGAATCGTTTTTCCATGACAGACAGGTAGCCATCCATTATTGCATCATAAAATTCCTTACGGATATATAAATGGTCAGGCTCCCTGTCCTTTTCATCGCTGTTGCCTGCCATTGACCGTATCAAATCTCCAAGGTCAGAGAAAAAATAGCCGGGCATAGCAGTGTCAAGATCAACAGGGCAGATCACTTTGCCGGTATTATCGAAAAGTATATTGGATATTTTCGCGTCATGATGCATTACTCTCAGGGGAAATTCTTCAGCGTCAGTAATAATATCATAAAAACTGCTGTAGCGTTCTCTTTTCTTTAATTCTTCAATTAACAGAACTGACTTGTGAAGCCTCTCATAGTATTTGCTGTGTAACGATTCTTTGAATTGGCCGAAACGGAAGGAAAGGTCGTGAAACCGGTAAATAGTGTGATGCAATTGTGTCGCATCAAAGTTGGCAAAGATAGCTGTGAAAGCTGCGAATGTGGCTGCAACTGTTCTGGCCTGCTCCGGGTCTTCGATGCTGTTCAGCGTTACTGCCCCGGGAATAAATTCGAATACCCGCCAGCATTTATTATTACTGTCAATAAAGAAAGCCGTATCTCCGGCGAAATATTTTGGTGCCGGTATTGTAAAGGAAAGTGTTGTTTCCCGGATATGTTTCCAGAGCAGTTCGTAATTGCTCTGCAGCAGGCCGGGCTCGGGGAAAACAGCAGTATTGATCTGCTGTAATAGAAAAGCTTCACCGGTTTGCAGGCAGGTGATTTTCCAGGATTGATTGATCAGCCCTGTTGTAATGGGTTCTGCCGTGAATTGGTGAAAGGTATCCGCAAAGGCATCAATTGCTTCCTGGTAAGGTGCTGGCTCCATCGTCAGAATGAAATTAGCTATTCCTTGTTTATGAAAGAAGCTTCAATCGTTTGCGTGAATTTTTCTAAATGAGGAGAGTGAAAGTATGCAGGTCTAATGAATACGGTCGCCTCTTACAGCAAGATCTTTCATAATCTCTTCTTCGTGCCCGAGCCATTCTTTCCAGCGTTGACGCACCTTTTCTTTGTTAATATATGTCTCAGCCAGTTCTATAAATAGAGTATAATGTCCTGCTTCGCTTTCCATAAAACGGCGGTAAAAATTTCGCAGGTATTCGTCATTCAAACCTTCACTAAGTCTTTTGAACCTTTCGCAACTCCTGGCTTCGATCATCGCCATCGTTAACAGCTGATCAAGAAACCGGTCTTCAAAGCTGCCGCCTTTGCGCTGAAATACCAGTAAGGCATTTACATATTCGTCTTTCCGTTGTTTTCCGAGCTTCAGGTTTCTTTTATGCAGTTCTGCCACCACCAGCCTGAAATGCCCCCATTCTTCCGTAACGATGGGAGAAAGTTCTTTTACCAGTTTTTCTTTATCGCTGTACCGTTGTATCAGTGAAATGCAGGTGGTAGCGGCCTTTTGTTCGCAATAAGCATGGTCGGTAAGAATGGCTTCCAGTGAAAGTTCAGCCAGGTTCACCCAGCGGGGGTCGGTGGGTAACTGAAGACCTAAAATGTTCCTGGTATCCTGCGAAAGTTCGTTCATACAGCGATTTACTTCGATATTTGCCGGGCAAAGATATGAAGGAGAATTTTCTGCATAGAAAACTGGATGAACGAAAAGAGCAACAGGCCTTCCGTCAATTACGCATATCCGGGAGTGAGATGATTGATTTTTGTTCCAATGACTACCTCGGTATTGTAAAGAACAGGTTGTTGGGTGTTGCCGGTGAAACAGCTTCCGGATCAACCGGCTCCCGGTTGCTTACCGGCAATTATGAAATGATTGAAGAAACGGAGCAGCTTATTGCTTCATTTCATCAGTCCGAAGCTGCATTGATCTTTAATTCAGGCTACGATGCCAATACAGGTTTATTGTCGTCTGTTCCGCAACGGGGTGATACCATTTTGTATGATCAGCTTTCTCATGCATCTATCCGGGACGGGATACGATTGTCTTTTGCGGATGCTTTTTCTTTCCGGCATAATGACCCGGCTGATCTTGAAGCCCGTTTGCAAAAATCAGGTGGTAACGTTTTTATAGTAACAGAATCCATTTTCTCAATGGATGGCGATGTTTGCCCGTTGAAAGAATTAGCCGGGCTATCAGAAAAGTACAATGCTAACCTGGTTATTGATGAAGCGCATGCCACGGGAGTGCTTGGCGAAAAAGGAGAGGGGCTGGTGCAGTTGCTGGGATTGCAGGAGCAGGTATTTGCCCGGGTTCACACGTTTGGAAAAGCATGCGGTACCCATGGAGCCGCAGTACTGGGATCAGCAGCTTTACGGGACTATCTTATCAATTTTGCCCGGTCATTTATATATACAACCGCTTTGCCGGCGGAAACTATTCAGCGTATCAAAACCAGCTATGCGGTTTTTCCCCGGTTGCAGCAGGAAAGAGCTCGTTTGAATGAACTTATCAATTACTTCCAGTCAGCTGAAACAGGGTATGAAAAGATGCTGAGCCGAAGCCCGGTTCAGGGAGTAATTGTCCCGGGAAACAGGGAAGTCCGGTCGCTGGCTGAGCAGCTCCGGACCGGTAACCTGGATATCCGTCCAATTCTTTATCCCACGGTTCCCAAGGGGCTTGAAAGATTACGCATTGTGCTTCATGCTTTTAATTCTGAAGAGGAACTGGATATGCTCCTTAACTGCCTGAAAAATAGCTTATAGAACTCTTGGCTGTAAAGTTTAGTTGCCTTACCTTTGCCGCCTGAAATAATTGAATACAAACAATCGGATGAATCTTTAAAAAAACAAAAGATGCCATTAACAAAAGAAAAAAAAGCAACTATCGTAAAAGAATTTGGCGGCAATGCTGCCAACACTGGTTCTATTGAAGGCCAGATCGCCCTGCTGACAGAACGTATCAGCCAGATCAGCGGACATCTTCAGCAAAACAAAAAAGATTTCTCTACTCACCGCGGCCTGATGCAACTGGTTGGTAAACGTAAACGTTTACTGAACTACATGCAAAAACAAAACCTGACTGGTTACCGCCAATTGATCGAGAAACTCGGAATCAGAAAGTAAACCCCGGCTCTTTGGGAGTCAGGGAACTGTCTTTAATTCTGAAGTTTTTTGTCAATAGTGAAACTCAAAATATAAGTCTATTCCCAATATCTCCCGGATGTTGGGAATAGCTGTTTTAAGTACCTGCGTATTTACCGTTCATTTCCTGCTGAATAGTGGACAGAAACCTGAAGGGTGCGACGCAACGAAGCTGATAGTAATAATACAGCCGGGTGCATAAAAAATCTTCAAACATGTTCGGGTGCTTGCGAACCTCAACTTTCAAACCCCGGACAGCAAATTTTAAATTATGTTACAACAACCTATTCGTAAATCTTTTGATATTGGCGATGGCCGTATTGTGACCATTGAAACCGGTCGCCTTGCCCGCCAGGCTGATGGAGCTGTTACAGTATCTATCGGTAATTGTATGATCCTTGCAACAGTAGTTGCTAATAAAGAACCTAAAGAAGGGCAAAGCTTTTTCCCGCTGTCGGTTGACTACCAGGAAAAATTTGCTTCTGCAGGCCGTATCCCGGGTTCTTTCTTCAAGAGAGAAACCAAACTGAATGATTATGAAGTGCTGACCAGCCGGCTGATTGACCGTGCACTCCGCCCTTTATTCCCGGAAGATTATTTCTGTGATGTGCAGGTATTGCTGACACTTATTTCCAGTGATGCAGAAGAAATGCCGGATGCATTAGCTTGCCTGGCAGCATCAGCCGCACTGGCTGTTTCTGATATTCCGATCAAAGAAATCATCTCAGAAGTAAGGGTATCAAGAGTGGATGGCAAGTTCGTGGTAAACCCCACCCGTACGCAAATGGAGAAATCGGATATGGATTTCATCATTGCCGCTACGGAGAAGAACCTGATGATGGTGGAAGGTGAAGCTAAAGAATGCAGTGAAGCTGAACTGGTGCAGGCATTACAGGTGGCACATGATGCGATCCGCATACAGGTAAAAGCACAGGAAGAGCTGAGAGATATGGTGGGCGTGAAAGGAAAAAGAGAGTATAAGAAACCTGCCCAGGATGAGGCCCTGCGTGAAAAAGTATATGCTTTTGCAAAACAGAAAGTATATGAAGTGGCAAAGGGTAAATTCAGCAAGCATGAACGCAGCGATAAATTTGATGCGATCAAAGAAGAGCTGATGACTTTCCTGAAAACTGACCTGAATATTGCTGAAGGAGAAAGCCTGCCGGAACTGACCAAGAAGCTGGCTGGTAATTATTACGGCGACCTGCAGTATGACGTGGTCCGTGATATGATCCTGGATGAAAAAGTACGCCTGGACGGAAGGGATCTTGAAACTGTTCGCCCGCTGGATATGGAAGTGGATGTATTACCTTCTCCGCATGGGGCATCATTATTTACAAGAGGTGAAACTCAGTCGCTTACAACAGTTACTTTAGGAACCCCGTTAGATGAATTGCTGGTGGAAAGCGCCGCAAAATCTGTTGATTCTAAGTTCTATTTACACTATAATTTCCCGCCGTTTTCTACCGGTGAAGTAAAGATGATGAGAGGCCAGAGCCGTCGTGAAGTGGGCCATGGTAACCTGGCGCAACGTTCCCTGAAGCAAATGATGCCGGCAGGTGATTTTGCTTACACAGTACGTGTGGTAAGTGATATTCTTGAATCGAATGGTTCCTCTTCAATGGCTACGGTATGTGCGGGTTCATTGGCATTGATGGATGCAGGTGTTGGTATTCCCAAACACGTTTCCGGTGTGGCCATGGGACTGATCACAAAAGGAGATAAATATGCTATTCTGACAGATATCCTCGGTGATGAAGATCATCTGGGAGATATGGACTTTAAAGTAACAGGTACGAAAGATGGTATCTGCGGTGTGCAGATGGATATTAAAGTAGATGGGTTAAAGATGGAAGTGATGCAACAGGCACTGGACCAGGCACGTCGTGGCCGTCTCCATATCCTGGATGCGATGTATAAATGTATTCCGGAAGCAAGAAGCGAAGTGAAACCTCATTCTCCGCGGATGATCAAAATGTTTATTGACCGTGAGTTTATTGGTGCAGTGATCGGGCCGGGTGGTAAAGTGATCCAGGAAATACAAAGAGAAACTGGTACAACGATCAACCTGGAAGAGAAGAACAATATGGGTGAGATCAGCGTATTTGGTGTGAATAAAGAAGGCGTGGTAAAAGCGGAAAACTGGATCAAAGGCATCGTAGCTGTTCCGGTTGTGGGTGATGTGTATGAATCAACTGTAAAATCAATCATGCCATTTGGCGCATTTGTTGAATTCCTGCCGGGTAAGCAGGGGTTGGTGCATATCAGTGAAGTAAGCTGGAAGCGGCTGGAAACACTGGAAGGAGTACTGAAAGAAGGAGATAAAGTGAAAGTGAAACTGATCGGTACTGATCCCAAATCCGGTAAGTTCAAATTATCCAGGAAGGTATTAATACCTAAACCTGAACAGAAACCGAGAGAAGAAGAAAGCAATAACTAAAAGATAAACCCCGGATTTGATCCGGGGTTTTTAATTTTATAGAATGGATAATTATATAGCAATAACTTTTACAGCTATTCAGCCGGAGCAGCAGGAGTTAGTGATAGCTAACCTCGCTGAAGCAGGTTATGAAGGATTTGAAGAAAAGGAAACGGAGTTAAAAGCGTTTGTTTCTGAAGCAGCTTTTGAACTATCCCTGCTGAAAGAACTGGCTTTTAAATACCAGCTTAATTATACTGTTCAGACGATTGCAGCCCAAAACTGGAATGCTGTGTGGGAGTCCAATTTTCATCCGGTGCTGGTGGATGATTTTGTGGCTGTCAGGGCTCATTTTCATGAAGCGGCAGAAGGGGTGGAGCATGAAATAATAATCACCCCGAAAATGAGTTTTGGTACAGGACACCATGCGACTACATTCATGATGATGCAACAAATGCGGGGCATTGATTTCAGGAATAAAATAGTCTTTGATTTTGGCACAGGAACAGGTGTGCTGGCAATACTTGCTGAGAAACTGGGAGCTAAAAAAATACTGGCAGTTGATAATGATGACTGGAGTATAGAAAATGCCGGGGAAAATTTTACAAGAAATGGCTGCAAAGTCATTGAATTAAAAAAAGTGGATACCGCAGCTGTCGACGAATCATTTGATATTATCCTTGCCAATATCAATAAGAATGTCATACTTGATAATATGGCTGCGCTGGCAAAGCAGGTGGCTCCGGGTGGAATCCTTCTTTTCAGCGGACTTTTGAAGGATGACGAAAACGATATAATGACCAGCGCCAGGGGGCAATTGCTGGTTTTTGCGGGTAAGGCTGAAAAGGATAACTGGCTCTGTTTAAAGTACGTACGTTAAAAGTGGATTATCATGGTATTAATTTAATGTTACGGGAAAGCAATTTCCCCTTAAATTTGCCGTTCCAACTTCAACCCAAAGTTCTATGAACGAACTCCTTCTGATCGTTCTCGCATATCTGATTGGCAGCATACCCAGTTCTGTTTGGGTGAGCCAGTATTTCTTTGATATAGATATCAGGGAATACGGAAGCGGCAATGCCGGTGCCACAAATACTTATCGTGTACTGGGTCCCAAATGGGGAACTATTGTAATGGTTGCCGATATGCTCAAAGGCATTTTAGCCGTTAAACTGGGCCTGCTTTTACCAAATTATATTGACAGCGAAACTCAATTACAAACCCTGCAGATTGGCCTGGGGCTGGCTGCTGTGGTAGGGCATATCTTCCCGATCTGGGCTGATTTCAGGGGTGGAAAAGGGGTGGCTACTTTGTTTGGTATTGTACTGGGCATATCGCCATGGACAGCTTTAAGCTGTGTGGGTGTCTTCCTGCTGGTCTTATACCTGACAAGATTTGTTTCGTTAAGTTCCATTCTCGCCAGTATTGCCTTCCCGGTTTTTATCCTGGTAATCTTCAATGTTGAAAATCATATCTACCGTTTATTTGCTATAGCTGTTGCATTAATGGTTTTGTTGACCCACCAGAAAAATATCGGCCGCTTATTAAAAGGAATGGAAAGCAAAGTTCCTATCCTGAAATACCGTGACCGCCGCCGCCAGCGCCGCCGGGAGAATGCAACCAACCGCTAAGGATTGCGTCTTTAAAAATCTTAACTTTCTTGGGGAAATTCCTGTACCATTATTCCGTTTGGTATAATGATTGTTTTTTAGTCTAAAATCTATTGTTATGATCAGAAGTATTATTGGCCTCTTTGTTTTATCAGCCCTGGTGATTGCCTGTTCAAAAAATGCGTTAACAGGCAAGGGACAGTTCACCCTGCTTCCTGAATCTGAATTGCAGACGATGGCAACAACAGAGTACCAGCAATTTCTTTCTTCTAATAAAGTAATCGCAACAAGCAATAACCGGGATGCAGAGATGGTAAGAAGAGTGGGGCAGCGTATTACAAAAGCCGTCGATGCTTATTATGCCGAAAAAGGAATTTCAGATAAACTCGCCGGGTTTAAATGGGAATATAATCTGGTGGACGACAAAGCTGTGAATGCCTGGTGTATGCCGGGAGGTAAGATCGTTGTTTATACGGGTCTTTTACCTATTACCCAGAACGAAGCGGCATTAGCTGCTGTGATGGGGCACGAAGTATCCCATGCTTTGTTGCAGCATGGTAACCAGCGGATGAGCCAGGGCCTTGCCCAGCAACTGGGTGGTGTGGCTTTATCGGTGGCAGTTGCTAATAAACCGCAACAAACACAAAACCTTTTCCTGGGGGCTTATGGCGCCGGTACCCAATTGGGTGTGTTGTTGCCTTTTTCCCGCAAGCATGAACTGGAAGCTGATGACTGGGGTTTGAAATTCGCCGCTATGGCCGGGTATAACCCGCAGGAGGCAATCAATCTCTGGAAAAGAATGGAACAGGCCAGCAGCGGCCAGAAACCTCCTGAGTTCATGAGTACCCACCCTTCAGAAGGGCGTCGTATCGAGCAGCTGGAAAAGCTGATGCCGGAGGCATTGAAGTATTATAAACCGGTTGGGAACTAAAAACTTGATTTCAATTATTCAAAAACCCGCTGAAAGCCGCTTTCAGCGGGTTTTTTCTTTGTTTGAGATATCCAACTCCGGCCATTTATGCTTACCTTTGCACTCCCTGCTTTGAGAACGCTGCCGGTTACCTCCGAACCAATTGAGCCGGCAGAAACCTTTAAAATAAGATCTAAGTATGTCACAAACTGTTTTTGAAAAGTTACAATTGGCAGACGAAAAGAATCTTTTAATCCAGGGTTTGCCCTCCTCCATCGAAAAGCAATTCAGTAAGTTATCCTTCGCCAAAAACATGACCCCGCTGCTCAAAACACGGAAGATTGATTTTGCACTGGTTTTTGCCGTAAACGAGAACCAGCTGAACGGGATACTGAAAGATGTTATGCCTTCGCTGCGGGACGGATCCAAATTCTGGGTAGCCTATCCCAAAACTACCTCCAAAATCGTCACCGACCTGAACCGTGATTGCAGCTGGAACCGCCTGACCTGCGAAGGTTATGAAAGCATTGAAAGGGTGGAACTGGATCATGTATGGAGCGCCATGCGGTTTACCAAAGGTGAAAACCTGAGGGATGACGATGCCCCCGTAACCCGGAGAAGGCATGCTGCAATAGCAGAGTAAGAAGCCACACCAAAAAGATTTAGGTTTGCTGCTCAAAACAGCAAACCTTTTTTTATGTCTTTCCTGAACGTTGAAATAAAAGCCCGTTGTGCTGACGCATCATTTATCCGTAGTTATTTACTGAATCATGGTGCCGAGTTTAAAGGAACCGACCGGCAGACCGATACTTATTTCAATGTTGCTAACGGAAGGCTTAAACTGCGGGAAGGGAATATTGAGAATGCGCTGATCTGGTATGAAAGAACTAACCAGGCAGGGCCTAAAAACGCTGCTGTTAACCTGGTAAAGATTGAAGATGCCGGGGGACTAAAGGAGGCATTGCAAAAAGCATCAGGCATCAAAGTGGTGGTGGAAAAGAAAAGGGAGATCTACTTTATCGGCAATGTCAAGTTCCATATTGATGAAGTGCCGGACCTGGGCTCTTTTGCCGAGATAGAAGCCAGTAATTTGTATGCTGATCTTTCACAGGAGCAGCTGAAAAAGCAATGCGATTTTTATATCGAAGCTCTGGGTATCAGTGAAAATGACCTTGTGGAAGTATCGTACAGTGATATGCTGCTGGAGAAATCTATTTGATGACCACAGTACCCATTTTTCGGGTTAGTTCTATTTCCATTTGTTTCAGGTGGTCATGTGTCTGGTGGAGCATGTTGTATTCGTCAGGTGTATGCTCTTTTTCAATATCTAACTGATTTTCCAGTAACATCCTTTTCACTTTGCGCAACTTCAGGTAATTGACAGAAGACTCAACGATCTCATTGGTTCTGTCCTCATCCATTTTCAAAAACTTCAGCAACTTATCTTCATTATCCCGGGCAACTGTATGTATGAAATCCTCATAGCTTTGCTCAAATAACTGTTTTTGGTAGCCGCTGTTCTGGCTGAATTCCCGGCGCCAATGTTCACTTTCATCATAGGGAAAGTTCAGTAATGACACAGCTAAAGCGCTCAATTTGGTATCCGGGTGATAAATAAAGAAATTCTTATTGGCCTGCACGGTGTTGCTTTGTAAGACGTTTTTGAAAGTACTAACCAATAGTGATACATCAGGATTATCGATCAGGCTTTCATCCGGCATTTCTTCGAAAATGTACTCGGCCACCATCCGGGTTCCATCCCATTTTTTTATTCCATGCTCCAGTAATACTCTGGCTACTTCCCGTTCCTGCAGCTCATCTTTGAATAAAAGATTAAAAGTTGCATCGTCATAATTTGTTTCTTCTGCCTGTCTTGCATTCTCTTCGTGAGCTTTGGCTTCCTCAAAAGGAAGCTTTCTTTCCATCGTGGCAATACGGTCGCGGATGAACTTATTGACCAGCGCATGCAAACCACTTTCATCGATCTTTAATATCTCTGAACATTGCTTGATATAATCCTGCTGTTTGGTAAAATCCTCCGCCTTATTGATCCTGGAAATGGTCTCCGCCATTTTATTGACCACATCAGCTTTTTTGGTGGAATCATTACCGGCATCTGTTAATGCCACTTCCAACTGGAAAAGGATAAAATCTTTCTTATTCTTTTGCACAAAATCACGGAAAGCGGCGGCACCTACTTTATTTACATAGCTGTCCGGGTCTTCTTTATCGGGTATCAATACTAATTTTACATTCAGGCCTTCTTCCAATGCCATATCCAACCCGCGCAGTGCAGCTTTTACACCGGCGGCGTCACCATCATAAATGATCGTAAGATTATTCGTATACTTTTTTACTAAACGCAGCTGGTCAGTTGTTAAGGAAGTACCCCCGGAAGCCACCACATTTTCAATACCTGCCTGGTGCAGCGAAACAACATCGGTATAGCCTTCCACCAGCAGGCACTCGTCTGCTTTATCAATAGCCTGCCGGGCAAAATAAGAACCGTAAAGGATCTTGCTTTTTACATAGATCTCATTCTCCGGGGTATTGATATACTTGGGTGCTTTATCGTTATTCTTTAAAATCCTGGCACCAAAACCCAGCACTTTGCCGCTATGATTGTGTACCGGGAAAATGACACGGCCCCGGTAATTATCCGTAAGCTGGTCATTGCGGCTGGCAACCAATCCTGTTTTTAATAAAAGCTCGGTATTATATTGCCTGGCTATAGCTTCTTTGGTAAAAGCGTCCCTTTGTCCGGGAGAATAACCCAGCTGGAATTTTACAATGACCTCTTCCCGGAACCCTCTTTCTTTAAAATAAGCAAGGCCAATATCTCGTCCTTCCTCGGTTTCAAACAACATCCGGGAAAAGAACTGCTGCGCAAAACTGTTAATGATATATAAGCTGTCGGCTGCCTGCATCTGCTGGCGCTGTTCATCACTGGCAAAGGTTTCTTCCACTTCGATCCCATATTTGTTGGCCAGCCATTTCAAAGCATCCACATAACTGGCTTTTTCATGCTCCATGATAAAGCTGATGCTGTTCCCGCTTTTTCCGCACCCAAAACACTTGTAGATTTCTTTGCTGGGAGAAACCGTAAAAGAAGGGGTCTTCTCGTTATGAAAAGGGCAAAGGCCCAGGTAATTGGCGCCCCTTTTCTTGAGCTTCACGAAATCACCCACTACATCAAGGATATCGATACGGCCAAGAATCTGCTGTATGGTAGTTTGAGAGATCATGGTTTCAGAGCCCCCAAAAATAGGCTATCGGTGGGGACCGGGAAAATTTAGCCAGTTTCAACCGTATAAAAATTTGATGGCAGACTAAACCTCAGTGCATTATCGTTGTCTATTACCCCAAATCAGTTTTATGAAAATGAATCGTTTTTTTACCCTCGTAGTTTTCTCACTGTTGACCAGTCTGTCGCAGGCACAACAATCCGCCGTTGATTCTACCGGGCTGCCCGGGGATAATTTCAGTCTCCAGGGTGCGCTGCAAATGTTCCAAAAAGCAGGTTCACCTGAAGAATTCGAAAAATTGATCAACGAGGAAAATAACAGCGTAAATAACCTTGATCTGAATGATGATGGGGAGACAGATTATATCAGGGTAATTGATAAAATGGATAACGATGTTCATGCCTTGATCCTGCAGGTGGCTGTATCAGCAACCGAGAACCAGGATATTGCGGTGATTGAAATTGAAAAAACAGGTACGGAATCCGCCCAGCTCCAGATTATCGGGGATGAAGATATTTATGGGGAGGAAGTAATTGTGGAACCTGACGGAGGTGAAGAAGAAAATTCATTCATCCGCTGGAATAATAACAGCAACCTGAGCGGACCTAATGCAGCTTTCGATATTGAGCCTGTAAGGATTATAGTGAATGTATGGTTATGGCCTTCAGTCCGGTTTATATATGCACCTGTTTATCGTCCCTGGGTATCTCCCTGGAGATGGAGGCATTACCCGGTATATTGGAAACCCTGGAGACCTTATGCATGGCATGTATGGCATCCCCGTTGCGTGGTTTACCACCGCCCCTTTGTAGTTGTTCATACACACAGGGTGGTAAGAGCTCATGCAATCTATCGTCCGGCAAGGGTGACGTCCGTAACAGTCAGGAATCGTCATTCCGTAGCTGTCAATAATTACAGGGTAACCCGTACTAAAACAACGGTAACCGGTCCAAGAGGTAATTCAGCCACCCGTACCACCACCACAGTTCGTAAAAATGGTAAGGTGAGAGCTCAAAAGACAACTGTAAGGAGAAGAAGAGGCTGACATTAAAGTATTCGTATTTTAAGGAATATACAATGCCACTGGTTTACCCGGTGGCATTGTAGTAATAACCTGTATTGTGCAAAAAAAGTGCTGGCTTTTCCAGAAAAAGAGTTTTAAATTACAATAACCATCCAATACCCCAGGGAATCTGCCTGTCGGCAGACAGGATAAAGGAAACATATTGCTTCACCTTTAAATTTAAATCCCATGGTTCAGGTAGAAATTGAACAGCTCGCCGGGGAGTGCAATGCCTGGAGAGAATCACTTCGGCAATACCGCGAAGAATTCACCCAGGACAAAGCAAAACTTCAACAGGCAGCCTCCCAGCCCCTCTCCAAAGAACTTCTTCAGGAAGTTGAACATCTCCACAACCAGTTTCACATCCAGCTCATCAACATTCACGATCTTAAACAGGCCATCAAGAATCATGACCGGAAAATGAATTTTGAAATGCAGGCCAGCAATGGCCAGCTGAATGATGAAACCGTGGCAGAACATGAAAGCCTGTTTGATCAGCAGCAGCATCTGGAACAAACCCTCCTGGAGCTTCGCCGGGAATTTGATAACTTTTTGGGCCGGTCGCAATAGCCACCTCTTACTGCCTGATCTTTATCAGCTTATGCCCTGACAGGGTTCATAAGATTATGTCCTATTCTATAGAAGATTTGTAATGGATCGAAAAACAATTCTTCACGCTTAAATATTTTGCTATGCCAGAATTTGATACCTCACATGTCAAAAATATTGTCTTGCTGGGCCATGCCGGCTCCGGTAAGACCACATTAGCGGAATGTATGCTGTACGAGGCGGGCCTTATTACCCGCAGAGGCTCTATAGCAGAACGCAATACAACAGGTGATTACCACGAGTTGGAACAGGAACGTGGTAATTCTATTTTCAGCAAACTCCTGCACACCAAATGGCAGGGTTATAAGATCAATATTGTTGATACTCCCGGTTATGATGATTTTGCCGGTGAAGTGATTTCAGCACTGCGGGTGGCTGATACAGGAGTTATGCTGCTCAATTCTGTAATGGGAGTTGAGGTGGGTACTGATATTATCTGGGAATATACCGAGACGTTTAAAACACCCATGATATTTGCAGTCAATAAACTGGATGAAGATAATGCTGATTTTGATAAAACCGTCAGGGAAGCGAAAGCTCATTTTGGAAATAATGTGGTGGTGGTGCAGTACCCGCGTCAAACCGGTTCCGGTTTCCACGAGATCATTGATGTGCTGCGGATGACGATGTACAGGTTTAAAGACACAGGAGGAAAACCGGAGAAAATGGCAATCCCGGATGATGAAAAAGCGAAAGCGGACGAGCTGCACAAAGAGCTTATCGAAGCTATAGCCAGTAATGATGAAACATTAATGGAAAAATACTTCGACAAAGGTGAACTGGATGAGGATGAAATGAAATTGGGTATGAAGAAAGCGATGATCAATCATGACCTGTTCCCGTTATTCTGTTTCTCAACGGAAAGGAATATGGGAAGTGGCAGGCTGATGGGATTCATTGATAATGTATGCCCCAGTGCGAATGAAATGCCCCCGCAGAAAACGAGAAAAGGAGAGTTACTTACCTGCGAAGCCAATGGTCCTGCCTGCATCTTTATTTATAAGACAACCAGCGAACCACATGTGGGCGAGCTTTCTTATTTTAAAGTTTATTCCGGTACCATCAAAGCAGGAATGGAACTGGAAAACGAGACAACCGGTGTGACAGAGAAAATTACCCAGCTGTTTTTAGTGGAGGGTAATAAGCGGGTACCTATTAATGAACTGGTGGCCGGCGATATCGGGGCAACATTAAAACTGAAGAATACGCATGTTAATAATACGCTCCACATCAAAGGCCGGAACTATGAACTGCCACCCATCGAATTCCCGGCACCCAATATGACAGTGGCCATCGAATCGCTGAAAAAAGGGGAGGAGGAAAAATTATCAGCGGCTTTGCACCAGCTCCGGGAAGAAGACCCTACCTTATTAGTGGAAGTTTCACAGGAGTTAAAACAAACCCTGATCCATTGCCAGGGAGATATGCACCTTGCTGTTGCTAAATGGAAAATTGAACACCAGCATAAACTGGAAGTTAAATTTGTGAAGCCAAAAATTGCGTACAGGGAAACGATCCGCAAAATGGCTGATGCCAGTTACCGACATAAAAAACAAAGTGGTGGTGCCGGGCAGTTTGGCGAAGTGTTTATGCGTATTGAACCCTGGTATGAGGGAATGCCGGAACCGGCAGACCTGAACGTAAGAGGCCGTGATGTACACGACCTGGATTGGGGTGGCAAACTTGTGTTTTATAACTGCATTGTTGGTGGCGCTATTGATACAAGGTTCCTTCCTTCAATATTAAAAGGGGTCATGGAAAAAATGCAGAATGGTCCATTGACAGGTTCATATGCCCGGGATATCCGTGTTTGTGTGTATGACGGAAAGATGCATCCTGTTGACAGCAACGATATTTCATTCAAGATCGCAGGGCTGCAGGCATTCCGCCAGGCATTCCAGCAGGCAGATCCTCAAATACTGGAACCGATCTATCATGTGGAAGTGCTTTGTCCCGATGATCTTACCGGCGCTGTAATGGGCGACCTGCAAAGCCGCCGGGCCATTGTAGAAGGAATAGATGCGGAAGGGCATTTCCAGAAAATAATCGCCAAAGTGCCGTTGGCTGAGATGGAAGGTTATTCTTCTTCTCTGCGGTCAATTACACAGGGCCGGGCAAAATTCAGTATGCACTTCCAGGCATATGAAGCATTACCGTTTGAGCTGCAACGGAAACTGATTGACGAATACAGCAAATCAGAAAAAGAAGAATACGCCTGATCAGTATAGATTTAATTGCTCACAGTTTTGAACAGCCGCCTCAAAAGGCGGCTGTTTTATTTTTAAGGAACTGTGCAACGGCTTTTTCCGGTTCATTGTCAACCGGCGTATGAGAAAGTCATTACTGCTGCTTTTATGCAGTTCCTTTTTCCTGGTTTCCTGCTGGGACTGGGGCCGCCGGCCGGTTGAGCCGGTGAACTATCAAAAAGTATGGGGTTATAAACCGGTATATACAACGGATACGACCCTCCTCAGGATACTGGCTGAAGCCCCCCGGGCGATGAAAAATCCGGGCAAGATCTATGTAAAGGATCATTTTATTTTCCAGAACGATATCGGGTACGGGATACATGTAATAGATAACAGCAATCCTTCCCGGGCAAAAAGTATTGGCTTCATCCGGGTGAACGGAAGTTCAGAAATGTCAATCAAGGGAAATTATATGTATGTGAACTCCTACAATGCGCTGGTGGTGGTGGATATAACCGACTGGCAAAATGTGAGGGAAGTGAAAAGGGTCGCCAATGCTTTTCAGCAGGGAGTGCAGGGCGGAGGCGGCTACCAGTCTTATTATATTCCGCCACCGGAACACGGCGTGTATTATGAGTGTTCAGGATTTGTACTGTCTCCCGGAACCATACAGAGTGGCTGGGTGAGAGACTCGATTTATAATTACAATTGTTATTACAAATAAAGGAATCGTATGCGATCAATATATATATCATTTGTTACCGCGGTTGTATTACTGGCAACGGCTTGTACAAAAGATGGAGCCGGTACTGAAGCCAATGCCGGAGGAACAGGAACTGGTGGATCTTTGGCAAGGTTTACCATTGCCGCCAATCATCTTTACCTCGCTGATTATGGTACGGTGGAAGTGTATGACCTGGCAGACCCGGCAGACCCGGTTAAAAAAACATCTGTTAATGTTGGCTTTGGTGTGGAAACTATTTATCCATACCAGGATAAATTATTTATTGGTTCCAATACCGGGATGTTCATTTATTCCATCAGCAATCCTTCCAACCCGGTGAAACTCGGTGAAGCAAGGCATGTAAGAAGTTGTGATCCCGTAGTGGCAAATGGTACTACTGCTTATGTAACGCTGCGGGGAGGTTCGCCCTGCGGACCAGCCACTGACGGATTATATATTTATGATATCAGCAATATCATGTCACCCTCGCAAAAAAGTCTTTTCCAGTTATCCAATCCCGGCGGCCTGGGGCTAAAAGATTCAGTAGTTTTTGTGTGCCGGGGCAGTGATGGCTTATCGCTGGTGAATGTAAAGAATGCGGCTGTACCAAAGATGATGTACACCATCAAAGAAGCCAGTTATAATGACGTGATCCCCTATGATAACCTGCTGATCTGTTATGTGAGTACAGGTATCCTGATCTATGATATCAGCAATATGAACCAAGTGCAGAAAGTGGGAACAATAACTTATTGATCAATACAATTGCGGCAGGCAATTATACAAGTCATTCATCGTTTCAAATTGTGAATGACTTTATTTTTTATCAAAACTGATGCATTCATTCAGTTCTTTTTCCGTGTAAGCCACTTTGTATTGTTGTAATACTTCATCCGGTACGCCGTTCCATTGATTGGGCTGGTTACCGGCATAGCCAATATCTTTTACACCAATTTCAGAGGTGTAAAATCCGGTAGCCGTAAGGTCCCGCATCAGCCGGAAGAACTGCACACCCTGGCTCATGTCCGGTTTTGCTTTGTTGGGATAAGCGATCTGGTCCACCAGTTCTATTTGCTGTTCGTGACTGCAATCTTTAAAGGTCTTCTCATGTTTTTTCAGGCATTGCAGGTCCAGCCATCGCAGGCCACCTTTCATCGGCACCTGGTGAGAAGGCATATCTTTTACAATGAACTCGATGAACTCAGGCACTTTTGCATCGGTGGCACTGCCGCTGATATCATCTTTGGGAATGATTATATCTGCCAATACCCCGATTGTTGCCATTTCATGATCGGTGAAAAATTTTTCCTTTGCCAGTATTTCTTTCTCATACTTCAGCTCATCGGGATTCCGGTCAAGGTTGAATACCGGTTCACCTGTTTTTGCAGTTTCGGTTTTCTTATCATCGGTTGCACAACCGGCAAGAACTGCAGGTACAGCAACAGCCCCTGTGGCGATCAGTTTGAGTGATTTACGACGATCCATATAAGAAAGGAATTTGTAGTTGATAGTTTATTGTTTGTAGTTGACCCTCGGCCGGCAGCTAACGGCTTTCTACAGGTTTTGCTTCTTCATTTCCTCAATGATATACTCACTTGCCCGCATGGATAAAGCCAAAATAGTCCAGGTGATATTCTTATCGGCCTGGCTGACGAACTGCCCACCATCCACGCAGAACAGGTTTTTACAATCATGTGCCTGGCTCCATTTATTGAGAGCGGATTTCTTCGCATCATTCCCCATCCGCACCGTACCGGCTTCATGAATGATCTCTCCTGGTTTCGATAAGCCCCACTGGTTCTTTTCATCATCATCACCGCCCCAGGTAATCACAGCGCCCATATTGTGCATCACTTCTTTGAAGGTTTCTTTCATGTGCTTTGCCTGTTTGATTTCATGTTCACTCCACTTCACATTGAATTTAAGAACCGGGATACCGAATTTATCCACGACATTCGGATCAATTGCACAATAATTGCTTTCTACAGGGATCGCTTCACCACGGCCTGCCATTCCCACACCAGCACCATAGAAATAACGGTAATCTTCTTTCAGAGAAGCACCGTAGCCGCCGGCTTCTTTTTGTTTTCCCTTCACCAAATATTTCCCATTCAGATTTTCAATACCCCAACTGAAACCATAGGAGGGCTGGCTCATGCCTCCCCAGTATTCAATATGGTATCCTCTCGGGAAGTCTAATTTTTTATTATCCAGCCACCAGGGAGAATAGATATGCATACCGCCAACACCATCTTCATTATAGCGTTTCCTGTCGAACAACTGCGGCAGTACACCACCCAATGCAGCGCCGGTAGAATCATGTAAATATTTTCCCACCACATTACTGCTGTTGGCCAAACCATTCGGGTGACGCTGTGATTTTGAATTGAGCAATAACCTTGCGCTTTCGCAGGCGCTGGCAGCTACAATAACTGTGCGGCCGGTGACCTGGTATTCCATCATATCGTCTTTGCTGATATAAGAAACACCGGTAGCCAGTCCTTCGCTGTTGGTCAAAACCTCTCTTGCCATAGCATTGGGGATCACATCTACATTGCCGGTTTTAATAGACGGGTAAATAAGCACATTTGTAGAAGAAAAATCCGCCTTGGCCATACTACAATTCCGGTTACACTGTCCGCAGAAGAAACAGGCGCCTCTTCCGGCATCGTTTTCAATGCTCTTGGTAAGTATAGATAAACGGGAAGGGATTACTCTTACGCCGGCTTGTGTTGCGGCATTTTTTATAAACAATTCATGTAATCTTGGTTTGGGGGGAGGGAGGAAAAAACCATCCGGATCATTTTCCAATCCTTCATTGGTGCCAAAGATGCCGATTAGTTTATCCACCCGGTCATAATAGGGTTTTACGTCTTCATAACCGATGGGCCAATCGTCGCCAAGCCCGTCAATACTTTTTCGCTTAAAATCTTTGGGGCCAAAGCGAAGGGAAATTCTTCCCCAATGGTTGGTTCGTCCGCCCAGCATCCTTGCCCGCCACCACATCCAGTCAGTGCCGGCTTCTTTGGTAAAAGGTTCGCCTTCGACTGACCAGCCAGCATAACAGGCATCAAAATCTCCGAAGGGCCGGATCTTGGTGCTGGCACCGCGGCGGGGGCTGTCCCAGGGGTTTTTAAGTTGCGTTACATTCTTTTGCGGGTCATACATATAGCCGGCTTCAATAATGCAAACTTTTAAACCGGCTTTTGCCAATATGTAAGCAGCCATACCACCACCTGCTCCTGAACCCACAATTACCGCATCGTATTGTTTACTGTTTTTCTTAACCTGGAGATCTCCCATAACTGTATTATAATGAGGCATCAATTTACAGGAAAGATTTTGAGATTAATGAACTGCTGTAATAAATTTCTTCACAGGTAATTCAATTACAGATCAGTGATCAGCATGTGTATTACTGCTATCTTTAAAGTCAAATTCATTTGCTTAATGAAGAAGTATCTTATGCTCTTAGCATTCATCAGCCAGTTGTTTCCGGGAAAAGCCCAGCAGTCTGTATTTGATCATTATCCTGTGTATAGCGGACCCGGTCTTGGTCTTACTTATTCAAAACAACAATCAGTCTTTCGTATCTGGTCGCCGGATGCGGAGAAAGCCATAGTTCTTTTATATGAAAAAGGAGACGGGGGAGAGCCAATCAGCGAAGTGACCATGGCTCAAAAAGCAGGAGGCACCTGGGTGGCAGAGATCAAAGACGACCTGCTGGGTCGTTTTTATACATTCAAAGTAAACATAAAAGGCAAATGGTCGGATGAAGTGCCCGATCCCTATGCAAAAGCAGTGGGTGTAAACGGAAAAAGAGCTGTGGTGATTAACCTGCAAAACACCAACCCGGCCGGATGGCAGTCTGATAAAAGCCCTGCCTTTAAACAAAAAACGGATGCCATCATTTATGAACTGCATGTGAGGGATGCCAGCATTGCAGCTAACTCAGGAATTCAGCACAAAGGAAAATTTTTGGGATTGACAGAAAAAGGAACCACCAATGCCGGAGGGCTGGCAACGGGTATTGATCATATTAAAGAACTGGGAGTAACCCATGTTCACTTATTACCTTTTTATGATTATAATTCTGTGGACGAATCAAAACCGGAATCAAAGTATAACTGGGGGTATGACCCGCTGAACTATAATGTGCCCGAAGGCTCCTATTCAACAGATGCGTATGATCCTGCTGTAAGGATCAGGGAATTCAAGCAATTAGTAAAAACTTTTCATGACAATGGTTTGCGGGTGGTGATGGACGTGGTGTATAACCATACGGCACTGACGGAGAAATCAAATTTCAATCAGCTGGCGCCGGGCTATTATTACCGGCAAACAAAAGATGGTAAGTTCTCCAATGCCACAGCCTGCGGTAATGAAACCGCCAGCGAAAGGCCTATGTTCCGGAAGTTTATGCTGGAGTCCATGAAATACTGGATGGAGGAATACCATATTGACGGATTCCGGGTGGACCTGATGGGAGTGCATGATATTAAAACAATGAACCTTATTTCGAAAGAACTGCACCGGGTACGACCTGATATTATCATCTATGGTGAAGGCTGGACGGCCGGATCATCACCTTTACCGGATTCAGTAAGGGCTTTGAAAATAAATGCTGCCAAACTGGACCGTATTGCTGTATTCAGTGATGATATCCGGGACGGGATCAAGGGAAGTGTGTTTGAACATGCAGACAAAGGTTTTGCCAGCGGCAAAGCAGGCATGGAAGAAAGTATCAAATTCGGGATTGTGGCGGCTACAAAGCATCCGCAGGTGGATTACAGTAAAGTGAACTATTCCAAAGCGGCTTATGCAAAAGAGCCCTATCAAACGGTAACTTATGCCGAGTGTCACGACAACCATGTGCTCTGGGATAAACTGGCTATCTCAGCAAAAGATGCCACAGAAGCTGAAAGAAAAGAGATGCATAAACTGGCTTTGTCAATTGTACTGACCTCGCAGGGTATGTCGTTCCTGCATGCTGGAACAGAGTTCCTGCGGAGTAAAAGAGGAGTGGAGAATTCTTATGATTCGCCGGATAGTATCAATGCAATTGACTGGGAACTGAAGACAACCAATAAGGATGTGCTGGACTATGTGAAAGGGCTGATCAAAATGCGGAAAGAACACCCCGCTTTCCGCATGATGAAGACAAAGGATATAGCAGCAAACTTACTGTTCTATGATATGCCGGCCGGTGTGGTTGCCTATACAATTAATGGGAGCAGGCTGGGAGATTCCTGGAAAAAAATACTGGTACTTTTTAACGGAACCGCAGCAGAAAAGCAGTTGCCAATTCCTGTGGGCAAATGGAAGAGATACATGATAGCCAATGCTGCAACGGCAGCGGAAATAACAAACGGCAACACAACGGTTGCCGCTTATTCCTGTACAATACTGTATCAATAATTATTTTCCGGTCTGATCCACATATGCAGATATCCATCCTACCTGCCCGTTCTTGACGAAGTAAAACTCTTTTGATTCATAGATGGAGGCAAACTGGCGCATAATCTTAATAAGAAGACCTGTGCCTGCCATTAATGAACGCTGGTCGAAAACGGAATGAACCCGTTTGATCTCACCCACGGCTTTCGCCTTGTCAACTTTAGTATCGGTTATTTTTTTGGCGAGGGCATCTGCAGAAAGCGCCGGGAAATCTTTGAATAACTGTTCGCTGAATGCCAGCACATCGTCAAAACTTACGGTAATTACGGAACGGTTGACCAGTTCCGGGTGAACCAGGGTGGCCACCGCCCATGCAATTCCCCCGCTGAATGCAATATTATCACTGAGCGGATAGGCTCCGCTCGAATTCACTGCATAAATGATCTCTGTATTCTCAGCACCTGTCAATACCCGGTACATTTGCTTATTGAAATTACTCAGGGTCTTGTCAGTTTCCTCGCATCTTTTTTCCGTGGCATTAGCAGTACTTTTTGTGCCCCAGTTCAGTTGGAATAGTTTAAAATCTTTTGTATTGCCATTGGGGAAATAACCGCCTTTTGTATTACCACTTCCGATATCAATAAGAAATGTTGTATACCGCTTTGCTTCCGGCACTATACCGAGATGGGATAAACGGGCTTCCTGGGTTACATCCACTATATCCACTTTCCGGTCTGGTTCTTTGATTTTATCCCGGAATGAAATGACCAGTTCTTCGATCATTTTATTTTTATCATCCTTGTCGGCCTGCATTTTTACACCACTGCTGATCACTGTAAAAACCCGTTTGGAAGGGATCTTCATGTCCTTAGTAGCCACAGTAAAAAGATTGTACAGTCCGTTTAATGTTGCCGTTGAAGTAGCTTGTGAAAAGCTGATAAAATCGGTATTAACAGAAGTGTCTTTCAGAATCGTAAACGAATTTCCATTGGCTGTTTTATCCACATCCAGTACGCTCAGCTTTACGCCTTTGGATCCCACTTCAATACCGGCAAAAACAGAATTATTATCGTAACGGAACTTTACTGTATTCTGCCCGGATACAAAGTACATATTGAACAGCAATAACCCGGGCAACAGGATGACCTGCTTCCACTTTTTCTGGTACATAAGAGGACTTTTGATTGGGTTAAAAGTACTAAATACGGAACGTCTGAGTAGTTTTAGCAACTGTAACACATTTTACTTGTGAAAAAAATGTGCACATTCTCCGGTAAACCGAAAAAGAAAAGCTGCCATTCAGCAGCTTTCCGGGTTTAGAAATTGTTTTCATCCGCACTGGGACCATAACTACCCGGTATAGGTATATTCAGCAGCCTCAGGTAAACACCCAGTTGAGCCCTGTGGTGCACGATTTGGCAATAGCTCATGCGGATTACATCGGCCTTTGGCTCTTTACTATATACCTGTTCGCCATTGCGCAGGGTCCAGTCGGGTAACAGGTCTGCGTCTTTTGCGCCGGCTAAATGTTTTTTGCCATCAGCAAAGCATTCTTCAAAATAGTCCAGCAATGCAGCTGTGGTATCAATTTTTTTGGGATCATAAGGATTACTGGCAAAATCAAGTTCTTCTGTAGTAAGCACCATGCTCACCCAGGAAGGTAATTCAGCAATATGGGTGGTCAGCTGGCGGAGGGTCATGCTTTTTTCATGCGGCTTCCAGTCATACTTATCATCGGGGACTCTCTCCAGCATTTTGCGGGTGGTTTGGGCTTCTCTTTCCATTTCTTTTAATAACTGTTGGGTCTGTGACATAGTTTTTTGTTTTAGAATTCAAAGAAACCGTGCCGTAGTGACAGCCCTATGTCAGCAGCAGATAACTGATTTGAAAATAAAAAACCCCTCGGGAGAGGGGTTTATATCTGAGTAAATTAATCTTAATAGTTTAATAACGGTTCCTGTCGCGGTCATAACCTCCGCCACCTTTGTTATAGCCACCACCGCCGCCACGATTGTATCCGCCACCGCCACCAGATCCTCCGCGATAACCTCCGCCACCGCCACGGCTGTTAAATCCACCGCCACCGCCACCCTGCTTTTCTTCGGCTTGTTTTACCACCAGCGTTTTACGGCCCAGTGAAATGTCGTTCAGGCCTTCTATAGCTTCTTTGGCCTCTGTATCGTTGGGCATTTCCACAAATCCAAACCCACGGCTTTTACCTGTTTCCCTGTCAATAGAAACTTTGGCAGAAGTAACAGTTCCGAATTTTTCAAAAAACTCCTCCAGTTCCGCATCATCAAGATCGTATGGCAGGCCCGCAACAAAAATTTTCATGTAGTTTGTTCTTTTCACAAATGTACAGAACTTATGTGTGTCTGTTGCAGGATAATTTCTAACGGTAATTTTTCAGGGGAAACCCTCACCCGTTGATGCCACCACTCACTTCAATGCGCTGACCGTTGATCCATTTGGCATCATCAGTGCAAAGAAAGGCTACAACAGAACCAATATCATCAGCATTACCTACACGCCCCAGTGGTGAAAGTGAACCCAGCATTCCTTTCAACTGGGGGTTATTACGGATGGCAGCATTATTAAAATCGGTTTCCACAGGTCCCGGTGCCACTATATTGGCCCCGATACCTTTAGCTCCCAGTTCTTTTGCCAGGTATTTGGTAAAAATTTCAACAGCACCTTTCATGGAAGCATACACAGAATAGCCAGGATTGCTGAAGCGGGTGGTGCCGGTTGAAATATTAATGATACGTGAGCCACTGTTCAGCATCGGGACACATTTCTGCGTCAGGAAATACACACTTTTGAAATGTACATTCAGGAAATTATTGAACAGTTCTTCGGTTACCTGCTCAAAAGGTACTGTAGCCCCCATCCCGGCATTATTTACCAGGAAATCGAAATTTTCTTTTTGCCAGCCCTGTTGCAGGGCATTTTTCAATTGTTGCACAAACTGGTCAAGTGAAGAGAAGTCAGCCATATCTAATGGCAGTGCTTTTGCTTTCCGTCCCAGTTTCTCAATCTGCTGTACAGTTTCAGCAGCTTCGGCTTCATTGGTACGGTAAGTAAGCACCAGGTCCAGGCCTTTACGGGCAATACTGATGGCCATATCTTTTCCCAAACCGCGGCTGCCGCCGGTTACTACTGCGATCTTTGTTGTTGATGACATATTTTTTTTGATTTTTAGAATACAAAGATGCCCCGCAACCATCAAATCAGCATGGTGAGAGTTACAGGAAAAATGGTGACTGTTTCAGATTTCAGGGATTTTTGTGCCCGTCCCTGAATTTTTTAGGTGTCGTACCGGCAAAAGCTTTAAAGAATTTTGTGAAATTGGAGGGATCATAAGTGAGTTGCCGGGCGATCTGTGCTATGGAAAGGTCAGTGGTGAGTAATAATTCCTTGGCAAGGTTCAGGAGGCGTTCTTCATAAAAACTACAGCTCGAATGGCCTGTTACTTCTTTAATGGTATTGCTCAGGTGTACAGGATGAATATGCATAAGCTCAGCAAAATCCCTTATTTCAAGCGCTCTGTCAACCTTCCCTTCCTTTAACTGCAGGATATGATTATCCAGCTCGGCAATATATTCTTTTACAATTGCCCTCTTTCTGACTGACAAAGCGGCTGTTTCTGTTTGCTGCATATTGCTAAATTAAAATATTTATCCGGAAGTGGCCGAAACCGGCCTGTGCAACCTTTTTTCCGCAGGCCCGGTCAGGTGAAATCAAGGGCTGCTCCGGCAGACCGCTGACCGGAACCAATATGCACAAAAAAGCTGCTTACATATTATTTGCTGCTTTCATTGCAGTACAGTTTGCCAGGCAGGTCAGCTATGCAGAATGCCTTTTGTCCAATTATATTTCCGGCGCCGGGAAGCAATGTGATTGCGAAAAAATCTTCAAAGAAAAAACAGGCCCGGAAAAATCAACAGGGCTGCCGGCCAATCATCCTCACCTTCATATAGACGATGTGTATTGCTTCATAAAAATGTTTGTTGTGCAAAAATGGCATCGTACCGTACCGCCAGTTCATACCCGGGCAGGTGAAAAAAACTGGAAGAATGTCATCACCGGTTCAATTGACCGTCCACCACCCCGTATCGCTTTCTCCCCGGTTCTTATGTAGTGCAGGCGGCTGTCATTTTGATATGACACAGCAACGTTCTGCTGTAACCCTGTTATTTACTTTAATCATTAATCAATATGAAAAAAATAATATTGAATTGTTCTGCTTTTATTATTACCGTTACAACTATTGCACAAACCAGTGTAAACAAGCCTGAAATATTATACGGGACTGTAACAAAAACTGATCTCCGGCAAGCTCCTTATAATAAATGGTTTGACAGTATTTATACCAGCTATAATCCTTCCGCCGCTGTGATCAGTAAAATAAGCAAACAGCAACTGAAAGACATACATATCGAGATATTCTTTGGTACCTGGTGTGGCGATAGCAGGAGGGAAGTGCCCGGATTTCTGAAGATTATGGACCAGTTGGCGTTTCCCGCATCGGAGATCAGTCTCATTGCCACCGGCAGTGATTCGTTATATAAACAAAGCCCGCAACATGAAGAGGCCGGGAAAGGAATATTCCGGGTGCCTGTTTTTATTGTTTACAGGAGTGGGATTGAGATCAATCGTATTACCGAGTTTCCTGTTTCCTCATTGGAAAACGACCTGGCGGCCATCCTGGCTGACCAGTCATACAGTCCCAATTACAGGAGTTTTACACTCGTAAGGAATTGGCTGCAGGATAGCAGTTTGATGGATAAAAACAGCAACCTGCGCGGATTGGCCATGCAATTAAAATACCTGGTTGCCGGTGAGAGAGAGTTAAACAGTTTAGGTTATGTTTTGCTGAAACAGGGAAAGAAAGCAGAAGCGTTAAGAATATTCCAGGTGAATGCAATATTATACCCGGAATCCGCAAATGTGCTTTCAAGTCTTGGCGAAGGGTATTATGAGAATACAGATTATCAGAGTGCTGTTCTTATACTGGAAAAAGCATTAGAGCTAAACAAAGAACCGGCATTGATAAAAGAGATACTGAAAGTATTATACAAAGCGAAACTGGCCAAAGGCTGAACAGTAAGGGAATGATCGTTAATAAGTCATTCCCTTTTTTAATTGGCCTGCAGCACCCGGCAATATTTTTCAAGTCCTTCGACACAGGAATGGATATCTTTTTCGATAAGCTGAACGGATTCATCTCCGTTCAGCATGCCGGGCCTGAATACTGCAGCCCAGCGTATCTCGCAACAACTCATATTAACGGGAACGATTTTGATAAAGCCGGTGAAGTTGGAATAGGGAAGTGGTGAAGGGTCCTGTATATCGTACAGCAATTCCATAGCCCGGCTGTCAAGCCGGAGGATGGTCTCTGTATATGTATTCCCATTATTGGTTACCGTAGTCCGCATGGCCACTTCATCGTTTGTTAATATACTATTGTATACTGCCGGGTGATACTCTTCCACGCCGGTGATACCGCTGATCACTTTCCAGGCTGCTTCCGCAGGTACCTGCATCATCCTTTTAACAGCTGTTTTTTTCATAATAACAGATTTGTACAGGGAAGTTATGATCTGAATAAAAGAAGGAAACAGGAAAATGGCCGAGCCGGGGTTTTAAGCGGATGGATTGAAGCAAAACAAGCAGAAATCGTTATGGCTCCGGGGTCAGTGGTAGCAGGTCCTGTTCAAAACGGTACAGGTAAAAATTCACTCTTATGAACCATAAAAGAAAAACAGCAAAACTGATCTTTTGGATCACCGGTAAATAATATAACCAGCTGCTGTGGTAGATATAATTATTCAAAGCGCTTAATAATATACAGAGTATCCCCATTGCTGCCAGCGTATAATTTCTTTTTTTGTACAAACCAACAGAAACGATTATCAAGGCTGTCATTCCCAGTGCCCCTGCTGTATTGATCACGGGATCATGTTCTGCAAACAGAAGCAAGACCATTGTAATCATGGAAAGAATGCCAGCATAACGGACCAGTATACGGCCGGCCGAACGGGTGCGGAACAGAAGGGAAGCGAAATACCAAAACAGCGAAAGGCTGATCCCTAAAATGAATAGGGCAGTGATGGCTACCGGCCGGGCTGCATTGATCTGCCCGTTTTGTGCATGGCTGGCCATCAGTTCACACCAGTAATTATGTTGCCAGCTGAATCCTGCAGCTGTTTTGTTTATATCTGAACCACCCGGGTATAGATATGTGGCAATGATATACAGCAATACATACAGGCAAATGCCCCAGGCGGGCAATAATATCCATCTGCTATTTTTTTCCGGGAGCAATGACAAAAGTATTGCTCAAATATAATACCGTGGCCAATGATAAAAAGTTAAACTGCATTTTAAATTAATCCCATACATATCTCCAGCTGCCGTCTTCTTGTCTCTTCCAGACTGTATGAAAAACGCCATGTGCTTCATTGATCGTTCCGCTGCTGTCTTTGGATTGCCAGACATATTGGCCATAGGTATAGCCGGTACTGCCATCCTCACTGGCATCCACAAAATCAGGCGACCATTTTACGGAAGCAGTTTTAAAATAATCAGCGCTATAAAAATTACGGATAGCTTCTTTTCCCCTGATAAGACTGTCCTTGCCTCTTTTGATGACAGCATTGGAATCTGCAAAAAACCAAAAGGCTGCGGCAATTCCTTTTTCGGCAGCCATTGTTTCAAAATCCTTCTCAGCTTTTGTTATCGCCTCTTTTGCTTTAGCTGACTGATCCCCCTGCTGTTGCTGGCAGGAAGAAACGACACTATAAAAAAAGATCAGAATCGAATATGTAAAAGTCTTTGTCATAACACAGGTTTTATAACTACAAGTTAGCCAGACATTCCCGGAACAGGAAGCCGTTTATAAAAACGGTTAGCCGGTTCATCTGAGGATATAACAGTTCATGCAGGCTTCATTCCTGTGGCAATACACCCGGTTCTATTTTTATAATTCAAAACCTTATCATGAAAAATAAACTAATGAGGGCTGCCAGGCCCTTTGTATTCCTGGCCCTGATATTTACCTGGGTTTCCTTTAAGAACATCGGTAATGATGGAAATGTCATCCCCAAAGAACTGGTGGGGGAATGGCAATATGGTTCTGCCTCCATGACAGAGATATGGGATAAGCCTACGAATACTTTCCTGGGTAATTCTTTTGAACTGTCTGTCGGTTTTCATTTTAAGGCAGATGGAACTTATGAAGAATATTTTGTTGCGGGTTCCCGGTTGATCGGCAGTTGCCGGATCAATATTTTCAATGTCAGTTATGGTGTCCTACAATACGATGCGGCAACCAAACGCATTACCACCATTCCCAACAGGGTGAAGAACAAATTTTATAATTGCGGAAGCCTGTCGCAAAGCGAGAAAACGACGGAACTGAAAAGTAATACCTATGAGTTAAAACCTGCTGTGGTTGCTAACGGTACAAAAGTGCTCGAAATAAAGAACGGCCCCGGCCCGGCGACAATCTTTTATAAAAAATAAGCAAAGAATACCCGGCTGTTTTATTTTGCAGCCATGTACAGCAGGCAGGAAGCATCATTGATACGAAGAAAATTCTGGACCCGTTTCGGGCAATATATGCGGCCGGTAAATGGAGCAACCGGTGATACCGTCAACTGGCTCAATTATAAAACCGGAGTCAAACATATTTATTTCCGGATGGATGCGGGCAGGCAAAATGCATCCGTTGCTATTGAACTGAGGCATACGGATGCAGCCTTACGTCAGCATTATTTTGAACAGCTGGGTCAGCTAAGATCCATCCTGGAACAAATAACGGGAGAAAGATGGGAGTGGCAGTTACTTACGGCAGATGAAGATGGAAATAACATCAGCCGTATCAGTACAAGTTTAGCTGCTGTAAATATTTTTAAGGAAGCTGACTGGCCTTCCATCATTTCTTTTCTCAAACCCCGTATTATTGCCCTGGATGAATTCTGGATGACGGTGAAAGAACAGTTTGAGTAAATTAAAACGATTCGAATAAATCCTCACTTTCCGGGAACTGAGCAGAGTATTCAATTTGCTCTTTTTTGCTGAGAATATCCCTGATTCTGGAATATAGATATCTATTGACTCTCCTCCTTGTTGACCCAATGCACCCTGATAAAGTATTAAACGAGGCTGAATCGTTGATATGATCTTTGAAAACAGACAGAACGTGATGTGAATTTCTTTCCAGTAAAGCATCAAAAGCATATACCCTGACAACAGGGCTTTCATGTTTTGTAAGCGTTAATAAGGTGGATTCACTATATGTGGTTAGTATTTTGTAGCGTTTATATTGTTGAGATTCTGAATTCCCGATTCCAATATATCCATCGTCAACCCTTCCATATGCTGCTATTTGATTAACAGGATGACTCGGATATGTCAACAGGCCAATCTGTTTATCTAATGGCGAACCCTCCTTTTGATGGCATGAAAATAGTACCGCTAGTAATAACAATATTGAAATATAAAGTTTCATTAATTGCTAATTAAAGAAGCTCTATGTAAAATCAGTATTTAAAAACTTTCCCTCCCGCCATCACTTCCTGTTTTGCTTCATCAAAAGTTGCTTTGAAACCGGTTCTTACTGCGGCATTGGTCATGATGCTGGCCACAGAATGTGCATAGCCGGCTTCCACGGGTGCATTGGGCTGTTTCCGGCTGCGGATACATTCCATCCAGTTGCGCATATGAGCTGATGTGAGCGGATCGGCCCCGGTATTGGCAGATGCCACTGCTTTCACACTGATATCAGCCAGGTCAAGATCAGCGAGAAGATTTGGCTGCATATTCATCGCATCAGCATGATTCTTTCTCAAACCACCTTTGGCAGATACTTTATTGCTGATCAGGTTCAGCTCGCCGCCATTGGAATAATATATCTCAGCAGGATTTTCATCACCGTTGTGCATGCGGGAGCTGAAAGTGACCTGGAAGCCCGTACTAAGATCATCAGACGGGCCATAATCAAATACTGCGGTCGTGGTATCCCAGTTCTTGCGGCCGTCTTTCCACATATAGATGCCACCATTGGCCACCACTGATCTTGGGTGTTTCAAACCAGTGAACCAATGAACGGTATCGATCTGGTGGCACATCCACTGACCCGGCATACCGGAGGAGTAGGGCCAGAATAAACGATACTCCAGATATTTTCTCGGATCCCATTTATCAGCAGGGCGGTTGATAAGGAAACGCTTCCAGTCGGTGTCTTCCTGTTTTAATTGCGCCACCAGTGCAGGTCTTCTCCAGCGGCCGGGCTGGTTCACATTCCAGGTCAGTTCCACCATCGTGATATTGCCAAATTTACCGCTGCGGATAAATTCATTGGCCGCATGGTAATTAGCTCCGCTTCTTCGTTGTGATCCAACCTGTACAATATTATTTGATGCTTTGATGGCTTTCAGCGCAGCCCGGTTATCTTCCATCGTTTCGGCAAATGGTTTTTCCACATAAGCATCTTTCTTTGCCTTCACGGCTTCGATAGCATGAACGGCATGCTGGAAGTCGGCCGTACTGATGATCACGGCGTCAAGATCTTTCAGGTTATATAATTCATCGTTGTTCATACAGCCTTTGATATCGTGTTCCATTTTCTCTTTCAGGAAGGCGACTCCTTCTTCTCTGCGTATCTTCCAGAGATCAGAGACTGCAACAATATCGAAATTCAGCTCTTTATAGTGGTTCATAAAGCTGGGCAACAAAGCCTGCCGGAAACGATCGGAATATCCTACAGCGCCGATACGGATACGATCATTGGCGCCTATGATATTGGCATAGCTCTTTGCACTCAATCCCATACCTGCCAGCCATACACCGGTGGCAGCCATGCCGGATTGTTTGATAAAGTCACGACGTGTTTTTGACATAAGAACAATTGAAAAAATGAAGAAAGATCAGAACTCTTTTATTTTAATACTCCGGAAAGAAACCAGGTTGCCATGATCCTGCAGTAAAATATGACCCCTGGCAGCCATGCCGAATCCAGGCCATTTCTCGTATTTGCTTCTTGCCACCAGCGCATAGAAATAGGGAGTGCCCCGCTGGTATTCCAGCACTTTATAACCATTCAACCAATGCTCAATTCTGTTATCCGGATAAACGATGAGGCGGGCACGGTTCCATTCGCCGATTTTTTTCCTGGCTTCTTTAATGGGTAAGGAAGGAATCAGGTCATAGAGTGAAGCCAGAGTGCGGTTACCGATAGAACCCAGTTTGGCATCCGGGTGTTTATCATCATCCAGCAACTGGTATTCAAGACCAATAGCCGAACCGCTGTTCTTTTCATTTTCTGTTACAAAATATTTCACACCGCTGTTGGCTGAATCAGTAAGTCTGAATTCAAATTGCAATTCAAAAGCGCCATATTCTTCAGCAGTGACTATATCTCCCCCGTTTGTTGATTCGGCACCGGTGGATGCAAGCACGCTGAGTTCGCCATCTTTTATGGCCCATCCTTTTTCCGGGAATTTATCTTTATAAGCACCCCGCCAGCCATTCGTGGTGGCTCCATCCCACAACAGTTGAAAGCCATTCTTTTTTTCCTGCCCCGAAATAGTATTGGGTAATGTATTCAATACAAAAATGGTATCAAAAGGAGAGGGGCGAAGATTACTGGTCTGGATGCGGATATTCTTCCAGCGGATCTGACGGCCCGCTTCATCAGGTTTGCCAATCGCATGTACCTGCAAAGCAATAAAACCCTTTAACGTCATATCATCCACCACGTGGGCAGCAGGGATACCATTTACCCAGGTACGGATGCTGTTGCCGATACACTCCAGCCGGTATTTATTCCACTGTCCGTTTTTAAATGCATTCTTTGCCGCAGGATTATATTCCATCGGGTAGAGCCAGCCCCTCCGGGCTTCATCGTATACACCGCCTGACCATTTACGGGGAGAGGGGTCGATTTCCAGCTGATAGCCATGCACTCTTCCGTTCTGGTATTCCGGTAGTGATAAACTCCGGAACTGAATACCTGAGTTCATGGGACTGTCAACTTTGAATTCCAGTTCGAGTATAAAATCGCCGTAGTCTTTTTCGGTTGCCAGAAATGAATTTGGCTCATCCGGTACAGTAGTGCCGATGATCATACCGTCTTTTACTTCGTAGCGGGCTTTGCCATTCAGTTGTTTCCAGCCTTTCAGGTCCTTACCATTGAAAAGAGATTCCCATTTCGGGTTACTGTTTTGTTGTGCGGAAGCAGAAAGAGAAAAACCGGCGAGGAATAAGATGAATATTTTTTTCATATGATGATAAATAAGAGGAGAAATGAAGGTAGCGCAGTTTGGAATTCAAAGTCCAAAAATTAAAAAGAAGCACTTACTTTTTTATCAACCCTTAATACAGACTGCTGCTGAAATAATGTTTTATACCAGTAGCGCAGGCTGTCAATCTGTTTAGAGATGCCGGCAGCTTTTTTGTAAAAATAAATCACCTCGTAAGTGGGTTCTGTAATCAGCCTGCGGCTTTCCGGGTCGTACCAGTTGCCGGTTACACTTACGACCGTACTCCCTTCTTTAAAAACCCTGCTGATATAGTTTTCTTTAAACTGGGTCCATTCCGTTTCGGTAACCATGCCTCCTGTTGGTTTTGACTGGCCGAAGTACAGGTGTGTTTCCGTCATTCGCTGCGGGGAGCAGGCGAGAAGTGATAGCAGCAGCAGGATTGTTAATGGTTTCATGCTGACAAGTTACAAATTTGCCCGGTTCCGGTGATTATTCCCCGGACCGGGTGCTGCTGTTAAAACATTCCAAAAAAAAGAATTGTGACAGGAGCTGTGTGAATTAGGACGCATTTTTACATACCACAAACCAACACATGCCCCGCAACTGTTTTCTCTTCCTGTTCCTGCTTACCTCTTCAGGATCATCAGCACAATTTTTTAAAGTACATGGAAAGATCACCAACAATAAATCAGAGCCGCTGGCTCTGGTGTCGGTGCAGGTAAAAGAATTACAAACAGGAACGGTAACCAGAGAAGACGGTACGTATGAGTTAAAGCTGGAAGAAGGGAAATATGATCTTGTGATCAGCATGATGGGTTTTAAATCACAACTTGTTACTATTGTGGTGGACAGGGAGGCTGTACATAATTTCATCATGGAAATGGATGAAGGGAAAAGCCTTGCTGAGGTAACGGTAAGAGGTAAAATAAGAGACCGTTCGGAAGAATATATACGCAATATAATACGGCACAAGGAAGAATTGATGGCAGCGGCGGGACCTTATTCCTGTTCAGTATATATCAAAGCAGTCCAGGAAGACTCTTCGGTAAAAAGGAAAAAAGGGAAACTGCTTCCTGATTCATTGCGGAAAACAGACGCCAATGCAGACTTGCTGAATATGTCAATGGCCGAGATTGTACTGCGGTATGATCATGAAAACGATAACCGTGTAAAGGAAGAAAGAACTGCTGTCAGGAAAAGAGGTGAGCCGGAAAGCCTGTTTTATTTATCACTTACTGAAGGCGATTTTAACCTGTATAACAACCTGCTTCGTTCAAGAGTATTATCAGAAGTTCCTTTTTTGTCGCCGGTAAGCTACAGCGGGCTGGCAGCGTATAAATATAAGATCACCAGTACAAAAAATGCCGGCAGGTATAAGATATACACGATCAGTGTGAAACCAAGGCAGCTCAGTAATGTGACTGTGGAAGGTGAACTGACCATTTCTGATAGTAACTGGGTGCTGTTGAAAGCAAGATTCAAATTGCCTTCTTATCATATACCGGAATATGATTTTTTTGAAGTGAACCAGGACTATAGTTTCATTAACGATACAGCCTGGATGATCAGCCGGCAGGAATTCAGCTATTATTCGACTCACGGAAAAGGAAAACTGTCCGGAAAAACAGTAGCAACATATTCTGATTTTGAATTCAATAAAAAATTTCCACCCAAACATTTTGGTGTGGAGATAAGTGCCACCACCCAACAGGCTTATGATAAGGATAGTTTGTTCTGGGAGCAAACACGAACAGAGCCGCTGACCAGTAAAGAGATACGTTTCATTCAATACAAGGACAGTATTTACAGGGCCACGCATTCAAAAACCTATCTTGATTCTATTGACCAGCTGACTAATAAAGTAACCTGGAAGAAATTACTGTTATTCGGCCAGTCATTATATGATCGGGAAAAAGAACGTACCTGGTATTTCCCGCCATTGACATCTTTGTACCAGCCTATACAGTTTGGTGGTGCCCGGTTACAATTGGGTGCAGGGTATAACAGGATATATAAGTCAAGAAAAACATTATCCGTTTCCGGCGATATCAGCTACGGTTTTCGTAATAAAGATGTGAACGGGAATATCGGCTTATCGAAAATGTATAATCCTTTTAACCGGGCTTTTTACCGTTTTGAAGCAGGGCGGGATTTTGAATACATCTTTGAAGGAGATGCCTGGATCAATATGATCAAAAGAAGTAACCAGTTTTTAAATAATGCGATTGGCATTGGTCATGGTGCGGAATTGGTAAACGGGTTATTCTTATATACTGATTTTGATATTGCCCTGCGCCGTTCACTGAGTAAATACAAGACCAATTCAAAAATAGACAGTCTTTTTGATGACCTGCTGGACGGAAATAACCAGGCGCCTGCTTTTGAACCGTATAATGCAGCTTATGGAAAAATCAGGCTCACGTACACACCCCGGCAGCGTTATATCAGGGAGCCGCGTGAAAAAATAATTCTCGGTTCCAAATGGCCCACTTTCTATGTGGAATGGAGGAAGGGAATACCCGGCATCATCAGCAGTAAAGTAGATTTTGATTACCTCGAATTGGGTCTTCAGCAGCAACTGAAATTAGGTATCGCCGGTATATCCAGGTACACGATCCGCAGCGGCAGTTTCCTGACCCGGAAAGATCTGCGGACGATTGATTATAAATTCCAGCGCCGGGGTGATCCGCTTTTATTCCTGAATCCCAATGAAGCCTTTCAATCGCTGGATTCGACCTTCCCGGTATTTGATCGCTTTTATGAAGGACATTACCTGCATGAGTTCAATGGTGCGCTGATCAATAAAATTCCTTTTTTAAAAAAACTCCAGCTAAGGGAAGTGGCCGGAGCCGGATTTTTAATTGCGCCGGAACGGGATCTTAGGTATGCAGAACTGTTTGCAGGTCTGGAAAGGGTGTTTAAATGGCCGTTCAACCCCATCTATAAATTCAAGCTGGGAGTTTATGTGGTTGGGTCAGCCGCAAACCAGTTCCGGAATCCTGTACAGTTCAAAATTGGGATTATGAGTTGGGATAGGAAGCGAAATAAATGGATGTAATAAAAGAGCAACAGCGCTTTATCTTTTTATCACATGGTAATACTCCCTGTCAAAGCTTGCATAATGTATAGCAGTGTCTTCGGCGGCAGGGATCAAAAAGAATTTTCGTAATGTCTTTAATTGTGATGTATAAGCCATCGCTGCTTCTCTTTTTACAGGCCATACATTTTTAATATCAAAAGCAATAGCAGGAGCAGGCAGTGTCATTGAAGCAGAAGCTTCAAGGCCTTTTTTATACGATTCGAGGGAACCGAGTGTTTTTTGTTCCAGTTTATCCGTCAGGGTGATTTGATAAATAGCCTGCGGGGTAAAACTGCTGTCCGCTTTATATTCCTGTAACAATTCTTTGGTTAATGAAGCGGTGAGGCGATGTTCGGGATGGCCATAGCCGCCGATCACATCGTCATAGGTGAAAACAAGAGAGGGCCTGTATTGCTGAATGGCCTGGTAAATGATTTTTTTCACACTGTCGGTATGTTCATTCCAGAAAATGAGTTTGTTTTCTTTGACGGCATCCCAGGTATTATTCGGCAGGTCAAGTAAGTGGTGATGATCGAAGCCGAAAACACGAACCGCATTTTCCCATTCCGTTTGCCGGGTGCTTTCCTGGCCCGGAACGCCGCGGGTCATGGTCAGCAGGTTAATTTCCCAGCCTGCATTTTTGAGAGTGGCTATAGCGCCGCCGCAAACGACTTCGTCATCCGGGTGCGGAAATACGAACAGGGCAACGGGCCGGGTGACAGAATCACTTTTGCTCCAAAGCGGAACAGAATAATCCTGGCAGTCTTTAAAGGCAGCATAATCTGTTTTCTTGGACTGGCAGGAGGCAATCAATGGTAATACAGAAAGGAGGATGAAATAGCGCATGAGTTGAATTTGCCGCCTGAACGGAAAGAGATAAAAACTTATTGTCCCGGCATCGTGAAAGTAATGACAATCTTGGTAGGGCATCAGGCATCCAGCAGCCGCCGGTGATAATTGATCTGCCCGAGGTGATAGGTGAGATGCGCCAGCAGGTGTACTAAAAAAAAGCCGGTGGTCATACTATAATCAAAGACCCGCACCGGGTATTCTTTATCTAATTGTTCCGGGGGTAACTGATCTAGTGTGTCTTCCACAACGAGCAGGGTTGCATCCAGCATCATCAGTAATTCGCTGCGGGGTATATTCTTTTGCGAGAACTCCAGTTCCCGGTTCCGGATATAACCGGTGCCTCCTAATTCCTTTCCCAAATATGTATTAAGGTTGCCGATGAGGTGCAGGCAGAGATTACCGGCTGAATTGCTGATCCTCTTTTCGACGAACCAGAGTTTACTTTCCTCCTGATAAGATTCAATTTCCTTTTTCAATTTTCCCAGCTCCCGTTGGAATAATGTTTTGAGTGTTGGTAGCAGCATGGAATGAATGATTGACTGATTAATCAGTTTACGGTTTATCCTGTTTAATTAAGCATACTTCATCCTTTAAAATTTAGTATGTATGAAGAGTCGAACCCTAAATGTTTCGGCTCAACTACATTCAATCAGGCGCATATTGTTTGCTTTGAATTCATTTTGTATTTCTAAGATAAACCAATATACTGATTTGAAAAATGCATTAACCTACTGTTTAAATGCTGTGCTGAACAGCGAACCGGACGTACAAGAGTGCGACGCAACCACTGCCTGATCAGGGCACTGAAGCCCGCCAAACAATCCCTTAAAAACCGCCCAAAAGCTGTACCTTCGCCGCTCTTGAAAAATCCTGCCTGTTGCAGGCAGGGAGGTAATAATCATTTATGAAGAATATCCGGAATTTTTGCATTATCGCACATATTGACCATGGCAAATCCACCCTGGCTGACAGGCTGTTGCAAAGCACCAACACCATCAGCGACCGGGACATGATGGACCAGGTGCTGGATGATATGGACCTGGAACGGGAAAAGGGCATTACCATTAAGAGCCATGCCATCCAGATCAACTATAAACATACGGACGGGCAGGAGTATATCCTGAACCTGATTGATACACCCGGCCACGTTGACTTCAGCTATGAAGTGAGCCGGGCACTGGCTGCCTGCGAAGGTTGTTTGCTGCTGGTGGATGCCACACAGGGCATACAGGCGCAGACCATCTCCAATTTGTACCTGGCAATCGATAATGACCTGGAGATTATTCCTGTTGTCAATAAGATCGATATGGACGGGGCGATGATCGAAGAAGTGGAAGATCAGATCATCGACCTGATAGGTTGTAAAAGGGAAGAGATACTGCATGCCAGCGGTCGTACAGGCCTGGGAGTGGAGAAAGTGCTGGACGCAATTGTAAACCGTATTCCTGCGCCGGCAGGCGATCCTGCCGCACCGCTGCAGGCATTGATTTTTGACAGTGTGTTCAATTCGTTCCGGGGTATCATTGTATATTACCGGATACTGAATGGCTCGATCAAAAAAGGTGATAAAGTAAAGTTTGTAAGTACAGACCAGGAGTATGAAGCAGATGAAGTGGGTATTTTGAAACTGAAGATGACAGAAAAGAAAGAAGTGAATTGCGGAGATGTTGGTTATATCATTACCGGTATCAAGAATGCGAAAGAAGTGAAAGTGGGTGATACCATTACACTGGCAGCTAATCCAACTGTTGAGGCAATTAAGGGTTTTGAAGAGGTGAAACCGATGGTATTCGCGGGCATTTTCCCGGTCAATACGGATGAGTTTGAGGAACTAAGGGATTGCATGGATAAACTCCAGCTGAATGATGCTTCGCTTACGTATGAGCTGGAAACATCACAGGCATTGGGTTTTGGTTTCCGTTGCGGTTTCCTGGGTATGCTGCATATGGAAATCATCCAGGAAAGACTGGAAAGAGAGTTCGATCAAACAGTGATCACCACCGTGCCCAACGTGAGCTTTATCGCTTACACCACGAAAGGGGAAAAGATTATTGTAAATAACCCAACGGAGTTCCCGGACCCGGTAAAAACGGAGAGAATCGAAGAACCGTTCATCAAAGCACAGATCATTACTAAGCCGGAATATATTGGCAACATCATGACCCTGTGTTTGGGCAAGCGGGGTATTCTGGTGAACCAAAGTTACCTGACACAAACCCGGGTGGAGCTGATCTTTGAAATGCCGTTGACCGAGATTGTTTTTGATTTTTACGATAAATTAAAATCCCAAACCCGGGGATATGCCTCATTTGATTACCACCCGATTGGCTACCGTGACAGTGATATCGTGAAAATGGACATCCTCCTGAACAGCGACAAAGTGGACGCCTTGAGCGCATTGATCCACCGGGGCCGTGCACAGGATTTTGGAAGAAAGCTTTGCGAAAAATTAAAGGAGTTGTTGCCGAGGCAGCAATTCCAGATCGCTATACAGGCGGCCATTGGCGCTAAAGTGGTTGCCCGTGAAAATATTTCGGCCATGCGGAAGGATGTGACTGCCAAATGTTATGGTGGTGATATCAGCCGTAAGCGTAAATTACTGGAGAAGCAGAAAGAAGGTAAGAAGCGGATGCGCCAGATTGGTAATGTGGAAGTGCCGCAGGAAGCTTTTTTAGCTGTACTGAAGCTGGACGATTAAGCAGAAGCGGTATAAAAAAATTAAAAGGCATCAATCCATTGATGCCTTTTTGTTATCAGTTATCGTAATTAAGGGGCAACTTATTATCCTTCGGTTTTTGTTTGTTCTTGTCTGTGTTCCTATCCGATTTTTCCTGCAACTTGAATTCATTCTTATTGCCACGGCTGTCCATCAGGGGATCTCCAACCGGGGCTTGTCCGTCCTGCAGTTTAAAGGTGAAGACTTTATCAATATGCACCCATTTCCCGTTTTCCCATTTATACCCCTCATTATCTCCATCGGGTACCATAGTAAAAGATAATTCGGGCTGATCGGTTTCTGATATGAGGTGGTCCACCAGTATCATATCCAGATCAGGTATATAATTGGCGAGAACCCTTGTTCCTTTTTTAAACTCCAGACTCATCCGGTATTTTGGTGGTTGGGGAATGCTGTCCTGCTCATACGTAAAGAAAGGGCCGCCGAATACGGGTTCGTTCTTTACGTTAAAATACATTACTTCGATCCATTTCTTCTGGGTGTTAACACCACTAAAATCCAGGCCGAATAAGGTATAATAGTTTTTACCCTTGTGCTGGGTTTTAATGATATTATAATAAATGGCTCCGATCCAGTTGCGGGCGGAACGAACAGAATCATCTGCATTGGCCGTGAATTCCGAATTATCCCGCAGTGGTATCAGTTTTAAGGACCCATCTTTTGTCCGAAATTGTATAGCGCCTTTCTGGCGGGAATAATAGTCATCAAATTCCAGGTTCCAGGTAAAGATGCGGAAGGAAGTATCCGGGGCATATAATTTTGAAATACCAAAAACAGAATCGAAAGGATAATAGAACGAGTTTTTTATTTGCAAGGCCCTGACCAGCGTTTTGGTAAAGATGCTGTCGGAGATCATCCGGTCCTCCGGCAAACTATCGGTGATCATGTATTGTGCATAATCCCTGAGCGTATCTTCCTTTACCCTTAGTTTTTTCAGGTCGTCGGGTGTGATGACCTGCGAAAAAGACGACTGAGACAAAAGTATTGTCAGCAGGCAGGAAAAGATCGTTCCGGTTATTGTTTTTTTTACCAAAATGGGTTTGACTGTTTAGTTATCCAAAAATAGGCTTTAATCCAGATGCCGATAACGGCAAAAGGGTTGTAAAATTTTATATCTTCTTATAAAGCTTTGACAAAATCCTCCAGCCCGTTGAAAGCAAGGTCAATATCGGGGTGGGGTAGCTGCTGGTGAGGGCGGGTGGTCTTTACAAAAATCGTGTGTATACCGGCATTGCGTCCAAAATGCATATCACTCAGGTTATTGCCCACCATGATAGATTTGCTGAAATCAATCTCCGGGAAATTCAGTTTGGCTCTTACTGCCATACCGGGGTTGGGTTTTCGTTCCGGGTGCGTGTTGTGAAGGGATGTGCAATAATAAATAGCATCGATCCTGCCTCCGGCAGCTTCAATTTGAAGAGTCATATGCCGGTGAATTGAAGTAAGAGCTTCCTCTGTCATGAGCTCACGGCCCACTCCCCGCTGGTTGGTAACGATAATGATCCGGTGAAACTTCTCTGCGAGTTTTTTGAAGAGTGCCGGTGCGCCGGTGCTGAATACAAATTCATCCACCGAAAAAATATAACTGCCCTCCTTGTCAATATTGATCACCCCGTCCCGGTCAAGGAATAAGGTCCAGCTTTTATCGATCTGCTGAAGATCCAATGCGGCCGGTTGCAATTCTGTTTGGGCCCGGTTAAAATCTTCAGGAATGCCAATATCAATAAAATACTCATCCTGTACCTGCCCGTAAATACGGCGGCTGTTATAATATTTTTCCAGGTAATCCTTCTCAAAGGAGAACCTCGCAGGAAATTCTTCCTCCAGGAATTTAGAAACATTCAGCAGGTACAAACCGCCGTTGATTGTGCCGGTTTCATAAAACTGTTTTTCTTTAAAACTGCTGACAAGATGATCCGCATCTAATTCCACCACACCATAGCGGTCGAATTTCTGCATGGGTTTCAATAGTAAGGTGCATTCTGCATTATTATGTACATGGAAATGCGAAGCGGTATGCAGGTCAATATTGAATAAGGTATCACCGTTGGCGATCACTACATTTTTCTCAGTGGCTTTGTCGCAGGCTAACTGGATGGCACCACCTGTTCCTAAAGGCTCTTCTTCGATCACCACCTGGTAGCGAAGCGTTGCAAAATGCGCATGCAGGTATTCTTCAATGGATTCATGTTTATAACCCAGCGAAAAAATAAAATCAGTGATGCCTTGTCTTCTCAGGTGGTTGATGACATGAAATAAAAAAGGTCTTCCTGCCACCGGTGCCATGCACTTGGGGAGATCAGGAACGGCTTCTCTTAATCTTGTGCCAAGACCTCCTGCCAGAATAATTGCTTGTTTAAGGCTGCTCATTAATTGATGGATTCAAACTGTTCAAAACTATTTCTGATCTGCCTGTAACTATTGTCTGAGTCAAGCAGTTCTTTATTCCTGAGATAAATTTCCTTTACTTTCTTCCAATAGTTCTTATTCTCTTTCCAAAACTCTCTTTCTGAACCAAGTAAGTTTTTTAGTAAGTCTCCCGGATAATAATTTCCTTCCAATAGAATATTCTTTTCCAATTGTTCGATGGCTAAAGGTACCAGGAATTGAAGCCCTGTGTTTTGACCGATACAAATTCTCAAATCTTCAACTGTAAACGCCTTTAATGGTTTTTTCCTTAGTAAATAAATAGTTCTGACAAGGTTGGATGGGTAGTCAATTTCTTTCCAGACATCCTTTTCGAGTTCCTCAATTGTTTTATCCAGGTTCAGCTTATTTTTCATGATAATGCTTAACCAAAATATTTTTCCTCTACGAGCTGGCAAACAATATGCCCCACCAGGATATGGCTCTCCTGTATCCGTGGTGTATCGGTGGAAGGAATGTTGATGAGAAAGTCACTCAATGATTTCATCTGCCCGCCGGTGAGGCCGGTAAAGCCAACCGTGATCATCTTTTTTTCACGGGCCACTTCAAAGGCCTTGATAATATTGAGTGAATTACCAGAAGTGGATAAACCAACCAATACATCACCTGCCTGGCCGATACCGTCGATCATCCGGGCATAGACCACATCATAACTGTAATCATTGGCTACTGCAGTGATATAAGAAGTATTGCAATGCAGGGCTTCAGCAGGCAATGCTTTACGGTCGGTATAAAAACGGCCAGAAAATTCAGCAGCGAGATGTTGCGCATCGGCAGCACTGCCGCCATTGCCACAGAAATATACCCTGTTCCCGTTTTTAAAAGCACCGGTAATTGCATCAACAATTTTTTCAATAGTTGCCAGCAGTTCGTCATTCGCTAAAACCTGTTGCTTGGTGTCTATGGAGGCCTGTATAATATCTTTGATCTTTTCCATGGTCTGGGTTTAAATGATTTTTCAAAGTTATTGATATCCGGGAAAGGAATGAAGCTGTTATATCGTCCAGGTCTTTAATCCGTGCTCGGTGAACTGGTAACTGCGGTGCCTGCCGCCAAATTTCTCCAGGCTTTGCAGCACTTTGTATTTTGTATTTATGGGACAATAGAAGATCATGAAGCCACCACCACCGGCCCCGGATATTTTACCGCCTGTCGCCCCGGCCTTTTTTGCAGTTTCATAAATTTCTTCCATCAGGGGGTTGCTGATGCCTTCTGCCATTTGTCTTTTTTGCCGGAAACCGAAATCAAGGATATCTCCAAATTCATTCAGCTTCCCTTTCAGCAGGGCTTCTTTCATCATTTGCGCCTGCTCTTTCAGGTGATGCATGGCATCAATTGATTTTTCCTTTTTATCGGTAACGTTTCTGGTTTGTTTTTTAATGATCTCTGCCGATTCACGGCTGGTGGATGTATAATAAAGTAATAAATTATTTTCAAGTTCAAACAAATGCTGCTGTTTCACCCGCAGCGGGTTCACGATCACTTTATCATCACCATAAAATTCCATGAAGTTGACACCGCCGAAAGTAGCCGCATACTGATCCTGTTTACCACCGGCCAGGTCCAGGTCTTTTCTTTCGATCTCGTAGGCGTAATGTGCCATATCATATTCCCCTAATGGCAAACGCAACATTTCTGTAAAAGCACCGATGATGGCCACCACTAAAGTGGAAGAGGTGCCCAATCCTGAACCGGCTGGTGCATCTGCGAAAGTGGACAAGCGAAACCCCTGTTCTTTGATACCATAATCTTTTTGGATACGGTTGTACACACCTTTCAGCAGGTCTAAATGACCGTCAATGGGGAGCTGGTGTGCCCAGCCGAACTGCTGGGTCTCATTCCTGTCAATCGCTTCAAGGATGATCGTGTTTTCATTCAGCGGTTCAATGGTGGCATTGGCATATAAAGAAATAGTAGCATTCAGTATTGCACCGCCATACATATCGCTGTAAGGACTGACGTCTGTGCCGCCGCCGGCTAAACCAATCCGCAAGGGAGCTTTACTTCTGTAGATCATTGACCTTTGATTACCCTGATTGTTGTTATGCAGCTGATTTTATTTACCCGGCTGAAGTACTGCTATCATCGGCTGTTGCGTCGCACATTTCATCGTTCAGTAACCGCATCAGCTAATTTCGTAATCGCCTGTACCAGGCTGGCCCAGCTGTATTTTTCTTTTTCGCTGCGAAGATGCGGAATAAAATAATCTTCACCTAATTGGTAGAAACGGAGAATGCCTTCTGCAATGGCCGCCGGGTTGGGTTCCACCACCAGCCCCACTTTTTCGTGAGGAACAAGTGACGGCAGGCCGCCAACATTGGTCACCAGCATCGGCTTTTCAAAATGATAGGCAAGGGGGGTAACGCCACTCTGGGTGGCATTGCGGTAGGGTTGTATCACCGCATCAGCCGCACAGAGATAATATTTTACTTCGCTGTCCGGAATAAAGTCTGTTTTCAGGATCAGCGAATCGACAAGCTGTAATTTTTCGATTTGTTCCCGGTAGGGTTTTTCATCTTCATAAAATTCGCCCGCCACAAGGAGTTTAATATCTGATGCTGGATGTGCTGAATTTTTTAATATGGACATGGCTTCCAGTAAAAGATCAAGCCCTTTGTACCGGCGTATAAATCCAAAAAATAAAATAATCTTTTCAGTGGCAGGTAATCCAAGATGGTTCCGGGCTTCCTGTTTGGAAAGAATGGCCCCGAAATTATCATAGAGCGGGTGGGAGACTAACTTGGCGGGTTTATCTTTTTCAAACAAACGCAGGTCACTCATCACTTTTTCACTCATGGTCACAAAAGCATCACAGCTCTTTAAGAAGTAGCTGGTAAAGGGTTTGTCGCCGGGCCTTTTCTCATGCGGGATCACATTATCCGCTATGCAAACGACCCTGGTATGCTTATTTTTTTTAACTCTTCTTAATATAGTTCCGAGTGCCGGCCCCATAAAAGGCAGCCAGAAACGGACAATGATGAGATCAGGTCGTTCTTTTTTCAACCGGTTGCCAATCTTTATCCAGTTGAAGGGGTTGATGGAGTTGATAACAGTATTGATTTTTATTCCAGCCGGAGCGGGTTCATCAGTAAACTGGGTCTTTCCCGGGAATAAAAAAGAAGGATACTGCAAGGAAAAGGAGCAGATCGAACAATCATCTCCCCGCTCATTGAATTCTTTGGCCAGCCGCTGGTTAAAAGTGGCAAGACCTCCCCGTAACGGGTGAGCAGGACCGATGATAACGACCTTTGCCATTATAAGCCTGTTTTTTCTTCTATCAGGTAGGAGTTTCTTCCGGGTGCATTACGGCTGATGAGCTCGCCGAGAAACCCGGCTAGAAATAATTGCACCCCCACAATCAGCGAGGTGAGTGCAATATAGAAACCGGGGCGGTTGGTGATCGGGTATTCAAAGTCAATGATCTTCGAGATGACGAGGTACACAGAAAATCCCAAACCGATTAAAAAAAATAAAGAGCCCCATAAACCAAAAAAGTGCATGGGCTTTTTGGAAAATTTGCCCACAAAGCTGATGGACAATAAATCAAGGAAACCGTTGACAAAACGCCGCATGCCAAACTTGGAAGTACCGAATTTTCTTTTCCGGTGCTCTACTACTTTTTCACCGATCTTCCGGAAGCCTGACCATTTGGCGAGTACAGGAATATAACGGTGCATTTCACCATATACTTCCACACTCTTCACCACTTTGTTACGATAAGCTTTCAGGCCGCAATTAAAATCGTGCAGTTTAATGCCGGATGCACTTCTTGTTACCGCATTGAAGAATTTGGAAGGGATATTTTTTGCTAATGTGCTGTCGTAGCGTTTCTTTTTCCAGCCACTCACGAGGTCAAATTTATCTTCGATGATCATTCTTCTCAGTTCCGGTATTTCATCGGGACTGTCCTGCATATCAGCGTCCATGGTAATCACCACATCGCCCTGTGCTGCTTTAAAACCTTCATTCAGTGCCGCTGATTTGCCATAGTTGCGCTGGAACTTGATGCCTTTGATATTGCTGTTCCCGGAACGAAGTTGATTGATCACTTCCCAGGAATTATCCGTGCTCCCGTCATCAATAAAGATCACTTCGTAGGAGTAATTATGTTCTTTCATCACCTTTTCTATCCAGGCAGACAGTTCGGGTAATGATTCAGCTTCATCCAGCAAGGGTATGACAAGGGATATGTCCATTCTAAAATTTTCTTCGGGTTAATAATACTGAACCTATAGCGGTAAAAACAGAACCCATAATCAAATATCCGAAAACAGACAGAGAAACCCTGCTGGTAGTATATTGTTTTTTAGCCTGCAATGCTTTTTCCTCAATTTCAGCTGGCAGATTTTGTTTTTCTTTCATCAGATATTCACGGGTAGCTTTAGCTTCCAAGTCAGGTAATTCCGGGTGCATTTTAATATAGATGAAAGTGAAGCCAACCATTATTAATGTGACAACAATAAAACAACGAAAACCCTGGCCGAATGAATCTCCGAATTTACCGGTAAAATCCGGGGATCTTTTATAAGCCAATAATGTCCAGGCTATGCCTGATGCGTACAATAGAGGCGGCAGGAATTGAATGACTTTATTTTCATGTTGCTTTGTATACTCCATAAGCAAACCGGTAGCTATTAATACAAAGCCTGTAATTAATCCTTTTATAGCGGGTGTGATTTTTTGAAACATAATGTCAGAAATGTTAATTCAAAACAATATTATCGCCGTTAATAATGCCTGCTACTTTCCCGGTCAGTTCTTTCCCGATAAAAGGAGAGTTCTTTGATTTTGACCGGAGGTCTTTTTCTGTAACAGTCCATTTCTTTGAGGGCTCAAATAAAGTAAGCGAAGCTTTATTTCCTTCTTTAACCGTTGCCAGTTCAAGGGCAAATAATTTACGGGGATTGACAGATAATAGTTCAACCCATTTTATAGCAGGGGTACCTGGTACGGCGGTGTTCAATACGGCATAGGCGGTTTCGAGGCCGGTCATTCCGTATTTAGCATATTCAAATTCCAGCACCTTACTGTCGTATTCATGCGGCAGGTGATGGGTGGCGATGCAATCCACGGTTCCGTCAAGGATGGCTTTGCGCAATATAGCACGGTCTTCTTTTGTCCGGAGAGGCGGGTTTACTTTCAGGTTAGAATCATAGTCCTGCAGGTCTTCATCACAGAAGAAAAGATGGTAAGGGGTGACGGAACAGCTGACAGCAGCACCGCTGTCTTTTCCTCTTTTAATATACTCAAGTGATTTTTTAGAACTTACGGCTGTGAAATGCAATTTAGAATCAGCATAGCGGGCCAGTTTGATATCTCTTGCCACGATCAGTTCTTCGGCCATGGCCGGTTTGCCCGGTAAGCCCAGTTGGGTGGAAACAATACCCTCATTCATCAGTCCATGCGGGTTGATGCTTTTATCATCGGGCACCTGGATCAGTATACCGTTAAAGGGTTTGATGTATTGCAGGGCCTTTACCAGTAATCCTGCTGACTGCACGCTGTTAATACCGTCGCTGAAGGCAACCGCACCGCTGGCTTTCATATCATACATCTCTGCCAGTTCTTTACCCTCGGTATTCTTGGTAATGGCGCCGATGGGATGAATATTAACAGTAAGCGATTTACTTTTCTGAACGATGTACTCAACATTCGATTTGCTGTGGATACAGGGGTTGGTATTGGGAATAACAAAAACATCGGTATATCCGCCGGCAGCGGCTGCAGCGGCCCCGGTTTCCAGTGTTTCCTTGAATTCGTAGCCCGGATCTGCAAAATTGGCAAAGACATCCACCCATCCCGGGGAGACATGGAGCCCCGGCACAACAATTTCTTTATCTGCCTTCTCAGTAAGTGAATTACCAATCCTGGTAATTATTCCGTTTTCAATAAAAATATCGGCTGTTTGCCCGATAAAAGGAGAGGAGGGATCAACGATGCTGGCTTGCTTAATGAGTATTTTCATTAAGGAGCGAAGATAAAGGTTGTTTGTGGTACTGAAAAATACTAAAAAACCTTACTTTTGCTGTCCCGTTATTGTTCGGGACGTAGCGCAGCCCGGTAGCGCACTTGCATGGGGTGCAAGGGGTCGCTAGTTCGAATCTAGTCGTCCCGACTTTAAGAAAAGACTTCTGAGAAATCAGAAGTCTTTTTTATTTTTGTAGTTGTTATCACGGGATGTAGCGCAGCCCGGTAGCGCACTACGTTCGGGACGTAGGGGTCGCTGGTTCGAATCCAGTCATCCCGACAATGACTTTCTCATTGAAAGTACAAATGGCCGCAGATCATTGATCTGCGGCTTTTTTATCCCCAAACCAGGTGAATTGAATACAAACCAATTCATCCGTCAGGTGAATGAAGCTGGTGAGTGAAATTTACCTTCACCGCTCACTATTTTTGGATTGATTATTAGGCGAATTGTACTGAGGATCGTGATTTTCTAACCCAAAAAAGAGTGATGGAAAGTACAAAGACCTTCAGTGTGCGGTTTATACTCCGCCACACAATTGCGAATTCATCGGATGCCGGCATTTACGCAAGAATTTCCTATGACAAGAAACGGGCGGAGTTGCCAGTCGAGTGGGCTATTGATCCCAAATGCTGGAACTCCCAAAAACAGTGCAACCGGTTCCCGTGAACTGATGAACCGAATTAATCCTCACCCGGGAGAAATCCGGTTCAAGCTGACAGAATGTTACTACAAACTAAAAACACAGAACAGCTACATCACTGCCGAGTCGATCAAACGCCTTTATACAGGCGAGGACAAAGTGACGAATTCGCTTTTGTCCCTGTTCGAGTATCACACTCTTAACTCAAAGGAGGTGTTGAAGTGGGGTACTTTAAAGAATTATGCTGCTACTGAAAAGTATGTCCGGAGGTTTCTGAAGGAACGCTACAGAACGGATGATATTCATTTGTCCGAACTCAATTATCAGTTCATAACGCAATTTGACCTGTTTCTCCGCACTACGGAACAGTTGGAGAAGTCAAACCCACTTACCAATAACGGAGTAATGAAACACATAGAGAGACTTCGCAAAGCGGCGACTATGGGATTTAAGATGGGATGGATTTTTAAAGACACTTTTGTCCTTCTGAGTGTCCGTGTCAGCTTTGACATGCGAATAAACTGTTCGGCCCCTTATAGAAACAGGATGGAGTTAGCCGGAAAGTATGAAGTGAGTCGGTCATCGGAAAAAATCTGCTGATGGTAAAACAGGTTTTTTTGAGAGTGATTGCAGCGTTGCCGGTTCGTTGAATCGCTGCTTTATAGTCACTACCTGACCAGGGTTACCGTTCCTTTAAGGAAATTCTCCTGCTTATTATAAAATTTGTACCGGCATATCCACACATAAACTGCCATGTCCTGGACAGTACCCCTGAATCGCCCGGACCATCCTTCTGCCCGGCTGGTTGTTCTGAAAACGATTTGTCCCGTGCGGTTGTAAATTACCAGTTCATAGTTTTCGAGCGCACCACCCAGCAATGGCCTGAAACTGTCATTGTTCCCATCTCCGTTAGGTGTAAAACTGTTGGGGAAGCGGATGTATTCCGGACAGTTCTTGACGGAGATATTTATTGTATCACGGAGGAAGCAACCTGCAAAAATTTCGGCTTGCAATGTAAAGGTTGTATTTGTTTCCGGGTTAACCAGTACTTTCCATGGATTGATCGCAGTAATGAGCGATGCCGGTTCCCAGGTATAATTTAAATAACCCGCCGGTGCATTCAGTATCATTTCTCCATACCGGCAAATGGTACTATCCTTTCCTAAATTTAAATTGAAATTTTGCGCTGCGATTATAATTGTATCGCTGTAAATCCGGTTGCAATAATCCGTTGCCGTTACAAAATAGGTCCCGCTGTTTGTTGCGAGATAGATACTGTCTGTGCTGCCGTCCTGCCATTGATATGATCGGAATGCAGGATTTGCGGCATTTAATAAATAAGTCCTGCCGGGGCAATTTATTATATCCTCTCCTAAGTCTACTGGTGAAGCCGGGATACTTACTATTAATTCTGCCGAGTCCTTCAATTGGTCACAGGCGGACGGCTGCGCCATTATTTTCAGCCTGCAGCTTTTGTTAAAGGTCAGGCTGAGCGTGGTGTCATTGACCTGTCTGTATGCAAGTACCTGTGATGTATCAAACGTGAAAAGCACTTTGCCTTTGCATAGCGAATTTTTATGTGCTGTAATCATTACAGGATTGGAAATATCACAAACCGTACCGGGGGTGGTTAGTTTTATACTGTCACACCTGCTCACTATATTACATACTACAGACCTCTGCAACGGATAGGATGCCATGAAAAAATTAATGGGCATTTCTTCCAATACTCCCGCCCCTCCCGAAAATTGAGCTTGCCAGTTAATGGGAGATACCTGTGCCGGTATAAAGTTCAGCATTGATGTATCTGTTCCAAAGCAAAGCTCAGCTGTATCACTGGCGAGGATCTTAAATTTATCAAGATGGGTCGCATTGTTATCATAGGAAAGAACAGAAAAATTGACAAGGTATTTGCTATCTGCCATGCTATTCCTGGTAAAATCAGTATACTGCTTGGAAGAAGGCAGTGGAATTTTTTTTTGTAAAAAAAGGGCATTAGTTGCATCTGCCAGTGCATAATAAACATTTTTGGTCTCGTAATCATAGCAGCTGAAGTGCCTGGTGCCCATGCTGTCAATAAATAGCTCCTGTATCGTTTTGTCCCGCATACTATTTCCGGTAACCAGGTATTCACTGTGCAGGTGGTTGAAGGCAGCGTCAAATTCAGAAATACTGAATAGCCTGTTCGTACTACCAGCGGGACCTGATTCAATTCCATTATATGCCTTCGTCATAATGATATTCCCGTTGGTCAGTAAAAATGTATTATCATATGCTTCTGTACTGAAGAAATCCCTTGGAGCCTGGTAGGGAATGCCGGGGGCAGCATTAGCAGGTGCACAATAAGCCTTTTTAACGATAACGGACCGGCTGCTGATATCTATTTTGATCATGAAAAAGGCCAGCCCATTGGATGAGCCGTTCACACACTGACCTATGAAATCTGAACTGCCATACAGGGTGAGTTGATCCCCATTCAAACTGCCCTTTCGGAATACCGGAAAATTCCATCCGCCGGATGGTAGCGCATTGAGTATTACTGATGAACTCATATTGCCTGACTGATCAGCCGTTACCAGGAAAAGCTGGTTTTCGGTAAACGCATTAATTTGCCCGGACAGTATATACAATAAACTGTCATTTCCTTTTTTCAAGATCAAAGAAGTTCTGATCACTTTATTATTGAGGCCCGGACTATTGGAAAAGCCAAATCTCTTTTGATTGATCATATCGCCGGCAGGAGACAGTACCAACAGATGAAACGGGGGGCTGCCATCATAAACTCCATTATTATACCTGGCCAGGATATGGATATTCCCATTGTTAGCTTCTTCTATGGTTTCTATGGCGATGTTGCCCGAAAAAGGATTACTGGTCATTTTTTTAGACCATCGTATAGTCCCACTGTTATTGGTCCTTATAACTATGGCATTGCCATTTGCTGTTACCGCTTTCAGGTGTCCAATCATAATTACTCCACCGTCCTGTGCCCTGACTTGTTTGTGCAGCATTACCGAATCCGAGAAAGGCAACAGGGTAGAATATCTTTCATGCATGGAAGAATCTATACAACCCGGCTGGGCTTTTACGGCAGCGTAAAATAGCAACAGGAGTATGGGGAAAAAATGCTTCACAGGAAATTCAGGAACAGGATGAAATCCATCCTGTTCCTGTTGTTTAATGTTAATTGATATACCATGTTTCAGTTACATATGTCCCGTCCGGTTGTGTCACACAAGGGCCGCCGTTTAACCCGTTTGTTATCTGCCTATTCCTGTACCTCACCTGTACATTGCCCGGCACCAGGCCATTATTAGACTGACTGAGCGAGACATCAATATACCATACATCAGTGAAATTAATCAGTCCTGTCTCTACGCCGGGTTGCCCCAATCCATTAATATGCAAATAAAATTTTTTCCAGACGTTGCTTCCATTTTTAAATTCAATCTCTTGCTTCTCAGGGTAAACATATCCCCAGGGAAAGCATCCAGAACCCACCGGGTCACAACCTGCGAGATTTGCCGGGGTACCTCCTCCGCTTGGGTTAAACCAAACTTTGTCAATTCTTAAACAGGGCGATGAAGTTTGTTGCGAGACGGGAATCGACTGATTGGAGGAAAATGAAATATTCAATGTTGCATAATTAGTGCAATCCGTATAGCAGGTAAGATTGCATTGAATGGCTGTTGCTGAGTTGAAAGTGGCCTCACTTACTATCTCTGAACGGTAGGTGATGATGAATTCATTCATATCATCTCCATTCGAATTCAGATAAACGACTCCATTATTCTGTATTGTTAAAACCGGGTTTATTGTCGTGGTTGGCGTAATATAGACCTGTGTACCGCCATTTAATAATTTAATGCGTCCCCTGCTAAATAAACTACCGCCATTGGTCAACTGTGGATAGAACTCTGAAGTTAGCCTGTAGGTCACTAAAAACCGGTATCCTACGTTGCAGGTGTATTCGGTGGTGATCGAAACCAGGTCGTTGACAAACTCTGAATCTCCCGGGCCGGGGCAGGAAGTAGCTTCCGCCGTATTTCCGTTTCCCTGGTCCAGGGTGATTCTGTTGCCATTGATGTCTCCATAATATCCTTTACCACGAAGATTGACCACTTGTGTGGTTCGGGCAGGCTGGTCTTTTAATTTTAGCTGGTAATAGTCAATCAGGTCAGTCTGTTCTTTGATTTCTTTTTTACAGCCCTCCAATAAGGCCATGTTTATTGAAAGGAAAAAGAACAATTTAATTAAAGCTGTTGCTTTTTTCATATGATGAGGTTTTGGTTACAAACAACTGCATGTATTTACGAAATACACTTCGCTTACCGTATATTACTGTAACCGACTTCCTTGATAAAATAACAATTTTTCAGGGTTCGTTCTAAGGTAATTGTCCCATGGGAAATCTGCTATTACCTGGAAGGGGGTATCCCTGCTTATCAACCTGCCGGAATTACTACAGTATGTAAATTTGGCTGTCCTGTATCCTCCTGCAAAAAGGCGGCATCGGGCCCCTAATTTGCTATCCAACATTTGAATGAACCATCCTAATACTTTTTTGCCAAAGGTATCATTGCCCGGATTTGCAGCCACATTTCCCGCAGGTTTTTACACATGATAATGATTTACTAAGGTAACATCCTGCGGTATTTGTTTATCTCCGTATTTCCACGGATAGGTGGGCAATCAGTAATTTATAATTTAGTACGGAGAACTAATTTTAAACTATCTCATATGTTACCCACCCACAAAAGAACGAAGTTGCAACAGGCTGTAAAGTTGTATGTAAAAAAGTTTTTGCCTTCCAATATGACGGAACTCGATGAATCGGGCACCCGGTTAATGATCAATTCTTTCCTGACAGAAGTGCTGAGCTATTTACCAATCGAAGAAGTGAAAACCGAATACATGATCCGGGGCACTTATGCCGATTATGTAATCCAAACGAAGGGCGTGAGACAATTCCTCGTGGAAGTGAAGGCCTTGTCCTTTGCTCTTTCGGATAAACACTTACGGCAGGCGATCAACTACGGTGCGAATGAAGGGATCGAATGGGCATTGCTGACCAACGGCAAGTGTTTTGAATTTTACAGGATACTCTTCAATAAACCCATCGAATCGAGGAAGGTATTCTCCTTCGATCTTTCTGATCCTTCGCAACTCAAACCCAGTGTTGAATTATTGCAATACCTGCACAAAGATGCTGTAAGCAATAAAGGGCTCTCGTTACTCTGGAATAAGAACTGTGCACTTGACCCGGTTACTATCGCGGGCCTGCTGTATGCAGCGCCAGTTACTAATTTCCTGAAGCGTACCCTGAAAGCAAAGTTCAAAAGCAGGTTCAGCGATGCAGAGGTTAACAGTTCAATCAGCCGGGTAATTCATGAAGCAATCAACCCGGAGCAGGTGAAGATGGCCAAATCCTTGAAGGCCAGCCGGCCCAAATTACGCAAGGCAGGCAGCGAAGCTGTGTTTACCGTATTGACGGCTTCTGCTGTTACTGATGATGGGGGAGGAGGAAGCCCGGATGCGGCGTGAGGATACGGCAGACTCCTTTGCTATATAATGTTAGCTGTATAAAAAAGGGACAACTGAATGTCCCTTTTGCCGATCAGGCTTTCAATTGTTTTTGCATTGCTTTTAACTCTTTATTCATTTCGTTCATAATTTCACTGAGTATTTCCTGCTGTCCCTCCAAAACAATTTTATCAAATTTCTGGTAGGTTTTTTCGCTGAACTCTTTTTGCTGGTCTATGTATTCATAAAGATTGTACATCGCTTTTCCCAGCAGTATCGTATGGATTTTACCGAGATCGAGAATTTTTTCATAGTCCGGGAGCTCTTCTGTGATATCATCGATTGGCCTTAATCTCCTGATGAGATAGTCATCTTTCAATATCCAGATAATCCATTCGTACCACTGGCATTGCGGGGCAAACTGGTTGAGGCTGTCTTTAGCCAGTTCTCCCCAATAGAAGTAATAAGCCAGCCTGTCTTTTACCTGTGACAAAGGTTTATAGGCAATCTTGAAATCAAAATCATGTAGGACCAGGTGGTAGCCTTTTTTTCGCATACAATCCTGATCAGCACGGCGGGATATCCAATACGCGATGTTCCTGAAGTAAGCCCGTATGTTCACGTAATCTTTTTCGGAACGGGTATCTTCGGCGGTCCCGGTACCAGCCCGCACTCTTAACCTTGATGCTTCAAAACCCACTAAATTGATGTTGAAGAAATGATGCCAGGTCGCATCGCAGAGAATTCTTCCGGCTTTGTCGGTATTGTGACCATCATATACTGAGATCGACTCAAATTGTAAATTGGTGAGCTGGTTGATCGAATCGGCGATGACCTTCGGGATTTCCTGTACCGATGTGCCGGTTTTGTTTGGGAACTCTTTAAAAGAATATCCATCAAAATTTAAGGTTCGTCCAAAGTCATTGTAAATATCACACCGGCCTTCATGCATATGATCAGGCATTACTTTGATCAGGCCGTTAGGTCCGCATAAGACCGGGTGTGGAAATACTCTCCACCGTAAAGGCATCCCGGACCAGACCCTGCGGTAACGGGGTGCTATGTTTTGCGGGTAATTATCGGACTGGAAATTGAAGATACCCGTTTCATTGATGGCCGTTGCAGGATTGTCGGTAATCGTGTTATGGTTGCTGCCCGTGGATGGCGGTGCAGGCGGGGAACCGAGGGGGTCGGGGGACGAGAACCACCATCTTCTCATGCAGCGTACCCGGGGCAGGCGGCCGCAAAGCGTTACGCCGAGATCCTCATGATCACCCGTGGCAAAAATGCCGCCTCCTTCGTTCATGAACTGTGCAATTGCTTTTAGTTCTTTGTCAGAGAGAGCCGGGGATCCTGTTGCCACCCCGAACAACCAAATCTGGTCATACTGCGACAGATCGTGAGTATCAAATTTGAAGTTGGAGAAGTCTGCTGCACCTGTACCCCGGTGTGCTGTTTTAACGGTGAAACGTACCCAGGAGGCCGGGTTGTCCGTAGCGATATTGTCCGCACTGTACGTGAAGACCTTTAGAAAATGCCCCAGCCCAAAGGAAGCTGTTGTATCGAAACTGCCCGAGGCATCTGTTACGATCAGCAATTTGAGCTGGCAGGGAAGGAATAATTTGTGGGGGACCAGAAAATCGCGGATGTAAGCGACTCTTGCTTCCTGCGCCGGCAGGAACTTTGATTGAAATGCAGTTGCTGCATTGGCCATGTTGTTTGGCTTGTTCATGTTGAAAATGGTTTAATGGTTAAAAAATACTCTAAGCCTTAACCGGGAATTTGTTCAGTTTTTATAGTAGCAGGATCGGAGGAGTTCTTCTTACCCGGTTGTATAGCCGGGTCGACTCCGTATTAACACGGTTGTTATTGCCAGCCCACGATCCTATGTTTGTTACTTCTAACAGAATATAATTGATAACAGTAGCCTGACCATTACCTTATCTTACCAGCCGGGCAGACACCCGGCTATTTTATTGCCGTTTTGTCTCCGCCTGTTGTTGTAAGTAGTCCCTGGCTCTTTCCTGTACCGAGCTGAAATAATTTTCAATACCTACCGCTAATTGTAACGAGTAATCTGTCTTCGTAAATACATACGATGGATTCGCACCGCCACAGGGATTATTCAATCCGCTGATATAACAGTTGTATGTGATGTCGCCGCTTCCGGCCGGGATATTCGTACCAAAGAAATCATTGAATTTGGGAGATGTCATGTCAGATGGTACGGTTACCCCTGAAGGAATCATCCGGGGATTGCGACCAATATTCTCAATGGGATCAGGCTGCAGATCTTTGAGAACTGCTGCTTTGCCGTGACAGGAGGTACAGGAAGAAACTAAGTTATCGACCGGACCATTTAGCCGGCCACCTAATCCGAGGTGATAGACCCGCGCCGCATTAACCGGGGCTCCCGCAGCCGGCAACAGGGATGCATTGATCCAGGACTGGGAAAGACCGGGGTTTATAAAAACACCGCTGTTGTTCATCATTGCGGTCACACCCGGATCATTACCCCAGCTCAGGCCAACCGGTGTCAGTCTTTCCCAGACTGTGGCTCCTGCGGCATACCCGTCATATACGAAGGTGCCAAATACCCAACCGATGGGGGAACGATTATCCTTTACAATGATGTCCACCTGTAATAATCGCATGGTATGATCGGTCCGGGGTTGCCAGCCCGGATCACCGGGTTTCAGACCTGCTGCATTAATGGGACCGGTATTGGCTGTCCATGTTAATGAATTGCGCAGGTAGGGAACCTGTGCATCTGTTGCACTGCTAAATAAAAGTTTAAAGCCCACCGTCCCTTCAGGAAAATTGCTGGCCGAAGGCACCGGTATATTCTGACCGCAATCGGGCCAAACCTTCCCGATGGTATAACCACCCGGTTCATTGTAGAAACCTACGGCCCATGAAAATGCTGTCGCTGTCTGTCCGGGATGTAATTCACCAGGCCTTGAATTCCTCTCTCTTGTCAGACCATGTCTCCATTCCCGCCCGTTCTCTCCATAGTGCAACCAGGGTGCGTGGTACCATTTACGAACTGTATTATTCTGTACTTTAAAATCAATGGATGTATTGCCTTCCAGGCAATAATTTAAAACAGCCGTTGCATAGCCGGCCGGGTTAGTCTGAAAATTTATGGATGTCCAGGGACCGGGCGCACCCGGTGAATAGGCTGACGGATACTCCTGGCTCAGCGCAAAGACCGTTGATGCCGGCGTCCCCGCAGGAGGAGGATGATTAGGGTTGTAGGCTGGAAATTTATAACTGCATTCGGTGATGGTTTTTGAACTACAGGCTCGCAGGATAGCGATGGTGATGGCGATGAGGGCCAATAGGGCCAGTACAACATTCCGGGTTGTCATAGCAGGTAATTGTTGGTGATAAAAGTTGGTTTCCTGTCATCAACAGGTGCGGAAGATGTTTGCGGGGATGGATGGGTGGGGATTTGGGAAATGACAAGATAGTGCTTGTGGGCAGGTTTTGGTATAGGTGTTTTTACGGACAGGCAGCCCGGTATAGTTTTTTGCGTAAAAGGTCTGGCAGGAACGGATGAAGATGGTCAAAATTTTGCTATTCTGTCTTCCTATCTATAGGCTATAATACAGATAACCTTTTCCTGTAGGTTAATTTTGATCTTAAAAAATCTCTTGTAAAACGAGTTTTTTTCAGGCCGTCCGCGTAATCATTCAATGTTACAAAAGCCGTGGTAGTATCTTCTCCCGTGGAGAAATATCGTTGTTTAAAAAAAGCCTTCACCCTTAAGAATTTCGTATAAAACCCATTTTTAGGTTTTATTATTACCTGAACCGGAAGGTTATGGTAACCAAATAATTTACCTCCTTCATCAATTCAAATATTCTGAGAGTTTCCCTTTGTCATCCGCTTCAATGGCCTTTTTTAACTCTGCATTTAGCCTAACCTTGTTTTTTTCATCTTTTGCATATGCGATAATCAGCTTTACGGCATTCAATTTAACCTTATCCTGGTCTTTTGCATCCGCTTTATTTTCTAACACATACTTTGTCATTGCAGCCATGTACAAACCCAAAAGGTCATCATTCTTTTTGGCGAATTTTGTAGCCTGTTCGTTCAGTGTGAAGTTATAATCAGGAGTACCGGACATCCACTTGATAATATATTGAAGTGATCTCAGCCTGCTGATGTTGTCTTTTTCCAACGGAGTGGTGAGAAGAAAATCCGCAGCCTGCAGTGCTGCATTGTCCGCTATTGAATTATAATCTTCCTTTGTTTCGAGTTTGATCGCATCAAAGTCAGGTAAGGTTTGGGCGAATGCTAAGGAAGATAGCAGCCCTAACCATGTTATGAAGATCAGCCTTTTCATTTGAGAAGGGTTTTGTTTTACAAAGTGAGTAAATGTAAATACTTGTAGTACAGTTTGGAGCTGATTCTTGTCATAGGAGCACGGCAAGTTCAAAGGTCTGCTACGGGGCTGATGGTAACCAGGAGTTGGGGCATAAGAGTTATGATCATTTTCTGGATTTGCCAAAAACTGGTAAGAAAAAGAACAGCTACCGACCTTAAAGTAGTTTCTTTTCGTTAAAATAAGTGTATATACTTAGTGGGTCGTTATTTCTTTTAATAGGGGAATTTTTTCCTATGTAAGTGCGTATAAATTAATTAATTATTTTAAATTCAATCACTATTTTTTGCGATTTTGAACAGCAATACAAAGGTTAGCTGCTCAAACCGATGAATTTATGAATTACTATGATAGGGAGTAATCCAACGATAGACTTTCATACTTTTATAAATACCCTGACTGTTGGTATCATTCAACATGATGAGTCAGGAAAAATCATCTTTTGTAATAGAGCTGCGGAAAGAATTCTTGAAGTTAAGTCAGAAGAAATAATTGGTATGACTTATTCAGACAGGGATTGGAATACTATTTATGAAGACAGATCAGTATTTCCAGCTATAGAGCATCCCTCGATGGTGACATTAAATACCGGGACACCTCAGAGAAATATTGTAATGGGGCGCAAAAGGTCCAATGGTAACATTGCCTGGATCAAAGTAAATAGCGATCCTGTCTTTGATGCTGTTTCTGGTAAAATAGAATCAGTTATATCTACATTCGATGACATAACCGAAATACGAAAGATCAGAACAGACTTGCACATGAATGAGGGGCACTATTCGGATATGGTTGAAGCAGTAGAAGACTATGCTATAATCAGGATTGATTGCAATGGTATTATACAAAATTGGAATAAGGGTGCAGAAAGAATTAAAGGCTACAAACAAAAAGAGATAGTAGGGAAAGACTTCAGAAAGTTTTACAGGGAGCAAGATGTACTGGCAGGTGTTCCTGATAGATTACTTCGTGAAGCTACAGTTAACGGAAAGGTTACCGACGAAGGATGGAGAGTCAGGAAAGATGGCACTTTGTTTTGGGCAGTCATTGTTATATCAGCAATTAAAAACAAGAATGGTGAAATTACTGGTTATACGAAAGTTACAAGAGATATTACTGAAAGGAAAAATGCTGAAGAGAAAATTCAGTACCAGGAAAAGATGTTCAGGTCTCTTGTTGAAGGGTTGCCCGATGCTACTGTGATAGTCGATGATAAAGGTATTATCCGTATTGTCGGTGATCAGTGCGAAAGTTTTTTTGGATATCCAAAAGATGAAATGGTTGGCAAGCCTGTTGAGATGTTGATTCCGGATGATATCGCATCAAAACATAAACAGGAGAGGAAAAGGTACATGAATGATCCCCAAAGGAGATTCATGAACATGGGAGGAGAATTAGCTGCACTTAAAAAAAATGGCGAAATAATACCGGTGGAGATTAGCCTTGCTCCGTTACAAACTTCAGAAGGAGTTATGGTAATCACTTCACTAAGAAATATAACAGATCGGTTAAGGAATGAAAAGATTATCCGCGAAGCAAAAGACCTTCTGGGTCTTTTTGTTAAGCATGCTCCTGCTGCTGTAGCCATGTTTGATGAAAAGATGCATTATATTATGGCAAGTGATCAGTGGTATCAGGATTATGAATTATCAGGTATGGAAATTATAGGGAAAAGTCACTATGATGTTTTTCCTGAAATTAAAGAAATGACAAGCTGGGTTAGTTGTCATCAACGTTGCCTGCAGGGAGCAAGTGAAAAAAATGAGAAAGATCTCTTACAAAGAAAAGATGGGGGCTGGAACTGGCTACAGTGGGAAATACATCCATGGAAAAAGGATGATGGAAGTATAGGCGGTATTGTTATGTTTACTCAAATAATAACTGAAAGGATAGAGGCGGAAGAAAAACTCAAGCAATTAAATGAACGGCTTGTCAATTCAAACAAAGAGCTGGAACAATTTGCGTATGTTGCCAGCCATGACCTCCAGGAACCATTACGTATGGTTAGCAGCTTTTTGAGGCTGTTGGAAAAAAAATACAGAAACAGTCTTGATGAAACAGCCATACAGTATATCGATTTTGCTGTAGACGGCGCTGAAAGGATGAAAGGTTTGATCAGTGATCTTTTAAAGTTTTCAAGATTAAACAGCAAAACGCTTACAAAGGAGCTGGTGGATTGCAGGGTACTCGTCGATTCAGTCAGTCATTTGTATGCGCAGCAAATAAAAGAATGCGGGGTTAGAATTCATGCAGGGCCTTTGCCGGCTATTTATGCAAATAAAACCCAGATACAGCAGCTTTTTCAAAATCTTATTGGCAATGCAATTAAATACAGGGGCAGTGCAGAGCCGGATATTGATATTGGTTGCGATGAAGCGAATGGATATTGGGAATTTTACGTAAAAGATAATGGAATAGGAATTGATGAAAGATATTTTGAAAAGATATTTGTCATCTTTGAGCAGTTGCATGGAAAGAATGAATATGAAGGAACGGGGATCGGGTTAGCTGTTTGCAGGAAAATTGTTGAATTGCATGGAGGCAAAATCTGGGTGGAGTCGGAAAAGGGAAAAGGATCGACCTTTTATTTCACTATTCTCAAATAGAACCAAACTTACTGTTTATGAAAGAAATTCAGATTCTTCTTGTGGAGGATAACCCGGGAGATGTTGTGTTAACAAAGGAAGCACTTAAAGACTCTAAAATTCTTAACGCTGTTCATGTCGCCAAAGATGGTGAGGTGGCATTGGATATGCTTTTCAGGAAGAACCAATATCATGATTTTGAATTGCCTGACCTGATACTGCTTGATATTAACCTTCCGAAGATTGATGGCAGAGAAGTTTTGGCAACAATCAAGAATGATAATTTGTTAAAGCTTATTCCTGTTGTCATGCTTACAACGTCCGATTCTGATAAAGATGTTTATGAATCTTACAGGAATTATGCAAACTGTTATATTGTAAAGCCTGTAGATATGGAGAAATTTGTTACCGTAATTGCCTCTATTGAAAATTTCTGGCTGACAATCGTGAAATTGCCCGGCCTTGAATAGTTTTTTCTGCCTATGAATAAAATAAAATCCATACTTGTTATTGAGGATAATAATGCCGATTATTTTCTTCTTTGTGAATACCTCAAATCCATACCATTGTATTCCGGTTGCAGTATCATCCATGCGCAAACTCTTGAGAGTATCAGGAGTGACAAGGAAGATGCCCCACCCGAAATAATTTTTGTTGACCTGAACCTTCCCGATAGTAAAGGGCTGGATACTTTCCTGGCAGTTAACAGTGTCTTTCCCTTATCTACAATAATAATTCTCTCCGGTCTTGAAGACAAGTCTATTGCATTGCAAGCGATTCAGGCCGGGGCACAGGACTTCATACTTAAAAGTGATTTTGATGAAAAGCTGCTTGAGAAAACCCTGCAGTACAGCGTTGAAAGAAAATTAAGCCAACAAGCTTTAAAAGAAAGTAATCTGCGGTATGAATTAGTTTCGAAGGCGACAAACGATCCGATATGGGATTGGGACCTCCTGACCCAAAAGATTACCTGGAACGATAAGGTTTCTATTTTTGGATACTCCGAAATTATTGATAAGGACGATGCCTGGTGTGAATCCAATATTCACCCCGAAGATGTTGAAAGAGTGAAAATAAAATTAGATCAACACTTAAGCAGGCAATCTGAAACCTGGACGGATACTTACCGTTTCAGATGTTTTGACGGAACATATATGCACATTCTGGATCGCGGCCATATACTGAGAAACAAATCCGGGGTTGCATACCGAATGATCGGGTGTATGCAGAATATCACAGAAATGGTACTGCTGGAACAAAAGCTCGAGGAGGAAAGGATTGAAAGCCAGCGGGATGTATTAAAGGCTGTAATCCTTGGTCAGGAAAAAGAAAAAGATGAAATAGGACGGGAACTTCATGATAATATTAACCAGATTCTCGTGACTGTAAAAATGTACCTGGGAATTGCGAAATCAAACAAGAGCCGGCTGGAGGAAATGACAGAAAAATCTTATGATCATATAAGCAATGTAATGAACGAAATAAGAGCCCTTTCTCATTCACTGGCAACTCCTTCCCTTGGTGATATCACCCTGCAGGAAGCGCTTCAATTTATGATTGATGAGATCAATTCCGGTAAAAAATTAAAGATAGCTTTCAGTGATCAGACAAACGGGAAAATTAATGATAAGAACAGGGAACTGGCCCTTTACAGGATTACTCAGGAACAATTAAGCAATATACTAAAATATGCAAAGGCAACTGAAGTAAGTATCTGCATTAAAGTAACCGGCAACAATATTCATTTAATTATTGCCGATAACGGTGTTGGCTTTGATTTGTCGAAAATTACTAAGGGTATTGGGTTAAAAAATATTAATAACAGAATCAGCGTTTATTCGGGAAAAATGAATATAATCTCCTCACCGGGTAAGGGATGCAGGCTTGAAATATCAATCCCTAAATAATTGACATAATATTTATGAGAAAGATAGCTGTTTTTGTTGTTGATGATCACAGGATGATCAGAGAAATGTGGAGTAAACTGTTTTCTGAAAGCGTAAAAATAGAGGTGGTTGGTGAAAGCGGGGAATTCGGTGAAGCTATTGCCGCTATTTCCGTTTTGCGGCCGGATGTTGTATTATTAGACATTAATTTACGTGAAGCTTCGGGTTTGGATGCTGTACCTCTTATTCTGGAGGTATCTCCCGATACGAAAGTTATCGGAGTGTCTATGCACAGCCAACCCCCGCTTGCCAAAAAAATGCTGCAACTCGGGGCAAAAGGATACGTGACAAAGAACTCGGCTCATGAAGAAATATTTAATGCAATTGATCAGGTGATTAATGGTGGTATTTACATCTGCGAGGAAATTAAACATATTTTAGCAGAACAGGCTCTCAACTCTGAAACGAAGAAATCTGGGATAAATAGTTTGTCAATTCGCGAGCTGGAAATAGTCCGTTTGATTAAAAAGGGGTATTCTTCGAAGCAGATAGCGGAAATGTTAGATATTTCAATTAAAGCAATAGAGGCGCATAGATATAAAATTCTTAAAAAGCTAAATGTGAAGAATACCGCTTCTCTAATTAATGTTATAAATACAGTGAATCCATTTTTGTAGAAAATCAAAAAGTATGGAATAAGTTAGTAAAACGGATCCTTAATAAGCGCATAAGATAATTGATTTCTGAAATTACCAGTATTTATATATAGCGGATAGTATAAGGCTTGGTACTAGCCCCGAAATTACAGTTTAGCATGCCTGAATATGGGGAGAGGATCACAACAATGAAAATACTCTAAAACAAGCTGTCTAAGGAAAAGGTGACTTACAGTACCGGCCCAATACCAAGCCGTTCATCTAACAGAAAAAGTAGGAAGAATTCTGTGTAAATTTGTCTTTTCACCGCATAATCTCAACTACTACATATTCATAAGCCTAATGGAGCAAAATACCAGCATACAGGAAATATTTTTTAAATATTTATCTGAATTTCAGTTTGACGAAAAAGATTTAGACTACTCCGTTTTGCCTCATTTTATCAAACCATTGCAATCAATGGCTGAGGTCAGTAATTCCGGGGTGCAAGTATTTGACCTGAATAAAAAGGAGAGTGTTTTTTATTCTTCCAATTTTGGTAAATTGCTTGGTTACACCCCATCAGATTATGAACATCAGAATTACCAGTTTTTTGAAAGTAAAATTCACCCTGTGGAAAGGGAGCAACTTGCTGTTAATGGTATTTCATTGTTAAAAATGTTCAATGCTTTTTCAATAGATGAAAAGCTCAACCATAAGGTGGTTGATGAGTACCGGATGCTAAATGCAGCGAATAAGTATGTACGTATTATTGAACAATACCAGGTATTAGAGTTAGATAAAAAAGGGCAATTATGGTTAATGCTTAGCATTGTGGATATATCGCCTAACCAGGATGATGCTAATGGTTCAATCAGGTGCCAGTTATTAAATTTCAGGACAGGGAATGTTATCCCTGTTGAAATACCTCGAAAAGCAGAATTGACATTAAGTAAAAGAGAACTGGAAATTCTTAAGTTAGTTAAGCAGGGTTTGCTAAGTAAAGAAATATCTGATAAGCTTTCTATTAGTGTGCACACTGTTAATACGCACCGCCAGCGGGTGCTGGAAAAGCTGGAAGCAAACAACTCTTTTGAAGCAGTAATGTTTGCATCTAAATTCGGCCTTATTAATTAGCAATACTGATAATTCAGTATTGTAAAAAAATCAAACCAGAACAAGTTTTGTATAGTAGATTGTATCCCTGATTCTCTTAGCCCGGCAATGCGGGCCAGTGCAGGGAAAATAAAGGTAAAACATTTTAAAAGCAGCAAATGATCAGGTATATTTCTATAGTCTTTGTTTTGGGGTTACTCTTATTCTCTACGGGGTTTATCCGGCATAGCAAAGTAAAGATTACTGGTGTATGGAAAATTGTAGAAGTACAAACAATTAAAAACGGCAAAACTGTTGCCTCCGTATATCCAACGGAGAGCCAGGCTATTTTTGTTCAAAATAAATATAGTTTCTGCTGGACAAGCCACCATGCACAATTGCGTAGTTGGGTGTTGCCTGATACTGTTAAACTCTCCCGGTTCAATCAATCTATTGTTAACACAGGGAGCTTTGAGTTAAAAGATTCAACACTTATAACAAGAGCTGTATTCGCCATGCATCCTATGTTCAGTAACGGGGAAGCAATATTTAAATGGAATTTTGCCGGCGATACACTAATTCTGACCGGAACAAGCGTTATGTCTTCAGAAAATATACCGAATCCTGTTTATGCAAATGGTTCCCATTTTGTATCCAAACTTATTAAAACGGAGAACCTCAGATAGCTCTTCTGACAAAGCTCCCTGAACGGCTACTTACAAATCAGTATTGTATAAAAATGTTTTTGGAAAGAGTTTTACACTTTTTAAAAACAGTATATAATGATCAGATTTGTATCCCTTTTTTATCTGCTAACGCTTGTTACAAACCTTAAGGCACAACCTGCCCAAAAAATTATTGTTAATGTAGTGGATGATGCATCTAACATGCCACTTGATGCAGCAACAGTAAAATTAAGTGGCTTGCATGTTTTCAGAAGTGGTATTACGGATAGTACCGGTAATTTTAGTTTCAATGTCATTCCTGCAGGCAGGTACAATATTGAGGCCACAAGCTCCGGCTATACCCCATCCATTATTAGTGATGTAATTGTAAGCTCAGCCAAAGAAACGTTTATAACAATCAATTTAAAACAAAAAATTGACCAGTTAACTGAAGTAATTGTAAAACCTCATGTAAATAAAGGGATATCTCTGAATCCTGCAGCTTCTGTAAGTGCCAAAATGCTTAGTGTGGAAGAAGCAAGCAGGTATGCAGGTGGCTTTGATGACCCTGCCCGTTTAGTTTCTGCTTTTGCCGGTGTAAGCAGTAATGTAGGCAATAACGGTATAAGTGTCCGTGGTAATAACCCGAAATCATTACAATGGAAATTTGAAGGAGTTGAAATATCCAACCCTAATCACTTTGCGGATGGTAACGTTTTTGGTGGTGGTGTATTGTCGGCATTGAGCAGCCATAATCTTGGAAATTCAGACTTCTTTTCAGGAGCATTTCCGGCTGAATACAGTAATGCTCTTTCAGGTGTTTTTGATATGAATTTGCGAAAAGGGAACAGTGGCAAAAAGGAACGCACTATACAAATTGGCCTGACGGGATTAGATTATGCCGAAGAGGGACCTTTTAAAAAAGGTGGAAAAGCGACTTATATTTTCAACTACAGATACTCAACGTTAGCATTAGTAAAATCTTTACTGCCCGAAAATAGTGGCAAGGGAGTTAAGTATGAAGATGTATCATTTAAACTAAATTTTCCTACAAAAAAAGCAGGAACATTTTCACTATGGGGCCTTGGGTTAAAAGATTATACTGGCATAGAAGCAAAAACAGATACTTTGGAGTGGGAAACAGTTACTGACAGACAATCGCAGGACATCAGCCTTTATATGGCAGCCGTTGGATTAACGCATAAGTATTTCATAAACAAGAAAACGTATATCAAATCAATATGGGCCGCCACGAAGAATAGTGTTGATTATGATTTTAAACAGCTGCAGCGAAATGGCAGTTTAATTCCGGAAAGCAATGTGAAAAACGATATTACAAACATCATTTTATCTTCATTAATTAATACAAAATTCGGCTCCAGGCATTCCAATAAAACGGGGATAACAATTACAGGCATGAGTTTTAACCTTAAACTCAATCAAAACACCCAATCTATCGTAGACGAAACCGGGGTTTGCTTGTTACTTAATGCGTATTCAAATTCTACCTATAATTTCTCCGACAATCTAACGATGAATTTGGGTATAAATGCACAAGTTTTCACACTTAATAATAACTATACCGTTGAGCCCAGGCTTGGGTTAAAGTACAAGTATCATCCAAAGCAATCGGTGAGTTTTGGATACGGTTTGCACAGCCGGTTAGAGCAACTCTATTATTATTTTGCCAAAAACCCGCAGTATGGAAATACTGCCCTTAATCAAAATGTAGATTTTGTAAAAGCACATCATTTTGTTTTGGGGTATGATTTAAATATTTCAGAAAACCTGCACCTGAAAGTAGAACCCTATTTTCAGTATTTATTTAACGTGCCCGTTGTAAAAGACAGTTCTATTTCAGTATTGAATATTACCAACGATTACTTTTTCAATCAAAAATTTATAAATACCGGCAAAGGAAAAAACTATGGAGTAGATATAAGTTTAGATAAGTATTTAACAAATGGTCTTTATTATTCTATTACCGCATCCATATTTAATTCGCAATACCAGGGTGGCGATAAAATATGGCGTAATACACGGTTTAGCCGGGACTATGTTTATAATTTCTTATTAGGTAAAGAATGGGCTTTTGGAAAATCTAACCAGAAAACGTTTGGTGCAAATATCAGGGTGAGCTATCAGGGCGGCGACAGGTATTCACCTATTGACGCCGCAAAATCTACATTGAAGCAAGATGTGGTTTTTGACGAAACAAAAGCCTTTTCAAAGAAATTGGTTCCATCTTTTACAACACACTTTACACTTGTGTATAGGGTAAACAAGCCAAAATCTACCAGGGAACTGGCACTAAAAATATTGAATGCCGGTAGCTATAAAGAGTTTTATGATTTTCAATACAACTACAAAACCCAGGCTGTGCAGGAGCATAGGGAGGCTATCATTATTCCTAATTTGAGCTACAAGATTGAATTTTAGAACATTTAAGTGCATACAATAGCCATTGCGCTGCATTTTTACAATACTGATTTATCAGTAGCAGATAAATCGGTATTGTAAAAGTAGTTTTATAGCCGGTTATTTTATACACAATATGGCCAGATGAATAAAGTAAACCTGGCCCTGGTAAGGGTAATTGGAACTGACAGGACCGTCAACTTGCCGTTGAAATCACCGGAAAGGATGCAACCCGGTGGCCAAAACCCCGAATAACCTAATTAGAAAAGGGGTTTAAGGATCATGGGGGGTAATTATTCTCAAATCCCGTTTACCCCTATAACCAATACGCTTCAAACCGATAAGTTTTTTTGGAGGAGGTCAGTCCCGCAAATTGCCAGCAAAAAAAAGGTACCAAAACTGTTATTTTCTGGTTTAATCTGCGAATAATTAGGAAACAGACTCATTCTAAAAAAATCGGTATATGAAATCACTAAGAATTATTGTTTTTTTTGTTTTTACAATGCTTTTGGTTGTACCAGTTACGGGCCAGGACTTTTTAAACGGATATTTCAAGGGGAATAGAGATACTTTAATGGCTGAGGCTACTAAGCTTGTTAAAATGCCGGAGCCGACTTTTAAGCCGTTAATTACTGGTAAAACAGACGAAGCTGCGAATAAGGCTATTTCTTACAATACCCTTAATACTGCCTTTTTAACAAGAGATAAGCGCAGAATATTTGCTTATAAGTTTCCTGCGGAATCTGCAAATACCATAATCCTGATACATGGTGTAAAAAGTACTGGCAGGGATTATTTACAAACGGCAGCTCTGTTACAGCAGGCAACACATGCAGAAGTGTACGCAATAGATTTAAGGGGCCACGGGCGATCGTATGGCAAATCGGGTGATGTTGATTATATAAACCAATATGCTGATGATGTAGCAGACATTGTTAAAAATATACGTGGTAAGAAACCTGGAGGAAAAATAGTTATTACGGGGCATTCCATGGGCGGTGGTATTATCCTGAAATACGCATTGAGTGGTTATAAAGAAAAAGTGGATGGGTTTTTACTTTTTGCCCCCCTGCTGGGTCACAATTCTCCCGCACTCTCACAAGGCCAGGCAGGTGCTAAAGACACTACTGAGCCATTTATGAAGATACATTTTGCACGAATTATTGGATTAAGAATGCTAAATGAAATAAATATGCATCAACAAGACAGTTTGCCGGTATTGTTTTTCAATCTGCCTGAGGGAACCCCGCTCAGGGAATACTCCTATCGGGCAAATGCAAGTATGGCACCTGATAACTATGTGGATGGATTGAAAGCTGTAAACATCCCGATGCTTGTCTTGGCAGGTAAAAAAGATGAAGCCTTTAATGCGGGAGCTCAGCAAAAGGCAATTATGGAAAATAGTAAGGGAGATGTTAAAATTATTGATGGGGCGACACATGAAAGTATCCTTCAAAACCCGGCTTGTTTTCAGGCAATTTCAAAATGGTATTCAAAATTATAATGGAAGCAAAAGAACAAACCCAACGATTCCAGGAACTCATTGAGCAAAACAAGGGCATACTATTCAAAGTAGCCAGAACGTATTGCCAAAACGAGTATGACAGGAAAGACCTTATCCAGGAGATGTTGATACAAATCTGGCAGTCGCTTCATAAGTATAATAGTGCGTTCAAAATTTCTACCTGGCTGTATCGTATTTGTATAAATGTGGCTATTTCTTACCATAGAAAAAGTGTAATCAGAGTAAAGAAAAATGTTCAATTAACAGAGGAAGCTATTCAGGGAAAGGAAGATGAAAAGCCGGAAAAGGAACTGCAACTGAGCATGTTAAACCAGTTTATAAGTGAGTTGAAAGAGCTTGATAAAGCTTTAATATTACTTTATTTAGAAGAGAAGCGTCATAGCGAAATCGCAGAAATATTAGGTATTTCTTCGGGTAACGTAGGAACAAAAATTGGGCGTATTAAAGAAAAATTAAAACAGCGTTTTTTACAACAAAATGTTTAGTAAAATGGAAGAAAAGCATATAATGGAACTTTGGCAAACTACCAATGCTAAATTGGAAGACAGTTTCTCCATCTCCAGAAAAAATACCGAGGAAATAACAAAAATGAAAGTGCAAACGTTGCTGTCTTCCATGAGGCCGGTAAAAGTATTTGCTGTTGTTGCAGGATTTTTGTGGGTTCTCTTTGGAGCTATATTAGTTGCCAACTTATTTATATATTCCTTTGATAAAATCAGCCCCTGGTTTTTATTCTCAGCTGCCTTTCAGATATTACTTACTGCCATTGCACTGGTTCTTTATATTTATCAAACAGTGCATATTTACCAGGCAGATATCAGCGACTCTATAGTTGAAACGCAGAGAAAATTGGCTACTCTTAAATCATCATCACTTTGGATTGCCCGTTTCCTTTTTCTTCAACTTCCCCTATGGACAACATTTTATTGGAGTAAAGATATGATGCGGAACGGGCATACGGGTTTGTGGGTGCTTCAAATTGTGATAACTCTTTTGTTTGCATTTATTGCGGTTTGGCTTTTTTTCAACATAAAGTATAAAAACAAAGACAAGAAATGGTTCAGGTTTATTTTCGGAAAAAGGGAATGGGAGCCGGTTTTAAAAGCAATAGAACTAAACAAGGAAATTGCTGATTTCAAAGAGGATAGATAAGAAAGGTCTTAAAGGAAATTAAAAAAAATATCAGCAAAAGGGATTGCACCGTACTTGAAAAAATATCTGCTTTCAAGAAGTAGAATATAACAACCAATTCTAAACCCAGGAGCAAAGGAAATAGCTTTTTTCACTTCAATAAATCTTTCTGATGAAAAAAAATAGTTTACTACTGGCAACAATACTTTTTTCTTTTTGCCAAATCAAAAGCTTTGCTCAGCAGGTCGTAATTCCACTCTATCCGGGAGAAATACCGAATTCAAAAAAGACACCGGCCAGTTACCAGGAAAACCTGGATACGAATGGATTGTTCACCAAAATCAGTGTGCCTACCTTAACCGTATTCGCCCCCCCAAATGGCACAGCCAACGGAACAGCGGTCATCCTGTTTCCAAGTGGCGGGTATAGGGTGCTGGTGGATGAAGGTGCTGACTTTGCAAAAGCCTTCAATAGCAGGGGAGTTACTGTCTTTTTTTTAAAATACAGGTTACCCAGTGATGAAATCATGCAGGACAAATCATTCGGGCCAATGCAGGATGCCCAAATTGCTATTAAACTGGTACGAATGAATGCAAAGGTGTATGACATTGATACTAATAAAATAGGTTTTGCAGGCGTTTCCGCCGGAGGGCATGTGGCAACCACAGCCGCCACACATCTTAACAGGGTATTGATAGACAACCCGGAAAATATAAATTTACGGCCCGACTTTATGATCTTAATTTACCCGGTTATCAGTTTTACACAAGCCAAAGTTACTGCCACCGTCGGCAGGTTACTTGGAACTTCTCCTCCTGAAGATTCATTGATTTATTTTAGCAATGAAAAACATGTAACTGCCAGTACCCCGCCCACCTTCTTACTTCATGCAGGGGATGACGAGCGGGTTTCTGTACAACATAGCCTCCTGTTTTATGAAGCCCTGCAAAAAGCGAAGGTTAAATCTGAATTACATATCCTCCAGAGCGGGGGGCATGGTTTTGCACCTGAACATGAGACCCGGGGAATCACCTGGCTCTCCTGGTGTATGGACTGGTTGAACGAGAATGGTTTTGGGATTCCAGTAAAAAAGAAGTAAACACTTTAACCATTTAATTTGTGTGAACCCTGACTTTGACTAACAAGTTAAAAACTGTCAATCAAAACCCTGATTTCCGCATATAAAAACTCTGTTATATAACAGGGCCTTTATGTCACCTTACGTTTATATATTGCAAAGTTGTAAAGACCACAGGTACGATATTGGTGAGACAGCTTGATGTTAATGCACAATTGATCTTTCATAATTCGTGCTGACCGAATGTTATTGCAGATTGAAATCCCGGTGCAGCTGTATTACGGCCGACCCGATCAAACGTCTTTACACCGATGCTGTTATCTGTTATCAAACCAAATAGGCTTCACCGGGCTCCAATATCTTTAGGCGACCGTTAATATCCCCTTTTTCATTAAGTTCTTTGAGTATTATTCCCGGCTCACCCATCGGCTCGTCTGCAGAATCAAATGTACCATAGTGAAAAGGAATCATCGTTTGGGCATTCAAAGCATTACATGCATTAACAGCATCATACGGGTCCTGGTGGTGCTGTCCCATAAACCATGCAGGTGAATAGGCACCGGCGCCGATGAGAGCAATGTCTATTTTGGGAAATAGCTCTCCGATTGTTTTGAAGTGCGAGCCGTGTCCTGAATCCCCACCAAAATAGATACAGCTGCCTGCAGACTGAATCATAAAGCTTCCCCACAGCGTTGTATTGCCATCAAAAGGGTTTCTGTTAGCCCAATGCCTGGAAGGTAAAAAGGTAATGGTTAATTTATCTTCTAAATAATATTGCTGATACCATCCCGCCGAGATTATTGGATTTTTAACCCATTTTGATATGAGTTGGTACAAATTTAAACCTGTTAATATTTTAGCATCGGGATTATTCACTGAAAGCAGTTTAATGCTCTTTTTATCACAATGATCATAATGAGCATGTGAGATCAGGATATAATCAATGTTCAAAAATTTACCTGGTGGAACAGGTAATTCGGAATACCGTTTCACAATCGGCAGCTTACCAAACATCGGGTCTATCAAAAGGCGAATTCCTGAAAGCTGAATAAAAAAACTGGCGTGTCCTAACCAGACAATTTTATCGGCTGGATCATTAAGCCATGATTCATTTTTTCGTACGGCAATACGCCAGGTGTCTTTCTTCTTTACCTGCCTTTGCGGATTTTTCTGAAAAAGGAATTTCAGTACTGCCCGTATACTGATGATGGTAGGATTCTCTTCGTAGATGAACAGGCCATTTTGATCCAACGGAGTGCCTCGCCAACCCGGTTTAATGGTTATCAACCATGGATTGGAAGTATAGTTTTTAACTACCGGCTTTCCTCCCTTTTTGAAGAGCCATTTTATTAATAGCAGGACGGTGAGCATTTTATTAGGATAGAAATCAATGAGGAGTATTCAATTTGTCAATGACACTGTTAGTCGCTAACCAGATGGCTGGGCGCAAATCCAAATTGTTTTTTGAAAGCAAACGAAAAATGCGACAGGTTTTCAAAGCCTACTTCGTAGCAGACATCCAAAGGCTTTTTCTTTTTTTCCGTGAGTTGGTAATGTGCCAGCTCCAACCGCTTTTGCGTGAGCCAACGTTGCGGCGTTGTACTGAAGGCTTTTTTGAAATCCCGTTTAAAAGTCGTGAGACTTCTGCCCGTGAGATAGCCGAACTTTTCCAATGGCAAATTGAACATGAAATTCTTTTCCATGTAATCAACCAGGTTGATCTTGCCCGGCTCCTCAAAATTGGCGAGCACATTGTCAATCTCTTTGTCTAACACCCTGAGAATGCTGATAGCTTCTGTGATCTTGATAGACGCAATATCCTTCGGAATATCTTTCATGTCAAAATACGGAATGAGTGAAGCCAGGCAACTTTCCAGTAAGGGGTGATTGGAGAAACGGAAAATTTTGGGTGAATTCTGAGGCTTCGGTTTTACGTGTTTGTTAGAATAAAAATCCCTGAGCCTCTCTACTGATAAATGCATCACCACTGTTTTATGTGGTTTACCATCTTTCGGATAATTGATAATGGTAGCGAGTTGGTTCCTCGGGATCAGGAAAATATCCCCTTTCCCAAAAAAATAGGTTGCATCTCCCTGTACAATCTTTGTTTCTCCTGAAAGAAACCATACCAGCATGTGCTGGTCGAACGTGATATCCGACTTGAAAAATTTGTCTTCATAACTGGAGAGCTTTATGTCTTCAGTGATAAACCGGGCTTTATATTCCATGATTTTGTTTTTTAAGTAGGAAACCGTTAAAGCAAAAATAGAGAATAACATATGCTTTACTTTGTTTTAAAAGCTAATATTAGCAAGAAAGGAAGCTAAACCTTATATGCATTTATCTTCCTTTCTTATCAGTAATTATTGTGAAAATTAAATGGATTGACCGCCATCTACCAGAAAGTTAGCGCCTGTCAGAAAGGAAGCTTCTTCACTTGCCAGGTAGTTAATCATACTCGCTACTTCTTCTGCCTTCCCCATTCTTTTCATAGGAACGCTTTGCAGCAGTTGATTTTCTGAGGTCTCATCAAGCCCTAACTTGCTTATAATCTCTGTAGCTACCGGGCCAGGGCTTACCGCATTGACACGGATATTCCTGGAGGCCAGTTCAAGCGCTGCGATTTTCACTACCGCATTAATAGCCGCTTTGCTGGCTGCATAGACAGAAGCGCTTTGTGGAGATATTGTTGCTGATGTCGAGGAAAGCATGATCACGGAAGCTCCATCATTGAGCAAGGGAATGAAACGGCTTAAGGTGAAGTATGCGCCTTTGAAATTGACGTTCATGATTTCATCGAAAAGACTTTCTTCTATTTGCTGGATCGTAGAAATTTTGCTGATGCCAGCATTGACAAGAAGGATATCTACTTTGCCGAATTGATCTTTAACCTGGTGGACAAGATTTTCAATGTCCGATAATTTAGATTGATCCGCTATCAGACCGGTTACATTCAATTCAGCTGCTGCATTCTCTATCGCTTCCTTTCTTCTTCCCGTGATAATAACATGGGCGCCGTTTTCTTTCAGTTTTTTGGCGGCAGCATACCCGATGCCGCTGTTACCGCCCGTAATTATTGCTACTTTATCTTTTAAATTTTTCATTGTTCTGTGTTTAATAAATGAATCAATATGAAATCATCATCCGTTTATTTATCTGCTTTTCCCGGAATGGCGATTGTCTTTGTCTGGAGATATTCTTCAAAACCTTCAATACCCATTTCACGTCCGATACCTGATTGTTTGTAACCACCAAAGGGTGCATTGGGAGCAAGGAAGTAAGCGCCATTAACATTGAGTGAACCTGTGCGGATACGACGGGCAACATGTAATGCCCTTTCAGTTGAAGCTGAGATAACAGAACCCGCCAAACCATAGATGGAGTCATTGGCGATGCGAACAGCATCGTTGTCGTCATCAAAAGGAATAACAACCAGCACAGGCCCAAAAATCTCTTCCTGGGCAATCCGCATGTTGTTATCTACATCAGCTAAAAGTGTTGGCTCGATGAAATAACCTTTTGCAAGATTTTGTGGTTTGCCACCACCAACTACAAGGCGTGCTCCTTCAGCTTTCCCGATCTCTATATAGGAAAGCACTCTTTCACGTTGTTTGGCACTGATCAAAGGTCCCATAAATTGGTTCATATCATTTACATCACCGTAGGGTATAGCACGAAAGATTTGCTCTAAGAGCGATATGGCTTCAACGTATCGTGAACGGGGTACCAAAAGACGAGTGTTGTGTGCGCAGCCCTGGCCTGCATGGTAAGTAATGAATGCTGCATGCCGCATAGCTTCCGCTATATCTGCATCATCGAGTACAACCATTGCTGATTTGCCACCCAATTCCAGGAAAACTTTTTTGATTGTTTTAGATGCACTTTCCATGACCGTGCGGCCTGTAGCGGTAGAACCTGTAAAAGAGATCACATCAACCCGTGGATCGCTGGTGAGTTTGGAGCCTAATGATACCTTCGGAGACGAGGTCAGCACGTTGAATGCACCTGCGGGCAGGTCTGGACAATTAGCCGCCACACGACCCAGCATTGTTGCCGCCCAGGGTGTTTCGTAAGCCCCTTTTAAAACTACGGTACAGCCTGCTGCCAGTGCAGGGATGATTTTATTAATATTGATCTGAACGGGTGCATTCCATGGCGTGATAGCTGCTACAACTCCTGCTGCCTCCTTACGCACAATACGATTGGTTTCACCGCCCATCAGCGAACCCAGGTCTTCAATGCTTTGCTCGAACTGATATCCTTCTAGTAACTCAATAGAGTAGTCGATACTGTTTATCGGGCCATCCAGGAACGGGCCATGTGTTAACGGTCTAGGGCAGCCGCCTTCTGCAATAACCTGCTCTCTCCATTCATCGGCTGAGGCTTTTAAACCGTCCCGCATTTGTTTTAGTGCTTTTATACGTTTTGCTGTATTGGTTGACCAATCGGTTTCATCGAAACAGCGCCTTGCGGCGGCAAGGGCGAGATCAGCATCTTTCAGCGAGGCAGCAGCAACAATGCCAGCTACTTCTTCGGTTGAAGGGTTAATGACTTCATAAGTGTCACCGCTTTCGGAGGAGGTCAGTTTACCGTCAATGAATAACAGTTCTTCGGGATTTAAATTTTTCATTTTATTATCTTTTTTAGAGTTTTAAAATTGGCATGACAAGGACCGCAGCGTACAGGCGAGTACACTTAAGTCTGAAAGCTTAACTATTTAATGGGGTATTTTAGCGATTAGCTGAGAACTATATATGGAACTTTAATCCGGTCATTTCTTCAGTGAGTGTCCATAATTTTTTTGCGCTTGTTTCATCCAACGAATAAGGGTTTACACCTTTCTGACAAGGGATATCCGCACAAAGTGTTGCGATGTCTGCGTCTTCACAATACACACCGCCTGTATTATTTAATAAAGCGCTGGTTGCACACCATACCGTTGTGGCCGCACCTTGCGGGACTGTTTTCAACGATGCCGCTACTTCTGGCAGCATATTGCCATCTGCATCTACAAAACCCATTTTCTGAAATAATTCTAATGGTGCTTCTCTTCCCAGTTCAGTACCGCCAATGGAACCCGGATGTACAGCATATACTCTTATGTTAGTTGATTTAGCACGGTTGTCTAATTCCATTGAAAACAGGTTGACTGCCGTTTTTGATTGTCCATAACCCTGTAAAGTTTCGTATTCCCTGTTCAGGAAATTGGGGTCATCAAAATTGAACGGGGCGAAATGGTGCCCATGTGAAGAAACATTGACTACTCTTGCTCCATTGGCTTTTTTGAGCGCTGGCCATAGTTTGGCGGTAAGTTGAAACTGTGCCAGGTAATTTGTCGCTAATTGTGATTCAATACCACGGCTATCTCTGCGCAGCGGAACCCACATAATGCCGGCATTGTTGATGAGGATATGTAAAGGTCTTTTTGAAGCGAGAAAACTGTCTGCAAATGCATCAATAGATACAGGAGACATTAAATCCATTGCTGCGATTTCCACATTGGAAATACCCTGCAGATTTTTCTTTGCTTTTTCGATATCCCGTGCAGGTACGATAACCGTTGCTCCGGCAGCGGCAAGTGTTCTGGTTGTTTCAAGACCGATACCTGTATTGCCTCCGGTTACGATAGCAATCTTGCCTGTAAGGTTAATCCCTTTGATAACATCGTTTGTAGTTGATTTTGCGTTGAAGCCCGAACCGGTTGGCTGCTGCAAGGCTCCCTGGTAATTGTTTTGTTCCATTTTTAATTTGTTTTTGTTGAAACAAAAGTAGAGAGCCCTGCTGCCAGTGACTTTGTTTAAAAGTCCTAATTTGCTTTGTTTAAAGGGTCAGATAATTTTCATTGTACACAGAACATTCTCTGTCTATGTAAAAGCTATCATTTTCACCGTACAAAAATTAAGTCCGCTCCTGAACGGTGTAGATGCTATCTTGATGACCGGTTCCATTGTCCGCATCAAAGGCTTTCCGGGAATAGTACTTTATAATGCCAGCGAAGATTCGTAACCTGCCATGGCCCGTACTTGGATGCGGGAGTTAAAACGTTTTAAAATTAGAGTACATGTAATTAAGCCTGGCCCAATTGATAATCCCGAATATCAAACAACATATAAATCCGTAGTTTTCAAATCTGCAAAAAAGGTCCGAAAATAGTCCCGGCACGACGACTCTTCATAAAGGCTCTTTTATATAACAGGGCCTTTTAATTCTTCACTGCCGTATCGCTGTTGTTTTTCTTCTTTTTATTGAACAGCGTATTGATCGTATTCTTAATCGCCTGTTCTGATTTCTTTTTTGTACTGTCTGCAGAGTTTGATTTTACGGAGTCCTTGTTGCCAAACAACCGGTCCTGCGCTTCTTTTTTCAGATCATTCAGCACCTGGTTTTTTACACTAGTCAAACTGTCTTTGATCGTTTGTTTCACCGTGTCCACCCTGGCTTTGGCAAAATCAACTGCCTGCTGCTGCATTTCTTTCACCGCATCGCCGGCTACTTCTTTCAATTCAGTTTTAAGCGTGGGATTTGCAAGGCTGCCTCCCATTTTGAAACTGAGATCCACCATTTCACCCAGTTTTACCGGGATGCCTTTATTTATAGCCTGCGTCACCAGGTTATTAAGCAGGTTATTTCCTTCATTGCCCAGGTATTTTCTCGGTACTTTCATCTGTACCACGTAGTCAATCGACTGGTCAAGCCCATGCATGCCCCCGATCAGCATTTCAATGTCCTTTACCTTCACACTGAATGGTTTTACCAGCACTTTGCCTTTGGCAAATTCGATATAGTTTTTTACATCTTTAATAGTGATTGATTTCAGCTCGTCAATCTGCAGCGTACTGGCAATCTTTTCCAGCGGTGCAAATTTTTTCAGTATTCCTTCGATCAGTAAAAGGTTTCCCTTGCCGCTCAATGTGCCCAGATCAGGCATCATATTGCCATTCAGGTTGCCGTTCATCGTTAGTTGCGAATTGAGCTTACCGGCCAAAAACTGACCAATGGGCATCAGCTTTTGGATACTATTAAAAGAAAAGAATGCTTTTTGCACATCAATATTCTTTACTTCATAGCTCATTGCAATGGCAGGATCCTTTTTATTGTTTTTGGTGGAATAAGAACCATCAAAAACAATAGTACCGTCAAGAGCTTCTGTCTTTACATGCTGAAGTTTTACGGTCTCATCATTCAGCAGCAGTGTTCCGCTGATGTTATTGTAATCAACCTTGTCATATTTAACCTTGCCGGCCCGTGCATTGATCGTAATATTTATATTGGCAGGAACGGCGAAAGGGGCAGCTGCCGCAGGGGAAGCAGCAGTTGCTGTTGCAGCAGTATCTGTCCCCATCCAGTCATTCAGGTTCATTTTATCAGCGGTTACATTCAGTGTTCCTGCCAGCGGCTGATCCTGCATGGCATAACCCACGAGGTTATTGAAAGTTCCGTTGGCAGAGAAGTTGGTATTCAGGTAAGCGCCGGTGAGATTATTAAGTGTTACATTCTTTGGGTTAAAACTGAGTGCTGAATTTGATACTGACAATCCTGACGGATAATCCTTCGAAACATATTTAAGGTTATTCAAACCAGCTGTTCCGCTGATAACTATTTTATCATATTCGCTTTTGTCAATTGCTGTTTTGTTACCGCTGAAACCAAGATCAGCATTTAATATTCCGCTGATGCTGGTTCCGGGATCCAGTGTTACAAACTGCCTGATATGGTCTAAGGTAAACCTCCCTTTGGCAGTACCCGAAAAATCAACTGATGACATCGGGCGGCGGAGTTGCAAGCTGAAGTCAACCGGGTCTTTTCCCACTTCAATATGCCCGGCGGATATATTCACGGAAGTATTGTCGGCAATACCGCCGCTGTTTTCCACCTGCACTTTCATATTCCCGTTTTGTACCGGTTGCGGAAACGCAGCAGAAGAATAGAGCAGGTTTTTGATGTCCAGGAAACCACCGGCAGTGAAATTGCCCTGCTGGTTTTCCAGGGCAGACATATTGCCTTTGGCAAACAGATCAGCCCAAACCAGTCCCGCCAGTTTGGTCCCGTCTTCTAATTTTATAAATTTAGAAAGATTGGCAAGATCCAGCTTCCCTTTCGCCACGGCATCTATATATTGCGCCGTTTCCGGGTTTTTAAAGAGGAGCTTGAAATCAAAAGGTTCATTGTCCATTTCCACATGCCCTTTAGAAATATCCACGACCGTATTATCCGTTTTGCCATCGGGATTATTTACATGCATATCCAGTTGAATATTCTTTACCGGTTTGGGCAGGTCAGGATACTGGAAGAAACCATCTTTTATTTCGAGGTTCACATCGTAAGCCGGCAACTGCTGGGGGCTATAGGTTCCTTTTACAAAACCATTGAAAGCAGCACTGCCACTTGTTTTAATCGTTGCAAAATCCTGTTTGTAAATACCCGGAACCAGTGAGAGGATATCTTTAAACTCGTTAGAAGGTGTATTGAATTTAATATCCATACCATAGGTGCTATCATTCAGTAACTGGAAAAAACCATCTGCATTCAGCTTCAGATTATTGACCGTGATAGCATCTGTTTTAAAACTGTATTTGCTGCTGGAATTGTCAACCCGGATGTCTGCATCAATATCCGTCCGGGCGTTGGTTAAATAAGGGACAGCCGCGTATGTGAAATCAGCGGATGTTGCCCGGGTTTTGGTAGAAAGTGTGAATACATCTTCTGTGAAATCACCGCTGCCTTCATGATCGAGGCCGGCTATTTCTGCACTCATATCACCACTTTCGTCCTTATAATACACATAACCATTACTGATCTCGTAATGCTGCAGGTTCATTTTGAATTCGGAAGGAGCGTTGCCGGTTGAGCCTGCGGTATCCGTACTTTCTTTAGCAATATCCCAGTTGGCTTTTCCTTCTTTAGTCACCAGCGCATGGATGCGGGGTGATTCTGCATATACGCCATATACCTTTATATCTTTTCCCTTAATGGCGCTGATAAGATTGACGGATGCATCCAGTGTTACAGCAGACAGGAGTGTATCTTTTGCAAAGTCGTTGATACCCACTACGGAAAGATCTTCCAGCGAAATAGAGACTTTGGGAAAATGCCGGAATAGTGAGAGGCTGACATCTTTAAAATCAACTTTAGCGTTCAGGCTTTTATTAATCTCTTTTTTGACCAGTTCCGTTATCTGTTTTTTAAATAGTACGGGGATTAAAAAAGCGGCGGCGATCAATACCAGCAGGGTAATTCCTGTGATCTTTCCTATTTTCTTCAGTTTTTTCTTCATAACCAGTTGTTACTATCGGGGCCAAAATTGCAAATATGGAGCCAGAAAGAAAAGGTAATTGTACCTGGGGCTCATGCAGGGGTAAACCACTTTGCTGAAACCTGTTGCTGCTTATTTTCTCAGTATCTTCTCCATGGCTTTCCCTTTAGCCAGTTCATCGATCAGCTTGTCCATATAGCGGATTTTTTGAATGAGTTTGTCTTCAATTTCTTCTACGCGGTAGCCGCAAATAATACCGGTGATCTTAGACACGTTGGGATTGAGACGGGGTGCCTGATCGAAAAAAGTTTCCATATCCACTTTTTTATCGATCTGTTGCTGCAATTGTTTGGGTGTATAGCCGGTAAGCCAGCAAATGATGGTATCCAGTTCTTCTTTGCTGTGCCCTTTGGTCTCTGTTTTTTTAAGATAATGCGGGTAGACACTTCCGAATGCCAGTTTATAGACTCTTTCGGTTTTCATATTGGTTGCTGTTATGCAGTAAAGTTAATTTCTTGCTCAGAAAGTTAATGAATTATTCAGTTGCTGGCGACGGAGATAGAATAGTTTGTCATATATCACTAGCCTGCTTTCATTTCATAAAAAATAAAAGCCCCGGCTTGTGGAAGACGAGCCAGGGCAACACAGTGAAACAGAGCTATTTTATTATACCAGGGCAGTAACCCAGTTAGGGCAATAAGATTAGTTTTCTCCTGCTGCATTTATGATGTCCAGGCAGGGCTGCCATCCTGGTAGTACCAGTTTTCTTTCACATCATCTGCTGTAAACTGAAGCATGGCAAAACCATTGAGTACCCGAAGTCGCTGCTGAATAGTTGTATTCGCTAATGGTTTATTTGTGTAAAATGAAACAGAAGACGGGTTGCTTTGCAGCCATTCTGAATTGCCGATAGGTATAGCTGCATTGCCAAGGCAGCGGCATTTTACATTAGCTCCTGCCGATTGAGCTGAATACACCATTCCATTGTGTACATGGCCCCAGTACCAGTAATCCGGTTCCTTGCCCAAAGCGTTTACTACCTGATTCCATAGCGGCAGCTTATTCTGCCCGATGGTATCCAGCGGGTTGTGATGTGTAAGGATGCAAATTTTTTTCCCCTGCATTCCGGCCTGTTTCAGAAAAGCTAATTGGCCTGAATCAGTTATTACACCGGTCATAAACATGCTGCTGGTATCATAATATGCTGAATCGAGCCCTATAATAAGCCAGTTACCAAATTCGACCTGGAAATAAGTAGTGTTTTGCTGCGCTGCAAACAAAGGGGACGCCAGGGCAATGCCAAACAGGCCATTGGCTCCATAATACATTTCATGATTTGAATTGAGTGTAAAATTTCCAAGGGAGGCAACGGGCCAGCAATCAAGCAGCCTGGTCTTTTCTTCAAAGCCTGAGCCTGCATAATACACATCGCCAAGGTGAATGGAAAGATCCGGGTTCATTTTATTTATTTGCTGTCCTATTAACTGGGAAGGGCTGGCCGGCAGGTTGCCATCCGGGTAGCTGCCAGTACCCCAATCGCCGAATAAGGCTACATTCAACTGGTTTTTGTTGCCGATGACAAGCGTCTTTGGGTTGTTGCCAAAACTGCTTTTCTGTATGATGCCCAGTTCAAGGCACATATAATAAATTAAGGCAAGGCTCCAGCCGGGGTCTACAATGGCGTAAGTAGCAAATGAAACGAGGGAGCCATCACCCATCAATACACCCTGTCCTTTCAGGGTGGTATCCCAGCTACTCCAGTTGGCAGCAGTTATCTTGCTTGAAGGCATTCCAATGTCTTTCAGCATACCTGTGAGCCATGATGGGGCATCATTGTTCAGGAAGTATAAAGCCCAGGATGCTTCAATATTCCCCGGCGCATTTTCGGGCGGAGGATTGTCATTCATTAAATTGATAAGCTGTTGTTCGCTGTCCTGAAGGAAAGTCCAGAGACCGGTGTTTACAGTGGCGCCATTTTCAATGGCTTCTTTCATTTGCAGATACATCGGTTCCATCTGCTGTTGCAGTTCGGTTGAAATTTGCATAGAAGTTAGTTTAGTGGTTAATGATAAGGGAAGGTAAAAAACTTACCGGTGGGATCAATAAATATTTTACAGCGACCCATTACGGCTGTTGTGATGGAATTTTCAGGCGGGCTTTACCGGCAGGTGGGTAAACACGGTTTGTATCGTTGCTGTCATATTTTAAAAAAAAATGAAGACTGAGACAAACCATTCAATTGGTTCCTTCCCAATATTCTTTCTTGTGTATCTTTTGTGATGGACCTGAGTAGACGGACACAGCAATAAATGTAATGCCAGCTATCACGTCGGAGCACTACATAACGTTTCCGCCTGGGAAGAAAAAAAAGGTTCTGGCCAGGGTTTGAATGATGATGGATTTATACAAGCAATACTCTTTAATCTGCAAACTTTACCGAAGTTTGCAGATTAAAGACCTGTTAGTAATGACCCCTGAACGCATAGCCAAACTTACCGGCGTATTAGTGAAACGGCAGCCGGACCTGACCGTGGTGCTGGAGAATGTATTTGATCCGCATAATATCTCGGCCGTTATGCGAACCTGCGATGCCGTGGGGCTGCAGGATATTTATATCCTTAACACAAAAATTCCCCGGCATAAAAAATGGGGGACGAGGAGTTCATCCAGTGCTGCCAAATGGCTGACCATTCACCAGTTTGATCAGGCAGAAGAGTGTTTTTCATCCCTCAGGAAACGCTATTCAAAAATTTTAACCACCCACTTAAGCAGCGATGCAGCAGACCTGTATGCCATCAATATGACCGAACCGGTTGCGCTGGTTTTCGGGAATGAACATAGCGGGGTAAGTGATGAGATCAGGGCATTGGCAGACGGAAATTTTATTATCCCGCAGATGGGGATCATTCAATCGCTGAATATCAGCGTGGCCTGTGCAGTGACATTATATGAAGCCTTTCGACAGAAGAGCGAAGCCGGTCATTACCAGCAACAGCGGCTGGATGAAGTCCGTTATAATGAACTTTTTAAAGAATGGGAGAATAACGGGCGGGAAGAGGCTAAATCAGATAATTAAAATGTTTGTATTGATGAAAACGATCAGGATCATACTGGTTGCTATGTTTTTTTCTTCCTGTGTAACCAGTTTTTCGCAGGAGATAAAAAGTATAAAAATTACGGAACTGGAAAAGATGATTGCTGAAAGCAGTACTCCGCTGATCATCAATTTCTGGGCAACCTGGTGCAAGCCCTGTATTGAAGAAATCCCTTATTTCCAGGCAGAAGCCGCCACACATAAAGCGGACAGCTTACAACTTCTGCTCGTCAGCCTGGATATGAAAGGAATGTACCCGAAAGGCTTATCTTCTTTTGTGAAGAAAAGAAAAATCAACGCCACAGTTGTCTTTTTAGACGAGACGAATGCCGACTATTTTTGCCCCAAGGTGGATGAAAAATGGTCAGGAGCTATTCCTGCCAGTCTATTTGTCAACAATAGGACAGGGTACAGGAAGTTTGTGGAAGATCAGCTCTCTGAAGAAGAACTGAAAAAAGAAATCATGGCTATACTTGGAAAGAACTAAACAGCTTCCTCTCTTTCCATCTCTTCCTTTGCTTTCGCCAGTATATACATAAAATAAACAGCTGCCCCGAGACTCACGATAGCAAGGATGATTCCTATTACACTTTGATAATAAATAGCTTTAGCAAGGGAGAAGCCCACAATGCTGATAAATCCAAGAACAATCAGTTTGTTGAAGAATGACCGGGTGATCATAAGCTGGTTTTGGGTGTTGAAATATGCATGTCAGTAGTTGGATGCAGCCTGTATTCATTTCCATAAAACAAAATAAAAAACCCTGTACTTTTTTTTGTACAGGGTTTTCAACAATATCTGAATAGTTAGTTGAGCCGTTTAATTGCACAACCCACTGAACGGGATTGCTTGACAGAAATATCCTTTCCGGCTTTCATTTCATCAATAGCCGTAAGGAGGTGTTTGCGGCTGACAGCAGCGGCATCGCCCGGGTTATCATCAATGGCACCGTGATAAACCAATTTACCACCGGCATCAAACAGGAAACATTCCGGGGTTCTGTTGGCGCCGAAGGCATCTGCCTGGGCAGCGTTTTTATCAACTAAGTAGTGCCAGTTATAGCTCTGCGCTTTGGCATAGTCTTTCATTTCTTCAAAAGAATCAGCTCCGTCCCGGTTCGCTTCATTGGAGTTAAGAATGGCAACCCCGATATCATTCCCGGCCGCATATTTACAGGCTTCGTATGTCCTTCCCTGGTTTTTGATAACGTAAGGACAGGTGTTGCAACTGAACATAACCAGTAACCCATTTTTCTTCCGGGCATCTTTCAGGGATATTTCCCCGCCGGAAACGTCTTTCATCTTCAGCTCAGGGTTGGGAATTGCGGATCCCAATGGTAGCGGGTCTGCGACAGGAACGTATAAAAAGAATGCTGCAAAGACCGGGAAAACGGCAAAAAGTAATTTTTTCATCTGTAGTAAATTTTAAGAGTGAAAAAATAAGGTTGCAATGAGTAACAAGTAAGAACTGCTATGGTTCAAATATCGGTAATCAGGCTGGTTTTTCTTCACCATCCGGCCCGGCATCTTTCCGTTCATCGGCAATCTTTTTGAGGGAAGAAATGCTGACGTTGAGCTCAAAACCTATTAGTAGTACAAGGGAATTGAAGTAGATCAGCAACATCAGGATCAGCACTGTTCCGATTGAACCATAAAGTTCATTATAGTTCCCGAAATTATTGACCCACCAGGAAAAACACATGGTGAAGAGTATCATCAGGAAAGTAGCCAGAATGGAACCGGGGTTGATAAGGCTCCATTTTTTATGCACTGCCGGGGCATGGCGGTAGATATAAGAAATAGAAGCAAAGAATAGCAGGATGATGATCAGCCAGCGGAGGTTGTTGATCACAGTAATTAAGTTTTTGTTTTCAATACCCAGCCAGGTAAGTACAGCTTCTCTTGCAATCAGCAGCAATACAGAGATCACCACCAGGAAGAACAGAATGATTGTGATCTTTAATGCCACCATCCTGTTTTGAACCCCTGTTCTTTTCCGGAACCCGATGTAGTTCTTATCAAAAGAACGCATGATGCCGATCATAGCATTGGAGGAAAAGAAAAGGGACAATACAAAACCTAATGACAGGAGTCCGTTGCGGGGATTATTGATAAAATCTTTCAGGAATTCGATAAGATAAGAATTATTCTTCTGGCCGGGGATTACATCCCGGATCAGGCTGTACATCTCTTCCTGGAACTGCTGGCGGATAGGAAGAAAGGGTATCAATGTAAACAGGAAGATGATGGCCGGCGGAATGGCCATCACAAAGTTGAAAGCGATGGCAGACGCTCTTTCCGTCATCCCCACAGTTTTTACCTGCCCGATAAAGAATTGTACCACATCATACAAAGCAATACCCCGGAAACCCGGCAGGAAAACAACTTTGCTCTTCCGGATTAAAAAATCAACCGGCGCTGTGTTAATGACTGCGTTTGTTATCCGGGTGAGTAATGGCATGATCAGTTAATTGAAGAAACTTTATTGATGCTGTCTCTCTTTTTCATCTGTATGGTGAGTTCTTTCTGGTACAACTTTGCATATTTTAAGTGATCATTATAATTGCTGGTGAAGATATGTGTGCCGTCAAAAGTGCTGTTGGCCACGAAGTAGATATAATCTGTTTTGGGAGCATCGAGTACAGCGTCAATTGTTTCTTCAGACGGAGTGCAGATAGGGCCGGGCGGCAATCCTTTATTGATGTAGGTATTATACGGGGATGCCGTTTGCAGGTGAACATTCAGTATTCTCTTTAATCCAAAGTCTTTCATGGCAAATTTTACAGTAGGATCAGCCTGCAGGGGCATCCCTTTTTTGATCCGGTTCAGGTACACACTGGCGATATTGGGTTTGTCTGATTTTTTGTTCGTTTCTTCTTCAATAATTGAAGCCAGTGTGATGACTTCCAGAGCTGATAAATGCAGACTGTCTGCTTTTTGTTTTCGCCCTTTATTCCAGAATACTTCGTAAGCTGTATACAACTGGCGGAATACTTTACCGGCCGTTGTATTCCAGTTGATACTGTAGGTAAGTGGTAAGGCAACGACCATTGCGGTATTGGTATCGAGATCAAATTGCCTGAGTGAATCGGGATTGTTAAGAAAATGGATCATAGCCGTTGAATCGCATTCAAACAGCTTTCCCACTTTCGAGGCAAGAATTTCTTTTGTCCTGATCTTGGTAATCACAAAATTGACAGGCGTTTGATTTCCCGCTCTCAGCATTCTTACCAGGTCAAAAAGGCTCATCCCTTTTTTCAATTTATAGCGGCCTGGTTTTACAGTGTTATAGCGGAGCAGGGAAGAAGCGTAATTGAACCAGGTGCCGCTGCCGATATATTTTTTATCCACGAGTTCTTTTTGAACATCCTGGTAGCCGGCGCCGGTCCTGATATAAAAAAACTCCCCGGAAGGAGTGGAAACAGCGCTGCCATAAAACTTCATAGCAACGAAAGCAATCACAAAGATGATAACTGCCAGCAGGCCAAAGATGATTTTTCTTTTCATGAATAATTGTTATAGGTTTTGACAGGGTGGATCGTCAACAAATTAAATAAAAAACCCGATCCCGTATGAAACGGGACCGGGTGAAATTATGTGGAGATCGTTTATTTAGTAGTTGAATCAGGAGTAGCAGCGCCCGGGGTGGTTGTACCGGGAGTAGCGGCTCCGGGGTTGACCGGGGGAAGCTGGTTCGTATTTGACGACTGGTTGGTTGGGGCCGATATTTCAATATTTTGTGTACTGCTTTTGCTGCCCAGGAAAATGCTGGATGTAAGGCATAATACAGCGATCACTACTGCAAATATCCAGGTACCTCTTTCAAGCACATCATTGGTTTGTTTAACACCCATGAACTGGTTGCTGAAACCAGCAATATTACCAGCCAGACCACCGCCTTTAGGGTTCTGGATCAGTACAATAAGACCAAGCACCACACTCGCCAGGATGATCAGTATAATAAAAAGGATCGACATATCAGGGTTTCTTTAATTGTTCAATTAGGCCTGCAAAATAAGAGCTTTTGGAGGGATTGAGCAAACTTAATTTCTGGTAGGTAATGATGGCTTTGGCCGTATTTCCCTGCTTGACCCAGACCTCGGCCATGGCTTCGGTCAGCACATCGCCTTCGGTCAGCGATTTTTCAGCTAATTGTTCCACTTTTTGCTCGGCCTGCTGGTTACCGGCAGCAGTATTCAGTTCGGCGGCCGGCGCTTTTTTGATCGTTTTGAGCCATTCAGTAAAACTTTTGAGCTGCTGCCCGAATTTATCCCGGGGTTTTTCCTCTGAACTGAATTTAATACCCTGGGATGCAAAATAGTCAACAGTATGATAGGGCTCAAAGGTCAGGGTTGCATTGGCCGGACCGGCAGGTTCTGCTTTAAAGCCGGGGATTTTTATAGGAAGTGCGTCCTGGTCAAAAGCACCCTCTTCTTCTTTTTCGGCAGCAGCTGCAACTTCTGTTACATCATCATTTTTTAAAAAGATATTTGTCACCACTTCTTCCACCAGGGTCGGGGTCTCAGGAACCGGATAGGAAGCGGCTGTTTTTATTTCTTCCGGAACAGGATTTATCGCGGGGATATCAATCTTTGTTTCTTCGTTTATTACTTCAACAACCGGTTCGGATATCACCTGCAATTCTTTTTCCTTTGTTTTGATGGTAACCTTTCCCTTCTCATTTAATAACTGATCGAGCCAGAAAGGGTTGTGGAAATAGATAGCAGGGATGGGCTGTTCCTTTCCTGGTAACCCTGCCTGTTCAGCTTGTACTTTCTGTGACACTAATAATTGAATGGCGGCTGAATAAGGATATTTACCGGCAAGCTGCTGTAGTTCCTGCACACTGCATTGCTGCAGATCGTCTTTCTGCAAAAATGATTGTACCAATTGCTGAATTGCGCTGTTCATGGGCGCAATTTAAGTCTTACTTACCAGTTGGAAAAAATGCGGTTGAAAATATCATCCGTCAAACCACGAACGATTTCTTCTATTCGTTCAGCTTCTGCCTGCTGCAGTGATTGTGTGGCAGAGAATTCAATATTGCGGGTAATATCATAATCACTGGTCTTATCCGCTTTGCGGTCAAGAACAGATACATGCACGCCGATCGTTAACCGGTTGCCCGACTCACGTTGCCCGGAAATAGCGGAGGTGCTCAGATCATATTGCGAAACATAACCACTGATCTCCCAGTCGGCATTATCACCGTTGGTTTGTGAAAGTCTTGTCTGGCTCACGATCTTCTGGCGAAGTTTGTCAGCCAGTTTCGGGCTTAATTGCGGGTTAACATACCTTGCTTTGTTATCAAAGAAATTTACTTTCACTGATTTGATCGTATCGGGAATAGAGATATCCTTGAATTTATAAATATTACACCCGCTATTCGTAGTACCAGCAAAAAGCAGTATCGTAATAAGCATAGCTGAATACAGCGAATGAAGAATAGCGCTGCTGGTACGGCTTTTCCCATTCGTACTTTGTAATTCGTACTTCGTATTGGCTGCCTTATTCTTCAATGTCGTATTCTTTTAATTTCCTGTATAATGTTCTTTCGCTGATACCCAGATCCAGGGCGGCATCTTTTCTTTTACTCTTATGTTTTTTCAGGGCTTTAATGATCAGTTCTTTTTCTTTATCCATGATGTTCAGGCTTTCTTCCACTTCCACATGATCATGAATATCATTGTTCATCAGAACCGGCTGGACTGCCTGCACGGCAGGCTGTAATGAATTTTGCTGTACCAGCGCAGGTGGCTGCATCAGCTCATTATTTTTCACCCGGTAACCGTCTGACTCTTTTAACTCGTTAATGAATTGCTGGCTCTGTGCCACCATATTCGGGTTTTGCAACACCTCCAGGAACATCTTCTTCAATTCTGTCACATCTTTTTTCATATCGAAAAAGAGTTTGTATAAAATCTCTCTCTCGTTAGAAAAATCCTGGGTATGTGCACCGGGATGCGCCAGTACCGGCATGCGGTTATTGGAATAAGGCTGCAGGAACCGGCTGAGTTCTTTGGAGCCGATCTGTTTATCCTGTGAAAGAACTGAAATCTGCTCCGCAATATTCTTCAATTCCCGCACATTACCGGGCCAGGGATAGTTTATTAACAGTTGTTTTGCTTCCTCATCTAACTGTACCGGGGCTGTTTTATACTTGTCAGCAAAATCAGCAGCGAATTTGCGGAACAGGATATGAATATCTTCTGGCCTGTCGTGCAGGGCCGGCACACGAATAGGTACGGTACTCAGGCGGTAATACAGGTCTTCCCGGAACTTGCCTACCTGCACTAATTGCAACAGGTCTTTATTGGTGGCAGCAATGACCCTTACATCGGTCTTCTGCACTTTGGATGATCCCACCCGGATGTATTCGCCTGTTTCTAAAACACGAAGTAATCTTGCCTGTGTTCCCAGCGGCAGTTCTCCGATTTCATCAAGGAAAATGGTACCACCGTTTACGGTTTCAAAATATCCTTTCCGGGCATCGGAAGCCCCGGTAAAGGATCCTTTCTCATGCCCGAACAACTCTGAATCAATTGTGCCTTCCGGGATAGCACCGCAGTTCACCGCAATAAAAGGATTGTGCTTTCTTGCTGATAAAGAATGAATGATCTGGGAGAACACTTCTTTACCCACACCACTTTCACCATTGATCAGCACCGTAAGATCAGTGTTTGATACCTGTATCGCCACCTGCAATGCATAGTTGAGGGCAGGGGAGTTGCCGATGATACCGAAACGATTTTTTATTATCTGAATGTCCATTGTTTATAATATTGCTGTGATCCTTCCCAGTAAAGTGCCCTGTGTGCATTCACCGGCTTTTACCATAACGTAACTGCCTTTTTGCAATGCATAATTTTCTTTGGGAAAAACAAATACTTTTCCTTCAGAGCTTCTTCCTTTCCAGTCGGTATCACTTTTTTTACTTTCTCCTTCAATCAGTATTTTGAAGGTTTTTCCAATATCTTTTTTATTGCTTTCCAGCGACAGCCTGTTTTGCAGGTCCACCACTTCCTGCAACCTTCTTTTCTTTATCTCAAGCGGCACATCATCTTTAAAACGGCGCTGCGCCAATGTTCCGGGTCTTTCAGAATAATAGAACATATAGGAATAATCATATTGGGCATACTCCATAATGCTTAAAGTATCCTGGTGATCCTGTTCTTCTTCTGTACAAAAACCGGTAATGATATCCGCACTGATACCACAACCCGGAATAATTTCCCTGATTCTGTCCACTTTGGCCATATACCATTCACGGGTATAAGTCCGGTTCATCAGTTGCAGAATTCTCGATGATCCGCTTTGTACCGGTAAATGAATATAGTTGCAGATGTTATCATACCTGGCGATGGTGTGCAATACTTCGTCGGTAATATCTTTTGGATGTGAGGTGGAGAACCGAACCCGCAGGAGGGGTGATATCCGGGCTACCTGTTCAAGTAATCCTGCGAATGTAACAGGTGCCGGAGTCGCCGGCTGCCCGTTCTCAGTTATCTGTGGCTGGCCGTCAATATAATAATAACTGTCAACGTTTTGCCCGAGCAGGGTAATTTCCCGGTATCCGTTTTCAAAAAGATCTTTGCATTCGCTGATAATACTTCCGGCATCCCGGCTTCTTTCCCGGCCACGGGTAAAGGGTACCACACAGAATGAGCACATGTTATTACAGCCCCGCATGATACTTACAAATGCAGAAACGCCGTTGCTGTCTAACCGAACCGGTGCAATATCAGCATAGGTTTCATCCCGGCTTAATAATACATTGACTGCTTTCTGTCCCCCGGTTGCTTCCTCCACGAGTGCGGGTAACGTGCGGTATGCGTCCGGGCCCACAACGATATCCACCAGTTTTTCTTCTTCAATGAATTTTGTTTTCAACCGTTCAGCCATGCAGCCCAGCACACCAACCAGCATTCCTTTCTTTTCTTTTTTCAGCTTCCTGAATTCGGTCAGTCTCTTGCGTACGGTTTGTTCTGCTTTTTCCCGGATGGAGCAGGTATTGATAAAGATGAGATCAGCCTCTTCCACATTCCTGGTGGCGCCAAATCCTTCCTGGTTGAGAATCGATGCCACCACTTCGCTGTCGGCAAAATTCATCTGGCAGCCATAGCTTTCGATATAAAATCTCTTCTTATAAGTATTGGGGTCATGGGTAAAAGGGGCATATGCTTCCCCCTGCCTTGTTTCATCCTGTACTTTATCTGTCACGTAGTCAAGCATCAACTAAAAATTTGGAGAGCAAATATACCCAAAAGCCGGAAGATTGTGACAGGATGGCAGCAATTTATCGACCTCGTAAAACAAACGTTTGGGCTTACCATTACTCCAAAACTTTCTGTCCATCAGCAGGTTCGGGTTATCTTTGGCCGTCTAATCACCGATGTTAAAAAGAGCCGCTCTCCTTATAACCACTGTTCTGTTTGTCCTAGCAGCCGCTGCCCAGCAAAATGCAGTACTGGGCTTATTAACCGGCAATGTCATGGATGAAAAGAAGAAAGCCCTGGAAGGGGCTACTGTTCAGCTGATCTCGTTTACAGACAGCCTGAACAAGCGAACTGTTTCTTCTGATAATACCGGCCAGTTCACTTTCCAGGCTATACCCTTTGGTTATTATAAATTATCCATCAGCTATATAGGTCTGCAGCCCCTGACCCTTGATAGTATATATTTCCGTACTGAACGGTATGATTTTAATATGAGTGATCTTATCCTGCAGCCGAGAACTACAGATAATCTTGAAACGGTGGTTATTTATGCGGAAAAACCTTTGATCCAGTCAAAGGATGGCAATATCACTTTTAATGCGGGAGAGTCTGCGCTGGCTGCCGGCAGCAATGCCAGTGAATTGCTGACCAATGTGCCTCTTGTTGGTAAGGATCCTGATGGCAAGATAACTGTACGCGGGAAAGAACCAAAGATCCTCATCGATGATAAACCGGTTGAGCTGAACATGCAGCAGTTACAAGACCTCCTTGAGTCATTGCCGGGCAGTTCTATTGAAAAGATTGAAATAATGACAAACCCGCCACCTCAATATGCCAACGAGCAGGGAGGAGTGATTAATATCGTAACCAAAAAAGGAAAAGTGGGAGTAAGCGGCCGGGCCTCGTTAACAACCGGCACAAGGGGAGAAGCTTCTTTTAATGCCAGTTTCACATATCGGAAAAATGGCCTGGCCATCAATATCAACGCCGGAGGAGGCTATAACCGCTATGAGGGGAATGGTTATTCGGTCCGGAATAATATGTATACCGACTCTTCAAATTTTTTCAATACAACCAATAATTATACGAATAAAAGCCTGCGCCCAAATTTCCGGGCCAACGTGGATTATGATATCAACAAGAATAACCTGCTGAATTTTGTATTCAGTTATAACCAGAACGATTTTGATAATACCAATATCACTGAATACCGTAACATCAACCGCAACGATGAATTGTGGAAAATGAGCCGCCGGGAAGTACTTAGCCAGGGCAATAATTATAGCCCGAACCTCAGCCTGAGTTATACTTTGAAAGGAAAACCGGGAGAGACCTTACGCATCATCACCGGGTATAATTTGTCTTTTAATGAAAGTGACCGGAATTTTTACCAGCAATTCTTTAACCCTGACCTTACACCGAACGGGATTGATTCTGTTCAGCAGCAACTCAATGAAACAAAGATCAATAGTTACAGCGGCCGGGTGAACTATGATAAGATGCTGGATAATAAAAAAACATTTATTTCCCTGGGGACAGCCTATAACCGGTCCAACAATCATGTAACTGTGGATGCCAGTTACAAAAAGAAACCGGAAGGCACGATGGAGAAGCTGGATATGCTGAGTAATGATTTCTGGTTTCACCAGACCATCACCAACCTGAGAGGATCCATCAGGCAAATACTCGGGGAGAATTTTAGTTTTACGGCAGGAGCTTCTGTTGAGCAGACAGGTATCTGGTTTGAATTATTAAAAGAAGGCCGTGATGTAAAGAACGATTACTGGACCTGGTTGCCTTTTGCCAATATTAATAAAACCTGGAAAGAGAAACTGAGTCTAACATTAGCTTACCGTCGCAGTATACGACGCCCTGGTATTGGTGAATTAAATCCTACTGTTGATTTTTCGGATCCGTATAATATCCGTTTTGGTAATGAGAAACTGGAAGCTTCCACTGCACATAATTTTGATTTTGTGGTTGGCCGTACCAAACCTAAATATTATGTCAATCTCGGGATGGGGTATAATATAGTGGAGGATGTATTCAGCCAGGTAAGAACATTGCTGGCGAATGCTGTGACCCAGGTGACCTGGGAAAACATCAGCGACCGCAAAGAGTATGAACTAAGCAGCTGGAATGGAGTGACCATCAGTAAAAAATGGAAAGTAAACTTCAGTGCCAGTTATACTTATAATAAATACAGCGAATTTGATAAAACCGTTAGGAAATTCAGGGATGGCGGTTCCTTCACTTCCAATATCAACTCTGCGTTTTTGCCCACAGATCTCTGGAGTATCCATGGCGGGTTTAATATTAATCGTTTTTCCAATCCCCAGGGTTATGCCCGCTGGAATACGAGCATGAACCTGGGTGTGCAACGGAAGTTCTTCCGCAAAAAACTGGTCATCACAGTAAATACGATTGACCCTTTTGCCAACCAGCAGCGCAGGATATTTACTTATGGGACTAATTTTAACTTAGAAAATTACAGCAGTACCCGGACAAGAAATTTCAGGATCAGTGTGGCGTATAACTTTACAAAGATGCAGAAGAAAAAACCGGTTGTGCTGCCGGCTAAGAAATAGTTCTTCTCTTCTTATTGTCCTGCAGGAACAAATGACCGGATACATCCGGAGTTTTATGAGCGGAAGACGGGACTCGAACCCGCTACCTACAGCTTGGGAAGCTGTCGCTCTACCAGGTGAGCTACTTCCGCTTTCAGGCTGCTAATTTACAAAACAGCATCTGAAAAACGGGCCTTTTTTACCAGCCAGCTTTCCTTTACGGGGATGATCCATTTATTTTCTAATTCTTCTTTGGTCTGCACCAGGTTATTAAAATAAAGGGTATCGTTGGTAATAAACCCATTTTCCGCAGCATATTGCAGCTGCGAAAGGGGAAGCATCTGTATTTTATCTTTTACCACGAATGCAAGCGTGGTGCGGTCAAACATATTCACATGGAAACGTTGCTCAATATCTTTTATCAGCCTGACAGAACTGTCGGTACTGCAGCCACTCACACCGGCAGCTGTTTCATCCGCCAGCAAAACGATGAACTGGCCGAAAAATAAATGAGCTTCACCCTTTACCGGTGTGCCATGGCTTTTCCATTGTGCCGTGAATTGCTTCAGCATTTCTTCCACTTCAAAGGCTTCGCCCAATGAAAAAAGGCGGCTGGACTGGTACACCCAAACCCGGGAGCCGGGGTGAAAACTACCGTCAAGAAGGTATTTATAATCGAGGTTCATGGCGCTAAATTACAACCAAATAAATCCTTTTGGAACATTCATCTATACAAGACCCGGCCATCCTGGCCCACTGGACTTACACAAGAGAGGAGTGGCGGGCCTTTCAGCGTTGGTCCCGGAAGAAAAAAAGCTGGCTGCATTTCCTGCTGTATTTTTTAACACCCGGCAAAAATCAAACCCCGGAAGTAAAGATCTCGCCGGAAAAATTATCAATAGGAGAAGGGCAACACCCTTTCAGTAATGCAGAACATATCTTAAAAAGAGTGGAGATAAGAGATGCGGGGCGGTTAAATGTAATGGAGATAACGGTTGAAAGACTGAATGATACATATTCCGGTTTGCTTGAAATAAGAGTACCCGTTCCAAAAGGAAAATTAAGGGAGGCTATAGCCCTGCAAGAAAAAATAGGTACTCAGTTGCCATCTTTTTGAGATGCTTTACGATCATCAAGACCCGGCTCATGCCAGATGGCGAGAACAAGACCTGTAATTACGGATCTCACGATTAATTTCCCGGTTTCACTAAGCGATAAAATCTCGCTGATCTGTTGCTTCTTATTAAAGTAATTCTCAATTATCACAAAGAGAATTGTTATGATAAAAACAAATAAGCTCATCCTTAGAAACCGCTTCCAGGTAAATCCTCTCCAGAATCCTTTTCGTTGTGCAGCCATTATTCCATTGATTTAGCAACCAGTTCCGCCACATCCAATACTTCCACGGATTCTTCTTTCTCCGCCAGCTTTACGCCATCGGTCATCATTGTATTGCAAAAGGGGCAGGCCGAAGCGATGATATCCGCACCTGTGCCGATGGCTTCATGACTTCTGTCTATATTGATTCTTGTAGTTCCCTTTTCCTCTTCCTTGAACATTTGTGCTCCACCGGCACCACAGCAGAGGCCGTTGCTTTTGCAGCGTTTCATTTCCACCAGTTCCGCATCCAGCGCTTCCAGTACTTTTCTCGGGGCCTCATAAATATTATTGGAACGGCCCAGGTAGCAGCTGTCATGATAAGTGATCTTCTTTCCCCTGAAAGTACCGCCTTCTTTCAGCCTGATCTTTCCTTCGTCAATCAGTTGTTGTAACAAAGTCGTGTGATGAATCACTTCATAAGTGCCGCCGAGTTCCGGGTATTCATTTTTCAATGTATTGAAACAATGCGGGCAGGCCGTTACAATTTTCTTGATACCATAATTATTCAGCACCTGGATATTCTGGTAGGCCATCATCTGGAACATGAACTCATTGCCTGCACGGCGAACAGGATCGCCGGTACACATTTCTTCTTTGCCCAAAATGGCGTAGTTGATACCAGTTTTATTCAAGATTGTAACAAAGGCTTTGGTGATCTTCTGGGCACGCTGATCAAAACTGCCGGCACAACCCACCCAAAATAGTATTTCCGGACTTTTCCCATTGGCAAACAGTTCGGCTGCGGTCGGAACATTCATGCAGTGAAATTTATTTCAAATCTAAACTAAAAACCTGTTTCATTCGCATTGTGCGATTCTTTCCTTTATTTTGCCGCATTAGTAACAGCATGAAGAAATTTTTCCAGCGTTTAACGAATTGGGAGTTGTGGAATTTTTATGTACTCTATTTCCCGATCAGCTTTGTATGGTTCTGGTATTGCCTGCGCAGCGGCTCCTTTTGGTTTTTTAGTTCCTCGAATCCCACCATCACGTTTGGCGGATTTGAAGGGGAGGGGAAAAAAGAGATGTATGACCAGTTACCGCAGCACCTGGTACCTAAAACCATTTATATCCTGCATGATCTTCCTTTTGAAGAGGTCAGAAAAAAGATAACGGAGGCCGGTTTTGTTTTTCCTTTTATCGTTAAACCGGATATCGGGATGAAAGGTATCCTGTTCCGGAAGATCGATAACGAGGAACAATTGCAAAAATATCATGAAAGGATACCCGTTGAATACATTGTGCAGGATCTTGTTGAGCTGCCCGTGGAAGTGAGTGTGTTCTATTACCGCCACCCAACGGAACAGAAAGGGAAAGTAAGCGGTTTTATTGATAAGGAATTGCTGCAGGTTAAAGGTGACGGGCAGTCCAGTTTGAAAGAACTGGTGGCCCTGCATCCCCGCGCCAAATTCCGGATGGAAGAGATGGAACACCGGCATGGTCACCGGTTTGACCGTATTATACCTGCCGGAGAAATATTCTATTTGTCTTATGCCGGTAACCATAACCGCGGCGCCCATTTCACCAACCTGCATAACGAGATCAATGAAAAAATGCACCAGGTATTTGATGAACTGAGTCACCAGACCCGGTTCTTTTATGGACGCTATGATATTAAAACCACTTCTGTTGAAGACCTGAAAGAAGGGAAGAATTTTTCCATACTCGAATTCAATGGTTGCGGGGCAGAACCCAATCATATCTATGACTGTAACATGAGTATCTGGAAAGCGTATGGTATTATACTGGAACACTGGAAAGCCCTGTATAAGATCAGCCGCCACAATCATGAAAACGGGACTCCTTACTGGTCCTTTATGAAAGGGTGGAACTTCCTGAAAGAATCAGGCCGGCATTTTAAAATGCTGGAGAAATATGATTAAGGAAGGAAACGGAAGTCAGAGGTCTGATGCCGGATTCTCTGGTACTGATAGTAAATAACGTTTCTGCTTTATACCTCTTTCTGACTTCGGGCTTCTGACTTCATACTTCTAACTTCGTACTTTTGATTTATGCACCCCCTTATTAAAATTTTCTTTACCGGCATGCTGGTCAGTTTCCTGGGTTCACTGCCATTGGGAACGCTGAATATAGCTGCCATGCAGATCGCTGTTTCAGATGGTATTTCGGGGGCTTTGTTATTTTCAGCCGGGTCATTACTGGTGGAGGTTATTTATGTACGCATCTCGCTGGTGGCAATGGACTGGATCCGGAAACAGGAACGGATATTCAGGATACTGGAATGGGTTACTTTGTTAGTGGTGGTGGCCCTGGCTGCCTCCAGTTTTTATGCGGCACTGCATTCTTCTGTAGAAAAGAATATAGTACTCAGCAGTTCACTGCCTGCTTTCTTCCTGGGTGTGGTGATGAGTGCCGTAAACCCGGTACAGATACCTTTCTGGTTTGGATGGAGTACCGTGCTGTTCACCAAGAAAGTCTTATTGCCAAGACAGGATCATTATAATACGTATATCATCGGCATCGGGCTGGGTACTTTTACCGGCAACTGCCTTTTTATTTTCGGAGGCCGCCTGATTGCAGGCAGTATCAATAACAACCAGCATATTCTTAACTGGGTGATCGGTGGCATTTTTGCCCTTACCGCATTGATCCAGTTATGGAAAATATGGCACAAGAAAGATGCGGTGCACCAACTGGAACATCCCGAAGAAGTAACCGGCAGGATAGAAGAGCAATTAGAAAAAATTTCGCATAAAGATTAATTAAACTTTTACTTATGTCACTCAGTACTTCTTTTATTGATGAATTAAAACAGGAAGCGTTGCTGACCCGGAAGCTACTGGAAAGAGTTCCGCTGGAGCAGAAAGACTGGAAGCCGCATGAAAAATCAATGACATTAGGAAGGCTGGCCACCCATATTGCAGAAACGCTTCACTGGATATCAGTAATACTTGGAGCGGATGAATTTGATTTTGCTGCCAATCCATCGCCGAAAAGGCATGTGGCCGCTGATACAGCTGAGTTACTGTCAATCCTGGATAACAACCTGGAAAAAGCAATAGCTGCTTTAGCTGCAGCAACAGATGAAGATTTTAATAAACACTGGGTTATCAAAAGAGGAGAACAGGTTGTAATGAGCAGCCCGAAGAAAGCAGCTATTCGTGGCTGGGGTTTCAGTCATCAGTTTCATCACCGGGGCCAGTTAACAGTGTACCTGCGGTTATTAAATATACCTGTTCCCGGTATGTATGGTCCAAGTGCAGATGAACACTGAGAAATTTAAAAACGATAGCCTGCGGAAAATGAGGGGACAAAACGTTTACCCACGTCTTCATCCAGCGAATTGAAGCCGCGGCTGAATTCCACCGTATAGCCAAATCCAACTGAAGGTGCGGCAAAAATATGTTTGGCAAAAACAAAATGGTAACCCAGTTCAGCAACAGGTGTGATAAAAAGGCTGTTCTGTCTTGATTTTCCTTCAAAATTTTCCAAGGAGAACATAAGTCTGGCGCCGGCAAAAGGGCTTTGACCATTTACATTATCACTGAACGCATAGCGGTAACCGGCATAGATGCCAAAGCCGGTGGAAACAGAATATGCTTTTTTAGAAGCTAACTGGTAAGTGATCCCCACACTGAAGCTGTTTTTTGCATGGAAGGTTTCACCACGGGCAGCAGCTTTGGTACTATTGAAACCCCGGCCTAAGAATTTCATGTATTCTCCACCGAATTCAAAGGGGCGCTGGGCATGGGTGGTACAGGATGCAATTATTAGAAAGAGTATAAAAAATCTGAGTTTGCGCATTGTACTTTAAACGTATAAGGTAGTAAAATATTTTATACTATTTTTCTTTGTATTCTGGTTAAAAGATGGCATATCTTTTCTACAAAACGAAGAGAAAGAAAAATTTTTGTTCAGTTGATTATTAGTTCCAGCTCTTTCGTCTGCCAGTATTCGAGTAATAAAAATCAGGCTGGTATTTATTGCTTTTAACGGGAATAGCGAAAAATATCCTGTTGCTGTATAAGTTATTTATGATTGTAATTCCTCCACCCATTTATCTCTCTCATCCGGGCTGAATTTCCAGGGGGCAAAATTATTCTCCACGTTGCTGAACATGGTCGTCCATTCCTGGGGCGAATTACTTTCTTCCATGACTAAATGACGGCGGAGCTGGATGATAATATCCAGCGGGCTGATACTGACCGGGCATTCCTGCACACAGGCATTACAGGTGGTACAGGCCCTGAGTTCTTCCACGCTGATATAATTATGCAATAGCGATTTGCCATCGTCTTTGAACTCGCCGTTAGCGCTGATATTCTTACCCACTTCTTCCATCCGGTCACGGGTGTCCATCATAATCTTGCGGGGCGATAATAATTTACCGGTGGTATTGGCAGGGCAGGCTGCCGAACAACGGCCGCATTCGGTGCAACTGTAAGCATCCATTAAATTCTTCCAGCTCAGGTCCATGATATCTTTGGCGCCGAATTTCTGAACAGTAGCTTGTTCACTAACGGGAGCCAGCTCCGGTTGCATCGCATACAATACTTCTTTTTGGATAGATTCCATATTTTCCATTTTGCCCATAGGTTGCAGGCGGGCAAAATAGGCGTTAGGGAAAGCCAGGATAATATGCAAATGCTTGGAATAAGGAAGATAATTCAGGAAGGCAAAAATACCGGCGATATGCAGCCACCAGGCCGTTCTCTCCATGATCTCAAGTCCGCTGTTGCTGATACCGCTGAGAAGCGGATGCAGGAATTGTGAGATCACAAAATTTCCGGTGGGATGGACTGCATAATGTTCAACAGCTCTGGTTTGTAATAATGTGTCGCTTGCATTTAGCAAAAGAAATAAGGACATTAAAACAATTTCAGTGAGCAGGATATAATTGGCATCACTCCGGGGCCAGCCATCCAGGTCTTTACTGATAAAGCGTTTCAGTTTAATGATGTTTCTGCGCACCAGGAAAATAATACAGGCGGTGAGTACCAGCAGGGCCAGTACTTCAAAAGCATTAATGAGAAAAGTATAGAATCCGCCCAGCGGTGCAGCAAATAAACGGTGCTTACCGGTGATGCCATCCAGTACGATCTCCAGTACCTCGATATTAATAATGATAAAACCGGCATACACTACAAAGTGCAGCAGGGCCACCAGCGGGTTGCGGAACATTTTTTGTTGCCCGAAAGCGAGCAGCAGGAGATTCTTCCGGCGTTGTGGTTTATTATCGCTGAAGTCTTCATCCCGGCCGAGCCGGATATTACGGCTGATCTCTTTTACTTTTTTAGAAAAAAGCCAAATGGATACAGCACTGAGGAGGACAAACAAAATTTGTTGTGCAATTTGCATAGCATTCAATTACAAGTGCTAATTTACGGGTTGTATAGCAAACCCATTAAAGTTTACAGGTTTAAGACCTTATCAGCCATGCCTTCAGCAAAAAAATATATACTGGACCAGGCCACTGCAGAAAAGAAAATGCGGAGAATGGCGCTGGAGATTATCGAAAACAATATTGACGAAAAAGAGATCATCCTGGCCGGGGTGCGGGAAAGTGGTATCGTGGTGGCCCGGCATATGCAGGAACTCCTCGGCGAAATATCGGATGTTAAAACGGAACTTATCAGTATTACACTGGATAAAAAAGAGCCCGGTACGGTAACACTGAGTAAGGAGATTGATTTCAATAATAAGGTTGTAATACTGGTGGATGATGTGGCCAACAGCGGCAGGACCTTATTGTATGCACTGAAACCATTCCTCGGTTTTCATCCTAAAAAGATACAAATGCTGGTGCTGGTGGAAAGAAGCCATAATTCTTTCCCGGTACATCCTGATTATGTGGGTTTACCTGTTTCCACTACTTTGCAGGAGCATATTTATGTGGAAGTGGAAGAGGGTAAGATTGCCGGTACTTACCTCGAGTAATTGTTAGTCAGTCAGCACAACATTCACATCTTTGGAAACCTGGTAAGAATAGCGGTCGGTGCAGATTACCCTTACTGTTGCATTGGTGGCAGAACTGATACCACTGACAGTCCAGTTGAAATTAAAATCAAAATAAGTAACGCCGGAAGTTGAAACATTTTGCTGGTACATAATGGAATTGGAAGCTGTATTTCTTACCTCCAGTTTAACTGCAGATATGCCATCATTGTCAATAATATTTCCTTTAACCTGCATCGTTGTGCCATTCAGAAAAATGGCACCGGCCGAAGGGGAGGTGAACTGAATAACAGCTGCCGTATCCGCTGGTGGGGGTGTATCATTCTTATCACCGCATCTGGTATTCAAAATAGAAAAACCGGTAAGTAAAAGTATATATTGTAAGAGACGCATGCGGTTTGTTTTTTTTTAAAAATACAAAAAATACGCCTTCAACCTGCCATTTGAAAATTGAAGTGCAGGAGACGGAAATTTAAAAGCACTTAAAACCGTGAGCAGGAATTTTATTCCTTTTTTATTTGTTTTGATTTTTGTGAGGTCAATATCCGGCGCCAGATACCACTGACGGTATCTTTTAATATCAGTCCGGTTGAAAATGATATTGCCGTTTTCATCTTTCCCTGTATTCTCACGGGCTCCGAACAAACCTTCTGCACCATAGCCAACAGCGACCGACAACCAGCCCGGCACTTTTGCCCGGGGGAAAAACGAACTGATAGTGGCGCTGGCCCAATAGGTTTGCCCGTTATAGTCTTTTATTAAACGTTCACCAATGCTTTTGCCAAATAATGTATTATTCCTGCTGTTCAGTTCTGCGTCACTATAGCTTTTCCGGTGAAAAGAAAATTTGAGTTTGACACGCTGATCATCCCATGCCAGTTCCTGCGCCACCAGCAATCCGCTGCCCAGGATGTTGGCGGAGAAATCGGTCCAGCTCCAGCCCCAGCCCCCGCTAAAACCATCAAGCACTTCAATAACGGTTTGATACGCTGCTCCGCTCATGCCACCAATCCAGATACGTTTTTTGCGGTCGATACCTGTCCAGCGCCATAGTTCCATACTGGCCCGGCTTTCAATATAGGCGCTGTACAAATGGCCGGCTTTATCCACCTGTTTCCATTCGGGAAGATCGTTAAAACTGTGAAACCCTGTCTGCGGGTAATTCTTATACCAGGCGGAATACAATGCCAGCATGGTTCCGCCATAACCAATAATATTACCGGCTGCAACGAGACGAACCCTTTTTTTCTTTTGCTCCTGTGTGAGTTTATAATAATTGTAATCAGCTGGCGGAGGAATTACCGGAGAAACGGGACGAACTGCACTGTCTGTTACTTCCTTTACGATACTGCTGACGGAAACGGCGGTGTCATTCTGTGCTGAAACAGGCAGCTGAAGAAAGAGCAATGCGGTTAAAATGCCCGGCAGCAAACGGGACGATGAAGTGTGTGACACAAGGGACGATGATAGTAGTGCTGCTGCTGACCTCATAATTAATGAAACAAATTTACGTTTATCGTTTGTTTTCGGTTTCAAATAATAAAATTCAATAACTTCATTGCTCCTATTTTAACATTAAATACCTGATATATGGAAGCTGCAATCCAGGCAAAGATCGACACATGGCTCAATGGAAATTTTGACACTGCTACAAAAGAAGAAATCAAAAAACTACAGGCACAAAACCCGAATGAACTGGCCGATGCTTTTTACCGCAATCTTGAATTTGGAACCGGTGGCCTCCGCGGCCTGATGGGTGTGGGCACCAACCGGATGAATAAATACACGGTGGGGATGGCCACACAGGGCTATGCGAATTACCTGAAACAAAGTTTTCCCGGCGAAGAAGTGAGTGTGGCCATTGCACATGATTGCCGCAACAACAGCCGTTTTTTTGCTGAAACAACTGCTAATGTTTTTGCAGCGAATGGTATTAAGGTTTACCTGTATGAAGAACTGCGGCCTACGCCGAACCTTTCCTTTGCGATCCGTCATTTAAAATGCAAAGGCGGTGTGGTGTGTACCGCTTCGCATAACCCCAAAGAGTATAACGGATACAAAGCTTACTGGGACGATGGTTCACAACTGGTGCCACCGCACGATAAAAATGTAATTAAAGAAGTGGATAAGATACTGTCAGTGGATGATGTGAAATGGAGTGGGGGAGAAGCCAATATCGTCCTGATCGGCAAAGACGTTGATGAAGTATATTTTGATATGGTGAAGGGCCTGAGTATTTACCCGGATGTGATTGCCAAACATAAAGACCTGGGTATCGTTTATACATCTATTCATGGTTCCGGCATCACGATGGTGCCGGAAGTGCTGAAGCGCTTTGGCTTTACCAATGTACACATTGTAAAAGAGCAAATGGTACCGGACGGTAATTTCCCGACGGTAGTCTATCCTAATCCTGAAGAAAGTGAAGCGATGAGCCTGGGATTGAAATTAGCAGAGAAGCTTGACGCAGATATTTTATGTGGTACCGACCCTGATGCAGACAGGCTGGCTATAGGTGTGAAAGACTCCAATGGCAAATGGGTGCTGATGAATGGTAACCAGACTGCCGTGCTGGCGTTTAACTATTTAATGGAAGCAAGAAGGGCAAAGGGCATTGCACAGTCCAATGATATGGTGGTGACCACCATTGTGACCACCCCGATGATTGATGCAATCGCTGCGGGCAACCATGTTGCCTGCTACCGGGTGCTGACGGGTTTTAAATGGATTGCTGAAATGATACGTCTGAAAGCAGGAAAGGAAAATTATATTATCGGCGGCGAAGAAAGTTTTGGCTTAATGATCGGGGATAAAGTAAGAGATAAAGACGGGGTAAGTGCCGTGGCTTTATTATGCGAAATGGCAGCTTATGAAAAAGACAAGGGCCGCAGCCTGTACGAAAAAATGATTGATCTTTATGTACAGTATGGTTTTTACAAAGAGCACCTGATATCTATTACTAAAAAGGGAATGGATGGCCAGCAGCAGATAGCAGCAATGATGGAAAGTTACCGTAATAACCCGCCAAAAATGATCAATGGTTCTACCGTGGTGAAATTGCTGGATTATGAACTGCAAAAAGGTACCAACCCGCAAACGGGCGAACAGTGGACCATTGAACTGCCGAAATCTAATGTATTGCAGTTTATCCTGGCGGATGGCAGCAGCATTTCGGCCAGGCCGAGTGGCACGGAACCCAAGATTAAATTCTATTTCAGTGTGAATACCAAACTGAACAGTGCAGCAGAGTTTGATAAAGTGAATAAGGAACTGGATGATAAAATAAAGGCGGTTATTGAGGATATGAAATTATAACAATATCAATGCGGCTATCTTTTTTTTTACTGCTGGTAATTTCTTTTGTTTCCTGTTCCACAGCTTCACCCACCGAGGCTGAAGTGAAACAGCAAGTAGAAATGTGGTATATGCAGGAAAGCTCCGGTGACGGGGCCGGCCGCTGGGATGTCAATGGGATTACGGTGCTTTCTGTTACCAAAGATGGAAGCCGTAAAGATGTTTTCAATACAGTAAGTGCAGTGAGTGGCATCCGTCATTACCCGCCGCTGGCCGAAGCAAGACCCGATGAACCCTTTGCGGATACGATACGGATGGCCCTGCAATGGAATGGGGCAAAATGGGTGACGGCCGAATAAAGTTGTAAACAGGTTTGAATAAATACTTTACGGGAACCGTTGCTCTTCTTTTCAGTCTTTGTTTGCATAGCTTATCTTGCGGCAGCTTATGAGACCCATTGAAGATACATACCGCCACAAAGGATTACGTAAAAAACTGGTTGATACTGTCCGCAGCAAAGGCATCACTGATGAAACCGTACTGGAAGCGGTTAATAAAATTCCCCGTCATTTCTTTTTAGATTCTGCTTTTGATGAACTGGCTTATGAAGACCGGGCTTTTCCCATCGGGGAAGGACAAACTATATCACAGCCTTACACGGTAGCCTACCAGACCCAGTTACTGGCGGTTAAAAAATTTGATAAGGTACTGGAAGTGGGCACCGGCAGTGCCTACCAGGCCTGTGTACTGGCTGAAGTGGGAGCGATGGTATACACGATCGAACGGCAGAAGAAATTGTATGATGTGAATAAGAATTTCCAGCACCTGAAAAAATATCCTTCCATTAAATTCTTTTATGGCGATGGTTATGAAGGGCTGCCTACCTATGGTCCTTTTGATAAAGTAATCATCACGGCAGCCGCACCGGAGATACCGGCCAAACTGATCGACCAATTAAAACCCGGGGGGATGATGGTGATTCCGCTGGGTGCCGGTGATGTGCAACGGATGATGCGGATCACCAAACTGGAAAACGGAGCCCTTAAAGAAGAAGTATTTGACAATTTTTCTTTTGTCCCGATGATAGAAGGAAAAAAATCATGATAATATCCAACAAAGGATTTTGAATTAGAATGGCCTTACTACTTTATTCGTTCCTATACAAACTGTTCCAGTAACTGTATCCTCTTTTCCACCGGCGGGTGCGTGGAGAATATATTATCCCAGGAAGCTGATTTATGGGCGGATGGTTTGGGATTATCAATAAACAATTGTGCCACATCACGGCTTTCCACGGCTTCAATCATCGGATCGGCTGCTACTTTTCGTAAAGCACTGGCTAAGGCGTAAGGTTTCTTCGTCATATCGGCGGCGCCGGCATCAGCCAAATACTCTCTTTTGCGGCTGATACCAAAGCGCAGTAAGATCGATAATAGATAAGCTATAGCGGTGATCACAATGGCAATAAGAATGATAGCGCCGCTTCCTTTACTGTCCCTGTCCCTTTTGCCCGAACCGGCAAAGCGAAGACTGCGAAAGGCCATTTCGGCAAGGAAAGAAAAGATGCCCACAAATATGATGGAGATGATGAGTAAACGGACATCCCGGTTCTTAATATGGGTAAGTTCATGGGCGATGACGCCTTCCAGTTCATCGTCATCCAGCTTGTTGATAATACCTCTCGATAACGAAACGGAATAACTGCTGTTGCTGATACCGCTGGCATATGCATTCAGTGAATCGTCTTCGATCACGTATACTTTTGGCATGGTCATGCCCTGGGAGATACAAAGATTTTCCACCAGGTTATAAACTCGTTTGTTGGCTGTTCTTTCCAGTGGTTTGGCGCCTGTGGCCAGGCGGATAAAAGCAGCATGGCCTGCCCAGGCGATAAGAAACCAGATGCCGACACCCATTAAAACAAGCGGCATGACCTGTATGAACTGCAGGTTCGTTTCTTCTATACTCTGATCATTAATAAAAAAGAAGAATGCATAAAACATTCCCAGCAGTAATGCCGGGAATGCTACCAGTAAAAGAACAGAATTGAAATTGTTTTTCCTGATCTGTGCGTCTAAACCAACGTACTGCATAATCAGAATTTGATCTGCGGGGGTTCTTCCATTTTTTTGCGGGTATCTTCACCCAGGTCGAAGAACATTTCCTTGGCAAATCCGAAATTCCGGGCCACAAGATTACCCGGGAATGTTTCCACTGCATTATTGTACTCCGTGGTGGCGCCATTAAAGAAACGGCGGGCAGCAGCCAGTTTATTTTCAATATCGCTGAGCTCTTCCTGCAATTGTAAAAAATTCTGGTTGGCTTTGAGATCGGGATAGGCTTCCACCTGCACTTTTAAACCTGCCAATGTACTGCTTAGTTGCTGCTCGGCTTTAATCTTATCATCAATAGACGTAGCGGCCATTGCACTGGAACGGGCTTCGGTGATCTTCAGTAAAAGATCTTTTTCATGCGCCGCATATCCTTTTACAGTTTCCACTAACTGGGGAACAAGATCGTGCCGCTGACGAAGCTGCACATCAATATCGGCAAAAGCATTTTGCCTGCGGTTGCGGAGGCGGACAAGACCATTATAAAGGCTTACCATCCAGATGACGATCAGGATAATAATACCAACAACAATTAAAACCGGCATAGTAGTTTTATTTTAGTGGAATTGAAATTACACAAAAACCCGGGACTGGCAAGAGCCGGTCCCGGGTTGTATAAACCAGGCGGATGAACATGTTAGTCAGCCTGGAAGGATATATCCGCCAGCCCGGCGACATAAGTCTGGGTTGTATTCGTAGGGAATTGAACCGGGCTTTGGGCTGCACTTATCCATTGGTATCCCTTGATGACAATATTACCGGAAGTGATCGGGTAAGAAAGGTTACCGCCTCCAATCTTAGTGATTTCATACCATTGGCCGGATGACCATACAGAAACAAGATAAGTTTTACCGGTGGTTACGGCTACCGGGGTAATGGCTCCAAATGTCAGTTCTCCATTAGAGCTTTGAGTAATGGTAGTTTGCGCCAAAGCTGTTTTAGGGTTTGATGCTGTATCCCAAAGTGTGACACGATAACTGCCGGCAGCCGGCATTTTGCAACCCAGTTTATTAATCTTTCCGTTTTTGGACACTGAAAACAAACACCCGTATTCATAATTACCTGAACCGGTAGCAGTAATGTTATAATTTCCATTCAGGAAAAAAGCAGCAGCGACAGGCGCATTCTCGGTTGGCTGGATGGTAATTGTTTCTGTATCTTTTTTACAGGAAGCCACGAAGAGTACGACAGACAAAGAAGCGAACAAAAAAAAGTGTTTCATCGTTTAGGATTAAGTTTACTGTTAAAAATAATTGACGCCGTAAAATTGTAGTGTTTATTTGTAGTGGACAATACCACAAAAGGGTAGTACCGGAATGTGGTAGAAATGAGAAAACAGCTGCGTATAAATTCTGGAGAAGAAACGGATTATTCCTCTGTAGCCGCCGGAGATTTTACGTCCTCTTCCTTAGCGGTGAATTCATTGATATAAATATTGAAGAGCACGACGAGGTAACTGAGTAACAGCGGTCCGAAGATGAGGCCGATAAAACCAAACAGACCTAATCCCACAATAACGCCAAGTACTGTAATCACAGGATGCACATCGCCCATTTTTTTCAACAAAGTCATCCGGGCCAGGTAGTCCACGTTGCCTGTTATCAGCATGCTGTAAATTAAAAGCCCGGTGGCATTCCAGTTATCACCACTGGCATAGATATATAACACAAGCGGCACCCAAACCACCATAGTACCGATAACAGGGAAGAAAGCGAATACAGCAGTAACAAAACCCCAGAGCAGGAACTCATCAACTCCAAATATCCAGTAGCCCAGCAAACCGGTTAACCCCTGTATCATTGAAATAAGGGGAATGCCCAGTGCATTGGCTTTTACAAGGCGTTTTGTTTCTGCCGCCAGTAAATTGATGTTCTCCTGCTTCAGCGGAATAAAACGGGTTAATGATTTTTCCATCTCCCGCCCGTGATACAGCATATAGTAAAGCATAAACAGCGTAATAATAAGATTGGTGACCAGGTTGGCAGTGCTGTTGATGATCGTTGGAATAAATTCTGACAGTTTATTCAATGAATTGGATAAAGACTGTTCGGAAATAAATGTGAAGCCGGCCTTTTGCTGCACACTGAGTATGGATTCTCTGGCCGCAGCGATCATGGCAGAAGGGTCGTTCAGGAAAACATTGATCTTGGGGCTGATCAATGTAACCGTAAGAAATATGGGCAAACCGAGCAGCAGCAGGTAGTATAAGATAAACAGGCCGGCAGCCCTTCCTTTTTTCCATTTCCGGTTATAGACCATCTGGAAATATTTAGCCCGGCTGAGGATATACAGTGTGAGTGCACCCAGCAAACCCGGCAGGAAAATATATAGTTCCCGTATAACGAGAATTGCAATAACAATAATGAGGACAAGGACGAGTACCTGCCGGATTCTTTCATTAAAACGGTCCATAGTGGCTGGGTTGATGGTGCTGTCGCTGTTGATAAAACAGGACCTGTATTAATTTTCTGTTTTCTCTTTCCCGTTCCTGCTGAAAAAAGAAAATAGTTTTTGCGTCAATTCATTTTGATGCCGGGCTATAAAATGCGAAGAATAATTTTTAAGTAAGACAGGTACCAGTAAACGGGTCGCCCACCCGGCCCGGCCCAGGATACCTTTTTTTACCAGCAGGTCAATCGTAGTATTGGCGATGCCATTGATCAGCGGGTTACTGCCGTCCGTAGTGGTTAGTTTGCCCAGCATTGTAACGGCACTAATAGCTGGTTTTAACTCGGCTTTGAGTTCCTGCAGGTCGTACTTCAGCAGTTCTTTTTGTGCAGCCAGCAAAAGCTCCATTCTTTGTTTTTCTGCGAGCAGTTCGTTGTAGGATCGAATTGACTTACTCATATATTTTACGGATGATAAGATTTCTGAAATAGGCAAAGAATATTTTCTTCCTGAACAACAAAATGAAAGCGATCAGTAGCAGGTAAAACGCGGCTACCAGCAGGAACCCTCCTGTACGGCTGTTCACAACATCGCCCAGCCACCAGCCCAAACCAAAACCGGCAAAGAATAATACAAAAAGGCTGAGTGTGCAGATAACGACCATGGAAACAGCGGCAGAAGCAATATCAGTTCCTTTCTGCGTTACATTCAATAAAGTAACCTTAAAGAAGGTCTCAGCATAGTCACCAAAATGATCGGTAAGGTCTGCTGTCTTTTGTTTCAGGTCATCGATTTCCATAATAAAGCATTTGGTGGATAGAAATAATAAGCAGGCCGTGCAGCCTGCTTATTGAAATTGGATCAGCCAAGGCTTTCTTTCAGTTTATTGACTTTTTCTTCAACAGCTGCTTTGGCATTGCGGCCTTTATCTTTCAGGTCTTCCATTTCTTCCTGGCCTTTTACAAAAAGGTTACTCAGGTTGTCGGCCCAGTCGCCCGCTGTTTTTTTTAGCTTTTTCCGCATGTCTTTGCCTTTCTCTGGGGCTATTAATAAACCGACCAGCACACCGGCTGCCGCTGCTCCCACGAGGCCTAATGCGATCTTTGTTTTTGTAGTCATAAAATTGTCTTTATATGTGAATGAATAAGATTTATTCTGACCTTATGTAAAAACCGTACCAAATAAAATAATACTTCATTAGTGTATTATTAAAAGGAAATTAAAGGAGCACAAATGCCGGGTATTTACAGGCATAAAAAAAATAAGGGTAAGTCAGCCTTAATTTTTATCTTTCGCTATCATTCAATAGCTTATGCGCATAGTACCTTTTATTATATCAGCCGTTATTACCGGCAGTCTTGTGTATGTACTGAATAATAAGATCGGGAAAAACCCGCCTATCGGAAAATTTGTAAGCCCCCAGCATGGCTTTTGGCAAAATGCAGAGCCAGCCGACCAGGATTTTTCAGCAGATCTGAAGTTTAATGATTTAAAAGGCAAGGCTGAAGTTTATATAGACGACAGGCTCGTTCCCCATGTGTTTGCAGAGAATGATGAAGACCTGTATTTCATCCAGGGCTACCTGCATGCAAAGTTCCGTTTGTTCCAGATGGACCTCCAGACCAAAGCTGCTGAAGGCAGGGCCAGTGAAATTGCCGGGGAGAAAGCAATCGACTATGATAAAACAAAGAGAAGGCTGGGGATGAAATTTGCAGCAGAGAATGCGTTGAAAGAAATGGAAAAAGATCCGGTGAGTAAAGCCGCTTTTACAGCGTACACAAACGGTGTAAACGCTTATATCGGGACATTGACAGAAAGCACATTACCACTCGAATACAAATTACTTGACCTGCAGCCTGAGAAATGGACCAATCTTCGTTCTGCCTTGTTGTTAAAAATGATGGCGGAGATGTTAGCATCCGGCACAGAAAGCGACCTGGCGAATACCAATGCCAAATCCATTTTTACAGAAGCACAATTAAAAATGCTGTACCCGCAGGTGCCGGATTCCTTAGCGCCAATTGTTCCCAAAGGAACTGTTTTCCCCGCACCGGCAATCGTTCCGGTCCCACCTTCCGGCAGCGATTCCCTTTACCTGAAGAATACAGACCCGGTGGTAACCAAACCGGTTGAAATGCCGGATAAGAATAATGGCAGTAATAACTGGGTGGTGGCCGGCAGCAAAACTAAAAGTGGCGCACCGATCTTATGTAATGATCCCCACCTGGAATTATCATTACCATCTATCTGGTACGAGATACAATTGCAAACACCTGATTGTAATACCTATGGCGTTTCATTGCCGGGTACTCCTTTTGTGATCATTGGATTTAATGACAGTATTGCCTGGGGTGTAACCAATGCACAGCGGGATGTAAAGGATTATTATGAAATAAAATTCAAAGACAATTCTAAAAAAGAATACTGGTTCAATGGCGCCTGGCAAAATACCAGCCAGCGTATTGAAGCGATCAAAGTAAGAGGAGGGGCTACTGTATATGATACTGTGGCCTATACAATTTTCGGACCGGTGATGTATGATGAAAGTTTTTCCACTGACTTTTCCAAAAGCAGGAACCTGGCTGTACGCTGGGTGGCGCATGACCCGAGTAATGAAGGGATGACTTTCTATAAGCTGAACCGGGCCAGGAACTATACAGAATATGAAGAAGCGATAAAAGCATTTGATTGCCCGGGCCAGAATTTTGTGTTTGCATCCAAAACTGGTGATATAGCCATCTGGCAGCAGGGTAAATTCCCGGCCCGCTGGGAAAGACAGGGTCTATATGTTATGCCGGGCGAAGACAGCAGCTATACCTGGCAGGGTTTCATACCACAAGGGGAGAACCCGCATGCTTTGAATCCTGAGCGTGGATTCCTGGAAAGTGCAAATCAGCGTCCTGCTGATTCAACCTATCCCTATTTTATTCCCGGAAGTTATATCACACCAAGAGGTATAACCATCGAAAATAAACTGGCGGCAATGAATGGCATCACACCGGATGATATGAAAAAGCTCCAGTATGATTATTTCAACACGCTGGCAGAGGATGCATTGCCCATCCTGCTTAAATATGTGCGGGAAGCTGATCTGACACCGGATTCCAAAAAATACCTGGCCATAGTAAGAAGCTGGGATTTGTATGCTGCACCAGATTCAAAGGGGCAAACTATTTATCAATGCTGGTGGGACAGTACCGAAGCAGCGATCTGGAAAGATGAGATAACAAAAGTGACACCACAGGCGCCCTGGCCGGAAGAACAGACCACGATGGAACTGCTGAAAAAGGACTCAGCACTTTCATTTATTGATAATATCAATACTCCTGAAAAAGAAACACTATTTGATATCGTAACCACAGCCCTGAATATGGCTGCCGTCAATCTTGCCGAAAAAGAAGCAGCCGGAAAATTAGAATGGGCGAAATTTAAAAACCCTTCTATTTATCATTTGCTGAAAGACGCATTACTTCCATTTGCAAGGAGAGGATTACAGGTGGGCGGGAATGGTAATATCATCAATGCGGTCACCCATAGTCATGGCCCCAGCTGGCGCATGATTGTTCATATGACAACACCCACCGAAGCCTATGGAGTATACCCGGCCGGGCAAAGCGGGAACCCCGGCAGTAAGTATTACGATAGTTTTGTGGACACCTGGGCTGAAGGGAAATACTATCCCCTGTGGTTTATGCGGGAAGGTGATAAAACAGATAAAAAGGTGAAATGGGTCATGAAATTTTCTAAAGGATAATTAAGCAATCCATCAATTTAATTAATCAAGAGGTATGAAATTTTTAGTTGCCATCTTATTAACAGCATTACTGGCTTTTGTGAGTGGTTTATATTTTCCCTGGTGGAGTATAGCCGTGGCTGCGTTCCTTATTGCTGTCCTGGTACACCAGAAAGCAGTGAAAGCATTTTTTGCAGGATTCTCAGGTGTTTTCCTGCTGTGGGCAGGGCTGGCCTGGTGGATTGATATGAAGAATGAAGGATATCTTTCCCAAAAAGTGGCTTCATTACTTCCGCTGGGAGGAAACACAATCCTCCTGATCTTACTGACTGCACTCATTGGTGCACTCGTAGCGGGATTCGGGGCTATGACCGGTAGTTTTCTCCGCTCTTCCAACAAACGGTCTTCCTGAAAATAGTGCAGTCCGGAAAAACTTATTATCTTATCAACTATTCATTCCCGCAGTTAACGGAAACTATGCAGAAGATACTGGTAAGTTTTTTCTTTTTCCTGGTCAGCTTCGCTTCTTTTTCTCAAAAGGTCACCGGCTTGATCACAGACCCTGACGGCAAGCCGATCCCTTATGCATCTGTTTTTATCAAGGGTACATCCAGGGGCACCAACGCCAACAGTGAAGGCAAATACTTTTTGGAACTGGAGCCGGGCCAATATACACTGGTCTGCCAGCATGTGAACTTTAAAAAGGAAGAAAAGATACTTGTTTGCGGAACAGCAGATATTGAACTAAACTTCAAACTGAGCCAACTGGAAGTGACCCTGGGTGAAGTGATCATTAAAAGCGGTGAAGACCCTGCTTACGAAATCATCCGCAATACGATTAAAAAAAGAACTTTTTACCAGGAGCAGCTGAATAAATTTCAATGCCAGGTATACAGCAAGGGGCAATTACGGGTGCGCAATTATCCCAAACGTTTTTTTGGCAAGAAAGTGGATTTTGAAGACGGGGATACCAGCAAGCAAAAAATGCTGTACCTCTCTGAAACCATTTCAAAATACTCGGTGAATAAGCCTGCCAGAGAAAAGGTTGAAGTGATCTCTTCAAAAGTAAGCGGGCAGAGTGACGGATACGGGCTGAGTGCCCCCCAGTTCTTTTCATTTTATGATAACAATATTTTTATCGGTAATAATCTTAATCCCCGCGGGTTTATTTCGCCTGTTGCTGAAAATGCACTGAACTTTTACCGCTACAAATTTGAAGGTACTTTTTATGAAGACGGGAGGGAGGTAAGCAGGATAAAGGTTACCCCCCGCCGTAAATTTGAGCCGCTATTCAGTGGTATCATTAATATTGTGGAAGATGAATGGCGGATTCATTCTGTACAGCTGTTGCTGACGAAGGAATCGCAGATGGAACTGATCGACACCCTGCAGGTGGAACAACTATACCGTCCCGTAAATAAAGATGTATGGGGCATCGGCAGCCAGGTTATTTATCCGGCAGCTAAAATATTCGGGTTTGATGTGTATGGCAGTTTTGTGAATATTTATTCTGATTTTATTATTGATCCGGATTTTGATAAAAGATATTTCAACAGCACAGTTCTTAAATATACCGACAGTTCCAATAAAAAAACGGCGGATTACTGGGAAGAGGCAAGGCCCATTCCCTTACAGGCTGATGAGGTATTTGACTACAGGAGAAAGGACAGCCTGGAACAGTTGCGCAGGGACCCGGGTTATCTTGACTCGCTGGAAAGAATCAGGAACAAGCTGAACATTCTGGGGGCACTTTTTTTTGAACAAACATTTCTTGCAGAAAGTAAAAGAACTTCTTTCAGTTTCCGGCCCCTGACCGAACAGGTTAGTTTCAATCCCGCGGAAGGATGGGTGATCAATACAGGCGCTACCTGGACCAAACGGCTCGACAGCAATGCCTACAGCAGGAGGAGTATTTCTGTGGCGCCGAATCTCCGGTACGGGTTTACCAATAAGCACTTCAATGCACATCTTACCGTTACATACAATTTTGGAAAGAAGAATGCTTCTGCACTGAGTTTTTCAGGAGGCAAAAGAATCTTCCAGTTCAATAACTACAGCCCTATCGGCCCGAGGGGAAATTCACTGTCCTGCCTGCTGGGAGAGAACAACCGGATGAAGACCTACGAGGCCATTTATTTCCGCGGCAGTTACAATGAAGGTATCGGTAATGGTTTTGCCTGGACCGTTGCATTCCAATACCAGGACAGGATGCCATTGGAAAACAAAACGGATTATACCTGGCGGGATCGTAAGAATGTAGAATACACTCCTAACTATCCCAATGAACTGGTATCGCAAAACATCACCCGGCACCAGGTGTTTTTAGCATTGGCAAGACTGACCTGGCAACCCGGCACCCGTTATATTGAACTACCGGACCGGAAGATCAATATCGGTTCAAAATATCCCGTGTTTACACTGCAATACATCCGCAGTATTGATAAATTCCTGGGCAGTGATGCTGATTTCAGCAAATGGGCTTTCCGCATCAAAGATGATATTAACTTCAAACTGGCGGGACGTTTCAGCTATCGCCTGGGGATTGGCGGCTTTCTTGATTCCAAAAGAATACAGCTGCCCGATTACCAGCATTTCAATGGTAATCTCTCCACCTTTGCTACTGAATTCCTGAACAGTTTCCAGCTATTGCCCTTGTACCGGTTCAGTAATATTTCTGATTTTTATTCACTGGCTCATATCGAACATAACTTCAATGGTTTTCTTACCAACAAGATCCCCGGTATCCGGAAACTGAATCTTTACCTGGTGGTGGGAGCCAATGGCTTCTATATTGACAAGAATACTAACTATTACGAAGCCTTTGCCGGGTTTGATAATATTTTTAAACAGTTCAGGATCGATTTTGTACATGGCTTCCTGGATGGCAAAACCTATAAAAGTGCATTCCGTATCGGGTTCCGCCGTTCCCTGCGGCCAAGAGGGGATGACTGGCCATAACGGGGCTCTGCTGCCTATTTTGTGTGGCAGCTGATTAACTCTGCAGGCTCCTTTTCTCTTTTCTTCCCTTAGCGTATCTTTGCCCCGCTTTAAAAATTTTGCCCAACCTGCAATTGGGTCCGCCACGGCGGATAAAATTTAAACATATGGCACAATTACATAACCGCATCTCCCGCCGGGAGCTGAAGGAACGTATTCAGCAGGACCCGACGCCAAGGACAACGATTTCCTTCTACAGTTATTTCAAGATCGCAGAGCCCGCGGTATTCCGTAACCAGTTGTACAAAGACCTGAAAGAAATGGGCATGCTCGGCCGTATTTATATTGCCGGTGAAGGAATCAACGCACAGGTGAGTATCCCAACGGCAAATTTTGATACGTTCAGGACTTATTTATACGCCATCGAACCGCTGAACGGATTACGGTTAAATGTGGCGGTGGATGATGATGGTAAATCATTTTATGTACTGGATATAAAAGTGAGAAAGAATATCGTGGCAGACGGGATCAGCGATCCTTCCTTTGATATGGCTAACCGGGGTAAGTATGTAGATGCGGAACAATTCAATCAGCTGACCAATGACCCCGACACGGTCGTCATTGATATGCGGAATCACTATGAATTTGAAGTGGGCCATTTTGAAAATGCTATTGAAGTGCCAAGTGACACTTTCCGGGAACAACTGCCCATGGCAGTGGACATGATGCAGGCGGATAAGGAGAAGAATATCATTATGTATTGTACCGGCGGTATCCGTTGTGAAAAAGCATCTGCTTATATGCTGCACCAGGGATTCAAAAATGTGTTTCACCTGGAAGGAGGTATCATTCATTACAGCAACCAGGTAAAGGAAAAAGGATTAACCAATAAATTCCACGGAAAAAATTTTGTATTTGATCAAAGGCTGGGTGAACGTATTACGGATGAGATCATTGCCCGGTGTCATCAATGCGGCCAGCCTGCAGATACCCATGTGAATTGCGTAAACGATGCCTGTCATTTGCTGTTTATTCAATGCGATGCCTGTAAAGAAAAATTTGAGAATTGTTGCAGCAAAGAATGCCGGGATTTTATTCATTTGCCGGAAGAGCAACAAAAGCAACTTCGCTCAGGGATTGATAAAGGGCGTAATGTTTTCAATAAAGCAAAAGCAAGATTAAAACCTTTGCTGAATACATGTGAGGGCGGCAATTAAAAATCAGTTACTGATCCATTTAATGCAAACCGGCTTACTCACTTTAATCCGTTTGCCGGTATCAGTCAGCAAGCCTGTTGTATGATCAATTGCAAAAACAACGATCTCATCACTGTTCTGGTTGGCCACCAGTAAAAAATTACCTGACGGATCGAAATTGAAATTGCGGGGTGATTTCCCCAGTACCGGCTGGTGACCCACCGGCCGTAACATTCCTGTTGCTTCGCTGATAGAAAATATGGCGATGGTATTGGATTCACCGCGGTTGCTGGCGTATAAAAACTTACCATCCGGCGATACATGAATATCGGCACTGCCAACAGCGCCATTGAAATCGCCGGGCAGGGCAGATATATTCTGGACCAGGGTTAGTGTTCCTTTATAATAACTATAGGCAGAGATACTACCCGTGAGTTCTTCCATCAGGTAAGCGAACCTGCCGGAGGGAGTGAAATCAAAATGACGGGGGCCTGCTCCCGCCTCCACCAATTGAAAAGGAATTTTTGCGGGTGCCACTTTACCGTTCCTGGCATTGAACGAATAGATCATCAGTTTATCAATACCGAGATCGGGAACAAACAAATATTTATTGTCTTTACTTAATACCGTTGCATGTACATGCGGGGCCTGCTGCCTGTCGGCATTAACGCTATAGCCTTCATGCTGTATACTCGTTTTTGCAGAATCTAATGCGCCATTTTTATTGATCCTGTACACCGAAAAATTACCACTGCTGTAATTACCTGCCAGTAACCATTTACCATTATTGCTGACGGTAACATAACAGGGATGATTTCCTTTTGAAGGTTGCTGGCTGACAAGGGAAAGCTTACCGGTTGTTTTATCAAAACCATAGGAGCTGACATGGCCCGGTGCATCTTCATTGACGGCGAATACAAATTTTTGATCGGGAGAAACAGCCAGGTAAGATGGATTGGAAGATTTGGTGCTGTTTTCTAAAAGAGCTTCACCGGTTGTTGTATTGAATTTATATACATAAATGCCTTCGCTGCTGCCGGATGTGTAAGTGCCAACCACGAGGTGAGCTTCTTTCTGCTGGGCTGCAGTGGTGGTCATTATTAAGAATGCTGCAAAGAGAATATTCGTTCTTTTCATGGTTGTCAATTGAAACTCGCTTTATTACCGCAGGACTTTTCTGTAATGCGTTCACAAAAGCAGCAAATTATCCTGCGGAAAGTTTTTTAAGGCAATCATTAATGCGGTGAATGGTTTCCTCATCCTCCAGTTTTTCGGGAACAAAGCTTTTGCCGGTCACTTTTTCATATAGCTCGATATAACGCTGAGAGATCGTATTTACCCATTCATCACTCATTACCGGAACAGTTTGCCCTTCTTTGCCCATGAAATTATTTGCGATCAGCCATTCTCTTACAAATTCCTTGCTGAGTTGTTTTTGCCTTTCGCCGGCCGCTTGTCTTTCTTCAAAACCATCGGCATAAAAATACCGGGAAGAATCAGGTGTATGTATCTCATCCATCAGGTAGATGGTATCGCCGATCTTGCCAAATTCATACTTGGTATCCACTAATATCAGTCCCTGCTGGGCGGCTATTTCTTTACCGCGGGCAAATAACCGCAGTGTATACTCTTCCAGCACTTTCCAGTCATCCGCACTGGCGAGACCTTTTGCAATGATTTCTTCCTTGCTGATATCCTCATCATGTCCTTCGGAGGCTTTGGTGCTGGGAGTAATGATAGGATAGGGGAAATAATCATTTTCTTTCATTCCTTTGGGGAGGGGAACACCGCAAAGTGTTCTTTTCCCCGAAGAATACGTGCGCCAGGCATGACCGGTCAGATTGCCACGGACCACCATTTCTATTTTGAAGGGCTGGCATCGTTTCCCGATGGAAACGTTGGGGGCCGGCACTTCCACCAGCCAGTTGGGGCAAATATCGCGGGTGGAACTGAGCATCCAGGCCGCAATCTGGTTCAGCACTTGTCCTTTAAAAGGAATGGGACGGGGCAGAATCACATCAAAAGCGGAGATGCGGTCCGAAGCCAGCATCACCAGCCAATCACTGCCTATACTGTAAACATCCCGTACTTTGCCGCTGTAAAACCCGGTCTGACCGGGAAAAGAAAATGAAGCCATAACCGAAAGTAATAAGGGTTCAAAAATAAGCCAGCTAACGCCCCTTCCAAGATTTCAACAAATTATCCCTGCCGGCCTCCAACCTGATCAGCAGGAAATTTTTACCGGCAGGCCGGCTTTCTCCTTAAAAATTAAATTTTTAGATAAAAACTACAATGCTTATTTTTCCGTCAAATTCCAAAATTAAAACTGCCAATTTATGAGAAAAAGCTACCGCTTTTTAGCTGCCCTGATGATGGCTGTCTTCTTTTCGATTGCTGCCCATGCCCAGACAGTTACCGTATCAGGCACTGTCCGTAATAGCATTTCCAAAGATGCAGTTCCTGCCGTATCTGTTGTGATTAAAGGAACGAGCCAGGGTACTTTCACCAATTCTGATGGTGAATTCAGCCTGAATGTTGCCAAACTTCCTGTTGTACTTGTTTTCAGTTCGGTGAATTATGACAGTTATGAAGTAACTGTGAGTGATGCGACCGCTAAACTCGATGTTGATTTTAAACCCAATACGACGCTTGGACAAGAGGTGGTGGTTTCTGCCAGCCGTGTTCCCCAGCGTATTCTTGAAGCACCCGTAACCATTGAAAGAATGAGTGGTGCTAACCTCCGCAACATTGCGGCTCCCAGTTATTATGAAGCAATCACCAACCTGAAAGGTGTGGATATGCATACGGCCAGTCTTACTTTCCGTACTGCCACCACCCGTGGTTTTGTCAGCAGTGGTAATACCCGCCTGAACCAATTGATTGATGGAATGGATAACCAGGCACCTGGTTTGAACTTCTCTGTTGGAAGTATCGTTGGCCTGACCGAACTGGATGTTGATAATATCGAAATGCTGTCCGGTGCTTCTTCTGCGCTTTATGGTTCAGGGGGTATGAATGGCACCATTCTCATCAACAGCAAAAATCCTTTCAAATACAAAGGACTCAGCTTAAATGTAAAGCAGGGCATCATGCATGTGGACGGCAAACAGCGTAAGGCAGCTCCTTATACAGACTGGAGTTTCCGCTGGGCCAATACCATTGGTAAGAATAAGAAATTTGCTATCAAACTGGCTGGCCAGCTCACAAGAGGAAGCGACTGGCAGGCTGATGATTTCAGGAATAAATCGCAGGTAGGTGTGTTAAGCAAAGTGGTGGGTGGTAACCGCACCAATGATCCCAACTATAATGGCATTAATGTATATGGCGATGAAGCCAGTACTACAATGGCCGGTTTTTCCCAGGTGGTAATGGCACAGATCAGGGCCGGGTTGTTACAGGCCACTGGTAATACAGTTGATATTGCCGCCATCGCCAATAACTATTTCACGGCTATTGGAAACCCTGTATATCCGACAAATGCACAGATTGCAGGTTTTGTAAGTTTGTTTCCTTCCACTGCGCAGGCAACAGCACAGCAGTTTGTCCCTTTCTACGTTGGTGTAAGAAATAACTACTTCGGCTCACAAAGTGTTTCCCGCACAGGTTATGAAGAAAAAACATTAGTGGATTACAATACGATCAATGCCAAATTCACCGGTGGTCTTCACTATAAGATCACGGAGAATATTGAAGCTTCCTGGAATACCTATTTCGGTACCGGTACCACCGTGTACACAGGTGCTGACCGTTATTCCCTGCGCAACCTGAAAATTGCGCAACACAAACTGGAAGTTAGGGCCAAGAACTGGTTTGTGCGTGGATACACCACACAGGAAAATGCCGGTGAGTCTTACAACAGTACAGCTCTTGGTGTTTATATCAACAGCTTATGGAAACCTAATTCTACCTGGTTTTCCCAGTATGTTGGTACATTCTCCGAAACAAGAAGGCAGGGTGGTGCAGCCATCAGTGATGCACAAATTCACCTGTCTGCCCGTGCCGCTGCTGATGTGGGCCGCCTGCTTCCCGGTACTGCTGCTTTTGAAGCTGCTGCTAAAGCAGGTCGCAGTACACCTATTAAAAATGGCGGTGCCTTATTCCTGGATAAATCTGACCTCTGGGCAGGTGAAGCGCAGGTGAATGTATCTGATGCTTTAGGCTTCTCTGATAAAGTGGAAGTAATGGCCGGTGTGCAGTGGAAACAGTGGGTAATGAACTCCCAGGGAACTTTATTTGCCGACACCACGGGTCCTATTAAAATCAATGAGACCGGTGGTTACCTGCAACTCCGCAAAAAATTATTGAATGATGTGCTCACGCTGACTGGTGCTCTCCGTTATGATAAGCAAACCAATTTTGATGGCCGCTGGACACCCCGTGTGACAGCTGTGATCAAAGTGGCGAAGGATAATAATATCCGTTTGTCCTTCCAGACTGCTTATCGCTTCCCAACCAACCAGAACCAATACATTAACCTGGTTACCGGCGCCGGTGTGCTGATCGGTTGTTTACCAGAGTTCCAGTCTTATTATGGCCTGAATTCAAACACCAATCCTGCTTATACAGCAGAAAGTATAATTGCTGCACGGGCCACATTGGATGTAACCAAACTGGTGAAAGCGAATTTCACCGCAGTTAATCCTGAAACGGTAAGTTCTTACGAGATCGGATATAAAGGGCTGCTCGGTAAAAAACTACTCGTGGATGCTTATGCATACTACAGCCAGTACAAGGATTTCCTGGCTACCATCGGTGTAGGTCAGTCTAACCAGACAGCAGCGCCTTCACCGTCTCATCTCTTATCATCATTTACCACTACTAATTTCTCCTATATTCAAAATACCAGCGGTGTGGTGAAAGCCATGGGTTGGGGTGTGGGATTGGAATACCAGGTTATTAAAAATTATGTCTTATACGGTAACGTATTCTCCGATGACCTGCGTGATGCTCCCACTGACCTGGTTACATTCTTCAATGCACCGAAATACCGGGTGAATGTAGGTCTGCGTAATGATAATGTGTACAAGAACATTGGTTTCAATATCGTAGCCAAATGGCAGGATAATAACTACTACGAAGGCACTTTCGTGAGTGGTACACTGCCTTATTTTACCTGGGTGGATGCGCAGGTAAGCTATCGCCCGGCTGGTACCAAGAGCACTTTCCGCATCGGCGGCACCAACCTCGGTAATAACTATTACCGCACTGGTTTTGGCAGCCCTGCAGTCGGCGGCTTGTATTACCTGAGCTATGGCTACAATTTATTCTAAGCAAATTGGGTTTACTAAGTATAAGGCCTCCGTTAACGGAGGCCTTCTTTTTTTTTAGGTTGGTGTAGTAAATTGTGGGGCGGTATTTGTTGTGGCAGTGAATAAAAAAAAACCCGAGGGGGTACTAACCACGGCAACAGGTTCGAGTTCCTGAAATCTTTAAATAAATGTACACAATTAAAAGAGTTGTCATTTTCGTAGTATTTCTATTGTCTTTCTCAATAGTGATCGGTCTGCTCATTAAAATCAATTTGATTGATTCTTTTAATTCATATGAAATAAAAGTTTATATAGAGTATGCCTTAATAATGGTGCTATTAGTTAATATTCCAAGTGTATTTGATGCAGTATTGTCTAAAAAATTTAAGGGAATTGTTGAAGAAAAGATAGTAGATAAGAATATGCCCAAAGGAGTATTCGGAATAAAGCAACAATATTGTTTTTTTATTGGAAAGCTTCAAGATGGCGCAACAAAAATATTGAGTGCTGATTCAAGAAATAAAATTCAGAAGGGCAAGGATTTTTTATACTACTATATGATGTTTAGTAGTTTTGGCAGAAAAGTCAAGGTTTTTGACAAGTATTATATAAAAAGAAAGTGTTTTTTCTTCTTCGCCTTATTCTTATTAGTTTTTCTAATAAAGATTTTCTTTTAGCAATGAAAGCTAATCTTATTGTAAAGGGGGCCATCGTTGTGCTGAGTGTTCAATATAAAGAAATGGAGCAATAATGGCGAAAGCCGAAGGAAAAAGAGTTTCAAGGTGTTTCGTGGGGACACGAGCCATTGTAACAGAGAAAGAAGTAAATTTTATTAATTCATGTTTTTTAGAAATAGAACCATAATTATTTTGATTTTATTTTGTGTTTTTTGTACTCCATTAATGGCTCAAGATACAATAAACTGGAAAAAGAACATTAAGCTAAAATGCGAAGATTTTGCTGGGCCATGGTTCGTGTCTCCACGAACCATGAAACAGTGCTTGAACAAAAAGAAAGTCCCGGTTCGTGTCTTCACGAACCGGAATTATTAATTTTAGATATGCCGGACGATCCCTTTGCCTATAAGCGAAAATCATACATGGAGATCGGTGAAGTTTTCTTCTGGACTGCCACGATCCATCAATGGCAGCGCTTCTTATGGGGAGACAGGTACAAGGACGTTATTATAAGTTCACTGGACTATTTAAGCAAGGCCGGGAAAATTGATGTGTATGCATTTGTCATTATGCCGAACCATATTCATTTAATCTGGAAAACAAATGCATTGAATGGTAAAGAAACAGCACAGGGTTCGTTTCTCAAGCATACGGCTCATGCGTTTGGGAAAATGCTTCGCCAGGACGGGAAGCTGGGTTTGTATAAAGTGGATGCAGCCAATAAAAAGCATGAGTTCTGGCAGCGGGATTCGCTGGCCGTGCATTTATACAGCCGGGAAGTGGCATTACAAAAACTGAAGTATATTCATAATAACCCGTTGGCCGAACATTGGCAGTTAGCAAAAGATCCGTGTGAGTACAGGTATTCATCAGCGAGGTATTATGAATTGAATGAGCAAAATTTCTCGTTTTTAAAGGATTTGTGGGAGGTGTTTTAAAGTGGTTCGTGGGGACACGAACCACGGCAACGGAAAAAAGATTATCAGATGGGAGAGGAATGCGCTTGAATATGGGTGGAACATTTAAAACGTTTATAGATTAAAAAAATATGAGTGAAATCATAGAAATAACATTTGAAACAGTTCAAATTGAAAAAGTAGCTAATCTGCTTATAAATCTGGTATCAAGTTCAACATTGAGCAATTACCAGATTTCGACAGATACACCTCATATTCAAATTGACCTTCAAGGCCAGAATTTATTTCAAGACAGCATTACTCATTCATCTGATGGTACCTTTTATTTTAATTTTCTCAGTTTTAATCTTAATGGTCTCCATTTATCGCAGGCGGGTCTTCAAATTTACAAATACATCAATATTTACGATTTGAACATGCATGTAGAGCGAGAAGAAATAGCTCAAAAAATATCAGTGTCAAAGCTACACAGCTGGTCTAAGTTTCTTGCACATGAATTAAAAGCAAAAACTTTTTTTTGCGGGTACGAGCCAGCCATAGATGAGGACACCAGATTTTTTTCGGAAAATACCACGGGCCCTTTGAAAGCCTGGTAAAATATCTCAGTTGTCTATAGTGTTCAATAAAAAAACGAGTATGATGAAATGGGAGTAAACTTTTTTCCCTGCCTAGAGTCTCCCGGCAGAGTTTAGCGGCAAAGGAAAACCAGCAGGGACTCTGGGAGATAGAAAGAAAACAACCAAGCACTGAGTGCAATTAATGTGGTTCGTGGGGATACGAACCACTGCGACAGATTTTACATGGAGTAAAGAGTATAAACGATTATTTCGATAAATACTCTCTCCTTTTTTGTTGTAAGTGGAAAACCCTGGTTTCACTTACGAACTAAAGCATGCGAAAAATGAAGTAATTATATGGTAAAACGAACACTGTTAGTGTCGGTTCTTACTTTTGTTATTGTTTCAATACCTCTTTATTTTTTCGGGGAAAGAGATTTGGTTGAAGAATCTCCTGAACTTATCAGGGCCTCTTTAATTCGATATTATGTGTACATAACAATACCATTGCTGGGAGGTATTTTCCTGTGCTTGCTTGTCTATAACTCAGTTATTCAAAAAAGATTTCTTGATAAAACTACGAAAGAGAAAAATAGAGCCTATTTTATCTATAGTACTCTTATCCTTTTATTTATTCTGTTTGTTTTCCTTTTTATTTTTTATCAGGATAGCAAGGGGGGCTTTTCCCGGTTTCTTGTACAACATACCGGGTATATAGCCCTTTTGTTAGTTGCTTTTTTTCTAAATCGAAAATTAGTTTGGAAGAATTTCAGATAAGGTGATTTTATCTTATCACCCCAGCGTTTTTTTCCTGCCCAGAGTCTCCCGGCAAAGTTTAACGGCAAAGGAAAACCAGCGGGGACTCTGGGAGATAGAAACGAAACGAACAAAACAAGAGATAAGATAAGAAAACAACCTGGCCGGAGTCCATGGGAGATTCGGCGCTGAGAAGAAGGTGACGTTATGAGACTCCGATCAGAAAAACTACAATGAGATTCAATCAAGGTGGTTCGTTGGGACACAAGCCACGGCAATAGTGTATCAGAACAAAGACGAAGGCCGTGTTCCAGGGGAACACGAACCATAGTAATAGTGGTTCGCACTACCTGAGCTATGGGTATTTATTCTAAGCAAATTAGGTTTGATAAGTATTAAGTATAAGGAGCTTCTTGCTCTTGTCTTGGCGTAACCTCTTTCAAATTATAAAAGAGACGAAAATGTCTTATTAGAAACTGAAGCGAAAATTATACAGGTATACACCCTTTCTCTCTCTGCATCATCCCTCATATAGTATCAGGACCAGTTTGTAAAGTAATGTAATAGCGCTGATGAATATATTAGCTATACGAAAAAAAGGGATTCAATTTCTGCGAAAATGAAAATACCGTAAAAAAAGGGAAGAATTACCGTGAAAATAATAGGCCTCCATATTATTTATACGGTATTTTAAAAGATAACATATCGGTCATATTCCTGTTATTTTTTTTTCTTCATATTCGGCTCTGAAATTAATCAGGCTTTTTTACTCAGTTATGCCCGGATTCTTCTCAGTTATAAAGAAAGTGGTAATGAGGTATGAATTAATTTCTGCGTTTAGTAGATTTAATTTTCAAATCCGCTGTTTGCAGTTGTGCCGGAATTAGATCAGTTTGCAGAAGGATATTAAACGGAGAAAGCAGGTGATAAGGATTTCGTCAGGTAAAGTGCTGATCTTTTATAGCTGATTGTTTTCTCCTGCTATTTTAGGGGAAGCAAAGGCATAGTTGAATTATAATGTAACTGAAATGTTACGCCAGATATAACCATAAAGAAAACCCAACTGTTCTTGAGAACCACTCATTTCATCTTTTTACTGTTATTGGTCATCTTTTGCTCCGGGCAGGAGGGATGGGGGCAATCTTTTCCTGATTCAATTCCTGCTCACAGGGTTACTGATATCAATCCCCGGAGTTTCAGGAGTCATGATACCATCTGGATCTATAGTGGCATTTGTAAGCCGTTGAAGAGAAGGATAATGTTACCGGGCCGTGGTTCTTTACCGGCAGGTAACACCGCATCAAAAATGAACCCTTTTTTGCAGGTCTCAGGTACTATCATGTATGATTTTCTCTATCGCTCATTTGCCGACACTCCCTTTTATCAAAAGGATTTCCGGCAGCATACGCTGCAGGCTTCTCTTGCTGTTACTGTTAAAGACCGGTATCCATTCCGGATGAATTTCGTGGTGAGGAAAAGTAATTCACCTTATTTTAAAAACTTCCTGGATGGAGGTTTATTGTTTGACCGGTTCTCATATTACCAGAAGGCCCGGAACCAGTTATTTGAAAGACTGACAGCAGCAGCCCGTTCTGTGCATCAGCCTTATCTGGATGCTGCCCGGACATTACTGGAAAAGACCAACAGGGAATATACTGCATTAAAAGAAAGACTCAGTTCACCAGGTCTTACACAACAACTTATAGAGGAAAGAGAGAAAAAATATTTTGGTGTGGGAACTGACAGTTTATCAAAATCAGGCAAAGGGAAGAACTTACTAACAGGTGGCGGCGATTTGCAAGAGCTGGTGACCGGAAAACAAAGACAGCTAGATTCATTGCAGCACCATATCAGCGAGTTAAACAGGCAGATCGATAGTATGGAAGGTAAGATAGCTGCTGCAGTTTTATCGGTGAAACAGCGGTTCGGTAAGGTGAAGAGTCTCAGCGACCTTACTACGCTTGAGTGTGAATCAGGCCTGAGTAGTAAATGGAGAAAATCGGAAAAATTTATTGCTGGTATCCGCGGGGTGGGCATTGGCCGTTCTGTACTCAATTATTCTGAATTAACGGCTATTCATGTTGCCCTGACCGGGTTGAACCTGGAGTATAATTCGAAATTCTATATGGCCCTAGCGGCGGGAAAGATTGATTATGGCTTCAGGGATTTTTTGGGAAGAAATACACGTTTATCCGGCCAGCATCTGGTGATGGGAAGGGTAGGATTCGGGGACATTGATAGAAAGGCGATCATACTATCTGTATTTACAGGCAGGAAATTGAGTTACGGAAGTGTGATGGCAGACACTGTGAATGGGAGTGTACCGGTGACAGGGTATTCTATTGAGTTTTTGCTGAAAAAAGATGCACAGACTTTTTTGACTGCTGAATTAGCGAAGTCTGTTTTACCCATAACAGGACGTTATAGTGCTACTAAAAGCAGAAATGCCCTGTTCCGTTTTTCTGATGAGAGGAATCTTGGTCTCAGTATAAAAGGCGGAACTGTTATACATGAAACCAATACAGCTATAAGCGGCCTGTTCAGAAAGACTGGGGAGTATTACCAGTCTTTTAGTTTATTCAGTTACAACACTGACCAAACGGCCTGGATGCTGAAAGCGGAGCAAGATTTTTTTAGGCGAAGAATGCAGGTTGCTGCTGTAGTAAGACGTAATGATTTTGTCAACCCGTTTACAGAGAAAACGTTCAAAACTACGACTGTATTTACCAGTTTACAGATATCGGTCCGGATCCCGAAATGGCCAGTGTTGAGTATGGGGTATTACCCGGGAACACAATTGTATATTATTGACCGTAACAGGGTGAGGGAAAATGTGTATTATATGCTGAATGGAACGGTATTATATCAATATAAATTTTCCGGGATTCCCATGGTGTCCTCGGTGATCTATAATCAGTATACCAACAGGGGAACAGATTCGGGCTTTATTAATTACAGCGGCACGAATTATATGCTGTCACAATCTGTAAATGGGCGAAAGCTACAGATCCAGGGCAATTTTATATATACAGATCAACAGGAGTTGAATTTCTATACTGTGGAAGGGAATGCTGATTATTCAACAGGTAGTTTTTTGCGGTTTGGCGCAGGCCTGAAGTATAATAGAATTACCGGCGGGCGCAGCTACTGGGGGGGCAGATCACAATTGGAATTTACCATTCCAAAGATGGGCAGTCTGCAGCTACAATATGAGAAATCATTTTTACCAACGATAGCACAAACATTATTTCCAGTTGAGACAGGTCGGTTGACCTGGGCTAAAACTTTATAATATGCTTAAAAGATTTCCGGTTTTTGCAGCACTGTTGTTACCTGTTTTTACGCTGGCACAGGTTACTGTTAATGTACAGCTACCTCCGGCTGGTATGATACAGAAAGACCAGTTATGGAACCTGGTGCTGGTTAATAACAATGCAAGCACGGATGTTATAGTGGCTTTGGATATTCAGGATGCAGTCAGCGGACAACCGGTCTTATCTGCACGAAGCAGAAGTTTTATGCTTGGAAAAGGTTTGAAGGTGATCAATATACAGGATGTGCAACCTGTACAATACAATCATATGGCAGCAGAATTAAGTGGTGGCTATCTGCCTCTTGGTTCCTATATAGCCTGCTACCGGGTTGTTAGAAATGATAAAGGACCCGAGCCTCTGGGTGATGAATGTGTCCGGATCAATGTCAGCCCGCTTAGCCCCCCGATACTTAACACCCCAGCTGACCACAGTGAACTGCCGGGCGGATATCCTCAGTTTAGCTGGTTGCCGCCCTCGCCTATGGACATGTTCAGCAACCTGTGGTATGAGCTGCTGGTGGCCGAGGTGCTGCCGGGACAATCAGCTACAGAAGCGGTCTTGTATAATGTGCCGGTATATGCCGGGCATAACCTGCCCTCGCCTTACGAAAATTACCCGGCTAGTTTTTCAAAGCTGAAGCCCGGACAACAGTATGCCTGGCAGGTGACAGCCCGAAATGGTTTGAATTATGCAGCACAAACAGAGGTCTGGACATTTTTTATCAAGTCATCTGATTCTCTGAAGGAAAGTAAAATTTCAGGCAGCTATCTTATTTTAAAGAAGGGAGAGGAAGCTGGCGGAACCAGTTATATTTCCACGGATATTTTAGCAGTAAGGTATTATTCATTTGATGCTGCCCATGAAACGTTGGTACATTTCCTGACGGAGGATGGCAAGTTGTTGAAGGAAGTAAAACAAGTGACAGGATATGGGGATAATATTTTCCGGTTCAGGCTTGGTAATGAATTCAAAAAAGAGACGGTGTATATCATCGAGATAAAGGACCAGCAAAAAAATAAATACAGCAGCAGGTTCATCATACAATAACCCACTTTATCCAATTCAGTCAGCTATGATTCAACAATTAGCAACAAGATACAGGAAACCGATTGCCGCTTTATCAGCCTTGCTGTTTTACACCGGGATGGTAATACCTGCATATGGGATTACCAACTTCCGCCAGAGCGTTGCGGCCGGTACTTATTCCATTGCAGATAATGCAGTACCGAAACGGTTTTCTCCTATCTATGGTTTTATGGACCCGGGAAAGCAATACCGTCATCCTCTTACTGAGAATAGTGCCGGAGCAGCTGGTATTCCAGGTACAAAACAAAAGGAGACCGCGGATAAGGTGGATATTGACGGACCGGGCCAGCCCGAGATGGCATCGTTCAAACCGGCGGGAACAAATGATATGGTGAACCTGTTTACCGGCGATTTCAGTTATAATATTCCATTGCTGGATGTGGGTGGTTACCCGGTCAATATTTATTATGATGGTGGTATTACCATGGAACAAAGTGCCAGTTGGGTGGGCCTGGGCTGGAATATTAACCCTGGTAATGTAAGCAGGAATATGCGGGGGGTGCCGGACGATTTTAACGGGGAAGAGCTGATTAAACAGGAGTTAAAGACCAAGCCAAATATTACATGGGGAGTACGATTCGGGGCGGATTATGAACTGGGAGGTATAAAAGACATGGTATCATTTTCCGGTGGTGTAAAACTAGGGGTTTCATTTAATAACTATTTAGGCCCATCACTGGAAGCCGGATTGAAAGGAGGCACCGCTATTACAGTTCCTAAAAAGGTAATGGGTGAAAAATCGGCAGGAGACGATGGAGTATCCCGCTCGCTTTCTTTTGGTGTGAGTGCCGATGCCACCGTCAGTTCAAGATATGGTATGACGTTGTCACCCAATGTTTCGCTGACATCCCGCATCTTTAATGAAGTAAGTACATATTCAAAAGGGATTGGCCTCTCCACCAGTTACAATTCCAGAACCGGTATTAAGGGGTTGCATATTGCTGCACAAGAATCGTTCAATTCTCTTTCAGTAAGAAATTTTCATAACAGGGAGTTGGAGAAATTTTCTGATGGCACTCAGACGGCTGCGCTTTTATCATCATCCATCAGCTTTGTGAAGCCGACTTATATCCCATTTATGCGGACCATTAATACCAATTCTGCATGGGCGGGACATTTTCAATTTGGCGCGGGGATATTCGGCAATTACGGATCGGTGGAAACAGAAGTCTATAAACAGCAATCAGAAATCAGCAATGGAGATGTTACACAACGTAAGCCCATGGTTGGCTTTTTATATTTGAAGAATGCGGTTGATAACAGGGATGCCGTAATGGATTTTTCAAGAGTTAATGACCAGGAGGTAACTCCTAAAACCCCTGTCATTTCAGCCCCGCAATATGCTTATGATGTTTTTGCCATACAGGGGGAGGGGATTAGCGGCACCATACGACTGGCCAGGAATGATATCGGTTATATGCGGGATAATTATACGGTTTCAAAAGAGAAAAGCTTTGGACTTGGGGCTGATGTGGGTATTCCCGGCCATTATGGAGGGAATTTTAATATCATTACAACACCGTCCAGTATCGGAGAGTGGAATGATGGTAATCTCCTGAAGAACACTAACCGGTTTTCAGGAAATGAAAAGGACAAAGAAAGTGTCTATTTCAAAAATCCCGGCGAATCTGTTGTAATCAGTGCAAATCAATATGAGAAAATCGGAGGCACCGACCTGGTACGGTTCAAGCTGGGTGGTAGCAAGCTCCGTCCGACAATAGAACCGGTATTAGAAAAGTTTGATAAGGGGAACAGAAAAACGGGTGAAGTATCTGTGGCAGGAGAAGCTTCCGGGAGGAATAAAAGAACGCAAGTGGTGAGTTATTTAACAGCGGCTGAATGCGATACAATCGGGCTGGATAAAAAGATCAAAGTATATGACCCGGTTACGCTGCTGAGCCAGGAAAATGAACTTAATTTTTCAACAATTGACAGGGTTAATGAGGACCGTAAAAAGAATCATATCTCACAGATCAATGTAACAGAAGCTGACGGAAAGAGATATGTTTATGGTATTCCTGTTTATAATTTGACGCAGAAAGAATATACGTTTACAGTGGGCGGTACTAACCAGGAACCTGACCAGGTGAGTTTTCAGTCAAATGAAATCAGCCTGACTGAATCCCCTCACTTAAGCGGCAATGGGAAAGACGGGTATGTACAGGTTACCAGCACCCCGGCCTATAGCCATTCTTTTCTTCTGACTGGTATTTTGAGCCCCGATTACGTGGATGTTAACGGGGACGGAATAACGGAAGACGATCTCGGGGGTGCCATTAAAATGAATTATACTAAATTTTCCAATCATAAATGGAGAACACCTCATACCGCTAACCAACTCGCCAATTTTAATGCCGGGAAAAAAACAGAAACAAAGGATGATAAAGGGATCATCGTTTATGGGGAAAGAGAGTCCTGGTATTTACATTCTATAGAATCAAAAACGATGATCGCCTTTTTCAAGGTCTCTGACCGGCAGGACGGGAAGGGTGTAATAAATGAATTGGGTGGGATTAACAGCTCAGATAATTCTCAAAAAAAACTGGAACGGATTGATTTGTATAATAAAGCTGATCTGAAGAAAAACGGGATAAGTGCAGCGAAGCCTGTAAAGACGGTTCATTTTGAGTATAGCTATTACCTGTGTGATAATACTCCTGATAACCCTTCCGGGAACGGAAAGCTGACATTGGACAGGATATGGTTTACCTATAACGGGCAGAAGGAAAACAGTTTGCAAAAGAACCAGTATAAATTTTCCTACACAGCAACTTCAGTTGCTGCTACGGGTGAAAATCCGGAATACGAACTGAATGCGGCAGACCGGTGGGGGAATTACAAGCCTAATCTTTCCAACCCCGGCAGTTTAAGAAATAAAGATTATCCGTATTCTTTGCAAACAAAAATCACAGCAGATCAGTATGCACAGGCCTGGGCATTAAAAAGAATTTTATTGCCCTCAGGCGGGCAAATTGAAGTGGAATATGAAAGTGATGATTATGCATATGTGCAAAACAAGAGAGCCGCACAAATGATGGAAGTCATTGGATTTGGAAGTTCCAATTCCAGCCTTTCTAATGAATTGTATACGATCTCTTCGGGTAATATAATAGAGAATGATTTTGTTTTTATTAAGGTTCCTGTTGCCTGTACCAATACCAGTGATGTTTATTACAAATATTTACAAGGGGTGTCACAACTCGCTTTTAAGCTGACCGTCAATATGCCGAAGGGACCGGAAATGATACCCTGCTATTCGGAGATTGAGAATTACGGAATTTATACCAATGCCGGTTTCCCGGCTATCTGGGTGAAGATGAAAAAAGTGGCTGGTTACAGTCCGCTTTCTTTAACAGCTATTGAGTTTCTACGTGAACAACTTCCCGGCCAGGCATTCCCCGGGTATGATGTTTCTGAAAGCACAGGCATTGAACAGGTTGGTCGTATGCTGGCAGGAATTATTGACGGACTGAGCAGTGCTTTCAAGGATATTCCCAAGTATTTACGTTCGACGGGTAAAGCTCAAACAGCGGATCTGACCCGGAGTTTTGTTCGGTTGAATAACCCTGCAGGTTTTAAATATGGCGGTGGACAGCGGGTGAAGACAGTTAAATTGCGGGATAACTGGAAAAAAATGACCAACCCCGGTCAGCCAGCCGAGGGGTATAGTTCTGTATACGGGCAACAATATGAATATACAACCCGGGAAGTACTGAATGGTGTTGAAAGAACGATCAGCAGCGGGGTGGCTTCATATGAACCTTCTATCGGCGGTGAAGAAAACCCTTTTCAAATGATTGAAAGGGTCGTTGATAATTTACCACTCGGCCCTGCCTCTTATGGCGCTATTGAAAAACCTGTGCTCGATGCATTTTTCCAGGCACCGGTTGTTGGGTACAGTAAAGTAACTGTTACCTCCATTGGAAAAAAACAAAATCCTGATCCTGTTACCCAAAAAACAAGATCAGCTGTTGGCCGGCAGGTAACGGAATTTTATACAGCTAAAGATTACCCTGTTTATTATAACTATACAAGTTTTGATAACGGGAGTGATAAGGAGCTTCATTTATCCTCTTTAACAGTATTCTGGCTGAAATTAGCCCTTGACAGCAGGGCACTTTCTCAGGGTTTTCTTGTTGCATTAAATGATATGCATGGGAAATTGCGGTCACAGTCTTCTTATGCAGAAGACGATCCTGCCACACGAATAAATTACACTGAAAATTTTTACCGCAATACGGGTGCAAAAGGGCTTGGTGAAAAATTTGATTTTGTCCACCAGGCTTCTGCCGGAGAAATAAAGGAAGATAATATGGGTATTGATGTTGAGCTGATGGTGGATACAAGAGAGTTTTCTGTAAGGGGCAAAAGCTTTGAAGTGCAGGGCCAGGTGGATTTATTCCCCGTGCTGGTTCCGGTCTGGCTCCCTTTTGTGTGGCCGGTGGTGGGGATGAGCGAAGATACATACCGGGCGGTTACTACCACCAAAGTGATCAATTATCATGCAGTACTCGACAGTGTTCTGGTGATTGATAAAGGAAGTGCAGTAAGGACAAAGAATTTGGTATATGATGCAGAGACAGGGCAGGTAATCGTGACCCGTACCAACAATGAATTTGAAAAACCGGTTTACTCAGTTAATTACCCGGCTTACTGGGCCTATAGCGGGATGGGGCCAGCCTATAAAAATATTGATGCGGTGTACACGGGAGTTGATTTTCTGGATGGGAAAATCATGGCTGGTATGACAACCAACGAGATCAAAACCATTTTTGAAAGTGGTGATGAGTTATATGTTTTTGACCCGGGTTCCGATGCCGGGTGTGATCCTGTTATGGCTTCTTCTGCTGACCGGGGAATAATCTGGGCACTGGATAAGAATAAAAACAGCAGTTCTCTTACTACCAGTAACCCTGATTTTATTTTTATTGATAAGCAGGGCAAACCTTACAGCCGGACGGGGGTAAAATTCCGGATTGTACGCAGCGGAAAAAGAAATATGCTGGGTGCACCGGTGGCGGGTGCTGTTACGATGGTAAGCCCCGTAAAATACATTACGACAACCGACCGGAAACTTGTAGTGGAAAACAGCAGTAAGGTGATCAATGCTTCTGCGGTGGAGTACAAGGAAAAATGGCAAACGGATAATGATGTGTTCTATAAATTCAAAACTGTTGTTAACCCGGTAACTTGTGTGGCTACTGAGCAACCGGATTGTGAAGGCTACCTTGAGAAAAATATTAATCCTTACCGGAAGGGATTACTTGGCAATTTTAAAGGGCATCGCAATCTTGTTTTTTATGGCGAAAGAGCCGAAACGGTACCAACAGGGGGCACCAATCTTTCGCAAAACGGATTCCTGGCCGGGTTCAGTACGTACTGGAATTTTAATGCGGAGAATAACCTGGTGCCGGATATTGCCAACACCAAATGGGTCTGGAATACCGAAGCCACCCGATTCAACAGTAAGGGGATGGAACTGGAAACAAAGGATGCGTTAGGTATTTATACGGCCGCGCAGTATGGCTATAGTAAAACATTACCGGTGGCCATTGCGAATAACAGCCGGAGTTATGAAATGATGTACGAAGGGTTTGAAGATTATGGATACGACGACCTGCTTAATAATTCGGGATATAATACCTGTGCAGAACGGCATATTGATTTTTCAGGTATTGAAAATACACAGATCATTAATGCTAACCAGGCAGGTTTTAATGCACACAGCGGGAAACAGGTCCTGGAGGTGAGTGCCACTTCAACTATGTCCGTCCCTGCAGGAAGTGATGTCGCTGAAAGTTTTCCTTTATTGTACCAGCAGGGAACTGTTGAATCCATAATTGGGGCGGGACAGAATTTTTACAGGGTTGCAAGTGATGGGGTAGGGAATACGGGTGTCCAGATACCCAACAATACATATGCTGCTGGCATCAACGATATTATAGCAATCGGCTTAGGTTACAACCCCGATTATACCATGAGCTTCTATCTCAAGGCCAATACAACGGCTTCTTTCCCGTTTGACTCTTATGTTTCTGAGAATGGTGGCAGCTATGATATCTCTGTTTCGCTGGTTACCGATTTATCTTCCCAACCTACGCTGCTATATTCCTATTCCCAGGCGGCGGGGCAAGGAACTCCTTCGTACCTGACCTATACCTACAATTCGTTTAATATACAGATGTGTGCAGGCAAGTTTTATTATATCGAAATAGTGTATCATCCAATTTCAGATTTTATTGATGGCCCTCCCTATTTCTGGCCTGCGGGTTCATCAAATTTCTGGTGCGGTATTAATTATTACAGCAGTGGCTTAACAGCATATGAAAACCTAACGACACAAAGCGGGGTATGTAATTATACCAAGCCGCTTCCTGCATCGGAGGCGATGATGAATCCATTGTTCTCCATTCCTTCCGGTAAAAAAATGGTCTTCAGTGCCTGGGTGCGGGAATCAAATACGCAGGTGTCAGCTTATACGAATAACGAAGTGCAAATTGATTTTGGTGCCGGTAACAGTAATAATGTAACGATCAAACCATCCGGGCCGGTGATTGAAGGCTGGCAGCGCTACGAGGGTTATTTCACGGCACCTGCCGGGGTTAGCTCCATGGATCTGAAACTGGTGAATAACAGCGGCAGTGCGATCTACTTTGATGATATCCGTATTCATCCGTTCAATGCCAATATGAAGAGTTATGTGTATGACCCGGTGAACCTGCGGTTGCGATCGGAACTGGATGCGAATAATTATGCCAGCTATTATGAGTATGACGAGGAGGGAACACTGATCCGTACAAAGGCTGAAACAAGACAGGGGATTAAAACCATTACGGAAAGCCGGAGTGCCAAACAAAAGAACATCAGCGATTTTCAATAAGTAACCGGAGATACAATAACAATATGCAAATAGAACAATTGACCATAAGGACGGCTTTTTTTTCATTGGTGCTGATCGTTTATTCTTTTGCCGGCCAGGCACAGGCAAAAGACTCGCTGGAGTTGCTGCGGCAGTTCATCGCCATCAGTAACGGGTATAAGCAGGTGCCGCTTCACCTGATGATCGAGATGAGGAACAGCAGCAATTTTATCAGCAATGCGGCCGATACGGCGGTGCTGGATGCTGAATTTTACCTGCAGGAAAATAATTCCTATGTACGATTTGGAAAAGCGGAACAGGTGGTGAATGATTCCCTGGCATTGCTGGTCAGTGAAGAACTGGAAGAAATAATCCTATTTAAAGATGCAGGCCCTGTTGTAAAACGAATGCGTAGTATGCTGGGGTTATCACTGCCTGATTCCTCGCTGAAGCAACTGGCCCGGAGATATAATTCGTTCCATAAGCTTACCGGGAGTGGCAGCAGCCTGTCGCTGCAGAGCAGGGTTCTGTTATATGGCTCATCGCTTCCGAAAGAAACGATCGAGTTGCAGTACGACGAGGTAAAGAAAATACCGCAGCAGGTGATCACGACACAAAGAAGCCTGGTGCGGATTGACTCTGCAGAGTATACCCTGCTGAAAAAAGAAACAGGGAGTGCTATTAACACACTCCGGGAGGAGAATTTACTTGTACTGGAGGGAAATTATTTTTTGATCAGGGAACAGCTTACGACGTATGTCTATAAAAAAATTGAATCCTCTTTTGCGGGTGATGTCCCGGTGCTGATCAGTGACAGGGTGATGAGGACAGCGGACGGAGTATATGTGCCGGTAAAAAAATATGCATCGTACCGGCTTAGTATGAATGATTGATTTTAATGAATGGTTGAAACCTTATAATGAGTATGAACCAATTTATCAGTATGAAAAAAAAAATTGCACTGCCAGGGTACCTGTGCCGTTTGGTATGGCTGGTCCTGGCGGTTATTGCCACTACATCAGTCCGTGCCCAGTATGACGGTGGTATCACTGATTCGTATAATGGTGTCTCATTTGGTATTGCGTTGCCGGGGAACAGCGGCAACCCGCTTTTGCAGGGGGCCACTGGTTTTGTAAGTTGCCCGGCCGGCGGCACTGCAGAGATAAGCAGTGCCCGCAAAATCATCAACATAGTAAGGTTTTATCTGCACGAGGAAACTGAAAAATATTTGGGAACTAATTTTACAGCCAGCATTGATGTAAAAATTGAGTATGGACCGGATGCCGGTTCGCTGAGTCAGCATACAAGAACGTTTACGGTCAGCTATTCCAAAGATGAGGGGGTTAAGTACAATGCAAAAAACTATTTCAGTTTTGAGGGCGCAGCTTATGTTAAGATAACTGCAATGAGTAATGTTACGCCAGCAACTGCCGGCACTGTCAATCTCGCTGATGTGCTGGTGCTGGAGAATGAAATGCGGGTGACCCGTTATTTTGATCTGCAACCGGGCATCAGCCCGGTGAGTTTTTCAGGACCTGCTTCGGTCAACAACCCGGTTGATGCAAGTCCTGTGACCTGGTCATGGCCGGCCAACAGCGGGCATAATGCCACGCAACTGGAATGGACCTGGCTGGAAAATGAACTGGCACCGGGGTACTATATTCCCAATACGACAACTGTTGATGTCAGTAAACTTTTCCAGGATAATGCCACCCGTATTGATCTTCCATTCGGGAAGAATAATTTTTCTATTCCTCTTTTTTATGACGGCGCCGGACAATTATATTACCGGATCCGGCCGGTGAATATTAAGAATGACGGAAGCAGGAGAGATGGTGCATGGACAACACCTGTCTCAGGTGCAGGTATCTGTTCTTATAGCGGGCATAATGATAATATGAACTGGCAGGTGCGGAGCAGTTTTGCCGAAGAGGGAAAGATGAAATCTGTGATGGCGTATTATGACGGTTCTTTACGGAGCCGGCAAACCGTTACCAAGGATAATGTAGAAAACAGTACGGTAACCGCTGAAACTTTTTACGATTATGAAGGCAGGCCTGCTATACAGATATTACCGGTACCGGGAATCAGCGGCAGCAATAATATTATCCAATACCAGGCCAACCTGAACCTTTTTAATTCGCAAAGTCAGAACCAGAACCCTGCTGATCTTTTTGATCTGCATCCAGTTAATGCAACGGGAGCAGCTTTATACAGCACACCGGCATTGGTAACTACCACGGGAGCATCAAAATATTACAGCCCTTCTAATCCTGAAATCAGTACCGGGGCGAATAAAAACATACCTGATGCAGAGGGTTATCCTTATACCGTTACCCGGTATACACCCGATGCCACGGGAAGGATCATGTCGCGAAGCGGGGTAGGGCCAACTCATCAATTGGGTAGTGGAAAAGAAACAAGGTATTATTACGGAACTCCATCACAGGAAGAATTAGATGGTTTGTTTGGAACAGAAGTGGGTATCTACAGCCATTATTTCAAAAATATGGTAAAGGATGCCAATGGCCAGATGAGTGTGAGTTATGTGGATATGCATGGCCGTACGATTGCTACGGCGCTGGCGGGTGAAAGTCCAGGGAATTTATTGCCGCTGAATATTACCAGCCAGCAGCATTATCCCAACCAATCGGGTTCATCAATCAAACGGAACCTGCTGGATGCAAATACCAATGTGGAAAAGGGAAATAGTATTGAATCGGTCAATACCTTGCTGGTGCCTGCCGCCACGAACTATACGTTCAGGTATGAACTGAATCCTGAAAGCCTGGAGCTGGCTTCCTGCAACAACCCGCCCGCAACCTTATGTTATGAGTGTTTGTATGATCTTGAGATATCTATCACGAATGAAAGTGGTGAGACCGTACCCGTTGTATATAATTATACAAATGTCGGTTTGTACACCACCGAACCGGACGATAACTGTACCACGCATAATGAATTTGTTCCCACCTGTGACCGTTGCACCACACCCATCCCTGTCAATAATGTAATCGAGTTCACCCAGTTGCTGCAACCGGGATCTTATGCAGTGCGGAAGACACTTACCATCAGTGAGTCTTCACTGCAAAAATACAGGGAAATGTATATGCAGCCCGGCAAGGGCATTTGCAAAACTGAACAGGAGATTATTGATTCAGTATATGCTGTGCTGCTGCAGAGTTCTGATTGTAATACGCCGCCGGTGCCGGCCTGCGAGCAATGCCAGGAAGAACTTGGCACTTTCAGTGATTTTCGTACCAATTACCTGGCATCCCTGGGTTATGCGCCTGATGCAACCAATATTCCGGCTGCTGTGGAACAACAGATTACAGCCGCTTTCAATACTGCCAACGAAGCCTGCAACAATATTTGTAATACGGCTTCGCCGGTCACCAGTTCCAAACGGCAGCTGATGCTGGCGGATATGATGCCTTATGGCGGACAATATGCCACGGAAACAGCGCCGAATGTACCGGCCGGCGTAACTATGTTCAACAAGTACAATATTTTTTCCACGGCCTTTAATGCATCCATACAACCATACTATAAAAAACCCAAAGCTGCCAACGGCCTGTTTGATTTTTACAGGGATCACCTCGGTAATAAAGATTTGCAGATACACCCGGATGGTACGCTGACCTTACTCAGTAACACTGCAGCGGCCGATTTTGCCGGCCGGTTTGTATATGAATGGGCCAATTCCTTATTACCGTATCACCCGGAATATCCAAGATTGCAGTATGCAGAGAATGTTCTGGCACCCGCCAATGTCTATAACTGGATCAGCAGTTTTCAAAATACCGGCACTTATGCTCTTGCTTCCTCCGGTGGCTATATTATGACGAGTAACGGAACCATAACTGATCCGTTGTACACGGTTGCCGGAATACCTGCTCAATATAAAACAGATATGACCAGCTGGATCACGAATAATTATGCCGGCAGCAACCTGAGCCTGTGGCAGATTGCCCGCGGACAACTGCGATGCCAGAATGCTACGAACCCGGCGAGCTGTTTCAGTAATTCTTTAAACGGACTCGGACAAATTGTAAAAATACCTCCCTTTGCAGATGTAAGCAGTACGGCTGACCTGAACCAGCTCTGGCAAAATTTCCGCACCCTCTATGCAGCAGCAAGAGATAACCAGCTGAATACTTTTATTGTTGCCCAGCAGCCGCTGGCAGATGATGCCACTTTAATTGCACAGGGCTTTCAACTGCGCTTTGGCACCACGAATCAAACCGCCCAGCAAAACGGATGGACCTGGTTCCCGGCTACAGTGGGAGGTGCACCCACATTGCCTTCCGGTTTTCCTGCCAACAGTACAGCACAAACCTACAGTGACCGCTGCAGCAGTTATATTGAACAGTGGAAACGTTCTTTATTACAATGCGGCACACTGGCCAATATGACCAACACGACCCTGCGTGACCAGATCCTGGATGAGATCACCACGGCCATGCAACTGGTATGCGTGAAAGGAAGTGATGCCTCCAACCCGTATGGTTCTTCCACTGTAAAACCTTCCACCCCGGCAGATGGTTCACCCCGGAGTTTTGAAGAAGTGATCAACCAGGTATTTGCCACTCATAATATCAATCCCCCGAAAGATTATTATTGTAACCCTTATGTGATCGAGTTCCCCAAACCCTATGGTAAAAATCCTGTGTTCACGAAGGAATATACAACCGTGGTTGATTCCTGTGCCTGTGCCGGTTTTAACACGATAAAAACACAGGCGCTTGCTGCCAGTTATAATCCCAATGATCTCAGTTCTATCAACGATTACCTGCAACTGAATAACTTGGACACACTGACCAGCGTATTGCACGCAGCCTTGCTGAACTGCAGCAGTTATCAGCAGCAGGTATGCGATACAATTCGGCAGGAAGTCACAGTTTCCTGCTATGATCCGCAGCCCTGTACGATTCTGTGTGCGCCCAGGATGCTGGTTGAAAAGACAGCCAATAAGGGAGGAGGAGAGCCGGTCGATTGTGAGGAGTGGACCAACCTGATCGCTTGTTTTTATGATACTTATGGCAGCCTGATCAATACCCAAACCGGTTGCCAGTCTGATTTTGTCAATTATTATAATGCGAGCTACCAGACCAGTTTAACCTGGAATGATATAGCGGCTCTTTATTATGCAACCTGCGGAGAGATACTGAACGTATGTACCTCCTGTACCACGGATGCCAAATGCCTGGTGCCGGGTGATTGTTATACGGTATTTGTTCCTTACACCCTTTCATCCCCGCAACCTTTACCAGCTTTCCTGAAGTGTGGTTATGTTCCTGCCAAATGCCTGACCTGTGATTCCATGGCGCTGTATACTGCTGAGTTCAAAACAATTTTTGCCGCACCCTACAATGCCGGTCCTCATTTTACGGCGGCTAACCTGAGCCAGGCACAAATTGAACAGAATATTTTATACAGCCGGTTCCTGAATTTCCGTACCGGCTTCCAGTATAACTGGCTGGAATATGCACAGGCTGCTGCGGTTGCCGGCTGCAACCCATTGAACAGCCCGGGTGCAGGTGTAACCGACCTGCTGGTAACCAGCCGCAGTGGTAACACACCTGCTCAATATATTGCGTCCAACAGTATCACGTTCGATCCCAATTTTGAAAGTGCGGTGGGAGATGTTTTTGAAACCCTGCTGGAACCCGGTGGTGGCGGGGCCGGACCGCAAACCGTTATCTGCCGTAACAATGTGCCGCTGAATGATACAACAGGAATCTTTATGGTGGATACAGCCTGTCACCGGGTTCGCATCATGGCGATACAACTCGGGCAGCAGGTGTACCAGCAGCAGTTGCTGACCCTGCAGGCTAATTTTGAACAGCTATACCGGGAAAAATGTATGGCTGCCAAAAACAATGAAAGCTTCACGGTTACGTATACGAATAAAGAATACCATTACACACTGTATTATTATGATATGGCGGGCAGCTTAGTGAAAACAGTGCCGCCGAAAGGAGTAAGGCCGGATTTCACTGAAGCATTTACCAACAGTGTTAAAGCTGCAAGGATCACTGATTCCTATATCCAGCGGCCGCATGAATATGTAACCCAGTACCGTTACAACAGTCTTGGGGCAGTAGTCGCACAAAAATCGCCGGATGCCAGCACCGACCTGCAATGGTCCAAGTTCTGGTATGATAAACTGGGCCGTCTTGCCGTGAGCCAGAACGCACAGCAGGCACTGGATAACAAATACAGTTATACCCGTTATGATGCACTGGGCCGTATTATTGAAGTGGGACAGAAACCGCAGAACAGCCAGATGACGCAGTTGATCAGCCAGGACGAGGCAGCGCTGAATGACTGGATCATGAACCAGGGTAATACCCGCGAGGAGATCACCATTACCGGCTATGATGTGGAGTTTGAACCCAACCGCCGCCCGCTGATCCACCAGCAGAACCTGCGCAACCGGGTCAGCTATACGGCTTTCCGGAAATTCGCCAATGACCCGCAGCCGCCGCCCTATTATACCGGTACCATCTATACATATGATATACATGGCAACGTGGATACCCTGTTGCAGGATTATTCTGGTATCGCCGAAATGGCATCCACCAATAATACCTTCAAGCGGATCACTTATAACTATGACCTTATCAGTGGTAAAGTGAATATGGTGAGTTACCAGCCGGATTATTATGATGAAGGATCCGGCCAGTGGGTACGCAATGCCGATAAATTCTTCCATAAATATGAGTACGATGCCGAGAATAAACTTACACAAGCCTGGACCAGCCGGGATAAAATCGAATGGGAACGGGAAGCTGCTTACCAGTATTATAAATACGGGCCGCTGAGCCGTACCGTGCTGGGGCAGCAGCAGGTGCAGGGTATTGATTATGCCTATACGATACAGGGCTGGCTGAAAGGCGTGAACGGAACTACGGTGGGCGACGGATCGGCCGATATGGGGGCTGACGGATTCATCGGCGGCAGCAACAGCAAAGTAGCCAGGGATATCTATGGTTTTGCACTCCATTATTTTGATGATGGTAACAGCAACCTGCCGCAGGCGGCCATGGATTATAAGCCTGTTGGCGTGCAGGTTTCCCTTGGCGGGGGCGGGGCGGCTTTTGCAAGACCCAATAACCCGGCCTTTGTGTCTTTATACAATGGAAACATTGGTGCCATGAGTGTGAACAATGCCGGATTGCTGAAAGCACCGGCCGCCAGCACCAATGCACTGCCGCTGTTTTATAATTACCGGTACGACCAGCTGAACCGTATCCGCAGCATGAATGTATTCAGCGGCCTGCAAAGCAATAACAGCTGGCAGCCGCTCAGCATAAATGACTATGCAGAAGCGGTGACCTATGACCCGAACGGCAATATCTTAACGTATAACCGCAAAGGTTCTCCTGCTATTGCCGGCAGGCAGCAGGAAATGGATAATCTTACTTATACCTATTATGCCAATAAGAACCAGTTAAGGCAGGTAACGGATAACCCGGCTTACAGCAGCTACTATGCAGAGGATATTGATACACAAACCGACCCGGATAATTATACCTATGATGCCATTGGCAACCTGAAAAAAGATGTGGCGGAAGGGATCACGAATATCAGCTGGACGGTGTACGGTAAAATAAGCAGTATTACCAAATCCAACGGCATGGGCATTGCCTATACCTATGATGCTGCGGGCAACCGTGTTACCAAAACAATTACCAACCCGCCGACCGGTGTTGGGCGCACCACGATCTATGTGCGGGATGCCGGTGGCAACGTGATGAGTATTTATGAAAAACCGCTGGCCGGGGCCATTGAGCAAACCGAGCTGCATATCTATGGCAGCAGCCGGTTGGGTATCGTGAATAAACTGACCGTGGCGGTAACGGATATCAACCTGGAAGCAGGCTATGGCAAAGCCTTTATCCGGACTTTTACCCGGGGAGAAAAGAGTTATGAACTGAGCAACCATTTGGGGAATGTACTGGTAAGCATCACCGATAAAAAGATACAGGTGCAGAATGGCAGTACGGGGCTTGTGCATTATTATGTGACGGATGTAGTGATGGCAACGGATTATTACCCGGGTGGTATGGAACTGCCAGGAAGGACTTACACAACAGGAAATGGCTATCGATACTCCATAAATGGGCAAGAGAAAACACCTGAGATTGGGCCAAATACAACTACTGCTGAGTTTTGGCAATACGATGCAAGGATTGTGAGGAGGTGGAATGTTGATCCTGTTTTTAAGGAAAATGAAAGTCCATATGCAACATTTGGAAATAATCCAATTTGGAGTGTAGACGTTAATGGAGCTGACTCTTCGATAACACAAAAAAGTATAGCCGCGACTGTAGATCGCATGAGGCAGTATGAAGACTATTTAAAAGTGTTGAAGGAAAGTATAGCCGCAACAAAGCAAAACATTGAAATAGAAAAAACAAATTATTTACTAAGACTTGCTGAAGAAACAGCAGCTAGTTTCACAATACCCGGTCTTATCGGAAGTTTGATAGCTGACGGTCTTAACGGTGGTAAAAGTGCGTCTGAGGGATGGGGTGAGATGTTGGCTTCGGATATTACTAGGTTAAATAATTTGGTTACAGAGTTTAATAAGTACTCAACCTATTATTCGAATGCTATAACTGTTCTAAAGGCAGATTTAGAAAGTGCTAAAACTCTAACTTTAGACAATGGTGTAAAACTGGAAAATTTATCAATGGGTGGTGTTGCGGTAGCGGGAGTACATAAAAATTTGAAGAGTTTCGTCGGTAATTGGAATATTTATGAAATCATAGTTGATGGAAAGACGTATAAATTTGGAATTGCTGATGCGACTAGAATTCGAAAAGGAGGGGAGTTTGCGGGGTTGCCTGAGCGATTAGCTCAACAACTTGTTAAGATTCAAGGTTTGGCTGCCAAGACAGGGGTTAAATTAGATGTTACATATACTATTTCTAAACCACTGCTTCAAATGATGAAAGCCAAAGCTCTTGAGTTAGAAAGCAATGCTATAAAAACATTTGCAGCAATGAATGGCATACCTCTTGGAAATAAGATGGAAATTGCTAAATGGGCGGCTGAATTTGGCTTATCAGGTCTTTCAGCAAAAGCGATTAAAGCACTAAAACCAATATTAAAACTTCCTAAATAGGGCAACTAAAAAATTATGAGTGCAGTATTAAAAATTATACATGATTCCACATCATTCACAAATAGGCCGCCTATATCTTATAAGGTAATTGAATATATAGAAAAGCAAGTGAGTGAAAATTTATTAAAATCGAGGAATATAATTGTAAATGGTAGTTGGGATATTCATCTTATTTTAACTTTTTGCGAGGAAACTGAAAGATATAAATCCGAGTATTTATTCCTAGCAAAGTCGCCACGAACGGTAGCTGTAAACAAAATAAAAATTTATGAGGTATTAATTCCTATGAAATTAATTGTTAATTCAAGAGAGCCATATAAGAAGACAATAGAATTGATTTTTGAAGCAGTTAAAACATTTTTAACAACGAACTATAAAAAAATAAACGCAAATGATCTTGATAAGCTTTGGGAAAAGATTGATAAAGAATATTTGTTATCGTTGCCATATCCTGCTCCGAGAGAGGATCAAAAATATTTAACAGATGTCATTCTTCCTAATGGTGAAGTCGGCCATGTTCTGTAAGTATATCTGTTCCTTTCCTCGTTGTCCGCAGTGTTCAGTAAAAGGAAAACGAGAATGATGAAATGGGCGTAAATGATGAAAAAAATAAAAAAAGATGAATGTTTCCCGCCTTTGGCGGGGCAAGTAGTGTTGAGTATTCGAAACAAAGAAACGGAACTTTAAAGGCCAAAGCAAAAGATGAATGAGAAAAAAAGTTTGAAAAGTTGTTCATCGTTTGCGACGATGGACTGCCTCCATAAAAAAAAAATTTTACTGAAATGAAGCAACAAAATAACCTGAACTATAAAATCAAAGCTATACGTGTACCATTATTTATTCCTGCCCAGCGTCTCCCGGCAGCGGTTCGTAGTAAAGGAAAACCAGCGGGGGCCTGGGAGATAGATGAACGGGAAAAATAAAGGAAGATATAAGATAAGAAAACAACCAGGCCCGGAGTGCAATTAATGTGGTTCTTGGGGACACGAACCACGGCACAGACATAAAATGATACAACATATCAAACCTGAATTCTAAATTTTAAAATATGCGTTTACCATTATTCCTTTTCAGCCTGCTCCTGTTAACAGGCCTGTTCGTAACCGGGCAAACTGTCAATAACGATAATTCATTCCCGGTAACAGGTTCGGTAACCCCGGCTTACCTCGGCTCCAGTACTATTGCATCGCCGCTGCATAAATTGTATGTGGGGGGATCTATTAAAAGTTTCAATACCGGTTCTTTCGGTTATAGCAGCCCGAGTCTTTACCTTGGCAATACCACAGCCAGCACGGGCCGTACTTATTTTATCAATTCCAGTTCCGGTGGGTTACTGCGTTTTGTGGACAGCAATGCCAATGCGGACCGGCTGGTGATCAACAGCAGCGGAAATATGGGGATCGGTGTGGCGGCAGACGCCACCTACCGGTTAAAAATAAATGGATTTTTCCTGGCTTCCAGCGGGGGGGCTTTTTTTGGTAACAGTGCCGGCAACCTGGTATTAAATAACTGGGGCGATTATATCAACAGCCAGGCCAGCAGTTTCGGTTACATCGGGCAGGTAAACGGAACGGCCACCGGCAGCTTTTCCGGTACATCCTCCGGGGTGTTGTTGAAAGCCATCACCAATGTTCCGTTGTCTTTTTATACCAACAATACGGAAAAGCTCAGGGTGGCGGCGAATGGTAATGTATTGGTGGGCACCACTACGGATGCAGGGTATAAGCTGGATGTGAATGGTAAAACAAGATCGGCGGGTTCAATGGTTATTGATAATAGTGATGCACTCTATTACGGGTTACAGATAAATGGCGTCAATACAACCAATCCTGCCAGGCTTTACCTGAACACAACCGGGGCGGGCGGAACAGATAAATATGCAGATATTGCTTTTAGTACCGGGTATATCAGGTCAAAATACGAAGCAGCAGGGGATTTACATACTACCGAATTTAACAGTGGTACTTATAACAGCGGTATAAGAGTGTATGGTAATGGTTCCAATGCAGTGCCGGGTGGCTACAACCTGATTCACAGTGACAGGTATACGGATTTTGGGGGCTATTCACAAACTGCAAGGCTGGCGCTTAAAGGTAACGGGTCTTCTGCATCAACAATCAATCAGCAATGGTTTGATGCATCCGGAACAGAACTGATGAGAGTGGACGATGCCGGGTATGTAAAAATAATGAATAGCATGGGTGTTGGATTTGCCGGCAGCACACCTGTGCATTCTTCGGCACTGGTAGAATTATCCAGTACCAGTAAAGGCTTCTTACCACCCCGGATGACATCGGCACAACGGGCGGCTATTTCTGCACCGGCTGCAGGTCTTGTTACCTATCAAACAGATGCTATTGAAAATCTTTATCTTAATAAAAGTACAGGATGGAAGCGGATACTTACGGAAGATGACGGAGCAGGCGGTGGAACCAACATTGGCAATGCCGATCTTACACTTAGTGGCAACAGAACTTTAAACCTGAATAACTTTTCTTATTCTCTTGTCAATGGAGCCAATACACTGGAGCACACTTTCTCAAACGGTAATAAATGGCTCGGTGATGGTACACCGGTGGATGCAGGGTATAAACTGGATGTGAATGGGAGTATCAGAGCGTTGACCAGCTTTAGTATTAAAGATGTAAACGGGAATACCAGTACGATCACACAAAACCAGAGAACAACGGCCTTTGGTAATCAGACTGGTTCAGCTGGAAGTGGTTATCGTTTTTATACCATGCTGGATAATTCAGTGGGGAGTGCACGGCTTTATGTAGGCGGATCATTGCAATATAATATTTCTTTAAGTACTAACCCTCAAACCGGGGTTGCAGAGATCGGGCATACTAAAGGTGGAACAGGCTATGAAGCAGTTATTAACCTGAACGATGGTAAGGTGGGGATTGGTACCTCAACCCCTTCCACTATATTTTCCGTGGCCGACCAGTTTAAGGTGGATGCGAATGGCATTACCGCTGTCAATACTACCAATACCAGCGGCGTCTTGAATTTAAAATTGATGGGTACCAGTGCCGACCGGCCTTATGGTATTTATTTGAATAGCGGAGGGTCTGCCGGCGGGGCTAATGGTTCGCAATACGGGATATACGGAGATTTCCTGACCTCTAATAACGGTGACAACAAACTCTATGGTATTTATTTTGATGTAAAGCAAAACCTGTCGCAATATGCTTATGGGGTGGTTGCAAAAGCCACCACGGTTTACAATGAAGCAATCGGCATCGATGGCAATGCGATGCAGGCAAATGTCGGCGGACCGGGTACGGCTATCGGGGTAAGAGGAATTGCCACATCAGCAGGTACCGGGACACTGGGAACAACTTATGCGGGTTATTTTGATAACCAGGCTGCGGCAGGTAATAAAAATTATGGTGTGTATATTAAAACCTCCGGTTCCGGTACTTATGGTATTTACCAGGAAGGAGCGGCGAAAAATTATCTTTCCGGAAATCTAAGCATCGGTACAACATTAACTCCTGCAGGATATAAACTGGCGGTGGGTGGTAATATCATTGCTGAAAAAGTGAGAGTGAAACTGCAATCGTCCGGCTGGCCGGATTATGTATTTGATAAAAAATACAAACTGCCTTCGTTGCAGGAAACTGAACAATTCATCCAACAACACCGGCATTTACCGGGTGTGCCCTCTGCTGCCGAAGTGGAGAAAGAAGGAATTGACCTGGGTGATAACCAGGCGACCCTGTTGAAAAAAATTGAAGAACTTACCCTCTATATCATTGAGCAGGGCAAGCAGCAGGAAAAACAGCAACAGGAAATTGAGAAGCTGAAGAACAGGCTTGTTCAACTGGAGGCAAAACAATAACCTGCTTTTGAAGGATTACCTGACTGTTGTGCAGATGATAATTATAAAACAGCAAACCGGAATAGCTGACCATCAACCGGAATCATAAAACCAAACCTATGCGTTTACCATTATTCTTGCTCAGCCTGCTTACATTAACAGGCATGTTCGTATGGGGGCAAACTGCCAATAACGATAACTCATTTCCGGCGGCGGGTTCGGCAGACCCGGCTTACCTGGGCTCCAGTACCCTTGTCACGCCGCTGCATAAATTATATGTGGGGTGATCTATTAAAAGTTTCAATACCGGTTCTTTTCCTGCCCAGCATCTTCCGGCAGCGGTTCGTAGTAAAGGAAAACCAGCGGGGACTCTGGGAGATAGAAATGGAATGAACAAAACAAGAGATAAGATAAGAAAACAACCAGTCCCGGAGTCCATGGGGCGATTCGTCGTTGAGAAGAAGGTCGGGTTATGAGACTCCGGGCAGAAAAAAGGCTGTGCTGAGTTGCAAAATCAGCACAGCGCAGAATAGAAATGAAAAAAAATTGTAAAATAAAACAATGATCATGAAAACAACCCGGTTATTATTACTGTTGCCGTTGCTGTGTGCTGTATTGCCTGTAATGGCCCAATGGACCACTTCGGGTAATGATATTTATAACAGCAACACCGGGAATGTGGGTATTGGCACCACAACGCCCGGCTATAAGTTGGATGTGAATGGAACGGCCCGGTTTTTAAATACTGTAACTGTTCCTTCACTGAAGTTTGATGATCTCACAAATAATACAACTACTTTTGGTTCTTACCTGACAATGACATTGCCGACAGGCAATTTTTTCAGGCTAAAAACCACATCTGCATCTATTACAACAAGCGCTGCTTTATCCAATTATTCCCTTTTTAAAGTGGCCGATCTATCAACACTTGTAAGCAGTAATGCTACTCAATTCGGTATTATTGACAACCGGCCAACTTTTGATATGAGTGCCGGCAGCACTTCCTTCTATGGTTACAGGTTTAAGCCAACAATAACCGGAACCGGGAGTACAGGTAAAGTATGGGCTTTTTATGCAGATAAGGGGAGTAATTATTTTGGGGATAATGTATTAGTCGGAACAACTACTGATAACGGTTATAAACTGGATGTAAATGGGAATTTCAATTTTTCTTCTGATGGTATGATAAACGGAATGAAAATAGGAAAAGGGCTGGGTGACCTGAGTTCAAACAGCGTTTTTGGTATTAATTCCGGTAGAAATATTTCCACCGGAAACTATAATACATTTATCGGATCATATACGGGAGGGCTTGTAACAACAGGCGGATTTAATACCCTGGTTGGCAGCGATGCCGGCTATGTTCTTTCCACTGGGGCAGAAAATACAATTGTAGGAGCAAGGGCTGGTTATTCTTTAACAACCGGGGGTAATAATACACTTTTAGGCTCCTTTGCCGGTAATGTTATTAGCACAGGGTCGAATAACACGTATCTTGGCCACTATGCGGGCTCAGGTAGTCTGACTGCCGTTTATAATACCGGGATAGGGGCGGAGGCGTTAAAGGGCTTAACTTCCGGAAATAATAATACAGGGATTGGTCACAGGGCAGGGAGATTTTATGGGTCTACAGGTACTAACTCCAATACGACTTCATCCAATTCTGTATATCTTGGTTATGAAACCAGGGCCTCTGCTGATAATAATACAAATGAAACCGTAATTGGTTATGCAGCTACGGGAAATGGATCTAATAGTGTAACAATAGGTAATAATTCAGTGACAAAGACTGTTTTGCAGGGATCAGTGGGGATTGGTACCGCATCGCCAACGGCAAAGTTCCATGTTAACGGGACATCGAAGTTTACGGATCAGCTGCAGCTCACCAAGACTACAGATAATGCGGGTATTCCGGCCTACCTGGCCGGGTATAGCACGGGAGCCAGGGTTGATTATACTATAACAGGTGCGATTACAACCCCTAATTATCACAGCGCACAACATAATTTATTGCAATTTGGTGCCTACGGGGGGAATGTAACCTCCTATTCTGCGGCGGCTACCCGTAGTGATCTCTTTTTGAATGATATGGTATCCACGTTACCAGGTGGTAATTATTTCAGTGCTTCGGAAAGTTTTGTAACCATTGTTGGCAATACAAATATTGGCGGAGGCGGCGTGGCCTCTGTACGTGCCGCCGCTACGATTAATGCCACTACCAGTAAATACTATGGTGTATTAATCGACCAGGTAAATGGAAACGGTACTATTACTGATAAATACGGGCTTTATCAGCTTGACGCAACTTCTAAAAATTATTTTGCCGGTAAAGTAACTATTGGCACGACTACGGATGCTGGTTATAAATTAGATGTGAATGGGGCAACCCGGTTAAATAATTCTCTTGTCGTTAATGCGGATGGCACCGTTGCCTTAGGCACTATTACCACTTATCCTTCGGGGTATAAATTGGCAGTGGCCGGTAATATTATTGCCGAAAAGGTGAGGGTGAAACTGCAATCATCCACATGGCCGGATTATGTATTTGATAAAAAATACAAACTTCCTTCGTTGCAGGAAATTGAACAGTTCATCCAAGAGCATCAGCATTTACCGGGTGTGCCTTCTGCTGCCGAAGTGGAAAAAGAAGGGATTGACCTGGGTAATAACCAGGTAATATTATTAAAGAAGATCGAAGAGCTGACCCTGCACCTGATCGAACTGAATAAAAAAGTGGATCAGCTTGTTGCCGAGAATGAAACGCTGAAAAAGAAACAGCAGGAACAATAAGCAGAAAAGTGAGTTTGCCAGGGTCTGCATGCAGGTTCGCATCGGACCATAACAAGGAAAATGATGATGAGAAGAATATAAAAATGCGGGGCAGTTTGCTTCACATTTTTTCATAGCATGATCTCACCCCAGCGTCTTCATCACCTGCCCAATCCGGTAGCCATTATGATAGACCTGCATGGTATAATCGCCTTTTTTATAATGCTCCGGTGTGAGTGAGAACAGCATTTGTTTCTGTTCGCCTTTTTCATAATCAAATTTGATCTTCAGGGTGTATTCCCGTTTGCCTTCTCCTTTGGTATCCATGGTGCGGGATTCCCAGACCGGGCTTTGCAGCACTTCACCATCCGGGCCGGTAATGATCACATAGACCTCTGCATTGCTGTACTGGTTCACATTATTCTGCAATAAAAAAGAGAGAACGAATTTTTCGGCTTTTTTAGCCTGCGTGGTTTCGGTTTCTTTCCCGTTTTTTACGGTCATGGCATTCAGCCTTAGTTCAGAGGCCACGAATACAGAAGCCAGGTTGATCTTTTCCCGCAGGGCCCGGTTCTCTTCATCCACTTTGGCCATATTCTGTTGCAGGCTGCTCATATTCCCGTTCAGTTGTTCCATCAGTCCCGTGAGTCTTTTCTTCTCCTCTTCCATGGAATTGTTCCTCGCCCGCAGGTCATCCACCAGCAATTGCAGTTCGCTTATTTTCAACCGGGCCAGGGTCAGTTCTTCCCTTGTTATACCCCTTTTGCTGAGTATGGCATTGATCTCGCTGCGCAGGTTTTTGATCTGGGCCACTTTGGCGCCCAGTTCTGATTGCAGGGAATTGACACTGCCATTGGCAGAATCTAATTTCATATCCAGGTCAGTGATGGTAACGGCATAGATCTTTTGCAGGGAATCCTTCACGGCTTCGGCCACCGCAATAGAATCTTTGATATAAACCTCCGTTCTCCGCTTGCTGTATTGGGTCTTGTCATAAAGATGATAGACCCAGGTAAAAACAAGGCCGGTGGACAGCAATACCAGTAACAACGACTTCATATCTCTCATCGGGTTTGCCCTCATTGATTTTGGCGTTCAAACTAAGTAATATATGCCGTTGCCCCTTAAAAAAGAGTCCACAATGTGGAAAACAGGTGAACAGCGGTGCCCCGGCAGCAGGCATAAAAAAGCGGCCTTACCGGTAAAGGGAATTACCGGCAGGCCGCTGCAGAGGATCAGTATGCTATACGCCGGCTTTCTTCAATATGGATTCCAGGGGACAGAACCTGGTAAAAGAGGATTGAAGCAGGTTCAGCCCTACAAAAGCACCCAGTAACAGCCAGTTGGTATGAACAAAGTAAGCTAATGCAATACTGGTCAAAACCAATGTGCCTGCTACGGCGCGGATTATTCTTTCTCTCATGTGTTTTATTTTATAATAGTAAATAATTCGAGTCTTCCACCGGCAGGATAAAGGCCCGGACCGGGAACCGGTTACCAGCTTCTTCGTTATAGGTTTTTATCAGCCGCATGGCTTCGGCAGCTGTTTCCCCGCTGGTAAAGCTGAACAGGATCAGCGAATCATATTCGCCGTCCTTGTTGCCAAACCAGTCATCCAGCAGGTTCATATCACGTTCATCTTTTACACCGGTGGTTTCAGTAACACTGAAGACTCTTACCCTTGCCTGGTGGAAGATCTTCATCACATCGGTTTTAAAATCCTGCAGGCAGGTTACAAAAAGTAGTTTCATATATTAATCATTTGCGGTTTGTTCGGCTGTTGTTTGTTGCTTTGCATATTTCTTCTTCAGCATTTTATAATAGAGCAGGGGCACTACTAATAAAGTGAGGAAAGTGGAAGTGATGGTTCCGCCCATCAGGGAGATGGCCAGCCCCTGGAAGATGGGATCAAATAAAATGATCACGGCTCCCAGCACCACTGCACCGGCCGTCAGCAGGATCGGGGTGGTTCGTACGGCTCCCGCCTCAATGATGGCCTGCTTTAAAGGAATACCTTCTTTCAGCCGGATATCAATAAAGTCAATTAATAATACTGAGTTTCGTACCATCACCCCGGCGAGTGCAATAAAACCGATCATGGAAGTGGCGGTAAAAAATGCGCCCATCATCCAGTGACCCAATACAATCCCCACCAGCGAAAGTGGTATTGCTGCGAGCATCACTAAAGGCACAGTGAAATTCTGGAACCAGCCCACGATCAGCATATAGATGATAACGATCACCACCACGAAAGCAATACCGAGATCACGGAACACTTCATAAGTGATCTGCCACTCGCCATCCCATTTCAGGGAAAAATTATCTTCAAACTCCGGTTGTCGTGTATATTCTTCTTTCAATAAATATCCTTCGGGCAGTTGAATATTCTTCAGGCTGTCTGAAATATTCATCATGGCATAAGAAGGACTTTCTAATTTGCCTGCCATGTCGGCTGTTACATAGACCACCCGTTTCTGGTTCTTGCGGTAAATGCTTTTTTCTTTTGTTGCCCGTTTGATCGTTACGAGGTCAGCAACCGGTACTGCATTGCCCGCCTGGCTGATCACTTTCAGGTTCTTCAGGTCATCCAAAGAAGATTTATCAGCATCATCCAGTTTCAATACAATATTTACGGGATTATAGGAGGCCGGTTTGTGTAAAGTACCGACTGTATTTCCTGATAAAGCCGCCCGTATTGTTGCCACTACCTGTGCAGGCGCCACCCCGTACCGCATGGCTTTTTCTTTGTCCACTTCAAAATCATACTCCGGCTGGTCCTCTTCCACCATCCAGTCAATATCCACCACATCGGCTGTTTTATTCAGCAGGCCCTTTACCTGCCTGGCCACTTCAATCTGCTGGTCATAATCGGGACCATAGATCTCGGCAACAATGGTTGATAATACAGGAGGGCCGGGAGGGACTTCCACAATTTTTGCGTTGGCATTGTACTTTGCCGCGATGGCTTGTATGGCCGGCCGCATTTCTTTGGCAATATCATGGCTTTGTTTTTTCCTGTCTTCTTTGCTCACCAGGTTCACCTGTATATCGGCCACATTATCGCCTCTTCTCAGGTCATAGTGGCGCACCAGCCCGTTGAAACTGATGGGAGCAGAAGTACCGATATACAACTGGTAATCTTTTACCAGTGATTGGGTGGCCACATAACCCGCAATGTCTTTTGCCACGGCAGCCGTTTTTTCCAGCGTGGTTCCTTCCGGCATATCAATCACCACCTGGAATTCATTCTTATTATCAAAGGGCAGCATTTTAACCGCTACTGTTTTTGTATAAAACAGGAACAGGGATAAAAGCAATATGATAACAGTCCCAAAAATGAATGTGTACCTTTTCCATCTTGTCTCCAGCAGGGGATGAATAAAAGAACGGTAGATTTTATAGATACCACTGTCTTCCAGCCGGTGCGGTTTGCTTTCTTTATGTTCGATGCCACGTTTTTCTTTTTCACGTAAGAAAACATAACCGAGATAGGGAGTTAAGGTCAGTGCCACGATCAGCGATAACAGCATGGCGATAGAAGCGCCGATCGGCATCGGGCTCATATAGGGTCCCATCAAGCCGGTTACAAAAGCCATGGGCAATACGGCAGCTATAACGGTAAACGTTGCCAGTATGGTGGGATTACCCACTTCATTGATGGCATAGATAGCAGCCTGCATGGGCGGGAGCCGTTTCATCTTAAAATGCCGGTGCATGTTTTCTGCAATAATGATGGAATCATCCACCACGATACCCGTGATAAACACCAGTGCAAACAGGGTGATCCTGTTCAGCGTATAATCCATGAAATAATACCCAAAGAAGGTGAGGGCAAACGTAACAGGAACGGAAAGAAAGACAACCAATCCTCCCCGCCAGCCCATAGCCAGCATTACAAATACAGTTACCACTAAGATGGCGATAAACAAATGCAGGATGAGTTCAGACACTTTTTCGGAAGCGGTTTCCCCGTAGTTACGGGTTACTGATACCTGCACATCAGAAGGAATAAGCTGTTTCTTTGCATTATCCAATTGCTTTAAGATCTGTTCGGATAAGCGCATCGCATCTGCACCTTTGCGTTTGGCAATGGATAGTGTCAATGCCGGGTATTCGGAACGGAAATGTTGTTTGGCAGTATCTTCTTTGCCATAACCAAACAGAACATATTGGTTCGGGGTTTCCGCACCATCTTCAATTTTGGCAACCTGTTTCAGGAAAACGGGTTGCTGCTGGTTGATACCCACCACCAGGTTTTCGACATCTTCTGCTGTTGTTAAGAAATTGCCGGTTTCAATGGAGAAAGCTGAATCTTTACTGAGTAAGGTTCCTGCATTTGTTTGCACATTACTTCCCTGTATATGATTACTGATACTCAGAAAATCAACATGGTTCTCCGCCATTTTATCTTTATCCAGTATCACTTTCACCTGCCGGCTCCGGCCTCCAATAATATTTACATCCGATACATCCGTTACTTTCTTGATCTCGTTGGTCAGCGCTTCACCCATCTGGCGGAGTGCATAATCATCATAATTCTCACTCCATAACGTGATGCCCAGCGCAGGCACATCATCAATAGCCCTTGTTTTTACAAGCGGCAAGGTGATACCCTGCGGCATTTTGTCCATATTCTTCATCAGTTCATTGTATAGTTTTACCAATGAACGTTCCACGTCTTCACCTACAAAGAACTGCACAATGATCATGGCCTGCCCTTTCATGGAAGTGGAATACACATATTCCACACCCTTGATATTGGAGATCATTTTTTCCAGCGGTGCACTGATCTTTGTTTCCACCTCCTTGGGTGTGGCGCCGGGGAAGCCGATAAAGATATCAGCCATCGGCACCTGTATCTGTGGTTCTTCCTCACGGGGTATCAGCATGGTACTGTAGCCGCCGATCAGGAGAAACGCCACCATCAGCAGGATCGTGAGTTTTGATTTGATGAACGACCTGGCTATTTTACCGGATATTCCTTCTTGCATATTGTTGAATTAATTCTTGTTGTTCAAATTGATTTCAGCAGGCTGTTTTATTTATTTTCTTTTACGGCAACACCATTGTATAGTTTCCCTTCCGCACTTACAATGAATTTTTCATCCTGTGCCAGCCCGGAGAGAACCTCGACCTGGTCTCCAAACGTTTTACCCGTTCTTATCCAGCGCAGCAAAGCGGTGTTATTACTGCTGATCGTATAGATGCCTGTCAGCTGGTCCTTAGTTACAAGACTGCCCAGCGGAACCAGGGTAGCTGCTGTATTTCCTTTAGTAGCAGTTTTACCGGTAACGGGGATAAAAACGTTCACATACATTCCTGCATAGAGTTCTTTCTTCTCTTTTTCCGGTATGTTCAGTTTTACCAGGTATTGTCCGCCGGTAAATTGGGAGGACGGGCTGATCTCACTGATCGTGCATTCCACTGTTTTGCCAATGGCTTTCACTTCCACCTGTGCTTTATCTCCTTTTTTTATGGAGTTGATATCATTTTCACTGACGGTGGCGCTCACTTCCAGTTGCGAATTCTGTTCAATCGTTAATAAAGGCATACCTGGATTTGCCATATTGCCCTCATCGGCCATTCGTTGTGTGACCACGCCATCAAAAGGAGCTGTGAGGCTGCTGTAAGCAAGCATGGCACTTACCTCATTCCGCATTTGTGTGGCTGCTTCTAATCTTGCTTTGGCGGCGTTGTATTGCAGTGTTACATTGTCCAGCTCTTTCGCGGAGGCGCTTTGTTTTTTATACAGGTTATTGAAACGGTCGTAATCTTTTTGTGCATTATTTACATTGGCCTGTGCTTCGGCGATGGCTGCATTGGTCTGAGCCTGTTTTGCCTGTATATCCTGGCTGCTGATGGTGGCCAGTAATTGGCCGCGATGAACTTTATCGCCCACTTTTACATAGATACGGGTAATAGTTCCCATCATACGGGTGCTGATATTCGCTGTTTGCTGCGCTTCGATCTTTCCGCTGACACTGATCCCGCCTTCCACTGTTCCGCCCGGTATGGCCACTGTTACAGGTACGGGGACGGAGTTGTCCGTTGTTGCTGCATGTTTCTTTTCCCCGCAGGCACTGAGTAACAATAAGACGGTTGCCAGTGAAATACTCAATAGTGATTTGATGTGTTGCATATCCTTGTATTGATTTTATTATTTAGTTGTTGCGGTTAAAAAGCTGATATAAGCAGCTGTAGTATTTTGACTGAAAATGGCCTGCGCCAGTCCCAGTTTTTGTTGTGATAATTGTGTTTGTGCCATCAGTACATCGGTACTGTTCACCAATCCCTGTTCATAACGGTCCTGCAGGATGCGCAGCGCTTCTGCTGCATTTTGTATGGCAGAATGTTGCTGGTTAATTTTGTATTGCGCATCGGCGAACTGGCGGATTGTTTTGTTCAACTCCAGCTGGCTTTGTTGCTGCTGATAGGAGAGTTGCTCTGTTAATTTGCTCTTTTCAATATTTTGTGTGGCGATCTTATTTTTTGTGCTGTTCCCTTTGAAGATATCCCAGGATAGCTGCACACCGGCCAGGTAGGAATCAGCCCCGAAGCCCAGCATACTATTATCGTTCAGCTGGTAAGACGCAAAGGCATTTATTTTGGGCAAATAACTTTTCCGGGATGATTCAATCATCAGTTCAGAAGCTTTGATCGCTTTCTGCATGGCGGCAAAATCAGAACGGTTTGCAGGAATAACGGCCCCCATTGCCGTAGCGGAAGATTGTTGCCCGGCTTTATCAACTGTATAAACGGTTCCATAGGGGCGGTTCATCAGGAGGCTGAGATAATCAGAAGCGTTCTGTATATTACTTTTTGCTTCAGCCAGGCTGGTCTCTACAGAACGGATCCATACTTTTACGTTCAATGCATCAGACTGCTGCATCAGTCCTTCTTTAACCCGGTTGTCAGTGAATGTGTACATGGCATTGGCAGAACGCAATGCTTCTTCTAACACTTCAGCAGCATCATACGATAATTGAATTTGCATATAGGCTTTCTGTACTTCAAAAGCCAGGTATTCTTTAGTCCGTTGTGTTTTTAATTTGTATAATTCGATTTGCGTTGCTGCGGCTTTACGCATATACAGCATATCAAGGTTCAGGATCGGTTGCTTCATTTGCAATTTTGTTATGAAGTCAGACCTGTTACCCGGATCGTTCAGTAATGCAGGCGCAAAATCGGATTGCTGAACAGATTGTTGCTGCAGTTTGAATCCAAAAGCATTGAGAGGATTATTGGTCGTCATTGCTGAATAAGAAAGATCAAGCTGGGGGAGAAAGACAGCATCGGTTTCTTTCCATTTTGCTGCAGCAATTTTTTCATCAATACCGGCCAGTTGTACATCTTTATTGTTCGCAAGCGCAGAGTCAACAGCTTCCTGCAGGGTGATTTTCCGGGATAGTTCCTGTGCCATTACCCCGGAAACAGGCAAGAGCAAACTCAGACAATACCATACGGCCCTTACAAAAAAATTCCAAATATGATTCAGCATGTAATAAATTTTGGCAAAACTATTCCTGCCATCATTCATTAACCGTGACATAAATCACTGATACATTTCGCCGTCTATGTGTGTTTAAAATTGTTACAGGAAAGAATATAAAAAGAAAACCGCCCTGTTTGTGAACAGGACGGTTTGTTGCAGGAGTTTATACCACTGCTTTTAACCGAATAAACCACCTTTTTTCAGGCTTCTTACACCTTCACCAATTTTGAAGCCGTTATGATAAATTTCAATTTTATAATTGCCGGTCTGGAAATCACTCTGACGAATCGGGAACTGCACCGGTTTACGGCTGCCTTGTTCATATTCGATAGGAATTTTAGCTGTATATACTTTATCGCCATCAGTGCGGGTTGTTAAAGACATTCCGCCTTCTGAAATTGTTTTACCATCCGGTGCTGTTACGATCAGGTACATATCAGCCGGGCCGGATTTTGCAATACGGTTCTCCACGTCAAATGATACTACGAGTTTATCCACTCTTTTTGCTGTGGTCGTTGCCTTTTCTTTACCACCTTTCTTTTCATTTACTGCAGCGATCTGGATATTAGAGGCACTGAAAGTAGATGCCACATCCACTGTTTTTTCCAGTTCTTCTTTTTGCGTGGTGGTGCTTTGCAGGTTTTGTTCAAGGTCAGATTTTTCCTGTTTCAATGTGCTGTTGGAAGCGGTCAGTTCCTGGTTTTCACCGGTCAGTCTTGTTACTTCCGCTTCAAGTCCTGTGATCTTGTCATTCAGTTCAGCGATCAGGGTTCTTGCTCTTTTCAGTTCAGCGTCTGTGGCATTCTTTTTATTCAGGATGCTACGGATTTCTTTTTTCTTGGCGTCAATCTCCTGTTGTAAGGCTGATTTTTCACCCTGCAGGTTATTATTGGCGCCGGTGATTGAATCGAGGCGCATTTCAGCATCATCATACATTGATTTCAGGGAATCACGCTGGGACATATAGCTCATCGCCTGGTTTTCGCCATCCTGGATTTTTTCGTTGGTCTTATTTTTATCATACAATAAGTAACCCCATGTGCCTAAAAGACCTGCTGCCAGCAAAATAATAAGCAGGTTCTTATTGCTTTTATTATTTTTTGGAGGTTGTGCCTGGGGACTGGCAGATGGATAATTTGTGTTTGTCATACTAATGATTTTAATGTTTTACGATTTTTTCCGGTTAAAAGAATTGGACTTTTGGCAGCCCCGGTTTTGAACCGGTTCTCTAAATTAACCGCTGGTACCCGAAATTCCGAAAACCGTGCCAGAAAGTTCCGGTTGCATGAATAAAAGTTAATTTTTTGTGTACTGCTGCAACTACCAAAGACTGTATCTTAGCGTTTTATGGCCGTAGAAAAGATCATCAGCGAATGGAAGAAAAATTCCTTCAAGCCGGTTTACTGGCTGGAAGGTGAGGAGGAGTATTATATTGATAAGGCAGTGGATTATGCCGAGCATCATATCCTGCCGGAAAGCGAAGCTTCCTTTAATCTTACTGTTTTTTATGGCCGGGATGCCAACTGGGCGGATGTGATCAATGCCTGCCGCCGTTATCCCATGTTTGCAGAAAGACAGGTGGTTATTTTGAAAGAAGCACAACAGATGCGGGATGTGGAGAAACTGGAAGCCTATGTCGGTAACCCGCTTCATTCCACCGTGTTCGTGGTTTCTTATAAGGATAAAAAAGTGGATGGCCGCACCAGCTTTGCCAAAACGTTAAAGGCAAAAGCAGTACTGGTAACCACCAGGAAAATGTATGACAGCAAATTGCCGGAATGGACACAGGAACTGGTAGAGTCAAGAGGGCTGACCATTTCTGCAAAGGGACTTGCTTTATTGGTGGACCATATCGGTAATGACCTTTCCCGTATCGAAAACGAGATTGATAAATTATCGGTGAATCTTGGCAAGCGGAAAGGGATCACCGAAGAGGATATCGAAGAGTTTATTGGCGTCAGTAAAGACTTTAATGTATTTGAGCTCCAGGCAGCTTTGGCGAAGAAGGACCTGTCCAAAGCCATCCGTATCATCCGGTATTTTGAAGCAAACCCGAAGTCAGCCCCGATCCAGCTGGTGCTTCCGTCTTTATATAGTTTCTTCAGCAAAGTGTTTATGGTCTTTGGTGCAGGCAGTCATGATGAAAAATCAGTGGCTGCGGCACTGGGTATTAATCCCTATTTTATCAAAGACTATATGCAGGCAGCAAACCTGTATAAATTTGAGGGTGTTGAGAAGATATTACTGCTCCTGCACACCTATAACCTCAAAAGTGTTGGGGTGAATGATGCCGGAACGGAAGATGCTTCACTGATGAAAGAAATGGTCGTGAAAATGATGACCGCCTGATTTTATTTGTGATGGTATTTTTCATTCTTCAGGATGCTGCAGGCGCGGTAAATACCTTCTGCTAAAATTAACCTGACTAATTGGTGAGGGAACGTAAGCCGGGAAAGGCTCCATTTATAATTAGCCCTTTTCATCACTGTCTCATCAATACCAAAAGCCCCGCCGATCAGGAATACAACTTGTTTACTGCTTTCATTGGCCCTTGCCTGGATGAATGCAGCTAATTCTTCTGAATTCAGTTCTTTTCCTCTTTCATCTAATGCAACCAGGTAATCCTCTTTGCCGGTTGTATTCAGGATGAGTTCGCCTTCTTTTTTCTTCAGTTCCTGTTCGCTTAATGCCGCTGCATTTTTGGGAACGGGGATAATATCCCATTCTACTTTATAATAGCGGGAAATGCGGCTGCTGAATTCCTCCACACCTGCTTTTACGTAAGGCTCATGTGATTTACCGATAGCCCGGAAAATTATTTTCATGCTGAATAATAGGCTGTGAAGTTAGCGACATGTTTAGTTGCCACAAAGGCACCAGGTCACAAAGAGTGCTTATCCGTTTCTTTTCTTCGTGCCGCAGTGTCTTTGTGGCAGGTATTTAGTTCAAACGTTTATGTTATTTATGATTCTTAAAAAGCTTTCTTTACTTCTTCTTTGATCTGTACTTCCGTTACAGGGCCATATTTCTCAGCTATTTTCTTAATATCGGCTGATTTGCCAACCAGTACAAATTGCAGTTTGTCTTTCGGAAAATACTTAGCGATGATTGCTTTGGCTTTGTCTAATGTAAGACCATCCACATTTTTTTCAAAATTGTTGATGAAAGATTCATTAAAGTTGTACCAGAACATTTGTGTTAAAAGGCCTGCCAGCTGGCCGGCTGTTTCAAAGCGGGGCGGAAATTGTCCTTTCACATAATTCTTGGCAGAAGCCAGTGCATTTTCATCAATGCCGGTACTGTGCAGTTTGTTTAGTACTTCCAGCGCTTTATCAATGGCAGGCTCAGTTGTTTTGCCTGCGGTAAAAGTGGAGATAACAAATGTTCCTGCATTCTTTAACGGGGAGAAACGGCTGTTGGCGCCATAGGTAAGGCCGGTGTTCACCCGTAATTCATCATTGAGCATGGAAGTGAAACGCCCCCCGAATAATGTATTCACCACGTCAATGGCTACATAATCAGGATTATTGCGGGGAATACCCGGAGCCCCGATATAGAAAGTGGTTTCCCGGGCATCATCTTTATTGATCAGTAATACACGATTGCCGGCAGGTGGGGTAACCGGTTTGGAAGCGAGGTTGACCTGGGCTTTGGCTCCCTTTTTCCAGCCGGAGAATAATGCCGTGATCTTTGATTTCATTTCAGCAGTATTGAAGTCGCCAACGACCGAAATGGCTGAACCTTCAGGTAAATAATTTTCCTGGTAAAATTTTTTGAGATCATCCACCGTAAGCGTTGAAACAGTTGATATTTTTCCCTGGATGATATTGCCATATACATGATCACCGTACATAAACTTATCAAAATAGGCGCCGATCACGGAACGGGGGCTTTCTTTTTGCTGTTCTAATGAAACCAGCAGGCGTTTTTTTTCTTTTTCAAATTCGGCTGCATCAAAAGCAGGCTCCAGCAATACTTCTTTGATCAGTCCCAGTATTTTGTCTTTATCTTTTGCAGCAAATTTGGAAGAAAGCCCGGCTGATTCTTTGGAGGCATATGTACTTATGGAAGCCCCGGCAAAATCCAGTTCTTCATCTAATTTGGCTTTGGGAAAGTTTTTGGTACCATGTTTCAATGCCGTTGCCGTTAAGGAGGCCAGCCCTGCTTTTTCGCCATCATAGATAGCGCCGGCCGGCAATATCACGGATACACTTATCACAGGAACTTCTTTTTGTTCCATCAGGTAAACCGTGAACCCGTTCTTTAATTTGAATTTTTCGTATTTCGGCAGTTGGTAGCCCTGTGCTGAAAGTTGCATCGCAACGGTGAGCAGCAAAGCGAAAATGAATAAACGTTTTATGTATTGCATAATGAATTTCTTTAGTAGTCTGGTAATATTATTCGTTGGTGTTTGATTTCAATATTCCCACCGTACGGGCTGATTTGCTGAAATATTTATTGGCCACCCTTTTCACGTCATCAATTGTTACTTTATTGAACTCAGCAGGGGCGTCAAACATTTTTTTATAATCACCAAAGAACACTTCGTAAGTGCCGATATTGTTGGATTTGCCATTGATGGTCTCCACCTGCCCGTAAAATTCCATCAGCTTCTGGTTTTTTATTTTTTGCAATTCGTTTTCGCTGATACCGTCTTTTTTGATCTTTTCAATCTCTTCATAGATGGCTTTCTCCAGGTCGTTTTCGTTAACTCCTTTACTGGCTACTGCATAGAACTGGAAAAGGGTGGGGTCAAAACTCTGGTCATACCCGGTAAATACTGAAGTGGCTAATTGTTTTTTATCAACCAGCTCGGTATAAAGCCGTGAAGATTTACCACTGCTGAGTATATCACTCAGGATGACCAGCGGGTAATAATCGGCATGTTTTGCTTCCGGCGCTTTGTATGCGATCATCAGGTAAGGCGTGGCCACATCTTTCTGCACCAGTATCCTTCTTTCACCGGTTTGTGGTGGCTCCACGGTATGCACAGGGGGAGGTGGCGCCTGTGCGGCGATAGGTTCAATATATTTTTCGGCCAGTTTCTTAACATCATCTGCTTTCACACTGCCGGATACGACCACCACGCAATTATTCGGGGCATAATAAGTTTTGAAATAACGTTCCAGGTCGGATTGTTTCCAGTTTTTCATATCATCTTCATAACCGATCACAGGCCAGTGATAAGGATGTTCCTGGAAAGCAGTGGCCTGCACCTGCTGCCCGAGCAAATTCCAGGGGGAGTTTTCAAGACCAGTACTTCTTTCGCTGAGTACAACGCCTCTCTCGCTTTCCACCATTTTAGGATCAATGCTGAGACTGGCGATGCGGTCGCCTTCCAGGTCAAAGATCACTTCCATGGCCGAAGAAGGGAACCAGTTGGTGTAGACAGTTACATTTTCAGTGGTGTAAGCGTTATTTGCACCGCCATTGAACTCCATGGTCTGGTCAAATAATTTGGGACCATATTTTTTAGCGCCGTTGAACATCATATGCTCAAAGAAATGGGAGAGACCGGTGATACCCTGGTATTCATTCCGGCTGCCTACTTTGTAGAAAAGGTACATATTGGCGTTGGGGATAGAATAATCTTCCACTACGAGGAATTTCATCCCGTTTTTAAGAACAAATGTTTTTACATCATCTGCTTTCATCTGGGAACGGCCGAAGAGTGCCGGAAGCAGTAAGGCAATAAGAAATAGTTTTTTCATATATAGTTTTTGTGCGTTTAAATGTAAGGAATGATCGGCAGACCGGCCGGTTGATTTTAATGAATGAAAAATCCGCCACACAGGCGGCGGATCTGCTAAAAGAAATACAGGTAATAGCTTATTTTATTTCATAGTCTTTTTTAAAGGACATCAGCGTGGACCGGTAAAGGGGAACATCAGGTGCCAGGGTTGCTGCTTTTGAATAATACTGATAGGCTTCCGCCAGGTAATGGGCATCTTCCAGCAGGAATCCCAGCCGGTAGGCTTCTTCCGCTGCATTTTCAAAAGCGCCGGCTGAAGCTTTTAATGCAGCCAGGGTTGACTGGAAACTTTCCTTTGTTACATAGTTCAATACTTTTAACTCATCATTGTTTTCCCCTTTTACAGCAGCTGTCCATAAGTAAGTATTGCCGGTTTTTAATTTAGCAGCAAAGTTTTGTATAGGTATTTTCAGTTTACCCACTACGGTTTTAAAAGCCGGACTTGTTGTATTATCTGTATTGAATAAAGAGAACTCAAAGTCTTTTACATCGGCATAAGATTTCCAGGATAAGGGGAATTCTCCTCCGGAGTAATTCACCGTATCCAGCCTCGGATCGATCCAGATATTATTAACAGAACGGCTGACGGCCCCGACGGTGTTCATGAATTTTTTCCGGTCGCTCCCCGGCGAGCTGCCTGCTTTGGTCATTTGTGCCCACACATATTTTACATAATTGGCGCTAACGGAGCTGGTGGATACTTTGCAGGAGTCGCCAAAAGAGCTTAATGTATAGGTCCCGGCTTTGCTGATGCTGAACATAGCGGCTTCATTACAGATCAGTGTTACCGTACCGCCGGCTGCCACTTTGATGCTGGCGGCACTGTTCAGCATTTTGCCCACTTTAGCCTTGCTTTCCACTTTATTTTCAATAACAGCTATATTCCCTTTATAACTGTAAATAAGGAAGCCATTGTCCTGTGCCCGGAGCAGGTAAATACCCAGTAAGCAGGCGGATAATAAAAGGAATTTTTTCATGTTCAATGATGTTTTTGGTGAAAGACAGTGTGGTAATGATATTTTTTATGCATCCATACGGCAAACGCTTCGTAAAAATAAATAACGTCAACAGCCATCACAATAACGATCAGCGAATACTTCATATCCAGTTTGAGATTAAACCAGTCGAATAAGGCAATGGCCAGGTAAGAAAAAAGAATAATCGAAAAAACCTGGGCCAGCTTGGCCACCAAATGGAACCAGATATGGTTTTCAAGATAGTACCGGATAAAGAAAGACATGTGCAGCCAGCAAAGCAATATGGCCACCAGCCAGTTGGCCCATGAAGGTAATTTATTTATATAGTTATCCTCAAGGGCCATGGAAATAATATTGGCATGAATGACAATGCCATTCATATCTGGTACTGATTTTCCTATGAACCTTTCATTCATCGGGGTGAAAAATCGGTCTTCAATATCAGTAGGCTGTTCACTGATATAGCCCATTAATATTATTTTACCGGTCAACTGGCCGGCTTCAAACTTGTCAAGCATGAGCTCTTCCGGCGTAATAATAAGATACCGTTGTTGGTGCCGTGAATAATTGATGTAAACCTTATCCTTATTCCTCCTTAGCAATTTTCTGTAAGCGGTGTCATTATACTGTTCAACAATTCTGGAAGAAAAGGCAGGGAACATGCTGTCTGCATAATTGCGTTCAAACGGGTCAAAAAAACGGATAGTGGCTAAGGAGTCGGTAAAAAAATTAACATGACCGAATGTAGCTCCTGATTTAAAATGATCGCCGGTAGTATAGATCGTATCTCCTTTATTGCTGAATTGCAGTTTTTGTGCCAGGACCAGGTTGGGTGTCCTTTTTATTGTTGCAGCAAGAAGCGAATCTTTAACAGGGTTTTCTTCATCCTCTTTGTAGAAAAGTGCATCAAGGCCGATAACTTTCGGTTTGTAAGATGCCAGCTTATCAATCATAAGAGCAAGACCTTCCCGGTCTTCATGACGGATATTGACAATGACAATATTTTTGTCTAATGCATGGTTCATATCCTTTCCGAGTTCGGAATAGGTCATATCGCTGACATCGAAATCTTTCAGCGCCAGTTTCAGCGGATTCAGGACTGATAAATTGAGCGGTATACTCCCGAGCACGACAATGAATATAAACACCCAGATGGTGGCAAAGATGGTATCCCGTTCATAGAGATACTTGGTAAAATGACGGGGAAAACGCCGGACATGCTGCCCGATACGTTTATGAAGCTGCTTCATTCAGTTAGTTCGTTGGTTAGGTATAGCCGGGGTACTGGTGGTGAAATTCCAGGTTTGCTGATTGCCAGATCTTCCGGGTACATACATTAGTGTATATCCGCTGCAAATCTGTAAATTAGTTGTTCGAATTTATGCGAAAAAATCTTGCAATACTGTTTGCAGGCTGTTTGTTTTTTTGCATGATTGCCACCAACGCACATGCTCAGACCCCGCCGGCCACCAAAACCGACTCCGCCAGGGGCCCGCAGACCTTTGCCATGATTATGGGTATCTCCACCTATAAATATATCCGCCCGCTGACCTATGCCGATAAAGATGCCGAAATGTTCAGGGATTACCTGAAGTCGCCGGCAGGAGGAAAGGTACCAGACGCCAATATTTACTGCCTGCTGAACGAACAGGCGATGGCCGCCAATTTCTGGGTAAAAGGAATGGCCTGGCTGAGGACAAAGGGATTGCAGAAAGGAGACCGGCTTTTTTTCTATCTCGCCGGTCACGGGGATGCCATTAACCAGGACGAGTTTTTTTTCCTGACCTATGATTGCAACCCGGCCGGCGATAAGAATAATTATATCGTTACCGGGAACGTGCAGCTTTACACGTTAAAGAGCCGTATTGGCGAATTCAGCCGCAAAGGAGTGGAAGTGGTATTCATCATGGATGCCTGCCGGAGTAATGAATTGCCGGGAGGGTCGGAAGGGCAGCAGGTATTAAATGCAGCGATATCGGAAAAGAAAGCAGGAGAGATCATCATGCTGGCTACGGGAGCGGGACAGGAGTCACTGGAAGATGCATCCATTGGTAACGGGCATGGTTTGTTTACGTATTACCTCGTGGACGGGTTAAATGGAGTAGCGGATACTGTTGGCACAGGAACCCCCGATTATAAAGTTACACTTGGTGAGATACAGAAGTATGTAGAACAAAATGTGCCGGCCATTGCACAACAACGCTTCAAGAGAAAACAGGAGCCCTTCTTTTGCTGTAATGAGAACAGCGAAAAGATGATGAGTATCGTTGACACGGCCTACCTGAACAAATGGCTGAAGACAAAACAGCTGAAAGCAAAAGGCGGAGGTACTTCCTTTGCTCCGCGGGGCCGGGGTATTGGCCGGTACCCGGAAGATACGGTGCTGATCGAAACATATAACCGCTTCAATACAGCGGTGAAGGAAAGCCGGCTGACCGGGAATAATTCTGCAGAATATTATTATAATGAGATGGCCCGGAAATATCCCGGTACTTCCTATACTATTGATGCGCAGTCAACGCTGGCCGTGGAGTTCATCAATTTTGCCCAAAGCAAGATCAATCTTTACCTGGAATGCAGGGATGCTGCTTCGGTACAAAAGATCAGGGCACAGGTGGAAGAAGCAGAGAAGAGTGATGAAATGACCACCAGTCTCGACCGGATGGAAAAAGTGGCGAGGCAGGAATTCTCTGAAGTGGGAGCTATGCTGGAGAAAGCGATCAGTTATATTGCTGAAGATGATCCTGTATTTGCCCAATCCCTCTATGGCCGGATGAATTTTTTCAAAGCCAGGGGTTACTTTGGCAAGGACAGGAGGCTGATGGATATCAATAAAGCTTTCCAGTATGCCTACTCCGCATATGCCACCGATAATAATGCAGCCTACATTTTAAATACACTGGCTTCCCTTCATTTTGATAATGGCCGGACCGACAGCGCTATTTTTTATGCAAGAAGATCAATTGCCGCAGCCCCTAACTGGCGGTATCCCTATGTAACATTGGCGTATTCGTATAAAACGCTTGGCCGGGTGGATTCTGCCCTGAAGTATTATCGAAAAGCGATACAAGTGGATCCGGGCAGCGCTGATGCCTGGGTGGACCTGGGTCACTATTATTATTCATTGTCAAGAGCCGATTCGGCGATTGCTAATTACCGGCGGGCATTGGCAATAGAACCGGACAATGTATATGCCAGCAATAATATCGGCTGGCTGAATAACGAAAAGAAAAATTATGAAGAGGCAATAGTCTATTTCCGGAAAGCCATCGCTGCCGATCCGAAATTTGTCAGTGCGTATAATGGGATCAGTAAGGCATTCATCGCGCAAAATAATGCAGACTCGGCAAGAGCTTATTTCACCAGGGCCTTTGTTAATTACCAGGATAAGTCTATCGTAAATATTTATATCGGTAATTTTTATAAAGAGCTGAATATGTATGATTCAGCAAAAACATACTACCGGGCTGCTATTGACTTTGATCCCAAATATGAAGAAGCCTGGAACAACCTGGGCCGTGTTTGTTTTAATAGTAAGCAACTGGATTCGGCCAGCTTTTACTACCGCAATGCACTCCGGGTAAATCCGTTTTCTGCTTTCTCGCTGATCAACCTCGGGCTGGTGTTTAAAGAACAAAAACAGCCGGATTCCACCTATGCTTATTTCCAGAAAGCAATCCGGACAGAACCTTCCAACCCCACCATTTTAAACAGCCTCGGGGTTATTTACCGCCAGGATAATAACTATGATTCTGCCAAAGCTTATTTCAAAAAAGCTTTGTTTATAAAACCAGATTACCGGTCAGCCTATAATAACCTGATGAAAGTATACCGGGAGCTCGGGCAACCGGATTCGGTAACCAATTATTTGAAAACGCTGCCGCAATTTGATCCCAACAGTATTTCTGTAATGAATGACCTGGGGCTGATCTTTCTTGATCAGAAACGTTATGATTCAGCCCGGACCTATTACCGCAGGGCTATTGCCATTGATCCGGGGAATTCCCAGTTGTATAATAATATGGGGCTGGTGATGAAAGAAATGAAACAACCGGATTCTGCTATCGCTTATTTGCAGCGTTCATTGCAAATGAACCCGGAGAATACAACAGCAATGGCCAATCTTTCCACCGTTTTCCGGCAGCTGAAGCAATTTGACTCAGCCGGCTTTTATTTTAAAAAGCAGTTGGCTGCCCGTCCGGCTGACACGGAGCAGCAGAATGAGGCGCTTGCTTTTTATTTCCATGAAATGAAACAATATGATTCTTCAGTGTATTATTTCAAAAAGGTAATTGAACAAAATCCCCTGCATGTGCCTGCGCATAATAATATCGGGGCCGCTTATATGAACATGGAGCAGAATGATTCTGCCTTCATTTACTACCGGCGTGCGGTGGCCATTGACTCCAATAACTCCGGCTCTGCATTCAATCTGGGTATTTTATTCCATTCCCTCCGGCAATACGATTCTTCGATTATTTACATCGGACGTTCCATCCGTTTAAACCCTAAAAACGGGAAAGCTTATTTTGACCTTGCCTGCAGTTATGCCCTGCTGAATAAACCAGAGCCCGCTATTCTTTACCTGCGGCAGGCTTATGAAAGAGGGTATAAGAATTTTGATGCTTTATTCAGCGACCCCGATCTCTCGGGGTTAAAGAATTATAAAGAATACCAGGCTTTACTGGATAAATACCTTCCCGGCTGGAAGGAGAGAAAGCCAGCTCCATAAAGTTAAATAGCCGGAAAACCTGCCGGCATTCTGGATACGCTCCCCGGGGTCATACAGGGTTTGATGGAAGTCAGTTTTTTAACCGGCGCAAACGGCTATTTTAATAGTACAGAAGCAGTAAGCATGCGTTTTTTTGACCAGCTGATATTCTCCGTTTGCCTTATGGCGTTTATTTATACGCTGGTCTTTGTACTGAGGCGCAAACCCCGGGCCTATTATTTTTTTATTGCCAGCTACCTCTTTATCGCATATACGCTTTTGCTTAATTATGCCGCCTATACCGGGATAATTATTGATTTCCCGCATTTATACAGAACTGCTTCTCCTTTGCAATACCTGTCGCTTCCTTTGGGATATTTCTTTGTATTGTATACCGTAAAGCCCGGCCGGCAGTTCAGGTATTATGATCTGCTGCATTTGCTGCCATTCCTGTTTCATGTTATTGAATTAGGATCATTCTATTTTACAGGCACAGCTGAAAAAGCCCGGTTTGTGCGTGCCGCCTCGCAAAATATCTATACACTCTGGAATGCTCCTAATGGCCTTTTTTTTACTTACCGCGAACATATGATCATCAAAGTAATCCTGATGATGATATATCTTTTGTTCCAGTGGCGTTTGATTGCCCGGTACCGGAAAAAATGGGATATCGCTTTAAAGAAACAAAACCGGGTGCTGCTTGGATGGATACAATTTGAAACGTTTTTAAAAACCCTGTGGTGTGTGTTTCTTTTGACTTCTGTTTCTTTCATTCATTTAACGCCGGTACTGGCCATTCTTCCGACCGCATTAGTAATCGGGTATTTATTATCTGCTTTCATCTACACCATGCTGTATCCCTCCCTGTTATCGGGAATACAACCCGTAAGCATTGATTTTAGTAAATCAGCAGCAGACCTGCATCCTGCTCCCGGTAACGGGTATTCTGAGCAACCGGCACAAAAGAACGATCTGAAAGAAGAAGCAGATAATACCCCGGAGCAACCCGGCAAAAACCTGCTCCGGTCGGCACAGCAATTTGTGCAACTGGAGATTTATATGCAGACAGAGCAGCCTTTCCTGGATTTTAATTTATCAAGAGCGATGCTGGCTGAAAAGGTAAGAATTCCTGCCCGGAGGCTTTCTGATATTATAAAGCAGGAAACCGGGCTCGGTTTTTCAGACTATGTCAATAATTACCGGATCAATTACCTGGAGCACCAATTAAAAACTGATAAGAACTGGAAAAATTTTACCATCGAGGCCATTGCTGTGCAATCAGGTTTTTATACCCGGTCGGCCTTTAATAACTCCCTGAAACGATTAAAAAATGAGACCCCGACAGAACTTCTCAACCGGGTTTTAAAAAATATGCATGCTTTGTAGTCCTGTTTATATCCAGCTTGTAAGATTTTGTGCTTTCTTGAAATTTATAAACCATTGGATATTAATCCCCGGGCAAAATACCAGACAGGAATTTTGCTTCCTTGCATTTTATCAGACCGGCAGAGGACATTGCCCGTCTAATTTTGTCTGTAAGAACTTCTTTTAGGGATTCATGGTTCTGTGAAATACCTCCTTACATTAAATCAGTTCGGATAAAAAGGCTGCATATGAAAACGGTAAAGGAACCCGATGGTTTGTTGCTGACCGGTATCAATTCAGCAGAAGAAGCAAATTCATTTTCGGACGAGAACCAATCAATGAGAAAGAACATAAGCGTCATTATTGCAGATGATCATTCTATTTTCAGGAATGCTGCCAAAACTATTATTGAGAGCCACCCGCAGATTAACGTGGTTGCTATTTGCGAAAACGGGCTGGAGACAATAGAGACTGCAAAGAAACTTCAGCCGGATATTGTCCTGATGGATATTAATATGGAAAATCCGGACGGATTTGATACAACTGCATTGCTGCAGAAGGAAATTCCGGGTATAAAAGTAATTGGCTTTTCCGTTCATGATGAGCAGCAGTACGTTTCCAGGATGCTGCAGGCGGGAGCTATGGGGTATATCACCAAAACATCGCCCCGCAGCGAGATCATCGGGGCTATTCTCGAGGTGTATTCAGGGCGTCAATATATTTGCCGGGAAGTCAGGGACCGGAGTTAGGTGACCACCGGTTATACCCCTTATATGTATATGACAAAAGCCTTACATCAGTAAGGCTTTTGTGACCCCGTCAGGATTCAAACCTGAAACCTTTTGATCCGTAGTCAAATGCTCTATTCAGTTGAGCTACGGGGCCAATCCCCTTTTGGGGCTGCAAATATAGGCCTGTATTTTTAAAATCTGAAATCTAAATCCGGCTCTAATAATGCCACCTGACAAAGGCTTCCATAGCTGCATAATGGGTAAGGCCCAAGTCGGCGTAGAGATTAGCCGTTGCCGCATTTCTTTCTTCGGCCCGCTGCCAGAATTCCCTGGAATCACTTCCCTGGAAAGGAACCATATCTTTTTGTGATTGGTGGATGAAAATGCCAAAACGTTTTTTCAATACCTGGTCGGGACTCATGGGGATGGCCATTTCAATTTCTTCAATATTCCATTCCTGCCAGGCACCTTTATATAGCCAGAGCCAGCAGTCATTGATCCAGTCATCTCCCGCAGCTTTAATGCGTTTGAGTGATTCCAGTACCACGTTGAAACAAACGATATGTGTGCCATGCGGGTCTGCAAAATCGCCGGCGCAATAAACCTGTTGCGGTTTTACCTGGCGCAACAAATCCATAGTGATTTTTATATCCTTTTCACTCATCGGTTTTTTCTCAATCGTTCCTGTTTCATAAAAAGGGAGATTCTGAAAATGGATATGTTCATCTTTGATGCCAACATAGCGGCAGGTAGCCCTTGCCTCGCATCGCCTGATCAAACCTTTGATGGCGCGGATATTCGGTGTATCCACCTGGTTGGATTTCTTTTTGGCAATGAACTTACGGGCATCGTCTAATATCTTACCGGATTTTTGTGTATCAATACCGGCTATCTCTTCAAAGCCCACGGCAAAATCAAGGAAGCGGGTCACAAATTCATCGGTAACGGCAATATTCCCGCTGGTCTGGTAGCCAACATGAACCTCATGTCCCTGGTCCTGCAAACGCTGAAAGGTGCCGCCCATGCTGATGATGTCATCATCCGGGTGGGGAGAGAAGATGATGACTTTCTTCGGGTAGGGATTTGAACGTTCCGGGTGGTTAGGCATATTGGAATCAGGTTTTCCGCCCGGCCAGCCGGTAATGGAATCACGCAACAGATAATATACCTGCAGGTTGATCTCGTAAGCATCTCCTTTTTCCACCAGTAAATCACTTAACCCGTATTCATTATAATCGGCATTGGTGAGGCTCAGTACAGGTTTTTTTAACTTCAGGGCCATATTCACCACTGCTTTTTTGATCATCTTTGGCGTCCATTCGCAATCGCCGGTCAGCCAGGGTGATTTATTCCTTGTTAACTCGGACGCAGCCGCCTCATCCACCACAAATGTGACGTCATCATGATTCTGCAGCAGGGAAGCAGGCACATGCTCGTTGTCGTCATCTTCAGCAGCCATTTTTATAACCGGGGCTTTACCTGAACCCCATGCCATCAGGATGATCTTCCTGGATTGTAAGATTGTTCCGATACCCATCGTGATCGCCAGGCGGGGCACTTCCGATATATTGGCAAATTCGTAGGAATTGGCAATACGTGTGGAGGTATCCAGGGTAATCAGTCTTGTTTTGGAATAGATGCCGGAACCCGGTTCATTGAATCCAATATGTCCATTGTTACCGATACCGAGTATCTGCAGGTCAATACCACCTGCCTCTTTTATTTTTTTCTCATAATCGCTGCAATGGGCTTTAATAGCCTCCTTCCTGGTCTCACCGTTGGGGATATGAATATTTTTCGGGTTGATATCAACATGATCAAACAAATTGACCCGCATAAAGCGGTCATAACTCTGCAGGGCTTTGTTATCAATCGGGTAATACTCGTCAAGGTTGAATGTAACAACATTCTTAAAGCTCAGCTTTTCCTCGCGGTGCATACGTACCAGTTCTGCATATAATGTTTTTGGGGTGGAGCCGGTGGCTAATCCCAGGACGCATTTTTCTTTTTTCTGTTGTTTTGCACGGATCAGGTCAGCGATTTGTTGTGCAACAAACCTGGATCCTTCTTTCAGATCGGGATAAATCTTAACAGGTATTTTTTCAAAACTATCAGCGAGGTCAATGGGAGCTGTTTTTGTAGCCATGTAAATATGTTTTCGTTTATTGCCTGTCAAAGATATTAAAATGTCAATGGCAGGAAATAAGATTGTGGCAGCAAAAACCTGCAATTCTAATTCACTTCAATCTCATCCACGAATAACCATGCTTTTTTACCGGCACCGGGATTGCCTTCAGGGATATCACCAAAATTCTTTACAACCACTTTTATAAAACTGGTAAGAGTATTGTTAAGATTAACTGTCAGGGTGCCGTTACCGGATGACGTGGTTGTTACATCAGCAGATATGCCTGCACTGCTGAAATACATGCCATCCACGGATGAAAAAACTTCTACAGAAGCGGGGTTCCAGATCCAGGAACCTTTTTGCTGGAATACATGAACTGTAACGGATGCTATTTCCTGTAAACTGCCCAGGTTAATTAATGCATCGCAATCGGTGCCGCTAAAGCCAAGAAATTCTTTGCTCCTGGCTAACCCTTTTTGATTTTGAATGCCATTCACTAACGTAAAGGCGCCATCACCGGGATAGTTTTTAGAGGGTGGTAAACGTAATGTGATGGGTTTGCCGGTGGCTTTGTTGAAATGAAATTTTTGAGAAAAACCATATTGCCTATTTTCCTTTATAAAATAGGCGTGAGCTGTTGTTGCTTCTTGAATTAACTGTGGTTTTACATATGTCCATATACTATCCCATCCACTATAATTTATTGTAACAGGAATGTTGAATTTATTCTCAACCTTCCACAAGAGACCATTATTATCAGGAGTCGGTAAAACTGTTGCTTTCAAATCAAAATATGCCTTGCTATAATCAACTCCCCATTTTTCATACCGTTTAAACTGCGTCATTAATCTTTTTTCAAAATTTTCCCAGTTCCTGTTTTCTTTGCTGCTCCACAATACTTCACTCAGCGCTGCCATCCTGGGAAATACCATGTATTCCACTTTCCGGTTGTTCTCTATGTATTCTGTCCACAGATTGGCCTGGGCACCGAGAATATAGTTGCCTTCTTCTGCAGTTAATTCTTTTGAAACAGGTTCGTAAGCATATACTTTTTCTATGGGATTATAACCACCAATGGTAATGCTGTCCTCATTCTCACTTTGGGAATGATCAAAGTACACAGGATTACCCGGTGTCATAATCACCTGGTGTTGCTGTCTGGCGGCTTCAATGCCACCCGTTTCACCCCTCCAGCTCATCACAATCGCTTTGGGTGCCAAACCACCTTCCAGTATCTCATCCCAGCCGATGAGGGTTTTGCCTTTGCTGTTCAGATATTTTTCCATGCGCTGTACAAAATAACTCTGCAATTCATGTTCATCCTTCAAGCCAAGGTCTTTCTTGCGTTGCTGGCAACGGGGACATATCTTCCAATGCGTCTTGGGACATTCATCGCCGCCGATATGAAAATATTTGGAAGGGAACAGGCTGATCACCTCATCCACCACATTTTGCAAAAACATAAATGTGGAGTCGTTACCGGCGCAAAAGACATCATCAAATACGCCCCAGGTTTCCTGTACTAATTTTACCTGCCCGTTGCGCTGTTCGGCACTGCTTTTCTGCGATATCATATTGGCCGGGATCTCCGTTGGCTTTTCGGGGAAACAGCTCAGCCAGGGATAAGCAGCAATAGCGGCGCTGCTGTGACCGGGCATTTCTATTTCGGGTATCACATCAATAAAGCGGTCTCTGGCATAGTTCACCACTTCCCTGATCTGTTCCTGTGTATAATAACCACCATAGCCTTTATTGTCATTGCCGGTGCCGGGATAGCGGCCTATGATGGTTCCATTTCTCCAACTGCCGATATTGGTAAGGCTGGGATATTTTTTGATTTCAATCCGCCAGCCCTGGTCATCAGTCAGGTGCCAGTGAAAAGTATTGAACTTATGATAAGCGAGGTAGTCAATGTATTTTTTTATAAAGTCAACCGGAAAAAAATGACGGCTTACGTCCAGGTGCATGCCCCGGTATTCAAAACGGGCATGATCGGATATTTTTACGACCGGTATTTGCGCTGGTACTTTCTTATCAACAGGGAGTAATTGGAAAAGTGTTTGAATGGCATGAAAGGCAGGCTCAGCAAAATTGCTGCTGATAGTTATTCCTTTTTTTGTTACGTCTAACTGGTAAGCGGGTTTGCCGGATGTGGGCATTCTCCGCATGTTGAAGCTGATATCAGCAGGCTGTCCCTTCGCCACTTCTTTAACCACTATCCCAAATTGTTTTTTTATTTCACTTTTGAAATATGAAACCAAATTTTTCCATTCATGGCCGGGTAGCGAGGAAGAAACGGTAACTGTATTCTTGAGCATAAAATACCCGGTGCCCTGCGTTACTTCTGCCGGGTAAGGAATAAGGTCAGGTTGTTTTTGTTGTGCAAGAAGCGGAGATGCCAGGCTGATCAACAGCAGGTAAATCAGGAATCGCATAGGTCTTATTTATTCATTACGGGTAAAATAACCGAAGATGGATTTTTAGCATCATGAAAAATACGGATCACTGCTTTTTTGAAATCAGCGGCATTTGCTTCATAAATATTCATGAACTGTTGCGGGTTACGGTCAGCCAGCGGAAACCAGCTGCTTTGTACCTGTATCATCAGGCGATGCCCTTTTTTAAATGTATGAGCCACATCGGGCAGGTCAAATTTTACCGTTTCAATTCTATTGGGCTTGAAAGGAACCGGTGTTTCAAAACTGTTCCGGTATTTGCCCCGCATGATTTCCCCCCGCACCAGCATCTGATAACCACCCATAGGGTAGCCGCCGCCGGCTGTACGACCCTGTTGTGGTATGTCACCGGGATACCTGAAATCATCCGGGTAGACATCAATTAGTTTTACCACAAAATCGGCATCTGTTCCGCTGATACTTACTTTAAGATCGGCTGTAACAACACCTGCCAGTGTCAGGTCTTCTGTTAATACATCCGTTTGAAACGTCAATACGTCCGGCCTTCTTGCAGCAAAGCGCTGGTCATCGGTCATGTATTCACGGGTACGTCCCTGGTGTACATCTTCCGTATAAGGAACAGGATGGGATGGATCGCTTGTATATTCGGAAAAACTTTCTTTGCCAGCCGGTGCAGTCCACGATAAACTGCCATTCGCTGATAAAAATATATTTTTAGGGGCAGCATCAGCCGGCGGCCATTGTGCTAATTTTTTCCATTGGTTTTCGCCGCTGAAAAAGATCGTAGCTTCTGCTAATGATTGCAGGTTACCTTTTCCTTTCAGGTAATAATTAAAGAAAGGGATCTCGATATTATTCTGGTACCAGTGTGCAGTATTGGAGCCAAATCTTGCATTGCCAAGAAAACTTCCATCGCCGGAAGACCATTGGCCATGATACCAGGGGCCCATTACTAATTTATTATTCGCAGAAGGGTTTTGTTGTTCAATCGCTTTATACAAATTCCAGGCGCCATAACAATCTTCCGCATCAAACAAACCACCAACCACCAGCATGGCGGGTTTTACATTGAACATGGAACGACGGGCATCTCTTGCCTGCCACCATGCATCATAATTGGGATGGGCATACATGTCTTTCCAGAACCGGATGCTGTCACCCATATAGTCTGCTAATTTTTTTAAGGAACCGGCTTCCAGGAAGAATTTATAATTATCCTTTACGGTGAAATTAAAACCGGGTGAACTGATGGTGGTGGGTTGGGGTCTTGGTTTACCAAAGCTGGAATAAAAACTAAAACCATCTAATTGAAAGAATGCTCCGTTGTGATGAAAATCATCGCCCATAAACCAATCTGTAACCGGGGCCTGCGGGCTGACTGCTTTTAATGCAGGGTGACCTGATGCCGCAGCCATGGTGGAATAAAAACCAGGGTAGGAGATACCAAATACGCCTACATTCCCATTATTACCGGGAAGGTTTTTTACCATCCAGTCAATTGCATCATAGGTGTCGCTGGCTTCGTCAATTTGGTTACCGGTTTTGTTTTTGTTGAAAGGGCGTACATCCTCAAATTCGCCTTCGCTCATCCAGCGGCCGCGTACATCCTGCACCACAATGATATAATTTTCCCGGGCATAATATTTCCAGTGCCGTTCCCATAAACGGGGGGAGAAATCTTTTCCGTAAGGCGCACAGGAATAAGGCGTCCTTGTCATCAGGATCGGATGTTTTTCTGTTTTGTCATTGGGAATATAAATGGATGTAAATAACCTGACACCATCCCGCATCGGGATATACTGCTCCTGTTTAGTATAGTTTTCTTTGATCCAGGCCGAATCCTGCGGATCTGGCTGGGCAATTACTGACAGGAAGGAAAAGAATAAAAGAACTAAGCCAATAAATTTCTTCATGCGAATGATTTTGAAGGTTTAAATTTACTGATTCTCTGTTCACCTGCATTTATATTTTATGGCAAACAATGAAGAATTGATCAGTCGTTTTTATACAGCCTTCAGCCAGCGGGATTTTAAAAGCATGAATGCCTGTTATAGTGAAGATATTGTTTTCAGCGATCCGGCTTTTGGTATGCTGCAGGGAGATGAAGTGAGAGCTATGTGGGAAATGCTCTGCACCAATGGCAAAGACCTTGTGGTCACTTTCTCTGATATACAGGCGCTGGATGAAGAATACTATACCTGTAAATGGGTGGCAAAGTATACTTTCTCAAAAAGCGGGAAGAAAGTGGTGAATTATATCAAAGCCCATATGCGGATCAAAGACGGGATGATTATTGAGCACAGTGATGCATTCAAATTAAGCAAGTGGGCGGCACAGGCACTGGGCTGGAAAGGAGAACTCTTTGGCTGGATGAACTGGTTTAAACGCAAAGTGCAGAATAATGCCAGGAAGAACCTGTTTACTTTTATGGAGAAAAAAAATATCCCGCAAAGCCACTAAGCCAGGATGGTATTCCTGCTGTTCTTTGGGTCTTTGCGGGACGCTATTAATCTTCCAGCACTCCAAACTTGCCTGCACTTACATCAGAAATAGCCTGCTCTAATTCTTCCCAGGTATTCATGAGGAAGGGGCCGTATTGTGCAATCGGTTCGTTGATCGGCTCACCCGATAAGATAAGGACGATTGTATCTTCGTTGGCTTGGATACTAATTTCTTCCCCATCGTTTTTAAACAATATAAAATGGTCGGTGTCTGCTAAACTGCCGTTGATCAATGCAGTTCCTTCCAGCACCAGCATGCCCGTATTATAGCTGGCAGGGAATCTGAAATCTGCACTTGCTCCTTTTTTCAGTCTTGCATTATAAACATGAACCGGGGTAAAGGTGGAGGCCGGGCCTTTCAGATCTTTGTATTCACCGGCAATCAACTCGATATAACTTTTTCCATCTTCCAGGTTATAACGGCTCATTTTATCATTACTGATCTCCTGGTATTTCGGAGTTGTCATCTTGTATTTTGCAGGTAGATTCACCCATAATTGCACCATCTGGAACAAGCCACCGGTTTTGCTATATGATTCTTCGTGGTATTCTTTGTGCAAAAGACCGGAAGCTGCTGTCATCCACTGTACATCACCCTCACCAATGACACCACTGTTGCCGGCACTGTCGTGGTGGGCAATGCGGCCATGGTAAGCAATCGTGACTGTTTCAAAACCCCGGTGCGGATGCACCCCAACGCCACGCAATTTATCAGAGGGAGGAAAATCCACTTTAGCGCCATAATCCATTAAAAAGAAAGGGCTCATCCTTTTTTTATCGATTTTCCCACCCGGGAAAAATCCATGTACACGAAAACCATCGCCCACCATATGTGGCGGAGGTGGTGCAATGATGGCTTCTATTGTTTTCCTGTTACTCATAAAAACTCCTTTATTTTACGGGCACTTCCATTAATAATATTTCTGCATTACTATCCGCTTTGATCTCCAGTGTATCTGTTTCAGTAATACCCAGGCCGTCTCTTCTGTTCAATAATTGTCCGTTGATAGTAACATCGCCTTCGATTACAAAAGCATAAACACCATTATTGCTGTTTTTTAATGTATAGCTGATATTGAAATCTTTATCCAGTTTACCCAAACTGAACCAGGCATCCTGGTGAATTTGTACACCTCCGTCTGCTGTACCAAGCGGGGATACAACTGTCAGCAATTTATTATGCTTATCGGTATCAGCAAATGTTTGCTGATCATAACGGGGCTCAACATTCTTTACTTTCGGAAAGATCCATATCTGGAAGAATTTTACTTCTTTATCATGGTTCTTATTTTTTTCAGAATGGCGGACACCTGTTCCGGCACTCATTACCTGCACATCTCCCTGACTGATCACCTGCTTGTTACCCATGCTGTCCTGGTGTTCCAGGTCGCCGGAAGTGGGGATGGAGATAATCTCCATGTTATCATGCGGGTGGGCACCAAAGCCCATGCCTGCGGCAACTGAATCATCATTCAGGACCCGCAGGGCTCCAAAATGAACTCTTTCAGGGTTATGATAACCTGCAAAACTGAATGTGTGGTAAGAGTCTAACCATCCGTGGCTGGCGTGGCCTCTTGTATTGGCCTTGTGGAGAATGGTTTTCATAAAAACTCCTTTTTTGTCCTCCGTCAGGCGAAGGATTTATTTAGCTGAATTAAGCGGTTACTTTTTCTTCGGCGAGTTTTTCAGATAGCCATAGAAACTCGGTGATGAAATTATGTACAGCATTCTGAAACGATTCGTCAAGCAGTTCACCATCGGGGCCGAATTTTTTATCTACAGCTGGCGTGATCAGCATATACGGTGACGCTACCCCGAATAAGGCAGGTACCAATTGCAGCAATTGCTGAGAAGCCCTCATCCCACCCATTGCACCGGGTGATGCTGTGACGATACCAAATGGTTTATGATGCTGTTTGGGGAAATGATCCAGCATGTTTTTCATTGCAGGGGCATAGCTTCCGTTGTATTCGGGAGTAAGTAAAATAAACGCGTCTGCTTCAAACACCCGTTGTGCCAGTGGTTGAAATTCTACAGGGGCTTTTTCTGCTGTTACCCAGACAGATTGAATCGGGGGAACAGGCCAGTCCTTCATGTCAATAATATCCACAGTATGCTGTGTGTTTTGAGCAATCCAGTTTTTTAAATAAAAAGCTACCCTGCGGGTGACACTGTTTGTCCTGGGGCTTCCGGATATGATTTCGATTTTCATTTTGTTTGTTTTAGAGAACAAAGATATATAATCAATGTTTAAACATCAAATTTTTGTTCATAGCAATTTGTTAAGCTTGCCGGGGCTGTGTATAAATAAATAATGAGGCGGTACTTCCATTTTTGCCTGCTGATACTGAATCCTTTAATTTCGGAGGATATAACAGACTAACATGTTTAACAGAAGAAAGTTCATCCGGTCTTCCGCATTGGGATCCCTGGGTGTTTTGCTCGGCAAAGTTGCTTCGGCTTCCCCGGAAACGTTTACTATAAAAGGAAAACCGGTGGTTATCTCCACCTGGGATGCCGGCCTGGCTGCCAATAAAGCGGCCTGGGAAGTATTAGAAAAAGGAGGCAGGGCTCTTGATGCCGTGGAAAAAGGAGTGATGGTAACGGAAGCGTCTAAGAACTGTTGTGTGGGCCTGGGTGCTAACCCTGACCGTGACGGCTTTGTAACACTGGATGCCTGTATTATGGATGAGTTTGCAAATTGCGGCAGTGTTGCTTTCCTGGAACGCATCAAACACCCGATAGCTGTGGCAAGGAGGGTGATGGAAAAAACACCGCATGTGATGCTGGTGGGCAGCGGGGCGCAGCAATTTGCCGTGGCAGAAGGATTTCCGCTGGAAGAACAAAAACTATCACCCGAAGCACAGATCAACTATGATAATTGGTTAAAAGGATCGCACTACAAGTCACCAGCTATAAACGTAGAAAACCTGCCTGTCCGGCAGGCAGGTAAGCAGGAGCATGGACCATTTGCTCCGCATAAGCTGGACAATGGTGAATGGAATCACGATACGATCGGTATGGTAGCAATGGATGCGAATGGAAATCTCAGTGGCAGTTGCACCACCAGTGGTGCCGGTTTTAAAATGCGGGGGCGCCTGGGTGATTCACCTATTATCGGCGCGGGGTTGTTTGTAGATAATGAAGTTGGCGCCTGCACTGCAACCGGGCAGGGGGAAGACGTAATAAGGGTGGCGGGTTCACATTCGGTGGTGGAACTGATGCGCCAGGGGCTGTCGCCCGAAGCAGCCTGTAAAAAAGTGATTGAGAGAATTGTGAAGATCAAAAAGGAAAAGGCAAAAGATATACAGGTGGCCTTCCTGGCATTAAATAAAAAAGGGCAGGTGGGTGCTTATGCTATTCACCAGGGGTTCAGTTTTGCTATTAAGAACGGTGTAAGAGAAGAATTGGTGAAAGCAAAATTTGTAATGCCTTAGCCGGGTTGCAGTTTTCCTTGTACCCTAAAGTTGAAAATACATATGGAGCCGATACAATACATAATCGAAATTGCCACTTCTGATTTTGAAACAACAAAGTCAGCAGTGGAAGGTGGTGCAGACCGTATAGAACTTTGTGCCAACCTGGCTGAAGGCGGAACAACGCCTTCATATGGTACGATCATACAATGCCGTGAAGCTTTTACAGTTCATCTGTTTCCCATCATTCGCCCGAGAGGCGGTGATTTTTTATACACAGAAGAGGAATATTCCATCATGCTGAAAGAAGTAAAACTCTGTAAGCAACTGGGCTGTGACGGAGTTGTCATCGGTCTGCTGAACAGGGATGGAAGTGCAGATATCAAAAGAACAGCCGCACTGGTGGAAGCCGCTTATCCATTGGGTGTTACTTTTCACCGGGCATTTGACCGTTGCAGCAATCCTTTTGAAGCATTGGAACAATTAGTGGAAATTGGTTGTGAACGGATTTTGACTTCGGGACAAAAGCCGGCAGCCCCGGATGGGGTGGAATTGATAGCCGAATTGAACCGGGTAAGCGATGGCCGCATCGTGATTATGCCGGGCAGCGGTGTCAGGAAAGAGAATATAAAAATGCTGGCAGAAAAAACAGGCTGTACAGAATTCCATTCTTCTTTAAGAGGGAAAGAAAAAAGTAAGATGGACTTTATTCACCCGTCCTTTATAGATTCGGAGGAGAGCTATATGAATAATTCCATTGATAAAGAAGAAGTCAGGGCTTTAAGGATATTTCTGCAATAAAAAACCATCCGTAAAAACGGATGGTTTGAAAACTAGAAACTATCTGCTTTATGTAAGAACTCAATTGAAGATATATCTTAAACCGATTTGCATCTGCCATCTTGAGTTCTGACCTGTACTATTCTGAAATGTGGAAGTCAATGGTATTTGGTTGCTGGCATCAAGATATGGGAAGCTGTAAACAGGTTTGCCTGCATTTACCCCGGTTGTTTCCACCCGTTTAAAATTCAGTAATGCGGTTCTGTTCGTTATTTTTGAAATCCCCCAGTTTTTATTCAGCAGGTTGCCAAAGTTGAAGATGTCCATGGTAAAGCGAAGCGTATTCATCTTGCCACTTACTTTCAGCATAAAATCCTGGGTGAAATTCAGATCAAGCCTTTTATAAAAAGGCAGCAATAACCCGTTTCTCTCCGCATACTGTCCTCTCCGGGTACTCAGGTAGGGATCCTGGTTGATATATGCATTCAGCTGATTCCAGATGATCGTTGTTGTCCTTGTATCGGCCGCATTCACTGTCTCCAGCACGATATCATTCTGATCTTTCGGAATATAAACAAGATCGTTGGTGGTAAGGCCATCATTGTTCAAATCCCCGTTGATCGTGTAACTGGCTGTCCCGCCATTGGCAGCCTCGAAAGTAAGACCCAGAGAAGTTGCAAAATACTTTTTATACTCAAAGCGATAGAAAGCCGCGGCTATTACACGGTGAGGCTGATAGAAGTTAGAGAACGATACGGCTTCATCATTCGGATCACCGGATACCTGGCGGTCTCTCCAGATGGATTGCGCGATAGAACCACCATCGTTGACAGATTTACTTTTGCCGTAGGTATATGCCAGCATAGTATAAAGATTCTTTACATTCCGCTGTAACTGTAAGGTTACATTATAGGTATAACCTTTCGATGTATTCGTCATCAGGATTGCATCGCTGATATTCGGATTACTGGCAGTCTCACCACCGGCGCCGCTGTATATTTTAGATGAGGTATAACGGACACGTTTATCAGAACCGGCCAGTGCGGTACCCGAAGAAGGCAGGTTGATATTCTGGTGATAAACAGCATTGACATCTTTTGAATAGATACCTTCCAGGGTGGCCGTGATATTGCCTGGTAACTTCCTGTCAATTGCCAGGTTCGTTCTGAATAATTGCGGGAATTTGAAGTCCTTCTCAGTGATAGCCAGGTTATAGCTCGTATTTGCCGCACCATTAGAAGGCCTGTATGCATTTACATCCGGGTTAAAAGCAGTACCTGTTGTTCTGACAAATGAACCGAAGTCAACCCCGTTGTTTGAAGCCTGGTTGCTGATCCACACAAATGGGGGAGGACCGGAGAAGATACCAATCCCGCCACGTACCTGTGTTTTTTTGTCCCCGTTCACATCCCAGTTAAAACCCACTCTTGGGCTGAACAATACAGAGTTCTTGGGAGCTTTTCCTGTTTCAATGCGAACTCCGTTCCGGTAAGTCAGTGCGTCTGCATTCGTGTTACTGATAAAATTTTGTTTGAAGATTGGCATATCTGCCCTTAATCCATAAGTCAGGATCAGGTTGTTGTTCACATTCCATTTGTCCTGAGCAAAGAAGCCTAATTGCAAAGTAGAAACATCTGCAAATGGGAATTCACCATTCTTACGGGCTGAGTACCTCAGCTCATACCTTGTGGCGTTTGCTGTTCCGTTATTGGCACTGTTATAAAAATCCTGGAGGCTGGCAAAGCGGTAAGCGCCATAATAGTTAGGGGCAAAACCGTTCCTGAATTTGTTGAATGTATTTTGTGTTCCGAATGTCAGGGTGTGTTTTCCTTTAAAGAGAGTTACCACATCATTCAGTTGCCAGGTATCTGTATTCAACTGGTTGAAAGCTGTAAACGGTTCATAACCGAAGGCTGTGAAAGAGAGGCCTGCGCCATTTTCAATATCCACCAGGGGGAACGTGCCGCCCGGGCTGCTGCGGAAATCTCTCAACTGGTTGTAGCCCACCTGTAATTTGTTAGAGAGCTTGTTGCTGATACGGCTGTTCAGCTCTGCAATGACAATATTGAAGTTGTTATTGATCACATAAGAAGAAGCAAAGAAAGGCATCGCTGTTGTGCTGGGTTGACGGTTGTTGCCGGGAGCACCGCTGTTACTTGGCGGAACATTCCGGTATGATTTCAGGTAATAATAGTTAACGTTCAGTGTATGCTTCTTATTAATATTAAAATCAACCCTGGCTGTTACCTTATCACTGTAGGTATCAAATGTATAATTCTCAAAAGGACCGGCTTCGTAGCCATACTTTGTTTTCAGGAAGGCAGACAATGCTTCCAGGTCTTCTGCTTTTGCCTGGGAAATACCAACTCCCGATGAACCGTTGCGGCTGGCAACAAGGCTGGTGGCCGGGGTACTCACTCTTTCCTGTTCGCCGCTGATAAAAAAGAATAACCTGTTCTTGATGATCGGGCCGCCCACACTGAGTCCGCGGTTATTAAAATCAAATTGTTGTTTTGCCAGTTTGGTCGGACCAACTTTCAAACCTGTAAGCCCCGGGCTTTTCCAATAACTGTAAATGGTTCCTTTAATATCGTTGGTCCCGCTTTTGGTAACTGAGTTGATGCCGGCTCCGGTAAATCCTCCCAGTGTTACATCGTATGGGGCAATGTTTACCTGTATCTGATCGAGTGCATCAATACTGATAGGTTGTGAATTGGTTTGCCCGCCCAGACCTGCAGCCAGCCCAAACGTATTATTGAATGAAGCCCCGTTTACGGTAAGGTTATTATAAGAGTTAGCTCTTCCGGCAAAACTGCTCGTGCCATACGTGGCGTTACTGTTTGCGGTGGGTGTTAACCGGGTGAAATCATTAATGCTCCGGTTAATCGTTGGTAAACGATCGATCTGCTGACGATTGATCACTTCGGCAGAGCCGGTTCTGCTCTTATTAAATATTTTATCAGAACGGGTGGCTGATACCACAACTTCCTTCATTTCGCCGGAAGCAGGGGTAAGACTGAAGTCAGCTTTAAATGCCTGTCCTAACGTCAGGATAATATCATTCAGCTTATCTTCATTAAAACCAACATAGGTTACAGAGATAACGTAAGGCCCGCCAACTCTTACATTGGCAAGATTGTATCTTCCGTCTTTCCGGGAAGTAGTGGTGTATTTGGTTCCTGTAGGCTGATGAAGAGCTGTTATTGTAGCGCCAGTTAGTGTTGTTCCATTTTTTTCGGTAACAATTCCCTGTATTTCAGCAGTTGTTTCCTGTGCTGCCAGGGATAAATAGCCCAATGAAACAATAAGAATAAAGAGTAGAGATTTTAATCGCTGCATAGCCGGTAATTTTGTTTGGCAGCAAAGTTGCAGCGGCAATATTTTTAAATCTTTGCAGGAAAGTTATGAAATCATTAACCATATCAGCTTGTTAAAAGGGATACCGTTATCCGGTTACTTAAACCAAAAAGCCTGCATTATTAATAATGCAGGCTTTTTGATAACAGAAAATTAATGATCAGATTTTTAAGTTCTTCATATAGGCGGCATCTGTTTTTGCCGCTTCAGTTGAACTGCCATTGGGATAGGCTTCCTGCTCTACAATAAAATACTCCATGCCGTTTGATCTGGCAGTCTTTAATATTTTACTCCAGTTCAGTGCACCGGTACCCAGGTCAACTGAATTCTTCCCGTTGTCAGCTCCGGGTGTTTTGCTGCGGTCTTTTACATGGCAAAGACGAAAGCGGTTGGGATATTTTTTTAACCAGGTTTCAATATCTTCATTCGCAGCTGCCACCCAATACATATCCAGTTCAAAATCCACTAAAGAGGCATCGGTGCCATTCATCAGTATGTCCTGCGGCAGTTGCCCTTCTAAAGGTTTAAAAGTATAATCATGGTTATGGTAAGCGAAGCGGATACCGTTCTTTTTGCAGATTTCACCTTTCTGGTTGAACTCATCAGCGAATTTCTTAAAATCATCCAGTGATTTTTGCGGGCCTTTCCAGGGACAGATCAGGTATTTCATACCTATTGCAGCAGCTTCAGCCGCTTTCTTTTCAAAATCTTTACTGATATCGCAGTGTGAAGACACGAGAGACATCCCGAGATCATCCATATATTTTTTAAAGCCGGTATTACCCATGCCCCAGAACATGCCCTGTTCTCCTTCATAGCTCTCTATCTGCTTATAGCCAAAGGAAGATAAATTTTTCAAAACAGTTTTGGGATCAGCTCCGATCACATCCCGCAGGGTATATAACTGGATACCGATTTTTTTGATCTTTGCAGCCTCTTCACAGGAGGAAAAGACTGATAATCCTGTCAGGCTGCTTAACGCAAAACCTGTGGTAACCCCGCCTGTAATTTTTATAAATTTTCTTCTGTTGTATTGCATCTTTCTGTTTTAAGTTATTATAATTTATTCAGCCCAGGCTTTATCTCCTTTGGCATAAGGGAATGCCCCGTCAAATTTACCGGGAACAGGGATGTGGCGTAAGGTTTCTGTCATACCTGTTTTGGAAGTAAAGAACCCGAGCAGTGTCAGTTGTTTCATCATTGTATAATAATGACTGGGGGCTGCTTCAAATTCTTTCTGATCTTTCCAGGGCAGTTTTTCATTTTCTGCTTTCAATGCCTCTCGTTTAGGTTTATCAGCCTCATCTCTTTTTGTATTGAATTCTTTGGCTTCTTTTTCAAGACCAACCAGGAAGTCATGTCGTTGCTCCGGTGTACATTCTACAAAAGATTTACCGGTTGCTTTTTGGCAGGCTTCTTCAAGTTGTGCAATGCCATTGGTAAAAGCAGTTTGCTGGTTTTGCGTATAGCAGTCAGTAACCATGATCTTCATAAACTCACCAACCTTTGCCGCTTTGGCGCCTGGTGTAGCCGTAGCAGGGATGATGGTTTCGGCTACTTCATCCAGCAGGGCAATATTGGCAGCAGTAAAGCCGGCTTCTGTTTTGCCGGCAGTCTTGCAGCCGGTTAAAAATACTTCACCGCCGATGACAACGCCACCGGTAACAACAGCGATCATTTTCAGTAGTTCTCTGCGATCCATATCTAACGATTTTGAATTAGTGATTAAAGATTTCCTTTTTTCAATTCATCCACGGCAAAATTGGCGGCTCTTGCTGTCAGCGCCATATAGGTCAGTGACGGGTTCACACAGGAGGCTGATGTCATACAGGCGCCATCGGTTACGAATACATTCTTTGCATCCCAGACCTGGTTATTCCCATTGAGCACTGATGTTTTCGGATCACGACCCATCCGGGCAGTTCCCATTTCATGGATACCCATGCCCGGTGCATACCCATTATCAAAGGTATTCACGTTTTTCACACCGGCAGCTTCCAGCATTTCTTTCGCATCATTCATCATATCAATCCGCATCTTTTTTTCATTTTCTTTGATCTCCACATCAAAAGCCAGTACCGGTAAACCCCATTTGTCTTTCTTTTCTTTATCCAGGTAAATTTTATTTTCATGATACGGGAGCATTTCGCCGAATGCGGTAATACCCATACCCCAGTGATCACCTGCCACACTTAAGGCTTCTTTCAGATCAGCCCCAACAGTCATTTCCGCAATTTCAACGCCACGTCCGCGGCCTGCGCCACCCTGGTAGCCAAATCCTCTTACATAATCCCGTTTATCATCATAGACATTTCTGAACCGGGGAATATAAATCCCGGTTGGACGACGGCCATATACATATTTATCTTCGAATCCTTCCATGGTGCCGCCGGCGCCGCACCTGAAGTGATGGTCCATTACATTATGTCCGAGTTCGCCACTGCTGCTGCCCAATCCGCCTTCCCATACATCCGTGGCAGAGTTCATCAGCACCCAGGCAGAATTCAATGCAGAAGCACAAACGAAAACGATCCTGGATTTGTATTCATAAGTCTTGTTTGTTTCTGCATCCAGTATTTCAACACCGGTTGCTTTTTTGGTATCCTTATCGTAGAGTATTCTTGTTACAATAGAGAAGGGGCGGAGCGTGAGATTACCTGTTTTCATCGCTGCCGGTAAAGTGGCAGATTGTGTGCTGAAATAACCACCAAAGGGGCAACCTCTCCAGCAACGGTTACGGTACTGGCAATTGGTTCTGTCATAATGCGGTTCAGTAATATTCGCACTGCGGCCAATGATAAGATGGCGGGCGCCTTTATAATAGTCCTGTAATCTTTTCTTTACTTCTTTCTCCACGCAGTTCAGTTCCATAGCAGGCATGAAGTCGCCGTCGGGCAGTACTTCCAGCCCGTCTTTATTTCCCTGGATACCCGCAAATTTTTCAGCATAGCTGTACCAGGGAGCAATGTCATCATAACGGATCGGCCAGTCAACCGCGATGCCTTCTTTGAGATTCGCTTCGAAATCCCATTTGTTGAAACGGTAACTCTGGCGGCCCCACATTAAGGAACGGCCGCCTACATGATAGCCCCGGTACCAGTCGAAACGTTTCACTTCGGTGTAGGGGCTTTCTGTATCTTTTACCCAATAATCAAGCACCGTTTCATTCAACGGATAATCTCTTTTCAATACCGGGTAATCGTTGATCATTTGCTGAGTTCGTCCGCCGCGGTGAGGAAACTCCCAGGATTCTTTATTGGCATTTACATAATCCTCTTTGTGCTTAATATTACGGCCACGTTCCAGCATGATCACTTTAAGTCCTTTCTCCGTCAGCTCTTTGGCAGCCCAGCCTCCGCTGATGCCGGAGCCGATTACGATTGCGTCAAATTGATTGTCAGCCATGCGTTTGATTTTCGGGTTTTCGTTTTAAATAGGTCTTTATATATTATACGTCACATATCCGGATTGCTTTTTTTAAAGCAGCTATCTTGTCTTTATTTTCTTTAAAAGAGGGGATGAACTCCTGGGCCACATATCCCTGGTAACCGGTGGAAAGAATAGCTTTCATGATGGCAGGGTAGAAGAGTTCCTGCGTCTCATCTATTTCATGACGACCCGGCACCCCGGCAGTATGATAATGACCAAAATAAAAATGGTTGTTCTGAATGGTCCGGATCACATCGCCTTCATTGATCTGCATATGATAGATATCGTATAACAGTTTGAAATTAGGTGAACCCAACCTTTTACAGAGTTCAACTCCCCAGGCACTTTTATCGGCCATATAATCTTTATGATCCACTTTACTGTTAAATAACTCCATCTGGATAATGACATTGTTTTGTTCTGCCAGCGCCATTATTTTTTTCAATCCTTCCACGCAATTTTTCAATCCTGTTTCATCATCCATCCCATTGCGATTGCCACTGAAACAGATCAGGTTTTTATAGCCGGCTTTTGCCAGCAGGGGAATGGCTTCAGTAAAATCCCTGATCAGCCATTCATGATTCTTTTTATCATTCCATCCTTCTGTCAGGCTTATTTTTCCGGCCGTATAGCACATGGAACAGGTGATGCCGTGCTGCTGTATGACCGGCCAGTCTTTAGGAGCCAGCAGGTCGATAGCGGAGAATTTTAGTTTTTTCACCACTCCGCAGAGTTCTTCCAGCGGAAGAAAATTGTAGGTCCAGGAACAAACAGAATGGTTGATATTCCCTTTCAAAGCATATTCATTTCCTGCAAGGGAAACAAATGAGCTTAGTGCAGGGATAGCTGTGGCAGCCAGGGAGCCGGCGGCTGCAGTTTTAAGCCATTTTCTTCTTGACGGGTTATTCATTTTTGAGAATGATTTAGCTGGCTTTCTTTTCGTCACGGAAAGAGATGGCAAATAATAAAAAGACAGCAGCTGCAATAGCCGCAGGTATCAGCCAGATCATTTTATAATCAAAACCGGTAGCTGTCTGGTAAGAATCGGTGATCATGCCTGCAATCTTAAAGCCAATCAGCATCCCCACACCATAAGTGGCTAATGTAATAAGCCCCTGTGCAGCACTTTTTACTTTTTCCCCGGCTTTTGAGTTGGTATAAATCTGCCCGGAAACAAAAAAGAAATCATAACAGATGCCATGAAGAGCAATACCGGTGAGCAGCATAAAACTTAATTCCCCGGCATTACCAAACGCAAACAATACATACCGTAATGCCCAGGCCAGCATGCCTGCCAGAATAGTTTTCTTAAACCCGAATTTGCTGAAGAAAACCGGCAAAGCCAGTAAGAACAGCACTTCAGATATCTGGCCAATGGTCATTTTGCCGGTCGGGTTTGCAACGCCAATATTGGATAAAAAAGAGTTTGTACTCTGGTAATAAAAGGCAAGCGGGATACAGATTAGTATGGAAGCGATGAAGAATACTGCAAAATTTTTATCCTTTAATAATTTGAGAGCATCCAGACCCAGTATCTGGCTGATGCTGACTTTTTCCCCGCCGCTTTTGGCGGGAGGTGTTTTAGGCAAAGTGAAACTCATCAATCCTAAAACAAGAGCTGCCACCCCGGAAAGAAGGAACGTGTTTTTAAGCATTCCGTTGGCTGTATTTTCTTTAGAATCCCAGTGAAAAAGATAACTGATCAGCAGGCCTGCCACGATCCAGCCAATGGTGCCCCAGATACGGATACTGGAGAATTCTTTTTCCGGGTCTTTCATTTGATTGAAAGAAACTGAATTCACCAGCGCCAGGGTTGGCATATAAAGAACCATGTAAACAAAAACATAAGGATAGAAAGCTGTAATATCAGCTGCATTATACATCTGGTACATTAATGCAGCACCAATAATATGTAATACACCCAGAATTTTTTCGGCATTAAAATACCGGTCAGCAATCAGGCCAATGATAAAAGGAGCAATAATAGCGCCCCATGACTGGGTGGAAAATACCTGGCCGATCTGTTCGCCATCTGCTTTTAAGTTAGTAGGCAAGAAATTTCCCAGCGTCACAAACCATCCACCCCAGATAAAAAATTCAAGAAACATCATTACAGAAAGCTGAATACGGGTAGTAGATTTCATGTGCAAGCGAATTTGTTGATCGTTAGGTTTGTAAAAATGATTTAGAAAAACTAAATGTACTATTTTTAAGCACACATAATTGTTCATGTTATACTTTTTTACGATACTATATCAGCATTTTGATACACACTACTAACTTCAAACGTTTGCGATGAAAAAAAGGAAACTAAGGATGGGAATGATCGGCGGTGGCAAAGACGCTTTTATCGGTGCCGTGCACCGGCTGGCATTTAATATGGATGGACAGGTGGAAATGGTGGCCGGAGCCCTCAGTGTTAACCCGGAGATAGCGCTGGAGTCGGGCCGTGAGTTGTTTCTGCAGGAAGAAAGGACTTATACCGATTATACAACTATGCTGGAAAAGGAAGCAGCAATGCCGGCAGATCGGCGAATAGATTTTATCAGTATCGTTACACCCAATTTTGTGCATTTTGATCCTGCCATGAAGGCGTTGGAGAAGGGGTTTCATGTGGTGATTGAAAAGCCAATCACTTTTTCCCTGGAAGAAGCAAAAAAAATAAAGGAAAAAGCTGCACAAACGGGTCTTCATGTATTATTATGTCATACGTATACCGGTTACCCGATGGTCAAGCAGGCACGCCAATTAGTTAAAAGCGGGGTGTTTGGTAAAATCAGGAAAGTATATGTGGAATATCCCCAGGGGTGGTTAAGCACTTTTCTTGAAGGTGGAGATAATAAACAGGCGGCCTGGAGAACAGATCCCAAAAGAAGTGGTAAGGCCGGTTCGATGGGTGATATCGGCACCCATGCTTTTAACCTGGCAGAATATGTGACCGGGCAAAAAGTAACCCGGTTGTGTGCTGATATTAATACTATCGTGGAAGGAAGAATGCTGGATGATGATGGCGCTGCTTTTTTAAAATTTGATAATGGAATTAGCGGAGTACTGATGGCCACACAAATTGCAGCCGGGGAGGAGAATAATGTCAAAATACGGGTGTACGGCGAAAAAGGCGGCATTGAATGGAAACAGGAAGATGCCAATACCTTATTAGTAAAATGGCTGGATAAACCTGCAGAAATTTACAGGGCCGGTTCCGGCTATCTTGATTCTTTTGCCAGGCATAATTGCCGCACACCTGCCGGGCACCCGGAAGGTTATTTAGAAGCTTTTGCCAATTTGTACCGCAATTTCGCATTGACGGTTCGTGCAAAGATTAATGGAGAAACGCCGCAGGAGGAATGGCTTGATTTTCCCGGGGTGGAAGAAGGGGTAAGAGGTATGGCTTTTATTGAAAATGTAATTGCTTCGGGACAAGCCGAAAAAAAGTGGATCGATTTTACTATTTAGTTCTTCAATTATTAATACCAACAGCAAATGACTACGATAAAGGGGCCTGCTATTTTTTTAGCACAATTCCTGGGAGATAATCCGCCATTCAATAATTTAAAATCAATCTGTCTTTGGGCAGAATCGTTAGGGTTCAAAGCTGTGCAAATTCCCACCTGGGATTCCCGCTGCATTGATCTGCAAAAAGCAGCGGAGAGCAAAACTTATGCTGATGAAATAAAAGGCATTATTAATGATTGCGGGCTGGAGATATCCGAGCTATCAACCCACTTACAAGGTCAGTTAGTGGCCGTGCATCCTGCATATGATACTTTATTTGATGGTTTTGCGCCGGCGCATTTGCGGGGTAACCCAAAAGCAAGGACCGAATGGGCCATTCAGCAGGTGAGATACGGGGCAAAGGCATCGCAAAACCTGGGACTGACTGCACACCCCACTTTCAGCGGTTCTTTATTGTGGCATACATTTCATCCCTGGCCGCAACGGCCTGCCGGTTTGGTGGAAGAAGGCTTTAAAGAACTCGGTAAACGCTGGACACCGATCCTCGATTATTTTGATGAATGCGGTGTGGATGTTTGCTACGAGATACATCCCGGCGAAGATTTGTTTGACGGGGTCACCTATGAAATGTTCTTAAAGGAAGTCAGCAATCATCCCCGGGCCTGTTTATTGTATGATCCCTCGCATTTTGTATTGCAGCAGTTAGATTATATCCAATATATCGATTTTTATCATGAACGGATAAGAGCATTTCATGTAAAAGATGCCGAATTTAACGCAACAGGCAGGCAAGGTACTTTTGGTGGTTATCAAAGCTGGGCCAACAGGGCCGGACGGTATCGCTCACCTGGTGACGGGCAGGTGGATTTTAAAACCGTATTCAGTAAACTGACCGAATATGATTTCCCGGGCTGGGCAGTGATGGAGTGGGAATGTTGTATCAAACACCCGGAAGATGGTGCAAGGGAAGGAGCTGAATTTATCCGGCAGCATATCATCCGCGTTACAGAAAGAGCCTTTGATGATTTTGCTTCCAGTGGGACTGATGAAAAAGCAAACAGGCTTTTGCTGGGATTAGACTAACCTTTAATTTCGCCGTACATTTCATTTCTAAAATAATAAAACATGAAAAAGATATTTTTATCCTTTGCAGTTGCAATAGTAATCAGTTCCTGTGGTAACAGTTCTTCGGAAACAACCAGCGGTACAGGAGATACGAAAGCAACCGAAACAAAAGATGCTGCTGCAGATGATCTTTCCGGCAACCCTGTTTATCAGAAAGGTTTGGCATTGGTGGCAAAAAGTGATTGCCTGACCTGCCATAAGGTTGATGATAAACTGACCGGGCCCCCTTACCGGGAAGTTGCAGATAAGTATGCATCACTGCCTGATACTATTGTTGCACACCTGGCAGGAAAAATCATTAAAGGTGGAAACGGAGTTTGGGGTGAGGCCTTTATGACACCACATGCAGCGGTTTCACAGGAAGATGCGGAGGCAATGGTGAAATATATTTTGTTACTGAAAAAATAATGCCTGTGAAGCTAAAATCTCCAATTGTTTTTTTCTTTCTATTACTGGTTGCTTGTAATGCAGGAAAGAATATCGTTCCAGTTACAGTATTAACAATTTCAGATACTACTGCTCAAGAAGGAAAAAAGATCATATTGGCAAGTGATTGTATAACCTGTCATAAGATCGGAGATGACAAACTTATCGGGCCTTCATTCATTGATGTTTCGAATAAATATGCGACAACACAAAGAAATATCGATTTTCTATCTGATAAAATTATTTCAGGAGGTAGTGGTAACTGGGGTAAAATCCCCATGACACCACATAGAAATTTAACAAATGGTAATGCTGCTTTGGCAGTCAAATATATTCTATCATTAAAAAAATAAACAGGATGAAAAGAATGCTTGCCGGTATTGTTCTTCTTGCCGCTATTACAAGTTGTAACAATAAAAGTGGCCCAGAAACTGCAGCAGGGACTGATACTGCAACAGCTTCCAAAATTGAAACCTCAGAAAATAAGCTGACCGACCAGGAAAAAGCAGATGGCTGGCAATTGTTATTCGATGGGGAAAGCACGAAAGGATGGCATAAATACGGGGGTAATCCTGTTGGCAGTGCCTGGAAGGTGGCTGATGGTAATTTATACCTCGATACACTGGTGAAAGAAAACTGGCAGATCAAAGATGGCGGAGATATAGTTAGTGATGAGGAGTTCGAAAATTTTCACCTGAAACTGGAATGGAAGATTGCTAAGGACGGCAACAGCGGCATTATGTTCTATGTGCATGAAGATACATTGAAATACAAATGGCCCTGGGAAACTGCTCCTGAAATGCAGGTGCTGGATAATAACGGTCACCCGGATTCAAAGATCATTAAACACCGTGCGGGAGACCTGTATGACCTGATCAGTTCAAGTAAAGAAACTGTAAGACCTGCCGGCGAGTGGAACCAGGTGGAAATAAAATGCGTGAATGCAAAACTGGAACTGTGGCTGAATGGTGAGAATGTGGTTAGCACTACGTTATGGGATGATGCCTGGAAAAAGCTGGTGGCAGGAAGTAAGTTTGCGAAGATGCCTGATTTTGGTATCTATAAAAAAGGGAAGATTGCATTACAGGACCATGGCAATGCAGTATGGTTCAGGAATATTATGATCAAAAGAATGTAACTGACCTTTAAGAATACAGAATAAAGTAAAGGGCTGTCGGAAACAACAGCCCTTTACTTTTATAACAAAATGCTATTAATTAGTTGAAAATGTGGCCACACAATCGTCAAATTTGTTTTCCCAGCTTTCCATTTCACCCTGTTTGCAGGTACAGGTTATAACATAAGCAATCTCATCAGCAACGAGCACATAAACCTTCACTTCAAGTGGGTAACCCATGTAGGAATGGCTGTATCTCATCCACTTTGCGGTATGTCCGTCAATTTGTTTTGTCCCGTTGTCAATTTCTTTCCATTCGGTCAGCATACTCTTCATATTAACCAGGGAGCGGCGAAAGTATTCTTCTGCTGTTTGATTACCGATTTTTTCCGTAACGACATTTATGTTCTCCCTGAAGTTATCACTGCTGCTTTCCACAGGAGAAGAGATAATAGTGGCCTGCATCCCCATCATGGATGTATCTGTTTTCTCCCAGCCATCAGGCGCATCAATTGAAAAAGAGCCACTTCCGGCATTAAGGTTCGGGTTGTGTCGCAACGCTTTTTCAATTTCTTCCGGGGAGGTCGCCGTTTTTTTCTGCCTGCAACCAGTTGTAATGAGTATTGAAAAAGAAAGGAGTATATAGAATAAGGGCTTCATAAAACAATTTTGTACGGAAGATAAGTAACATTTTTAAAAATAACAGCCCGGTCTCTGCGGGTAGCGTTTGTTTTTTGGACGGGATTCACTAACTTTTCTATTCACCAAAACTGCTTTAAACATGGATACTTCATTTATAGGAAGTTTGAACTGGCCGGCTGTTCTGGTCGCAGCCTTTGCCTATTTTATACTGGGAGCCATCTGGTATTCTAAACTATTATTTGCCAGCCATTGGATTGCCAGCAGCGGGATGGATACGAACAGGACCGGCAGCCGGAAAGGAGTGGGAGGAATTATGGCCTTTACTTTCCTGCTTGAATTCGTGGTCTGTGCCGGCCTTGGTATTTTGGTGTACAGGCTGATGTTATCCGGTTTTTTGTCAGGCCTCAAACTCGGGCTGTTCACCGGCGTTTGTTTCGCTGCAATAGGAATTACAATTTCTTATCTCTACCAGAGTAAGCCGCAGGTATTAACCCTGATCGACAGTGGTTATCATATTACCGGAAACATTCTCGCCGCTGTCATTCTTTGCGTCTGGCATTAATATCATAAAAAATAAGCCGGTAAAACCGGCTTATTTTTTTATTCCACTTTCGTGATTTTAAGAACGTTTGTCGGGAGGTGTAAATGAACCGGTGTACTTCCCGTGCTGACCACTACATTCCCTTTGGTAACAAACCCTCTTTCTTTCAAAATATCAATCTGGTCGAATACAATATCATCCAGGCTTTCTTCTTCATCGTAATAAAAAGCCCGGATACCCCAGCTAAGACTTAATTGATTGACCAATGATCTCTCTTTGGTAAAAATGTATAAAAATGCTTTAGGGCGGTAACTGCTGAGTGTAAAACCTGTATAACCACTTTGTGTCATACCAACTATCGCATCCGCACTGACATCTTCAGCCAGTTTACAGGCATTATAGCAGATCGCATCACTCAGGAAAGACGGGGAGTGGGGCTGTGGTTTCAGCATTTCTTCCCGGTCGTAATCATAAGCCTTGGTTTCAATCTCGTGAATGATCTTGCTCATGGTTTCCACCACCAGTTTGGGGTATTTACCTGTGGCTGTTTCGGCACTCAGCATCACAGCATCAGCACCTTCCAGTACTGCATTCGCCACATCGGTGATCTCACTCCGGTTGGGTTTCGTCCTGTCGATCATGCTTTCCATCATCTGCGTGGCCACGATCACCGGTTTGGCACGATGCAGGCATTTTTTAATAATATCTTTTTGTATCAGGGGGACTTCCTCAATAGGTAATTCAACGCCAAGATCACCACGGGCAATCATGATGCCATCGCTTTCCACAATAATATCACGCAGGTTTTTTAACGCTTCCGGCATTTCGATCTTGGCAATCACTTTGGCTTTATGGCCACCTTCTGTTATCCTCCGCTTGAGGTCAATGATATCATTGGGCTTTCTTACAAAAGATAAGGCCACCCAATCCACGTTTTGTGTCAGGATGAAATCAAGATCAGCAAGATCTTTCTCTGTTAAGGAAGGCAGGGAAATATTTGTATCCGGCAGGTTAACTCCTTTTTTAGGGAGTAACAAACCACCCAGGGTGACTTCAACTTTTACATCTTTTTCTCTGGTGATCTCTTTTACAACCACTTCCAGCTTTCCGTCATCGATGAGTATTTTCTCACCCACTTTCACGTCAGCATGAAGATCCGGGTAGGAAACATAGATTTTTTCCATGCTGCCTACCAGTTTCTGGTTGGTGAACGTAAGTATATCGCCTTCTTTAATGTCTAATGAACCACCTTCAATTTCGCCCACTCTCAGTTTAGGACCCTGCAGGTCGGCCAGGATTGAAATATTATAAGGTTCTTTCTTATTCATCTCCTGTATCATCTCAATGATCTTGCCTTTACCGGCATGATCTCCGTGAGAAAAATTGAGACGAAAAACATTCACCCCGGCTTTTACCAGTTCCAGCAATTTGTCATAGGTGTCGCAGGCAGGGCCAACGGTGGCTACGATCTTGGTTCTTTTAAAAGCATGCTGGCGGCCTGCTTCTTTATCAAATTCTTTGTGCAGGTATTTTTCAATGTTCTTGTTCATAGTGTTCGTTTCTGGTTACTTGTTGCTGATCCGGTGTAATGACAGAGCCGGCAATCAGCCGTTAGTGCAGGTCTCTTAATTTTAGCTGGCTAATATCTTTACGATTTTCATCCATTCTTCGCTGATCTTGCCTTTGTTTTTCACAGCCGTCTCCAGGGGTATATAGTGCATTTTATTATTAAGGATACCTACAAATACATTATGGCGGCCTTCTATCAGGCTCTCAACAGCATGGTAACCCATACGGCTGGCAATCAGCCTGTCCATACAACTGGGTGAACCGCCACGTTGTATATGTCCGAGAATGCAAACCCTGATCTCTGCATTCGGGAGCTTTTCTTCGAGTACCTTCTGCACTTCATTGGCGCCGCCAAATTCATCTCCCTCTGCCACTACAATAAGGTTCACCAATTTTTTCCGGCGTTCTTTTTCCTGCAGTGACACAATCAGGTCATCCATATTGGTTTTCCGTTCAGGAACAAGAATATTTTCAGCTCCTGTGGCAATACCGCTATGCAGGGCGATATAGCCGGCATCACGTCCCATTACTTCAATGATGAAGATACGGTCATGTGCATCCATGGTATCCCTGATCTTGTCAATAGCTTCCACGGCTGTATTTACAGCTGTATCAAACCCGATAGTAAAATCGGTCCCGGCAATATCCTTATCAATGGTGCCGGCCAGGCCAATACAGGGTATATCATATTCCTGGCTGAACTTAACTGCACCGCGGAACGATCCGTCACCCCCGATGATCACCAGGCCATCGATGCCTCTTTTCCTGAGTGTTTCATAAGCTATCTTTCTTCCTTCGGGTTCATAGAACTCTTTGCAACGGGCTGTTTTCAGGATGGTCCCGCCCCGCTGAATAATATTCGCCACCGAACGGCCATCCATTTTAATGATATCATCTTCGATCATACCCTGGTAGCCACGCATAATACCAAAAACTTCTAATCCATGATAAATGCCGGTGCGTACCACAGCCCTGATGGCGGCATTCATGCCGGGAGAGTCCCCGCCAGATGTCAGTACCCCGATCTTTGTTACTTTCTTTGCCATAGTATTGTTCTGCTGTCTTCTGCTGATTAAATTTTTTGTCTGGGACGAACAATCGTTTGAATATTCTAAAGGTAAAAGGCCCTCAAAAATACGGTTTTGTTTTGATTGTGTTTTTTTAACACGGAAGAGGTTTCAGGACATCTTTCTGGTCTTCTTAACATAAATACCCACCAGCACGCAGGAAAAAACAAGATTCCCGGCGTTAAGTTGTAAATCAAATCATCATGATGAAGAAATTGTTGCCCTTTCTGTTTCTTATCCTCGCAGAAATATGCGAAGCACAGGCAGATACTGCAAAATGGGTGAGAGCCTTTCCTGTCACGGGTTATATGGTTGATCTGAACGATAGTATAAAAGTTGTACAGCTATATCTTCCTGACGGACCTGCACTGACAGAGAAGCAACCCGGGTTATTAAGAGGTGTCTATAAAGATGGGAAAGCCGATACCGCAGAGATTGGTGCCGGCAGGTGCTATCTTATCAAAGGAGATTATTATTATTTTACTATTAATTATAAAAAAAGCGGGATAACACCGGGGGAGAATGATCTTTTATACACTGTAACAGATAAACCTGCAGTATACCGGAAACGGATAATCGGGCTTGCCTCTCATTTTATTGAATTACAAAATGTACACGAAGAACCTTTTTATGACCGGTTGGCTGTATTTCAAAAATGGACGGAGCCGGATGAAGAAAGAGTGATCGATTCGATGGTCAGTGATATACAGTTTACTGGCCGGTATTTCCGGGAAAATGATCCCGCAACAGATGTGGATATTAAAAGCGGGGATTTTAAAGGTAAAAAAGTGTTGTCTGTAATGGCAGCATGTAAGCCAGGTTATGTGAAAGACTTCTTTGATTATATTATCGTTAGACCCCGGCTATATGCAGGCCGGCGCTGGAAACTGCCGGAGATTTTTGCTACCTGGCTGAGCAGTGGTGCACCAAAAGTAATACGGGAATAAATTACTCCGTTTATCTATCACATCCCAATCTCGGGATGAGGTATAAAGGACCTTTGCACCGGGGTCTTTTTTTGTAAAACAATTCTTATAAAAATTTAGCATAAAATGCAGGGCTGTTTATTTGGTATAAAAAAATAAAATAATAAGAGGAATAAACTTGTCAATAATCATGATGAGTGGTGTGAGTTGAAATGATCGGCCCGTTATATTTGCAAATCCTAAAATTTTCACATGAGAAAACATATTTCTTTTTTTACTATTTCATTTATCGTGGCATTTTTATTTTCTGTATCAACGGCAAAATCACAAACTACAGATTCTGCTGCAGCTAAAACAGAGCCGGGTACCATTGATGAACTTCCGGCAAAACCTTTTCGTCTTCCGGCCCTTGCGGAAATCAATGGCTCTCCGTTTTTAACAACCGATTACCAGCAGGGAGCCGTTGAACTGGGGCAGGGCAAAGTAGTAACAGGTGTTCCCGTTAAGTTCAATATTTTCAATAATGCAGTGATGGTATTAAAGAACGGGGAAGAATTGAAACTGGAATTCTTTGAACTGGTTTCTTATGACCAGGCTGATAATAATGGTAATGTAAAACATGTGATATTCAAAGCGGGTTATCCTGAAATTGACGGGCATAATGATAATACCGTGTACCAGGTTCTGTCCCTTGGGCCAAAAGTACATTTGCTGAAATTCATGTCTCAGAAAGTGGAAGATGCAGCTACATTGGGTGATTACAGCCGCAAAGAAATTGTTACTACTGAACAATTGTATATTTACATACCCGGCGGTAAAATTAAAAAGATCAAGAACAGCAAGCAGGCATTGCAGGACGCATTGCCGGAACTGGCTGCCAAAATTGATGAAGTGGCTGCTGCCAAAAAATTAAAGCTGAAAAATGAAAATGAAATTTCGGTTCTGGTGGAAGAACTGAATAAACCATAATAAAATAAACTGAAGCAAAAAGTCCTGTCAGCGATGACAGGATTTTTTGTTTACTAACTCTATTTTTGAAGAATGAAAATCCTGGTAACGGGTGCAAATGGCTTTCTGGGTAATTACCTTGTGCAGCATCTGCTGCAAAAGCAATATCATGTTATTGCTGCAGGCAAAGGAGAGTGCCGTCTTCCATTTACAGGAGCTGATAATTTTGAATACCAGCCATTGGATTTTACAGATCCTTTTGCTGTTCATGATGTTTTTGAAAAATACCAGCCAACAGTGGTAGTTCATGCCGGCGCCATGAGTAAACCCGATGAGTGTGAAAAGGAACAATGGCAGGCTTACCTGACCAATGTGGAAGGAACTGTTACATTACTGGTAAATGCAGCAGAATGCCATTCTTTTTTTGTTTTTGTATCCACTGATTTTGTTTTTGACGGGGAAAAAGGGATGTACAGTGAAGAAGACGCGACAGCACCGGTCAATTATTATGGTAAAACGAAGCAGGAGGCTGAGGAGATTGTAAGAGAGTATGAGTATGACTGGGCTATTGCAAGAACGGTACTGGTCTATGGTAAACCCCTTGCAGGAAGACCCAATATTCTCAGTATTGTAAAAGAGAAGCTGGAAAAGGGAGAGGAGTACAGTGTGGTGAACGACCAGGTGCGAACACCAACCTATGTGGAAGATCTTGCAGCCGGTATTGCAGCAATCGTTGAAAAGAAAGCGACCGGTATTTATCATTTATCCGGAACTGATATCCTGACACCCTATGAAATGGCTGTTAAAGCGGCTGATTACCTGGGCCTGGATAGATCATTGCTTAAAAAAGTAACAGCTGCTGATTTTACACAACCCGCCCGGCGGCCGCCGAAGACAGGCTTTATTATCGGTAAAGCAAAAAAAGAACTGGGTTACATGCCTCTTTCATTTGAAGAAGGCCTTGCTAAAACTTTTTCCTGATCAGAAACTAAAACTGATACCTGCTTTGATAAAGCGGGGTGTGCCCGGAGTATAATGTATCTCGGATACGGCAGCGGGCTCTCCCTGTAATCTTGATTCTGTATCAAACTGGGCTTCATTCCAATCCCGGTTAAATATATTTTCCATGGATACAAAGAGGTCGAATTTCTTCAATTTATAACTCAGCAACACATCAGCTATAAAATAACCGTGTGCTTTCACTGAATAATCTTCGTTGGCCGGCCTGTCATCAATGAACCTGTAGCGCAAAGAACCGCTGAAACCATTTTTTGATTTGGCGGTTAATCCGCCGATGCTTGTAAAAGCAGGTGCAAGCGGCACATAATCTTCTCCTTTGGGTTCGCCGGCAGCCCTTGCTTTGGTCAGGTTAACATCCAGGTCGGCATATAACCAACTGCTGACCTGGTACCTTGCTGAAACATCAATACCCATTCTTCTTGTCTTTCCGCTGGGCTCCACAATACCGGCATCACCTACATAAACAAATTCCTGTTGCGAATACAAATGCCACAAGGTCGTTTTCAGTACTAATGCTTTTACCGGTTTCAGGATGATACCAAGGTCTGTTCCAAACACCTTGGGTAAAATATCATTGGCCTGGTTGCTAAGAATAACCCTCGAATCATTGGAGTGAAACCCGATTCCGTTATTGAAAAATATTTTTACATTGGCAGAAGGGCTGTAATTCAAATTGATCTTGGGGCTGATCGTTCCTCTTGTTTGTCTCCTGAAATCAGTTTCACCGGCCAGTTCATCCCGGTAACCAAAACGGAAGTAATCATACCGTATACCACCGTTGACCGAGAATTTATTACTCAGTTCCACCTGCTGGTCCCAGTATAGAAATGTATTTGTTTCCTTTACATCACCTTTCTGGATATAAGAAAGAAACTGTCTTCTAACAGCTTTAGAAAGTTCAATATCGTTTATGTTATCGTACCGGAAACCGGCGCCAAATTCTGTCACTATTTTTTTATTACCGAGCAGCCATGTTTTCGCCGCCGTTGTGGTATAGCCATATATATTCCTCGATTCCCGTTGCCTGATCTCGTCACCATTTACAGGATCTTCCAGGAAGAAGGTAAAATTTGAATAGAGTTTGAAATGGTATTTACTGTAATAAAACTGGTTGGCAGATTGCCAGTTGCCTTTCCATTGTTTGGCAAAACGGATATTGAAATTGGTGCGGCTGGTATTGCCGCCTTCACTATTATCAATAGAACCAAACCGGGAGATCAAACCGCTTCTGACAGCCCTGTCGGGAATCTGACCGGATGCATTCCACCGGCTGTCGAATGTGGAAGTTGTGATCGTTAACTGTGACTGGTTACCGAACCAGGCATTGTATTTCCCCAGAATATTAAAACGGTGAAAATTCTGGGGACTTTCAAAATAACCGTCATTATGAAAATATTCGGAAGCCACATAGAATTGCTGCCGGCTTCTTTCCGTGCTTTTGTTGAAAATTTTTAATTGACCGGATACACGTTGTGTATTGAAGTCCCCTGCTTCGGTTTTAATGCTGTTGCTACTGAGAAAATCCTTTGTTTTAAAATCAACGAACCCTGCGGTGGCCTGATTGCCTTTTTCCGTGGAATGGGGCCCTAATTCAAAAGCTGCTTTCTCAATGGTCTCCGGTATCAGGAAATGGAGATCGGCATAACCCTGTCCATGTGCATGGCTTACCATGTTTACCGGTATTCCATCCACCGTAAGGCTGATATCAGTACCATGATCAATATCAAAACCCCGCAGGAAGATCTGTTCTGCTTTACCTCCGCCGGCATGTTGTGCTATGAATACCCCCGGAACGATCCGCAGGATATCCTGTGAGGTATTAACAGGGCGCAACATGATATCCACCTGGCTGAGTGTATTCAGGCCATTTGTTTTTTTACTATTCACCCGTACCTCGGAAAGATCAAGATTGCCTTTTTTAAGATTTACAGCCACGGTTGAAATGAGTTTTTCTTTTACCTCAACAGGAATGATCTCTGTTCTGTAACCAATGTGTGAGGCGATCAGTTCATACTGGCCAGCCGGTAAATTGGCAAAGCGAAAAAAGCCAAAGGCATCGGTATTATCTCCCTTATTTGCACTCGACAGGTTAATAGAGGCACCGGTAATAGGAGATTTTGTTTCAAAATCCCTGATTGTTCCTTCAATGGCACCCGTCTGGGCAGAAGCGTTTAAAAAGCCAATCAGAGTAAGCAGGAGACTGGTAATTATATTCTTCATTTGAATAAATTAGGACGTGGCCGTACAGGCACAAAGAAAAGCATTGTTCAAGAAAATTAACCGGATTTTTGACAGCTGGCTGAAAACCCGGCAGACCTTACCAGTAAGTGAGCAATACGTACAGACTGGCTGGCTAACAGAAGGCCGTGATGAACAAACTCCGGAGTAAAGAAAATTATTATTTGATAAATTTCATTTCACCTGCCCTGACAGTTACCGGCAGATCATTTTCCCGGGGAGGCATCGGGCAGTTATAAACATTGCTGACATACGCACAATAAGGATTATACGCCTTATTAAAATCAATAACCAGGGAATCGTCTTTAATATCAGCAAGAGAGGCATCGATATAGCGGCCGTTAGCATAAGTCTCTTCACCACTGGTACGATCAGTAAAAGGAATAAATAACAGGCCCGCATATTTCTTTATTCCCATCAGTTGTTGTGATTGGTAGATATGAAGTTGCACCAGGGTGTCATTCAGGGTAAAGGAAGCTATGGCAAATACACGGTGTGTTTTCTTTTCCCGGCCGGATGTTTCCATTGGGAACCAGGGAGCTTCCGGCACTTTTTCAATTTTTGCTTTTATCCTGTATTTTTCATTAACAGGAAAGAAATGCAGCAGGGTCCTGTTCTTACCGGTAACCACCTCATGTGTTTTCACATAGGTTTGTTGGTATTCCCTCAGTGAATCAGTATAAGAAGCAGCCTGGGCTTTCAGCCTTAAACAGGGAAAAAGCAGGATCAATAATAATGAAACGGATAAAAGACGCATATACAAATTAGTTCATCATTAAAACATTCACACTCCGCTGCAGGATATTGAATGCGATCTCGGCCATCAGGTTTTCTTTATCCAGTGTCGGGTTAACCTCTGTAATTTCAAAACAACAAACTTTTCTGTTCTGCATGAACTTACTGATCAGGTCTTCAGCTTCTCTCTCCCTTAAACCATTACTGACGGGTGTCCCTGTTCCCTTACTGATAGAGGAGTCAAGACTGTCCACATCAAAGGAAATATAAATATCCGTACAATCAGCCAGGTAGCGGAGAACAGCCCTGACAACGTTTTCCGGTCCTTTGGTCCTCACTTCCTTGGTGGTGATCACTTTCATGCCGTGTTTTTCGATCAGGTACCGTTCCTCTTTTTCAAAATCACGAAGGGAAATGAGCACTACGTCTTCGGGCAAAACTTTCGGGGCGATCTTACCAATGTTTTTAAGGCTGTTCCAGTATTTGGTCGTTTCTTCATCCAGCTCATGTACGGCGCAATCCTTATTATTTTCATTGATTGTGGCAGCAAGCGACATACCGTGTACATTACCTGAAGGTGTGGTATAAGGCGTATGCAGGTCAGCATGTGCATCAATCCAGATAACGCCAACTTTGCTTTTGGGTTTTGCCATTTTAATACCGGCAATAGTGGCACCCGCTGTACTGTGATCGCCGCTGAGTATTACCGGGAAGAAATTATTCTTCATCGTATCGCAGACAGCCTTGCTGACTCTTTCATAAATAGCAGCAATACCTTTGATGCGTTTGGCGTAAGGTGATTCAATCGGTTCATAGAGCAATTTATTCTCCGTCTGAATTTTTTCAGACGGGAAGTGAATAAAGAAATTACTCATAAAATCAAGAGCAGCGATCTTGATAGCTTCAATACCCAGGCTGGCGCCACGGGTGCCCGCACCAATTTCAGATGGTACTTCTATCAGTTTAATATTTTTCATGTCATCAATCGTTAAATAAAAAAATCCGGATTACCCGGTAATTCAAAAATGGACAGTACGTGAATGAAGAACCTGGCCGGGTTTTAATCTGGAATGTAAAAGTTAGCGGGAAGTGATTGCTCCGCAAACGTGGGTATACAGGCTGTTTTCTTTGAATTCCTCTTCATAAAATAAGTACAGGAGCAAAGTTAGGACTTTGTTCCCGGGCAATCAAGCCGGCCCGGAACAGCTCCGGGCTATTCATGAAGGGCTAAAATCGGTACCGAACTCTGGTACGCCAGCTTTTTCGTATGGCTTTTTACAAATAATTTAGATAACACCGAATGCTCTTTATGAATGATAATAACGAAGTCAATATCTTTATCCGCAGCAAACTGGTTTACGGTATCTCCCACATCGTATAAACCAATGAAATAGAACTCAGGGCTAAACTCACGGAACATCTCTTCCAGATTATTTCTTTCTTCCTGGTATTCTTCGGTCAATGCCACATAGTGTTCACTATCCACGTTAATAACATGCAGGCGGGGCTGGAATGTTTTTAATATTTTTTTAATCGGCACAGAAGGAGTGGAGGCTACAACATTTTTAAAATCGGAAGCCAGTAATACATTTTTCACATCTTTATAAGCAGCGTCAGGGGGAATGATCAGCACAGGACATACTTTCCGTTCCACCATTTTCAGTGTATTGCTGCCGATAAATGTTTGCCCGATGGCCGAACGCCCTGTAATCCCCATAATGACAAGATCGGCTTGCTGGTGACGGGCCAGTTTTTCAAGCTCTGTTATGAAATCATCACCTTCTTCAGCAAGCAGGGTAACTTTTACGATCCCTGCCTGCATCAGCTCAGTTTTTAGTTTTTCGAGCTTTTCCTTTGCTTCTGCAGCCTGTGAGGGTTTATCGTACACGTTATGCAGGATCATATTGACACCATAATACCCGGTAAGCAGTTGGATAGCATACCGGGCAGCATTCAGCGAAGTTTCAGAGAAATCAACAGGTACAATAACAGTTTTCATGCAAAGAATTTTAAATAGGCCGCGCAGGGCAGCTGGTTAAAGATAAAAATATTAGGTCAGGAAAGAAACAGTCCTGTACAGCAGCTTATTGATGAGCGGCCATCAGCGGTATACTGCTGTGGTACGCCAGTTTTTTGGTATGTGTGCTTTTAAAAAGCGCTTCACTGTTGCTGTGATAGCGAGGGACAGTCACCAGCATATCAATATTATAATCTTTGATAAAATTGCTCATTGCTTCAAAGAAATTATTCATGGCAATGAAATAAAATTCAGTGATATAAGCTTTGAACATTTCTTCTAATTTTTCCTGTTCAGCCCTGTATGCATCCGTAATGGAGACGTAATGATCAGGGTCAACATTAACAATATGCAATTTGGGATTGAACATTTCCAATACGGAATTGATAAAAGCTGCCGGTGTGGTTTTTATCACATCAATGAAATCAGAAGCAAAAGCCACATTATTGATGCCTTTATAAGTGGCATCAGCCGGAACAATCATTACCGGGATAAGACTGTATTCCACCATTTTCAGGGTATTGCTGCCAATCAGTTTTTGCCCCAATGTTGTTCTGCCGGTGATGCCCATTGCGATCAGTGTGGCAGTCCGTGTTTGTGCCAGCCTCGATAGGTTCCCGATCAGTTCTCCTCCCATTTCGATGACGCACTCCACGTTCATATCTCCTTTATGCAGCAACTCCATTTTCAGGCTCTCCAGGTAGTTGATGCACATCTCCTGGTCGGAGGGATCTTTATAATTATGGTAGAGAATTGCAAGGGCGTCTTTTTTCCCAGCCAGCATCAGGGCTACAAACCGGGCTGCATTCAGGGCAGTATCTGAAAAATCAACGGGAATAATAACACGATGCATGGCAGTTGGTTGAGGTTCGTTCTGTGAACTATAAATTTAAAGGATTTGAGATGGATTTTGAAAAAGAATTGCCTTTGTGATCAGCCCCTTATTACTATTTTTGAAGATGCCTGCAAAACTGGTCTCCGGGATATGGATCTACCCTGTTAAATCACTGGGTGGAATAAGAATGTCTTCTGCAAAGGTTTTGCCCAAAGGACTGGAGCATGACCGCCGTTGGATGCTGGTGGATGAGCAAAAGAAATTTATGACGCAGCGGGAATATCCGGCAATGGCTTTATTCAGGCCGGAATATACCGGTAACGGTTTCAGTATTCAATATAATGCTGATAAGATTTTGCTGCCATTTGAAACAACTTCCAACGAAATAACAGCGAATATCTGGGATGATGCAGTAACCGTACTGGAAGTAAGCCCGGAACACAGCGAGTGGTTTTCAAAAAAAATAGAAACCAACTGCAAACTGGTCGCCTTTCCGGAAAGCAACCAGCGCAATATTGACAGCAAGTATGCTCACAACGGAGAGCAGGTAAGCCTGGCCGATGGGTACCCGCTGCTCATCATCGGGCAGGCCTCATTGGATGACCTGAACAACCGCCTTGAAAAACCGGTATCAATGGACCGGTTTCGTCCCAATCTTGTTTTTACCGGTGGCGAGCCTTACGAAGAAGATAACTGGAAGAACTTCAGCATTGGTAACTGCCGCATGGCTGGTATAAAACCTTGCGGAAGATGTACCATTACCACGGTGGACCAGCAAACCGGGCAGAAGGGAACTGAGCCCTTAGCAACTCTTTCTGCTTATCGCGGGCAGGGTAATAAAGTTCTTTTCGGGCAGAACCTGGTTCCCTTATCAGCAGGTATCATTTCGGAAGGAGATATAATTACGATGGAATAATGTGGATGAGAATTTCTACCGGATGGTAACAGCATTGTCTTTTATTGGCGGATCATATACAAACCGCACCCTTGCCGATTTTTCTTCTTTTGCACTCAGCCATAAACGGTGTTGTTTCTCCCCGGCAGTGATGATGAGGAGGGCTGTATTCGGGGGAATGCTGCCTTCGTTATCAGCAATCATCTCCACTTCGTGAAAAGTATTGGAAAGATCAATCCGGATGAAGCTGGTAAGGGCTTTGGCCGTTAACCGCTGGTTGGAGAGTACTACTTTCTTATCCACTTTCACGGTAATGGAGTCGCCGTCAATCTCTGCATTATCATAAAAATCGAGCCGGATGGTTCCGGTATCCACTTTGATCTCCGGTATTTCTTTAAAGGAAGATTCTTTAATGCGGGTCAGTACAATCTGCCCGCCGCTGCAACCGGCGCTGCTGTTTAACACAGTGCCGCTCCAGCGACCGGTTAGTTTTTCAATGCTGCCTTCCCTGCTGTAATAAAGATCAAATTCTTTCACACAGATGCTGCAATGATAGGGGATATGCCAGGTGGTAACGGCGCCTTCCGCCACTTTTAATTTCTTTTGTTCCGGGTCAAAGTTGCCAATGAAATTTTTCTTGACATAATTATCAATATCCTGGAAATGATAAGAATCGCCGGAAGCCGACCGGCCATTCATTTTGATCTGCAGTTCAATATTATTCTCCAGGAAACAGCCCCGCATACTTAAGGTTCCTTTCCAGGCGCCATCGAGTTGCTGCGCTGCGGCCGCCAGGGAGAAAAAGCTGCCCGTCAATATGGTAATTACTCTTTTCACTATCATAATTTACGGAAGATTCCCCAGCCGGAAATGTGAAAATTTATTCAAGGCGAAATAAAACGCTCCAAGGGTTGCGAACCCTTGGAGCGTTTTATTTCGCAGATTGCTGATGATCCGGAGCACCACGAAGCTGAGCAGGGCTGCAAAGAAGCAACAGACCGAGATCACAAAACCATGATAGAAGCTGACGGCAAAAATGTAAGAGCCGAAAAAGACAATGCTCAGCCATTTCATTTTTTTGATGCTTGAAATTAACGGCGTGATGATTGCGGCCATGATATAGAGAATGCCAAAAACAAGGATCAGTTTCTTCACCAGTGGAGGAATGGCAAATTCATAATGAATATGCTCCATGAACAGGAGGAGTGGAAGAGCCGGGACAAGTAGGGCAGAACGGGGTGATGGCTTCCACCGGGTAACTGAACAGGATATACGAAACACCAATGGCAACAAAAGCACCGATACCCACCAGTACATTCATGATGCGTTTACGCTTTTCATTTATTTCCAGCAGTCGCACCGTTAACGAAATCCAGAAAGGCCAGACGGCCATGGCAAAAACAAGAAAGGTATAGGTGAGAAAGGTTCGCCAGCCGGCCAGGCCGGGATCTTTTAAAGACAGCCAGAGAAAGCCTTCGGACAATTGCTGGACAGCAAAGACCAGCGGGATACTGGCAAATAAACGTTGCGGTTTTGTTTTAGCTTTTGCTACGGCCGCTACGCCGATAACACCGAGCACCGCACTGGCGCCAAAACTTGCCGTAGCAGAAAAACACATGTCGTTGGTTGTTGATGAGTTGCTGTAAGATAAGTTATGTTGGGGAAAATAGAATAAACCCTCCAGGGGTTTAAAACCCTTGGAGAGTTGCAAATATTGGAATAAGACAATGGAGGGTTAAACTCTTTTATGAATTGATGAAAAACGGTAAATTTGAACAAACCTTATTGTATGCCTGCAAATAAAATAAAAGAGGAATTAGCCAAGCTGATAGCAGATACCGATAATGAAGAATTGCTCTCTATGGTTAAGGAAGACCTTGTCTTTTATAAAAAATCAAAGACAATTGATATTACCGATAGCCTTTCCGACGAACAGTTGAAGGAACTTGAAAAGCTGGCTAACGAGCCGGATGAAAAGGATACCCAATCGCTGGATGAATTCAACAAGGCTACAGAGAAATGGCGTACGAAGTAATCCTGAAAAAATGCTTTACCAATAAGCTGGTCAAAGTGCTGGCTTACCTGGAAAAAGAATGGTCGGCAAAAGAGGCCCAAAAATTTCTTACTAAAACAGACAGGCTGCTGCTGCAACTGTCCGGACAACCATTCACCGGTGCTCCTTCCTTCAAAATAAAAGATGTAAGAGCTGTTTTAATTACCCGCCACAACCGGCTTTATTATATAGTGAAAGATAAGAAAGTAATTGTACTGAATATGTACGATACGAGGATGGATCCAAAGAAGAAAAAATATTAATGATGTTAACCGCCGGAGGCGATACAGTAAGGCTGCGAAACTGCAAGTTTCGCAGAGCTTGGAGATCTGGGATCTCTTGAAAAAAGTTAGTCCTCGCTAACCTGAGAGATTCAGCAAAGTCGCCTTCATTAATAGTACTGTTTCTTTAGTTATATCCTTTTTTTCAACTTTTGAATGACATGTTGGACATAGTGAAAGCTCCCCTTAATTAGTAG
>DGQP01000015.1 GCA_002400415.1 Chitinophagaceae bacterium UBA4411
TCTGGTTTTTAGGGGTACTTACAAAGCCAATCATTTTCGCCTTGTGATTCAGAAAACATTTTAATGTCGATAATTCTGTCGCCAATAAGTTGTCTGATATTTTTACTGTGTTCCATTATAAAATCTTGAGGTCTGTATATGGCTGCCAACACGTAGATTGATGTTATAAGGTGCAAGGTACAAAAAAATACAGGCCCTGAAAATCAATGTTTTAACGTTATACATTTCATACCTGCCTACCGGCAGGCAGGTTGTCGTTAGGACAATCCGATCTGGAAATTTTACCAGTCAATCTTTTCTTTTTTCCAGAGATCATCAAATGGGCTGAGAATATTGACCAGTTCCTTTTTGCTTACATGAAGGTAGCGTTCTGTTGTTTTAATATTAAAATGCCCCAGGATATCTTTTATACCGGATATCTGTACCCTTATCCAGCAAATGAGTGGCAAAACTATGCCGAAGGCTGTGTATGCCTACTTCTTTTCTGATGCCGGCTTTATGCTTTGCCTGGCTGAATAGCTGCTGCACTGTTCTCGTTGGATATGCTGTTCCCGTTTGTCCTGATTCAAACAGATATTTTTTGGCCTGGGCTTTTGCTCTTTTATATAACTCCGGAGTATATCGAGCAGCACCGGGCTGAGATTTACATACCGGTCTTTTTTGCCTTTGGCTTCCCGGATCAATAGCTGCATTCTCTGGCTGTCAATATCTGTTAGTTTAAGGTTTACTACTTCACTCACCCTTAATCCGCCACTATATGCTGTAAACAGAAGAGCCTTATGTTTTTTGTTTGCAAGTGCATTAAATAGCCGGGCAATTTCGGTTTCATTGAGCAGCTTTGGCAGAAGGATAGGCCTTTTAGGCCTCGGTATCTCCCAGAAAAATTTTCCCCTTCCCAGCACCTGTTCAAAATAAAACTTCAGCGCATTCAGCCGGCTGTGCGCCGTATTTTCTTTGATGCCCTCCTGCTCCATGGCATATAGCATATACCGCCGCAGGTCATCCGGCTTAAGTTCCTGTACCGGTTTGTGCTTTAGCAATTGCAACAGTTGCAGAAACTCGTTGCGGTAAGTTTTAATGGTAGACGGGCTGTAAGCTTTCAGCTTTAACCGTTCCACAAATTTTTCCAGTGCTTCCAGGTAGTCCTTCAGAGCTGTCGTATCCAGCGCTGCCTTGCCTTTCAATGCCTGTACAATCTGCTGATAAGATGCCTCACCCAACGGCACATACCAGCACCTGTTGCTCTGGCTCCATTTTGCCTTTGGCAGCATTCGCACCAGCCGGTTCAGTTCAGCATTGTTCTTATACTGCAATGCTATACTTTCCTGTCCGCGGTGATGCAGGGGTTGTAAAGTGATAGTGGTATCCATCCGGCATGTCTTTTATGCACTCCGTGCTCCTCAGCCACACCTGTTTAATTTATACAGGCAGCTGCAGTACCACAGATTGCTATTTACAATTTAGAACACTTAACCCGGAGAGTTTTTCAGGAAATTGAAAAACAGGGAATGAATGGTATACAGCAGCAAAACCCTGTTGCTTTTCTTAGGAGCAGTTGCTGACCATCACAATGATACTGTTTTTTCAGGCTGCCTGTTCGTTTGCCGGCCAGCTGATACCGGCCTGCCAGAAAAAAATAATCTGCTGTTTTGTTTGTAACATTGTTGCATTTTATATATTTGCAACATAGTTACAATTAATATGAAACGAATAATCAACACAGCCTTCTGGCTTTTTGGGGTACTAAATTTTTGTTTTTCACAGGAGAATCTTTATGAAAAAAGAATCCCGGCGGTAACTGCTTCTGTTGGTAAGGTAACCCTCAGCGGCACCGTTACTGACGCCAAAACCGGTGAACCCCTCGCCGGCGCCTCTGTATATTTTGCAGATGAAAAAACCGGTACGGCAACAGATGCCAAAGGAAAGTATGTGATCAGTAATATTCCTGATGGGCACCATGTGGTGGAGGTATCGTACAGTGGCTATGCCACGATTGTGGAGCATATGGAATTGAAACAGGACCTGGAAAAGAATTTTGCGCTGTCGCCGGTGATCACCGAGAACCAGGCTGTGATTGTAACCGGCGTATCAGGAGCAATGAGTATGCGGAAAGCGCCGATACCGGTTGCCAGCATCCGCCGTTTGGAATTGCTGCAAAACAGTGCTAATAATATCATTGATGCGCTGACCCGGGTACCGGGTGTATCACAACTATCAACAGGGCCGGCCATTTCCAAACCTATCATCCGGGGGCTTGGGTATAACCGTGTGGTCACCATTAACGAGGGAGCCCGGCAGGAAGGGCAGCAATGGGGTGATGAACACGGGATTGAAATTGATGAAATGAGCATTGCCAAAGCAGAAGTGGTAAAAGGCCCCGCTTCATTAATGTATGGCAGTGATGCTATTGCCGGCGTTATTAACCTGATCAGCAATGTTCCTGTGGCGGATAAAACAATTAAAGGAAATATCCTTACCAATTATCAGAGCAATAATGGCCTTTATGCCCTGCATGGAAACATTGCCGGCAATAAGAACGGGTTTAACTGGAATGCGTATGGTACTTATAAATCGGCCGGTGATTATAAGAATAAGTATGACGGAAGGGTGCTGAATTCACGGTTCAATGAAAAGAATTTCGGCGGGTATGCCGGTTTCAACAAAAGCTGGGGTTACAGTCATCTTATCTTCAGCCGTTTTGACCAGGCCATTGGCTTGGTGGAAGGTGACCGCGATGATGCCACGGGCAAATTCATTTTATTTGCCGGCACACCTGTTGAGAGAATTGCCACAGAAGAAGACCTGGACGGGAGAACATTATTTGTTCCGCGGCAAAGGGTGCAGCACAATAAGCTGATCAGTGATAATAATTTTGCTATCGGTAAAAGCAGGCTGAAACTGAACCTCGGTTACCAGGTTAACCAGCGCAAAGAGTTTGGCAACCCGGAAGATCCTTCTGAGCAGGAATTGTTCTTTGACCTCCGTACGGTCAACTATAGTTTGCAATGGCAATTGCCTGAAATAAAAGAATGGCATACTACCATTGGCGTAAACGGGATGAGCCAGTCCAATGCTAACAAAGGAGCTGAAGTGCTGATCCCGGAATATAATTTGTTTGATGCCGGTGCATTTGTGTATGTGCAGCGGTTTTTTAAAGAGGGCACGCTGAGCGGTGGCCTCCGGTTTGATAACCGGTATATTGATTCAAAAACATTTGCTGACGGACCCGATGTGAAGTTTGTTGCGTTTAACCGGTCTTTTGCCAACGTATCGGGAAGTATTGGTGTCAGTTATGAACCTGCTAAAGAAGTGACCGTGAAGGCAAATATTGCCCGTGGTTTCCGGGCTCCTTCCCTGGCTGAACTTGCCAGTAACGGAACGCATGAAGGAACCAACCGCTATGAATATGGCGACCGGCAATTAAAATCAGAAACCAGTTTACAACTGGATGGCGGGATAGAAATCAATGCAGAACATTTTTCCGTTTCTCTTTCTGCGTTCTATAACCGGATGAATGATTTTATCTTTTACAGGAAACTGATAGCCGAAGCCGGCGGGGATTCCCTTGTCAACGTAGACGGTGAAGATATAACGGCTTTCCAATTCAATCAGCACAACGCAAAGCTGGCAGGTATGGAGTTTAGTATTGACCTGCACCCGCATCCCTTTCATTGGCTGCATTTTGAAAACAGTTTTTCTTTTGTAAGGGGGCGATTTGATCATACCATTGACGGGGATAAGACCGGCAGCGATAATTTACCACTGATCCCGGCTTCCCGCTGGACCAGTGAACTCCGGGCCGATCTGAAAAAAGCTGGCAAGTACTTTCATAATTTTTACGGAAGGCTGACGCTGGATAATACTTTTAAACAAAACAAAGCCTTTACGGGCTTCGATACGGAAACCGCCACCGGCGCTTATAGTTTATTGCATGCAGGCATCGGCTCTGATATTGTGATAAAAAAGAAAACATTGTTCAGCCTTCACCTGTCTGCCAATAATATTACGGATGTGGCCTATCAGAACCACCTGAGCCGGTTGAAGTATGCAGCGCAGAACAGGGTAACAGGAAGAACAGGCGTATTCAATACCGGGAGAAATTTTTCGGTAAAACTTGACATACCGCTGGAATTCAGATTGAAGTAGATGCAGTTGGTTTTAGTGTAACAAGCCAGCCTCTTATGGGGCTGGTTTCTTTTTTGGCTAATTTGCAGCATGGAAATTACGTTTAACACACCCGCCCTGCTTTTCCCGGCTATCAGTTTATTGCTGCTGGCGTATACCAACCGCTATCTGGCCCTGGCCAATTTGATCAGGAAACTGCATGATGAATATATGCGGGGCGAAAAGACGCATCACCTGTTGCAACAAATCAAGATCCTGCGGATACGGATCAACCTGGTAAGGCAGATGCAGTTCTTAGGTGTGTTCAGCTTTGTATGCTGCGTTATTACCATGTACAGTATTTATGAGGGCTGGAACCGTGTTATTGCCATCAGCTTTGCGATCAGTTTGGTCAGTTTCCTGGCCTCCTTGGTGCTTTCGTTAATTGAGATCACACAAAGTACCAAGGCGCTGGAGTGGGAACTGAGTGATATGGAAGAACTGGAGAAAACAAATTTCTTCACCGATCTCTGGGGAGGAAAAGAGAAAAAGGAAACGGAAGAACCAAAGACGGACTGATTACAGGTTCCTGGTGAGAGCCAGCAGGCGTTCCCAATTGCCGCCATCATAGACCTCTTTAATTCCATTTTTTTTCATAAACCGTACTGCAGCGCTGCTCTCAGCGCCATACCTGCCACAAAACACAACCGGTTTTTCAAATTGCCTGATTCTCTCCACGCTGGCAGCTAAGCGATCCGTGGGAATATTAACGGAGCCTTTGATGCGGCCCTGGTCATATTCGTGCACTGTACGGACATCAATAATAATGGCTCCGTTTCGCAAAGCATTTTTAATTGAATTTTTACCCGGACCGAATAAGAAACTAAACATTTAAAAATATATTAAGCAGCCGTAATTTTAGTTTTCCGTTCACCGATCTGTTGCCTCCACATCGCATAGTACAGCCCTTTTTCATCCAGCAATTGCTGGTGGCTGCCGGTTTCCACCACATCACCTTTTTCCAGTACATAGATCCTGTCGGCATGCATGATAGTGGAGAGCCGGTGCGCAATCAGGATCGTAATCTGGCTGCCTTTCATTGATATATCCCGGATCGTGTCTGTGATCTCTTCCTCCGTGAGGGAGTCCAATGCAGAAGTGGCTTCATCAAATAATAGGAGTTTGGGGTCACGTAATAAGGCCCTGGCGATGGACAACCGTTGTTTTTCGCCGCCGGACAATTTTAATCCTCCCTCACCGATCATCGTTTCCAACCCTTTCTCTGCCCTGGCTAATAAATTCTGGCAGGAAGCTTTGTTCAGTGCATCCAGCACTTCTTCTTCCGTAGCTCCCGGGTTAACGAACATAAGATTCTCCCGGATTGTACCGGAGAAAAGATTTGTATCCTGGGTCACAAAACCGATCTGGTTGCGCAGGTCATCAAAACGGATCTCCGTTTCATCCAAATTATTGTAGAAAATTTTTCCTTCCTGCGGCCGGTATAATCCCACTAATAATTTCATAAGGGTTGATTTACCGCTGCCGCTTGGCCCGACAAAGGCGATTGTTTCACCCACTTTCACATCAAAGCTGATATTATTGATTGCTTTTTGTGCAGCAGTCTGGTGCTGGAAAGCCACATTGCGGAAAGCTAATGTTTCAATATGGCCTAAATGTTTAGGGTTAGCCGGTTCCGGTTCTGGTGCTTTCTTCATCAGGGTATCGAAATTATTCAGTGAAGCTTCGGCCTCCCTGTAAGAGAGTAAGATATTGCCTATTTCCTGCAGGGGCCCAAATACAAAGAACGAGAAGATCTGCATGGTTACTAACTGGCCTGCATCCATCTTATCCTTAAAGATCAGCCACATTAAAATGAAAAGAATCACCTGGCGAAGGGTATTGACCATTGTACCCTGTATAAAACTGATACTGCGGATGCGTTTTACTTTGGTAAGTTCCAGTCCCAGTATCTTATAGGTATTCTTATTCAGGCGTTGAACTTCCTGTTGGGTAAGCCCGAGGCTTTTTACCAGTTCAATATTGCGGAGAGATTCAGTTGTGGAGCCTGCGAGAGCTGTAGTTTGTCCGACAATGTTCTTCTGGATTGCTTTTATTTTTTTGCTCAGCGCATTGGTGATAAGTGTCAGCAGTGTTATCCCCACGAGGTAAGCAAGAGGAATACTCCAGTGAATAAAAATAGCTGCATATACAAAAACAAATACAATACCGATGATCACTCCAAAAAGTATGTTGATGAAATTGATCATGAATTTCTCCACATCTGATCTTACTTTGGTCAATACAGAAAGTGTTTCGCCACTGCGCTGATCTTCGAATTGCTGGTATGGCAGTTTCATGGCATGTTGTAACCCGTCAGTGAACACCTTGGCACCGAATTTCTGAATAACAAGGTTTAGAAAATAATCCTGGAAGTTTTTGGCAATACGACTGATCATTGCGACGGAAATAGAACATATCAGTATGAACCAAACACCCGGTTTGCCCCAGGAGAAGGAATTGAAGAAGCGATCTTCTGTAATTAGTTCAGGATTATTAACCCGGCCATTTGCCAGGTTGATCAGCTTTCCTAACAAGATCGGGTCAACCAACGAAAAACCAATATTGACAGCTGCAAGGCTCAGCACGAGAATGACCAGCCATTTATGTGGTTTCAAATAATGCAGTAATATCTTCATAAACAGAATTAAATAACGGGGGAAAAGAAGAGTATCCCTCAAACATCGTACAAGTTCGTAAAAAATGACAACTTAGCAGCTTTCCCCTTATATTGCAGGGATGAAGAACTACCTGGTTGACCTTCACCGCCTGCGGCATAACCCGTTCAACGGGTTGTACACTTTCTCCTGCCGCTTAGCGGAGAACCTTCTTCAGCAAACCCTGCAGGACGAACAGTTTTATTATTACCTGCCCCAGAGTAAGTTTGGCCTTTTTGGCAGCAAACCACAGTATGTGACACATAAGAGGACGCATAAATTTTTTCAGACCGGCACTTCCAAGTACGATGTCTGGCACCTGACCACCGGTATTTCGCAGTACCGGCCTTATAACCGGAAAACAAAAGTGATCTACACCATCCACGATGTGAATTTTTTGGTGGAAGATCCTTTGAATCACAAGAGCAATATCCGGACGCTAAAGCTGATGCAGCACAATGCGCACCGGGCTGACCATATTGTAGCTATTTCTAAATATGCGCTTGATTTTGCCAGTGAGCACCTGCACTTTGGGAATACCCCCGTTTCCGTTATTCACAATGGGTATACCGTAGGCGAGTTCCCCGGGTTTGATGAACCCATTTACTGGCCGGCCAGACCTTTTTTGTTTTCGCTCAGCCTGGTGCAGCCCCGGAAGAATTTTCATGTACTGCCTGCTTTGCTGGTGGGTAATGATTACGAGCTGGTGATCGCCGGTTTAAACCATTTTGACTATGCTAAAAAAGTGATGGAAGAAGCCCGGCGCTGGAAAGTGGAAAACCGGATAAAGCTGATCGGGGCTATTGATGAAAAAAATAAATACTGGTACTATACCAATTGTAAGGCCTTTATGTTTCCGTCAGTAGCGGAAGGCTTTGGCGCCCCGCCCTTAGAAGCCATGCATTTCGGGAAACCGGTTTTTTTATCAAGGTATATGAGCCTGCCGGAAATAGGAGGTGATGCAGCGTATTATTTTGATGATTTCAGCCCCGAATGTATGCGGCATACCTTTGAAAGAGGAATGGCAGATTATAAGGACCACGACAGGGCGGCGGCGATCCGGCTGCAGGCATCGTTGTTCAATTGGAAAAAAAACGCAGAAGAATACTTGAGTATTTACAGGTCGCTGACCTGATGAGGATGACAATAACAACATGAGTAAACAGGTACCAACAGCTTTCCGGCCGGGATTGAATAATCCATTTTATTTTATCCGCAGGAACCTCCTGCAAAAAGTAAAAGAATATGCCCCGCAATTATCCGGTAAGCTGCTTGACTTTGGTTGCGGCAGTAAGCCCTATGAGTCGTTATTCATAAACGTGAGTGAGTACACGGGGCTTGATTATGAAGGGGAAGGCCATTCACATGTAAATGAGAACGTGGATATTTTTTATGACGGGGAAAAGATTCCTTTTGCAGATGCAACGTTTGACAGCGTTTTCAGCAGTGAAGTCTTTGAACATCTTTTCAATATGGAACAGATTTTACCGGAAATAAACCGGGTTACTAAAAAAGGAGGGAAGCTGCTTATTACCTGTCCCTTTGTATGGCATGAGCATGAAGTGCCGGTTGATTATGCACGGTATACAAGGTTCGCCCTGGAACATCTGCTGGCAAAGAACGGGTTTAAAATTGCCGTTTCGGATAAAAGCGGTGATTTCACCAGCGCCCTGTACCAGATGAAGATGGTTTATTTCAGTGAGCATTTTATTCCTGCTGTTCCCTTGCTGGGCAGGAGTAAATTTTTCAGGGCATCTGTCGCCCCTGTTTTTTATTTTTTACTGAACAGCTGGTATTTGTTCAAACACCGGCTGCTGCCCAAACGAAAAGACTGGTATCTTAATAATATTGTCTTAGCAGAGAAACTATAGTCTATGCCCGGAAAGATCATCCTGACAACCTGCTCTCTTAATCATATTGCACAGGCCAAAAGCCTGGGTGATTCTGTTCTTCAGCATGCGCCGGGTTATAAACTGGTGATTGGCCTGGTGGATAAGCTGAAAGGAAGGATTCCTGCAGAATATTATGCTCCCCACCAGCTGATTGAGGCGCAGGAACTGAACATCCCTTATTTTGATGAGATGTGCAGACGGTACAATGTCCTGGAATTGAATTGTGCCCTGAAATCATTTTTTACGGCTCATGTACTGGAGCAATTCACGCCGGATACACTTATTTTTCTTGACAGTGATATGCTGTTATTTGATTCACTGAAAACAGTGGAAGAAGAGCTGGCCGGGAATTCCATATTGCTTACGCCACATATCCTGTCAGCATTTCCGGATGACAATAACAACCCGAAAGAAAAAGATATTCTTAAAACAGGAATGTTCAATGCCGGTTTTTATGCATTGAATAATGACCCCTCGGCAAAAGTTTTTGTTGACTGGTGGAAGGAAAGAATGAAAGACCAGTGTTATGAACGGCCCAAAGAAGGATTGAATGTGGACCAGAAATGGCTGAACTTTGTTCCGCTTTATTTTCCCCATGTAAAAGTACTGCGGCATCCCGGCTGCAATGCCGCTTACTGGAATTTGCATGAACGGAACTTAGAGAAGAAAGGCAATTCTTTTACAGTGAACCAGCAGCCGCTGATCTTTTATCACTTCAGCGGTTATTCCCTGCAAGAACCAGATAAAATTTCCCGGCACCAGACAAGGTTTAGGATGGATACGAATCCCGCCGTGAAAGACCTGTTTTCACAGTACAGGGAACTATTAATAAAAAACAGGCACGTGGAAATGCTGCAACTTTCCTGTTATTATAAAAAGAAGAAAGGTTTGTTGCAAAAGTTGGGTTTAAAAAATAACTGGACGATCGTATAAATTTTAGTCAAATATTTTTTTAGGCCTTCTCATTAAATTATTTCTTGCAGAAATTGTTACATAGTTAGTAGTGATGATTGTAAAACGTCGTAATTCTTCATATAAACTTATATATACTTCTCTTATAGGAGGACGTGTATAGCCGACAAAGGACCAACTCATTTTTTTAAAAGTCGAATTTCCTTTTCTCCAAGTGCTATCAAGATAGGGATGAAATGGTAATATAATATTATCGTATTCAGATGCAATGAGAATTCGTACTTTAAAATATAGGTCAGAAAGTTTTTCCCATTTAGAAATTGTATCTAATTCATTAGGAAGTTGAAAGCTTAAATAGTCATTTAAAGAAGAAATATAGTCAATAGTGTTTATTAGTTTTTTTGAGTGCTTTATAAGCAGTTTTTGATATTCTGATTCTTGGCGAATCATTTGAATAGTTATCAAAGAATCGATCTTTTTCGTAGTATCCTGTATTTCTAGCTGTACAGAAGTAGAGTAATCAATATTCGTAAGTATCGAATCAGCTTTTTTATATGAAGTATCAAATTTATAAATGAGGGTGTCAAATTTTTTCATATTCGCAGAAAACCGATCATTATTTTCTTGTTCATTTTCTAACGCATAATAAACAGAAAAGCCCAATATGAGTATTGAGAACACCAGCGCAGCTATTCCAAATAAGGTGAGTTTATCATTTTTTTTGGTATCAAATGTAAAAGTTATAATTGTTAGACTAACGGATAGGATAATGATGATTATATTAATAGTGCTATTTGACATTGACTATAGTTTGCATGAAATAGGAACAACTCAAAAAATAATAGTTTTGAATTAATATTACCCCGCCCAGCCTTCTCTATCCAAACTCCGGTATTGAATAGCTTCTGCCAAATGCTCCGGTTTGATATCGGTACTGCCGGCAAGATCAGCAATGGTGCGGGATACTTTTAAGATACGGTCATATGCCCTGGCCGATAAATTCAATTTTTCCATCGCAGCCTTTAATAAATTAGCTCCCACCTGGCTGATGACACATATTTCCTTCAGCATCTTACTGCTTATTTGTGCATTGCAATAAATGCCGGGATTGTTTTTATAGCGTTCTGCCTGTATCTCTCTTGCTTTGATCACCCGGTCCCGGATGTCAGCCGAGTGTTCCTGTGGTTTCATCCCTGATAGTTCACTGAATGCAACCGGGGTTACTTCCACATGCAGGTCAATGCGATCTAATAAAGGCCCGGATATTTTATTCAAATACTTCTGTACCGTTCCCGGCGGGCAGGTGCATTCCCTGTCCGGGTGATTATAAAAACCACAGGGGCAGGGATTCATAGAAGCGATGAGCATAAAGGAAGCCGGGAAGTCTACTGCTACTTTAGCTCTTGATATTGTCACCCTTCTTTCTTCCATCGGCTGCCGCATTACTTCCAGTACGGTTCGTTTAAACTCAGGTAATTCATCTAAAAACAACACTCCATTATGGGCTAAAGAAATTTCACCGGGCTGAGGATTGCCGCCTCCGCCCACCAATGCCACATCAGAAATAGTATGATGCGGGGAACGAAAGGGCCTCTTAGAAACCAGTGTTGCATTCTCCGGCAGTTTGCCCGCCACCGAATGGATCTTGGTGGTCTCCAGCGCTTCCTGCAAAGAAAGAGGAGGAAGAATAGTAGGTAACCGTTTTGCCAGCATAGTCTTTCCGGCACCCGGCGGACCGATGAGTATCGCATTATGACCACCGGCCGCAGCGATCTCCAGTGCCCGTTTAATATTTTCCTGCCCCTTTACATCGGCAAAGTCAAATTCAAAATCATATTGCGAATGAAAAAACTCTTCCCTCGTATTGACGATCACCTGCTCTAACCCGGTTTCATTGTTCTCAAAAAAATCAATCACTTCTCTGATATGCGTAACACCATACACCTGCAGGTTATTGACCATACCCGCTTCTTTTGCATTTACTTTGGGAACGATCAATCCTTTGAAACCTTCTTTTCTTGCCTGTATCGCAATCGGTAACGCCCCTTTAATAGGACGAACTTCACCATCAAGGCTCAGTTCTCCCATGATCACATATTTTTCGAGCATTTCCCGGTTCTCTATTTGTTCTGTAGCCCCGAGCAAACCAATGGCAATGGGGAGATCAAAAGCAGTTCCGCTTTTTTTAATATCAGCCGGCGCCAGGTTAACAACGACTTTTGTTCTCGGCATCTGGAAACCATTGGTCTTGAGGGTGCTTTCCACCCGTTGCATACTTTCCTTTACGGCACTGTCGGGCAGTCCGACTATTGTGGGATCCTTCCCGGTTTGTGTCATCCAGTTCACTTCAATGGTAATGGAAATGGCTTCCACACCATATACTGCACTGCCGTAGGTTTTTACAAGCATGCACTGAAAGTAATAAATTATTCCCTCAAATTACTGCTTGCAGCACTGGCGTTCCGTGATTTCGTTGTTGAGGGTAAAGAGAAAGTATTTTGGATGCTGGCGGGTGATATGCATTTTAATACTGCCGCTGCCATCATCAAAACTGAGATCAATAATGGTGTTGACAAATTTCCAGGTCCCGGTATAATCGTTTCCTTCCAGGCCCATTATAAATTTCCCGTCTGCTTTCAGGTTAAAAACTTTATTGATGCCGGTCTCTTTCCATTTGCCGACAAGATCATTTTCACTTAACGGGGCCGGTTCGTCCGGGCCTTTGAATTCATCGCCGTATTTTTTTACCAAGCTTGCATAAGTGTTGCTGAGCGATTCAGCATCCCTTTCGCGGGCCCCGTTTATTTTCCGGGTATAGATACTGTCCAGTTTCAGATAGTATTGTTCAACACCCGGTTCATAAGGATTGATGTTCTTGTATTCATTGAGATAGCTTTCCAGTATTTTTTTGATCTGTACTGTATTTTCAACGGCGCGGGTTGCAAAGGAAGCCAGGTCTTCATCAATGCCGGGTTTTTGCATAATGATCGAATAATTCTTGGCCAGCAGATCTTTTTCATAAATAAGGGTTTCCAATTGAGAAGGAACATCTTCGTTGCAGAGGGCAGCATAGTAATTATTCGTCTGCTGGTCTTCATATTTGATCAGCGATTTCCAGGCTTCAACGGTTTCGGTTTTTATTTTTTCAAATTCCTTCTTTTTATCCTTCTTATCGAAAATGTAATGCACAATGACATAAGCCACAACAGTGGTCAATACGCCGAGGATGACATTTTTGACGGTACTGCCGCCGGAAGGAAGGCCACTCATGATAAAATTGATTTTGGTGGTAAAAGCTGCTACTAATATAGGACAAAACAGTAGTATGAGCCTACCCGCCGGTGGGTATTATTTCCCTTCGGTTACAACAGCACTGTGTAATAAGGAAATGCCGGGGTCAGTAAAAACGGATACCGGTTTTCCTTTTACAGGAACAGTAATTGTTTGCGGGGTGCCGCTGATATTCATATTAACGGCGCTGGTTTTACCGGTTTCATCCTCCAGGCCAATGACCAGCGGGAACTGAAACGATGTTTTATGCTGGGTAACAGTCAGGGTTACTTTTTTTGTTTTGCTGATATAACTCCAGGTTACCGCTAATTCCGGGATACCGGGAGTGAACAACCATTGCCGGAAAAACTGTTCCCGGCTTTTGCCCGAAACAGCTTCCACCACTTTCCTGAAATCATCCGTGTCAGCCGTTTTGCCGGCATAGGTGGAATAATATTGCTGAATTACCTTCTTAAAAACGGAATCCCCAAGTTCCCTGCGCAGCATATGCAAGACCCAGCCGCCCTTCTGGTAACTGTCAGGGTTGAGCAATTGCATATAATCAGTTGTTGGGTTTACAACAGGTTTGTCCGTACGCCTGCTGTATTCAATTACCTGCAGGCGATCCTCTTTCAGCATCGCCAGGGCTGTATCAGTGCCGTATTTGTTTTCCATGTACAGGATGGTCATATAAGTGGCAAAACCTTCGCTAAGCCAGAGATGAGCAAATGCTTTTTCCGTGGCCATATTGCCAAACCACTGGTGGGCTATTTCATGAGCTAACAGGGTCTCAGAACTTCTCATTCCGTTTATTGATTGCTCAGAATAAAAGATGGTATTCGCATTTTCCAGCCCGCCGAAACGGGTTTTGGATTCCACATTAGCCAGTTTCTTATACGCATAAGGACCGATAGTATTAATGAACCAGGGTAATATCTCAGCTGCCAGTGCATAATCATAAAAACCTTTGTTTCTATCTTCCGGGTATACCCAGCTGTAAACAGGAATACAATCATTGACATAGCCCGAAAGATGAACGGCAAAATCAGCCGCACCGATCACCATCACTTTGGTGGAGATGGGAACTTCTTCTTTCCAGTGTGTTCTTTTTTTGTCAGCGGGTAAATTGGTTTCTTCAATTTGAACGCCGTTAGCAACAACCTGGTAATGCTGTGGTGCGGTTACAATAAATTCAACTGGGGCTTTATCAGCAGGATCATCATGACAGGGAATCCAGTTGTGCCCCCGGTTGGGCCAGTTGTCAGCAAAGAAGGTGCGGTTACCATATTTGTTTTTGGAAATGATGAGGCCATCGGCAGGAATACCTTTGTAATGAATCACCACTGTCAGTGTATCACCTACCCGGTATTCCTTCCGCAGCCGGATATCCAGTTCCTCCCCGGATTGGTTTGTAACCAGCGCTTCCCCGCCTGGCAGGAAAGCGGCAGCACTCATTCCTTTACCTTCTTTCCCCACAGCAGTAAGGTCCAATACCAGGTTTTCAGTGCTATGAAGGAGGCGGGTAAGTATACTGGCCTGCCCGCGGATGGTATCGTTGTTGTCCGTTAATTCAATATGATAGGTATAATGCAATACATCAATATTGCTTTGTGATTTTACAGCAGCGAATACGGGGATGAAAAATAAAGAAGTAAGTAGTTTTCTCATAGGGTACAAATTAGGAAATAAAATTTCCCCCTGGCTTATTATAATAAAAAACAGGCTAAAGTTTTTCCAGCATATCCACCACTTTCTCCCTTTTCAGGATGACATATCCGATCCGGTCATTGCTGATGCCTTCTTTGAGCTGGTACGTAAACTGCAACTGGTCGTTGGTTACATTGGTTTCAAAAAAGCGGAAGGAGATATTGGGGTAGTTCTTCAGTTCCGCACCGATCTCGTACAGGTGCGTGGAAAGAATGAAGAGGGAGTTTTTGATCTTTATCAGCCCTTTAATTACCGTGGTGGAACATTTCATGGCATCTTCCACGTTGGTGCCTTTGAAAAGCTCGTCAATGAGCACCAGCCATTTTTTACCATTGTTAATCTTCTCGATGGTATTCTTGATCCGCTGCACTTCATTAAAGAAGAAGCTTTCTCCTTTTACAATATTATCCACCACATTGATATTACTCAGCAGCCCGTCAAATAAAGTCAGTTTCATTTTTGCGGCGGGAACACCCATGCCGATATGAGCTAAGAAGACAGCAGCTCCAACGGATTTGATCAGTGTGCTTTTCCCGGCCATATTTGCCCCGGTCAGGAATAAGAAATTATGCTCGGGATTCATCTGCAGGTCATAGGGTATCGGCGTGGGCAGTAAGATATGATATAAGCCTTTTGCATCCACCAATGCTGTTTCCTGTTCCAGAAATTCAGGAAAACTAAGACCATATGTTTTTACTGCGACTGCCATGGAGTACCAGGCATCCAAGCGGCTGTAAATGTCAATCAATTCCAGGGTGCCGAGCCGGTAACGGCCACGCAAATGGTAGCCAAAATAGAGATTCTCCTGTGCATTGAATTTTTTCCCGGCCTCAGTAGCGGACAGTTTTTGCAGGGGACCTTCCTTTAATAACCCGGTAATGCGGTCCACATAGATTTTGATATTCATGGGAAGATCAAGATCTTCCAGCAGTTCAGCCACTTTTTTAATACCTCTGAAGAAATCAGCAAAATGGGTCATGGAATATTTCACCATGGAATAATCTTCGCTGTGCAGCCATCTGTAAATAACACTGTTGAAAGCGTTACTGTTTTCACTGACCGGGTCCAGCGAATAATCCATGAACTTGTCCATGACTAATACAGTCCCGTTGCTGATATCGGTTGGCCAGTCTTTTACATGCTCCATCAGCGTGCGGATCACTTTCTGGGTACCCAATATCTTTTTAAGATCATTGTGTGGTTCGCTGAAGAATTTGCGTAACCATTCTTTACCCCCGGTGGTGCGGGTAAAATTCAGCTTATGAAAAATAGAGAATTCTTCTTCCTGGTGGAAGATGGAGATGTCATTAAAAGAAATCTTATCTATTTGCATGCCCCGGTCTTAAAATGAGTTTATCGTTCAAAAACCAATCGTTGCCCTTTTACTGATTCATCCCATACCCCATTTCCATAAACCAGGCGCCCGTTTATAAACGTATGGGTGACCGCAGCAGGAAATTGAAACCCCTGCCTATCCGGCAGGCAGGCTTCCAGCGGGCTCCAGCCACACTTATACAGGATATTCTCCTTACTCACTTTTGTTGGTTGTTTGAGATCTGCGATCACCAGGTCGGCATGATAACCTTCCCGGATATAGCCTCTTTCTTTTACCTGGAAACAATCGGCTACTGCATGGCTCATCTTTTGTACGATCTTTTCCAGTGATATTTTTCCCTGCTGATGATAGTGCAGCATCAGCAATAAAGAATGTTGCACCAGTGGCAGGCCGGCATGGGCTTTTTCATAAGGCCCATTCTTTTCTTCTGAGGTATGCGGAGCATGATCGGTGGCTATCACATCCAGGCGGTCATCCAGCAATGCTGCCCACAGGGCTTCCCGGTTATGCGGGGCTTTGATGGCCGGGTTGCATTTTATTTTATTTCCCAATGCGGCATAATCATCGCTGCTGAAGTGTAAATGATGCACACAAACCTCAGCGGTGATACGTTTATCTTTTAACGGGAAAAGGTTGGTGAACAGTTGTAATTCCTTTTCCGTGCTGATATGTAAGATATGTAACCGGGTATTGTATTTCTTGGCGATCTGTATCGCATATAAAGAAGATTCATAACAGGCTTCCTCATCCCGGATGAGGGGGTGATCAGCAGCTGTTAAAGGAATGCCGGTGGCTTTTCTTTTTTCCAGGTTCTGCCGGATGATTTTTTCATCTTCGCAGTGCGTGGCAATGAGTACTTCGCTTTCCCGGAATATTTTATCCAATGTATTCGGGTTATCCACGAGCATATTGCCGGTGCTGGATCCCATAAATATCTTGACGCCGCAAACATCTTTTCTTTTATCATTTGTTTTTAATACTTCTTCTGCATTGCCGTTACCCGTGCCCATGTAAAAAGAGTAATTCGCCAAGGAAGTATTTGCTGCAATCGTGTATTTATCTTCCAGTAATTCCTGTGTCAGTGCATTGGGAATGGTATTCGGCATTTCCATAAAACTGGTAACGCCTCCTGCAACTGCCGCTTTAGCTTCAGTAGCGATAGTGGCTTTATGGGTGAGACCGGGTTCACGGAAATGAACCTGGTCATCAATAGCGCCCGGCAACAGGTATTTACCCTCACCTGGTATTTCAATATGATTGGATGCGATGGCGCCGATCTGTGATTGTATCTTTTCAATTCGTCCATCTGCTAGCAATATATCTGCGGTTTGAATAGTTCCTTCGTTGACAACCTGTATCGATTTTATCAGATATTTTTGCATAATTTGTCGGCTTAAACTGAATCCTCACCGCATGCAATTTAAACAAACCCTTGTAAGGCTCCTGCTGATTTTTTGCCCGGTAGCTGCGATGGCGCAAACAACTTATTTGCCGCAGGGTGATAAGGCGAATATACTGATTGAAAGGCTAGAGATAAAAGCAGGGGTTGATTCTGCTTTGAATTTCTCTAAGACTAGGCCATATGGACGAAAAGCAATTGTTGATGCTTTAAACGGATATGGTAATAAATACGATTTGTCAATTTTCAAGAAGAAGAACAATACTGACTGGTATAATTTAGAGCGGGTTTTATTAAATAACCTGGAATTTGTTCCTGATAGTATTAAAAATGGTGTAGTAATACTAAAAAGTAAAAGACCAATTCTCAAAAACTTCTATACAACTCCTGCTAATTTGTACGAAGTCCATGTAAAGGATTTTGACCTCGTGATCAACCCGGTCATTCAATACACTGTTTCGAAAGAACAGGATAATGACCAGGATCTTTTTCTGAATACAAGGGGTGTTAGTTTGCGCGGCCGTATAGCTAATAAAGTAGGTTTTGCCGCCTATCTTACCGATAACCAGGAACGATCACCCCTGTATGTACAGCAATTTATTTCAGCAAGGGATGCGGTACCGGGCAACGGATTTTACAAAGATTTTAAAGCCGCCGGCGGTGTTGATTATTTTGATGCAAGGGGATATATCAGCTTCAATGCGGCAAAATATATTGATATCACATTCGGGTATGACAAGAATTTTATCGGCAACGGTCAGCGCAGTTTATTCCTGAGTGATTTCAGTAACAATACCCTGTTCCTCAAATTGAATACACGCATCTGGAAATTCAATTACCAGAATATTTTCATGGAGCTGAATTCGGCTGCCCGTTTTGCAGCGGATATTTTATTACCCAAGAAATATGCTGCGATGCACCACCTGGATATAGCCGTGAGCAAAAGGGTAAATATCGGTTTGTTTGAAGGCGTGGTTTTTGGCCGTCGAGATAAGTTTGATTTTGGCTACCTGAACCCGGTGATTTTCTACCGTTCCATTGAACAGCAAAACGGAAGTTTTGATAACTCCGTAGTGGGCCTTGATTTCAAAGCCAATCTTCCGCACCGCTTCCAGGTCTATGGCCAGTTATCACTGGATGAGTTCAAGCTTTCAGAAATAAAAAGCAATAAAGGCTGGTGGGCCAATAAATGGGGGATACAATTGGGTGCCAAATACATTGATGCTTTTGGCATTCCTAATCTTGACCTGCAGGTGGAGCACAACCGGGTGCGACCGTTTACCTATTCACACCGGGATTCAATTGCTAATTATACGCATTATAATCAACCACTGGCACATCCATTAATGGCGAATTTCCAGGAGTTCATAGGTGTGGCCCGCTACCAGCCGGCGCCCAAATGGCTGGCTGTTGCCAAACTGCTATATTACCAGCAGGGCAGGGATTCCAGTGCTGCCAGTTACGGAAGTAATATCTTTTTACCCAACACTCCTCCTTACCGCACCAGTGAATATGGTTTTGATATCGGCAGCGGCTGGAAGACCAATGTCTTTTATGCTTCTTTATTACTGTCGTATGAATTCAGGGAGAATTTATTTGTAGAACTGAATGCCTTGTACAGGAAACAGGAAACAGTAACAGCTCCGCTGACTTCAGCCAATACTTCTGTTATTTCATTGGGTGTACGGTGGAATATGCACCGCCGGGATTTTGAGTTTTAATAACTATTCTTGTTCCGCAACGGTAAAACCATTCTTTTTGCCATATTCAATCTGGGCAGCTCTTACCTCATCCAGGTAGGTTTCTTCTTCGGCACTTCTGGTTTGCAGTGCCACGATTGCTTTTTCGATATCTTCAGCCGGGGTATTACCAGTGAATTGTTCAAAAGGTATGAAGGTCTGCCTGATCATTCTGGCTTCAAAGGAAAGAAAATCAAGCATGGCCAGCCTTAATTTTTCGGAGCCATTAATGTCTTTCAGGGTTACGACTTCAATCCTTTTTTTCTCAATAAAACGTTCGAGCCGGGTACGGTGAGAGGCAATGGAAACATAGGAGCCGTTTTCATTTGCTTTTGCAAATGCAGTTCCCCATTCTTTTCCACCGGTAAACAAGGAGTCAGTGATGCCGGCCAGGTAATCATTAAGCTGAAGAGCAGTGGTGATTTTTTGTGCACCGGCCAGTGAACCGGCGGATAAAAAAGCAGAAAGAACAACAAAACGTAAAAACGATTTCATAAACGGGTATTTAAGATTAAAAATTTATCCTTCGATATGAATACTCAGTACAATCTGGCGGGAGAAGATGCGGTCAAACACACTGGAGTATTTTAAAGCGGCATCGCGGCTGTGTATATTATTCAAACCATTACTGATCTTTATCTCCGGGGAGAAAATAAAGCTTTCAAAAAAGAAATTAAAACCCAGCCCCAGTTCAGGGCCGAAATCATATTTCTTGATTTTTACCAGGTCCTCGGCTCTTTTGGCCCGGGCATTACTGGCAAGGTCTATCTCACCTTTGATCCCCGCCAGCATATACACCCTGAAATTACCAATACGGTCTGACTGGAATTTGACCTGTACCGGGAATGCAACCGTTACCGACTCGACTTTCTTTGTAATATCAACCGAGTTTTCGATGGGGTCCGGGTATTTCAATTTATAATAAATACTCCGTTCCATAAACATCAGTTGCGGGTTGAAACGAAGCTGAAAACGATCCGATAGACGGGCTGTGGCATGAAGGCCCAGTGTCATACCGCCTGAGTTAACGGGTTCTGCCACCAGCACACTATCATCTGCTAAAAACCGGGAATGTAATTCTGTATGAAAACGGGCCAGGTTAACACCGATAGTAATACCAAAATAGTAGGGCTTACTGTCATGATCATACAAATTCAGGTCAGCTGGCTGGGCAGCGGCCTGTTGCAGTAAAACAATAAAACCAAAGAGGAAACAGCATCCGGCTTTGACTATACTGGCTTTCTTCCGGTGTAAATGCAACATATACCTAAGCTTAGCGATTTAAATCGGGTATCGGAATAACCAATTTTGTTTAAAATATCAACCAATAACTGGCGGTCAGGAAAAGCGTTGGATGATTCGTTCAGGTACTGGTAAGCTTCCTTATTCTGCCTGAACCATCGTGCCACCTGCGGGGCCACGATGCCCATATACAGGTTATACAGTCCACGTACTGCCTTTCGTTTTGGTTTTGAAAATTCAAGAATTACCAGCTGACCACCGGGTTTCAGCACCCGGAGCATCTCGGTAAGCCCTTTTTCGAGGTTTTCAAAGTTCCGTACCCCAAAAGCCGCCATCACGGCATCAAACGTATTTTCTGCAAAATTTATTGTTTCAGAATCACCGCCCTGTAGCTCAATTTTATCCCCAAGTCCTTCTTTCTCAATCTTTTTCCGACCCACTTCCAGCATCTGTGCAGAAATATCTATACCGACAATTTTTGCTGGTTTCAGTAGTTTATAAGCCATGAGGGCCATATCTCCGGTACCGGTGGCTATATCCAGGATAAGCTGTGGTTTATCCTGCTTAAGGATACGGATCGCTTTTTTACGCCAGCCAATATCAGTACGGGCAGAGAGAAAGCGGTTCATAAAATCATAGCGGTCTGCAATGTGGTCAAACATTTCAGCCACCTGCTCCTTTTTGGGTTTTTCTGAATCCTTAAAAGGAATAATATGATCGTGTGGTAAGGGATTTGACATGGGAGTGCAAAGTTAAGCAGGATAGATACAAGAGAACACAGCAAAAGGTTCCCGGTTTCATAAAAAGGCAAGGCTTTAGTTGTTTGTAAACTTAACGGCTTGTGCTCCCGGCCCTGTACCTTTGCCCGATGGATATCATTTCAGCAGAATATGTCATCAGCAGTGCCACTTATAAGCAGTGTCCGCCTGCGGATAAGCCTGAATATGCTTTTATCGGCAGGAGTAATGTAGGAAAATCTTCCCTGATCAATATGCTGACCCGGAAGAAGAACCTGGCCAAAACATCAGCCACACCCGGAAAAACACAGCTGATCAATCATTTTGAGATCGTTTCTGCTGATAAAAAAAAATGGTTCATTGTGGACCTTCCCGGTTATGGCTTTGCGACCGTTTCACAAAAGGCGAGAAGGAATTGGTCCAATATGATCGAATCCTACATCAGGAAAAGAGAAAATCTCGTTTGTTTATTCGTGCTGATAGATACAAGGCATGAGCCGCAAAAAGCAGATCTTGATTTTATCAGCCAGTTGGGAGAATGGGAAGTGCCTTTTGTACTGGCCTTTACAAAAGCTGATAAAAACAAACCCGGGGCAACAGCCCGTAATGTGGAGAGTTTTATAAAAGCTTTGTCTGAGAAATGGGAAGAACCGCCTCCTTATTTTATTACTTCCGCCCCGGAGAGAACAGGCCGGGAAGCTATACTGGATTATATCGGCGGGCTGAATAAGGGCTTTAAGGTGCTCTGATTCAATGCGCCATGATAAGGAAATTAGCATATATGGGATTTATCCTTTAATTTGCAGCACTTTAGAAATCGTTATGAGAAGAATCTTATCCGAAAGAAATTTTGTTGCCATTCTATTTGTCATGGTTTGCATTACGTTTGCCTTTGCCCACGAAGACAGTAAGAAAATGGAACAGATCTATCTTGGCAGTACTTCTTCAGCTGCGGCTTCTTTCGTACACAAATCTGTTGAGGAATCAATTGTTGCTGCAGACCCGGTCGTCCCTGTTTCTCCCGTCAACTAAAATACCGGCTTCAAGGTATAGTCTTCCTCATATGATAGTATAGTTTCGCCAAAAGGTTATATGCGTAAACTATTTCTTTCGTTATTGCTGCTTTTTTCAATAGCTGTTAATTCCCAAACTGATTCCGGAACCGTAAAGACAGGTACTGTTGATTCAGTGATTACCCGGGCACAGGATAGTTTACGGAGAACCGAGATCCGCAACTACGATGAAAATAATGCCCGTCATCTTGAATCACTAATGAAAGACCTGGAGGCAAGAAGAGCCAGAGAAAAAACAGGCGCATTCATCAGGATCGGGTTTGGACTGCTATTACTTGCTGTATTGATTATCGGGTGGAGAAGGAAGAGAAAAAAATAAGGGAGACAACTCCCTGAGCGGAGAGGAACCCCGCTTTGACGAGTTAGCGGGACTGTGGTCAGTTTACCACTTTATTAGCACAGCTGCTGCTGGCAAAAGCTTCGGGTTTGGCTTTAAAAGCAAACCCCATCCCGAGAATATAGCCCATTGCTTCTTTCAGGGCATCATTACTTTTAAAATGCGGGTTGGTATTGATATCTGCATGTACTTCCATATCCACATTGTAAACAGTGAAGAGGTTGCACAATTCATAAGCGATCTCAATACTCCTGGCTACTTCCATCAGCATTCTTTCTTTGATGGTAAACTGGTGGCGGGTTTTATCATTATGAATGAACATAAAACCACCATGTCCTTCCCGAAGAAAAACAATGACAGTGGCAAACTCCGTTTCCAGTCCTTTTACCTGTGAGTCAGTGCCGATGCAAACTTTCAACCGGAAGCCGGCATCGGTTTCCCGTTTGATGGCATTTTCGACAGCCTGGATGATCGGGGTGTCGATTGGATCGCCGTTAAACTTTCTCCAGATCATATAAAAAGAGGTTTTCCTAAGTTACGGAAAACCTCTTAATTAAAAATAGAGCACGGATTAATGTTCTGTTACCAGAACGGGGATTAAACTTTTATTGACGGATTAATTTGTCGGTCCATTGCTGAATTTCACCGGCAAAACGGATCATATACATTCCATTGATCAGGCCGGCCGCATTGATAACATTCAGGCCGCTGTTCAGATTCCCTTTACTGATCAGCTTGCCATGCATATCGTACAGGATATACTGGTACTTGCCCGGGCTGTTTACAGAGATGCTGTTTGTAGTGATAAGGTTGCTTACCAACTGGGGTCTGGCATCGCTGCCTGTTTGTTTAATGGTTACAACATTGGAATAATATTGACGGCCATCATCAAAGGTTACATTTAACCGGTATTGGGCTGTACTATTTGCCTGCGGCCTGTACAGGAAGGAACGGGTATCAGTTGCCATTTGCGCCAGGGGACTGAAGTTTCTTCCGTCAGTTGCTATTTCAATTGTAAGATCAGTGATCTGTTCATCAGCAATGATCTCCCAGTTTAGTTTATGATTATCGCCGGCCTGCATACCCTGTAATTCCAGTTTATGCAATGGCAGGGTGCCGCCTGTTGTAAAACGGCCGGCCAGTGAATAGGAACCCAGGCTTGCGTAAGCGGGAGCAAACTGGTTCCCTTTTCCTTCTATCCGGAGATAATAATTACCAGCATTCAGGTTCGTATCAATAACTGAACTCAGTAAAGCTCCCGGGTTATAAACATTTAATGCTGTTTGGGAGGAATTAAATAAAGTTACCTGTAAATCGAGGTCTGACCCTGAGTTGCCGGTACCTACATTATAAGGTATTGCATCTAACTGGAAGCGGCCGGTTGCAGGTATAGTGAAACGGATAAGATCCTGGTCGGTGCTTCTTTCTATCACTCCGTTTATAGTAAACTGGTTACTGTTAAAAGCAGCATGGGTGGCTGTTGGGAAATTTGCACTATGGTCATCAGTCCTGTAGCTGAACCCGTTAAGGCTGGTAATAATATCAAGATCGCTTTGCAGGTTCGTGCAGCCGAAAGAATTAGGACCATTATTCCAGAGTGTGAAATTGCGATAGTACCCTACGCCCATAATTGGTGCCCACCCAATCTCGCCGGAGCCAACACCGGAATGGTAATCAGATAATTTATTACAGGAAGCATCGTAGCTGGATTGGTGATAGAGCCCCAATGTATGACCTGCTTCATGCGCAGCAGCCTCAGCCACATTCTTAACGTTATAATTTAATAAACCGGAAAATACAAAGCAGGGTGTGTTGTCGCCCCAGGTGAATGAACCTACAAAAGCCACGCCGCCGGCACTGCCATACCAACTGGAAGAGACGGTAAGGATTACTCTCATTCTTTTGGTGACCGGGGCGGCCAGGTATTTTGTGGAATCGGTAGTCACATTGATATTAAAAGGCCGGTAATCTTCAGCAACACGGTTAAAAACCTCTGTTATCTTGGTGTTATCCATGCCGGAAGCGCCGCACTCGATGGGGCCATTATAATTCCAGCTGGTACCATTTACAGTGTGACCGTCAAAATCAAGAAAGATAACCGCAGAAGCAGATGGGTAACTGCTTAAAGCCGGAACCTGTGCATTTATTGCCTGTGCACAGATCAGTGACAGGATCAGCAGGGGGTGACGGAGTAGATTTTTCATAACAAGGCGGATTTAGAGTTCTTCAATAGGTACTGGTCGGTAAAGGGTGGTACGGAATAAAAACGGGTCAGTTATTCATTAACCAGGGTATAAAAATCTTTTTTTACAAAACTGTATTGGCCATTCTCATTTTGCAGCACATACAGGTCTCCATGCTGCATGCTGAAAATCCTGCCGGTATAAGTTATTTTGCCGGTTTCAGGATCAACAACACGGGACAAGGCGAGTTGTGCACCTGTGAAATTGCTGGAACGGAGAACTATGCTTTTTTGTAAATTATCATTGGCCTGGGTCGCTGTGGAAACCACCTGTCCTTCAAATTTGAAGTCAGTACTGATCTCCATAGTCGTTTTTGCACCCGTTTCGGTACCCAGCAGGCTGGATAGCTTACTGGCACTTACCTGGATGGTTTCAGGCATTCCGGTAAATAATCTGGGCTTATTCGTATTCGGCTCGTTGAGCGGAATTTTTTCAGTTTGTGCAAAAGAACACAAGCTGCAAAGCGTAACGCATACGCTGAGTACGGAGGTACGAAGGCTTTTCATTAGTAGCTTTTATAAGGTCAAAAGGATATTGTTCGGCAACCAGGATTGGTGGCTGCAGTTTTCAGTGGGGGACGGTCACACAAGGTTTGTGAAAGTTTTTCCGTAAACCAAGGGAAGAAGAAAAAAAATGATAAGATCAGGGGGTAGTACCTGTGACAGTTCGTAAAACTTCGAGTAACGTATTTGTTTATTTACGAATCAATACTGGTAAGTACTTAGCATCACTAAGGTACAGGCTTCTTTTGTTTCAATGCCATTGGCTGCTGCCAGGTCTGCTAGTTCATCATTTTCCGCACCGGGGTTAAAGATGATGCGTTTCGGATGCAGTGACAGTATGTAATCGTAATACTCCTGCTGGTGGTGCGGGTTCAGATAGATCGTTACTGTATCAATATTCTCAAAGTTTTTTTTACCTGTTTCAACCTGCACATCGCTTACTACTGCGGCCTTGCCACCAATAGCCACGACAGGGTGACCATAATTCCTTAACCGTTGCACCGCTAAATAACTGTAACGGGAAGGATTCGCCGAAGCGCCAAGCACTAATGTTTTCTTTTGCGGCATACTGTAAAGCTAACCGAATTTACTTTAAATGAATGAAGTCCCGTTTTCTTAAATGAATAATCTCTCTGTAGCAAATGCTCATATACCAGATGGCAAGCAGGGGTGTAAATAGGAGGGAGGCGAACAAATAGAGAAAAATAGCCGGAACATCAACAAAAAGCAGTAATACACAGATAACCCCGGCAATGATAAACCACAGAATTGTTTTGGCATAGGATATTCTTTCTGAAAAAAACTGTAGCCCCGTATTGTCTATCCGGTGAACTAATAAACTTAATAATTGCCAGGCACCAACAAAAAAATAGGCGTATAATACATAAGGCTTCCCGGCATCAAGGAACAGGATAATCACCCCGGTGATAAATGATAGCAGCTGGACAGACAAATCAAATAATTTATAATAAAGTCTCATAGTATCTGCAAAGAGGAAATTTATTTAAACATCTTCAGCAAATTCCCGACAAACCAGGTCTCTTCAGCCCGTATCATCACATCTAAGGTTTTATCTGCCTGCTTGCCCAGTTTTTTAATACCACCAACAGTATCAACAAAGATCTTTACATGCCTGTCTCTTTTATCACCTTCCACTTCTTCCAGTTTATCCAGCAGTTGCAGCATCGGTTCCAGCTCCCGTTTCTTTCTTTCTTTGACAATTTGTTTAACTACTTTCCAGATATCTTTTTCTGCCGTGAAATACTCTTTGCGTTCACCGGAAAGCAATACTCTTTCCACCAGGCCCCAGTTGATCAGTTCCCGGATATTCATATTTGTATTACCCCGGCTGATATTTAATTCTTCCATAATGTCATCCTGGGTCAATGGATCGGGACTGATGAGCAGCAGGGCATGTATCTGTGCCATTGTCCGGTTGATACCCCAATGGGTACCAAAAGCTCCCCAGCTGCTGATAAAGTGTTGTCTGGCTTCTGTTAATTTCATGCTGTAAAACTACTGGGTCTGTTCCGAATTTTCAAAATTTATTGAAAATATATTCTGGTAGCAGGCAAAGACTGTACAATCCGTCTTTATTAAATGCAGGGATTAATTAACTTGCTGCATGAAACAATTTATACTCCTGCTGAGCCTGGTTATTGTACTGAAAGTATCAGCGCAGGTTCAGCCTTTTCGTTTTGCCTTTATTTCAGATACACATATCGGATCGCCGAGTGGCGCAGCTGAAGAAGATCTTCGCCGCACGGTCAGGGATATTAATAATATGCCGGATATTGCTTTCGTGGTATTAACAGGTGATATCACTGAACTGGGTACTAACGAAGAACTAAAGCTGGCCAAACAAATCTTAGATAGCCTGAATGTTCCCTGGTATATCATCCCGGGGAATCATGATACCGGCTGGAGTGAAAGTGGTGCTGTGATGTTTACAACTATGTTTGGCGGAGATAAATTCAGTTTTGAATATAACGGGATCAAATTCCTTGGCTGTGCATCCGGGCCTTATGTGCGGATGAGTGATGGCCATGTGCCCCGCGATGCCGTGAACTGGCTGGATACCGAGCTAAAAAAATTAAAGCCGGGTCAGCCGGTTATTTTCCTGAATCATTATCCGCTGGATAACGGCCTGGATAACTGGTATGAAGCAATTGACCGGTTGAAGAAGGTTAATACATGGGCGGTGCTTTGTGGCCATGGCCATACCAACAAGGCAATGAATTTTGAAGACATCCCCGGCGTGATGGGCAGGTCTAACCTGCGGGCAAAAGCTGCCGTTGGAGGGTATAACCTGGTAGATGTGAAAAACGATTCCATCCTTTTTATGGAAAGAAAACCGGGGGTGGAAACAGGAAAGATATGGACGGCTGTTAAAATTGAAACAAGACAGTATGATCCCGCAAAGAAATTTCCAAGACCAGACTATAGCATTAATACAACGTATTCACAAGTCAAAGAGGACTGGAGATTCGCAGCTGATGCCAATATTATTTCCACCGCTGCTGTGGCGGACGATAAAGTCATAGTGGGCAACCAAAACGGCATCGTTACCTGTTTTAATCTTAAAGATGGAAAGAAGCTATGGAGTTTCACTACAGGGGGATCCATTTTTTCTTCACCTGCCGTTGCAAAGGAGAATGTGATTTTTGGATCTGGTGATTTTTGGATTTATTGTGTGAATAGTAAAACGGGGAAACTGGTATGGAAAAAAGGAACGGCTGCTGCTGTGCTGGGCTCGCCATTAATCAATGGTGACACGGTATTTATTGGTGGCAGTGATCACTCCTACCTTGCTTTAAATGTGAATAACGGGCAAACGATCTGGAAATATAAGGGACTTGATGGTCCTGTTGTCAGCACGCCATTATTATATGATGGTAAACTGATTTTTGGTGCCTGGGACCGGCATCTTTATGCTGTAAGCAGCTCACGCGGAGAATTGATCTGGAAATGGAATAACGGGTCCGCTATCCGGAATTACTCACCGGCTTCCTGTATTCCTGTTGCTTCAGAAGGGGTGGTTTATATTATGGCACCTGACCGGTTTGTCTCAGCTATTGATGCAGCAACAGGGCAAACCTTATGGCGTAGTAAAGACGGGGGTGTCCGGGAGTCAATAGGAATGTCAGCGGATGGAAAATGGATATATGGAAAGAGCATGCAGGATACGATTGTAGCTTATGCGGCGGGCCGTGAACCACAAACAGCCAGTTGGAAGATGCATGCGGGATTTGGCTACGAACATGTTCCCTCCATGCTGATTGAAAAAGAAGGACTGATTTTCTTTGGCACCAAAAGCGGGGTGGTGTATTGCATTAACCCGGCTGAGCGAAGAACAATATGGGCCCATAAGATTGATAACTCTATGGTGAATACGGTGAGAGTACTCGATAAATATACCCTGATCGTTACTACTATGGATGGCAAATTGGTAAAACTGACTGCCAGTGGCTATTAAAGCGATTGTTGCCCGGAACCAGATTTACCGGTAAGAAATTTTTTGCTCAGCCATTGGTTCAGCAGGCATAGGCTGCCCAGAAAAATGGCTGACAACCCGGTCCTGAAGAAAAGCCCGGTATGATCACTGTTCAGAAGTTTGAGCAAACCGCTGAAGGCTAAAAAACAAGTGCCGGTAACAAAGAACAGGGTGGTCCAGGAAAATTCATTGATTTCGTTATCTTCCATAGGTGCGATTTTAAATTCTTACGTAAAGGAACATCCGGAATTACTAAGTATTTTAACCAGCGCCGTAATTTTTTTCAGTTTAAGGTTTAACACTTACGAATTGCTAACTCATTACGATCCAAACAGCAATAATATTGCCACATCAGTATTTACCGCATAAAAAAAGCTACCCCCCGGGTAGCTTTCCTATAAAATGGTAGTAACTGTTTTTACAGCAACATGGAAAGAGGGCTTTCCAGCAGCTTCTTGAATGTCTGAAGGAAGGCTGCACCAGTGGCGCCATCCACGCTGCGGTGATCGCAACTGAGGGTTATTTTCATAACATTGCTTACACCAAATCCTTCTCCTTTTCTCACAACAACTTCCTTGATTCTTCCAACAGCCATAATACAACTATCGGGTGGATTGATGATGGCTGTGAATTCTTCAATATCCATCATTCCCAGGTTAGAGATTGTAAAAGTGTTGCCGGTAAACTCGTTTGGCTGCAATTTCTTATTCTTGGCTTTGCCGGCCAGTTCTTTGCTTTCAGCAGCAATCTGGGGGAACCCTTTCCGATCGGCAAAACGGATCACAGGTACAATGAGCCCGTCTTCAATTGCAACGGCAATACCGATGTGAATATGATGATGCCGGCGGATTTTATCACCCATCCATGAAGCATTTACTGCCGGGTGCTGGCGGAGAGCCAGTGCAGCTGCTTTTACCACCATATCATTAAAACTGATCTTAACAGGACTTACTTCGTTCAATTGTGTTCTTAATGCCATGGCGTTATCCATGCTGATCTCCATTGTCAGGTAGAAATGCGGGGCGGAGAACTTGCTTTCAGCCAGTCTTTTTGCAATGACATTCCGCATTTGCGAATTGGGAATATCGGTATGGCCTTCTTCCCCCATAACAGGGGCAAATACGGGCAGTACAGCTGCTTTTTCAGCCGGAGCGGAAGTTGCAGCTATCGCCGCTGTTTGTACCGCCGGTTTGTAGTTATCAATATCGGCTTTAATGATCCTGCCGCCATCGCCACTGCCATGTATCGCATGCAGGTCAATCCCTTTTTCCTGTGCTAATCGTTTAGCCAGCGGGGATGCTTTCACCCGGCCATTTTCTGTGGAAGATGTGGCAGATGACGCTGTGATCACCGGCTCATTGCCGGCTGCTGCTTTTTCCTGCACAGGCTGAACCGCGGAAGAGCCGCCGCCTTTTACAGCAGCGAGTATGGCATTAACGTCTACTTTATCTTTTTCACCAATAATACAGAGCAGGTCATTAACTTGTATTTTCTGCCCTTTATCTGCCCCGATGTACAATAAAGTCCCGTTCTTATAACTTTCAAGCTCCATCGTGGCTTTGTCGGTCTCGATCTCAGCCAGTAATTCACCTTTTTTTACTGTATCACCGATTTTTTTATGCCAGGCCGCGATCACTCCCTCGGTCATGGTATCGCTCAATCTTGGCATCAATACCACTTCTTCCATTTTAGAAACATCAACAGTAGCTGTTGATACCTTTGATGAAGTGGTTGCTGCGGAGGGTTTAGGAGCTTCTTCTTTTTTTGCAGGTGCTGCTGCTCCACCGGAATGCTCTTTTAGTAATGAAGTAATATCTTCACCGGCATTACCAATGATAGCCAGCAGGTCGTTTACCTGTAGCTTGCCACCTTTATCAATGCCAATATGCAAAAGAGTCCCATCTTTATAGCTTTCCAATTCCATCGTGGCTTTATCTGTTTCCACTTCAGCCAGCAGGTCACCTTTTTTTACGTTGTCGCCAATTTTTTTATGCCAGGCCGCGATCACTCCTTCGGTCATGGTATCGCTAAGTCGGGGCATTAAGATCACTTCAGCCATTTCCCTTTGAATTTTGGCCGAAATTAAGGTAAAATGAGCAATTCCCCGGTGGCTTTGCGGGTAAGCCCTTCTTTATCCGCATTCTTTTTTGATCTGGCGGTTTTGCCTATTTTAGGCTCACTTAATTGATGTACTTTTTATGCCAGCAGCTCATTTTTTATATCCTGCCAATCCCGTTAACGTGCCGGACGCTATTACAGAACCCTCTGTTGCTTTCAAAAAGCAGGTTTCAGGTGTTATGGGGTCAATTATTTTCTTTTTCATCGTTTACCTGTTGCTGTTTATTCTTTCCATAGGATTGGTAATCGGTTGTGTGTACGCCGGGATCGCTATTATTATCAATGTTCCCAAACTGATCACTATTGCCGCAGGGCTGGGGCTGATTGGTGTGGGAGTAATGGTTTTTGTATTTCTCGTCAAATTCCTGTTTGCCGTATCAAAATATGACCGGTCAGGTATTGTAGAGATTACAGAAGAGGGGCAACCTGTTTTATTTGCCTTCATCCGGAAGCTGACAAAGGATACGCAAACTCCTTTCCCCAAAAAAATATACCTGTCGGCGGATGTGAATGCCTGCGTGTTTTATGATTCCGGTTTTTGGAGTATGTTTTTACCGGTGAAAAAGAACCTGCAAATAGGATTGGGATTGGTAAATGCTTTAAATGTCAGTGAATTCAAGGCTGTAATGGCGCATGAATTTGGCCATTTTTCCCAACGGAGTATGAAACTGGGCAGCTTTGTGTACAATGTGAATAAGATCATTTATAACATGCTCTTTGATAACCGGGGCTATGCTAATTTTTTACAGGGCTGGGCCAGTTTAGATGGAATATTCGCTGTTTTTGCCAGTATCACTGCAAAGATTGCCCAGGGCATACAATGGATATTGCGGCAGATGTACGGACTGATCAATAAAAATTATATGCGGCTATCAAGAGAGATGGAGTTTCATGCAGATGCGGTGGCAGCCAGCGTCAGCGGCAGTAAAAGCCTGGTTACTGCCTTGCGGAGGGTGGAGCTGGCTAATTCAGGTTATAATATCGCATTGCAAAAATGTGATGACCTGTTCCGGCAGAAAAAGATCAGCAATAATATTTACCAGAACCAAACAACCGTCTTACTTCATTTAGCAGAACAATTCAAATTGCCGGTGCAGCATGGGCTTCCTGTTGTGAACGATGATTTTATACAGAGCAACAACCTGTCAAGAGTTAATTTCAAAGACCAGTGGGCATCTCACCCGACTACAGAAGACCGGGAGAAACGCCTGAATCAACTGGCTGTTGAAGCGGAAGTACTGCCTGATTCAGCCTGGGTATTATTTACCAACAGGGAAGAATTGGAAAGCAGCCTCACCAGGAAAGTATACGAGAATGTGGAGATGCCCGCAGGTATAATAACAGTGGAGGGAAAAGAGTTTGAAGAAAAACTGCGAAATGACGCAAAGCAGTTTTCGCTGCCGGATATTTATAATGGATTTTATGATAACCGCCGGGTGACTATACCGGAAGATGGGGAAGCCACTGACCTGCAGGTACCGGCTTTTGCCGAACTTTTTAATACGGAGAATGCCTCACTGTCTAAAAAGATAAATGCGGCAAACAATGATCTGGAAACACTGAAAGCTATTGCTGACAAAAGAATTGACACGAAAACCTTTGATTTTGACGGCAGGAAGTTTAAACAAGAAGAAGCATTGACAGCAGCCGGTAAACTGGAGCAGGAAATAAAAGATATGCAGGCTAACCTGGCACTGCTTGACAAAAAGGCTGTTCTTTTTTTCAGCCGGAAGGCACAGCAAAACGGCAATGAAGCCTATGCAGAATTGAAGGATAAGTATGCTGCTTATTTTGAACTGCGCAAAAAGGCGGATGCTTTCTTAAAACAGGTTAATGAAATGCTGGAATCATTGCAGCTGATCTTTTCCGGGCAAACCATCAGCATCGAAGAGATCAACCGGATGATTGGGGAACTGAAGGGGAATCATGAACCCGCGTTTAAAAGAAATCTGAATGCCTGGATCGGGTTAAATGCTTTTGCCAATGAGCCTGAAACGGACAAGAAGATCAGAGATTTTATCAGCAGCAGCTATGCCTATTTCAGTGGCAGTTCTTTTTTTGATAATGAATTACTGGAGTTAAATACCATCAGTAATCAAAGCTGGGCAGCAGTTAATAATTATCTTTTTGAAAAATTCAAGTCCATCCTGGAACTGCAGTTAAAATACATAGATCAGTAGTCAAGGTCGAGCCGCAGCCGGTCTTTTAGTTCTTTTACCATTGGGTATTGATCTGTCAGCTTCTGAAACTGTTCTTTGGCGTTCATGGGAATTTCAACAGGAGGCCGGTCCGTTGCTTTTTCTTCCACCACCACGTTGAATTGCAGCAACCGGTTGTGTAAATGCTGCTGCAGGAAATGAAAAAGTTTATTTCTTTCTGCTTCAATAAATTTTTGTTCAATATTATTGGCCGTAACTGCTTCAAATGAATTTTCATCTTTTACACGCAGCAGGGCCAGTTCAAAGGGTTGTGCGGCGGGATTTTTTGCTTCTTTCAGTACCACCACGTATGCTGCCCATGCTCTCTGCAGGGCTTCCGGCTCCAGCGGTTGATTAGTATTGCCATTTGCGGCATTGCCATTGCCCCGGTATTGTTTGCGGATTTTATCCAGCGCAGAAATTTTACTACCGGTTGTTTTTACCTGTGCAATTGCTGCGGCTGGGGGTTGCAGATTGCTGGTAGCAATCTTTTCGTATACCGGTACGGATTCAGAAACGTTATTTTTTTCTGAGGAACCTGTTTCTATGATGAGTTTGATATCATCATAGCCGGGTTTTTTGCCGGTGCTGTTTTGATTCTTAACCTCTACCGGGCTGATCTGGCGGAAAGCAACGGGTCTTGCTGATTCAATTAGTTTTTTTTTACTTACCCCGCCTGCATCAGCAGTAAGTTCAAGGGCCTGTTGCAGGTAACAAAGTTTGATGATAGCCAGCTCCACGTGCAGTTTTTTGTTCCTGGCGCTTTTGTAATTGATTTCGGCTTCATTCAGAATATTCAATGCACTGATCAATACAGCAGCAGGCACTTTTTTCCCGGTTTCAATATATTTTTCTTTAAAGCTCTCGACTACTTCAAGCAGCACGGCCACCTTTTCATCCCGGCATACTAAAAGATTGCGGATGAACTCTGCAAAACCATTCAATACAAGGTCACCTTCAAAACCTTTGCGGTTGATATCGTCGTACAGCAGCAAGGCCCCGGAAAGATCCTGTTGCTGCATACATTCCAGTAATTTGAAATAATAATCAGCATCTAAAATGTTCAGATGCTCCAGGGTATTGGTATAGTTCAGTTCGCCATTGGTAAAACTGACGATCTTGTCAAGGATGCTCAGCGCATCCCGCATACAGCCTTCACTTTTCTGAGCAATTACCTGCAAAGCCGCTTTTTCCGCTTTGATTTCTTCTTTATCAGCAATTTCCTGTAAATGCTCTACGGTATCATTGAGCGTGATTCGTTTGAAATCAAATATCTGGCAACGGCTGAGGATTGTAGGTAATATCTTGTGTTTTTCCGTAGTGGCTAAAATGAAAATAGCATAGGGTGGCGGTTCTTCCAGGGTTTTCAAAAAAGCATTGAAGGCCGAGGAACTGAGCATATGCACCTCGTCTATAATATATACTTTGTATTTTCCGGCTTGTGGCGCAAAACGAACCTGTTCCACCAGTGTCCGTATATCATCCACCGAGTTGTTACTGGCTGCATCCAGTTCATGGATATTCAGCGAAGTACCTTCATTAAATGAAACGCAGGAGTGACATTTATTGCAGGCTTCTCCATCCTTAGTCTTGCTTTCACAATTGATCGTTTTGGCTAATATCCTGGCACAGGTTGTTTTGCCAACACCTCTGGGTCCGCAAAATAAGAAGGCATGTGCCAACTGGTCATTTTTGATAGCATTTTTAAGGGTGGTCGTAATATGCGCCTGTCCCACCACAGTATTGAACAACTGCGGCCTGTATTTTCTTGCTGAAACGATGAATTTTTCCATACTCAAAAACCGGAGGTCGGCTGCCACGATTTGGGACACTCCTCACATGTGCAATAATAAAGAAAGTTTTGCTGCTAAAAGTAGCAGGTTATGAACAGGCCTTTCGTTTAGACCATACATTTTCAATTAATGCAGTATCGGGTGTGGCTTAAACTCTTTTGTCCTGTCAAATAAATACCTGTAAGTGGTCAGTAAGCGGCTGCGGTAGGTGTCCAGGTTCTCCGCTACATTGATCATTTTCGGGTTGAATTCCCCGATCCATTGCATTTCATATTTTTCATACAAAGGCTTCGGTTGAATAACTTTTGCACCCTCCACAATCAGGTAGCTGTCCACTCCTTTACCCTGCCATTCCGGGACAATGCCAAAAACCAGCCCGACAAATTTATCGCAATGTTTGGTCTTTTTCACCCATAAGAATTTCAGCTTATGCCAAAGACTGAATTTGCCATGCAGGTACTTGAACCACTGGTTCAGGTCGGGCAGGTTGACCCAGATACCGATAGGCTCATTTTTATGATATACAAACCAGCATATTTTTTCGTCCATCACCGGTTTCATGGATTGGAACATTTTAACTACCACTTTTTCTTCCAGTTGTTTTAACCCGCCGTGACCTGCCCACGCTTTGTTATATACAATGGCAAAATCTTTAGCGAATTTTTCCAGCTGGTTCTTTTTAATATGCGAAGAAGAGAAGTCAGGATTCTTTGCACAATCAGCATGACGTTGCCTGAATTTCGGCATGTTCACTTCAGCGGTTTTTAAGGCAAAGCAAACCTGGTTAAAAAAATTTTTGAAACCATAATGCTCAAATAAGTGCTGGTAATAAGGCGGGTTATAATTCAGGCAATAAATCGGTGGCTCAAACCCTTTTACCAGTAACCCCCACCAGCGGTCCCGTTCGCCAAAATTGATCGGGCCATCCATTGCTTCCATGCCTCTTTGCATCAGCCAGTGTTTGGCCACGTCAAACAACATATCAGCTGCCGGCTGGTCATTGATGCAATCAAAAAAACCAACACCACCTACAGGTACATCATCGCCTTTATTTTTATATTTTTTATTGACAAAGGCCGCAATGCGGCCGATGAGGTTGCTCTTGCTGTCTTTTAATATCCAGCGGGTAACTTCACCATGCCGGAAGGCTTTATTCTTTTTTTTATCAAAAACATCATTGATGTCTTTATCTAACGGCTGGATATAGTTGGGGTCATTTTTATTGATCGTTGTATTTACCCGGAGAAATTCTTTAGCCAGTTGCGGGGTGGTTACTTCCAGTAATTGCATGGCGCAAAATTAGTAAAGTACCCGTTTCAGCAATAACTGATCTTTTCAAGCAGCAGTTGCTGTTCTGTGCGGGAAGAAGTATGAAGGATCGCTTTTTGAAACCAGGCTTTTGCTTCATTTTTTTGCTGCAGCTCAAAGTACATTTCTGCAATGCAGGCATAATAAAGATGATTTTGTTCCAGGCCTTTGATTTGCTGCAGTTCTTCCAGCGCCTGCTGCCGGTTCACCGCATAGGCCGAAGCGATTGCTTTGTTCATGGCAATAACCGGGTTGGGTTGCAGCTGATAAAGCAGTTCATATAAATGATGGATACTTTTCCAGTCTGTTTTTTCAAAAGAAGGTGCCGCTGCGTGCAGTGAGGCTATCACCGCTTCAAGATGATACGTGGAGACCTCCGTTGTTTCAGCTGCTGCATCCAGGTGGTCATATCCTTTTTTGATCAGCGGTAAATACCACCTGCTGCGGTCCTGGTATTTCATTAAGATGATATGCCCTTTATCATCAAGCCGAGCATCAAGCCGGGAGGATTGAAAACACATCAATGCAAGCAAAGCATGAGCCCGGGGAGTATCCGTGGCAGGATGCTGCGTTAATAAGTAGCAAAGCCGCATAGCTTCTTCGCAAAGATCTTCCCGGATCAGTTTTTCAGCATGAGAAGAGTTGTAACCTTCGTTAAATAATAAGTATAATGATTTTAGTACAGTTTCAATGCGGTTATCGAGTTGTTCGTTTTCGGGAAAATCTAATTCGATTTTTTCGGACCTGATTTTTTCTTTAGCCCTGTAGATTCTTTTACTGATGGCATCTTCATTGGTCAGAAAGGCTTTGGCGATTTCGCCTGTATTCAGGCCACATAATGTTTTTAGCGTAAGGGCAATTTGTGATTCAGCCGGTATGGAAGGATGGCAACATGCAAACATCATTCTCAGCTGACTGTCCCGTATCTCATTCTCAACAAAGAATTGCTGAACCGTGGATGCTAATGTCCATTCCGACTCAAGCAGATATGCATATTGCGGGCTTATTTCGCGGAATTTCTTTTCCCTTCGCAGAAAATCAATGGCTTTGTTCCTGGCCACACGATGCAACCAGGCAGCTGGTTGGTCCGGTATTGTATTGAACCCCCAGGAATTCATCGCCTGTAATAAGGTATCCTGCACAATATCCTGCGCCACATCAAGCCGCTGCAATCCCAGCAGCCTTGATAAAACAGCGATCATCTTTCCCGATTCGTGGCGGAAAAGATGATCGACTAATTGGGTGATATGGGCGGGCTGGCCGGGCATATCACATATCCATCTTCATGACCTGTCTTACCTGGGTACTGCAACCAAATTCGTAGTCAGGACAATCCTGGGCGATGGCCACAGCTTCGTCCATATCTTTCGCATTGATCACAAAATAGCCGCCGACAACTTCTTTTCCTTCTGTATAAGGTCCGTCAGTTACCGTTTTACCCGCAGGGCCGCTTACCAGTTTACCACCGGGTATAAGGGGTTCTCCAGATACATATTTTCCTGCCTTACTTAATTGGTCCACCCAGGCCATCCATTTCCCGAGCTGGGCCTGCATTTGTTCCGGGCTCAAATGATCTAACTGTCCGCCATGAAAGATGAGCATAAATTTTTCCATAAAACTTGTTTTAGTAGTTTAAAAAGATAGTTCGCAGCTATGACGAACCGGGCTTTTCATTCCGGACAAAGGGAATCAATTTTTTTAAAAGATAATATTGTTTGAGCCAAACGGCACCCGGAAACAGGACGAAAGGAGAAAAGCAGGGGATGAAAAGAAAAGGCTAAGCGGTTTGCTGCATCCGGGTAAGTTTTCTGTACACACCCTCCTCAATTTCAATCAGTTCATTATGATGCCCTCTTTCAATAATTTCGCCATTATGCAGCACAATGATCTCATCTGCTTCCCGGATCGTACTGAGGCGGTGAGCAATTACCAGGGTGGTTCTTCCTTTCATCAGCTTGCCGAGTGCATCCTGGACAATCTTTTCAGATTCCGTGTCCAGTGCAGAAGTGGCTTCATCCAGGATAAGGATTGAAGGATTTTTTAAAACGGCCCGGGCGATACAAAGCCGTTGGCGCTGCCCGCCTGATAAACGGATACCTCGGTCGCCGGTGATGGTCTGATAACCGTCTTCTGTTTGCATTATAAAATCATGCGCATTGGCAATGGCAGCTGCGGCCATTACTTCTTCCCGGGTGGCATCCGGCCGGCCCAGTGCAATATTATTGAAGATGGTATCATTAAAAAGGAATGTTTCCTGCGTTACAAAACTCATCACACTGCGCAGGGATTCCATTTTATAATCTCTTACATCAATACCATCCACCAAAACAGCCCCTGCTGTTACATCATAAAAACGGGGAATCAGGTCGGCAATGGTTGATTTACCCACACCTGAAGAGCCGATCAATGCAATCGTTTTTCCTTTGGGAATGCGAAAGCTTATGTTTTTTAAAACCGGTGTTTCTGAATAGCTAAAATCGGCATTACAGAATTCCACGGCTTCATGAAAATCTTTTAGCTCAACAGCTGTTGGTTTATCGCTTACTTCTACCGGCTTGTCGATCAACTCCAGTATTCTTTCCCCTGCACCACGTCCCCGCTGAATATTGGCACCGGCCACCACCATTGCCTTGGCAGGGCGTAAAACCTGGGAAAAGATGGCAATAAAAGCAATGAACTCACTCGCCCGGATGCCTGCTGCACTTTGCCCGTTTTGCAAGATCAGGCTTCCGCCATATAATAATATACCCGCCACCACGATCACCCCGGCGGCTTCTGAAAAAGCGGGTGCCATCTCTCTTCTTTTAAAACCCTGCAGACTGGCATTGCGGTAGAAATCATTTTCGCGGCTGAATTTTTTCAGTGTAAAACCAGTTGCATTGAAGGCCCGTATGATACGCATACCGGTCAGGGTTTCATCCATAATGGTCAGTAAACGGCCAATAGAAGCCTGGGCATCTTTGGCATCTTTCTTTAATTTTCGTTGTACGGCAGCAATGCCTAAAGCGGAAACCGGTATAATGATCAGCGTAAACAATGTGAGCTGCGCGGAGATGGTGAATAACGCAATAAAGAAACCAATGATCATGGAAGGTTCTTTGATCAATACTTCCAGGGAACTGGCAGCCACTCCCTCTATTTCGAATACATCGGAATTCATTCTTGAAATCAGGTCGCCTTTATGTTCTTTAGTAAAAAAGCCCATGTGCAGGCGGTTGATCTTTTCAAACAAAGCCTCCCGGATTCTTTTCACCAGTAGTGTCCGGGCACTGATCAGGGTGCGTTGAGCCAGGTAACGGAAAAGGTTTGCCAGTAAAACGGAACAAACAATTACTGCAGTGATAAAATAAAGAGCATAAGCAGGGTTGATGGCTTTAAGCCGGTAAACCTGGTAATAAAAAATATCTTTCAGGAATCCGGTTGAGACAGAAAATGCCGGGGCTTTCAGTGTTTCGGTACCCGGGCCGGAGTCAAATAATATATTCAGTAAAGGAATGATGAGCGCAAACTGGAATATGCTGAACACAACTGCCAGTAAAGTAAAAAATGCAAAAGGGATCACAAACCACCGGTAGGGCCGGGCATAAGCGAGGAGACGTCGGTATACTTTCATTGCTAATTGTTCTCAAATATATTTTAATAAAGCGACCGGTACACATTGAGGTACCCGGCAGCTGATTTATGCCAGCAGAAACTATGTGCCCTTTCTTTGATTTTTTCGCTTAATCCGCTGATTGTGTATTTTTCCATTCCATTGATAAACACCTGCTGCATATGTTCTGCGTTAAAATCACGGAAGTAGAAAGCGGCATCGCCCCCGATTTCGGGTAAGGCGGTTCTGTCGGATAAGAACAAGGGTTTTCCACAGCTCATCGCCTCGATTACCGGAAGGCCGAAGCCTTCTGAAATAGAAGGAAAAGCAAAAGCCCTGCAATTATTGAAATACCAGGATTTTTCTGGTTCCGAAACCGGCCCTAACAGGCGAACATTTTTTTCCACCCCCAAATCTCTTGACCTTTTTTCAATGAAATCCCGGTAGTCAGTGTCATCATTCTTCCCTGCGATAAGCAGCTCCATCGTATTATTTTTTAATAAGGGGAGCAATACATGAAAATTCTTTTTCCTGTTCACAACTCCTATGGAGAACAGAAAAGGTTTCCGGGGTTTGTAAGATTTGGCTGTCAGCCCCGGTGTTAGTAGCAGGTTAGACCCGTTATGGATCACATACAGAGGTTTGTTTTTAATATCACAATGTTGCAGCACATCTTTCCTGCTGAATTCAGAAATGCATACAATAGCATCGGCCCGGTTGATCAGGCTCTGCAGGTAATGGAGGTATTTCTGTTTTTTTGCAGCCGTTTTTTTCTCATCGTACAAAAAATTAAGATCATGGACTGAAAGAACAACTTTAATCTTCCTGTTCAGTACCGGCATATAATGCGTATTCTGGTACGTGGCGTGCCAGATATCAAAGGAGCTGAAGGAGGGAAGTATGAATTTGTGTAACGGATTTTGTGTGATGTGGTTGGCATTACTATATGACCAGTCCTGTTCACCGGGGGGAGTATAAAAATATAACTGCTCTTGCCGGAGGTTAATATTTTTTTCCAGGTATTTGCCCAGGTTCCTGCAATAATGGTAGAGACCGGTATCCGGGTATTTCATTCGTTCACAATCAAAAATGATTTTTCTCATTTTCCGGTTTTTGAGTGTTTAAATAGGCTTCAAAAATCATTCCCTTTACTGGTTGCCGAATTTGCTTATAGTATGATAGGGTCCGTCAAATCCTATGTACACACAGAGCGGCTGCATGTAACCAATATTAACAGGTGGAATAAAAAATCCGGGGCTTGCCGGGAATTTGTGTACGGATTTTCTGACAACTGTATGAACTCAATCATTGCATGATGAAGCTGATTTTTTTTGTCTCTGCCGGTCCTTTAATTTCACAGATTAGTTTTTCCGGTTACAAAGCTGCAATCGCCTTCCACTAAGAAATTTACCAGCAAGATTTCATTTCAATGAAAAGGATCATACTTGACTGCGACCTGATGAAACACCCTGATTCGGGGTTATATCATTATTGTCTCAACCTCGGATATTATATACAGAAGTTGCTGGCAGATGACAAAACGGCCGGTATATCATTTTATGTGCCTCCCGCTGAAGTGAATTCATTCGGGGCTTCAGCCCACTGTATTGTTGAGAAGAAAAGTATCTGGAATTTTTTCCGGTCGCCCGCAAAAGGATGTGATATCTGGCATGCGCCTTTCCAGTCAGGCCGGGTTTTGCCGGATAAAAAAAGAAACCCGGCCGCCAAAATAGTGCTGACCATTCATGATCTGAATGCCCTGCATGAGGGAAAGCCGGAAGAGGAGCAGCGAAAGAGCCTGGCACATACGCAATCCCTGATCGATAAGTCTGATACCATCGTTTGCATTTCTGAATTCTGTAAAAGCGATGTATTGAAAAACTGCGATGTTGGTAATAAGCCGGTCTATGTTGTACATAATGGTACGCATAAAGTGCAGCCACCTTCATTAAGCAGGCAATCATACCAGCCTTCCCGGCCTTTCCTGTTTGGGATGGGATATGTAAATGCCAAAAAAAATTTTCATGTACTGGTTCCGTTACTGCAAAATGAGGGAATTGAGTTATTGATTGCCGGACGCCCTGATGAGCCGGCTTATATTGAAAAGATAAAAAATGACGCCGTTGCGCTTGGCGTGGCTGACCGGTTACATTTACTGGGGCCGGTTTCAGAAGGGGAGAAAGGCTGGTATCTTCAGCATTGTCTGGCCTATGTTCACCCTTCACTGGCGGAAGGATTTGGGGCGCCAGTGGTGGAAGCGATGCAGTTTGGAAAACCCTTGTTCCTTTCGGATCTTACTTCACTTCCGGAGATCGGTGGCGATGCGGCTTTTTACTTCAGGTCATTTGACCCGGAACATATGCAGCAGGTTTTTTATGAAGGAATGATACGGTATGATAAAGAGGGGATGGAACATACAATCAGGAAAAGAGGAATGGAATTTGACTGGAATGAGAAGGCAGGGGAGTACCTGAAAATTTATCAATCACTTTACTAAAAAAGTGCAGATGGAAGAGCGGAAATGGAATACCTCGCTGGTATATGATTCAGGAAAAAGGAAATCTGAATTGTGCAAGGCAAAAGATATGCAGGCAAAATGGTACCAGCGCTGGTGCGGCGAGTTGAATGAAAAGCCCAAATTTCACCGGAAGCAATGGGAGTTTGTATGGGTGATGCAGGCTTTGTGGGAACGGGACTGTATTCAAAAAGGGAAAAAAGGTTTGGTGTTTGCAGTCGGTACTGAACCGGGGCCATCCATTTTTGCAAAGTACGGGTGTGATATAATAGCTACAGACATTTTTCCTGAAAAAGGCAAAGAAATGGGCTGGACAAATGCTGGCCAGCTCTGTTTTGGCATTGAATCTTTAAATACAAGAAAACTATGTGATGACACGATTCTGAAAAAACATGTTTCTTACAGGCCGGTAGATATGAATCATATCCCGGGTGATCTTACCGGATTTGATTTCAACTGGTCCAGTTGCTCATTTGAACACCTGGGAACGATCGAAAAAGGGATGGATTTTCTGAAAAACCAATTGAAGACACTGAAGCCCGGCGGCTGGGCAGTGCATACAACAGAGTTTAACATCTCTTCGGATGAGAAAACTATTGATGATGCCGATACTGTTATCTTCCGGAAAAGAGATATAGATAAACTCGTGGCGGAACTCAGCCATTCCGGTCATTTTGTGGAAGAGCTGGATTATTCACTGGGGGGGTTACCGGAAGATTTTATGGTGGATACATTTCCGCATCGCCAGGATATACACCTGAAACTGCAACTGAATGAATTTGTCGTAACCTCTATCGGGCTGATCATTCAGAAAAAGAAAAAAAGTATTTTACAGAACTGGTTTAAATAATACAGAATGGGTTCCATCAGCCGGTTTAATTTATCCAGGATTGCAGCGGATTATAATTGCCTCAATTTTGTGGAGACAGGCACCTGGAAAGGTGATGCGGTAGCCTGTGCTTTGCAGGCCAACTTTGTAAGAATTATGTCTGTTGAGATCATACCCGGTATAGCTATGGCAGCACAAAAGCGGTTTCAGCAATATAAAAATGTCAGGATTATAGAAGGAGATAGTGCAGCTGTTCTTTCACGGGAATTACCCTTATTAGACGGTAACTGTATTTTCTGGCTTGACGCACATTTCCCGGGAGCTGAAGAAGGCATAAACAGGTATGATGCAGAAACCAACGAGGGCAAAAGATTACCCCTGGAAAAAGAGATCGAAATTATAAGGGCAAGCCGGCGGGGCTTTAAAGATGTATTAATTATTGATGATCTCCGGATCTACGAAGACGGGCCTTATGAGAACGGGAATGCACCCGTCGATACTTTACCAAAAACGAACAGGAATGTCGGTTTTATATTCACTCACTTTGGTGCTACACACCAGGTCAGCCGGTTTTACAGGGATGAGGGATATGTTTTTATAACACCCGTTTCCACCGCTCCGGCTGGTCAGCAGAATCCGGCGTACTACTTTGCTTAAGACAGGCAGCATCTGCTCCGAAAATTCTGATAAAATACTTTGTTTAGGGTCCTTTCTTCTGAAAAAGTTAGCTATTATCTTTACCGGGTACAGCATTTAACTAACTCTAAAGATGAAAATGATGCATAAACTATGCTTGTCGTGTGTGACTGTTTTATTCTTATGCACTGTTCCTGCCCTGTCGCAAACCGTTGCCGAAGAAGATGTGTCCACGGCACTCTCCCTGAAACGTAAATTCAGGGATGAGCCCTATGCTGCGGTTAGTATGACCCAGCGATACACATTTGAAAAAGGGAAAAATGAATTCAAACAGCCTGTAGTAACCGTTAAGGAAGAAGGGTCTGTTGAATTTATCAGTTTAAAAGATATTGCCATCTTCCAGTATTACAAATTTCACAACCGGTTTATCCGGCTAAAATCATTTTACCGCTATGATAAATTTGTCCGCAAATATTCACAGACCGGTAAAAGAGGGTTTGACCGGTCTGTGACCGATGATAATATATTCTTTGATGACAGCCGGGTGCAATTGTACTCGTTCCGGTTTTTGCAAAAAGGAAAGATGGCAAAACTGACCTGGGAGAATGAATATACCGATGGCAAATACCTGACCCGGAATTTCTTCAATGAGTATTTCCCGGTAGCTGAAAAAATCATCGAGTTTGAAGTGCCCAACTGGCTGGATATTTCTTTTATTGAAAAGAATTTTGGAAAATTTAAAGTGGAGAAGTCCAAAGTTCCTTCCGGGAAATATACGCTGTACACATTTAAAGTGAAGAATGTGGAAGCGGTGAAAAGCGAATACCGTGACCTGGGTATCGCCTATACCGAACCTCACATATTAATTCAGCTAAAATCCTTTGATAACGACGGGCAACGGGTCAACCTTTTCCAGGGTACAAAAGATCTGTATGCGTGGTACTCTCATCTTTATAATCAGGCGGGTAATGATGTCAGCTCATTAAAGCAGCAGGTAACAACACTCACGACGGGTAAGAAAACGGATGAAGAAAAGATCAAAGCTATCTACTACTGGGTGCAGGATAATATCCGCTATATCGCTTACGAAGATGGATTTTCAGGATACATACCTGCAAAAGCACAGGATGTGTACAAAGAAAAATATGGCGATTGTAAAGGAATGGCCAACCTGCTTTCGGAAATGCTGAAAATAGCCGGTTATGATGCCCGGTTTACCTGGATCGGCACCCGGCATATTCCGTATGATCACAGTGTTCCGGTAATGTGTGTGGACAATCATGCTATCACAACCTTGTATTTTAAAGGGAAGGAGTATTTCCTTGATGGTACAGAAAAGTATGTACCATTTGGTGAAAATGCATTCCGTATACAGGGGAAATCAGCCCTGATCGAGAAAGGTGAAACCTTTGATGAGAAAAAAGTTCCGCTGGGTAATGCAACCGATAATAAAATTAAGACAACTGCCAGCCTTGTTTTAAGTGAAGGCTCACTGAAAGGTCATGCAAAAATTACGCTGACAGGTGAAGAACGTAAAGATTTTCACAACGGGTTTCAGAGTATGCCGAAACATGCTCAGCAGGATTTCCTGAAAGACATGCTTGAATTTGGCAACAGCAACCTCACTTCATCGAATATCAGGAACAGTGATCTGGCAAACCGGGAAATCCCGGTGGAAGTGGAAGGTGATATTGACCTGACCAATAATATCAATCTAATTGGTGGTAATCAATACCTGAGTATTGATTTTTTCCCAAAGACCCTTCGCAGTTTTATGCCAGGTGCCAAGCGGACAAGAGGATACGATTTTGAAAGTATTTTTTCTTATGAGGATGATATTGAGCTAACTATTCCTGCCGGCAAAAAGTGTATTGATCTGCCGGCCAGTCTTGTAATGGATAACCCGGGATATGCTTTTAGCGGCGCTTACGAAGTAGTGGGAAATAAGGTGAAGCTGAAGAAAACACTTACTATTAAGGACAGTGTAATTCCTGCCACAGACCTGGCCAACTGGAAAACTTTCCTGGAAAAAATGAAGGAATTCAACAGTTACCTGTTAACCGTTGCCAAATAATCATTTCAAATTGCAGTTTATGAACTTTCTGAATAAATATATAAAATGGAAAAGCTTATTGCTGACTTTAATTGTATCAGCAGCCCTTGGAACAACAAGCCATGCACAGGAGATCATTGATGAGGATTTTATTACTGTATTGGGTGAAAATGCCGGGGAAGTATTAAACGAGGCTGATGCTGATTTTTCTGTGAATGCTGTTCCGGCCAAATGGAATGAAGAATCCGTGGTGGTGATCGGTTATAAAAAACATATTCTTTTTGATAAAAAAAGATCGGGCCTGCTGGGTGGTAAAGAAAACCTGGTGCTGACCGAGCGGAAACGGATGAAGCTGAAATTGCTGGATAAAACAGCGGTGGATAATTTTTCTGAATTGTATTTCCGCTACAGCTCCAAATTCGACGGGTTCAGTGCCGTGATCTATAAACCGGATGGTACTAAAAAGGAAATACAACTGACAAAAGCCGTAAGTATTGAAGACAATGATAAAGTGCCGGAGTTTTTCAAGAGTTTTTTTGATCAGAACGTCAGCAACCGGAATGAATATTATAAAGTGCCCGTTGCTGACCTGCTGCCCGGTGATATACTGGAGTTCGCATCCATGACCAGCAGCACACTGAACGTAAAAAAAACACCTTATTACCAGTTTGACCCGCAATATGAATTATGCCAGAAAGGGATGCCGGTGATGAAGCATAAAATCATTATTGAAACGGATAACAACTCTTTTGTTACAGCCCGGAGTATTAATGGTGCTCCCGAATTTCAGCAATCTTCAAACGGTGATTTCAATGTATACACCTGGCAGGATGAGAACAGGGAAAGATTGAAGGATGTGAATTTTGTGAATGAGTACATGGTGCTGCCGCTGGTGAAATTCCAGATCACTTATACCGATGGCCGTGAGATCAAGTATTTATTTGCCGGAACCAAGGGACAGATTAAAAATACATTCGACATGGCGGAGATTGGCAGGAAGGCATATGCAAATTATACAGGGGTGGGCAGTAGCTGGGTCTATGGTGCCAATGGCGCTTCCGTGGATGCCATATCAACTATGCTTTGGGGAAAACTGAAAGCAAACGGAGGTAAAGATGTGCCGGAAGATAAGTTTATCGAGATGGCGTATTATTATATACGTCATACCCAGGTGTTCAATAATTTTTATTACTCTGACAAGCAATTCTGCTATTTACTCGGACAATTATTATATACCCGGAAAATACCTTCTGAGATCATTGTTACCACGCCTAATAATCTTACATCCCCGGCTAATCTTTTGTTTGAAAGTGAACTTTCCTGGTGCCTGCGGGTAAAGAATAAATTCATATTCAGGGCTACAGAACATTCTAACTTATATGACGTGGATGAAACCATGGCAGGAAACGACGCTTATAAGCTGCCGGTAAATGCAAAAGAACAAACCGAAGCAGTGAAGATCAGTGACGTGAAATCAGAAAACAGCAAAAGTCTTTTCCAGTTTTTTGTAACAGTGGATACTTCTTTAAAATGGCTGAATGTGGAACGTACCACTGCTTATACCGGTATTCAGAAAGAAAGAAATATTTATTCTGCTTTACGGTTTACTCCCTATATGTTTAATGACAGCCGGACTTTTAATGGCCCGGATGATTATGAAAATGTACCGGAAAAATATATGGACCAGGTGTACCAGCAAAAAAAAGCACTGATAGAGGAGTTCAAAGAAAGAAAGCCGGAATATATGAAAGACCAGATGGAGGGTGACCTCGGAGTTTCTGTAAACTACAAAGATTTCCAGGTTGTTACAGAAGGCCGGAGTTTTAAAAAACCGGAATTGATGTATAAAGAAACAGCCCAGGTGGGAGAGAAGATCAGGAAGGCCGGGAAAAAATTATTGGTCAATTTACCCGGGTTGATGGGTGGCCAGTTACAGATCAGGAAGGAAGAACGTACCCGGAATTTTGATATTGATGTCCGTTATCCCCGCCAACTGAAATGGCAGATCAATATGACCATTCCTGCAGGTTATACTGTAGAGGGAGTGGAAGAACTCAAAACCAATGTTGATAATGAAACCGGTTCTTTTATCACTACAGCCAAAGTGGAAAATAATACGCTGACTATTGATATTCAGAAAATATACAAGCAAAAGAATATTTCAAAGGACAAATGGCCGCAGATGCTTGAGTTTGTGGATGCCGCTTACAACTTTACCCATAAACTGATTTTGCTGAAACCTGTCAATTAAAAGACTTAATCCTATAACTAATAATTATGAAACTTCGATTCCCTGCGTTTTTCCTGCTGGTCTTGTGTTATTCATTGAAAAGTTATAGCCAATACAAAGACCTTGATGGAGTCTTTTTTGGAAAAGTGATCAGTATAGGTATGGGTGCCTCTGTTAATAAATATGCGGATGATTTACTGGGGACCACCACTTCGGTAACCCCGCTTACATTCAGTGTTATTTTAAATAATAAGGCCTTTAGTTCTACACGGCTTGCATTGCATAGCAAGCTTACCGCCAGCTTTACCAGCGATGATTTTGGAACTTCCTACACGCAGAATCTGAGCTGTAAATTCATTGAGTTTGAAGGTGCCTACAAGTTTGCTGTTACAAAAGACGGGATTGGTAAACCTACTTCTGTTTTTGTTAATCTCAGTACGGGAATTCTTGCCGGTAAACAAACGATTACTGATTCCAGGGGTTCATTTTATGGTAGTGAAGAAACAAATTTTGAATCCTATATCGGTTTAGGGCCTTCTGTATTTCACAGGCTGGGATCCCGTTTCATTCTCTTTGCCGAGCCCTCTTACCGGGTTTCTATTAAGCCCGGCGCAGGAGCTACTTATCTGGGCAGTAACTACGACAGGCGGTTAAAATTCTCCCATATCAGCGCTTATGCCGGTGTTATGTTCCTGATCGGGAAAAGTAATTGATTATTAACAAAATAGTTGAAGGAGCTTTCAGGCCTTTTTTCGGGGTTTGCAGGCCTGTTTTCTTGTTTTTCCCATCTTTTCCCCAGCTCAAAAATCTTTGATATTCAAATTGGAGGATTAGCGACCCCCCCTTACCTTTGCGGCCTGAAACAAACCCCTCTCTTTATATATGGCAAACGTTGGTAAAGTAAAACAGGTCATTGGCGCCGTGGTTGACGTGCAGTTTGATGGCAAACTCCCGGAAATTTACAATGCGTTAGAACTGAAAAAGGAAAATGGTGATACCCTGGTTTTGGAAGTGCAGCAGCACCTTGGTCAGGACAGTGTCCGTACCATTGCGATGGACGGTACAGAAGGCCTGGTCCGGGGCACAGAAGTGGTCGATACAGGTATTGCCATCGCAATGCCAACCGGCGAAGCTATCAAAGGACGTTTGTTCAATGTAACAGGTGATCCTATTGATGGATTACCTGCTGTTAGTAAAGCGGGTGGCCGCCCGATCCACAACCTCCCCCCAACATTTGAGAACCTGAGTACTGCTACAGAAGTACTGTTCACGGGTATCAAAGTAATTGATCTGATCGAGCCGTATGCAAAAGGGGGTAAGATCGGTCTGTTTGGTGGTGCTGGTGTGGGTAAAACCGTATTGATCCAGGAGCTGATCAACAATATCGCCAAAGCTTATTCTGGATTATCTGTGTTTGCGGGTGTGGGAGAAAGAACCCGTGAAGGGAATGACCTGATGCGTGAAATGATCGAAGCAGGTATCATGAAGTATGGTGATGCTTTCAAACATAGCATGGAAGAAGGTGGCTGGGACCTTTCCAAAGTGGATATGAATGAACTGGCGGATTCAAAAGCTACTTTCGTATTCGGACAGATGAACGAACCTCCCGGTGCCCGTGCGAGAGTTGCCCTTTCCGGACTGACCATTGCAGAATACTATCGTGATGGTGATGGACAGGGTAAAGGCCGTGACATCCTCTTTTTCGTAGATAATATCTTCCGTTTTACGCAGGCGGGTTCTGAAGTATCAGCCCTTTTGGGGCGTATGCCTTCAGCGGTGGGTTACCAACCCACACTGGCTACCGAAATGGGTATCATGCAGGAACGGATCACTTCTACCAAAAATGGTTCTATCACTTCCGTTCAGGCGGTTTACGTTCCTGCGGATGATTTGACTGACCCGGCTCCGGCAACAACCTTTGCTCACCTGGATGCAACAACCGTATTGTCCAGAAAGATCGCTGACTTAGGTATCTATCCGGCGGTGGATCCACTGGATTCTACTTCCAGGATCCTGAGCCCGCTGATCGTTGGTGAAGCCCATTACAATTGCGCCAACAGGGTAAAGCTGATGCTGCAGCGCTATAAGGAATTGCAGGATATCATTGCGATCCTCGGTCTGGATGAACTGAGTGACGAAGATAAACTGGTGGTAAGCCGTGCAAGGAAAGTACAACGTTTCCTGTCCCAGCCCTTCCATGTGGCAGAAGCCTTTACCGGCCTGAAAGGTGTGCTGGTTCCCATCGAAGAAACGATCCGCGGTTTCAATATGATCATGGATGGTGAGGTAGATGAATACCCCGAAGCTTCTTTCAACCTGGTAGGTAATATTGATGATGCTATTGAGAAGGGCAAAAAACTGATGGCGCAGGCACAAGGTTAATTTCAACATTATGAATTTAGAGATATTAACTCCTGAAAAAAAATTATACAGCGGCGAAGTGTATGGTGTGCAAATGCCGGGTATCAGTGGTTCTTTTGAAGTGCTTGACAAGCATGCCCCGCTGGTAAGTGCATTAAAAGCAGGCCGTGTAAAAGTGCTGAAAGATAAGCAAAGCCACCTGGCCAATTTTGATATCCAGGGAGGATTTGTGGAGGTATTAAATAATAAAGTAACTGTGCTCGTGGAAGGAGCGGAACCTGTTGAATAATCAGGATTACTTACCCGGCCTGAGAAAAAATTATAACCCTTTCCTTATGGAGAGGGTTATTTCATAATAAAAACAGCTTTCAGTTATGAAAGCTGTTTTTATAGAAAGGAAGTCTATAATCAACTGTTTTATTTCTTCCTGATGAAGTTTTTGGAGATGCCAATATTGAATTGATCTCCGAAGTTCAATCCAAAACTGCTGGAACCGTCGTTAGCTCCTTTCATTTTCTCAGTGTTGAAATTAATGCCGCCAAATCCGAAGTTAAGCGCAAACCCGTTGCTTACATTTAACTGGACGGCCGGGGTGATATTAATGCCAAACCCGTTGTATTTTGTTCCGCCGGCATTTTCTCTTCCATGGTACAAAACATCAGCCTGTCCGTACAGGCTGAAGATGCTACCCAGGGAATGAGTATAACGGCCAAAAACACCGATGGCATATTGGTTTGTTTTCTGTTCGTTACCAATTACAGGATCGTACTTGGTTGTTCCGTATCCGCCTGTAATACCTGCGGTCCAGTTATTGGTAAACTGGTAACCAACACCCGGATTAATGCTGAAAGAAGAGTACTTGTTGTCAGCCGCATCTTTCTCTGTGCCGATGTTCAGGTTTCCGTACACTAAAACACTTCCTTTCTGAGCTTGCGAAGCCAATGCAATTCCTGTCATCAGCAGTACGCTTAAAAACATTTTTTTCATAAGTAAAATATTATTTGACCGGCTATATACAAACAATGTACCTGTATCTGTTAATTCGGAAAAAAAGAAATTTTGTCAACAGGGGCACTGACAAAACATATTGGTGAATGTCATATTTGGTATGGCATCAATATATCTGCAAGAGCTTTTACGAGGGAAAGCTACGTAAGTGAAAAAGTGAGTACAGGTAAGAGCAGGGCAAGGGTCCGGCTGCTTTCTTCAGTTCACTCCTTCATTTCTTCAACTCACTCTTTTTTGATTGTATAGCCAGCAATATACAGGTAGTATTGCCGTGACATTCACTTTGCATATCGCTAACCTGAGACCAACAGTATGAAAATTGTGACAACATTAATGGCTGTATTATTGAGCTTCACTCTCTCACAGCTTAATGCTCAGCCGGAAAAATCCAGGGGTTTTAAAAAAGCTATCCTTATACTGGCCGATGGAAGCAGTCTTACCGGTCTTGTTAAAGATAACATCCGAAAGAATGCATCTGTAGTATTTACTGATTCGGGCGGAGTTAAAAAAAACTATGATGGGTCCGCATTGCTATCAGTTGAAATTGACGGGATCAGATTCGTTTGTATCAATGGTGATTTCTTTAAAGTGCTTTGTGACGGGGAACTTAGTTTCTTACAGAAATCGAGTGATGCCTCTAGTAAACCGTCCTATAATGGTCATGAAACTATTTTTTCAAGCGGCACTACAGGTAAGCCCGGCGATTATTTTATTTACAACGGCAGGGATAAGCGGCTGAAATTGGCCTCAACGAAAAATATTAGGGAAGTAGCTGCAGCCAATTTTGCAGGTTATACACCTGCTATTGACAGGGCCAATGCTGTAAAAGATGATCTGTCTCAGTTAAAAGAAGCAGTGGAAGCATATAATAACAGGGCTAAATAACCAGCTCTTCATAAATCAATCAAATTTTAGGTATGAAGCAATTATTGTTTTTAGTAGTATTGGTATTAATAGTGTTGGTTTCCGGAGCCCAGGCTGTAAATCTTGTTCAAACGATTAGAGGAACTGTGGTCGATGAACAATCGGGTAATGTACTGCCGGCTGCCACAGTGACGATAGAAAGCATCAGTTCTTTGGGCAGCATAACAGACTCATCCGGGAATTTTAAACTCAGGAAAGTTCCTGTCGGGCGACAAACTATTCATATATCCCTGATGGGTTATGAAGAAGTAGTAATCCGGAATATTGAAATTACTTCTTCCAAAGAAGTGGTACTGGAGATAAAGCTAACGGAAAGGATCCGGAAGCTGGATGAAGTAACAGTAAGAGCCGGCCGGCAGAAGGGCTGGGCTCTGAATGAAACAGCGGTGGTTAGTGCAAGGCAATTCAGCATGGATGAAGCTGTGAGATACTCTGGTACTAGGAACGACCCCAGCCGTATGGCGCAAAACTTTGCCGGGATCAGCGGCAGTAACGATGCAAGGAATGATATTATCGTCCGCGGTAATTCTCCATCAGGGGTGCTCTGGCGCATGGAAGGGATTGATATTCCCAACCCCAACCATTACAGTACGATGGGATCAACCGGCGGACCGGTTACGATATTAAATACGAATACACTGAAGAATTCTGATTTTATCACCAGTGCGTTCCCTGCTCAATATGGAAATGCGGTTGCCGGTGTGTTTGATCTCCGGATGCGTAATGGTAACAATGAAAAGTATGAATTTCTTGGACAAATGGGATTCAATGGTTTTGAGTTTGGGGCTGAAGGGCCCCTGAATAAAAGCACCAAATCATCCTTTCTGGTTAACTATCGTTATTCCCTTATCGCTGCTATTCAAAAAATGGGTTTAAACGTAGGCACGGGATCAGCGACTCCTTATTACCAGGATATTAATTTCAAGGTTAACATACCAACCCAAAAAGCAGGTACTTTTACCTGGTTTGGATTAGGCGGTGAAAGCCATATTAAATTTGATGCCATTGATGAGGATAATTTATACTCTACTAACGATGGCAGCCTCCGGGAAAGAACATTCCGTTCACTGACAGGGGTAACCGGGTTGACACATACATATTTTTTTAATCCGAATACTTCCGGGAAATTAATACTGGCCATTTCAGGAACGGACTCGAAATACAGAGAGAATTTTTATGATATCAAACCGGATAGCACAGCTTTTTACAAAAAAAATACGCAGATCAGATATTCAGCAGGGTATAACCTGAACAAGAAAATTAATTCGAAGAACCAACTGACGGCAGGAGTGGTGGCTGATATTAGCAAACTAGATCTCCGGAATAACTACATACCCGATGGAGATTCTGTTTTGATTACTTTTTTTGATACAAAGAAAAATGCTGCATTGCTTAGAGGATTTGTCAACTATAGCCATCGCTTCTCCGATAAGTTATCGTCAAATGCTGGGATTTATTATCAAACATTCACCCTGAATAATACAACAAGTATTGAACCGAGATGGAATATTAAATATCAGTTTAGGCACGATCAGTCGCTTGCATTCGGGGTGGGGTTGCACAGCCAGGCACAGCCACTGGAAGTGTACTTTTACGAAACGAAAAACACTGCCGGTCAGACCGAACTGACCAATAAGAAGCTTGATTTTGTCAAAAGTATCCATGCTGTACTGGGATACGATATCAGATTTTCAAAGCACCTTCGGCTCAAGGCAGAAGTATACGGGCAATATATAACCAATGCTGCTGTAGAGAAAACCAGTTCCTCCTTCAGTATGTTGAACACAGGAGCCGATTTTTACTTTCCCGACAAAACTAACCTGGTCAATGAAGGAGAAGGATATAATTATGGGGCTGAACTGACACTGGAAAGATTTTTGGACAGAGGATATTACTTTCTCTTCACCACATCAGTATTCGAATCAAAATACAGAGGCAGTGATAATGTATGGAGAAATACAGCTTTTAACAGCAACTATGCGGTGAATTTCCTGGCAGGCAAAGAATTCAGCTTAAATAAGAAAGCGACTTTTGGAGTCGATACGAAAATTGCATGGGCCGGCGGACAACGGTATACACCGTTTGATTTGATGGCGTCAGAAGCGGCAGGATATGTTGTATTCAGGGAAAACGAAGCCTATAGGTTACAGAATAATAATTACCTGCGTTTTGATTTTAAATTATCATATAGCCTTAATGGAAAAAAAGCTACGCAAAAATGGTATGTGGATCTTCAGAACCTGACCAACAGGGATAATATTTATATCCGTACCCTGAATCCCAAAAATGGAACAACAGGTGTTATTAACCAGATTGGCTTTTTTCCCAATATCAACTATATGATCACATTCTGATTTGCTAACTTTACTCTATGGATAAACACAATTGCAGAATTGGGTTTAATGATGCTTGGCTGATTGCAATCGGCATACCGGTGTTAAGTTTTATTATCCCAATTGTGTTTTTTAGCTGCCGGTTCAACCGGCCACCTTTTCTTACTCTTGGCAACTACCTGGCCACTTTTGGTATTACTGCAGCCATATGGCTTGGTAACCGCTATATAATGATTTATAGCCGGAGAAGATATCCGCTCTTTAATGAGGTAAGGCGCAGGCTGATATTCCAGTCTACACTAATGCTTGTCTATACAGTGATCACAAACTTGATACTCGGTAAGTTGACGGAGGATGTATTCAGGCAGGAGAGAGTAAATATTACTATGGTGGATATTCTTATCCATTCTAATTCCGCAGCGATTTTTTGCACTATTATGATCATAGCTATTTACGAAAGTATCTTTTTTATACACCAGTTAAAGCATTCTGTGGAAGAAGCGGAGCAACTTAAAAGGGAAAGCCTGAAGGCCGAACTAAATGCATTAAAAACACAGGTTAATCCGCATTTCTTATTCAATAACCTTAATACACTCAGCTCTGTTATCCCGGAAAATCCGAAACTGGCTGTAGATTTTGTACAGCAACTGTCAAAACTGTACCGGCATATTCTGGAAGTAAAAGATGAGCAAAGTATCTTACTGAAAGACGAGCTGGAAGTAATGAAGGCTTATGCTTTTTTATTACAAACCAGGTTTGGAAATAATCTTGAAGTTGCTATTGATATCCCGGATGAAAAGCTGGATAAGAGAATTGTACCGCTTTCTTTACAAATCCTGATGGAGAATGCGATCAAGCATAATATTGTTTCTTCAGATAAACCTTTGAAAATAGAATTAACAGCACCGGATGGAAGGCTAGTAGTCCGTAATAACCTCCAGAAGAAACACCAGATATTTGAGTCAACAGGCATCGGTCTGACTAATATCCGGAACCGGTATAAGTTAATCGGGAACGGGCAGGTAGATGTGGATGAAAGCAGCTCTGATTTCATTGTGTCAATTCCCTTAATCGAAAATTAGCTATGCGGGTTATTATTATCGAAGATGAGATACCGGCAGCTAACCGGCTCGCCAGAATGCTGAAAAATATCAGTGATGAGACAGAGATACTTAAAAAAATTGATAGCGTGGAAGCAGCAGTAAAATTCCTGGAAATAACGGATCGTATAGATCTTATTTTTATGGATATACAGCTGGCAGATGGCCTGAGCTTTGATATATTTGAGCAAACGAAAGTTAAGTCGCCGGTTATATTCACTACGGCATTTGATCAGTATACATTAAAAGCATTCAAAGTAAACAGTATTGATTACCTGCTGAAGCCTGTTGATGAAAAGGAGCTTATACAAGCTGTTGAAAAATACAGGAATTTATATTCAGGTAAAGAGAATGAGTTTTCGGAACAGATCGCTAAACTTGTTCGCGAAATAAATAATACAAAATTCAGGGAGCGTCTGTTGATTAAAAGGGGGCAACAGCTCAGTTACCTGAAAACAGATTCCACAGCTTATTGCTATGCAGATGGAAAATTTTGTTATGCGGTTGATTTCAACAACAATAAGTACCTGCTGGAAAATAATCTATCACAACTGGAAGAGCAATTGCAGCCCAATAAATTTTACAGGGTCAACCGGCACCTGGTGGTGAACATTGAAGCTGTCAGTAAAGTATATACCTGGTTGGGAGGCAGGCTAAAACTTGAACTGCTGCCGGCCACCAATTCCGATACGGTTGTCAGCCGGGAAAGAGTCAATGGGTTTAAAGAATGGCTGGGCCAGTAATGCAGCAGATTTATTTTGGCTGCTGTTGCTGTTGTTTTCTCCTGGCGAGTTCCTGCTCTGCATAGCCAAATACTTTCTTCATCATATCTGTCTTCCGGAATTCATATTTAGTCCGGATCTGTTCTTCTTCGTTGCTGACAACATTAAACATGCCGTCAATAGCCCGTGCGGCAATAAAATCTGTCAGGCTGTTTTCTAATGGTTTATTGATGAAAGGTATCTTATTGTAAACAGAAGCAATGCTGCTCCAGTCTTTATTGGCACCTTCTGTTTTAATGGTACTGTCAACAATTGGGCGGAACGCTGTCATCAATTCAGGTGTCATTGTGGATTTAAAATAATCAGTGGCAGCATGTGTGTTATCTGTAATCAGTATACCCACAGCGTCCCGGATACTCATTTCTTTCAGGGAATTCAGGAAAATCGGTTTAGCCGCACTGACAGCTGATACAGTGGCTTTGGTGAATTTTCCCGTTACCTGGTCCACCAGCTTATCCATACCGACATCCCGGAGCGTTTTTTCAATTTTGGCTGCATCGCCGGGGAATGCAAAACGTACAAAGGGGTTACCATTGGGATCTGCATAGGCATCAAAACTCTTGAAAAGGCCCTGTGATAAGGCATCTTTTAATCCTGTGGCCATTTCAAATTCTGACGGGGCCAGAACAGATGCAATTTTTTTGATTGCATCACAGGAAGATAAAAGGATAGTTGAACACAATGTAAGAACGACGAATACTCTTTTCATAAGTTAGTTTTTGTTTTAGCAGATGCGATGCGGGTATAAAAAGTTGCAGGTATTTAATTTAATTGCGGATCAATGGGAAAATTAATCATCATTTCGTATTCACCGCCCAGTTCTTTCAGGGCTTCCTTCCAGATATCTTCATGATTAGGATGAAAAACCAGTCTTCGTTTAGCTTTTACAGTCAGCCATGATCTTTCTTTGCGTTCTTCTTCCAGCTGGCCGTCACTCCAGCCCGAATACCCGATAAAAAAACGTATCCGTGCGGGGTCTATCTCTCCTTTTTTAATAAGATCAACGAGGTTGTCAAAATTACCGCCCCAGTAAACTCCTTTCAAAACTTCAACGCCACCGGGAATATCGCCGGGATATTGATGCAAAAAATGAATGGTATCCTGCTGTACAGGTCCGCCATAGTATACAGGAAAAATATGACCTTCCAGTCCGGGTATCAGTTCATCAAGGGTGTTTTCATGTTTCCGGTTCAATACAAAACCAAAACTTCCTTCTTCCTTGTGCTCGCAAAGAAAAACTACCGTTCTCAGAAAGTTTGGGTCTTTCAGGAAGGGATCTGCGATGAGTAATATACCCGGCCCCGGCTCAATCATACTTCAATTTAGGATGAAAATTCTTTTTTCTGAAAATATGTTCTTGCCGGAATGGCAAACCACCCGCTTAAAGACAAGTTAAAAAGGGCAGGAAGGAGCCCCAGGTTACCTATTTTCCATGATGCAGGGCTATTTTTGCCAGATAATTTTTGTTCAGCAAAAACCCTTTATCTTAGGCAGCTTTAATCATTTAGCAGTTGAAAAGGACTTTTACAATTATTACTGTACTGATCACACTTTCGGTGGTGGGACTTATCCTGCTCCAGTTATCCTGGATAAATAATATGGTATTGGTTGGCAGGGAGCAGATTAAGGAAAAAGTTAATGAAGCTGTTGCAAATATTGCAACAGAGCTGGCACAGTATAAGGGTAACTTTTTAGTCCCAAACCGGTCAGCGGCCTCCGGCAAAATTTTTCCCGATGAATTTGCTACCGATTTTCTACGCCCTCAGACAATCGGGAGAAGGTTTACGATTGAGGAACTGGATGAAAAGATCAGGAAAGCATTAAAAAATGTAAAACTGGAGAAAATCAAGTTTGAGTTCGCCGTATTTGTAATGAATGGAACCGAACTGGAAAAACAAACCCCCAATTTTATAGCAGCAGATGCGGATACGGTTAACAATTATTCCAAAGGGGCACCTATTGTTAGCCCGAGTGGTTCGGCATCTGAAAATCTTGCTACAAACGAATACATTTCTGTCGTGGTACTGGATTATCCCAAGTATGCACTCCAGACGTTGCGATGGCGGTTTGTTATAGCGATCATCTTCAGTATTATCATTATTGCCGCCTTTTACCTGACTGTTCGTACAATGCTGCAGCAAAAGAAACTCGGCGAGATCAAAAATGATTTTATCAATAATATGACGCATGAGTTTAAAACGCCGATAGCTACGATCTCGCTGGCTGTGGATGCCATGCGCAATGAAAAAGTGCTAAATGACCGGGAGAAACTTACCTATTTCAATAATATCATCAAGGAGGAAAATAAACGGATGAACCGGCAGGTAGAAACCATTCTGAAAGCTTCGCAACTGGAAAAGCAGGAAGTGGATCTTAACCTGAAACCTGCACACGTACATACGATCATTAAGGAGGTAGTTGAAAATTTTACTTTACAACTTGAAGAAAAAGGCGGGAAGGCTGAACTATTGCTGAATGCAACCAATGACCTGATTGATGCTGATGAAGTGCATTTATCAAACCTGGTAAATAACCTTGTGGATAATGCGCTGAAATATTCAAAAGACAATGTTCCCCCGTTTGTGAAGCTCACCACCCAATCCAACGGGAAAAAATTTATCATGCGGATCGAGGATAACGGAATCGGTATGAATAAAGAGACGCTCAAAAGGGTGTTCGAACGTTTCTACCGGGCTCATACCGGTAATCTTCATAATGTAAAAGGTTTCGGGCTTGGGCTCAGCTATGTGAAGACAATGGTGGAGGCTCACCACGGGGATATTAAAGCGGAAAGTACATTGGGAAAAGGAAGTGTATTCATTGTAGAGTTGCCACTGAAAAAAAATTAACCCTGTTCAGCCCACAACAAACTTCCGTCACCATAACTTAAAAACCGGTAATCGTGCTTTAATGCATGGGCATAGATATTTCTCCAGTGATTCCCTGTAAGTGCGGCTACCAGTAATAAAAGGGTGGACTTTGGCTGGTGAAAATTGGTGATCAGCGCTTTGACAATTCTCATTGTATATCCCGGGGCAATAATAATCTGCGTTTTTGTCAATAGATGATCAATATTTCTCTGTTCCATCCAATTCATCAAAGCAGGTAATGCCTCTTTCACGGGAACATTACACTTTGAAAGTTCATATACTTCCCACTGTGTAAGCGCTAACGCTGACGGGAGGATTGCAGGATCAATAACTGTTTTTACCCCCAGCCAGTAAAGGCTTTCAAGGGTTCTCAGGGAAGTGGTGCCGACGGCTATGATATTTTCTTCCGGGTTGGTTATAAGATTTTCAACAAGCGATTTATTTATCTCGATGAACTCCGCATGCATTTCATGTTCCTCCATGGTTGCTGCTTTTACAGGCTTGAAGGTTCCGGCCCCGACATGCAGGGTAACAAAACCGGTCTGGATGTTCTTTTCTTCCAGCTGCCGGAAAATGTAATTGGTGAAATGAAGACCTGCCGTTGGGGCAGCTACGGAACCCTCGAAATGCGCATAGATGGTTTGATACCGGTTCGCATCATCCGGTTCAGCAGCTCTTTTTATATAGGGAGGTAATGGAATGGCACCGGTATAATGCAGTACTTCTGCAAAACTTAACGAAGCCGGGGACCAGGATAATTCAATCACAAAGCAATCAGCTCTTTTTTCAATACAGGTTGCTTCCAGTATTATTTCTTTTCCGTCTTTTGCTGCTTTCTTTTTTAATACCTGCCCGTGTTTCCATTTGGAAGCTCCGCCCACCAGGCATAGCCAGTGAACTTTTCTTTGGTGCAGCATGGCCGTGGTAATATCAGGATATTGTTCATGTGGTTCCAGGCAAAAAATTTCAATCTCTCCCCCGGTTGGTTTTTGAAAGACCAGCCGGGCTTCCACTACTTTGGTATTGTTGAAGATCAGCAGTGAGCCGGCAGGTATATGATTGGCAATATTGCGGTATGTATCATCTTTTAGCTGACCGTTTTGGAAGATCAGCAGTTTTGAAGCATCCCGTTCTGCCAGGGGGTAGCCGGCAATACGTTCTTCCGGGAGCAGATAAGTAAAATCCTCTATGGAAAGATATTTGGGGTGCATATGTTTTGCGACTAACTGTCGCAGTTGATGGGAACAAAAATAAAGCAATTAGAGTTCAATTCTTATTGAGTCGGAACCAGTATCATTATTTGCAGCAGGGATTCTGAAATGAATACTCTTTTCTGCAAAACTCAATCCGGGATCAAAATCAAATCCTTTCATATCGTCACGGATATCAGAGAACTTACTGCCTGTTTCACTTTGAAAAAGGTATCCGCCAATAATATCGTAATCTCTTTTTCCAACAGCAGAAGGTAATCCTATTACAGAACGATCTTTATGAATACTTAAAAATCTTACCCGGGAAAACTGATCGGCATTATTGAAATGGACCAGGTAATAGGTGCCAACTTTAAAGACAGATGTATGATTGTTCAGGATGGAATTAATATAAACTTTCGTTTTGATTGGTTTCCCAATACATTTCGCAGTTCCTGATAGCCATTTAAAAAAAACTGGGTGTCGCCAGCCAATCAATAATATTGAAATGCTGGTTGCAAAACCTATAATCAGAATGACTCTGGCAGCTTTCCTCATACTATTAAATATAGAGACAAGAAGGGAAAACAGCCAGGTTTTACGGTTATCCCCATCTTATTCACTTTAATCCACATTGAACTCACCGATAAAAGTGAGCTTGGGAGGCAAAATCAAACGAAATCCTTTACTGTAAAGGATTTCAGCTTAAGCTGGTTTGTGGAAAAAATAAAAACAGTAAAATTTGTCATGCAAGTGGGAAAATGTGTTATTTTGTGTCAATTAATCAAAAATTGACTCAAACCCCTGATAATGACAGGCTTTCTCGGAGAATTCGAGGCTACTTTGGACGCCAAGGGGCGGTTCCTCCTCCCGGCTGGGTTCAAAAAACAGCTGCCGGAAGGCGAAGATAGCCGCTTTGTTATTAACAGGGGATTTGAGAAATGTTTGGCTCTTTACCCGGTAAAAAACTGGGAACCGCTCTTTTCTGATATCAGCAAACTGAACGACTTCGACCCGAAAGTGAGGGAGTTCCGGCGCTACTTTTTGAACGGGGCCACATTCGTGGAGCCGGATAGCGCAGGCCGTTTGCTGGTGCCGCCCAATCTGAAGGATCATGCCGGGTTGGAAAAAGATATTGTGCTGGTGGCAGCGGTCAATAAAATTGAGATCTGGGATAGTAATAAGTACAAACAGTTCTTTGAATCATTCTCACCGGATGCATTCAGTAGTCTCGCAAAAGATGTGATGGCAGGTGATAGCGACAAGTTAAAAAACTGAAAGGTTGAAAAGTATGGGTAAGCATAATAAAATACCTGCCGATTACTTATCAACCCAGCCCGTTAACGAATCAGCCGCTGAATACCACGTACCGGTACTGTTGACAGAAACAGTGGAAGGCCTGCGCATCAAACCCGATGGTGTTTATGTGGATTGCACATTTGGTGGTGGTGGTCATTCAAAAGCTATCCTCGCCCAATTAAGTGAAAAGGGGAGGCTGGTAGTGTTTGATCAGGATGAAGATGCAAGGAAGAATCTGCCTGACGATGATCGTGTGGTTTTTGTTCCGCATAATTTTCGCCACCTGAAACGATTCCTCCGGCTGCATCAGTTTACCACCGTGGATGGTATTATGGCCGATCTGGGAGTCAGCAGTCACCAGTTTGATGAACCAGAAAGAGGGTTCTCGATCCGTTTTGATGCTGCCCTTGATATGCGGATGGACCAGCGCCAGTCAGTTACTGCTTTTGACGTGGTTAATACCTATACGGAACAGCAGCTGCATAAGTTGTTTGAACAGTATGGAGAAGTGACGAATGCAAAGACCTTAGCCAAAACTATTGTGCAGGTCCGCAGCAGCACCTCATTAAAGACTATTGAAAGTTTTAAGAATGCACTCCGTGAAATTGTGAAAGGAAACCCCAATAAGTACTTCGCCCAGGTTTTCCAGGCTTTACGCATTGAAGTGAACGATGAATTAGGTGCATTGAAAGAAATGCTGGAGCAGGTTCCCGCCCTGTTAAAGCCCGGAGGCCGGGTCGCCATTATTACGTTTCATTCCCTGGAAGACAGGTTGGTTAAGAATTTTTTTCGTCGCGGCACATTTGATGAACCGGATACGAATCCCTTTATCAATGATGAGCCGGCGAATGCGTTAAAAATTATTACTAAAAAACCGGTAGTGGCTGCGGAAAAGGAGATGAAGCAAAATTCAAGATCCAGGAGTGCAAAATTACGGGTGGCTGAAAAGGTGATGCTGGTATGAGAATGAATAACCGGTCCGCTCATTAGTATGTGCACCAGGATATAAAAAAACGGAAAATCTATATCCTTTGAAATCAACCCCTGCTGCGAGGCAGGTTTTTAAAGGAACCGAAAAACCACAACCAATTTTTATTTCATGCAGCAGGAACAAGTAACAGCATTGCCCGCCAGTGAAAAGCAACAAAAACCCGGATGGAAACGCTGGCTTAATTATCAATCCATAGTTAAGCAGGTGCCGTTCTTCTTATTTCTTGCTTTGCTGGCGGTGATCTATATCTATAACGGGCACAAAGCTGATAAAACAATACGCAGTATCAATAAAACAGCTAAAGAAGTGGAAGAGCTGCAGTGGGAATATAAGGCTGTAAAAAGCGAAGTGATGTTTCGCAGTAAGCAAAGTGAATTGGTAAGGGCTGTAGAACCGCTGGGACTAAAGGAACTGGTGCAATCGCCCGTGGTGCTGAAGGACAGCGCCATGACGAACTAATGAAGGACTATAATAACAACTAAGGCAAGCAAAAAGGCAGTGGAAGTAAAACGCGACATATTGTGGAGGGTTTACCTCAGTTTTCTTGGCATGGTTGTGCTGAGTTTGCTGGTACTGGGTAAGGCTTTTTATATCCAGCGTTTCCAGGGCGAACACTGGCGCAGCATGAGCGACAGTATGCACCAGAAAATACAGGAGCTGGATGCAGACAGGGGAACAATTTATAGCGAAGACGGGCAAATGCTGAGCACTTCATTACCCCGCTTTGACATTTATATGGATTTCCAGGCGGACGGATTGAGGGATAAGGGAGGAAAAATATTTAAGGAGAATATCGACTCATTTGCAATTTCCCTTGCGGGTTATTTCGGTGATAAAACAACTGCCCAGTACAAAAAAGAATTACAGGCTGCTTATAAAAGCAAGAACCGCTATTATTCCCTCCGCAAAAAAATGACGTTTGAAGATTACAAAGCCTTCCGCAATTTTCCTTTAGTGAAGCTGGGCAGAAACAAAAGCGGGGTGATCGTGGAAGAGAATAGCAAGCGGATTTCTCCTTTTGGATTATTGGCCAACAGGACCATTGGCTTATCAAGAGAACATGTGGCCAGTAACGGTAAACTGAAAAAGCAAAATGTTGGTCTTGAAAAAGCTTATGACAGCTTGCTTACTGGGCAAAAAGGGCAGCGTCTTGTAAGATATATTGCCGGAGGTGCTGTACCGGTGGAAGGTTTCCAGATTGAACCCGAAAACGGGAAAGATATTTTCACAACACTCGATGTGAACATACAGGATATTTCACAGAATGCCTTATTGCGGATGATGGAGAGCAGCGAGGCGCAATACGGAACCTGTATCGTGATGGAGGTGAAGACGGGTAAAATAAAAGCGATTGCTAATCTTGGCCGCAGACCGGATGGAAGTTATTGGGAAGATGATAATTATGCTTTGCGGGTAACCGAACCGGGATCCACGATTAAACTTGCCACACTGCTGGCTGTGCTGGAAAAAGGATCTTCCACATTGAATGAATTAGTGGAAGTGGGAAGTGCAGGCCGGATGATTGTCGGTAACAGGAATGTGAACGATGCGGAACGTTCTCCAAAACCAATTCTGACGGTAAAAGAGTGTTTTGCGCATAGCTCAAATGTCGGTATGAGCAAGTTGGCATATAAAGCATTTGCAAATAACCCTAAGGAATTCAAAGACTACCTGCATAAATATCATCTGGATGTCCGTTCCCCGGTTGATCTGTCAAATGTCCCTTCTCCAAGGCTGGCACCCCTGGATGCCAAAAAGGGAGGCCAGATGAATATGCTGACGATGAGTTTCGGTTATGCAATCAATGTGAGCCCGTTGCATACACTCACCCTATACAATGCTATTGCCAATGATGGTAAAATGATGAAGCCCTACCTCGTCAATAGCATTCAGAGTAATGGCATTGTTGTCAAGCAATTTGAACCGGTAGTTCTTGAAAATAGTGTTTGCAGACCTGAGGTAGTGAAAGCAGCCCGGGAATCTATGGAAGCCGTAGTAACGGAAGGAACAGGAAAACCTGCCTTTAAGAATATGCCTTTTGCCGTAGCAGGTAAAACAGGAACTGCACATGTGTGGGATAAAGATATTAAGTACGGACACGGTGTATACCAGGCATCTTTTGTAGGTTATTTCCCGGCTGATAAACCTGTTTATTCCTGTATCGTGGTGATCAGAACGAAGCCACATGCTGCTGCGCATTATGGAGGCATGCTGGGAGCTCCGGTATTCAGGGAAATAGCTACAAAACTCTATGCAACGTATGTGGATCAGAAACCCGCAACAATGTACACTGCAAAAAAAGATAGCAGTACTTATTTCTATGCCGGTAATACAAAAAACATAAAGCAGGTATTCGGCACATTCAATATGTGGTATGCCGATTCAGTGCAGCAGGCCAGTTGGGCGAGTGTATATGCGGGCAGTAATTACCAGCCGGTATTACGGACAAACACAGTGAGAGAAAAATTGATGCCGAATGTAAAAGGAATGGGACTGAAAGATGCACTCTGTCTTTTAGAGAGCATGGGATTAAAAGTAACAATAAGCGGGAAGGGTAAGGTGGCTAACCAATCCGTTGCACCGGGGAGTGCTTTGGCAAAGGGAGTAACGGTTGTATTGGAGCTGAGTTAATTGATTTAAAGCGGGGTTATGCTATTAAGAGATGTTTTATATAAAGTGGCGATCCGGTCAGTTGCGGGAAGTACAGAGATCGATGTGAATGATATACAAACCGATTCGAGGAAAGTGAGACCGGGAGCTGTATTTGTAGCGGTAAAGGGGGTGGCAGCAGATGGTCACAAGTTTATTGAAAATGCAATAGGTAGCGGGGCGGTTGTAGTGGTGGCAGAAACAATGCCTGCAGAAAAGAAAGGAGGAATTGTTTATGTGCAGGCAGAGAATAGTGCGGCGGCAGCCGGTTATATGGCGCATAATTTTTTTGGTCAGCCTTCGGAGCGGATGAAGATAGTGGGAGTAACCGGAACGAATGGCAAGACAACGATAGCAACATTGCTATACAAGCTCTTTACGGTTTTGGGATATAGATGCGGGTTGCTGAGTACTGTCGAGAATCATATAGGTGATAAGATAGTGCCTGCCACACATACCACACCGGATGCTGTCAGCCTGAACCAGCTGCTGAAACAGATGGCAGATGAAGGATGTACCCATGTGTTCATGGAAGTGAGTTCACATGCTGTGCACCAGCACCGGGTAACAGGTTTGCAGTTTGCAGGTGGTTTATTCAGCAATATCACGCATGATCACCTGGATTATCATAAAACCTTTGATGAGTATATCCGGGTGAAGAAATCTTTCTTTGATTCATTGCCATCATCGGCTTTTGCCATCAGCAATGCAGATGATAAAAGAGGGGAAGTGATGTTGCAGAACACCCATGCAAAAAAGTATTTGTACAGTTTGAAAACGATGGCTGAATTCAAAGGGAAGATACTGGAGAATAGCCTGGCCGGACTGGTGATGAATGTGAATGACCAGGAAGTGCACTTCAGGATGATCGGCGAGTTCAATGCCTATAACCTGCTGGCGGTATATGGCGCAGCGGTGTGTATGGGAGAAGATAAGCAGGAAGTGCTGAAATGCTTGAGTGTGCTGACAGGTGCTGAAGGAAGATTTGATTATATGGTGTCGGCAAAAGAAAAAGTAATAGTGATCGTGGACTATGCGCATACACCAGATGCTCTTTTAAATGTGCTGGCAACAATCAAAAAACTGAAGAGAGGATTTGAAACTGTAATTACCGTCGTGGGTTGTGGAGGTGACCGGGATAAAACAAAAAGACCGGTGATGGCGCAGGCCGCTTGTGAACATAGTGATAAAGCCATTTTCACCAGCGATAATCCTAGAAGCGAGGATCCGGGGCAGATCATAAAAGATATGGAAGAAGGATTGCCGGTGGCGTATAAAAGAAAATATATCGCCATTGCGGACCGGAAAGAGGCAATTAAAACAGCGATCAGCCTGGCGAAGCCAGAGGATATCGTACTGGTTGCCGGAAAGGGACACGAGAAATACCAGGATATAAAAGGAGTGAAACATCACTTTGACGATAAAGAGATAGTAAGGGAGATGTTTGAACTTCTGGACAAATAGACAATAAACAACTAGTAAATAACCAGCCATGCTGTATCATTTATTTGAATGGTTTAAGGCGCAGGGGATCAATTTTCCCGGGAGAAACCTGATGGATTTTATATCCGTCCGGGTGATGCTGGCTGTTTTGTTATCGTTGCTGATCACGATGTTCTATGGCAAGAAACTGATCCGGTTCCTGCAAAAGAAACAGGTGGGTGAAACAGTCCGGGATCTCGGGCTGGCAGGTGAGCAAAGTAAAAAAGGAACGCCGACCATGGGTGGGCTTATCATTATCGCAGCTATTATTATTCCAACCTTATTATTAGCAAGATTAGACACGGTCTACGTGGTGCTGATGCTGGTGGCAACGGTTTGGCTGGGTATTATCGGGTTTATTGATGATTATTTAAAACTGCGTTCCAAGAAACTGGCCCAGCAGCAAGGGGTGAATTATAAAAAGGGAGATAAAGACGGACTGGCCGGTTGGTTTAAGATATTAGGCCAGGTGGGTTTGGGTATCACAGTTGGCGCTGTTCTTTATTTCAACAGTAATGTAACGATCTGGAGAGAATACCAGGGCACTCCAAAACCAGGAGATACAACGGTGATCACGAAAATGGTAAATAACAGGGAAAAACATTTTGTCATAACAAAAGAACCAATCACAACTATTCCTTTATTAAAGACACATGAGTTCAATTATACCAAATTGCTGCCAGCTGGGCTGCGGCAATATTCATGGGTGCTTTATATCCTCATTGTGATCTTTATTATCACTGCTGTATCGAATGGTGCAAATATAACAGACGGACTGGATGGTTTGGCAACAGGTACTTCAGCATTGATAGGCGTCTGTCTCGGCATCTTCGCCTATGCCAGCGGCAACTTCTTTTTCGCTGATTATCTCAACATCATGTACATACCGGGGCTGGGAGAACTATCCATTTTCATTGCTGCCATGATCGGGGCTTGTATAGGTTTTCTGTGGTATAATTCATACCCGGCACAGGTATTCATGGGTGATACAGGAAGCTTGACATTGGGCGGCATTATTGCTTCGATTGCCATTATTGTACATAAAGAGTTACTGATACCAATATTCTGCGGCGTATTCCTGGTGGAATTGCTGAGTGTGATGGTACAGGTAACTTATTTCAAATACACGAAGAAAAAATTTGGGGAAGGAAGAAGAATATTCTTAATGAGTCCATTGCATCATCATTACCAGAAGAAGGGTTTGCCGGAGGCAAAGATCGTGACCCGGTTCTGGATCGTGACAGTGCTCTGTGTGATATTAAGTATAGCAACGCTGAAACTAAGGTAACAGACGATAATTGCTTTTGAGAAGATATTACTGAAAAACCCATCCATTATCCAATCCTGTCAAGAACCGGCGTTCTGATCCAATCGAATTGTGGTGCAGTTATTACGTAAAACTAATGCTTACGAAAAACCCGATTCCGTACACCGGACTATGAAAGTATTGAAGCATGAGCAAACGAATGGTCATACTCGGAGGTGGTGAAAGCGGCGTGGGCGCCGCATTGCTCTCGAAGCAACAAGGGTATGACACATTTCTTTCTGATGGAAGTTCTTTGAAGGAAAATTATCGTAACGAACTGCAACAGGCAGGTATCGGTTTCGAGGAAGGCAGGCATGATGAAGAAAGAATACTTACTGCTGATGAAGTGGTGAAAAGTCCCGGCATACCGGAAAAGAATGATCTGGTAAAAAAGATCAGGGCAAAGGGCATTCCCGTCATCAGCGAAATCGAACTGGCGTACCGTTTCAAAGGCGACAGCAAGATCATCGCTATCACCGGGAGTAATGGTAAGACAACGACAACTGCACTCACCTTTCACATCTGCAGGGAAGCAGGTCTTGACTGTGCACTGGTAGGCAATATTGGGTACTCTTTTGCCAAACAGGTGGCTGAAGATCCGAAGCCGCTGTATGTGGCAGAGATCAGCAGCTTCCAGCTCGATGACATTAAAACATTCAGGCCCGATATTGCGATTCTCACCAATATCACCGAAGATCACCTGGATCGTTACGATTACAATTTCGAAAATTATATCCGGAGCAAATTCCGGATCACGATGAACCAGCAGTCAACAGATTATTTTATTTACTGCTGTGATGATGAAATGACTATGAAATATCTAAACAAGTTCAATATTCAATCTAACCAACTGCCAATAAGTATGAAAAGAGACCTGCCAAACGGAGCATTTATAAAAGACGGGGATATGTATGTAAGAACAGGACAAGACTTTACCTCTATGAGTGTATATGATTTTGCATTAAAGGGAAAACACAACCAGTATAATACGATGGCAGCATGCGTAGCAGCAACCACCATGGATATCCGCAAGGACAAGATCCGTGATGCCGTGCAGAATTTTCAAAGCCTGGAGCACAGGATGGAGCATGTGGCCACGATCCGCGGCGTTGATTTTATCAATGACAGCAAAGCCACCAACGTTAACTCTACCTGGTATGCGCTGGAAAGTATGACAAAGCCAACCGTTCTGATACTGGGTGGCGTGGACAAGGGCAATGATTATTCACTGATTGCTGACCTGGTGAAGGAAAAGGTAAAGGCAATTATTTGTCTGGGTACCGATAACAGGAAAATACACGAGGCTTTTGGAAATTTAGTTAGCCCTATTGTAAACACCGGCAGCGCCCTGGAAGCCGTACATGCTGCTTTTCATTTTTCAGAAAAAGGAGATGTGGTGCTGCTGAGCCCCGCCTGCGCCAGTTTTGATCTCTTTAAAAATTACGAAGACAGGGGCAACCAGTTTAAACAAGCAGTGAGAGAATTGTAAGTAATGGCGGAAACAGTTAACATACAGCAATCAATACAGAACCCGTTTGGGCACCTGGCAAGCAAGACCCGGGGTGATAAAGTCATCTGGGCGCTGGTGGTATTGCTTGCACTTGTTTCCCTCCTGGCTGTTTACAGTGCAACCGGTTCATTAGCCTATAAAAACTATAAGGGAAACACTGAAGTTTATTTGTTTAAACAGATTGCTTTTATAATAGTGGGTATTATGGTGATCTATTTTGCTCACCTGGTTAACTACACTGTTTATTCTAAAGTGGCACAGATAGCTTTTCTCTTATGTATCCCCTTATTAGTTTATACACTGTTTTTTGGTGTAAGAATGAACGAAGGAAGCCGCTGGATCAGGTTACCACTGATTAATATGACCATGCAAACATCTGACCTGGCCAAACTGGCCTTGTTTATGTACTTAGCCAGGCTGATGAGTAAGAAGCAGGATGTGATCAAAGATTTTAAGAAGGGATTCCTGCCGGTAATGCTGCCTGTTGCGGTTACCTGTTTACTGATAGCCCCTGCAAACCTTTCGACTGCATTGTTATTAGGGGCCAGTTGCCTGATGTTGTTATTTATTGGCCGTGCCCGTACCAAACATATATTAATAACGATCGGTATTGCAATGATCCCGATTGTTTTCCTGGTCCTGTCTGCTGTCGTGAGGCATTCGTCAGGAAATGAGGATACGGCGGTAAGTACGAAATCTTCAGGCCTTTTCGGCCGGGTGGAAACATGGATCAGCCGGGTGGAAAATTTTATGTACGGGAGTAAAGCTGCTGATAATGACGAAATGTACCAGGTGAACCAGGCTAAGATCGCCATTGCGCAGGGTGGTGTACTCGGTGTTGGCCCGGGCAACAGCACAACAAGAGATTATCTGCCCCAGGCCTATAATGATTTTATTTATGCGATCATTATTGAAGAATATGGTTTGGCAGGAGGAGCTTTTATTGTATTCATCTACCTGGTGTTCCTGTACAGGTGTATACGCATCTTTAAAAGATGCCCTTATGCATTTGGAGCATTCCTCGCATTGGGTTTGAGCTTTACGTTAGCTATCCAGGCATTAGCGAATATGGCAGTGACGGTTAATCTATTTCCGGTAACGGGAGTAACACTGCCACTGGTAAGTATGGGAGGAACAAGTTTCATATTCACCTGCCTGGCAATTGGTATCATATTGAGTGTGGCAAGAAATGTGGAAAAGACAGAAGGTAATAAGGAACAGCCTGTCGTGGCATAAAATAAGATAATGGGTAAGAGGGTGATCATAGCGGGCGGGGGAACAGGCGGTCATATTTTTCCAGCGATTGCAATAGCTAATGCACTGAAGAAAATTGATGACAGCATCGAAATCCTGTTTGTAGGCGCCAAAGGGAAAATGGAAATGGAGAAAGTGCCGCAGGCAGGATATAAGATCGAAGGATTGGATATAGCGGGATTCAACCGCAGCTCTTTGATAAAGAATATCGGTTTGCCATTTAAACTGGTAAAAAGTTTTTTGGAGGTCAGAACGATCTTTAAAAAGTTTAAACCAGATGCGGCCATCGGTGTGGGAGGCTATTCAAGTTTCCCCGTTTTAAGATTTGCACAGGCAAAAGGAATCCCAACGTTCATTCATGAATCGAATTCCTTTGCAGGTAAATCAAATATACTGTTGGGTAAAAAAGCATCAAAGGTTTTTACCGGGACCGACGGAATGGAGAAGTTTTTCCCCGTGGAAAAAATTATAGTATCAGGCAACCCGGTACGAACAGCGATAGCAGATTCAGCTGTCAGTAAAGCAGAAGCCTTGAAGTTTTTTTCACTGGATGAACATAAGATAACCGTGTTAGTGGTAGGTGGAAGTTTGGGTGCAAAATCTGTTAATGAAGCTATTGATAAAGGGTTGGATGAAATACTGAATGCCGGCATTCAGCTGATCTGGCAGACAGGTAAACCCTATGCGGAAAAAGCGAAGGAAAGGACAGCCGGGAAAGGCGGGGTATGGGTTAATGATTTTATTACGCAGATGGAGAACGCCTATGCCGCAGCTGACCTGGTGGTTTCAAGGTCCGGGGCAATGTCTGTAGCTGAACTATGTGTAGCAAAAAAACCGGTTTTGTTTGTACCGTATCCTTTTGCAGCAGAAGATCACCAGACCGTAAATGCGATGCAATTGGTAAATAAAAATGCAGCACTGATGGTGAAAGATAATGAAGCAGCAGAAAAATTAGTGTTTATGACCATCGAACTGGCGAAAGATGTAAGTAAGCAGAACGAGCTAAAAGAAAATATTGCGGTACTGGGTGTGATAAATGCCGATGTACGCATTGCAGAGGAAATTTTGAAAAGTATTTAATAAGAATAGCAGGTTGATTGATAGAAGTATAATAAAAAAGTATTCGCCCAACTCCCCTTCAGGGGCGGGGGGTATGATTAGTCCAGACAATACTGTCCTTATGAATGCCCCCTTCCGGGGGATTGACAAGATCGGAGAAGTGTATTTCGTCGGTATCGGCGGCATTGGTATGAGTGCTATTGCAAGGTTCTTTCATGCCAAAGGGGTAAAAGTGAGCGGCTATGATAAAACTGCAACAGTGCTGACCAAAGAGTTGGAAGCAAGTGGTATCGCCGTTCATTATGAGGAGAAACCGGAGCTGATCCCCAAAGTGGTGGACCTGGTGGTGTATACACCGGCGATACCCAAGGAGCATAAAGAGCTGGTCTTTTACCAGCAGCATGGATATAAAGTGGTGAAGCGAAGTGACGTGCTGCAGATCATATCAGAGAGTTCTTTTAATATCTGTATTGCAGGGACCCATGGGAAGACAACGATAACAACGATGGTTGCTCACCTGCTGAGAGATACCGGTTTCGGATGCAATGCGTTTCTCGGTGGCATTTCTGTTAACTATGGAACTAATTTCTGGAGCCATGAACGAAATGTATGTGTGATAGAAGCGGATGAATATGACAGGAGTTTTTTGAAATTAAGCCCGGATGTGGCCATTATCACAGCGATGGATGCAGATCACCTGGATATATATGGAACGGCTGCATCGATGGAGCAGGCATTTATTGATTTTAGTAAAAGAGTAAAGCCGGGTGGTATGCTGGTCAGAAAATTTGGACTGGAAAGGGGAAAGGAACTGAGCGCTGATACACATCTTACTTACAGCCTGCAAAATGAAAGTGCAGATGTATATGCCACGAATATCCGGATGATGAATGGCAGTTATGAATTTGATGTGATGATGAAGGACAACATGCTGGATAATGTGCGGTTGAATATGGGCGGGATGCATAATGTGGAGAATGCGATAGCGGCAATAACTGTCGCCAGTTTTTTGGGAATAGATAATGAAAAGATCAAATCGGCGGTGGAGAATTTCCGGGGCGTGAAAAGGAGGTTTGAGTATATCATCAAAAATGACCGGTTGGTTTTTATTGATGATTATGCCCATCACCCGGAAGAACTGAAAGCCCTGATCAATGGTGCAAAGACCCTGTTCAGCGGGAAAAAATGTACGGTAATCTTTCAGCCGCATTTGTTCAGCCGTACAAAGGATCATGCAGGCGGGTTCGCAGAAGTACTGGATATGGCTGATGAAGTAATCCTGTTGCCCATTTACCCGGCAAGAGAATTACCGGTGGAAGGCGTGAACAGCGAAATGATACTGGCAGGAATGAAGAGTGCGTATAAAAAAGTAATGGATAAAAACGAAATACTGGATTGGGTGAGGCGGGATTTTTCAAAAACGGTGAATACGGATTTTGGCGAAGTGCTGATTACGGCAGGCGCAGGAGATATAGATACATTGATTGAGCCAATTAAAGAAATACTGAAAGCGGTATAAATAAAAGTGGGTACAAAAAAGACGATACGGAAAGTTTTGGTTGTCAGCATGTGGTTGCTGATCGGCGGAGGTATGGTCACCCTGCTGGCAGCGGCTATGCGGCAGCAGAAAAGTGAACGTTGTAAGGATTATACGATCAGCATCAACGGGGCAAAAGGAAACCTGTTTGTCGATGAGAAAGATGTATTGAAATTGCTCTCTGCCGGAACAAAAGGAAATATTAAAGGCCAGCCCATGTCTTCTTTCGACTTGCTGAAACTGGAGCAATTGCTGGAAAAGAATGTATGGATCAAAGACGCAGAGCTCTATTTTGACAATAAAGATGTGTTGCATGTATCAGTACTGGAAAGGGAGCCTGTGGCAAGAATATTTACAAGCGGAGGTACATCTTTTTATATCGACAGTGAAAAAAAGAAAATACCATTATCAGAGAAGATGAGTGCTGATGTTCCGGTATTTACCGGTTTCCCGGATAGGATGAAACGGATGACAGCCGGGGACAGCAGTTTATTGCAGGATGTTGCTGTAACGGCAGGCTTTATTAATAAAAATCCATTCTGGACAGCGCAGGTAGCACAAATAGATATTAATACCGCAGGAGAGTTTGAAATGATACCTGTGGTGGGCAATCATACGGTGAAGCTTGGTAAAGGGGATAATATTGAAGCCAAATTCAACAGGTTGTTCGTGTTCTACAAAAACATTCTGAGTAAGACCGGGTTTGATAAATACAGGATTATCGATGTGCAGTATGCAGGACAGGTGGTTGGGGTAAAAGGTTATGCGACAAAGATTGATTCGATACAGTTGCGAAAAAATGTTGAGAAATTATTACAGCAGGCCCGTGATATGAATTATGATACTGTAGCAAGGGTGACCATGAGTCAGCCGGTACCTTACCCGTCCGGTGAAAATGATATACCGTTAAATGCCACCACAACCACCATAAATGATGATGGCCCCAATCCCAACCCTTTGAAACTTTCTGAAACCGGACCTAAACAAAATGGTCAGGATCCGAAACCTGTGCAGCGGGAGCCGAAGGCAGTGATGCCGAAGAGGAGTAATTAGTAGGGATGAGCAGTGAGCCGGAAGATGAATGGAGCTTGTCTGCCGGACAGGCAGGCGCAGCAACGAAGATGCCAAGAAAGCTGAAGATTGGACAATAAAAATTTTCGATAAAACAACAACTAAAAACAACATTTATGAACAACGAACAACCCATTATTGTCGGTCTGGACATCGGAACAACCAAGATCGCAGTAATTGCCGGAAGAAAGAATGAATTCGGCAAACTGGAAATACTGGGCTTTGGTAAAGCCAACTCCAATGGAGTGAAGCACGGGCAGGTACTCAATATTGATGAGACGATCAAAGCTATCAAAACAGCATTAGACAATTGTTTTGCTTCTAACCCGAACCTGGAAGTAAATGAAGTGTATGTGGGTATTGCAGGGCATCACATCAAGAGCCTGCAAACTAGAGGTGATATTGTTCGCCAGAAGACAGATGAAGAGATCACACAAAAGGAAATTGATCAGCTGATCGATGACCAGTACAAAACCTATATTCCTGCCGGCGACCAGATCATTGATGTGATCCCACAGGAATTCACCGTGGATAATTTTCAGAATATCCCTAACCCGATCGGGTATGGTGGAGTCAAGATCGGGGCGAATTTCCATATAATTACGGGTGATAAGAATGCGATCCGCAATATCAACCGCAGCGTGGAGAAATCGGGTCTGCATACCAAAGATCTTGTATTACAACCTTTGGCTTCCTCTTCTGCTGTAATGGCACAGGAAGACCTGGAAGCTGGTGTGGCAATCGTGGATATTGGTGGTGGTACCACTGACCTGGCAGTATTCTATGAAGGAATCCTGAAACATACAGCTGTAATTCCTTTCGCCGGTGAAAATATCACCAATGATATTAAAACAGGATTGGGCGTGCTGAAGACGCAGGCCGAAGCGATGAAAGTGCAATTTGGTTCTGCACTGGCCAATGAAGCTAAGGCGAATGCTTACATCACTATTCCCGGCCTGCGGGGTATGCCGGCAAAAGAGATCAGTGTAAAAAACCTTGCGAATATTATCCAGGCAAGAATGAGTGAGATCATGGATTTTGTTACCTATCATCTGAAGCAGGTGGGTTTGGATAACAAAGCGCTGAATGGCGGTGTGGTATTGACCGGCGGTGGCTCACAACTGAAGCACCTGATACAACTGACAGAATATGTAACCGGCTTGCCTGCACGGATTGGATTTCCGAATGAGCATCTGGCTGCCGGTCATATAGAGGAGCTGGCGAAACCAACCTACTCAACTTGTATCGGGCTTATCCTGAAAGGGTATGATGATTACGAACACAACCGCAAGCAGTTTGAGAAGGAATACAAGAAGGTGGAAGTGCCGGATGGTTTAAAGAAAGTGACAGAGGAAACTGCCGTGGAAACAGAAGAGGCCGTGATTGCTGAAAGGGTAAAGCAGCGCCGCGGGCTCAGTAATTTCTGGGGTAAATTCAAAGATGGTATTATCGACCTGTTCAAAGAAGAAGAAGATAAGCATCTCTGATCCGGAAGAATTGCATTGAGAAATAACTAACCCATTACTACATAAAGCTGTGACTGATGAACAGCTTCATTAAATTCAACGATTATGATTCATTTTGATCTGCCGAAAGAAAAATCATCCATACTGAAGGTGATCGGCGTTGGGGGCGGGGGTGGAAATGCGGTGAACCATATGTTCAGCCAGCAGATTGATGGTGTCAATTTTATTATATGCAATACCGATGCACAGGCTCTGGCCAATAGTGGCATACCCAACCGGGTGCAGCTGGGCCCGCACCTTACCCAGGGACTGGGGGCAGGCGCTAATCCTGATATTGGCCGCCAGGCTACTGAAGAGTCTCTTGAAGAGATCAAACGTATCCTGGAAGTAAATACCAAAATGGCTTTTATTACAGCCGGTATGGGAGGTGGTACAGGAACAGGCGGAGCGCCCATCATTGCAAAAATTTGTAAAGACCTCGGTATCCTGACTGTTGGTATTGTTACAACACCATTTGCTTACGAGGGGAAGAAACGCCAGCAACAGGCAGAAGAGGGTATCAAAACACTGAAAGGTTATGTAGACACTTTGCTGGTGATCAGCAATGATAAACTGCGCCACCAGTTTGGCAACCTGAAAATGCGGGAAGCATTTGAAAAAGCTGATAATGTATTGGCAACCGCAGCCAAATGTATAACGGATGTGATCAACAGCACCGGCCAGATCAATGTAGACTTTGCAGATGTTTGTACTGTGATGAGAAACGGGGGTGTTGCAATTTTGGGTAATGCCGAAGCGGCCGGTGAAAACCGGGCTCAAAAAGCAATTGAAGAAGCCCTGAACTCCCCGTTGCTGAATGACAATGATATACATGGGGCCAAGTGGATTCTTATCAATATCAACTCTGCAGAAGGTGAGCACGAGTTTACGATGGATGAAGTAGAAGTGATCCAGAACTATTTATTGAGCCAGGCTGGCGAAGGAACTGATGTGATCCTCGGTATGGGCTATGATAATACACTTGGCAATAAACTGGGTATCACCCTGATCGCAACAGGTTTCCAGTACAAGGATCCTTTTACTAAGGCAGAACCAAAAAAGGAAGAGCCTAAAGTGGAAGAGAAAATTGTGATGGTGTTGGGTAAAACAGAAGAAACGCCGGTTCCGGCTAAAGCTGTAATAAAGGAAGAAGTAAAGCCGGTTGTGGAGCAAAAACCTGTTATTGTTGAGACGACTCCCGTAAAGGAAGACCTGCTGGCTCCAAGGCTGGTGGATGAATTTCCATTAATGGAATCTCCCATGCCATCGGTAAATGATATGGCTGGTGCGCCCTCTTCTTATATTAAAGAACAGGAACCCATCATGGAACGGTTTGAATTGCAGCTGGAAGAAAAAATACTTAGTAATACTACTGTAAATAATAGCAGTACAACTACTGTTGACAAAATGTTAACGACAGTAAAAACTGAAAGTATAAATTCGGTGGCCCAACCGCAAACCTTATCCCCGGTTTTTAAGAACGAAGAAGAAAAAAATGCTGAGCTGCAGCTCAGCATGAAAGATAGTACTAGTACAACCAGCCCGTTGCCTGCAGCTGCGGGAGGTTATTTGGCCAGACCATCCAATATCTACGCAGAATCAAAAGCAGAGGTATCCACCTCAATGCCTTCTGCCGAAGAGCCGGTCCCCTCAAAAAATATCTCGGGCAATGAAGAGGAAGAACTCCTTGAGTTGCAAATGCAGATTGTTGAACGGGATGACATTCCTGCGGCGGATGTGCCTATGGCCTATCAAGCTCAACCACCTTTAGCCACCCAAGTTGAGGATCCGGCGATGCCGGACGAAACAGAGGAGCAAAAACGTAGGGCAGCAGAACGTTTACAGAAATTACGTAATCTGTCATTCAACGTTAATGCAAACGACCCGAATAATGAGTTTGAAACCGTGCCGGCTTACATCCGCCGCAACATGGAATTATACAACAATAGTTCCCAGGTGGAAAACTTCTACAGCAACTACGAGGTCAAAACGGACCACAACAATCAGACACAAATAAGTACGATCAATACCTTCTTGGACGGGAAGAAACCCGATTAATGATTTCGTTCCGATGAAGCCACTACAATAGCTAGTGTTTTTAGTTGTTCCCCCTGATTTTTATCAGGGGGTTTTTATTTTGGCCGGTGAGGGAAATTTATTTTGCAAAGTGGTATCACTGCGATGACTGTTACCAGTTTGTTCCGGATGAGGATTGTTTTAAAAAAGGGTCATCAATTAACTGATGACCCGGAGAATAAAGAAGTTGATGTTATTTACAGATCATCATACTTATACTTTCGTACAGTAAGGTAAATATAAAGCCCGGAGAAAGCCAATGCACCTGCTATCAGTACCATAGTATTGGGCAGGCCGGTATAAAAATTCTTAAGGGCCGGGAAGGGTATTAAAGCATCACCAATTTCCAATGGAAGAAACCACTGCAATGACGGGGATATTTTACTTAACATCCACATTAATACAAACTCAAGGATCAGCCCGTACACAAAAAAGACAATGATAGCAATGCCGCTGCGGCGGAAATAGGTTGCCAAAAGCAAAGCAAACATCAGGTAAATAAAGGACTGTAAAAAACAAAGACCCAGCGTAAGAAATCCCTCAGCAGTTACCTCCGCGCCGGTCAATCCCACCATGATCAGGGAGGCAATGAGATTCATTATTGTAATTGCAATGGACATGCATACAATCAGGCCAATCTTGGTATAGATGAAGGTTTCTCTTTTCCATCCATCAATAATATTCTGGCGGTGTGTTTTAAAATTTACCTCATTAATAAATAAATTGATAATGATCATGCCCGGTAAATAGAGTAACAGGCCCGTCCAGTAAGTGACAGTTTGAAAAATGATATCAGAACCAAACAAGCCGAATACATCGCTGCCCTGCGAATTTACACCGGTGACTTTCTGCTGCATATCACCAATAAAATCAAGATAAACTTTCTGGAAAATATAAATGATTAGCAATATGCCAAGCATGTACAGCACCGAGAACACCTGGAATACCCGGTAGTTCTTAATTTTCATCCATTCTATTTGCAAATTCCTGAACATATACAATAAGTTTAAAGTAGTAGATTGAATTAGCGGTCGCTTTTGCCTCCTGTAATTTCCAGGAATCTTGTTTCCAGCGATTTTTTCTTTGGTATCAGCTGGCTGAGAACAATCCCTTTTTCAAAACAGTATTTATTAATGGCAGAAGTGGTTACGGAATCTTCAGCTTCCACAGTGATGGTCTTCTCATTGGCATACACATGAACAATACCAGGCATTTGCCGCAACGATTCTTCCAATGCCGGTAAATATTCCGCCGATAGTTCTATTTCAGTTGTTGCCAGGGCATGGCCGGAGCCGGAAGGGGATGCGTTCAGTACATCATGCACACTGCCTACTGTTTTCAGATCACCTTTCTGGATAATGGCCACATGCGTACAAACTTTTTCCACTTCATCCAGGATATGACTGGCCATGATGATGGTTTTCCCTTCCCGGTTCAGTTGCCTGATCAGTTCCCTGATCTCGGCGATACCTGCAGGGTCAAGCCCGTTAGTAGGTTCATCGAAAACCATGATATCCGGATTCCCTAACAAGGTGGATGCAATCGCCAGGCGCTGTTTCATCCCCAATGAATAAGTGCTGAACTTTGAATCCTTGCGTTGCAACAGGTTTACTTTTTCCAGCACTTTGGGTATATCATCATATCCTCTTTCTTTAATAGCGGCAGCTATTTTCAGATTTTTTTCTCCACTCAGGTAATGATAAAAATTGGGGGTCTCCAGCAAAGTACCGATCTGCTTGCGCATTTCATTGCTGCTCCCGGGCTGGCCATTCCACAAAAAAGTACCCGCATTGGCTTTTAATATATCCATAACGATTCCCAGTAAAGTGGTCTTACCACTTCCGTTGGGGCCAAGAATACCAAAAACACTTCCTTTCGGTACTTCGAAGGAAATATCATTCAGGGCACGGACAGGACCATAGGATTTACTGATGTGCTGAATGGAGAGAACTGAACTCATAACTGAAAAATTGATTACTCAATGAAGATAATTCTTTTCCATCTTTGCACTGTTTTTTTGTAACAATGGCAGCACGGTGTTGTTGTAAGGGAGAAACACAATATTTATGGCAACAGTACTCATCACCGGTGGCACCGGTTTGATCGGCAGGCCGCTGACAGCGGCATTACTGGAAAAGGGATACGAAGTAATCATCCTTACCCGTGACCCGGCAAGATATACCATGCATACAACCCGCCTGAGTTATGCTGCCTGGGATCCGGCTGCCGGGGTAATTGATATTGCGGCCATCACTAAAGCCGATCATATTATCCACCTCGCAGGGGCGGGAGTGGCAGACAAACGGTGGAGCAAAAAAAGAAAACGGGAAATAGTGGAGAGCAGGGTGAAGAGCGGGGAGTTGCTGGTGAAAGCCTTAAAAGAAACGTCTAATAAAGTTCAATCTGTGATCAGTTCTTCTGCTATTGGCTGGTATGGACCGGATAGTAAAGAACAAAATGCCGGGTTTACCGAGGAGGCTCCGCCTGCGGCTGATTTCCTCGGACAAACCTGTAAGCAATGGGAAGCCAGTATTGAACCGGTAACCCAACTGGGAAAACGATTAGTAAAGCTTAGGGTAGGAATAGTGCTGGGTAAAGAGGGGGGAGCTTTAAAGGAATTTCTAAAGCCTCTCCGTTTTGGGATTGCAAGCATCCTGGGCAGCGGGCGACAAGTGATCAGCTGGATACAACTGGAGGATATGGTAAGGCTTTATATCACTGCCATCGAAAAAGATAACATGAATGGCGTTTATAATGCGGTGACTCCTTCTCCGGTCACCAATAAGCAACTGATAATGGCACTCGCCAGGAAGAAAAGAGGCCGGTTGTATATACCCGTATATGTTCCTTCTTTTATATTAAAGATCATCCTCGGGGAAATGAGTATTGAAGTATTAAAAAGTACTTCAGTTAGCTGTAATAAATTAAGTAAGTCTGGTTTTATCTTTCAATACCCGACTATTACAGCTGCATTTAATGATATAAAATAAAAGGCCCCAACCGGGGCCTTTTATTTTAGAATCCTTTCTTCTCTTCCGGTAGTTTTGGCGTTTCTTTTTGGGTGAAAAGAACCGGGTTTACTTTCTTCGGATCCCCCTGGTAGCTCCAGGTAATATTATTAATATACTTCTTGAATACTGCATTCATCTGTTCAAGGGTTACAGTTTTTATTTCATCTTTGATTGTATTGGCCCTTTTCCAGTTACCATGGATTACCTCATTGGCGGCTAAAGCGCCGGCCTGCGCATCGTTGGTTTCCTGGCGATAGTAAATGTTGGTCAGGTATTGTGTTTTTATATTCTTCAGCTCTTCTTTCGTAAACCCTTCCTGTTTTACTTTATCGATCAGTTGCCGGGCCACTGCGATATATTTGTCGGGGTCAGTGGTGGTGACATAGATATTAGAATAATTGGATGCACCTGCACTGAACCAGGCCCCCGGTGCATAAGAAAGGCCATTCTTGCTCCTGATTTCTACAAAATGACGGCTGCTGAAAACCCGCATGGCCAGTACAAACGCATTAAAATCAGGGGTGCCGGGTTTGGGCCCTCCTGTAATTCCCTGAATATAGTTGGTGGCATTCTCCCTTTCCTGTGGTTTGAATGTATTGGCGGCAGGAGTATAGCTTTCTTTCTTCATCACAAAAGGAGCACCCTGTGGTATACGGGCAAGAAGATCTTTCACTTTCGCTTCTATCACAGCTTTATCCAGGTCAGCAACGATCACAATGGTAAGTCTTGAACGGGTGAAGACAGACTGCCAGTATTTTTTTGTTTCTTCAGGAGTTAATTTTTCTACCGAAGCAACAGTACCCTGCGGGTCTTTTGCATAATTCTTTCCGGCAAAAGCAGTCTGGCGGGCCATATTGTCAATCGCATTGTCGGGATTTGACTCACTGGCCCGGATACTATTGACAGCATCCTGTTTGATCCGGGCAAATTCCCGGGCATCAAACTTTGGTGATAGCATTGCATCAGTATACAATGGCCAGACGTTTTCAAAATCACTTTTGATACAGTTCATACGAAACGTGGCATAGTCCATTCCTGTGTTCCCGCCCACCTGGGCGCTTACTTTATCTAATTTATCTTTGAAACTGTTCTTATCATCTTTAACGGTACCGCATTCGGTGAGCGCAGACATGGCCAGGCTTTCAATACCTGCTTTGGCGGCAGGGTAGTTCTGCACACCGCCTTTCACGATAGTCTGAATAACGACTATATCATTTCCACTGGGCTGTACTATAACTTTTACGCCATTCACCGTCATATCATAAGCTTTGCCCATTTGCGCCGTCAACAGTAATGGCACTGACAGGAAAACTGTAAGTGTTATATAATGAAATATTTTTTTCATGTTGATTTTTTTAGTTCGTGAAGAATGAATCAGGTTGCAATTGCTTGCTCATCTCTTCATTAATGATCATCCCGGCAATGAATGGAGCACCGGTTATATATTTTTTTATATACTGCTGGATATCCTTCCGGGTCACTTTCTGCAGATCGTCCGGGTAGGCTGTGAAATAATCAAGCGAAGTGCTGCACCACTGGAAAGTAAGCTGCATGGAAAGGGTGGATGGCTTTTCTGCATTCCGGATATGATTGCGGCGCAAAATATCTTTAGCGGTCTGCAGTTGCTCATCTGTAAAATAATCATCATCGGCCCAGGCCATGATTTGTTTCAGAATAGTGCTATGACATTCAGCCAGCTTTGCTGGATTAGGTACGGCAAATACTTGTATCGGACCAACATATTTACAGGTCTGGTAGCTTACACCGGCATAGGTGGCAAGCCCTTTATCAACCAGGGCCTGTTGCCATTTGGAAGAATTCAGTCCCAGGATAGCTGAGAACACATCGGCTGCAACTGTTGCAGCAGAATCGTTCCTGTAATCAGGGCCTTGCCACTGGTACATGGTATAAGGTGTTTGAGCAATAGAGGATACTACAATATTATAATTAGTCTTTTCTATTGGTTTGAATTCCGGGATAGGATATTTTACATGCGGATCAAAACCGCCATGTTCCCAGTCGCCAAATATTTTTTTGGCCTGCGCAAAAGCATCGCTTGGATTTACATCACCACAAATAACCAGTAAAGAATTATTGGGGAAATAATATTTGTCTTTGATGGTCATCATCTTCTCCGGTGTGGCAGTATTGATGATATCATGATCACCGATGGCATTTTTCCGGGTAAAATTATCCCCCCAGCAACGTTTATTCACATCGATCCATAACTGGAAACCGGGATCACTTTCACCCCGCTGAAATTCACCGTCCACCACAGGCCTTTCTTTCTGCATATCTTCCGTGCGGTAAATCGGATAACGGATTGCCGCATTCATAAAACGGAGACCTGCATTCAAACTATCCTTATCAAACGTGAAGTAATAATTTACCCGTTCATCGCCGGTGGTACCGTTCCAGATCATACCGAGCTCTTCTGTCCGGGCAATAAATTTTTCCTGGTCAGGGTAATCTTTATTGGCCTTAAAGAACATATGTTCAAATAAATGCGAGAGGCCACTGTATTCAGGCCCTTCAGTATAAGCGCCATTTTTTACAGCGATCTCAATAGTAGCCAGTGGTACTTTGTGGTTTTCGATCACCACCACTTCAAGACCATTGTCAAATTTTTGCCAATGATAGTCTTTTGGCAGTTTAGGCTGGGCGGTTGCTGCTATTGTAACAACGAGGCCGGCCAGTATGAGCCAGTTTCTGTACATAAGAAAATGATTAAGGTTTGATTATTCCGGCCTTAAGGTACTGAAGACGCAGGTAAGTAAAAAAAGTTACTCCGGGTTTGGGAATTCCGGTCGTTAGGAGGGATGCCCGGTTACAGTTCATCACCCGGGGAAACGGTACGATGATCCGGGTGCCATATACTGGTGAACCCGCCAATAATGGCTTTGCCGTTCTCAAAATCCAGTTTGTGGAGTTTCAGCAATTCAATATCCTGCTTCAGTACTTTCCGGTGCATGGGATGCAGGGTGCCGCCATTACTGCTGTCGCCGGCCCGCCCTTCCGGGTTATACTGGTATTGCGGATCAACCAAAGTGCCTCTCGGGTACATGATGCCGGGGATACCACGGCCCCGCAGATCAAGGTCTTGCGGATGCTCCAATCCGAGGGTATGCCCGTATTCATGCGCCGCCGTGGTGGAGCCTTTGTACAAATTTTCCAGTTTGAAATAGCCGCTGTTGCAACCCAATCCGTCCACGAAAGAGATATTACCATGCGCAAATTCTTCAATGCGGAAATAATTATTGCGGGGGTCCAGGTTCTGGTAAATATCAATAGGTGTGATGCCCGGCTGGTATTCGGCAGTTATTTTAAAACGGACCAGCAATTCATTTCCCTGAATGGCCATTGTGACTTTTGGTTCATTCCACATGGTTTCAATCTCATCCCGCATCATTTCGGTAAGAGCAGCATCAGCTGCATTGCCATAAGTGATAATGTGTGATGTGATGACCAGTTGTTGTATATCGTATTCTGCTGTACCCATTAATAAAAAAGCGTTAAGCAAATTACTTAACGCTTAACAATTCTGTGTTATTAATTAGTTGTTAAAGTAAACTTTGAAAGCTTCATTGATCCGTTCAAATTCTTTCCGGGAAGCTCTCATCCCAACGAGCCCGCCGGATAATATAAGCCCCATATCTCTGTGCAATCGGACGGAAAAAAGTTCACCTTCCTGCTTAACTGTCGCTACTATTTTGAAATATTTGACAAATACACCCAGCAGTATGCGCATTATTTTATTCCCCTTTTGGAAAACTCTTTCTTCCCCTGTATCAGTTTTTAAAGAAAGATTTTCAGAGGCGAAGAACAGGTTTAGTTTATTATCCAGTTCGGCTTTGGAAGCACCCGAAATAGCATAGACAACTGTGTCCTTTCCAAAATCAACAACTTTGCAATTCATAATTATAGTATTTAGTTCCTGATTGGTCTTCCGCTTTTCAATACGCTTTGTATTCTTTCCAGGCTTTTCTTTTCACCACACAGGGAAAGGAATGCCTCTCTTTCCAGATCCAATAAGTATTGTTCAGATACAAAAGTAGGCTCACTCAGGTCACCGCCACACATGACCCAGGCCAGTTTTTTTGCTACTAATGCATCATGTTCAGTAGCATAATTAGCGGTTTTCATGGCATGGATACCCGCGTATAATGCACCAAGAGCAGAACGGCCAAGCACCTTGACGTCTTTACGTTGCACCGGCATGGTATAACCGCTGTCGAATATTTCAATGACTGATTTTTTTGCTTCTGCAATTCGTCTTCCCTGGTTCACCACCACTTCGTCCAGGCCTTTCCTGTACACACCAATGTCGAATCCTTCAAAGGCCGAAGTGGCCACTTTAGCGGTGGCTATACTCAGGAACCGATTTTTTAAGGTGATAGTTTCCGGTTCATCTTCATGCATTTCATCGGATGCCCTCAGCGCAAATTCTTTCGTGCCGCCGCCGCCGGGTATCAGGCCCACACCCAGTTCAACAAGACCTGTATAGGTTTCTGCAGCGGGGCATACTTTATCAGCGTGTAAGCTTAATTCACAGGCACCACCTAATGCTAACCCGTGCGGGGCCACCACAACAGGTATGGAAGAATAACGGACCCTCATCATCGTATTCTGGAATAAACGGATGGCCATATCCAGTTCATCGTATTCCTGGTCAATGGCGAGCATAAAGATCATTCCCACATTGGCACCGGCTGAGAAATTGGGGCCTTCATTACCGATCACTAATCCTTTATAGCTCTTCTCTGCTTTTTCAACCGATGTTTGAATACCGGCCAAAACATCACCTCCGATACTTCCCATTTTTGTGGACCATTGCAGACCGAGCACATCATCACCGAGGTCATACAATTTGCAACTGCCATTTTTCCAGACCAGTTTATCCTGGTAATTGCTCATAATGATAAAGGCAGTCCCCCCACCCCCCGCAGGGGGGATCATAGAACCCGTTAGAGGTGAATAATTCAAGCGGGTTCCATTTTCTATCTTATAAAATGATTTTATTCCTCTCGCTAACATTTCATCTACCCATGCAGCAACCGAATAACCAGCTTCTTTCATGGCCTTCACTGTTCTTTCAACACCCAGTACATCCCAGCTTTCAAAGGCGCCGATCTCCCAGCCAAAGCCGGCCATCATGGCATCATCAACACGGTACAACTCATCACTGATCTCGGGAATACGATGAGAGATATAAGAGAATAAACCGTAGTGAAAATGACGGTAGAAATCCCCGGCCTTATCCTGGCCGGCACACAGCATTTTCAATCGCTGATACAGATCATCAATGGGTTTAGCGGCTTCTATCGTGGCGAACTTTGGTTTTACCCTCGGTCCGTATTCCATTGTATCCAGGTTCAGTGTCAGTATTTCTTTTTCACCCCCTGCAGCTTTTGTCTTTTTGAAAAACCCCTGGCCGGTTTTATCACCCAGCCAGTTATTGGCTACCATTTTATCCAGCCAGGCAGGAATAATGAACTGGTCTCTTGCTTCATCATCGGGACAATTGTCGGCTACCCCTTTGGCTACTTTCACCAGTGTATCAATACCTACCACATCAGCAGTTCTGAACGTAGCCGATTTTGGACGGCCAATAACCGGTCCTGTTAATGCGTCAATTTCATCAATGCTGAGTTTCAGTTTCTCTTTTACATTCATGATTGCCATCATGCCAAACACACCTACGCGGTTGGCAATGAAGGCGGGGGTGTCCTTACACAATACGGTTGTTTTGCCGAGATAGAGGTCCCCGTAACTCATGAGGAAATCAACAACTGCAGGATCAGTATCAGGAGTGGGAATTACTTCGAGTAGCCGCAGGTAACGGGGTGGATTGAAGAAATGCGAACCACAGAAATTCTTTTTGAAATCTTCGCTTCTTCCTTCGCTCAGCATATGAATGGGAATACCGGAAGTATTGGAAGTGATCAGGGTGCCGGGTTTGCGGAACTGTTCCACTTTCTCATACACGATCTTTTTGATGTCCAATCTTTCCACCACTACTTCGATGATCCAGTCGCAACCGGCAATGTCTTTCATATTATCATCGAAGTTGCCGGTGCTGATTTTTTTTACCACGTCTTTATGATAAACCGGGGAGGGATTGCTTTTGATAGCAGCGGCCAGGGCATCATTCACAATTTTATTCCTCAGTTTTGGATCCGTACTTTCAGCAGCCTCTTTTGGAACGATATCCAGCAACAAGACCTGTACGCCTATGCCTGCAAAGTGGCAGGCGATCCTTGAACCCATTACACCGGAGCCAAGAACGGCTACTTTTTTTATACTCCTGTTCATATGACAAAATTAGTTAGTTATGCAACTATTTTGAAATCGAAGATAGGAGTTTTTCTTGCAGAAAATGCAAAAGCGAAGGAGCTTAAAATGAAGATAACCGGCCTCAGAGGGGGAGAGACTGCAATCAACAGTTACACGAATTGTTTTGGAAATATTATCCCGGTAGAGTTTGGGAATACTGATTTTATAATCTGCCACAAGAACATTAAAAACGGAGTTTAAAACAATTTTCCCGTCTTTAACCGTTACAGTCCCGGTGGTTTCAATCTCCTTTGTTTCACCATGAATGGTAAGCTTACCTTTTACGCTGGCGGTGTAGGTCCCGTTAGCAGTATAATTTATTTCAGTATGGTTAGTGATCAGTCCTTTGAATTCTGCTTTTGGGAACTTCCCGCTTTCCACATAGTTGTCATTAAAATGTTCCTGCATCAATGCTTTTTTGAATTCAAAACCTTTCATCAGAACGGCGAATTGTAAACTGCCGGTTTGGGTATCGAGCAGGGTTATCACATTTCTGTTAACAGCTTCAATATTTTCTAAGGAAGTGGAAGAGAAGAAAGTGATCCTGCCGCTTTTGGTATAAAATTTACCCTGAGCCTTTATTACCAGGCAGGGCAGCAACAATAAAAGAAGGATAGTTGCGATACGCTTTGTTTTCATATTCTTCTTACTCTTTTTTACTGATGACGGCGCAGCGGTTTAGAATAATATCAGCACCCAGCCCCATTTCATCCTTATTATAACCGGTACAAGCTCCTCTTACTGTAACAGACGATTGATTGATCAATCCCGATGCCTTATCCTGGTGTGTACTGTCTATGGCGCAGCGAACAGATGACATACTGGTATTATCCCCGATTACCACTGTGTAGCAGCCTTTATCATCTTTCTCCACTGCTTTTACCCGGCCGTTAATCTCCAGTATTTTGCCATTGTATTTTTCAGCGCTTGCGGCATCATTGCTTTCATATTCTTTAACGAGCTCAGCCGCTGCCATCACAAAATCCGCTTTAGCGGATGCAAGATCTTTATTGGTACGGGTATATTCTTTATATCCATACCAGGCAGCAGCAACTGCGGCTGCTAAGAGAAAGAGTAATATTATTTTTTTCCGGTTCAGGCGATGCAGGTTATTTCACCTGTCTCAATCGTAATCAACAGGCGGAAGGTTGCGCTGCCGCACTTCTTTTTTATAATGGCGGACCAGTTTGCGGTTCCCTTTCACGCCGGTGCCGGTACTGGCCCCGCTGATCACCATTTTAATAAGATAATTGAGGGATGAACGTTCCCGGTTGCGCAGGTAGAAAATTTTCCCGGTTCTTTTTGTGTTCTTATTTTTTATAAGGAAACTGTTAGCTGCAAAGTTCAGCAGGCCGGTAAGGAACTTTCTTTTCTTTTTATTTTTTGTTAATATGATTTCTGCTTTTAGGTTATGGTAAAACATCAGCATATCTCCATATGCATAATATTCGTTGCCATGTACCCGCATACTCATGGTATCAAGATAACCGGATTTTAACCGGGCGGAGACCAACGGCATCAGCACCGGGTTCAGTATGCGCATATCAGCCGGCTTCAACCGGACTGTCATCAGGAAGCCTGCCAGCGAATCTAAATAGGATTCTCTCAGTCTGAGTCGCACCCATACCGAATCAAATAAATAGCCATTGGCCTGTATGCGCAAACTGTCTTTTTCAGTCAGGTCATAATTCCGGAAGGGAAAGACCCGCAAGGTCATTCTTGTTACGGGAATTGTTCCGGCCTGGTCTGTCCTGGGGTTATGTTCGGTGTAAACAGCGTAAGCATTACTCAGCAATACACTGTCGACTGAAATCTTGAAGGGAATACTTTTTATCCGTGCTGTCATCAGCGGTTTGATAACGCCGGTTTTGAATGGTGGACGATTATCCCGGTAATCAGAAAAACGGACACTGTCAATTTGTATCGTACCGATATTTACAAGGGTATCACGGAGGTATTTATCGAGATCAAAGGAGCCCATACTGACAGCACCTGTTTTTGCCTGTACAAAATCGGTTTGGTACGGATGTTTTTTTACAAAAGCCTCCCGGTCATCGGCAGGAGAATAGTGAAATGAATCCAACGCGAAATACCGGGAGTTGTGGTCATAACCCGCATTGTACCACCTGAAAATATTATCACGGTTTGTATAGCTGCCGGTGATGTGATCCAGCCGGAACCGGGTGTTTTGCTCAATCAATTTCCTTACACCGGATAAAGAACCTGATTGAAGTACAAGATCTTTTAGTTGTACTGTTTCGATTACCAGAGATCCCGCTTTTTTACCCAGGCTGTCAACCCGGAAATTTTTTCCGTTCAGTAAAGAGATACCCGCCTGCCATTGAATGCCAGAATCAGTTTGCTGCCGGTAACTGATATCATGCAGGCGGGCGGTTATTTCACCTTTCCCGGCATCAAAGAGTTTTCCTTTTTCATTTTCCAGGACAAAACTGTTGAATAATAATGATAGTTGCCGGGCATTAATAAATGATTTCCCGGTACTCACTTCATCAAGTAATAAATAGTTATTGCCTGTTTTTTTCCCATACCAGTTCAGTTTCACCTGGCCGGCTTCTGTTTGTTGTATAAAATGTATTTCCGGTTGTTCGATTGTCAGCTGATCAATGAATCCGACCGGGATCGCCGGGTCTTTAACTATGAGTGATTCATCTTTCTTATTCAGCCAGATGCTGATACCGGGTTGGGTGATCTTCATTTCCCGGGCATTGATCTCCCCGGCAATGGCCGATTGGATATCAGGAATAAATGAAAGCTGCGGAATCGACGCAAGGATGGTATCAGTACTGCTTTTCTTTTTGAAACTGATATTTTTCAGAAGAGCTTTCCTGTGATCAGCAATATCAAGGTACTGTATGCTTAATTGTGAATGCTGGTCAGCAGCCTGTACGTTATTTCCTTCCAGTTGCAGGCCGGCAATGATCGGCTTTTCACCGGGTTTTAAAAGAAATGCAATAGCGGATAAATGATTGATATAACCTGTTGCAGATTTGCCGTCCCCGGAATACTGAACCCTTGTATTCTTGCCATTAATATCCGTGAGGCTGATAAAGGAGGTGCTCCTGCTATTTCTTTTTTTATGAATAACAGACAGATTAATATCCGCTTTTTCCCAGTTAATACCGGCGATGGTCACATCTCCCGTAAGTTCATTAATAAAGATCTCATCCATACGGACACCACTTGCTTTTGCATTAATACTCTTTTCATCATTTTGCACGAGCACCCGGCCTGCGTTTAATTTACTGTTATTGCCTGTATAAATAATGCTGTCCATTTGCACGGACAAGTCATTAATCCGGAAGTTGCCCCGGCTGAAGTCAAGGTGGTTGACGGAACGGCGGATACCTGAAAGCTGGCTGGATCCCAGTAATGAACGGCTTTCCACAGCAAGTGTGGCATCTTTTAACTTCATATCAATGCCGCCGTTCAAGTGTACTTCGATAGCGCCATTCCGGATGGAAAGGTCTTCCAGCATGAATACCTGGTTGATATCTGCGAGGGCTTCAAAGATATTTCTTTTTTGCTGCAGCCCGGTATTCTTATTTGGGTCTTCGGTGTAATGAATCACGGGGTCATAAAGTATTGCCTGCTGCGCTGTTAATTTCTGTTCAAACAGAAGGTCATCCCAGGACAACCCTGTGAGCTGGAAACGGGGAACTTTAAAGCTGTTGACGGGGTTGCCTTTTACCTGTTGCTGAAAGGAAAAATTATTAAGATAGATCTTGTCGTTATTGACAAGGATACTGTCAAACTGTAAAGCGTACAAACTATCTCTCAGGAAATTCTCATAGTTCCTGATTGCCATGCCAAATTTCTCCACCCGGAATGGCCGTGCCGCATCATTATCAATCGTAAGCCCCTGTATCTCGAAGTTGTTTTTATTGGAAGTAAAAGAACTTGGTTGGCCGTTCCGGATGGTATTAATGTCAAAACTGGCATTATTCACCACCACAAAATTCAGTAATAAATCGCCTGTCAGCTGGCGGATGATCTCGTCCAGCTTTGGAGCTTTAGCTCCCTTGCTTTTTCGCTTGTCCAGGTCCACAACCAGTTTAAAGGTGGGATTGGTGCAATAGACGGAGTCTGCTTTGATTACTTCAGACCGGTACAGTGTATCAAAATTGATATTTGTCAACTGTAATGTATCAAAATAGATACTGAAGCCGGTTGAGTTGTTTTCTGTTTTAATGGCGGCAATGGTGCAGCTGTCAAATTCCACGATCTGTTTTTCAATATTGATCCGGAATTTCCGGTAACTCAGACGGTGTCTTCCATCCGGGAACAGGATATTCTGATCTCTTGATTTCAGCACAATATTATCACTGAAGAAAATTTTCTCTTTACCCGTTAACCGGCCGGTGTCAATTTTGAAATTATCAATGTGAAAATCGATTTTCCCGATTTTCACCGGCAACTGGTCAGGCTGCATTTTATTAACAAGGGTGAAAGTGGCATTCTCAATCTCAAACTTTTTCACTTCCAGCACTTTCATCGCATCCTGGATAGATTTGTAGATCCGCCCCATCTCCTGGGGGATAGAAGATTTTTCTCCCCGGGTGCTGTCTTTAGACGCCCGGAGCCGGGTGACAAGGATATCCGGGCTGTCAAGTGATAGTTTATTGATCAGCACTTTCTTTTCAAAGATCAGCGGGAAAATACCCTTTACATTTAGCTTGATATTTCTTACTGCAAAGCGATAAGTAGTGCCGGCCGTAACAGAATCGGTAGTATAGAAAACAGCGTCTTCCAATTCCATTTTTTTACTGAACCAGTTGAATTTGAAATTGCTGACTTCCAGCTTAATATTCCCATTTGATTTTGATTCTACCAGGTCCTGGATGATCTCTTCCGCATGGTTGACAATCCAGAAATGAAAAGCTGTCAGCAGCAGGAGTAGGCTGCCAACAATTATACCTGCGATTTTCAGAATTTTCCTGGTAAGCGGTTTTGCCGTCAAGGTGCGGAAAGATTAAGACATAAATGTACTGAAAACCAGTGTCCCATAAACAAAAACCCCGCTTCTGACAGCAGAAACGGGGTTATCCTGCCTGTTTTTACCGGTTAACTGACATTTGAGCCGGTAGCAATCGGGTTTTCCGGGTTGATGAAATGAAGTTTCCCGGATTTATCTTCTGCCATTAATATCATACCATTACTTTCAATGCCTCTCATTTTTCGCGGAGCCAGGTTGGTTACCACGGTGACCTGTTTACCAACAATTTCTTCCGGTTTGAAATGCAGTGCAATACCACTGACGATCGTCCTTGTCTCAAATCCAAGATCAACGGACAACTTTAAAAGTTTATCCGCCTTCTCTACTTTTTCTGCGGTAACTATTGTTCCTACTTTCAGGTCTATCTTGGCAAAATCATCAAACTGGATCTCCGGTTTACTACTTGTTTCTTGTTTTACGGCATCTTCTTTTGGAGTTTCCATTTTTACCAAACCATTTTTTAGTTTTTCAATTTGTTCTGTGATCTCCGTATCCTCAATTTTTCGGAACAATAACTGCGGTTCCCTTAAACTATATCCTACACTCAGCAGTTTTATTTTCCCGGCATTTTCCCAATCCAGCATCTTGTCCACCACCTTCATCATTTGGATCATCGTTTTAGCCGTATTGGGCAGGAAGGGGTTGATGAGAATGGCAAGGTTCGCCGTTAACTGGAGGCAAAGGTGCATTGTATTATCAATGCTTTTTTGTACTTCCGGATTTTCTGCCAGTTGTTTGGCCACAATCCAGGGCTCTTTCTTTTGCATGTATTGATTGCCTTTGCGGGAGAGGTCAATCACTTCAAATAATGCTTCTCTGAATTTATACTCTTCCAGTAATCCTTCAATTTTAATTTTTGCATTTTTGATCTCTTCCATCAGCGACCGGTCATTCTCGTCCGGCATATCTTCATGCAGTTTTGGCACTTTACCCCCGCAGAGCTTATGCATCAATACCCAGGTCCGGTTCACAAAGTTGCCAAAGATGGAAACAAGCTCACTGTTCACTGCATCCTGGAAACCTTTCCACATAAATTCACTGTCCTTGGTTTCCGGTGCAATCTGTGTTAAATAATACCGCAGCATATCCACGGTCTGTCCGCCTCCGTTCTCCTTCTTCACAAAATCATTGATATAATCCCGCATATCCAGCTTCCAGTTGCGGCTGGTACTCATTTTATCACCTTCCAGGTTCAGGAATTCATTGGCAGGAACATTGGCCGGCAAAATATTACCATGCAGTTTCAGCATCACCGGGAAGATGATACAATGGAAAACAATATTGTCCTTACCTATGAAATGGACCAGCCTGGTATCCTTGTCATACCAGTAAGGTTCCCATGCTTTATTATTATTAAGAGCCCATTGTTTGGTAGCGCTGATATAACCGATCGGTGCATCAAACCATACATACAACACTTTTCCTTCCGCATCTTTCAGGGGTACTTTTATACCCCATTCAAGATCTCTTGTTACGGCTCTTGATTGCAAACCGCCTTCAATCCAGCTTTTGCACTGACCAACTACGGTTGCTCTCCAGTCATCTTTATGTTGTTCTAAGATCCATTCTCTTAAAAATTGTTCGTGTTTACCCAATGGCAGGTACCAGTGTGATGTTTTTCTTTTGACAGGCGCCTTACCACTTAAAGTGCTCACCGGGTTGATCAGTTCGTCAGGGCTCAGCGTCCGGCCACAATTCTCACACTGGTCGCCAAAAGCCCGGTCGCTTCCGCAATTCGGGCAGGTACCTTTGATATAGCGGTCTGCCAGGAAAGTCTTGGCTTCTTCATCATAATATTGTTCAGTCTCTTTTACTTCCAGCTCGCCCCGCTCATTCAGGTAGGTAAAGAATTCCTGTGCAGTTTCATGATGAAGAGGTTCACTGGTGCGGTGATAAATATCAAAGCTTATCGACAGGTCTTCAAAATCCTGCTTCATTGCTTCGTGGTATTTATCAATAATGGCTTTTGGGGTGGTTCCTTCTTTCGTGGCCTGGATGGGAATAGCAGTACCATGCTCATCACTCCCGCACACAAATACCACATCTCTTTTCTGTGCCCGCAGGTAACGGACATATACATCGGCAGGAATATAAGCGCCTGCCAGGTGACCCACATGTTTCAAGCCATTGGCATAAGGCAGGGCAGAGGTAATTAAATATCGTTTCGGTGTAGTCATATAATTATTTTGTCGGCTGAATTGCTACTGTCATTTCCTGTGAAGCCGGTGCCGGGCGAAGCCGAAGCAGGCTCACTTATACGCCCGGTAATTCTGTTCAGCAGGGATTGCAAAAGTACCATAAACGGTTCCATTACCCAAACCTGCAGAGGAATGCAATCACCCCGGTAGCGGAGTTGAGAATTATTTCATCAGTACTTTCTTTTTCAGGTATGCCCTTACCGGCTCATCGTATAGTTTCAATGCGGCATAAGCCAGCACCAGGAACAATACAAATAAGCCTGCTGCAACGGGAATAATTTCAGTTTGCGCGGGTTTCTTTACATATATCCAGGCAGTGTACACATAGATAAAGGGATAATGCAGGATGTAGATAGGATAGGAGATATCGCCGCAGAATTTGCAGATATTCTCCCAGGTGCCGCTCACTTTCCCACCTGCACCGGCAGCCACGATTAACGGGAATATAACAATGATTACAAAAGCTTCGTACCAGCCGTTCCGGGTAAATGTTGGCAGGGCAAATAGAACGATCAATGCAAGTGAGCAAAAAAGGAACGCCAGCGGCAGCCGGATGCGTTTACCCAAACGGAACAATAACAAACCTGCAGAGAATGGGAACATCATGCGTATAGAAGCAATCCAAAATGTATCATACGACCAGCCGGTGCCCACATCGCCCCGCTGGACAGCAACAGCGGTTAACGCAATACCGCTGATGATGACCACCATCCATAATACTGTATTGCTGATTTTGCGGCCAATGAAAGCGTATAAAATATTGGCAATATATTCCTGCAGTAACGACCAGCTTGGACCATTCAGCGGATGTGTTTCATTCCAGCCGCGTACATCGGGAGCTGGCAACACCAGCATGCTTAAAAGAATTGCCACAACCAGTTTTATGATGCCGGCTGTGCCGGAGTCTCTCTGGACAAACGGATCAACCAGCAAGCCAACCACACCAATTACAACACCAAGAACCAGCAACGGGTGCAGCCGTACCAGGCGGATTTTTAAGAACTGCACGGTAGTCATCTTATCCCAGCGGTCGTCATAAGCATAAGCTACCACAAAACCCGACAGCAGAAAGAAAAAATCAACAGCGAGGTAGCCATGATGCAAAGGCAAATCCCTGGGTGCCGGGAAAACAGCTTCGAATAGATGAAAGAGTACAACCAGCATGGCCGCTACGCCTCTCAATCCGTCAAGAATGGGATAATGAGGCTTGCCTGTAAGCGTTTTTTGCATGTGATATTGGATATGTAAATATTAAATTAAAGGAAGGATTATTTCCTGCGCTTTTGTGCAAACATCCATGTTAAATAATCCGGTTCAGCAAAAGCATTGTCCCAGCTGTTATGGTTCACACCGGGGTATTCGGAATATTTTACTTCTGCTTTGATAGTTTTCAGTTTGTCCACCATCTCTCTTGAAAGAGTTACATTCACCACAGCATCTGCAGCTCCATGAAATATCCAGAAAGCAGTTTTCTTTATTCTCTTATCGTAGTTTTTAACATCACCACCACCGCAAATAGGTAAGGCAGCAGCATATAAATTGGGATAACGGTAAACAGATTCAAAAGTGCCCATACCTCCCATAGACAAACCGGTTATATACACCCGGGAAACATCCACAGCTTCTTCGGTTATTACCTTTTTTACCAGTTCATTGGCGGCCAGCAAAGGCCAGTTGCCTTCACCACTGTAATCCAGCTCAAACTTTACAGGCTGTACTGTTCTGTCAATTTTTGAGGAGGCCCAGAAACTTTCTTCAGGACATTGCGGGAATATGATAATAGCCGGGAAATTTTTCCGGTTCTCTTCCTTCAGAAAGAGCCTGGCGCCATGCGTAAGTTGTTTTTCATTGTCCTTGCCCCTTTCACCGGCTCCGTGCAGGAACAATAGTAGAGGATATTTTTTTGTCTTATCATAATTCTCCGGATAGAGAATGCGGTAGGGCAGTGTTTTGCCTTCAGCAAATACAAATTCTTTTTTCTGGTACAATGCGTAAGCCGGGTTGAATGCAGGTTTCTTTAATAATCCCTGCATATTCAGCCAATCCCCGAAGCGTTCTATCCATTGGTCAGAAGGAAGGTTCTGCGACCTCATGCCAAACCCATGCCCACCTTTTGAATACAGGTGCAGTTCTGCTTCTTTTTTAGAAGACAGCCATTTTGTATACAGATCAACACTGTGCGGAGCCAAACCCAGTTGGTCATCACTGGCTGCAACAATAAACAGGGGTGGTGCGTCAACCGGTATATTTCCCTGCATTTCTTTGGGAAAATATGGATAAACAGGAACTGTAAAATCGGGTTTGTTTTCTTTTGAATAACCGAAGGCGGCAGAAGCTGCTACAGTACCACCTGCTGAGAAACCCATAATGCCGATGCGGTCAGTTGAAAGATTATATTCTGCAGCATGTTTCCTTACATAAGCAATAGCAGCTCTTCCATCGGCAATGGAAAGTGGTATTACCTGTCCGGTTTGTTCATTAAATTCTTTCTTCCCCATTTTGCCGGCTACTTCCGCGACAGGATCATTGGTCAGGCAATGGACCAGCCGGTATTTTAAAACAAAACAGGTAACACCTTTTTGTACCAGCCATTTGGCTACATCAAATCCTTCGCTGTTGATGGATAATGCATAGAAAGCGCCACCGGGACAAATAACAACAGCCGTTCCATTGGCTTTACCAGCTTCGGGTTGAAATACGGTCAGCGTGGGTTTGCTGACATTATAGACCACTTTAGTCTGCCAGTTATTATTATCATTCTCCGCTTCATTCCAGGTCCAGTTTTCTGAACCTGGTGCCGGGCCATCATACAGGGAAATTACTTTCTGCTGCGCATTCAGGGACGAAAAAGACAATAAAAAAAGAGATAGCAGTCCGTATATTTTTTTCATATTCAATACAGTTTGGAATAATAAAGGTCAATAAAAATTATAAAAGAAATGATATTTTTAATCATGATTAAAATTCCACCTTACCTGCAGCAGGGAGATACAATCGGGCTGGTATGCCCGGCTGGCTTTATGACAACTGATAAAGTACAAACCTGTATACAAACATTACAGGAATGGGGCTACCGGGTGAAGATGGGGAAAACAATCGGGGGAGAATCACAGAATTATTTCTCAGGCACAGATGAAGAAAGGCTTACCGATTTTCAGCAAATGCTGGATGATGATGAGGTGAAAGCCGTATTATGTGCAAGGGGTGGTTATGGCACGGGCCGCATCATCGACCAGGTTGATTTCAGAAAATTTAAGAAACAGCCGAAATGGATCATCGGCTACAGTGATATTACCATCCTGCATTCACACCTGTATACTAACTATTACATTTCTTCTTTGCATGCACCAATGGCAGGGGCGTTTAATGAAGAAGGGTATAAAAATGAATTTGTATTGTCGCTTAAGAATGCGCTTGAAGGGAAGAAAACTAAATACCAGTGTGAAGTACATGAATTCAACAGGAGGGGAGAAGCAATCGGTGAACTGGTCGGTGGCAACCTGGCTTTGCTGGCTCACCTGGTCGGAACAGATTCAGATCTGAAAACAAAAGGAAAGATCCTGTTCATCGAAGATGTGGGAGAGTATATCTATAATATTGACCGGATGTTTTACCAATTGAAGCGGAGTGGAAAGTTTTCTAAACTGGCGGGGCTTATTATTGGCGGATTTACTGATATAAAAGATACCGAAAGACCATTTGGAAAAACTGTGTATGAAGTGATTCATGAATTGGTAAATGAATATGATTTCCCGGTTTGTTTTGATTTCCCTGTCAGTCACACGGACAGGAATTATGCTCTTAAAGTGGGAGCAGGTTATAAACTGAAAGTTGGCAAAACAAAAGTGATGCTTGAAGAATAGAACCCCGGGTCTGTTTCCGGACACGCTACAAGCTCAAAAGGGAATCCAGTTTTTGAATGGTGAGTTTGTATGTGTAAAGATTATTGTGGCTTCCTCCTTCTATCGTGACCAGTTCATCAGTTGGTTTTAACAATGGTTTCAGCCATTTGGAATTTTTATACGAAACAGTCCAGTCATCAGTGCCGTGAAAGATTGTGACAGGGGCTTCCACATGCGGCAGGTATTGGTAAGTAGGTAGCTGGTAATGCAGCATCAGGCTTACAGGATAAATGGGCAGGTAAGCTTTTATTACGCAAGGGAAATCATAATACGGTGTTTCAAGTATGAGCCGTTTGCAGTTCTCTATGGAGGCCAGATGGGCGGCAATGCCTGTACCCATGCTTTTTCCATAAATGATAATACTATCTGCTGCATACAGGGTGCGGGCATATTTATAAAGTTGCTTGGACCAGTCGTATAAGACTTTTTCTGTCAGCTTCCCGGTACTCTTGCCGAATCCCGGGTAATCAATTATGATCACTTCATAACCATGACGGGTAAAATAGGGCGGGTATTTGGCATACCAGGAAATATTTTTTTTGTTGCCATGAAAATACAGGACAACCCCTTTTTTTACGTGACCTGTACTGAAAAACCGGACCAGGTTCAGGGTGTCTTCCTTGTTCATGGCAATGCTAATATCTTCATGGGGTTCCCTGAAATTATAGTTGTGGTCTCTTTTAAGTGTCACGGGATGAAAAAGAATTGCATCCTGCAAAAAATAGAGAGCAAAACCTCCCAGTAAATAGATAATCAAAATGACTTTGAGCCATTTTAGTACTTTCTTCCGGTTCATGGAGGCAAAGATGTAAATAAAAAGGGACATGAAACTCATGCCCCTGCTGTGTATGAAAACCCTGAGATTTGTTAATAGCGGTTAAAGAAGTCCCGTATACCACATTCTGCCTTGCTCTGCAATTCATCCATGATGCAACGGATGATATCGTCCTCGTTTGGAGGATACTCACGGCTCCTGTTCAGCAATTGTTTGTCTGTTTCACTCAAAGCCCGGGAATCACCGGTATAAGTGGCGAATTCTGTGCCCCAGAAGTGTTGCCCGTTATAATTTTCACTCCAGGCCCGCTGACCATTTTCATCTCTCACCAGTATTTGTATAAATCCTTCAGAACGCAGGGTTGTTTTAGTGCTGGTAATTTTTGCAAACACTTTAGCATATTCTTTTACAACAGAATCGGGTTTGTAAACGGTCTCTTTCACCACCACATCTTTAGAAACAGTTCTTGTGCTGTGGTCGTCATTGCTCCGGCCGATATTCATGCTGCTGAAACGTACTTCCACCAGCTGGTCAGGCCTGATATTGAGGTTTCTTGCTTCAAAAGAAGAATAATATTTTATAAACTCATTGCCGTTATTATTTTGGAGATAGCGAAGCATATTATTATCAAAATTGCGGTACCGGTTATTGTACGAACTAAACTGGTAGCTGTTTCTTTCCTCAATGGGCAGCACTATTACATTTACTACCGCATTGCTATAGGCTTCATCCATTTTTTGACGGATGCCGATATCACCGGGTATAAAACCAAGGGCAGCCTGGAATTCATGGTAAGCTCTTCTGAAATCCTGTTTATTTCCTGATACCATCAGGTCGAGCCCGCGCTGGTACCTTGCTTCACCGGCTTTTTCCCGGAAACTGATCATCCGGGAAGAATAATCAACAGGCTTCACAACATCAAATACGCCGGGTGATTTCCTTACCGCATCATACAAACGTTGAAGATCAGCGTATTCATTGTAGGTCCATTCCCATTTCAGGTCGTTACTGCTGGAAGCATAACTGCGGATCCGGTTTTCGTGATCTTCCACGGCGTAGCGGTAAGCATTTTGCAGCACATCCAGCAATTTGGGATCACCGGGATCTTTCTGCAGCTTTTTAGCCGCCAGTTCAACGGCTTCATCATACCTGCCTTTTTCATATAATTTGCTGGCTGTTTTACAGGACAAGAGCAGCAGGCTGGTCAGTAAAGTAAATAAAGAGTAGAGTTTTAGTTTCATAAACACCTCCGTTTTCTGTGTGACGGACAAATAGCAGTCCATGTTAAATGAAAAACAGGCAATTAGGTAATCATTAACAGTCAGGAAGAAAAACACTAATACTTCAGGATATCCCGTATAAAATTATGGTAGTCATCAAAAGAGGGAAGGTTGTTATGCCCCCCGTCATGAATACGGATAAGTGTTATCCGGTGCGGGTTGAACTTTTGCAGGGCTTCGCTGTGCCGGATCGGTATGAGCCGGTCTTTGGTGCCATGAATAATGTAGGTATGGCATTTTACTTTTTGGATCCACAGGTCGGTCCGGAGATGGTAACGTAAAACAATTCTCACGGGCAAAATTGGAAGAAACCGTTCCACCACCCTGGTAAAATTATAATAGGGTGCATCCAGTATGAGGTAGCGGGGATCGTTGTCAGATGCAAGTTTGCTGGCAAAGCCGCTTCCCATACTTCTTCCATAAATGATCAGGTGCTCTTCGGAGTATTTTTCCTTCATTCTGTCGTAGATGAACTGCATATCGTTCATCATCTCCTTTTCACTTCGTTTGCCTGTACTTTTTCCAAAACCGCGGTAGTCAACAAGTACAACATCATAGTCATAGCGGTAAAAGTCCCGGGCATATTTAGCCCAGCCTTTGATACTGCGGGTGTTGCCGTGAAAATAGAGGATCAGTCCCTTGGGATTATCCCGGAAAAAATGGAGCCCGTTGATCCGCACACCCGGTTCAATATCAAAAAAATACTCTTTGAAAGGGACATCATATTTAAATTGAAAATCCTGTTTGAGTTTTTCCGGTTTGAAAATGAATTTTTCCTGCAGAAAATAAGCCAGCACAGAGAGTGCGGCAATGCCAATGATGATATACCAGATAAAGACGGGCAAGTTTTGGTTCTTAAGTCAGGGCTTAAGATAAACCGATTCCGGAACAAGTCAAAAACTATAAGTTAACCGGGAAGGCTAGTCTTCCACCCGGCGCAACCTGAGATTGGTAACCGGGGCTACAATCAGCGGGAATTTCTCTACTGTAACGTTAGCAAGGTCAAGCCCGAAGCCTTTCTCTTCGGAAAGACTATGGTCTTTCAGCCAGAAGTGGAATTTCATCACCACCCTTTCAAAGAAGGGTAATTCATTGTCCTGGCTCAGGTATTTTTCCATCACCATGAACTGGAAATCGCCAACGGTGTTACTGCTTGCGAGGCTTTCATAACGGCTGATAATATTTACTTCTTTATTGGCAACCAGGTCCTCCACCACCTTACGGAACATGAGATTGATCTTGGGTTCCATCCGGAAGCCCAGGCGAAAATCAACCCGGATGATATCATTAGGGATAATGTGTTCTACTTTGTATTCGCAGGTATAGGGATCATCCAGTGTATCCACATGAACGAACCAATAAATATCTGCCCTTTTGGGTTTCCTGTTAAGTATCGAATAAATGATCTTATGTTCAATTTCTTTAGGATTATTGGCGCTGGTCAGGTAGACGAGGTGAGTGGCATATTTTGGAATCGATTTATCATTACTCAATTCCTGGATTTTAGGAATATAGTGTTCCATCCGTACAAATTCCACATAGCGATTCTTGATCTTCCTTGCCCTGTACCAGATATACATGACCAGGAATACAAGCAGGCCGATAATAAGTGTGATATAACCGCCATGCGTGAATTTTACCATCAGTGCAACGAGGTAGCCTATTTCAACAGATAAGTATCCTGCCAGGAAAACGTAAATCCAAACCGATTTCGCCCGGTGCAATACAAGATAATTGGCGAACAGGATAGTAGTGGCGAGCATGGTTACGATGATGGCCAGGCCGTAGGCAGCTTCCATCCGGGATGATTCCCTGAAGAAAAGTACAACACCAACACAGCCAAGAAACATCAGGAAATTGATTGCAGGAATAAACAATTGTCCTTTTGCTTCTGACGGATACCTGATGCGGAGTTTGGGCCATAAATTCAGCCGCATGGCCTCGCTGATGAGTGTATAGGCGCCGGAAACCATTGCCTGGCTGGCAATGATTGCTGCAGTGGTTGCAATAATAACTCCCGGGATAATAAACCATTGCGGCATCAGGTCATAAAAAGCGTTAATACTAAGCGCTTTTTTAACTTCTTTGGTAATTTCTAATCCTTCCCTGTTGGCCAGTAAATAGGCTCCCTGCCCGAAATAATGAACCAGCAAACAGGTCTTTACATATATCCAGGACATCCTGATATTGCCACGACCGCAATGCCCCAGGTCACTATAGAGAGCTTCTGCTCCGGTGGTGCAAAGAAACACGGCGCCCAGCAGCCAGAACCCGCCATCATAGGTATTCAGGAAGTGGATAGCATAATAGGGACTCAGTGCTTTGAAAATGGCCATATCGTCAAAGACGTGAACAATGCCAAGTACCAGCAACATGGTAAACCAGATAAACATAATCGGCCCGAACAGGCGTCCGATAGAAGCGGTGCCAAATTGCTGCATGAAGAAGAAAAGAGAAAGGATAGAAAGTACTATGATTACAACAGTGTTACTTCCATCTTCAATTCCCAGGGCGGGTAATTGTTTCAAACCTTCAATGGCAGAGGTGATGGAAATAGGCGGGGTAATGATACCATCAGCCAGCAATGAGGCGCCGCCAATCATGGCGGGTATGACCAGCCATTTTTTTCTTCGCCTTACCAGGGCGAATAAGGCAAATGTTCCGCCTTCACCCCGGTTATCGGCTTTTAAAACAAGAACAACATATTTAAGGGTGGTTTGCAGCGTTAGTGTCCAGATGATACAGGAAAGTGTTCCCAGGATAAGCTCCTCGTTAACTACCCTGTCTCCGATAATCGCATTGAATACGTAGAGTGGCGAAGTGCCAATATCTCCGTAGATAATTCCTAATGCAATAACCAGTCCGGCGGCGGTAACTTTGTTGGTGGGTATTTTCACTGTCTGAGGTTAATAATCGGGTTCCAGGTACAGATTTATTCTTTACTGATACCCGCCTGCAAATGTACAGGCAAAATTGAATTGGCATAAAATTGAGTGAAAAACTTTACCGGTTGTGGAAATAACGTATCCTGAATGATCTTGTGTGCAACATTTGCTGTGTTACACCCATCGTTACGTGTAATTGTTATTATAACAGCATCATAAAATAAAAATGGCCGGCTTTTGGCCGGTAAACTTTAATTTTAATATGCAAAAAATCACGGCATTATGACTTTAAAGCGAACTCTGTTATTGCTGACTCTTGCTGTTGCTTTTTCCCCGGCTTTTTCCCAGAAGATTGTTTATTCAGAGCCAGGCAGAGATGATACCCGCCGGATGAATTTCGAAATAGCCGGGAAGGTAAATGGGAATTTTCTCATTTATAAGAATATCAGGAATCACAACCTTATCTCAGTCCTGAATAATGATATGGTGGAAATTGCAAGCGTGGAGCAGGATTATGTACCTGATAATGACCGGATGATCAATGTCGATTTTTTCCCGTACAGCGATTTCTGTTATATGATCTACCAATACCAGAAAAAAAGTATTGTGTATTGTATGGCTGCAAAAATTGACGGCAATGGGAAAAAGATTGGGGACGTAATGCAATTAGATACCACGCAACTGGGCTTTGCTGCCAATAATAAAATTTACACGGTATTGTCAAGTGATGATAAAAACCGGCTGATTGTTTTTAAAATCAACAGTAAGAACAGGAAAAATTATATTATTACAACGGTATTGCTGGATGATAAACTGATGCAGCTTAAAAAAAGCCGCCTGTCCGTACCTATGGATGACAGGCATGAATACCTGGGTGAGTTTAATCTTGATAATGAAGGAGACCTTGTTTTTACCAAGTTCCAGCGCAATAATAATGATAATATTTCCGAAGGCGCATTTGTAATAAAATATGCCCAGGCAGATTCTTTCAGTTACAAACCCCTGAACCTTGAAAAGGTAAACCTTGATGAGATCCGGATAAAAGTGGATAATGCCAATAAACGCTATTTCCTGACCTCTTTTTATTTAAAGGAAAGGAGAGGAAATATTGAAGGCTTGTATTATTATGTATGGGATAAGCAGACCAGCAATGCTGTGAACGAGAATACTGTTGGATTTTCTGACGAATTGAGAAAGGAGGCTAAAGGTGATGCGGGGGTCAGGAATGCATTTGATGATTATTTTATCAAGAACATTATTACCCGTAAAGACGGAGGGTTTATTATTGGGGCAGAATCCTATTTCACCACTTCCCGTTTTAACACCTGGAACCGCTGGGATTACCTGGGCCGTTATTCTTATATGAGCCCCTCCGATTATTACTTCTATTCCCCTTATTACAGTAATTGGTGGGGGAATTCCCGCTGGAACAGTGGCAACCAGTCTGTTCGCTACCATGCCGATAATATTACTGTGCTGTCATTTGATAAGGATGGTAAAATGGAATGGAGCAATGTAATTGTAAAGGAACAGTTCAATGACCAGTCGGATGACCTGCTTTCTTATATGCTGATGATCACCGGCGGGCAGTTGCATTTTTTATTCAACCAGGCGGAAAGGAGGGTAGAGCTGCTTAATGATTATAGTGTGGCGCCGGATGGGCAGATGAACCGGAACCCCACCTTAAAGAACCTGGACAAAGGCTATGAGTTTATGCCAAAATATGGTAAACAGGTAAGTGCCCGGCAAGTTATCATACCTTGCCTGTACAGGAACTATATTTGTTTTGCCAAAGTAGATTACAATTAACCAACTTAACAACCTTTCCTTTATCCGTGATAGGGATATTTAAACAGAAAAGTCCTGCCAACCTGTTGCTGTTACTGGTCTTTGGTGTGCTCATCAAGCTGCCCATGTTCCTGTATCCGTATACCCCGGTTGATAAATCAGCCGATGGAATACTTTTTACGTATTTACTTAAGCTGGTATCAGCTACTGGTAAGTCCTCTCCGGTAATTTACCCGCTTTTTGCTTTTGGTTTATTGTTTGTCCAGGCTGTAGTACTGACACGTTTTATCAATAACCAGCGGATGATGAACAGGGCCAACTACCTGCCGGGTATGTCTTACCTGCTGATCACTTCCCTGCTGCCGGAATGGAATTATTTTTCCGCCCCTTTACTAATAAACACAATTTTACTGTTCGTTCTGGCAGCCCTTTTTAAAACATATAACCAGCAAAATGCGAAGGCCACCATTTTTAATATCGGCGTCGCACTGGGGTTAGCCGGCTTTTTGTTTGTTTCTGCAATGACTTTTGTGGTTTGGGTGTTGCTGGCCCTGGCTCTGATGCGCCCCTTCCGGCTTAACGAGTGGTTACTTTGTATCCTTGGGATCACCACTCCTTTCTATTTTTACGGGATTTATATTTTTATCAATGACCAGTGGAGCTGGAATGCTATTTTACCGCATATAACCATTGGGATACCGGCTATTAAACAATCTGCCTGGCTGGCCGGAAGTGTTTTCTTGTTAATGATTCCCTTCCTGGCAGGAGGCTATTATGTACAGGAAAACCTGCGAAAGATGCTGATTCACGTCAGGAAAGGCTGGAGTCTGCTCCTGCTATACCTGCTTACTTCAATGTTGCTTCCTTTTGTGAACAATAACGACAGTTTTGAGAACTGGGTAATGGCCATGATACCTATGGCGGCTTTTCATGCCTGTGCTTACCTGTATGCAAACCTGAGAATATTACCTCTTCTTTTGTTCTGGCTTACAACTGCTTTTGTTCTGGCTTACCAGTATTATGGCCCCGGTTGGTAATTCCTTATAACAGGTTCGGCTGCATGATTTATCTTTGCCCTTTCTTCACCGAAAATGACAATATGAAATTTGGCGTAGTAGTTTTCCCCGGTTCTAATTGCGACAGAGATATGTATGATGCCCTGAAATATGATCTCGGGCAGAATGTTAGTATGCTCTGGCATAAGGACAGGGATCTTAGTAAATTCAATACGGAAGATTGTATTATTCTTCCCGGCGGGTTTTCTTACGGTGACTACCTGCGTTGCGGCGCCATTGCCCGTTTCAGCCCGATGATGCAGAGTGTGATCGAATTTGCCAATGCCGGCGGTAAGGTATTTGGTGTTTGCAATGGTTTCCAGATATTATGTGAATCGCATTTATTACCCGGTGGTTTGCTTCGCAATGCCAACCAGCAGTTTGTTTGTAAAAACGTGTACATCACAAACGATACAGAAGAAGTATTTAAAATTCCGGTTGCGCATGGTGAGGGAAGGTACTATGCAGATGAGAAGATCCTGGATGGCCTGGAAGCCAATAACCAGGTTATATTTTATTACTGTGATGAAGAAGGACAAATAACAGAAAAAGCTAATCCCAATGGCGCCATGCGTAATATAGCCGGGATCTGTAATGCCAGCCGCAATGTATTTGGTATGATGCCGCATCCGGAGAGAGCCTGTTCTGCGGCCCTCGGTAATACGGATGGCCGGGCTATTATCACCTCCCTGCTGATGACTGCGCAACTGGTTTCCTGAACCTTTCGTCATTACCGGTGTTCGGCATCTTGTCGTATAAAAGACAAAATAATGACGGCCAATAAGGTATTTTTGAGGAGAAATTTTAACAGGTAATATTGAACCCAAAGCAGGAATTTTGCCGTACAGATATAAACGAACATTATGAAGCAATTTTTCACACTGTTTTTATTGATGCTTGGCACATTTGTAATGCGGGCCCAAAACCCGGTTACCTGGACCTTCTCTTCAAAAAAGATAGCTGACAAGACCTATGAAATTCATATGAAAGCAGCTATTCAATCCGGGTGGCATTTATATTCACAAAACCAGCCGGAGGACGCAATAGCCATTCCAACAGGCTTTACACTGGCTCCCAACCCATTATTAACGCTGGATGGTAAGATTAAAGAAGTAGGTAAACTGGAAAAGTTTCATGATAAGAAACTGGATGTTTCTGCTAACCAATATTCCAGTACAGTGGATTTTGTGCAGGTGGTAAAATTGAAGACCAATGCCAAAACAAGTCTTACCGGGAATGTGGAATACCAGACCTGTAATGATGAAAGATGCCTGCCTCCCAAAAAAGTTAATTTCAGTATTGCTATACAGTAAAATGAGCTGAGGAATTTCATATACAACGAGTTCTGAGTAAGGAACTCGTTTGTTTTTATAAAGAGATGATCATGAGAAAGGTTTTTTCGTTGCTGCTCTTGCTGGCAGTTTTTTTGAATCCCGTTCTTTCACAAGAGCCGGTGGCGGTATATAAATGGGATGTAAGCAGTAAAAAGATAAGTGATACAGTATATGAACTAACTTTTAAGACAGCCGGTGCGGCAAACTGGCAACTTTATTCGCCTAACCAGGAGATAGACGGGATTAAAATGGCCGAACTCGTTTTTGCAGATTCAAGTGTGATCAAAGAAGGGCGGTTTACTGAAGAAGGGGTTGTCAGTAAAGTAAGCAGCCCGGTATTTGGCCGGGAAGTTACTGTCTATGAAAAATCTGCTGTTTGGAAAGCCCTGATTAAGATCAGGGGCCGGGTACCGGCACAATTGCAGGGAACGCTGAATATCTTTTATGGGAAAGATGATGCTTTTAATAATGATGTGCCGCTTGCTTTCACCGTTAAACTGGAAGGAGGGGTTGAGGCAAGCACTACCATTAAAGTAGCTTCTATCGATTTGAAAAACCCGGTCAATAACTGTGGCGATGGAGATACTAAGGGGAAAAGTATTCTCGCAATTTTCCTGCTTGGAATACTGGGTGGTTTTATTGCATTACTCACTCCCTGCGTATTTCCGATGATACCGGTAACGGTTACTTTTTTTACCAAAAAATCGCAGGACAAAAAGAAAGGCATTTTTAATGCAGTGTTATATGGCCTGTTTATTTTCCTGATTTATGTGGCGATCACCATCCCTTTTCATATAGCAGACACCACGAAAAGCGAGATATTCAATAATATTTCCACGAATGTCTGGCTTAACCTGCTCTTCTTTGTGGTGTTCGTGGTATTCGCTTTATCTTTCTTTGGTCTGTTTGAGATAACATTACCCTCCGGGTTTGCCAATAAAGCTGATTCAAAAGCAGGGTTGGGAAATATTGCCGGTATCTTTTTTATGGCGGTTACCCTGGCTATCGTTTCTTTCTCCTGTACAGGTCCGATATTAGGAACACTATTGGCGGGAGTGGCTGACCAGGGTGCGTGGCCTTTAACAGCAGGGGCTGCCGGATTCGGAGTTGCATTGGGATTACCCTTTGCCTTGTTCGCTATGTTTCCCAACTGGCTGCAGAGCTTGCCAAAATCAGGGGGATGGATGACAACCGTGAAAGTGGTACTGGGATTTATAGAATTGGCGCTGGCGGTAAAATTCCTGGCCAATGCGGATAATGTAGAACAGTGGGGTATTATGAAAAGAGAAGTGTTTGTTGCCCTGTGGATCGTTATCGGTACGCTGATCGTTTTGTATTTATGGGGCATTATACCGTTAAAAAAGAAAAAGCGACCGGATTTTACTTTTACAAGAATTGCCTTTATCGCTGTTTTTTCTTTTATAACATTATATCTTATTCCCGGACTCACCAATACAAAATGGGCTGCATTAAAACTGCTCAGCGGGTTCCCGCCGCCTGTATCCTACAGCATTTACCCGGATCATGTGTTGCATAAAAATGGTGTGCAACCATTGGTAAATGATTATGAAGCGGCATTGACCAGGGCGAAAGCAGAGAATAAGCCGGTATTGATAGACTTTACGGGCTGGGCCTGTGTGAACTGCCGGAGAATGGAAGAAAAAGTGTGGACAGATAACCTGGTGGACAGCCTGATGCGGAAAGAATTCGTCGTAGTGTCCTTGTATGTAGATGAACGGACAAAGTTGCCTTTAACGGAAAGGATCACCTATAGAACATCGGCCGGCCAGGAAGAGTCGGTTATTACTATTGGTGACAGGTGGACTGCTTTCCAGAAGGAAAACTTCGGGGCTGTATCACAACCACAGTATGCCATTATCAGTGCTGATCAAAAGGTGTTAACCCGGTCTAAATTTTATACGCCTGATGCTGATGAATTTGCTGAATGGCTGGAATGCGGCCTGGAGGCATACAGGAAACAAAAACAATAAGTAAAGTAATTAATAATAAAAAAAAGCCCCGTACATAATTGCAGCGGGGCTTTCAATTTGGTGTCATTCTGTACCAGCCTTCCGGTTAGGCAAGCAACTGAAAAAATCTTTTATATCGAATTCTTCAATCTCCGGGTGGAGATACAGAATGACAAAATCTTACTTATAAAGCAATCTGCTTTTGCAACATCAGCTTACGCAAATTAATCAAACCATAGCGCATACGACCCAAAGCCGTGTTAATACTACAATCTGTTGCTGCTGCAATTTCTTTAAAACTCATATCTGCATAATGACGTAATATGATCACTTCCCGCTGATCTTCGGGCAGGCGCTGCAACATGTCGCGAACACGGTCATGACTCTGACGTTTCATCATCACTGTTTCAGCGCTGTCTTCAGAGAAGTTCAATACTTCAAAAATATCTTTGTCTTCACCATTGCGGATGGTAGGGGTTCTTTTTACTTTACGGAAATGGTCCACACAAAGATTGTGGGCAATCCGCATCGCCCAGGGAAGGAACTTTCCTTCTTCTGTATAGCGGCCGCTGCGCATGGTGTCGATAATCCGGATAAAAACATCCTGGAAGATATCTTCGGCCAGGTATTTGTCTTTTACCAGGAATAAAATGGATGTGTAAAGTTTGTCCTTGTGGCGGAGAACAAGGGCTTCAAGGGCATCCAGGTGACCATCTGTAAAAAGATGGATCAGTTCATGGTCGGTCTTTTTAGTATAAGCTTTCATAACTCCTACAGGTTTAGGTTGCTCCACCATAGCAATGCTTTGGCAGATATTCATTGGATATTGGTTGCGAAATTGGTGATTGGTTAAAAACAGCGTAGAAGTTATGCGATAGGCGGTGTAGATTTTTGGTTATTCATTTTTTGGATATTGGAATTTAAAAATAGGCCATTTCGTGAAATTACCAAACATTTGCAGGCTGAAAACGTAGTTTAGTGTGTTAGCGAACTGTTAATGATTTGTGCTGAAATCTAAGCCCAGCAAGGCTTTATATTTGTAATACGAGTAATGGAAAAGACGATAAAAGGGAAAAATCCCGTAAAAGCAAAGACCGTAAATTCCGCAGAAAATATCTCCATTAAAGGGGCGAGGGTGCATAATCTGAAGAATGTGGATGTGACAATCCCCCGTAATAAGCTCGTTGTGGTAACGGGTGTTTCCGGTTCCGGTAAGTCTTCACTTACAATTGATACACTTTACGCAGAAGGACAACGCCGGTATGCAGAAAGCCTGAGTGCTTATGCCCGGCAGTTCCTCAACCGGATGAATAAACCGGATGTGGACTATATCAAAGGCCTGTGCCCGGCGATTGCGATTGAACAAAAAGTAATCACCCGGACTCCCCGGAGTACGGTGGGCAGCATGACGGAGATATACGATTATCTCCGCCTTTTATATGCCCGGATCGGCAAAACCATTTCACCTGTGTCAGGGAAAGAAGTTAAGAAGGATGATGTGACAGATGTACTGGATGCTATCGTTAAGCTGAAAGAAGGGGATAAAATTTTTATCCTGGCCCTGTTCAAACAGCATAAGAACCGGGAAATAAAAGAGGAGCTGAATATCCTTGCTCAAAAAGGATTCAGCAGGATCTATGCTGACGGGCAGGTATTGAGGATAGAGGAAGAGATAGAAAACCCGAAAACAATTATCGGAAAGAAAAAAGGAACAGCCTATATATTGGTTGACCGTATTGTGGTGAAAGAGTTTGATGAAGATGATAAACACAGGCTGGCAGATTCAATCAGCACGGCTTTTTATGAAGGAGAGGGTGATGTATATATTGAAGTGAACGGAACCAAACTTTTGCATTTCAACAACCGGTTCGAACTGGATGACATGCAGTTTGAGGAGCCGGTGCCCAATCTTTTCTCTTTTAATAATCCTTTTGGAGCCTGCCCCACTTGCGAAGGATTCAGCCAGGTACTGGGCATCGATGCTGACCTGGTTATCCCTGACAGAAGATTGAGTGTATATGAAGGAGCTGTTGCCCCGTGGAAAGGCGAGAAACTGGACTGGTGGAGACAGCAATTCATCAAGGTTGCAAAGAAGGTTAATTTCCCCGTACATAAACCCATTGCTGATCTTACAGACAAACAGTATGAAACCTTATGGGAAGGAGTGGACGGAATTGGAATCCATGCCTTCTTTAAAGATGTGGAATCGCAGTTATATAAAGTTCAATACCGGGTATTATTGAGCCGTTACCGGGGCAGAACCAATTGCCCTGATTGTAAAGGATACCGGCTGCGGAAAGAAGCGTTGTATGTAAAAGTAAATGGTAAGCATATTGGGGAATTGAGTGATATGCCCGTGAAATACCTGAAACTGTGGTTCGATGAGCTGGGAAAAGAACTCAATACCCACGATAAAGAAGTGGCAAAGCGGATACTGATCGAATTAAATAACCGGATTGATACATTAATAAAAGTGGGTTTGGATTATCTGACCCTGAGCCGCCTGGCCAATTCATTAAGTGGCGGCGAAAGCCAGCGTATTCAACTCACCAGGAGCCTGGGAAGCAACCTTACCAACTCACTTTATATTTTAGATGAACCATCAATAGGTCTTCATTCCCGGGATACAGCTAATCTGATTAAAGTGCTGAAGGAGTTGAGAGACCTGGGCAATACGGTAGTGGTGGTGGAACATGATGAGATGATGATGCGGGAAGCCGATCATATCATTGATATGGGACCATTAGCTTCTCACCTGGGCGGAGAAGTAGTGGCTGCTGGTGATTATGATGAGTTGGTTGCAAACCCGGCAAGTCTCACCGGTAAATACCTCAGCGGCCAGCTAACCATTGAACCTCCCCGGACCGTTCGAAAATGGAACAACTCAATTACCGTTGAAGGCGCAAGACAACATAACCTGAAAAACATTACTGTTCAATTTCCGTTGAATGTGCTGTGTGTCGTAAGTGGCGTGAGCGGAAGTGGTAAGACAACACTGGTAAAGCAAATAGTATATCCTGCTTTGCGAAAGATAAAAGGAGAATTCGGGGATAAGGTTGGTTTTCATAAGGCGATCACGGGTGATATTGAGAGTATTGCACAGATTGAAATGGTGGACCAGAATCCCATAGGCAAATCATCGAGAAGTAATCCTGTTACTTATATCAAAGCATATGATGAAATCAGGGATTTATATGCCCGGCAGCCACTCAGCAAAATGAGAGGTTTTCAGCCCAAACACTTTTCTTTTAATGTGGATGGCGGACGCTGTGATACCTGTAAAGGGGAAGGTGAGCAAATCGTTGAAATGCAATTCCTGGCTGATGTACACCTGACCTGTGAAGCATGCGGCGGGAAAAAATTTAAAGAGGAAGTGCTGGAAGTAAAATACAAAGACAAAAGCATTTTTGATATCCTGGAACTGAGCGTGGATGAAGCTATTGAATTCTTTTATGAAGAAAAGAACCTTTCCAAAGCATTACAGCCTTTAAGTGATGTTGGCCTTGGCTATGTAAAACTGGGCCAATCATCAGATACCTTATCGGGTGGTGAGGCGCAGCGGGTAAAGCTGGCTTCATTCCTGGGCAAGGGGAGGGCGGCCAGCAAAGTGCTTTTCATTTTTGATGAGCCAACAACCGGTCTTCACTTTCATGATATAAGGAAACTACTGGCATCTTTTAATGCACTGATAGAACAGGGGCATTCTATTTTGGTAATCGAACACAATACAGATGTGATTCGCAGCGCAGACTGGGTAATCGACCTTGGCCCGGAAGCAGGAGATGGTGGTGGAACTTTAGTGTTTGCTGGAAAACCTGCTGATCTGAAAAAGAATAAGGAAAGCTATACGGCTCAATACCTCTGATCAGCGCAGTTTGTCTAAGGATTTTACCAGCTTTTCATCTTTGCGTATACCCCGGAAAGCCATAAAGTAACTTAAAAAAACTGCAAGAGGTAAAATGCAGTAGAGTGCCAGCGTGGATTTCTCAAATTTTTGCATTTGCGTTATATATACTGCAAGGATTCCGGCAGAAAGTATAATGCCTGACAGGCAAAGCCGCATTTGCAGTTTCCTGTCCCTGAACATAAAAATAGTTACGACAGAAAATATCACGGAAGCTCCCGTCATGATCAGCAGGAAAAAATTACTGGCAGCATCAAGATCTTCTGCTACCGATTGATTATTGATCAGCTTCGTTCCGGTCAGGAAAGGAAATTGAAAACTTAAGATTGCACAAACGGTTGCTAATAATAACCACAATGTTTGCTGGCGCTGTATCATGACATTGAATATTTACTGCTAAAATAGTGAATCCTGCATTTAATACAGTAGACCTGGAAGGGCATAAAAAAGCACCCGTTGCCGCGGATGCTTTTTATCGAAATACTTTTTAACCGAGTTCCGGATACAGAGGAAATTGTTTCATAAACTCTTTTACTTCCGCTTTCACTCCGGTTACGGCCGCTTCATCATCTGCATTCATCAATACTTTATCAATAAAGTCAACCACTGTCTCCATATCTCCTTCTTTCATACCTCTTGTTGTGATGGCCGGAACGCCAACCCTGATACCGGAAGTAACAAAAGGGGACTTGTCATCAAACGGTACTGCATTTTTGTTCAGGGTAATATGGGCTTTGTCCAGTGTTTCCTGTGCTTTTTTACCCGTCAGGTTCTTGTTCCTGAGATCAATCAGCATCAGGTGGTTATCGGTACCGTCGCTGATGAGATTATATCCACGGCTTACAAAAGCCCCGGCCATTGCCTGGGCATTGCTGATGATCTGTTTACCATAGGCTTTAAAATCTTCGGACAGTATTTCGCCAAATGCAACTGCTTTGGCAGCGATCACATGCTCTAAAGGCCCGCCCTGTGTGCCGGGAAATACAGCAAGGTCTAATAATTGACTCATCGTCCTCGTATTTCCTTTGGGATCTTTAATTCCCCAGGGGTTTTCAAAATCATGGCGCAGCATGATGATACCACCCCTTGGTCCCCGTAAGGTTTTATGGGTGGTGGAAGAAACTATATGACAATGATCAAACGGATCATTCAATAAACCTGAGGCAATCAGACCAGCAGGATGTGCAATATCTGCAAATACTATAGCGCCGATTTTATCCGCTACTTCACGGATACGTTTATAATCCCAATCGCGGCTGTAAGCAGAAGCACCGCAGATAATCATTTTCGGTTTTTCAGCCAGGGCCGTTTTTTCTAATTGGTCATAATCAACAATACCATCTTTGGTTACGCCATAATGCAGGGCCTGGTATGTTTTGCCACTGAAATTAGCCGGGCTTCCATGAGTAAGGTGTCCGCCCATACTTAGGTCAAGCCCCAGGATTTTTTCACCGGGTTTCATGACGGCAAGAAAAACAGCGCCATTAGCCTGGGCTCCACTGTGTGGTTGCACATTGGCCCAGCTGGCATTGAATATTTTTTTTAATCGTTCAATAGCCAGGGTTTCGATCTCGTCCACCACTTCGCAACCGCCGTAATAACGTTTACCCGGGTAACCTTCAGCATATTTATTTGTGGCCACCGTTCCCATAGCCTGCATAACCTGCAGGGAAGTGAAATTTTCAGAAGCGATCAGTTCAATACCATGACGCTGACGATCCAGTTCTCTGCTGATGAGATCAAATATTGCCGAGTCTTTTTGCATACGGGTTTGTTGATATTTTGTTTTAGCTGAATAAAATTACCGGGCGATGATCCTGCCTGCCGGCAGGCAGGATGTGCAGCACAACGAAGCAGAATAGCAGCACTTGCGTTGGTTACCTTATAAAATCCGCTGCAAAAGTAAGTTAGCCGGGCATCAGGTGGGCAGCTTATGCAAAGTTTTTGTTTATTCTAAAATCATTACTTTCGTTGGCTTTTAATTTATAAAAGGTTACCGCCCCCGGCGGTTGTTAGGTTCAATGAAAGCGATCATACCAGTAGCAGGCGCAGGCACAAAGCTGCGTCCTCATAGTTATACGCAACCCAAGGCTTTAATTCCACTGGCAGGTAAGACCGTGCTTAGCATTATCATTGACCAGTTGCGGGAGGCCGGTATCAACGAATTCATTTTTATTGTGGGCTACCTGGGTGATAAGATACAGGACCATGTAAGAAATAAATACCCTGATCTTAAAGCTCATTATGTGCACCAGGCTGACAGGCAGGGTGTTGGACATGCCATCAGGCTGACCAAAAATATTGTGAACAATGATGAAGTGTTTGTGGTACTGGGTGACAGTATTTGTGAGTATGATGTAAAAGAAGTTGTGAACAGTCCCTTTTCCATGCTGGGCTTAAGGAAAGTAGATGATCCAAGGGATTTTGGGGTGGCAGAGATTAACGAGGAAGGGATTATTGATCATGTGGTGGAGAAACCTCAGATACCCAAATCCAACCTTGCACTGGTGGGAGTGTATAAGATCAAAGAAACTGAACAAATGTTTCAATGCCTGGAGAATAATATCCGGCAGGGCCTTCGCACCCATGGGGAATACAGCCTGACAGACGCACTGGATTGCATGATCAATCTTGGGGCAAAATTCAGGTCGTTTAAAGTGGAGAACTGGTTTGATTGTGGTCGTAAGGAAACAATGCTGGAATCCAATGCGATCCTGCTGAAAAAATTTGCGCCTAAAACAGATTCCCATCGTTTTGAAAATACAGTGATCATCCATCCGGTAAGTATCGGGGAGGGGTGTTCTATTAAAAACTCCATCATCGGGCCTAATGTGGCAGTTGGTGAGAACACCACCATCGAATCTTCCATTATCAAGAATTCCATTATTGGTTCTTTTTCTGACCTGTTTGATATCGTACTGGATTCCTCTATCATCGGTAGTGATACCGATCTGAAGGGGGAGACAAGAACACTTAATATCGGCGATAACACAAGCATCGACCTCGGATAAAGAGAGCTGGTAGCCGGGAGTAGTGAGCCATGAATTATCTTTATGGCTGCTAACTATTAATTACTCATGACGCACAACTCACAACTTAATACTGCTTTCAACAACCGTATTACAAAACTTTTTGGTATTGATTATCCCATCATCCAGGCAGGAATGGTCTGGGCCAGTGGCTGGCGGCTGGCCAGTGCTGTGAGTAACGCAGGGGGACTGGGGATTATCGGAAGCGGATCTATGTACCCGGAGGTACTGCGGGAGCATATTCAAAAATGCAAAGCTGCCACAAATCTTCCTTTTGGAATAAATGTACCCCTGCTATATCCTGATATTGAAAAACATATCCGGGTTATATTGGAAGAGGGGGTAAAAATTGTTTTTACTTCTGCTGGTAACCCCAAAACATGGAGCAGCGTCTTAAGAGAAAAAGGTGTCACCGTAGTGCATGTGGTCAGCTCTTCGAAATTTGCCAGGAAAGCGGAGGAAGCCGGGTGTGATGCAGTTGTTGCTGAGGGTTTTGAAGCAGGAGGGCATAATGGCAGAGAAGAAACAACCACGCTGGTATTAATACCAGCGGTGGTCGAAGCGGTGAAGATACCTGTAATAGCTGCAGGAGGAATTGCGACAGGGCGCCAGATGCTGGCAGCGATGGTGATGGGTGCTGAAGGTGTGCAAATGGGCAGTGCCTTTGTGGCCAGTGAGGAAGCTTCATCCCATATAGAGTTCAAAAAAGCGGTTGTCAATACCGGGGAAGGAGATACAGTTTTAGCGATGAAGCAACTGACTCCGGTAAGGCTTATTAAAAACAAATTTTACCGGCAGGTAGAGGAAGCTGAAGCCAAAGGAGCAACGGCTGATGAATTGAGGAACTTACTTGGCAGAGGCAGGGCCAAGCAAGGAATGTTTGAAGGAAATATGGAAGAGGGAGAACTGGAAATCGGCCAGGTGAGTGCGTTACTGGATCGTATTTTACCCGCCGGGGAGATCGTAAAAAATGTTTGGGCGGAATTTAATAAGGCCTTGCTGAATCCGCTTAAAATGCTTTAATTTTAACCACGGAACATTTCGTATACCATTTGACCAACGATTAAATTAATTTATCATGAAACCTAAAGTCATTCTTCTTGCAATTGGCCTTTTGGGTTTTGCAGCTGCAAAAGCTAACGGTGATGACCCGGGGGTTGGTAAGGGGAAAAGGGATGATTTAAATGGCACAGTAACGCATTCAGACTCCAAAAAGCCGCTGAAAGACGTTACGGTTACTGCCTACCTTGTATCTAAAAAAGAGAAGATTGTACTAACCGATGAATTGGGCGGTTTTGCTTTTGACGAGTTAAAACCGGGTACATATAAATTTGTTTTTGAGAAAGCCGGTTTCAGAAAAGTAACCAAAGAAAAAATTGTGGTGAAGACAGATGAAGCTTTCCAGTTAAATATTGAAATGATTGAAGCGGGTAGCTATGACCTGATGCCTTCTCCGTTTCACTTCTCTGATTTTTAATATCAGCAAAGGAATCATAAAAAAGGGATGCAGCTGCATCCCTTTTGTTTTTCATGGCTGGTTACGGCAAATTGGTCAATCCATATCTATATCAAAATCATCTTTACTTTTCTCAATATTAAATTTCTTATGCTTTTCGAGAAAGCTGCTGTATTTGGTATAAACAGCAGCATCGGCTTTTTTCCCGTTAATGGTCAGCTCGCCATCTTTATGTTTAATGCTGTATGATTCTTTTTTGTTGATCAGTCCATCTTCGTTCAGGGCGTCAACAAAAGTTTTATATTCTTTTATTTCTGCCTTTGCTTTTTCAATTTCCACTTTAGCTTTTTCCATCTCCACCTTCACATTAGCCATTTCTTTTTCGATCTCGGGTTTGATCCTCCGGAGTTCTTCCTGCATTTTCTTCATCTCCACTTCCATTTCCCTGAAATCAGTCTTTTTCACCTGTTCCAGTTCTGCCTTGATCTTATCAAAATCAATTTTCGCAACAGACTCCTGTACTTCCATTTTGATCTTTTCCAGATCAATTTCTTTCATAGCACTTTCTATTTCTGTTTTTAGTTTAGTAAAATCAACATCCTTCATGGCTTTTTCCACTTCCAGCCTGATTTTCTCGCCATCAATTTGTTTTAAAGCCTTTGCCAGCTCTTCATCCACGTTTTTCATTTCCATGTCCATGTTCACACTTTCCATTTCTGTCAGGACCTCATCAAGGTCGCGGACTTTCCTGTCAGTATGGATTTTTTTCTTTTTGGGAGTTGTGTCAGCCGGGTTAGGATCTTGCTGGTAAGTACCGGCAGGGTTTTGTTTCCGGTCCCACGACACAAGTGCAACGATCAGCCCGAGTGCCAGTACGGGAAGCAATATACGACGGCTGGTTAAGGTTCCTGGTTTCATACAAGTTGTTTTAAGGTTAAGAAGAATCACGAAATATTTCGTATCAAATATACGATTGTGTTCGTATTTTGTTGCATCCTTTTTAATTGATAGAGAATTTTAACAAAAAAGCTCCGGTGGAGGGCCGGAGCTTGGGAAATAATGAATTCGGGTTAATTTTTCCGGAATGCCCATTTGATCAGCTCTTTCCAGGTTGGTTTTTTGCCATACATAAGAATACCTGTGCGGTATATTTTACCCGCAAACCAGGTAGTGAAAATAAAACCAAGAACCAGGAAGGTCATGCTCAGCCCGAGCTGCCACCAGGGTACCGTTCCGGGTACACCATACGGGATTCTCGCCATCATCACGATCGGGGAGCTAAAGGGGATGATACTGGCCCATACAGCTATCGGACTGGTAGGGTTGGCAATAGCACTGCTCATAAGTGCTATTGAAATAATAACAAGCATTGTGATCGGGAAACTGAGGGACTGTGCTTCCCGCATATCTTCATTAACAGCGCTTCCAATCGCCCCGTAAAGCGATGCGTAAAAGAAAAAGCCGGCAAGAAAGTAAAAGGCAAAACAAAATAAGATAAGTGGCAGGTTGATGCTGGAAAACATATTTTGAATATTGCCGACAATCATGGTGGCGGCACCACCATTACCGCTGCCTGAGAATTTGCCGACATTGTATATGATAAATACAAAAGCTATCCAGAGCAGGAATTGTGTCAGCGCCACCAGGCCAATGCCCAGTATTTTTCCGACCATCATCTGGAAAGGCCGCACGGACGAAACAATAACTTCGGCAATCCGGTTGGTTTTTTCTTCCATTACTCCCATCATAACCTGTGAGCCATAGATCAGCAGGATAAAATAGATAAGAAAGCCACAGGCATAGCCAATTCCCTGCGCAATTTCTGCATTGGCTTTTTTATCATCCAGGTTTATCGACCGTACGCTCAGCCGGCTGTTATTAAGAATACTTCTTTTTGTACTGTCCAGTTGAAGATTTTCATATTTCACCTCATCCCATATGCGGTTCAGTTTTGTTTCTACCCCGCTGGTAGACCCGGTGCCGTAAGATTTATTGGCATTAAAGAACAATTGGTCAGTAACAGGGCTGTCCCATTTTATAGGCGGGATAACGATATAGCCATCGTAGCCATATTGCTTATACCCTGCTTTTACAGAGTCGGCATTGTCTGTTACAAGTGTCAGCACAGAACTGGCATCAATTGCATTTTGTTTTTCAAAAGCAGCCCTGGAAAAATAACCGGTTCCTGAAGAATCGATGACTGCAACATGCAGTTCGGTCTTACTCTTTTCAGCAATATAACCGGTCCCGAATATGAGTGCCAGGTAGAGTAAGGGAAACAGAAGAGTGGAAATGATGAAAGTTCTTTTACGAACCCGGGTCAGGTATTCCCTTTTTATAATGAGAGGTATCTTATTCATGGAAGTAGTTTTGAAAGCGGTTGATCAACTGTTTATGGTTTGAAACTGGCGGGCGGCAGGGGTTCCTTCCACCAGCTTGATGAAGATGTCATTCAGGGATGGAAGTATTTCGTTGAAAGAGTGAATTTCAGTCCCCTGTTGCAGCAGGTATTGCAATACATCATTGGGTCTGTTGCCTTCCCTGATTCTGACTACAAAAGCCTGGTTCCTGCTGCCTACTATCTCAAATGGTGCTTGCCCGTTTAGCCCTTCGGGTAATTGATTAGCACCGATGCTGAAAAGATTTTCTTTAAAATCCTGTTTTACTGCTTTGACAGTACCGTCAAGTATCTTCTTTCCTTTGTTGACCAGCACAATATTGTTGCAAATTTCTTCCACCTGCTCCATCCGGTGCGTACTGAAGATGACAGTGGCGCCCTGTTGTGCCAATCTATATATTTCTTCCTTGATCAGGTTACTGTTCACCGGGTCCAGCCCGCTGAAAGGCTCATCCAGGATAATCAGTTTAGGTTCATGCAGCACAGTGGTAACAAATTGCAGTTTCTGGCTCATTCCTTTTGACAGGTCTTCTACTTTTTTATTCCACCAGCTCTCCATTTCAAAGCGGATAAACCATTCTTTGATTTTTTTGGTGGCATCAGAACGGCTGAGGCCTTTCAATTGTGCCAGGTAAAGCGTTTGCTCACCGATCTTCATTTTTTTATAAAGACCTCTTTCTTCCGGCATATAACCAATTTGCCCGACATCTTTGATTGGGTCAAATTTTTTCCCATCAAAAACAATTTGTCCCTCATCCGGGTAAAAGATACCCGTAATCATCCTGATCAGGGTTGTTTTACCGGCACCATTGGGACCCAGGAGACCAAAGATGCTTCCCTTTTCAATGGATAAGCTGATATCGTCAACAGCTTTTTGAGTAGCGAAATATTTTTTCAGGTTGTGCAGTTCCAGCAGGGGCATACGAAATGGTTTTGTCTGCCAAATATAGCTTAACGGCGGTTTCCGGCAGGCTGATATCGGTGAAAAGCACGATTTGGGGAGTGAACTGCAAGCTTATTAAATCTTGATGAATGGCTTGCCGGCGCAGTTTTTTTATTCAACTTCGCATCTCAACAGGATATAAAATATGAAATACAGGTTGTTCCGGCTGGCATTTTTAGTGATAGTGTTTATTACGTTCAGCGGGTGGGGTTTCCTGGTGCACCGCACCACACATCAATTGGCCGTATATCAACTGCCCAGGCCCATGCGGTCGTTCTTTTATAATCATATGGATTACCTGGTGGAGAATTCGGTGAGACCTGATCAGCGGCGTAACCAGGATTCTGCGGAAGCTTCCAAACATTTTATTGACCTGGAAGCCTTTGGGGATTCAGCTGCCTGGAAAATGCCCCTGAAATGGGAGGACGCAGCGGGGTTATATACAAAAGACAGCCTGCTCTTGTATGGATATGTACCTTACCAGGTTATCGTTACAAAAAATAAACTGACAGAAGCGTTTAGGGCCGGCAACAAGGATAGTATTCTCTTTTATGCTGCTGATCTTGGTCATTATGTCGGAGATGCTAATGTGCCCTTACACACTTCACTGAATTATGACGGGCAACTGACCAATCAAAAAGGTTTGCATAGTTTATGGGAATCAATGATCCCTGAATTGGAGATCGATCAGTATAATTTATACAGTAAGCATAAAGCAAAGTATTTATCCAATCCTGAGCAGGCGATCTGGGATTGTGTCAGGAGGGCTCACACGTTATTACCCGATGTGTTTGGGAAAGAAATTACCGCCACGAAAGGATTTGTTGATTCCACCAAGTTCAGGGTGCAGGTGCGCCGTGGCCGGGAATCGAAATCATTTACTACAGCCTTTGCAAAGGAATACAGTAAGCAACTGGGTAAAACGATCAATGAACAATTATTGTATTCTGCTAAAATGATTGCTGACTTTTGGTACACCGCCTGGGTGGACGCAGGTAAACCCGATCTTTCTCACCTGTCAGCAAAGCCACCCGGAGATAAAGAAAAAAAGGAGCTGAAAAACGAATTGAAAGCCTGGAGGAACAATGAGTTGCTGAAGAAAAAACTACTTATTTCCCGGAAGCAGGTTGCAGAACAGCATTGATCCTGTCAACTATTCTTTCTCCGTCCATAGCGGCACTAACAATTCCACCTGCATAGCCTGCACCTTCTGCGCAGGGATAGAGCCCCGCTATTTGCGGGTGTTGTAATGTTTGCGGATCTCTTGGTATCCTGACCGGGGAAGAGGTTCTCGATTCTGTAGCCACCACTACCGCATCATTGGTATAATAGCCTTTCATTTTTTTGCCAAAAGCCACAAAGGCTTCCTGCAGGCTTTTATGAACAAACGGAGGAAGTATATCTTCTAATGACCCTGAGTGAATTCCCGGCAGGTAAGAACAATCGGGCAGTTGGGATGAAATTTTATTTTGTGTGAAATCAACCAGTCTTTGTGCAGGAGCTACAAACTTTCCACCCCCGGCATTAAATGCTTTTTGTTCCACAGACCGCTGAAATTCCATAGCCGCTAAAGGGCCATGCTTTTTGAAAGCCTGGATATCTTTTTCCTCAACTGAAACAACGATACCGCTGTTAGCATAAGGATTATTTCGTTTGGAAGGACTCCAGCCATTTACCACTAATTCACCGGGTGATGTGGCAGCGGGTGCTATAATACCACCCGGGCACATACAAAAGGAGAAGACACCTTTGCCCCCCACCTGTTGTACCAGGCTGTAGGCAGCCGGGGGTAAAAAACGATCTCTTATCGTGCAATGGTATTGAGAACTGTCTATCAGGCTCTGCGGGTGCTCTACCCTTACACCAAGTGCAAAAGGTTTGGCCTCAATCAGTATCTTTTTATCATGAAGCAGCCGGAAAATATCGCGGGCAGAATGACCGGTAGCAAGGATAACGGCGTCAGCTTCAAAGTTGTTTCCGTCCGCTGTTCTCACCCCTTTGATCCTGTTATCAGTGATGATAAAATCAACGACTTTTTTTTCAAACAGGAAGCCGGCTCCGCAATCCAGTAATTGTTTTCGTATGGCAGTAATGATATGCGGCAGTTTGTTGGTGCCAATATGGGGATGGGCTTCGTATAAGATTTTTTCTTCCGCACCAAAATGAACAAAAAGATTCAGAATGCGGTTAATATCACCCCGCTTGGAACTGCGGGTGTATAATTTACCATCACTATAAGTGCCGGCGCCTCCTTCGCCAAAGCAATAATTGCTTTCCGGGTTCACTTCTCCTTCTTTGTTCAGGGCAGCGAGATCTCTTCTGCGGGACCTTACATCTTTTCCTCTTTCCAGCAGGATAGGCCGGATGCCAAATTCAAGCAATTTTAATGCGGCGAATAAACCCGCAGGCCCGGCACCGACAATGATCACTTTTTTCGGGACGTTTGTAACATCTTTAAAACAGAAAGTCTGTAATTCCCGTTGCCCGGAGGGCTCATTGATATATGCCCGCAATTGCAGGTTCACCCATGCCTGTTTACTCCGTGCATCTATTGAGCTTTTAAGAATATGATAACCTGAAACAACAGAAGGATTGACAGCTTCTGCTTTTGCAATGTATTGTTTTATAAGCTGCTCACTGGCTGCTTCAGAGGGAAGCAGTTTAAGAATAATTACTTTTTGCATCGGAGTCAGGTTTTTATCCTGAAAAGGTATTTGGCTGCAAAGATGCAAATAAAAAAAGGCTGACGAAAGTTTGTTTTTAAAAGAGCAAAATCAGTTCTTCATGATATAAAAATCTTACTACCTTCAGGCATATTGATTGTTATGAGACCAGTATTGATTGCCTTTACTTTATTAATTATCCAGGCCAGTTCCTGTAAAACGGCTTACCAGCCTCAAAGCCTGCAATACAAAGATTACCGGATCAGTTCATCACAGCCCGGGGATTCTGTTTTGCTCAGTGTGATCAAACCTTATAGTGACAGTGTTAATATGAGCATGAACAATGTGATAGGTATTGCCGAAAAATCATTGGAAAAAAAAATACCGGAGTGCACACTTGGTAATTTTATGGCCGATGCCTTTTTTAGTATGGCCAATGAAAAATTCCGGACAAAGGTGGATGTGGCTTTCATGAATTTTGGTGGTATCAGGCTGACGCAATTACCTGCAGGTAATGTGACCCGCGGAAAGATATTTGAACTAATGCCTTTTGACAATGTATTACTGTTGCAGAAAATGAAAGGAACAGTGTTGCAACAATTATTAGATCATATAGCCGGAAGAGGTGGTTGGCCGGTGTCGGGAATGACTATGCAGATAAAAGATAAAAAAGCGGTAAATGTATTGATCGGTGGTAAGCCATTGGATCCAGAGGCAATCTATACAACTGCCAATTCAGATTTTGTGGCCAATGGCGGGGATGATGCAGCGATGTTGCGTACGATACCTCAAATTAATATTGGCTACCTGATGCGGGATGCCCTTTTTGATTATATCGGTAAACTGAAAAGCCAGGGAAAGAATATTACTGCAAACGAAGAAAACCGTGTTACCAATGCTCAGTAGAAAAAAATTTATACAGCAAACAGCTCTTTCGGCGGGGGCCATGCTGGCTGGCCCGTCTTTACTGGAAGCTGCAGAATACCTGTTGCCGCAAAAGCTGACTATTCTTCATACCAATGATGTGCATAGCCGGCTGGAAGCTTTCCCTATGGATGGCGGCCGTAATCAGGGTATGGGAGGTGTGGCTGCAAGAGCAGCACTGATTGAACAAATACGAAAAGAAGAAGAAAACGTATTATTACTTGATGCGGGAGATATTTTCCAGGGTACTCCTTATTTTAATCTTTATAAAGGAGAACCTGAAATAAAGGCGATGTCTGCCATGCGCTATGATGCCTGCACGATAGGAAATCACGATTTTGATGGCGGCCTGGAGAACCTGGCCACACAACTCCATAATCATGCAAATTTCCCGATGCTGGTCAGTAATTATGACTTCACGGGCACCCCAATGGAAAACAAAACAGTACCTTATAAGATATTTACAAAAGGAAGGCTGAAGATCGGTATGTTAGGGGTGGGGATTGAAATGCTGGGATTGGTCCCTGATAATTTATCGGCAGGCACTAAGTATTATGATCCAGTTGAAAAGGCAAATGAAATGGCAGAACGGTTAAAGAAGGATATGAAATGTGATATGATCATTTGTCTGTCTCACCTTGGATACCAGTATAAAGGAAGTAATAAAGTAAGTGATGAAATACTGGCAAAAGAAACCAGTAATATTGACCTGATCATTGGTGGTCATACACATACATTCCTCGATAACCCTGTTACGATTAAGAATAAGAAAGGGGATGATGTGGTGGTGAACCAGGTGGGCTGGGCAGGTATAATTTTAGGCAGATTAGATTTTGAATTTTCCAAATTTTCGGGCAAAAAAATGGCAAATTCCCGGTCTATTTCAGTTACCAAAAAATCAGGTGAATAAAAATTTTTTTTTATAAAAGAAATGTAGATATTCGCCGTCCTGTCCAACTTTTTTTATCGACATTGTGTGAAGTATTTTATTGGACATTTCAAAGGACTATAAGTTAACCCGATATATAAACTGCTAGTTGACAGATGGAGAAAAATGCTGAAAAAGTCTGGACCAGTTGCTTAAAGATCATCAAGGATATTGTTGAGTGGCAGCATTACAAAACATGGTTTGAACCTATCACGCCGGTTTCCTTAAAAAATAATGTGCTCGTCATACAGGTACCCAGCCAATTCTTTTTTGAATACCTCGAAGAACATTACGTAAATTTATTAGCGAAGACATTAAAACGGGAACTGGGTAAAGAGGCCCGGCTGGAATACCGGATTATGGTGGACAGTGGTAACAGTAAGAACAAGCCTGTTACCATGGATGTAAGCGGACAAGGTTTTAAAACATTTTCAAATAACGAAATGGATTTTCCTTTAGTCATAAATAATCCAGTCAAGAATCCCTTCGTTATACCGGGTTTGAAAAAAATGCAGATCGACCCGCAGCTTAATCATATTTATACGTTTGATGCCTTTATAGAAGGCGATTGCAACCGGGTGGCCCGTCGTGCTGGTAAAACAGTGGCGGAAAAACCCGGCGCTAACTCCTTTAACCCCCTGGTTATATATGGCGGAGTGGGTTTGGGCAAGACTCACCTGGCACAGGCCATCGGGAATGAGGTTAAAAGGTCAAATCCCAATAAAGTAGTGTTGTACGTGAGTTCCGAGAAATTCATCAACCAGTTCATGGATCATAGCCGGAACAACGCTATTAATGATTTCATTCATTTCTACCAGCTGATTGATGTGCTGATTATTGATGATGTTCAGTTTTTTGCCAAGGCTGAAAAATCGCAGGATGCTTTCTTTGCCATATTTAACCATCTTCACCAGTCCGGCAAACAACTGATCCTGACTTCGGATAAACCGCCTAAAGACCTGGAAGGCGTACAGGAAAGATTACTAAGCCGCTTCCGCTGGGGGTTAAGTGCTGATTTGCAGGTACCTGATTATGATACCCGGATAGAGATACTGGAACGTAAAATGAAGAATGACGGTTTGGAAATGCCCAAAGAGGTGGTAAAATATATTGCTTACAACATTAACAGCAATGTACGGGAGCTGGAAGGTGCTTTAATTTCACTGTTGGCACAATCTTCGCTGAACAGGAGGGAAATTGACCTTGATTTAGCCAAGAAAGTGTTACGCAACTTCGTCAAATCATCCAGCAAAGAAATCACGATTGAAACCATTCAGCGAATGGTATGTGAATACTTTGACGTGTCTTATGATAAACTTTTGCAGAAAACCCGCAAAAGAGAGATCGTACAGGCAAGACAAATCACTATGTACCTGGCAAAGGCTTTCACCAAGAATTCACTGAAGACCATTGGTGAACATTTCGGTGGAAGGGATCATACCACGGTAATTCATTCCTGCCAGACTGTGAAAGACCTCATGGATACGGATACGGTGTTCAGGGAAAACGTGTTAGAATTACAGCAAAAAGTGCAGTTAGCTGCCATGTAAGATACTTGGACGGTTTCAATAAATTAATTGAACCAGCCCCGTCTCGCTTCCGGCGATGACGGGGTTCTTTTTTTATTGAATTAAAACGGTTAAACATGAGGGAGGAAAGCAATTAATCTTTATTTTTGCCACCCCTTCGGTAAAACGGGGTAAAGTTCTTAGGGAGAGGTGCCTGAGTGGCCGAAAGGGCCGGTTTGCTAAACCGTTGTACGAGCTTAAACTTGTACCGAGGGTTCGAATCCCTCCCTCTCCGCAGGAGCCTGCATGACCGGCAGGCTTTTATTATGGCCCGGGAAGTAGCGCAGGCCGGTAGCGCACCTGGTTTGGGACCAGGGGGTCGCAGGTTCGAATCCTGTCTTCCCGACAACCAATTTTTGGAAAGTACGTTAGCCGCAGATCATTGATCTGCGGCTTTTTTGTGTACAATACAGGCGTAAAGAGACTTGTTTGCATGGCGTGGGAACGGGAGAATGAAATCTTGGGTGTTTAACCGTCTGCTTTCACCATCAATGTAGGTTGGACTTCCATCAGCGGACCGGAATGTTTAATCAAAAAATGCATCATGATGGAAGGCATGAAAAGATGCAATGTGCTTTATGTTTTATGATCAATTGCTAAAAACATCCGGGGTACAACCGGATTACCTGCAATTGCAATCTTCCATGTTATAAGACCGGTTTATTCCAAAAGATGGTGAACGGGGATAACGGGGATCGTTGCAGCTCCGTTCATGCTTTGTCCCGGTTTTGTGCATAATAATTATCTTCGGTACGCTATGGAAAATTTTCAGCAATATCTTATAACTCCTTACATACCGCATCCTTCGCTTAAAGACTATATTATTGCGTATGCTTACACTGAACTAAATACAACATCGCTGGCCAATATGGACCTGTTTCCCTGCGGCATTACAACATTAGTGGTTATGCTTTCCGGTAATACAGAAATTACAAGTGTGCAAACCGGTAAGAATTACCGGGATAAGTTCTACTTTGTAGGCCAGTACTCGCTATTCACTCCATTTTATTCTACGAAAGCCAGGGCTATAACTATTACATTTAAACCCTTCGGGGCTCATGCATTATTCGGTGTGCCTCAGCATTTATCGTTGGATCAGAATATAGAAGCGGCTGCTATTTTCCCGGAAATAAAAGATATTTTGCCACAGTTGGAAGATTTGAGTGAATATCCGCAGGAGTGCATACGGCTGATTGATAAATTCTTCCTTACAAAAATTTCAAGGAAAATATTTGCAGATCCCCGAATTAATTATGCCTGCGACATTGTCGCAAAATCTAAAGGAAGTACATCAATAAAAGATCTCGCCAATTCTGTATCTATGTCGCCACGTTCTTTAGAATTGCATTTCAGGGAAAAGGTTGGAATGAGCCCCAAATTGTTTAGCCGTATCATACGTTTTTCCAACGCGGTCCAATACATTAAAAACTCTAAAAAAATTGACTGGCAGGATGTAAGTTACCGGTTCGGCTATTTCGATCAGAATCACTTTATCCGGGAGTTTAAGCATTTTTTTGGAGCCACACCCACACAAATACAGCCGGATACACATTCTATTGCATTTTTCGTTGCGGAGAAAATCAGTGAAAGCAGGGGGAGTTAGCTTCTGGTGAATTTCGTTTTTATGCTATGGGGTTTTTTCTTTATGTATTTCCTTTGCCGGGAAAACCAAGGAAAAATGAAGCATTCCACATTGTTTATTGCAGCACTCTGTATCTTATTTTCTTCATGCGGGCAAACTGCAGGTAAAAAGAACAACGCAAAACCGGAAGCGTCTAAAACAGAGACAGCACCGGTAAAACTGGACATTACTTTAGATAAGGCATTTTACATGACCGGGGATGCCATGGATGATCTCTATATAACTGTAACAGTAAATAGTGGTGAACTGAAACCCAATACCGAAGTAGAGATTTTAAAGAAAAATAATCCGGCAGAAAAAATAGAGGCTGTTATATACCGGGTTGATGATACTCATTTCAAACAAAAAAATGCCGCTAAAGCAGGTGAAGAGGCCATTATCTATCTGAAAGTAAAAAATGATAAGAATTTTAGTTTGGGGTATAATGGTGATGAATACCTTGTCAGCGGCAAAGGACAAACGCCGGTTACGGACCCCGTTCTGACTGTGAACGCCGCAAATGCTAAAATAATGATTAATGGTGCTGAATGGAAATACGAGAAAGTTAAGGTATATCATTATACAAAAGATGATTTGAAAGGTGTAACGAAAGGCCCAGCCAATATCATGATTACTTTTACCAGGCCCAATAAAAATGTAAAGATTACCGGAGGGGAGGAAAGATTACAAATCAACATTTACACGCCTTTGCAACAGGCGGCTGATTACCCCAAAAATAAACTCGATGTAGCCTGGTCAGGGTGGCTGAATGGAAAAGAAATAACCCTGGTAAATAATAAAGAGCCTGATCTCGATGCCTCCGCCATTATCTCAGCATACAGTGGTGGTAATAAACCTGTTATTTCAGGTAAGGTACTATCAGTGGCAAAACAAACCCTTTGCGGCGGTTGTGGTAATAAAAAGATAGAAGTAAGTTTTGAAAACCTGCCCGTGGAAATATATAATCAGTAACCAGTTAAACCTTAGCAATGAAATTTTTTGTAGTATGCATCTTGCAGTTTACTGCAATTTTGTTAAACGCCCAGATCAGTACAATCAACAAAAATAAGACGACAACTCAAACTTTGAAGCCCCTGGCAAATTATTACCGCGTGGTGGCGAAAGGATTTATTTGCAACCGGGAAACAGCAGATGACGTACTGGAAAGAGATGGTAAGCGGGATGAGATTTACTTAGCTTCTCAATCTGTATTGTTTGATGACAGAGCTTATTCTATTCCGTCTACTGTGGTAAAAAACCGGAGCCGTACATTGGGAGATGTCAATGGAAGGGCATCTCACGAGAGAAGGGTAATGGCCGGCTCTGCCGATGGTAAACTAGGTGGTATTAAAACAGGAGACCATATTCCGGATATTGATCCCTGGAAAAACAATGCCACTGCGAAAGGCGATTTACTGCCATTTGTAATTTGGGAAGGTGAACTGCCTGCGGGCAGATCGGTAATTATTACTCCCTCAATCTTTGAATGGGATGGCCCTGCTGATTTTTTTACCAACTTATGGCATAACAGCTTTGTGGGTCAGCTGGCAAGAGGAGCGGCGAATGTGGCATCGCTTCCTTATAAACTGGTAACACAGGGAATAAACACCAGTAATGAGGCAGGCTTGTATGATGACGGAACTCCCGGGGTATATGCTCCATTTACTGTCACACAAAATTTTCGAAATTTTTATAAAGTGGATATTGAAGGAATAATTTCACCTGCTGAAAAGGACCGGTTTATAAAGCAAAACAGTGTGAATGCCGGAATGCCCGGAGACAGGCCTGTCGGCTTGGTAAAGCAGGCTGGTATGGATGTTTATAACCCGCTTAGTATTATGCTTGACGGAACGGCTTTTGAAAAATTGACTAACAGGAATTTTGGTTATGGTATTGGCATCATCCCGGTAAGGTATAAAGACGGTGCCGGATTAGATGGTGATTACACGGTGTTTTATTCTTTTGAAAAAGTTACCGAAGGGACAGAGAAGAATAAAATAAATATAAGCAGCAGTGATGTATTCAGCCCGTCAGCGGGTTATAAATTGCACAATACATTTGCTCCGGATTTTACGACTGACTTGCTCAATGGCGGTGACGTAGTAGTTATGAATGCTGATAAAAACCTGAGAAGTGAAAAGTGGTATATCCGCAAGTCGGCAAATGAGGGGTATTTTGTTTTTACCAATTTGTACAATGAACAATTACTCTTCTCATCTGGTGATCCCGGCGGCTATGCAGCCAAAACGTCTGCGGGAGGCGGTTCGGAAATAGCTATGATACGTTACTGCGATGGTAGCTGGATTATCAGGTTGAGTAATGGTAGTCAAAGTGTATTACAGACCAGGGGATTGAATATACAACCGGCAACCCCGGTAGTCTTTGGGGCTTTCAGCTTTATGAAAAGCCAGCGATGGTGGATAGGGGAATAAAGCCGGTTTAGGCCGTTCTGCTGATATTACTTTTTTACCCGGCCACCGCTTACATGCAAAGAATTAAATGCAGAGATGTTGGGTGAACATAATCTGGCAATAAAAAGCCCGGGTGCTAAAATTTTCCGGATACGATGAGCCGTCACTGTAAGATACCCATATAGGTTATCTACAGGAGCTTTATGTTGGAAAATTAAGCACCAGGAGATCGCCGGCAGAAAAATTTAAAGCAGCTTATCTTCCCATCCAGCCTCCGTCAACTGTTATAATTGTTCCGTTTACATAATCGGAAGCAGGTGATGATAAGAACACATAAGCACCGGCAAGGTCTGCAGGTGTTCCCCAGCGGTTAGCAGGTATCCTTGAGAGAATAGCCGCACTTCTGTCTTCATCAGCTCTTAATTGAGCAGTATTATTGGTGGCAATATAACCGGGGGCCACACCATTTACGGTGATGCCGTGTTGTGCCCATTCATTCGCAAATGCCTTTAATAACGAAGAAACGCCTGCTTTGCTGGCTGCATAACCGGGGACGAATACACCTCCCTGGAAGGATAATAAAGAACAGGTGAAAACGATCTTGCCGGCATGTTGTTCCACCATACGCTTACCGATTTCTCTTGTAAGAATGAATTGCGCATCGAGATTGATCCGGATAATCGTGTCCCAGTATTCATCCGGATGCTCGGCGATGGGTTTGCGCAGAATGTGCCCCGCATTATTGATCAGAATGTCAATTTTCGGATGATCTGCTTTTACTTTTTCAATAAATGAATAGAGTGAATCTCTTTTTGAAAAATCGCAGGTATAATAATACAGCTTCTTTCCTGCTTTTACAACGGCCTTTTCCAGGTCAGGGGCTGCTGCTTCGAGACTTACACCAATGATATCTGCACCGGATTCTGCAAGTTCTGTTGCAATGGCCAGGCCTATGCCGCTGCTGCTGCCGGTTACAATGGCTAATTTACCGTCAACTCTGAAGTTTAACATGATGATTATTTTGGTTTAATTATAATAATGATGTTGCGGGTATGGCATCCATGTCTGTGAAAGCCATGTTTTCACCTGCCATAGCCCAGATAAAAGAGTAACTGGCTGTTGCGCAACCGCTGTGTATGCTCCATGCGGGAGAGAGAATGGCCTGCTCATTGTTTAAAAAGATATGCCTTGTTTCATGTGGCTGTCCCATAAAATGAATCACCCGCTGCCCTTCCGGCAGGTCAAAATAGAAATAAGATTCCATCCTCCTGTCGTGCAGGTGCGGCGGCATTGTATTCCAGATACTGCCTTTTTTGAAATTGGTTACTCCCATCACTAACTGGCAGCTTTTGATACCATCCATGTGAATATACTTATTGATCACCCGGTGGTTATTGTTATCAAGGCTTCCCATCTCAGCCGGTAATGCTTCAGCCGGTTTCATCAGCCGGGTGGGATATTCCTGGTGAGCAGGACAGGAGAAGAAAATAAACCTGGCAGGATTGGTTTTATCTGTACCCGAAAAAACAATGTCTTTCTTTCCTTTACCGATATAAAGGCAGTCCTGCTTTTCCAGTTCAAATTTTTCTCCGTCTACACTGATACTTCCATTGCCGGCAATATTAACGATCCCGATCTCCCTGCGGCTGAGAAAATAATCCGATTTTAATTGGTCATAGGTGCCGAGTACCAATGATTCGTTAACAGGATTAGCTGCACCAACGATCATGCGATCGTAATGCGTGTAAACACATTCAATTTTATCCGGCTGAACTAAATTTTCAAGCAGGAATTTTTCCCTGATCTGTTTTGTACTGTAAGACGTAAAATCGTCCGGGTGCACCTGGTGTATGATCCTCATATGGTCATTATTTAAATAAGTGAATAATCATGCTAAAACTATTTAAAGCACCGGAATCAGCACAAAATAAATCCGGGAACGATGCCGGGATCTTGTACGATTTGGTGGTTTAATAAATACTATTTTCTGTTTTTGTAACAAATTTGTTTTCTATAATTTTTCCGCAACTGGTCACTGTATTTTTTTCCAGCCTGTGATCAGCTCTTACAATATCCGTATAGCGTAACAGTACTCCTCCTGTATTGCAACTGACAAACTGGTTTGAAAATATCTTTGTTTGCTGTACCCCGGTCAATTCAAAAAGAGGTGATCCACCGGCAGTGGCGCAATTACTGATTTTATTATGGCTGACGATGAGGTCAGGTCCCAGCGTACTTTCATCATTACCGCCGCGGTAAATAGCCAGTAATGTTCCTGTACTGTTATCGATCTTATTATGACCGATCATGACTTTCTCAGCATTGTAATATCCTTTGTTATCTTTTTCCGAAATCATCAGCAGCATAGCGCAATCATTACTGCTGAATGAATTATTCCGCAGTATGATGCTGTCTGCAACGATTGATTTATGAGCATAGAAGATGGACCGGCAACCTCTTTCTTTGCTGAAGTTGCTCAGGGAACAGTTCTGCAAAGAAAAATTATAATGCGCTGAACTGCCGGAACTGTCGCTTGCTATAAAACTTGAAGCTTTAACGGCAACACCATCCATGGATAGATTCTGCAGCAGGAGGCTTCCTCCTCCTTTTATCACAAAAACTGCCTGTATGGTGTCTGTAATGAATAATACAGGTAATGCATTCCCGGTTATACTGATGGGGGAGGAAATAGAAAAAGGTCTGTCCAATTTATATTCACTGCCGGTCAGTCTTATCATGACGGGTTGTTGTTTTTCCAGTTCTGCATAGAGCTCTGCTGCATTAGCACAATCGGCCTTCCTGCTTTTTGGAGAAATGTCTTTACTATTTTTTGTAAACCAGCCGGCGCCTGTTTTTGTAAACGCATTTACCTGTACTTTTTTAAGCAAAGCGAGGTCGGAAAATCCCGGTGCAGGCAATAATGGGTGACCGAGTCTTCCTGCTGCGGCCAGTTGCAGGGAGTCCGTCAGTTTTATTTTCCGGTTAGAAACAGGGAAAGGGAAGGCATCATTTTTTTGAGTGGAAAAGGATGTCCTGGTAAAACCGGGTATCACATCCTGTTTTATACTATTGCTTATTTCGTTATTCAAAAAAGTGAACCCTTTAATATTGTCGAAAACTTTATAGATAATGCTGTCATGACTATTATAAAACAGGTTATTAGCCAGTATTACATTGGACGGCGGCAGACTTCTTTCTGTATCGCTTCCTTCGCAAAAGGAAATGGAAGAGCAATCAAAATACGTGTTATTGGCAATGACGGCATCGGTCACCTGTACATAGCGGTGTGCAGGTGAGTTGGGAATACCATTCATAATGGCTAATGGTGAACGGAAACCCAATCCCCGGCATTTATAGAAGAAATTATTGATTACCCATTGCCCTTTATTAATAACCCGCACACCGCCGGTACCGGGTTTCCCATTTCCGAGGAAAAGATTATTCTCCACGGTATTATTGTCGCCGTGGCGGAGTACCACGCTGCCCTGGCTTTCCTTGAATACATTATTCCTGATCACATTACTGCAGGATTTGATGGACACTATCTCTGTTTCTCCATCACAATGCTCAAAAAAGTTTTCTGTTATCTGTGTATTGGAATTGAACTGGCAGTGTTGTGACACACCCACTCTTATGATTTCTCCGCCATTGGAGGCAAGGGGCGGACGGTTGCCGAAATAGTTATGATCAATTGAATGAAAATTCTCCCGGCTTCTTTCATCATCCAGTATGACTGCTACCAGGACACCCATATTTTTTTTGTCTTTAAAGCTGCAATGGTCCACCCTGTTCTTTTTGCCATAAAAGGCCACCCAGTAATTTTCAGCCATCCTCCCGGGGTTATTAAAATCATTGATGACACAATTTGTTACCCGGCAGTTATTAGCTAATTGGTTTTTATTCGCCCTGAAAGTTATTACGGCATCAGCTCCTGCAAAACCATTGATGAAACAGAGACCATCAACAATAATATAATTTCCGCCGATCAGGAGCCGGGAGTTACCGCTGATCATGACCTTGCCGGCGGTTTGTGCTTTTACAGTAATGGGTTTTTCTTTTGTTCCGGCTGCTGTGAGTTTAATGCTAACATTGTTCCATATTCCATTTTGTAAAACAATGGTATCTCCGGGTTGGGCCATTGTATTGGCTTTATGCAATTCCTCTATATCTTTTACGGGAATGATATTGGCAAAGCCGGCAAAAGCGATTAGCAGGAAACAGTTCAATAACAGCAATCGTTTCATATCCATTTATTTTATACGGTTGTTTTTGGGGATTGTGCGGAGTGATGATTCACGGATAATCAATTTGGGCTTCAGTACTTCTTCCACGTCACTCATGTCATTATTATTATGCATGGTTTCAATGAAAAGTTTGGCAGCAATTTTACCCAATTCAAATGCAGGCTGATCCACGCTGGAGATGCCCGGTGTTACAAGACTTGTTACAGGTTCGTTATTAAAGCCAACCAGCCCGATATCCTGCGGCATTCTCAAGCCTTTTTCTTTAATAGCCAGCATGGCTCCGATGGCCATCCTGTCACTGATAGTAAAAATGGCATCGGGCCTTTTTTTCATACTCAATAACTCCTGCGTGGCGATATAAGCGTATTGCTGGTTGAAGTCACAATTAATGATCAGGTCTTCATCCGCTTTAATTTTATTTTTTTTCAAAGCTTTCAGGTAGCCATCCAGCCGCTGGTTACTGATGCCTAAGTTTTTTGGCCCCGCCAGGATAGCAATGCGTTTGTAACCCTGTTCAATTAAATGCTCGGTGGCCTGGAAACCTCCATCTTCATTATCTATACGCACCCCGGGAGCTTTCAAATAGGGAGTAACGCGGTCAAACACCACCATGGGCATTTGCTTTTCCTGTATCTTCCTGAAATGATCAAAGACTTTTGTTTCGCTGGATACAGAAATGATAAAACCATCAACAAGACTATCCAGTAACCGGCGGGTGTTCACGATCTCGCGGCCAAAAGATTCATTGCTCTGGCAAACCATTACAGTATAACCGGCTTCCAGTGCAACTTCATCAATTCCCTTTACCATTGTTGAAAGAACATAATCAAGATTTGGAACAATCACACCGATATTATGTGTTTGTTTCTGCTTGAGGCTAAGGGCCAGTTTATTGGGCTGGTAATTGAGCTCTTCTGACAAAGCCATTACAGCTCTTTTGGTATCAGCATTTACGTCAGGTGCATTGCGCATGGCCCTTGATACTGTTGAAATAGAAATATTCAGTTGGCGGGCAATGTCTTTAATAGTGGCAGGCTTATTCATGATACAATTACGAAGATGAAAGAATAAAGCTATGATAAAGAAGCTTACGGAAATCCCGGCAGCGTTGCCGGTAACGTTACCGGCTTTGTTTTTTTAGAAAATAAATAATAAATGACAGACTGAATTTTAATAAAGGAAATTTTGAACTTAAATTTTATTTATTTTCTAATCATCAAAAAAATAGCCGCCTGATAATTCAGCCTAATATTACAAATGAAAGTTTGCCATAGGTCATAATCAGCTGTATTCCCCGGCTTTTTGTTTTGTATGCGGCTAGTCGTTACCAGGGCATTCATTCAGCCTTATTCTTCACCAACAGGGATTATTTACTCATTAATATATTCTGTTTAATTATGTATTCATTAAAAGGCAAAGTGGCTATCGTTACCGGTGGCGCAAGAGATATCGGAAGACAGGCATCATTAAAGCTGGCAGAGGCAGGTGCTAAAGTGTGTATCAATTATTTTGGAAATGAGGAGCAAGCCATTGAGACACTCCGGCTGATTAAAGATGCCGGAGGCGATGCAATAATTGTTCAGGCCGATATGACCCGGGCCGTGGAAGTAAAGAAATTGGTTGACAGTTGCGTGGCAGCTTATGGTGAAACGATTCACGTTCTTGTGAATGTTGCCGGCGGGCTGATGGGAAGGAAAGTATTGGCAGACCTGGATGAAGAATTCTGGGATGCTGTAATGAATGTAAATCTGAAATCTGTTTACCTGGCCACCCGGGCAATCGCCCCCCTTATGACAGCTGGTGGAGCAATTGTAAACTTCAGTTCACAGGCAGCAAGAGATGGTGGTGGGTTTGGCGCACTGGCTTATGCTGCGGCGAAAGGTGGTGTGCTGACACTAACAAGAGGACTGGCAAAAGAATTAGGCCCAAAAGGTATCCGTGTTAATTGTATTTCCCCGGGTATGATCAATACAACTTTTCATAACACATTTACCAAGCCGGAGGTGAGAACCCATGTAGCTGCTGGCACTCCTTTACGAAGAGAAGGTGAAGCCAGAGAAGTGGGTGATCTTGTATTATTCCTGGCCGGCGATGCTTCTTCCTTTATCAATGGAGAAAGCGTCGAGATCAACGGAGGTACCTGGTTTGCGTGACGGGGTAGTGTACTTCTTTTTAAAGGCAACTAAATAATAATATGATGCGATTGCTGAAAATGATAGCCTTTCTTTTGCTCCCGGTTTTGCTGACTGCCCAGCATCCCGTTACTTTTTTTACAAAGACGGAAGCCGCAGAAGTGAAGCGGAACCTGTTCAGGTACCCGCTGTTAACCCAATCCTATAAAGATATAAGATCAGAAGTGGATACATGGATCGGGAAAGATATTGATGTGCCTTTCCCAAAAGATCCTGCGGGGGGGTATACGCATGATAAGCACAAGTATAATTATACGCTCATATTCAACAGCGGTATTTTGTATAACCTGACGGGAGATATTAAATATGCCAGGCTGGTTAAGGAAGTGTTGTTAAAATATGCAGCACTAAATCCAACATTAAAAAATCACCCGCAGGCAACCAGCAGTTCTCCCGGCCGTATCTTCTGGCAGGCATTGAATGATGCCAACTGGCTGGTATACGCTGGCATGGCTTATGATCTTGTTTATAACTCTCTTTCAACTGCTGAAAGAAAGACTATTGAAGAGGGTGCATTCAAACCGGAGGTTGATTTCATTACGAAAGATCTGCAAACCTGGTTCGACCTGATACATAATCATGGTGTATGGGCTTGTGCCGGGGTGGGTATTGTCGGTATAGCTTCCGGCAATCAGGAGTATGTGGACATGGCATTGTATGGCACTAAAAAAGATGGTAAGAGTGGATTTATCGCTTTAATGGATGGGTTGTTTTCTCCCGATGGTTATTATACTGAAGGCCCTTATTACACCCGGTATGCGATCCTTCCGTTTTATCTTTTTGCTACTGCCTTGGATCATGCAAGGCCTTCCTTGAAAATATTTGAATACCGCAACCGTATTTTACAAAAAGCGCTGGTGTCGGGTTTGCAGCAAACGAATCTTGATGGAGCTTTCTTTGCCCTGAACGATGCCCTGAAAGAAAAAGATTATACCAGTAATGAATTAGTGACAGCGATTAATACAGCCTGGGCTATTTATGGAAAGGATAGTGGCCTGTTGGTTGTTGCTGAAAAACAGGGTCGGGTTCTGTTGAATAAAGGGGGTGTTTCAATTGCTGCAGCAATAGCATCCGCTAAAACCGTTACCCCGTTTTATCCTTACCGGACTGTTGAATATACTGTAGGCGGGAAAGGGGATGAAGGAGGGGTGAGCCTGTTAAGAAACGGTAAAGAAAAAAACCTGACTACTTTAATTTACAAGTACACTTCACATGGCCTGTCACATGGTCATTATGATAAGCTCAGCTATAACCTGTATGATAAGGGTAATGAGATATTGACTGATTATGGCGCTGTTCGTTTTATCGGGATAGAGCAAAAATACGGAGGACGTTATCTGCCGGAGACGAAAGGTTATGCGGCCCAGACCATTGCTCATAATACAATGGTAGTGGATGAAAGAAGCCACTTTGATGGTAAAGAATCAGTAGCAGAGAAGTTTCATTCGGAAAAACTATTCAGCAGTGTTAATAACCCGGCAGTACAGGTGGTGGCAGCAAAGGAAGAAAATGCTTATAAGGGAGTGAAATTGCAGCGGACAGTTTATATGATTACCCTTCCTGAAGGGCGCAAACTGCTGGCAGATATATTTACTACAACTGCAACTGAAGAGCACCAGTATGATCTGCCTTTTCATTATAACGGGCAACTTATTAGTACATCAGTAAAATACAATCCGTACACTATGAAGCTGGAAACTCTCGGTTCAAAAAACGGGTACCAGTTTTTGTGGAAAGAGGCAGAAGCTATTGCGGCTGACACTCTTGTTCAGCTCACTTTCCTGAATGACCGCACCTATTACACTGTTTCTTCGCTTGTACAGGGCCAGGCGCAGGTCTTTTTTACACGTTCCGGTGCCAACGATCCGGATTTCAATCTCCGGCATGAACCGGCGATGATCATCCGCAAAAAATCATTATCTCCTTCTTTTATCAGTGTGACCGAGATACACGGAAATTTTGATCCGATCCTGGAATTTTCTACCAATTCCTATGCGTCTGTTAAAGAAATAAAACTGCTGCAACGGGATGAACAGTATACTGTTGCAGAGCTATCAGTCAATGATAAGAAACTGATTATTGCACAAGTAAACAAAGATTTTGATGATACAAAAGTTCATACAGCATCCGGTTTATCATGGACGGGGCCGTTTGTTGTATTGTTTGACGGTAAGAAACTGAACTGAAAACACATTGAATTGTAAAAAAATAAAAAGAAAGTAATGGGAACAACTGAAACGGTGAAAGTATTTATCGAAAATGCTGAAACACCATGGCAGGAGACAGACAAAGGCATCCGGAGAAAGATCATGGCCTGGGATGAAAGACTGATGGTGGTGAAAGTTGAATTTCAGACGGGAGCCGTCGGACAATTACATAAGCACCATCATACGCAGATAACACATATTGAAAGCGGGGTATTTGAAGTGGAAATCGGCCCGGAAAAGAAAATACTAAAGGGGGGGGATGCTTTTTATATCCCGCCCAATGTGATGCATGGTGCAGTATGTCTTGAATCGGGTGTGCTGATAGATGTGTTCAGCCCGATGCGGGAAGATTTTATAGAAAGCAAATAATATCATAAAACGATGCAGCGGTTCATGCCAATCCTTTTTTGGTCACTATTGGTGAGTTGTAATAAAGACAATACACCGGTTCCGGCCATTCCTTCGCCTCCCCCGGTTACAGGGAGTGACAGGATTGTAAATGTATCCACGGCCACCCAATTAAAGAACGCATTATTGAATGCACTGCCCGGCGATGAGATCATTATGGCAGATGGTATTTATAAAGGAAAGTTTGTTATTGAAGCAACCGCTGCCGGTACTGCCGCAAAGCCCATACTACTCCGTGGCAGCCGTAATGTTATTCTCGATGCGGAGAATATCAATACCGGTTATGTATTGCACCTGCAGGCCAGTTACTGGACCTTAAGAGGGTTTACCCTGACAAACGGGTTAAAGGGTTTGATGGCAGATGGAGCAAGGCATTGCCTGATCGATAGTATCAAAGTACATACAATCGGTGAGGAAGGGATTCATTTACGCAAGTTCAGTATGCTGAATACTATTCAGCGCACCGAGGTTACTAATGTCGGGTTGAAAACTCCTGATTACGGGGAGGGTATTTATATCGGCTCGGCAAAAAGCAACTGGGCCACTTATACCAACGGTATGCCTGATAACTGCGATTCAAACAGGGTGCTGAATAATAAGATTGGCCCGGCCATCACTGCTGAATGTATTGATGTGAAAGAAGGAACGACCGGCGGACTGATCAGCGGGAATAGTTTCGATGCAACAGGCATTACCGGAGCAAACAGCGGGGATAGCTGGATAGATGTGAAAGGAAATGGCTATCTCATTGAAGGAAATACAGGCTTTAATCCCGGGGGCACCATTTTTAAAGATGGCTACCAGGTGCATGTGGCGTACCCGGGCTGGGGCAACGATAATGTGTTTAAGAATAATACTTGTACAGTAAATGCTTCCGGGTATGGGTTTAATATACAGTTAAGCGGAAGTAACGGAACGTCGGCGGGCAATAAAGTATATAGTAATAATTCAGTAACAGGAGCTGCAGCAGGGATGTCTAACATCCCGCTGAGCAACTAAACGAATCGTGATGAAGATAAAAGGACTCAGGTGGTATATCATCGGGCTCATCGGGCTGGCAACGATCATTAATTATATTGACCGTACTGCTATCAATATCCTCTGGCCTTATATTCATAAGGATTTTGGTATTGCCGAAGCAGACAGCAAGGATTCGCTGAAACTGATCACCACTTTTTTTATGATCGCTTATGCGATCGGGCAGACAGTGACTGGCAAACTAATGGATGCGATTGGTACCCGGCTGGGTTTTCTCGTGTCGATAGCAGGATGGAGTGTTTCGATTGCCCTGCATGCATTGGCGAAGACCCTGGCATCATTCAATGTGTTTCGCTTCTTCCTTGGGTTAAGTGAAGCCGGTAACTGGCCGGGTGCTGCTAAAAATAATGCAGAATGGTTTCCTGCAAAAGAAAGAGCTATTGCACAGGGAATTTTTGGAGCAGGAGCTTCCCTGGGTTCTGTTGTAGCTGCACCCTTTATTGCCTACTTATACATTGCGTTTGGCTGGAAGCTGACTTTCGCAGGCATTGGTGTACTGGGTTTGTTATGGATTATTCCCTGGTTAGTGATCAATAAAAACACACCAGATAAACATCCCTGGATTACTAAAGAGGAACAGGAGCATATTTTACAATCCGCTGCTAACAAGGCTACGGCTCCTGTTGCATCAGAAGTGTACTCCTGGAAACAATTACTGGGTTTCAAAAATACATGGGCTGTTATTTCTTCCCGTTTCTTTATTGACCCGGTGTGGTGGATGTTTGTAACCTGGCTCCCCTTTTTCTTAAAAGAGAATTTTGGTTTTGATATTAAACAGGTGGGGGCGTTTGCGTGGGTTCCGTTTCTTTTTGCAGCTATTGGCGGGTTAGCCGGCGGCTTCTTCTCTTCCCTGCAAATCAAAAAAGGGAAAGCGGCTGTTGTTGCAAGAAAAGATGCCATCAGTATCGGTAGTGTGATCATGCTGGTTTCATTGGGGAGCACTGCTTTTTACCTCAATCAGCTCAGGGAACAGCCTGGTGTGGCTATAGCGCTGATCAGTTCAACTTTATTTGGTTTTCAGTTCCTGATCAATAACCTGCAAACATTGCCCGGTGACTATTTCCATGGAAAAAATGTAGGCACTGTTGCCGGTATGGGAGGAACATCGGCAGTGGCGGGAACACTGATTGTGACCTGGCTGGTGCCGGTATTAACCCAAACAAGTTACACTTCATTTTTCCTGATGGCTGCCCTGCTGGTGCCATTGTCATGGATATGTATCATGTTCATTGTATCAAAAAGAAAGTAACGACATAACAAAACGATTAAAAAGCTGCTATATGAAAAGGATCTTATTTACCATGTTGCTGTCCCTGTTTGCCGGATTGTTATACAGCCAGACAACTTATTATTGGGTAGGTGGGGCAAGCCCGTCAAGTTTTACATCAAATAGTAACTGGAATACTGCATTAGACGGAAGCGGTAGTACTCGTGTTGCTTCAGCCACAACAGATATACTGATATTTGACGGAACGAATATCGGTGGTAGTATTCCTGCTACAGGATTGGTAACTGCTACTGCCACTTCAACGACATGCGGGCAGCTAAAGCTACAAAATGGAGCACTGGTTAATCTCGGCCGTGCATCCGCAGGAAGTGCCAATATTACTATTTCCGGAGATGGGTCGCCAGCTGAGGATTTTGTTGTTGGCGCGGGATGCACACTTACGTTGGGAATGGCTGTTTATAATTACGATGTGAGAATCGTTTTAGCGGGTGTGGCAACGGGTTCAGTTAACGGCACAGTTTATTTATCACCACTTTCATCGCCGGTTCATACGGCAAGTTATATCACTGCAGCTGCAGCTAATTCACTGATATTTCAAACCGGCTCTGTTTGCCATATTTCAGATTCAACGTCATCCTCCGGTTTTAACGGGTCAGTTGCCGGAAGTATCATTTTCAAAACCGGGGCGTCTTTATATTATTATACAGGCCGGAGCCCGGTAGGCAATAATTCGACCACGCAATTTACCCTGTTTGAACCTGGAAGTAACCTTTACTTCATGAATTCAAATGTTAGTTATATCGATGGCACAACTGCTTACGCAAGTTCTTCGTGGGTAAATCAGAAAATCCTGGCAAACCTTTATGTACTCAACAATAGTACGCTAAAAGCAGACGGACCGGTTCATAAAATAGAAAACTTTACGATTGATGACGGAGCATCATTTATAACACACAGCAGTGGTAACACACCAGTTGTGGGTGATTTAATTGTAAACGGAACTTTGAATGCGCCTTCAGGAAGTTCCAATATTCTTGTGTTAGGTGGCAGCAGCCCTCAGGCTGTTTCTGGTACTGGTATAATAAACATACCTGCACTTACTGTCGCTAATTACAGCGATGTTACATTTTCTGCTTCTGTTTCCGTTTTAACTGCAGCGAATGTATATGGGAAAGTTGATTTTGGTGCAACAAAACAAATAAGCGGACCCGGCACATTTACTTCCAGAGTTGATGCCAGCGCCGCTTCTGTATCAGGTAATACTACTGCCGGATCTTTTATTGTAACAGGTGTTACCGGTACAATTGCCAGCGTGGTAGGTTTGAAAATCACCGGACCTGGTATTGATGCGAATACTAATGTTATTGGCTTTTCAGGTACAAATGCTACGTTGAATCTTTCAAAACCTGCCATTGCCACCACGACTGGTTCTGCATTTACGTTTACAAGTGATACAGCTATTATTGCAACAGCCCACCCGAGTGGATTAGATAGTCTGAATGGCTCAGTGGTGGTAGTGGGTTCTAAGACATTTCAGAACGGAACAAGTTATATTATTAACGGAGCAACCAGTTGGCCTTTTGGTGTAACAAGCGGCAGCACGGCAAATTCTGTTACCGCAGCTTTTGTTGAGATCAATGCACCTGTAACAGTGAACAGAGGCGTCTCTGTTTCCAGTCATTTGAGTATTAACGGGAAAATGACACTTCGCCCTCTGGATGAGGTAAATATTGTGTCAGGTGCTGTCATCAACGGAACGCCAGGAGCATCGAACTATATTGTAACCGACTATAACAGTACTACCGGAGATCAGAGTATTGTTAAACTGGAAAATATTACGACTGCTGCATTAATACCAATAGGAACGACTAATAACTATTTACCTGTAACAATTACACCGGCGTCATCCTCGGATTTTTCATTGGCTGTTTTTGAAGGCATTACTTCAAATGGTATGATTACCGGTTCAGCCCTGACACCGGCGCAAAAGCAAACAGTTGTCAATGCAGTCTGGAATATTAACAGGCTTACCGGTTCTGGTAATGCAGATATTCAATTGGGCTGGGCTACAGCCCTGGAGGGATCAACCTTTACTACATTACCTTCAAGTGATATAGGACTGATCATCAATAACGGATCATCCTGGTCATTGCCAACAGGTACAGGAGATAATACAGGGAATACAGTACTGGCGACCGTCAGCAGTTTCGGATCTTTCAGTGCAGGTGCCGTTCCTCCAACACAGCCTTTTGTGTTCAATGCTATTCCTGTGAAAACATATGGAGATGCTGACTTTAATGGCGGGGCCACCAGCCTGAATACCACACAACCGATTATTTACTCAAGCAGCGATCCTGCTGTGGCAACGATTGTGAATGGCGATATTCATATTGTCGGAGCCGGTGTGGCTGACATCACTGCTTCGCAGGCCAGCGATGGATTTTACCCGGCAGCAAGTGTTACGCAGACATTGACAGTGAATAAGGCCGCATTAACCATTACAGCAGATGATAAACTGAAGTTTGAAGGACAGGCAAATCCCGTATTGACTGCAACATATACCGGGTTTGTTTTAAGTGAAACGCCAGCAGTATTATTAACGCCGGCTGTGTTAACCACAACGGCAGTGCTGGCTTCGGCTCCCGGCACATATCCTATAACAGTTACAGGGGCCACATCAGGAAATTATGATATCGTCTTTACAAACGGAGTGCTGACGGTGCAGCCCAAACAAAACCAGACGATCACTTTTAATGCGTTGCCGGTAAAAACATATGGGAATGCAGATTTTGCCGCAGGTGGCAGCAGCACTAACAATACAATACCGGTAACTTATGCCAGCAGCAATACCAGCGTGGCCACGATAATAGGAAGCACTATTCATATCGTGGGGGCAGGAACTTCAACCATTACCGCTTCACAAGCCGGCAATGCAGGGTATTTTCCTGCGGCAGATGTAGCAAGAACATTGACTGTAAATAAAGTGAACCTGACTGTAAGAGTAAGAGATACAACAAGAATTGAAGGGCAGGTGAACCCGGATTTCACTATGGCATATACAGGATTTGTATTGGGTGAAACGGCGTCTAATCTCGGTACAGCCCCGGTTATTGAAACCAGCGCCACCATTAATTCGGCAGCAGGCTACTATGCTGTTACGCCGGTTGCCGGAGTTTCACAAAATTATAATTTCATTTATGTGGCAGGAAGGCTGACCATTTACCCGCCTGGCGGAAACGGGCAGCAATACATGCATGCATTCATGAGCAACAGCACAACGCTGAATGTCCGTGTGTTCTCCGTAGAGCCAGCTTTAGGAGATATCCGGTTGTACGACCTTGCCGGCCGGCCGTTATTAAAGAAAAATTTCTATATGCCTGCCGGGTTTGCCACAACAACCATCCAGATACCAACATTGCCATCCGGTTTGTATGTGGTTACCATAACAGGAAATGGTGTTGACCTGAAAAAGACTATACCTATTATTAAATAAGAAAAATATGAAACGGGTATTGTTATCAATAATTGGTTTAGGACTTATCAGTTGCCAGGCTACTAATGCTTTTAAGCAGCCGGGTAAGCCTGTTGTGTATGCCCTGAACCTTCAGGCACTGGAAAAAAATAAAAAAAGGATCAATGCAAAAGATGTTCAGGTATTACCGGCCTATAAGCTATTGATCAAAGATGCTGATAAGGCGCTTGAATTTGGCCCGGTGAGTGTGATGGAGAAAAAGAATATTCCTCCCAGCGGCGATAAACATGATTATATGAGCCTGGCTCCTTATTTCTGGCCCAACCCGGATACAAAGGACGGGATGCCTTATATAAGAAAGGATGGCCAGACAAATCCGGAAGTGAAAGACTACATGGATAAAGAGTATATGCCAAAGCTCTGTTCGGAAGTGCAAACGCTGGCACTGGCCTATTATTTTTCCGGGGAAAATAGATACGCTGAGCATGCGGCGAAGCTATTGCGGGTTTGGTTTTTAGATTCTGCCACCCGGATGAACCCGAACCTGAATTTTGCCCAGGCTATAAAAGGGGTAAATACAGGAAGAGGAGCCGGGCTGATCGACTCCCGTCATTTTATTAAAGTGGTGGATGCTATCGGGCTGCTCCGCGATTCTAAATACTGGAAAGAAACCGACCAGCAGGGAATGAAAAAATGGTTCAGCGATTTCCTGAACTGGATGCAGACCAGCAAAAATGGTGTTGATGAAATGAATGCAGATAATAACCACGGAGCTTTCTATGACGCACAGCGGTTGTCAATGGCATTGTTTACCGACAATAAAGAACTGGCCGGAAAAATTGTATTGAATGCGGCGGACAGGCTGGATAAACAAATGAATAACGAAGGCTTATTCCCCAAAGAGCTGGCGAGAACAATCTCCTTGCATTACTCCGCATTTGTGCTTAATGCATTTTTTACCATTGCTCAGATGGCGGACAAAGCGGGCATCGATTTTTGGAGTATGACAACTCCCTCCGGGAAATCCCTGAAAAAAGCTTTTGAAACATTGAAGCCTTACCTGGTACAGGAAAAAAGCTGGGAAAGCCCCCAGATCAAAGATTTTGATTTTGAAGATGGTTACCCCCTGTTGCTGGAAGGGGCTACCCATTTTAATTGCAGGTCTTGCCGGGAAGATGTGAACAGGCTGGCAGCCGGTAAATCAGAACGCTTACGACTTAACCTGCTATACTAATAACGATTTGTAAATATTTTAAACTGCTATTATGAAAAAATTACAGTGCTTGTTCTTCATCTTGCTCCTGCTGGGCGGTACTGCGATGGCGCAGAAGAAAACGATAACCGGGAAGGTGATAAACCAGGCAACCGGAGAGCCTTTGCTTGGTGTGAGTATCCTGGTGGATAAACAAAAGGGAGGGACTACAACAAAACAAGACGGGACCTATTCTATTTCTGTTTCCGGAACTTCATCAATACTCGTTTTTTCTTCGGTGGGTTTTATATCACAAACAGTCCTGGTTGGCGACAAAACCACAGTTGATATATCCATGCAGCCGATGATTATTGATAATAATGAAGTGGTGGTGATCGGTTATGGCACACAAAGAAAATCTCACCTGACCGGTGCCGTATCAAAGTATAAAAATGAAAAGCTTGATGAAACGCCGGTGTCAAGGCTGGACCAGGCATTGCAGGGCAAGATAGCCGGTGTGCAAATCCAGAACCTGACTTCAGAAGCAGGGGCTGACCCTAAGATCCGTATCCGCGGGGTCAACTCATTTAGTGCCGGTGCGGACCCATTGGTAGTGGTGGATGGTCATCCTGTTCCTGATGGTCTTGCTTTTGTAAACATGGCGGACGTGGAATCAGTTGAAGTATTGAAAGATGCTGCCTCAGCAGCTATTTATGGCTCAAGGGGCGCAAGCGGTGTAATTATTATTACAACAAAAAGCGGCAAAGCCGAAAAGCCAAAATACACTGTCAAGTTTTCTACAGGTGCAAAAACACAATATGAATTATACCCGATGATGTCAGTAACGGAGTATACGAATATGCTCTTTTATGAAGCAGCATTGAAATCAAAAGATCCCAGCATAACTCCGCCAACGGGTTCTGCTATTATCAGCAATAATGAACGGGCTGCGTATGTGCTCGAAAACCAGATTTTAGGTCAGGCTACTGACTGGCAAAAAGAAGCGCTGAGAAATGCTACGGTGAGGAATTTACAGGTGAATGTTTCCGGCGGGTCAAGAGCATTAAAATATTATATCTCCGGGGCCTATCAAAAGGACCAGGGAATGATGTACCACAGTGAGTATGACCGTTTCAGTCTGCGTACCAAACTGGATGCTGAATTGAGCAAGAAGGTAAAACTGAGTTTTAATCTTAACCCTTCCTATATTAAGAGAGAAAGGCCTTCGGTCAATTTCATTGATTTTGTCAGGTTCCAATCTTACCTGCCTGTTTATCATACGGAGACTTCAGCGGCATTTATAAACCAGGATCCTCTCTGGGTAAATATAAAACCGGGTGACTATGCACAGGCAAGACATTTTAATGGCCGGGTATATACAGGACTAATGCCCGATGGCAGTTTGTGGACTACTACATCCGCATCCAGTCCATTTAATACCGCAAATAATACACCTAAATCTGTGATGGATACGAGGACCATCAATACCAATGATTACAGGATACAAAGTTCGGGAGATATAACTGTTAATATTATCCCGGGCCTTGATTTTAAAGCCCTGGGAAGTATTTATATTAATTATTCAACAGGCCTCGATTTTGCAAAACGTAACTCAAACCGGGATGGCGATGTGAACAGGGGGGTGTACACTAACCAATTCACTTCCGATATCCTGTCAGAAAATACACTGAATTATACAAAGAAGATCAAAAAACACTCTATTGGTCTGTTAGCCGGGTTTACGGCCCAGCAAACAAAAGTGAAAATGGACCGGCAGGTGGGGCTTGATTTTCCAAGCGATAATATCCCTTCCTTTAACACTGCAAAACAAATAGAACAGCCTTCTGTTGATGCGAATGGTAATCTGCAGGGGACTTACACGTTCAAATACCAGGAAGGATTATTATCCTATCTGGGAAGAGTATTGTATAGCTATGATAATAAGTATTTATTTTCTGCAAGCTTCAGGAGAGACGGAAGTTCAAAATTTGCAACTGGAAATAAATGGGGAAATTTCCCTTCTGTTTCTTTAGGCTGGGTGTTAACGGAAGAAAAATTCATGGAAGATATAAACTGGCTGAGTAACTTAAAAATCAGGAGTAGTTACGGTGTGTCCGGTAATAACAGGATACCCAACTATCTTTTTGAAGATCTTTTATACGGTGCTAATTACCCGCTCGGTGGTGGTACCGGGGTTGTATTTACCGGGCAGGTGCCTTCCAGCAATGTAACTGCCAATCCTGACATCAGTTGGGAAACAACAAGGCAATATAATTTTGGTGTCGATCTTTCACTATTTAGAAATGTTATCAGTTTTTCAGCAGACATTTATCGTTCCAGGTCCAACGACCTGTTATTGCAGCAGCCAACAATGTCCACTACCGGGGCTTTATATTTCATTAATAATATAGGTGAGTTACAGAATAATGGGTTTGAATTTGAGCTGACGACAAACAATATCAGGAGAAAGAATTTTAAATGGACCACCACCGCTAACCTGTCACACAATAAAAACGAATTAGTGGGTTACGGAGGCCAGCCATTTTCATTAAGCTATGGCGAAAGGTCTGAAGTATACCTGAACCGGGTAGGAGATCCGCTGGTTCAGTATTTCGGGTATAAAACAGATGGTGTCTGGCTTTCTCAACAGCAGATCAATGATGCTGTTGCTGCGGGATTAACCACAAACCTGAGTAATGTATTTGTTCCGGGTGGCCTGAAACTGGTGGATGTGAATGGCGATAACGTACTGAATGAAAATGACCGTGTGGTTACCGGTTCGCCGTATCCTGACTTTACCTGGGGACTCAGTAATAATTTTACTTATAAAGCATTCGACCTGAGTTTTATGTTCCAGGGCGTGCAGGGTGGTCAATTGGTGAATGGCGACCCCAACTATAATGAAACAAAACGGTACAATAAGAACTACAATACAAACCGCTGGCTGAGCCCGATGTTCCCCGGCGATGGCAAAACTCCCTATTCTACAGTCGGATTTAACTGGATGCTGACCGATTATGTGGTGGAAGATGCTTCTTATTATGCACTGCGTGAAGTGGTGGTTGGCTACACACTTCCTGAAAAGGCCGGTAAGTCACTTGGACTTAACTCCATGAGAATATACTTCTCCGGGCAGAACTTATTTTTCAGGAGCGCCGCCGGGTACAGGGGAATTAATACAGAAGCCCGTTTTACCAGTGGCCCATATGCCACACCTCTTGCAGATGGCTACCAGCGGGGAAGCTTTCCAACACCCAAGACATTCTTATTTGGTATCGACATTAACTTTTAACCACTCAAAATAGACTATTATGAAATTCAGAATTTTTATCATTTTACTTTGTTGCGGTGGTTTATTCTCCTGTAAGAAAGTAATTGACCTTCATTCGGAATCAAATCTAAATACGGGTACTTATTATTCCAATTACGATGAAGTCAGGTCTGCTTTAACAGGCTGTTACAATGGTTTGCAGGCGGCTCTTTACAATGAATGGCAGTTTACAGAACTGCGAAGCGATAACTCAAAAATGGGTGTTACGGGAAGTACCAGTAACATCAACCGGGAATTGAGTGACCTGGATATGTTTATTCCCAGCCCGTCACAAGTGCAGATATTTAATTATTGGAGAGCTACGTACAGTAATATCAGGAATTGTAATATTATTCTGCAAAAACTGGGCGTTATATATAATCCTTCAACAGGCAGCCATACATTTAATGCTATCAGCATTCCTATTACTGAAGCAGATCGTAAGCAACTGGCAGGAGAGGCGATGGTCATCAGGGCGTATCATTATTTTAACCTGGTCCGCTTATTCGGAGGAGTATTTTTAATTCACCAGCCGGTGGCTCCTGCGGAAGCTCCGGGTATCGGCCGCTCATCTGTTGACGATATTTATAAACTTATTCTCGCTGACCTGGGTACTGCAGCAACTTCAATGAACAGTTTAAAGTATGCACAGATACCATCAACAGAATTGGGAAGGGCTACAAGGTGGGCGGCGAAGGGACTTCTTGCCAAAGCCTATTTGACATTAGGCAGAAAAGCAGAGGCCATCAGCGAATTACAGGATGTGATCACCAACAGCGGTTATTCCCTGGAAAGCAGCTATGCCAATGTTTTTTCCATTACGAATGAAATGAATAAAGAAATTCTTTTTGCAGTCCGCTTTAAGGCCGGGGGATTGGGCCTTGGTTCTTCTTTTGGTAATGATTTTGCCCCGCTGGGCACAGGCTCCACTGTTATCAATGGTGATGGAGATGGCTGGAATTATCCTACTGCCGAACTGGATACACTGACAAATGGTGATAACCGGAAACCAACTTTGATTAATTCAATAGGGTCTGGTACCTCGCTGAAATTATACGTGAAAAAATATTTATTCCCGGTTACATTGGCGAATGACGGGGAAAGCGACTGGCCGGTTCTTCGTTATGCCGATATCCTCTTAATGATGGCGGAGGCAAAGGGCTACACACAGGAAGGGCTGGATATGATCAATACAGTAAGGCCAAGAGCCGGCTTGCCGAACTATACTATGGCAAATATCACCTCGGTTGCCCAGTTTGAAAATGCACTATCACAGGAACGCCGCATTGAATTTGCATTTGAAAACCAGCGCTGGTTCGATCTGCTCCGCTTTAATGTTACGATGACGACAGTAACCGCTATTCAGCGCATCAAGGACCATTATGCAGATGAATATGCAGCACATTACAGCACTTATCTTCCGCCAACGCCATCTCTGGCAACATTGCAGGGATATATAACAGCTGAAAAATTGTTGCTGCCCATACCCCAGCGGGAAATTGATACTAATACACAAATGGTTATCCCTCAAAACCCAGGATACTAAAAAATATAAGTAATGAAAAAAATAAATTTTTCCCTGGTTTTTTTGCTTATTACCTCTTTACTGTTTGCACAGGTGGAGGATACAACTACATATAAGCCTGTTGAATACCCTGAAGGATATTCAGCACAACTCAACGTGATTTATACCCGGGTAAACGGGTGGGATGGGAAAATGGACTTATACCTTGCGCCAAGGACAAAAAGCCCTTCGCCGGTTGTTATCAATATACACGGAGGTGGCTGGAATCATGGGGTGAAAGAATCGCAGACCGGGTTCAATACCTTTTTTAAAATGGGATATGCAGTGGCAAATGTAGAGTACAGGCTTACGGGACAGGCGACAGCACCCGCAGCGATAGAAGATGTAAGGTGTGCCTTGTTGTATCTTATTAAAAATGCAAAAGAGCTGAATATTGATGTAAATAAGATAGTCATTATGGGAGGAAGTGCCGGTGGCCACCTGGCATTGATGGGAGGCCTGCTTGGTAACGATCACCGGTTTGACGGGAACTGCCCGGGTGTGGAAAATGTAAAAGTGGCTGCTATTATAGATAAATACGGTATTACAGATGTATGGGATTGGGGATATGGGACGAATATAACAAGCAAATCGGCAGTAAGATGGTTAGGGGATAAAGCAAATGATAAGAAATTTGCGATGTCTGTATCGCCTGTTTATTACGTCACAAAAAATAGCCCTCCTACTTTTATTGTGCACGGGGATGCTGATCCTACCGTACCCTACCAGCAATCAGTTGATCTGCATAAGAAATTTAAAGAAGCGGGAGTAAAAACAGAATTTATAACTGTTCCGGGAGGCTTGCATGGCAAATTTGATAAGGAGAAAAATTCAGAAATCAATAAGCAAATTGCAGACTTCCTGATTTCACTGGGCCTTGGAAACAAATAAATGATGTGATCAGTTCTTTACCCTGTGTTTTATAAATACTGTGGGTATAACAGAAAGAAAATTGAGCAAACCCTGGCGGATTGTAGTAAATATGATCTTACTATCCAGGAGCAAGCCGGCCTTTCTCACATACATAGCATCCCAGTAATAACGGATAACAATACTCTCGTAATCATGCGTGGGCCCATGATAGCCGTTCACCTGGGCCCATCCCGTAATGCCGGGACGGACCAGGTGACGGAATGAATAGGAAGATATAACGAAGGAGAAACGGATGCAGTCAGCAACCATATGGGGACGGGGGCCAATTACACTCATCTGCCCGGCCAGGACATTAAAAAACTGCGGCAGTTCATCGATGTTTACATGCCGCAGGAACAGGCCTACTGCTGTAATTCGTTCATCATCATTTTCCGCAGGCCGTTCATCAGCTTCATCATTCTGTACCATGGTCCGGAATTTCAAACAGTAAAAGGGAATCCCGTTCCTGCCAATTCTTTTTTGACGGAAAAAGACAGGACCTTTTGAATTCAGCTTAATGAATAAGGCAACAACAGGTGTCAGCCAGCTCAGCAGCAGGACAATTACAAACAGCGAGAAACAAATATCAAAACTCCGCTTACTCCATAAATACTTTTTGCGGCTGGCAACGAAGCTCCGGATGATACCGTTCTGATGCTGGTGCTGCCATTTTCCGGAAGGCAACGATTGAATAGCAATATGTTTGGGAGCAGTATTCAAGCCGTATAGTGGTTAGTATTTCAATCGGGATGCCGGGCAAAATGGTTGCTTAACAAGATTAAAATGAAACAATCAGTTGCATACAGGGAGCCGGGGTTTGTACAGGAGATTATTGCAGGCAGGGAAAGTGTATTAAAAGCACTGGCCTATTTTGATATTTTTCATTACCCGCTCACAAAGGAAGAGGTCAGGATATTTCTTGACAGACGACTGACAGTGAACGGACTTGATATGACGCTGTCAAGTCTTGTAGCTGATAGAATCATTTTCCTTCATAACGGAGTTTATTCATTGCAGGATAACCCATTGCTTTCTTACCGGAGATACCAGGGAAACCGCCGGGCCAAAGCAATGCTGCAGAAAGCGCAAAGGATCGGACGTTTTCTTTACCAATTTCCTTTTGTACGGGCAATTGGCGTGTCTGGATCTTTATCCAAGGATTACGCAGATGAGAAAGCAGATATCGATTTTTTTATTATTGCGAAGGCTAACCGGCTCTGGGTCGCCAGGACCCTGATGCATCTTTTTAAGAAACTTACTTTCCTTACCGGCCGCCAGCGTTTGTACTGTATGAACTACTATATTGATGAAGAAGCTTTGGAACTGGAGGACCAGAATATCTTTACAGCTATCGAGTTAAAAACTGTAGTACCTGTTGCGGGAGAGGAAGCACTGAATGCCTTTTTTACAAGGAACAGCTGGGCCGACAAGTGGCTGCCAGCCTGTGTTCAGCGCCGGCAAAAGGAAAAGGATAAAAAACCGGGTTTGCTGAAACAGGTGATAGAAAAATTATTTGATAACAGGATTGGCAATAAGATGGATAATATGTTTTTCAGGCTGACCTCAGCCAGGTGGGACAGGAAAGAGATAAATGGTAAACGAAATGAAAAAGGTATCCGGATGGGATTGGTTACAGGTAAACATTTTGCAAAATCAAACCCCGGGGATTTCCAGGAAAAAATGTTGTCCTTGTACCGTCAGCGGGTTGATGCGATAAACAGGCTGACGGATGCTGCCGGACTTACTGTTTCTTCCGTAACGTTATAATATAATAGTCGCCTGTCACATTCCAGGGCCATTTCTTCTTCAATTTATTTTCTTTCTGCTTTAGCCATGTATAAAGCTGCGGATACTTCCCGGCAAAATTTTCCATATACGAAGGAGGTACAATGGTACATAATCCTTCCAGCGATAATACGTCAAATGATTTTTTTAAATGCTTCCTTACAAAAGAAGGATTGTAATACCAGCAGCGAAAATACTCCCCCTCCATATGAGCTTTTGTTCCTTTGCGGCCGGATAAGGGCCTCCGGAATCCCGTATTGAATTTTCCTTTGAAGACCAGTAATGATTCCCATAAGCAGAATTTCGGAAGGATAACCAGGGTTACGATTCCCCCGGGTTTTACGAGGTAGGAAAAGGAGTCCAGTACTTTTTCAAGCCGGCCGGTACAATTCAGGCCCGCGAAGTTGGAAAGGATATAATCATAGGGTCCTTCCATTTGTAATTTTTCTAAAGCCGTGAAGGAGCAGGTTTCTGTGCTGATCTTATCATTGAGCTGTAGTTTATTTACTTTGTTTCGCAGCATTTCCTGCATACCGGCTGAAATATCGGTGGCATGCACGTTGTGTCCCTGTTGTGCAAAATAGATGGCATCTTCGCCGGTACCTGCATTAAGTTCCAGTATTTGTGAACAAGGGCTGATGAAATGTTCCACATGTTCACGCACTCTTTTTCTTTTATATTGAATGATGGTATCAGCAGCGTATAGCTGGTCAAACAAGGGAGCTTGTTTGCCGAATGCTTTTTCAGCTGCCTGTTCAGAGGTATTGGTGATACTATTACTCATGCTCCCGGCTTTTCCAGTTTTTGCAGTTTCTGACCGGCTATCCATGCTGCGGGTGAATAATAGAGCCATGAAATGGCTTTCTTTATTCTTTTGAATTGAAGAGAAGCGGGTTGGGTGAAAATATTTTTGATGGCTTCAATGGCAATATGCTTCCGGTAGCTTTTATGTACAAACCGGTGCAGCTGTTTATAGAATGCAGGCGCATAAGTATTCCGGAACATCAATACCAGTTCATCAGAGTCGGTCCAGTTGGATTTGTTGCTGAGTTGCGTTTTTACTTTTTCATGAAAAACAGTACCAGGTAAAGGATAAGAAACGGAGATGCCGATCTCGTGGGGCAGCAACTCATTGATCATCCGGATCGTTTTTGAAATATCATCTTTCGTCTCACCGGGGTAACCAAACTGGATGAAGAAGGAAGGATTGATATTGTTTTTCTTCAGGAGTTTTGTTGCCTGATAGATCTGTTCAATGGTAGTTCCTTTATCCATCGCATCCAGTATTTTCTGAGAACCACTTTCAGCGCCCATCCAGATATTGGAACAGCCGGCCCTGGCCAGGTCTTTAATATGATCTTCCTGCAGGAGCAGGTCTGCCCTTGCCTGTATCTTGAATGAAAATCGTAATTGCTCTTTTTCCGCGAGATCAGCAAATTCCTTCACCCATCCAGGCTTCAGGCCAAAAATGTCATCACAAAACCAGATATGATCAAACCGGTATTTATACTTCAGCATTTTTAACTCAGCCACCACATTCCGCGGCGACCGGGTATTATAACGGTTACCATAGATAGGCTTGGCACACCAGTTACATTTGAAAGGGCAACCTCTCGTGGTGGCCATATTAAGTGAAAAATAGCCACGGTGGGTTAACCACATTTTCCGGTAGGGCTCCATATCAACAAGATCCCAGGCCGGGAAAGGGAGATCATCCAGTTCTCTCATCACCGTTCTTTTCATTGTTTTTATAACAGCATCCTGCTGGCGAAAAGCGAGACCCGGGATGGTCATAAAATTGGTTTGCTGCTTTGTAATAAAGCCGATGAGTTCTGCCAGGGTTTGTTCTGCTTCTCCCAAAATCACGAAATCAGCCCCTTCTTCAAGATATTGTTCAAAATGATCAGTGGCATCAGAACTGGAGACAATGACTATACACCCTTTTTGTTTTGCAAATTTCATCATCTCAAAAGCTGCTTCCCTCATATTGGTAAGGCACATCTTGGTGAGATAATTGAAGCCATCATCACAGAGTACAAAAAAATCTGGCGACTGTTGTTGCAATGGCAATATCACTTCTTCGGGGCCATAGGCAAACAGGGTATCAAAAAAAGAAACATGATGACCCTGCTCTCTTACTACAGCGGCAGCATACAATGTTCCGATGGGGGGATAGGGCTGACCAGTATCCCATTGCTTGGGGTCAAACCGCATGAAATAAGAATGGGAAAAGAGAATATTGCTCATAAAAGGTTTAATTCAGTTTAGTGCCGGGCGACAAATGAAGGTAGCAGACACATTTTAAGCAGGTTTCATTGGTTGCCATATCTAACTCTTTCCTGAAACGGATAGCCGTATCACTGTTCAGAATTTTTTTTAAAGAGTGCTCGCGGATATTACCCACGGAGGTATGGAAAAAGCAGGGCCTGACTGTTCCGTCAGCCTCAACAACTGCAGAAACCCAGGGGGCATTGCATTTCTTAAACGGAAATGGAGTTAAACCATGCCATGCAGCGTAGTACTGGTAAATCTTCCTGAGTTTATCCGGGCTTTCGGCAATAAAGCCATTTTCAAACTTAACGTGGTAAGTTGAAATAATTGTTTCAAGCAGGGATAGCAATTCGGGAAGTTCGCTCTTATCCGGTAAGATTTCATGCTGGCGCTGATCGCTCCATAATACTTCCCGGTTAAAGGCATGACTGCTGATATCGGCGGGTAAAAAACTAATACTGTCCAGGCCTAAGTTTATTGCACTTTCAATGATCGCAGGCCAGTTGCGGAAATTGATCTTATGGATAACCGATCTTCCTGCTATTTTAAAACCAGGTTTCAGTTGTTTGATCTGTTTTATTCCTGCTTCCAGTTTTTGATAAGCATCCGGGATATTCCGGATATAATTGTGTGTGGGTTCATCTCCGTCTAAAGAAACAATAATATCGTCAACATATTTCACAAGCTGTTCTGCATGATTCTGTAATGTTAACCCCGTGGACAGAAGGGTGATTTTTATTTTATACCGGGTTAGTATTGCACAAAACCTGAAAAAATAAGGATTTAATAATGCTTCTCCTCCTGACATCAGAACTTGTTGTGTGCCGAGTTTTTTGAGTGAATCGAGTAAGCCCGTAATATCTTCTTCTTTTAATTGTTTCAGGTTCTTATTGCCTTTCCAGATATCACACATCACGCAGCGGCAGTTGCAGGCACTGTGGGGCATCAGTATTACCACAGGTAATGCTTTTACATGGTCCGTTTGCAAAGTGCGGTACCGTTGGAAACTGTGGTATAGTGATTGGGTGATATTCATGCAGGGACATATCTTCGTTTAATGCAGATCCAGGGGAAAGGATTTTTCTTTTTTGAAAAAAAATGCTGCAGGGAAGAAGGATCATACAGCAGTTCATGATCAATGATGGCTAAATCTTCCCGGCTATGATGGAAATAATGAGGGGTCATTTCCGGGAGGCCGGCCTTCTTATAATAGTCCGCTGTTCTTTGCCGGGCTGCTGGTATTTCTGCCTTTTTGTAGAAAGGACTATCCAGGATATGGATTTCACCACCCCATTTTAATAAAGAAAGGGCTTGCGGAATAATTTCCGGTAACGACGGGAAATACTGGATGCAGGCAGCAAAGACAATACAGTCAAATTCCATCTCTCCAAATAACCCGGAACGGATATCGCCGTAGATAAAATGAAGGTTGGGGATATGACTGAATACCCTTGCTGCCTGCTGCAATTCGGTAAAGTTGACATCACTGCCAATCACCTTACTCCCATGGATGGCCACCAACTGCTTTGAAAGCCAACCGTTGCCACAACCCACTTCCAGTAGATGCAATGGCTTTTGTTTTTGCAAAAGCCTTTCGAGCAATTTATCAGCTGATCTTTTTCTTACCTGCCATTCGGGGTAATGCGGATGTTTCCTGGCAATAACAGGCAGTTGCAGCAATTCTTCATCACTATAGATCCTTTGTTCCCGGCTGCGCAGTTCAATATATCTTTTTTCAAAAAGATTGACCGGGTTCACCTTTTCGGGAACATTCACCTGGTCAATTATGGTAAACCCTTCTGTGATCATAAAGAAGAAATCAGAATCCCTGGATTTCCGGCTGCCTGTATTTCCAAAGCCGGTGCAATAATTTGATCTCGTAAGGAAAACGGTAAAAATTTGTTTTATAGCGCAGGCCCGAAATCAATTTTATCATCCTGCGTTTGACTGTGTTGAGCCGGATATCAGACACGGTGGGGTAATATCCATTGAGTACTGTTTCAAAATTCCTGATCTTATCAAGCATTTCCGGTGTAAGCCAGGGCGTTAATGGGTTTTTGCGCAGGTCAAATCGTTCCCATTGCGGGGTAACCCAGTCTTCCAGTTTCTTGGGAAATTCAAACCCGCTTTCTATCACGGTATTGAATAGTTCGGAGCCTTCTGTTGGGACAGGGCTGTAGGTATACAGGACAATTTCAGTTCCGGGGTTAACAGCTTTTACTTTTTTGATAAAGCTGATATCAAATTCTATTTGTTCCATCACTTTCTCCGGTGTTGAGGCCGGTGTACCCAACACAAAAGAGTATTCCGGTATCAGGTCAAATTTCTTTAACCGTTCAGCAAAACGGATGATCTGTTCACCATTTTGTGTACCTCCTTTATCAAGTTGTTTAAGCACATTATCATTGCCACTTTCTGCTCCAAAGAAAATGATCTTGCAGCCGGCTTCCCGTATCAATGCCAGGGATTCGTCTTTGAATTTATCCATCGTGTCAATCCTGGCCATTCCCCACCAGTTCATTTTCTCCGGCTTAACCAGTTGTGAAAATTCAACTGTTCTTTTTTCGGATACAAAAAAATTGTTATCATGAAATTCGATGGCATTGGCTCCCCAATTTTCTTTGATATATTTTATATCCCGGTAAATATGCTGTGCCGGTTTTGCTTTCCACCTTGCCTCGTACGTGGGAACTACAGCGCAAAAAGAGCAGGTAAAAGGACAACCGATACTGGAGTGATAGGCCAGTGTTTTGGTACCGAGATAAGTTTTACCCAGGTAATATTTATCAATTGCATACAGCTTGTTTAGTTTATCATACGGCAGGGGAGGCAGCGTATCCTGTTCGATCAGGTCTTGCTTTATATTTTTGACGATATCATTACCTGATTTGTATACAAGATTTTTGATCAGCTCGTAGGGTTTGTTGTGCTCCAGGGCATCCAGTAATTGGGGAAAGGCATGGTCCCCGGGGCCGTTGATCACAAAATCGACATAGCCGGATTCCAAAACGATCTTGTAATGATTGGTGGGGAAATAACCGCCCCAGATCATAATAGTACCAGGAAAATCTTCCCTGATCTTTTTTGCAAAAGGAATGGCCTGTTTGGTTTGCGGGCCCGGCATAATTGTGAAGCCGGTATAGCGGTACTCACCTGTTTGCAGGTAATCTGCCATTTTTTTATAAGGGTCCCCCTCACAATTTCCGTCTACAATGACCCAGTCAAAAATCCCGTCCACCGAAGCAGCAATATTCATGATCGAGTTAGGAACCCGATGCTTGGCATTGGCACTTTTGGGATTGAAAAGAAGAACCTTGTTCATCGTTCCTTCAAAACGAAACTTAATGCGGCAGGGTTGCCCCGGAAAACTTCTTCTTTCTCCCTACATTTATGAACAAACTGATTACACATGTCTATTCTCAACCGGATCAAATCACTCTTGTTTCAACAACGTGAAAAAGAGCCCGGGGCCGCCTATGATCTTTGGGCAGCTGCATATGATAACCAGCCCGGCAACCTGATGCTGGACCTGGATGAAGGAGTGTTTTCTGAATTGCTTTATCAAACAACCACCTGCGGCAAAAGCATTGCAGATATTGGTTGCGGAACTGGCCGCCATTGGAGCAGGATATTTGCTACACAACCTGACCGGCTTACAGGGTATGATGTATCAGCAGGGATGCTTGCAAAGCTGAAAGAAAAATATCCGGCGGCTGAGACCTTTTTGCTGAAGAATGAGCTGCTGCCTGAACTCGCATCTGCTTCCTGTGATCTTGTTATTTCCACCCTGGCCATTGCTCATATTGAAAAATTGGAAACAGCTTTACGGGAATGGAACAGGGTATTAAAACCCGGAGGGGAAATCATCATCACAGATTACCATCCCGAAGCATTGGCAAAAGGGGGTAAACGTACATTTAAGCTGGACGGGAAACTGATCGCTGTGAAAAACTATGTTCATCCCATAGAGCAGCTGAAGGCGTTGGCGAGGCAACTTGGGTGGACAGAGCTCCGTTTTACAGAGAGGGTAATTGATGATTCGGTAAAAGGATATTATGAAAGGCAAAATGCCTTGTCCCTGTTCGAGTCATTCCGGGATATTCCCATTATTTACGGAATCCATTTTAAAAAAAGCGGATGATCCTGCATGATGTATGTCTCCATGGTGCTGCTGAAAGAAAACATATCCATATAACAAATGGGATCATCCGGGCAATTACTACCCGCAGGGAAATGCTGGATTCTTTGCAAAACGAGGAAAGGCTGGAATTGAACGGGGCTCTTGCCTTACCCGGGTTTATCAATTCACACGATCATCTTGATTTTAATTTATTCCCCCAACTGGGCAACAGGGTTTATACCAACTATACGGAATGGGGCAGGGATATTCACCAGTCGGATGCTGCTATTGTTGCTGCTGTACAAAAAATTCCTTTGTCTTTACGGATTCAATGGGGGCTGTACAAGAACCTGCTGAATGGTTTTACCACGGTAGTCAATCACGGCGAATACCTGCAAACCGGGAATGAACTGGTCAATGTTTTCCAGGATTGCTATTCATTGCATTCCCCTGCATTTGAAAAAAACTGGGTCTTAAAACTTAATCACCCCTTACGAAACCGTAAACCTTTTGTCATGCACATCGGGGAGGGGACTGATGAAGCTGCCGGGTCGGAGATCGATAATGTGATAAGGTCAAATTTCTTTACAAGAAGGATCATAGCCGTGCATGCAGTTGCCATGAATAAAGAGCAGGCGGCCTCATTTGCAGCGATAACCTGGTGCCCTGCTTCAAACTTCTTTTTATTAGGAAAAACTGCTTCGGTCAACCTTTTGAAACAGGGTGTGAAAATTATTTTTGGCACCGATTCCACATTAACATCTTCCTGGTGTGCCGGGAATCATTTTAGAACGGCCTTGGACACGGGGATGGTTGATGAAGGAGAACTGTTAAACATGCTTACTGATATTCCGGCCCAGATATGGGGTTTAGAAAACAGGGGCAGGGTGGAAGAGGGTATGAGGGCAGATCTGCTGATAATGGAAAGCAGCAACACTGTTTTTAAAGGGATGCCTGCCGGATTGTTGCTAGTAATAAATGGGGGAGAAATAAGGTTATTGGCAGAAAATATACATCAATTAAAGCAGTTACCAGAGACAGAAAATTTTGAGAGGCTCGTAATTGGCGGGAAGACAATACTGGTAAAACCGGGCATAATAAAATTGGCGAAAGAAATTCTGTCTTTTTATCCGGCTGCTGAAATCCCTTTTGATATAACCTGATGGAAAAGAGATTAAAATTCATAGAGATCAATTATCATTTCCACAGGGGATTGAATACGGCGGATGCAGTGATCGCTAAACACCAGCCATCAAATTTATTTGCAGAAGATTTAAGTAAGACTTTATCTGTAATACTTATTAAGCATCTTGCTTATGATGGAGCGTGTAGCCGGAATGCAGTTCATTACCGGTTTTTCAGGAGGCGTAATAGTTTTTGGCAAATACCTTTTCCCACTCACCGGTTTGTAAGGAAGGAAAAGCCTGGTATTGTACTTATTCAGGGGTTTATTTATCCATTGCAGGTGATTGCCTTGAGGCTCGCTGTGGGCAGAAACTGCAAAATTATTTTACAGCACAGGGCAGAAGTACCATTCAGGCTAAAAAAGATATTCCAGCAATGGGCAGATAAATTTGTAAACGCTTATTTATTTACTGCCATTGAACAGGCAGATGAGTGGGTCAGGGCCGGGATTATTAAAGATAAAAGCATGTGTTTTGAAATGCCTGCTGCCACTACCAGGTTCTCAAAAAAAGAGAAGCATGTTTGCCGGGAAAAACTGTCAATCGGCAAGGAGACAATATTCTTATGGGCGGGCCGCTTGAATGCCAACAAAGACCCGTTAACTGTTCTTGCCGCATTTGAAAAATATATTCATTCTGGCCGGAATGCAAAACTGTACATGATCTACCAGGAAAATGATATGCTTGACAGGGTGAAGGACAAGATCAATACAAGCAAATCGTTAGGGGGTAAAGTGGTGTTAACGGGCAAGGTTACACACAAAGAAATGGAAACATGGTATAGTGCGGCTGATTATCTTATTTCAACCAGTCACCCGGAAGGAGGCAGTTATGTACTCATGGAAGCAATGGCCTGCGGTTGTGTGCCTGTTGTGACTGCTATCCCCGCTTCCATGAAAATGACAGGCAATGGGAAAGCAGGATATTTTTTTGAACCCGGGAATTCAGATGCTTTGTATAAGATATTGGTTTCTTTAAAAGATGAAGAGTATGAAAAATTGTCTGCGTCGGCCATGACCTTGTTTAAGGAAGAGATGTCGCCGGAAGCAATTGCCAAAAAGATGAGCCAGGTGTTCAGACAGCTAAAGTGAAAAGGAGTGCAGGATTTCTTCAGCACTTTGTTCAATGGAATAAGGGATTACATTTTTAGCGGTTATTTCTTCGTCTAACAGGATAACTGTTTTACTGATCATCTCTTCTTTGGATGAAACGATGGTCCAGTTTTTTATTGTTTCCTGCATAGGTCTGATGAAACTGACGACCCGGGCGCCGGCAGCAAGTGCTTCAAGACAAACCAGGCCAAATCCTTCATAGGAAGACGGATGCAGGAATATCTTTGTTTGCTGCATAAGCTGCAATACTTCTTTGTGAGACAGTTCACCGGTGAGTATAATTGTTTCTTCGAGACCGTATTTTTCAATCAGCAGCAATAGCCTTTTCCTTTCAGGCCCATCACCGCAAATGGCGGCTCTCAGACCGGGATGTTTTATTTTTAATGCAGCAACCGTTTCTATAAACAGGTCAAATTGTTTTAAGGGAATGAGAGAACCTGCGCCAAGGATATCAATGCTTCTCCCGGCTTCTTTTTTAGAGAAAAGGTTTTTGTCAACCCCGGGGGGAATAATAGTGGCAGGCCTTAATCCATAATTTTTCTCAAATTCAGCAGCAATAAAATCAGAAAGTGCTATTAACTCTGCAGCATCCGGCTTAATGCGGCGTATATATGGGTTATTTTTTTTTGCATCCTGCCCGAGTATCCAGCAGCGGTGAGGTAATGAATTTTCAACAGCAAATTGGTGCCCGGTCAGTGCACACTCACCGCACCAGAAACTAAGTAAGCCTGCAATAGCATGCTGCTGCTGCAACTTTCTTAACTCTTTTTTTATTTTCCGCCAGAGCAGCCTGCGCTGAATCCCGCCCTTATTCTTTCCGCCGAAACTTTTTACAGTGATCCCCTGCCATATATATTCCGATTCCAAAAAGGGATATTGAAAACTAAGGATAACGAGTTGCAAACCGGGGCGCTTTTTTTGAATGGTACTGATCAATGACTGCTGAAAAGGCAGGCAGGTGCTGTCGGATTCATTTTTTGGAAAGCCGGGGGTCAGGATTAATAATGTGTCAGGTTTAGCCTTCACCCGCAACAGACTTTTTTTCAGTTAAAACAGAATGTGTAAGCACCGGGCTTTTCATGCGTTTAACAGCCGCTTGCATCCGGTATAGTTTGCTATATTTCAAAAACACCTGGTGCGATGTATTGACAGCGATAAAAAAACCATCTGCTCCGTCAAGGAAACCCAGCCGGAAAATATAGCCGTTCATAAAAGCCCAGCAGGGTCTGAACAATATTTTAAACCAAGAACTTCGGTTGCCGTTTGCATGTAAAGAAGCGGATGCGATGGAACTTAACCGGTTGTTCTGTTCTGCAAGATCATCCGGGCTGTTAAACGAATAGTGCAGAATATCTCCTTCCAGTTTTTTGGTACCGTGGCCTGGCAGCAACACAATTTTATCATGAGGATTCAATCCGGCCCACCGGGCAATCCGGCGGTCAAAGAGACGGATCTTTTTATCCGGATACCAAAGCCCATGGCGGATGAACCGGCCGCAATAATTTGTGCAGCGGTTCATTTCATAAGCCCTGTGGGGAAACGTTTTTTTCTCTGCAAGGATAGCGTTAACCAGCTTTTCGTCCAGTGCTTCGTCTGCATCAAGACTGAGTATATAATTGTTTGAAGCCAATTGCAGGGCAAAATTCTTTTGCCCGATATAACCACGGAATTTTTCCTGGTACACGGTAGCGCCGAAGCTATGGGCAATAGCAACGGTATGGTCAGTCGAAAAAGAATCAAGTACGATGATCTCATCCGCCACTTTTTTGACCGATTCAATACAGCGGCCGATATTGCCTTCCTCGTTAAATGTTATTATTACTACTGACAGTGGCCGCATGTGATTTTATTTCATCGAAGATTCAAGCCGGGTATTATTGGTAAATCGTTTAATTCCGGTAAAAGGTTTACCCGTGTACATAAAAAGGGTAAAGAAGAAGGAATAAAAGAATATGCCTTTATTCACATCCAGTATGTTCTCAGAAAAAGAAACGAAAATTATCATGATAAGAAAGCAGGCGAACAGGCTATTCCTGTTTTGCAGGGCTGACCGCATTCCGGCAATAAGTACAGCCAGGAATACAAATAAGCCGGGGATACCTGTTTTGATCAGAAAACTGAGGTATTGATTGTGTGCGTTTAATTCCAGCAGATAGGATTGGTACAGTTTGTTTTCAAAATATTTCTCAGTCAATAACCTTTTTTCCGACCCGGATCCGTGGCCCCAGGCCGGGGATTTACTTACAACCTGCATCGCTGTTTTCCAGCGGGAAAGCCGGGGTTCGGCTATTTCGTTAGCAATTGAAGTACGGGCAAGATCTTCCGTGAAGGTTTCAATATACCGTCTCTTTAAAGTGTCAATATGTGTTATTGAAAAAATGACGAGTGCAGATATAGTAAGACCCGAAAGAATGATTTTTTTTTTCAGGACAGGTTGTTTAATAAAGAAGGGAAACACTATGCAGTAATAGAATAACACCGAAATCAGTACTGCTTTGGATGCAAGTTGTACTAAGCCGGCCAGGAGTACCAGCGCCATTATACCCATCCATAAACGGACTGATTTTTTCCCTTCGATAAAAAAAATAATGACGAAAGACAGCGATAAAGCAGTGTACAGGGAGAGGTAGGTGGCGTGAATACCAACTGGCGCTGAAAAATTATGATTGATAAAGGAAACAGACAATATGGAATGGAAAGGCATGTCATAAAAAAGGATTATCCGGAAAGCGTCTGCATATAAGTAGGCAATGGTTAACGTACAGCTCGCTGTGAGGAAAAACAGGATATTATTTTTGTACCGGGCAATATTAATTGCCAGGAAAGAGAAAATAACAGGGAAAAGCAAAAGGGCCAGCTGGCGCTGAAGATCTTTAATGCCCTGGGCTTTGTCATCCGACCAGGAGAGGGCAAGAAGGCCCAGCAGGAACAGGGCGGTAAGCAGCCCGTTTTGCAGGGTAAAGAGATTTCTGAGCCGGTCTTTTTTGACATGAATAATGCTGTGCAGTAAAAGGCCGATCAATGTTAATTCACTGAGTAAACGGTCAAATGGAAGAAAGGAAACAAAGGCCAGAAGCTGGTAGTAAGTGATCTTGTTTTCCGGTGTATCGTTTATCATAAACAACTTTCTCATAATTGCTGATCAATATAGCATTGAAGCATAAATGTTTCATACAAACCGGTAGTGCGTTGCCAATTGTAGAGCTCTTTTATTTTAGCCTGTTGTGCATATATCCATTTTTTTCTTGTTTCATCCGGGATACCTGTAAGGATAATCCGGGATACATCTCCGGCTGTTGAAAAATAAACGGCTTCATTCCCGAGTATAGCTTCATTGAATTCGTTTTGGTGTGCGGCAATCACACAACCGGCTGACATAGCTTCTAACAGCGATGGATTCGTTCCTCCGACACTGTGCCCGTGAAAGTATAGTTTGCAATATGCCCGTAAATTATCCAGTTTATGCTGGTCAAACAGGGCCCCGGTAAAATGGATATTGCTGCTTGTAATGTATTTGTGCAGCAGTTTCTGCCCATACCTATTCCCGGTATTGCCAATAACAATAAATTTTTCAGTTGAACCACTGGTAATATAGCCATCCAGTATCAGTTCAATATTGTTTTCCGGTTCCATCCTTGCAATGAGTAGGTTGTATTCGCCGGGTTTTATGTGAAATTCATTCAGAATATCAGCCGACAAAGCAGGGCAGCAGGTTGCTCCGTATGGAATGAACTGTGAATGGATAGTGTATTTGTCATCCAGGTATTTCTTGATTGCAATTGAATCGGCAATATGGTACTGGCTGAAACGGACGGCCAGTTTTTCGGCGTATTTCAGGAAATAGCGAACAGGTTTGGAATATTTGCTCCGTTTCCATTCCAGGCCATCCATGTTGGATATGATGATGGTTTTTTTCGGGAAAAATCTTCCCCAGACGGAACTGCTGGTATAACCCATGAATAAAAGAATATCGTATGCCTGTTTTCTTGCATGACGGATACAATTCAGATCGTACAGGAATTGCCCGGCCGTGCCTATTCTTTCTTCCGGGTCATAGCAATGAATTATTTCAACATCCTTCCATTTTTTTTCTTTGTAAGGATGAGAGTGTGAATTGTAAACGGTAACAGTATGTCCCTTTTTTGACAGTCCTTCTGCCAGGAAAGTAGCAGCCTGTTCATAACCACCATAATGATTAGGAATCCCTCTTGTTCCGGCTATGGCGATCTTTAGCTTCATTTCGTATTTAAAACAGCTTTATAAGCTTCTATTGTTTGCGCAGCTGTTTTTTCCCATGTACAGGTATTGCTGATTTTTTCTGCTAAAAGACGGTTTGTTTCTTTTTTTGCTGCCCTGTTAACTGCATCATATATGGAGGAAGGGGATGCCGGATCACAGTAATAGGCATCTGTTCCAAAATAAGAAGATGCAAAGCCATTCCTGGTAGAGACGATATTACATTGCATGACAGCAGCTTCAAGCGAAGCGAGGCCGCAGTTCTCATACCAGCCCGGGAGCACATGCACTTTGGCTTTCTGATAATATTCCTTTAATTCTTCTTGCGGAAGATGATCAATGAAGCTGATGTTTCCGGCTGCAATTTTCTTACAGGCCCGGTAATAACTAAATTGATTGGGTGCCGGGGCACCGATCAGTAAAAGCCTGTAAGCCGTGTTGTTCAGGGCCTTTATCAGACTAAACTGGTTTTTGATTCCCTCGATCCTGGCTGCACAGAGGACAAGATCTTCTTCTTTGGAAATAGTTTCGCTTGTTTTAAAACGCAGCGGATCAATTCCCAGGGGAATCGTTTTTTGCGATTGTACCGGCCCGAATTTCTTTTTTATCAGCAGGTATTCTTCTTCGCTGCCGGTTAGCAGGGCTGAACAATTTTTTAAAACTGTAACCATTGCATTTTGCTGCCCTTTCTTCAAAAAGGAAACTCCCGGGAAAATATCTTTACCCAATAATCCTCTTGCAATGGTTTTCAGGTATTCATTCTTCCCGGCTGGAAAAAATTTGAAGAAAAGAGCTGCCCGGTCATTGCGGTGAAATTTATCGTATTCGGTATAATCGATCCAGATCGGTGTCAGTACGTAAGGTACACCTGATTTTTCGGTATGCCTGAGTATGTCAGCAGGTCGTGTCAGGTTAAAGAAATGTAACAGATCGTATTGGTTGTAATCAGGAACCTGGCTGGCTAATATTATCTCTGACTGAATACCTGACTTATTGAGATGGTTGTTTGTTTCCAGCACTTGTATCGTATCGCCCCCGCGGACGGTAAATAATGTTGATCTTGTAATCAGGGCAACTTTCATAGGCTCATGATTGTGTTTTTGTTTTCCGGTACAGCCATTGAATGAAAGTCCCGGGAAAATAACTCAGCAGGTACAATGCATAATTCTCCCACCTGGCTGGGTGCAGCCTTATCGCCCTTGAAAATTGAACTCTGGCTCTTGCCGGCTGATGATTATTGACCAGGAATTTTTTTCCGCACAGGGCATGATAGGCACCCTCTTTTATTTTTTTATCCTGTTGGTTCTGGACAAGACGGTTCAGCTCTTCTCCCTCTTCAGCCGAAGCATATCCCTGGCTGAGAATTTTTCTTTTTAATAAGCTGAACTCTTTGCTGCACCATTTTTCATCAATGGTGGCCGAGGAAGGATTAAACCGGACCCTGATCAGTTGTTCCTGCAGGTTGAAGAACTTTCCCTGGCCGGCCAATTGCAGCCACAAAATATGGTCCTCAAAATTGTGTGCATAGAGGGGGTAACCTCCCGCTTTTAATACGGCTTCTTTCCGGTACATGACAGCGGAGTGAATGAAAGGACAGGTTTGTTTTATGATATCCGATAGTTCTTCATGGCTGTATGCCGGGCACTTAAAATCAAAAAGGTATTCACCTTCCGCTGAGATATATTCAGCCTCCCCGCCACAAATGACATAGCCGGGATTATTCTCAAGGAAGTTATATTGTTTTTTCAGGCGGCCGGGCAAACAAATATCATCTGCATCAAAACGGGCAATATATTCTGTAGTTGCCTCCTGTAAACCCCTGTTGAGAGCTGCCGAAATTCCCTTATGTTCCTGCGGGATGATACGAATGCGGCTATCGCTGAAACGGCGGATGATATCAATAGTCCCGTCTGTTGAGCCATCGTCAATGACCAGTAATTCAAAAGCCTCAAAATCCTGTGCTAAAACCGAACTGACGGCTTGTTCAATATAAGCAGCCGTGTTGTAGGCGGGCATCAATATGGTAATTCTATTCCTGTTCATTAGATGCAGCTTCTTTTTGTTTTCTTTTATACGTCAGCATTACTAGTTCAAAGAGGATCATAACTGATAATTGCTCAAACCAGTAGCCAACCAGCAGGCAACCCGCGGTAAAAACTAATAATGGAAAACCGGTTCTTTCTTTCAGGGTTATTTTGAAAAAGAAAAGGAAATACAGGAGAATAAATGATAAGACTCCGGTTATACCATATTCCGATACTAACTGGTCTGCAACAGAATCAGGACTGTTGATGAGTGAATGCTTTTCGGCGTCACCGCTAAAATAACTTAAATGCAGTGCGAGATGATTGGAAAGAAAAGCAGGATTTATATAAGCATATTGTTTGGGGTAACCACCGGCAATTTGTAAACCTGTTGCCCGGAAGGCCAGCCGGGAAGAAAAATTCCCGATACCGGTCCCTGATATGAGTTTGGCAGGATGTTTTTTTAAATAGGTTATTGTTTGTTCAAATGCGATCAATTTTCCCGGTTTTGATCCCGTTCCGGGTAGCTGGTTGCTGATATTTTTTTCAGCAAAGACAAGGAGCTGCTTTTGCAATTGGGTCGTGTCTTTTTTTCGTTGGTAGGGCTCGCTGTGAATATTAGCCTTGGGTAATGCTGGTTTGATTACGGAAATCATCCCGGACGGTTCAGGGATAATACGATTTCCTTTTTTATCAGCTGCAGTGCTCTTAATAAATGCAAGGCTGTCAAGATATTTTTTAGCGATCTCTTTTTTAGGATCAATAGTGTCTTTTCCCGGCAGTGTCTGACTGCCGGGAAAAGATTGTTTTTTACTTCCAAATAGTTTATTGCCGGCATATTGATTATTCTGTGGTGAAATACGGGTCAGGAATAGCACGGTAAAAAGCAGGCAGATTATAATGATGCTCTTTTGATTGCGGGTACTCCGGAATATAAACAGCAGGAGCAGGACGGCTGCTAATAGCAGGTTAATAAAATTACTCGCCGTCAGCAGCATGGCTGCCATACTGAGTAGTACCAATAATATTTTTTGACGGTTTAAAAACCAGATGACTGCAAAGGAATGGATGATCGCATTGGTTGTGGAAACATCAAAGCTGATGCCCGTCAGCCGGTCGCCGGTACTGATAAAGTACTTTTGATACATACCCTGGTAAGTATAAGGATTAATATCCCCGGCATCCCACATGATGTATAAAAGTTGCCCGAGTGTGATGACAATATTGAGAAGGAAAAATGCAGTTATAGTATAATTCAGCTTTTCAACAGGGATTGTATCGACAAACCGGGTGTTGATCAGCGAAGCCCCGGTGCAAAGCAGCCAGAAGCCGGTTCCGGCCAGGAAAAGAATAAAATAACTGAAGGAAATCGTATTGATTGATACGAACAGGTTGACTGTTGAAATCAGGATCAGCGAAATATAAAACCAAATGAAGGACTGCCTCCGGTATTCCTTTTTCTGCAATTCTTTTCTTTTAATGAAAACGAATAGCAGGATGCAGGCTGCTTTAATGATGAGTTTTACATTCAGCACCAGCACAAGGAAAAACAGCAGCGGCCAGTCAACCTTTTGTGCCCATTGTTTGATATCATTTCTCCCTTGTCTCACGCAACTGGTTCCCTGACCCTTTTTGAAGCGTAATCAAAAATTATTGCCCCGTTATCGGCATTTACTTCCCTGTATGCATTAAACCCGGATTTTTGGATGAACTTTGTTTTAAATTCAACGGCTCTTTCCCGGAATGCGAGGTAGTTCCTGTCAGAAACAGGATAGTGTTTAATAATGAACCCCGGCAGGAAGGCTGTTCTCAATCCCTTCAGCTTAGCCCGCAAAAAAAAGTCTTCATGTTCTCCAACTTTCAGCTTATCATCCCAGCCCCCTAATTCCCGGATACCGGCCGTGCGGCCAATAAAAAAATTATTGACAAGATCACAGGGGCAGGGCAGGCAGCTTTGGGGTTGTGTATTGGTTATAGAAAGAGTGCAGGTGTTATTTTCAATGATGAAATTTCCAATATGAGTTGACTCAACGGGGGTCTGGCGAAAGTATTGCCGTGCCAGGGCTGGGTTTAGTAATATCCTGGCTAATCTTTTTAGGTTGTTAGCGGAAAGCAGGTTTTGAAAGATTCCCCCGCCAATATCAAGATGCTGTTCTTCCATCATTTTTAATGCGGCTGACAGGTCTGTTTTTTTATGCCAGGCAAAATCATCGTCGAAAAGCAGAAAAAAGGGTGTTCTGGTTTTCTGAAGCAGCGCATTCCTGCCGGCTGATAACCCCGAGTCGAAGGGAAGCGTATGATAACTAATGTCGAGTGAAGGGAAACGGCTGATGATTTCTTTTTTATACGGATGCCTGCTGTCATCTGCGATCAACAGGGGTAACCTGCAGGCGACATTTTCCAATGAACGGAGAAGACGGACCAGGGAGCCTTTGCGTTCAAAAGTTTTAATCAGGATGCTGATAGTATCATTCCCTTTGTTAAGCATAGCCCCGTTTTTGATTTAGTAAAACAAGCAACGCAGGTTTTATCTTATCGAGTGAAATGAGTTTTGCGAACAGGCACAGCAGAAAATAGAAAGCGACAGAAAGCAAAATAGTTATCCAGGGGGCGCCGGCTACCAACTTAGCTGTGATCAATGCCGTAATTGCAGCGAGTACAGCTTTAATAAAATAGAGCATATCAGGTTGCATACTATCCCGGCGGTTCTGTTTCCAGAATAAAAAAAGCTGTATGATGAAGCAGGACAGGTAAGCAATTGCGGCTCCAGTTGCCCCAAAGAAAGGTATCAGGAGTGAATTGAGCAGGATGTTTATCAAGCCTGAAATAACAGCGATCCGGAAAGTGACCAGCAACCGGCCTTTTGCAAAGCAGATATTCCAGTAAAAATCTGTGGCAAATTGAATGGGGATGCAAACAGCCAGCAGGATAAATACAAATTCATTACCAGCGCCATATTTAGTATTTGTAACCGATTCCATTAGCGGAACCCAGCAACTGATCAGTATGACCGGGAGGATAAGGGAAAGAATTATCTCTGTTCTGAATAGCAAACCCAGCTGAACCTGCTTTTTTGCGGTGAGGGTGCCAGGATGTGCGAATAGTCCTGAAAAAATAGGGATCAGCAGGGGAGAAAGGATCAATAAGGGAAGACGGCATAACTCAAAGACCCGGTAAGCAAAACTATATTCTGCTGTTACCACAGCGCTGGTAAGAAGACCCAGGATGATCCAGTCGAATCTTGCCAAAACGATACTAAAGATTGTAACACCATACTGGGGCAGCGCTTCGCGGATTAGTGATTTGTAGCTGGTCCCGTTAAAGTATACCGGGAATAAGATTTCTTTATTTGTACTGATCGTTATACTGATAGCTACGAGAAGTTCAATGACTGAGCCAATAATAAATAACCCGGTAAGGTATTGAACGGATAGTATACCAAGGAGGAGAAATACAATTAATAAAATGAGTTTTACAATATTTGATGTGACAGAAATGATTGCTAACGCAGTAAATGATCTTGTTCCGTTGGCGATCTGCTTAAAAGGAGAAGAGAGTGATGCTATCAGCTGGCTGATCAAAATGCCTGTTAAAAAAACAAATAGCGACCCCTTTAACGGGAAGCAGAAATACAGTAATACTATTATTAAACTGGTGAGTATTGTTGTTACTAATGCGTGTACAAGATGAAGCCCGGCTGTTTCTCTTTTATCATTACCGGCTGCAATTTTTTTTACAACTACCAGGTCGAGGCCGAAACTTAGCATGGCAACCAGGATGGTGGAAGCAGCAATCGACCAGCTAAGCTCTCCAAAAACTTCTTTGGAAAGATAGCGTGATGTAATGTAGAAAATAGCAAGGTTCAGGGCATGGTTTAACAAAACCTGGATGGAACTGGCAGAAAGGTCTCTGATCAATTTTCCCTGCATATCCCTCTATATCGGTATTTTCAAATAACGGGTTGCTAATGAGTGTAGTTATAAGGTAATATATTTGCAGCGGCAATTCCGCAACCTATCCCGGAAGAGGGAAAGATTATTTTGCGCCTGCCTTCATCAGTATGAAACATTATGTCGTTACCGGGGGAGCCGGTTTTATTGGCAATAACCTCATCAGGACGCTGTTGCAGCAAGACCCGGCAACAAGGATCACCTGTATTGACGACTTTGATCCCTTTTATTCTCCTGATATCAAAAAATTAAATATCCGTGACCTGAAAGAGAATCCTGGCTTCCGCCTGATCAGTAATGATCTTGCCAAAACCCCGGGTACTGAATTGTGCGACCTTGTCAGTGGTCCTGTTGATGCGATTATTCACCTGGCCGCAAAAGCCGGGGTGCGGCCCAGCATTCAAAACCCGCTGGCTTACCAGCAGGCCAATGTGATTGGCTTGCAGAATATGCTGGATTTTGCGAAAGGAAAAAATGTCAAACAGTTTGTGTTTGCTTCCAGCAGCAGTGTGTATGGTGTGAATGACCATTTTCCCTGGAAAGAAGATGAACAGCTGATGCCGATCAGCCCCTACGCCAGCTCAAAATTGTCAGGAGAGATGCTGGGGCATGTGTACAGTAAATTATTTGATATCCGGTTTTTAGCCCTGCGGTTTTTTACCGTGTATGGCCCGGGTCAGCGTCCGGACCTTGCTATTCATAAGTTTACCAAAGCTATTTTAAAAGGACAGCCCATTACCATGTATGGTGATGGAAGCACCAGCAGGGATTATACATTTGTAAATGATACAGTACAGGGAATTACAGGGGCCATCAGTTATACGAAATCCGGTTTTGAAATCATTAACCTGGGCAATAATTATACAATCACTTTAAAAGAATTGATTGCAGCTATTGAAGAGCTGACCGGTAAAAAAGCAGTTATTGAACAATTACCTGACCAGCCGGGAGATGTGCCTAAGACGTTTGCAGATATTTCAAAAGCAAAAGCGCTGCTCGGATATAGCCCGCAAACGCAGTTAAAGGAAGGCTTGGAAAAATTCTACGAATGGTTCAGGCAGCATGAGGCATTATTGCTGCAATGATCAGAGCAGTACATCTGTATTGTGTTTGATCTCTCTTTTCCCATTAAAGACCCTTCTTACATTGTAGGTTTTCTTGTTCTGCGATTCATAATAGGTCCTCACATTGATATCAGCTACAATACCAATAGTGATGAGCTGGATACCGCCCAGCAAAAAGATAAGACCAAGAATGAGAATGGGCCTGTTCCAGATATCATGCCCCATTATTTTCCAGATCAGCAGGTAAAGATTGATCAGTACGCCGATGCCGAAGCTGATGAAACCCATGGTTCCGAAAAGGTGCATTGGCTTTTGCATGTATTTGCGCATAAAGACCATCAGCACCAGGTCGCTCATTACTTTAAAGGTCCGGTTGATCCCGTATTTACTCTTTCCATGGATACGGGCATGGTGTTTTACATCCACCTGGGTGATCTTTGCACCCTGTAGTTTGGCAAGCACCGGTATGAAGCGATGCAATTCCCCGTATAATCCCAGTTCTTCAGCGATTTCCCGTTTGAATACTTTCAGGGTGCATCCATAATCTTTTATATAAACTCCCGTCATGCGGCGGATCAGGGCATTAGCAATTTTGCTGGGTATCTTGCGGAGAATAAAACCATCCTTCCGGTTCTTGCGGTTACCAGCCACCACATCCCAGTCTTCTTTGATCAGCAATTCAAGCATGGCAGGGATATCGGTAGGGTCATTTTGCAGGTCGCCATCCAGTAAGGCCACATACTTCCCGCGGGAATGATCAATGCCTGCCGTCATAGCCGTACTCTGCCCGTAATTTTTCCGCAGCTCAACCAATACGGTTCTGTCATCGGCATGTTCCAGTATCTGCTGTTTGGTCTTGTCGGAAGATCCATCGTCCACCAGCACCACTTCATAGTCGATTCCGGGAAGGGCGGCACGCACTGCTTCCAGTAAAGGCCGGATGTTCTCTTCCTCATTCATCACCGTAATAACAACTGATAATTCCCGCATGGTCTAAAATATTCCGGCAAAGGTACAGTTTATAAAGAAAGAAGGGTTTGCCGGCCGGCAAACCCTCTTATAAACAAAACACAAACCGTTTTAACCGACTACCCCGGCCAGTTCAAGGCTCTTTTTCTTGAGTTTGCGTATTTCCACATCCTCGATCACCGGGTCGGGAGTTAGTACCAGGGAAGTATTGTTTTCCTTCCACCAGGTACCGGTTTTCAGCTCTTCAAAGGCAATGACGCCAACCAGGTATTTCCGTTCTTCCTGGGCATGCCATTCTTCGATCCATTCAAATTTCTCTTTAGGGATCAACGCAAGATTATCGAAGCTTATGTAGACCCGCAGGAAAATATCGTTGCTTAATGCATGCGGGATATGATGGTATAATTTTTTATACTCATAGCGGTAATGATACCGCAGTGCTGCAATATCACTTAATACCGCTGAGGCGGTAGGGAAACTGCCGGCACCTTTGCCATAAAAAAATTGCTTATCAGCAAAACCACTTTCGATCACCACGCCGTTGTATTCATTCTTTACAAAGGCAAGGTGCTCATCATGATTTACAAACTGGGGGAGCACAAAGGCCGCTACTTTCCCATTTTGTAATTTCTTTGCCTGTGCCACTAACTTTATCTGCTGGTTTTTTGATTTGGCTACTGCAGCATCACCCGCCTGGATATTCTGAATCCCGTTGAACAGGATATTATCAGGCTTTTCCACAATACCATAAGCATGATTGAGCAATAAGGTCCATTTATTCACAGCATCAAATCCTTCCACATCCAGCTTAGGGTTGCTTTCAGCAAAGCCTAATTGCTGGGCCAGTAATAAAGCCTCTTTGAAATCCAATCCTTCTTCAAACATTTTGGTTAAAATGAAATTGGTGGAACCGTTCACGATAGCCCGGATAGAATGCAGCAGGTCATTATCATAATATTCCTCCAGGTTCCGGATTACCGGGATCGAAGCACAGGCTGATGCCTCGTATAATAAGGAACGGTCCGTTTCTTTTTGCAGTGCAAGTAATTCCGGTAAATGTTCTGCCAGCATTTTTTTACTGGCACTTACCACTTCCTTCCCGTTCTTCAACGCTGTGGCAACGATTTCAAAAGCTGCGTTTGCATCATCAATCACTTCCACGATCACATTAATATCCCGGTCATTCAGGATGTCGTTCTTGTCGGTGGTAAATAAAGAAGCCGGTGCATTTCTTCTTTTGCCGGGATTTTTAATACAGACTTTCTTGATACTTGCTTTCAGGGACGGTGTTTGTTGCAATACTTTGTAAAGGCCTTCGCCTACCACGCCAAATCCGAACAACCCGATTGTTAACTGTTTATGTGTTTCCATAATTATTGATTCACTACTTTTAAATGATGTGATGTTTTTTCTCCGATGAACTGCTTTAACGCAGCTTCTATTTTCTCATATTCCAGTAAAAAGCCATCATGCCCGAAATCACTGGCAATGCTCAGTAACCGGGACCCGGGAATATTTTTCTGCAGGTATTCCTGCTCGCTGACCGGGTAAAGCACATCGGATACAATACCGATGATCAATGTTCTTGCTTTAACCTGTTTCAAAGCGTTTTCAACTCCGTTCCTGTTGCGGCCAACATCGTGGCTGTCCATACTCTGGCTGAGCCGGTAATAACTGATCACATTGAAACGGTTCACCAGTTTCAAACCCTGGTAGCGCTGATAGTTGTCGGCCGCATAAACAGCTTCTTTGGATAATTCAACAAAGGCTTTGTCTCTTGGTTGGGTGATCTCATACCCGTTATAATGGCGGTACGATAGTAAGGCAATGGAACGGGCGGCTGCCAGCCCTTTTTGCCCGGCATCGGGTTTTTGCTCCAGCCAGGTTTCGTCTGCCTCGATCGCTAAACGCTGCGAAGCATTGAAGGCAATGGCCCAGGGTGATAATACCGCATTGGTGGCAATGGGAACGATATGTTCGAACAACCCGGGTTCTTCAATAGACCATTCCAATAATTGCATTCCACCGGTGCTGCCGCCTAAACCAATAAAGATACTGTTGATCCCTAAGTGATCTTTCAGTTGCTGGTATGTTTTTATCATGTCCCTGATGGTGAAGACCGGGAACTGGTGATAATAAGGATGCCCCGTTTCCGGGTTGACGGATAGAGGGGAAATGCTTCCATAAGGACTGCCGGGCTTATTCACGCAGATGATGAAATACTTTGCAGGGTCAAAGAATTTTCCTTCGCCGACTAAACCGGGCCACCATTCCAGCGGGTTACTATTAGCTGTTAACGCATGGAAGATCCACACCACATTGTCTTTTGCAGTGTTTAATTTTCCATGCGTGGTATAAGCCAGGTGATAACCCGGGAGGGTTACACCTGACTCTAATGTGAATGGTTTTGTATAGTTAAATACCGTTGTCATTTTATGCTACTAACTCTTTAGCAAATACGGCTGCAAATGCCTGTTCAAAATCTGCTTTGATATCATCAATATGCTCAATGCCCACACTGATCCGCACGAGGTTGGGTAAAACGCCTGAAGCTGTTCTTTCTGCATCACTCAGTTGCTCATGTGTGGTGGAAGCGGGATGGATCGCTAATGTTTTTGCATCACCCACATTGGCCAAATGACTTACTAATTTCAGGGAATCAATGAATTTGCGTCCGTTTTCCACGCCGCCTTTAATACCAAAATTCAATACACCACCAAATCCATTCGACAGGTATTTTTTAGCCAGTTCATGATACGGGCTGCTTTTCAGACCCGGGTACCAGACGAACTCTACCTGCGGGTGCGCCTCCAGCCATTGCGCCAGGTTCAATGCATTATCAACATGGCGTTGTACCCGCAGTGATAATGTTTCTAATCCCTGCAACAGCAGGAAAGAATTGAACGGGCTCAATGAAGGGCCAAAATCACGCAGACCCTCCACTCTTGCCCGGATAGCAAAAGCGATATTGGGTAAACCCAGCGGGTTTCCTTCACCAAATATCTCCCAGAATTTTAACCCGTGATAACCTTCACTGGGTTCGGTGAACTGCGGGAATTTTCCATTACCCCAGTTATAATTACCTCCATCCACGATTACACCACCAATCGATGTGCCGTGACCACCGATCCATTTAGTGGCTGATTCAACAACTACATTAGCACCATGCTCAAGCGGGCGGAATAAATAGCCACCGGCACCGAATGTATTATCCACGATCAGGGGGAGATCATATTCTTTAGCGATAGCTGCAATCTTTTTAAAATCCGGGATATTGAGACGCGGATTGCCGATTGTTTCCAGGTAAATAGCTTTGGTATTTTTATCAATGTGTTTTACAAAGCTTTCCGGATCGTCACCATCAGCAAAACGGGTTTCAATCCCCAGTCGCTTAAAAGCTACCTTGAACTGGTTGTACGTACCACCGTAGAGATAAGTGGTGGCGATGAAATTATCTCCGGCATGCAGAATATTATTCAGGGCAAGAAATTGAGCTGCCTGCCCTGAACCGGTTGCCAGCGCTGCAACACCGCCTTCAAGGGCAGCGATCCGCTGTTCAAACACATCGGTGGTGGGATTCATGATCCGGGTATAAATATTCCCGAATGCTTTGAGGCCAAAAAGATTAGCGGCATGTTCGCTGTTATCAAAACCATAGGAAGTGGTTTGATAAATAGGAACAGCTCTTGCTTTAGTGGTAGGGTCAATCTGCTGACCTGCATGCAGTTGTAATGTTTCAAAATGAAGCGTAGTACTCATAGTTAATAGGTTTATCTCATCATGCTGAATGATGAGAGGTTAAAAATTTTTTTGACTATTTGCTTGTTTTCTAACGTACCAGGAAGAGGCAAGAATAAGGATACCAGGGAGATTTTCTATAACCACTTTCCGGGATTGTGGATAATAAAAAAGCTCACCTGATAAATCAGATGAGCTTTGAATATGTTAAAACATGATTTGAAGCTGTGAATCTGACTTATCTGTCCCGACTTCATCGGGTTGGAATTGGCACCTTTCCCTGATAAAATCAGGGGAGGTTGTCAAGGCTTCAAAGGGCCATTACCCTCCGCCTTTCTTGATAAGTTATTGAAAGAACTACTGCAAAGGAATAGCGGAATCTCCGCTCCGCCAAATAAAATTTTGTAAAAAAAAGCTAACAGGCGTTTGAGAATTTGCCCGGAATGCTTGCCGGTTAAGCATTTTCAGCAGGGAGATTTTTCTGTAACCAATCCTTTTGTGAATGCGCAGTTTGTTCCAGCAGTACCTTCTTTTCAATTTTTTCCTGGGCATTCCGGATGGCTTTGCTGATCATAGCATGTTCAACGGCTTCTTCTTCTTTCATGCCCATTGCTTTCATCATCTGGATGATCTTTTCGCCGCCAAAACGGTGGAATAAGGGTTCATCCAATGCAGACCATATCCACACTTCTTTTAAACCGAGACGTTCAAACAAGTCATTTTCTTTTTGAGGCAATGGATAGTGTTCAGCAAAAACAACGGGTTTGCCGGCAATATGCGGGGCGGTTACCTCTCTTGCTGTGAACAGGAGTGGTTGTTCAGTAGTTTCTTTTGCTATCTCCTTCTCTATCTCTCTCAGTGTTTCATCAAACCAGGAAATAAAAACAGTTTCTTTGTTTTTCTTCCATTCGGCTGCAAAGGCTTTTAGTTTACAGGGTTCACTCATCCAGATACGGTCGGTAATCTTCAGGGATTGTTCCTTTTTCTTAAATAAGCCAAACATAAGTCACAATTATTGGGCTAAAATAGGAAAGAGGCTGCATAACGCAACCCCTTTCCGTCCCGAATCCATTGAAAAACTATAGAAGACCAACTATTACTGGTTCATTGCCGTGGTTGTTTCCACTTTAGTGCCTGCATAAACCCAGGGTTTGGGTTGAGCAGGTACTTTAGACTTCATTTTTGTTTTAGCTGTTTTTGTTTGCACCACCACAGGCTCTTCTGTGGCAGGTGCAAAAACAGCCAGCGGTTCTGCATCATTATAGGGCTTGCCAATAATGATGCTTAATGTATTGGCATCTTTATCATAGATCAGTGTTCCTTCAGGAACCTCTTTCCCATCTTCTGTTTTTTGCGCTGGTATCTTGTATGTTGCCGGTGACCTTCTGAGCATTGCTTTGATCTTTCCCTGTGGCAGACCTTCCACCCAAACAACACCTTTGTTGGTTTCATCCGGGGAAATTTTTACAAAGGGAGCATCCAGGTTGGAGGCGGATTCATACTGGCCCAAAGCCGGGAACGCCTGAATGGGTGCAGAAGTTTTTACGGGCACCATTTTGTCTTTATATTTTGCGTTGATAGAATCAACAGTAGGATTATTCTTTGCTTCCCAGGTACTGGTTGTTGCAGGAACTGCGGTAGTTGTTTCCTGGGCTGCGGCTGTTACAAACAAGGCAGACAAAGCGATTCCTGCCATTGTGAAAATGGATTTTTTCATATCGTATTTATTTTTTGTGATTGAATTGGTACTCCGGACAGAGAATATGAAATACTGTGCCAGAATCTTTTTTTGTGGATAACTGGTAATGTCGTTTTTCCACGTGCTGTTGATTCCCCGATCTGCTTTTTAACTTTCCGGCTGCCCGGTTGTTTACCTGCAGGAGTAAAAACCGGCTGTTTCCCGGCCGGCAGAATCAGTATCTTCGCAAACCCTCAGTATATGGCAAAAGAAAATGGAATAAGCTCACCAGTACCGGAAACAGAAATGATAGAAGTGTACGGAGCCAGGGTGCACAACCTGAAGAATATAGATATATCTATACCGAAGAACCAGCTCGTGGTAATCACCGGTATCAGCGGCAGTGGTAAATCATCATTGGCCTTCGATACTATTTATTCCGAAGGCCAGCGGCGCTATATGGAGACCTTTGGCGCCTATGCCCGCCAGTTCATCGGTGATATGGAACGGCCGGACGTAGATAAGATCACCGGCCTGTCTCCTGTGATTTCCATCGAACAAAAAACCACCAATAAAAACCCCCGGTCAACAGTGGGTACGATCACCGAGGTCTATGATTTTCTCCGGCTCTTATTTGCCAGGGTGGGGGAAGCTCATTCTTACAATACCGGCAAAAAGATGGTGAAGTGGAGCGAGGAAGAGATCTTGGAAAATATTTTTACGAAGTATAAAAATAAAAAGATCAGCCTGCTGGCACCGCTGGTAAGGGGACGAAAAGGGCATTACCGGGAATTGTTTGAAGATGTCAGAAAGAAAGGCTACCTGAAAGTGCGGATAGATGGCGAAGTAAAAGATATCGTCCCTAAGATGCAGGTGGACCGCTACAAAATTCATGACATTGAACTGGTGGTGGACCGGCTGCAGGTAACGGATGATCTCCGGTCAAGATTAAGCCAGAGTGTGCAACAAACATTGAAGCTGGGAAAGGACCTTATGTTCCTGCTGGTAAACGACAGCGATAAAACCATTCAATACAGCAAGCAACTGATGTGCGAGGATACCGGTATCAGTTATGAAGAACCGTCTCCCAATGCATTTTCTTTTAACTCACCATACGGCGCCTGCCCGACCTGTAAGGGTTTGGGTAATGTATATACCATTGATATGGGCGAGGTACTGCCCGATAAGAGTAAAAGTGTAAAAGAAGGCGGTATTGCCCCTTTGGGTGAGGAAAGAGAAGCCAGCGTATTCAACCAGGTGGTGGAATTTGCCAAAAAGAACAAGATCAAATTAGATACACCCATTAATAAATTGACGCAGGCACAACTGGATCTTTTATTATACGGTGACAAGGATATCAATGCATCGCTGGAAGTGGATACAGATGATGAAACGGTACCGGATATCTACACCGGCAGTTATGAAGGTATTATCCCCATGTTGAAAAGATGGTTTTCTTCCACACAAAGTACGGAAGCATTAAGGGAGTGGGTGCAACAGTTCATGACGATGAAGCCCTGCGTGACCTGTAACGGTGCCCGGTTAAAAAAAGAAAGTCTCTGGTTCAAAGTGGCGGGCAGAAATATTGCCGAGCTCAGTAATATGAACCTGGATAATTTATATGCCTGGTTTGATGGTATTGAACTCAGGATCGGTAACAAACAAAAAACGATTGCCAAGGATGTATTGAAAGAGATCAGGGAACGGTTACAGTTCTTACTGGATGTTGGTCTTACTTATTTAACACTGAACCGTTCTTCCAAGAGCCTGAGCGGTGGTGAATCACAGCGTATCCGCCTGGCCACACAAATCGGTTCGCAATTACAGGGGATCACGTATATATTGGACGAACCTTCCATTGGCCTGCACCAGCGGGATAATCACCGGTTGATAGAAGCATTAAAAAACCTGCGGGATATCGGTAACAGCGTATTGGTGGTGGAACATGATAAAGACATTATGCTGGCGGCCGATCACTTGATTGATATCGGCCCGAAAGCCGGCTTTCATGGAGGCAGGGTGGTGGCGCAGGGCGAACCAAAGGAAATGCTCAGGTTAGATACGCTTACAGCAGGCTACCTGAATGGTCGTCACCGCATTCCCGTTCCCGGGGAAAGAAGAAAAGGGAATGGTAAATTCCTGGAATTAAAAGGATCGAAGGGAAACAACCTCCGGAATGTGGATGTGAAATTTCCATTGGGCCAGTTTATCGTGGTAACAGGGGTGAGCGGCAGTGGCAAATCAACCCTGATTAATGAAACACTGTATCCTATTTTATCCAAACATGCTTTTGGTTCCAAGGTCGTGCCGCTGGAATATAAATCCGTCAAAGGATTGGAGCAGATAGATAAAGTGATCGAGATCGATCAGTCGCCGATAGGACGAACACCAAGAAGCAATCCGGCCACCTATTGCGGCTTCTTTACCGACATAAGGACTTTATTTGCTTCTGTACCGGAAGCAAAGATCAGGGGTTATAATGCAGGCCGTTTTTCTTTCAATGTGAAAGCCGGCCGTTGTGATGTATGTGAAGGTGGCGGCATGCGGGTGATCGAGATGAATTTTTTACCGGATGTATATGTGCATTGTGAAAAGTGTAATGGCCGCCGTTACAACCGGGAAACGCTGGAGATCCGGTATAAAGGCAAATCCATTTCCGATGTGCTGGATATGACGGTGGAAGAAGCTGTGGAGTTCTTCCAGGCAGTTCCGTATATCTACCGCAAGATAAAAGTGCTGGAAGAAGTGGGATTGGGTTATATCACATTAGGGCAGTCAGCAGTAACCTTAAGTGGTGGTGAAGCACAACGGGTAAAACTATCTACAGAACTCTCCAAAAGAGATACCGGCAAGACATTTTATATTTTAGATGAGCCCACCACGGGTCTTCATTTTGAGGATATCCAGCACTTGCTGGATGTATTGAATAAACTGGTGGACCGGGGAAATACAGTATTGGTAATCGAACACAATATGGATGTGATCAAAGTGGCCGATCATATTATTGACCTGGGGCCGGAAGGGGGAGACGGGGGCGGAAGGATCTTATTTGAAGGAACCCCGGAAGGCTTGCTGAAATGCAAGGAAAGTTATACAGGGGAATTTCTGAAAATGGAATTATAAAAAAAGAAGCCAGTTGTTACAACTGGCTTCTTTTTTATCAACGAATAATATCATAATCTGAAACTTCCATAGTCAAGACCATAAGACAGTCCAAAGGCAGACATTAATATTTTTTGAAGAATCAATCCAATAACTACAAATACTACAATAATTGTAATCAGGGATACAACAAAATAACCTACCTGCTTATCCTGAGGGGTCTTTTTTAGCTTAGGTAATCCTATATATAAAAGATAGAGTCCATAAAGGCCCGCCAGACTACCAATTATGGCAAGTGAAGGAATAATTGCCAATAATCCTCCCACCCAACCAGGCGTCCATGAATAAGCAACCAGCTGAACAGATTTACCCATATTTTTTTCCGACCCGAATGATGGTGCTAAGGCATCAATAACAAAGGCACTTACAAAAACGCTTAATAAAGCACCAGCCAGGACCGTGATGCCCTGGTAGATACCCCAATCCATACCCTTGACCCTGAAAAAGCCAACATTGATACCAATAAATGCATAGCCAATAAAGGCTGCAACTGCAGCAGCGCCGGCTAATGGGAGCACATAGCCAGTAATAATCCCGGGAGTATTGGGCTCTTCTCCATTAATGACGTCCCATTCTTTGACAGGAGCAATGATGATATTTTTTGCTCTTTCAATTAAGTTCATTGTGGTTGATTTTGGTTTATGGGCCTACTCGTTTGGCTTTTCGGCATTCGCCCCTGTCAATGAATCCATAACGATCCTCCGGCAGGTCTGTCGGCCTAAAGTAGGCATCTTTTTCAAAAATCCGCTCACCGAAAAGGGGTATTTTTTGAACCCGTTAATAACAGGTAATGAAATCGTAATGCTATAAAAGAAGATATAGGTAAAAAAGGGGAGTGAAATTCCCGCAGGCAGCGGCAGGAAGTGATTGAAAAAATCGTTCAGGGGCCAGCGATACTGGTTTTTCACCTGGATACGGGATTAGAACAATTTCCCTGCCCTGCGGGTTTTCTTAGTTATTGGCAATGTAAAAAGAACTCCTGGGTAATAAGCCAATAAGCGGTGGCAGAGAGTGTTTAATAAAATTTATACTATGTGAGAGTACCAATAGAGAACGGATCAGGTTTGTCAACCAGGGTATCAGATTTTATTAAGCTCTCTGCCGCTTATTGGACAGCGTTTATAATACGTTCAAATTATCTTATTTCAAATTCACCGCTGGCTGTTTCTTCATCACCCGAGAAAACACGGTAAATGTATTTACCACGGGCCAGCCCGGCTATTTTTAAATGATCTTTTGGTTTCATTTTGGAATGCTCTATCAGTGTGCCTGACAGATCAAATACAAAAAAATCAAGCTCCTTTTCTTTTGCCACCACATGCATTTTCCTTTTTACCATATCCGGGTAAATCTTCACGGCATTGTTGTTTTTGGAAGATGCGGCAGTGTTCTTTTTGGGTTCTTCTTCAACAGGCTTGCCTGCTGCGGAAGACTGGCCGGATAACAGCACACCCGTGCTTACTGCCAGTATATACAGTGCTTTTTTGGAGGAAAAGAAAAGGGGTTTCATAGTGGTTCGGTTTTATACTGAGTTATCAATAGAATACAGGACATCTCAGCTGGCGTCTTGCCCTTCCGTTTGGTGAATTATCACCATTAATTCTCCATCCCAGGCGAAGCATACCGGAGAAGAAAGCATCATTCTCAGTAGGGTCGCCACGTTGTGAATTAATGAAGGGACGGTTCTGGCTTGGATTGGCTATTGTTTCCCTGTAAGCCAGTTGCCTTGCCATTGTTGCTTCTGTTGGTGTCAGGTAAGTATTGAAGTAAACAGGATTGATATACTTGGTACTAACATCGTCAATATAATCAGTAAATGTTTTGCGGTGGAGAATTTCGAAACCCAGATACATGGTTTCTTTGATGTAGTACTTGAACCCGAGACCCACCGGAATTTCCTGTTGCCATAAAGAATACTCTTTACGGTCGGGATATTCTGACATCCCCTGGCCTTCGGTTCTTAATGGTTTCAGATCCACCCAGGTTTTATCACCATTCGGGGCGATGTATTCTCCCTGCGGATTCATATGAAACATACCAAAACCAACGACTGCATAGGGACGCAGCTTGTGCTCTAATCCTTCATACTGTTCAAAGAAAACAGTGGGGTAGAATTCAAGGGCAGCATAGCCTTCCGTTAATTTCGACTGGAATTTCAGGTTTCTCTGTTTCCTGAAACGCTCGGCACCACCTTTATTGTCGATGATCGCATCATCACCTTCCAGGTGACCGGAATTGAGAGCCACCCGCAATCCAAGAAATTCGGCCGGATAATAATTTACGAAAAGGCCTTTCATCAGTTTGGTGAAAGGAAAGTTGACATCTTTTACGAAGGTCTTCCCAACGCCTTGTGTTCCGCCAAGGTCACCAAGGAAAAATGAAGGTCCAAGGCCAAGGCCTATTTCAAATTTTCCATCAGATGAACTGATTGATTGGGCTGAGGTACCGAGTGAAGAGATGGCAACGAGACAAACTAGTACGATGTAACGTACCTTGAGTACACTTGTTCTCATAGTATCAGATTTCTGGTTTTTCTACTATTGGATTTTCAAGACTAAAGTAGAGAAACTATAATCAACATAGAAGATATTAGCAGGCCTTTTTTTGTTTTTTGATCCCGAATTTGTTTTATTACGTAGGGGATTTACGAAAAATGATCAGGAGAGGATCATTTCAATATGTTCAATGCCATCTTCTATATATATATCACTGCTTTGAACAAAGCCAAGCGAAGCATAAAATGCAAGCAGGTATAGCTGGGCGCCGATTTTGATAGGGTTATTGCCAAACAACCGCCTTGTTTCTTCAATACTTTTTTCCATTAAGCGTCTTCCAATTCCCTCTCCTCTTGCCGCAGGCGAGGTAACCACCCTGCCAATGGACGGGTACTCTGAATAGGAAATACCCAATGGTACCAGCCTTGTATAAGCCACCAGCTCATTTTCTTTCCAGCCCATCAGGTGATAACAGTGCTGGTCTTTATTATCCATGTCCTGGAATACGCAATTTTGCTCCACTACAAATACTTCTGTTCTTAAGCGGAGCAATGCATACAATTCATCAACCGTCAGCGTTTCAAATTTTTTTAATGTCCAGTTCATACTGTTCAATCAATAGTTGTATTTATCCTTCCATAAATTTTTCAGGAATTTTCGCAATTCTTCTTCTCTCGCATTCTTCCCCGGGTCATAAAATTTCATGCCCGCTATTTCTTTGGGTAAATACTCCTGGGCTGAAAAATTGTTTTCATAGTTATGCGAATATTGATAGCCTTTTCCATAATCGAGGTTTTTCATGAGCCTGGTGGGTGCATTGCGGATAGGAAGCGGCACGGGCAGGTCGCCATACTTTTTTACGGCAGCTGAAGCTTCTCCAATCGCCACCGTAGCCGAATTGCTCTTGGCGCTGGAAGCCAGGTAGATCACACATTGCGATAAGATAAGATTGGATTCGGGATAGCCGATCTTATTGACCGCTTCGAAAGTTGCATTCGCCATTATCAGGGCAGTGGGATTGGCATTGCCGATATCTTCGCTGGCAAGTATCAATAACCGGCGGGCAATGAATTTTACATCTTCGCCCCCCTCTATCATCCGGGCCAGCCAGTACACAGCAGCATTAGGATCACTGCCACGGATGGATTTTATAAAGGCAGAGATGATGTCATAATGTTGTTCGCCGCCTTTATCGTAGAGAGCAATTCTTTTTTGGGCTACTTCCATTACAAGTTTGTCAGTGATTACTGCGCCTGAAAGCTCAGAATTGTCCGACACATAGCCGCAAACCAGGTCTAGCAGGTTCAATAATTTCCGGGCATCACCACCGGATATATTGATCAGCGCTTCTGTCTCTTTCAGTTCAATTTTTTGGTTCTTCAGTAGCTCATCTTTTTCAAGGGCTGTATGCAGAAGCCGTACAAGATCTTTTTCTTCCAGGGCTCTTAATACATAAACCTGGCAGCGGCTCAGCAAGGCGCTGTTCACTTCAAAAGAAGGATTTTCTGTGGTGGCACCGATCAGGGTTATAATTCCCTTTTCAACAGCACTGAGGAGCGCATCCTGTTGTCCTTTGTTGAAACGATGGATCTCGTCGATGAATAAGATAGCACCCGGCTTTGTTTTAGCTTCTTCAATTACTTCCCGCACTTCTTTCACACCGGAACTGATTGCACTCAGCATAAAGAACGGGGCCTGCAATGTATTGGCAATAATATTGGCGATGGTGGTCTTGCCGGTCCCCGGCGGTCCCCACAGGATCATGGAAGGAATATGCCCTCTTTCAATCGCTGTTCTTAATATACTTCCTTTACCGGCCAGGTGTTGCTGGCCCGCCAGTTCATCTAATGTTTTGGGTCTAATTCTTTCTGCAAGAGGGGTATGCTGGTTCACTGTTCAAAGTAACGAAATTATGAGAGAATGCAGGAAGTGGTAACCAAGTTCAGTCAGCTGTTTTTTGTTGTTTTATTATCACAGCAAGCGACAGAGAAACCATGACAGACAGGGAAGAGGCGGCATAGAGCCAGAACAAAACTTTGTCCATTCTTTTTACAGATTTGGGGTTTGTTCCGAACAGGCCTTCAAAAAAGTAGCCCATTGGGTTTGCAGCTTTTCGGGAAGGAAATACCTCATCCCAATTATCAATCGTATGGAATATGCCCAAACCGATAAGTATTGTGCCCAGTAAAATAACTATCCAGAAAAGATCTGATGGCTCTTCCCGGCCAAGTTTCTTATTCCATTTGAAAACGCTCAGAAAGAAAGCTCCGCAAAGTAATACCAGTAATAAAGGAACCACGTATTCAACATAGCCGAAGTCGAATGAATTTGTATCAAGCCGGCTTCTTATTAATTCAGACAGGAAAACAGAAAGGACTAATACTAATGCGATTATTGTTGCCCGGAAATGCCATTGTATTGCTTTCATAAATATATCTATTGAACGGTTGCTGCTAAAAATGCCTGTACCTGGTTGAATGAATGTACAAGATTATCCCCGACCCAGCCATGCGCTTCTGCCGGGTAAAAAACATATTGATGCTGAACTCCCGCCAGCTGAAGTTGGGCCTCCAGCGCCATCGCCTGCGAAGGTGATACAAGCGGATCCATGCCGCCATGCAGCAAAATAGTGGGAGGGCTTTGGGCCGTTACAAAATTAATGGGGCTCGATTGCTGGTACAAAGCAGGGTTGCCTGCCGGGGTAGCTCCTACGATTTGAGCAATGGTGGCAGCAGGTATAAAGGGAGAAGCAGGATTATTGTACAGGTCTGTTATATCCGTTGGTCCAAAAAAAGATACAACCGCTTTTACTTTTACCGGGTTATTGTATTTGTAGCCTTGTAACAGGGCAAGATGCCCGCCGGCACTGGCACCCAGCAGCACAAACTTGTCAGATATCTTATACTCATCCCTTTTTGAATAGATAAATTCTATCGCGGCCTTCGTATCATTTTCCTGTGTGGGAAATGGATTGGTAGCCCCGGTGGACAGCCTGTAGTTAATATTGAAGATCGCATAACCCGGTAGTCTGCGCTGGAGGCTATCAACAAAAGATGCGAAATCAGTTTTATCCCCGCTGGCCCAGGCGCCGCCATGAATAAGCACCATGACCTTTGTACCGGCTGTATTTCTTCCCGCGGGTAAATAGATATCCATTTTTTGTGCAGCATCACTGCCATACGCAACATTCATCATCGCAGAAGCGGGGATTGAGCCGGGATTATCTGCTGCTTCTTTCTGGCAGGCAGCAACAACCAGGCTGATCAACAACAAATAATACCGCATGATGATTAATTTCGTTAGTAAATTACAAAAATCACTGCTCAGTACATAACAAATATAATTCCGGAGTTGTGCCAGGTGGTTTTGTATTTTAATTGAATGATGAAAGACTTTATAATGTGTAAGCAGTCCGTTTTTTTGATTGGTTTCCTGTTCTGGATGGAATCGGGCACTGCGCAATTTGTCAACCCGGAACATAACTATGCCCGTAATTCACCGGGGATCGTGATGGTTCAGGCTGTTTTCTCTGCTACGGTGTATGTAAATAAGGTAGATATTAATGAACGCATATTTGACAAGCTGGTGGATTCGGTAAAAAGACTGGATACCAGTGGCCGTCTTTTATCACCTGCCCAGAAACTGGATATTGTTATCCGGGCATTGTATAAATCACCCTTACGTTTCTTTTCTTCTACCAATGAATACTTCCGGCAGGCCCGCCGTGTTCAGTCGAATGGGACCGGCTTTTTAATTACCGGCGATGGTTATATTGTTACCAACTGCCATATCATTGACAGGGACAGTGCTTATATCCGCAATAAATTTATCCTGGAAACTTTCCAGGAAGTAACACAGGCCAATATCAATGCACTGCAAACCTCCTGGGCGATGACTTTGTCAGATGAGCAGCGGAATCTTTTATCTAATACCTATGGATTGATCTATTCGCAGGTTTCTTCCATGATATTATTTGACCTGCAGAAAGAATTTTACGTGTTGTACAGGGCAGATACCGGCATCAATGGAACAGAGACGATACGGAAAAAAGCCACCGTGGTTATAAAAGGAAGACCCATGCCGGGTAAGGACGTAGCTATACTTAAGGCTGAAGAAGTTAATGATCTCCCGACACTGGTAATTTCCGGCGATTCATTAATACGAATCGGTGCACAAGCCCTGGTGATCGGCTACCCGGAACCCGTTACCAGCAATTCATTCCTTTCTGCAGCTTCCGGTATAGAACCTACATTAACAGCTGGTATTGTCAGTGCGGTTAAAAAATCAATCAATGGCTGGCCGGTGATACAAATGGATGCAGTGATCAGCCATGGCAGCAGCGGCAGCCCTGTGTGTAATGATAAAGGGGAAGTGGTGGCGCTGGCTACTTTTGGAAGTCTTGACCAGGGAAATGCAAGCCTGGCCAGCGGATTTAATTTTGCTATCCCGATCAGCGTGGTGCGGGAATATACAGATAGTGCCGGCATCCAACCACAGGCCGGTAAAGCCACCCTGGCCTTCAACCAGGGGCTGGGATTTTTCTACCAGCAATTTTACAGGAAAGCCAAAGAGAAATTTGAGGAAGTGCAGCAGGTTAATGGCAGTTATCCCCAGCTGGGTTTTTACCTGCAGCAATGCAGGAATAAAATAGCGGGAGGGGTAGACCGGCAGCCACCTCCCCGGAAATTTGTATTTTGGGTCATGATCAGCATTGCTGCGATGACTGCAGTGTATATAGGTTATAAAATGAGAAAACGGCAGAATTTTAGCTGATCAGGATACAGCCCCGTCTTCAAACTCAAATTGTTTGTTCACAAAAAAATTGCGGTATAACTCCCTGCGCAGGTTGAAAAGCCCGTAAAGAATAATCAATTGAAAAATAAGTACAGCTGTTTTAATAAGTAAAGGCACAAGAAACCCGAAGGGCAACGAAAATAAAGAGCCGCCGGTAATTGATCGTACAAAACCAAGACTCCTGTATTCTGCAAAGAATAATCCGAAAAGGAAGATCAACAGGAAAAAATTAACCAGGAACAGCCAGTTGAATACATTCTTCTGTTTGCCGGCTACGGGTTTGTCAGGATAATTGGTATTCACCAGGTTCAGTGCGAAAATGGCCAGGGCCGCCATCAGGATAAAAAAAAGGGTTTCTAAAAAATAATAACCCCTGCCACTATTAAAAAGACTGATCAGCGATGTGAACGTAAAAAAAGTGGTGGCCAGCATTTGCAGCAAACAGATGAGACGGTATAGTTGCCAGCTTAATCCCATGTTTTTATTTATTCTTCCTCAAAATAATCTGAATCTATCTTTTTTATTTCATAAATATTCTGGACCGAGACTCCCAGATTGTAATCTATCATGAATTGCGACAACTTTTCACCGTCAATTAAAACTATCTTGGTGTCCATTTGTGCGGAATAGGCAATTGCTTCTTTGGTAAAATATGATGTAGTGATAAAAACTCCTTTCTTAGCTCTTTGCCCTGCCAATGCGCCAACAAATTTCTGTAGTTCAGGACGACCAACTACTCCTTCCCATCTTTTTGCCTGAATGTAAATTACATCCAGGCCTAGTTTATCTTCTTTAATTATTCCGTCTATACCCTCATCTCCACTTTTGCCAATGGCCTGACCCGCATCCTGAATGGAGCCGCCGTACCCCATTTTTACTAATAATTCAACAACTATTTTTTCAAAAAAATATGGGTTGATGCTTTTAAGTTTTAATAACAATTCCTGCTCAAGAGATTTTCTGATTTTTAAATATCCTGATTCTAGCTGTTCCTCGGGGGTTTCCGAGGTTGAGCTTTCTTCTTTGCTATCGGATGTAGTTTGTTGATTACTCTTTCCGGTAAATTCTAAATATTCAGGAAATTGTTTTAAAAATTTAATATTAATAAGATCGGGATTCTGTCTTAAAACCTCAAGGCCTCGCTCGGTTATCTTGAAGTGTGCTCTTCTCGTATCTTGTAAAAGGCCAGACATTTTTAAATGAGCCTTGGTCCAATGCACCCGATTAGCAAAAGTTCTTTGTTTCCCGCTAGGTAATAAGTGTTTTAACTCTTCTTCGGTAAGATTGAACCTTTTAGCTAATGTATTTACTACATCATTCATTAAGTGCTCATTTCTGTCTTCTACGATCTTTAATAGAGGAAGCATTAAACTCTGAAAATCAGGAATCATTCTTAAAATTTAAAGCCTGTTAGATTACCTAACAGGCTTTAAATATAATAAAACTCATCAGAGATTATTTCAAATTTAATTTTATCTGTAATTCCTCAAACTGTTTCTCATCAATCGTCGCCGGGGCATCCAGCATCACATCTCTTCCTGAATTGTTTTTTGGAAACGCAATAAAATCACGGATACTTTCACTGCCGCCGAGAATAGCACAAAGGCGGTCGAAACCGTAAGCAATGCCACCATGCGGTGGTGCGCCATATTCAAAAGCCCCCAGCAGGAAGCCGAACTTATGCAATTGCTCTTCCTTATCCATTCCTAACGCCGCAAACATCTTTTCCTGCAATTCCCGTTGATAGATACGGATAGAACCACCTCCAATTTCATTCCCGTTCAATACCATATCATAAGCATTGGCTTTGATATTGGCATACGGATGTTTCAAATATTCGGCTGCGTTGTGAATAACAGGATCATTACTGATCATGGTCTCAATGTCAGAAGGCTTGGGCGAAGTGAACGGATGGTGACGGGCTACCCAGCGGTTGCCTTCTTCATCGTATTCAAATAAGGGGAAGTCGAGCACCCACAATAATTTATACTCATTATCATTTCTCAGACCTAAACGATTGGCCATTTCCATCCGCAGGTCGCTGATCGCTTTCCGGGTGCGTTCTTCCGCGCCGGCTAAGATCAACACAAGATCACCGGCTTTGGCACCCGCCGCATCCGCAATGGCTTTCAGTTTTTCCTCACTAAAAAATTTATCTGCACTGCTCTTGCAGGTTCCGTCTGCATTACATTTAATGAAGACCAATCCTTTCATACCGATCTGCGGACGTTTCACCCATTCTGTCAGTTCATCCGTTTGTTTGCGGCTGTATTCGCTGCAACCGGGTACGGCTATGGCCAGCACAGTCTCTGCTTCATCAAACACTTTAAAATCTGCACCATTGATCAGGGAAGACTGGTCTGCTTTACTTACATACACAGAAGCCGGTTTTTTTAAATTCAGCACTTGCATGCCGAAACGGATATCCGGTTTGTCATTGCCATAATTCCACATGGCATCTTCCCAGGTCATGCGTTCCACTTTCTCTGTATAATCAATCCCCTTTACTTCTTTGAAAATGGATTTGACCATGCCTTCAAACATGTTCAGGATATCTTCCTGCTCCACGAAGGCCATTTCACAGTCAATCTGGGTGAACTCAGGCTGGCGGTCAGCACGAAGGTCTTCATCCCGGAAACATTTCACCACCTGGTAATAGCGGTCATAGCCACTCACCATCAATAACTGTTTAAATGTTTGCGGTGATTGGGGCAGTGCATAAAACTGGCCGGGGTTCATTCTTGAAGGCACCACGAAATCTCTTGCACCTTCCGGTGTTGATTTGATCAGGAAAGGTGTTTCAATATCCATGAAGCCGTTATTGTGCAGGTAGTTTCTCGCAGCACGGTTAACAGCATAACGTAATTCGAGGTTTTTCTTTACCGCATTCCTGCGCAGGTCCAGAAAACGGTATTTCATCCGCAGGTCATCCCCGCCATCGGTATCATCCTGGATGGTGAAAGGTGGTACTGCGGATTTATTTAAAATTGTAAATGAAGACACACTGATCTCAATATCGCCGGTAGGAATATTGGCGTTCTTATTGCTTCGTTCATTTACTTTCCCGGTAGCCTGCAATACAAATTCACGGCCCAAGGGATTTTCTTCCAGCACTTTGTTCAGCTCTTCGCCAAATAACAATTGGGTAATGCCATAACGGTCCCGCAGGTCCACAAAAGTGATAGCGCCGAATTTCCGTACCGTCTGTACCCATCCGGCCAGTGTTACTTCTTTATTCGTATCAGCAATTCTGAGTTCCCCGCAGGTGTGAGTTCTGTACATAATCTTGTCCGTCTTTTTTGAACTATATAAGGCCGCAAAGATAAGCAGTACAGGCTTTTCAGGGAAAATATCATCTCCTTGTGTAATTACAGCAGCAGTTTGCATCCTGACTGTTGTACTGAACCACCGTTTATGAAGAAAGCTATTCTGATCGTACTCATTTGCCTGGGATTTATTGAACAGGCTACTGCCCAGCAGCCCCTGAAAGATATCCGGAAAAAAAGCTGGATGACCTATGTCTATCTTATCCCCGCTGACACAGCTGAAAAGTATATAAAAAGGGGAATCAAAACCGTTGACCATTATTTGGGGCAACGGGCTGCTATGGTTTTCCCGCTGGATTCTATTGACTACGAAAAACTACCGGTTGGTAATTACCTTTTTGTATCCGTGATGGATAATGAGTTGCTGGCGAAATACTATTGCCAGACCCGTGTCAGGAGCTATGTGGTCAATAACCAGGTGAGGCCGCAGTTGCTGCTGAGAAATGATGCCGGGGAATTGTTTGGAAATGCTTTAGTCACAGTTAATGGCAAGCCGGCGTCTTTCAATGAAAAGGCAGGTACGTATGCTGTAAAGCAAAAGGAGCCGGAAGATGCAGTCATCAAAATGATTGTACCCGGGGATACATCGTTTGCGGAATTTTCCGTCTTCAATGAAAAGTATCGTTCAGTAAGTAAGCAGCGCTGGGCACGGTTCAGTTATACAAAGATGGGCCGGGTGCTTACCTGGTTGCCGGACAAGATCAATTATATGTTCAGGAACAAACCCCGTAACTGGTTCAGGAAACGCTACCGCAATAACCGGTACCAGCAGGGAAAAGGATATATGCTGTTCAGTAAACCGAAGTACTTTCCATCTGATACGGTCAGGTTTAAAGCCTACTTGCTGGATAAAAAAGGAAAACAATACAAGGAAGGGATAGAAGCATGGCTGAGTTATTACAACGGGCAGTCAACCGTAGTTAAAAAACTGGCTGTGCTGAAACCGGTAAGTGCCGGTGCTTATGTATATGAGTTCAATACCGGCGATACACTTGGGAATGACAGAACTATCCAGGTATTACTTAAATCTAAGAAGAACAAACTATTACTACAGGGGAACTTTCATATTGAAGATTATTTACTGGATGAAGTGGCCACTTATAAGATCGGATCAAAGCAAACCAAATATTTTGCAGGGGACACGCTGGAGTTTACGGCATCAGCCAAAGATGCTAACGGGCTGCCCCTGATGGATGGAAAGGCGAAGCTGGTAGTACTGAGTGAATCTGTGGATCAGTTTTTCCCCGAGCGGGAATTTGTGCCTGATACTTTGTGGCAGGAAGAAAAAACATTGGCTATTGAAGGGGACACTAAATTCATAATTCCCTCCGCTGCATTTCCCAAAGCTGACCTGCGACTGAAAGTAAAAGCCATTTTCAGGAACAGCAATAATGAAATACAGGAAGAAGATGAAACGGTGGAATATAAATCTGGTGAGGCGGTCATTGATATAAAGGAACAGGAAGGTCTGCTTATTGCCACTTATTATGAGAATGGTAAGCCTGTTAAACGATCAGGCTGGATGGAAACAGATTTGTCAGTCAGGCCACTTGCAGTGGAATTCCCGCATACAGTTAAAACAGATCCGTTGGCAGAGTCTTACGAATTCTACCTGAAAAATGAAAGAGATAGCATTACTGAATACACTAATTATGATATTGAAAGCAATTATACAGTCGGGTTCAGCAGGATGCAGGAAAAGGATACCGTGGCTTTTGCTTTGTCCAACCCGAACAGGGTGCCGGTGTATTACAGCATCTTTGACGGGGATAAAAATTTATTCAAAGCATCATCTGATGCGGAATGGATAACCTGGAAAGGTAAAATGCCGGTGGGTAAATCATACCGGGTTAAATGGGAATATTACTGGGCCGGAAAAGAACAGCACGGAGCAGAAACTATTGCCGTACTCTCTAAACTGTTATCTTCTGAGATACGATCAGCCGCTACCGTGTACCCGGGGCAAACCGACACGATCACTGTTGCAGTAAAAGATTATAAGACCAGGGATGCCAAGGGTGTAAACATTACGGCCGTAAGCTATAATGCACAATTCGGGGGAGATATCCGTGTGCCCGAGCCGCCCTATATACAAAAGTTCAGGGGGAAGGCCCCGTTACAGTATGATCAATTTGAAACAGAAGAAGCTGTGGCGGCGAACAAATTTTTATTGGGACACCACCCCGGCTGGCGGCAGAGATTTGAGCTGGATTCGATGCCGTATTACCAATTCTTATTCCCGGCCGAAAAATACCAGTTGCGTAAATCGAGAATACAGAATATTCTGCCCCAGGTATCCGTATTTGCAGTAAAACAAGGTGTGCCGCAGGAAATTTATTTACTCTACATCAACCGGGAGCTGGTTTATTACAATGCTGTTACGGATAAAGGAGCTTATGCATTCACCCGTTTTCCGGGTTATGTGCAGATCGGTATCCGCTTAAAGGATAAATACATTGAGTATGACAGTATTTACCTGCAGCCTTATTACAAACATGATATTGTTTTTGATATTGATAAGTTAACCGGAAAAGATAAAATAAAAGAAATGCCTCTCTACTGGGACTGGCAGGAAAGGGGCCTGCTGGAAAGTAAAATATTGCGGATTGAAAATAACTACCGCAACAATTATGGCTATATATGGCAGGATGATAAAGCTGTTTTCCTGGGTAGTAATAACGAGCATGTGACCGGGCCCTTTGTGAATAATGACAGTATCCAGTTCTATAAACCCGGTGATTTTGATTTTAAGTTCATGTTTGAACCGGGTTACCGCTACCGGGTAACGCCGAAGATGGTGCGGCTGGAAAAAATACCTTTGTTTCCTAATTACCCCAAAGTTTATTTGCCAAACCGGCTAACGGTCTGGTCTTTGGGTGATACGATACCGGAATTGCCGGAAATAAAATATGATAAAACCCCGGCAAGAGCTTTCCTGGAACAGGCAGGGTATAATGCATATTATAAAAACAGCAACAGCAGCCGCATCATGCTCAAATTCCCGGCTGACAGCTCGATTGTTTACACGATACTGTATAACAAGGAGGTGGCAAACGATTACAAAGTATTGTGGGGGCCTGTTTCCACACTTAATAATATTGCGGCAGGCACTTATTCGGTGATTATTGTAACCCGTTACTTCAATTTCAATGAAGCGGGGAATATTGATGTCAGCGCAAATGGTACTTATTGTATACGTTTTGAAAAGCAGGGGTATACAAGGCAGAATAATTTTATAGACTGGTTACTGGCGCAGCAGGAACAGGGAAGAAAAGAAAGAGAAGAGGCGCTGGCGAAAAAGAGAATGGAAGAAGCAGAAAGGGAAAAGAAATTTGAAGCGCCGAAAATGAATTTGCCGGCAGGTACCGGAACGATCTCCGGAAGAGTGACCGATACAAAAGGGAAAGACCCTGTGGTAGGAGCCAGCGTGTGGATAAAGGGATATAATAAAGGGACGGTCACAAATGCCACCGGAGAATACACATTGCAGGGAATAAAAGGCGGTGCCTATGTACTGCAGTTTTCTGCCGTAGGATATGAAACGGCAGAAGTTTCAGTATCTGTTTATGAAGGAGGTCATTCCACCGCTGACGCTTCTCTGAATACGAGTACAGCCTCATTAGAAGAAGTGGTGGTAGTTGGATACGGAGTCTCCCGTAAAAAAAATCTTACTGGCTCTATTACTTCAATAAGAACCGAACAATTATTACTGGGTAAAGTATCGGGTCTGAATGTGCAGGCTGCTGATGGTTTTACAGGCGCTTCAGCTAATATAAGGATACGTGGTATTACAACATTAACATCGGATAATTCACCATTAATTGTTGTTGATGGCATTCCTGTTGATGCGATGCCCGCTGATCTTGATCCTGCAGATATTACATCAACGAGTATATTAAAAGATGCAGCTGCTGTTGCTTTATACGGGGCAAGGGCTGCCGGAGGTGTTATCATCATCACCACGAAAGCGTTTAACCCGAAAATGATCAGGGAGCAATTCCGGGATTACGCCTTCTGGAAACCTAACCTGATCACGGACGAAAACGGGGAAGTAAAATTTACGGTCACCTACCCGGATAATATTACCAGTTGGAAGACTTATATAGTGGGAATGGATAAAAAAAGAAGGATCACTAAAACCTCTTCCATCGTTAAAGCCTTTAAACCAATGCTGGCACAATTATCAGCGCCGCAATTTTTAGTGGAAGAGGACACGGCGGTACTGATTGGTAAGAAGATCAACTATACAAATGCTGCATTGAATGTGAATGTTGATTTTTCTGTCAACGGGCAACTAATGCTAAAGTCAAATGAAACACTGGCTGCAAACAATGCGGAAATCAGTGAATTGGGTATTGCAGCCGGTATGGGAAAAGACACTCTCAGGGCCAGGTTCACGATGAAAGCCACAACAGGATTTGCAGACGGGGAACTCAGGTCAATACCCGTAATCCGGAAAGGTACGACTGAAACGGTGGGCAATTTTCACCTGCTGGAAAAGGATACCACTGTTTCTTTTACAGCCAATCCTCTGGCAGGTAATGTAAAACTGTATGCACAAAACAACACACTTGATCTGCTGCTCGAAGAAATTGACTATTTAAAAAAATATCCTTACTACTGTATGGAGCAAACAGCTTCCAAACTGACAGGGCTGGCCATGGAGAAAAAAATCAGGGCTGCACTCAGCCAGGACTTCAGCAACGAAAAAGAAATGAAAAAGCTGCTTGAGAAATTACAGAAGGGCCAGTTATTTGATGGCGGCTGGAGCTGGTGGGAGGGAGGAAAGCCCAACCTGTCTATCACTAATTATATCACAAGAGCATTGCTTGAACTGCGGGGCGATCCTTTACTGGAAACGAATATCAGGAATGCGTTGCTCTACCTGCAAAACCAGTTGCCGCGGCTGAACAGGTATGAACTGCTGGAAACATTATATACGCTGAGCGAAGCAGGTCATGATATGGACTATAGTATGTACCTGCGCAGGATCCCGTTTGATTCGCTTACACAACACCAGCAATGGCAAATGACTGCTGTATTGCAACAACAAAAATTATCGTTTGATAAAGAGTTAAAAAAACTCATGGATAAAAAAAAGGCCACTATGCCCGGAGGTTTACATTGGGGAGATAAAACGTACTCGTGGAACAGTAACCATATTGCCACAACCGTAATGGCGTATAAATTGCTGGGCAAACTGCCCGGTTATGAAGATGAAACAAGAAGGGTTACACAATATTTCCTGGAAATGCGAAAAGAAGAAGGACATTGGAGAAATACCGTGGAATCTGCCAGCATCTTATCGGCCATTCTGCCAAAAAAACTGGAAGAGAACAGGAATTTTACCGAACCGGCTGTTTTATCTGTAAAAGGAGATACCAGTTTTACGATTACCCGGTTCCCTTTCAGTATTGGGATTACAGATCATTACAAACAACTGAGCATAACAAAATCAGGAGGGGGCTTGGTTTACTTCACGGCTTACCAGCAATTATTTAACCCGGCCCCGATGGCGGTTGACAGCAATTTCAGCATCAGTACTTATTTTGAAAACAGCCGGTCTGTGATCAGTTCACTGAAAGCCGGTGAGAAAGTAATCATGAAAGTGGTCGTAAATGTGAAAAGCGATGCTGATTTTGTACAGGTTGAAATTCCTATTCCGGCAGGTTGCACGTATGGAAAGAAAGGCGGCGACAACTGGAATGAGCACCGTGAGTATTATAAAGACCGGGTAATGATTTTTGCAGAAAAAATGAACAAAGGAAAGTATACCTATGAGATTGAACTGGAACCACGGTACAGCGGACGATATACAATTAACCCGGCCAAAGCTGAATTGATGTACTTCCCGGTGTTTTATGGAAGAAATAATATCCGGCAGATTGAGATTGAAAAATAAGCGCAGGGTGCTGAGCTGTCAACAGGTTGGTTTGGTATATTTATAAGATATTACTATGGCCAGCCTTATTACTAAAATCCTGAAGCAACTATTCAGTAAGAAAACAATTCCGGCTGAGCAGGCTACTTACGAGGAAGAAATGCTCCTGCATACCGTGATGGAGTATTCTCGGATTATCAGTCAGTTTATTCCTTACTTCACTACATTGAGCTCGTCAGAAAAGCAACGCTTCATTAAGCGGACCTGGTATTTCAGGAATAGTAAAATATTTCATTACATAGGGTTGGAAGAAAAAAGTGAGATACCAGTACTGGTTAGTGCTGCTGCCGTGCAACTTACATTCGGGTTGCGCAGGTATAAACTTGGTTATTTCAAACATATTTATATCATGCCGGATGCCTACCAGTTTGAAAAACCTGGTGATCTGTACATCGGCCATGTATCGCCAAAAGGCATTTATCTTTCCTGGAAACATTTTTTACAGGGCTACGAAAATGCTGCTGATAATGTGAATGTGGCCATCCATGAAATGGCGCATGCACTTGAGTATAATAATTTCATGGATCATGCGGATGCGGATCCGAAATTCCGGGCAGATTTCCAGTTGTTCCCGGTAGTGTATGGTCCGGCTATTGCTCATATGATAACCACAAGGCGCAGTTACCTCCGGTCCTATGCCTATACTAACATCAGGGAGTTCTGGGCGGTGAGTGTGGAAAGTTTTTTTGAAAATCCTGCCGCCCTCAAATCTGCGATGCCCAAACTCTACTACGTTATTTGCGAAATACTTAAGCAGGATCCACTTGCCGCAGAGCGTAATACTACGATTGTGGAATTCGCTAAATAAGCTGCCGGGGCTTGCATATTGGGATACCATTGTCTATATTGGAAGACGAACCGTACTTTATGCACTCCTTTCTCAGAAAATTGAATGGCATTTTTGCCCGTGGGCCCGTTACAACCGCTTCCACCACTCCCGGCGATATCTTGTTGCAGGAGGAAGAATACAACAATTATTCATTTGTAATCGGAAGCCTCTTTACTTATTTTAATGACCTGCCGGAGGAACAAAGAAGAAGGTTTGTAAAAAGAGTACATGAATTTAAAGCAGGTAAGAAATTCCATTTCATCGGGCTGGAGAATAATGAAGATGCAGCCACACTGGTCAGCTCTTCTGCTGTCCAGGTTACTTTCGGGTTAGATAATTACCTGCTCGCACACTTCAAGGATATCTACATTCTTGCCGATGCCTATCATATGGACAATGATGATGAGTTATATATTGGCCATGTGGCGCCGGAAGGCATTTATCTTTCCTGGAAACATTTTTTGTATGGTTACTCGCAGAAGAATGATAATATCAATGTAGCCGTGCATGAAATGTCGCATGCTTTGTTATATAATAATTTCTTTGCCCAGTACGGGATGGACTCGCATTTCCGGCTGAATTACGAGAAATTTTCCAAAAGCACCGGCCCCATACTGGCCGATGTGATCACGAACCGCCAGAGTTATTTGCGCAGTTATGCCTTCAGCAATCTGCACGAATTCTGGGCCGTTAGTGCAGAAGCATTTTTTGAAAATCCGAAAGGATTAAAAGATAATATGCCCGACCTCTATGAAGCCTTGTGCCGGGTATTGAACCAGGATCCTATGACAGCCACTAAAATTCTAAAATCCCAACCATGATTACGCTGACTGTTATTTATCTCTATCGCCGTTACTTTATGAAAAAGAAAAAAGTACTTGCTCTCAGCTGATCGCTGCTTTTTTCTTTTTGAGCTCTGCCGGGCGTTGTACTGCATAGTAGTACAACAGGAAAAGACTACCCGCAATAAAAGGCAGCAGTGATAAATGTTTGCCGGTAAAATCTCCCCAGATAATTACCGAGTCAAACTCAAAGAACTCGCTGATCATCCAGAAAGAGTTGGCGCTGATCCATAACGCCACTGCCAGGTTATGAGCTAATTCAGCTTTGATCTGCCGGGTACGCCAGGCAATAATAATGGCGATTGTCAATGTGGGGATCACCATAGCAATCCCTAATACTTTCCAGATCATACACCAGCTGATATCTTTCACCAGCCAGAAAACAATATGCATATTTTCCATACGGCGGTAACGGGCCGGAATGCTGTATGCTGATTCAGTTGTTGCAGCCATAGCCGGTAAATTTAGTTGCGTGAAAGTATTTTTTGAAAACGGCTGACATCCGCTTCCGGATCTATTTCCAGGTTATATATAATATGATCAACAAACTGTTTGGCAAAATAGGGGGCCAGGGAACAGCCCTTGGTACCCATGCCATTGAAGATGCCAATGTTCTTATGCCGGGGATGGAAACCAACAAAGGGTCTTCTCTCAAGCGTGGCCGGGCGGATACCACAGCGGTGCTCAACAACACGGAACGGGACCTTCAGCCATTCTTTCAGAACGGCTTCTGCATTTTTCCTGAATGCAGGTGTTGGTTCCGCATTGTCAAAATTCCAGTGATACACAGAGCCGATCCAGAACATATCTTTTTCTGCCAGCGGGGCCAGTGTCATCGATTTTTTATAAATATGGTGAGGAGGCAATCCGGGTATTTCCACTACCAATGCCTCTCCTTTGTTGGGGGCAAAAGGAAGTTGTTTAAAAAAGTGATTAGCGGAAGGTCCGGCGCCATCACAGAAAATGATCTTATCAGCAGTTATATCTTTATACGTGATTTTAGCAGTGCTGATTTCCAGTAATGACCAATCGAATTCTTCTTTTCTTAATTTGTTATTTTGCTGCAGGTGGTTTCTCCAGGCCGGGATCAGTGTTTCCAGGTGTGCTGTATAGGCAGGGCGGATCTCGCCACAGCCAAATTCATAATTGAAGTATGGATTGAAATGATTTTGTTCCGGGAATGGGTGCAGGTATTCGGCTTTTTCTTCAATCCGTTTCAAAAAAGATTCCCGCATGAAGGGATTTGGGAAAAAATCAATAATATTCTTTGGGGAGATGGCTGTTATTCCCAGCTGATGCCCTATTTGAGTATACCCCTGCCAGGCAAAAGGAAATAGTTCTTCCGCTTTCCATACCGTTACGATCCGGCGTCCGGTAACGGGGTTAATGATCCCGGCAGCTACTCTTGAAGGCGCATTCACAAAACCATTATCAATGACAACAAAAGATGTATTTTCTTTTTCTAAATAATAGCTGAGAAAGGTTCCGGAGATGCCCTGCCCGATGATAAGAATGTCCGCCTGCATGCTGCAAAAATAGGAGAGAGGTGCTATTTGCCCTTTACCAGTGCAAAACTCTTGTCGGCACTGATTAATTTCTTTCGGCCGGGAGTAAGGGTAATATTTGTAAGATAGCCCGGCCGGACCGGTTCATAGAGCGTAATCCGGTGTGTATTGTTTTGTTGCTGGTCCTGCGGGGTGGTGTCTGGCCATTTTACGGGGGCGTAGCCATAGAAATGAAATTCCATGGTGTCTTTCGGGTTAAAGTCTTCGACGAAAAAAGAGATACTGTTGCCGCGATGGAATTTTATTTTAGCCGGTAAGAATTTGATAAAACGGATGGGTACAGGATCGCCATAACTGTCCCAGAAACTGAAAGAAGTGATGGAGCTGTTGTATTGTACTGAATCTGCAATTGTAGCATGGTTCCCGGTTGTTATAGCCGGAAAACTATTTAATAGCAGCAATCCATTTTTAGTCAACTGCCAGCTACCTGCTGTTTGAAAATTCATTTCGGTGGAATCAGGGAAAAAAGCGGGACCGGGTTGTGCAAAATTTTTAGTGAAAGAAAAGGTGTTGTCTTTATGCAGTACCAACTTTGTTTTGGGTACATCCTTTAAGTGATAAGTACCAGGGATGGTTTTTTTACTGACGCTGCAGGACAGCAATACAAAAGTCAGGAAAATAGCCAGGTTGGTCTTGATACGCATAAAAAAGTTGCCCGAATATAAACTATCCGGGCAACTTTAATTGATTAGCTATTCACTGTTACTCCACATTTATCCTTATGCCCTCACTATGGCTTGAGAATTCAGGAGCATACATACACTGTATCGAGGTAACTCCGTTGCTGAAGTTTCCTGCATGAGTCACGAACAGGGGATATTCAAACACATAAGTTCCTTTCCGCAGGTAGCTGAAAAAGAAATTTGTACTGGCATCTTTGGTGCTTTCGTAGTAACTAAGTCCGCCCTGCCATTTGTAGCTGCTTAGTACATTCACCGGCTCCAGTGCTGATGCTCTCATGTCTTTCATGTGCACATATTCCATATCCCGGTCCACTCTCAGTTCCACCCTTACTTTGATCTTATCACCTACTTTCAGTACGTCGCCATCATTGACGGGTGTGAGTACGGGGCCACGGTCCGTATTGGTTTCAACGAATAATTTCTTATCCAGTTTCAACGGTGTTGATGCCGTAGTGATCTTATCCAGGTCTTCAAAGTATTGCCAGTAAATGCCGCCCCAGCTGGCAGCGTTAAAAGGTTGATCGGTTGACGGGTTAACCGGTGCTGTTACGGTTACAGCAATAGTGCCCATTTGCGGCGTTACATTTTTCCCCTCCACTACTTTTTTAAAATAACCGGTTCCGGCTTCCTGTTTATTATCGGTTGATTGAACAGTAAGATTTCCCAGCTTCACTTTTACCAATGGTTCATTGGTCAGCCAGTTGCTGCCTTGTAATAATAATGCATAACAAGCTTCGGCTGTTGCCTTGGTTGTTTTCCAGTTATTGGTTTGTTTGTTTTTCAATAACCAGGTACGCAGGTCATCCACGGTTGACTGGTCTTTACCCGCTTCCTGGAAAACTTCGATCAGCAGGGCCTGCGTTTCTATCGGGGCCTGGTACCAGAACCAGCCACCAGTGCTTTGTTCTTTCCAGTACATACCCAGTTCTTCATTGTTAATGCCTGTTTCTTTCAGTGATTTCAATATCGCAGCCGGAGTTTTCAGGTCATTGGTTCTGAACAGGGCCAAAGCCGTCATGCCCTGCATGTACTTGCTTTGCGTGGTCCATGTTTGTTGTGCTCTTGTCCTGAAATAGGTGTAGGCTGTCATTGATTTTTTATCAATCGCATATTCCGGGAAGAAGCTCCGCATATACAGGTACTGGATCGTGGTATAATCAGGCCTGTATTTCTTCAGATCAGTTTTATATTTTACCAGGTTATCATAATCCTCCCTGATTTTCCTGTCCAGGTAAGGGATCGCTGTTTTTAAAATTGCATTCAGCTTGTCATCCTGCCCTTTGGCATAGGCTTTCAGTTTTTTCAGGTGACCGATACCCGTTACAATATACTGGGTCATGTACCGGTCGTCAGGCCCGCCGCTGAACCAGACAAAACCGCCATTGGAACTTTGCAGCTGTTTCAGTTTGTCATACGAACTGCTGAGCTGCTCACTCATTTTGATCATATCAAAGAGCAAAGCGATATTCTTCTTCTGTTCATTTTCATTCTTTGCCTGTAATACCCAGGGTGTTTCTTCCAGTAAGACTGCTTTCAGCTCCTGGTTCTTTTGGAGGTTACTCATCAATGCGGCGGTATCTTTTATTTTCCATTGATCAAATACCTGTTTGATCCGGGGCGATGAATTAGCAATAAAGCTGGCCAGGGAATTCGCATAGTACCTGTTCCAGGTTTGTTCGGCACAGTCATAAGGATATTCCATCAGGTAGGGCAATGCCTGCACGGCATACCAGGCCGGGTTAGAAGTATATTCCAGTGTTAAGGAATAATGCTGTAAACTTTCACTGTTACCGCTCCTGAGTAATTTATCAAAACTGAAATTTTTAGTACCGCTGCCTCTCATGGGTAAGGGCATTGTTTCTGTGACCAGCATCCGGTTGGTCAGTACGGGCATTGCATTTTCTTCCCCGTCGCTGATGTTACCGGCACGGGCAACGATGCGCCATACTAATGCTTTGTCAAACAAATAAGGAACATCGATCGGGAATTTCACCACTTCACTTTGCCCGGCGGCTACGGTAAAATACTGATTGGGAAATGCATTCCTGAACCAGCCATCCACGGATTGATTAGTGCTGGCATCAAACAATTGCAGTTCGGCCTGGCCGGTTAGTTCTTTGTCCGTCAGGTTAACGATCTTGGTACTGAACTCCATTTTATCACCTTCCCGCAGGAAACGGGGTGCATTGGGCTGCACCATCAGTTCTTTTTGCGTAACGATCTCTTTGGTACTGTAGCCAAATGCTGCCTCCTTTGTATGTGTAAGTGCCTGGAATTTCCATTTGGTCAGCGCTTCAGGCATTGTAAAGGAAAATTCAATAGCACCACTGCTGTCGGTTCTTAACTCAGGAAAGAAGAAAGCAGTTTCGTTGAAGTTTTTACGGATCTTGACTTCGGAAGATTGTTCAGTAGTTTTTTTAATTGACTCTCCCTGAACAAACATTTCGCCTGATTGATTAGTATCGCCATTGTAGCTTAAATTTAGTTCAAGATATCCTAAAGGCGTTTTACCAGCAAGCGCAGTTCTGTCTAAGGCATTCCCATTTCGCAATGATTTATTTTCGACCATTGGAGGTGCCGCAATTCCTTCGTCTCTTACACCTCCCTGCGAAATAGTTGAATAGTAATAAATTATTCTACCCGAACTGTCAAATTCTATTTCTGGAAGCCTTGTTGAGATTAATTTGTCATACTCCTTTTCAAAACTTTTATACTCCGTCCCCACAGCATATTTCTGTGTTGCTTCTACTTTTAAAAAATTCTGGCTGCCATTCCACCTGCTATCGTTATAATAAACAGGCCATACAGAAGGTTCGTTCCAGCTATGCGGGTAAAACTGGTCTAAAGAAGCATCATACATACCGGCCAGCATCTCAGCTGCCACCTGTTCTTTTTTATAACCGCTGATTTTCACTTTCCATTTTTCTTCACTGCCGGGTAAGGTTTTATCCCGGAAACTGGCATATTCAATGGACAGGTCTTTATTCGTCCAGGGCACATTGATCGTTTGGTTATACTGGTAAAAACGGTTGTGCTTTACGAATAACCAACCCACACCATAACCACCCCGGTCAGCTTCGGTAGCTGTAAAAGGGAACAATTTCTTTTCGTTATTTAATGTGGCATAGCTGTATACTCCCGGCTCCTGGCTCCCGGCTCCTGACTTTTTATCCAGTTGCTGTACAACAAAGAGATTGTCAGCGGATGTTCCCAGTTGAACAGCAGTTGTCTCTCCCGGTTCAATGGCTTTGGCAGCCTGGCTCCAGATATATTGAGGCTGGTTCAGCTGGTTCGATTTTTCATTAAATAATTCAATGTATTGAATGTCTTTTACTGTTTCCCCGTTTTTATCTGTTGTTGAAATTTCTATCATATAAAAACCGGTAGCCCATTGTCCATTTTCTATTTTCCATTTTCCATTCTCCCTCACTGAATCTGTCTTATTAAAAACCTCCGATCCTTTCTCCCAGCTTTTATAATCGCTTTCATTGTCATATTCATCATAGGGGAAAGCTTTTATATATTCTTCTTTGCTCATCACGAACTGGTCAGGCCTTTCCCAGAGCCGGTCACGGATCAGCCTTTTTTCTTCTTTCAGTTTTGTGATCGTTACCGTGATGTTTGCCGGTTCAAACTCTCCGTTCATATTCTCGGTACGGATATTCAGTGATTTTAAACTGTCAGCCGGCAGGGAAGAAGGTATATTGCTGACCAGCATCAGCGATTTATAGCTTACCGATACTGATTTCTCCCCGCTTCTTGTTTCTCCGTTAATATCTGTTACATCGGCATAGACCGTATAATCGAAAACCGGTTCAAGTTTTTTGTCAAGTGTCAAATCGGGAATGGCCGTAAAAGCCACAACAAATTTTCCGTCTTTATCTGTTTTTATTTCTCCATGTGCAATTTCCATTTGCTGCACCGGTGGCTGCCACCAGCGGCGGAACAGCCAGGGGTATAAGAAACGGGGTTCTCTAACCACCCTGTATTTTACAATGGCGCCATCAATATTATTACCGGCATAGGCTTTTGCAGCACCGGTCACTTTGATAGTATCATTGACCTTATAAGTCCCTTTGATGGGCTCGTATTCCACAAAGAATTTGGGGCGTTTGTATTCTTCCACTTTAAAGCCAAGATTGCCACCGTCTTTTTTGGTATAAATGCTGAACTGGCCGTTGAGCCCGCTGGCGGGTAACTGAAACCTGCCATTGAAGGAGCCAAACTCATTGGTCTTTACTTTGATGGTATCAATGTCTTTGTAGTTCGCATCACGAAGCACAACCGTTGTTTCGTAATCCTGCTTTACCGCATTCTTTTTCTCTGCCGTATTTCTTTCCAACACGATCCCTTTAAAATAGACAGTTTGTCCCGGGCGGTAAATACTCCGGTCGGCAAAGAGGAAAACAGAAGTAATCGTTTTGTATTCTCCACGGCTGTAGTAGCGGTCATACTGGAGATCATCCATGAATAACCGTTCCCCGTTATGGGTGATATCAAAGTAATAGGAAACATTGGCGTAGCGCTTGTTGTCGGTTTCTGTTCTTTTATCTAAACGGAAAAAGCCATTGGTGTCTGCCTGGTACAGTCTCCCTTTTACTTTGATATTCTTTGATAACTGGTAATCATATTTCTGTTCCCACACCTGTATAGCTGCTTTGGCCAGTGGCTGACCGTTATCACGGTTCAGCACAAAATAATCGTTGCTGTTATTGACGTAGCTGATCGTGGAAACATAGAAAAGCCGGGCACCGAGAACAGTCTTTTCGTTTTTAAAATCTTTATCCGACCCGGCCACCAATACATATTCCCCCGCAGGCAATGCATCTACTTTTATTTCCACGCTATGCTCCTGCAGGTCGTTGGTGACGGGTAACGCCTGCTGCCAGTTTCTTTCGGCTTTGGCAGCAAGGATAGATGACCAGTATTTATCGCCATACTGATCCGCCAGTTCTTTCTTCAGGTTCTCATCGGCTTTGATCAGCCGCAGGTAAACGGTATTCAGGTTCCTGTAACTGACTACTGCCCTGAACGGCATATTGGGAACATTTACTTTTTCTATACTGAACTGCAGTGATTTACTGTTGATCGTATTCAGCAGGTTATAGCAATTGATCTTTCCTTCTGAAGAATCCTGTCTGCCTGCCGGCAGGTCTTTTTGTTGTAATACTTCCTCACAGATATCTTTTGCCTTTACCCTTGCAAAACGATGCGTGGTATCCCCGAATGGTTTATAGTTTTCTGCTTTTTCGTTATAGTATTGTGCCAGCAGGTACCAGGCCTGTGTTGCAGCCGGGCTCTTGCCATATTGGCTGGCAATATGATTAATGGCGCTGAAATATAAATTGTCTTTGTCAGGATGCGTGGAATTATCTTTTACAAAACTGATCCGCTGAATATCTGCATCCAGTAAAGCATCTTGTTTCGCATCATTCAAATGAAAAGCAATCAGCTTTTGATAAATCAGCAAGGCTTTATGCCGGAGTGACAGTGAGTCTTTGGTTGGGAATTTCCGGTGAATGAAATCGGCTGCCGGATCAAAAGCTGAAGCCTGGTCAATTTCAAACGCATAAGCCGGTTTTTGAATATCCCGTTCATCGTTTTCAAAATAATCAATAGCCCGGTGTGCCAGCAGGTCATACAAGGTAGGACGAAGATGACGTACATTGCCTTTTATAATTATCGCATCAAAGGATTCCAGTTTGGTTTGCTGCAATAGTTTTTCATTATGGATGGATTGCAAATAGAGCTCACTTATTTTTTTATGAAAGTCTTCAGCATCCCAGGTGGCGATATCTTCCTTTTTGAAATTGCTGGTCTTGGTACGGTCATATAATTGCCAGCGGTGGTTTTCAAAATAACTTTGATACAGTTCTGCCAGCAGGCTTTTTAATATAGAAGAAGCGGGCTCTTTCACCGCAGAAATTTCTTTCTCTGTTTCTTTAATGGAAAGTATTTCGTTATCTTCCCTTGTTTCTGACTGCAGGCCGGTCATATATACTAATGACTTGATGACCTGGGCATCCTGCAGGTCTTTTTTTGCCAGCGCATATATTTTCTTTACTTCTGCGAGGGCAGATTTAGGAAGATCCTTTTTATTGAACTCTTCCACGTTCTTCCATTCTTTTTCGTAATTCTTTACGGGGGGCTGACTGTTTGAAGGCATGGCAAATAAACCGGATAAGGTGATGGTCAGGAAAAGGTTTTTAACAAGCTGGAAATTCATACAACCAAATTTTATACAAGGTAATTAATCTTATGTGACGGTAAGATGCTCCTGCAGGAGGAATTTCATAAAGTGGTCTTTCTGCTTCCGGAAGCCGGGTTGTTTTAGTTTCTGAAAAAAATATTTTTTCTCATTAAACCCGGTTTAGCCTTCTTCTGTAACCCTTTACTGGCAATCATTCCTGCATATAGCCGCATTTTCATTATAAAAACAGCAAAGGCCTTTAACGTTTTGTTGCAGCCGTTTTTGGCACGATGGCATGTGCTTTGAAATTACAGTTATCAAAAAGGAGGGATAATGAAAATGATGAAAGAAATAATCAAACAGTTACTCACCGGGCTCAACAACAAGCATGGCCTTTATGGTTCTTTTCCCGGTAATTACCAGATGGCCGTTTTACGTTTAAAATAAATAATATGAAAAAGATTTTTACCCTTTTACTAAGCTCCATTTTTTCCCTTTCATTACTCGCTTTTGACGGAACAAAGCTGAGTATTACCGCCAATAACAAAAGTAATATGGACCTGAAAGTGGAGGTGGATGGCCGCCGCTTTACGATGAGTGACAATACTGTTATTCTGAATAACCTGGCTGAAGGTTACCACTCAGTGAAAATTTTCCGTGAAAAAAGAAATAACGGATGGTTCAATACGCTGAAACAGGAAGTGATCTACAGCAGTTCCATGTATATGAAACGGGGTTTTCACACTGAAATTAGCGTGAATAAGAATGGAAAAGTCAGCGTTGAAGAAACAAAGATGCGCGGCCGTGATGATGAATACCGGAATGATGATTATGGCTATGATGTGATGACCAGTCGCGAATTCAGCCAGCTCAAAGAGTCATTAAGCCGTGAGTGGTTTGAAAAGAACAGGGTGATCTCCGTTAAAGTGGTGATGGATAAGAACAGGTTCACCAGCCAGCAGGTAAAAGAATTGCTGCAACTGTTCAGCTTCGAGGATTATAAACTGGAGCTGGCCAAATATGGCTACAGGAATACGGTTGATAAGAGAAACTATTTTATAGTAAACGATGTATTCAATTTCAGCAGCAGCCGCACCGAACTGGCCCGTTTTATCCGTGATTTTCGTTAACCCCGGTTCCCCAACGGGGAACTGATAAAGTATGATAACTACAATGCCTCTTCAAATGAAGAGGCATTGTTTATTAAGGAGCTTAATCACTTATTTTTTGATCACTTCTGCCATTTTTTTACCGATATCAGCAGGGCTGCTTACTACATGGATACCGCATTCGGTCATGATCTTCATTTTTGCAGCAGCAGTATCATCAGCGCCGCCTACAATGGCACCGGCATGTCCCATCCGGCGTCCCGGAGGCGCTGTCTGGCCTGCGATGAAACCAACAACGGGTTTTTTATTACCGGTTTCTTTGATCCAGCGGGCAGCTTCAGCTTCCATACCACCACCGATCTCGCCGATCATAACAATAGCATCTGTTTCAGGATCATTCATGAATAATTCAACGGCTTCTTTTGTTGTGGTACCGATGATCGGATCGCCACCAATACCCACCGCTGTTGAAATACCAAGACCTGCTTTTGCCACCTGGTCAGCTGCTTCGTAGGTTAATGTGCCGGATTTTGAAACGATGCCGATACGACCGGGAATGAATACAAATCCCGGCATGATCCCTACTTTGCATTCACCGGCAGTAATTACACCGGGGCAGTTAGGACCTACCAACCGGGTGGATTTTCCCTGTAAATAATTTTTCACTTTTACCATATCCTGCACCGGAATACCTTCGGTGATGCAAACAACCAGTTTAATACCGGCTTCAGCCGCTTCCATTATAGCATCAGCCGCAAAAGCAGGCGGAACAAAAATGATGCTTGTGTCAGCAGCGGTTGTTTTTACACAATCAGCCACTGTATTAAAAACAGGTTTATCAAGATGAGAAGTGCCGCCTTTGCCGGGCGTAACACCACCTACTACATTGGTTCCGTATTCGATCATCTGGGTGGCATGAAAAGTGCCTTCTGTGCCCGTGAAACCCTGTACTAAGATTTTGGAGTTTTTATTCACTAGAATGCTCATAACCGGTCTGATTTTAGTCCGGCAAAAGTAAGGTATTTGATGTTTACAGGAACTGTACTTTATACATCTTTGGAAGGAGGGATAACAGGGGGCGCATCTTTGTCTATCAGGAGGTCCATGTTCCGGTGGTTGGGTATCCGGCCTGTTTCTTCCAGCATCCGCATGTCCTTGGCGTCTTTCAGGAAGTCAGAAGCGAAGATGAAGTCATTCAGCCGCTGGTTTTTACTGAAAATGATCTCCCTGTTAGTGCCTTCCCATTCTTTATTACCCTGGTACATGTATAAGATATAATCGCCGATTTCCATTACACTGTTCATGTCATGGGTGTTGACGACCGTTGTGATATTATATTCAATTGTAATTTCTTTGATCAGTTTATCAATGACCAACGAGGTTTGCGGGTCAAGACCCGAGTTAGGCTCATCACAAAACAGGTATTTGGGATTTAATACAATGGCTCTTGCCAGGGCAACCCTTTTTTTCATTCCCCCGCTGAGCTCGGCGGGATATTTCCTGTTGGCTTCCACCAGGTTCACCCGGTTCAGTACCTCGTTCACCCGGTCCTGCTTTTTCTTCACGGGCCAGCTGGTAAACATATCAAGCGGGAACATGACGTTTTGTTCCACCGTTAAACTGTCGAATAAAGCTGAGCCCTGGAACAGCATGCCAATTTCTTTACGGATTTCTGTTTTGGCCTGGCTGTCCATGGTTGTAAAGTTCTGCCCCCCGTAAAGCACTTCCCCTTCATCAGGCTCAAAGAGGCCCACCATACATTTCATCAGCACGGTTTTCCCGCTGCCACTGGAACCAATGATAAGGTTGCACTGACCGGCTTTCATCACGGTACTAACGTCCTGGATAACTGTCCTGTTACCAAACCTCTTTTGTATGTTTTTAACTTCAATCATGTTTCATCTCCCGGCTGGAGGTACTAATTTTCTTTCCGGTGGTTAGTTTTATCAACTGTGATTTAATAACTGCCAAAGTCCCTTCTTCAGGGAACAGGGGTTATAATAAAAGTGCTGATAACACATAATCTGCAAACAATATCGCTATACAACTTACAACCACTGCTTTGGTGCTGGCTCTTCCGATTTCTAATGCACCTCCCTGGACAAAGTAGCCATAAAAAGCAGGTACACTGGAAATAATGAATGCGAATACGTAGGATTTGATCAACGCAAAAATGACATTATAGGGAACAAAATTTTCCAGCAATCCCCGGTCATATACGTTGCCGGAAAGGATATTGGCCATCGCACCTGCCAGGCGGCCTCCCCAGATGCCTAGTACCATGGCAATAATAACCAGTAAGGGTATCATCAAAAGGGCGGCAGCGATTTTTGGCATGACCAGGTAGCCTTTGGTATTAATACCCATGATCTCTAATGCGTCGATCTGTTCACTTACCCGCATATTCCCCAGTTCACTGGCAATACGGCTGCCGGCCACACCTGCTAATACAATACAAACAAGGGTGGGGGCAAATTCAAGAATGACCGTATCTCTTACAATTTGTGCAATCGTGGAAGGAGGAATGATCGGGCTGACTAACTGGTAGGCAGTCTGAATGGTGGATACAGCACCGATAAAAACCGAAATAATAGCTACTATACCCAGCGAGCCCACGCCAATCTCAGCACATTGGTGCATGAACTCTTTCCAGTACATCTTACCGTTTTCCGGTTTGGAAAACATGCCTTTGATCATCAGAAGGTAACGGCCTATGTCGCTGAAAATGGTCATCGATTGGTTTAGGCTGTAAAATACAACGAAAATTATTGTTACAGCATCCCGGCCATTTCATGTGGCGGGATGCTGCAGTACTTATAGTTCCTGGGGACTTTTTTTATACCGTTTCCACCAGGGTGAACGTTTGACAATCTCTTCCGTGGAAATTTTGCTTTTCATTTGTGCATCCACCACGGCTACCAGTGCCATATTAAGGATGCTCCGCACAGAACTTCCTAATTGTAATATATGAACCGGTTTATTCAATCCCAGCAAGATCGGTCCTACGGCATCTGCTGTTTCCAGTTCTTTCAGCAGGTTATAGGCAATGTTACCTGCGGCGAGATTCGGGAAGATGAGGGTGTTGACTTCTTTGTCAACAAGCTCTGAGAATGGATAGTTTTCTTTCATCAATTCCTTATTGAAAGCCACACTGGCCTGCATCTCCCCATCCACGATCAGCGATGGCATTTTTTCTTTTACAATTTTTCTTGCTTCAGCAACTAATCTTGCTTCAGCAGAATTACTGCTGCCAAAATTGGAATAGCTCAGCATGGCAATCCTCGGTGTGATATTGAAATTTCTGACTTCTCTTGCCACCATCAGGGTAATTTCTGCGAGCTCTTCGGCTGTCGGGTTGAAATTAACAGTCGTATCCGCCAGGAACAGGGGACCTTTTTTGGTCAGCATCATATACATGCCTGCAATATTCTGAACTCCTTCTTCCGTGCCAATTGTTTGGATAGCAGGTCTTATGGTATCGGGATAGTTTTTGGCTAAGCCGGAGATCATTGCATCCGCATCACCACATTCCACCATCATGCAGCCAAAATAATTGCGGTCCTTCATAACTTTCCTGGCTTCATAGGCGTTGAAGCCTTTCCGGCCTCTTCTTGCAAAGAAAAGATCGGAATAGGAATTCCTTTTTTCTTCCATGGCATCACTGCGGGGATCAAAAATGGGGATATCGTCTATATCAACTCCATTTGCGTCTGCAATGGTTCTGATTTTGTTCTCATCACCCAATAAGATCGGGTAACCAATTCCTTCATCAAAAATGAGCTGGGCTGCTTTCAGTATTTTCAGGTTGTCAGCTTCTGCAAACACAATCCGTTTAGGATCTTTGCGGGCTTTATTGCCAAGTATCCGCATCACATGGTTGTCAAGGCCGAGACGGCTGTCCAGGTTGTTTTCATAGGCATCCCAGTCACTGATTGGATTTTTTGCCACGCCGCTTTCGATAGCTGCTTTGGCAACCGCCGGTGCCACCGTAGCCAGGAGTCTCGGATCAAGCGGTTTGGGGATTATATAATTTTCGCCGAAAGAAATGCTCTTTTCATTGTAGGCCATGTTCACAATATCCGGTACCGGCGTTTTTGCCAGCTGGGCGAGTGCCTTTACAGCAGCCAGTTTCATGGCCTCATTGATTTGCGTGGCCCTTACATCTAAAGCACCCCGGAAGATATACGGGAAACCAAGCACATTGTTTACCTGGTTGGGATAATCGCTCCGGCCGGTAGCCATGATCACATCTTTACGGGCACTGGTTGCATCTTCCCAGCTGATCTCCGGGTCGGGGTTCGCCATGGCAAAAACGATCGGGTTCTTTGCCATGCTTTTGATCATATCTCCATTCAGCACACCGCCTTTACTTAAACCAATGAACACATCAGCATCTTTCATTCCTTCCGTCAGTGTTACCATCTTGCCGGATGAAATAAATTCTTTTTTTAATTCATCCAGATCGGTCCGGCTTTCATGAATAAGGCCTTTGCTGTCAAACACACGGAAGTTCTCTTTTTTGGCGCCTAATGAAATATACAATTTCATACAGGCCACGGCCGCAGCGCCGGCGCCATTCACCACGATTTTAATTTTATCTAATTTCTTCTTTTGAATTTCACAGGCATTCAGTAATGCAGCTGCACTGATGATCGCCGTACCATGCTGGTCATCATGCATGATCGGGATCTTCATTATTTCCTTGAGCTTCTTCTCTATATAAAAACATTCAGGAGCTTTGATGTCTTCCAGGTTGATACCGCCAAAGGTGGGTTCCAGCGCCTTAACGATCTGGACAAATTTCTCTGGATCTTTCTCGTTAATTTCAATGTCAAACACATCAATGTCTGCAAATATTTTAAATAACACTCCTTTTCCTTCCATTACAGGTTTCCCGGCTTCGGGGCCTATATCACCCAGGCCAAGGACAGCAGTACCATTGCTGATAACCGCTACCAGGTTTCCTTTAGCTGTATATTTATAAACATCTTCAGGGTTAGCTGCTATTTCAAGACAGGGTGCAGCCACCCCGGGGGAATAGGCAAGAGAAAGATCTCGTTGGGTTTTGGCTTCTTTAGTGGGGATGACTTCTATTTTTCCGGGCCTCCCTTTTGCATGGTATTCGAGGGCCTGTTGTTTCCGCAATTCATTCTTGTTCATACCGGATTTTTATTTTTAGTCCATTCAGCACATTCCTTGTATCGGGGCTGCAAGGTACAAAATAATAATCCGAATGCAGATAAGAGGCAACCGGCGGCAGGTTTCAATAATAGGATATGTGTTTACCAGTTGGTTAAAGCTTCGTGACTTTTACTTCTGCTTTGATCTTATAAAAGGGAACAGGAAGGGAGTGGGTTCCCGGGTAGGGATAAAGATTGAGAAATTCAATTTTATAATTTTCAATAGTTGTATCCTTTGGAAATTGAGGGTAGAAATCGTGCGTTGAAAGCTTTACCGGGTAAGTGGTATTATTTTTAGTAAAAGAGAATTTTGCAATGGCTGTTCCTTCCCAGATGCACATAGCCTTTTCCGGGCAGCGGGAATCAGCGATCAGGCTGTCAAAACAAAGTGAAACGGTTTCACCATTATAGGTATAGTTTTTACAATCTGCCAGGCGCAGCAGGTTTGGGTTTTCTGTTTCGCCTGATTTTTTACAGGAAATGACAAGAAGTGCAGTCGCCAGGCAAAAAAATACAACTCTCATAGCTCCGTTTATTTTTCCTGACAGCTGCGGAAAATGTATCGTTGCACGAAAATCAGGTTTTAACACTGCTGCCCAGCCAGGCCATCATACCCATACCAATTTCAATAGCTGATTCATCGATATCAAAAGTGGGAGTGTGTACACCCGAAGTGATTCCTTTTTCTTTATTCATCACACCCAGCCGGAAAAAACAACCGGGAATCTGCTGGGAATAGTAGCCAAAATCTTCGGCTCCCATTCGTTTTTCGGTTTCTTCCACGTTGGCTTCGCCAATAAAAACTACAGCCTTCGCTTTTGCCGTTTCATTCAGTTCCTCATTATTATAAACAGATGGGTAGCCCACATCAATCAGCAGGTCTATTTCCCCTCCCATGCTATGTACGAGGTCAGTTGCCATTTTCCGGATCAGTTCATGGGCCCTGAAACGCCAGGTCTCATCCATAGCCCTGAATGTTCCTTTCAATTTTACTTCGTTGGGAATGACATTGGTTGTTTCACCGCCTTTAAAAGACGTAATGGATAGCACAGTGGGGTTATGCGGGTCATTGTTACGGCTTACAATTTGCTGCAATGCAATGATGAGATGTGATGCGATCAGTATCGGGTCAATACATAAATGAGGAGAAGCCGCATGGCCTCCTTTCCCTTTTATGGTTATATATAATTCATCTGCACTGGCCATCACTTTACCGGCCCGGAAACTCATTTTACCAACTGCTAAACCCGGATGCACATGTAAACCAAATATGCAGGAAGGTGCCGGGTTGTCCAGCACGCCTTCTTTGATCAGTAAACTGGCGCCACCGGGATTCTTTTCTTCACCCGGCTGAAAGATCAGTTTGATGGTTCCTTCCCATTCATTACGCAGTTCATTCAGAATTTTTGCTGCACCCAGTAAGCAGGTAGTATGCACATCATGACCACAGGCATGCATTATGCCGTTCCGGGTTGATTTATAGGGTACTTCATTTTCTTCCTGGATAGGCAATGCGTCCATATCAGCCCGCAGTGCAATGATCCTTGAATTGGGATTGCGGCCTTTAATTAAACCAATAACACCCGTAGTGGCTTTTATTTCAAATGGAATACCCAGTTCGAAAAGTTTGTCTTGTACAAACCTGGATGTTTCGTATTCCTGGTAGCTTAGTTCAGGATGGGCATGCAGGTGATGACGGATCTCAATAAATTCCCGGGCATACTGTTTTGCCAGTGCTTTAATCTTCTCTGCTATCATGGCTCAAAAGTACTACTTAGCGCCGAAGGGTTATATTATGCCCATAAAAAATCCCGTCACAGGCAGGCGGGATTTTTTTAAACAGCGACCAAAATATTTTTTCTAAGGCGTGATCTCCATTTCATTTTCTTCGTACTTACCCGGTTTCACCTCTACTTTGTCTGGCATAACAAATACTCCTTTTGGAAAATAGACTTTGAGTTTCTTCTGGTATTCTTCTGCCTCCTTTCTTTCTTTGAAGTTGCCTACTTTAAGTTTATAGTAGGGTGACTGATGCCACATGTAGGCTTTCAGTTCGGGAAAATAGGTATATACTTTTGTTTTGGCAGCAATAGCTTCATCCCGGCTGTTGGTGGTAATGATCATCAGGCGGAAGCCTTTTACAATGCGGCGGGCATCCCGGCTTGTTTCCTCGTTGATCTGTGCCTGTTTTTTTACCAGCAGGTCCAGTCTCGGGTCTTTATGTACAACGATAGAATTGCTGTCCATGTTTTTTTTCCAGGTGCTATCCTGTGCATAGCCGGTTACTGTAAAGAATACAACTGCTATAAAGAAGATCATTTTCATATATCGCATAAAGTCAAATATCTTACCAAAATTAATAACCGCCACCGGCTCCTGCAATATTTTCCACGGGATGCCAGGTTGTTTTTATTTCCTGGGTATCCATGATGAAATAAGGTGACTGGCCTTCCTCACCATACCAGTTTATTTTATCATAGAATGAAACCCGTTTCAGGTTCGTGGCCGATTTCTCTCTGATCATTTTCTGTGTATCAGAATTGTTTTCACAGTAAAGGGTTGCATTCACATCCATATGATCAACGAACCAACTGGCCAGTTCTGCCGGCCGGCCTGTTAAAATATTGACAACTCCGCCGGGCAGGTCAGATGAATTCAGTACTTCTGCAAAAGTGACAGCGCAAAGCGGTTTCGTTTCGGAAGCTAAAACCACGCAGGTATTACCGCCTGCAATAACGGGCGCAATCACAGACACCAGACCTAATAAAGAATCACCCTGTGGTGCAATAATTGCAACCACTCCAGTTGGTTCCGGAACCGAGAAATTAAAATGGGAGGAGGCCACCGGGTTCACTGCACTGAATAGTTGCTGAAATTTATCACACCAGCCGGCATAATAGATCAGCCGGTCAATAGCAAGGTTCACTTCTTTTTCTGCTTTTATTTTACTTGCATCCTGTTGTACAAGCTCATCAACAAATTGCGCTTTCCTGCCTTCCAGCATTTCGGCCATGCGGTATAATATCTGACTGCGGTTAAAAGCAGCCCTGCTGCTCCAGCCGCCAAAAGCTCCTCTGGCCGACACAACAGCATCGCGGAAATCTTTTCTTGAACTGAGGCATACATTCGCCAGTTTTTTTCCGGCTGCATTGGTGGGGATATAATAACGGCCGGATTCTGTTCTCGGAAATTGCCCACCGATATAGATTTTATAGGTCTTTAGTACTTCAAGGCGATCAGAAGCTTTCGTTTTTTCCATACTAGTTGTTCAATAAGTTTAAAATGTTGAAGAGGGTCAAGAGGTTTTTTCAGTTTTCTTTTGGTATTTAATTCCTTTGAGTTCTGAGTTTTCCAGGTATGGAATTAGTTTTTGAACCAGGCTGCTGATTTTCATTGCGTGAACAGAAAAATTATCAAACTCTTTTTGATCAATATAGTTTCTATCCAATGCTCTGTATAATTGCGACCTCAATTCACCACAAGAACCTTTGGCAATGTACAGGAATTGTATAAACTCTCTATTACCCCCTCTTTCAAAGCCTTCGGCTATGTTATCCATGATAGAACCAGCAGATCCTTCAATCTGGTTGATTAACCTGTAACTATGTTTAAACCTGCCGCCATCAATTAGATCTCCAATTATTTTATTGAGCTTTCTGGCCTCTTTCAAGGAAATGATATCCTCAAATCGTTCAATTTTTGCCATATAGTATGGGTTTAAAAGTTTTAATAAGTTGAATGAGTTCAAAAAGTTGACTAAGCTACTTCTTGAACATATTGAGCCTCTTAAACCTTTTGAACTCAAACGATATTCACGTACGCCGACAACCCATGCAATCCCCCCTCTCTCCCAAACCCACTTTCTTTATAACCGCCAAATGGTGATGCGGGGTCGAATTTATTAAACGTATTCGCCCATACCACACCGGCTCTCATTCGTTTGGTCATATTGAAGATCTTTGATCCTTTATCCGTCCACACACCGGCACTCAACCCGTACGGTGAGTTATTGGCTTTTTCAATTACTTCATCATCGGTCCGGAAAGTGAGGACTGATAATACAGGTCCAAAAATTTCTTCCTGCGCTATCCGGTTGCTTTGTGCCACATTGGTAAAAAGGGTGGGGCGGCAGAAGAAGCCTTTGCCCGGCAGGAGGCAACTGCTCTCATACATTTCAGCGCCTTCTTTTTTACCAATGCTGATGTATTTTTTTATCGTTTCTAATTGTGCTTTTGAATTGATAGCGCCGATATCCGTGTTCTTATCCAACGGATCGCCAACGATCAATGATTCCAGCCGGTCTTTCAATTTCCGGATTACCTCTTTAGCCACTGATTCCTGTACATATAATCTTGAACCGGCACAGCACACATGACCCTGGTTAAAAAAGATACCATTGATCACCCCTTCCACGGCCTGGTCAACCGGGGCATCTTCAAAAATAATATTGGCAGCTTTACCACCGAGTTCCAGTGTCACTTTTTTATTCGTACCGGCAATAGCCCTTTGAATGATCTTGCCTACTTCTGTAGAACCCGTAAAAGCAATTTTATTAACGCCGGGATGATTAACAATGGCAGCACCAGTAGAGCCGGCCCCGGTTAATATATTTACCACACCCGGTGGCAGATCCGCTTCCTGGATGATCTCTGCCAACTTCAGTGCAGTCAGCGGTGTTGTTTCAGCAGGTTTTAATACAACGGTGTTGCCCGTTGCTAAAGCTGGTGCAATTTTCCAGGCGGCCATTAATAAAGGGAAATTCCAGGGAATGATCTGGCCGGCCACACCCAATGGTTCAGTGCGGCGATTTGGGAAAGCATATTCTAATTTATCTGCCCAGCCCGCATAATAGAAGAAATGATTGGCAGCAGTGGGTACATCAAAATCACGGCTCTCCCGGATCGGTTTGCCGCCATCCAGTGTTTCAATGATGGCGAGTTCTCTTGCTTTTTCCTGCACCATTCTCGCTATGCGGAAAATATACTTAGCTCTTTCTTTAGCCGGCATCTTCTTCCATACTTTATCATAAGCAGATCTTGCTGCTTTCACCGCCTTGTCCGCATCAGCCGCATTGGCATCAGCCACTTCGCTCAGCTTTTCCTCATTCGCCGGGTTGATGGTATCAAAATATTTTTTTGATATGGGTTTTTGCCACACACCATTAATAAACAGGTCATATTGTTTATTAATGGTTGCCGCACTCTTACTCTCCGGTGCCGGGGCATAGGTCCAACTGGTATCAAATTTTAGTTTGATCGTGTTGGATTTTGCGGCAGGTTTCTTTTTTACAGTTGCTTTCGCCATTTTTATTGGTTCAATGAGTTTAATAGGTTCAAATGGTTTTAGAGGTTGGTCAAACATTTATGCATCTTCAACTTGATTTACCCAGGAGACATTAATAGGAATGAACTCTGTTGCCTTGCATTATTCATCTTTTAGTATTCCAATCAACATTTCTTAATAAACCACCACGCTAAAATAATAATGAGTGCCAATTTTACTAACGCAAAAATTCCTTCAGCTATACTTGGTTTTACACAATTTTCACAAAATAACCGCATCCCATAATGTTCCCTTCCGCCATACCAGAGGCGTTTTCCAAAAATTCCTGTAGTTTTTGAACGACCTGTATAAACTTCTTTTCGAACACCTGTACCTTCTTCAATTTTTCTTCCACAATTATAACAAGTAGGCATCGCTCTTTAATATTTAAATACAGAAATGACTATTTGATCTAACTTCCCCCTTTAGGGGGATAGGGGGCTTAATCCACACTAAAATAATTTGCACTCTGGTACAATCCCGTTTCTCCTTTAACAATCTGCATCAGCACATCATTGGCCAAACTGCTGGCGCCAAACCGGAACCATTCATTGTTCAACCAGTCCTCACCCAGCACTTCTTTCACCATTACCAAATAATGCAGGGCCAGTTTTGATTTGGAAATACCACCGGCCGGTTTCATACCGATCATTTTTCCGGTTTTATAATAAAAATCACGGATTGCCTCCAGCATGACTAAAGTAACAGGCATCGTTGCGGCGGGCTGGATTTTGCCCGTGGATGTTTTAATAAAATCAGCCCCGGCATGCATGGCTATATCACTGGCGCGGCGTACCTTATCATAAGTACCCAGCTCACCCGTCTCTAATATTACTTTTAACCGGGCTTCGCCGCAGGCCTCTTTGATGGCAGCTATTTCATCAAACACAAAATTGTACTCACCGGCGTGAAATTTACCACGGCTGATCACCATGTCCACTTCATCGGCGCCCTGCGCCACGGCATACCTGGTATCCCTGATCTTGATTTCTCTTGTGGCCTGCCCGCTTGGGAAAGCTGTAGCCACAGAAGCTACTTTTATCCCCGAACCTTCCAGCGCTTTTTTGGCCACTTTCACCATGGTGGGGTACACACACACTGCCGCCACGGTGGGAATGCCGGGTACGGCATCATGCGGGTGCATGGCTTTGTAGCAAAGTTGTTTCACTTTACCATCGGTATCCTTCCCTTCCAGTGTCGTGAGATCGATCATATTCAGGACCAGTTTCAAACCGTTCATCTTGGTTTCGTTCTTGATACTGCGTTTGGTAAAACGGGAAGCCCTTTCTTCCACTCCCACCTGGTCGATATGGGGAGAAAGGGAAAAACCGGTCTGCAGGTCCGGAGCTGGCTTTATTGATTTGGCAACCGCCATAACTTGGATAGTATTAAAGAATCAAATGTAGCTAAAGTTACAGTAACAGGAAGGCGGAGAGCCCGCTGCACACCGGGAATATCGAAAGCCCTGCCATCCATAAAGTCTTTCTGTTTGGTTTGCATTGATTACTTTAAATTCGGAATTCATTTCCACCGCAAGTATCACCAGGAAAAATCATCTAACAAAAAAAACTATACTGCAATGAGAAAAACCAGGCTTCTCCCCAAACTGGTGTTGGCATTGATGTCACTTGCTGCAGCCACCCAGTCCCGGGCCCAGGCTACTTTCCCGGAAAATGGTGTTGCTGACCCCCGGCACGGACATTATGCTTTCACCAATGCGACTGTTGTAAAAGATGGATCAACCACGCTGACCAATGCTACTGTCATTATTAAAGATGGCAGGATTGTATCAGTAGGCAGCAATCTCAAAGCCCCGGCCGGAGCTGTTGAGATCGATTGTAAAGGGAAATATATTTATCCTTCCTTTATTGACATCTACGCTGATTACGGAACACCGGCTCCGCAAAGAACCGGCGGTGGCGGCGGTTTCAATTTTGCCCAGCAACCACAATTAGAAACAGCTGTTAAAGGACCCTATGGCTGGAACCAGGCTATTAAAAGTGATGTGGATGCTTACAAAGTTTTTGCAGTGGACGACTCAAAGGCGAAACCACTCCGTGAACTGGGTTTCGGCGCTGTACTTTCCCATGTAAAAGATGGTATTGCCCGGGGAACAGGCGCTGTTGTTTCTCTCGCCAGCGAAAAAGAAAATCTCGTTGTTATAAAAGAGAAAGCATCTGCTCATTATTCGTTCAGTAAGGGAACTTCTTCGCAAAGCTACCCGGGTTCCATGATGGGTATGATCGCATTGCTGCGCCAGACCTACCTCGATGCCCAATGGTATAAAAGCAAGCCCGCAGCTGAAGGCTTTAACCTCAGCCTGCAGGCCTGGAATGATAATCAGGCACTGCCACAGATTTTCGAAGCCAATGACAAGTGGAATGACCTTCGTGCAGACAGGATCGGTGATGAATTTGGTGTGCAATATATTCTGAAAGCGGGCCAGAACGAATACCAGCGTATAAAGGAAATGAAAGCAACTAATGCTTCTTTTATCCTTCCATTGAATTATCCGCAGGCCCAGGATGTGGAAGATCCAAGCGAGGCGAGATTTGTTTCCCTGAAAGACATGAAACACTGGGAACTGGCTCCCACACTGGCTGCTTCTTTCGAAAAGGCCGGTATCCCTTTTTGCCTTACTACCGCTGATCTGAGATCCGTTAATCAATTCTGGATGAATTTAAGGAAGGCGATGGAGTATGGACTGAGCGAAAATAAAGCTATGGAAGCGCTGACAAAAACACCGGCCACTTTATTAGGAGTGTATGATAAAGTGGGAAGTATTGATGCAGGTAAGCTGGCTAATTTCCTTATCACAAATGGTCCAATCTTCAGCGAGAAGACAATCATCCTGCAGAACTGGGTGCAGGGTATAAAATATACAGTGAAAGAAGATATGTCTGATAAGATCGGAATCTATAACCTGGTGGTGAACACACCCGCGGGCACAGAAAATTATACATTAGATGTAAAGAGTGGTTCTTCCGTAACCATGTTTGTAAAAGATACTCTCAACTCCAAACTCAGTTTTGATGGTAAGATTGTAAAACTTAATTATGCGCCCATGGTTCGCCGCCAGCGTCCCCCCGGTGCACCTGATGGCGGGCAAAGGCCTGCAGGTGGCGGTTTTCCCGGAAGAGGTGCTGCAACTGCTGACCCGGCATTACCGGCAACAGCTACAAGGCTTACGGGTATCAGTAATGGCACTGAATGGAATGGAACCGGTACTGATTCATTGGGTAATCCTTTAACCTGGACCGCCTCTTTTGTAAAAGCAGCCGAAGTAAAACCGGATTCGGCTAAAAAGAAAGAAGCTCCTGTTGTCGGAAAAGTGACTTATCCCTTCGAACCCTTTGGGTGGGAAGAGGGAGATGCTCCAAAGCAGGAAACTATTCTTATTAAGAATGCAACTGTGTGGACCAATGAAAGTGAAGGTGTGTTGCAGAACAGTGATGTGCTGATCAAAAATGGCAAGATCGCGGGTGTTGGTAAAAATCTTTCTGATCCTGCTGCCCGCGTAATAGATGGCACTGGTAAACATGTAACACCCGGTATCATTGATGAACACTCGCATATTGCTGCGGCTTCTATCAATGAAGGTGGCCAATCTGTAACTTCCGAAGTTCGTATTGCTGATAACCTGAACCCGGAAGATATCAATATTTATCGTCAGCTGAGTGGCGGGGTTACCACCTCCCACATTCTTCACGGTTCCGCCAATGTGATCGGCGGCCAGACACAGTTGATCAAACTCCGCTGGGGTCAGAATGATGATGATCTGAAATTTAAGAACTGGACCGGCCAGATCAAATTTGCGCTGGGTGAGAATGTAAAACGTTCTTCAGCGCCATTGGGTAATAATCGTTACCCGGATACAAGAATGGGAGTGGAACAGGTGCTGACCGATGCATTTACAAGAGCAAAAGATTACCAGCGGGTCTGGAAAGAATACAATGCCGCGAAAGAAAAATTACTGAAAGAAAAGAAATCAACCGCTTCATTGGCGATGCCACGCCGTGATCTTGAATTAGACGCGTTGGTGGAGATACTGGAGAAAAAACGTTTCATCACCTGCCACTCTTATGTGCAGAGTGAGATCAACAGTGCGATGGAAGTGGCTAACAGGATGGGATATACGGTTAATACATTTACCCATATTCTTGAGGGTTACAAAGTTGCTGATAAAATGCTGAAGCATGGTTCTTTTGCTTCCACCTTCTCTGACTGGTGGGCTTATAAAATGGAAGTGGAAGATGCCATTCCTTACAATGCGGCCATTATGCAAAAAGTGGGGTTAACGGTAGCTATTAACAGTGATGATGCTGAAATGGCCCGCCGCCTGAACCAGGAAGCGGCTAAAATTGTGAAATATGGCGGGGTAACAGAAGAAGAGGCTTTGAAAATGGTAACCCTGAACCCTGCTAAAATGTTGCATGTGGATGATAAAGTTGGTAGTTTAAAAACGGGTAAGGATGGTGATGTGGTATTGTGGAGTGATAACCCGCTGAGCATTTATGCAAAACCACTTTATACCATCGTGGACGGAACAATTTATTTTGACCGCCAGAAGGATGAGCAATTGCAAAAGCTGGTTGATGCTGAAAGATTGCGTCTTATCCGTAAAATGAACGGGGAAAAAAGAAGCGGGGCCCCGGTGATACCGGCACAACCAAGCTACCAGATCATGCATACATGTATGGATCATGGTCACAGCCATGGTTTACTGGTGGTGGACGCAGATGACATTACTAACGACTAAAATCATTGAACATGAAAAAAATATTTTTAGCGATATCGGTCTTTTGTTTCCTGGGAGCAACAGCGCAGGAAACGGTATTGCCGGCCAAACCGCAAAAGGGACTGATCTTTATCAAGAATGCCACGATACATGTTGGCAATGGAAAAGTAATTGAGAACGGAACCATCAGGATCAGAGATGGCAAGATCGAGGAAGTGGGGGCGAATGTGTCCATACCTGCTGATGACGTCCAGGTGTTTGATGTGAAAGGGAAACATGTCTATCCCGGCCTGATCCTGCCCACGAGCAACCTGGGTCTTGTAGGGATCAATTCTGTTCGTGCCACACAGGATGTAAGAGAAATTGGCGATATGAATCCGAATGTAAGATCATTAGTAGCTTACAATACTGATTCAAAAGTGATCAACACACTCCGTTCAAATGGTATCCTGCTGGCCAACGTGGTTCCTGAAGGCAGTTTTGTTGCAGGAACATCATCTGTAGTACAGCTGGATGCATGGAACTGGCAGGATGCTGCCTATAAATCAGATGAAGGTCTGCATGTTTATATGCCAACATTAATGCCCCGCCCGAGTTTTGGAAGGTTTGGGGGCGGCGGGGGCGGTGGCCCGCAGGCGCCGGCAGCTGATCCTGTAAAAGAAGGGTTGGAAAAAATAGAAGGATTGAAAACATTCTTCCGGGAGGCTAAAGCTTATTTGGGTGAGACCAAACACGAAGAAACCAACCTGAAGTTTGAAGCCGTAAAGGGACTGTTCGATAAAAAACAAAAACTCTATGTTCATGCTAATACGGTCAAGCAAATACTCGTGGCACTGGATTTTGTAAAGGAGTTTGGCTTTGATATGGTGATCGTGGGAGGAAGTGATAGCTGGCAACTGGCTGACCTGTTGAAAAAGAACAATGTGTCGGTTATCCTTCAGCAACCACATAGCCTGCCGACCGGCGAGGATGATGATGTTGACCAGCCGTATAAAACAGCGGCTGCATTACAAAAAGCAGGTGTCTTATTCGCCATTTCTGATGATGATGCACAAACCCGCGGTCGGAACCTTGCCTTTAATGCCGGCACCGCAGCAGCATATGGCTTATCAAAAGAAGAAGCGCTGGCTGCTATTTCGCTGAACGCAGCTAAGATCATGGGTATGGCTGACCAGACAGGAAGTATTGAAGCAGGTAAAGATGCCAATATTGTAGTGAGTGACGGAGATATTCTCGATATGCGTACAAGCAATGTTACGGATGCATTTATTCAGGGAAGGAAGATAGATCTGACTGATAAACACAAATTGCTGAATGAACGGTATGAGCAGAAATATGATCTGAAAAAGCCCAAGCCATTCTGATAAACCAACAATAGAAACAATGAAGCCCCGCTGTTTGCGGGGCTTTTGTTTGAAAAAACCGTCCAGGGTTTAATATGTTTTATTGTTTCATTAATTTCTCGGTAGTTACAACGGCATTACCGTTACTGATCTGTACTAAATACATTCCTCTGGCAAGTGAAGAAGCTTCTGTTACAGCGATGCTGTTATAGCCATTGCTTACAGATGCATTCTTTGTTAACTGGAGCTGACCATTCAGGCCGTACACCCGGATAGTGATCGTTGCTTTTTCGGTGGTTTGGTAGTTAATGCTGAACTGACTTGTAAAAGGGTTGGGTACAGCCTGAATAGTTACTCCTGCTTTGTTACTGAATTTCACGGTACGTGTTTCAGAATATTTTATGCTGCCATCAGGTTCAATGGCTTTGATGCGGTAATAAACAATGGCAGCCTGTGTATTTACCTGCGCATCGTTATAATTATATACTGATTGATTATCCCTGGCATCTATAGTACTGATTTCTGAAAAGGAGCTGCCGTCATAGCTGCGTTCTGCTTCGAAAATGGTTCCGGGATCCTGGTCAGCTGACCAGTTCAGTAAGGCTGTATTGGCCGTAACACTTACGGTGAAATAATTCCATTTAACAGGGAGCGGGATATTAGAAAGTAATTCCACAGAACAACCGGCGAAATTGTTAATTGTGTCAGGTGCTGCAAAAACCCTGTACACGGTATTAGGGCGAACAGTTCCCCATTGCTGATCAAAAATCCCGTTGCTGTTTGATCTTGATACATCATATACTTTCAGGGTATCGGTGGTAGTACCGCTTACCCCAACTGTACCGGTATTGGTGGTGGTGCCAGTGAAGTAAAAATATCCTGCACCTTTTACAGTACCCCAGTTCGTGAAGTTGACAGCTTTTATTTTTGCTGTTGCACCATTGGTGATGGTTCCGCTGTTGGTGATATTGCCGCTTCCGTTTGCTGCTTTTGCCCACATTAAACCATCGTTATTCACCCCATTAGAATTATTGGTAAAGCCGGTGCCGGCAATCATACGGCAGTTATTATCTACAGATGAGCCGGAATTAAAAGTGATTGAACCTGTAGTTTGAAACAAAGCTTCATTCGTGAAGGAAGAACCATTTGTTACCAGGTTACCTGTTATTGTCGTAGCGTAGGTATTGGTAAGGGAGGCACCGCTGTTGAGTGTGACAGAACCATTGCTGGTCATCGTACCCCTGTTAGTAATAGTATTATTATTGTTGATGGTGAGACCGTTATCAAATTTTAACTGGCCGCCAAAATTGTTGATCCATACCTGGGAATTACCATTCAATTCTGTTTGCTGGGCAGACCATACAGTACCATAGTTAACCAGCGAAAAATTGGAGTTAGTCTTCAGGTCTTCATTGAATTTGGCGGTGCCGTATACAACCAGTATTCCGCGGGGGTTATTAAATTTTTCAGGCCGGAACGTGGCACCTGCGGCGACAGTGATTTTTGCACCCTGGTTAAAAGTGTTGATTTTTCCCGTAAAAGTACCAGCGCTGATGTAGAGGCTGTCACCATTATTCAGACTATAGTTAGAATTAGTGCCGTTATTAACATAAGTGGTTTGGGCGGCCAGATCAGAGGGAAAAAGGGAGATAGAGGCAAAAAATAAAGCGAAATAGGTAAAAATACGTGTCATCTTAGTTTTCATTTGGGTTGAGATTCTGATTTCTTACGAGGGATAGTCATCATCTTTTCCTCCGTAAGATGACGCAAAGCTATTGCAGCAATTACTATTAAAAAATAGGAAATATACGTTTTAGATAAAAAAAATACGGTAATAAGTATTTGCACTTAGTGAAGCAATTTGCACACAAAAAAGCCCCGCAAAGCGGGGCTTCAACTCATGTAAAAAAAATTAGAAAATATTACGCATCCTTACCATGGCATTGTTTGTATTTCTTACCGCTGCCGCAGGGACAAGGATCGTTTCGGCCAATCTTGGGGGCAACTTTTATGGGTTCATGCTTTACTTCCACATCTCCGCCACCACCGGGTTCAAAGCGATCCCTTTCATTGGCTCCATAATCCTGGCCGGCAGCATCCACATCATCCTTATTCGCCCTCATTTTACTGTAATCTGTTCTTTCCTGGCGCCCTTCCTTCAAGGGTGCATTATCCTGCTGGATGGGCAATGAAGAATGGCTTAAGAAAGAAGCGATATTTTTATTTAACTCACTGCCCATTCTTTTGAACATACTGAAAGCTTCCGTTTTATAAATTACCAGCGGATCTTTTTGTTCCAGGTAGGCGGTTTGCACACTTTGCTTCAGGTCATCCATGGCCCGCAGGTGTTCTTTCCAGGCATCATCAATTACGGCGAGGGTAATATTCTTTTCCATAGCAGCTGCCAGTTCTCTTCCATCCGTGTCAATCGTCTTTTGCAGCGGGGTCAGTACATTCATTCCTTTTTTACCATCTGTAATGGGTACCACCACGTTCTCAATATGGCTTCCCTGTGTCAGCTTAATGTTCCGGAAAACAGGTAAAGCCTGTTTGGCTATTTCCAGTTTATGTGCTTCATATCCTGAAATGGCTTCATTATAAAGGCGGTCAGTAAGCTTGTTGACATCAGTTTTCAGAAACTCCTCCTCCGTGATATTGATATCTAGCGCCAGGTTCACAATACAGGCCATTTTGAAACCTTCGTAATCTTCCTGTGATTTGTAGCTGGCCACTAAATCTTCTGCCGTTACACTGAAGGCATTATCAATATCCAGTGCCAGGCGTTCTCCAAACAAGGCGTGGTTACGGCGGGAATACACAGCAGTTCTTTGCTTATTCATCACATCATCATACTCCAGCAAACGCTTACGGATGCCAAAGTTGTTTTCTTCTACTTTCTTCTGTGCCCGCTGTATACTATTACTGATCATGCTGTGCTGGATCACATCGCCCTCTTTATAACCGAGTTTATCCATCAGCCCGGCAATACGTTCACTGCCGAACATGCGCATCAGGTCGTCTTCTAATGAAACATAGAATTGTGATGAGCCGGGGTCACCCTGGCGACCGGCACGTCCTCTCAGCTGCCTGTCTACCCGGCGGCTTTCATGTCGTTCTGTACCAATGATCGCCAAACCACCTGCTTCTTTCACACCAGGCCCTAGTTTGATATCCGTACCACGTCCAGCCATGTTAGTGGCAATAGTAACAGCGCCTGGTAAACCAGCTTCTGCCACTACCTGCGCTTCACGGGCATGTTGTTTAGCGTTCAATACATTATGCGGAATTTTTTTCTGCTGCAGCATTCTGCCCAGTAATTCACTGATCTCAACAGAAGTGGTACCAACCAGCACGGGGCGGCCTGCATTTCTCAGTGCTTCAATATCATCAATAACCGCTTTGTATTTCTCTCTTTTTGTTTTGTAAACAAGGTCCTGTTTATCATCACGGATCATTTTTACATTGGTGGGAATAGTAACCACGTCCAGTTTATAAATGCTCCACAGTTCCGCAGCTTCTGTTTCGGCTGTACCCGTCATACCCGCCAGTTTATGGTACATCCGGAAATAGTTCTGTAAGGTAACCGTTGCGTATGTTTGGGTGGCCGCTTCGATCTTTACATTTTCTTTTGCTTCCAGCGCCTGGTGCAACCCATCGCTGTAGCGGCGGCCTTCCATAATACGACCGGTTTGCTCATCCACGATCTTAATAGCTCCATCTATAATCACATATTCCACATCTTTGGCGAACAGGGTATAGGCTTTCAATAATTGTTGTACAGTATGAATGCGGTCTGCTTTCTGCGCATAATCATTCAGCACTGTTTCTTTCAGCTGCAATTTCTCTTCGGCAGGCCCTTCCTGTTTTTCGATTTCAGCCAGTTTCACGCCAATGTCAGGTAGTATGAAGAACTCAGGATCTTCTCCCGACTTAGTGATAGCATTTAATCCTTTCTCAGTCAGTTCTACGGAATTGTTTTTTTCATCAATATGGAACAGCAGTTCTTCGTCAACAATATGCATATTCCGCTGCTGATCCTGCAGGTAATAGTTTTCTGCTTTCTGCATTTTTACTTTGATGCCGGGCTCACTCAGGAATTTGATGGTCGGGCCATATTTGGGTAATCCACGGTATGCCCTGAATAAATGCAGGCCGCCTGTTTTCGGGTCATCTTCTCCTTTTTCAAATGCCTTTTTGGCTTCATTAAGACAATGGCGTACAATTTTTTCCTGTTCCTGTACCAGCACCTGTATCCTCGGTTTGTGTACATGGAATTGCTGATCATCCCCTTTGGCAACGGGGCCGGAGATGATCAGGGGTGTTCTTGCATCATCAATTAATACGGAGTCCACTTCATCCACCATGGCAAAATGATGTTTGCGTTGCACCATTTCTTCCGGGGAATGCACCATATTATCTCTCAGGTAGTCAAAACCAAACTCGTTGTTGGTGCCATACGTAATATCAGCGAGATAAGCGTTCCTTCTTTCTTCGCTGTTGGGCTGGTATTTGTCGATGCAATCAACCGTGATACCCAGCCATTCAAATACAGGTCCGTTCCATTCCTGGTCACGACGGGCTAAGTAGTCATTCACTGTTACAACATGCACCCCTTCGCCAGCCAGGGCATTCAGGTAAGAAGGCAGTGTTGACACCAGCGTTTTACCCTCACCGGTAGCCATCTCCGAAATTTTTCCTGAGTGTAATACAGCACCACCGATCAACTGCACATCATAATGCACCATGTTCCATGTAACCGTACCACCGGCAGCTGTCCAGGTATTTTTAAATATGGATTTATCACCATCAATGGTGACATATTCTTTTTTAACACTCAGGTCACGGTCCATTTGTGTGGCCGTGGATATCATCTCTGCATTTTCTTTAAAACGCCGTGCCGTTTCTTTTACCACAGCAAAGGCTTCCGGCATGATCTCGTTCAGAGCCTCTTCAATTCTCTTGTCACGGTCTTTCTTCAGCTTATCCACCTCCTGGTAAATGGCATCCTTGCCGGTAAGATCATTAAAAGGCAGTTCATCCGCCTCCTTATTCTTATTTGCAATAATGGTATCTACTTCTTCCAGGTGCTTTTTGATGCGCTGGCGGAATTCCTGTGTTTTATTGCGCAGTTCATCATTACTTATAGAAGCATAACTGGCAAAAAACTGGTTCACTTTTTCAACAACTGGAGCAATTTTTTTTACATCTTTTTCCGACTTGCTGCCTCCTATTAATTTCTGAATAAAACCTAACATAATACGTGGTATTGGGTATATCCGTTTTGCGGATTTTAATGGAATTTTAGTTTGTCAAAAAAGGTGCTACAAATAATTGTAAGCCAATTTGACAGGGAAGCAAAGATAATGTTTAGCCGGGAGTCAGGGATAAAGGAAATCGGCCTTTGTAACCGTACCGCCGGGAGTTTTGTGTTTTATTAACTTACCTTTCGGCCTCCCTGTGTATTAATAAAAAAATAATTTCATGAACAAGCTGTTTTCAGTCGTCATTGTGTCCGTTTTATTGCTGACGATCAGTTCCTGTACCAGTAATGAAATCGGTAACAGTAAAGATGTGAATCCGGAAACGATCTGGTTTGATTACAGGATCTGGGGCCAGGAAGGTACTGATGAGGTAACGGTAAAACTGCAATACCGTTTTGCCGGGGAAACAGGGACCACGCTGGTGTTGACAGAACCCAGTAAAGTGGAACTGGATGGCAGGGTGGTTCCTGTTGACAGCTCCAAATATGCCGGGGCTTATTACGAAATGCAGGAACCTGTTGATTCCTTTAAGGGAAAACATACTATTGTTTTTACCGATGTCAATAAGAAGCAGTATAAAGAAGAATTCCATTTTCACCCGATGGCTCTCCGCAGCAAAATACCAGCTTCGCTTACAAGATCAGACCTGGTTTTTGAGCTGGACGGGCTGGAGCCGGTCGACTATGTGAGGGTACTCCTGTCTGACACATCTTCCAAAAGCGAGGGCATCAACCGGGTGGATACAGTGAAAAACGGCAGGCTTCATCTCTCCAAAAGTCAGCTTGGGAGCCTTGTCAACGGGCCCATTACCCTGGAATTGATCAGGGAAAGCGAGAAACCTGTCAAAAGCAGTACAGCTGAGGGGGGCAAAATTGCTGTTTCTTATGGACTGCGGCGGGAATTCAGCCTGAAGGATTAAGCCGGAAAACAGGCCGGTATACCTGCGGCGGGGAATGAAATCCTTACTCACCAATTTTCAACAGGGCTATGGAATTTCAGCACCCAGCCCATACCTTTGCGGCCTGAAAAGCAGACCCGTATCTGCAACCCAAATCGCAAATCTGAAACAGTATGGCAGGTCAATTAAAAGAGGTTCGTAACCGTATCAAATCCGTTCAAAGCACCCAGCAGATCACTAAGGCAATGAAGATGGTGAGTGCTGCCAAACTGCGCCGTGCACAAGACGCTATTGTCCAGATGCGTCCTTATGCAAAAAAACTCCAGGAAATGCTGAGTAATATTGTTAGCAACAGTGAAGGAGAAACAGGTATGGCATTAGCGGCAGAAAGGCCTGTAGAAAAAGTATTGCTGATTGTCATTACCAGCGACAGGGGGCTGGCGGGTGCTTTCAATACCAACCTTATCAAACTGGCTAAAGCAACTATTGCGGAAAGATATGCCGAGCAACATAAAAAAGGCAATGTAACCATCTGGAGCATTGGGAAAAAAGGGTATGAGCATTTCAGCAAGAATGGTTATAAAACAGATGCTTCTTACAAGGATATATTCCTGAGCCTGACGTTTGGTAATGTGCAGCAGGCCTCCCAGGCGGCTATGAAAGCATTTGAAGACAAGCAGTTTGATGTGATCGAGATTGTTTACAGCCAGTTTAAAAACGCTGCCACCCAGCGGTTCGAAGTGGAAAGGTTCCTGCCGATTCCCAAAGTGGAAAAAAAGGCAGGCGCCGTAAAGGCTGATTTTATTTTCGACCCCAACCGGGAACAACTGGTGGCCGAACTGATGCCCAAGATACTCAACACCCAACTATATAAAGCAGTGCTGGATTCCAATGCTTCTGAGCATGGTGCCCGTATGACTGCCATGGATAAGGCCAGCGAAAATGCCAATGAAATGCTGCGCAGCCTTAAGATTTCTTACAACCGGGCACGCCAGGCTGCAATTACCACTGAACTTACTGAGATCGTAAGCGGTGCGGCTGCTTTACAGGGATAATAAAATGTGCATATTTATTGCTGTACAGAAGTGCGGATTTTAGTTATTTGCATACTTTGACAATCCGTAAACCTGAATAGTAAACTTACCAACAGACATGGAAATAACTAACCTGATACCACATATTGAAGCGCTGATTTTTGCCAGCGATAAACCCTTGACCTCACTGGAGCTTACCGAGTTGGTGAATAATGCTTTTGGTTTCATGGAAGATAAAATAACACTGGACCAGGTTGAAGCTGCTATCGAGGGTATCACGGAGAAATATGGTTCTGAATTTTATCCTTTTGAAATGAGGCAAAGCGGCGGTGGCTGGCAGTTTCTGACCAAAAAAGATTACCACAAGACCATTGCACAACTGAACGGCGATAAATTCCTGAAACGTTTATCCGCAGCGGCATTGGAAACACTGGCGATCATTGCCTATAAGCAGCCGGTGACCAAGGGAGAGATCGAAGCGATCCGCGGGGTGAGTTCCGATTATGCTGTTCAGAAATTATTGGAAAAAGAACTCATTATCATTACCGGCCGGAATGAAAAATTACCCGGCCACCCGTTGGTCTATTGTACGTCTAAAAACTTCATGGATTATTTTGGTATTAACTCAGCCGACGATCTGCCAAAGATCAAAGAAGTGCTGGCAGAACAGTTAGTGGAGCCTACCGTGATGAAAGATGTGATAGTTGCAGAAGAAGAGAAAATAACGGAAGAGCAAATCAATAATGAGATAGAAGGGGTGGATGGAGAACCACTGGCGGTAACTGAAGAAGGAGAGCTGATTGAAAATAAGGACAGCAATGAAAATGAAGAGAGCTGAATTAATTTATATAGTTAATGTATTGAAGTGGCTCAGCATCTGAGCCACTTCTTTTTTTATCTTCGTTAATATGGCACAGCAATTATCAAATGAACAACTGGCAGCATCGGCAGGCGAATTCGGTACCCCGTTATATGTTTATCATGCTGAAAAGATTAAAGAACAATATGAGAAGCTGACTACAGCATTCTCTGTACTGGATACCCGTTTCTTTTATGCTTCCAAGGCATTGACTAATATTAATATCCTGCGGTACATTAAATCCATTGGCTGTAATGTTGATTGCAGTTCCATTAATGAAGTGAAACTGGCATTGCATGCAGGGTTTATTCCCGGGAACATTTTATATACTTCCAATGGTGTTGCCTTTGATGAAATTGAAGAGGCTGTAGCAGCCGGGGTTCATGTTAATATTGACAGTTTATCAAACCTGGAGAAGTTTGGAAAAAAATATGGACATACTTACCCGGTGGGTATCAGGATACGTCCTAATATCATGGCCGGGGGCAACCTGAAAATTTCAACGGGGCATGAAGGCAGCAAATTTGGTATTCCTGTCATCCAATTGGATCGGATTGAGGAATTGGTAAAGAAGCACAATCTCTTTATCAAAACTCTTCACATACATACAGGAAGCGATATTAAAGATGCGGACGTTTTTGTAAAAGGAATGGAAGTGTTGTTTGATATCATTCCGCATTTCCCCGAACTGGAGATCATTGACCTGGGCGGGGGATTTAAAGTGCCCTATAAGGCGGGGGAAAAAGAGACAGATGTGAATTTACTCGCAAAAAAAATAAAAGAAACCTTTGATGCTCATCCGCTGGCCGGGAATAAAAAATTCCAGTTGTGGTTTGAGCCCGGAAAATTTTTAGTGAGTGAATGCGGTTATTTAGTAACACAGGTTACGGTGGTAAAAGATACCGGCGCAACTATTTTTGCTGCTGTCAACAGCGGTCTGAACCATCTTATCCGGCCCATGATGTATGATGCATACCATCATATTGAGAATATTTCCAACCCCGATGAGATAGAAAAGGTTTATACCGTTACCGGCAATATTTGTGAGACAGATAATTTTGGGATTGACCGTAAATTAAAAGAAGTGAGAGAAGGTGATCTGCTTGTGTTGTACAACGCGGGCGCCTATGGTTTTGAAATGTCTTCTAATTATAACTCCCGTTATAAACCTGCTGAGGTCTTGGTAATAGACAATAAAGCAAAACTCATCCGTAAGAGGGATGAATTCAATGACTTGCTGCGAAACCAGCAGGAAGTACTGTGATCTTACTTTACTGTTGCTACAGTAATAATCGTAGTCGTTTTTGAAGTAAGGGGTAATGAGCCTCCCATCATTTCTGTGGTCCCGGTTGATTCGGTTGTCGTTGTCTTCCGGCGGATGATGCCTGTCGCTTTATCAAGGATGATTTGCCCGGTCAATTTGTTACTCATGCTCGTAGTGGTCGGCATACCCATCATTTCAGCTTTTGTTACTGTAGCAGATGTGCCGGCAAAATCAACAACGATTGTTGAATCAGTAATATCGCCCAGTGTAAAAGTGGTTGTTGATTTGCTGCCTTCTTTCTCACTATTTGCTGTCCATGATTCACCTTTCCCAATTTCATTATCCGGTAACACTTTGAAAAAACTGGCATCTCCTTTTGCAGGTGGTTGTACGGTACCCAACAGGTCTTTCAGCATTTCCATCACGATCCGCAGCCTGTCATCTCCGGGAGTGGTTTCTATTTTTTCTGGTTGCACCATTAATACTTTCCCAGCGGGGTCAATGATCATATCATATGTTTTGCCCAGTATGTCTTTAACAGGTTTACCAAAAGGCCCGTCAAGGTCTTTTTTAGTATCCGAATCAAAAGAACGCTGTTGTCCCATGCCATCGAAATTGAAGCTGATCTTTTTCATTTCATGGTGAAGGGTGTTGTTATCGTCTGTGGTATTTGTAACTTTATATGAACGGGAAGCCATTCCATCTACGTTGAAGTCAATGGATTGCCCCATGGCTTCCTGGGCAACAGTGGTTTTCATTTCCAGGCTTACCTGCAGAGTCTGCCCCTGTTCAAATTTTATTTTACCTGTTATTTTTTCACTGATTTGCCCGAAACCTGTTAAACCGGCAAGTAATCCGGCGAAGAGAAATATTTTTTTCATATTAAAGTAATAGGTATTTCCAAAGGTGACGTTTCTTTTGCAAAGAAAGTTCAGGGAATTGTGAAAAAATATTGTTGCTTTAATTCATACACGGGCTGTTCTTATTTGTGGTTAAGTTGCTAAATTTAATATATCTGTTAATCAAAACCTTTTGTTATGCCTATCCGAATGACTGATGACCCTGTAGATCCTAACCAACAAGACGATGATGGCGGTGGTGGAAGAAGACCGAGTTTCCCCGGTGCTGGCGGAGGGGGAGGATTAATGTCGCTTTTGCCAATGTTACTGGGGTTGTTTAAAGGTAAAGGCATTATCTTTCTGCTGGTACTGGCTGCAGGAGCCTATTTCCTGCTGGGAAGAAGTGGCGGTTGTAATGTACAGCAGATCATTTCTCAATTTTCTCAAAGCGGCTATAATTTCAATCCGGCTGAGTTTAATAAGGCATCGGTGTATGAAGGACTGGAAGATGATGACTCCAAAAACCCATTACCGGAGGCCGTTTCTTTATTAAAATTTGCACCCACCAGGGGAAACCAGGGACAACAGGGAAGTTGTGTGGCCTGGAGTTGTGCATATGGAGCACAAACAATTTTAACAGCTGCGGCAACAGGTGCCGATCCTGACCAGATCGTTTTCAGCCCCTCTTATTTATATAACCAGATCAAACTGGAAGGATGCCAGGGCTCTTACCTGCAAAGGGCCATGGAATCAATGCGAAGTAATGGCGGTGTGCCTTTAAGCCAGTATCCTTATAGTGACCAGGATTGTGACCGGCTGCCCGGCCCCCAGGACAGGCAGTTGGGAAAACAAAATGTTATTCATGGATTCACCCGTATTACCAACGGAGATAATATCAACGAGATTAGTGTAAGAGGTATTAAAGAACACCTGGCTAAAGATGCGCCGGTGGCAATTGGTATGATGGTGGGCCAAAGTTTTATGCAGGATATGATGGGGCAGGAGTTATGGCAACCCGGACCTATGGATGAGTCACAAATGGGAATGGGCGGACATGCTATGTGTGTGATTGGTTATGATGACCGGAAATTTGGTGGTGCCTTCCAGATTATGAACAGCTGGGGGCCGGAATGGGGAAAGAACGGAGTAGGTTGGGTAAGGTATGGGGATTTTAAAAACTATGTACGGGAAGCATATGGTATTGACCCGTTACCGAAAAGAACAGCGGTAGCAAATATTCCATTGGAATGTACAATCGGTTTAGTAAATAATGCTGATAAACAATATATACAACTTCGTTCTGCCGGTGCGAATACTTTTCAGACTGTTTCGCCAATAACTGTTGGTACCCGTTTTAAAATGGAAGTAAAAAATGAAACGGAATGTTATATCTATATTTTCGGGCAGGATGAAAAAGGAGGAAGCTTTGTTTTATTCCCTTACCTGAAGCCGGGTGAAACGGTTTCCAAACACTCACCGTACTGTGGTATTACCGGCTATCGTCTTTTCCCCAAAGCACAATCACTGGAGGCAGACAGCATTGGCAACAGGGATTATATTGCTATTGTAGTAAGCAAAGATGAATTGAACTACGACCAGCTGAACCAGTCGATCAACAACAGCCGTCAATCAACGTATGCCGCCAAAGTGAATGAAGCCCTGCAGGGAATATTGATCCGTTCATCACGGTTCATGAATACGGGTGACGGGGCAATTTATTTCAAGGCAGATGCTAACGATAACAAAGCCGTTGCCACTATTGTGGCATTTGACAAAAGATAATTAATACTGCAATGAATCCCGGTACTGCCGAATTTATACGACTCATGAAACATCCTGTTAAGTTCAGGATGTTTTTATTATCAAAATTGCCCAGTGCCTTTTTTGCAGGAGTCAGGGTAAGAGAAGCAGATGAAAAAAGCTGTGTGGTAACTGTTCCTTTTAAATGGTTTTCGCAAAACCCGTTCCGCTCCACTTATTTTGCCTGCCTGAGCATGGCGGCAGAGATGAGTACGGGTGCGCTGGCAATGGCGTATTTATATAAACGAAAACCACCGGTTTCCATGCTCGTGGTGAAGGTAGAATCGGAGTATTTTAAGAAAGCAACAGGCCGTACCAGCTTTATGTGTGAAGATGGTGATCTCTTCCGGAAAGCAGTTGAAGAGAGTATCGCATCGGGTGAGGCAAGAATGGTTAAGGCAAGATCAGTCGGAACAAACAAGGAAGGCGAAATAGTGGCAGAGTTCTTTATTACCTGGTCGTTTAAGGCCAAACAGAAAAATAATTCTTAATTAAAAAATCTCCTGGATGGAATCTTGAATTACATCTTCAGGAGGCGGAGGAGATATGAAAATAGCATTTCACGGAGCAGCCCGGACAGTAACAGGGTCCAAGCATCTTCTGACATTGAGAAATGGGAAAAAGATATTGCTGGATTGTGGTATGTTCCAGGGATTGGGAAAGGAAACCGACCAGTTGAACCGCGATTTTGGATTTGACCCTGCAGAGGTGGATGTAATGATCCTGTCGCATGCACATATTGATCACAGCGGGCTGATACCGAAATTGGTAAAAGACGGTTTCAGGGGAAAAATATTTTGTACTCCGGCAACAAAAGACCTGGCTTCTGTTTTACTGGAAGACTCTGCATGTATACAGGAAGATGAAGTAAAATATAGTAACAAACGAAGGGCACTTGAAGGGCTTCCTTACCTGAAACCATTGTATACAACGGAGGATGCAATGAATAGCCTCTCTCATTTTCTTGAAACACCTTATGGAGAGTGGTTCGATGTTACGGACGGGGTGCAGGCTATGTTTACCGATGCGGGTCATATTATTGGCAGTGCATGTGTGAATATTAAGATCAATGAAAACGGGAAAGAAACACATATTACTTTCAGTGGTGATGTGGGAAGATACCGGGACGCTATTTTAAAATCACCCGAAGATTTTCCCCAGGCTGATTATATTATTATGGAGTCAACCTATGGCAACAGTTTGCATGATGAGCACCTTACCACACCGGATATATTGTTACGCTGGATCGAGAAAGCCTGTTTGCAGAAAAAAGGAAAACTGATCATGCCGGCATTTAGTGTCGGCAGGACCCAGGAATTATTGTATGCTCTTAACCAGCTTGAGGTGGAGAACAGGTTGCCGGAACTGAAATATTATGTTGACAGCCCGTTAAGTATTGAAGCTACAGAGATCGTTAAAAAGTACCCGCAGTACTTTAATAAGACGATTCAAAAACTCATGCAGTCAGATAGCGATCCTTTTAATTTTACCGGCCTGAAATATGTGAAATCAGTAGAGGAATCTAAGCTGCTGAATTTTCAGAACGGGCCTTTTGTTATCATTTCTGCGAGTGGCATGGCGGATGCAGGCAGGGTAAAACATCATATCAGCAATAATATTGAGAACAGTAAAAACACAATCCTGTTAACAGGGTATTGCGAACCAAAATCCCTCGGCGGCCGCCTGCTGGATGGAGTAAAAGAGGTAGGCATTTTTGGGGTAGAGCATCAGGTAAACGCAGAAATCGGGGCTATCCGTAGTATGAGTGCACATGGTGATTATGAGGACCTGAGCCAATGGCTGGCCTGCCAGGATAAACAGCAGGTAAAACGAATTTTCCTGGTGCACGGTGAATATGATGTGCAGCAGGATTTCAAACGGCGGCTCATCAGGAAAGGATTTGCCGATGTTGAAATTCCCGAGAAGCATTACGAGATCGGGCTGACCTGACACTGATTTTAACAATACAAGTTTTCACATTGTATTAGTAAACGTGGCATCCTTTTTCCCGTTTATGTATGAGCAGTCATTAATCATTCATAAACAAGGAGGGTGTATGAAAACGAATTGGAAACTGTGGAGCGGTTATGCAGGCATCGTCTTTTTGCTGACAAGTTGTGGTACCACAGCACATATCGAAAAAGACGATCAGGCAGATTTTACAAAATATAAAACTTTTGCCTGGATAGATAAGGACGGGGAGGGAAGAAATGATCGTAACAGGAGTAATGACCTGGCAGAACAAAAGATCAGGGAAGCAGTAAATAAGGAACTGGAGAAAACATCCCGCTGGCGGGAGTCGAAAAACAAACCTGATATACTATTGAGTTATGATGTATTGGTGGAAAAGAATGTAAAGGAGCAGAATGATCCTGTTTACTCCAGACCCTTTACCAGGATTTTTTATAATCCCTATACCCGCCGGTATTCAACCATCTATTATCCTTCCCAATTCCTGGGATATGATCGTGAGCAAAGGTCAATACGGGAAGGAACGGTTACCATTACTATGATCGATGCCAGGACTGACAAAACAGTCTGGCAGGGCTGGGCAACTGATGAAGTAAACAGCCGCAATATGACAAGCCGGGAAATACAGGCTGTCGTGCGATCAATTTTCAGAAAATTTGATGTGGCAAAAAACTGATTTTTATAAGGACGGTTCCGGACGTGCCCCTTGCTGTATAGTAAGGGGCATTTATATTTACAGGGGGAGGCGCTGGTTTTATCAGATTGCTTTATCTTTTCAGCGTGAAAGCCAGAGTGCCATTGAAATTTATATTGCTGCTTATAACTGTTTTTTGCCAGGTGCTGTGTCTTACTGCCCAGAATACCATTGGCATTCCCCATATCGTTAATTATAGTAAGAAAGCATATGCTGCCGGCAGCCAGAACTGGAATATTGCGCAGGATAAAAATGGAATTATATATTTTGCTAATAATGACGGACTGCTGAGTTTTGACGGCACTTTCTGGCGCACTTACCAGCTTCCCAATAAAACAATTGTCCGGTCTGTTGCAGTAGATGCTGGTAACAGGGTCTATACCGGTGGCCAGGGTGAGATTGGTTATTTCTCAGCCGGTCCTGATGGCGAATTGTTTTATACTTCTTTGAATAAACTCATACCCGAAAAGGATAATGATTTTGCTGATGTTTGGAACATTTGTTTTTTTCAACAAAAGGTCTTCTTCCGTTCTAACAAAAAAATATTAGAGTACGATGGCCAGAAAGTCACTGTTTATAACAGTGTGAACTGGGGTTTTCTGGGTGTTGTGAACGGGCAGCTGCTTGCCTATGAGAGTGACAAAGGGATGATATATGCGCATTATTCCGGGGGGCGGTGGCTTCCGAAAATTAAAACCGGGCAATTGCCCAAAGACAACCTGCTGTTGCGGACAGCATTGCCTTTTGGGAGGGATAGTGTTTTGCTGGTTTCACTTGCACATGGATTATTTATACTTCATGGCGATACAATTGTTCCTTTTGAAACGGCGGATATAAAAAATGCAGCTCTGAAAAATATTTCATCTGCCTGTATGATTTCTGCCGACAGGATTGCATTATCAACGAACCTGGGGGGATGTATTGTTATTAATAAGGAGGGCCGGTTCATTCAACGGTTCACGAAACAGGAGGGCATTCAGAATAATAATGTACTGGGTGTGATGCTGGACAGGGATAAGAACCTCTGGCTGGGGCTTGACAATGGCATTGATCTGGTGTCTTATAGTAATGCCATACGTAACATCTTCCCGGATAAAGACGACCGGAATTCAGGGTATACTTCGGCCATTTACCAGGACAAATTATATCTTGGTGTATCAACAGGTGTATACCGTATCCAACTTGATAAAGCAGCTAAGGATATCAGTTACACGATAGGTGAATTTGATTTTGTTGAAAATTCGCAGGGACAGGTATGGAACCTGTCCCCTGTAAATGATAAATTGATGCTGGCGCATAATAAAGGCGCCTTTATTATTGAGGGTAATAGAGCAATTCCGCTGGACACCAAAACTGGCTTTTGGGGTTTTCAGCCTTTGTACAACCAAAAACCCTCGGCAATACTGGTGGCGGGTACCTACAATGGAATCAGTTTTGCCAATTACCAGGGTGGGAGGATAGCGAACCCGGAAGTAAACTCACAGGTCGAATCTGCCCGTTTTGTCGCCATAGGGAAAGATATTCTCTGGATTGCACACCCCTATAAAGGAATCTACAGTATCAGTTTCGACAAGAATGGAGTAAAGACAGCTTCCCGCTATCCTGACAAAAAGAAAATACTATCCAGTAACCATAACAAGGTCTTTAAACTAAAAGACAGGATCATTTTAACCACAGACAACGGCATTTTTGAATATGATGAACTGGAAAAGGACTTCGTACATTCAGCCCGGTTAGAAGAACAATTAGGCAAGGTACCGATAAGTTATATCAAAGAAGATATGGCTGGTAATATCTGGTTTTGCAGGGATCGCAAACTGGCAGTGCTGGATCAATCCTTCAGGGAGCCAAAGATTATCCCAATCCCTGAAATTGATGGCCGGATCATGGCGGGCGGCTTTGAAAATGTTCTGGTAATCGACAGCAATAATGTACTGATCGCTGCTGAGAAAGGTTTTTTTCATGTTAATTATGCTTTGTATAAAAAAAACCGGCTGCCCTTGCATGTGCTTATCCGTAAAGTGCAGACTATTGGAAAAGAAGACAAACTGGTCTTCGGAGGCTACAATACACTTTCCTCTGTCCCATCCGAAAAATACAAATACAACTCTCTGCATTTCGAGTTCTCATCGGCTTTATTTGGCCAGGAACAGAACACAGAATATAGCTACAGGCTGGAGGGTTTTGATAAGGACTGGTCAGGCTGGAGCCATAAGACGGAAAAAGATTATACCAACCTGCCCGCGGGCAATTATGTATTCAGGGTGAAATGCCGTAATAATCCCGATAATGAGTCTGCTGCATCCACTTTTTCTTTTAATATATTGCCACCCTGGTACCAAACCTGGTGGGCTTACACCTTATATAGTATCATATTCTTTAGCCTGCTCCGGCTTTTCTATAAACGTCAGCAGCGAAAATATAAACGGCTGCAGCGGCTGAAACTGCAGGAGCAGCAGCGTAAGTATGATGAAGAGCAAAAACAACTGCAGTTGCAGCACCAGCTGGCTATGCGGGATAATGAGACACAGATCATCCAGTTGAAGAATGAAAAACTCCAGTCGGAGCTGGAATACAAGAACACCGAACTGGCTTCATCTGCAATGAACCTGGTACAAAAAAAGGAAATGCTGTCGAAAATCAAGGAAGACCTGGTGGGATATAAAGGAATCCCCGACACCGATAAAGCCAACAGGCAGTTTCAAAAGATCATCCGGCTTATTGATAAAGAACTTGATCATAACCAGGAGTGGGAGCAATTTGCTGTTCACTTTGACAGCGTCCATACCAATTACCTGAAAAAACTGAAAGAGAAGTGTCCATCTCTCACTACATCTGATCTTAAACTGGCGGCCTACCTCAGGTTAAATTTGACGTCCAAAGAAATTGCCCAACTGATGAACATCTCAATCCGGGGGGTGGAAACAAGCCGTTACCGGCTCCGGAAAAAACTCGGGTTACCCAACGAGACTAATCTCTTTGACCATCTTATAAAGATTACATCCTGATCATTTTTCATGCTCCAAAATGACCGTAACCAACCGAGACGTATCAAGATATTTTATAAATATTTGATAATCAATTTAATTATTTTTTTTTGTAGTGGTTTTGGCGTGGTACTTTTTTTGGTAAACGCCTGATTTGAGAGGCAATTTTGAGCCCATAAACAAAATTGCTGCTTTATGAATGTTCAACCTACCCGTAATGCGCTAAGGTTTTCTTTCTGGACACCAGCGCATATTTTTTCGTTTTTTATCTTCTTTCAACTCATTTCTGTTTCCGTTTTTGCCCAACCTAAAAAGGTGGAAGGGGTCGTCAGTGACGCAAAAGGGGTCCCGGTTGTCGGGGCAAATGTTTCTGTAAAAGGGACACTTACTGCTGTTTCAACTGATAGCAAAGGAAAGTATGCGATTATGGCTTCGTCCGGTAGCATACTTAATTTTTCTTATGTTGGCTTCCTGTCCAAAGAAGAAACTGTTGACGACCGTCCTATGATCAACGTAACGTTGATCGAAAACCCCCAGGCACTGGAGAATGTAGTGGTGGTGGGATATGGTAGTCAACGAAAGGTGAACCTGAGTGGCGCCGTATCGCAGGTGTCCGGGAAAGACCTGGTGAACCGCCCGGTTCCGAATGTTACCGGTGCCCTGCAGGGTGTGTTGCCGGGTGTTACAGTGCTTCGCGGCAGCGGTAAGCCCGGTGATGAAGGATACGGGATACGTATCCGGGGATTTTCTTCTTCCAATGCTGCTTCTGCACTTGTGCTGGTTGATGGTATAGAGCAGGATATCAACCTGCTTGATCCCAACGATATTGAATCAATCTCAGTATTAAAAGATGCGTCCGCTTCAGCTATTTATGGAGCAAGGGCTGCCGCCGGGGTAATCCTGGTTACTACCAAACAAGGTTCGGTTGGTAAGACCAGGATCAATGTGAGTTCTTATTACGGAATCAATATCACTGCAAGACAACCACAACGGCTTAATTCCTGGGATGAACAAACATTGATTGATGAAGCGAGGTTCAATGCTACAGGCGCCAGGGAATTTAATGCTGAGCAGTATGAATGGCTCCGTAACCCCAATTTCTCTTACCGCCCCAATCCAACGGCTGACCGCTGGGAATATTATGGTAATAACAACTGGATCAAGGAAGGAATGGATAAGATCAATCACATGCAAAATCAATCCATTTCAATCAGCGGTGGTGAAAAAAATACCACCTATTTGATATCAGGCAGTTACTATAAAAGAGACGGAGTACTTCGTTATGGTCCGGATGATAATAAACGGTACAACCTGAAACTTAATGTAAATACTGAACTGAATAAATATATAAGCTTAAAAATGACGGCCGGATATATCGGTTCCTATGTGAGAGAAAATTCTTTTGGAACGGACCAGATTATTAACCGTCTTTACAGGAGCCGCACCCGGCAGAGTTTATATACTCCTGCCGAGGATGTTACCGGCCAGATGTATAATGGTGATCTGCAGATTAATGCGGTGGATATTGAAAAAAATGCCGGCCTTGAAACAAGGGATTATGAAACCTTTACCGGGCGGATCAATATGCAGGTGAAAAATGTTGTGAAAGGGCTTACACTTGATGTGATTGCCTGGAGAAACCAGAATAATTATAATATGGAAAACAACAGCCGTACTATTTTCTGGTATGGCCGTAGCGTAAACACTGTCCGTTTCCAGATCAATGCACCCAACACAATGCGTTTGATCAAAAACAAAGGATTCCAGAATAACGGCCAGGCATTCTTAACCTACAATTTTAAAGTGAAGGATCATTCATTTACGCTGATGCAGGGCGGACAATATGAAGAATACCGTAAGGATGAATTACAGGCGACTGCACAGAGCATGATCAACAACACTTTCTTCAGTATGAACTTTGCCGACCCTCTCACCAAAACAACAAGGGATGTGGTGGAAACATGGGCATTGGCTTCTGCTTTTGGCCGTCTGAATTATAACTTCAAAGGACGTTATTTGTTCGAAGCTTCTTACCGGTATGACGGCAGTTCAAGGCTCGCGCCGGAAAACCGCTGGCAATTGTTCCCTTCTTTTTCAGCTGCCTGGAGATTCAGCGAGGAAAATTTCATGCAAAAAGTGAAATTTATCAATAGCGCAAAACTGCGTTTATCATGGGGGCAGCTTGGTAATGGATCCGTGCTTGGTCTGTATGATTATATTCCCTTACTCACCAGTGGCATCAGCGGCACCAATAACCTCGTGTTTAACGGAGTCAGGACCCAATACATATACCAGTCAACACTGGCTTCTCCTCAAAAAACGTGGGAGACAGTGCAGCAATCTAATTTGGGAGTTGATCTCAGTATGCTCAATAACCGTTTGACACTTACAACCGATTATTACCTGAAGCGGAATAAGAACATGCTGGCTACATTGAACCTGCCGAACATTATTGGCGTAAACGTTCCTCCTCTGAATGTTGGTGAGCTAAAAAGCTGGGGATGGGAATTTGATGTGAAATGGCGGGACCGGATCGGTAAATTGGACTATCGCGCCGGTTTCAATATCTCCGACAACCAGAACGAACTCGTGAAATATGACGGACGTAATTCAATTGGTAACGGCGGGGTGATAGGTTTACTGGAAGGATACCCGCTGAATAGTGTATGGGGATATAAAACCGATGGATATTTCCCTTCAGCACAGGCGGCCAATGATTACAAAGCATCTGTTCAGTATCCTTTCTTTGCCAATTATACAGCAGGCGATATCAAATACCTGGATCAGAATAAAGATGGTGTAATCAACGCCGGCGACGGCACACCTGATAATCCCGGGGATCTTGTGTACCTGGGTACCACCAATGCCCGTTATACGTATGGATTTGATCTTGGTTTATCCTGGAAAGGGTTTGATTTCTCCGCTTTCTTCCAGGGAGCATTGCAAAGAAAATTCCTGATCAGTGAAGAAACACTGTCACCCATTCTCGGTACGGCCGATATGCCCTGGACTATTCATATGGATCGCTGGACACCGGATAACCTCAATTCATTTTTCCCGAGGATGTACCAGACCAGTGCACATAATTTCAGGCCATCTGACCGGTGGGCACAGAACGGTAATTATATCCGGTTAAAAAATATTCAGTTAGGCTATACAATTCCGATGAAGAAAAATGTGATCCGCGAAATGAAAGTGTATGTTTCCGGGCAGGATTTATGGGAATCTACCAAAGTGCTGAAAGTATTTGACCCGGAAGTGGGAAATAACGTAAGCGCCACAGCTTATCCTTTCTTCCGCACTATTGCTTTTGGTCTTAATGTTTCACTATAATCAATCAAAACAATGAAAAAATTTAATATACTTTTCTACATACTGCTGGCAGGCTTATTCACCACCGGCTGTAAAAAAATTGACCGTCTCCCGGAAACAGATTTTACAGATGCTGATTTCTGGAACACAGAAACGGATCTCATCAATGCAGCGAACCGTCTTTACCAGGAACTGGATGCGGACTGGATCGATAATCGTGCAGACGATGCTTTGAATCAGAGTCCCAACCTGACCAGTAATGGCAACCGGTCGGTACCCAATCAAAGTGGTGACTGGAATGACCGGTATGATGAAATTTTCACGGCGAATAATATTCTGCAGAAAGGCGGAAAGGCCAGCGTGAGCCAGGCCATTAAAAACCGGTATTTTGCCGAAGCCAGGTTCTTCCGGGCGTATGCTTATTCAAAACTGGTAAAAATATATGGTGATGTGCCCCTGGTGTTAAAAACACTTGATATCAATTCTCCCGAATTGTATATGGCCCGCACACCGAGACAAACAGTGATCGATACCATTTATGCAGACCTTGATTTCGCTGCACAGTGGTTACCGACAAGGGCCGCTTTGCCCGCGGCACAATTCGGGCGGGTAACCAAAAGCACTGCACTTGCTTTGAAAGCCAGGGTGGCCCTGTATGAAGGTACCCGTGCAAAATTTCATAATGATCCGTCTTCCAACTGGCAAAATCATTTGAACGTTGCAATAACTGCTGCCCAGGCAGTAATGGGTGAGGGCCATACCTTATTCAATAATTATGGTAACCTGTTTCTTGCAGCTGGTGAAGGTCCAACCAACACTGAAAATATTTTTGTCAAAATATATGGTGTCAGTAATACAAATATTATTCTGGCGCATAATAACTCCCGCGACCTGGAGAACGGCCGGATGGCTCCAACCCGTAACCTGATCCGCCAGTATCTCTATAGCGACGGACTTCCCGCCTGGAATACTGACAACACAGCATCTGCAACTGTTTCACCGTTATTCGTGGCAGAAGGAAGTGAAACCAGTTATAATACCATTTTAGACAACCGTGATCCGCGGGTTGCATTCACTTATTACCGTGCCGGTGAAACAGCTTACCAGGGTCCATGGGTTCCCAAAACATCATTAGGTTCCCGTTCTGCATTTGCCACAAAGAAAGGGTTTAGTATTCCTGACCAGGTGCTGAATGCAGCTACGGTTGACCGGATACTGATCCGCTATGCAGAAGTATTACTTATATATGCAGAAGCAAAATTTGAATTGAATGGCCTGATCTCTGATGCTGATCTGAATTTGTCCGTCAACCTGCTGAGAACCCGTGTGGGTTTTGCCCCGAGGCTTACCAACGCTTTCGTTACCACCAATAACCTCAGTATGCGGGAAGAGATAAGAAGAGAAAGGACAGTAGAACTGGCAATGGAAGGCTTCCGCTATGATGACCTGATCCGCTGGAAAATGGCAGAAGTACTACTGCCGCAGGAAATACTGGGTGCAAAATTCATTGCTGCTGAATGGGTGGGAACTAACCAGAATACGCTTATTCTGAATGCAAACCAGGTATTGATCGTGGAGCAGGCTTCCAACCGCAGTTTCAGAACGGACCGTGATTACCTGTACCCCATTCCAATTAATGAAATAACCCTGAGCGGCGGAAATGTGGTACAAAATCCTAATTGGCAATAACAATAAAAATCAAACTCATGAGATCGATAAAATATTTTATTACAGCTGTGGCAGGACTTATTGTATTGGCTTCCTGCGAAAAAAAGGATTATCCAAAGGGAGTGGAAGAACTGGAGCATCATTATTACGCAGTGTTTGTACCCAATAACAATACTGCTGTCACCGTTTCCAGGTCCCAGACAGCATTGCTGAAATTCCCCGTTCAGTTTTATTCAACGTATACGAGGGATTATGATGCTGTAGCCACATACGCTGTATCAACATTTGGTATAACAGGTCCTGCTCAACGGGGAGTTGATTTTGATATAGTGGATAAAAACGGAACGGTTATCCCTTCAGCGGATACCACCTATTCCATTGTATTTCCAAAGGCAGTGCAGGCTATGGATACGGTCTATATTAAGTTACTAAACAACCCGGCACCCGGCACACGGAAAATGGAAATTCAGATACTGGATAATATTACCGACAAATTCAGGGTGGATAATTTTTCCACTGCTTACAGGCGGCCGGTAACGATCAATTAGGCAAAAGCAGAGCAGCTTTCATATGGCAAAACCTTCATTACTGAAAAGTGAAGTCAAAGGATAAAACCGGAGACTTCCTTTTCACGATGGAGAAAGCACCTGCTCTTTTTTGTGGTGATGAATTTTCCTGGTAGTATTTTACAGTGGTATTCAATCCTGTCTTCATGAGAAAAAAAATTATTCCACTCTTTTTTCTGCTGTTCTTTTTTACAGGCAGCTCGGCCCAGTTCTTACGGGCAAAAGAAAGTACTATCATCAATGATAAAGGGCAGACGGTCCTTCTGAGGGGAATGGGACTGGGAGGATGGATGTTGCAGGAAGGATACATGTTCCGGGTATCTTTCCTTGGCCAGCAATACCGCATCCGGGAAAAAATAGCCGATGTGGTGGGGCCGGAAAAGACAAAACAGTTTTATGATGCATGGTTACAAAACCACACAACAAAAAGGGATATTGATTCGCTCGCAGCATGGGGCTTTAATTCCATCCGCCTGCCCATGCATTACAATTTATATACGCTCCCGGCTGATGAGGAGCCTGTAAAAGGGCAGCATACCTGGTTAGAGAAGGGATTTGCAATGACAGATAGTTTGCTGAGCTGGTGTAAAGCCAATAAAATCTATCTCATTCTTGATTTGCATGCAGCACCCGGTGGCCAGGGTAATGATCTTCCTATTTCGGACAGGGATCCGGCCAGGCCATCCTTGTGGGAAAGCGAAGCGAATAAAGAAAAAACAATTGCACTCTGGAAAAAATTGGCAGCGAGGTATGCTGACGAACCCTGGATTGGCGGCTATGATATTCTCAACGAGCCCAACTGGGGTTTTGAAGATCCGAAAAATGACTTCAGGGGTATTTCGGAAACAAAAAATATTCCCCTGAAAGACCTGATGGTTGCTATTACTAAAGCAATACGTGAAGTTGATAAAAAGCATATTATTATCATAGAGGGAAATGGTTTCGGTAATAACTACAGAGGGATATTACCACCCTGGGATGACAATATGGTGCTGAGTTTTCATAAATACGGCAACTTTAATACCATTAATTCAATTAAAGGATTCTTGGAATTACGGGATAAATATAAAATACCATTATGGCTGGGTGAGTCGGGAGAAAATTCAAATACATGGTTCACGGAAGCAATAAAACTGGCTGAAGAAAATGGGATTGGCTGGGCCTGGTGGCAGTTAAAGAAAATGGGAATCAATAACCCGCTGGAAATAAAGCGGCCGGAGGGATATGATGAATTATTAGCTTACTGGTCCGGGAAAGGCCCCAAACCATCAGAAACGAAAGCGTGGATTACGCTGCAACAATTGTTAACAAATCTGGAGATTACAAACAATATACTTCACAGGGATGTGGTGGATGCAATGATCAGGCAGGTGCAGCAGGAAGACACCCGCCCGTTTAAAGTGAATAGTATCGGTGATAAATCGTTTGTACGGGCAGTTGATTTTGATATGGGGCGCCAAAGAGTTGCTTATTATGATAAAGACTCAGCCAGGTATCAATACACACCGGGTGTAAATACAGAAGGCAACAGGGGGCATTCCTATCGCAATGATGCTGTGGATATTCAAAAGGATGAGGAAGATTATTATGTGTTCAATACAGAAGACGGAGAATGGATGCAATACACGGTGGAGGTAAAATCCAGAGGCACCTATCATATTTCATTCATGATAGCTGTTGAAAAGGAGGGTTCTGAAATAGCACTATATGAATCCGGAAAAAATATTACCGGCAATGTAGCTGTTCCCTCAACCGGTGGTATGCAGGTGTGGAAACAGGTGACTGTAAAGGGCATCCCTTTGCATGAAGGAATAAACAGGTTCAGGGTGATGGTCGTCAAGGGTGGCTTCAACCTGTCGGGTATACAATTTGAAAAACAAAATAACTGATCCTTTGAAATTTATTCTTACCCTATATAGTACTCTGTTCGCAGGGGCTTTGCTTGCACAACGTACTATTATTCCTGTCAATAACAGCTGGCAGTTTAGTAAAGAAAATAAAACAGCTCCGTTAAAATGGGAAACAGTCAATCTTCCGCATACCTGGAATGCAGAAGATGTAATGGATGATGTGCCGGGCTATTACCGGGGTGCCGGGTTTTATAAGCACAGTTTGTTTATAGACGAAAAATATAAAGACAGGCAACTATTCCTTTTGTTTGAAGGTGCCAGCCAGGTGGCAGAGGTATTTGTAAACGGGAAGAAAGCCGGTGGGCACACAGGGGGATATGCTGCTTTTTATATCCCTCTCATGCATTTGGTTAATCCAGGGAAGGAGAATGAGATACTGGTAAAAGTGGATAATAGTTATGACCAGGACATTCCTCCGCTATCCGCTGATTTTACTTTCTATGGTGGCCTCTACCGTGATGTATGGTTGCTTATCACAGATCCTGTTCATTTCTCGGTACAGGATAATACGAAGGGAATTTATATCAGCACTCCCCGGGTTGATGCAGGAAAAGCTACCGTACAGGTAAAAGCTGTTATTACTAATAACAAAGCGGTCGCTGAACAAATAAGCATTGCCAGTATTATTAAAAACAAATCCGGGAGAATTATTAGCCGTACTGTGCAAACGCTGAGCATTGAGGCAGGATCTGAACGAACAATTACCCAACTGCCACTCAATATCCGGAACCCGCAACTCTGGTCGCCGGAATCTCCTTACTTATATACTGTAACAAATGAGATACGGGATAAAACAACAGGTAAACTGCTTGATGGGGAGACCTGCCCCCTGGGTATCCGCTGGTTTCATTTTGATGCGGAAAAAGGTTTTTTTCTCAATGGTAAGGCGTGTAAATTGATAGGCACCAGCCGTCACCAGGATTATAAAGGTATGGGTAACGCAGTGCCTGATAGTCTTGCAGTGAAAGATATTGTGCTGATAAAAAAAATGGGAGGCAATTTTTTACGGGTGGCACATTACCCGCAGGATCCCTCCGTGCTGGCAGCCTGTGATAGCCTGGGTATATTAACCTCAGTAGAAATACCCGTGGTGAATGAAATAACAGAGACAGAAAATTTCTACAACAATTGTATGAATATGCAGGTTGAAATGATCCGCCAGCATTTCAACCATCCGAGTGTTATTATCTGGTGTTACATGAACGAGGTCTTATTGAAGCCCCATTACAATGCCGAAAAAGAGAAGCAAAAGCTTTATTTCAGGTCAGTTGCAAAACTGGCAAAATCACTGGATAGTATAACACGGAAAGAAGATCCGTCCAGGTATACGATGATGGCGCATCACGGTGATTACAACCGGTATAATGAAGCCGGGCTGATCAATATCCCAATGATCACCGGCTGGAATTTATATTCAGGATGGTATGGTCCAAAACTTGAGGATTTTCCTGTATTCTTAGACAGTTTTCATACCCGGCATCCTTCCACACCAGTGCTTGTATCAGAATATGGCGCTGATGCCGATCCCCGTATCCGGAGTACAAACCCGGTGCGGTTTGATAAGAGCGTTGAATATACGACCCTGTTTCATCAATACTATTTAACAGAAATGCTGAAGCGTCCTTTTGTCGCTGCCGCGATGATCTGGAACCTTGCAGACTTTAATTCGGAAACAAGGACGGAGTCGATGCCACATATCAATAATAAAGGGCTGATGGAATGGAACCGCAAACCGAAGGACCCTTATTACTATTACGAAGCGATGTTATCCAAGAAACCTTTTATAAAAATACTGGGAACACAGCCTGCCGCAGGCATGGCAGACAGTAATAACGTAACTTGTTCCAGGCTGGTGCAGGCAGCTACCAATATCAAAGAAGCTGAATTATTTGTCAATGGAAAAACTGCCGGGAAAAGGAAAACAGTAAATGGTTTGTGTGAATGGGTGGTGCCCTTTATCAATGGAAATAATGACCTGGAAATAAAGGGAGAGACGAATGGCGGGATATACAATGATAAAGCAGGTATCCAATTTTTAGTTCAGCCCCGCTATTTTGACAAAACAGGTTCATTTCAGCCGCTGAATATTCTTTTAGGGGCCAACAGGTATTTTACTGATGATGAGCAGCAACTCTGGATACCAGATAAACTCTATCAAAAGGGAAGCTGGGGGCACACCGGCGGCCGGGTATTCAGAATCCCGAATAACGGACGCCTGCCTTACGGAACAGACAAGAGTATAGCCGGTACGGAAAATGATCCCGTTTACCAGACACAGCAGATAGGGATTGAAACATATAAACTTGATCTGCCCCGGGGAGAATATGAACTTAAACTGCATTTTGCAGAACTGCTGGGCGGAATCATAAAAGAAATACCTTATAACCTTTCTGATCCTGACCGGATTGAACCGAACGGGAAGAGGGTATTTAATGTATATGTAAATGGAAAATTGCTGCTGGATAATTTTGATATTACCGCACAATACGGACCTGCAACAGCTGTCGCTAAAACAACAAAAATAGCGGTGACCGATGATTCCGGTATTGAGGTCAGCTTTAAATCAATAGAAGGGGAGCCTGTGCTGAATGCAATACAGATCAGGAAAATTGAATCAGTTTCACAACAACCGCAACTTTCAACAGGAAAATGACTATGCGAAAATGGAACATAATATTACTGTTGCTCTTTTTTGCCGCTGAAGCCGCAGCACAACAGTCATGGACTTCCCGGTACGTTAATAGTAAAAAAGACGGAAGTCTCTCATATGCAGCCGATGAGCAGGGAAATACGATACCTGACTTCAGCGGGGTTGGCTATAAGAAAAACCGTGAAAATTTACCGTTGGTGCCGGTAGTAAAAGTGGTTGAACCAACAGGCAAAGACCACCAGCAATTAATACAGGCTGCCATTGATGAAGTGGCTGCAATGCCACTGCAAAAAAATGGTTTTCGCGGTGCTGTTTTATTAAAAAAGGGAACCTATCTGATAGCCGGAACTATTCGCATCAGATCGGGAGGAATTGTTCTCAAGGGTGAAGGTGAATCAACGAAACTCGTGGCAACCGGCAAGGGGCAACGGACCCTCATTGCTGTTACGGGAACAGGCGAATTACAAGAGGTTAAAAACTCAGGAGTAAAGATCATTGATACTTATGTGCCGGTTGGCGCCAAATCATTTAGGGTGGAAAATGCTTCGGGGTTAAAAAAGGGAGACAGCATCATCCTGTTCAGGCCGGCTACGGAGAACTGGATCAATGCGATCAGAATGAATGAAATTGAAAAAAGGGACAGCACCATCAGGCAATGGGCGCCGGAAGAATATGGTTTGCACTATGAAAGAGTGATTACTAAGATAGAAGGGGATAAGCTGTTTATTGACAACCCGGTTGTAATGGCATTAGAGGAGCAATATGGCGGGGGTAAAGTTTATAAATATAATTTCCAGGGCAGGATATGGAATGTGGCTGTTGAAAATCTTCTTTGCGAGTCGGAATACACCGGTAATGAAGATGAGGATCATGGCTGGGATGCGGTACATTTCAACAGGGTTGTGAATGGCTGGGTGACAAAAGTAACGGCAAAATATTTTGGATACTCCTGTGTAAACCTGGGTTACCAGGCAAGAAACATAACCGTGAGTTTCTGCAACTACCTGGAACCAAAATCAAAGATCACCGGCAGCCGCCGTTATTCTTTTAATAATGACGGGCAGCTTAATCTTTTTATGTACTGTTTTGCTTCCGAAGGCCGACATGATTTTGTAACCGGCGCCAGGGTCTGCGGTCCTAATGTTTTTTATAATTGTAAAGCAGAGAAAACAAAGGCAGATATCGGTCCTCATCATCGCTGGGCCACCGGAACTCTGTTTGATAATATTATTACAGACGGGGAGATCAATGTACAGGACAGAGGTAATTGGGGCACGGGTCATGGATGGGCAGGGGCTAACCAGGTCATCTGGAACTGCACAGTGAGGAAAGCCGCTATTCAAAACCCCTGGGCTTCTGCAAAAAACTATGTTATTGGTTTGAAAGGAGAAAAATATGACGGGAGACTGACCGGAAGACCTGATGCAGAATGGGAAGGACAAAATAAGCCGGGCCTGCAACCGGTTTCCTTATATCTGGCGCAATTAAAGGATGTGAAAAGGAAAAAATAACTCATGTTGCTTATGTCATGTAAGAATATACTACTTGTTTGTGGCCTGCTCATTTCAGCCGCTGCTACTGAAGCACAAAGCACAAAGAAGATTTTCAGGGCAGTTGAAAAACAGGTTTCACAACTTTATAATGAATCTGTAGCCGGCCGTAATAACAGGCTGGTTTTCCCGAGGACCCTGCGGAATGATTCACTCCGGTTGGTTGTTTCTGATGACTGGACCAGTGGTTTTTTCCCGGGTATGTTATGGTTCGTGTATGAGTATACGGGCAAAAATGCGTGGAAAATAAAAGCAGAAGAATTTACTGCATTGATGGAACGGGAACCCCAAAACCGGAATTCACATGATGTGGGATTTAAAGTCTATAACAGTTATGGCAATGGCTACCGGCTTACGAATAATGAAAAGTATAAAAATGAAATTATACAGGGAGCAGCCACACTGGCAACGAGATTCAATGCTAAGACCGGTTGTATCCGTTCCTGGGATTTTGGTAAATGGCAATATCCTGTAATCATTGACAACATGATGAATCTTGAGCTGCTATTTGCTGCCACCAGGCTGAGCGGGGATTCTTCTTATTACAAAATCGCTGTCACACATGCGAACACGACCCTGAAAAATCATTTTCGCAGCGACTTTAGTTCTTATCATGTTATCGACTATGACTCAATTACAGGTAAGCCACTTGGGGGCAGCACTCACCAGGGTTATGCTGATGGATCTGCCTGGGCGAGGGGCCAGGCCTGGGCACTGTATGGGTATACCCTGTGTTACAGGGAAACAAAGGATCCTGTTTACCTCCGGCAGGCAGAGAACATCGCCGATTTTTTGATGCATCACCCCCGTTTGCCCGGCGATAAAATACCCTGCTGGGATTTTGATGCGAACGATATTTCCAGGGAACCCCGTGATGCCTCAGCTGCTGCTATCATAGCCTCTGGATTGTATGAATTAAAAAATTATTCAGGCAACAAAAAAACCTACCTGGATTTTTCCGATTCAATAATTAAGAACCTGTACAAACAGTACAGGGCCATTGCCGGAACTCATCATGGTTTCCTGCTTTTGCACAGCACGGGGAATAAGCCCTTTAATGGCGAGGTGGATGTTCCGCTGATCTATGCAGATTATTATTTTATGGAGGCGGTATTGAGAAGAGCAGGGAAATAAGCGTCTTGACCGGGAGAAATCCATAAAATGGTTATACCAATGCTGACAGCATTTGCAAATTACCCGCAATCGAATCCTGCTGCACCGTTTCTGTAGTATATAGATAAAGCCAATATTATCGGCAGGGTATCCATTTTTCACAATACAGGCAGAACCAGGAACCTGGTTGCTGTTTTTCTTCTTTTGTTATTGCCTGAATATAATTGAAACGGATTATAAACGAAAGCAATTTTGAGGGCAGGTTTTTTTACTTTTTCAACTCATTCCTGGATTCAGCAGCAGAAAAGTGAAAGAATATGGATATCATCAGTGCCGGAATTTTCGGCAGCCCGCTTCTCAGGTAGTGAATACCTATAGGTGAAACTATAATTCAAAAATCAGGAGAATATAAATACCGTTAAAAAAGGGAAAAAATACCGTGAAAATAATATGAGCTCATATTATTTTCACGGTATTTCTAAAAATCATATTCCCGTGATCTTATAAATTGTTCTTTTGGCAACATGAAAAATCAAAACGATTCTTTTTACTCAGTTATACTTCATTTCAACTCAGTTGTGGTGGAATAGGACTCAGTTACAAAGAAGGTAGCTTAGAAATTGTTTTATAACAAAGTTCGCCGGACATTTAACAGGCCATTATTCATTGCACATTGCTTATGAAATCCGCTTTGCATCGTTTCTTTTTTATTGTATTCTCATTCTTTATTTATGCGGTCCTGTATAGCCAGGAAGCTGATACACTCCAACAAAAAATTTCACTGCAATATGTTGACAAGGCCGGAGCTCAGGCTGCAAACCTCAGCAATAAGCTGGACAAAAAATCGGAACGGGTTCTGGCGAAATTTCAGAAGCAGGAAGCAAAGATGAGAGCTAAGCTGATGAAAATCGATTCATCAGCAGCGAAGGAATTGTTTCAAAACGCAGCGGCAAAATATAAAGGCCTGGAAGAAAAACTCAAAGGCGGTACAGCGGGACAATACATTCCGAAATTAGATACATTAATCACTTCACTCAAATTCCTGCAAAACAATCCTGAACTCCTGGCAAAAGGAAAAGAAGCTGCTGCCAAATTAAAAGCGGCGATGACAAGCGTGGATGGATTAAAAGACAAATTTCAGCAGGCGGAAGCGATCAAACAGTTTATTAAAGAAAGAAAGCAATACTTAAAAGATCAGCTCAGCAAATTCGGTTTTTCCAAAGAATTGAAAAAACTGAATAAGGAAGTCTATTACTATGCCCAGCAGGTGAACGAGTATAAGGAAACCCTGAAGGATTCAAAGAAAGCGGAGAAGAAGGCGATTGAGTTACTCAGTAAAACAAAACTCTTCAAAGACTTTATGCGGAAGAATTCGATGCTGGCAGGTTTGTTCCCAATGCCCGCTGGTTCAGCAAACACTGCAAACCAGGCAGGATTTGCCGGTCTTCAAACAAGAATGCAGCTGAGTTCATTTCTGCAGCAAGCAGTGACCAGCGATCCCAATGCATTAGCCCGACTGCAACAAAATATTGGAGCTGTGCAAAATCAAACGGGTAAGTTTGAGAACATCCTTTCGGGACTAATTCCTGCAGGTAAAGGAGAGGTAACTATGCCTGACTTTAAACCTAACTCTCAGAAAACTAAATCGTTTGCAAAGAGACTGGAGTTTGGAAGCAACTTCCAATCCCAAAAGGCACGACTGTATTTTCCGGTAACGACTGATATGGGATTATCAGTGGGCTATAAATTAAATGATAAAAGTATAATAGGCCTCGGCGCCAGTTATAAAATCGGGTGGGGAGAGAACTGGCAAAAAATTAAGCTAACCAGCCAGGGTGTCGGAATCAGAAGTTTCATTGATTGGAAGATTAAAGGCTCATTCTGGCTGACAGGTGGTTATGAGCAGAATTACCGTAACGTATTTAACAGCGTAATACAACTGAGCCAATTAAGTGCCTGGCAGCAAAGCGGATTGATTGGAATGAGTAAAAATGTTTCACTTAAGACGAAATTCTTTAAGAAAATGAAGCTTCAGTTGTTGTGGGATTTTCTTTCGTATCGCCAAATACCAATTACACAGCCTGTGTTATTCAGGGTGGGTTATAACTTTTAGGAACAGTATCCATGACCAGCAGAAATAAAAATAATACTATGTCGAAAAAACTATTTTTGGGTTTCTTCTTACTCTTATTTTTTTCAGGTAAGGTTTGTGCCCAGGTAAACGTACAAACCGGAAGTGCCACTTTTTCTGTACCAATGTTTAACTGGCAGGATGATAAAAGCCGTTTGAATGCTGTTGTTGCTTTATCATATACTTCAGGTGGAGGATTAAAAGTAAATGATATTGCATCCAGTGTTGGCCAGGGTTGGAGCATGGTGGCTGGCGGAGCAATTGTAAGGATGCAGGTTGGTGAACCTGACGATCAATATAAAAGAGATGGTAATGGTACAGAGTCTGACCTGACCAGGTATCCATCTGGTATTCTCTACGCCACTAAGCCTGCATACGGTGGCTGCCCGACCGCTTTGACTAAATACCCCATCTATGGCTGGAAGAATCAGCAATATACGCAGCATAATGTGATTGCCGAAGACAAACAACTTGATTATTTCTCGTTTCAATTTAATGGGAAGGCCGGTATGTTTGTGCTGGATCCCACCAATATAGGAGTGGCCCAATCATTGGGCGATACCAAAATGCTGATCACCTTCCAGCAGGATGCTAACCTGATCAATTCGGGTTTTCGCACAAGGATATCTTCATTTACGATCAAAGATGTTGATGGATTGATTTACAGATTTGCTAATCAGGGTGTGACAAAAGTGCTCAGGGGGGGATATTGCGATGAAAGCCTGAACTACCTGCAAAAGCAGCCCAAATTTAACGGAGATAAAGTGTATCATCAGTCAGGATTTGAATCTGCTGAGATTGTTAATCCTTTTGTTATCAGTAGCTGGTATCTCACGGAAATCGAAGATGCTCTCACTCACCGCAAAGTTCTGTTTAACTATATAACAAGAACTGTTGATATGATTGCCGGGCAGGACATTATGTACAACTGGGAGAAGAACTACACCATTATTTCTCATAAGCGATCTATTTCCTATACACCTGTTATTTCTTCTATTGTTTATCCCGACGGGCACACTGCAACATTTAACTATGGGGCTGACCGTTTTGATATGCCCGGTGATAAGATATTATCCTCAGTGGATTTCACTTACCAGGGACGCTACCTTTCAAAGTATTTACTGAATACGAGTTATTTTATCCTGAACAGGTATGGTAATCCTGTTACAGCCTACCAGAAAAAGGCTTCAAGGCTTTGTTTACGGTCAGTTCAGAAGATTGGTATCGACCTGAAGGAGGATACACCTCCTTATATTTTCGATTATTATATTGGTTCAAGTACAGCTGATGATTTTGTGCCTCCTCCTTTCTTTTATGCCAAAGATATCTGGGGGTTTTACAATGGGAATAACAGCATAGGATATTGGAGTGAAGCAATTGCGCTGAACAGTTCTATTACCAGCCTTAGTAATAACCAGCTGAGAGGGCTTTGCTTTTCCAGGAATGGGGTTTCTGGCGTAGTGCTGAATCCAAAAACAAATTTTGCAAGAAACGGGCTGCTCAAGCAGGTTATTTATCCTACAGGGGGAACACTTACTTATGATTACCAGCAAAATACCGGCATACTTAATAGTGTGAGCCGGGAAGTAGGAGGTGTTCATGTATCCCAGACCAGTTCAACAGATGGGGGCTATTCCAATAACTGTGCAAACCCTTTAACCACAAAGTATGATTATGTAATGAATGGCACTGGTAGTGCTTCTTCTTTATGGGGATTGGAAATGCCGGATAACTCAAATTTCACCAGCAGTCATTATCAGCCGGAGTACAGGTATTATAAATGGTCTCTGAGTAACTGTGGTATTTTCGGCTGTTGTGCATGGAAATTTCAATACCCCGGCATCCTGTCCATGCAGCAGGCAATCAACCTGAATGGGTTTCAAAAATTCATGGAAAGTGCAGGACCAGTTTTGGGTATTGTCAGTATTGTTTCCAATATCATGGATGTGGTAAACTTATGCGTTGCAGCGACTCCGTGGAATATAGTAGCTGTTGTTATCGATGTTGTGGGTGGCCTGGTAACGCTGGCCCTAACTTGTATCGGTAACCAGGCGAGGGATAGTGATTATACAGTTTATTATAACAGTGATCTGAATGGAGTAGCTCCGCTACCGGCACAATTTAAGCGGGTGGAGATTGTAGAAAATCCGGGAACTATCGGGAAAACGGTACAGGAATTCACCAGCTCGGACGATTACGCTGTTTGGGAACCAACAAATCCCAATTTAACAGCCAAGCAACGATTTGCTCCCTGGGCTTATGGGCTTCCCAAGAAAACAACTGTTTACAATGCAGCAGGCAATATCGTTAAGCAAACGGAAAATGTCTATAATTTTTCATACGCTAAGAATATTCTCAATTATTGCAGCAGTCATCCCGGTCTGAATTGTAATCCCAGCGGGTTGCCTACAACCCTTGTTTCGTGTAAATGTGAAGTGGTAAACAGCTCTTCCCAACGAAATACAACATGGTCAGACCCTGCTCAGTACAATGATCCCAATAATTACCAGACATCCTCCAATGGCTCTATGAAAGTGGAGTTTTACCCAATGTATACCGGAAGGGTGGAACTGACAGATTCATATGAACGTATTTATAGTTCAACAGATCCCCAGCAATTCACCCAGGTGCCGACCAGGTATACCTACAACCTGGATAACTATGAAGTAAAATCAGTTACCACTATTCAGAGTAACGGAGATAAGATCAGCAAGTATAATTTGTATTCATCTGATTTTACCGGCGGTGTTATTGATCAGTTGAAGACTAATAATATGGTTTCTGTTCCTGTGGCAACAGGTACATTATTGATACCCACCAACAGCTTTGCTTACAATTTCACTATTGATAATAACACGTATTATTTTACCTGGCCTTATACGGATGCATGGTTTGCACTTAATGAGACTGCCACTGAGTTCTCGACTCTGCCTTCAGGGGATATCAAACCTTACCGCATTATTGAACAGCGGTTTGATAAACCCCAACCAACCGGATTTTTACCCGGCGGTGGATTTGGATTCCTTCCTTATGCTGGTTTAGGTGGTGCCACTGATTATTCAAAGTATAAACAAACCCAAACATTTACCTATGGGAATGGGGGCAATCTTGAAGGTCTGAAAGATGAAGGAGGCAGGACCATTGCCAATATGTATGGCTATAATGATAAGTATATTGTTGCATCTTTGATTAATGCTGAGCCAGTGATTGATAAATATGCTTATGCCAGTTTTGAGGATGCAGCCAGCGGATGGATCGGATGGACTTTGAATGTTGGTTTTGGCGGAGGGTCACCCACTTATAACTCTACTTCAGCTGTAACGGGCAGCAGGTCTGTTAATCTGACCAGCAGTATATCCTATATTTCATCTGTCGTTACAGGCAAGCCGCATGTTGTATCCTTCTGGGCAACAAACGGAACAACCCTGGTAAACGTAACAGGCGGAACCGCCACCCTCACCAAATCGGCCCCGACCATTAATGGGTTCACTTATTATGAATATGAAATCAGCCAGGGAGCAAGTTCCGTTACGGTTACAGGTGGTAATGCCAGCGTTGATGAATTAAGGCTTTATCCTAAAACCGCAAGAATGCGGAGTACCACGTATGATCCATTGATTGGAAAGACATCTGAGTGTGATGAGAATAACCGGGTTGTCTATTATGAGTATGATAAACTGGGCAGGCTCCTTTTTGTGAAAGATGAGTACCGGAATATTGTTAAAATGTATGAGTATAATAATATTTCCTCTGGCAAGCAGAACGGTTGCCCGGGTACTTACAGCAATAAATTAATTTCTGAAGTTTACACCAGGAATAATTGCGGAGCAGGTTATATCGGTGGTAATGTGACCTACACGGTTCCTGCAAATATGTTTACTTCTGCTATAAGTCAGCAGGATGCTGATGCACAGGCCGAGGCCTACCTGCTTACTAACGGGCAGGCATATGCCAATAGCAATGGAAGTTGTATACTGCTCTATTATAATACCCAGCAATCACAAAATTTCACCACAGAAAGCTGTGGCCCGGGCTATATTGGAGGTGTGGTAACCTACACTGTTCCTGCCGGAAGATATTCATCCACTGTCAGCCAGGCTGCTGCCAATCAAAAAGCACTGGATGAAATTGCCGCTAATGGGGATGCCTATGCCAACAGTTCCCCAACGGCAGTTTGTATTCCTGATGCCACACCTTTATGGATCTGGCAGGAAGGGGCTGCCTCGTATTGTGCTATTGTAAGCGGCGATCCTAACCCGCATTTATTTATCCAGGAGACAGATATTAACCCAAGCAGTACAACTTACCTGCAAACAAGATGGTCCGATGCAGGGCAAAGTGATTTATGCCCTCCGGGATCAGGAGCCTATTACAATACCGTTCAAAGCGGCACTTTCACCCGTAATGACTGTCCTCCTGGTTATGTCGGCAGCCAGGTTACTTATACGGTTGCCCAGGGTACATACAGTTCCTTCGTCAGCCAGGCACAAGCTAACCAGCTTGCGATTAATGATGTAAACAGTAATGGTCAGAATTACGCTAATACCAATGGCACTTGTACAGTAGGTTGTGATTCTTATTCATGTAATGATGATCGGCATAAGTGTATTAATAATGTGTGTGAGGAGGGAATAAGAGTAAATATAGATACCTATTATAACGGCTATGAATGGGTTTGTTTGTATCATTATGAGTTTAGCGATGGATCATGGTCCGATAATTATATGGACTATAACTCATACCCTTGTTATCCTTAATAAGTATTATCTATTAATCTAAACGATGTGAAATGAAATCCAAAATAATAATAGTAAGTTTTGTATGGCTCTTTGGATCTGGTGTGCACCTGTTTGCCCAATCAGCCAATCCCGGAACTCAAGTCGCTAATAACATTGCGAATAAGATGAAGGATACGCTTGGCCTGACCATCCCGCAGCGTAACCAGATTTTTGCCACCAATATGTATATCCACAATAAGAAGATGATCATCCGGCAACAGGTGACTAACCCTGATTCATTACAGCAACGTATTCAGCGGGAAGAGCGAAAGAGGGATTCTATGTACCAGCGGATCTTACCCGAAGCAAAATTTCAGCTCTACCTGCAAAAAAAGAGAAATCTGATAACTGCCAACTGACATCTATAAAAGCAAACGAATGAGAAATATATTCTTCAAAATATCATCACTTGTTTTGATTTTCTTTTTGGGATTCTCCGGTGTTGCAACAGCGCAAACCATCAATCCCAATCATAAAGTTGGAACTGTTACCGGTAAGTACCATTTCTCCTATAGTCAAACACCTGATCAACTGGTAGAATTATCCCCTGCTTTTATACCGAATACAGGTGTAAGTTATCAATGGGAGCAAAGCAGCCTGCCGCTAAGTGGCTTTGTAAATATTAACGGGGCCACACAAAGCAGTTATACTTTCGGAGCCCCACTGACTAACACAACGTATTACCGGAGGAAAACACTCACTGTTCAGAGGGGTAATGAAACTTATTCTAATGTTATAAAGATATCAGTGGTTTCAGCCACCTGGGAGGATATCAATTATATCCGTGAGCATACAGTACTTGTTACCGGCGTCAGCACCTGGACTGTGGTGGACCAATTACCTATCGGGCAAAAATTGCAAAGCACAACGTATATGGACGGCATCGGCCGTTCGGTTCAAACGGTGAGCCGGGAAACAGCCACACCAGCCAATCCTAATAATCTGTGGGGCGATATGGTGCAGTTTGCCCAGTATGATATTTACGGCAGGCAGCCCACACAATACCTGCCCTATACCACGACCAGCCAATCCGGTAAATTTAAAACAGCCCCGCTAACGGAACAGCCGCAGTATTATACCAATAATTATAACGAGTCTTCAGCATTTTCTTCTATAACATATGATAACAGTCCATTAAACAGGCTGAAAAATGTAAAACAGCCGGGGATAGCCTGGGCAGCATCAGCGGGTACTTCTGCGGAGTACGAACTAAATACCGCCGCTGATAATGTTCAGATGTTTAGCCTCACATATGTGCAGGGAAGCCTCCCTGTGCATAAAGGTGTTTATCCTGCCAACAGTTTATTCAAACAGGTGAGCATTGATGAGAACGGTAAGAAAGTAATCCAGTTCATCGATAAGGCAGGCAGAACCATCCTTAAGAAAGTGCAGCTTGATGATAACCCTGCCGGTGTGCACAGCGGATGGATTTGTACCTATAGTGTGTATGATGACTTTGGGTTGCTCCGCTACCAGGTACAACCCGAAGGCGTTAAGTTTATGGATGTTAATACTGACTGGACCTTTGGCGGAACCAATGGAACTACCTTGCTTAATGAACAGTGCTTCTTATACCATTACGATGATAAAGGGCGGATCACCTGGAAAAAAGCCCCCGGCGCACAGCCCCTGCAAATGATCTATGATAAGCGGGACCGGGTGGTGTTTATGCAGGATGGAAACCAGGCTGCGCTGAGCACCCCGCAATGGACATCCAATATATATGATGACCTGGACCGTTCCGTTGCTGCTGCATTGTACAATACCAGCAAATCAGTGGCCACTTTGCAAAATGACATCAATAATGCAGCGGCAACTGCTTCCCAGACTATCACAAACCCCGGAACAAGTACTGTTACGTTAAGCACTTCTTATAATCCTTTAACCACTGCTGAACTGAACAACAGTTCAGTTACTACGGTACTGAAATATATATTTTATGATAACTATTCCTATAATGGAGTAAAAGCCTTTAATACCAACTATACTAATCTCTCTGCATACAGTACGGCAGATCCCAATGTTATCCCGATTGCCTGGTCGAAAAGAACCACCAGTATGCCTACAGGTGCCATGACAAGAGTGCTGGGCACCACCACTTTCCTGGCTGCTACTGTTTATTATGACGAGAAGGGCCATACAATACAGGCCCTGCAGGATAACATTAAAACAGGTGTGGACATTACCACTCTGCAATATCATTTTGATGGCCGCTTATTAAGCTCCTGTACAGATCATACTGTCCCCAATACAGGTTATACCAATTATAAGATACTCACCAAAAACCTCTTTGATAAGCTGGGAAGGGTTACGTCTATTCAAAAGCAGTTTGGTGCCAATGCTTTCAAAACCATTTCCACCTATGAGTATGATGATGCAGGCCGTCTGAAGAAAAAGCAATTGGATCCCGGTTATACCGCCGGCGGGAACACCGAACTGGAATCGCTGAATTACAGCTATAATATCCATAACCAGGTCACCGGGATCAACAAGGATTATGCGCTCAAAACACCGGCCACTTATAATAAATGGGGGCATTTCTTTGGTCTCTACCTGGGTTTTGACAACCGGGATAATGTGTTTAGTGCCGCCAATTTAATGGGGCAGGTAACCGGCCTGTTATGGAGTACCCAGGGCGATGATGCGCAACGGAAATATGATTATACCTATGATAATGCCGGCCGCTTAGTCAATTCTGCATTCAAAGAAAAGCAACATACCGGTGATGCCTGGAGCAACAGCCAGATGGATTTTACCGTCAGCGGTACCAGCGGAAAAATTACTTACGATCTCAATGGCAACCTGCTGAACATGCTCCAGAAAGGAGTGGTGCCGGGTACTGCCAGCCCGGTTACGATTGATAATCTCAGTTATACGTATGCAACGCTCAGTAACAAACTGCAAACAGTAACCGACCTGATGACTAATACCACCGTGAATGGTAAGTTCGGGGATTTTAAAGACGGCACTAATGGCAGCCTGATCGCTGATTATGTTTACGATGCCAACGGAAATGTGGTGATTGACCTGAACAAAAATGCAAAAGACCTGGCAGGAGTTGCGGGGGCGAATGGTATTAAGTATAATTTCTTAGACAAACCTGAACAGATCCGCATTGCAGGGAAAGGAGTTATCCAGATCGTTTATTCCGCCGACGGGCAGAAGTTGCAACGAAAATTTACGTCGGAAACGGAAAACGTGGTTAAAACAACCACTTACATTAACCAGTTTACTTATGAGGAATCTGCTACTACTACAGGAACTGTTATCTCCCCTTTAGGGGTTGTGAGTATCAACTTTGAGGAAGGCCGCATCAGGGTAGTGGACCCTGTGGCACAGGGTAACGGGCTGGATGCATTAATTGCAGATGGCAATATTGATCTGCCCAATAGCAAGAGAGGTGCCTATGATTATTATATCATGGACTACCAGCAGAATGTGCGGATGATCCTGACGGAAGAAACACATGTGGCCAGTAATACCGGCACGATGGAAACAGCCAGGGCGGCTCTCGAAGAAAGCATCTTCGGGCAAACGGGGAGTAATAACGAAGTCCTGGTAACAAGAAGCCCCTCACCCTCTGCCTGGCAAAACGGGAATATTGGGGCCTATGTTAGTAAACTGGGTACCAATGCGGGGCATAATACCGGACCCAATACCCTGCAACGGGTAATGGCAGGGGATAAGCTCACGGCCTCTGTATTATACTATCACCAGGCTGTCTCAGGTGGTAATAACAGCAATTTTGTTTCCACCGTACTGGGAAGCCTCGGCCAGGCATTGAACGGGCCGGGGGCATCCGCCAATCACCTGATCGGTGAAAATGCAGGTGCCATCACCACCCAGCTCAGTGGCGTACCCGGTTTTGCCAATGCCGTGCAACCCGGAGGCAGTAATCCCGCCGGTGATGCACCCCAGGCATTCCTGACCATTCTCTTCTTTGATGAACGGTTCAATTTTATACCGGCAGCCGATGGCGGTGTGGCGCAGTTACAGGTGGCGGCTTCTGTTGGCAGTGGAGGCAGCTCGCTGACGCTTGATAATATTAAAGCGCCCAAGAATGGGTATGCGTATGTGTATCTCAGCAACCAGAGTAATAATGATGTGTTCTTTGACAACCTGCAGGTGGGCAAAACAGCCGGGAATATCATTGAAGAAAACCACTATTATTCGTATGGGTTAAAGATCACCGCCATCAGCAGTAAGAAACTGGGGGTTAGTTACGAGGGGCTGTTAAAGAATAATTACCTGTTTCAGGGTGGTTTTAATGAATTTGATGATGATATAAACTGGAATGATTTTACTCTTAGAAATTATGATCCCCAGATTGGGCGCTGGGTGCAGCAGGACCCCTACCAGGAATATTCTTCCCCGTATGTGGGTATGGGCAATGATCCTATAAATAACATTGATCCGGATGGTGGAAAAACACTTCCTTTTATAGGAGGAGGATTATCTACTACCGAGGCTACCGCAAAGACTATTGGAGAGGTTGTGATAAGAAGTACATCGCATTTATCCCGAGGTGTTAATACAACCGTAACATTATCGAAAACCATATCTATGGCTTTTAAGGCAATGCAGTATTCAATAACTGTTGCAAATATCATTAATACTTCTATAAATACCAGGCAGGCTGGAGATGAACCAGGTCCGGTTTATGGGAAAGGATTTTGGTATAATTACGCCAAAGGAGTCAAAGACGGAGGGCAAGATACTTGGAGTTCTATTAGGAGTCTTGGCACTCTTGATGGATGGTTTAATTTACTTCACGGTCTTAATAATATTAATCCGATGGGAGTATCTACACCTCAACGTATGATCTTTTATGATCAAATGGGAGACGCATTAATTGAAAAGATTAAGAAAATTCCCAATATTACACTTGAAGATGTCGGATATGGGTTAGGATACGGTAGTGAGAAAGTACTTGAGATAATTATTTTAAGAAAAGCAGGACAGTTAGCAACTAAAATAAATGCTGGCACAACAGGATTTAAGGTCGAAGGCCAATTGGCTACAATATTTGCAGATAGAAGGTTATTTTTGAACTGGATTAAAGGAAATCTTAGTTTATCAAGAATTGGTAATCCCTTAAACCTTACTGAGGCGCAACAGATAATAAATAATGCAAAAGGGCTTGGATTACCCATTGAAAGTAATTTAAAAGGATTACAAGGGTTAGAACAGAGTGGTCAATGGAAAGGTATCCCACATTTTAAGGTTGGAAATGTACATATCCCAATTCAAAAGGGACTAGATGGTAAATTAAAATTCTAAAAAATGAAAATTAAAGCTACCGCAAATATCGATGGCCAAATTATAATCTGTTTAGGTGATATTCAGATTAATTGGATTAAAGAACCTCAAGCATATATAACATGGAGGCTGTTTAACGGCAAGACATTGGTTGCTTCGAAATCTGAGAATTTTCATTATAGAGAAAATGTTGAAGAGGCTGATTTAGTACAAAAGGTCATAAAGAAGATAGAAAAATATAGGATAAATAGAAATAAAGTATTTTCGAATGTTGAGTTGATTACGAGATGAAACCCCAGATTGTTACTAGCCTTGCATTTTTAAATATTTTGAAGGGAGGTTGGCATACGATCTTTCTAAAGAATATCCTTCATTGGCGAAGAGTTTAATTTTATTGCTGATCCCCGTGGTTGGGTAAAATTGCAGGGAGGCAGCCTCTGGACCAGCGTGGGCCGATTGTCTTCCTTGGATAATATCAAAGTACCAAAGGAAGGTTATGGATTAATTTAAGTAGATTATAATATATGAAGATTTGCTTTGTTATAGTTATTGTGTTTACTGTAATTGGATGCCAGTTGGGTAAAGATGCGAATAATGAGACGCAGTCGGGTGATTTATCGAATCAATACAAACTGGAGCTAAACCCATCAATCGGGTCATCCTATTTATTTGAAATTAGTACCGAAAACAATTCAGAATTAGAAATAGATGGTAAAACAGTCAATAATAAAAGTGAAACCGGGGCAGATATTCAGTATGTAATTAATAAAGATAGTTTAGGCAACTATTTGTTTGGTATCAGTTATAATAATATCAAATTATATACAAAGAATGGTGACAAGGAAACTGAGGCTATTTCCAGTAATGGCACTATTCCCGTCTCTTCATTGGATAAAATGCTTAGTATCTTAAGAGAATCAGCCATTACTGCAACGGTTACTAAAACAGGCCAGGTGGTTAGCATGAACGGGTATGATGAAATGGGGGAGAAAATTTTAGCCAGTTTTTCGCCCGATGATATCAATGGCAAAGCTATTGCCCAACAGCAATGGGAGCAACTGATTGGTAAGGGCCTGGTCAAAAAGAATCTTGATCAGCTATTCAAGATTTTTCCGGATTCTGCAGTTCATCTTGGCGATAAATGGAAACTGATGTCCAAAGAGGCGGGAGAGTTTGACCTTACCATTACAAGCTACAATACACTCAAAGCTATTAATGATAATGTAGCCCTGATCAGCTCCGAGGGGAAAATTAAAAGTGATAAATCTGTCAGCAGCCAGGTCGGGCATACAGCAGTATCTGCTGATCTTACCGGCACCCAGGAAGCAGAATTTCAAATGGAACGGCAAACGGGTATGCTGATAGGCTGTACCATCCGGGCTACCATTGAAGGTACAGTACAATTAATGGGTTTAGAAGTGCCCGTAAAGATTAAGAGCCTGGTGAAGGTGAAAGGTAAAAAGCTCGAAGGGAGTGAAAAATAGGCTTTTGTTTTCTGAAAATGAATGACTCTATGTTTAACTCAATTCAGCTTCAAGGCTTTAAATAAATTTTCTTGATATTTTTTCCCCAGTAGTCCCGTGTCTTCCATCTCACTCAGAAAAAATAAAAAATTACAGGATTATTGTGGTTAGACTGTGTCTAACATCGCCTTTGTAAAAAAGACGTCCAAATTGCTTCATCGTTTGTTTGGAAGAGTAAGTGAGTCTAAAGCTGTTGCATGAGGCAAGGCGTGAGACCAGGCTGCTGAAAGTGTAAAAGAATATTCCGGTAATAAAAAAAGGCTTCAATTTTAAATTGAAGCCTTTTTGGTAGCCCTGGTGGGGCCAATTTCGAACCAGATAATTGAATCCATAAAGAGATTATATGAACTCAAAACCAAGCTAAGTGCCTACTATTCAAATCGTTGAGAATAACATAGGGTTTACGGCTTTGAATGTGAATACTTGTACAGTAATAAACAAAAGCCTACAAAAAAAATTAAGCAGGTATCCCGATAATACAAGAAGCTATTATTTCATCAAGAGTGTTGGCATATTTGCAGTTCTCAAGTAACCATTCTAATTCTTTAACTGATAGATTAACATCTTTCATTGAAAGATCTTTCAGGGTAATAATTTTGCGTTTTCTAATTCTGTTTTTTCGCACATTGTCCAAAGCCGGTACAAGAAGTGATAACCAGAGTTCAGCGAAGTGGTCATAGTCAATAAAATCATCAACTTCCGGATCAGGGTTGTACAGGCTTAATAGCTGCAAAATTTTCGCTCTTTTTTCATTTTCTTTTTTGGGAAGAGATTCCAGATTTTGATGTAAAATTTTTTCACCAACTGCCAAAGCTCGTTTCTTTTTCCAGGGCAAAAGCTTTCTTTCCTGCGTCCGCAGTCTGCGAATGATTTTCTTTATTTCATTTCCCGTATCAACTTCTCTCCATCGTTTTTCAACAATTTCTTTATTTCCAAGATAGCTCTTTAGCTTTTTTGTTATTTCTGAAAAATCAGTGTAGGCTTGATTCTTTTCGTCAATAAAAAGCCATTTTGGACTTCGTGCAGTGTCGCCACGAAATGCAAAAAAGCTCCAGGTTTTCTCGCTTTGCACAAAACTCACGGCGGTTTTTACACTTGCCTCTACATCTTTAAATTCATTATAGATTTTGTCATCTATTAGGGCTCCTTTACCTTCCATTAGACTGTATAAAAACTGAGTACTGTCTCTTACGCCTTCCCATTCCTGTTCATTATCTGAGAAATCATTATAGGCTTTTATGAGATTCTCTGTGGACAGCCCGTCTTTTAGATAACGATCATAGATCTCCTTTGGAATATCTACATTATTACCTATAAGATTTTCTGTGACAACCAGAATATCTACCATTCTTTTATCACCCTTTAATGAAAACTCATCACTATCATTCGGCCAGAATATAAAAATCTCTTTGTGCTCACTATCCATTCTTTCCAGTCGGCCAATACGTTGTTCGATAATTCTTAGTACGCTGGGCATATCCAATAGAACCAGAGCTTTTGCATCAGGCAGATTGATGCCTTCTGACATTGCATCCGAGCAAAGGGCAATTAGTTTTTCTGTGCTTTCACTATCAAGGCTCAGATGCGCCTTTACCAGGTTCCGATTTTTATTATTCTGACCCGTTGCAACCAGTACCCTGGTTTCTGGTGAAATATCATCAAGAAATTTTTTCAGGTAATCAAGCGTAATTACCGTTGAGTCAAAGGCAAGAATTTTGTGATGTTTATTCGCTTTATCAATCAGTATCTCTGCTTTTTTCCTTTCCCTTGAGCCACTTAATTGTTTTGTCAGAGAACTTATTTGTTTATAAATACTGATCTCTCCGTCACATATTGTTTTGTATTTCTCTTCATCATAAATCCAGGAGTTATCTGGAATAAGTAGGTCGTTGTCCACATATTGTTTAGGTGTTGTTTTGCTACATTGGTGAATTTTATGGATAATGTTCCCAGTACCAGATTTTTGAGAACTAATGCCGAAATGCTTGTTTGCAGCATCTGTCCCATGCAGATACTCAATCAAGGCACAATGAGAAGAACGAAGAACTGAACGAATCATAAATGAAGCAAGAGCAGGTGCTGAATTGAATCTTTGCGATATGTAACTCATTTTCTCTTCATGGGCTGTAATATATTCGGGGATTTTAAGTATCTGCAGGTAATGAACCCCCTTCAATTGCAGGCATAGTTCTCTGATCTTTCGGGCAATTTCCTTATCTTCTTCGGTTTCTCCTGTGCTGTAAGTATCAGCTTTTGTTTTGGGGTATTTACAGGGATGCTCATTACGGTTTTTATAAAGTTCCGGTTCACGTTCAATCATTCTATTCAGTTCCTTTTTAGTTCTGCGAACAATAAACTGATTAATGTACCCCTTTAGCTTTTCCAGTTGAGGCTTGTCCAGGTTCTTCTTTCGGTTCTTTCTTAATTCAAGATATTCGGCAAGATCATTATCACTCAAATTGTCTATATCCAAAAGCTCTACCAGTCTTAGCAGGTCATCCGCCCTTTTGTTGATGGGGGTAGCCGTCGATAAAATAATGTGTGTCGAGCCTTTAGGATTGACAGCTTGGCTTCTTTTTGAACCGGGGTGAAGATAGTTATGGGCTTCATCAATAACCAAGATATCAGCTCCTTCAATTTGTTTTTGCAGCAGCTTTTGATTTTTATCGTGACCCAGACTCAGCTTTCCCATTGATTCTATCTTGTTGTATAGTTTAAAATGGTCTTGNNTTTTGCCAGTTTTCAATAACCTGTTTGGGAGCAATTATCAGGGCATTAGACCGGTCTTTTAACCCATTTTCCCAAAGCCAATGAAAAAGTGTGTACGCCAGTGCAGTAGCAAACTTTGTTTTTCCGCTTCCGGTAGGGTCAGCAATAAGCACCCGGCCCTGATCTTGCACTATTTTCATAGCTCTTGCTATTCCAATTTTCTGAGATGGCCAGAGTTCATTACTGATTAAAGCTTGGTATAACACCGGGTAATCTTTCATCCATCTGCTTTCAAGTATTTCCGCTATCGCTCTTGCCAATGCCTCCTGCCATGTAGCATCTTTTAAAAGCTTTTCTAATAAATCCAGCAACGCTTTATTGTAGTCGTCTGCAATTTCATAGTAATATTCGGCGATCTTTTTTACAGATTCGTATTGTAGTTTCTCTGTATTCCCGGCATTGTTTTGAACTCTGATATTCGCTTCAGTTTGAGAAATAATTCCTGATTTGCTGAAATTAGATGATCCGAGAATAGCTGCATGGTCACCAACGTAGAGCTTAGCATGGAGCCTATCATTTACTTTGAAAATGAATTTTCCTTCTTTTACTTTCTGTATGAGGTTTAAAATAGGTCCGCAAAGTCTGATGCTAATATTCTGCTTTAGCCAATAGTTTTTAATTTCCGTTGATAATGAATAATGGGCTAATTTTTTGCTTATTCTTTCATCAGGATCGTATCCGATTACAATTCTCAGATTACTGAGATTGGGGTATTCCACAGCTCCAAAAATATCAATCAGATTGGCAAGTGAGGTAAAGCCAGTCACTATTAAGTAGTCTGATGAAGCCTTTATATCTTTTAAAAACTCCTCCTTCACGGTTCTTCCCAAAGCATTGATGTTCAGCGGAAATTGTTCATTAGGCGGCAAGTCAATACTAAAATCATAATCAAATAAACTTTTGGGCGGCATGTTATTTAAATTAGGATAAGTAAGAGATATTAGGATAAAATACTAAAACTTAGCCTATTTTAAAACTTTCCTCAATATCGGAAATAGCGGTTAGGATATCTATTCCAATAAACTGCTTTGTTCAAACCCAGTAGCATCAGCACCTGCCTCTGTATCCCAATTAGGAGTTTGANNGTGAAAAAGCTCTTGTACGATCCGGCAAATTTTCCATCAGCATAAACCTCCTTGAACTTTGTTGTGAAAAACCCATTTTTCATTGTTGTACTTCCATCATCGGCCAGTTGATTATCCTGGCAGGCTGATATATGAATTATTGAGCAAGGAGCTTTACTATTTTCCGAAGCAATTTTTATGCTCGAATAAAAGCCCCGGTTTTGTTCAAAGTCAATCTCTGTCTCAGATTCATCAATTCCTCTAAACAGATGGTCTGGCCATACGGAATCCATAAAGCCTCTATTCAGACTTAAAAAACGGGACACGGTGCCGTTATAACAACTATCATTCACAA
>DGQP01000014.1 GCA_002400415.1 Chitinophagaceae bacterium UBA4411
TACGGTTTAACGGGGAGCTTTCAATAGCATTAAGAGATTCTTATACTCGTTATTAGATGGGTTCCCATCTATATGGTGAACTTCAAAAAGACCGACATCGTTGCTCGGACAGAAAGGGCATTTTGAATTAATTTCTCGTTGAAGCTCATCCTTATTTTTTGCGGATATTTTTTTTCTAATAGTTACTTTCTTTTTTGAAATGAATAGAGAGTATTCTGGACATTCAGTATAATGCCTTGATTCTCCTGGTTTAAATTTTGATTCTGAATAATGTTCGTCATAAGAAAATTGATGTGTAGCTATATCCGGCATTCCTATCGGCTTGTGTTCGTTGTTATGTAAGAAAAATTCAGGACAACCATCGTTTATAAAAAAACTACTATTGCCGCCAATAAATGTAACAGGTTCGCCAGCACACAACATTTTTGAAATACTATCGCCATAATTGATGATGCCCATAGACTTCATGTTTTCTTCATCGTTGTTTGAGTCTGGTTTAAAGCATGTTTTACCTATAAAGTATGCTGTGAACCTATTCCTTGAACAATTCGACAAACAAGGGCATCTTAGTGGTAGTTTTTTATTCTCACTTAATTTGTAATATTCCTTCTTGGTCATCGTATTTTATTTTTTAAAAAGCTGATGTACTCATCATGCCAGCAACTTGCTTAAATATACTTCAAAAAGATAGATTAAGTATGCTGACCAGCGAACAGAGCCTCGAAGTGTGCGACGCAACGAAGCTGATAGCAGCACCACAGCTTGCCAAATAATCCTTACCTTCGCAGCTATGACAATCGAAAAATTACAAGATATGCGGTCCCGCATTGCCGGGGTAAGGAGGTTTCTTTGACGTCGGGAACCGACGATATAAAATTGAAGAAGACAAGCAGCTTTCGTTAAGTCCCGGTTTCTGGGACGACAACAAAAGGGCTACTGAAATTCTCAAAAACGCCAAGGTGAATGAGTATTGGGTGAAACTCTATGAGACGGCTGAGACCGCTGTAGAGGATTTTGCCGTGCTCTTTGAGTTCTGGAAAGGCGGAGACGCCACCGAAGAGGAAACCAAGGAAGCCTACGAAAAAGCACTCACCCTGCTCGATGATGCCGAATTCAAAGCCACACTGAATGAAGCGGAGGATGAATTGCCTGCTGTATTGCAGATCAACTCCGGTGCCGGTGGTACGGAAAGCCAGGACTGGGCCGAAATGCTCGCCAGGATGTACCGCATGTATGGCGAAAAGCAGGGCTGGAAAGTGACAGAGATGGACTGGCAATGGGGCGATGGGGCAGGTATTAAAACCTGTACGTTACAATTTGAAGGGCCTTTTGCCTATGGCTTTTTAAAGGCAGAAAGCGGGGTGCACCGTCTCGTTCGTATTTCACCCTTCGACAGCAATGCAAGACGGCACACTTCCTTTGTGAGTGTGTATGTGTACCCGCTGGTGGATGATACAATCGAGATCGAGATCAAACCGGCCGATGTGAAGATGGAAACTTCCCGCAGTGGTGGTGCCGGCGGACAAAACGTGAACAAAGTAGAAACCAAAGTACAGTTAACGCATATACCTACGGGGATCGTGGTGGTGTGCCAGCAGGACCGGAGCCAGCTCGGCAACCGGGAACTGGCGATGCAGATGCTGCGCAGCCGTTTATATGAACTGGAATTGCAGAAACGCAATGCACTGAAAGATGCCACAAATGCCAAGAAGAAAAAGATCGAGTGGGGCAGCCAGATCCGTTCCTATGTGTTCCATCCTTATAAAATGATCAAGGACCACCGTACCGATTATGAAGTGGGCAATGTGCAGCCGGTAATGGACGGGGAACTGGATGGATTTATCAAGGCGTACCTGATGAGTGAGAAGGAGAACAGTTAATCAGTTAATATGTTGATTGGTTAATCAGGGAAAACTGAATGTACGGTACGAACTAATTAACCGGTAAACTAATAAACCAATAAACAAGTCAATCATGTCTATCGGAACATTTTCTTACCCCATGCCCGTTAATGAGCCCGTATTGAGTTATGGACCCGGCTCTGCTGAAAAGAAACGGTTAAAAGAAGTGCTGGCCGAACTGAAACAACAGGAAATTGATGTGCCGATGTATATTGGCAGCAAAGAAGTGCGGACCGGGAAGAAAGTGGCCATGCACCCGCCGCATGAGACTAAACATACACTCGGTTATTTTCATGCCGGTGAAGAGAAACATGTGGTGCAGGCAATAGAAGCTGCCTTAGCTGCCAAAGAAAGCTGGGCGAATATGAGCTGGGAAAACAGGGCCGGTATCTTTTTAAAAGCTGCTGACCTGATGGCGACCAAGTATCGTCCGTATATGAACGGCACTACCATGCTGGGTCAAAGTAAGAATGCCTTCCAGGCAGAAATTGATGCGGCTTGTGAACTGATCGACTTCTTACGTTTCAATGTGCATTTTTTATCGGAGATATATAAGCAACAACCGATCAGCAGTCCTGGTATGCATAACCGGATGGAGTATCGTCCGCTGGAAGGATTTGTCTTAGCAGTTACCCCTTTCAATTTTACCGCTATTGGTGGCAACCTGCCGACCTCGGCTGCCATGTGCGGCAACGTGGTGGTATGGAAACCGGCCAATACACAGGTATATGCTGCGCAAATGACGATGCGTATCTTAAAAGAAGCCGGTTTGCCGGATGGGGTGATCAATTTGATCTACGTGGATGGACCGACGATCGGGAAAGTTTGTTTCAATCACCGTGATTTTGCCGGGGTACATTTTACCGGGTCAACCGGTGTGTTCAATAATATGTGGGAGACGATCGGGAAGAATATGGCGAATTACAAATCATACCCGCGAATAGTGGGAGAGACAGGAGGTAAGGATTTTGTATTAGCGCACAAGAGTGCTGACCCGGATGTGGTGGCAACCGCTTTGCTGCGGGGAGCATTTGAATTCCAGGGACAGAAATGTTCGGCCGCATCAAGGGCTTATATTCCTTCCAATATTGCCGAAGAAGTGAAGAAGAAACTCATTGCCGGGGTAAAGAGTTTCAAAATGGGAACGGTGGAAGATTTTTCCAATTTCATCAATGCGGTTATTGATGAGAAGAGTTTCAATAACATTAAGAGATATATTGATAATGCAAAGAAAGATCCTAAAGCGGAGATTTGGGTGGGTGGCAAATGCGACAGCAAGGATGGCTGGTTTGTGCAGCCCACGATCATTGAAGCCAAAAAACCGGATTATGTGACGATGTGTGAAGAGATCTTCGGGCCGGTACTCACGGTTTATATTTATCCCGCCGGCAGTTTTGAAAAAGCACTGGAACTGGTAGATACCACTTCACCGTATGCACTCACCGGTTCTATTATTGCCACCGACCGGGCGGCCGTCGAATTAGCAACGAAGAAGCTCAGGAATGCGGCGGGTAATTTTTATATCAATGATAAACCAACCGGTGCAGTGGTGGGGCAGCAGCCCTTTGGTGGCGCCAGGGCTTCCGGCACCAATGATAAAGCAGGAAGTATTTTGAACCTTTACCGCTGGTTAAGTGTAAGAACCATCAAGGAAACCTTTAACCCGCCTACGGATTACCGGTATTCTTTTATGCAGGAGAAATAACCATTATTTATATGACTAAAGGTTTGAAATGAACAAGCTGATTTTTGTTTTATTTCTGCTGGTCTGCAACAATAGCTATAGCCAAAATGGCTATAGCATTCATTATTCATTCACTTTTTTTAAACCGGTTCTTAATATTACCGTTCAGGGTGTTATAAAAGATGTGCCGAACGATTTTGTGGCTACAGACCGCCTTGTTTTTAATGATTCTTTTTCTTTTTATTACCGCATCATTGATGGCAAAGATCCTTTGCGGAAAAAAATAGTTTTCGATAAGGTCATGCACCACGCTGTTCTTTATTCCCGCCCGGACAGCAGGCTTTATGATGAAGTGGCATGGCCACCGGGAAAAGGGAAATACCTGGTATATGATACTGCAAAAAATGAGAATTGGATATTTGGAGATGATACAAAGGAAATTTCCGGGTATACCTGCAACCAGGCATTACTGGTTAATGAAAGGAATGATTCCACACTTGTATGGTATACAACAGAGATAAAAGTGCCATTCGGTCCCGGGTTGTACGCAGGTTTTCCCGGTTTGGTACTGGAGGTATATGATCAGAAGGGCCATACACACTGGCTGGCGGCGAAGATTGAAAAAGGAAATTATAATGTCGTGATTCCCGAAAAGGCAATCATCTGTTCACGGAAAGAATATTTGGAAAAGAGTGGCGGAACCGGACGCAAAATATTGGGACAATGAAAAATATATTTCTTGTTTTCTTTCTTTTCTGTATTGCTGAAATAAGCGCTGCACAGGTAACAAAGGGGAGTATCCTGGCCGGTGGTGCTGTTTCTTTTACTTCCCGGAAATACTCAGGCGGTGGAAGCAGTAGCAATGTATTGAATATAATGCCGGATGCGGGTTATTTCTTTGCTGATAAAATTGCCGGGGGCATCCGTGTATCGTTTACCAATTACAGCGATGCCGGTGACAGCTATCGTGATCTGCTGATCGGCTCCTTTGCCCGCTATTATTTTTTACCGGTGGCACAAAAAACTAATATTTTCCTGGAAGGAAGTATTGCAGCCGGGAGCGAGAAATACGAGGGTTTTGCTGCGGAAAGCAAATCGCAGTTTGGTTTTTCGGCCGGGCCGGCTTTTTTCCTGAACCCGCATGTGGCGGTGGAAGCAACACTGAACTGGAGTTCGCTGAAGTATAAGGATGATAATGGCCGTTTCAATACATTTGGGCTGGCCATTGGCTTCCAGGTACATCTTAATTGCAAAAAGCAAAAGAAATGAGTGGCTGAAATGAAGCCAGCTTTCTTATTTTTATACAAATTTTGAAGCTATTGAGACCGATTCTTTCTGAACAGCAATTAGGCATTACAATCAAGCGACTGGCGCACCAGGTATTGGAAAATAACAGCGACCTGGCAAATACGGTGGTTATCGGGTTGCAGCCAAGGGGAATCTTCTTATCGGACAGGATTGTGGAAGAAATGCAGAAGGAAATGCCGGGTACTGCCATTCAGTATGGTAAATTAGATATCACTTTTTACCGCGATGATATCCGCAAACAGCTGCATGTGGCCAACCGGACCGATATACCCTTTTCCATCGAAAATAAAAGAGTGGTGCTGATCGATGATGTGCTGTACACCGGGCGTACCATACGGGCTGCCCTGGATGCTTTGCTTGATTTTGGCAGACCCGAAAAGGTGGAACTGTGCGTGCTGATCGACCGGAGATTCAGCCGTCAATTACCTATTCAGCCTGATTATACCGGCAAATCCATTGACTCCATCATTTCCCAAAAGGTAAAAGTGGAATGGGATAAAAAGGAAGTGATCTTGTATTGACAATAGAAAGCAAATGAGGATTTATCCAATTTATATTCGCCTAAAATCCAAATTTCCCAATTCCTTTGTTTCCCCTAACTTCGCTTTTTAATGCAACTATCCACTCGACATCTGCTCGGCATTAAAGACCTCAACCGCCAGGATATCTCCCTTATTTTACAGACCGCAGAACAATTCAAGGAAGTTTTGCAACGACCGGTGAAAAAAGTTCCTTCTTTACGGGATGTGGTGATCGTTAACCTGTTTTTTGAAAACTCCACCCGGACAAGGATTTCTTTTGAACTGGCGGAAAAACGCTTATCTGCTGATACGGTCAATTTCACCGCTTCTGCTTCATCTGTGGCCAAAGGCGAAACACTGTTAGATACGGTCAACAATATCTTATCCATGAAAGTGGATATGGTGGTGATGCGGCACAGTGCCAGCGGAGCCCCGCATTTTTTAGCCAAGCATATTCCCGCGGCAATCATCAACGCAGGTGATGGCATCAATGAACACCCGACACAGGGTTTACTGGATGCGTTTTCCATAAAAGAAAAAACGGGCAGCCTCGAAGGAAGAAAAGTGGCTATCATTGGCGATATCATGCACAGCCGGGTGGCACAGAGTAATATTTATTTGCTGAAAAAGATGGGGGCAGAAGTGGTGGTTTGCGGCCCGCCCACGCTGATCCCCAAATATATCAGCGAAGCGCTGGGCGTAAATGTGAGCTATAACCTGAAAGAGACATTAGAATGGTGCGATGTGGCCAATGTGCTGCGGATTCAATTAGAACGGCAGAACCAGGTACTGTTCTCTTCGCTTCGTGAGTATAACCTGGCCTATGGCATCAGCCGGGAATTGTTAGACAGCTTACATAAAGAGATCGTCATCATGCACCCCGGACCGATTAACAGGGGGGTGGAATTAGACAGCGATGTGGCCGACAGCAAACAATCCATTATTTTGCAGCAGGTGGAGAACGGGGTAGCCGTCAGGATGGCGGTATTATATCTTTTATCCAATCAGAATAAAGCATAAATTTTTGATTTTAGATTTTGGCTGATCGTGGTTTCAATAAATCTAAAATCCCTCATCTGAAATCTGAAATGCCATGCGGATATGTCTTTTCCCGGGAACTTTTGACCCCTTAACGCTGGGTCATGTTGATATTATTAACAGGGCCATTCCTCTCTTTGATAAGATCGTGGTGGGGATTGGTCTGAATGCTGCCAAGGCGCCCATGTTCTCGGCAGAACAACGTCTTGGCTGGATCAGGGATATTTATAAAGATGAGGAGAGGGTGGAAGGCGCTATTTACGAAGGTTTGACTGTTGATTATTGCAAAAAGATAGGTGCCCATTTTATTCTCCGGGGTATCCGCTACGTCAGCGATTTTGAATACGAGAAAACAATTGCTGATGCCAACCGCACATTAGATAAGAACATAGAGACAGTCTTTCTTACCGGTGAGCCGAAATTTACTTCTGTGGCTTCCACCATTGTCCGCGATATTATCCGGAACGGAGGTAATGCTGCCCCGTTCCTGCCGGATATTGTTGCCCAATCAGTTTTAAAATAAGTGTTATGTCCATCTGGTTTGATCAGACACTCACCCTGGAGAAAATGAAAACACTGGATAAAAGCACCATGAGTGAGTATATCGGTATTGAATGGATTGAATTAGGCAGTAATTTTCTGAAAGCAAGAATGCCGGTGGATCATCGTACGCAGCAGCCCTATGGTTTTTTGCATGGAGGTGCTTCCTGTGTATTGGCAGAAACGCTGGGAAGCGTGGCTTCAGCGTTGCTGATTGATCATACCAGGTTTTATTGCGTGGGGCTGGAGATCAATGCTAATCATGTCAGGAGTGCAAAACAGGGGTATGTAACAGGTACCTGCACGCCATTGCATACCGGCGGAAGCACCCATGTGTGGGATATTAAGATATGCGATGAAAAAGAAAAACTGGTTTGCGTCAGCCGGCTGACTGTTGCGGTGCTGCCACGGAAAACTGATCAATAAGCCAGGAAAAATTTCAATACATCCACCACGGAAGGGAATGAGTTTTTCAGATAGGGCTCCAGTGCATCTGCCGCCACCCATTTTGTTTCCAGTATGTCTTCCTCCGTTTGTGGCACCAGTTCCTGTTTACCACTTACTCTCATATGGTACCAATGCGACTCTTTCAGTATGAACTTAGTTCCTTCATGATAAGTATGATAAGTGATCAGTAAAGGCTCCGCCAGTTTTACCTGTTTCAACCCTGTTTCTTCTTCCACTTCCCGCACCGCGCAATCTTCCAGCGATTCACCTTTGTCTAATTTGCCCTTGGGCAGGTCCCATTTGCCCCGGCGGAAAATGAGCAGCAATTCTCCTGTTTCATTCTGAACAATACCTCCGGCAGCCTGAATAAATGTGAACTTTTTGAAGAAAGCTTTTTTCAGTTCTTCAAAATCTGGATGAATAAAGATACCGGCATGCACTTTTTCCAGCTGCATCTCATGGATCATTGACTTTACGGTATGCGTATTCAGTTCATCAATGAAAACAGCATCGTCATGATGCAGGAATGGCTCAATCATTTCATCTACCTGGTCGCAGAGAAAGAGGGGTTTGTCGTTGAAGAAAATTTTGATGTACATAATATGAGGATAAAAGTTATTACCCGGCTCATTGTTCATTTTCAAATTGTCACATTATCAAATTAGTTTTGTCCCATGACAAATGAAAAAGCCGTCGCTGAAAAACTGCTTCAAGTTAATGCAGTTAAATTAAATCCGGCACAACCCTTTACCTGGGCTAGTGGGTGGAAGAGCCCGATCTATTGCGACAACCGGAAAATATTATCCTTCCCTTATGTAAGAGATTTTATTAAATCGGAAATGTGCAATGTGGTCTTTGAAAAATTCCCCGGGGCGGAATTGCTTGCGGGGGTGGCTACAGCAGGTATTGCCTGGGGGGCAATGGCGGCCGACCAGTTAAAACTGCCTTATATCTACGTGCGGCCAAAACCAAAAGAACACGGATTGGGCAACCAGATAGAAGGGGCTTTTGAAAAAGGTCAAAAGGCGATTGTGATCGAAGACCTCGTTTCCACCGGGAAGAGCAGCCTGCAGGTGGTGGATGTGCTGAAAGCGGCAGGGCTGGACGTGATTGGCATGGTCTCTATTTTCACGTATGGCTTCCCGGTTGCAACGGAAGCCTTTGAAAAAGCATCTTTGCCCTACTATTCGCTGACCAATTACCCCACCCTGATCGAACTGGCTTTGGAAAAAGGGATCGTGGGTGCTGACCAGCAGGATATTTTGTTAAAGTGGCGGGACGATCCTGCCCAATGGAAAGGAGTTCTGTAAATTGCCTGTATAAAATCTGACAGATGAAAAGACTATTTCTTGTTGCCGCTATCAGTTTGGCTTTTGTTTCAGCAGCATTGGCACAGACCAAGGCATCGCTGACTGCTAAGATTAAAACACCGACAGCACAATGTGAAGCTTGTAAGAACAGGATCGAGACTTACCTGAAACGCTACGATGGTGTTACTTTTATCAATGTCAATTTCCGGAAAGGTGAAACACAGGTCAAATACCTGACCGACAGGATCAATATCGAAGAGATAAAAACAGCTATCGCCAATGCCGGTTATGATGCAGATGATATACCGGCTACGGAAGATGCGTATAACCGCTTGCCGAGAACTTGCAAAAAATTTGAAGACGGGGGCGGGCATCCCAAACCCAAAGTGATTCCGCCTGCTCCTCCGCAACAATAAAAGGAATTATAACCGGTCGCTGACCGGTTTTTTAATGCTAACTCTCCAAGGATTTTAAACCCCCGGAGGATTATATCAGTATTTGATCAGCAGGGTATCGTTATACCTGACAGGGATCGTTTTATAAAATCCTGAACGGCCTACCCGGGCTTTGCCTTCCACTCTGACATGTGATTCTTTTCCTGCAAAGGCCTTCCGGGTCTGTTCCATCAATAGTAAAGTTTTGGCCTGTCCATTCAGGGGCAGCAAAAAGGCCGACCGGGCTGGAATTTTTACCGGCTCTGTATTAGAAAAATGACCCAGGAAGCTGCTGTCAAGATAGAGGTCGCAATCCAGGGTCTTTAGCCTCAGCCCAAAATTATTAGAATTGGTGAACCTGAGGTCGGCCGAAAGATCGGTTTCCGACAGGCTCAGCTTACCGATCTTCAGGTTTTCCACATTTTCAAAAACGGGTTCCTTTACGTCTGAACAGGCGGCAAACAGCAAAACAACGAACAGGAGGAGCAGGGATATTTTCATGACAAAGAGATTGTATGCAAAATAGGAGAAAGAACTGTATTCGCAGAAAAGAAGGGAGCAGGAGGAAGGCATTATAACTTTTTTAAAACTAATATAATTAGTATTTTGACAATTTCACACAGTGTTCTTTAATATAAAAAAAGTAGTAATACTAAATAATATATTTTAATTGTTAATCAATTAATTATATTAATTATAGTGTATAATATTTCAGAATTTTGTTCGCATATTATATTTTTATGAGGGAATAAATGGTTTTCCTTCTTTTTATTGTAAAATATTTATTTAATTAAATGAATATCAATATATAATTAGATTTATATCTTTTTTTATTTTGTATAGTGCAATAAGTATGAAAAATTGTTAAAATGAAGTTGAATACAAATCCTTACAAGCTCGTTCAATTGGTAAAAACTGTTTGTATAAAAAGAAAATCGGGAAGTATACTAAGCTGAATAGTGAGCCGGGAATTGGGATTGAGAAGCTGGTAGCCGGTCGCTTTTAAAACAGGGCCTACCGGGCTAATCAATACATTTATCCTTATTCTCTCCCAAAGGCTTCTTTCTTCGGTTTGTTTTTATTAACTTGGTAACTTCATTTCGACTGGACTTTTTATTCGTATCACTGGACACTACTGGACTAATTACAATGAGAAAATTATACCTCTTAAGTACCCTTGTACTTATTGTACTGGTGGGCGATTTCTGTTCTGCACAGGATTTTTCTAATAAAGGAAAGGATTTTTGGGTGGCTTATGGTTATCATGCTATTATGCCTGGTACCAATCAGCAGCAAATGGTACTCTATTTTGCAGCCGATCAGACGACCAATGTTACGGTCAGCATACCTGGCCTGGGATATACCCAGAATTATGTGGTAGCTGCCAATACCGTGCTTACGTCTAACCCGCTCCCAAAAGCAGGGGCACAGGATGCAAGATTGACGGCAGCCTCAAGTGCAGGGGAAGATAAGGGGATACATATCACAAGCGATAAGCCTATTGTTGCTTATGCGCATATTTATAATGCCAGCGTTTCCGGAGCTACCATATTGTTTCCCACGAACACCCTGGGAAAGGAATATTATTCAATTAACTACACCAATAATTCTAATACACCTAATATAGCTAATTGCTGGTTTTATGTTATAGCCACTGACCCGGGTTCAACAACAGTTGAAATTACCCCCAGCCAGGCTGCCATAGGGCATTCCGCCGGTGTTCCTTTTACAGTCACCCTGACTCAGGGGCAGGTATTTAATGTGATGGGAGAAATGAACGGGAATACAGGTTCTGATCTCACCGGATCGCTAATCAAGAGTGTTAATACGGGATCAGGTTGTAAGAGGTTAGGCGTTTTCTCCGGTAGCGGCCGGATTAACATTTCCTGTACGGGGTCTTTTAATGCATCTTCAGATAACTATATGGTGCAGGCTACTCCCAGGAGTGCCTGGGGAAAAACCTATATCACATCTCCGACAGCTGTACTGGATAATAACAACCGGAAAGCTTTCAGGAATGATATCTACAGGATATGTGTTTCCGATCCGACTACAGTGGTAACACTCAACGGCGCCCCCATCGGGCTGCCCCTGCAGGGTAATTTCTTTTATGAAATTCCCAGCACGAACCGGCCTTTATTAATTGAAGCCGATAAACCCGTTATGGTTAGCCAGTATACGACTTCCCAGAATGAATGTGGTAATATCGGGGTAGGCGATCCGGAAGTGATATACCTGAGCCCCGTGGAGCAAAATATCAGCAAAGTAATTTGGAATGCCACATCGAACTTCAGTATTAACCAGCATTTTATAAATGTTGTTATACCCAATACAGGGACAGCTATTAGTTCTTTCAGGCTGGACGGAGCTGTGCTGGCTGCCGGTTCTTTTGTTCAGCATCCTAATGCAGGAGCATATTCAGTGGCAACATTACCTGTTAGTGCAGGTCAACATACTATTGTGTCTGATTCGGGCTTTAATGCCATTGCTTATGGTTTTGGCAGTGCGGAATCCTATGGATATAATGCCGGTACCAATATTAAAGACATTTATCAGTACATATCATTGGCTAACCAATATGCTACGGTAAATTTTCCTGCAACCTGTAAGAATACACCTTTCGACCTGTCGATGACGTTTCCCTATCAGCCAACGAGGATCGAATGGCAATTCAATGGCTTATTCCCGGATGTAGTATTAAATGCACCGGTACCAACTTCTACGTCTGTGGTTAATGGAAGAACTCTTTACACTTATCAGCTACCTACCCAGTATTCTATTCCGGCACCAGGAACATACCCTATCAGGGTGGTAGCGTCTAATCCAACGCCGGATGGGTGTGGGGGCACACAGGAAATCGATTTTGATATACAGGTATTTGACCCGCCGGCCGCTGATTTTAGTTTTTCAAATACAGGCTGTGCCAATACCCCTGTACAGTTTACCAGTGTAAATAATGGTAATGGCCGGCCTGTTACCAACTGGTACTGGAATTTTGGTGATGCTTCAACTGCGGCGATTGACAATCCAAGCCATACTTATACCGCCGGAGGTTCTTATACCGTGAAATATGCCGTCAGAACCGATGTGGGTTGCATATCTGACACCGCTTCCCATGTGGTAACAGTGGGTAATTTACCCACCGCCAGTTTTACCAAAACAGGTCCTTTCTGCTCAGGTAAAGTGATCAATTTTACGGATCAATCTTCCGTCACCGGCGGCAGTACTGTTGTAAAATGGACCTGGAATTTTGGTGACGCAACGCCTCAGGTAGTCGTGAATGCTCCGTCCAGCCCCAACCAAACACATACTTATACTGCACCCGGAACTTATACTGTCAGTTTAATTGCCGAAAGCAGCACCGGTTGTGTCAGCGTAGCCTTCACCGATCAGGTGGTTATTAATGCCAACCCGGTCGCTAATTTTTCTTTACCAACTGTGTGTATGCCTGCAGGTCTTGCGCAGTTCAATGACCTCAGCACCATTGTAGCCGGAACGATCAGTTCCTGGGCCTGGAATTTTGGGGATGCCGGAACTGCGGCCACACAAAATCCTTCGCATACATATACCGGCCCGGGGCCATTTACAGTTACACTGGTTACAACTTCTGATAATGGTTGCGAGGATACAAAAGTGCAGACACTAAATAGTGTGTATGCTGAACCACAGGCTTCATTTACGAATGCAGCGGAAGTTTGCCTGGGTGCTGCCGCAAGCTTTACTGACCAGAGTACTGCACCGGGAAGTACTGTGACGCAATGGAACTGGAACTTTGGAGATGCCGGGACGTCAACACAACAAAACCCGTCCCATACTTATGCTGCACCCGGTACATACACGGTTACATTAAATGTGACATCTGCTGCCGGGTGTGCTACTGTTACTAATACTGCAACACATACTATTGTAGTAAATCCATTACCAACGATCAGCTTTACAAACTCATCCCCGGTTTGCGCAGCAGATAATATTTTATTTACATCCACTTCTGTTCCAAATGCGGGTGTCTTTAACCAATATAACTGGACAGTAAATACAGCGCCAACGGGTGGCAATACGCCAACACTGAATTATATACCTGCAGCAGCAGGAACTTATACTGTTCAGCTATCTGCCACAACGGATAAAGGATGCACGAACACGAACAGCTCAGCAATAACTGTAAATGCAAAGCCAGTCGTTAACTTTTCTCTTCCCGTAGTTTGTTTGCCTGGCGGGGCAGCTCAGTTCAATGATCAGTCCACAGTAGCAGGTGGAACAATAACCGGCTGGAGCTGGAACTTTGGCGATGCAGGAACTGCTGCTACTCAGAATCCTTCGCATACTTACTCAACAGCAGGTCCGTTTACAGTATCACTTACTGCCACTTCTAATAACGGATGTGCTAATACCGGAACACAAACACTGAGCACTGTATACGCAGAGCCACAGGCTGCTTTTACCGCACCCCTGGAAGTATGCCTCGGTGCAGCGGTTAACCTGACAGATAACAGTACGGCTGCCGGAAGCAGCGTCACACAATGGAACTGGAATTTTGGTGATGCCGGCACATCAACGCAACAAAATCCATCACATACTTATGCCACAGCAGGCACCTATACAATTACTTTAAATATTACTTCTGCAGCCGGTTGCCAGACAGTAAATAATGCTGCAACAAGAACTGTGATCGTAAATCCTCTGCCGGTTGCCGATTTCAGTACTTCTTTACCGGGATGTGTAACAAGAGATATTACGTTCAATGATGCTTCTGCTGCTAATGCAGGCGCACTGATCAAATGGAACTGGAACTATGGAGACGCCACAACGGCGGTTCTTGCCTCCGGCAATCCTTTCACCCATGTTTACAATACCGTGGGCACTTATAATGTGACCCTGCAGGTAGAGACCAGCAAAGGTTGTATCAGCAGTACGGTTACAAAGCCGGTTGAAATAAATGTGTTACCCAGGGCTGGCTTCATAACTCCTGAGGCTTGTATAAGTGATATTGCAACACAGTTTATTGATACCAGCCGTGTTTCCCCGGGGACGATCACTGCCTGGCAGTGGAATTTCGGTGATGTAAATGCAAATCCTGGTAACCCGAATATATCAACTGTTCAAAATGCAACCCACCATTTTACAGCTACGGGCAACTATACAGCCACGCTGGTCGCTTATTCGGATAAAGGTTGTACAGATACAGCAAGAAGTACTTTCTTCGTGAATGGTTCAGTGCCTGTGGCCGGTTTCACTGTTTCGAACCCGAATAATTTATGCAGTAACCAGGTAGTTGATATCAAAGATGCTTCCAGTGTTGATGTGGGAAGCCTGGTGAAAGTGGAAATATTCTGGGATTATACCAATGACCCCACCATAAAATTGGTGGATGATGACCCTGTTCCGGGTGAAGTATATAGTCATGCTTATCCTGAATTTGGCTCGCCGGCTGCACCCAGAACGGTTACGATACGATATGTTGCTTATTCAGGAGCCACCTGCCTGAGTACTTTCTCAAGGACGATCACTTTACTGCCCACACCCACTTTGCAATTTAGTACTGTGCCTCCTGTTTGTGAAGACGTAGCGGCTTTCCAGTTAAACCAGGTGCAGGTTATTAATGGTCTTCCCGGTACAGGTGTATTCAGTGGTACTGGTGTTAACGGAACTGGGCTATTTACGCCTTCTGCTGCAGGGACAGGCTCTCATGTAATTACTTATGTGTATACAGGAACCAATGGCTGTAGTAACCTTGTCAGCCAATCAGTTGAAGTGAATCCCAAGCCCGGTATTAATGCAGGCCCGGATAAAGTAGTACTGGAAGGCGGATTTGTGGTTTTAACCCCGGCACTTAATTCGGCTATTCCTGTTACTTATCTTTGGACACCTTCAGCAGGTCTTAGTGATGTAAGGATACCCGGTCCGCAGGCTTCACCAACAGAAGACATCACCTATACGCTAACTGTAACATCAGATAAAGGTTGTAAGGCCAGTGATGATGTATTTGTCAAATTACTGAAGAAAGTACTGATACCAAATATCTTCAGTCCAAACGGCGATGGTGTTCACGACCGTTGGGAAGTTCCTTACCTGGAAAGTTACCCGGGTTGCACCATCGACATTTATAATCGTTATGGTCAGCTCGTTTATCATTCTGTCGGGTATGCTACCGCCTGGGATGGTAAGGCAAATGGCAAGGATGTTCCCGTTGGTACCTACTATTATGTAATTGATCCGAAAAATGGCCGCAGCAAGCTTGCCGGTTATGTGGATGTAATAAGATAAGCTCCATGAAAAAAATATTTATTACAACAGCAATTGTTTTGAGTGGAAGCCTGGCACTGTTTGCACAGCAGCGTCCCCACTATACCCAATACATTATTAATCCCTATATCATCAATCCGGCTATTACCGGGATTGAGAATTATACAGATGTCAAAATAGGGGTTAGGGACCAATGGGTGGGATTGAACGGTGCGCCCAAGACAACCTATATATCTATCCACGGGCCTTTAGGCAAGAACGATTACAGGACATCAGCCACTTCTTTTGAAGTGCCCGGTGAAAATCCAAGAGGCCGGGCTTATTGGGAAACGTATACAGCAGCAGAACCACACCATGGTGCCGGCCTGAATATTATTAACGACCAGACCGGAAGCTTTCGCTTTTTTTCAGCGAGTGCAACCTATGCATATCATCTGGGATTAAGCCCGACCACCAATCTGTCGGGTGGCTTCTCAGCAGGCATTACTAAAGTGAGCATTGACAGGAGCAAGCATGACTTTAATGGTTCAGGAGATCCAAGCGACCCGGCTGTAGGATCTGCCGTCAGCGGAGAACTCACCAAAGTAAAACCCAATATCGGGTTTGGACTGTGGTTGTATTCCCGCGATTATTTTGTGGGTTTTGCCGCCCAGCAAATCATGCCGCAAACAATCAGTTTTGTTGATGATAATACGGCCATTCTTACTAAAGGAAAATTTGTACCGCACCTGTTTCTTACAGCGGGGTACCGCTTTCTGCTGAATGATGATGTTAACGCAATCCCTTCCCTGATGGTGAAATATATCAAAGGAAGTTCACTTAAAGAATTTCAGCCTGAAGCTAATATTAAACTGCAGTATCGTGATCTTTTCTGGGTGGGCGGCAGTTATCGTTACCAGGATGGCTATGCCGGGATGATCGGGATGAACGTAAAAAATTCCTTTAATGTCAGCTACGCATACGACAGGACAAGCAATAATATTCAGCTAAACGCTTTCAACCGCGGTACCCATGAAATAGTGATTGGATTTCTTCTGGGGAATAAATACAGCGAGAAATGTCCAAGGTGTTATTAAGAAAATAAGGGAGAAATCAGAGCCGGACGATTTTTTTAGCTTTTATACCTTTCAGCTGGTTAAGAGCTTTGCTGACCTCAGCTTTCTTTTGCTCGATCACTTCGAGTGTAATATCTGAATCGGGAATACCTGCAAGGCTGTCTCTTGAAAGCTGCTTTTCCACGATAGCCAGGCTGGAGAGTGCTTTACTATAAACATGCTGAAGACTGTCGAGACGGATATTTGTTACCGCATTTGATAACTGCGCATTTACTTTTTCCCAGTTCACTTTGTCGTAAGCCATGCGGAGTTCATTTTCCCACTTCTTCCAGTTCACGTTGTTTATCTTCTTCAGGTATTCGGCCTTCAGAGCCTCTTTTTGCTGCTGTGTAAATACTTCTGCAATATTTTTTTCAACTTCTTCCCATTCCTTTTCCTGTAATACTCTTTTAGAGGCATCAATAGCTTCTTTTACCTGTTCTTCCTGGTAATTTTTAAGTTCAGGAGCATCAGGTGTGGCAAAATGAGAGGCGGCTACTGCAAACGGGTTTGCAATAACATGCTCTATTTTCTCACCAAGCCCTTCCAGTTCTTTATCCATCCCGGCAGCTTCTTTTTCATCAATAGCCGCTGCTATCTGGCTTACAAATGGCTCGATGTGATTAGTAATAGTGGCCGCCGTTTCAGCAGCCTTAACAGCTTCTGCCTTTTTATTATCATCATCCATGAAAAGGTAAAAGGGGGACGATAGAGAGCCTGTTGTTGCGGCAATCCTGTCATTAGCAGTTTTATTAACCGGCTTGCTAATAATCAACAGGGCATTAAAGGCAATCAGGCATAAGAGACCGGCCAGCACACCCGCCAGTTTATTAAATGAAAAAACCGGTTGCTTGCTGACCCCCATAATCCATTCCACCCGGTGCAGCAAATCATTCTTTTTTCCACCGGCTGCGACTGCAAGCGTCTTGGGAAGATGATTGACTTTTTCCAGCTCCAATAAAGCCGAGGCATACCCATATGGATCATACTGGAACTGTATCACCATTTCGTCACAACTTTTTTCCCGTTCCCTTTCCACGATCTTCACAAACGCTTTTACAAACGGGTTGAAATATAAAATGGATTGTGAGAATTTCAGGATAAGGTTTAACAGGTAATCATAGCGGCGTATATGAGCCAGTTCGTGCAATAATACAGCTTCCAACTGCTGGGTTGATAGCCGGTTCACAGCTGCCAGGGGAATAAGTATTACCGGTTTGATATAACCAATAGTAACAGGAGAAGTAACCAGGTCTGAAATCCAGATATGCACTGGTTTCTTTATTCCCATTTGTGCAGCAACTTTTTTTATAAACATTCTCCATTCAACGGAAGCTTTGGTAAGTCCATGTTTACGGATAATATTTACGTACCGGTAATTTCTTATGAATTGCAAAAGCGGGAATAGCAAAAGGATAAGATAAAGCAGGGATGCAATAGGCAGTGTTCTGTAAAGCCAGTCATTCAGCTGTTCGTTGCCGTCCAAGTTTAATAGTCCCGCAGAGCCGATAACTGCATTCTCCGTTTTGTATAATATGGAAACCAGCGTAAACAGGAACCAGGCGAAACCCCCAATGGCTAAAATGGATGCCAGTAAACTTTTTTGGGAGGACCGTACAGTTTTAAAAACTACAGTGATCAATTGGTAAAGAACCCAGAGCAGGGCCATTTGCCAGAGGCTGTTCAGCATAGCCCATCCTAATGCCTGCAGAAAATTGGATTGGTTAATGGCGTCCATCGGTAACGCTTATTGTTTTTTCAGATCATTTAATAAAGCCTGTATCTTTTCAATTTCTTCGGGACTGGCTTTGGTTTCACCCAGGGCCTGTATCACCAGTTGGGTGGGAGAGCCGCCGAACAAACTATCGATCATCTTATTCAGCAAATGCTTTTGTGTTCTTTCTTTGTTCACCGCAGCCTGGTACACGTGGGTACGCATAGAGTCATCTCTTTTTACCAATCCTTTTTCATTCATGATCTGCATCAGCTTCAGGGTAGTCGTATAGCCCACATCTTTGGATGCTGCGAGGCCTTCATGGACTTCTCTCACGGTAGCCAATCCTTTCGACCACAGTATCTGGAGTATTTCCAGTTCGCTTTCTGTTGGCTTTATTAATTTGTTATTCGACATAGTTTGATCTTTTGGAACCCGAATATACGACCAATTTCGTATAAAGAACATACTGCAACCTTATTTAATTTTTTTTAACAGTGCTTAACATTGAGACGCAACACGTTGAAAAAGGTTACAGGGAGGAAAAACGATGAAGTGTTATACCTAAAAAAATAAGCCCCCCTGTAGAAACAGCGGGACTTATGTAATGGTTCTGATTAGACTCTTTAATTATTTATACTGAGCCGTATTTGTATTTGGCAATGAAGCTATTGACTTTTCAGTTTTTATTTCTTTTTTTGGAATTTTGGCTGCCTCTGCCTCCGGGTTCCCGTTCAGTTGAGCGAGGGTCGGGGCGATGACCAAAGATACGATAGACATTAATTTAATCAGAATATTCATGGACGGGCCGGATGTGTCTTTAAAAGGATCACCTACCGTGTCACCCGTTACCGAAGCTTTATGCGGCTCTGATTTTTTATAATAGGTTTCCCCATTGATTTCAACACCTTTCTCAAATGATTTCTTGGCATTGTCCCAGGCACCGCCGGCATTGTTCTGGAACATTCCCATCAATACACCACTTACAGTAGCACCTGCCAGGAATCCTCCCAATGCTTCAGGGCCTAATAAAAACCCGATCACCAATGGAGAAATGATGGTGATCGCACCGGGCAACATCATTTTTTTAATAGAAGCCTGTGTGGAGATCGCCACACATTTATCATACTCAGGCTTCCCTTTTCCTTCCATAATACCGGGAATTTCCCGGAACTGACGGCGTACTTCTTCCACCATACTCATGGCAGCCTGTCCAACAGCACGGATTGCCAGAGATGAAAAAATAAGAGGAATCATGCCTCCTATAAACAAAGAAGCCAGTACGTCGGCTTTATAGATATCGATACGCTGGTTATCTCCCGGAAGGGCAATACCCACAAAAGCAGCAAATAAAGCCAGTGCGGTTAAAGCAGCAGAAGCAATCGCAAAACCTTTACCTGTAGCAGCAGTTGTATTACCCACGGCATCCAGTACATCTGTTTTTTCACGAACTTCTTTGGGCAGTTCACTCATTTCTGCAATACCACCGGCATTATCAGCAATCGGGCCGAATGCATCGATCGCCAGTTGCATAGCCGTAGTGGCCATCATACCGGCAGCGGCAATAGCCACACCATATAAACCGGCACATTGGTAAGAACCCCAGATACCGGCAGCTAATACCAGGATGGGGAGGAAGGTAGATTCCATGCCTACTGCCAAACCACCAATTACGTTGGTGGCATGACCAGTGGAAGATTGTTTGATAATAGATTTAACGGGGCCTTTGCCCATAGCAGTATAGTATTCCGTGATGATACTCATCAGGGCACCAACAGCCAAACCAACAGCAATAGCTCCCAATACGCCCCATTTAGTGAATTCAACACCACGGAGGGTCATTGTTTCAGGAAGCAGCCAGGCCACTAATCCTGCGGCAGCAATTGCAGTGAGGATGATAGAACCCCAGTTACCCATGTTCAGGGCTTTTTGTACATTATCAGTACTGATTCCGGCCGCATCACTTACACGAACCAACCAGGTACCGGCAATAGAAAATAAAATCCCTACACCGGCAATCAGCATGGGGAGAAGGACAGGAGACAATCCGCCCAAACCATCATCACCTGTAATAATGGTTTGCTGGCCCAGTACGATAGTGGCAAGAACAGTGGCTACATAGGAACCAAACAGGTCAGCACCCATACCGGCCACATCACCCACATTATCACCCACGTTATCAGCGATAGTAGCAGGGTTTCTCGGATCATCTTCGGGAATACCGGCTTCCACTTTACCCACCAGGTCAGCACCTACGTCAGCGGCTTTTGTGTAGATCCCACCGCCCACACGGGCAAACAGGGCAATGGATTCAGCACCCAGGGAGAACCCGGTCAGCACCTCGATCATTTTGATCATTTCCTCACCATTCACGGAAGCGCCTGCCGGTACAAAGATCATTTTGAAAATAATGAACAGGCTTCCCAAACCGAGTACAGCCAGCCCGGCCACACCAAGACCCATCACGGCACCACCGGTAAAGGAAACATTTAATGCTTTTGATAAACTGGTACGGGCTGCCTGTGCAGTACGGACATTGGCCCGGGTGGCCACTCTCATACCAATATATCCTGCAGTGGCGCTGAATACAGCACCCACTACAAAGGCGGCAGCGATGAGCCAGTGAGAATGGGGATTTGAAGTCGCCATTACTGCCAGTAATATGCCCACGATCACAACGAAATAGCCGAGAATTTTCCACTCTGCTTTCAGGAAAGCCATCGCCCCTTCGGAGATATATGTGCTGATCTCTTTCATCCGTTCGTTACCGGCATCCTGTCTGGATACCCAGTTGAATTTTACAAACGTGTAAAGCAAACCAATGATTCCCATGGCGGGAACGAGATAGATCAATTTGTCCATAAGCCTGTGGTCTTAATCTAAGTTTTAAAGGACGGCAAAGATAGGGGATGAGGGGGAAATCTGGATTTTGGATTTTAGATTTCCGATTTAGAATTTTTGAGTGTTTTGGGCTGATTTGCACGGGTTATTTAGGCCCGAAAGGGGTGGCATCGGCTCCTGTATTTCTGCAACTACAGTCACAACCCCCGGGTTTCAGGTTTTCGGCCTTTTTCAGTTCCTCCTCAATGGTTTTAAGGTCAGCATCTGTTTTTCTTATTTCGGCAGCATTTTTCGAATCCTTTGCTTCTATCTTCATACCCGGAACATTCAGGCTGCTGATGGCTGCATTAAACTCCTCTTTGCCGGCCGTTTTCAATGCTATATCCAGTTGCTGGTGCTGGCTGGTCGTAAACTCCGACAGGCTGAAAGCAATGCCTGATTCTGCTTCAGTCATAGCCAATATATACGCCTTTGCATTTTGTGGCAGAAATATCTTTCCGCTGGTATAGGCAAAAACATATTCATCAGCACTGCTTTTCTTTTTTCCTGCCTTGGTATATATTTTTTGTTCAGGGATGATGAGGAAAATATCTAATTTTTCCCGGTAAGAACCAGTAATACGAACCATCAATTCACTTTCCACGTTGCCGTTTACATCTTTCAGTAATACATCAATATTATACCAGCCAAAAGTTTCAATGGAAAACTGGTAGTAAACGCCTTTGTTACTCGTTGGAGAAACCACATCATCAAACTGCACAGGAGGCTCGGGTTCGGTCCCGGTTTTTATTTTCACTTCCTCTGTTGACGGCTCTGCTTCGCCAACCAGTTTTCTTCTTCTTGAAGCTGTGCTCTTTTTCTGTTCCTGTAAATCAATAATTCTTTGCTGGTATTGGATGCAGCTGTCAGCACAATCCAGTAAATAGGCATGTGCAGGTAAAGGCAATTGCCTTCTGTCGCTTTCGTTTTGGATGTACTTATAAACGTGGTCCAGCCACAGGTTGCTCGTATCGGTAAACATTCTCGGTCCTCTTGTTGCAAAGCGGGAAAGCAGATTGCATTTATAGATAGTGTAAGGATCCGGGTGGTAGTATCTGTGAAAATAATCTTCCTGAATAGCTGAGGTATCAGGTGATAATTTTTCAATAATTGTATAACCGGGTTCACTCATGATATAACCATGTTCGTAATATTTCCAGCTTTCTTCGCCGAATGGAAATCTTTTAACAAAATGGGCTAAATCCGGTCCCGTCTTATCCTTTCCAATGGCATGACAACCGGCACATTTACTTTCAAAGAGTTGTTTTCCATCTTCAATAAATGTCAGTTGCTGATTTTCGGGCAGTTCAACAGGATTCGCCCAGTTAATGTTTCCCTCTTTGGTTTCTTCACCTTTAAATAATTGCATTCCCGGGCTCAGACAATCGGTGGGTATCGCTACTTTAATTGCTTGTTTTATAGTTACATTTTGTCCCGCTTTGGCATTTACATAAATCATCCCTCCGCTGGAAAGCGGCTCTTCGCCGGAAGAGGTGGTGAGGCCATACCTGATCATTTGCTCAAGCGAATAAGCTTCTTTTATTTCAAGAACAACGGTATTACCATTATCCGTGGAAAGAGTACCTTTCGGAATTTTCAGTAAGGCTCCGTTCTTTGTAACAAGGGTAGTATCCCGGTCAATTGTAATACTGTATTCATCAGCCTTCACATCGCCCGGTTTCAAGAGCGGGCTGTTCGTTTGCTGGCTGGTAGTACAGGCAATGATAAGTGCGGTAAGAAAGCAGAGCAGGGCGATGATCTTTTTCATAAACAGGTTTGGGTATAAAGAGATACAATTTATACCTGTTTACATAAAAAGTAACCCGCAGACGGATTATGACTTCTTAAATGTAACAATGTATTTGAGTGGCGTATCTATCCTTATCCTGTTATGTTTGGGTTGAGTGATCACCGAAGGTTTGCAGGGGAATAAGGATTGCAGGTCGCAGGCCTGCAGCATAAAAAGAAATACCACGCCCCACTCATCTTCCGTTACCTGTGTCATGTCGAAATTGCCAAAGTTGATCTCGTTACCCTTTTCCAGGGTAAATGTTCCGTTGGAATAAGTATTCTTAAGCGTCTGCCCGGAAAAGGTATTTCCTGAAAAATTGATATAGACTTTTCCTGCAGCCCCGGACGGAGGGCCATAAGTTTCCCCGGTGGCTTTGTTATGCACTTCGATCATGGTCCAGCGTCCGTTAAGATCGCCGGCGTTAAGATATTCTTTTTTGCTGCACCCGGAAACGACAACCAGGGCTGTTACCAGGAGGAAAAAGAGTTTTCGCATGTGCTGTGGTTTTGTATCCCCGCTGACAACGGTCACTATTTTTTCGTTGCTTCTATACAATAGTTTTAAAAGCGGCTCCCAGTTGTGTTATAATATCACCAGCGATCATGGCTTCCATGGAATATTCATCTGCCGCCAGGTCGCCTGCCTTCCCATGCAAATAAACTCCAAGAATAGCGGTTTCCGTTGAGCTATACCCCTGTGCCAGCAGCCCGGTCAATATGCCGGTCAATACATCACCGCTGCCCGCCGTGGCCATACCCGCATTACCCGTGGCATTGAAAAAACCTTTGCCATCGGGGGTGGCAATAAAACTATGATGCCCTTTTAAAACAATAATACAACCCAGTTCTTTTGCTTTTTGCAGGCATATCAGTATACGGTCAAATTCATTAGCTGTTTCTCCAAACAGTCTTTCAAATTCTTTCGGGTGCGGGGTTAACAGGGAACCGGCAGGGATCAATGCCAGCAGGTCTTTTTGTGATGCCATAATATTTAAAGCATCCGCATCCAGCACCACGGGATGGCGATAGGCATCAAACAACTCCCGCAACAGCATTTTAGTTTCCGTGGCAATACCGAGGCCGGGCCCAATGCCGACAGCATCATATCTGGTCAGATCATCTTCCACTTTTGTGCTGAAAGAAGAATTAAAATCAGTCAGCAGCATAGCTTCGGGAATAGTGGTTTGTAAAATATCATAACCACATTTCGGCACATGGCAGGTGAGCAAACCAGTCCCGCTGCGTAAACAGGCTTTGGCACTTAACACGGCTGCCCCAATTTTTCCATAACTGCCTGCCACTATTAATGCATGACCAAAATTTCCTTTGTGGGAAAAACGCTTTCTTGGTTTATATATGGAATGAATGATCGTATCATCCACCAGTTCAAACCTGTTCTGCAAAGCCTGGTAGAAACCGGGATGCAGGCCGATATCGAGTATATGGATTTCACCTGTATACTCTTCATTCTCTGCAAAAAGAAAAGCAGCTTTATAACATTGAAAACTCAGGGTGTGATTGGCGTTAATGATCGTGTTGCCTTTGGAAGAACGATCCACAAATAAACCACTGGAAATATCAACCGCAACGATCTCTGCACCAGAATTATTCAGGTGATGAATAAGTTGTGCCGTTACTCCATCCGGATTCCGGTTCAACCCGGAACCATACAATGCATCAATAATGACCTGTCCTTTAGTAACGGGATGAAAATTTTGACCGGATTGAATAAAATGAATATCTGCCGCAGGTAACTGGTGAAGCCGGTAAAGATTGGTTTGAAAATCATCCGTGCCCTTGTGCCCGAATTCAAGAATATGAATACTGACCGGGTAACCTGCCGCCAGCAACAAACGGGCAATTGCAAGGCCATCACCGCCATTATTGCCTTTGCCGCAAAAAATGCCAAATGAAGAAGCTCCTTTATATTTTTCCAGTAACCAATCGGTACAACTCAAAGCAGCTCTTTCCATCAGGTCTATGGATGCAACGGGTTCCTGCTGGATGGTATATTGGTCCCATTGCCTGATCTCTTCTGCAGAAAGAATTTTCATGCACTAAAGTTGAGAAAGAATACCCAGAAAACCGATGATGCGGGGTCACTTTTTAGCTGTCTTACCTGCGGGGCTTGTTTTTTCCTGTATTGCAGGGGCCTGTATTTTTTTACCGGGAGCAGTTGTTGTAAGAGCTTCCGGTTCTTCCTCAACAGGTTTGCCGTTCTGCTGGTAATCGCCAAAAAGATCATAGGAGAGCCTTGCCGTATTATACACAGCACGGGTAAATTTATTCCCGAGAATAATAATGGTCACTTTTTCATCCGGCAGGCGTGCAAAAGCTGCATTGAAACCATGCCACCGGCCAAAATGGTAGATCACTTTCTTGCCATTGGGCATCAGCAGCATCCTGAAGCCAAGCCCGTAGTTGTGGATCGAGGGTTTTTCAAGGCTGTAGGGTTTATAAGCGGAGTCCTGTAATGATTTGCTTAATACCTGTTCCGTATATAATGCCTGGTCCCATTTCAGGATATCCCTTGCTGTTGAGTAGAGGTTTTTATCACCATAAGTCAGTTCCAGGAAATCATTTTGCCAGAACGCATTGTTGTAATTGAAAGAAGGAAGCGATCTTGCCGAGTCGGCTTGCGTAAAAATATAAGTGTGGTTCATTTGCAGCGGCTGAAAGAATTTCTGCTGCATATACTCCGGGAAACTTTTGCCGCTGATCTTTTCCACGATCAGTGCCAGCAATACATAATTGGTATTGCTATAGCTGAATCTTGTACCGGCTGTAAAACTTTTATTGGGTTTTTCGGTATAGAGTAATTGTAAAACATCATTATTCGTCACATATTTCTTTTTATCCCATTTACTGTTAGGAATAAAATAAACATAATTGGGCAGACCGCTGCGGTGGTTCAGCAACATCTGCACGGTGATACCCGCATATGGAAAACCAGGGAAGAATTTTGCCAGTGAATCGCTCAGCGATAATTTATTCTCCTGCACCATTCTCAGAATAGCCACGGCCGTAAAAGGTTTGCTGCTGGAAGCCAGGTGGAAGGCCGTGCTGTCCGTCAGCGGCTCTTTTTTCCGGAGATCAATCGTGCCTGTATATTTTTCATAAAGGACGGCTCCGTTCTTTGCCACCAGGATGGCGCCGTTAAAACCCCGGAAATTCAATGCCGAATCAAACCAGGCCGGTAATATCCGCTGGTAATACCTGAATTCTTCTTTTGATAATTCAGGAGGAGTGGGAGGGTAATACTCCAATGAATCTTCGGGTTTCTTTGATTCCGGTGATCCGAGATTACATCCGCTAACAACTGTGAGTAAGAAAATAGTGTACAGAATGTTTTTCAATCAGGATTATTTGAACGAAAATAACAGGGCAAGGATTATGCCGGATCGTCAACTTTTCCCCACCTGTTAATTAGTCTTACGCACTGCGGGGTTATATTTGCATTCTATGGCACCGAGTAATCCCACCAGTTATCCCAAAGAAAAGATCCGGATACTTTTTCTAGAAAATATCAGTGATGCAGCAGTAAAGAATTTTCGGCAGCATGGTTATGTACAGGTTGAAAAAATTACCAAAGCGCTGACGGAAGATGAATTGACCGAAGAGATCAAAGATGTGCATATCCTCGGTATCCGTTCCAAGACACAGGTCACAAAAAAAATACTGGATGCTGCTAAAAAATTGCAGGCCATCGGTTGTTTTTGTATCGGGGTGAACCAGGTTGACCTGAAAGCGGCTACCAAAAATGGAGTGGTGGTATTCAATGCGCCTTATTCCAATACAAGATCAGTGGCAGAGTTGGTGATTGGTCTCGCCATCATGCTGATCCGCCGTATCCCCGATAAAAATAAAGCGGCACATGAAGGTATCTGGATGAAAGATGCCAAAGGAAGTTATGAGTTAAGAGGGAAGACATTGGGTATAATTGGTTATGGAAATATCGGTTCACAAGTGAGTGTCCTGGCTGAAGCCTTAGGCATGAAAGTGTTGTTCTACGATGTGGAAACAAAACTGCCGCTGGGTAATGCTTCTGATGGAAAAACACTGAAAGAAGTGCTGAGTAAAGCTGATGTGGTAACCCTGCATGTGCCGGAGACTTCACAAACAAAGAATTTAATTAATAAGAATAACCTGAAGTATTTTAAAAAAGGTGCGATCCTGATCAATTATGCAAGGGGGGAAGTGGTGGACCTGGATGCGCTGCGGAAAGCCCTTCTTGAAGAGCATATTGGCGGCGCTGCGATCGATGTATTTCCCTGGGAACCGGAAAAAAATGGTGACCGTTTTCAAACACCCTTGCAGGACCTGCCGAATGTAATCCTGACACCCCATATTGGTGGCTCCACCGAAGAAGCACAAATGAATATCGGGGAAGATGTGAGTGTGAAATTATTCAACTACCTGGAAAAAGGAATGACTTTTGGATCGCATACAGTGCCGGCATTGGCCCTGCCGCCACAGGAAGGCTCTCACCGTATCCTGCACATTCATAAAAATGTACCGGGCGTTTTATCGGAGATCAATACACAACTATCCAAACACAAGATCAATATAGTGGGGCAGTACCTGAAGACCAATGAAGATATTGGTTACGTGGTGCTCGATGTGGATAAACAATTATCCAACCGGGCTTTGCAACTGCTGAAAGAAGTAAAAGATACGATCAAGGTGCGGATGCTCTATTAATCTTCGCCGGAACATTATAGCAGTATAAGGACTTCAGCGAGTCCTTTTTTTATTGTACAAGATATTTTTTCCTGTATTTTCAATAATTATTGAAAATAGTGTAAATTTGTACCACTAAATGTTTTATTATGAAAGTAGTGATCGTTGGCGGGGGATTCGGGGGACTCCGGCTGGCCCGCCGGCTGAATAATAAAGCCGGGTTTGAAGTGATACTTATTGATAAATTCAATTACCACCAGTTCCAGCCCTTGTTTTACCAGGTAGCCACGGCCGGGCTGGATGCCAGTAATATTTCTTTTCCTTTAAGAAAGGTATTCCAGAAAAGTAAGAATGTCAGGATAAGGCTGGCTGAATTAAAACAGGTCTTGCCCGGTGAGAATAAAATTATTACCGGTACGGAAGAGATCAGCTATGATGTGCTGGTACTGGCCACCGGTGCTGACACCAATTTCTTTGGGAATAAAAACCTGGAGCAACATGCTTTCCCGATGAAGTCAACGGTGGAAGCTTTGCAGATCCGTCACCGCTTGCTGCAATTATTTGAAGATGCCCATGCCATTCATGATAAAGAAAAGTTGCAACGGCTGATGAATATTGTAGTGGTGGGCGGAGGGCCAACCGGCGTGGAAGTATCAGGAGCCCTGGCAGAGATGAAAAAATATGTATTGCCCAAAGACTATCCGGAACTTGATTTTTCACAGATGAATATCTACCTGCTGGAAGGAGCCGGTAAAACACTGGCAGCGATGAGTGAAAAATCGTCTGCTCAATCACAACAGTATTTATCCAAACTGGGTGTGACGGTGATGACCGGCACACTGGTAAAGGATTATGATGGTAAAGAAGTATTGCTGCAGAATGGTACTAAACTATCGGCTGCTACCGTGATATGGGCAGCCGGCATCAAAGGAAATATTCCTGCCGGTTTTGACCCATCGCTGATTGCCCGGGGAAACCGAGTCAAAACAGACCGTTATTGCCGGGTGCAGGGATACAACAATATCTATGCACTGGGCGACCTGGCTTATATGGAAACACCGAAATATCCCAACAGTCACCCGCAGGTGGCGCCGGTGGCCATTCAACAGGCAGACCTGCTGGCTGAAAATTTGAAATTGATCGAAAAGAAATCCGATTTCAGTCGTCAATACGAATTTGAATACAACGATAAAGGTTCGATGGCAACCGTGGGAAGGAACCTTGCCGTTGTGGATGTACCCAAACCTAAATTACATTTCGGTGGATTTCCTGCCTGGCTGATCTGGATGGGTTTGCACCTGATGCTGATACTGGGTGTCAAGAACCGGTTCTTTGTGTTCAGTAACTGGCTCTATAATTATTTTACCTATGATCAGAACCTGCGGCTGATATTTAAAGAATTCAATAAAACTCCTGCATCTTCTGAGGCAGACACATGAGTGATCATTATAATAACGGAAATGTTTTTATATGAAAGTTGAAATTCCCGATTGGCTGATTATTGCAGGCGGTATCGGCCAGATTTTTACAGCATTAATCTATCCATATATACGCCACGTGGTTTTTGACTGGTATAACGATATTAAAAAACTGAAACCACTGAACCAGGAGATCGCCAAAACCTATGGCCGGTATATACAGGGATTGAATTTTTCGTTTGGCCTCATCACTATATTACTGACTGATGAACTGAAAAATCAAACAGGGCTGGCAATTGCCCTCACAGGATTGGTTGCTGCTTACTGGATCGGGAAAGTGATCACTCAATTTGCCTATTATCCTATGTACGAGATTCCAAAGAAAGCGGTCTTTAAAATTGGTGAAGCGGGAATGAATGTCTTATTCATATCCTTTGCATTAATCTTTTCAGGATTATTTGTTACAAACCTTACGGGTTACCTGCACAATCATTAATGCTATTTCAGCTCTTTGAGGATCTTCCGGGCTCTTGACCTGAATGCTGGCGATTCATTGTCCCATTGCGTTTCAATAATGGTGCGCAGTTCATTCTTTATTTCGGGATACCGGCGGGAGAGGTTCTGCAATACCGTTAAGGAAAAAGCCTTCACGGCCGGTTTTTCTTTGGGGCTGATGATGTAATCAAAGCAAAGGTTCATTACAGGTCCCTGGTATTTTTGAGGGATATCTATTTCCTGCAGCAGGCGGACAGAATTTCTTTTTACGGCATCATGCAGTCCGGGTTTTTCCAGGTGGCGTAACAATTTGGAAAAATGTTTTTGGATAAGGGCGGGATGTGCGGCAACAGCATAACTCAGGGGCCAGGCAGCCCGTTGTACAATTTTGTCTTCATCACTTGTAAAAAAAGTAAATAACTGGTCGAAGCGCTGCTGGCTGCTGCCAATCCATTGAACGATTTTGTCCGCCTGTGCTTTGGAATGTTCAGCAAGTAAAGTATCTCTCAGGTTCATCACCCTGTAAAAATACAAAAGGCAACTTTTGGAAAAGCCGCCTTTTGAAAACAAAGCTGATGGGATATTATTAGTCTCTTTTGCCGCCAAATAAACGGAGCAGCATCAGGAACAGGTTGATAAAATCAAGATAGAGGGTGAGGGCACCCATGATGGCGAATTTTTTTACATCACCTTCCAGGACCTGGCCGTTTTCGTCAAAACCTTCGCCAATACGTTTGATCTTTTGTACATCATAAGCGGTGAGGCCGGTAAATACCAGGACACCAACAAAGCTGATTATATAATCCATCGTGTCATTGCCCAGGAACATATTGATCAGGGAAGCGATCACAATACCGATAAGACCCATGGTCATGATACGGCCAAAGCTGGTCAGGTCTTTGTTAGTGGTGTAACCCATAAATGCCATTACTCCGAACATAGCTGCTGCAGATGCAAAACAGGCAAAAACGGAATTAGCTGTATAGATCAGTAAAATGAAACTAAATGTGAGACCGGTTATAGCAGAGTAAATGACAAATAAAGCCACCAGCACGGGCGCAGGTAGTTTTTTAAAACCGAGCGACATGGTGAGTACAAAACCTAAAGGGGCAAATATCACCACATAATACAAAATTTTGTTCTCGATAATAGGTAATAACCACTGCGGGTTATTGAAAAACAAAAATGCCACAACCGCAGAAATGCCCAATGCCAGGAACATATAGGCAAATACATTAGCGATAAACGATTTGGACCGGGTTCCTGTAGCTTCATATGTATTGAATAAATGCTCAGGAGTGCTGCTGGAATGATTAGGATAATCCATATTCGGGTTTTAATTAAGGGTGTAAATTAACTAACGTGCGGGAATACCCCAAAAGCTAAGTTTAAATAAATCGTTATTTTATTCTTATAATTTACATTATGTTAAGTAGTACCGGGAGAAAGAAAACCGGGATATGGCGTGAGAACCAATACCCTGTTGACTGCTGACAACGGCGTAGCCTTAATTCGTATATTCATCGCATGGGTTTTAATGAAGTGAATATTGACAAGGATATTGAGAAATATATCAACAAGATGAAATCTCAAGAAGGCTATATTTTAGCCGAAGAGTTACACTCCCATCCTTTTGCAGATACCGCAAAGGATAAAATGATCCAATTTGGTTTAATACAATTAAACAAAGACAAGAATTGGATTTACGTATTAACGGAAAAAGGCTGGTCGTTTGAATCAATCCAGAAGATACTTCGTGATAATGAAATCGCAGCAAATAAGATAAAATACGATGCTGCTAATTCGGAAAGAATTTACAAAAGTTATTTTTCAACAAGGTTAATGGCTATAATAGCTTGTATAGTTTCAATATGTCTATTACTTCTAAAATTAGCAGAAGTGTTAGGCATATTGCCGTCAAAGTAAAGAAAGGCACACGACTGAAACATAATATAGAGTTATAGTGAGGAAAAGAAAAAGCCGGATAACAATCCGGCTTCCCTGGCTCGTTGTTTTCAAGGGTGAAATTAGTTTACCGCATTGAGTTTCTCCTGGAACTCCTTTACCCTTTCTTTATCGTTTTTCCGGTCCCAGTAATCCAGCAGCATTTTACAGGCACTGATATAGTTCTCTTTATCCTTTGGCTGCGCAGCCAGTTTTGCAACATCAATACTATTGTAGGCGTTTCCGGCATACTGGTATACCTGTTCATAACGCTGGTTAATATCTGCAGCGCAGGCGTCTTTCTTTTTGGCGTCGGTCGATTTATTATAGCTGTCGATCAGGTCATTGATCAGGTTCAGCTGGTAACGGCTCATCAGCAGGTTGGCTTCCACGGTTGCTTTTGCCAATAGTGCATTCTTCAGTATCTCCGGGATCTTCGGGTGTTGTGCAGCAAAATCTGCCGGCCGGGCTGTTTGTTTGAAACAATAATTGTACAGCTCGGCAGCATAGTTATAATTGGTTGTATAATTATTACAGTAGCTTTTAATCAGTTCCTCGTATTTGACAAACAATTTTTTCTTGTCGTTGCCTGCATCTTTCAATGGCAACTGGCACCAGAATTCGTCTTCCGGGTACAGTTCACGGCCAAGGCTGCTGTATTTGTCACGGTTAGTCTTATCTCCTTTTTTCTGAAACCGGTCAGCCAGAAACCGGTAAATACCTTCAAAGCCTTTACCGGTGATCTTATTATCGGCGATTTTCTGGTAATAACTGATAGCAATATCTTCTTTGCCGGCACTGATGGCAGCAGCCGCAATATTTACATAGAGCTGCGTATCGTAAACCGGGAATGAAAAGCCCTGGTAGCTGAAGGCTTTCTTTACAATAAAGTTTTCCATCTCTTCCACTTCCCGGAAGCTTTTCAGCGCTTCTTCAAAACGCTTCGACTGGAAATCATTGTTGGCCTTGTCAATATTATTAAAAGTGAGCCCGAACAGTATTTCATGTTCTGCAGCAGCTGACTTTTCTTTTTCTTTCAGCTCCAGGAATTTTTTGTAAGCCGCAAACGCATCTGTGTAACCGGCTGGCAGGCCCGCATTGTCCTGTTTTAAAATATTGTAGTAAACAAGGGCTTTGAGGTACCATCCTTCAGAACGCCTCGCATTGGTCTCATTGTTCAGATAGTTGTCAATTCCTTCTTTTGCTTTTCCCCACTGATTCTTACCGGCCAGTGAGCGGATATCATCCAGCGTTTGCCCGGCGGCAATCATATGAATAATGAAACTGGACAAAAGAAGAAAAATACACCTGCTCATATGAAGGGGTTTGATAAGGGTTTCACGACCAGGGAAGACGTTCATAGAAACAGGCACCGCTGAAAAGCGGTGCCCGGATGATTTTTAGTGGATAGAATCATAAATATCATTCCACTTTTTCTCTTCGGCTGCGAACTTAGCGGCTTCTGCCGGCTTGCCTTTTGCCATGATTTTTTTGAAACCATACATTTCGCCGAGGTCGCTCACGATGAATTTATATTGTTGTTTGTGACGAAGGTTCAGCGAGGATAATTTGGCACCGAGGATGGCAGCAGCTTTTTCATAAGGAACAATAGCCAGATCCATGGTGGCTGCATATAATTTATCAAGGTCTTCCCTTTTCTGGATATCTTCCTTTGCAGCAGGTTTGCCGGGTTTGGTGCGTGCCTGCATATCGGCTGCATGTGCGGAACGTTGTTTATTGACCAGTTTGGCTTTGTTCAGGTAATGACCGCCCAGGTATACATAAGGGTCTTCAGATTTCGGGTCCAGTTCAGAAGCTTTGTTTAATGAAGCGATCATTTTTGTTTCCAGTTCAGCTGCATTGGCAGGCTGTACCGCACCTTCTTCTGTTGAGTTTAAGGTGTCATAAATAACGCCACCCAGTAACAGGGCCGCTTTGTAATTGGAAGGATCTGTAGCTAAGATATCTTCAACAGCCTGGATTTTTTTATCCAGTTCAGTTTCGAGCCCGACAGCAAAATCCACTTTGTCATAACCGAAAAACTCGCTTTTGGGATAGATTTCTTTTCCAAGAGCTTTATATTTTTCAAAGGAAGCCATGTCCTTTTTCGTGAAATAATAGTTGACTAAAAAACGATAGAAGTTCTCATATTCCCGGTCATTTACTTTGATATCAGCGAGCCTTGAATAATATTTGGCAGCTGCATCTTTGTTATCACTGCTTTCGGCTGTGATACCGGCCAGCAGGAGACTGTTTGTATCAATAGCAACATTGATCAGTTTTTCTTTGATCAGCATATCGGATAAAGACACTACTTTCTCAAATGTTTCAAAACCATGCTGCCAGTTTTTGGCAGCATAATCCCTGTAACCGGCAGAGAATAAAGCGCTGTAGAGGTTAATAGGTGCACTTTGGTAAACAGGATCTTTGACCAGGCTGAAGTCAGGCTGCATCTCTTTGTATTTAGCAAAGGCCAGTTCTGCTTCTTTCAGGAGCGGCCCGGCTTCAGGTGTTGTTTTCACGGCATCATCGCCGGCAAGGCTGGCATATACCAATGTCTTTAAAATATACGCTTCCGGTTTGGAGGCAAATTTTGTATTTCCCATTCCCTTATCCAGGTCTTCTTTCGCTTTTTTGTATTGTCCAAGCACAAGAAGGTTTTTGATGGGTTCATAGTTTTGGGCATAGCCGGCAAAAGCCAGTGATAACAGCACAAAGAACAAAGAGACTTTTTTCATATTAGCGTATTTAAAAATAAAAGTAGTTATAGTTAATACTCTCTAGGATGGATTTTCAGCAGGACCCGTTGCGTCATCACCCGGTTCTGCCGGAAGAGCCGGCGTTTCGGGTGGTGCCGCCAATTCTTCTTCTCCCTCATCCAGTTTGGTAATTGCGGCGATTTCATCACCTTCATCCAGGCGGATCAATTTCACTCCCTGTGTGGCCCTTCCCTGTTCACTGATACCTGCAACAGGCATCCGGATCGTCACACCACTCTTACAGGTGATCATCAGGTCTTCCTGCGGCGTTACATCCAAAATGCCTACCAGTGAACCTGTCTTATCAGTTACGTTAATCGTTTTTACACCTTTACCGCCACGGTTGGTAAAACGGTATTCATCTACCGGGGTCCGTTTACCAAATCCTTTCTCACTTACCACCAGTACGGTTTTGGATGCGTCCGTTTCAGGATTTACACAGATCATACCCACCACTTCATCAGCTGCATCTTCCACTTCAATACCAGCCACACCAATGGCACCACGGCCGGTGGCCCTGACTTTTTCTTCGGAGAACCGGATAGCTCTTCCGCTTTTCACAGCCATCATGATCTCTGATTTGCCATCCGTCATCTTTGCTTCCAGCAGTTCATCTCCTTCCACAATGGTAATTGCAATCACACCAGTTTGTCTCGGGCGGCTGAAGTCTTCCAGTTCAGTTTTTTTGATAATACCTTTTTTGGTGCAGAGAACGATATTATGCGCTTTTACGAATTCCTCATCTTTCAGGTCTTTTACATCAAGGATGGCCCTTACTTTATCATCCGGGGGCAGTTGCATCAGGTTCTGAATAGCCCTCCCTTTACCTGTCTTTTCCCCTTCAGGGATTTCCCATACGTTGAGCCAATAACACCTCCCCTTTTCGGTGAAGAATAACATCGTATGGTGCGTGGAGGCCACAAAAAGATGTTCGATATAATCTTCATCTCTTGTTTTGCCGCCGATCACTCCCCTTCCGCCCCTGCGCTGTGCACGGTATTCATCAGCCGGTGTACGTTTGATATAGCCCAGGTGTGAAATAGTGATTACCACATCCTCTTCTTTGATCAGGTCTTTGATCTTTACTTCATCATCGAGATAGGTGATCTCTGTTTTCCGTGTATCACCAAATTTTTCTTTGATTTCCAGTAACTCTGTTTTGATCAGCTCAAACCGCATTCCTTCATTCGCCAGCAATTCATTCAAATGGGCAATCAGTTTCATCAGTTCATCATATTCTTCCTTGATCTTTTCCCGTTCCATGCCGGTGAGGCGTTGTAAGCGCAATTCAAGGATGGCTTTGGCCTGTATCTCATCTAACCCCCAGCCGGCATTGATCAAATTATCTTTGGCAATATCAGGTGTGGCGGAATTGCGGATCAGTGCAATCACTTCATCCAGGTGATCCAGTGCAATCAGGTAGCCTTGTAAAATATGGGCTCTTTTTTCTGCCTCCCCTAATTCATATTTTGTTCTTCTGACGATTACTTCATGGCGGAATTCGACAAATTCGCTGATCAGGTCTTTTAAACTCAGGGTTCTGGGCCTTCCTTTTACAATTGCCACATTGTTGATACCATAGGATGTCTGCAGATCGGTCAGTTTATACAACTGGTTAATGATCACGTTAGCAATTGCATCCCTTTTCAGGTCAATAACCAGGCGGGTGCCTTCTTTATTCGTGGATTCATTGTTGACATGGGCAATTCCCTCGATCACTTTTTCATTCACTAATTCACCAATCCGGTTGATCAGTGCATCGCGGTTCACCTGGTAAGGTACTTCAGTGATGATAACCTGTTCACGGCCGGAGGCTTTTGTTTCAACCGTTAACTTCCCTCTCACCACCACCCTGCCACGGCCGAAATGCATAGCAGCTTTCACTCCTTCCATACCGTAGATAACACCACCGGTCGGGAAATCAGGGGCTTTGACATGCTGCATCAATTCATCCACAGTTATTTCCCGGTTATCAATATAGGCCACGCAGCCATCAATAACTTCTGTGAGATTATGCGGCATCATATTCGTGGCCATACCAACGGCGATACCACTGGAACCATTAATGAGTAGCTGGGGAACACGGGTTGGCAGAACCGTGGGTTCTTTTTCTGAGTCGTCAAAGTTCAGCTGGAAATCAACAGTATCTTTTTCAATATCATCCAGCATATGTTCAGCCAGCCGTTCTAATCTTGCTTCTGTATAACGCATGGCTGCCGGACCATCTCCGTCCTGGTTACCAAAGTTACCCTGGCCATCAATAAGTGTGTACCGCATACTCCATTCCTGCGCCATACGTACCATTGCATCGTATACCGATGTATCTCCGTGCGGGTGGTATTTACCTAATACTTCCCCGACAATACGGGCCGATTTTTTATACGGTTTGTTATAGTGAATACCCAGTTCATTCATTGCAAATAAAACACGGCGGTGTACAGGTTTTAACCCGTCCCTTACATCCGGGAGTGCACGCCCCACGATTACCGACATTGAATAGTCAATGTAAGCGGTCTTCATCTGCTCTTCGATATTTACGGGAATGATGCGGTTATTATCCTGCGTTTCCAATGGTTCTAAATTCTCTTCCATGTGATCAGCTTCTTATATTCGTTTTGCGTAAAATGGATCCCTAAAACGGGGCTTTTTGAAGGCTTGCAAATCTACCCTTTTCAGCCTTGAAAACCTGATAAAAGAACCTGTTTTTTAACCTCTTTTATCCACTATTGTGAATTAAAAACAGCATTCAGAATTGGCTGGTTTATAACAAGTTTTTTACACTTCGCGGCACTGTTTTTTCGTTTCTTGCAGGTTACCAAAAGATACGGACCATGAGCAGTTACCTTTTACTCCGCAATAACAGGGAAAAAGGGCCTTTTTCGCTGGAAGAATTGATTCAGCATGGCCTGAAACCTTACGACCTTATCTGGGTAAATGGGAAAAGCGCTGCCTGGCGCTATCCCGGTGAGATAGCCGAGCTTAAGGAATATTCGCCTGCTGTGGAGGAACAACCCTTCGATCGCTTTTTTAAAAAGCCATCCGGGGAAAAGAAGCAGGAGAGCCTTCCTGTTCAGCCGAAGGAAGTCATAGCCCAGCAACCGGCTTATATCCCTAAAAAATCTGTTTTTGTAACCTTACCGGGACAAAAACAACAACCGGCGCGGATAAAAGAACCTCCTGTGACCGGTTATGAAAAATACCAGCCTCCTGTGAAGGAAACGATAATTGCTGAAACGGCCACTCCGACGATCAGCATCACTGAAACGCCGGTTATTCCGGAGATCAAATATTCCCAACCGCTGGATGAGATCAAAGAAATGTATGTAAAGACGTTGCAGGAAAGAAAACAGAAAATTGCTAAAAAGACTTTTCTCCATGCAGCGATGAAAAATGCTGCTGTAGCTCTTGCTATTGTTGGAGTCGGGATACTGATAGGTTTTGCCATGAAGTCAAATGGTAACCAGCCAACGGCTCACGCAGAAACTGTAATCCCCCCGCAAGCAATCACCTTACCTGCTGATACAGCCGAACCTGTGCTACAAGAACAACCGGCAGAGGAACAAAAGAATGAAGAAATGCCTGTTGAACCTGAATATGATGAAACGAAGCCGGCAACCCGGGAGGAAATAAAGGAACCCGGTACAAAATTGCAAAGGCAATCCCCGGAGCAAACAGCTGCTGTTACCACTGAGAAAGCAATTGCTGTTTCACCAAAAAAAGAAGTTGTGCAGCCGGAAAAGAAATTTGTGCCTGAAGATGAACCATCGCCTGGTGTGGAGGTCAATGCGAGGACAGGTGAACGAACTAAAAAGGTTCGAAGCGAAACAACTGATGAGCAGCCAGAGAGTAAAACAATCAGTGAACCCGCACCAAAAGCAGTGCTAAAAAATAATAGTCTTTCGAAACAGGTATCCGTATCGAGTAACGATTACCAAAAAGTAGCATTCGGAGGTATCCGCAATCTTCAGCTTACGGTCAGTAATGATTCGAAATATGTACTCGATAACGTAGTGGTGGAACTGCAATACTTAAAACCCAGTGAACAACCATTGAAAACAGAGTCAATCCAGTTCCGCTCGGTGGCACCCGGCGGTTCGCAAACGATCCGTGTCCCGGATACGAACCGGGGAATTAAAGTGACGTATAAGATCACGCATATCCTTTCGGTACAATCCGCAAAAGATATGGCTGACCTGTAAAAGAAAAGCCCCTGCAGGATACTGCAGAGGCTTTTGATTAAGAAAACCGTATTATTTACCTGGTGTCAGCGGAATATAAATACTGAACTGGATGACTCCGTTCTTGAAATCGGGGTTGATAGTACCGGAATTAAAATCACCTACTTTGCTGATACCTGCTGTATATCTTCCGCCGATACCAAAACCGCTTTTACCCCTATAGCCGATTCCTGCAGCGGCAGAAAGATCGAGTCCTTTGGCAAAATTATCAATCGTTTCATTCTCTATGCTTTCACTTACTTTAAAGCCAACCTGTGGTCCGGCTTCAAGATAGATACCACTGCTGAAACGGTATTGCGCCATTACAGGGATATTCACATAGGTAACTTTCCAGTCATAGCTTCCGGATACGCTGTCAATAACGGCTCCTTGTGTGGAGATCAGCGCTTCAGGCTGAATGGAAAAGTTCATAAAAGAAAACCGGAGATACAATCCTCCGTGAAAACCAACCAAGGCTTTCTTTTTTACAGCATCAAAAGTACCGCCGGTGAAATTACTGATATTGGCGCCTGCTTTCGCCCCGAATTGAAATGATTGTGCAGAACAATTCAGTGCAAAAAATACTGTTGCAATAAGAATTATCTTTTTCATAAAATGGTTTTTGCAAAAATAAATATTAATCTTTACAAACGGATTTATAAATGATCTGGAATGAAATCAGTTTTACTTTTTGGTGCAGGAAAATCTGCAACAGTGCTTATTGATTATTTGCTGGATACAGCGATCACAGAGAACTGGAAAATAGTTGTGGTGGATGCGAACCTGAAACTGGCGCAATCAAAAATTGGTACTTCACAAAAAGCAACGGCCGTCTCTTTTGATATAACAAATACAGCCGAAAGGGGCAGGTTTATCAAACAGGCTGATATTGTTATTTCACTGTTACCGCCTTTTCTGCATATTGAAGTGGCGAGAGACTGTGTGAAATTCCAGAAGAACCTGCTTACAGCCTCCTATGTGGATGATGCTATACGTGAACTGGAACATGATATCAGCAAGAACAAACTTCTTTTTCTCTGTGAGATGGGCCTGGATCCGGGCATTGATCATATGAGTGCCATGCAGATCATTGACAGCATTCATGCAAAAGGCGGTAGCATCAGTTCTTTTAAATCTCATTGCGGGGGGCTTGTGGCGCCGGAGAGTGATGATAACCCCTGGCATTATAAGATCAGCTGGAACCCCCGCAATATTATCATGGCCGGGAAAGCAGGAGCTCATTATAAAGAGCAGGGTGTTGAAAAGAAGCTGCAATACGGGGAACTGTTTAATGGCGACCATATCGTGGAGATACCTGATCTCGGTGTATTAAGCTGGTATCCTAACCGGGATTCACTTAGTTATGTCCCGCTGTATGGTTTGCAGGATACAACTACTTTTATCCGTACCACCTTACGGCATCCTGATTTTATGTATGGATGGAAGAATATCATTGACCTGAAGCTGACGGATGAAACGCCGCAATATGACACAGACGGGAAAACGCTGAGCCAGGTATTCAAGGAGCATATGGATAAATATGGTTTTGGTGAATGGCTGAATGAAAAACTTTCAGAACGGTTTGCAGAAACCAGGGGATTAATGGAGAACCTGATGAAACTGATGGAAGCAGAGAATGAAGCTACCCGGGAAGGTGATGAAATTCCGCAAACGTTTATGACTGCTGACGACAGCGGCAATATCAACGAAATCGGGATTGATGAAGTAAAGAACCAGGCAGCTGCCTATCTCGCACAGCAGATGCACCAGGCAAACCTTACCCTGAAACAGCTTTTCTTCCTGGGCCTTGATGACCAGGATACGATGGTGAATAAAGGATTCTGCAGCGCCGCTGATATTCTCCAGTTTGCTGTGGAAAAGAAATTATCCCTCCGGCCTTATGATAAGGATATGATCGTGATGCTGCATGAATTTGAATACAAGATTGGTAATACAGAATCAAGTATCAGCAGTTCACTGGTGGTAAAGGGGGAAAATAACCTGCGGACTGCTATGGCAAAAACAGTGGGGTTGCCGTTGGGTATTGCGGCAAAACTGATTTTGCAGGGGAAGATCAGGTTAACCGGTCTGCACATACCTACCAGGAAAGAAATCTACGAACCGGTGCTGAAGGAACTGGAGCAACTCGGTGTTCAATTCAATGAGAAAACGATTGGCCTGTAAGCAACTGAAGCAGGTCTCCTATTCCTGCTGTTGCCGGCTTTTCAATGAATGTTAAATTGCCCACAGAAGAAATTGGCGGTATCTTTTTATCAATGATAAAGACAGGAATACCTGTTCTTGTATACTGGAGTAATCCGGCAGCCGGGTAAACCACTAATGATGTTCCCACCACTGCAAAGATGTCTGCTGCCTGAACGATTGGAATAGCTTCTTCTATTTTCGGTACCGGTTCTTCGAACCATACAATATGCGGGCGAAGCTGAAAACCATCCTCAGCTTTATCTCCTATTTTAATATCATCTTTTATTTCGTAAATGAGATATTCATTTCTTTCACTCCGCATTTTCAGGATTTCTCCATGCAGGTGAAGAATGTTGCGGGAACCTGCCCTCTCATGCAGGTCATCAATATTCTGGGTGATGATCGTTACATCAAAATCAGTTTGTAATGCTGCCAGGCCGTAATGGGCTGCGTTGGGTTTGGCATCCAGTACATTCTTTCTCCGGAAATTATAAAAATCAAGTACCAGTTGCGGGTCTTTCCGCCAGGCACGGGGCGTGGCCACGTCTTCAATATTGTATCCTTCCCAGAGCCCGTCACTGTCCCGGAAGGTTTTCAAACCACTTTCGGCACTAATGCCGGCACCGGTCAGTACAACAAGTTTCTTTTTTGACATACCCAAAAATAAGAATGCCATGCTTTCCGGCATGACATTCTTGATGGCATTTTGCTTTTATGCTTTGATTTTTGCAGTTCTCATTCTTTTGTAAACTACAAACCCAGCAAAGGCCAGCAGGAACAACGGCCAGATGGTAACCAGCCCAACCAGTAAATCCATGACGCCACTGCCGCCGGTTTTAAAAGCATTGATAAACTTTGTACCGAAAGAAGGATTGTCATCTGTTTTGGCGGATGAATTAAGCACTTCAAAATAGGTAAGGTTAATCGTACTGTAGGAGGCTGAATGCCCGAGGTATTGGATCCTGCCGGCAGCGGCTTCCATATCTTCCTGGATACTGTTGATCTCCGATTGCACACTCAGTATCTCTTCCATATTTTTTGCCTGTTTTAAAAGGCCGATATAACGCTCTCTTACCTGCCGTTTTGCCTCGAGCCTTGATTTTGTATCCACAAATTCGGCTGTAACATCCTGCGAGCTGATCTTTTTCTCATTCAGCTTTTCTACATTACTGGTCAGTAGGGTAACAGCATTGTCAAACTGTTCTACCGGTACTTTGACCGTCACTATATTTTCAATCTTATAATCAGACTGACTTTGTTCTTCCTGGGCAATATAACCGCCAAAGCTTTTTACTTTTTCCCGGAGTGAGATGTTGTATTTATTATATTCTTTTACTTCGAGATTAATAGTTGCGGTTTTGATGATCTTTTTATCCCAGTCCGGTTTAGCTACCGGTTCTGTTAGCTGAGGTTGAACGGGTTGTTTCTTTTGTTTTTGATCCTGGCCCTGGTCTTCTTCCTTATCAGCATTCCCGTTATATTCCTGTGATACGGCAGAATCAGCAGCTACACCAAAATTTTCAGGTTCGGCTTTATTGATTTCTGACAGGGTCACCTCACTGGTCGTTCTCTCTTTTTTTGCTTCGTTCCTGCTGTTACAGGCAACAGTAAGCAGTATTGCACTAAAAAGTGCAATTACAATTATTTTTTGCATGGCTTTTGATTTTTCTTTTGATGCTAAATAAAAAGGATTACATAAAAATGTCCCGGTATGGCCGGGACATTTTATTACTTGAGTTTAGAGAAATACAGGATTTCATGTGTGCCTGTTTCCATTGCCAGCGAATCTTTACTGGCAGTAAGCAGGGTAATGCTTATAGCGGTACTGTCTTTTTTTACTATCAGTTCTTTCTCTTTTCCCCACTCAAACTTTAGTGTGTCATTCTTACCGGAAGGGGAAAAAGATCTTAAAAGAATACCGTCTTTCTGAAATTCAAAACTGTAATCTTTCAATGTACTGTCCTTAACAATGCCAAGCCTGTCAATATCCTGCAGGGTGTCTTTCTTTACGTCATTGATGGAATCAATTTTCCATATCCCAAAAATTCGTTCAACTGGGATTTTGGTTAATGGTCCTGGTTTGTCGCAGGTGCGTTCATATAAAAAATAAAATGCTCCTGCACCGATAGCTGCCACAATAAGCAGCCCGATGAATGTTTTTTTCATGGCTATACTTTTTTTGATTAATGGAGAATCTTGTATTGATTCTTCAACACACTAAAAAGTAACCCATGTATTTTGTTAAAGGGAAAATGAAACAATTACTTCTCTCCTGCCATTTCCATTACAATAGCCCACTCTTCGTCAGTAACCGGCTGAACCGATAAGCGGCCGAGTCTTACCAGCGCCATATTGGCCAAACGTTTATCGGCTTTGATTTGCGCCAGGCTTACCGGTTTTTTTAATTTCTTATGCGGTTTAAAATCCACGGCCACCCAGGCTTCTTCGGCGGTGGTGGGATCCTGGTAAGCTTCTTTGGCTACTTTGGCAATACCTACTATTTCTGTACCCTCATTGCTATGATAAAAAAAAGCGTGGTCTCCTTTCTTCATTGCTTTCAGATGATTCCGGGCTGCATAATTGCGTACTCCATCCCAGAAAGTTTGTTTATCCTTTTCAAACTGATCCCAGGAATATTTAAACGGTTCAGATTTAATCAGCCAGTATGCCATTTGTATTGCTTATTTATTGATTTCAAATTTAGCAGAAGTTGGATAAATAAATTTTCTTTTCTGCAATCCAACCGGTGAAGTGCTATCGTATCTCTTTTGCCGGCCGTAAGAAACAATTGACTAACAATTAAAACAAAACCTCAAACTTTTATTATGAAACAGATCAGATCAGCCGGGCGGATGCTCGTTGCTTTTTTATTATTAACTACAGCTGCTTTTGCCCAAAGCGGTATGGCCAAAGAGAAAACAGTGGAAGTGGGTGGTGCGGCTATGTATCCATCTAAAAATATTGTGGAAAATGCAGTGAATTCCAAAGATCACACTACGCTGGTGGCTGCTGTTAAAGCAGCCGGCCTGGTGGAAACCTTACAGAGTGCAGGGCCATTCACCGTATTCGCCCCTACCAATGATGCATTCAATATGTTACCTGCCGGCACGGTTGAAACATTAGTAAGGCCGGAGAACAAAATGAAACTAACCGGCATTCTTACTTACCATGTTGTGGCAGGCCGGCTCGGTACCAAAGAACTGGATGAAAAGATCAAAGCCGGTAATGGTACTGCTGAACTGGCAACAGTTGCCGGAGGTAAACTGTGGATCATGAAGAAAGACGGCAAGTACATGCTGAAAGATGAGAATGCTGGTACGGCGACTATCACAATTAAGAATGTGTACCAGAGCAATGGTGTGATCCATGTGATCGATCATGTGCTGCTTCCCAACTAATAAGCCCCCTATGCTTTTCAATAATAACCGGTGTGCATTGCATACCGGTTATATTTTTGGCGTATTACCAGCCGGATGCCATCACATCGGCAATATGCATTGTTTTTAAGTGATATCCCTTTTGATTGATATATCCCTGCAGGTGCATGAGGCAGGAATGATCGGTGGAGATAAGGTATTCAGCGCCGGTGGCTAATGCATTTTCCACTTTTTGTTCTCCCATGCCAATGGAGATATGTTCAAATTTTACTGCAAAAGTGCCGCCGAAACCACAACAGGTTTCCACATCATTCATTTCAGTAAGTTCGAGGCCTTTCACATTTGCAAGTAGTTTTCGGGGCTCTTTTTTGATCCTGCACTCCCTCAGCCCGGCACAACTGTCGTGGTAAGTGGCTTTGCCCTTTAGTGATGCCCCTACATTTTCAATTCCTAATATGTTTACCATGAAGTCAGAGAACTCATGTATCCGGTTACTCAATTCTGTCACCGCATGGTGCATGGAAGAATTATCAAATAATTTGCTGTAATAGTTTTTTACAAAGCCGGCACAACTGGCGCTGGGAGCCACAATCAGGTCAGTGCCTTCAAAATCTTTCAGGAATTTACTGCAAACCGCTTTTGATTCTTCCCAGAAACCAGCGTTGAAAGCCGGCTGGCCGCAACAGGTTTGTGAAGTGTTATAACTGACCGTGCAGCCTGCCTTTTCCAGCACTTTGATCATATTGAAAGCTGTTTCCGGGTAAAGCTGGTCAATAAAACAGGGTATAAAAAGCTGAACATTCATGCCTGTACTATTTGCCAAAGTTTTTTTTCAGTGATACCATTTTTAACGCAGTTACAGCAGCTTCCTCACCTTTGTGGCCGTGCCTGCCGCCGGTTCTTTCCCTGGCCTGTTCTTCATTATTAACCGTTAGTATTCCAAAAATGGTGGGTACAGGTAAACTGAGATTGAGCTGCACAACTCCATCCGTCACTGCTTTGCATACATAATCGAAATGAGGCGTATCGCCTCTCACCACGCAACCAAGGGCGATAAATGCATCAGCCCTGTTTTTTTTACCGCTGTTCTCCCAATAATTTTTTATCGCAAAAGAGATTTCAACAGCGCCGGGAACAGTGACCGAAATGATTTTATCAACGGAATGCTTCTGTAATTCGCTGATGCACCCTTTTTCTAATTCATCAACAATAGCGGCATTCCATTCAGTTTTCACCAAAACGATACAGGCATCCTGTATGTTCAGAATGCCTGTATCGATGTGTAAGAGTTTACTGTTGCTTACGTCAGCCATAATCAGTTTACATTATATACTCCCATTTGTGCAAGGTATTTATCAGCATCAACTCCCTGTTGGGTCTGTGGATATTTGTCTTTCAGTTCTTTTAAAAGTTCGATGGCTTCTTTCTGGTCTTTATTGCGTTCTGCAACAAGGGCAGCCAGGAACAAGGCTTCCGCGGAAGAATTTTTATCCTCTGTAAAATGACGGGCCGCTTTTTTGTAAGCGCTCAGTGCTTCTGCATTTTTTCCCTGGTCAGCATATGCATCGCCGAGTAATTTATAAGCCCTGGCCTGCAGGGGCTTTGATGAAGTACTGAAATCTTTCAGCTCCTTAACAGCTTTTTCGTTGTCATTTAATTTGATATAGCAACTGCCTGCATAAAAATGAGCCAGGTCAGCAGCTTTGGTGCCATCATATTTACTGATAACTTTCAGGAACCCGAGATTTTGCCCATCGCCATTCAGTGCCAGGTTCACAGAATCCATACGGTAATAATCTTCTGCTTTGAACATCGCTTCTGCGGCTTTCTTTTCTTTTGGTGCCTGCACAAAATTTTTATAGATCAACCAGCCTCCGGCTGCTGCAATAATCACCAAACCGGCAATGACGATTGGTTTGCTGTATTTACCCCAAAAATCTCTGGCTTTTTCAATCACGGCTTCACTGCCTTCCAATCCCTGCACAATTTTCTTGTCTGACATAACTTTGGTTTACTTTTCGTTAGTTGTGTTGTATTAAAGAGACTTTTTAATCAGTAATAAAAGGATAGTTCTGGTCCACGTATACATCTTTCAGCACTTCATCATCATCTGGCCAGGGACTTTCTTCCGCAAATTTCACCGACTCATCCACAATAGCATCCACTCTTTTGTTGATGGCGTCAATTTCTTCCTGGGTCGCAAATTTGTTATCCAGGATTGTTTTCAGCACCATTTGTACCGGGTCTTTGGTTTTGTATTCATCCACTTCTTCCTTGGTCCTGTATTTCTGCGGATCGCTGATAGAGTGGCCTTTATAGCGGTAGGTTTTAATTTCTAATAAAGTGGGTCCGCCTTTCTCCCGGGCTCTTTTCACTGCCCTGCTCACACCCTCATGCACGGCCTCGGGGCTCATGCCGTCAATCATATCCGCAGGCATATCATAACCATCCGCCAGCTTGTAAATATCCACCACGTTGGAAGTACGTTCTACCGACGTACCCATCGCATAGTTATTATTCTCGCAGATATAGATCACCGGTAGTTTCCAGTGCATAGCAAGGTTAAAGCTTTCGTGGAGCATACCCTGGCGGGCAGCACCATCTCCAAAATAACAGAGCACCACGTTATCAGATCCGCGGTAATTTTCTGCAAAAGCTAACCCAGTTCCGGTCCCGATCTGGGCTCCCACAATACCATGTCCGCCGAAGAAACCAACCTCTTTACCAAAGAAGTGCATACTGCCACCTTTTCCTTTGGCACAACCCGTGGCTTTGCCATACAATTCGGCCATGCAACTGTTAACAGAAACGCCTTTAGCAATGGCCAGGCCGTGGTCACGATAAGCAGTAATCATCATGTCTTCCGGGCGGGTGGCGGTCATGCAACCGGCAGCAATAGCTTCCTGCCCTACGTAGGCATGGAAAAAGCCACGGATCTTACCTTCCATTTTATACTTTTCTTCCGCCATCAGTTCAAATTGACGGATGAGTTGCATCAGTTCGTACCAGTACAGGTATGTTTCTTTAGAAAATTGGGTAGCCACCGGCGCTTAATTTGATGTTTTTGTAAACCGATTTACGGGACGCAAAAATAAGGGTAAAATAGGAAATTCAGACTTTTGATTTTTAGGGTTTTACCAGCTTCTGAGCCCCGGTCATCACCTCTTGCGACGCCCATAGATCGTTCTGGTGAACCCCTGGCTTTTAAGGCCTTGTTCCTTGCGGCCTTCCCTTATCTTGCAGTCCTTAATGCTAAGCATCAGCGCCATATCAATCTTCCAGTTCAAAAATTACAGCGTCCGTTCCTTTTCTTTTTCGGAAAGGATCGTGGGTATCTGTGGCAAGAATGGTATGGGCAAAACCAACCTGCTGGATGCCATCCATTATCTCTGCTTCACCAAGAGCTATTTTACGCGGCTGGATGCCAATAATGTGCAGCAGGGTAAAAATGGGTTCCGGCTGGAAGGAAATTTTGTTTTGCAGGACAGGCCGGAGAAAGCGGTTTGCGTATTGCGTGAAACAGGCCGCAAAGAACTTTCCATTAACGAACAGGTGTATGAAAAATTTTCGCAGCATATCGGCCGCTACCCCTGTGTTATTATAGCCCCCGATGACGCCGAACTCATCACCGGTGACAGTAAAGAACGAAGAACCTTTCTGGACTCATTGCTTTCACAACTGGATCCTGACTACCTGCAGCAACTGATCCTGTATAAGAAAGTAATTGAACAGCGTAACTCCCTGCTGAAATTATTTGCCGAAACGGGCACTAAAGATCTTTCCTTATTGGATGTGCTGGATGAACAGTTAGTAAAACCCGGTGAGCTCATTTTTAATAAACGAAAGGAGTTCCTCGTTTCCTTTTTACCCATTGCCAAACACCTGTACCAGGAAATAGCTCAACAGCCGGAAGATATCAGCCTTTTCTATGAAAGCGACCTCTTGCAGGCTTCATTTACCGAACTACTGAAGGCTTCCCGGCAGAAAGATTGCCTGGCGCAGCGGTCAACAGCCGGTGTGCACCGGGATGACCTGGAGATAAATTTTGGGAAGCAGTTATTCAAAAATATTGCTTCGCAGGGTCAGCGGAAGAGTTTATTATTTGCTTTGAAACTGGCAGAAATGGAAGTGATCCGGAAGGAAAAACACTTTGCCCCTCTCCTGCTGCTGGATGACGTATTTGAAAAGCTTGATGAAGAACGGATCAGTAATTTGCTGCGGAAAGTTTGCGTGGAAAATGATGGCCAGGTTTTTATTACGGATACCAATGAGGAACGGCTGACTGATCATTTGGAAGCTTTGTCCGTCAACTACCAGCTTGTTAGTTTATAGGTTTAAAAGTTCAAAGCGTTTAATAAGTTCATTAGGTACAAGTTGTTAAACCGCAGAAACTTCTTGAACTTTCTCTACCTTCGTCTTATGGGTGAATATTCTATCAGTGATGCGATACAGCAATTCCTGGAAAAGAGCCGGATCAAGGGTTCTATACAGGCTATGCAGATAGAAGATGTGTGGGAGCAGATCATGGGAAAGACGGTAGCCCGCTACACCGACAAATTACAGATCATCGGCGACAAACTCATTATCACCACTTCCGTGGCCCCATTGAAACAGGAACTCAATTACCAGAAAGAAAAGATCATACAGCGGGTAAACGAAGCATTAGGACAAAGAGTGATTAAAGAAGTCCTGATTCAATAAACCCTGTTGACCTTATCCTCATCAAAGACAATTTCTTTATGCAGGGCCAGTTCATCCAGTATATCATCAGATGATACAAGGCCTTTAAAAACAAATCCATCAAAGACAGGTAACATCCGGACATGATATTGCAACATACGTTGCATGCACTGATCAACTGTGTCATCCGTTGTGGCCGTCGGCAGCCGTTTGTTTACCAGTTTCTCTACCGGGATGCTGGCAGGATAAAATTCTCCCTGCAGGGCTTTTTGTAAAATATCATGTTCCGTAATAACGCCGATGAATTTTTGCTCGGTGTCAAAAACCAGAAGATGGTCTGCATTTTCACAACTCATTCTGCACAGGGCTTCATCTACAGAACTGCTGGAAGATATAAACCTGTAACCGGGGCCTTTCCGGTTTAATATGGCTGTTACTTTTTCCATAGCAATCATTTTAGCGTGAATAATCTGAAACCGTGATCATCCCAAAACGCAGGAAGGCTTGGCAGGTGATAATACAAGTGGCTTCGTCTGGTGATTGTAAGGAAATAAATGGCCTACAGTAGTAAATCCGTTCTTCTTGCTGTAAGTTACTGAATTCTGACTCTCGGATCAATGATACCATACAAAATATCGGCCAGTATGTTGATAAGTATAAAAAAAGCGGCAGCGATCAGCACAGATCCCATAACAACCGGATAGTCTAATTTTTCCAGGGCATCTACGGTTACTTTCCCGATACCCTGCCAGCCAAAGATGTATTCAACAAAGAAGGCCCCGGCCAATAATTCAGCAAACCAGCCGGTTATGGCTGTAATGACGGGGTTCAGTGCATTACGGAGACCATGTTTCCAGATAACTGTCTTTTTGCTGAGTCCTTTGGCATACGCAGTACGGATATAATCCTGGTCCAGCACATCCAGCATGGAACTGCGGGTCAGCTGGGTAATGATAGCCAGGGGCCGTATACCCAGGGTGATGGCGGGAAGAATAAGATTTTGAATGGACAGCGTTTGTTCCCCGGTCACATCATCAATCTCAAACCAGCTGCCGGATATATGAAGGCCTGTCCAGTCGCTTAATACAAACCCAAACAAATAGGCAATAATAATCCCCATGAAAAAAGAGGGAGCTGAAATGCCGACAATACTGGAGAAGATGGCCGATGTATCCAGCCAGGTATTTTGCTTGACAGCGGCCACTACCCCCAGCGGGATGCCGATGAGAACTGCAATGAGCATGGCGGCAATGGCTAAAATAATGGTGCCCGGCAAGGCCTGCATCAAAATACCCCAGACATCTCTTTTACTTTGATAGGATTTGCGGAGATAAGGGACTTTTATACCCAATTTCCTTTCACCGCCAATAAAAAAACCCTTCAGCTTTTTATTACTGATCTCTTCTTTATTATGAAAACAAACCGGGGAGACATCGTTGAGGTAATACAGGAATTGTTTGAATTTGGGAATCTTCTCTCCTTTTGCATCGATCAGGTATAGTTCTTTCCGGATATTGGCCTGCGTAGTAGAATCTCCCGACTGGCCCATAACAATTCTTGAGGGGTCGCCAAAACCCTGGAATAAGAAAAACACCAATATCACCACCCCTACTAACACGAGCAGGCCATAGAGCAGTTTCTTGATAATGTAATTGAGCAAGTTTAGTTGTTTTGGAGTGAATCTGTTTTTGGGGTAATAATACTGTCCGCCTGCTGTACGGGATCAACCTGTCTGGTAACAGTCGATTTTTCCTGTACGGGTATAGCTGCTATAGCGGGTATGATCCTGCTGAACTGCCGGTAGCCGTATTTATCCAATATGGTTCCTTTTGTAAGCAGGTAAACAGTTGGGTTAACCCTTGCTGCTGTCCGGATGGCTGTGTAATCGCATTTGAAAACCTGTACGCCCGGGTAGCCGCTGAAGTTTTTAACCGATTCATCCATACTGCTGGTAATGGCACAGACAGGTATGTTTTTTTCTTTTGCGGCTGTGTATATCTTTTCAAAATCAGTTTTCCAGGCAGCAAATGGAGTGGAAAAATTTTCGCAGAAAACCAGGATAGTATACGGCTGCTCCAGTACAAACTGTGTTGAATCCTGGTTTGTGATGCCGGATAATGAAAATCCTTTGACCGGGGGTTCGTTATTCTTTCCTTCCCTGACTACTTTGTCATAGCGGCTGATGAATTTATAAGCGTCAGCAGAAAAATCTGTAGGGAAATTATCAGCAGTGAATTCCACTTTCTGCCCTGCTTTTTCATATACAAAAGTAATGACGGTACTATCAGGTATAGCATCTGCCGGCATTTTCATTTTCTCCGGTATATTGGCTCCTTTCTTAAAAGGAAGGCAATCCACGAAAGGAAGATAGCTAAGTGCATACCATTGCATACCGAAACTCAATATGGCCACCAGCAGCATTGCCACAATGCTGGTTCTTTTGCTGAATAATGGTTTGATGTACTGCCTGAACAAGAGCAGCAGGCTGATCAGCAGGGTCAGCGCCACATCTTTGAGGAAAGAGGTTTTTGAAGTGATCAGTAAACAATCTCCAAAACAACCGCAGTTTTTGGGTTTACCGGTGATATAGGTATAACCGGTAAGGAAAGTAAAGAAAACGATCAGCAATAGTAATAACCAGCTCACCAGTTTGATACGCCAGCCCAATAGTAAGGCAAAGCCGGCGATGATCTCAAATGCATTCATTAATACCGAAAGAAGGAGCGACCAATCATTGAACCGGCTCATATGCCAGATTTCGAAAAACTCCTGCATTTTATAACTCAGTCCATGCGGGTCGTTAGCTTTTACCAAACCGGAGAAAATGAACAGGACACCAACGATGACCCGGATAATATTGATCGTTGCTTTCATAAAGCGTAATTGTAAGCTGAAAATAAACAATATGAGGCAAAGACGGCCTGCCTATGCTTCAGACATCAGGATCAGGGCAAAGACTGCATAGTTTAAAATATCATGGTAATTCGCATCAATACCTTCACTAACCAGGGTTTTGCCCTCATTCGACAGTATCTGGCGGATACGCTGCAGTTTCATTAAGATCAGGTCCACAAAACTCTCCTGGCTCATACTTCTCCAGGCTTCACCATAATCATGATTTTTATCCTGCATCAGTTTTTTAGCAATGTTCACATTTTCATCATACAAAGCAGCTACCTGTTGCAATTCCAGTTCCTCGGGTGCATCTGCAGGCAGTACTAATTGTATCAAACCAATCACGGCATAATTGATAATCCCTTTGAATTCTGCGGTGATATCATCCGCCACCTTTTGTTGTTTCTTTTCCTGGATGGTGCGGATTCGCTGGGCTTTGATAAAGATCTGGTCAACGATAGAGATGGTACGGAGCACTCTCCATGCGGTACCATAATCGCTTGCCTTCTTCAAAAAAATTTCTTTGCAGGAGCTGATAACGATATCGTATTGCTGGTTGGTTGTTGTCATGTGTTTTGATCGGGATTTCCTTTGGGCTGAATGCAGGCAGACCGGGAGCACCCGTTTTATTTCCTGCTGCTGACTTCAGACTTCCGTTATATCTTAGCTTCAAAAATAACGAACTGCGACTAATGTTTACACTGAATTGCAAAGGAAGATTACTGGTTATTGATAAGCCGGTGGTAATGGGGATTATTAATATCACCCCTGATTCATTTTATAGCGGCAGCCGGCGGCAGGGAACGGATGCCGTATTGAAACAGGCAGAACAGATGCTTAAAGATGGCGCCACTATCCTTGATATTGGCGGACAAAGCACCCGGCCGGGGAGTGAAAAACTCAGCGCCGGGCAGGAATTGGAACGGATCATTGACCCGATAGCGGCTATAAGCAGTCATTTCCCGGATACATTCATTTCTGCAGATACTTATTATGCAGAGGTGGCAAAAGAAGCTGTCGCCGCCGGGGCCTCCATGGTGAATGATATCAGTGCCGGGAGTATAGACAGGAAAATGATCAGCACCGTAGCGGCTTTACAGGTACCTTATGTGCTGATGCATATGCAGGGAACTCCGCAGACCATGCAACAGCAACCTGTATATGAAAATGTAACCAAAGAAGTACTTGATTTCTTTATTCATAAGAAAGATGAACTGTTGCAGGCCGGTATTCCTGACATTATTATTGACCCGGGTTTTGGCTTTGGAAAAACAATAGCTCACAATTTTGAACTGTTGCGCAACCTGCCTGTATTTAAAATGCTGCAGGCCCCTCTCCTGCTGGGCATTTCCAGGAAATCAACGATCAGTAAAACACTTGGCATTAATGCAGAAGAAGCCCTGAACGGGACGACAGTGCTCAATACAATCGGGCTCATGAATGGCGCCGCTATTCTCCGGGTGCATGATGTAAAAGAAGCTAATGAAGCTATCACCCTTTTCAATAATTACCAGTCTTAAAAAGAAAGAGCACCGGTCTGATGCTCTTTCAGCAAGATTTTCAATCATGCCTGTTTAACAAGGTGCTTTCACAGACCTATCAAAAGCGGATTATACTAAAGGGTAATAAGTAAGTGAGCTGCTCAGGAACCTGTTTCAAGGGGTAGTGATTACCGGACCTGGACCTTGGACTAAAAACGGGGCCTCTGTAACAACGGATAAAAAAACCCGTCTCTGTTATGAAGACGGGTGTAAAGTTCAGCTATTATTTTATTACAGCATTATTTATTTGGTTGAGCAGCGTCAATTTTTTTTCTGCAGCTCTTTTACAGCCGGTCTTTGTGTATCCTGCTGGTCTTTTACATCCACTACTTTAAGATCAAATATCAGGTGTTCAAATTCTTTAATATCTGGTGAGTTGGGTCTTGCACCATAAGCCAGCATCGAAGGAATATAAATTTTTGCTTCGGCACCGGGGCGAAGAAACAGCATCGCTTCATCAAAACCTTTGATCATTTGTCCTGTTCCTACAGCAAATGTCATAGGCTCCACATGATGAAAAGCAGTATCCGTGTTGCTGTCAAATACTTTCCCGGTTATAAAACCCCTGCCGGTATAATTAACTGACGCCATTTTGCCGGGTACGATCAGGTCGCCGGTACCCGGATTGATTACCTGTACAAAGGACCCACTTGGTGTTTTTTGTGTGCTGATTTTTTTATCGGCCAGGTATTTGGAAAGCGAATTTATTTCAGCAGCAAGGAAAGCATTTTTTTCTTTTTCTTCATCCAGGCGGGCCAGTGAATCGGATGTGAATACATCCAGTACATGGATGGTGGTAACGATGCGGTCTCCGTTTTTAAATTGCGGAGGTACATTCGTGGGATTTCTTTTAATAAACGTATCCATCATCTGGGTGGCAATCACACTATCGCCTTTTTTCAGCAGCAAGATAATTTCTGATATATCATATGGATTGCTGAAATCTGTTACCGGCATGTAAAATGGTATCTTACCCCGGGTGGTGAAGTACACACTGTCTTTTATTTCCTGGGTATAATTAAGCTTGATGATATTTCCTTTTTGGACTTTGACAGTTCCTTTACCGGCTATCAGCTTATAAGGCATACCCCCCGGTGTCTTTTTATGGGAAATTTGGTTACAGGCTGTAAACAGGATGACAGCAAACATCGCTAAAACGAAAGACTGGATCAGTTTCATATTCATTATTAATTATTGTAAAAGTTTGGCATTTTCTTTCAATACTTCTTTGAATTTTTTCACAGTGGCTTCCAGCGAATCGCTGCTGCGTCCCCCGGCAGCATTATAGTGACCGCCACCTTCAAAATAAGTGCGGGCAAATGTATTACAATCAAAATCACCCTTACTGCGAAAGCTCCATTTTCTTTCCTCATCCCGGTCAATGACCAGCGCCACGAGTTTGATGCCCTGGATGGATTGGGGGTAGTTGACCAGTCCTTCTGTATCGCCTGTTTTAATATAATATTTAAGCAGGTCGCTTTTCGGAATGGCAATCAGGGCTGTATTATATTCATAGAAAATCTCCATCCGGTGCAGGAGCACATGCCCGGTAAACCGGAGCCTGTTCTCCAGGAAGTTGTCAAACAGCTTATCATGCACTTTCGGATGTTTCAGACCTCTTTCTTTCAGATCTGCCACAATTTTGTGGACACCTGCATGGGCGGAGGGGAAACGAAAAGATCCCGTATCTCCAACAATTCCCGCATATAAGCACTCGCTGATATCCTCGCCGATCAGTTCTCCTTTTCCTGTACCCATGATAAAATCATAGATCATTTCACAGGTGGAACTTTTGCCGGTATCACTGACACCATAATCAAAGGAAGGAGTATCCGGCTCCTGGTGATGGTCGATAAGTATTTTGGTACAGGTAAGCTGTTGCAGCTTTCCTGTTAGGGTTTTGGTACGGTGAAAAATGTTGAAGTCAAGGCAGAATAACCAATCCGCTTCATCAAGGATAGCTTCAGCTTTTTGTTTATTCATTTCATAGTCGATTACCTCTTTGGCCCCCGGCATCCAGTTTACCCAGCCGGCCCAGTTGGTGGGAGAAATAACGGTTACCTGGTGTCCCAGCTGTTCCAGGAAAAGCCGGAGCGCCAGTGATGATCCCATGGCATCTGCATCAGGTTTCTGGTGTGTGGTGATCGCAATTTTCCGGGGCTGTCCCAGTTGCGGATATATCTCTTGTATTGGCTTCATAAAGACGGCTGCGAAGATAAAGAGTTTGGAGTTAGCAGTCCCGAGTTTATCGTCTCCGGCCTTTCTCCTGTCCCGGGCTTGTTTTGGAAATAACTTTTGCCCCCGGAATTATTAACCACAAACTTCGCTTACCTTTGCGGCGCAAAAACAAACAACGTAACTATGAGCAATCGGACATTCACCATGATCAAACCTGACGCCATGAAGAACGGTCATGCAGGTGCAATCATCGATCGTATTATTAAAGAAGGATACAAAATTGTAGCATTAAAGCAAACCAAGCTGAGCACCGAAAAAGCCGGTGAGTTCTATGCCATTCATAAAGAAAGATCTTTCTTTGGTGAACTGGTAGAGTTTATGAGCAGCGGGGTGATTATCGCTGCTATCCTGGAAAAAGACAATGCAGTAGCTTCTTTCCGTGAGCTGATCGGCGCCACTAATCCTGCGAATGCCGCAGAAGGCACGATCCGTAAATTATATGCCACTTCGGTAGGTGAAAATGCTGTTCACGGCAGTGACAGTGACGAGAATGCGAAGATCGAAGGTGCTTTCTTTTTCAGCGGATTAGAACAGTTCTGACCAACAATAGACAAAAGAATGGAAGCCGGTAATTGATGTTGCCGGCTTTTTTATGTGCCGTTAGTTGTGCATATTCCGGAAGATCATTTCATTGTTGCTGTTATAGCTGATATCAATGATTTTCATTTCGGGAAAAATTACTGATGGCCAGGATATTCTGATCTCGGTTTGTGATGGCAGCGTCTGGATGCAATCAAAGCACAGCAATTCTGCAGAAGTTCCGCATTGCTGGTTAATCCTACTCACCAGTTTTTCAATATTGAGCCGGGTATATTCCCGGGAGGAGAGCCCTTGAATGAAATTGCTGATAACAGTTCCCGCCTGTTCAGTATTCCCGGTTTTCAGGGCATTATACAGGTCCTGGCAAGCAGGCGGTCCGACCTCCTCTTTTTTACAGGAAAGTACCGGCAACAGAAAAACTAAAAATATTATAAGACTCCGCATTTTCTTACTGACAACACGAAGCAGCAAAGTGTTGCTTTTATTGTTGCGGCAGTTTACTTTCATCCATATACAGAATCTCCCACTGGTGACCATCCGGGTCGGCAAAACTGTGCTGGTACATCCAGCCATGATCAGCAGGTTCGGCATAAATGCTGCCGCCGGCTTCCACGGCTTTTTTTACCATTTCATCCACCTGCTCCCGGCTGCCGGTATCAATAGCAATCAGTACTTCTGTTGTTTTGCTGGCATCAGCAATCTCTTTTTTAGTAAAGGTTTTGAACATGGATTCGGTAAGCAACATAGCATATATGCTTCCGTCATTGATAATAAGGCAGGCTGCTTTATCATCGGTGAATTGCTGGTTAAAGGAAAACCCAAGCTGTGTAAAGAAGCTGATACTTCTTTTCAATTCCTTTACCGGCAGATTGATAAATATTTTTGTTGGCATCGTTTCGTTGTTTTAAAGTTATTTATTGGTTATAAGCTTTTTCAAGGTCAGCAATGATGATTTTTTTCATTTGCATCATGGCCTGCATAACACTCCCTGCCCTGGCCGGATCCTTATCCCCCATCAGTTTCATTAATACAGAAGGAATAATTTGCCATGACAAGCCAAATTTGTCTTTCAGCCAGCCACACCTACTTTCCTGACCGCCATCAGCAGTCAGGCTGTTCCAGTAATGGTCAACTTCTTCCTGCGTTTCGCAGTTGACAAAGAAAGAAGTGGCTTCTGTGAATTTGAACTGCGGGCCGGCATCAAATGCATAGAAGCGGAGGCCATCAAGCTCAAATACACCGGTCATCACCTGGTCTTTCGGGAACGGACTGCCTTCAGCCCAGTAGTTGATGCTGATGATCTTTGAATTTTTAAATACTGAAGTGTACAGGCGGATGGCTTCTTCAGCCTTTCCATCAAACCATAAAAAGGGAGATATCGTTTGCATATCCGTTAGTTTTTATTTTTTACCGACCAGTTGTATAATTTCCCGGATGATACGGGTCAGCTCTTTTTTGTTTTTTACAGCTTCCTCCTTGCTGTTGAAATGCACTAAGCGACGGTCTTTAAAACTGCCTTCCAGCAAACCCGATTTTATCTTTACGATAGCCGGGTGGTGAAAGACCAGCAATAGTTTATGCGTCTTATAGGGTCCGAATGTGAGGATATCTTCCTTATAATAATAGCTGGGAGCATTCCATTTTATTCTCTCACTGAGTTCGGGGCCGGCTTGTTTGATGATCTTACGTACAGTGTCAATTTCACTCTTTACGGCAGGATCAAGTTTCTCCAGATATGCTTTTACCTGTTCTTCACCTGTTGGTTTCTTTGATTTTACTGCTGGAGACGCTGCTTTTGTTTTCTTCCCTTCCTTTTTTGTTTTTGCTTTTTCCAGGTTTTGCTGCACCCTGAATCTGACGATCCGTGTAATCAGCGCAGCAGGAAGTGATTTATCCAGCGGGAACTGCACGGTACCCTTCGATGTTACATAGGCTGATAGTTCCTTTTTAAAAACTTCAATACCTCCTGCACCGGGATAAAACCCGATATGGCTTTTATAACCCGAAAAGTGAACAAGGTTCCCTTCCAGTACAAAAGTGGGAATACCATAACTGATGGTCTCTGTTGCTCCGGGCGCTGCTTTCCGGATAATTGCCCTGATCCTGTTAAGCAGCACCTGTGTTTCCGCGGGGAAACCGGCTATAAATGTACTGGTATCTTTAGCGGCTTTTTGCATATCGTTTTATTTAAAAGATATTAGTTATTCCAATATACTACAGATATATCCATTTTCCGTCATCAAACGGATGACCTGCCCGGGATGAAAATCCAGCCCTTCCAGCCGTAATATTTTGTCACAATCGTGCAGGTCAATATTAATCCTGCTGCCCGGGAAATGCTTTTTCAGCAACCCGATCATCTTTGCCGCTTCGCTGGTTTTCTCCATATTTGTCTTAAAAACTTCAATCATACTGTAATTGTTAGTAACAACTCTACAGCCTCTTTCCCTGCAGGTGCCGGCTGATATTTTTTACCTGCTGCAAATGCCGTTGTGTATGGAACCAGACAAAATACAGTATCTCCAGTTTGCTGATATCCCCGAAAGCAGGATGATTGATCAATACAGACAAATCTGTTTCATTACCGGCTTCTCTCAGGGCTGTAAAGGATTGTTCCAATTGATGGATCAACTCTTCTTTTATATAAACTTCTTTGGAAGGCAGAATGAAACCGGGAGCTTTGAATTTTTTCGAGAAGTCAAGGAAGATATCCTGTAGTTCAACGGTTCTTTCATCAGGTACCCTGTTTATAGCTGTCCCCTGCAGTGACAAGGCCCTGGTTATGGAAATATTGGATAAAGTAATATGATCAGCCACCTGGGCTATCGTCCAGCTTTCTTCGAAAGGAACTGTATTGATCGCCGCCTCAGGAGTATCTTTTAAGAACAGGATCAGTTCAGCAGCCGTTGCACTCACCGAATCAGTAATAGTAGTATTTGGAGCAGAGGCAACTGGCATAGTAATTATTTCTGTTGACAAACCTAAAACAGCTGATTCGATCTGCAGGGGTGTTAATGCGGCAATCCATAGGGTTGATTGCGACAAGGCATTTCGCTACATTTGGTCAACAAACAACGGGCGATGAAACATATATCCATACTTGTTCCCCTTGGACACAGCAGTCTTCCCAATATTGACGGATCGCACCAGATATTGACTGAAGTGAATAATATTCTCAGCAGCATGGGTAAAGAGCCCCTGTTCAAAATACAGTTAGTGGGACTGTCCCGGGAAGTGTCACAGCGGAATGGTTTGTATACTATACAACCTGATGTACTGATCAGTGATGTGAAGAAAACGGATATTATTATTATTCCAGCCATGCATGGCGACCTGCCCAAAGCGATGGAGATGAATGCTGCCTTTTTGCCCTGGATCACTGAACAGTATAAGAAAGGCGCCGAACTCGTCAGTTTTTGTATTGCTGCTTTTTTTGTGGCTTCAACCGGTTTGCTGAATGGGAAAAAGTGTGCCACCCATTGGATCGCTGCCAACCAGTTCAGGATGATGTTTCCTGAAGTGGTTTTGGTGGACGACCGGATCATGACAGAAGAAGACGGTATTTATTCAAGCGGCGGGGCTTATTCGTTCCTGAATTTGCTGGCCTACCTGATCGAGAAACACGCAGGTCGAGATGTGGCTGTCCGCATTGCTAAAACATTTATGATTGATATTGACCGGGAAAGCCAGTCGCCTTTTATTATGTTCACCGGGCAGAAAACACATGAAGATGAGCCTGTCAAAAAAGCACAGGATTTTATTGAACGGAATTACACGGACAAGATTACGGTTGATCAACTGGCCGATATGCTGGCCCTGGGAAGAAGAAACTTAGAACGTCGCTTTAAAAAAGCCACAGCAAATACCGTGGTGGAATATATACAACGGGTAAAGATCGAAGTGGCCAAGAAGGGCTTTGAAACCAGCCGCAAGAATATCAATGAAGTGATGTATGAGGTGGGTTATAATGACAGCAAGGCTTTCCGGACCACGTTTAAAAAAATTACCGGCTTATCTCCTGTTGAATACAGGAATAAATACAATAAGGCGACAACGGTATAATCTGCGCAGGTATTAAACTCAGGGGGCTTTTGAAATAGTATTTTCTTTTAATACGGGCAGCCCGTTCTTGTTTCTCTTTTCTTCTTCCCGGTAAGGCCGCTTTACTCTAAAATTGATTTTTCAATCTAAAAGCGGCTAAAAATGAAATCCTTTCATTTTTCTAATGGTTTTCTCTTAGTAATGAATTATTTTTGCACCCGAATTCGAGAATGTCCACCAAAATTCAAACCACCATGTGTAAAACCTTAATCTTTTTCCTGCTTCTTTTTCCCCTTTCTCTTTTTTCACAATCTGGTAAAGATGGCGCTGAAACAGTAAGTACTGCCGGTGTTATTTTTAACCGGTACACCACGCTTGCTGCCAGTGCCAGTACCGGTAATACCAGTGTTACTGTATCGGATATTGCTAACCTGTCCTCTGCTGCAATTGCAGGTGCGGCTAATAATCCTTATGCTACGGCAGCCCTTGGCTATGGCGATCTTATTATGATCATCAAAATGCAGGGGGCTTCAATCAATACAACTAATACGGTCAGTTATGGCGCTGTTACGGCGAATAATAATACCGGTGTTTATGAGCTAAAAGTGGTCCGTGGTGTTGCCGGTAATGTGATTTCTTTTTGCGGAGGCTTGGCTAACGATTATACAATCGGTGGCACACAAAGGGTACAGGTCATCCGTATACCAAGATTGAGTGCCTTAACAGTAAATGCGGCTGCTTCCGTTACGGCATCTGCCTGGAGTGGTTCTTTCACCGGGGGCATTGTTGCATTGGAAGTAACAGGTAATGCTGCTGTGAACGGAAGTATTACTGTTACGGGACTTGGTTTCCGGGGCGGTGTTGTTGATAATAACACATCCGGTGCTCCCGGCGGGCCAACCAATTATGTGAATGCTGCTTCGTCAGATGGCGCTGAAAAAGGTGAAAGCATCGCCGGTTTCCAGGCTGACTATGATGGACTAAACGGACGTTACGACCGTGGCGCCCCGGCAAATGGTGGTGGCGGTGGTAATGCACATAATGGTGGCGGTGGTGGTGGCGCCAATGGAGATAATGGTAATACCTGGACCGGCCAGGGAGTAATGATCGTGAATGGTTCTAACCCACTTGCTGCATGGCAACTGGATCCGGGTTATACAGCTAATGGAAATGCACTGACCAATTCCTCCGGCGGCGGAAGGGGTGGCTATACATATGGCTCCACGAACCAGGTGGCAACAAGTGTGGCTCCGGGTAATGCAGCCTGGGGTGGTGATAACCGCCGTGAAGCCGGTGGATTGGGTGGTCGTCCTCTTTCTTATTCTTCCAGTCTTTTATACCTGGGCGGCGGTGGCGGCGCTGGTGATGCCAATAACTCGGCTGCGCAAAACGGGGCTAATGGCGGAGGCATTATTTACCTGCATGTAACCGGTAATTTAAGTGGCTCCGGTTCTGTTACGGCAAATGGTGCAGCAGCAGGTGCAACCATCAGTGGCCACAATGATGCGCCGGGCGGCGGCGGCGGCGGCGGTGCTATCCGTTTGAACATACAGGGAACAATTACCGGTGTAAGTATTACAGCCAATGGCGGAGTGGGCGGCAACCAGCTAATCACTGCTGCTGAAAGTGAAGGTCCGGGTGGTGGCGGTGGCGGTGGTTATATACAAACTACCGGTTCCCCCACTCTTTCGGTAACCGGGGGAGCTAATGGTACCACCAGTTCAACAGCCGTAACAGAATTTACTGCCAATGGCGCCACGACCGGTGCAACGGGAGGCACACTAACCGGCCAGGCTTTTGTAGCCGCACCTGCTCTCAGCTGTTTTGCATTGCCTGTAACATTAGTATCTTTTGATGCAAGACTGAATACTCAGCAACAGGGCCTGCTCAGCTGGATAACAGAAAATGAAACAAATGTGGAGAGCTATATTGTGGAAGCAAGTACGGATGGAACGCAATGGCAATCTCTTCAGACAGTAGTGGCTAATAATGTACTGGACCGGCAGACTTATGTTGTTAATACAGGTGTTTTAACCAAAACAACAAACTTCCGCTTGAAGATATTGAACAATGACCAGTCATTCACTTACAGCAGTGTTAAACAAATAGCAATAACTGCAAAAACAAATATCAGGGTCAGCGCTGACCAGGTATTGCTGACAGGCATTGCGCCGGGAGCACATTCAGTTATTATCTATTCTGCCAGTGGCAGTCGTATATATGGCAGGCAACTGACCGGTGAGACAACAGTAACGATCAGCAACAGCTCTTTTGCCGCTGGTATGTATTACCTGAAGATTTATCATGTATCGGGTCGTGAAGAAGTGCTGAAGTTTGTGAAGCCTTAGAAATATTCTTTAGTCTGTAAAGCAGCAGTGTTATGTGATACTGCTGCTTTTTTATTGAGCATTAGCAGGCTTCACCTGGAAATACCGGTAATGATGAAATTTTCGGTACAACAGGGCATACCGGTGGCAGCAGCTGTTTCTTTAACATCTCCACTGATGATTACCCGGAGATCATGCACCCGGAATTCGGCTGCCAGTGAACAGGGCTTTAATTTACTGTCTATAGAACCCTGTTCAATAAGGTAGAAATTACCGGCATCCGCCTTTATTACAGCCTGTTGATTGGTGATTTGCCTGACAGTTGGGGCGCCGGCGAAACAACCGGCAGCGGAATCAGTATTTTTTTTGCAGGATGCCACCAGGATTGTTACCAGCAGCAAAAAAGAAGTATTTCGTTTGTAAGGCATGTCCTTTTTTGAGGCTGACATTTTTTAGCGTTAAATCGTTGCTTCCCCGTGACTGCTATGCCCCTTGACCGAATGTCAGCAAGTTATTATCAGGGTCCAACAATGAAAATTCCTTTTGCCCCCAGGGTTTCAGTTGCAACGGCCCTGCCGGGTGTATGCTTACCTGTTGATCCAGCAGCGATCGGTACAGGTTCTCAATATCATCTGTCCGGATATAAACCTGCCCGTAATTTTCGCGGGGATCAAGCTCTTTGAATTCAAAAAAATGAAGTTCAATAGCATCTTTTTGCAGCATTAAATAACCATCATAGTCCGCATCTCCCAATTGCCGGAAACTTAACTGATTGATATAAAAATCTTTTGTCACAGCTTTATTTCGCATGGGAATTTTGGGATGGATGGCGGTGAGCATGGCTTCAAATTTTATTAAACTAAGCGATTCTATTTAACGCATCGCCTTTCTCCAGATATTACCAAACAATGTCTGGCGCAGGCAATTATTCATAATATTTCAATTTATCACTCCGCCTTTACTGGCATTATCCTTTCAAACTGGTTTTTCAACCTGTCAGCAGAAAAATAGATGAGACCTCGCAAAGAAATAAAGATTATAAATAATGTTATAACTACAGACCAATCATTGGTGTTAGAAACAAACAGGTTCACTAACTTGAAAACAAATAATATAAGGAAGAGGTAGAATGCTAACAAAATAATATAGCTCGGCCTAATCTCAGCATGTATAATAGTTTCCTCATTTCCTTGTTGCTCAAAGTTGCCTTTAATGACTGCAGCGTGCGGAGACATGTTAAATAGGCTAAATGTTGGAAATGATAATTTTGAATATAGCTGAAATGTATTGTCCTCATTCACTTTGGCAGCTAGATTTATTTCAATATTATGCCACGGAATCTTTGTTATTGACATCAGGCGTGACCGTATATGATCTGCAGGTTCAAAAATTGTGTATGTGTATTTCTGGTTTAAAAGAAGAGGCATGTGAATTTTTTCTTAGATGAGTCTCATGAAAGCGGCTTATCATGGTTAGTTATTGCATCAAACGGCGAGCCGGTTACATCAGACTCGCCTGCGAATAGATAAGATGCAATATTTATTTCAGATAGGTAAACCTGTCTTTTGATACAAACATATACTTTCTAAATTCAGTGTTTAACTCAAAATAATAAGGGTCTACAGAACTTTCAAAAGATTCACTTATAAGCACAGCATTGGATTCGGTTTTCAAACGTAATCTCATAGTGGTGTTACTCCCTCCTTTTAATTTATAAGTTGTAAATAACATTAATTGACCCGGATCGAGGATCATTGGATAATAGCTGTTACCGCACCAGCTGTAAATCCAAAATTCAACTGGCTTCCACTTGTTCTGATAATTAACTGCTTCTTTTGTGGTAATCAGGCTTCCATCTTGCCGGAGCAACTTAATTTGCTTGGATCCCGAATTGTAAAGAATAAAATACTCTATTGAATCTGCTTTGTATAAAAAAAGTGCTTGTGGTAGCCTGATTGTGTCTGCGCCAGAAACAAAGTATGGATTCTCAATATTTACCCTCTTAAGTACATAGGGTGCTTTATCAAAACGAATGTTCTTGGAGAGAGTAAGAATTGTGTCAACTCTGGAGTATCCACTCGATTGGAGCCCATCTTCAGAATAAAACAGTTCCTGGGCAAATAGATTGCTGCCAAGAATTATTAGAATGATTAAAAGCGTAATTCTCATAGTTGCTACAACAAATAAATTTACGATACCGCTTCTATAAATATCTATTACTAATAAGTATGGCTTTAATGTCAGCCATAATCCTATATCTCCCTCGCCTTATTCAATTTATTCTCCACCGGCTCTACGGTATAGCCTTCTTTGCGCAGCAGGTTAATAACACCCTGCTCACCGGGCAGGTGCCCCGCCCCCACCGCAATTACTAATGCTTTCTTAGGTAAAAGGTCGTTCAGTTTTTTTACCCAATTGCGGTTGCGGTTGTACAATAATATTTCGGTAAAGCCCGACATGCCCGCATCGGCTTTCGTCATCATCTCTTCTAATTTTTGCAGGTCCTGGTCATTATAAGCTTTCAGCATGTCTTTCATCTCGGCGCCGTCATCGGATTTGCCATTGTTCTTTACATAACTCACTAATTGCTCGGCCTGCATTTTATACGGGATACTGTCCAGCATACCGGCCTGGTAACTCATGGTCTCCAGTCCCTTTATTTCTTTGTCATTGTCCTTTGCTTCCTGCATCACAACCTGGTCCATCGCCGCCATATTATCACAGGGTAGCTTGGATTGTTCCAGCGTGGAAGCCGCGAGGATGGGTTTAAAACTTTCCAGCATCGAAAAAGGGATCAGGGAGGTTCTGCTTTCAAAATATTCCTTTACCAATGTGTAATCTCCGGGGCTCAGCAGGTCCTGCAGGGTGGTATCACCGGTCATTTTCATTTTGGCCATGGCACCAAACATTTCCATCAGGTTGTCCATATCAATTTCGAGGTACACTTCATCCGCAGCTTTGATGGCTTTTTTCATATTGTCACTGAGTACCGCATCATCCCCGCAAAGCATATGGATGGTGCCGAAGAGATAAGACGGTTTGGACAATCCCTTACCACTGATCTTCCATAATAAAGTATTGGTACTGGCCGATGTCTTCAGTCCATCATTTTTCTGGGCACAACCGGCCATCGTCAACAATCCAAGCAGGAAAACAGAACTCCATCTTTTCATGCAATAAAATTTTAAGCAAGTTACTGAACTAAGTGCAGATGAGAGTAAGGCCGCAGATTGCACAGATTTACACAAATTACCAGTTTTTAAACTGGTTGATACCGCACAGGTACTAAATATCTTTTCTCCCTTTTGTGATGACCTATGAATAATTGCCTGGATATAATAATCCGTGAGAATCCGTGTAATCTGTGGCTAACCCTTCCAAAAAACTTCCGACCAATAGCGGGAGAAACGGGTACCCCATTTTACCTGCAATTCTTCTGCGGGTACGGGCAATCCCAATTCCTGTTTAACGGCGAGTAAAGGAAGGTTTACACCGGCACCCAATGCAGCGGATATAGTGCCCTGCACCCGGGGATTTATTTCTATTAATAAGAACGGGCCTTCTGCTGAACGTTTGACCTGTATACCAATATTACCATGCAGCTGCAGCTCTTTAATGATCTGAGTGCAATAGCTGATGATTGCTTCATCGTTAACAAACTCCCCTTCCACGCTGATGCCATTGATCATTTTTTGTCTCCGTCTTGGTACAATCAGTTTTGATTCACCATGATCAGCTAAACAATCCACGGAATATTCTTCACCCGGTAAATATTCACTGACCAATAATTCAGGAAACACACCGGAAGATAAGATACGGATGGCATCGTGCAAACGGAGATAGGTTGAAGAAGGTTTATAATTGAATAACAGATCCAGTTCATCCATCTGCTCCGAGAGAATCCTGAAACCCCGGCTGCCATTGGATACGGATGGTTTGAAGCAGACATTTTTTCCCGGGTAGCCCAGTTCCAGCACTGCTTCCCGGAATTGTTCAACCGTCTCCACTATTTTAAAAGCCGGAACCGCCATGCCCCTCCATTGCAGGAATTCGTACAAACGGCTTTTATCGTTAGCGATCTCTAAAGAAGCTGCGGAGGAAACTAATAATTTAGCCCCGGCCATTTCAAAATCAGTTTTGCGCAATGCCAGCGGTATGAGTTCTTTGGTCACCAGCGGCATCACGACATGAATATCTTTTTCCCGGCAGATGGATAAGAGGGTATCTGCAAAACCCGGATCATTCGCTGCCGGGATTGTTACAAAGTCATTCGTAAGAAAACGGCCAACTGCATTGGGGTTGGCATCTGCTGCCGTGATACGAATAGCTGAATTTTGCCAGAGACATTGCATAATACCCGCAGCGCCGGGAGCACCGGCACCTGTCATGAGGAGGTGGATACCCCTGTCTCCTGAAGGGGAACCTGTGCTGTTTCTATCATTACTACCAGGCATAAGTCATTTAATTCGTCAGTAATTTTAGCTGATCAAATGTAGCATAAAGGTAACTGCTTAAAGAAGTTCCGGGAGCAGTCAGTATTTACGTCCAAAATTCCCCTTCGGGGACAGGGGGCTAATTCACTACCGCTTCTTCCCCATATACCTGGTCTTTGAATTTTAAAGAAGGTGACGGAAGAAATGCACCGATGCCCAGGCTTTCCCATTTGGCATCTACCGATTGGATGGTGGCATCATCTGCTACAATGATATTGGGCCAGTCACGATGGAAGTTGTCCAGCTCTTTTGTCTTACGGGTACCATCGAGACCCATGCAGGCAAAATAGTTGACGGTTTGATTAGTTGATGGGTTAACTGGTTTCGTAAACAGGTGGAAATCTCTTTTCGGATCAAGGTTATTACAAAAGCGCCAGAGAGCTGTGGGCAGATCATTGGCATCAACGGTATGCTCCACATAAAGGATCATTTTTACTGCCTGCATTTCTGCAAGCGAACAAAGTTGTTGATGCAATTCACCGATATGCCCTGCCCTGCTTTTTTGAACCGAAATAATAATACAGGGAATTTCTTTTTTCAGTAAGGAAAGATTTACCGAATGAATTTCTGGGAAAGCTGATCTTAGCAAAGCCTCTGTCAATTGCCCTTTGTCAATTGCCCATTGATAACCATCTGCAATTTCTTCCTCATATTTCTTTGTTCCGTCAATACACATCTTTCCACCAAAACCCAATTTGCTGCAACTGTGATCGAGCACATCCATCGGTCCGCTGGCAAAAGCAATATCTGTGGCCGGGTTTAAATTTTTAAACACATATTTTGCAAGTGCTTCATAATCCTGGATCTTCACAGTTTCATCTGCCATTACCAGTATTTTGTTGAACATCATCTGCCCGGCACCCCACATGGCATTCATTACTTTTTGTCCTTGCCCGGCATAATCTTTTTTGATCTGAGCAATCACAAGGTTATGAAACACTCCTTCCACCGGCATATCCATATCCATGATTTCGGGTACCATGGTCATTTTGATCGGTGCCAGAAAGATACGTTCAGTGGCTTTGCCCAGCCAGGCATCTTCCTGTGGCGGTATTCCAACAATAGTGGCAGGATATACCGCATTCTTTTTATGAGTGATGGCGGTGATATGAAAACGGGGATAGAAATCAGGCAGGGAATAATAACCGGTATGATCACCAAAAGGGCCTTCCCAGATCAGTTCATCGCCGGGGTCCACATAACCTTCAATAATAAAATCAGCATCAGCCGGTACTTCCACACCAGGTTGAGAAATACATTTTACCAGTTCCACTTTTCTTTTGCGGAGAAAACCGGCCAGCATATATTCATCCACATTCTCCGGCAAGGGTGCTGTGGCAGAATAGGCATAAACGGGATCACCACCCAGCGCTACTGCCACCGGCATTCGCTTATTCAATTTTTTATATTCAGCAAAATGTTTGGCAGACACTTTATGCTTATGCCAGTGCATACCGGTGAGTGCGGGGCCGAAGACCTGCATACGGTACATACCCACATTACGGCTGTTGGTATTTGGATCTTTGGTATGAATGATGGGCAGTGTAACAAAGGGGCCACCATCCTTTGGCCAGCAGGTGATAACAGGAAGCTTAGTGATATCAGGCGTAGTCATCACTACTTCCTGGCATTCACCTTTTCCTTTTTTTACTTTGGGCATCCAACTGGCGAACTGGCCGAGCCTGGGCAGCATTTTTAATTTATCCAGGATACCTTCTTTAGGAGCAGCTAAAAGTTTGAATAAGTTTTCGATCTCGCGGGTCACATCATCAAGATGGGTTACACCCAGCGCCATGCACATTCTTTTTTCACTGCCGTAAGCATTCATCAGTACCGGGAAATCATAACCGGTATTTTCAAAGAGAATGGCTTTACCACCGTTCCCTGATTTACTGATACGGTCAGTGATCTCTGCTATTTCCAGTTTGGGGTCAACATAAGTGGTAATGCGAAGTAGTTCCCCGGCTTTGTCCAATGCATCGATAAATTGCTGCTGATTTTTCCAGGCCATGTGTCTTATAATTGCTGCAAATGTACAACATGGCAGGGCTGTTAAGGTTCAAAAGGGATAGTATCGTATCAGTACACATTTGCCGGGCACCCCATCTTACTTCTTCTTCCGCCAAAGCCTGATCCGCCGCTGCCATTACCAATACGGTAGGTAAGGTGAATGCCTGTGAAATAATAAAAATCTTTATTGGCAGGACTCCCCCGTTCATCGGCTTTGGCCGGGTAGGTGGGATTGCCACCGGGCAGTTCATCACCACGATAAGACATATCAACGGCTAACTGGCCCTTGGCGGCCAGCAGGTCATTGACATCAATATAATTTTTGCTGACATCATCTAAGTAGTCAGTAAACAGTTTACGCATACCCAGTTCAACAGCAATTCTCAGTTTGTCGTTAACCGCAAACTTTATACCGCCACCAAATGGCAGGGCCAGTTGAGTAAGATTATAAGGTTGCCGGTCGGGATAACCTGCTATCCCCTGTCCCTCGGTACTCAGTGGTTTCAGGAATATTTTATTTGTTGAGCCGTTGTATGCATAAGGATTATAATGAAACACAGCCAGCCCCCCGAATATATAAGGCGAATAGCGGCGGTCATAGAGATTAAATAAGTAGTATTCCCCAACAGCACTCAGTTCAATGATCTTTGTTTCAAAAGCAAGATTCCTGGCCACGAGATAGGGTTTATCACTGAAACGGTCAGCACCGCCAACGATTGCATAGGTCAGTCCGCCACGGAGCATGATCTGGTCTTTCAGTTCATAATTCAGGGTAAGACCAATAGCCCCGTTTGTTACTTTTTTCGGTAAGATTTTATCTGTCAAATCCCCATTATAGGCAGCGAGGCCGCCGAAGAGGCCCACATGCAGCCGCTGGCTGCTGGCAGCTGTGGAGAGGCAAATGAAGAGAATCAGTAATTTGTTCGTCCGCATGGTATACTTGTTTGATGAGAACGTATAGCAAATTTAAGGCCGTCAGCAACCTTTTGATTCATAAACGGGAAAAATGGTTAATAAGTATGCTTGCAGATCAGTTTGGCAGACAACCTTATGTTTTGATACTCAATAGTCATTTTACCAGCACGTAGTTTCGAAGTTGAGAAGGAAATTCTTGATAAATTCGCCTATTATGTTCGATTTTTCAACTATTGATGAAGCTATCCAAAATTTTCGACAGGGTAAATATGGAATATTTATATCCCGTAAAGCCCGATCTGACTGGTTTGAGTTTCAATATCGCTCTGTTGAATGGGAAAAGGATCATTTTAAAATCATAGTAGAGATTTTTCCAGACCTTGATAAGGAGGGGAATTCTATTAGCTGGAACCTGAGCATGCTTATTCACCGGGATGAAAATGGGCGGAGGTATTATTATAAAGAGACTTTTTTAAGATCAGTGTCCTTTGATGAAGTAGAGAAAAATATTTATCCTGTACTTAGTAAAAAATATGAACAATACAATTCTTCAAGTCCTGCCATGCATGATTTGGAGTTTATTGAATTAAAGAAGTAAAAATCAGACAAGCCCCTGATAAGTTATTCCCAAACCGGGTTGATCGCTACAGGTTACTTTCCCAAAATCATAGGTTAAACCCGTGGCCACATCTTCTTCCAACAACAAAGGCCCGTCCATATCCACCTGGTCGATAAAGGGTAAAAGATGAGCCATCGCCGCCGAACCCACCGTGGACTCGTTCATACAGCCCAGCATTACTTTCAAATCAAGTTCTCTCGCTTTAGTGATCATTCTCCTGGCCGGGGTGATGCCACTGCATTTGGTGAGCTTAATATTGATACCATGAAAATGATCCCTGCATTTTTCAACATCCTGCTCATATACACAAGCCTCATCTGCATAAAGTGGTAGTGGAGATGCTTTATATAATATTTTCATTCCCTTCCAGTTATCTTTTGCAAGCGGTTGTTCAACGAGTTCCACTCCCAGCTCTTTTAACCGGGGAATTAATTGCAGGGCTGTTTCGAGATCCCAGGCTGCATTGGCATCCACTCTTAATACGGCATCTGTGTTTTCCCGCAAAGCTTTTACAATGGCAATATCATCAGCAGTTCCCACTTTGATCTTATAAATGGGCCAGGGTTTCTCTTTGAGTTTGGCCACCATTTTATCAATACTATCAATCCCGATTGTATAATCAGTGACTGGATTCTTTGACATATCGCCATTCCATAACTGGTACAGGGGCTTCCCTTTTAGTTTACCATACAAGTCCCAGGCAGCAATGTCAAGTGCACAAACCAAAAAATGATTATTGGGAATGAGATGGTGGAGATAATGCCAGTAACGTTCAGGGTCAGTGAAAGCAAATTTCTCCACGAACATTTTTTTGGCTTCCAGGTCGGCGATCATTTTCTCTACCGGAATATTATAGTAGGCAATGGCGGGTGCTTCGCCATAACCTTTGATGCCCCTGTGTTCCAGTTCCACGATCAGCGTGGGCTGGTGAGTCTTTGTTCCCTTGGAAATCGTAAAAGGATGCCTGAATTTAAGCTGGTAAGACCAATATTGAACTTTCATCCCGCAAATATAACTTATCCCCTTCCGCTATTTTCCACATAGCCTTTCAATTCTTCATTAAACTCATTTTGTTTAATCAGATCTTCCAGGTAAAGATGCATACGGTATTGCCAGTAATGTTTGGGATTGGCCGGGTTGTTGATCCGTTCTTCCTGCGGGTTTTGCCGTCGCAATGTCTCACTCATACCCAGGATATCCTGCAGCTGGAAAATACTCCACATAGCAGGCGAGTATAAATGTTGCAGCACAATAGCCCTGTTTACCCAGGGTTCACAATAATAAGGTGCATCACCCCATTGCCCCAGTATAGTATTGTAGAATTGCTGTGTACGTTCCCGGTTCTCTTCCCACCAGCCTCTTACCGTGCTCATATCATGCGTGGAAGGTGTGATTACCGACATATAGGGGGCATCATTGGGATGGAAGAATTCCTTTTTCGGATCCTTGGGCATGCGTTGTATTTCCAGGCTCAGGATCCCGAGTTGTTTCATCACATCCGGCACACATTCCGGCACCATGCCCAGGTCCTCACCACAAACCATCATATTGGTGGCCGCTTTTAGCTGCGGCAGTTTTTTCATCGCTTCTTTTCTCCAGAATTCATCCTGGCGGCGGAAGAAATAATTGATATAGAGATTCCGCAGTCTTTCCTGCACATGGGGAATCAGGTAGCGGAAGGTGGATGTTTTTTCCATTGCGATACGGAAATGGAAATGCTGTCCCTGCGAACCCTCTTCCTCAAAAAAGAGGACATTGGAGATCAGGTCATACAGACCATTTTTCAACCGTTCCGTTTCTTCTGTATGTTCATGCGAAGCAAAATGCTGCTCCACCTGTTTTTGTGTCTGGTACCCATCCTGCAGATCATATCCCCCCATTTCGTTAGGTACTAAAAATTCGGTACGGACCATCCCGGCTAAACCATACCCAAAGACTTCATTGATGATATCATCGGTGATGAAAGGTTGGCAGAACCGCTGGTAATCGAACCAGATGCCATTTTCTCCAAATTCATTGATGTGCACAGGCAGGCAGGGAACAAAACGGCCCATGATACCCTGCACGGCATCGGCCGGTATACTCCAGATGCGGAAGAACCCGAGAATATGGTCAATGCGGAAAGCGTCAAAATAATCACTCATTTGTCCGAAACGCTGTTTCCACCAGGCAAAGCCATCTTCCTGCATGCGTTTCCAGTTATAGGTTGGAAAACCCCAGTTCTGTCCTACAGCAGCAAAATCGTCAGGTGGTGCACCCGCCTGCCAGTTCATATTATATTGTTCAGGGGCTGTCCATGCATCACAACCATGCCGGTAAATGCCAATGGGGATATCTCCTTTCAGGATGATTCCTTTTTGATGGGCATAATCTGCTGCATCTTTTAATTGCAGGTGAAGGTGGTATTGAATAAAGCAATACAGCTTCATGGCTTTGGCGGCAGCTGAATGCGAATTGAATATTTTTTCAATTTCTTCTTTCTTATAGGCGCCGTTTGTTTTCCATTCTTCGAAATGAGAACTGTCGTATTTATCCCTGAAATAACTAAAGGCGGCATATGGTAACAACCAGTGACCATTCCTTTCAAAAAATGCTTTATAATCATCTCCCTCGAGACATTCTTCTCCCATTTCTTCATACAGTTCTTTCAATACAGAAAGTTTGTACTTCATCACAGCTTCGTAATCAACCGCCGGCAGATCATTCAATTGTTTTTGCTTTTTCCTGAGTACACTGATTTTTGCAGCCTGTTCATTACCCGCTACCTGGGAAAGATTGATATAAAGCGGGTGCAGGGCAAATGCTGAAATAGCCGCGTAGGGATAAGAATCCAGCCAGGTATTTGTGGCAGTAGTATCATTTACGGGCAGCAACTGTACGAGTTTCAATCCTGTTTGCCCGGCCCAATCCACAAGCAATTTGATATCCGTAAATTCTCCCACCCCGAAACTATTACGGCTGCGGAGGCTGAACACCGGGATGGCCACTCCCGAACCCTTCCAGGTATTATTGGGAATATGAACAAACCCATCGTGGAGAATAGTGATCTTCCTTTTACCGCCATCACTAAAGAGGAAACGGTTATTCCCATCTTCATAGCGGATAAATTTCTTTTCACTGGTATCATAGACGCCATACTTATAGGCTACAGGGAAACCATTTTCTTTCAGGTCAAGTCGTGCCACCCACCAATCATCTTCTTTTGTGAGTAATAAAGGATTCCCGGTTGACCAATCCCCCATAGTTTCGCCACTGCCGAGCAGGCAAATGATTTCGTTCTTTTTTAGTAAAGGAGCTTTTACCCTGAAAAGATGGGTGAAATTTTTACCCGCTTTTTCTTTAGTTTTTGCAGCGGGCTGTTCAAGTAAAACATTCTTAAAAGGAAGAGAGAAGAAAACATTTTCGTATTCACCGGCATGGTTCCAGGTATCCACCATTTGTATTTCCTGCAGCTCTTTGCGAAATACATCAACCAGGCGGTCGTTACCCCATTCACCGATCAGTTCTCCATCCTCATTTTTCAGAAAATACTTGTAACGGATATTTTTCTCAACGTCTTTTTTCCTGATTTCAATGGTCACCTGCCAGAATTCATTGTTCAGGTATTCCAGGGATATGGCCTGTTGCGGGTCATCATTACCTAATTCCTCTGCATTCCCGCTGATCCATAAACTCTGGCCGGTCCGGGTATGAAAACGTAAATAAAACTGAAGTTTCATGGTCGTCAATCGTTAGATATGTGTTCGAATCCTAAAATTATCGTGTCCTTTAAACACATTGAATACGAATATAGAAAAAACATTGAAGGTTCGTACATTTATTTACTACAATACTGCGAAAAAAATCACCGCAAACGTATGATTTCAAGCCAAAAACGCTGGAAAAAACTTTTCCTTTTCTGTCTTGGGCTGACTGTGGCATCTGTGTTCTGTATGAAATGGATGGAAAATGACCTGCTGGTTCAGGGAGAAAAGTTTACGATCATGGGGCTGGAGCTGTTTTATCCAAAGGAGAAAATGCTGGCCGTCCTGGCAGGGCTTGACCAGCCTGTTCGAACCATCCTCCGTTATCACCTGAGTTTTGATTTTATTTTTATGGCCGGCATTTTTCCCGGCATCGCTGCTTTGTGTATGATGGCTTCTTTTAAGTTTCATACCGGCATCATTAAAAAAATAGTTGTTATACTGGCTGCTCTGCAGGCGGTGGCCTGGGGTTTTGATATTACTGAAAACTCATACCTGCTGAAATGGATAAGCGAGCCGGTGATAGGCGATGAATTTGTTTTCTTTCATTTTGTGGTGGCAGCCAAATGGATCATTGCACTGACAGGGACATTGGTGGCCTTATCAATCCTGGCAGTTAAAAAATCAGCGGCAAAGGATTAAAATCTCTTTTTTTGATTTACTCATGCTGCCTTATTTTTGCGCAAACTTTGAAAAATGGAGCAAACAAAAAAATACAAAGGCATCTGGTGGTTGGTTTTCCTCGCTTCAACAGCGGCACTGATACTGGCTATTGTTACACACTGGCCCTGGCTGACGATGATACTTCCGTTTCAAACCACTGCTTTTGTAAAAGCAATGGATATCATGTAATAATTTGTTGAGCAAAATATTGAAAGCGGCCCCGGATATATACCGGGGCTGTTTTTTTGCCACCCCAATGAAATGGAATATCTTTAGCCCGGTATTTTAATCATTAACAAAACCAGCAACTATGAGAAAAAGCAGCCTTTTACTGACTCTTGTATTATTCGTTTCATTACTAAGCGTATCTCCTGTTTCCTATGCTGCTATTGTTGTGCCTGCTACAGGTACCAGCACCCCTGCCAAAGAGCCTGATGCAGCCACTATTAATGCTGCTTTTGAAGAATTCAAATCGCTTTCCGCCAAGGAGAAGAAAGCCCGGTTTAAGGAATTGAAAAAGGAGTTCAAAGCTTTTAAAAAAGCAAAGAAAAAGGACAGCGATCTCAGCACCAACACTCTTTTGCTGGCTATTATCGCCATCCTGTTGCCGCCACTGGCCGTTTTTCTTCACCAGGGCGAGATCAATACCAAATTCTGGATCAGCTTATTGCTGTGTTTCCTGGCAATTGTTACGTTCTTTTTGTGGATCATCCCGGTATTATATGCGATTTTGGTTGTTTTGAATGTATTTTAAAATAACGAAGGTCTAATGAATTGAAATGCCGGTGGGATATTCCACCGGCATTTTCATTATTAAAGCAGCCTCCCGGATCAGGAGGTTATCAGCAGCAGGTAAAGATAAAAAGCTCCAAAAAAGAGCAGGATGCGCAACATTTTTCTGGCAGAAAGCGCCTTTATGGTTTTAACCATTATTGAGGTGTTTATGGATCAAAAATCTTACAAACGGGTTGCTTTTGCAAGCGCTTTTATACGTAGAAAAAGCAACAGTTTTTTGCAGGATATGTTGTGCAGTCTGCGGTTTTATTTTACGATCACCAGCCCGTTTTCATAAGCCACCGTCACCTGCCGGGTAGCCGGTGCCTGTCCATTAATGGAAGGCGTTACAGGAATCTCAGCTGTGATTGTAGCTTCAAACAATATCTCTCCCACTTTTCTTAATTTATGTTCTGCCTCCAGGAATATTTTTTCTGCTTTTTCTGATTCCTGCCCGAAATTGATCATATCCATATACGCTTTGTAAATATTATCCGCCTGTTGCAGGCTGTAGTTCTTTGATTCCCCATTGTATTTTGTAAGCAGCTTGTTATACTCTTTCTCTGCATCCATTCTTTTCTTTCCAAACCGGATGGACCGTTCTTTATATTCTAAATATTCTTTGATGATATTCTCAACGGATGAAAATGCCTGGATAGCCATGGGAATATTTTTTAATAAAACGCCCCAGGCTTTTTATTAGTACAAGAGCTTTACGATAAAAACTACGATGCAGGCATGAAAATTCACCTGTATTTATTCCATCAGAATTTGAAGTTCCAGGTTACGGCCGGCAAGATGGGGAATAGAGAAACCTGCCGGGCTTCTACTTTCAGGTCGCCGGTAGCCGGGCTGCCTTCCTGGTCAAAGTAGATAAAATAAGGATTGAGGCGGCTGTACAAATTATAGATGCTAAAGACCCAGTAGCTCTGTAGTTTCCGCTGCTTTTTGGGAGTGGGTGTATAGGTGGCAGATAAATCCATCCGGTGATAAGCCTTCATCCGGTACTGGTTCAGTTTACTGTATTCCTGGGTCAGCACCCCGTTGATGATATAAAAACGTTCCGGCAACGTGATCGCATTACCTGTTCCGTAGACGAACACGGCACCGAATTTCCATTTCTTATTCAATTCATAATTTCCAACAACAGAAAGATCATGGCGGCGGTCAAACTTGGCCGGGTATTTTTCAGCATCATTCAATTGTGGAAATTTCCGCCAGGTCCATGACAATGTATAACCGATCCAGCCGGTGAACCGGCCCTTTACTTTATTCAATAACAATTCAGAACCATAGCTCCATCCCTTCCCGAATACGAATTCTTCTTCAGGGTCTTTCAGGGATGGTGTATAACCTTCCTGGTATTCCACCTGGTTCTGCATATCCTTATAATAAACTTCCAGCGAAGTTTCCCAGGTATTATCATTAAAATTTTTAAACAGCCCGGCTGCATACAGCCAGCTGATCTGGGGCTTTACAATATAAGTGCTCGGCACCCAGAGGTCGGTTGGCAGAGTTGTTCCGGAGTTGCTGACCAGGTGAATGTATTGCAGGTTTCTTGTTACCGATGCTTTGATGGAAGTCTCATCATTGATGGCATAGCGGATGGTAACCCTTGGTTCAAAACCACTATAAGTTTTTACGGGTTCAAAACTTTTATAAACAGTACTGTCGAGCTTATTCCCATTTACGTCCCGGTTAAATCTTTTATAAGGCCCGATCTGCGTAAAGCTGCTCCAGCGGATACCATAATTGATCTTCCATTGTTCCCCTATCTCCCAGTCATCCTGTATGTACAAAGCAGCTTCCGCTGCATATTTCTCCGTTTCATTATTAGGAGTAAAGACAACGGAGTCCTGTCGCCCGGATGCTACATTGGGAATGAATTTGTGATGCGTGAGCAACCCGCCAAATTTCAATTTGTGATTGGGTAACGGGTAATAATCAAAGTCTGTTTTCAAACTATAATCACGGATACCGGAAGAAAGACCGATTTCCAGGCTTTCCTGCCGGGCTGCAAATTTGAATTTGTAGTCATTATATAGCAAAGTAGTATTGGCGAACAGGCGGCGGTTAAAAACATGGTTCCAGCGTACCGTAGCCGTACGGTTGCCCCAGGGAATATTGGTTTTAAAAGAACGTTTGGCATTTACAAAATCAAAAACATCACGGCCGAAATAACCACTGATGAATAAGCGGTCTTTCTCAGAAAAACGGTAATTAATCTTGGCATTCAGGTCATAGAAATAATAGCCGGAACCATAAAAATCGCTGCTCTTTTTAATAAAAGGTTTGGCCAGCGCATCAATATAAGTACGGCGGGCAGAAATGATAAAAGAGGCTTTGTCTTTTTTGATCGGCCCCTGGACCGAAAAACGGGAAGCGATAAGACCAATACCCCCTTCAGTCTGAAATTTATTGATATTACCATCTTTCATGGTTACGTCCAGGACAGATGAAAGACGTCCTCCATACTGGGCGGGCATTCCTCCTTTTATTAAGGATACATTTTTAATCGCATCGCCATTAAAAATGGAAAAGAAACCAAACAGGTGACCGGTATTGTACACCACGGCATCATCCAGCAGGATCAGGTTTTGATCAGGGCCTCCGCCTCTTACATAAAAACCTGCATTCCCTTCTCCTGCATTACGGACACCCGGTAATAACTGGATCACTTTCAGCGGATCCACTTCGCCCATAAAAGCAGGCACATTTTTGATCTGGTTCATCGAGAGGTCAATCTTTCCCATCTGGGCATTCTTCACATTGGCATCCCTGCGTTTGGAATACACCACTACTTCTGTGTTTGCTGATGATTTGGGAACAAGATCGAAATTGTAGGACTGGTTGCTGCTGAGTTGTACCGTAAAAGGTTTTGCAATATATGATATATGCGAAGCTGTGATGGTATAGGTGCCCGCATCCAGCGTAATGGAATAAAAACCAAATTGATTACTGGCCACGCCTTTGGGTTGGCCGTTCACAGTAATAGTGGCACCAATGATCGTTTCACCGGAAAGACTGTCTTTGACATATCCATTCAATGAAAAACGGCCCGTTTTATCTGCGGTGATATTTTGAGAAAAAACGGTACCGGATAATAAACTAAAAAGTAAGATCCCGACTATCTGCTGCATTGCTCTCACAACAATCCTATTGTTTTTTGGTTGTATCGGCCGGAATAAAATTTAAGGTCGTTTTTATTTCAGCACAATCTTTCTGGCCATAAGGGTTGACTGATTGTTCTGTTTTACTGATCCAGTTCCCCGGTTTGTCTTCGCCAAATGCTGTATTGCATTCCTGCCAGTACAATCTGGCCCGGTCATACCGTACCGTACTCAATAAGGTAAAAAGTTCATTGGATAAGATATTCAGTGAAGCTTTTTTCTCTGCCAGTGAAGGGTCGGCAATAACAGCACTGAGTTCTGCTTTTGTATTCTCATACGGTTGCAGGGCTGTTTGCCAGATCAGTGTATCCACTTTCAGTTCGTCAATTTTCAAACTGTCCAGTGCTGTTTTTAATCCTGCTGCAGATTGGGTAATGCGATTGGTGTCTGCACTCACAAAATCACTGGTAAGCTGATAATAAGCGGTCAATACTTTTTCAAAAGAAAGATTAAAAGCTTCGCTGTGTTTGCTCACTGTCAGCGGGATAGCTTTTGTATTGCCGCCACCGGAATTGTTTTGATCCGGGAATACATAAAACCGGATCAGCCCAATCAACAATAAAAGAACAGCAAAGAGCATGGTAAGACCATTCACTCCTTTTGTTTTCTGTACAAAAACCCGGAGAATGCCCAGTAAAATGATCAGCGCCGGAAGCAGGATAGACAGTAAGCCAATGATTTTCTTAAAATCCATGCAACAAAGTTTCCGGCAAAGATAGCCAGGGATTTAAGGATAGAAAGGATTTGACCGATTTCAACAATTTTTTAATGGTTGAATTGGGCTAAATTTGCGCTTCATTTTACAAACTATGCTGGCAGGATTTCAAAATGTGACATTCGAATTTGGCGCAAGGGCAATCGTGGAAGATGCCACCTGGCATATTCAGCCGGGTGAGCGCATCGGGCTGATCGGGTACAACGGCACAGGTAAATCAACCTTATTAAAATTATTGGTGGGCGAATACCAGCCTTCTGCCGGCACAGTGGAAAGAAGCCGCTCCACTTCGATCGGGTACCTGCACCAGGACCTGCTGAGTTTTGATACCAATGATTCCATTTTACAAGTGGCCCTGGGTGCCTTTGAACGGGTGCTGCAATTGGAAAAAGAAATCGAAGAGATCGGTAAAGAACTGGAGAAGACAGGTGATGAAAAAACATTGCTTGAATATACTGACCGTTTACATGAATTAGAAACACTGGGCGGTTATAATATCCATCACAAAACGGAAGAAGTGTTGCAGGGTCTTGGTTTTTCCAATGCGGAACTGCAAAAACCCTATAAACAATTCAGTGGTGGCTGGCGGATGCGGGTCTTGCTGGCCAAGATGATCCTGCAGCAGCCCGACCTGTTGTTATTAGATGAACCGACCAACCACCTTGATCTTCCTTCTATCGAATGGTTAGAGAAATACCTTTTGCATTACCAGGGCTCGGTGGTGATCGTGAGCCACGATAAATACTTCCTGAACCGGATGGTGACCAAGATCGTGGAAGTGTACCAGCAGCAATTGCATATCTATACGGGGAATTATGATTACTATGAAAAGGAAAAAGCGATCCGGATTGAAATGCAGCAGAAGGCTTACGAGAACCAGCAGGATTATATCCGCCAGAATGAACGACTGATCGAAAGGTTCAGGGCAAAGGCCAGTAAAGCTGCCATGGCGCAGAGTTTAATGAAGAAGCTGGATAAACTGGAAAGGATTGAAGATGCCGAACTGGTGCGCCCCAATATCCGTATCAATTTCAGGGTGGATAAAACACCGGGCCGGGTGCTGGTGGAATTGCACAATGTATCCAAAGCTTTTGGTGAGAATGTGATCATTGAAAATTCATCGGTTGAAATTGACCGGGGTGATAAAATTGCCCTGATCGGTGCTAACGGGAAAGGCAAGTCAACCCTGCTCCGTATAATCGCCGGTGTGGAAAGTTTCACTAATGGTGAACGTAAGTGGGGACATAATGTGGAAGAAAGTTTCTATGCCCAGCACCAGTTGGAAGCGCTGAATATTAATAATACTATTATTGATGAAATGAAAGAATGCGGCAGCCAGATGACGGAACTGGAACTGCGGGGCTTGCTGGGTTGTTTTTTATTCAGTGGTGATGATTCGGATAAGAAGATCAAAATTTTAAGTGGTGGTGAAAAAGCAAGGGTGGCATTGGCAAAGACCATTGTCAGCAAAGCCAATTTCCTGATGCTGGATGAACCGACCAACCACCTGGATATGCACAGCTGCGACCTGCTGATCGAAGCCCTGAATAAATACGAAGGCAGTATCATCCTGGTAAGTCACGACCGTTACTTCGTTGCCAAAACTGCGAATAAAATCTGGGAGATTGTGGATCACCAGATCAAGGAATTCAAAGGTGGCTATGAAGAATGGGTGGCCTGGAAAGAGAGAATGGCGAAAGCAGAGGCAGAGAGAAAGAAGTTAGAGGCGGGAAGTCAGAAGCCGGAAAGCAAGACAGCAAAGACCGGGCAAAACTCTTCTTCCCCGGCAGCAGAAAAGAAACAAACTGAAACGACCTCTCCGGCTCCCATCAATAAAGAGTTCAAAAAAGAACTGCAGAAGCAACAACGCCTTTTTCAGCAATTAGAAGAACGGATCGCTAAGCTGAAAGAGGAGCAGCAAAAACTGGAAGCGGCTTTATCAGACCCGTCTGTGTATTCCGATAAAACTAAATTCCTCGAAGCAGAAACGGCGTATAAGAAAGCATCGGCTGAACTGGTTTCCCTGAACAGCGACTATGAAAAAGCATTTGAGAAGATCGTGGAACTGGAAGAAAAAGCAGCGGGTTAACAGAATTCTCCTTTCACAAAAAAATCGTAACTTCTTGCTGCATTAAACCAACTGCGGCATGAAATCAAGATTATTGCTCCTTACCGTGCTCGCATTTGCGACAGCGGTATTGCTGGCTTTCTCATTTAACGAAAACAGCGATCCTTCATTTACAAAAAAAGGTGCCAGCCAATCCGTCAAAAAAAATATTGTTCGTTGCGGGCCCGATTGGGAAGCACTGGCAGATTTTTTAGAAGAAGCGGATATCCCTCCCATTCCCGGTGCCGGCACCCATCAATGGAAGATCAGTACTGCCAGCGATAGTGCCCAGTTTTATTTTAACCAGGGTATGAATATGTATTATAGCTTTCACATTATTGAAGCGATGGCTTCTTTTAAGAAAGCAGCAAAATTTGATCCTGGCTGCGCTATGTTATATTGGGCGCAGGCATTGGCCTATGGTCCTAATATTAATGATGTTGGTTACGCCGCTTCACCCGATGCGTTAGCAGCCAGTGGCCGGGCCGTTGAATATTGCGGATCCGGCACAGCGAAAGAAAAGATGCTGATCAATGCACAACGATACCGTTATTCCGATGATTCCACCGAAAGCAGGGAAAAACTGAACCAGGTCTATGTTGACCTGATGAAAGAATCATATGATCAATATCCCAATGACCCGGATGTGGCAGCTTTATATGCTGATGCACTGATGCTGCAGCATCCCTGGGATCTCTGGAAGACGGATGGCACCCCCAAACCCTGGACGCCGCTGATACGATCTGTGCTGGAGAAACTCCTGGTAAAATATCCCAATCATCCCGGTGCCAATCATTATTATATCCATGTGATGGAACCTTCGCCTTATTTTGCCAAAGCGATACCGAGCGCCGACAGGCTTGGAAAAATTACTCCCGGTCTGTCCCATACCGTGCATATGCCTTCGCATATTTATTTACGAACCGGCAGTTACAGTAAAGGAATTGCTGTGAATGAAAATGCAGTCGGCAGTTATCAAAAAGCAACGGGGCTCTACGCACCTGTTGCCGGTAATGATTTCCTCTATGTCATTCACAACCTGCATATGCAAACCAATAACGCCATGCTGGGAGGATACCGGGCTCAATCCATGACCGCTGCTGAGAAAACGATGAGCAGTATTCCCAAAGATTACTTAGCCATACCGGCCCCGATGGGATCCTATATACAGTATATCCATAGTACACCCATACTGGTGCATGTCCGGTTTGGCAACTGGCAATCATTACTGGATATGCCGCAACCTGCCGCCACACAAGTATTCAGTAACGCCATGTATCACTTTGGAAGGGGAATGGCTTTTGCCGGCACTGCAAAAATCGCGGAAGCTAAAAATGAACTGGCCCAATTACAGCAACTGATGAAGGACAGCAGCCTGTTCATCCCTCTAAGCCCTTTCTCTCCTGCTATTGACGGGCTGACCATCGCTGAACAATTATTGAACGGAACGATTGCCCTCAGCGAACAGCAGACCGGCCCGGCGGTTATTGCATTTCAAAAAGCAGTGACCATTGAAGAGAATATGGTGTACAATGAACCAAGGGACTGGTTATTGAATCCCAAACATTATTTGGGGAATGCGCTGCTGAAAGCAGGACGTTCTGCAGCAGCAAAAGAAATTTTCCTTGCTGATCTTAAGAATAATAATGAAAATGGCTGGGCGCTATACGGGGCCTGGCAGGCACTCACGGCAGAAAAAAATAAAACAGAAGCGGACAGAATGCTCTTACGTTTCAGGAAGGCATTTTCCAACGCAGATATTAAAATCACCAGTGCGGTCTATTGATTATACAGAAAGGGCTTTGATAAAATCACTCACTAAATAACTGATCAGTTTGCCACTGGTGGCGTCAGTTCTTCCGTCTGATAATCTTGTAGCGCCTTCGCAAATATGCAGGTAAGCAGGCTTGGCATCTGCTGCCGCAAACGCAATATATTTTCTTGCATGAACCGGGCTGATACCCACCGGTGTCATCGCACTGCTGAGTGTGTTCTGGATGGCATCCAGGTCAAGGTCAATACCGGTCAGTGTGTCCTCGGTAAAACCGGTGGCATGTGCCACAGCCTGTAAGAAGGTCCGTTTCTCGTGTATAAAAATGTCTTCGAAGGTAATGCAGTCAATAAAAGGATTGTTCACAATATCAATCCAGACATTCTGTGGCAGATAATTTTCGTGCAGGCCCACCACACAGTATTTCTGTAAATAACCATCTTCTTCGGCATAGCGGAAAGCATTGCCGCTGTGTCTTCCTTCCATCGGGCGGTAATCAGCATGCGCATCCAGGTTGATGCAGTTGATCTGTGCTAATGGAGTTACCCCGGCTTTATGCCATCCTTTGGCAGCTCCTTTGATCAGCGGGTAAGAATTATTATGCCCGCCGCCCACCACAATGGGAATCTTCTTCAGTGAAGTAATGATCTTAACCAGTGTCTCCACTTCATCGTCCACGGTATGCAAAGCATGGCGGTATGCTTCTATTTTTTCATCCTCGCTCCGGGCAGTGGTATCGATCAGGTACTGAATATCGCCGAAGTCAAAATGACCGGCGAGCAATACATCGCCTCCATCAAAAAAATCACTGCTCTGCACATTTAAAAAACTCTGGAGAAAAGGTATCCATAAAGTGTCTGCCCCGCCGAGGCCAAAATTGCCTTTGGCTCCTAAATCTTCCGGTATACCCAACAGGACATATTTTGCTGCCGAACCAGCGAGTGATACTTCAATCGCCGCAGGATCATTAATGACCTGCAACCGTTCCCCGATTTTGGTTTCAAACCGGCGGATACGTGTCAGCGATAATATATCCTGCTTGTTATAAATCTTCAGGTGCTGCATCGCATTTGGTTTCGGTTCTCCGGCAGGAACCTTAGTTTCCAATTTTTCCATTGACAACGTTTAAAATTTCGGATTCTAAAGCTATGGCTTTGTTCTCAATTTCCCTTCCGCGGCTGAGGATGTCCGTCACAAATTCTTTGTCATCGTAACCGGCTGCATTGATCCGTACATTCAGAAACGCCCCCATCACCGCACTTCTTGCGCAGAGTGCACCGACCCCGGCATCCGATACCGAATTCGGGTTGCCAGTTTCGGCCATCGCCTTAATAACTTCCATACTCTCATATGCCATTTGCATTACTTTGAACGGTATCTCAATAGCAAACTTCGTGGCTTCCCGGATGGCTTTGGTACGGGCTGCTTTTTCCGCATCTGTTGATTTGGGCAGGCTAAAGGCCGTCATGATCTGGTTAAAAGCAATGGTATCCTGGTCAACCAACCGGAGCAATTCCGTCTTGTATTGTTCTCCTTTTTCGGCCCAATTGCTGAATTCTTCCCATCGTTCATCCCAGCCTCTTTTGTGAGAAGAAAGGTTGGCCACCATGGTGGCTAAGGCAGCCCCCAGTGAGCCAATATAAGCAGCGATTGAACCACCTCCCGGCGCCGGGCTTTCGCTGGCTGTCTCATCGGCGAAAGCACTTAACTCCATGCTTACTAATTTGCTGGCTGACTTATCTGCTAATAAATATTCGATAATTCTTTCTTCAGGTTTAAAGGGCCCCAGCTCATCAAGTCCCATGGATTTCACAGCGATCTTAACCAGTTCTTTCTCCGAAACACCGGTAGACCGCTGCTGCTTTTTGAGAAAATATTTGCCCGCATCGGTCAGCGATTTCAACGGCACTAAACCAACCAGTTCGCTGCCGGTCACCCGAATGCCACGGGCATCCGCTTTTTTACAAACCTCGTCAAAAGCGATATGCACCGGGGTGATATTGATATTCGTAAGGTTCATTGATATCTGGGCAATGCCGTATTCTTCAATATACCAGCCAATCGCTTTTACGGATTTCAACGTGCCGGGAACAGTTTCTGATTCGCCATTTTCCTTTTTCAGTTTCCTTCCCGCTTCCCGTACATCAAAAGCAATGGCATTGGCTCTTCTTGTGGAAGTGGTATTGAGGTTGATATTATAAGCAACAAGAAAATCCCTGGCACCAATCACGGTACCTCCTCTTTTGGCATCAAATTCAGCAGGACCAAAATCAGGTTTCCATTCCGGTTGTTTGATTTTTTTGAAAAAGCCTTCGTATTCACCGGCACGGATTACCGACAGGTTGCTTCTTTCTTTATTGGGTTGTGCCGCTTCATAGAGGTAAACCGGTAGAGCTAACTCTTCTCCCACCCGTTTGGCAAGGCGCTGTGCAAATGCTGCCGTCTCTTCCATGGAGATATTGGCAATGGGGATCAGCGGACATACATCGGTGGCACCCATCCTCGGGTGTTCACCTTTGTGTTTACTCATGTCAATGAGTTCGCCGGCTTTTTTGATCGCAAGAAAAGCGGCTTCAATCACGGCTTCCGGATGACCGACAAAAGTGACCACCGTCCTGTTGGTGGCTTTGCCCGGGTCCACGTTCAGGAGACGCACACCTTCCACAGTTTCTATCTGGTCGGTGATCTGTTTAATAATGTTCAGGTCATTGCCTTCGCTGAAATTGGGAACGCATTCGATAATGGGTTGCATGCAAGCGGTTTTGCCGCTAAGTTATTGTTTGTGCCTGTGTTTGGACGCTGATGGTCCCGGTATTTTTGCCACGAAGGCACAAAGAGCTTAACCCGGGAAGCCCGGCCCGGCTTAATTTTCACTGCCGGGAAGGCAATAAAAGTCTTTGCTGTCTGTTTATAAAAAATAAGGTCATTGATTTTTTCCCGAAAACTCCGTACTCTTGTCCTATCGCAGTACTCAGCTGCACGATTGCTCCGCTCCCCTCTGGAAACCTGATCGAAACCATTTTCGAAAACTAAAAATCAGGTTATGAAAAAAATCAACTCTCTTTTGCACAATGTGAACGTACAGGGAAATCTGATCGTTGGGACAATTTTTGCCCTGCTCGCAATAGTGCTGATTCTTACCTGGGGCAGATAATTTTCCCTGTAACACAACTTCATTATAGCTGCACGGTTTGTGACAGCTACCGGTAAGGCTATTTCAAAAAAAGATAGCCTTTTCATTTTTGTAAACCGGGTAATTATAAGGAACCAGTGTACCGTGTCCAGCGGCCTTTTTTCAGTATCTCAATGGTGGGAGACAATATATGCTTTGTATCGGCTTCCCTGCCCTGGCGGATTCCTTCTGCAGCCGGTTCGTTATTCAATCCTTTTACGGTAGTTACCACGCCGGTTATTTTGATCTTTTTTCCCTGTAGTTGCCTTGCCTGTTCCCGGGGGATGTTTACCACGTAGTGATTTAAATAAAATCCGTCTTTACCGGCCCTGGTTGTATCCATTTTAGCAGTAAAGCTGACCATTGACATATTGTCTGAAGTTTGCGAAAAGCCGGCGAAGCTGAAAAAGATAAATGCGGGGATAAGGAGTTGTTTCATGTGTTCTAAGATAATGAAAATAGTATTAGCAGGAAGAAGCCGGTACTCCCGGCGGGGCTATTGGTACTGGTAAAAACTTACCAGGGCATAGAAATAAATGAATCCTCCGTGCAGGCAGGGCATTGCCGGGTGCTGCAAAACTTTATTATCCTGTTCCTGCTGTTGTTTACACGAACCCATGCTCAACAGTATGCTGAAAAGAATAATGACGCCAGGTATTTTGGGGAAACGATGATGATCTCTTTTCATATCCTGCATAGAAATGGGGGTTTGCTACATACAAGGACAATAGGAAGCACTATTTTTTGGAATACTCCAGTATATCTCCTGGCTGGCAATCCAGCACTTTACAAATAGCTTCAAGGGTACTGAAGCGGATGGCTTTTGCTTTCCCGGTTTTGAGTATGGATAGGTTAGCCAGGGTCAGGTCCACTTTTTCCGACAGCTCATTCAGCGACATTTTTCGTTTGGCCATCATCACATCCAGGTTTACGATTATGGGCATGGCTTATACAGTTAAATCGTTTTCAGATTGGATTTCGATACCTCTTTTAAAGATCTGTGCGATCACAAAGAGAATAACACCCATAAAGAGCCACACATCAGCGCCCCCCAGCAGCAATGTTTCAAGGGAAGGCATCTTTACTCCCAGCTTTACAAACCTGGCCGTTTCCCTGGCACCCCAGGCTGCGAAAAAGCCAATGCCGATGGCGAGGTATGCCGCCGTGGTAATAAAACGCCGCATCGCTTCATTGAAAGGCTTTGACAGGTCCAGCTTTTTATCGTGTATCATTTTTATGATCAGGTAAAACAGCAGGGATTTCAATACCGAGACAATACATACCAGTACCGCAACGGAGAAGAAATGCCACCGGTCGTATGCATACAGGGACGACATATCTGCCTGCCGCCAAAACTGGACGGCAGCAGCCGGTTTGAACCACATGGCAATAACCGTATTGACGATAAAACCACCTGCATCAATGCTCAGGCCGACAAAGATTAACCAGGCAATGATATAGAGTACAATAAGTATCTGTTTGGTAGTGATCCTGATTTCCATATTAGCGCTGTTTTAATTGACAATGCAAATATGAATAAATATTTATTGATAAACAATAAATATTCGTCTTTTTTCGGAAAATAATTGGATGGGCGGTTATTGATAAAGTTAAGTGCTTGGCGGTGAGAAGGATGAATGATTTCATCACTATTCGAAACTAGCAGAATAATAGCTACAGCTATCCTTAGTTGAAGCAATTTAGTGCTCCGACGCCGTGGTTAATGCTAATATTTTTTTGCCTGCTTTCGTTTTAGGCATTAGCAATCCCCTCTGCGCTAACATCTAACTTATTTAAGTAGCTTGTCAATATAGTTTCGCCAGTAGCTGAATCCGGGTCAACTGCAAAAATGAAATCAGAAACTTTAAGATTAAAACAGGGTCTTTTTAATTTTCTTGTACCAACTGAATCTAGCTGTTGTCTTGTAGTTGATGTTAGATGAGCTGCTGCATTCCTGACTGTTTTTAAATCAAAAAGATCTGTCATCATTGAACTGATGAAAGTGTCGAAAGGATTCGCTGCAGCAAAAAACAAATTACATAGCCGTTTTACAATATCTGGGTTAGACCAGTCCACGTACTTCTGTGTGCCAATAAGGAGCTTATGTGCATGCTGCTCATCAATTGGTTGCACATATCGAACAACAGGATTTCCTAAGATGGAAAGCTCTCCAAGCATATACTGTATAAAGCTCTGCTCAAGGAATGTTTCCCAAGAAATGAAAAGTTTTAAAAATGCCGAATCAGAAATGAAATCTCTTTGATTTTGAGGTAGAATATAAGCACCTGCAGCATCTTGCTGAAACGCAAGGGCTATGAATCCATTTGCTTCTACTATTGAAGTTCTGAAGGTATTTAAAGAATCAATCAAGGGCATCTTACGGAAGGATTAAATCAATCAAATAATTTGTCCTTCTTGCCCTAACAGCTTTGTCTGTTGTTGCCCTTCGGCTATCTTCTAGAAATCTTTGCTCCTCTGAGGTTAATTGTTGCCCTTCATCTGTTACAAATATTGAATTAATGTTGTCAAGACGGCTTTCAATCCTAGCAAAATCATTTTCAGTTATTTCTAACTGCGGTTTATCAATTTCACGTAAACCAAATTTCAGATGATATATTCCTGTAAAAAGTGTATAAAAAATATGAATTCTTCTAAATTCAGTTTCCTTTAAACCGTTTGGAAATATTCCCTGTATTGTTGCTATAGTGGATGCGAAGTTTTCCTCTAAAGAAACTGGATCATGATTGAATTCTCTCTCATAAGAAGCATAAAACCCCTTTATTTGTTTCTTGCTTTTTATTCCTTCAATCATTGCAATTAGTAAATCAGCAGCGAGATTTACGTCTGCCATTCTCAAAACTTCCTTGTCTGCAAGAATTTTATTATCTAACCAAAAACTGTTGAATGTGTGGGCTGCTCTATCTGCTAAAGTTTTAAATGGACCAAAATGATTTGCATTAATCTTTTCTTGTTCATTTAAAGTTACTGAGTAAGAATTCAGTCGACCAAAAATATCTAAAATTTCAGGATCAGGCATATTGACTAAAAGGTCAGTTGATATTTCATAATTCAAAATACTTCCTTGAATATTCTCGTCAATTTGATTTAGTTGTGAAAAGTATAATCCTCCATACGACGGGTGATGTTTCTTGCTAATTGTGAACCCATCTTTAAGATATGAGAGGATTGTTCGTAATCGTTGTTGTCCATCAACAACCTCTCTTATTGATTGTCTTGTTTGAACGTTAAGTTTTTGCCTAATAAAAACTTTAGGTATTGGCTTACCTCGGACTATGGTGTCCATTAAATAAGATCGAGCAGTATCTGTCCACACGGAACGTCTTTGAAATTTTGGGTTTAGTTCAAGTTGACCATTATTTGACCACTCTAAAAAGTCATTAATACTGTATGTCCGACTGTCAAAATTTTTCATGATTGTCTAAGATATTAGTTGCTTTGATTTATAGTATGTTACTAATATGATTCTCGCCAGCTCATAAATATACACAATAGCCACTACAGATTTAAGCCACTGCTCAATACAAAATTTAACGGAATCGCTGTTTGAATCAGCCCACAACCTTCTTCGGCGGAAAAATAAACTCCCCCGGATGTTTCAATAAGTATTTACCCAGTATGCGCAGCAGCCGGGGATATTGGGAAAGATGGATGCCCCTTGATTTTACAGCCACAATAAAAGCCAGGGAAAAACTAACTAAGAAATTAAAGAAGCCAATACCCAGCACACCGCCAAGGACGGTAAGCAAATACCAGGGATCAATGTGCTGCAGCCCTAATCCATACACACCAATGGCGGCATTACCCGCCGCAATGGTGATATGCCGGATATCGAAGGGAATACCGAAGAGTTTGCCGATGATACCGGCAAAACCGAGAAAGAAACCCAGGGCAATGCTGCCGATGATGGAGCCGGCATTTTTCTCAATATACCCGGCGATCTTTTCTAACCTGGTTGGAGAAACGGACAAACGAAGAGCAGGATGTTTTACTAACCGTTCTTTAATCTGGCCATATTGTATCTTATTCTGCACATAACCGGCAATGATACCACTCACAAATAAAAAGAAACCGGTGAAGCAGGCATATAACCAGGCCAGGCTGGTCCAGGGATGCTGGTCATGCAGTAATTTCCAGGCTGCCGCATCATCAGCGATCTTATAACCGAATAGAAGATCAAATACCCAGGCCAGGATAAAGGTCAGCGGGAAAACAATGACCAGGTTACCAAAGAAAGAAGCGATCTGGCTGCGGGATACTTTGGCCACCGTAACCGCCAGGTTATCCAAATCAGGTTCCCCACCTTGCTTTTTAGTATCTAAGGAAACGGCCACGGCGCTGGCGGTAAACGCCGGTTGCTTGGTGGCCAGGGTGGAATGTGTTTGTTCGATCAGGATAAAACCAATACTGTAATTAACGCTGTATAAAAATCCCTGCGGGAAAGGCGCTAATTTTAAAAAACCAAGGAGGTTTTTAAATATCGCCACAAAAGAAACAATGAGTCCGCCCCACATAGCGCTGCGGATCATCTGCCAGTACTCTTTGCCGCTGCTGGTAATATATTTATGTCCCTTCGATCCTTTATGTTCGGCGATCTGGTAAGCCAGGTAACCCATGCCCTGCGAAATGAATTCCCGGATACTGTTCTTTCTTTTTTCATTCCGCACCATCAGGCGGAATACATCCACGAGACGGCCCGTATCAAATTGCCCGTCGGCATCCAGCACATCAGCAAGCAGCAACATCCGTTCTAAGCGGTTGGATAAAATGAGCAGGATATAAGTTTGGTTCAGGCTGGCTCCTTTATCGGTATGGCTTTCCCGGATATGATGGATCAGCTCAAATGCATTATTAATGATCTGTTTCAACTGCACCGATGCCGCAATGATGGCTGTATTATCTGCATTGTCCAGCAACAGGCTTTCCAGTTCATGCACTTTGTAATTCTGCAATACGAAGGGTGTATCTTTCTCTTGCTCTTCCTCCGGTAAATAATACAACACTTCCCGTTCCAGCCCCAGTTGCGCCACCTGGAAGGATAAAATTTTCAGCGATTGCAGCAGTTCGGTTTTGATCGCATTCTCCCGGGCACTGAAACTGAACCCGATGGATTCAAAGAATTGGATCCAGCTGCTGCGGGGAATTTCTTCCACCCATTCAAAATCACTTTTCTTATAAAAGATGCGGTTGAGCACATAGAGAAAATCATTTTCATCCTGCAGCGGCGGTAAGAGTTTATGCCGCATGCGGCTGAAGAATTCCTGCCAGAAATTCCGGGCCAGCGGGATGCCGCTTTCAGTGATGGCCGTAGTTAGCTTTGTCCGCACCAATTGGGAAAGAAAAGCATGCTGCACATTGGCCAGTACTAATTTGTTTTCCCGGATGGCAGTAACAGCCCTTAACAGGTTTTGTTCCGGGTTCTTTTTGTGTTTGCCAAAGGCAGGCCTGATTTCGGCAAAGAGTTCGATCAGGAAATCCATCCCCTGCTGGCGGTCGCTGATGGAGAGCAGCTTATTCTCCGCAATGATCTTCTCAAAAAATCCGGGTTTGGGTTTCTTTAATCGTATCATGAAGGACGAATTTACGGCATGTGGCCGGTAAAGCCGGATTAAAAAGAAGTTATGAAAATTGCAGCCGGAATCAAAAACGCATTTTCACCATCGTCCCTCCTATTATCGTGCCGTCTTTGCAATTACAACTGTAGGTATAGGTATTTTCATTGACCGAAACAATCGTATAGCTATTCCAACTGTTATTTCTTTTTCTCCATGCTTTGCTGCTGGCCCAGGTCTGTGTCAGTTTGTAAACACAATCAGATAGCCAGGTGATCCGGTGTTTGGTGACCAATCCTGTTTTTTCATTCTTTTCAGTTTGGTGTTTCTTAGTCCGCCTTACCTGCACGATCGCATTGGTGGCGGAATCCCGGTAAGAAAATTGGCCGGTATGAAATGGAGTACAGGCAGCAGGGCTCGTCTGCGCATTGGCAGCAACTGCAATAACAAGGAAAAAGAATACAAAGAGTTGTTTTAACATGGTCATTCGATAAATTCTCCGCCGATCATTACTTTATCAATCAAATTGGAACCGAAAGCATACGGTAAATAGGCCAGCGAAGAAGAAGGTTGGGTGAAAATAAGATTTGCTTTTTTCCCGGTCATAATACTGCCCAGTTCCTTTTCCAGTTCCATGGCATAAGCCCCGTTAATGCTGGCGGCATTGATGGCTTCTTCGGGCAGCATTTTCATTTGGATACAGCTCATGGCTACCACCAGGTTCATATTACCCGAAGGTGATGAACCGGGATTAAAATCGGAAGCCAGTGCAACAGCGCAGCCGGCATCTATTAATTTGCGGGCCGGTTGAAATGGCATGCGGAGGAAGAAAGCGGCAGTAGGCAACAATGTGCCAATGGTATTGGAATGTGCCAATATGCCAATGGCATCTTCATCCATAGTTTCTAAATGATCCACGGAAACAGCACCCAGCTTCACTCCGGTTTGTGTACCCCCTGAAAGATGGAGTTGATTGGCATGGATCTTTGGTTTCAATCCATGACGCATACCCGCCTTACAAATGGTTTCCGTTTCTTCGGGGGAGAAGAAACCGGTTTCGCAGAATACATCGATATAATCGGCTAATTTTTCCGCTGCGATCTGGGGCAGCATTTCGTGGATGATAAGATCAATATAACCTGCGTGGTTTTCTTTATACTCCGGTGGATAAGTATGTGCCCCGAGAAAAGTGGCTTTGATGGATAAGGCTGATCGTTCTTTTAATTTTTTGATGACCCGCAGCATCTTCAGCTCTCCTTCCACGGTTAAGCCATAGCCACTTTTTATTTCAATGGCGCCGGTGCCCAGTTTACTTACTTCTTCTAATCTTTTCCAGGCCAGGCTGAATAATTCATCTTCGGTAGCCGCCTGTATTTTTTTTGCTGAATTCAAAATACCACCGCCGCGGGCAGCAATTTCTGCATAACTCAGCCCCCTGATCTTATCAATAAATTCTTCTTCACGGCTGGCGGCAAAGACAAGATGCGTATGGGAATCACACCAGGCGGGAAGGATGAACTGACCTGTAGCCCTGATGGTATTTTTGATTTTAAATTTTCGATTTTCGATTTCATCCATACTGCCATAGTCAGCAATGATGCCATCTTCAATAAGCAGGAACGCATTATTAATAACAGGCAGCTTAGCCAGTGCTTCGCCTCTCAGCAATTCATTTTCAGTTCTTGTGTTGACTAATTGTTTGATATTCGTTACCAGTGTGGCAGCCATATACTGCTAATATAGATGGAAAAAAGAAACCGGCCTTCTTGTTTTTGAAAAAGAAAAGCGTCCCGTTGGGGACGCTTTGTTATGATAAGTTACAGGATCAATCAGTAAGGTAAGATCACGGTATGTGAGTTACCACCTGCACCCGTCCAAACAATCTTCATATAATAAGTGCCTGCACCGGGACAAGTGGTTGGAGCACCTGTTGCATCCAGCCCGAAGGTGGCGGATGAAGTGAAGGCAGGTGTGGTATGCGTTACTTTACCACTGGTGAGGCGGAAACTGCAATCCTGGCGAACGATCAGCGGCTCGGTGGTAGAAGTAGTAAAGGCACGGCCAAAACGGTTGGTTCCCCACTCGGCAATATTGGTAAGGTTACCTTCTGTATGTGTACCGGATGAAGTGATCACCACGCCATTGTTATAGGTGAATACTCTTTGTTTGGCAATCTGCCAGCTGCGTTGTGAGCCATTATCAAACGTCACACTCATATTGCTGCTGGTAATCGTATGTGTAATGCTGTTCAGGTTTGGAAGATTGACCAATAAGCCACCGCTTACATTGGTATAGGTCTTTGTGCCATTGAAGGTGATACTCCTGTTATCCCTTACTCTGGTGATCTTCAGGTTCTGGAAGGTAACAGAGATAGCTGCACCCGGGTTCACCCAGCGAACACCCTGTGGCATGGAAAGAATTACCACACCGGTGCGGGTACGGTTGCCGAGGCAATTGCTGCCATTGTAAGTGATAGTGATCGTCCTGGGATTACTGAAAGTATCCACGGCAATCGTTGCATCGCAGATCAGGTTTTGCACATCGCCCGGGCGTGCAGTGAAACCGGCAGTGCTTTCCAGCATGGCATCGGCATCATTGGCTACGGCATCTATTTCTGCAGAGACCATGGACTGGTCATCAGAATGGGTGGATGCTTCGGTAGCATAGTCATCATTGGCAGAGTTATCCTTTTGGCAGGATGTAAAAAAGACAGCCAATGAAAAGGCGGTGATACTTAAAAAGAGAATTCTGGCTTTCATAAAGTGAGGGTTTATTTTTTTAAAATTGTCAGGGACCGTATACAGACCCGTTTGGATGCAGCTGGTTTAACGGGCGGCTGTTTTTTGTTAAAAAAAATATTATTCCCGGCCCTGGTAATACAGATAAACGTTGCCGGGGCACATTTAGTGCCGGGGGCTATGCGGAAATAACCGAAGAAAGATTACGATACCGGGCCAATTGATATAGCTTTAATATAAAATTCTGATATAGTCCTGGATTCTGTTTCTTCAGGATATTTGCAGCGTTTTTTACAAAACGGGAACTATGAGGATCGCTATCAATGGAATGGGCCGTATCGGCCGCTTATTATTCAGAAGGTTATTACATCATCCGGGTGTGGAATTAGTGGCGGTAAATGATATCATGCCATCGGAAAACCTGGTCTACCTGGTTAAATATGATTCGGTATATGGCACTTTCCCGGAACAGGTAATACTGGAAGGAGATACAATTGTGGCTGCCGGCCAATCTGTCAAAGCCTTCCGGGCTGATCATCCGTCCCAACTTCCCTGGAAAGAATTGGGGGTGGATGTGGTACTGGAATGCTCAGGCAGCTTCTCCAATTATACCGCTGCTGCCGGGCATTTAAAAGCCGGGGCCAGGAAAGTTTTGTTATCCACCACCGGTTCAGCTGATATCCCTTTACTGATTTATGGATTTAACCACAGTGCAGTAACGGCAGATACAGATATAATATCCCCGGGAGGTTGTATGACGAATTGCTCGGTACATATTTTATATATCCTGAACGCCATCGGCATCCGGTCAGCACAGCTGAACATCCTGCATTCTTATACATCAAGACAGGAATTGGTGGATGCCCCGCATCAGCAATTCCGCCGTGGCCGGGCTGCCGCAGAGTCCATCATACCTGTCGAAATCGATCTTCAGCATTCGCTGGGGAAACTGATGCCCGGGATGGAGAACAGGATCGCTGCGGTGTCCACCAGAATACCGGTGGCCAACGGGGCGATGGCTGATTTTACTGTTCAGCTGAATGAAGCTGTACCGGTGAAACAGGTAAACACACTTTTTAAAAAAGCCGCACAGGGTGAATATAAAGGCATACTGGATTATACCGAGGAACCATTAGTTTCATTAGATATCAAAGGCAATACCCATTCCTGCCTGATTGATGGGACTCTTACCTCTGTAGTGGGCCAGCAGGTAAAACTGATTGCCTGGTTTGATAATGAATACGGGTTTACCAGCCGCATGATCGACTGGCTGGATTACTGGAAAAAAATACTGTGAGCTGGTTATTGTTCGATCCATAGTACTGAGTTGCCGGTATTGTACTCGTTATCCTCCCAGAGTTTATTGCCGGGATCAATGATCCATTTTCCATCCACGATAAATTTATAGAGATGCTTGCCGGGATCAAGATGTACGGTGAAAACCCATTCATCCCCTTCTTTTTTCATAGCCAGTGAGTTGGGGCTCCAGTAGTTAAAATCTCCCGCCAGGAAAACAGATCTTGCATTGGTAAAACCTTTTAGCCGGAAGGTATAGTTAGGGTCAATAATAAAACAGGAAGTTTCTTTTTTACCGGGATTGTTCTGCTGACCCACCGTATCGGTTGCCCATTCACCATCCACCTTGTACCTGTATTCATAATTACCCGGACCCAGTGAATAATATAATTCCCAGCCCCCGGTTGTTTTTTGCATATACAGTTCATCATCCCGCCACTTGTTGAACGAGCCGGTGAGGATCACCTGCCGGGCTTCGGGGAAACCGGGCAGGAAGAACAAATGCATCTTCCCCATTCTGATCACCGAATTAAAATCATTGAATTCATTGGGGTATTTATCCCTATTCGCGGGATCTGTCATCCATTTCCCATCCACCACGAATTTATAGGTATGTGTGCCATCGGCGAGGTAAACGGGCAACTCCCACCCTGTGGCCGTTTTGCTGAAAGCCAGTTCCTTTTCCTGCCAGTCATTAAAACTGCCGGCAATAAATACTCTTTTTGCATTGCTATAACCAGCCAGCCGGAAAATATAATTGTTGTAATAAAATACCGAATTGATATTCCCCTTCCCATCGTTTTCGTTCAGCCGGTTATCCATATCAACGATCCAGTTACCATCCACGATGAACTTATACCAGTATTTACCCGGTTTTAATTTTACCCCTGCGACCCAGCCACTGTCAGTCTTTGTCATTGGTAAATTGTCAGGTACCCAGTTATTAAAACTGCCGGCCAGCATTACTTTGCCGGCTTTTAAATTATTACGCAGGTAAAAAACAACTAATGAATCTTCTGTAATACGGAAGGGCTGTTTATTCCGGAAACGGTTATATCCCATTACCACTTTATTACTTACGGCAGGAAATTCACCATCCGGGAATTGCTTCTTTTCCATCAGCCTGATTTTCTCAGCATAATCATTCAGGCCGTCCAGCCCTTCAATGAATTTAGAGAAAATGCAAACCTCGTTGTTATTGATCACAATTTTCCATCCCTGTTTTTTTAGGGAGTCTTCAAATCCTTTGGCAAGAAATTGATTCAATGCCAGCGATTGCAAACCATATTGTGTAATAAAACTATCGAGTGAAGCAACAGGAATATTTTTGCCAATGGCAATATGCATCTGCCCGTTCTTAATCGTGTATTGCGTTAAAGGGGGCTGTGCATTCACGGCAACAACGAAACCGGCGAGCAAAAGAAGGAGAAGGCAGGTTACCCTTGCACCCTGTTTTATCATATGGCTGATCTCCCTCCTCATTTCCATAAGTACATTTTACGTGTTACAAAATTAAACCCTATTTTTTGTAAGGAGAGAAAATCAAATCCTAATATTCCATCCACGCAGCCGCCGTAAGAAAAACAGGTTTTTTCCAGGTTCGTGATCATTACGGGCAGGTCATTTACCTGTTGCCCGCCAATGACCAGTTTTTGCAGGTCGCCCCGCAAAGCTTCCACTTTTGCATTCCCGGCCCCGGTGAGAATGATCCGTCCGTTGATGTTTACCTGTTCAAAGACTTTATCGGGCAGGCGGCTGTCCAGTACATTCGACTCGGCCCCGCTGTCAATAATCAGGCGTATTTTTTTTCCTGCCAGTTCCGTCTTTACAATGATCCGGTCATCTTTCACTTCAATGGGGATGGTATGATAAGCTGCCGTGTCGCGGAGCATTTCGTTTTGACTGGCCGGGTCATCTTTCCTGCCCGCTTTGCGCAGGTGGAGCTGGTTTCTTTCAAAATCGATGATCATTTCATACCTGTCCAGTAATTGCATACCGATCAGGCCAAGTATCTTCACCCCCTTGCTGTTTTCAATATGCCCCAGGTTTACCAGGTCAGCTTTTACCCGGTAATGCTCGGTGGCACCAAACCGGAAATTACTGATCACCGTTTGCAGGGCTGTGCTGATCTCGCCTGTCATTCCTCCTTTTTGTTCGTTCTGTTCCCAGTTGGTTTCATATTGCCGGAAATAAGTCATATTCAGCACTAAATGAGGACAGCCTGTATCCAGGATAAAACTCCCTTCAATTGTATCTGCTTTTGCCTTTACGAGGATAAGGTTCCCTGCCCTGCTGAATGGAATTACAATAACTGCTGAACCGGTATCGTATTTAGCTTCGCTGAAAACATTGATGGACAATTCAGCCGGAGGAGTTGCAGGGCCCGGAACTTTACGGGCAAATAGCCAATTGCCGGCCAGCAGCTGCATGCAAAGCATACCCATCATTGTATAAAGCCGGTAATTAAAAAGCATTGGTTTTTGATCGGGATAAATATACCGATCAGTTGTGTCAAATCCCGGGGCTTAATGACTAAAGGCACATTCCTTTCTTAGCCGGGAATAAATGTTAATGGATTTAATAAACAGTTATTAGTTACAGTTCATCAACCTGTCGCCTGTAATCATATTGCAGGTCTTCGTGCAAAGATGCCAGTACCGTATTGATCTTTTTCAGCTGCGATAAATAGAGATTATGGATAACAGCATTCTGGCGGATGGGAATACCGGAGTCTTTGAGTATGGTGCAGAAATGTATCCTGACAGCAAGATCGGTTTCTTTGCTGCCGCTGTAACGGCTGTATTTATTGATGATCCTGACTATCTTCCGGAGACTTTTTTTAGCAAAGTACAATTGTGACTGGTTGATTTCGCCAAACAGTTCATCAATTTCATTCTTTACAGCAGTCACAAATCCCTCTTCGTTATGTGCTTCAAATAACAGGTAGGTCAGCAGTTCTTTATTTTCTTTTTTGAAACGGGAGAGCCGGAGACATAATTCCACCAGTTCGCCGGGCTTGCAGTTCTGCAGCTCCTGTTTTATTTCATGTACCGTGGCAGCTTTCATGGGGCGAAAGTAGGCAAGTTTAGTTCCTGATGGAAACCGGTAACCGGAAACGTTCACCTGCCGCACTGATCCTGTAATAAATACCATCGCTATACAAAACCGCTTCTGATTTTCCTTCTTTATGATGGGGTACATCTGTGTTGATCACTTTACCATGATGCCATACGCTGATCGTGTCTGCCACAATGGAGTGACCGGTAAAAATATGCTGTACAGAGAATCTCGACAAGGTTCTGTGAATCTGCCCGGGCAGGGCTTTATCCGGGTCGGGTTTGTAATAACCCCGGTACCAGAAGGGCCCGTCATCATTGTACAAAACAGGTAATTTTTTATCAGGATAGATATAAAGGCTGTCAGAATAAAAAGGTTTTACCAGTTTGTTGATCTCTTCGGGTGAAAGCCTGAGTTTGTTTACTGCATCAGAGATTCCGCCATGCACGAAAATATTATCCCCGATCTTTTCAATCACATTCTTGGTACGCAGCCAGCGTCCCAGTTCTGTATGTTCATCAAATAATTGCTCGTACTTTACATTCAGCAGGCCGGTACTTTCTTTATATTTTTTATTGACATACCTGGTATCTCCGCTCATGATCATGATTTCATGATTGCCCAGGATGTAATGGACATACCCCCCGGCGACTCTGGCTTTATCTTCAAGTGCATAGATGAACCATAATAATTCGGTTACCTGCTGGCCCCGATCCACAAAATCACCGGATAATACCAGGTGCCCGTTCCCGAAGACCCAGTTCAGATCACTATCAATAACCCCGCAGCCCTGTAATAATTTCCTGAACCCTGCAAAATTTCCCTCTATATCAGAGAGGATCAATTGCTTTCCGGGAAGAGGAAATACAGAAGGCTCATTAATAAGTTCGCTTTTAAGCGTAACAGGAAAGGTTTTACCCGTAATATCGGTGTTGATGGCAAGAACAACGTTCTTCCGGGAAGAAACCGGCATGCTATCCACCCGGGCAATCTTGCCACCACTACTCTCTTCCAGTATTTTCTTAATATAGATATGTTCATTGTGATAGGAAACATAAGGGCCATCCACCGTAGTTTCACCAAAAGGCAAAACAAAGGGTATAAAAAAAAGAATTGCAAACTGGCGGACTTTCTTCATGATGCTGGTATTAGCGCTTTGTTTTATGGTAAAAAACCAGAAACAGTTTTGTATCACAATTAAATGTAAAATTATTTCTCTACACAGGAACAATCCGGGTCTTCCAGCCGGCAGCAGACATTTCAAATTTTATCTCTCCCTTGCCATAGACGCCGGTCTCTTTCCAGCCGGCCTTCCGGTAAAAGGTTTCAGCTCTTGTTCCGGGACTGGTACTCAGCCAGATCGTTTGAGTTGTTTGCTGAAAATACCAATCCAGCATATCATCGTGCAGCCGGCGGCCGATTCCTTTTTTATCAAAACCGGGTTGAATAAACAGCGCCCACACATTATGATCCACCAGGTCAGCGATTGCAAAACCAACGATTTTGCCCTCCACTTCACAAACCCAGCCTTTGCCCCTGTTCATCATATAATCCTCGCAATCCTTGTCTGTTACCAGGGCCGGGTTTGATAAAGTGTTTTCCGTTACCGCGTTGCGGACAACCTGTATCTGCCCAATATCATTTTTAGTAGCTTCTCTGAAGATCATTGACTGCATATATAGTTTTGGTACTTTTTTCAACCGGAATCCCGTTTCTCTTTAAAAATTGACCTGCATCATCATAGTCTGCTGCCTGAGAGCAACGGTATACTTCATAAAGGGCAAATATCCTGTTTCTTATTTTATTAACAGTCCCTGAATAACTAAGACGAAAAATTGAGAGCCCTGCAGGTTACTTTTGCAAAATCAGGGTATTAAGGGCTTAAAAGGCGATGCCTCCGGTTATATGCTTGGCCATTTGATAACAGCATTCTGAAAATCAACATTTTAAAAAGAGCCAAATGGTACAAAAGACCTACTACAAAACGAAAGATTATTGCAAGGTAAAATTTTCCTTTAAGGTTGAAAATGCAGAAACTATTGAGATTTTAGGTCTCAACAGCGATTGGAAAAATGCAGTGATCATGAGTAAAAAGAAAGACGGCAGCTTCAGTGCTGACGTTAACCTGCCGAAAGATTCAAAACATGAGTTCAAATACCTGGTGAACGAAACAGAGTGGTTGAATGAGCCCGAAGCAGACGAAACAGCTCCGAATGAATTTGGCGGAACAAATAGTGTAATTACCCTTTAATCTTTTCGTTTTCACGATTTTTTTTACCGGCTGTTTTTGAATAAAAAATAGCCGGGATTTTTGTTGGTATGATTTAATAATACCGACTCGACTTCTTTTTTATATACGCCGGCTCCCCGGCTGTTGAGATGAAGTCCGTCAATAGTAAGATGGAGTTTTCTTTGCCGGCTTAACCGGTCCGGGTTGCCCGTTATGCAACTGATTTTGTCAAATAGGCTCACCCTGAAGAAACCAGCCAGGAAATAATCGTTGGTACTGAATTGTTGCAGGCAACCATCCATAAGGGCGCCGGTATCTGCCAGCAAACAATTATCACGGGCGGAAACTTCCCTGATCACTTCGTTTATTTTCTTTCGTGTGCAATTCAGGGCAAAACTGGCTGCTTCATTCATACAGCCTAATGTCATTAGCATAATAGTAGCTTTGCTTTTTTCCCTGATCATGGTTATTGCTGCCCGGAGTTTTTTTTCAAAAGAAACAGGGTCAGGCTGCGGGGCATAGCCCCTTTTAAGCAGGCGATCACCGGCTGAACGAAAAAGAAATCCCCGTTTGGCAAGCGAGGGAATCAGAATATCATTATTGCCTGCCAGTAATACGATCATATCATAACCAGGATACTTAAGAAGTATCTGCCTGACCCGTTCAGTAATTTTAACCAGTGTATCCCCGTTTTTCCCGGCATTGACAATTGTCCATTCCGGGTGAGCATCTGCGATTTGTTTCACCCAGTTCACACCCAATGCACCCTTTATAATGCTATCACCTGCAAATAATATTCTCATGTACGAACTTTATAACGAAGACTGATACCTCACAAAAGTACCTTGCCGGTAACTGCCCGAAAACCGGATCTATATGAACTGTTCTTTTTTTGTATTGAACTGCGGCAAATCTGCATTTAGGTAAAACACGAGGTAGTTTTCCTGTAGCAGGTATAACTGTTTCTTGGTATTTTTCGACCTTATTACAAACCCCAATATCTTGAAAAAAGCCATTCCTTTTTTTATCCTGGCTGCTTGTATCCAGACAGCAACGGCTCAACCCCTGAACGATTCACCGGGGACTTTAAAGGCCCAGAAAGAAAACGTTATCAAAGAAAGCACCATTATCAAGATTGAAAACCTGGGCGATCTTATCAATACAAGGTTATCTGAGCTGCGTCCAACTATTTCTGCAGATGGGAATATTCTTTTTTTTATCCGGCAAAACGACCCGCACAATACAAAGTACAATTCGGTGAGAAACTCACAGGATATCTGGTATGCTGTCAGGGATGAGTCAGGAAAATGGAGTGAAGCTTATCATATGGATTATCCCCTGAACACCTATCATTATAATGCCGTATTCTGGATATCTCCGGATAATAACAGGATACTGATCAGGAACGCTTTTATCAATGGCGATTATGTGGGCAATGGTGTCAGCATGAGTTACCTGGATGATAAAGGTTACTGGAGCAAACCCGAAATGCTGAAAATAAAAAATTATGGCAAATATGACCGGGGCCGGCAGAATGGAGCCAGCATGGCACATGACGGTCAAACCTTGCTGCTGTATATGACCGAAGAAAAAGCCGGCGTAAATAATGATATCTATGTTTGTTTCCTGCAGAAAGATGGCACCTGGTCGGAGCCCAAAAGCCTGGGGAAAAAAATCAACCTGCCTGATTACGATGAGATGACACCTTACCTGGCTTCGGATGGAGTTACTTTATATTTCAGCAGTAACCGCCCGGGCGGATTAGGTGATAATGATATCTGGATGACAAAGCGGCTGGACAGTACCTGGCAAAAATGGAGTGATCCCGTTAATCTTGGCAGCCCTATCAATACATCCGACTGGGATGCGTTCTTTACACTGGATGCCGGTGGAGAGTATGCCTACCTGACCAGCAGCTTTGAAAGCTATGGGGAGAGCGATATTGTAAGGGTAAAATTATTAGAGATAGAACGCCCCGATCCGGTTGTATTGGTTAGTGGCAATGTGTATAATAAAAAAACAGGTAAGCCGCTGAGTGCTTCATTAGTATATGAAACATTACCGGATGGTTCTTCAGCAGGAAATGCGGTATCAAATCCTGAAGACGGCGCTTTTAAAATAGTCTTGCCCTATGATAAGAATTATCTCATCCGCGCAACAGCTGATCATTTCTTTGCACAATCAGAAAATCTCAGCCTTGATTCTTTAATTAAGGCAGGCTATAAAGAAATTCACAAGGACCTGTACCTCGTGCCGGTTGAAGTGGGGCAGGTTGTGAGGCTGAATAATGTCTTTTTTGATTTTGATAAATGGAATTTACGACCCGAATCATTTGTGGAACTGGACAGGGTGGTTAAATTATTAGCAGAGAATCCTGCCATTGAAATTGAACTGAGTGCCCATACGGACAGCCGCGGGTCGGATGATTATAATTTCAAACTGAGTGATAACCGGGCCAGGTCGGTGATGGAGTATATTCTTTCCAAAGGTATTGATGCCAGCCGGCTTAGTTCACAGGGTTATGGTGAAAAGAGCCCCGTAGCCACGAATGATACAGATGAAGGCCGCCAGTTGAACCGCCGGGTTGAATTTAAGATTATGAAGAATTAAAAGATTAACTATAATTAAAAAATGGAGACGGGTAGTCTCCATTTTTTTCAAGGCGTTTCTATAACCTTTCTTAATACTTCACAATTCTTGTTCTTGTTACCGTATTATTTTCATATACATCCATAAAGTAAATACCATTCAGCAGGTACGAAATATCAAGGCTGTAAGCTGTACCTGATATATTTGTTTTTTCAGTTAGTAACTGTCCTCCTGCATTTATGATCCTGATACGGGCATTCTTCATTTCTCTTCCTGCAACAAGGTTCAGTTTCCCGGTTGTCGGGTTCGGGTATACTGCAATTGTATAACGGGATTCTTCCCGGCTAATCAGTACAACTCTCGAATACCAGGTCTTGCCATCCATATCAACCTGTTTTAACCGGTAAAAACTGTTGGCAGGCAATACGCCACCATCGCCATATTCATAATATTGCGGGATACTGGTGTTGCCGGCAGCCCTGATGATAGCAATTTTTGTAAATGACAAACCGTCCCCGCTTCGCTGTAATTCAAAATGGCTGCTGTTCATTTCGGCACTGGTCACCCATTTCAGCTGGTTGGTTTCTTTCATTGCATAACCTGTGAATGATTGCAAAGTGATGGGGAGGGTTATATTTTTCTCAAACGCCCCTAATTGCGGCGATGTGCTTCTGAAAACGCCTGCATAATCCGTACTGATACCTGTTCCTGCAACCCCATCCAGCGGAATTCCGACAGCATACGAAGTGACAATATTAGCTCCCGGTTCGGCAAAAACAGGGTTTACAGACTGGCTGGCATTGTCCATCCCGGATATGATCGGCAGGCTGTTAATGTTGGTATTATTATAATTCCCCAGTACAGCACCCTGGCCGGAAGCAAAATAATCATTATAACCCAGCGTAAGTTTAGCCGTGCTGCCATAATTGAAATAGGCGGCATAATGCAGGTTAATTCCTCCTGTTGTTGACCGTTCATTCGTGAAGATATTATTCCGGATATCCCTTGTATTATTATTGGTTGCGCTGTAAAATGCATACGATTTATTTACTCCCGGTGCTTCAGACCCGCCGATATAAACGGTGTTGAAATAAAGATTCGTTGTATCAGCAGCAGTCCCGGTTTCATAAATACCATAGATAGTTGTGCCGGCAGTGCTGCCAAGACTGATCACGTTGTTGAAACAGGTAGAGCTTTTGGCCAGCTTTATACCATACAGGTTAGCGGCTGTACTCCCCTGCTGAACTGATAACCCCTGTATAAAATTTTTGGAAACCGAATTACCCCTGCCCGGCCCTGCCTCATAATACAAACCGATAACACTGCCTTCAAAGGAAGGATATGTATTTGCCAGGTTATAAATATTATTACCGGTGACGGACTGGCCCTGCATAGCGCTGACCTGCCTGATACCTGTTACGGAAGCGTTAACGGCAGCATTGGCATTTGCATTGCCGATGGCCATTTCACGGATAGTATTATCAGCGATTGTATTAACACCGCTAAGTGTGGCTATACCAGTAATTGAGCCCTCTGTATTGCTATTGCTGTTAGTGGTACCGTTCCTGAGATTCACAATCATGTTACTGTTGATTGTAACAGCCGCTGCATTGGATACACTAAAAATACCTGTCACTTTTTGCGCAGCAGCCGGTGCCGACCAGGCGGCTTCTATACTATTAGGAACAGCACTGCTTCCGATTTGATTATTGCTGATCACGGTGGCACCGCTGTCAGAAAAGATAAAATTGTAAATGCCGTGAATATTCACATCCCCATCCGTGCTGATCCCGGCAATTTGGTTGTTCCTGATAGCAGCATTGGCAGAGGCTCCTCCCATATTAAAGATGCCTGCAAAAAGAGCTTCCGTGCTGGTATTCGTTACGGTGATGGATCTTGTTCCGTCCACAGCACCAATTGTATTATTGCTCACCGTACCGATGGTAACTTCACCAGTAATGATCACCAGCCCGTAAAAGCCGAAATTTCCAGTACCGGTATAACTGATATTGCGGATGGTATTATTTTGAACTGTGCTCTCTGTAACACCGCTGACATAAATCCCCGTAAAGGCGAAAACAGGAGGGAAAAAATCATACCCGCCACTGGAGCTGTTGGCCGTATTCCCGCTGTTTATATTAAGTACACCGCTGTGGTCAGCATGGCTTCCGCCGATAAAATTATTACTGATTGTAAAATCGCTCCCGGTTTCCACATCAATGGCAATACCTGCATAACGTACCGTTTCAAGTGGTATGAAACCGGTCGTTTCGTAAAAATTATTGCCGGTTATAGTCCAGGCTGTTGAAAAATCACGAATGTACAGACCATTGGAAGTGAAACTCCGGTTGAAATAGTTAAATATGTTGTTATTGGAAATGATATTAACACTGTTTGCTTTTCCCCAGGTTCCGAATGAGTAGACGGCATTCAGAGGACGGTTGGTATCAGCTGCAGTAGTGATATCATTATTGTCAATTAAATTATTATCATTCCCGGTAGTTCCGGTTGTGGTACTGAAGAAGATAATACCCCCTCCATCATCCCTTGTTGATCCTTTGATATTACAATAGTTAATTGTATTACTAGTAGCATCATTGATAAACCGAACCGTACAGTTGCCGGCCGAATCAGAATTGTTTGTATTTATAAGAGAAAGGCTTTTTGCAGTTCCGTTGCCATTTATTCTTCCGTCAAGGGTTACATGATCAGCTCCGTTCAGATCAATCAACGGGGCTTCAAAATTTCCACTGATGCTTAGCCCGCTGATTGCAGGTTGTAGTTTTATTGAAGAATAAGCGGAAATACTATTGTATCCGCTTTGATAAAGAACAGCGGAGGCGGTTTCCGTGGTACTTCCTGTGAGCGTAATGATAATCGTTCCCCGGTGTGTGCCGGCATTGACCGCATCAAAACTTTGTTTAAGTGTGGAATAATTTCCGGTTGCCGTACCGGCTGTGGCTGTTAAAGAAATTTGTGCATCCAGGGTATATCCCAGGCAAATAAATGCCAGCAGGATCAATTGGTTTTTCATAAGAGGATTTTAAAAACTGTTCACTATACGATCAGCTTTCGCTGATTACTTTGTAAAATTATTATACCCAAAATCTATTCCAAAGTAACCTGCTACCAGTATCTACTTAATTTGAAAAAATACTGCGGAAGATGTTGACAGAAATTAATTATCACCAGTAATTTCCTGTAAAAAGAAATACGTCAGACGAAAGCGATATCTTCTGTATGAATAGTAAGGAATACCGTATCGCCAACGGAAAATCCCTGTTGATATGTTTTTGCCAGCAGCAGCTGATGGCTTACTCTTATTGTCAGGAGGTAATAACTACCAAAAAAAATAATTTGCTGTATGATCCCCGGCAATGAAGAGGGTTCCGTTACAGAGATGTAAACTTTTTCAGGACGCAGGAGTCTTTTTTTAGCGGCTGTTTTTTGTTCTGTAAATGTGAATAAATTTTTTGCCAGCTCCGTTTCAATGATAGTATAATTACCAAAGAGACTGGCGCAATATTCATTGACCGGATTTTTATAAATGGCTTCCGGCGTTCCCTGCTGTACAATCTCCCCTGCTTTCAGCACAATAATATGATCTGCCCACGAAAGAATATCAGCCGGGTCATGCGAGACGATGATACAGGTAATCCTTAATTTTTCACTGATATCTTGTATCACCGATTTGATTGTTCTTTTATGGATCGCATCAAGATTCGAAAAAGGTTCATCCAGTATCAACAGTTTTGGGGAGCTGATCAGTAATCTTGTTAAAGCAATCCGTTGTTTTTCCCCTCCGGAAAGCTGGTCGGTTCTGCGGTTTACCAAATGATCGATCTGGCAAACCCTGTAAAGTGTGGCTGCTTCATCAGCAGGTAATTCATTGGCATAACTGAGTAGTTCGTGCACCCAGTAATTATTCCTTAGTTCAAAATGCTGGCTCAGGTAGGCAATGCCCGGGTGACCCGGTAATAATTTGTCAGCAGGGCCGGTCACTTTTGTAGTGTCGAATATAATTTCACCTGCATCCGGCTGAACCCAGCCGGCGATCATTTTCAATAATGTTGTTTTCCCGGAACCTGTTTCGCCGGCAATGGCGATCTTTTGCAAAGGCTGTTGTGAAAAACTGATCTCTCTTACCACAAAAGAATCATTCTCTTTCTTACTGATACCTGATACTTCCAGCAAAGCCATGCCCGAAAATAAAGGATAGAATGCAGACAACAAGAAGATAACGGAAGATAAAATCAAAAGTTGACCAACAACCTGATCTTACGGGTGGTGAGTGCCATGCTCAGGTACTTGATATTTAAAAAGCCATAATCCCTGATCAGCAGCATGGTGATGGCTGTATCCTTAAGTGCAATGGCGTTATTAAAACATTCCAGGGCTTTTTCACGGGCGCCTGCAAAAGCATAATCCACACCCATCCAGAGTTGGGAAATATATTCACTCCTGTTCTTCAGGTCAGTATAATACGCATCCACTCTTTTTTCCAGTAATGACGAGTCATTATCATGAAAAAAACGGACAAGCCCGTGATCGCTGGCCCTTTCAGCTGCTGCTATAGCTTCTGCTTTATCATTAAACGACCAGAAGAGCCGGGCCAGGTCGGCATAACGCTTTTTAAGCAGTTCAGGACTATGGGCTGCTTTCTCAATCAGTTTATGCTGCAGCTGAAAAGCTTCTTCTTTATTCCCGTTATTTGCCAGGGTTTTGACCTGGTTTGCGACAAGATAATCCCACATCGGGTTCACTTCATTCCCCTGCTTATATATTTTTAAAGCTTCTTCCCTTTCTCCTTTTGCTTCCAGTAAAATGGCAAACCAGAGATAAACATTGGATTGATTGGCATTTAAACCAATTGCTCTTTTGTAAGTGATTTCAGCGGCATGCCAGTCAAAAGACTGGTGATACCAGTATCCCAGCGAAGCATGTGTTTCACCGGAAGACGGGTCGAGCGACAAGGCCGTATCAATATTCTTTTTAGCCAGCCAGAGCATCTCCACCGGGTCTTCATAACCACGAAAGGAAGATAACAGATAGGTATCTGCCAAACCTGAGTAAGCGTTGGCGAATGCCTTGTCTTTACTTACCGCCTGCAGGAAAAGCTCTCTTGCCAGCAATATATCTGCTTTATTTCTTTTTTCCACCAGCAATCTTCCCCGCAGGTAAAATTCATAAGCCTGCAGGCTGGTGGTGGGTACATGATCCAGTTGTTGTGTCTCATTCCGCGAAAGCTTGGTATTCAGAACTGAAGCGATAGAGACCGCCACTTCCCGCTGGATAGAAAAGATATCATTTACCGGCCGGTCATAGGATTCGGCCCACATATGTTCGTCTGTAATAGCATTGATCAGCTGCGCTGTGATGCGCACCTGTTCGCCTGACCGCTGCACACTGCCCTCTATGATTAAAGCAACACCCAGTTCATTCCCGATATCTCTTACTGATTTCGGTGACGTTTTGTATTGCATTACAGAAGTCCGGGATATTACTTTGTAGGATTTGATTTTGGACAGTTGCGTAATAATATCTTCCGTCAGTCCATCGCTGAAAAATTCCTGCTGGGGATCGCTGCTCAGGTTCGTGAACGGTAAAACAGCAATGCTGTTTTCATTAATAATCCGGGAAAAATGGCTCTCGCCGTTATCGCTGACAAAATGAGGCTGGCTGTTCTCCGTCAGTATCTCGTAGATCTTTACCGGCGCTTTTACATTCTTCAATTTTTCTTCACGGAGGAAAACTGAATCAAGGTCTTTTTTATTGGCGATATTCCGGTACACCATTTCGGAGATATATATACCACCAGCCGGGGCCAGCGCCTGTATCCGGGAAGCAATATTCACCACATCTCCAAACACGTTACCGCTGTTCAGCAATACATCGCCCATGTGGATACCGATACGGACCGGTACTTTGGGTTCGTCAGAGAAATCGGCCTGTAATAATTTGGCAAATTCTGCAGCATCAGTAGAGCTGTTGAAAAGAACCAGGCATCCATCGCCGTAAAACTGGATAATGTTCCCGTTTAATTCATCGGCTATTACATGGATCACCTGCCTGAACCGGTTGATCTTTTCGAGGGCCATACCTTCATCTTCCTGCATCATGGCGGTATAACCCACGATATCTGCAAAGAGGATAGCGGCTAACTGGTGAGAATGTTCAGGCATTGGTTGAAATTGGTGCGGCAAATTTATGAAAAAGGCCGTTGTATCAACTTGAAATGCTTTGAATTACCGGTATTCAGGTGCGGCAACTGCCAGGATGCAGGAAGGTAGCGGCCTTCAGGCTAAAAGAAAATGATCTATGACTCAATTTTCTGCTTTCAGCAGCCTGAAATAACTTACCCAAAAGCGGCCATTTATAATTTCACCCTGTACTTCGGCTTTGCGGACCGCCTCGCAAAAGCCATCTCTGGCGTGGGCATCACCATGATCATCTATAGATGTGCCGTCAACAAACCAGGCCTTCCCATCTATGCGGACAGCAAGGTCACAGCTTTTACCCGGCAATTTGAACTGGCATTCACCACAAGCTGCTTCGGCTAACAATACAGGTTTTGCAGGGTCTTTCCTGCCTGTATCAGGTTTGCCTGCCTGTGATTTAAAAAAATCCCATGCATAGAGATAGACATCAATATCACCGGGATAGTCATGTTTGCCTCCGATTACTTTCAGCAATGTTACTGAAGGCATCCCTTTAGCGCTATAGCTATATTCTTCAATTGTTTTCTGGTCGGCGGGATCAGTATCCGGCAAAACCGTTTTCCGGGGCTCACCTGTATAACCCGCCAGTGATGCCCAGTAATGAAAACTGTTTTCCGTGCTGCGGACAATGCCATAACTGCTGTTATTGACAAACATTTCGCCTCCGTTGTACGGGTTCACATTATCAGCAGTGCCATTTACAATAAGCACCGGTAGTGATTTACGGGTAGAAACACAATCCGAAGATGCAGAGTCAGGCATATTAGCCACAATGGCAGCAATAGCCCTGATCTCACCGGGCATGGTAAGCCCCAGTTTATACGCCATATGACCGCCTCCTGAAAAACCGGCTGCAAATACTCTTTCTTTATTGACGGCATATTTTAACCGGAAGTATTTTATCATTTCATGAAAAAAAGAGTTCTCATTAATATTCTCCTTATTAGCATCAGACGTGGCATACCTGCGGCATTCATTCCAATAGTTCTTATATCCATCCGGGTAAACGAGCAGCAGGTTTTCTCTGGATGCAATAGCTTCCAGTTTTGTTGTGGCTTTCATCATATTTCTGCCGTTCCCGCCGGAACCATGCATGACAAAAAGCAGGCTTCTGTCTCCGGAATTCCCGGCCGGTTTGTTAAAATGAAAAAGACGGTACCGGCCTTCAATTAACAGGGAGTCGGTTATTACCTGGCTGCCCGCAACAAGGCCGGTCAGCAGGAAGAATGAGAAAAAAATCAGCTTCATGATATACCGGTTGTTGAAATTTGAATAAAGATATTGAGTTCTCCATTTATATAATTGCATTTCTGATACCGGCAAAGACTTCCTGAAGAATATTGCATCAAACAACTATCAGCATACAATATTAACCGGTGAAGTAATAATTTAATGCTGTTATTATGCTGGAGGCTATTTTAACGGGATATTACTGTCTTAAAAGGCACCTGTTTTTCATCATATAGCATTATGATAATACCCCAAATGTGATAATCATCACATAAGCCGGATTTTGGCCAAATAGTTTTGCTTTTACCTGCACAATCAGCGGGTAACACACAAAATTTTCGGTTATGAAAAAGATTATATCAACATTAGTTTCAGCAATTGTACCGTTTTTCCTGTTTGCCCAGGCCGGGCATATCATGCAGGGCATTGGCGCCGTCAACATGTCAATGGGTGGTGCAGCCACTGCGCAGCCCTTAGATATTAGTGGAGCGCTTCACTGGAACCCAGCTGCTATTTCGGCTTTTGATAAGAAAATACTCTCCGTCAATGCAGGGATGTTCTTTTCTTCACCGGAGTTGTCTTCTACTGTGCCCACTCCCGGAGGCCCGATGAGTGGTGTAACCAAAGACGACAGGGGTATTTCCATTATGCCTGCTGTGGCTATGGTATGGGGGAAAAAGAACAGCAAACACACCCTGGGACTTTCAGCATTTGGTATCAGCGGATTTGGCGTTACATTTCCTGAAAGCAATACTAACCCCATCAATATGCCGCAAAGTTCAGGTGGATTCGGACGCATTAAGTCCGATTACCAGCTGATGCAGGTGGGAATTACGTATTCATATAAAATCAGCGACAAAGTATCAATAGGTTTTGCACCTACATTTAATTATGCTGCACTGGAACTGGCTCCCAACCCGCTTGCATCCCCCAGTTCAGAAAAAGGATATCCCGTCAGCGACAAAGCCAGTGCTTTGGGTGCCGGCGGACAGGTAGGTATCTATTATAATTCCGGCGACGGACTTAAGCTGGGCGCTTCTTATAAGTCACAGCAATATTTTACCGATTTTACATTCAATAATAAATACCTGGATGGAAGTACTGCCCCGGATGTTAAATTCCAAATGAACTACCCCGCCATTCTTTCAGCTGGTATTGGCTTCTCCAAGGGGCTTATTGACTTTGCTTTCGATTACCGCTATGTTACTTATGAAAATACGGAAGGTTTTGAAGCCAAAGGCTGGACACCTAACGCATCTGTAAAAGGATTCGGATGGAATAATATTTCAATTGTTTCCACAGGTCTGCAATACAAAGGGGTTAAGAAATTACCTCTTCGTGCAGGCTATACTTTCAGTTCAAACCCGATCAGCAGTGAACTGGCATTCTTCTCCACTCCTGCCACAGCGATTATCAAAAATGCGTTCCAACTGGGTTGCGGATACGAATTCAATAACAAGATTACGGTGAATGCGGTATACCATCATGGCAGCAGCAGCGGTTCCACCAGCGGGCCTTTGTTAAGCCCGATGATGGTAAGCGATTCAAACCCTTACGGAGCAGTCCCGGGTAGTTTAGTGTCGTATAAAATGACAACAGATATGCTCATGTTTGGTATTAATTATAATTTCTGATTCATTATAGAATAACTGCATCAGGATACAACTTATACCCCGCTGTTAATTTTTAATAGCGGGGTATTCTTTTATTGATTCGGACAGCTTGTTTGTGCTGCTTTTGTTTTACGCACTATCTTTAATGGAAACTATTGTTCGCATGAAAAAATTCATGACTGTTTTTTCCTGCCTGTTTCTCTCTGTTTGTTTATCAGCGCAGATTACTCCCGGCGTTAAAAAACTTGATTCCGTGTTAACGATCCTGCACCAGACCAACCGGTATAACGGAACAATACTTTATGCTGAAAAAGGGAAAGTTGTTTACAAGAAAGCATTGGGTATTACCGGCAGCCGTACTAACCAGCCTCTTCAAACCAGTTCTTCCTTCAACCTGGCCTCCGTTTCCAAACAGTTTGTTTGTATGGCCATATTACAGTTATCGGAAAAGGGCCTGTTAAATATTGATGACGATTGCCGGAAATTCATTCCTGAATTGCCCTATGATAGCATCACGGTACGTAACCTGATGACGCATACATCCGGTATCCATGAATATTTTGACCTGTTCCGGCAGTATAAAGGCCCGCTGGATACACTGACCAATGATAAGATGCTGGAGCTTTTTTCCTTTCGCAAACCTGCACTTGATTTTCCCACCGGCACCCGGTGGAATTATTGTAATACCAACTATGTATTACTGGTCAGTATTATTGAAAGGGTTTCCGGCCAGCCTTTTGCAGCCTATTTCAAAAAAAATATTGCAGTACCGCTGGGTTTAAAAGATACCTATGTTTATCATATAAAAATGCCTGTTGTACCGGTTAATCATGTGTACGGCTTTACTGAAACCGGTGAAACGAAAAAAACGGACGACCTCACTACTTTTGATGCAGTGGTGGGCGATGGTAATATTTACTCCTCTGTTGAGGATCTGCTGAAATGGGATCAAAGCCTTTATACGGAAAAACTGGTAAAGAAAACAACTCTTGAGCAGGCCTTCCGGCCGGTAACATTAAAAAATGGCACCACTTTTCCTTACGGCTTTGGCTGGAGTATAGAAAGAGGCAGGGAAAAGGAATATTCACATACAGGAGGCTGGGTTGGTTTTGTAAATATTATTTACCGGGATACAAAGAATAACAGAACGATTATTTTACTCAGCAGTGGTGGCAATGGATCCGGAAACCGTATTGTCAGGAATTTTATACAGGGAAAGCCGCTGGAAGTTCCGCCGACCTTGCTCATCAGAAATGTTCAGCTGATCGATGGCACCGGTATTGCAGCCAGGAATGCTGCTGTGCGGATTGAAGGCAAAAGGATTATTGCCGTAGGAAATCTTCAGCCTTTTGCCGGTGAAGAAGTAATTGATGGTGAAGGAAAGATACTGGCACCTGGTTTTATTGACAGCCATAGTCATCTTGCAGGTTCATTAACTAACTATCCCGGAGCTTTAGCCGCCCTGAACCAGGGAATTACCACGATTGTTGCCGGGCAGGACGGCAGCAGCGATCCGGTGGATTCAATCAAAGCAAAAATAAAAAGAACACCTGTCGCCGTAAATGTTGCCACTTATACAGGCCATACAACAATCCGTGAAAAGATATTGGGTGAATCACAGTTAAACAGGCCTGCCACAGATGAGGAATTACAGAAGATCAAAATCTTATTGCGGGAAGATTTAAAGAAAGGTTCTTTAGGTCTTTCCACCGGCCTGGAATATGAGGGGGCTTTTTACAGTAACCGTAATGAAGTGATTGAATTAGCAAAAGTGACTGCTGAGGAGAATGGTAAATATATCAGCCATATCCGCAGCGAGGATATCACGATGAATGATGCCATTGATGAAATCATCAGTATTGGCCGTGAAGCAAAAATACCGGTGCAGATTTCACATATTAAAATAGCCCTGAAAGACGACTGGCGGACGGCACCTGGATTGATCGCTGCCCTTCAAAAGGCAAGAACGGAGGGTATTGATATAACTGCCGACTGTTATCCCTACAATTTCTGGAACAGCACCCTGCGTGTATTGTTTCCTAACAAGGATTTTAATAGTATGGAAGCAGCAGCTTATGCCACCGAACATTTATTTGACCCGGAAGGCTCTGTACTGGTTCGGTTTGCACCTGACAGCAATTATCGGGGCAGAACAATTGCCAGCATTGCAAAAATGAGAAATGAAACAGCTGCACAAACCCTTTTATATCTCGTGGCAGCAGCTGAGAATTATGAAAAAAAATACCCGGACGCCGGGGGCGTTGAAGCAATCATGGGCAAGTCAATGACAGAAGAAGACATTGTCAGCTTCCTGCAATGGCCGCATACGAATATCTGCTCGGATGGAGCCAATGGCGGACACCCGAGGGGATATGGAAGTTTTACACGGGTACTTAACCATTATGTAAAAGAAATGAAGATCATGAACTGGGAAGAGGCCATACACAAGATGACGGGACTTGCAGCAGAACATACCGGTATCCGCAACAGGGGCACTATTGCTGCCGGGTATTTTGCTGACCTGGTGCTGATAGACCCTGCAACGGTCAGGGACAATGCCGGGATAAATGACCCGAAAGCGTTATCTGATGGCATTATAAAAGTATGGGTGAACGGTGTGCTGGTATATGCTGATAAACAGGTATTACAAAAATATCCCGGTGAGTTTATAACGAGATAGTATTTACCATCAAAAGAAACCCTGCTTTCATATGAGAAATCATACAAAAAGCAGGGCTCAGATTGTAACCTTAACCTAAGTGTATCCTATTTATAAAATTGTTGCGATAGCATGTTGGAGACTACCTTAAACTCTCCATGGCTTTTCTGAAGTTGATAGCAGTTATTAATAGCCCGTATATTGGGGTTGGATAAATGTTTTTCGTTATAAGGAGTAATAATATCCTTTTCCACCACCACTTTTCCTTTATCATCAACTGTCCTTGTAAGCAGCCGGTAATGAAAATGCCAGGGATTCATTTCGCCTTCTGATTCGGGTGAAGCAAATGAATCATTAAATCCTTCGAAAATAAGTTCGCTGGTATGATGTGCATGTTCATGCAGCATTTCTGTGATCTCAATGTATTCATCTAATTCAGGATCTCCGTGTACAATGCCACTGTCCCAGACAGTTTCACCGTTCAGGTAAACGACCAGCCTGTTGTCAACATGTTTTATATTAATCCAGTATCCTTTTTTCATGGTGCTTTACATTTAAAATAAAAATTCTTTCCGGGTACAAATTTTGGCCTTATCCCGGTGCGATTGTATGATTACGGTTAGAATGTGAGCTGATAATTGTAACCCGGTTTGCTGATTTACCTGTATTCCGAACAGTTGTTTGTGTAAGTAAATTATTAGGATGAGTGCAGCGGGTATCAACGATCCCTGAGTGTAATAATCTTTACCGGGCAAAGTGCTGCTGCTTTTTCATTCAACATTGCTTCTTCATCACCTACTTTCACTGTCCAGAATCCTCTCCGTTCCTTACTATCTATCAATACACTCCGCCCGTCCTTTTTTGACATACGCCAGCGGCCGGGAGCCGCTTCCACACAATAGTTGCAGCCAATACATTTATCCCGTTGTTGTGTAATCGTTATCATATTGCCTGTTCTTCAGTTACACTAACAATCTTATAAAGTTTATCCGAAGCATGCACCGGTATATCCAGCGGGAATGCGCAAATATCTCCTTTTACGGCAGTATCCTTAGCCCCCTCATCGTTTACGTGCAGTGAGGATACCGTTGTTTCAATTACACCGGTATGTTTGCCCGTGATCATTACCCGGTCGCCGGCATTTAAAGGGTAAGCTTCAACCTTAAATTCTGCGATGTTAATTTTCGGGTAGTAATGATGGCCCCGGCCAATGTATATTTTTTTGGTGGTGGCCCTGGAACCATGAGCATTGTTCCATTCCCCGAGCAGTTGCCCGGTAAAATAACCTCCCCAGAAACCACGGTTATAGACTTCTTCCATTTGCTTCATCCAGGCCATTGCTTTTTCAGCCGTATAAGTCCCGTTCATATAACTGTCAATAGCCTGCCGGTAACAGGATGTAACTGTTTTTACATAATCCGGGCTTTTCCCCCTCCCTTCTATCTTCAGCACACTTACCCCGGTTTCAATAAGTTCATCCAGGAAATTGATCGTGCAGAGGTCTTTGGGTGACATGATATATTCGTTATCAATCTCCAGTTCATGTCCTTCCTCCAGGTCGGTCACTTTGTATTTTCTCCGGCAGTTCTGTACACAGGCGCCGCGGTTGGCTGATGAATTATGTGTATGTAAACTCAGGTAACATTTACCGGAAACGGCCATACATAAGGCACCATGGGCAAACACTTCTATAGCTACTAAATTACCGGACGGCCCGGTAATATTTTCTCTTTTAATCCCGTCACAGATAGCTGTTACCTGCCTGAGGCTTAGTTCTCTTGATAACACCATCACATCCGCAAACGCCGAGTAGAAGCGCACTGTCTCCAGGTTTGTAATATTCAGTTGTGTTGAAATATGTACTTCCATTCCGCAACTCTTTGCAAAAGCAATTACGGCCTGGTCTGCGGCAATTACAGCAGTAATTCCAGCTTTTTGAGCTTCGCGGATCACAGCTTTCATTAGCGAAAGGTCATGATCATATACAATTGTATTAAGAGTAAGGTATGACCGGGTGTTATTCTTGCGGCAATGTTCTGCAATTTCACCGAGGTCGGCCATACTAAAATTCATGGTGGCCCTCGCCCGCATATTCAGTTGTTCCACTCCAAAATACACGGATCCGGCCCCGGCCTGTATAGCAGCCTGCAGGCTTTCAAAATCACCAGCCGGTGACATCAGTTCTATTTCTTTTGCTTGCATCCCTTTTTTTGAGCTGCAAACGTAAAAAAGTCAGCAGAAAATAAAACTGAGCTTACTCATTGGAAAATTCAACCTGGTTAAGTACAGGTGAAAGGTAAGGGAGACGAAATGCGCTGCAGTTTTATTCAAACTCTTTCAGCGCTTCTGCTATCCAGTCACTTCCGGCAGGCAGGTATTTATCAGGCCTGATCCCGGTATTATCGATCCCCTCTTTTATATCCAGCCTCCTGCTCCTTGTAGTGGCATAATGAAGGATATAGGGCATGCAGCTAAATGAACTATCCCGCATATTTGAATAATCCAGCACTCCCTGTGTATTCTCCCCGAGCAGAACGACCTTTTTGCTTTGGCGGGCAAACAACAGGAATTGTTCAGTCGTACTTGCACAACCCTTGTTTATTAATATCACTACTTTACGGGGAGTGGGCAATACTTTAAAAGAAGAATCAATTTCATCTTCTGCAATATTAACCAGCCGGCCCTTCCCTACCTCCATTTTGGGAATCATTTCCCTGATAGATTTTTTGCTCTGTTCCGGGATATCCTCATCTTCCAGGATTTTTTTCCAGCCATTGATATTGGCATCTGTTGATAGCACATCCACGCCAATTGTTTTAACAGGATTGGTATAGAGATAAGGCAGCAGGGGTAAATAACTGAAATCAGCCCCGCCCCCGTTGTCCCGCAGATCCAGCACCAGGTTAGGCATAGTTTCCAGAGCTGTTTGGCTGGCTTTTATGACTGAATCAATATTCCGGGCATTGGAGGGGTTAAAATTTGATATTTTAATGCAGAAGGTACTATCCGAGAGTTTTCCTGATGCAACAGGCTGGTAACCGCTGTTCTGATTTTTTACCTGTGTTGTGCCCTCCCGCTGCCAGTCGCCGCCAATAGTATTCCTGCCAAGAAAAAACCATTCAACTTTCGGCATATGGTTCCGCAGGTACAAAACACCTTTCAGGAGGGAGTCATTCACCTTCTTTGCTTCGAATTTAACCATTCCCTTTTTCCAGGAAGGCAATTTTGAATCCACTATCACCCCTGCATAATCCCGGAGCGGAGTCTTATCCCTGACCAGGGCAATCCGGTAAGCAGTATCAAAGCGGAAATAGTAAATCCCTTCCGTTGTAACCGATGATTTTAACTTGCTGATCTTATCCCCGGTTAACTGTATTGTTTCCTTAAAAGGGATAAAGCTGGTATCCGGTTTTACCGAACCGAAATTGGCGCTGACCTGAATATGTTCATCTTTAAAGAAATCCAGGTAACGGGTTATGATAAACAGGCATTTCTCGCCGGCATTTTTCTTTTTTGTTTCTTTTTCCAGCAGGTTCGTCATCCTGACATACTCCGCCTTATCAAAAAGACTGCTGACCTTGTCCTTAAAACCGGCATAATTGGTTTCCATGAACTGCCGGATATGAGTGAATTCTTTTGGACAATCACAAGTTTGTGCAAGACTGCACAGGGGTAAAAAAAAGATATTGAACAGGAATATCCTACAAACTTTCATACATATGATTTAATACTTGTAAACGGTAAGGTACTGTATGAAGTTACAGGAAAGGGCAAAAAAAGAGAAATAAAGCTGCCCCGGATTCTGTCAATATGGAGTAAGCAATTATTCTATTTTTATAAGTTTATCAGTTGCTGTAAAATAGCCATTCTGTATCAGTCTGAGCATTTCATCTGTAGTCCATGAACAATCAAAATAATAGGATTCTGAATTTACCGAGTAAAACATACAGGGCAACTGCGCAGATTTTGAAGCAGGCACCCACAACTGAATAGCACCATCTTCTTTTCTTTCCAGTACAAAGAGGCGCCACCAGTTATTAAAGCTTGCTATCTCTTCTCCCAGTATCCGGCCCCGGATATTAAGAACATAGAATTGTTTATTCAACTTCCGCAGAAAAGCGTTTTCTCCGATATCAATATACAGTGTATCTCTTTTGGTAAAGAAAATGGTATCATTCACTGCCCGGTACGGATAACCTTTTTCAAGCAGCCCTTTGTTCCCTACTTCATATATATAATTGTCATGGAGCATATAGTTGTATACCGTATCTGCTTTTCTTTTCAGGGAATCGTACCTGATACTCCTTACGCTGCCATAAAATATCGGAGGGTTGAGGATGCCATTGTTTTGACTCAGCCGGGGCCAGTCCCCCATTAATACTCTCTCTTCAGACGTGGTAACCAAGCAGGCATGTTCCTTTTCCACAATATAATAGGCCGAGTCATTCCCCTGCGGCTTACTTTCTATAAAACCATAGTCCGCTGAATTGTGCTGCGGACCGGCTTCATTGCCTGCAAACATATCCCCGGCCAAAGCCTTTATAGCATGTGCAGAACTCAGTGATTCTTCATATGTAGTATTAATGACGGCCCAGTTTCCCCGGAATTCCTTCGGAAATTCATATATATTTTCTTTATCTGCAGGCTGGGGATTGGAAAAGTTATGGTACTCACAGGATAAAAAAAACAGAGGCAGGGTCAAAAGAATGACAAAATAATAAACACCATTGTAACGAGTATTACGATGTTTCATATGGCTGCAATTTGCTGCAAATCTACTGGCTCTGCCATCCGGGTTCATTGACTTTGGTCATCAGCAGGGCTGATTAGAGGATAGAACCGGTTATCCATGTCTGTTAAACGGCGGCCGCTAAACCTCATTTGTTTAAATGGGCGGTTTTATTACCTTCCCGTTTTCAGGTGTACCTGACAAATTCACTGCCTGGCGGACTCCTTAAATAAAATGATTCATGAATAATCCCAAAGCCACCGAAGGGAAAAAAGACTACCTGGAAGAAGGCCGTGGAGAACCCATTATCCTCCTGTACGGTTTGTTTGGTTCGGTTAGTAATTTCAGGCCATTGATTGACCACCTGAAAGAATCGTACCGGGTGATCGTGCCTGTTTTCCCTTTTTATGACATGGGTACAGGTATTACCATTTTTTCATTGACAAAATTCGTTGACCGGCTTATTAATGAACTGTGTCTTGAAACATTTCATTTGCTGGGCAATTCAATGGGTGGACATATTGCCTTGCTGTATATACTGGAGCACCCTGAAAAAGTGAAATCACTGATCCTGAGCGGCAGTTCAGGATTGTATGAATGTGGTATGGGTGACAGTTTCCCCAGGCGGGGTGATTACAATTATATAAAAGCAAAGACCGAACAAACTTTTTTCAATCCTCAAACGGCAACAAAAGAACTGGTGGATGAGATCTATGCAACCGTTAACAGCCGGAAGGCATTACAAATATTATCACTGGCGAAATCAACAATTCATAATAACCTGGAAAAAGAACTGGTGAAGATCAAAACCGGGTGTTGCCTGATCTGGGGGAAAAATGATTGTGTGACGCCCCCGGATGTGGCCCAAAAATTCAACAGGCTGATCCCGGGTTCAGAATTGCATTGGATCAACGCATGCGGGCATGTGCCGATGCTGGAAGCCCCTGGTGAATTTAATAAGATACTGGACGGTTTTCTGCATCCGGTTGCTGCAAAACAATTTCAACAGCCGGTAGTTTAAAAGCTGCAAACACTGTAATCTGCCTCTTTCTCTGTTAATTTTTGGGCAGGGCCTGCTGATTCAACATCTCTTTCTTAAAAATGATCCCGCTGGCTCCCATAACAGCTATTTCTGCAGCGGGTCATAGTTCATACCTGCGCCGGTATATTGGGGATTCATACCAGGAAATATGCAGAGAATATCCTTTTTTTAAATAGAGCGTTCCTCCCTATCTTCCCGGCCATGCATCCTCATATTCAGCTTTTGATAAAATGTATCGACCTGGAAGAAAAAGAGCAGGCCAATCGCTATAAACTGGACCAGGCTCATACCCTGAAACAACTAAAAGCAGAAGGACTCGCCCTGCATCCTATTATTGTTACCAGGAAAAGCTTTGGCTATGCTGATTACCCGGAGATCAGTTTTAAACTCAGTTTCCCGCCCGAAACACATCTTTTCAGGGATGGTGCAGCCATTGAATGCTTTATCGCTGGCGAAGAACCGGTAAAAGGTATTTTGATCAGCCTCGATGGCAAGAATGGGGAGTTCCGTTTGTTTGCTCCGGATTTCCCGGATTGGATTGAAGACGATGCTGTGGGTATTAAACTCGCCCCTGATACCCGGACAACCAGCATCATGAAAAAAGTTTTGAATGAACTGGAAAACAATAAACCACTGTTCAAGTTGTTTGAACAATTGCATGGGAATGCAATTGTTCCCGGGAATATATCTCCGGATAATGGTAATGCCAGCTTTCGCAACCGGAATTTAAATAAGAGTCAGCAGCAGGCTGTTACTGCCATTCTCCAAAATGAACAAATAGCCATTGTACATGGCCCGCCGGGTACCGGCAAAACGACCACCCTGACAGAAGCAATCTTTCAACTTGTTAAAAAAGGGGAAAAAGTACTGGTCGCCGCGCCCAGCAATACCGCCGTTGATAATATTGCCAAAGGTTTAATTGAACAGGGAATCAGGTTGCTCCGGGTGGGTAATACCAGCAAAGTGGATGAAACCATTTTTTCTCATACACCCGAAGGAAAGCTAAATAACAGTAAACAGCTTAAAGAGATCAAACAGTTAAAAATAAGGGCAGAAGAATTCCGGAAAATGGCCCTGAAATATAAACGCAGTTTTGGAAAAGCGGAACGGGAACAACGTAACCTTCTTTTCAAAGAAGTAAAGAACATCCGGACGGAGATCAAAAAACTACAGGCTTATAATGAAGAAAAACTGTTTGAAGAAGCGCAGGTAATTGCCGGCACCCCGGTTGGCCTGTATGATGCAGGTGTGGATCATCTGCATTTTGCCACGCTGGTGATTGATGAAGCAGGGCAGTGTATTGAGCCTTTAGCCTGGTGTATTTTCCCTTTAGCAGATAAAATTGTCCTGGCTGGTGACCACTGGCAGCTTCCGCCTACTGTATTAAGTAATGAAGCCGCAAAACTGGGTTTCAACCGTTCTATCCTGGAAGCAGCGATAGCTACTGCCGGTAACGTTCACCTGCTGAATGTTCAATACCGGATGCGGCAAACTATAGCCGGGTTCAGCAGTAGTTATTTTTACAAAGGGTTGTTAGCAACTGCGGCCCACCTTGCTGATGCCGGCACACACCTTACATTTATTGATACTGCCGGTTCTGGTTATAATGAAAAGCATGGGCCTGATGGAACCAGTTTGCAGAATGAGGGTGAACTGAACATCGTAAAGCAGCTTATTGAAACGGCTTCTGTCAGCAAATTTCAAACTGCATTTATTTCTCCTTATTCAGGACAGGTAACCGCTGCAAAGGAGCAGTTACCCAAAGAAATGCGGATCAGCACTATTGACAGTTTCCAGGGACAGGAAAAAGAGAATATCATTCTTTCCCTGGTGCGCAGTAATGATGACGGCGATATCGGTTTTTTAAAAGATTACCGCCGCATGAATGTTGCCATCACAAGGGCAAAAGAACAGCTCATTGTTATTGGTGACAGCGCCACCATTGGCGCTGATTCGTTTTATAAAATATTCCTGGCCTATGTGGAACAGCACGGCACCTACAGAACAGTATGGGAGTTTGATATACAACTCTGAGATAGCCCGCGGATCCCGGGATGCTGCTATTTTGATTCTGCGTAGTTTTTAAAATTATCGAGAATAGCCTGCCAGCCTGCTTGCTGCATTTCAGGCGGATTCATGTTTTCGGTTTCAAAACTTTCCACCACTTTAACAGTACTGCCTTCAGCAATGAAATGTATTTTGGCCTTCCGGCTATCACCCATTGTATACTCAATGTATTCATTGATTCTTACAACATCATATACTCCCCAGAAATCAAATCCCATGCTTCCATCCTTTGCTTCCATCCGGGTCATAAACCGGCCACCGGCACGAAGGTCGTTTTCTGCACGGGGACTGTGCCATTCCGGGGTGGCATAACACCATTGTGTAATGTGTTCAGGCCTTGTCCAGTATTCCCATACCGCTGCTACCGGGGCATTGACAGTACATTCCACTGTCAGCATCGTTCTGTTTTGCGTTTCCATTTCTTTATTGTTTTCGTTGAGTTCTTGTTTCCGGTACAAATATCAGTTATCCCGGCAATACAGGGGCTGTGTAAAAACGACAAATGGAAGGCCAATTGCGACGATTCATTAAAGATAAATTTGTCGGCATAAAAAGCAGGTGCAGACTGGTTTTTAATGACCTGGGTCATAATATAGCTCCTTTTCACGATCATAACTTTACCAATGAATAAATACAACAGATGAACATTTAATTGAAAAAAAATGAAAAAAATACTCTTACTGCCCGGCTTGTTTGTCATCTGTGCAGTATCCCTGTCCTTTACTTTGCAGCAGGAAGACCCCTGGAAAGTACCTGAGAAATATGAAAAGTTGAAGAACCCTGTTCCTGCGGATGAATCATCCATTAAATCAGGGAAAGAACTTTATATCAGTTATTGTGTTTCCTGTCATGGTATGGATGGAAAAGGGCATGGCAAGAGAGCACTGAGGATGGATAACAGCCCCACCGATTTTACCACCGCTGCCTTCCAGCAACAATCAGACGGCGCTTTGTTATACAAAATATACTCCGGTCATAAAGACATGCCGGGTTTCAAAAAGAAAATACCCGGTAACGATGATGCTGTGGAAGGTACATTTGGTAAAACCAGGATGCCGGGTGACCTGGTAAATTTTGTAAGAACTTATGCCGGGAAATAGTGAACCCGCAGTTTAATTCCTTTTCGTGCTGAACAGGAGCAACAATTCCGCCCTGCCCGTTATTTAATATTGTAAGGAGCAGGGCGGAATTATGTCTATATGTTTATCGTATTTCTTTCAGTAACTGGTTACATGCTTTATCCAGTGCTTTCATTGCTGCTTCATCGGCTTTGCCATCATATTTTCCTGCAACTTTTTCCTCAGCTTTTTTTGAACCATCGCCTATGCTGGTTAATTTAAGAACCGCTTCTATGTTGAAGGATGAGGAGGCTGAAGGGTCTGTATTTTTAATGGCTTTCAATAAACTGCCGACTTTACTGCCCTGTTTTACTTTAGTAAATGTCGTGGTCAGCAAAAGATCACAATCAGAATTTTTTGCTTCTTCTTCCGAGTTTACTGCAACAGCTTCTGTTTTATCGCTGACCAGGGCACCTGCTAAATATTTTTGAAGCAGATCAGCGGACAATGATTCTTCTCCGGTTGGAGCAAGTACCGCGATCCGGATTATCCCTTCTTTCTTAGGCGCATCAGGATCTGTTATAGCGGTAGTCTTATCCGTTTTTTCATACCCGTATTGTTTCATCAGGGCATTCACATCCATTTTTTCCTGCAGGTCTTCTTCATTTTTAGTTTCCTGGTAGCCGGTGGGTATTTCAAATAACATAGAGTCTAATTTCATTGCTGAAAACTCCAGTGTCTCCAGCGAAGTGGCAAACTCATTGTTTTGAGCGGGGCCATTGCCCATGATCATTGTTTTTGTTTCCACCAGCGGGAATCCCATCCTGCCTTTGCCACTGCGGCGTGTTACAAACCTATCCCTGCAATCAGGCTGATACGTCCCTCCTTTCATCCCGGAATTAGTATAGCTTCTTACCGGGCAATTGAATTGCGGCAGATCAATATACCAGCCATCTGTTTTAATGATCATACTGTCCTTCATCATACAGGCATCTGCTGATGGCTTGATTTTCTGGGTACTCCATACATGCCGGGCAGTAAAGCCGTACATCTTTTTCCGCTCTCCTGTATCGGTGATGCTCTGGTACATATAGATCACTCCGCCGGTTTTATCTTTTGCCTTATCTGCAGGTGCCGGTTTACTTTTTACAGCAACCGGTTTTGCATCTTCCTCAATCACTTCTTCTTCCTGCTTTGAAAAAGGTTCGATATAATAGAGTTTTTTCTTGTCATTGATCTTAATCGTGCGCTGCAGATCACATTGTTCAATGGTTACCGGGCTGGCAGCAACTCCCATAAAACCGCCGCCATCGGTTCTTTTACGCATCCCTTTTACATAGATTGTTGATTCAGACTTCATGCCCGATACACTTGTTACCTGGCGAAGCTTATACTGCTGTGCATCTGCTGTAGAGCTTATTGTTATTAGCAGTAATACCGTTACCGCTGCAAGGAAGGAGGTTGTTTGAATTTTCATATTAACGCTTTGAATTCAAAAATATATTTTCCGAATCCTGTTAAATTACAGCAATTGTACCAGTTGCGGATAACCATTTATGAACTGTCTTTAACCTGAAGACATACCATTAAAGATTATATCGCTTTTAGTACATACAAACTAATTTTTCCAGATCGCTCCCACACCAGCCTGCCACAGCAAGGCGTTAAAGGCCGGAATTTGTTTTTCCAGGATTTCATCTGCTCTTTTCTTCAGACCTGTCCATTCTGCAGTTAATTCTTTCAGCAGGTCTAACGATGGTTGGTTTACTTTCGGAATATCGCTTTCTGTCTGGTTGATAAGGAACATATAATTTGCCGTGAATTTATTGGGAAAATTTTCCACATCATCATAGGCCTTTGATTTGCGCTGCACCATATCTTCATCCCAGGCTTTCATCCGCTGTGCCAGTAATTCACCTTCCTTTTTTACTGCCGTATATTTTTCATCCGCTGACAAAGTTGCAAGCAGCGACTCAAGTTGCTGCTTTTTAGTGTACATAGTATTCACCAGTTGGTGCATCGCAGTCAGTTCTTTTTCCATGCTGCTCATCACCTGGTGGTATTCAGCATAGGTACCGGCATCTGTAGCATAAAGCGGGTTGGGAAGTATGGATGCAGCTGTAGTAAGTTCTTGTGTTCCCAGTTTCAGTGTAAAGCTGTATTTGCCCGGTGCTGCTTTGTGGCCACTATAACTGCTTTCAATATACACACCCGGTACACCCGGCATAGTTGGATACCGGAGGTTCCATACAAAGCGGTTCAATCCTTTTTTTGCAGATAAAAGCGGCTCAGCCGAAGGGCCTCCGTCATATCTTTTATACGTACTGTCTGGTTTTGTAGAAAAACTGCGGACCATATTCCCCTGTGCATCTTTGATCTCCAGCACCAGCAGATCAGTTGCTTTTACTTCGGGTAACTGGTAATACAGTACAATACCCGTTGCCGGGTTCACTCCCCTGAACCGGTTACTGCCGCTGAAGTCCTCATCCGTTTCATCCAGTTCACTGTACCCGTTTACGAGATAAGTATCCTCCGGCTGATAAATAGCAAAAGAGCCGGTTTCTTTTTTATATTGACGTAATAAAGTGAGATCATCTAATATCCAGAAAGAACGGCCGGAAGTGGCAGCAATCAGGTCGTCCTGGTGAATACGCAGATCTGTAACTGGCGCCACAGGAAGATTCAGCTGAAAAGGCATCCATTCTTTACCGCCATCCCAGGAAATGAAGACACCTAACTCAGTTCCCGCAAATAACATATCCTTTCTCTTCTGGTCTTCCCGGACAACCCTTGTAAAGGCATTAGCGGGTAAACCATTATTTATTTTTGTCCATGTCTTTCCATAATCAGTTGTCTTGTATAGACCGGGAGTATGATCATTGAATTTATAACGGGTGGTCGCAATATAGGCTGTTGCTTTATCAAAAGGCGATACTTCTATGGCATTGATAAGACATTCCTGTAACCCGGCAGGTGTTACATTTTGCCAATGGGCTCCGCCATCTTTTGTCAGGTAAACAAATCCATCATCACTGCCTGTCCAGATCACTCCCTTTTCATGCGGTGATTCCATCACATAGCTCAGGGTTCCATAATTTTCTGCTCCCACGGCTTCGTTGGTATAAGGGCCGCCGCCCTTTCCCTGTTTTTCCTTTTCATTGCGGGTAAGGTCGGGGGATACTTCTTTCCATGTTTTGCCCATATCAGTTGTCCGTAGTAAATACTGAGCGCCATGATAATAGGTACCGGGCTCATGCTGACTCCGGATGATGGGTGCATTCCAGTTATACCTGTATTTAATATCTTTTGCGTCTCTTCCGAGATATTGTATTGGCGCAGCCATAATATTGGTACCAGCTTTCGCTTTCATATCCAAAACTTCAATGGTGCCCTGGTAACTGCCCCCCAGCACATAGCGGGGATCATCCGGATCGAATGCGAGAAAAGCACTTTCTCCTCCGGCAGACCATGTCCAGCTGGCTGTTGTAATGCCGCCACTGGCTAACTCCCTGCTGGCAATGGATACGGATGTATTATCCTGTTGTCCGCCGTAAATGCGGTAAGGAAATTGGTTGTCTACATTGATGCGGTAAAATTGTGCGGTTGGCATATTCGCCTGGGTGCTCCATGTTTTCCCCTTGTTCACTGATATAGCAGCGCCACCATCATTAGCGATTATCATATTGTTTGAATTCTGCGGGTTGATCCACAGGTCGTGGTAATCACCATGGGTACCGGAAAGATTTTCCCAGGTCCTGCCCCCGTCATTTGAACGGAGTGCAGGTGCACTTAATACATAAATGACCTGGTCATTCGCCGGGTCCGTAAACAATTCAATATAATACCAGGCTCTTTGTACCAGCCGGTGATCATTGGTGATGCGGTTCCAGCTTTTACCGGCATTATTGGACACAAATAAACCTCCCAGTTCTTTATCAGAATCGCTTTCGATCAGGGCATATACTTTATCAGAATTGGAACGGCATACAGCTATTGCCATTTTCCCCATTTCTTTGGGCAATCCTTCCTGCATTTTTTCCCAATGCTCTCCTCCGTCTGTTGATTTATACAAACCACTGCCCGGTCCGCCGCTGATCACTTTCCAGGGAAGACGGCCATGTTCCCACATGGCAGAATAGAGAATCGTGGGATTATTCATATCCATGGACAATTCAGCACATCCTGTTTTTTCATCCACGTACAATACATTTTTCCAGGTTACACCTCCGTCCGTTGATTTGTAAATGCCCCGTTGTGCTGATTTACTGTATAAAGCACCCTGTACCGCGACAAAAACAGTATTGGGGTCTTTCGGGTGAATAACGATTCTTGCAATATGCTGCGATTGTTCAAGCCCCATTTTCTTCCAGGTCTTCCCGGCATCGGTTGATTTATATACACCATCACCATGATGTGTCATCACACCTCTTACGGCATGCTCACCCATACCCACATAGATCGTATTAGGATCGGTTTCTGCCACGGCCACAGCCCCCACTGATCCGGTTTTGAAAAACCCGTCTGAGATATTGGCCCAGCTGATACCCATGTCCTCTGTCTTCCAGAGACCACCGCCCGTGGTTCCCATATAATAAGTGGTGGGGTTGCCCACAACGCCGGTTGCTGTTACTGAACGGCCACCCCGGAAAGGCCCGATATTTCTCCACTTTACCGGTTTAAAATAATTATTCAATTCCTGTGCAGCAGAATCTTTTTTAGGTTGCGCAGGCAGATTGATAACAACGAAAGCAAGAAATACAAAAAGCAGGGTTTGTTTTGGCATGTGAATATTTTTTAAAGAAATTAAACAGCTATTGCGGTTTGCTTAATCGGCAAAATACACTTTGCTGATCTTGCCGTTTTCAATTACATAAATGGCGACACCGTACTGAAGATTGACCGGATCCGGCCTGGTCCAGATTTCTTCATGATCGATTACGGTATTACCCGAAACGATGCGGTTAACCAGTTTACAGTACAGGTAAGGCGTCTTTGTAATAAAAGTATATTCCTTTCTCATCTCTTCTTTCCCTTTCATTTGCAGTTTACCTGTAGTGGAATATATCTCCACGTCTTCTGCATAAGGAGCCAGGAAAGCATCAAGATCATGCGCATTATAGGCGTTCAGCTGTTGCTGTACCAGCATTACAGCTGTATTTTTTATTATTGAATCGGGGAAATAAATTTTTCCTTTATTAAATACACGGTCTATTTTTTTCCAGTTGGAAAGACTATCCAGCGGGTTGGCATTCAGTAAGATCATGTTTCCCCATTTATCCCTGGAGATACTACCCCATTCCTTTTCCTGTCCCACGGCTTTGGCTCCGTTGATGGTGGATGCCTCTAAAAGCTGCCAGTTATTCATACCGGCCCGCTGCATGGCATTCAATTCATCAAAGTAAGATACCGCATGTTGTGTACCGATATTCCCGGCATCGGTTCCTGTAGCAATGATAACGCCTGCCGCTGTTAATTTTTTCAGGTTAGCTGCAGAAATACTATCCTCAGCATTGGGCTGACCTGTTTGTTTCCGGTTGCGAAGGGCAGTTATGTATCGCTTCCCGAGTGTGGTATCAGGCCAGGGATAATCGAGAATGGTGCTGTTAGTAAACGGATGGGCATGTTCAAGCTCATAGGTGCTGAAATGATAGTTATCAGACAGTACCCTGGAGTAATTACTTCCTACCACGAGTGTGGGACAGAGCACCACCTTTTTTTTCTTCAGCAGTTGTACAAAATCGTTACTGATATATTCGTCCGTAATACTATGCACTAAATAATCTGCGCCTGCTTCTACTGCCAGTTGTGCGGTAATTCTTTCTGTTGCATGTACCGCCACCCTTTTACCATTTTTATGTGCTTCATCTATAGCAGTTTTTACGATCTCATAATTTTTCCTGGCCCCTGCTTCCACATTACTGTCTGTAACGATATACCATATCTTGACAAAGTCAGCTTTGTATTTTAATTGTTCCTGCACAGCGTTGATGGCATTTTCTTTTGTGCCCACCAGGATAAACGGACTTTCATTACCGAGGTCTTTAAACGGTGCAGGCAACCGGGTGGTCAATAGAGGCCCTGTCATGCTTATAAGCGGAGATGAAGATTTTGTGGCCAACGAATCCCTTTGCTGTAAAAAATTAAAATTGGCGCCCACATCTGTCACTGAGGTAATACCGGTGGCCAGGTAACGGCCCAGGAAATCCGGCATATTATCATGCACCCATTTAATTTCTTTTTCATAGGGCTGTTGTTTGCGCAGGTCAATCACATCAGGTCTTGCGTATAATCCGCCACTTTGAAAGAAATGTACATGCGCATCACTGAACCCCGGGCTCAGCCATTTACCACTACCATCAATAACTTCTGTGCCCGGAGGTAATTTGTATTGCTTTCCCTTATCCACACTTACAATACGGCCATCCAGCACCAGTACATCATACCCGCTCAGTATTTTTTTATTTTCAACATCCAGCACATTGGTATTTTTAATTAATACCTGGGCAGGTAATGACAGGTACAATAGGAAAAAGAACAGGCACACTATAGCTTTTCGCATGGAAAATTTCTTTCTAAAATATCGAAAAAAGCTAATAAAAATGCCTTCCTCAGTACTACATTCCGCCAACCGGTGAAGTAAGGTTAACGCAGTATTTACTGCCGGGGTATAACAACAGTTACCGTGGTGCCCCGGCCCGTTTCACTTTGAATGTTTAGCTGCCCGTTGATAGAGACTGCCAGTTGTTTCATATTTTGTAAGCCGGCAGATGTGATGTGTGTATTAACATCAAAGCCTTTCCCATCGTCTGTAATATGCAGGGAGATCGTTTGTCCATGGTCTTTCAATACAATGGATACTGATTTTGCTTCAGCATGTTCCATAATGTTACTGAGGGCTTCCTGGCAGATTCTGAAAAAATCAATTTTTTCCTCGGGTAATAAATCATCTTCATGACAATCACTCCGGTAACTGCAGGCAATACCATTCAATGCGGCAAATTCCCTGCACTGAAATTCAAGGGTTGCATTAAAGCCAAGGTCAGACATCATATTGGGACTAACTGAAAAAGATATCCTCCGGATACTCCGGATAAGCAGATCGGACATCCGTAAAGCTTCCCCCAGTTTTTCTTTTGCTTTCTCCTGAAGCTCAGGTGCCCGCTGATCCACCCAGGCTAACTGCATTTTAACCACGGCTGCCATTTGTGCTACTTCTTCATGCAGTTCATAGGCGAGGTATTTCCGTTCATCTTCTGCCCTGTTTTTAAAATGGGTGGCTAATGTTTTGTAATGATGATATTTCTCTTCCGTCTCCTGCTCGCGGATTTTGCTGACACTGATGTCTTTGGCAATGGCAAAAATGATTTCCTGGTCCGGCACATAAACGGAGGTCCATTCCAGCCAGATCACCGTTCCGTCTTTAGCGATGTAACGGTTTTGAAAATTCAGCAGGGTCTTCCCACTCAGCAGGGTTTGCCGTTCCCCGCGGGTCAATTCAAGATCATCGGGATGAATAAAGTCGGAAATAGGTTTGTTATAGAGCTCTTCTGTTGTGTACCCTAATTTAGCCGGTACAGCAGGGTTTACTTTTTTGAAATAGCCATCTCGGCCGGCTATACAGACAAAATCAGGTGTCATCTCAAAAAGAGTCAGCAGTTCAAAGTCCATAATAGTACGCTTCCCGGGTTATCAATCAGAACTGACAAAAATAGCAGGAACGGTCTTCACCGGGCAATTTCGTTCAAATTATAATGAAACTTTAAGGTATTTATACGGATACTACAGGGAATTGAGAAGAAGCACTTAGAGGTATTGATAACGACTGTTCGGGTTTACAAGCGGAAGTCAAAATGCCCGAAAAACTAAAATCATTTTTTGGGTCTTCCCTGCCTGTTAAATTGCCTGCCTACAAATTTGTTATGATCAGGAAAAAAATCTTTGACACCTTACGGGTTGAAAAATTCAGGCACCGCAGTAATGAAATAAAACGAATTGAAGCATTAAGCGATGCGGTCTTTGCCTTCTCAGTTTCTTTACTGGTGGTATCACTGGAAGTGCCGCAAACTTTTGAGGAGTTGCGGATGATCCTGAAAGGGGCAGTTCCTTTTTTTGCGACGATTTCGCTGATCTTTTTATTCTGGTACCAGCAATATGTGTTCTTCCGCCATTATGCACTAAACGATTTCACCACGATTTTGCTGAACCTGGCCTACCTGGCTGTTATTCTTTTTTATGTGTACCCGCTGAAGTTCCTGTTCTCGGTTTTACTTTCTTCCTGGACAGGTATGGATTTATTTCCCCAAGCCGCTGAAAAAGGACTGCCTGTTCTGCTGCCCGGAGATTTTCCTCAATTGGTGATACTTTTCAGTGCCGGTTATTTTGTGATCTGGATATTACTTTATTTCATGCACATACGGGCCCTGCATGCTACCAAAGACCCGGTATTAAACCATTATGAGACAGAATATACCCGCAAGGAAATCAGGGGAGCTTTGTGGAATGCCTTGATAGGATTACTTTCCGTTCTGCTTGCTATACCGGGTGTTGAATGGCTCAGTGGAATCTGTTATTTGCTGATACCCTTACTCCTGCTCTTCAATAACAATATCTTCCGGCGGCGGATCAGGAAATTTAAACATTGAACAGCATAATCCGGCCGGTACCATTTTAAAAAACAGTACCGGCCGGATGGTTTAAAATTTACCAAATTTCAGTGATACTGAATACGCAACTGCGCTCAGGTCTTTATCCTTTAACCCGGCTGCATTGCTTCCAAAAGTGGCCCGGTAGGAAACACCGGGACTGAAGCGCATCCATTTAAAAAGATTCAGCTCCAGTTGCACACCCGGTTCAGCCACTACAAACCAATTCTCATCGGTAACATCATTGTATTGCGGGTCAGTATGCCAGTTATTTCTTTCATATTGCAGGGTAAAGCCGGCACCGCCCAAAGCCTGTAACACAATATGGAAGGCTTTGTCTGAACCCAGCACATATTCCGTCTTCAAACCAAACTGCCCGTATTGGTAAGTCCGGTTGCGGGCAGGGTCTGTACTGAATTGTGCCGGTACCCGGAGATTATTGGTGGATGCAGAAGCTCCGATACCCAGCAGGAACCGGTGGTTAATATACCAGCCACCATAGAAACCGGATAAATTGGCAAAATCGCCACGGATTTTTGTAAAGGAGTTGGTCAGCGCACCATAACCACCTGAAGACCGGAGACGGCTGCTGAATAAGGTATTCATTTTTCTTTCCTGTGCTGCTGCTGTAACCCCCAGCAATAATACCATCATGGTGAGGGCTATCCTGATTTTTCTTTTCATCTGATAAGTTGTTTTGTTTAACAGGATAACAACCGGGAAAAGAAATACCCCCATGCACCGGAAAATTATTTACATAAAGGGTGCAGGTCATTTTTTTGGAGTGTGGACAGCAGTACCTTAATCAAACAACCGGTTTTCACATATATTATTTCATATCAAAACAAGCTGTATGAAAAACATAGCATCTAAAAACCCAAAGCACAACACACAATTCAATACGAACCGGCACAAACCGGAGAATAAGGATAACCTGGACAGCCGGGAGGGTGAAGAACAAATACTGAAAGGGAAAAATAGCACCCATAACAGCAAAGAGCGGAAAAACGGGCAAAGCAGAAAAGGCAGGTAGCGAAAGATTGGTGCTGAGGCTCCGTACTTACTTTGTGCCCGGTCTCTTCATCGTGTCCAGACCTCTTTCTTCAATCAGCATGCGGTAACTGACTAACCTGAACCGGGACGCATGAATGAGTTGCTGAAAAGAAGGGTGAAGTAATGCATCCAGTTCAGCCTGCCGGTGTTTGCTCATATCTTTTGGACCTGAAGGATTGAGATCTTCCATCGCACTCATTTCAGGAGCATCCAAACCAATATGCACAACGAATAATTTTGTTCCGCCCTTCTGCAGGGTTTTAACTTTTGCCGTCAGCGTATCCAGTTTGCCGGCGGCGGGTGCTGCATATCCCCCTTCCACATCCACTTCATCATAGTAACGGGATATAGCCAGCTTATATTCCTTTGCCAGTTTTTCAACAATAGCTCTTGTTTCAGCGGTCTGTACAGCAGCTCCCATATGGTAATCGAGGTAATCGATTTTTAATCCTGCCCGTAAAGCTTTTTCGATCTGCGCCCGGAGTTCGGTCTCTATCTCCGCAAGTTTTGGGTTATTCCCAAACAGTTTGCTGCGGGAAGGAAAGAAATTGCCCAATGAATCAACTAATGTAGGCACCTGTGAAATTCCCGACACAGGCCCCCAGCGATATTGTTTCCATTCGGAGTTGAGCGTAAGATGAATACCAACTGAAACATGGGGGTATTTTTTCAATAGTTCTGCTGCTTCCGCAAACCAGGGACAGGGTACCATCACCGACATGGAAACAGGCATTCCTGTTGCTAACACTTTTTGGGCTGCTTCATTCACAGAATGACACATACCAATATCATCCAGGCGGAAGAGCAAAGGAATCTTATCGCCCGCCTGTTGTTGCTGTGCGGACAAAGAGAAAAAAGAAGACAAGAAAAAAGAAATTGTAATTAAAAGTTTCATTGTGTCAGTATTTATTAGATAGCAGATGTATTCACTGTGAATTAATACCGGTTATGATTTACCGGGTATGGTTGGTCTTACTTCGATTTTGCTGGGCAGGGTTCGCGGGTTCATTTGCAGCAGGTCAGCCACCATTTGCCCGATATCTTCCGGCTGTATCTTCCAGGCGTCAGTAGCTGCAGGAATATGGTTATTAAAATAGGTGGCCACAGAACCGGGCATGATCGTAGTGACTTTTATTCCATATTTCCGGAGATCAAGCATGATGGCCTGTGAAAAACCAACAAGACCAAACTTACTGGCATTGTATGCCGAACCATTCTCAAAGAAATTGGTACCTGCAAGACTTGCTATTGTGATGATATAGCCTCTTGATTGTTTCAATGCCGCAAGACCTGCTTTTACACTATTGAAAACACCAGTGAGGTTGGTGTCAATGGTGTCTTTCCATTCTTGCTCGGTTAAATTTTCAATTGAAGCAAAATGACCCACACCTGCGTTGGCTACCAGTACATCCAGTTGCCCGAAATGAGCAACAGCTGCCTCAATAGCTTTTGATTCAGCTGCAAGTGAACTCACTTCCGATTCAAGGGCTATTATTTTAGAAGGGTCGTTACTCAAAGAAGCTGCCGCTTTCTGAGCTGCTTCCAGCGTCCGGCTGGTGATGGCCACTTTCATCCCCTGCTCCAGTAATGTTTTAGCGATGCCATACCCGATACCTTTACTTCCTCCTGTTATATAGGCCACTTTGCCCGCAAGATTATTATTCATGATTATAATTTTTAAATAATGTATTAAACAGATTCAGGTATCAAAGTAAATCAATAAAAAGAATCCGGTTTGAATTACTTGATTCATGCAGCAACAAAAGGGAGAGAAACTATTTTCTAACCGTTTTCTTTACTTTTATGATTCATACTTCAAAATAAAAGAAATGCAGGTAAAATATCGCCTTTGTTTATCAGCGTTGCTGGTATTTATCTATTCAGCCGGGTGCGCCAATAATTCCGGGTCATCCGGTACCATTGATTTTGGCGACACCACCAGATTGCCACCTGTGGAAAAAAATGCGGCCAACACGAATTACAAACCCGCTTTTGCCGGTCAGACCAGGATTGCAGGCGTGAAAACAAATACACCCTACAAAGTAGATAAGTTAGCGGAGAAAATAGGAAAACCCTGGGCTGTTGTTCCCATGCCCGATGGCCGCCTGCTTATAACTGATAAGACAGGTTTTATGCAGATTTATAATGCTAACGGAACATTCGTTAAAAAGATTACCGGTTTCCCTGCTGTTGACGACCGTTCACAGGGCGGTTTGCTCGATGTGGCTTTCGACCCCGATTTTTCAAAAAACAAAACTATTTACTGGTCCTATTCGGAAAAAAATGGTATTGGTAACCTGACAGCTGTTGCAAAAGGACAGCTGAATGAAGCTGCGGGTAAAATTGACAACCCTGTTGTAATATTCCGGGCTACTCCGGCTCTTGATAGTAAGCTTCATTATGGTTCCCGTCTTCTTTTTAATAAAGAGGGATATCTTTTTGTGAGTGCAGGAGAACGGTCCATCCTGGAAGGCAGGGCGCAGGCACAACTGTTATCTGCCGGGCTGGGTAAGATTTTTAAAATTACCAAAGAGGGTAAACCGGCGCCGGGTAATCCTTTCAGCAGGCAAAAAAATGCTATGCCTGAGATCTACGCTTATGGTTTTCGTAACCCGCAAAGCCTGGCCATTCATCCCGTAACAGGTGATTTGTGGGAAGCTGAATTTGGTCCGCGTGGTGGCGATGAACTGAATATCATCAAACCCGGAAAAAACTACGGCTGGCCGGTTATTACTTATGGTATTGAATACAGCGGCCCCGCCGTGGGTGATGGCATTCAGCAAAAAGCAGGCATGGAACAACCGGTATATTACTGGGATCCTGTACTTTCTCCCAGCGGTATGACTTTCTATACAGGTAATGCGATCCCTGAATGGAAGAATAACCTGTTCATTGGCGGGCTCAGCAGCACACATATTGCCCGGTTAGTGATCGTTAATAACAAGGTGGTGGGTGAAGAGAGATTGCTGGCAGATAAAAGAGAACGGTTCCGGGATGTAGCCTGCCTGAACGGAATGCTCTATACGGTAACCGATAGTGGTATTCTTTTCAGGATCAGTAAGAAATAATTGGGATCTGTAATTACGGCCAACATCTGCCTGTTACCTGTGCTTTTGCGCACGCAGGTTTTAACTATTTGTGAAGCGCAGCGAATTATCGTGAACACTGGATAAAACGGTTCCCCTGATTACGGTATTCAATGCAAATGAAAGATGGAATTTACAGGTTCCTCATTCGAGTTTTCCTTCTTTACGGGTCAGCTCAAAAAACTTGTCCAGTTTATTACCGGTTGCTTCTTCAAATGCGGCCTGCATATCTGCCGGCTGCGGGTGTTTGAATTTCCATTTTGTAAAATAATTCTGGATGGCGGCATCCACCTTATCCCTTCCTATTGTCGCTTCCAGCATATACAACCATAAAGCTGTTTTTACATAGGATACGATCCCGTATTCATCACTATTGGGGAATTTATCAGCCGGTGTTTCCATGGCTGATTGCATCGGTATATTCTGGTTGATCACATTATAGATCATATCCATGAATTTATCCACCGGCAGTTTCTTCACCTCCTCCGGTATCTGATCGCCAAAGACGGAATTATAACGGTACTTCTCCGCTTCATAACGAAAATGATAATATGAATTGAGCCCTTCATCCATCCATGTATGCATCCTTTCATTACTGCCCAGCATCGCCATGAACCAGTTGTGCCCCACTTCATGGGCAATGACTCCGTCCAGCGCTTCTTTTTCAGCTTTGGGACTTGTGATCAATGTAATCATCGGGTATTCCATACCACCACTTGAATTATTGGCAGGACCTTCCACCGCCTGTACAACAGGGTAACCATACTCTCCCACCCATTCGCTGTATTTCCGGGTACCATCTTTTACAAAATCAATACTGTTTTCCCAGATCGTATTCTTTTTGTTATGGTAATAGGAAAAAGCATCCACAATTTTCCCGGAGGGTAATTGAACCGTATCATATTGGATCACAAAATCCTTATCAGCAAACCAGGCAAAATCAGGTACCTGTTCTGCATGATACTGTAATGTTTTGGCAGCCGTGGTCATAACGGGTTTGTACAAAACCGGTTTACCTTTTCGGTCGCTGTTGTTCACAGCCCCGGTTTTTTTGTAAGCATCCAGTTCTGCCTGCGTCAATAAATTACCCGTAGCTCCCACTACACAGGCCGAAGGGACAGTGAGACTCACATCATAAGTAGCATATTCACTGTAAAACTCACCCATGTCCAGGTAAGGCATTTCGTGCCAGCCGTCTTTGTCAAATACAGCCGGTTTAGGATACCACTGGCAAGCCATGATTTCCCCATCTGCGTAACCGGAACGGGAAAAATAAGTGGGTAATACCACGTGAAAAGGTGTGAAAATGCGAACTGAATCGCCGGGAGCTAAAGGCTTTTCCAGGAGCAGTTTTATAATATCAATATGCTGCGGATGCAGCTCTGTTCCGGCCGCCTTTCCATCAACAGTAAAAGCAAGCCCGTCAATATAACCACGACCGGGATTCTCCAGTTTTTTTGCCCTCGATGTATCCCGCTGCAATTGTTTAAAAAGCGCAGTTGAATCATTTTTATAAGCATTGGGCCACAAATGAAACCAGATAAAATTCAGGGAAACAGGTGAGTTATTTTTATACACCAGCGTTTCCGTACCCGTAATACTTTTTGCCGTTTCATTCAGGGAAGCGCTGATGGTATACTGTAACTGTTGTTGCCAGTAGTTATCCTGTGCTGAAGAACGCAACGAGATCAACAACACTATAAACAAGCAATACTTTTTCATTGACGGTATTTATAGAGCTAAAAATAAGAAAACTCTGATTTCGGAAGCTGTTGCCCGGCTGAAGGAAAGTAAATGCAACAGTTTATTTTCATTTCAAAGCCTCTCTTACTTTGGGAGCTATTTGGGTTCCGTATATTTCAATGGATTTCATCAGCGAAGCATGTGAAGGGCCACCCACATCCACATGGGCAGAGAAACGGGAGAGGCCAAACAATTCATGCAGTTGCAAAATTTTATCAATGGCTTCATTGGCATCACCAATGACCAGGTGACCTTTACTTCCCCGGCCTGTATCATACTGCTGACGCTGGTAAGGCGGCCAGCCACGGGTGCTGCCCACCCTGTTCATTTGTGACGAATAGATGGGATAATACTCATCAGCTGTTTGCCGGCTGTCGTCCCCGAAGAATGCATGCATATGCACTCCCACCCGGAAATTGTTCCTGTCATGCCCGAACTCCTGCCAGGCCTGTTTATAGTAATCAAACAATGGCTTGAATTGAACGGGGTTACCTCCTATGATCGCAAAGATTACCGGCAAACCATATTTAGCCGCCCGCAACACACTCTCCGGTGTGCCTCCCACAGCAATCCAGATATTCAAATGATCGTTGACTGCACGGGGCAACACTTGCTGATTCTTCAGGGCAGGCCTGAATTTACCTTTCCAGGTAATTGGATTCTGGTTATTGATCTGCAGGAGCAGGTCCAGCTTTTCTTCAAAAAGTTCATCATAATCCTGCAGGTTATAGCCATACAAGGGATAGGATTCAATAAAGCTGCCGCGGCCGGCCATCAGTTCGGCCCGGCCATTGCTGATCAGGTCGATTGTTGCAAAACTCTGGTATAATTTTACCGGGTCAGCCGAACTTAAAACAGAAACAGCACTGCCGAGTTTAATACTTTTTGTAACAGTAGCTGCTGCCGCTAATATGATTTCGGGGACGGATACAGCATAGTCCGGGCGATGGTGTTCCCCGATACCATAAAAATCAATCCCCACTTCATCCATCAGCCTGATTTCTTCAATCAGTTCCTGCAGGCGCTGACCCGGAGGCAGAGGTTTGCCATCCTTATCATAATGATTATCTCCAAACATGCCGATGCCTAATTCCATACCTTTATTTGACAGTAAAGATACGGTACCGCAGATTGATTCTTCTTTGTAGCGTATCGCTACTTCTTCAGCAGGCTTTTTAATTCCACGATCTGAAATTCAGGGGATGAATAAAAACACTGTCTTAAGATGGGCATATGCCCGTTTCCAAAAAGAACAACAATACGATCTTCTGCCGTGGGCCGGGTGCGGAGAATTTTATTGAAGATCCGCAAATTCCGGTTATACCACCAGATAGAAAGGATATCCGGTCCCTGCTGACCTCCGTCATGTGCCGACAAAGGTTTTGTACTGAAACCACTCGCTACATAGTGCCCGTGCATGCGCTGAAGCGTTGCAGGTTCTGCCATAAACAGGAAATTTTCTAACATCGTTAATCTGAGTTTTAACGAATCATTGGAAGTATACCACTCTTTGTATTTTTTGGCCCAGTATTTATCCCGGGCAGAATCAACGGGTGCAGAAAAATTCCATAAAGAGTCAATCCATTTATACTGGTCACTGAATTCGCCGGAAAAAGGCCAGGCATCCACTGCATATAGTTTTGAGTGGTTTAAATGACCAGCAACACGGAAACCAATTTGGTAAATCTCGTTGCGGCCCAGTTGGTAGTGCCCCTGCCTGTATTCATTATACAGGGAATCGATCCGGGATTGATCACCGGATTCCACATAAACTCGTGTTGGCCGGAAACGTTCAATAACTTCTGCCAGTTCTTCAATTTCCCGCTGGCGCTGTGCAGATTTGACATCCACATACAACGATGAATCAGTTTTATGCCCGTCCAGGTTCGGATAGCCAAAATGAAATGTACCCAGCAGCAACACCTGTGTGGGCCGCCGTTCACCTCCTAACAATACTTTGTCCGGGGGATAACTATTTATTTTTTTCCAGTCAACTTTTTGTGACATTACGAATACCGGGAGCAATAACAATGCAGGAAGTATGAATTTGTTTTTCATTTCTTTTTTTGGCAAAATTTAATAATTGATACAAGCGGGAAAAATCAAATCGCCCAACCGGCATGTTACGTCTGCAAATAATATTGTTCATTTTGCAGGCAGATGAAATCGCCCCGTTTGCAGACAGAAACACCGGCAATCGTTCACATACAGTAGATTTGTTCCATGTCACAACCGGCTGTTTTATTGTCCTATATCATTTTCTTCTTTCTTTACTTTTTCGGGTTTGGATGGATGGGTAATACGAATGCCGGGATAGCTTATAACTGGCAAAAGCAATTTGAGGCCTTCGATATCACTTATTACAGCTACACATTGCTTACGGTATTGCTGGCGCATTTTTTTGTCTTCCGGAAATTCTATTATGCCCGGCCGCGCTGGAAACTGGCACTGGCCATAACCGGGCTGCTTGTCTTTTATATTGTTTTCCGCTACCTGCTTGAGGAAGTACTGATGCCGCAGCTTGTCGGAACCGGTAATTACAGGCCTTCCACCACCATCCGCTTTTACATCATTGATAATATCTATTTCGGCTCCATTAAAATATTTATTGGCTTTGTGTTCTTTCTTTTCGATGAACTGTTTCGCCAGCACCGGCAGAAAGTGGAATTGCTGGAACAGCATAGAAAAGCAGAACTCAATTTTCTGCAGGCGCAGATGAACCCTCATTTTCTTTTTAATTCATTAAATAATATTTATTCGCTGGCGTATGAGCAGCATCCGCAAACTGCAACAGCCGTTTTGAAGCTGAGTGATATGATGCGCTATGTAACCTATGAAAAAGAAAAGAATACAAGCCTGGAAAAAGAGACCGGGTATATCCGCAACCTGCTGGAGATCGAGCAACTTCGCCGTGATTACAAATTGAATTACCGGTTACAGGTAGCAGAAGAAGCAACTGCCTGCCAGGTAATGCCACTGCTGCTCTTCCCGCTTGCTGAAAATGCAATCAAACACGGAGACCTTGCCGATCCGCTATACCCGTTTATAATCACCGCTGAAAAAACAGGCACAAAACTAAAACTCACTGTTGCAAATAAAATAAACAGCCGGCCTCCAGCAACGGGCGGGGTCGGATTAAAAAACCTGCAACGCCGGCTTGAATTATCATTCCGGCCGGAGGAGTATTCTTTCATTGCCGGGCAAAAGGATAATATCTTTACTGTTCAGCTTCTTATACCTGTATTCTGAATCATGTACCGCTGTCTTGTCATAGATGATGAACCACTCGCATTGAACCTGCTGGCTGATTATATCCGGCAGACAGACGTATTGCAACTGGTTGATATCACCACCAGCCCTTTAAAAGGATTGCAGCGGGTACAGTCCGGGGAGGCCGATCTTGTATTCCTTGATATTCATATGCCGGAGCTGACCGGCATTGAGTTTATGCAACTGGCAGGAAATAATTGCCGGATTATTTTAACAACAGCTTACCCGGAATTTGCGCTGGAAGGATATGAATACAATGTGGTGGATTACCTGCTCAAACCTGTTTCACCGGAACGCTTTAATAAAGCCATACAAAAATTACCCGCTCCCTATCCGGAAAAAATAACCGGCCTGGCTGATTACCTGTTTGTAAAAAGCGAATATAAACTGGTGAGAATTGATTTCAGTAATATACTTTACCTGGAAGCTATGCGGGATTATATCGCCATTCACAGTATTGACGGGGCCAGGACCCTCACTTTGCAGAGTCTCTCCTATTTTGAAAATGAATTACCATCACATTTATTTTCCCGCATCCACAAATCCTATATCGTGGCAATGGGCAGGATCAGTTCGGTTGAAAAAAACAGGGTGCTGATCAATAACCGGCAACTCCCGGTGGGTGAAACATACCGGGCTAATTTTCTGAAGAAGATTAATGACCCGAAAAGCCAGTAAGTCCTGCAGCAGAAAACTTCTGTTTAATCATTTTGAATTTCGTGAACCGGAGTATATTTATGGCTTCAAAAAAATAAAATGGCAGAACAGGAAGTAATCAAGCACACCAAAAAAATAGTTGGCATCTGGGGAAGTAAAAAAGGATTCTGGCACAAAGTGGGTGAATTCTTTTTAGAGATCATTATTATCGTATTTGCAGTCAGCCTTTCCATTTACCTGCATGACCGGAGCGAAAACAAACACCAGCAGCATGAGACCAAAGAATTCCTGCTGGGATTAAAACAGGATCTTGAAACAGACATCACCGAGATGAAGGAGGATATTAAATCTTTTGAGAAGAGCAGTAAGGGGTTTAGTTATATCACCGGCAGGAAGATGAATGAACCGTTGAATCCCGACAGCATGAAAAAGTATATTAACTCGCTGTTCAATACAACAGGACTGGTGCCCAACAGCGGGCGGTTTGAAGGATTCAAATCTTCCGGGAAAATTGGAACGATCCGGGACAAAGAACTTCAGAATAATATTATGGATCTCTACCAGGAAAATATACCTAACCTGATTGCCAGCACCGATTTCTATACGACTAAGAAGCAAAAGCTCTGGGAATATGTTGCACTCAATACCCGGAGAGTTACTGACAGTACCACCAGCTTGCTGGCAATACTGGGAACAGATCAATCGTTTAATATTTCCATCACCCTCACTTCGGTAAAAGAGATCGTGGACCGATACGATGTTTGTATTGCCAAGATGAAAACGATCATTGAAGCGATCAACAAGGAATATGGAGAAGATCACTGATGCCTTCCGGCCGCTTATCTCCTCTTCATAAAATAAAAATTCATTGGCCGGGAAACCCGGAAGCCCATGCGCTGGTAGAGGGCAATGGCCCGTTCATTATCAGCCCGGACATGCAGGAATGGTTGTTGTTCCTGTTGCAGGATGATTTTTAACTGCTGTTCAATTAAGGTATACGCATAGCCCTTACCGGTATGAGCAGGATGTGTGCAAACCGCACTGATTTCCGTAAAATTTCCAACATGCAGGCGTTGCCCGGTCATTGCCACCAGTTTTCCGTCATCAAAAATGCCATGGTAAAATCCAAAATCAATGGTTCTTAACCCGAAAGGCCCCGGCTTAGTCAGCGCAGCCAGTTCAATCATCTGCGGAACATGTTTTTCTTCCAATGCAATGATATCGCTGTGGCCGGTTTTAACGGGAAGGCCTCCTTTGTACACAAATTGTAATCCTTCCACTTCAAGCAGCAACTGCCAGCCGGGCGGTTCGTGAATCACAGATGGGATTGCATACAGAATTTTACGGCCGGCAGGGAGTTGCTCATAAAGCTCTGCGAATCCTTTAGAATAATTTTCTTCAAAACCTGCAAAAGGAGATACTTCTTCGGCAAAGTATTTCACAGCGGCCGTTCCAAAACTGAGATGACGGTCGCCGGAAAGTAATGCATGATAGACGGGGTTATTCAATAAATGTTTCACCTGTCAAAAATACTTTTTTCGCCAACGCCTCTTATCACGGTAAACCGTAAACTTATTGTCAACAGGCGAAAAGTGTGCTACGGTTATTGCTTCAGTTTTGCATCATATTCCTGCTGCAACCCGGCGAGTTCAGCATCATAACCTGCACGGTCTGCAAAAGCAGACGGATTATAAGCATCACCCGGCTTATGCTTGCTGTGCAGGTTAAACTGGCTGGCATGTGAAGCGAGCCATATATCAAATGAAATATTTTTCATTGCCTTTAATGTATACGCATAATCGTTCCTGATCTCCGGGTAGCTGCTTACTTCAGCAAATGGTTTCTCTGTAACGATAGAGGGCATATTGGCGATAAGCACTTTGTAAGAACGCTGGCCATCATTCACGGTAAACAGAAAACTGGAAGAGCCCTTGGTGTGGCCGGGATGATGCAGCAGTTTCAATTGCATCTGACCCAACCGGATAGTATCGCCGTCCTGTAATAAGTGGTCGGGGGTAACCGGCTTAAAGCTGCTCCCCTTTCCACCCAGCGCATAATCTGACTGACCGCCATCTTTCAACACTTCTGCTTCTTTTTCATGCACCATCAGCTGAGCACCGGTTTGTTTCTTTATTGCTGCCATGGCACCCATATGATCATAATGGGCCTGCGTGGTCAGCAGTATCCTGATATCCGCATACTTCAGGCCAAGAGTTTTGATATTTTCTTTGATCTGGCTGACAGAAGCGGCCAGCCCGGTATTGATCAGGATATGCCCTTCAGGAGTCGTAATAAGATAACAGGCCAGGTCATAGGTTCCCACATAGTACAGGTTGCCGGCAATACGAAATGGCTGGCAGGGTTTAGACCATGCCGGGTTTGTGGCTTGGGGCTCTTTTACCTTTTGAGCGGTTACAGTCACTGTGAGTAACAATGAAAAGGAAACAAGAATAACAGCTGGCAATAAATTTCTGAACATCAGTTAATCGTTGAATGATCAAATTTACCGCTTACACGGTCATGATTTTGTTATTATATTTTCTATTATTTCCCCGTCGCCCGGCAGGAACATCCAATTCAACAGCGCATGTTAAAGATTTATTAAAAAGATTTATACTATTTTAAAAAAGCCGGCAGATGATATTTTTGTTCAGCAAAATGAAAGCACGGACAACATTCTACCTGTTTTTTTTATTTTTTTTCCTGTCTGCTCATATTCCGGGCATTGTTTCTTCGTGCCAGCCATTAAAAGATAATTCGGTTTCCTCAATTGTTTTTAATAAGCACAGCGCTGTACTCAGCGAAAACCAGCAGGAAGAAATTCCTGTTTGCACAGCTGATTGGGGTTATGAAGAAGACGAGTTCTCTTCCATCAAAAAAAAGATTTCTTATCTCTGCCTCAGCACCACTTATAATACTTCCGGTTGTAATTATGCTGACTTAATTCACGCACAGCTGTTTTCAGGCTGTACTTACACTTTTCCTGCATCCAGGAAATATATCCTCCACCGGGTAATAAGAATTTAAAAGACCTGGCCTTCCCCCTGCTGGCATCCATGTGATTAGTGATCGTTTGTTAAGCCAGCGCCCGTTTCCGGGTTTACTGCATTGGCGAGTATTCCTGCATCAGGCTGTTCACACAGCCGGATATCCGATTTTTTACCGGCATTCAAAATAGTTATTCAATGAAGATGAAATTAATATTTGGCAGTTTATGTACTCTTTTACTGGTGGCTTCCTGCAAAAATAAAAAGGAAGAAAAAGAACAACCTGTACAATACACGGTAACCAGTCCCCTGCGGGTGGACACGTCCTTTTCCAAAGATTATGTTGCCCAGATCCAGTCATTAAAAAATATTGAAATACGGGCACAGGAAAAGGGCTACCTGCAAAGTATCAATGCTGATGAAGGCCGCTATGTAAAGGCCGGGCAGTTGCTTTTCAAAATAGTGCCCACCATGTACGAGGCGGAGTTATTAAAAGCGCAGGCTGTCGTAAAAGAAGCTGAACTGGAATTGATGAACACAAAGACACTTTCCGATAAAAATATTGTATCCAAATCGGAGACTGCCATTGCACAAGCCAAATTAGATGAGGCTAAGGCAGACCTGGCGCTGGCACAATTGCATCTTTCCCTCACTGAGATCAGGGCTCCTTTTGACGGGGTGATTGACCGCATTCCCTTAAAACTGGGAAGCTTGATTGATGAAGGCGCCTTGCTCACAACTTTATCAGACAACAAATCGGTGTATGCTTATTTCAATGTTCCTGAAACGGAGTACCTGGGATATAAAGCACAGGCGGATACCGGGCATATCCAAAATGTATCGCTGGTACTTGCCAATAATCAATTGCATCAGCAAAAAGGTGTGGTGGAAACAGTAGAGGGACAATTTGATAACGAGACGGGTAATATCGCCTTTCGTGCCAGGTTTCCAAACCCTGATTTATTGCTGAAACATGGTGAAACCGGTAAAGTTCAGATGACGGTTCCGGTCAGGAATTCACTGGTGATCCCGCAAAAAGCCACTTACGAGTTGCAGGACAAGGTATATGTTTTTGTAGTGGATAAGGACAACAACGTAAAATCAAGAAATATCGTGGTGAAGTACCGCCTGTCAAACCTCTATGTGGTTGAATCCGGTTTAGAAGATAGCGATAAAATTGTACTGGAAGGTGTTCAGAATATAAAAGATGATGATCACATTGAATACAAGTTTATCGATCCCCGGGAAGTGGTATCCTCTCTTCAGCTCATTAAGCAATAACCTATTAATCCAGTAAGAAAAAATGTTCAATAAATTCATACACAGGCCGGTACTTTCCATAGTAATATCACTCATGATCACGATACTGGGTGTTATTGCCCTGTTGCAATTACCCGTTACCCAGTTCCCTTCCATTTCGCCACCCAAGGTAAATATCACTGCGGAGTATCCCGGCGCCAATGGTGAACTGATGATTAAAGCCGTGGTTATTCCCATTGAAAGGGCGATTAACGGTGTACCCGGTATCAAATACATCGCATCGGATGCCGGTAATGACGGGGAGGCTTCCATACAGGTTGTGTTCAACTCCGGTACAGACCCTAACGTGGCATCGCTGAATATACAGAACCGGGTGGCTTCCGTTATCAACAAGCTCCCTCCCATTGTGGTTCGTGAAGGCGTAAAGATATCCCGGGAGGAATCTAACATGTTATTGTATGTGAATCTGTACAGTAATGATCCCGGTATTGACGAAAAATTCCTCTTCAATTTTGCAGACATCAATCTGCTCTCCGAGTTAAAAAGTGTGGATGGCGTGGGTTTTGCCGATGTGCTGGGTAACCGTGAATATGCTATGCGTATCTGGTTGAAGCCGGACCGGATGACAGCTTACAAGATTTCCGCAGATGAAGTACTCAAAGCGCTGGATGAACAAAGTCTCGAAGCCTCTCCCGGGAGAACGGGTGAAGCTTCGGGTAAATCTTCCCAGGCATTTGAATATGTTTTGAAATATCCGGGGCGTTACACAACAAAGGAGGGCTATGAAAACATTGTTCTTCGTTCCAGTCCTGATGGTGAAATGCTGCGGATTAAAGATGTGGCCGATGTGGAATTCGGAAGCAGCTATTATGATATCTATTCCAAGCTGAATGGAAAACCATCAGCGGCTATTGTTATTAAACAATCGTATGGCAGTAATGCGCAGCAGGTAATTAAGAACGTAAAGGCCAAGTTAGCTGAGATTAAAGCCAACTCTTTTCCGAAAGGGATGGATTATGAAATCAGTTATGATGTATCCAAATTCTTAGATGCGTCTATCGAAAAAGTATTGCACACCCTGGTGGAAGCATTTATACTGGTGGGCCTGGTGGTATTATTATTCCTTGGCGACTGGCGTTCCACTTTAATCCCGGCTATTGCGGTACCTGTTTCGCTGGTGGGAACATTCTTATTCATGCAGGTTTTTGGTATTACCCTCAACCTCATTACCCTTTTTGCATTGGTATTGTCAATTGGTATTGTGGTGGATAATGCCATTGTGGTGGTGGAAGCGGTGCACGCCAAAATGGAGGAAAAAGGATTAAGCCCTGTCTATGCAACGGAAGAAGCCATGCATGAAATCAGCGGGGCTATTATCGCAATTACGTTGGTGATGGCCGCCGTGTTTATCCCGGTAGCCTTTATGACGGGACCGGTGGGAGTTTTCTACCGGCAGTTTTCCATCACTATGTCCACCTCCATCATTTTATCCGGCTTGGTGGCATTAACCTTAACTCCGGCACTATGCGCAGCGATGTTAAAGGATAAACACCAGGGAAAGAAGAAGAAAAATATTTTTAACAGCGTTCTCACCGGGTTTAATAACTGGTTTGAAAGAGTCCTGGGTAAATACAAAAAAGTAATTGGTATTATCGTAAACAGGCGGGTGATAACCTTTGCAGCATTGATCGGGTTTTCTGCCGCCACATTTTTGATCAGCAAACAATTACCCTCCGGGTTTATACCGAATGAAGACCAGGGTACGTTTTATGCCATCGTGCAAACACCCCCGGGCTCCACCCTGGAAAGGACGGATGCTGTGGTAAAGCAATTGCAAACACTTGCACAAAATATCGAGGGTGTAAAATCAGTTTCATCGCTGGCGGGTTATGAAATTTTATCAGAAGGTACTGCTGCCAATACAGGTACCTGCTTAGTAAACCTGAAAGACTGGAGTGAACGTAAACATTCAGTGCAGGAGATTATTAAGGAGTTTGAAGAAAAAACAAAAGATATCCAGGGCGCCAATATTGAATTCTTTCCCCCGCCTGCCGTTCCCGGGTATGGGGCAGCCGGTGGTTTTGAATTACGCCTGCTGGATAAAGCCGGCACCGGTGATTTCAAACAGATGGAAACGGCAAGCAAAAACTTTGTCAGTGCACTCAGCAAACGGAAAGAACTTGCTTCTGTCTTCAGTTTTTACAGTGCCAGCTTCCCGCAATACATGCTGATAGTTGATAATGATGCGGCACAGCAAAAAGGAATAACCATTGATAATGCCATGAATTCTCTTTCCACCTTAGTGGGTAGTAATTATGAAACCAATTTCATCCGTTTTGGCCGGCAATATAAAGTCATGGTCCAGGCATTGCCGCAATACCGTGCTCTGCCGGAGGATATTCTGAAACTATATGTAAAGAATAACAAAGATGAAATGGTTCCGTTCTCTGCCTTTATGCATATGGAAAAAGTATATGGTTTATCGGAAATAACCCGGCATAATTTATACAATGCGTCCGAGATCAGCGGCTCAGCTGCACCCGGCTACAGCAGTGGCGCAGCTCTTGATGCCATTAAGGAAGTGGCACAAAAAACGCTGCCCAGGGGTTTTGGTATTGACTGGGCCGGTATATCCAAAGATGAAGTGGCGCAGGGCAATACGGCCATTTATATTTTTATCATCAGTTTAGTTTTTGTGTACCTGCTGCTCTCTGCACAATACGAAAGTTTTGTATTGCCGTTGCCTGTGATCCTCTCTTTGCCTGCGGGGATATTCGGGGCGTTTTTATTCTTAAAACTATTGGGATTGGAAAACAATATCTATGCGCAGGTGGCCATGGTGATGCTGATCGGTTTGCTGGGTAAGAACGCCGTGCTGATTGTGGAGTTTGCGGCGCAAAAACATGCTGCAGGCAAAACAGTATTGCAGGCAGCCATTGAAGGGGCCGCCTCCCGTTTCCGTCCCATCCTGATGACCTCATTTGCATTCATTGCAGGACTGATCCCATTGGTATTTGCCACAGGCCCCGGCGCTGTTGGAAACAGGACAATTGGTTCTGCTGCGGCAGGTGGTATGCTGCTGGGGACCATCTTTGGCGTATTAGTGATACCCGGACTTTATTACCTCTTTGCAAAAATGATCGAAAACAAACCCATTGTGGAAGACCAGTGGGAAAATCCATTAACAGAAGAATTAGACAATAATGAACCAACCTACTAAATACATCCTGGCAATCCTGGCATTTAGCGGGATATTGTGCACCGGCTGCAAAACGCCGGCATTGGTGCAGGCACCCAAAGTAAAAGAAGCCCCTGCAGTATTTGAAAACAATACGGATACGGCAAGCAGTGGTAACGTAAAGTGGCGGGATTTTTTTACTGACAAATACCTTGTGGCGTTAATAGATACCGCCCTCAGGAACAACCAGGAACTCAATATCACTTTACAGGAAATTGAAATTGTCCGCAATGAAATCCGGATCCGTAAGGGGGAGTATTTACCCAAAGTGGAAGCAGGCGGCGGAATGGGTATTGAAAAAGTGGGACGTTATACCAGTCAGGGAGCCGGTGATGCTTCTACTGAAATCAAACCCGGCAAAGAAGTGCCGGAATGGTTGCCCGATTACCGGGGAGCTGTGGCCGCAAGCTGGGAACTCGATGTATGGAAAAAACTGCGCAATTCACAACAGGCTGCTGTTGACCGCTACCTTGCTACCGTGGAAGGCAGAAATTTCCTGGTAACCAATTTAATTGGCGAAATAGCGAACGCTTACTATGAACTGCTGAGCCTGGATAACCAGCTGGATATTGTGCAGCAAAACATAAAACTGCAGCAGAATGCGTTGGAAATTGTGCGTATCCAAAAACAGGCCGCCGCTGCCAATGAGTTAGCCGTTAAAAAATTTGAAGCCGAAGTGCTGGGTTCACAAAGCCTGGAATATGACTTACTTCAAAAAATAAAAGCGCAGGAAAACGAAATCAATTTTTTACTGGGCCGCTACCCGCAGCCGGTGGAAAGGGACAGATCAGGTATCCTGAACCTGGTACCTGCCGCAGTAGCAGCAGGCATTCCGTCACAACTATTGAGTAACCGGCCCGATATAAAACAGGCAGAGTGGGAATTGCAGGCTGCAAAACTGGATCTGCGTGCGGCAAAAGCTGAATTCTATCCCCGCTTCACTATTACAGCCGGCCTGGGTTTGCAGGCATTTAACCCCGCCTATTTAGCCCGGTTCCCCGAATCCCTGTTGTTTTCATTAGCCGGTGATGTGGCCGGCCCGCTTATTAATAAAAATGCTATTAAAGCAGAATATTACAACGCCAACGCAAGACAGATACAGGCGCTGTATAACTATGAACGCAGTATCCTGAATGCTTATGTGGAAGTATCCACCGGGCTCTCCAATTTAAAAAACAGGCAGCAGGAATACGGGTTAAAAATGAAACAGGCCGATACACTGGCGGCTTCGGTGGATATCTCCACCGAATTATTTAAAGCCGCACGGGCTGATTATCTCGAAGTGCTGATGACACAAAGGGACGCTTTGCAAACCAAACTGGAAGTGGCGGAAAACAAGCAGCAGCTTTTTAATTCAGTTATTACTATTTACCGGGCCCTGGGTGGAGGATGGAAATAATTATTGCAAAGGGGAATACCGGAGCGGGACAGCCGTTGCGATAGGGTTATTGCAACGGCTGTCAACCCGGCTAAAACAGGTTTGCTGTATTTTTTATTCTGTTTTCAATTTCGGCAGTCTCACACCTGCAGAATACGACAGCTGCTCAGGCTATTTTAACTGGCTGGTATTTTTGTTATTTCAGCTGCCTTACTTTTTTCCATCTTCTAATCCTGTCCTTTGCGTTTTTAAAGGGTGAGGACGTGTTAAATTGTATCATCTTTCCCAATGTCCATTTGTCATACCAAACCGTTTCATAAAGTTCTTTGTTCGTTTTACTTTTAATCAAACCGATTATTTTGTTTGTCGTCTTGTCAAGTTTTGTTTTAAGCGTCTTCAGGTTATCATCTTCGTAGTCCCTGTAGAACTTTTGTGCAAGTAGTCCCAGTTCATTCCACTTAAAACCTGTTTCCGGGAAGTCAACATCAAGTCCCTTACTTTTTTTGTCGTGCCACTTCAGAACCAACTGCCCCCAGCCAACAAGGTAAGCCACAAGATTGTTGATACTCATTAACGTACTTTTTGAATGGCCTTCAAGTTCTTTTTTTTCTGCCAGGTCAACTGGAATACCTGAAAGTTCATCTGTCAATTTTTTATAGTTGTCAGCAATTGCTTTTAGCAGTTCATCCTTGTTTTCCGGTATTGCCATTTCGGTCTGAATTGTCAGTATGTTGAGCGATCACTATGCTTACCAAACGATGTTAGCATTTACCCTCTTCTTTAGTCATTTCCCGTCAGGGTTTATAAAATTTGATTAGCCAGATAAAACTTGTCAGGTACAAAAGCCTTTGAGCAATGCCCTGGTAATTTTTTAAAAGCCCGAATGATGCAGAAAATCCGGCGACCAGCATAAAAAAAGAAAAATGGATCCATTTTCCGGTCTTATCAGCTGAATAAAATAGTTGAATCAAAATACCAATCGTGAAAGCGGCGCCTGCAATTTGAGCCAGTGCAGAATGAACCGCCGCTTGTGAAACAGAATAATTATTAGAATTGAAAAACGGCTTTGTGCAAAATATACCTGTCAGGCCTACACACAAAGCATAAATTAAAATGGGCGTTGTCCGCCAGGTCAAACCTTTGAGTAAAAGACCTGCCGATAATGTCAGCCCAAACACTACGAAGCCAACCTGCATAATCAGGCTTCTGTCATAGCCTTGCGAGCCTAAGTCACTGATTGTGTTTTTTGTCCAGTCATAATTATTGGTTGAAAAAATATGAGCAATAACAATTGCCAACACAAAAATTGTGACTGAAATGCTGTTGTAATTGCCTTTTAAAAAATCCATTTTAAATACCAGTCTTTATGTTGTTGGTTGGTCATAGGATACGCATACATTAATGCATTGGCGGGCGGTATTTTATGTTCAGTCTGTCCGGTACCGCTGCCTGATTTTTGATAAAGTTAAATATTAAAGAACTAAAGCCGGGCTTTTTCGCCTATCCCTGAACCCGGCAGAATTACCGCAGCTCATTATTCCAACGCCCAGCGCTGCTTTTGAAAAGCATCTGCTATTGTGCAACTGCCTTTTTAATGCACACGTTTCATTGGAAACAGTTGTCTGCGTTCCCGCCCGTTTTTAGTTCCCGAAATTTCGGCCACCAATGAGTCCGGGGTGATTTTTGTATAAGAAATAATTTGTGGAAAGTCGTGTTGCGGATTTTCAAAAACTAACTGCGTTTCTGAAATGGTTTTGTTCGCAAAACGGACAGGTAGCCCGTCATTTTGGTTTTTGACTGCCGGGATATAAAACAAACTGTCTTTTTCCTGTACCAACCGGATGTTTTCAAATACAACCGTGTCTTTTTCTTTTACGATATAGTTTTTTCCTGCGAATTCTGTTTCGCTGATTTTATTCCAGGTTTCGTAAATACTTCCTCTTGTTGTTTTGTTTTCCCAGGTGCCGGTAAGCCATTCTGCTTTTGTAATATCGTTTGTTTGTTTTATTGTCCAGGCACCAGGAACAGCCAAAACAACAATTGCGGTTAAAATTTTTATTCCTGTTTTCATAGTTTTATCCGATTGAATGAACTGCCATTTTGTTTCCTTCCGTGTCAATGAACATCCCGAAATATCCCATTTCCGGGCTGATTTGTGTTTTCGGGACAATCACTTTTCCGTTGTTAGTTTCTATTTTGTCCAATACATTTTGCAAATCGTTTCCGCCATTCAGGTAAGCGATAACCCCGTCTGCTGAAGGCCTGTAATCTTCGCCTTGTACGATTGCTCCCGATACATTTTTGCCGTCAGCCGGAAAGAAACCCATTTGGGTGCCAAACATTTCGGTTTCCTTGATTTCTAATCCAAGAATAGCTTTATAAAATGTTACTGCCCTGCTGAAATCCGTTGCAGGGATTTCAAACCAATTGATTAAATTTTCCATTGTCAGATTATTTTACGTTAAGTAGCAAAATTGCAATGCCTTTAAAACGTAAAATTGTAAAAATGCGACAAGGTTAATCAGTTCCGTAAAAAAGTGAAGACATTTTCAGCTTGTCGCCGTAAAATTCTTTTGGTGTAAATCCTGTCAGGTCTTTGAAGTCTTTGATGAAGTGAGCCTGGTCGTAATAGTCGTTTTCGTAAGCCAAAGCAGTAAGGCTTGTAAATTGTTTGTTCAGCAACATTTTAAGTGTAGCCTGTAACCTGATGGTTTTTGAAAGTTGTTTCGGGCTCAACCCAATGGCTGATGAAAATTTGCGTTCCAATTGCCTGCGGTTGATATTAGTCTGTTTTGAAAGTTCATCAACCGAAAGTTGTCCGTTGGCTGTCAAAATGGTTTCAACAGTTGATTTTATAATGCGGTCAATAATTCCGGTGTTTGTCAGCCGGCTGAGCAAAAATGCTTCAATCAGTTCTATTCTTTCAGAAGTTGAGGCAGCCCGTAAAATGGTTTGTTCAATTTCCTGTCCGTCTTGTCCAAACAATTTTTCCAACGAAACGGCCGTATTTTCCATTTCCTTTATCGGAATAGTTGCAAAAGGCAAAAAACCGTTTGGATGGAAACGGACGGAAAAAATACCTGTTGCTCCGGTCGGTTCTATTTCAAGCGGCCGTGTCAGTTGCCCGATTACAAAACATTTTGGCTGGATAATACTGTTCCCGTTTCCGGTATATTGCCTGTAAAAATCCCCGTAATGAAAAATCATTTCCATACAGCCGTCAGGAACGATGATTTGCTTTTCGGGCATTTCTTCTTTCGGGCCTTCCAATGTCCAATAACATTTAACAAGCGCCGTTAAGTCATCATTGGGTTCAAATATTTGATAATTCATTGGTCTTTCTTTCTTGACGGGTGTTACATAACGCTGAAGCATTGGCAATGCTACAAGGATCGCTGTCTATTTTTTGTCGCAATAAATAAAAATCATGTCGTCAACCGTCTTGTCGCCAAGTTGTTTAGCTTTTTTCAAGTCTGCACAACCATCACTTGTTTGTTCTTTTGTCGGCTGAATGTTTCCTTTTGTAGTCAGCATATTGATTTTAGCAACTCCGCGATTAGCATATGCCTCCATATAATCTGGATTTATTTCTATTGCTTTGTCATAATCCTTTATTGAGCCAGCCACATCCATTATCAGCCCTTTTGCGACGGCTCTATTAAAATATGCCTCACTGTCTTTCGGAGCTAAAGCAAGCAGTTTGTCGTAATACTTTATTGATTGCTCAAATTGCCCTTCATTATATGCAATCTTCCCTAAGTAATAAAATGCAGCTTCTGCTTGTCCGCCTGTACTGTCTTTAGTTAATATAAATAGAAAGTCTTTTTTAGCACCCTCAATATCTTTTACATATGCTTTTGTTTTTCCTCGGTCAGTATACGAAGCAAGGTCGTTTGGATCTAGTTCAATTGCTTTGTCAAGGTCCTTTATTGCGTTTTTAAAGTCGTTTAGTCCATTATAGGAAAATGCACGATAAATAAAACAGTACTTCTTTAACTTATCGTCTGTCGCTTTTATAAGAATGTTAGAAAAAGCGTCAATCGATTTTTTATAATTGTCAGATTGAAGAAACTTGACAGCATTGTCAAAATCACTTTTTAATTCTGCTTGTCCAAAAGCAAGCTGAATTATCAGCCCTAGTATAAATGTTGAGATGAATTTATGCATAGCCGTCAATTGAAGTTGCTTGTAACGGGCAGGCATTGCTGATAGTGGGGAATTTTATATTCATCCGCATAGAACCGCTGCCTGGTTTTTTGATAAAGTTAAATATTAAAAAATTAAAGCTGGGTTTATTCGTCGGGTCCCGAACCGCAGCACAGCAGAATTACATCTGCTGATTGTTTCAATGCCAAGCTCCGCTATTGGCAATATCAATGTTATAGGCCGTTTTTCTCTAGTCAATTCACTTTAATTCCGTGCTGCAACAAATATTTCTGAAGCGAATCTTCAATATTTTTTATGTCGGCGTCATTTAATTGAATTAGACTTAAACCAAGTTTATTGTATATCTCAATTTTTTTGTTTTTTCGCTGATCATATTTTTCGTCATTTTCCATGCCCCAATATTCAATGTAAACAGCTTTAGGTCGCCCATTACCCGATGGAATATGAAAGTCAGAGTAAACATTCTCTGTCGTATTGGGAAGTTTTTTTTCATAGGCGTGAGCAATGCCCCATAAGTAAAGGGAGTCGTCAATTGTCAACTCGGCTTTTGAACGAACATAATGGCCGTCTTTAGTGCGGTACTCGGCAGGATACTTTTTCCTAAAATCATCAACTGTGTCAGTGTCTGATTTGTTTATGATAGGATTTGCTTCTTTCAATATTCGTTTCTCTTTTGGTGTTTCCTTAAATTGTTCTAATAAATCTTTGTTTTGAAGAACGGTGTCAGGCCATAACACATAAGAACCGCCAGAAGTTTCATGTTCAAATTGTCTGCCGCCTAAACTTTTACCAAGTTTTGTTAATCCCCAACCTGCGATTGTTTTTTCAATCCAGCCAAGTTCATTTATTAAAAGATTAAGTCGTTGTGAAGAAATATTAAAGTGCTTACCAAGTGCTGTCGCATTAATAAGTTTTGCATTATTCTTTTCGTTTCCACCTTCAATAGAAATGTTTTCAGGCCAAACTATGAATTCTCCGAATTTGGTACTTGTTCTTGTCTGTCCACCTTTTTGTTTGCCAAGGTCGGTGAGAATCCACTTGTCATTTTTTCTTTCTATCCAACCAAGTGCTTTTAATTTGTCGAACAAGTCGCTTGATTTGATGTCAAGCTCATTTGCAAGAGCTGAAGTCGAAATATATTCCATAGTATTTTGTAAGGAGTAGGGGTTCGTTTAAAATGGCCTATAACTCGTATATATGCGAAAGTCTCTGTTGGCTTAACTCTCGCTTTTGTTTAAATCTTTCAAAAACAAGTTACTAAAAAATATTTTTATGCACAGCCGCTTTCGCAAATCCAATCTTCAATAAACTTATCTTCCTGTATTGCTCATGGTTTCAATCCACCGCATGATCTCCGCTCCTTCTGCTGCCGTGCAGGGATTAGGAGCATGACCCAGGAAATATTGTACGGTTTGGGCAATCATGGGCTGCTGCACATGCGGCAGGGGATCAAAATCAAAACGGGTGCTTTGAATACCTTTTTTTACGCTGATATACTGGCCGTTGAAAAAACTAAAATGAATACTGCCTTCGCTGCCCATGATGGTACAATGATCGCCGGCTTCAGCAGCCGTAAAACACCAGGTACCACTGAAAAGGATACCGCTGTTAAAAAGCAGCTGCCCGGTCACAATATCATCTGCTGCATAATAACCGCCCTGGTTACGGGCTATGCCCTGTATGGTTTTAACACCGCCCAATAAATAATAGAGGATATCCAGCTGGTGCGGCGCCAGGTCGTGAAAGAGGCCGCCGCCCGCAATGGCCGGATCAAACCGCCAGGCTATTTTTTCATCGGCCAGTTCTGCAACAGTGGGTGCAGGTTTATTAAATTGTAACTGAACTAAACGTATATCGCCGGTTATTTTTTGCTGCAGCAATTCTTTTAACCGCAGGAACAGGGGCCACTGCCTGCGGTAATGGGCCACCGTTACTTTCACATTGGCGGCAGCGGCGGCATCCGCTATGTTTTGTGCTGCTGCATAATTCACTGCCATGGGCTTTTCCACATATACCGGTTTGCCGGCCCGGATGGCAGCGAGTGCATATTCTTCATGCGTGGAAGGCGGTGTGGCAATGTAAATGGCATTTACTTCCGGGTCGTGGATCAGTTCATTCGCATCAGCGTACCATTTGGGTACGTTGTGCCGTTTTGCATAGTCAGCTGCTTTTGTGGCGTTGCGGCGCATCACGGCCACGAGCCGGGAGTCCTGCACTTTGGAAAAAGCAGGTCCGCTTTTTACTTCCGTTACATCACCACAGCCGATAATTCCCCAGTTGATCATATACCCTCCTAAATCCTTCCTGAAGGGAGGACTTTAAGTCGTTTAAAGTTGATAGTTTAAAAACGGTTACAGATGGTTCTTAAAATCCAGATTGTTTTCTTTCAGTGTTTCTTTAGCCCCCTCATCCTTCCGTCCCTCTCCTTCAGAGAGGGAAACTACTTCCTCAATCTTTCAGCAATATTTAAATGATGGGCTTTTGCGGTCTGTTCAGCAGTTGTGTAGCCTGCATCGGCATGACGGATGACACCCATGCCCGGGTCGTTGCGCAACACACGTTTCAATCTTGCTGCTGCATCATCAGTTCCGGCAGCAACGATCACCATACCGGCATGAATAGAATAGCCCATCCCTACCCCGCCGCCATGGTGCAAGGATACCCAGCTGGCGCCACCGGCAGTATTCACCAGTGCATTTAAGATGGGCCAGTCGGCCACTGCATCCGAACCATCAAGCATGGATTCCGTTTCCCGGTTTGGCGACGCCACAGAGCCGGTATCCAAATGATCACGACCAATAACAATTGGCGCTTTTACTTTCCCGGTTCTTACCAGTTCATTAAATGCCAATCCCGCTTTTTCCCGCTCACCCTGTCCCAGCCAGCAGATACGGGCCGGTAATCCCTGGAAAGCAATTTTCTCTTTTGCCATTTTCATCCAGCGGATCATGCCTTTATTTTCCGGGAACATATTCATAATCAGCTCATCGGTAACGGCAATATCAGCCGGGTCGCCGCTCAATGCCGCCCACCGGAACGGGCCTTTGCCTTCGCAGAATAATGGTCTTATGTAAGCGGGTACAAATCCTTCAAAAGCGAAACAGCGTCCTTGTTTGAAAGCCGGAAAGTCGGAAAGACCGGAAGTCAACAGCCCGTTTCCTTCTTTCAGACTTTCGGACTTCTGATTTTTGATTTCATACTCTTGTGCCCTCGCCCTGATATTATTTCCATAATCAAAGGTGATTGCTCCTTTATCCATCAATTGTAACATAAGCTGTACATGCAGGTACATGCTTTCATAACTGCGTTCAAGGTATTGCGTGGGATTTTCCTGCCGCAATACATTTGCCTGTTCATTGGTGAGGGTATGCGGGATGTAACCGATCAGCGGATCGTGAGCAGATGTCTGATCCGTAAGTGTATCGGGAATGATATTTCTTTCCAGTAACCGCTGCAATAACTGAACGGCATTACAAAGAACACCGATGCTCTTTCCTGTGCCTTGTGCCTTGTATGTCTGTGCCTTGTCAATTGCTTCATCAATATCGGTGAATTTTTCATCGAGGTATTTTGTTTCAATCCGTTTATCAATCCTCCATTCTTCCACCTCAGCAATCAGCGCCACTCCTTCATTCATTGTTATTGCCAGGGGTTGTGCACCGCCCATGCCGCCGAGGCCGGCTGTTACGTTCAGTGTTCCTTTTAAGGTACCGTTAAAATGTTTATCGGCGGCAGCAGCATAGGTTTCATAGGTGCCCTGCACAATACCCTGCGAACCGATATAGATCCAGCTTCCGGCTGTCATCTGGCCATACATCATCAGGCCTTTTTTCTCCAGTTCATCAAAATGTTTCCAGTTGGCCCAGTTGGGAACAAGCTGAGAGTTGCTGATTAAGACTCTTGGCGCATCCTTATGTGTTTTCAGAATACCCACCGGTTTACCGGACTGGATCAGCAGGGATTCATCGTTCTCCAGTATTTTGAGTGCAGCGATGATCTGATCAAGGGCTTCAAAATTTCTTGCCGCTTTACCACGGCCGCCATATACAATCAGGTCATCCGGGCGTTCCGCCACTTCCGGGTTAAGGTTGTTGAGCAGCATACGGAGGGCTGCTTCCTGTATCCAGCCTTTGCAGTTGAGTGTACTACCGGTTGGTGTTTTGTATTTGATGGCATCGTAACGTTGGGTAGTTGTTGTCATACAGTATTTTTTTACCACACAGATCAATTCGATACAGGCAGCAGATTGCTGACTCTATGCCTGTGATCCGGTATGGAGAACCACAAAAGTCGTTATTCCCGATAAATTAATATCTTCAGCCTTATCAAATTTACCACATGAGTATCCACATCAGCGCACAGAAAGGAGCTATTGCAAAGACGGTTTTATTGCCCGGCGATCCGCTGCGGGCCAAATATATTGCTGATAATTTTTTGCAGAACGTGAAACTGGTGAGCCAGACCCGGAATATTTATTTTTATACAGGTATTTATAATGGCAAATCCATTTCTGTCGGCGCCAGCGGCATGGGTTGTCCTTCCATTGGTATCTATTCCTATGAACTGTTTACCGAATACGAAGTGGATACCATCATCCGCATCGGCACCTGCGGCGCATATACTACCAAACTGAAATTATTTGACCTGGTGAATGTGGACAATGCCGCCAGCGAATCCACTTTTGCCAAATATGCCTGGGGCATCAAAGATTCACTGATACGCCACCAGGGAAAAGCTTTCAGGATCATTAAACAAACGGCAAAGACACTGGAAATGCCCATCCGGAATTGTAATATCCACTCCAGTGATATTTTTTACCGGAAGGATTTGAAAGTACCGAAAGTGGCTGCTGATAATAAATGCCTTGCTGTAGAGATGGAAGCATTTGCCTTATTTGCCAATGCCAGACACCTGGGAAAGAATGCAGCAACTATCCTCACCGTATCCGATATTATTCCCACACATGAAAAAATATCGGCCGACCAGCGGGAAAAATCATTATTACCGATGATGAAGCTGGCGCTGGAAGCGGGAATACAATTGTGAACCACGGATTTACACGGATTCACACAAATCAGATATGGAGTGGCGGTTAGATGAGGTACTCTTTGCTATTATACTACGAATACAAAGACCTTTCGTATTATACCTGAGAACATAAACTACTAATCCGTGTTCATCTGCGTAATCTGTGGCCTGAAAAACTGCCGCAGGCAGCCCGCATTTAGAATGCAGCAAACCCGTTGTTCAGCTGAATATTCCTGGAGGCGGCGAAAGCGTTTACTTTCTCCACAAAAGAAAAGTCTTTAATAATACCCGAGACCTTATTGATATCATCAGCAAAGATGCGGTCCTCGCTGGCAAAACCTACAAATTTCCTTACATAGTCATGAGCAGCCTCTAATAACTCAGAACTTTTTAAAGGTCTCCGGAATTCAATGGCCTGGCAGGCTGATAATAATTCAATCGCCAGGATGAATTCGAGGTTATCCAACACCCGGTTGAGTTTGCGGCCGCTGATACTGCCCATGCTTACATGATCTTCCTGGCCGAGTGAAGTGGGGATACTATCTGCACTGGCAGGAAAGCAAAGCGTTTTGTTTTCAGTAACCAATGCAGCGGTTGTGTATTGGGGTATCATAAAACCACTGTTCAGGCCCACGTCTTTCATCAGCAGCATGGGCAAACCCCATTTGCCTTCCAATAATAAATAGCAGCGGCGGTCACTGATGTTACCGATCTCCGCCGCAGCAAAACAGCAGTAATCTAACGGCAGGGCCAGGGGCTGCCCGTGAAAATTGCCGCCACTGATCGTATCGTCAGTACCAAGTATGACCGGGTTATCCGTAACGGCGTTCAGTTCAATCTCTGTCAGCTCTTTTAAGTGCAGCCAGGCATTCCTGCTGGCGCCATGCACCTGCGGCATGCAGCGTAAGCTGTAAGGGTCCTGCACTCTTCCGCAATCCACATGGCTTTGCATAATATCCGAACCGTGCAGCAGCAAGCGTAACCGTTGTGCCACTAATTTATTCCCGTTAAAAGGCCGGAGTTCATGCAACCGTTCATCAAAGGGAGCTTTGGTACCGGTAAGCGCTTCCAGGCTCATCGCCCCGATAATGTCTGCCGCTTCTAGGCAATTATGCATCCGCTGTACTGCCTTCACCGCAAACGATAAAATGAATTGCGTGCCGTTGATCAGTGCCAATCCTTCTTTCGGCCCGAGCTCTATGGGAGATAAGCCAAACTGCTGCAGTATATCCTGTGCTTTGTGTCTGGCGCCTTTATAAAATACTTCGCCTAAACCGATCAATGGTAAAAACAAATGACTCAGGGGTGCCAGGTCGCCGCTGGCCCCCACACTGCCCTTTTCGGGTACTACAGGAATCACATTGTTTTCGATATGCCAGGTGATTCGCTCTAACGTTGTCAATTGAACCCCGCTGTACCCCTGCGACAGTGCGTGCACTTTGGTGATCATCATCAGTTTTGCCACTTCCACCGGGATGGGGTCACCCACCCCCACGCTGTGGCTTTGCAAGATTTTATACTGGAGGGTGGCCGTATCTTCTTTGGAAACAGGTGTATTGGCAAGGATACCGAAACCGGTGTTCACCCCATACACTGTTTTATTAGCATCCACGATCTGCTGCACATGCTGCTGGCTGGCTTTTACCTTGCGGACAGTTGCTTCACTGAGCATTCCTTTCACAGTGCCGGCGGCAATAGCCAGTGCTGTTGAAGTGGTCAGTGTATCAATCCCGTAGTTAAATGTTGTTGGCATTGCTTTGCAAAGCTACGTGTTGAGAGAGAAAAAGTGGCAAAAGAGTATCGCTGCCATTAAACACAGCCGGATGCGCCGGCCTTATCTTCTTTTCAATCCCGGTGCATCAGTTATCTTTATAAAAATTCTTTTTATGCGGGGCTTGTTTTTTATTGCCATCTCCTTTCTGTTTATCATAACAACCCGGGCTCAGGGTTTGAAGAAATATCCCATCAGCAATTCGGGCTGTTCGGTTTATATGTACTGTGATGTGAAAGGTTTTCTTTTTGACTACAGCGAAGATTCTTCCAAAGTATATACCGGGGAATGTATCAATGGCGATGTGACCTATGGAGTAATTTGTATCAAACTGCTGAACCCGGTGGAAGAATTAGATAAAGCTGAAGAGCTGATGATCTCTTATCTTGATTTCCTGAAAGCCGATTTCAATGTGCGGCAGGCCGCCGGTTATGGCAGGGGGCATAAACTGAAAGGCAATGAAAAAACAGCCGGTGTAATCGATTACTGGAAAGACGGGGAAAACCATAACTGGAAGATCAAAGCATGGACAGATGGAAAATTTATTGCTGTATTATATGGCAACAGCCTGAAAGAGCTGCCGGAGCAAAAACTGAACGTTTTTCTGGACGGGTTCAGGCTACCGGGCATGTAGTATTAAAAAATAAAAGCGTCCAGCTATACTGAACGCTTTGTGATCCGGATTGGATTCAAACCAATGACCTACTGCTTAGAAGGCAGTTGCTCTATTCAACTGAGCTACCGGACCATTTTATAAAGAACTGTTTCCAAACTGATCAGCTGAATACGGATAAACAGCTTTTTCGTCCGGGCGGCAAAGATAATTTTTTTTAGCTTGCGGCCAAAGGCTATTTATAATGGATGTAAAAATAGAACCCGGCTGGAAAGAACTGTTGAAAGACGAGTTTGGTAAACCTTATTTCCAGCAGATCGTCCTGCACCTGAAAACCGAACGGGCACAGGGCAAAACGATCTACCCGCCCGGGCCTTTTATCTTCAATGCTTTTGATACCACTCCTATTGATCATGTAAAAGTGGTGATCCTGGGACAGGATCCTTATCACGGCCCCGGTCAGGCCCACGGTCTTTGTTTTTCGGTACAAAATGGAGTGCCACCTCCCCCTTCACTGGTTAATATTTTTAAAGAACTGCACGATGATATTGGCGTCACAATCCCCAGTCATGGAAACCTGACGCATTGGGCTCAACAGGGCGTATTCTTATTAAATGCCTCACTGACAGTAAGGGCCGGCGAACCGATGAGCCATGCAAAAATCGGCTGGGCCACTTTTACAGATACGGTGATCAAAAAAATATCGGAGCAAAAAAAACACGTGGTGTTTTTATTATGGGGCAAATTTGCACAGGATAAAAAAATACTGATTGATGAAACCAGACACCTGGTGCTGAAAGCAGCTCACCCTTCTCCTTTATCAGCTCACAATGGCTTTTTAGGATGCAGGCATTTTTCAAAGACCAATGCCTGGCTGATGAGCAAAGGGATCGATCCGGTGGACTGGCAATTATAATACAAACAATTAAATAAGTACTGATGATACCGGCCGATCTTACTGTTGAAACTGATAAAGCCTTACTGAGGCCATTGAATGTAAAAGATTATGATGCGATGCTGCAACTGGCACAGCAGGATGAGGATATGTGGTATTACTTTTCTTTGAACCTGGCTGATCCTCTACAATTGCAGCGCTGGTTTGAAATAGCATTTACAGAAAAAGCGGCCCATATAAGGAGGCCCTTTACCATCATTGATAAACAAAGCGGGCAAATAGCCGGCAGCAGCAGCCTGGGTAATATATCAATGTATGATCTTCGTGCCGAGATCGGCTGGAGTTGGCTGGCACCGGCCTTTCGCAGCACAGGACTGAACAAACATGCCAAGTTTGCGATGATGCGCTATGCTTTTGATGTAATGAATTTTGAGCGGATCGAATTTAAGACAGATGAGCAGAATGCAAGAGCCCGGAAAGGATTGCAAAATGCGGGTGGCATTGAAGAAGGTATTTTGCGCAGCCATATGAAGATGTGGAATAACCGCCGCAGAACTTCGGTCTATTACAGTGTATTGAAAAACGAATGGCCGGGATTGAAGGCCACTATATTTAAAGACTTTTAGCCACATGAGAATTATAAAAGAAATAGCCGGACGCATCTGGGCCGTATGGGGAATCGTAAGTTTTGCCATCACTTTCCTCATTATTTTCATTCCATCCATGTTTACTTATTTAATACCGGATCCCAGAGGGTCAGTAATCTTTATCCGCATTGCCAGGCTCTGGATGGATGTGTGGCTGCGTTTGGTGGGTTGCCCGGTTACAATCAAAGGGAAAGAAAATTTTGCAAAAGGAAGGTCCTATATCGTCACCTTCAATCACAATTCACTGCTCGATGTTCCTTTATCAGCGCCGTATGTTCCGGGTGCTAATAAAACAATCGCTAAAACATCCTTTGCCAAAGTGCCCCTGTTTGGCTGGTTCTACCGGAAAGGCTCCGTACTCGTTGACCGCAACAGCGATGCGAGCCGCCGCAGGAGTTTCGAAGAAATGAAAAATGTGCTGAAGAAAGGGATGCATATGTGCATTTACCCGGAAGGCACCCGCAACCGGACTAACGAGCCCTTAAAAAAATTTTATGACGGTGCTTTCCGGCTGGCGGTGGAAACGAACACGGCTATCATCCCTGCATTGATCTTTAATACAAAAAAAGCCGTTCCGGTCAATAAACCTTTCTTCTTCCTTCCGCATAAATTAGAAATGCATTTTCTTGAACCGGTTGAAGCTGATAAGCAAACGGTGGATCAGTTAAAAGAAAAAGTAGCTGGTATTATGAAGGCCTTTTATACTGCGAATTACAGATAATTTACTGCACAGAACCTGGGTTTGAATTACAGGATAAAATCAATAACTGTAAAATGACCTTGTACGGTTGATGCGGAGATCCTGCAGCACCGATGCTTTGGGACTGATGCTGATATTAAAGAACCGGTACAAACCGATCGGCGTTACATTGATCGACATTTGCCAGCAGTGCATTTCCCGGGCAATGGACATCGTAAATGTTTGCAGGTCTTTGGTATCAATATCATAATACCCGTTCACACTGAAATTCCATTTCGGTGTCAGGTTGAAACTGCCGCTGAAATTCAGGTTAGAACTGAATTCTTTATCATAGCCGCTGTAATCTGAACGCAGGCGCTGGTAAAAATTCAATGAATACGATAACGTAACCTGCCAGGGTATATTGAAATCCACAAATTCGGTTGGGTTTTGCCGTGCATATTCCAGTAGCCGTTGCTGATCGGCCCGCAGTTCAGGGCTTTCCAGGTTTTGCTGCAATTGTTTTTTCCTCTCCTCTTCCTTCTTTTGATCCTTGGGTTTACTCTGGAAACTGGTACTGATAGAAATACTGCCCGATGTTAAACGACCGGGAGAGAACTTACCTCCCGACCAGGCATACTTGTCAATATCCCTTCCAATTGAATCACTTTTATAGGGATTGAGTGTACCGTTTGCACTGATATTGATCTTTTCAAAAATATTGGCCCGCAAATAAAGATTGATATAATCCAGCTTTAATGAATCCCGCAGGAAATTGTACCCCGTGGATAAACCATAACCATCAATCAGCCGGATTTTTTTAGGCTCAGGCGCTTCAGTGGTATCTCCTTTTGCCCTTTTGGGCTTTACTTTCATCTCCAGGTTATTATCCAGGTTGAACGACATCCCTCCTGTTCGCCCCTCCCCGTATCCGCCGAATAATGCACCCGTAAATTCATGTAATCGTCCTGTATAGCCAGAATAGATCGTATCCGTATAATAATGTTTTTTGGAGAGATCAGGTTTATAATTCAGGCTCAGGGTCGGCCGGATCACATGACGGATGGCGATTATTTTTGAGTTCTTAAACTGGTAGGTACCAAATATTGCCGTACTCAGGCCAATACTGAACTGCATGGTCTGGTCAATGAACAATCCTTTTTCCCGGCTGGTAGTATCCAGTTTTTGTTTTGCCGTATTCCATTTCATTCTTGTCTTTTGTGCGATCCACACCTGCGAATAGGAAACAGACGGCGCCACCACCAGCGCACCACCAAATAAAGCAGGCAAAGAAACTGTAATGGGTATGCTATGCTGGGCGCCCCATTGCAGTGTATCCAGCAACTGGCGGAAGTTAAACGCAGTATCATAAAATGAAACCTGGTTACGGAAAGTCCCGTTGTAACCGATCCCTAACTTTTCATACCATTTCTGTTCGCCGGTGAAATTTTTCTTCTGGAAAGGATACAGTGTATTCACGGTAAAACCGGCATCCGGCAGGCTTACACTGATCAGCCTTGTTGCATTATTCTGGTTATGGTTGGCGCTGAGTGTAAGGTTAAATGGTTTGTCCTTCCAGTTTTTGGAATAAGCAATGGATGAACTTAACTGGTTCTGAAAATTCCGTACGGTATTGTTCGGGATCAGCTGGTTGTACTTAGTGGAACCGGCATTTACATTAGCAGAAAAAGTTTGTCCCGGCCTGGCCTTGCCGTCGACACTATGACTCCAGGTGATATAGTAGCTTTTATTAGCGAGATAGTCGGGGTCACCTTTGAAATTCTGTTTGGTGCTCTGGATGCTGAAATTAAAAGAACCGCCATAGCGGTATCTTACCCGGTAAGTGGGTCGTACGTTCAATGTCCAGCTACCGTAAGAGTAAATATTTGCCCGGGTTTCAACATCCCAGTATTGATTGATTACTTTATAATAACCCAAGCCGGCAAGACCGATACCCATTTGTTCATTCGTTTCAAACTGTGGTGCAATTAACCCTGAATGACGCCCCTGGCTTAATGGGAAAAAGCCAAAAGGCAAATAGATCGGTACCGGCACTCCTTCAAATTCAGGGTGTGTGGGGCCCGATACGGCGAGTTTCTGGTTAATAACTTTCAGCTTATTCGTGCGAAATGCAAAATGGGGCTCATCCAGGTTACAGGTGGTGAACTGAGCACCCCCTACAAAAGTGGTATTGGCGTCTACTTTCTTTATCTTTTCCCCATGCACATACATTTCTCCCTGCTGGGTGATCGTATTCTTCGTTAATCCCTTTTGTGTTTTAAAATTGAACCGGATCGTATCACTGGTAAATTCATTTTCTCCCTGTTTAAACCTGGCATCCTCTTTCACCACACCGAGGCTGTCCTTGCTGTGCACAGCGGTAAGGATGGAAGTTTGCTGATCCAGTTCCACCAGCGGCGCGTTTAAAGTAATGTCTTTATAATCTGTCTGCGTTTTCCCGTACAGGATGATCTTCTTTGCTGCAATCAGGATTACCACAGAATCTTCAGCCTCGTATTTTACAGGTGCATCCAGCGAATCTTTAGACATCTTCAGTAAGAAAGTATCTGTTACCTGCTTTTTTGTGGTATCGAAGGCATTGAGCCGGGATGTATCGGAGGCAATAATCTGTAATTGTTGTGTGGAATCTCTGGCAACAGGCTTCTTCTTCGTGGTGTCTTGCTGCTGCTGCCACGTTGTTAAAGGACTGTCAAACATTTTACCTGTTGCACCATTTGCTGCTGTTTTCCACGTTACTGTGAATAATATAGCAGCCGTGCAGATGGCGTTAAACAGGTATTTTGGTCTAATTTTGTACAGTTGCCGCATACAATAGCAGCAAATGTAAATTATTATCCATCCGCCACCTATGGAGAAGACTAAACATTTTGTGAAGATTCCGGGAACCTATTAAAAAAAGAAAAGCCATGATCAGACGAACCCTCGCCTTTTTTGTTATTGCTGCATTCAGCATTTCGCTGTTCTCCTTTTCGTCTACTGAAAATACAGCTATCAAAAAGAAACAACGGGTGGTAAAAACCATTGTGATTGATGCGGGGCATGGCGGCAGTGATGCGGGCGCCAAAGGATCTTACTCATATGAAAAAGATATTTGCCTGGATGTTTCCATGAAAGTGCAGGAGATCATGGCCAAAGAATTACCGGATGTAAAATTGCTGATGACAAGAACGACCGATTCTTACCCGGCATTGCATACCCGTGCAAATTTTGCCAATAATAATAAGGGCGATCTTTTCCTGTGTATTCATGTCAATGCAGCGCCGCCAAAAAAACACTCAGAGCTGACAGGTTACAAAACAGTCATTTCCTATGTTGGGAAAGGGAAAAAAAGAAAGAAAGTAACCCGTAAAGTGCCCCAATACCGGACCTGGACAACACCCAGCCCGGCCAAAGGAACAGAAACGTATATCTGGGGGGCTCATAAAAACGAAGATAAAGAAGTGGCCATGCGGGAAAATGCCCCGATGCTTACAGAAGATAATTTTGAAACTAATTATGGCCCCATTGACCCCAACTCTCCCGAGTTTATTGCACTATCACTCTTGAAAACAAAACAATATTTCAAGCGCAGTGCAACACTGGCCGGTTTCGTGCAGGATGAATTTGCCAGGATCGGCCGCATTGACCGGGATGTCAGGCAGCGGGGGGTTGGTATCTGGGTATTGCAGGCCACAGCCATGCCAAGCATACTGGTTGAAACCGGTTATATCACCAACCGCGAAGAAGAAGATTACCTCAATAGTAAAACAGGCCAGAAAGAACTGGCTGAGTGCATTACCCGTGCAGTAAAAAATTATATTGCCTGGTTGGAAAAGCAACAGAATTACCAGGATACGGATAATAATGCGGCCAGTGCCGCAAAAACGAAAGCAATGCTGGAAGCCGTAGATAAAAAAGAAAAACAGCGAAAGGGTTTTTAAATTTCAGCGCTTAATTTTACAGGAATACCTATTTGCTCATCTAACCCGGTTCTTTCATGAAAAGGATTTGTTCTTCTTTTTTATTTTTAGCTGCCGTAGTTATACAGGCCAGTTGCTTTGCGCAGGACCCTCCCCGGAAAAAGATCAACACAATTGTTATTGACCCGGGACATGGCGGGCTCGATCCCGGCGCTCCGGGCACTTTTTCCACCGAAGCCGATGTGGCCTTAGCAGTTTCACTGAAATTGGGTAAAGCCATCGAAAAAGAATTCCCGGAGATCAAACAGGTATTCACACGGACAACTGATGTGCTACCCGGTAATAAACCCAATAAGGATGCTGCGTTGAAATACAGGGCTGACCTCGCTAATTCTTCCGGTGGCGACCTGTTCATTGCGGTGCATTGTAACTCGGCGGGCAAAAAAGCAGGTGGATGGTATGGTCAGCGTGTCTCCCATTATGTGTCAGCCACCAAAAAAGTAAAAGTGAAAAAGAAATGGGTGACAAAAACCTACCAGAAACCCGTTTATGAAACTTACTGGATCGAAAACCAGGTAAAAGGTACAGAGACCTATATCTGGGCTGTAAATAAGAATGATGCCAAGGTGAATTCCATGTCTCATATTACCGAATATTATGGAGAGATCGATTCTACTTCCACGATTGAATTACCCGATCCATCCGACCCTGCCGAAAAAGCAAGGATGCTCATCTATACATTGAATTATTTCCGGAAAAGCATGAACCTGGCAACGCTTATAGAAAAGCAATTTGTGGATTCAGGAAGAGTGAGCCGGGGCGTAAAACAGCGGAATGATAAAGGCATCTGGGTATTGCAGGCAACAGGAATGCCGAGTATCCTGATCGAGATTGGTTTTATCTCCAATAAGGAAGAAGAAGAATACATGAACAGTGAAGCTGGCCAGAATGCTATCGTTACCAATATCGTGAATGCTTTGCGGACATATATTCATAATCTCGAAGGAAGAGGCAAAGAGCAGGATGCCGGGGAGAAAAAGGCATTTTAACCAGCTGGTAAATTCCTGTTCACCGTTTTATGTTGCTTATCCGGCCTCCGTCTGTTTAAAAATAATTAGCTAATTTGGTGGCTGGTATCAAGGAAAAAATAACCAAATGAAGATCAGCAACGAAACCAAAGTAGGTATATTATCCATCACAGCCCTTACCCTCCTGATCATCGGCTTTAATTACCTGAAAGGGAAAGATCTTTTCAACCGGAGTGATAAGATTTATATGGAATTTACTGAATTGGGTACCCTGGCCAAATCAAACGAAGTAAAAATAAACGGCTATGTAATTGGTAAAGTCTATGATCTGAATGTGAAGGATAAAGACCTGTCGGCCGTTGTGGCAACTATTAACCTGACCTCAGATGTTAATATCCCAAGGGATTCCAAGGGGTTTATTTCTTCCTCCTTATTAGGCACCTCAACGGTGGTTATTGAGAAAGGGTTATCCAAAGAATACCTTCAGCCGGGCGATACACTGAAAACAAGAATCGATTCAGGTATCCTGGATGATGTGAAGGCGCAGCTTACTCCCACCCTGGGCAAAGTAAGAGATGTGCTCGATTCGCTGAAAAAAACACTGGGTGCAGTCAACAGTGTATTAAATACGCAGACCAGGGCACATCTTCAGCAAACTTTTGCTAACCTGGACCAGGCCAGCAACTCACTCAATAAGATGATTGATGATCAGAGTGGCCCGCTGGCAAAATCATTAAATAATGTAAGTGCTATTACAGAAAACCTGAAAAACAATAATGACAGCATTACTGCCACCATCAATAATGCAAAAAGGGCGACAGAAAAATTTGCCGGCCTGGAGATACAGCCCACCATCGATTCACTCAATGCTGCCATTTCACAACTGAAAGGTGTGGCCGCAAAAATAAACAGCAACGATGGTACGCTGGGAGCCCTTATCAACGATAAGCAGCTTTATAATAAACTTAATGACGCAATACTTAGTGCAGAAATATTAATGGATGATCTCAGGGCCCATCCCAAACGCTACGTTAATATTTCAGTCTTTGGCAAAAAAGATAAATCCGGCCCGCTAACTTCGCCAGCGAAAAAAGATACTGTTACCGCCGGAGGCAATTGACGAATGAACTACAAACGAATTATTTATTCCCTTCTTTCCTTGTGGCTGTTAACTGGCTTTACGTTATTATCAGCACAGGAGCCCATTCTTGCTCCCAAGACCAATACCACGGCTGCAGAAGATACCCTCATCACCGTAGAGATACTGGAAGCTAAAAAACTGGAGATGCGGAAGGTGAACGACTCCACCCAATTGCAGATACTGGCCGGTAAAGTGAAACTGAAACAAGGCACCAGTTTCTTCTGGTGCGACAGCTGTGTCATCAACAGCAATACGAATACATTTGAAGCCTGGGGCAATGTACATATTAATGATGCTGATACCACGAATGTTTATGCCAACCACCTGCTCTATCTTACCAAAAAAAAACTGGCTTATTTAGATGGAGCTGTCAAACTCACCGATGGTAAAGGCACATTAACCACTCCCGATCTTGAATATGATATGGAAACCAAGATCGGTATCTATAAACATGGTGGCAAAGTGGTGAACGGCAATACCACCCTCACCAGCAAGGAAGGTTATTATTATACAGACCTGAAAGATGTTTATTTTAAACAGAATGTGGAACTGAAAGACCCGAAGTATTTCCTGAAGACGGATTCCCTTTTGTATAATACCGATAATGGCATTGCCCGTTTTATTGCGGAGACATTCATAAAAGACAGTGCCGGAAAAACCATCGAAACAAAAGATGGCTATTATAATTTAAAAACCGGCAAGGCTGAGTTTGGAAGAAACCCGGTAATAAAAGATGGTGCTGTTACTATAACCGGTAATCGTGTTGCCATAGATGACAGCACCGGTAACCGGCAGGTCGAAGGCAACGCCATCATTCGTGATACTGCACAGGGTACTACTATCCTGGCGGGTGTAATTTATCAAAACGCCAAGACAGATGCAATACTTGCCACGAAGAAACCATTAATGATCATTAAACAGGAAAATGATTCCATCTATATAACAGCGGATACATTATTTTCCGCACGACTTACTGACCTGTATGGTGTGAAAGATTCATTAGTAAAAGATACCGTGAAAGGTGTGACGATGCTGAATACAGATAAGACAAAAGACAGTACCAACCGTTATTTTGAAGCCTACCGCAATGTCCGTGTGTTCTCGGATTCACTTCAGGCAGTTTGCGACAGCTTGTTTTACTCCTTCAAAGATTCTGTCTTCCGTATGTATGATAACCCGGTGGTATGGGCCAAAGAAAGCCAAGTCACCGGTGACACACTCTATCTTTTTACAAAGAATAAAAAAGCAGAACGCTTCCAGGTCATTGACCACAGTTTCCTTGTTAACAAAATGGATCCCGAAATCTATAACCAGGTCAAATCCTCCAGGATGGATGGATGGTTTATTGACGGCAATATTGATTCGGTGAGGGCAAAAGGGTACGCTGAATGTATTTATTATATACAGGACGAGGATAGCGCTTATACCGGTATCAATGAATCGAAATGCGATATCATGGATATTTATTTTAAGAACCAGGAACTGCACAAAGTTGTTTTCCGCAGCCAGGTCACCGGCACCCTCTGGCCCATCCGCCAAAAAAGCCCGTCTGAAATGCGGCTGGAAAATTTTCAATGGCTGGAAGCAAGAAGACCCAAGACAAAATTCGAATTATTCGAATAGAAAGAGTGAGGTAATAAATCTGATCGCATACATAAGACTTCTTAGCTCCGGCATCTTTCCTCATTCTTCACATTTCCTTTAGACTTGCAGGCACCATTTTTCGTTCTATGCATGACGGTTTTATTGCAGAAGGACATTTCATTTCAATCACTAATAATTAAACAACTACCATGAAATGAGCTATAAAATTTTTAGGCTATTATGCTAACCGGCGATGAAAATTTTATAGCGAATAACAGGTGACCAATTTCCAAAAAATAAAAAAATACACATGAAAAAGGTATCCGCCATCTTTTTACTGTTTGCTGTATCCGCTTTTGCAAACAAATCTTCCGCACAGGATTATCAAACGGCATTAGGTGTCAGGCTCAGCAGCAGCCAGGCTATTGTTAACAATTCTATTTCCATCAAACATTTTCTCAACGATAAAGTAGCCATTGAAGGGTTATTATCATTTGGAGATCCGCTGGCATTAGGAGCATTAGCAGAAATCCACAAACCTATGGGTGAATCCGGAATTAAATGGTTCTATGGTGGTGGTGCTTATCTTGGATTTATTAAATCCTATAACCCCAATACAGCCAAGAATGAGACTGATCCCAGTTTCGGGGCAATGGGTGTGCTGGGATTGGATTATAAATTCGCCAACATACCCCTCAATCTTTCTTTAGACTGGAAACCGGAACTGAATCTTGTCAGCGATATCAACTTTGAACCGGCAGCTGTTGGTTTTACAGCGAGATTCACATTCGGAAAATAAATAATCAGGAATAAAAATGGTTTGAATGACCTGTCCATGCGGACAGGTCATTGCTTTTTATCATTAAGAGTTTACCGTTACTCACATTTTTTCAAGAACCTGCAAATATTTCCCGGTTTCTGCGTTTTTGTGCAGGAATTTATCTTATTTTAGTTTTACAAAACTGACGGATGCTTAAGAAAGAGAGGCAGGCATATATTTTACACCAGGTAAACCTGCATAACAAAGTATTATCTTCTTCACTATGCATTGATATCAATGTATCGGAGGATACCATTCGCCGGGACCTGCAGGAATTGGCTGAAGAAGGCAAGGTCATCAAGGTGCATGGAGGTGCTTTATCCCATTCTTTTAATGAAGTTCATTTCCCTTCTAACGGAGTTTATTCACAACACCAGAAAAAGACAATTGCACAAAAGGCGATCAGCCTGATTGATAATGGAATGTTTGTACTGACAAGTGGAGGTACTACTATTCTTGAAATGGCCCGTTCTCTTCCTCCCCAACTGAAAGCTACTTTTATCTCCGGCTCTATTCCGGCTATCTTAGAATACATGCATCACCCGAATATTGATGTGATTCTTGTCGGAGATAGAATTTCAAAAAACTCTAAGATAACTGTTGGTACTGAGGCCATTGCCAAAATTAAACAGGTAAGAGCTGATATATGTTTTTTAGGTACAAACGCTATAGATCTGCATCACGGTATTACCGATAATGATTGGGAAGTGGTGCAGCTGAAAAAGGCGATGATGGAGTCTTCTCAAAAAGTGGTTTGCCTGGCCATTGCGGAAAAAGTGAATACTTTTCAACCTATACAAATCGCCGCCCTTGAAAAAATAGACATCCTTATTACTGAACTGCCGCCCGATGACCCTGTTCTGAGACCCTATGCTGAAGCCGGAATCAAAGTTTTGTAACGATCAATTTTAGGAACTGCTTATTTAAACTATATCAAAAAAAACAGCTATGAGAAAAATTCTCCATTCGTTCATTGCTATCTGCCTGCTGTTGTTAGTACTGCCGCCATCTTTGCTGGCCCAGGAAAGAACAATTACAGGAACAGTGCTCTCTGACGAAAACAAGTCGCCCCTGCAGGGAGTAACCGTCAGGGTTAAAGGAACCAAGCGATTTACACAGACTGATGTAAATGGCAAATTCACTATTAAGGTGAATCCCGGTGAAACTCTTCAGCTATCTTATGTAGGTCATGAACCCACAGAGATAAAACCAGGTGACGGTAATACTGTAGCCGTTAGTATGAAATCATCTGATGGCGCACTGGGTGAAGTGGTGGTAACTGCCATGGATATTAAAAAGAATCCCAGGGAATTAGGATTTTCTGTTCAAAAAGTGACCGGCCAGGAAATACAGGAAACACAAAGGGAGAATTTTCTGAATAGCTTACAGGGACGTGTGGCTGGTTTAACGCTGGACCAAACTTCTGGTGTGGCTGGTTCTTCATCTTCAATAGTGCTTCGCGGCTTTAACTCGTTATCATTAAGTAACCAACCGCTATTCGTTGTGGACGGAGTGGTCATGGACAATTCTACATTAAACGAAACCTCTGGTGGCGGCGTTGGTAATGGTCTTGCGTCGGATCGCCCGAACAGGGTGAGTGATTACCAGAACCGTATTGCTGATATCAATCCAAGCGACATCGAAAGTGTCACAGTACTAAAAGGGCCGGAGGCTACTGCACTTTACGGTAGCCAGGCGAGTTCCGGTGCGGTGATTATTACAACCAAAAAAGCTAAAACAAATAAACTGGCTATTCAGTACGACAACAGCTTCCGTATTCAACAAGTTACCCGTTTCCCTGAGATTCAGACTACTTTCGGTAACGGTCTCAACGGGGTGGCCAGCAGTACTTTTACCCGCTTCGGCCCAGAGTATGCTCCGGGCACACAGTTATTTGATAACTTAGATAATTTTTTCCGCACGGGGTTTGCGCAAACACATAATCTGGGTGCTGACTTCGGTTTCGGGGAATCAAAATTCAGGGTATCCGGCACTTACTTCAACCAGAAGGGTGTAACACCAAATAATGATTTTAAACGGTATAATTTCAGGATATCTAATACTACAAAATTCTTTAAAGGTAAGGCCGATATAACACCTTCTTTTTCCTGGATAAGATCGGAAAACAATAAAGTTCTCCGCAGCTCAGGTGGTTATTTATTGAGCTTGCTTATTTGGCCATCTACTAACGATATTCGTAAATACGAGAACGAACTGTCAGGAGATAAAATTGATATGTTTTCTGATATTACCGGTGCTAATGCGGAATATGACAACCCATTATGGAATGTTTACAACAACTTTGGCCGGGATGAACTGGACCGTAAAAATTATAGCCTGAGTGTTAATATCAACCCCCTTAAAAATTTGAGTTTAGCAGGTCGTTTTGGACTTGATATGTATAACCAGGAAGGTTTTTTATTCTTCAATCCGCAATCATTTTACCTGGGTGCCGGGACAGGAGGTACACTTGACAACTATTGGCGCAAATACACAGGCTACAACCATACGATTACAGCTACCTACAAAAAAGATATCGGGAAAAATTTCAGCGCAAGGGTAATGGGCGGTACAATGTGGCAGGATTACAAAACCGAAATGTTTGCTGTCTATGGAACAAACATTGTAGATTCTGTAAGTACAAGCCCTGCCAATCCGTTCGGAATGGGTAAAATGTTTAAAAACGGTAATGTGATTACTGACAAAGAACTGGCACAATTGATGGGAGATTATATGGATTCAAGTGTTACCAGGGCAAGTACACGGGCACGTTTGAACAGGAACAGGTTCGGTGAATACAATTATGTGACTACCCGTCAACTGGCTTATTTTGGCGAAGTTGCATTGAGTTTCAAGAATTATTTGTTCGTTAATTATACGCATCGTTTTGAAGAAGCCTCAACTCTTCCCAAACAGAACAGGAAATATAACTATCCTGGTGCCAGCATCAGTCTTATTGTAAGTGATATGTTCCCGGTTCTTAAAAAAAGTGAATTCCTCACTTACTGGAAATTAAGAGGTTCAAAAGCAAGTACTGCACGGTTAAATTCACCTTATTCAACACAATCCGTTTTTGTTGATAACCAAACCAGTGGTGGCGGATACTCCTACGGGTTTGTAAATAACAACTCAAACCTGCAACCTGAAAAGCAGAACACATTTGAATTAGGAACGGAGTTCCGGTTGTTCAAAAGCCGGCTTAGTATAGACTTCACCTATTATAATACCCTGAATAAAGGCCAGATTATTGAAGGGTTCCGCCTTAGCTATGGAACAGGTTATGTACTAAATACTCAAAATGCCGGTTCCACCCGCAATAAGGGAGTTGAAATAGTGGTGAATTATAATGTAATGAAGCAAAAAGACTTTACATGGGATATGGCTTTCAACTTCAACCGCATGCGCAATAAAGTTGTGGGTCTCCCTGCCAGCGTATCTGAGTATTATATCGCAGATACCTGGTTGTACACTGCCCGTGGTGGTATTACATTAGGAGGCCCTACTACTTCTATCACCGGAAGTACTTATTCCCGCAATAACGAAGGGAAGATACTGATCAACCCGGCAAATGGTTTTCCGGTTACAGATGCTACATTCAAAGTGATTGGCGATCGTAATCCGAACTTTACAACAGGCTGGACAAATACACTGCGTTACAAAAACTGGAAATTGAGTATGCTCTGGGATCTTAAAGTGGGTGGGGATATCTTCAATGGTACAGAACGTTTTATGACCGTAACAGGTGCAAGTAAGTCCACGCTGGACCGCTACAAGCCGAGGGTAATTGAAGGTGTATTAAACGATGGCAAGCAGAACAGCGCCAACCCAACTGTGAATACGATTGCAGTAACGCCGGGCTATAACTACACCTATTATACACTGCCGGATGAAGAGTTTATAGAAAGAGACGTAAATTTCTTCCGCCTGCGGGATCTTACCATAAGTTACGTATTTAAGAAGAGTTTCATTCGTGGTGTAAACAGCTTAAGTGCCTTCGTAACCGGGAATGATCTCATTCTGCTCACCAATTATAACGGGGCAGACCCTTCCGTGAACGGTAATACAGCCGGTGGCCGTGGTGTGGGTGCTTTCGGCTTCGACTATGCCACCCTTGCATCACCCATGCAACTGAATTTTGGCATCAAAGCCTCATTTTAAATATTTAAAACGTTAACAACATGAATACGTTTAATAAAATTACCAGTCTAATCGCTGCAGGATGCGTACTGCTGGTCAGCTCCTGTTCTAAAAAAATAGACGAGGCTTTTGCTAACCCAAATGCGCAAGTGAAGCAGCCTATTGAGACACTCCTTCCCGGCATTATTGCCAACATGGGAATATCCCACTCAGCTAATGGTACGCTTTACGGACCTATGAATGACGGTCGTTATGTAGGGCAATATATCCAGTTCTGGAATTCCTACACCACCTCAAACCAGTATGACCGGATGGCTGACAATTTTGCAAATAAAAGTGACATCCTCGGAAGCGTATGGGCCATGCATTATTACGGAAGTGGTATGAATATAGTTCGCACTATCGAATGGGGAACTGAAGAAAAGAAATGGGATTTTGTAGGCGTTGCCCAGGGTATACAGGCATGGAGCTGGCTCACCACCACAGATATGCATGACGATATCATCCTTCGTGATGCCTTCCGCCCTGACCTGCTGGTATTTAACTACGATCCGCAACCGGATGTATATGAACATGTTAAAGTTCTTTGTCAACAATCATTAGATAACCTTTCCAAAACAGGAGATGGTGTTAACCCGGCAGCCCTTGCTGCAGCCGATGCATTTGGCAACGGGGGAAATGTGGAGAAATGGAAAAAATTTGTGAACGGAGTCATGGCGAGAACCTATCATCGTGTAACAAACAAAGGAATCTACCAACCGGATTCTGTGATTTACTATTGCGACAGAGCTATGCAAACTAACGCAGATAACATGATGCTGAGTTGGTCAGGTGCAGGTCAGCCAGGAACTTTCAGTTTTTTTGCAACAAGAAGGTTAGGGCCCGGTTCAACTGATAATACCGCTACCCTGTCACATCGCCAGACCAGGTTTATTGCTAACCTGATGTCAGGTCTCAACCCTCAATTCCCTTCCAACAATGTTGATCCACGTGCATGGTATATCATCAGGGAAAATGCAAATGGTACTTTTAAAGGAACTCGTCCAAACAAAGGTGTAGACGGAATGGCAACTGCAGATCAGCCCCAAACATGGTGGGGATCAGCCTGGAGTAATGTAAGTTCTGTTTCAAGTGATGTAAACTCAAGGTATGTGTTCACTAATTCTGCCAAATGGCCCGTTATGACCGCCAGTGAGATCCAGTTCATCAAAGCAGAAGCCTTACTTCGTAAGGGTGATAAGCCCAATGCACTGATAGCGTATAAGAAAGGCATTGAGCTGAGTTTTGATTTGCTTCGGACCAATTATGAAACAAACATACCCGTTGCTAACAGGATAACTGACGCATCACGGGATGCTTATCTCAATAACCCGGTAAACGTACCTTCTGCTGCCAATCTTACACTGTCACATATCATGCTGCAAAAATATATTTCCATGTATGTATGGGGTATGCTGGAAACCTGGGTGGATATGCGCAGGTACCATTATACAGATCTCGACCCGGTCACTGGTCAGCAGGTATACAATGAATTTACACCCCCTACTGGTACAGATCTCTGGCCGGCAAACGGGGGCAAGTGGATTTATCGTGTAAGGCCAAGGTATAATTCTGAATATTTGTACAATATTGCTGAGTTAAACAGGCTTGGCGCCTTTGCAGACGATTACATCACAAAAGAATGCTGGTTCTCAAAGCCATAATAATTTTTCAGGTAAACCAATCAATATATCATGAAATTATATAAAATAAATCTCGTAATAACAGGATTTGCAGTTATGATATTGTCACTTACATCGTGCTCAAAAAATCCTGACAGCAAAATCACCTACAACACCGACTTTAGCAATAAAAGCCTGATCCGTGTTTTTGTGGCAACTGTTAATGCAAGCCGGAATTATGTTTATGTGGATGGAAAACAAGTTACAGGAGCATTGCTAACATCAGGAAGTGTGTTCCCTTCCTCAGGTATTTTTGCTGCCGCAATTGATCCTGGTCTGAAGTCCTTTCAGGTAAGGGATACGTTACCAACATCCACACAGGTGCCGTTGTCATTTGCAGAGAATATGAGTACAGCTACCAATTATACCATATTCCTGTATGACACGATCACTACACCCAAGCAGAAGACAGTACTAACCAGGTTGGAGACCCCCGCAGATACCACCTGCAGGTTGCGGTTTGCTAATTTCATCTATAATACTACCGCAGTTCCGGCAATAGATATTTACTCCTTTAAAACCGGCAGTAATATTTTCACCAATATACCTGTTACCGGGGTTACAAACTTTATTCCTTATGCCACTAATTTCGGACCTGACACATTGTATATACGTGAAACAGGATCCTCTGTAAGTATTCTCAAAGTAGCGATTGGAACAACAACATTGGACAGAAAAAGAAGTTATACGCTCGTGTACCGCGGATCTCACAGAGGTACAAAATTGGCAACACTTTATACTGAAAATTAAAAGTATAAAAAGCTACATTGCAAAAGGTTCCGCTAAATGCGGAACCTTTTTTTATCCAAAGAATAAATACGCCAGGAAGATGGAAGTGATAATGCCTACCAGGTCGGCCAGCAGCATGGAACCAATCGTATACCGGGTATTCTTTACGCCGACTGCCCCAAAATAAACTGCAATAACATAGAATGTGGTATCTGAAGAGCCCTGTAAGATGCAGGACAAACGTGCTGCAAAAGTATCGGCCCTTCCATTACTCATTGCATCTGCCATCATTCCCCTGGCCGCCCCGCCACTGAAAGGCTTTACTAAGGCCGTAGGTAACCCATCTACAAAACGGGTATCCGTTCCCAAAGCTGCAAACAGGGATTTCATACCATCAATCAAATAATCAAACGTTCCGCTGGTCCTCAGCATACTGATAGCTACCAGCATCCCTACTAAGTAGGGAATGATCTTTACGGCCGTTTCAAAACCACCTTTTGCCCCGTCAATAAAAGCACTGAAGATGTCAGTCTTTTTGTATAAACCACCCAGAACAATCAGGAATAAGATCAGTAATAAAAGCCCGTTGCCAAAAGAACCGGAGAAAAATTCCAGCGAGGTTTTATCCAATTTGGTAAGGTACCAGACAAAAGCAGCAATAATACCTGAAAGGCTCAATACCCAGGCCAATATTACCGGCTGAAACAAGTTAATCCGCTGACGAATGGACACAATGATCAGGGCAGCCATTGTTGCTGCGAAAGTAGCGATCATACAGGGGATAAAAATATCAGTTGCATTCCTGGCACCTGCTCCTGCTCTTATGGCAATAATGCTGACAGGAATCAGTGTAAGACCCGAAGCATGTAAGCACAGGAACATGATCTGTGCGTTGGAGGCTTTTTCCTTATCAGGATTGATCTCCTGTAAGCTCTCCATGGCTTTAATGCCAAATGGCGTGGCCGCATTATCAAGCCCCAATAGGTTGGCGGAAAAATTCATCATCATATGGCCGTGAGCAGGATGCCCTTTGGGAACATCGGGAAATATTTTAGAGAAAAAAGGACCAATGATCCGGGACAGGAAACGGATACCGCCTGCTTTTTCGGCTATACTCATAAAACCCATGAATAAGGCCATAATACCGATCAGGCCGATACAGAGATTCACGGCGTCTTTACAGGTCTCGATGATGCCATTAATCTTTTGTGGTTTTATTGCAACCACCTTATCTCCTTCTTTTTTGTAAACAAGATTGCCTTGCTTCACTCTTGCCAGGGTGTCAAGTGCCCGTGTTAATACAGGGTCTGCATCAGCTGCTTCCATTTCTTTTACCTTGAGTGAGTCTCCGTTCTTACCGATCACCATCTGGGTAAATACCTGTTGCTCGCCATCTACAGCCAGGAATTTAAATCCGGCTACAGCAATCGCAATGATGATAAAGGCGGACCAGATTCGGGTCAATGCCATAAAATTGATTGAGGTTTGTTGTTTATGGTTTGAAGTTAAGCACTTTAAGTAAAGCAACTCCGGTACAGCCCAAAAACCTGTTTTCACCTATCTTTGCGCCTCCAAAAACAGCATTATGGCTTTACAAGCAGGAATTGTGGGATTACCCAATGTAGGAAAATCAACGTTGTTCAATGCAGTCAGTAATAGTGCCAAGGCGCAGGCCAGTAACTATCGTTTCTGTACTATTGATCCCAATGTTGGGTTAGTGGATGTACCTGACCCCCGGATGAATAAACTGGCGGAGCTGGTGCAACCTAACCGCATTGTCCCCACCCAGATCGAGATCGTGGATATAGCAGGCCTTGTGCGGGGTGCCAGCAAGGGTGAAGGATTGGGGAATAAATTTCTTGGGAATATCCGGGAAGTGGATGCCATTATCCATGTAATCCGTTGCTTCGAAGATGAGAATATCTTAAGAGACGAAGGCGCTATCAACCCCATAAGCGATAAAGAGATCATCGATACAGAACTGCAGCTGAAAGACCTGGAGAGTGTGGAGAAGAAAATTCAGCGTACTGAAAAACTGGCCAAGTCTGATCAAAAATTAAAAGCAGAGCTGGAAGTATTACAGGAATGTAAAGCTCATCTTGAAAAAGGAAAAAGCATCCGTGAATTGGATCTTTCAAAAGAAGATAAAGCAGCAATTGCCGATCTTTTCCTGCTGACAGATAAGCCTGTTCTTTATGTTGCCAATGTGGATGAAGCTTCCATGCATACCGGCAACAGGTTTTCTGAAATGCTTAAAGCGGCAGTAAAGACTGAAAAAGCAGAGGTGATAGTCATGTGTAATAATATTGAGGCGCAGATCGCAGAAATGGACAGTCCGGATGACAAGCAATTGTTCATGGAAGAATACAAAATGACAGAGCCTGCATTAGACAGGCTGATCCATTCTGCTTACAAACTGCTCAACCTCTATACTTATTTCACAGCCGGTGTGCAGGAAGTAAGGGCATGGACGATACATGAAGGATGGAAAGCCCCGCAGGCTGCCGGTGTGATCCATACAGATTTTGAAAAAGGGTTTATCAAGGCAGAAGTGATCGCTTACGAGGATTTTATAAAATACGGCTCTGAAGCTGCCTGCCGGGAAGTGGGTAAGCTTAGAATTGAAGGAAAAGAATACGTGGTGAAAGATGGTGATGTGATGCACTTCCGGTTTAATGTGTAGATGCCGGGGATCTTTGCAGCACTAGAATAAAGCCGTAATTGACGCCCTGCCAACATGTACCGTTCTTGAAGTACCGGGTTTCCTTCCATCATACTGCATGGTCAGTTCCAGGTTATTTAATAAACGTTTGGTGAATCCCAGTGACCAGAGATAGTTCTTTCCCGGTAGCAACCCATCCAGCATAATATAGCTGACCGTTGTATTGGCCGGGGATTTATAATCAATATTATTGAACGTGAATTTGCCGGTCACAGAACTGCTCTGCAGGATATTATATTTTGATTCGAGGTTCAGTGAGTGTGATGTTGATTTTTCTCCCCCGTACAAAGGCAGGTTCTTCTTTGTCTCAAATTTATAGCCCGTAATGAGCCGGAAAGAAGTTCCCCGGATAAAAGTAAGATTGGGCTCTGCATTATAAATATCCAGCTGGTAATTCCTGTTATTGAATTGTGGTGTATACAAAGCATTCAGGCCTTTCTTTCCATTCACTGTCAGGGAGACAGCCCTGCTGATATTCCAGCGGAATTTAACCAGCCAGTCATTCAGCTTACGGCTTTCATATCCATAGGTCAGTAATGATTTGCTGTTGTCTCTGCGGTTGGTGAAGTCAACTCCCCATTTGCTGCTGAACCGGTTAAAAGAAAGTGTATTCAGTATCGCTGTATTTAAAGTGATCAGCGCCGTATCATCCACAGCATATTTAAAAGGATTAAATTCAAAGTTTCCTTTGGACAGTGATTTTTTGCTAACCTGCAGTGAAGTCAGCAGGTTCAGCTTCGACAGCAATTTTTTAATTCCTTTCAACCCGGGTTTATTTAGTAATACCCTCGGGCTGATATCAAAGCGGTAATTGAAGGTGATGTAGTTAGCCTTAATGAATTCATTCGTGGGCGTAAAGATGCGGATGAATTTGGCCTGGTCGGCAAAAGCAGCCAGTTCAAATTCATTTAATTGTTGTACACCATCATTATTATAATCTATCCAGGCATACTGGCCCGTACCTGCCGGCACTTCCAGGTAGGCAAAGTCTCTCCGCTGCTCCTGCCCTGCCCCGACTTCATAGAGCATATTACCGGTGATAAATCCTCTCCATTCGGTCATATTGTATTCTGCTCTTCCGAGGATTGTCTCGTCCTCCTTTTGTTTTGATACAGTGGCATCATACACTTTCAGCTTACGAAATGTTGTATTCAGGTATAACTGGCGTTTCGGATTGGCCAGCAATTCCGTCTGCAAATTCAGGTTCAGGCTCCTGTCACCGCGAACAAAATCTTTACTTACCTGGTATTTATCTGAACGGGTAAAAAAAGTGATGCCATATTTGTTCTTTTTTTGTTCATCGGATTTTAAATACACTGAATAACTGTCAAACGAGAAAGCAGATGGCGTCAGTGTATCCGTTGTTTTATAACGGGCGGAATTTTGTTCCAGTGCATACCGGAAACCCAGTTTCCAGTTTTTCAGTTGTTTCATTTCTTTACTCATATCGATCACCGGCCGCAGGAACAGCCCTTTGTCATTGGCGCTATTGAAACTGGTAGCCACGAATTCATTATTGAACTGCCAGCCTTTCCAGCGTACGCCGTGTTTTAATGCGTTTTGAAACCCATTATAATTATCACTCCGGTGATAATTCACAAACTGGTAGCTCAGCGAATGATCTTTATTATCCCGCAGCGCAGCCGATGCACGGATAATATTCTCCGTAGCCAGTGCGGGAACTAAAGGAAGTCCCCAGTCGCGGGAGAACTCCACTGTCCGTAAGCGTTCCAGGGGTTTAAATTTATCCTGTACAAATTCGTAATCAAGAGCTGTGTTCAGCTGCAGTTTATTTTTAGCCGATAGCTGCTTGTTATTCGTCAATTGAAATTTAGCAGCAAAACCCCTGTCATCACCGTCATCCTTTTTGGAAAACGTATTTACATCATAACTGCTGGTTGCCACCTCTGCTTTAAGGATGGTATTCTTATTGACGATATAGTCAATCCCCATATTGACTAATTGCTGTTTTTTAGGAGTAACCAGTATGATGATCGGTTCATACTTTCCCTGCTTTATTGCGCCAACTGGCGGCACATATTTATACACTTTTCCGTTGGCTCCGTTAAAATCAGTGACATAGTTTCCCTTCCCGTCTCCCACATCAATAAACGAAAGACTGTATTTGGCCAGTGCCGGGTTGGTGGAATATTGATAAAAAGAATCAAGGCCAACATAGATTTTCTCATACAATACCTTACCTGCCGCAAATGTATCCGGCACGGCTGACGAGTAAAAAGCATTCTGGATACTGTCGCCGATATTGGAAAGAAATTGCTTCTGCGGGTCATCCAGTAGCTGGTTGATCTGTGAATTACGGGCATCCCCGTTATTAAAGGCCCCCACCCGCAGCTTCAGCCGTTTATTGAATTCAAATTCCTGTGCGAGATACAAATTGGCATTGAGGTAACTTCTTTCTGCATACTCAAATTCCACCTGTATCCTGCTATCCTTGGTAATCATCCGTTTGGGGGTAAATGTCAGCTCGGCCGTATTATAATTAATCACATAATCCTGGTCTTCGCCGCGTTGCAGCAACACACCATCCAGGAATACTCTTTCCGTATTGGCAAGAATAATAAAGAAGAATTCATTGTTGGCGCCGGTAAGCCTGTACGGACCCTGGTTGCCTTCCAGTCCCTGGAATACATTGCGGGTGAATTTTCCTTTGGCGATAGAGCCACTCACTAACGTATTGGAAGTAATATTCTTTGCCACCTGGTTTTTGGTTTGGAAAGAAATTCCCTGCAGGCGTTTGTAAAAATTCAGGAAATAGCTCTGGTTCTGCCGTAGTTCCAGGTCTCCAAGATTCAGTTGCCAGTTTTTCTTTTTGAATTGCAGGAATACCTGGTCAAATTCATTCAACTGCTGTGTATTGCCATCCGGCTGAATCGGGATATTATTATCGGTGATCGCCGCCTGTATTTCGATACTATCGCCGAGCATGCCGCTCAACTGGAGGTTAAGTGTTGAATTCAATACCGCATCCTGGCTGTTACCAAACCCGATCTGCCGGCCAAAGCTTCCTTCGGCTTTAATAGAACCGAAGTTGAACATCCCTTTTTGCTGTTCATTATACCCGTCATTGAATTCATAGGGCTTAACATAGAAATTATTCATTACGCTGTCATAGTTCATCCGCTGTGCCACCGGGTTAAGTTTGTACGGAAAGACACGGTAACTGATGGTGATCGTCTCACTAACCGGTTTTTTAATCCAGTACAGCATACTATTGATGAAATCAAACCTGTAATCAGCAGCCGGAATATCTTTTATTTCGATTGTATTGGGGATTGTACTGAGTGAGTCTATTTTTAAACTGTCTGCCTTTATTTGAAATGTTTTCTGCCGGAGATTGGACACAGGAGCCTGTCCCGGAAGCTGGGCCTGGCTCCACAGAGATGATTGGATAAGCAGCAATAAGACTGATATTCTGTACAAACCACTCAAAAGCAGCAGGTTTTACTCAAAATCGTAAAAAAAGGTCTTTTTATTGTCCTAAAGTTTTCCCTGCCTGTTAATTCAGGCAGCCTTACAGTAAAAAACCCTTTCTCCACTAAAGAAAGGGCTTCTGCCATATAAGCTTTTCATCCTTTTATTGTGACACCAAAGCAGCGAGGCTAAATTCAGCATTCAATCTTGCAATATTGGTAATGGAAATTCCTTTGGGACAAACAGCTTCACAGGCACCGGTGTTGGTACAGGCACCAAAACCTTCTTTATCCATCTGTGCCACCATGTTCAAAGCCCTTGATTTCCGTTCCGGAGAACCCTGGGGCAACAGCGCTAAATGGGAAACTTTTGCCGAAACAAATAACAGGGCTGAAGAGTTTTTACAAGCTGCCACACAAGCACCGCAACCAATACAGGCAGCTGCTGCAAAAGCGGCATCGGCCTTATCTTTTTCTACAGGCATAGCATTGGCATCCACAGCATTACCCGTGTTGACTGAAATATAACCTCCGGCCTGGATAATACGGTCAAAAGCGGAGCGATCCACTATCAGGTCTTTAATCACCGGGAAAGCATTAGCCCTCCAGGGTTCAATAGTAATAGTATCCCCGTCCTTATAAGCTCTCATATGCAACTGGCAGGTGGTGTTCTGTTCCCAGGGTCCATGCGGGCGGCCATCGATATACATGGAGCAGGCGCCACAGATACCTTCACGGCAATCATGGTCAAAAGCGATCGGATCTTTTCCGTCCCGGATCAGCTCCTCATTCAACACATCGATCATTTCCAGAAAAGACATTTCGGAAGAAATATTCTTTACAGGATACGACTCAAACCCACCTTTGTCATTTGCATTTTTTTGTCTCCAGACTTTCAGCGTAAGATTCATCATGTAGTGCTCCATAACGCAATAAATATTGTTCGTTATAAAAATTATTTATAAGACCGTTGTGTCGGCTTCGCTATTTCAAACTCCAGGTTCTCCTTGTGCAATTCCCAGCTGCTTTCTCCTTTATATTCCCAGGCTGCCACATAGGCAAAGTTCACATCATCTCTTTTTGCTTCTCCTTCCTCAGTCTGGCTTTCTTCCCGGAAGTGACCGCCGCAACTTTCATTGCGGTTCAGCGCATCCTTGCACATCAGTTCTCCCAGCTCAATAAAATCTGCCACACGGCCTGCCTTATCCAGTTCCGGGTTCATTTCATTGATGCCACCCGGTATCTTCACATCACTCCAGAATTCTTTTTTCAGCTGTTGTATCTCGGTGATCGCTTCCTGCAGACCCTGTGCATTTCTTGCCATACCGCATTTCTCCCACATGATCTTACCGAGACGCTTATGGAAGCTCTCCACTGTTTGTTTGCCCTTAATATTCATCAGGGTGCTGATACGGTCGGCTACTGCTTTTTCTGTTTGCACAAATGCTTCGTGTGAGGTAGGTATCGGCTTGGTAGCAATCTCATCAGCCAGGTAATTACCAATGGTATAAGGGATCACAAAATATCCATCTGCCAGTCCCTGCATTAATGCAGAAGCTCCCAAACGATTAGCGCCATGGTCGCTGAAATTGGCTTCACCAAGGCAGTACAAACCTTTCACATTCGTCATCAGTTCATAATCCACCCAAAGACCACCCATGGTATAGTGTACCGCCGGATAGATCCGCATCGGAACTTCATAAGGATTTTCACCGGTGATCTTCTCGTACATATCAAAGAGGTTACCATACTCTTCTTTTACCACTTCTTTACCCAAACGGATCAGGGTTTCGGTATCAGGATTTTCAATTCCCAATTTGCCCGCCTCTGTTTTCCCGTATTTGTTGATCAGGTTGTATTTGAAATCCAGGTAAACGGCCTGTTTAGTGGTACCAACGCCATACCCGGCATCACATCTTTCTTTAGCTGCTCTTGACGCCACATCTCTCGGCACCAGGTTACCAAATGCAGGATATCTTCTTTCAAGATAATAGTCTCTTTCTTCTTCAGGTATCTCGTTGGCTTTGCGGGTATCATCTTTTTTCTTCGGCACCCAGATACGTCCGTCATTTCTTAATGATTCAGACATCAGTGTCAACTTGGACTGGTGATCGCCGGAAACGGGAATACAGGTCGGGTGAATTTGCGTGAAGCAGGGATTGCCAAAGAAAGCCCCTTTCTTGTGTGCTTTCCAGGCGGCAGTCACATTGCTTCCCATCGCATTGGTGGAAAGATAGAATACGTTACCATAACCACCGGTGCATAATAACACCGCATGTCCAAAATGCCTTTCCAGTTCACCATTCACCAGGTTACGACAGATAATACCTCTGGCCTTTCCATCGACCATCACCACATCCAGCATTTCATGACGGCTGAACATTTCCACGTTACCCAGAGCCACCTGTCTTTCCATAGCCTGGTAAGCTCCTATCAGTAACTGCTGACCAGTTTGCCCGGCAGCATAAAAAGTTCTTTTTACCTGCGTGCCGCCGAAAGAACGGTTATTCAGCAAACCTCCGTATTCTCTTGCAAAAGGAACACCTTGTGCCACGCATTGATCAATAATATTCACACTTACCTCGGCGAGACGGTGAACGTTGGCTTCCCGGGCACGGTAGTCACCTCCTTTCACGGTATCATAAAACAGGCGGAATACAGAGTCGCCATCATTCTGGTAATTTTTTGCCGCATTGATCCCCCCCTGTGCAGCAATAGAGTGAGCACGCCGGGGAGAATCCTGGAAACAAAAAGCTTTTACTTTATAACCCAGTTCTCCCAGTGCTGCGGCTGCAGAAGCGCCGGCCAGCCCGGTACCCACTACAATCACTTCCAGTTTGCGTTTATTGGCCGGGTTTACCAGTTTCACATGTCCTTTATAATCCACCCATTTCTGTTCTAACGGTCCGGCAGGAATTTTTGAATCAAGCATAACCTCTGATTACTTTGATATAAATGATTTATTTGATCTTTCTTTTCAGTTCTTCCGGTAATAACATACCGTCGTCTTCTTTTGGTTCCTTACACCCACCCCATATAAAAGCTGACGGGCATCATCGCAAATACAAATGGTATTATAATTGAAAAACCAATACCTGTTGCGTTAAGCAACGCCAGGTATTTTTTATTGCTTACACCCAATGTCCGGAATGCACTCTGAAATCCATGCAGCAGGTGCCATGCAAGTGAAATACACCCGGCAATATACAAGATCACCACCCAGAGTTCCTGGAAGGTAACCTGCATTTTATCATACAAGTTGATCTCTTCACCTAATAAAAATCCCTGGTTAGACCGGTTGGGGAACCAGAAATCAGAAATATGTACCACCAGGAAAATAAGAATAAGGCTGCCGAGAATTCCCATACTGCGGCTGTACCATTTGCTGCCTTTTGAGCCCATAGCTACTGCATAACCCTGCCTGCGTTTGCTGCGGTTCTGGAACTCCAGCATAAAACCCTGGATAATGTGCAGCAATAACCCGGCGAATAATCCAACTTCGAGGATACGGGGCACAACATTGGAACCCATAAAATGAGCTCCTTTATTAAACATTTCACCACCATCCATTGCCCAGATGCAGGCATTGAGGCTAACATGTACTATTAAAAACAAAATGAGGAATATTCCCGTCAGACTCATCACCAGCTTTTTACCAATCGAAGAAGTGAACATTTCAGACCATTTCATAAGCAATATTCTTAGAAGGAGAAATCAGATTTCTGCAAAAATAGTGTCCGGTGACCAAAAACCGTGAAAAGTTTTAAATGATAAAAATCAGGGTTCAGATCACGGCTTACTATTAATTAGTAATACGTGCAGTGAGTTCATTGTCTATTTTTTTAAACAGGTGAAACGGTTTGTAGGTTCGCCAGTTTTCCAGTTCCATTAACTCAATATACCTGTTGAGCCTGGCATGTTTAAAGTCATACTGGGTTTGTTCCGGCATGTTTAAACAGACAGCCCAGCCATTCTCATCGGATAGTTCTTCATATAATTCCTCGTAATAATCCCTGCCGTCACTGTGATAATTGAGTACGTTCTCCCCTACGAGAATGAATTTATTGATGCCCTCGTACATGAATTTCTCCAGTACTTCCCGTTTCAATTCCATAATATCGTTCTCTACGGCATCATTCCACTCCCCGATCAGTTCGATAATAGCATACTGTTCGTCATAATCAGCCATCAGCACTTTCAGGTACAGGGTGCGGCTGCCAAAATCATCCCATTGCGGATGGATATAATAATTATAAACTGTTTGCGAAAATTCAAATTCAGAATATTGACGGCCGAAGAACGGAGACCGCTGATCTTCTTCACTCACATAAATGTGGCGCCAGTTGTAAAAGGGTTCAAGCGTATGCATACACGAATTCGGGTATACAAATATACGCCAGGCGGCTATCCTTTGACTTCATCCCGCAGAGAAAAGAAGTGAAAGAGAAAAGTTATTTTAATAAATATTCCTTAAGACTCCGAAAATCAGCCCCGGTCATAACCGCCTGTTTTTCTTTATTCATAATTGCCTGTACACTTGAAGGAATTTCAATAGGCCGTCCGATAGATTTCTCTACCGCCTCCGGGAATTTGACAGGATGTGCTGTTTCCAATACCATACCTTTTTGTCCCGGATGCTCCTGTAAATAACGCTGTAAGGCCAGGTATCCGACAGCGCCATGCGGATCCAGTATATAATTATATTGCCGGTACACTTCCCTGATGACAGCGATTGTTTCTGTATCAGAAATAGTGGCGGAGGATAGTTTGTTTTTCAGCTCGGGAAACTGCTGATTAAAAATTTCCAGTATACGTACAAAATTGCTGGGGTTCCCCACATCCATGGCGTTACTAAGTGTAGGCACCGCCTGTTTGGGTTTGAGATTTTGTGTTTCCAGGTATTCGCTTACAATATCGTTGGCATTACAGGCGGCTATAAAATGCTGTACGGGCAAACCGGTTTGCATAGCCAGCATACCCGCACAAATATTCCCAAAATTGCCACTGGGTACGGATATAACAGGGCCCTTATCCCCTGAAGAGGGATTATGAAGCCATTGTTTGTACGCAAAGAAATAATAGAACTGCTGCGGCAACCAGCGGGCTACATTGATAGAATTGGCCGAAGTGAGAAATAGCCGCTGGTTCAATTCCTTATCCATAAAGGCTGTTTTCACCAATTGCTGACAGTCATCAAAAGTTCCTTCCACTTCCAGGGTATGAATATTTTTTCCCAGCGTTGTCAATTGCTTTTCCTGTACAGGGCTTACTTTACCGGAAGGATAAAGGATAACCACTTCCACTCCTTCCACATCATAAAATCCATTGGCAACAGCACCACCGGTATCTCCGGAAGTGGCTACCAATACAGTAACTTTTTTGCTGTTATCTTTTAAAAAATAACCCAGGCAGCGGCTCATGAACCTGGCCCCGATATCTTTAAATGCCAGAGTGGGGCCATGAAATAATTCAAGTGAAGCAATAGATTCGCTAATAGTTACCAAAGGGATTGGAAAATTCACCGTCTCGCTAACGATCCGGAACAGTTTTTCCTCCGGAATTTCATTCCCGACATAGGGCTTGATGACCCGGAACGCAATTTCTTCATTGGAATAATTTTCAATACCGCTTATAAACTCTTTATCCAATTGAGGCAGCGTCTCCGGGAAATACAAACCTTTATCCGGTGCCTGTCCTTTAATGCTGGCTTCTTTAAACCCAACTGCCGGCGATTGCCTGTTTGTGCTGTAATAATTCATACCCTGTCCCTTGAAGAGAAACGTATTCTGTTGGTTAATAAAATTTATTTAGTTTCATCAGCTATGGTTTAGCCAATAACTGCTGCGCCGTTTTTATTGATGGTTGTCACATAGGTATTATACTCAATTCCTATTCTGGTATAAACAGACTGCATCACAGCTTCCACTTTTTTTGCGGTGTCTTCTTCCTTACTCAGCATAAAAACAGAAGGCCCGGAACCGGAAATGCCCCCGCCCAGTGCACCGGCTTCTTTGCATTTCAATTTCACTTCATCAAAACCCGGGATCAGTATACTGCGTACCGGTTCAATGATCACATCTTCTAAGGAACGGCCGATGAGCTCATGATCATTCCTGGTAAAACCGGCGACAAGGCCTGCAATATTACCCCATTGCCGGATCGCATCTTTCAGCAATACCTTTTCTTTGAGTATCTGCCTCGCATCAGATGTTCTTACTTCGATCTGCGGGTGAACCACCGTCACAAAGAGGTCAGGTGCTGCCAACGGAACGATATCTAAAGGATGAATAGAACGTATCAGGGTAACCCCGCCCATGATACAAGGTGTAATATTATCTGCATGCTTCACGCCGGATGCTAATTTTTCACCCCACATGGCGAATTGCACCAATTCATCAGTAGAAAAAATATTACCCAGCAAATGATTAGCTGCAACCGCTGCACCTGCCGCACTGGCCGCACTGGATCCCAAACCACTTCCGGGTTTGATATGCTTTTCTATCGTCACCTCAAAACCGGTGTTTCCCCCGATCTTTTCCATTACTGCCAGGAAAACCACACCCGCCACATTTTTTTCAGGGTCAGTGGGAAGATTAAAAGCATCCCGGTTATGAATGATCACTTTCGGCTCATCCAGCAGTTTGACTTCCATCACATCGTACGGAGCTCTCAATGCCATACCCAATATATCAAACCCGCAAACGAGGTTGGCAACTGTGCCCGGGCAATGAACTGTTACTTGTTTCATGTGCATAATTAGTATTACAGGTTAGCCACCCGCATGATATCAGCAAATACGCCGCTGGCGGTTACTTCAGCGCCGGCGCCGGCACCTTTCACCACCATGGGTTGTTCTTTATAACGGTCCGTATAAAATAATACCACGTTGTCTTTTCCATATAAATGATAGAGATCGTGTTTCGGATCAATATGCTGTAACCCAACTGCAGCTTTTCCTTCATTGAAGGAAGCTACAAATTTCAGCTTGCAGCCTTCTGCATTTGCCTTGTCATAAAGTTTTTTGAAATGAGCTTCTTCTTTTGCCATGGCTGCGTAAAAATCATCCACCGATCCCTGCATGCAGGAGGCCGGCATGAAAGAATTATTAGCGATATCATCCATTTCAATTTGCTGACCCGCTTCACGGGCAAGGATCATGATCTTTCGCATCACATCTGTACCACTCAGATCAAGCCTTGGATCGGGTTCGGTATATCCTTCTTCCTGGGCCTGCTTTACCACATCGGCAAATAGTTTTGTACCATCGTAATTATTAAATACAAAATTCAGGGTACCACTCAGTACGGCCTCAATACGGTGAACCCTGTCGCCACTTCTTACAAGGTCGTTCAGGGTGGCTATGATTGGTAGCCCGGCCCCTACATTCGTTTCAAACAGGAAACGGCAATTGTATTCTCCTGCCAGGTCTTTTAATTTCCTGTAATTACTATAGGCTGAAGAAGCAGCCACTTTGTTACAGGCCACTACGGAAATACTTTTTTGTAATAACTGGTCATAAACCGCCGCCACTTTATCATTGGCAGTAATATCAACAAATACAGAATTGCGGAGGTTTCGGTCAATAATATGCTGAACAAATTCAGTAAGGTCAGCTTTGCCCGCGGCATCTAATTGTTCCCTCCATAGCGGTAAATCAATTCCTTCTTCATTAATCAGCATTTTTCGGCTGTTGCTCAATCCCACCACTTTTACCTGCAAATGCAATTGCCGGACAAGATATCCCAATTGTTGCTGCAATTGCCCGATCAGTTTGGCGCCCACATTACCGGTACCAACTATAAACAGGTTTATTTCTTTATAACTGGTTTCAAAAAATTCTTCATGTAATACATTGATTGCTTTTTTCACATCACGGGTGGAAATAACGGCTGAAATATTTTTCTCAGAAGAACCCTGTGCAATAGCCCGGATATTCACACCATTTCGTCCCATGGCGCTGAACATGCGCCCGCTGATACCGGGATGGCTTTTCATGTTTTCACCAACCAGGGCAACTATCGACAGATCTGCTTCTATTTTTAAAGGTTCCACTTTTTGCAAAGCGATCTCGTTGGCAAATGCAGCATCCACGGCCGTTTTTGCTTTTGCTGACAGGCTATTATCAATACCCACACAGATAGAATGTTCAGAAGAACTTTGGGTAATCAGGATTACATTTATTTTTTCGTTACTCAATGACTCAAATAATCGCTTGGAAAAACCGGGAATGCCGATCATACCACTTCCTTCCAGGCTGATGAGCGCAATATTATTAATACTGGAGATGCCTCGTACTATATTCCCGTTTTTTGCAGAAACGGATTCTATCAGGGTACCCTCATCTGCGGGGGCAAATGTATTCTTGATCCAGACAGGTATGGCTTGTCCCATCACCGGCTGAATGGTCGGGGGATAGATCACTTTCGCACCAAAATGTGATAATTCCATAGCTTCCTGGTAAGAAATGCGGGGTATGATGCGGGCATTGGCAGCAAGCCTTGGGTCCGCGGTCATCATTCCGCTTACATCCGTCCATATTTCCAGCACAGCCGCCTTTAATGCGGAAGCAAGGATGGCTGCTGTATAATCAGAACCGCCACGTCCCAATGTGGTGGTGATACCTTCTTTATCAGTTGCAATAAAACCCGGAAGAATGAATAAAGACGATGATGATGCGGCAAAAAAATCAGCCACTTGTTTATTTGTAGTTACAAAATCAACTTCAGCAGCGGTGAACACAGAATTGGTGCTGATCAGTTCCCGGGAATCTTTCCAGGTACAACCCATCCCTTCTGCTTTGAATCTGGCTGTAATGATCTGCGAGGATAGCCATTCCCCATAACTGCCAATCCGGTCTTTGGACCGGGGTGTCAGTTCTCTTAATAAAAAAATACCGTTACAAATATCTTCGATCTCGTTGCAGCTTTTTTTAACCAGGCTGAGTAACTGGCTTTGACTGGCCACCGGTATCAGTTGCTTTACTGCTTCCAGGTGGCGCTGCTCAATAATGTTTAATTTCTCTTTGTAAGCCTCATCACCATCCGCAGCAAGTAATGCCGCCCCTAATAAGAGATCCGTGACGCCTCCTAATGCGGATACCACCACCACGGTTTTGTCCTTTTTTACTGCTTCCTTAACTACGGCAACTACCTTATTGATATTTTCCGCATTGGCTACCGATGTGCCCCCGAATTTTAAAACCTGCATGAACTGTATTTTGAAAATGAAAAGAAATGATTGTGGCTGTTATATAAGACTTCCCGTCCTGATACAGCAAAATTGCCCGTTGTTGATATGGAATAATACAACCCTTAACGGGTTGTTGTAATTGTTGTGGTAATAATAGCAGCAATCGTGGCAGGAGTTGCTACGAAAAAAGAAGTGCTGATATGATAAAATGATTGTACCACTTGTTTAACAGAGCACAATATACGCCGCAATGATGAGAATGAAAATTATTTGCTGAATGAATCTGCTGCTTTTTTCACACTGCCATATTTTAATAACAGTTGTTTGGCTTTTTCATAATCATCCAGTTTCACTCTTTCCATCAGCATCCTGGTGCCACGATCCACCAACTTATCGTTCGTTAGCTGCATGTTCACCATTTTATTATCTTCCACTCTTCCCAACTGGATCATGACAGATGTGGAGATCATATTGAGGACTAATTTTTGGGCAGTCCCGCTTTTCATCCTTGTACTTCCCGTTACAAACTCGGGACCCACCACCACTTCAATCGGAAAATCGGCAGCAGCACTCACCGGAGAATCAGGATTACAGGAAATACTTCCCGTTACAATTCCTCTTTTCCGGCATTCGTCAAGGGCGCCGATTACGTAGGGCGTGGTACCGCTGGCAGCAATACCGATCACCACATCTCTGTCGCTTACATGATATTCCAGCAGGTCTTTCCATCCCTGGTCTTTGTCATCTTCAGCAAATTCAACAGCAGAAGTAATCGCTTTTTCACCACCGGCAATTATGCCGATCACCAATCCTTTGGGAACACCATAAGTTGGCGGACACTCACTGGCATCCACAATCCCCAGCCGGCCACTGGTGCCAGCACCGATATAGAACATACGGCCTCCCATCAGCATCTTATCTCCTGCTATTTCAGCAAGTTTTTCGATCTGTGGAATTGCTTTTTCCACTGCCGCCGGAACAGTCTGGTCCTCCTTATTGATATTGATCAGCAATTCAGCTACCGACATCTTTTCCAAATGACGATACCTGCTTGATTCTTCTGTTATCTTTTCAAATGCCATAATTCCTTTCTTTTTCGTTAGCTGTGATATTCCAGTAATCCTTCCATCGGGTTTTTCAGCACCCTGCCCAGCTCAAATTCATAACTGTCGCAAAGGTGCTGCAACACATCCTTAAAACCAAATGCAACCCCACCGGTAAAATTGACAGGCAGGGTCCATATTTCCCGGTACTTACAGAGATGGTTAAAGAAAAAGTCGTTCAGCCCGTCTTCTATAATATTTTCAATCATATAATGCCCCCGGTTATCTGCCAGAAATTTAGTAAATCCTGCGAGGTAACGGTTTGGGAGAGGTCTTTTATAAACATTTTCTAATATCTCGGCGGCATTGGTGGTGTAAGTAAGATCAAAACGGCCCCTTAACTCATCATCAAAAGTCCCATAGAGATAATATTGAATAACTTTTTTTCCAAGATAGGCTCCACTTCCTTCATCTCCCAATACGTAGCCAAGCCCGGGACTGTTCTTTGTAATCTTTTTACCATCATAATAACAGGAATTGGAACCTGTTCCCAGGATACAGGCAATACCTTTTTTTCTGCCGCAAAGTGAACGGGCGGCAGCCATTAAATCATGGGTTACCTCTGTTTTTGCACCTGCAAAAACCTGCAAAATGGCCTTTTTAACTGATTTGGCATTGACTGAATTGGCACAGCCGGTTCCATAATAATACACTTCATCCACCTGCACATTTTTCAGCTTCGGCTTAAGTTCTTTGAAGAGAATATCACGGATTTGATCAGTACTGAGAAAGTACGGACTGATACCCTGGGTGAAGATGGTCTTCTTCTTTCCATTGCTGACCAGGCACCATTCGCCCTTGGTGGCGCCGCAGTCAGCAATTAGTTTAACGACAGACATAAAGTAGGTTTGCAATCCTTGGATTTAGTTTGGCGTGCTGCCGGATACGTTAAAATCACTAACCGGTTCAGCATGAAAGAATAACCTTCAATAACAAACTAAAACTTTTGGCTATTTTGCGTTCAAATTACATAATTAAGACGTACGATGGTGAATAAAAAATTGCAGGTGTGGCTGCCACTGATCTTTGCCGTGGTAATGGTGGCCGGAATGTTCTTTGGTTACCAGTTAAATGACGGGTCTGCCGGAAAGAAAGGTTTTTTTAGCAGCAGCAAGAGAGGGGCTTTACAGGAAGCCCTTGATCTTATCAATATGAAATATGTGGATTCCGTCCATCTTGACTCATTAGAAGGTGCGGCTATTGAACAGATGATGAGTAAGCTCGACCCCCACTCCGTGTATTTCCCTCCGGTTGAACTACAGGCGGCAAATGAAGATCTTGCCGGCAACTTTGAAGGTATCGGTGTTGAGTTCAATGTGTTTGGCGATACAGTAAATGTTGTATACGTTATTCCCAATGGCCCCAGTGATAAAGCCGGTTTAAAGATTGGAGATAAAATTCTGACGGTAAATGATTCATCCCTTGTCAAAAGAAACCTGGAAACCGACCAGATCAAAAAACTGATTCGTGGTGAAAGAGGCTCGAAAGCAGTATTGCAGATTTTAAGGAATGATAAGATTACCTCCTTCACAGTCACAAGAGGTACTATTCCTGTCCCTTCCGTTGATGCCGCCTATATGCTGGATAAAATAACCGGCTATATCAAATTGAATAAGTTTACGGAAAGCAGTTATGAAGAATTCATGCAGGCTATGGAAAAGCTGCAGAAAGAAGGCATGCAGAATTTAGTGTATGATCTCCGTGGTAACGGCGGCGGTTTTATGAATGAAGCGGTAGATATGGCGGATGAGTTTTTGGATAATGATAAACTGATCGTTTATACAGAAGGCGTCAACAGCAAAAAAAGAGAGTACCGCTGCAAACGCCCCGGTCTCTTTGAAAAAGGAAAACTCACCATACTTATTGATGAACTGTCGGCCAGTGCCAGTGAAGTATTAGCTGGCGCCTTACAGGATTGGGACAGGGCGACAATTGTTGGTCGCCGTTCTTTTGGAAAAGGGCTGGTGCAGGAGCAATACGGGCTAAGCGATGGCTCTGCAATCCGTCTTACCGTAGCTAGGTATTACACACCGCTTGGCCGCAGCATTCAGCGTCCCTACGAAAAAGGCAGAAAAGTGTATATGGATGAATTGTGGGAACGTTATTCCAACGGTGAACTGCTGTCGGCAGATTCCAATAAAATAAGCAATGGTAAACAATACAAAACACTGGGAGGAAAAACCGTGTATGGCGGCGGCGGTATCATGCCCGATCTGTTTGTGCCATTAGACACCAGTACCTACCAGCGCAGTGTGAACCGCCTGCTGATTGATGGTGGTTTCAACAGCTTTGTTTATAATTATTACCTGCAGCACCGGCAACAGGTGGATCAGTATGCTACTGCCACAGAATATGCAAAAGGCTTTACCAACGGAGAAGAGATGTGGAATGGCCTGGTGAATTATGCAGCCAAAGATTCCATCAACCTCCAAGGAGTGGGTGAAAAAGAAAAGCAATCATTGCGTCAGCGGTTAAAAGCATTGCTGGCACGCTATAAATGGAGAAATGACGGATTTTACCAGGTATTGAATACCGATGATGAAATGGTAAAAAAAGCGCTGGAAACAATGGCAAAATAATACGCCTTCAATTTTCCTGCTCAGATTCCTGCATATTACCGGGACGTAGCCCCAAAGCGATCATTTCTTTAACAGCCGCAGCCAGGAAGGTTTTGCCTGCCGAATCAAAAGGTATCCTGCTGCCATCCCGGTACAATTCATGACTCAATTGCCCCTGCTCATCACTTTCAATCAGCACCTGTTTATCATTGCTTTTGTATTCGATATAGCCATAAGGGGAAATGCTTTTTATGGCTGAAGAGTCTTCTGTGAAGTGAATATCGCCGGCACATTCAATCCGGGCCCAATAAGTCCCATCATTGGTTTCGATAGTTGTATGGGGCGGGCCGCTATGGCAGGAACAAAGTAATAAAGCCAGGACAGGCAACATGCTGAGTGCGGAGATATTCTTCATAATGAGCTTTTATAAAAAGTATACAGTATTCCCCCCTTCGGTAAAAAAGAAATACTGTACATTATAAGTATAAGGGCTGTTTACTTAGTTCTTGTTCTCATCCCACCATTTCTTTTCGATCCGGTAAGAGCCAAAGAGACCCAGCCCGCCACCAATTGCAATCAGGGCAAAATAAACGGGTACGTTCCGGCCTTCATCATGATAACGAAGATTCTTAAAGCTGCTGTACAGCACATAATTATCCAGCACATAGGCAAGAAATAAACCCACCCCCGCCCCGATGAGGAGCAAAGCCCATTTCAGGTTTTTATAAGGAGCCGGCCGGTTGGCAAACTCTTTAGGATTCATCCCTTTTTCGATCATCGATAAATTTTGACGAGTTTTCAGGTAATAGATACCGAATATGCAGCCAAAAAAGCTGGTAATTAAAATAATCAGAAATAAAGCAACTCCGCCGTCCATAAAATCAGTTTTATTGTTTTAAAATAGTTTATTCCGTATTTGTGTTCTTTGACTACGATCGTTTCACCCAGGTTACAGCCTTCAGGAACAATTTTTCAAAAACGGGTTACAGGAACTAAGACTACTGCTGGTTGCAACAGGTTACAGCCTCAGGGATCAGCCCTGGTCATATACATATATAGTATCTCAGCCCGTGAAAATAAACGTACTTTGTACTGTAACCAAACCTCCTGTGCTGTAGTCATATCAGCAGCATGTCTACCGGACTGAATGATAACGAGATCATTAGCAAAGTGCTGAATGGTGACCACCAGGCTTATGCCGGGCTGGTGAACCGTTACCAAAACTATGTGTTCACCCTGGTCTTACGGATGGTCAGGAACAGGGAGGATGCAGAGGAAGTGGCGCAGGATATTTTTATTAAAGCCTATCGTTCACTGGCCGATTTCCGCGGTGCTTCCAAATTCAGCACCTGGCTTTATACCATTGTCAACACCAGCTGCATCACTTTTCTGCGCAAGAAAAGACTGGATACTCATTCGCTGGATGATGACAAGGTAATGGAAGCTGCTGACAGCCAGGACTCCGGTTTCCGGGCCAACCTGGTGGAGCAAAAGTCGAAACAGGCCATGGTGAGCAATGCAATTAACCTGCTCAACCCTGACGATGCCGAGATCATCACCCTGTTTTATAAAGCAGAGCAGACGCTGGAGGAAATAGCACGGGTATTGCGTATTGAAGTAAATACAGCCAAAGTGCGGCTGCACCGGGCCCGCACAAGGCTGAAAGAGAAAATGGAAACGCATTTTGCAGCAGAAGTAAAAGATATTTATAACTAAATTGTAGTGTATGGAAACTAATCTTCATCATATGAACCATGACATGGAGGAGAGGCTGTGGGGTTATATTGACGGCACTGCAGCGGCAGCAGAAAAAACGGTTATTGAAAAATTGCTGGCCACCGATGCAGCGTGGAAAGAAAAATACAGCGAATTGCTTGAAGTGAACCAATTGCTGCAGGCATCTGAAATGGAAGCCCCGTCTATGCGTTTCAGCAAAAACGTGATGGAAGAAATTTCAAAATACCATATTGCCCCGGCCACTAAGTCTTATATCAACAAAAAGATCATCTGGGGGCTTTCGTTCTTCTTTATTGCCACTATTGTTGGCTTTTTGATCTACGGGGTCGGCCAAACGGACTGGAATACCGGGGAGAGTTCAGCAATAGCAGATAAGTTAAATAAAATCGATTTCAGCCAGTTTTTTAATAATACGCTTGTTAATGCTTTTATGGTGCTGAATATTATCCTGGGGTTATTCCTCCTTGATGCTTACTTAGCCAATAAAAGAAAACAATATCGCAACGAAGCTTGATGATCTTGTATCATTAAGTCCGGTACACTCCTCCTGTTTGCAGGGGGAGTTTTTTAACTGGTACTATTTACCGGAGAAGACTCTGTTGAATAGTTAAACCCCGGGGGATTGCCGGGCAGGTTATTCAGATCCAATTCAAGTATTGTGTCGCCATCATCACAAATAGCCCCCACTGTAAATGCCTCGTAAGCCAGTAAAGTAATTTTCGCCTCGTTATTGGCGGGTTTAAGGTACAATACTTCATTACCAAAAGAATCATGTAATAAGAGTACTACGGTTTTATCAAGCGGTTTGCCCTTCGGGTCAGTTGATTTAACAACGAGATTTACATCATAGATATCATTATAAGCAGGATTCTCCACAACACTTGCCTCTATCTTGCGTTGATTTAATGAACTGGAACCGCCCCACCGGCCCTTCTGCGGATCATCCGGTACAGTTGATTTTCTGTCCTCCAGGAGTTTATCTATTTTCTTTTTTAATTCTTCATTAATACCATCATCTGTGGGAGAGGTTTCCACGAGCGGATTCTCATTGACCAATCTCATATTTCCTTCCCGCTGTACAGCTTCTTTTAGCTTCTCTGTTTTTTCTTCCAACATTGTTTTCTCCCCTTCCAGCTGTGTTTTTTCCTGTTCAGCCTTTTGTATTTCCTGGCTCTTTTGTTCATTCTCCATTTTCAGCAAATCAATTTTTTTCTCCAGGTTCTGAATATCCTTCTTCCCCTTCGCCAGGATATAGGTATAATTTGTTCTTGTCCAGAAATAACTGATCAAAAATCCCGCAGCGATATAAAAAATAATTACAGCATAGCCCAGTACAAAAAAATCAAACCCTTCCGATCTGAATGCAACATTAATATGATCAGCTGCTTCATTGAGCATTTTCTTGATCTGGTTAAACTGCACCAATGTAAGACCGACTATAATTTTTGTAAGCCAGTCAGAAATTTCTTCCAGGTTAGCATTATCCGAAAATGAAGTGACTGAACTGTTGACGGAATCTTTGACAACTTTGGGAATACCAAACAAAAACCCCAGGATACAGCCGGATACAAACAAAGCAGCTGCCACAACGAGATAATTACTGACAGCAAACCATATGAGCTTCTTTGAAAAAAAGAACATGAAAAAGAGCAAAGCCATTGCAGTGATAGTACCTACAGTTGTTATTGCCCACCGGAGTATCGCTTCCAGTTCTCGACTGGAGTTCTCTTCATTCGTTGCATTATTAGCAGTACTAATTGTTGTAGTATTGGTGGCTGGCATAGAAGAAGGTTTTACCTAAGCTAAACGATTCAAAACACGAAACCAATACCACTTTCCGGGTATAAAGAGAGTTCAGCAAAGGACTAACACCCGTTATTACTTCGGCATAAAAACTTACTTTTGCGAAAACAAAACCATCGATGAACATCAAGAATAATATTCTCGAAACAATTGGCAACACGCCACTTATACGCCTGAATAAAATCATCCGGGAACTGCCCTGCACCGTATTGGCTAAAGTGGATTATTTCAATCCCGGCAATTCAATTAAGGATCGGATGGCACTGAAAATGGTGGAAGTGGCCGAAAAAGAAGGCAAACTGAAACCGGGAGGTACCATCATTGAAGGTACCAGCGGCAATACCGGTATGGGCCTGGCGCTTGCAGCAGTGGTCAAAGGATATAAATGCATATTCGTCACTACCGATAAACAATCTAAAGAAAAAGCAGATATACTGAAAGCCGTGGGTGCGGAAGTAATCGTTTGCCCCACCAACGTGTTACCGGAAGATCCGAAAAGCTATTACAGCGTGGCAGCAAGACTGGCTAAAGAAGTGCCCAACTCCTACCACATGAACCAGTATGATAACCTCGCCAACCGCCTGGCTCATTATGAAACAACCGGCCCTGAGATCTGGGAACAAACTGATGGCAGGATCACCCATCTTGTTTGCACGGCAGGAACAGGCGGCACCATTACGGGCACTGCACAATATTTAAAAGAAAAGAATCCCAACATACAAATATGGGCCATTGATGTATACGGCTCCCTGCTCACCAAATATTTCCGCACCGGCGAAATTGATATGAACGAAGTGCATCCTTATATCAGCGAAGGATTCGGCGAAGACTTTGTGCCGAAGAATTATGATATGCGTGTGATCGATTATTTTGAACAGGTGACCGATAAAGACGGCGCTGTGATGGCAAGAAAACTTGCCAAAGAAGAAGGTCTGTTTTGCGGCTACAGTGCAGGCAGTTGTATACAGGGATTAATGCAGTTAAAAAGCAGGCTTACAAAAGACGACCTGGTGGTTTGTATTTTCCACGATCATGGCAGCCGCTATGTGGGAAAAATATACAATGATCAATGGATGATCGAAAGAGGCTTCCTGGATGTAAAAACATTTAAAGATATCATCAGTGCAAGAGGCACAACCAAAAAACTGGTAACCGTTGAACCCACGCAGACAGTGGCAGAAGCTGTGGAACTGATGAAGAAATATGATATTGAACACATACCGGTAATGAATGGCAATGGTTTAACCGGCGCCATCAGCGAAAGCGGTTTATTCCAGAAAATATTCGACAACCCCGAGATAAAGAATTCAACCATTGCGGAAGTGATCGAACCCCTGTTCCCCATGGTGGAGTTTGATACGCCTGTTGAACGGTTAAGCCATCTTATCAATAAAGAAAATGGCGCCGTACTGGCAAAAGATGATGCCGGCAACTTCCATATCGTTACGAAGTACGATGTGATCCAGGCCCTCGGCAACTAAGCACAATAAACTGTTTTCCCGCCCAAAAACAGCAGCGGTAACGTTTGCGGAGCCTGTTTTTCGTAAAACTACGAGAGTGCTGCTCGTTATACCCGCAAAATTGTATTGTCGTGTTTACTATGAAAGTGGTAAAAACTGTCGTAAAATAATTGAGTTGTTTTGCTCTGTTCTATTAATGAAATGCTAATTACTTTTGTATCAGAAGTTGATTGATAGCGAATCAATCTAAAGTCCAAATCCGATATCCAATTTTCGAAAAACCGTCCAGTAGTCCAAGTCCTGAAAAAACCAAACCGATCCTGAGAAAGTTAGTCCAATTTAAAATCCAATATCAATCAACTTCTTCTTTTTGAATTTGTCTTTGAAAAACCAAAAAGTTTAGAATCCAAAATCCTGAAGAAAGATCCATCCATTTCCTTGAAAAACACTCTCAGAGTCACCGTGTCCAAATCCCTTGAAAAGAATTAATCGTCCGGAACCCTCCTGCTACCCAACAAAGTAGCAGGAGGCGCGGTGATACTTACCGCTCCTTTTCCAACAACTTTTATCGTTTTGTAACTTGCAGCAAATTGTTGCATGTTTTCATTTACAGATCAAACCGGCCGGGTAGTCCGCCTGACAGCTGTTCCCAAACGGATCATTTCCCTTGTTCCTTCCCAGACAGAGCTATTGGCTAATCTTGGACTTGATGAAGAAGTCGTGGGTATTACCAAATTTTGCATACACCCCGGAGAATGGTTTCGTAACAAGTCACGGGTTGGGGGTACGAAGCAGCTCAACACCGGCATTATCCATTCATTACATCCCGACCTGATCATTGCGAACAAAGAAGAGAATGTAAAGGAACAAATCAATGAACTACAGGAGCAGTATCCCGTATGGGTCAGTGATGTTAATAATCCCGGCGATGCATATGAAATGATTGAACAGATCGGCCTGCTGGCCGGAAAATCAGAACAAGCAAACCATATTATTAAGCAGATCAGTGCTGAATTTTCCCAACTACAAACCTTCCTGTCCGGCAGGCAGGCCTCAAACTTCAGATTTAAAACGGCCTACCTCATCTGGCAGAAGCCCTTCATGACTGCTGGCGGCGGCACTTTTGTTCATTCCATGCTGGAACGGGCCGGCTTTGATAATATTTTTAAAGAACGGGCACGTTATCCTGAAGTAACGGTGGATGAATTAAAAAAAGCTGGCTGCGAATTGTTGCTGCTCTCTTCCGAACCCTTTCCCTTCCGGCAAAAACATGTTGATGAACTGCAACCTTTATTGCCCAACACAAAAATCCTGCTGGTGGATGGAGAGCTCTTCAGCTGGTATGGCAGCCGTATGCAAAAAGCACCGGCTTATTTCAGGGAGTTGCACAAACAACTTGCATAGTACCTTATCAGCTGCCGGCTTGCCGGTTCTTCGTATCTTAGGCCGCCATGTTATTCATCAACAATCATAATGACCGGGAAAGCAAGGAAGGCGACAAACCTTCCCGGAAAAAACCGATGTACCCGGTAACTGAAGGCCTGCGCAGCTACCTGAAAAAACATGGCCGCGAGGTAAAATTGCCGGTTACATATAATAACCTTCTCAATTATACATGGTCAGTCCCGATACAGGATAAGTACGGGAAGGATACTTTGTGGGAAAAATTATCCTACGACAGCCGCGACTGGAATTATATCCGGGAAGGTCTCGTGAAAATCTATGCGATCCTGAAAACAGAAGGCGATTTCAGTTTTATCAGTCACCTCGATGTGGCAAGAATTGACTATTGCACTTTCGGTAACTCTCATCCCTTCCGCATCCGCATTGTCAATAAGTTTAACGACAACTACGACCACTACTATATCAAGATCGCTGATGCTTCGCGGATATATGGCCTTGAACTCGAACATATCCTCTCCCCAAACCGGATCACTTTCTTCACAGATCAGAATACACTGGTGGAAGAGCATATACCCGGCATTCCCGGTGATATTTTTATGCAGCAGATGATGAACAACCCGGAAACCAACAGGATCCGCTTCGCCAAGGAATTTGTGAAATTCAATGAACGTTGCTTTGTCCGCTTACTCGGGGATATGCGCAGTTATAATTTTGTGGTCGGCATCACTCCTGACATTGAAGATTATCAATACCGGCTGCGCAGTATTGATTTTGACCAGCAGTCCTACGAAGGAAGAAGAAATCTTTACCTGCCGCAATTCTTTAAAGAAAATTATCCGTTTGTGCAGGTGGCCCTTGAACACCTGAACCGTGAATCCATTGAGCAATACCAGGCCGAGGAAAGAACCATGATCACATTCCGGCTGGCTACTGCCCGCTACCGGATCAAAGACCTGCTCGATAATATGACTGTGGATGAAATTTCCACCCCGCAGAAAATTGACCAGCTGAAAAAAGAATTGGGTGAATACCTGCAGACAACGGCCTATGAAAAATGCCGTTCCATGGGCCAGGTCGTCAAAACCCACCTTAAACAAACCCTGCGCAAAAACCTGCTCCTGGTGCAGAAAAACCTTGGCAAAACAAAGCGTTAACGGCCCCCGACGCAAGTTAGCTGCCTGATTAAATAAATCCTTTATATTCGCTGCCTGTTAACGGTTGCCCGCCAGCTTATCCATATTAATAATCCAAATTAAAACGATTTTTTGATCATGAAAAAGTACAGAGCCGGTGTGCTGTTCGGTGAAGAACTGGAAGCACTTTACAAAGATGCTAAAGACAACCAGTTTGCCCTTCCAGCCGTTAATACTATTGGCACCAATACCATCAACGCTACCCTGGAAACTGCTGCCAAAGTCAACTCTCCTGTTATCATTCAATTCTCCAATGGTGGTGCCCAGTTCATTGCCGGCAAAGGAATGCCCAATGATAAACTGCAGGGAAATATTTCCGGTGGTATCTCCGGCGCCCTGCATATTCATAATGTAGCCAAATATTATGGCGTGCCTGTTGTCTTGCATACTGACCATGCTGCCAAAAAATGGTTGCCCTGGATCAGCGGGCTGATTGATGCAGGTGAACAATTCTATAAAGAAAAAGGACAGCCTTTATTCAGCTCACATATGCTTGACCTGAGCGAAGAACCGATTGAAGAAAACATTCACACTTCCGTTGAATTTTTCAAAAGAATGCAACCGCTGGGCATGAGTATTGAAATTGAACTGGGTGTTACCGGGGGTGAAGAAGATGGCGTTGATAACAGCGATGTGGAAAATTCCAAACTCTACACGCAGCCCGAAGATGTGGCATTTGCTTATAAAGAATTAGGTAAAATAGGTAACCTGTTTACTATCGCCGCAGCTTTTGGTAATGTGCATGGCGTGTACAAACCCGGTAATGTGGAATTGCGCCCCGTCATCCTGCACAACAGCCAGGTGTATATCGAAAAAGAATTCGGCACCGGTCCCAAGCCGGTTAATTTTGTATTCCATGGTGGCAGTGGTTCACCCCAGCACCAGATCCGTGAAGCCATTGGCTATGGCGCTATCAAAATGAATATTGATACCGACCTGCAATGGGCTTTCTGGGAAGGCATTTTAGAGAACTATAAAAAATATGAAGCCTACCTGCAGGGACAATTAGGAAACCCCGAAGGAGAAGACAAACCCAACAAAAAACATTACGATCCCCGTGTGTGGCTGCGCAAAGGTGAAGAAAGTTTCAGCAAGCGTCTCGAAGTGGCCTTTGAAGACCTGAATTGCCTGAACCGTAACGCATAAGAAGAATACTGTCCGTTATACGACAAACCCTGTATCGCCGAAGGCTGATACAGGGTTTTTTTTACCACACAATTAGCAACTTAGTTGTCAATCCGCTGTTTTAAAAAGGGGTAGTTTTGTCTGCCCGATAAACAAGATGGATTTTTTATGAGGAAAGAATTTTACCAGCATATCTTTCAACAGCAGCAGGCCACTGAAGCCGTGCCGGCCAATGAAGAGATTGCTGCCTGGGTATTGAAGCTCTTCTGTCTGCTCTTTCCTGAAAGAGCAGAATGCCAGTTAAGCAGTGCCGGGGAAGTGAAAGCCGAATTCAGCAAACTGCAAACACAACTCAACCGCATACTCAATGCCACAAAAGCCTGTGACAATTGTAATAATGCAGAGAAGGCCAAACAATTTTTTGATTCAATTCCTGCGCTTTATGAGGTACTGAATACAGATATCAGCGCTTTACTCGAAGGCGACCCGGCTGCAAGAACAAGATTTGAGATCATCCGGGCTTACCCGGGTTTCTATGCTATTTTCTTTTACCGGGTGGCACATGAATTACTGCTCTTAGATATCCCTTTATTGCCCCGCATCATGACCGAATGGGCTCATTCCAAAACAGGTATTGATATACATCCCGGCGCTGAAATTGGTCATTACTTTTTTATTGATCATGGAACCGGGACGGTGATCGGTGAAACCTGCCAGATTGGTGATCATGTAAAATTATACCAGGGTGTTACTCTCGGTGCATTGAGTGTAGATAAAGACATGGCGAATACCAAACGGCATCCTACCGTGGAAGATCATGCGATCATTTATTCAGGTGCCACTATTCTTGGAGGTGATACCGTGATTGGTCATCACAGTATTGTGGGTGGTAATGTCTGGCTCACGAAGAGTATTGCTCCTTACTCCACGGTCTATCACCGGCCGGATATTGAAGTGGTGGAACAAATTAAATCTTAACATGGCAAGCATTACTGATCTCGTCGGCAACACGCCGATGGTTGAATTAAAGAAACTTAATCCCAATCCCAACGTAACTATCTATGCCAAGCTCGAAGGCAATAATCCCGGCGGCAGTGTAAAAGACCGGCCGGCGCTGAACATGATCCGTTCTGCCATGGAAAGAGGCGAGATCAAAGCCGGTGACCAGCTGATCGAAGCCACCAGCGGTAATACTGGTATTGCTTTAGCGATGATCGCAAGATTATATGATCTGAACATAGAATTGGTGATGCCCTCTTCCTCCACCCGGGAAAGAACATTGACGATGGAAGCATTTGGCGCCACGGTTACATTACTGGAAAGTATTGAAGCCTGCCGTGACTATGCAGATGCAAAAGCTGCCCGTGGCGAAGCGTATATCCTCAACCAGTTTGCGAACCCGGATAATTATAAAGCGCACTATAAAACCACCGGCCCGGAGATATGGAAAGATACTGATCAGTCCATTACTCACTTTGTAAGTTCCATGGGTACCACCGGCACCATCATGGGTTGCTCCCGGTATTTAAAAGAAAAAAATCCTTCCATACAAATTGTGGGCTGCCAGCCAGCTGAAGAGTCATCCATTCCGGGTATCCGCCGCTGGCCCAAAGAATATTTGCCGAAGATATTTGAACCCGAGAGAGTGGACCGGGTGATGGATGTATCGCAACAGGAAGCCACTTTAATGGCAAGACAACTGGCAAAAGTGGAAGGTATCTTTGCGGGCATGAGCAGTGGTGGCGCCGCCGCGGCTGCTATCCGGCTGGCAAACGAAATAGATAAAGGCGTGATCGTTTTTATCGCCTGCGACCGGGGCGACCGCTACCTGAGCAGCGACCTCTTCGGGTGATTTTTTGAACACGGATGACATCGCCTGAACTGATCAGCACAGATTTTTGATACTGCTTTCACTGATCCTGCCACTCCCCTGCGTCATAACCACACAACAGTTTCGCGGTTTTCTCACAAATATTATCTTTGCCTAACAGTCGTTAGCGACCTTTCAACTGATCAACCAATTAACCAATAAACGATTCCCATGCCTTCTATTACCCAACTCCTCGGCGATAAAGCTGAGTATTTATTGAATCATCAGTCCAAAACCATTGCTAAAGAACAACTGCAGCTGCCCGGTCCTGATTTTGTGGATCGTATCTGGATCAACAGCGACCGCAACCCGCATGTGCTGCGCAACCTGCAGCTGATGTACAATACCGGCCGCCTCGGCAACACAGGTTATTTATCAATTCTCCCGGTTGACCAGGGCATTGAACACAGTGGCGGCGCCTCCTTTGCGAAGAACCCGGTTTATTTTGACCCGGAGAATATTATTAAACTGGCCATGGAAGGTGGCTGCAATGCCGTGGCCACCACCTTTGGCGGTCTGGGTTTGCTCTCCCGTAAATATGCTCATAAGATCCCTTTCATCGTAAAGGTCAACCATAACGAATTCCTTACCTACCCCAATAAATTTGACCAGGTGATGTTTGCTTCCGTCAAAGCCAGCTGGAACCTCGGCGCTGCTGCCGTGGGTGCCACCATTTACTTTGGCAGTGATGAATCAACAAGGCAATTGCAGGAAGTAAGCAAAGCTTTTGAAATGGCACATGAACTCGGTATGGCCACCATCCTCTGGTGTTACCTGCGCAACCCTGCCTTTAAACAATCCGATAAGGATTATCATGTCTCCGCTGACCTGACGGGCCAGGCCAATCATCTGGGTGTGACCATTGAAGCCGATATCATCAAACAAAAACTGCCGGAGAACAATGGCGGTTACTTAGCCCTCAATACCAAAGAGTCAGCCTATGGTAAAAATGATCAGCGCATTTATACCGAACTCACTTCTGATCATCCCATTGACCTTTGCCGCTACCAGGTAGCCAATTGTTATATGGGCCGTGCCGGTCTCATTAACAGCGGCGGTGCTTCTTCCGGCGCCGGTGATATGTCCGAAGCAGTAACAACCGCCGTTATCAATAAAAGAGCCGGCGGCATGGGCCTCATCAGTGGCCGCAAAGCTTTTCAGCGGCCGATGAAAGAAGGTGTGGAAATATTAAATGCGATACAGGATGTGTATTTGGATAAAACAATCTCAATCGCCTGATTGGTAAAAAGTGGCGATTGATTGTTCAGTTAGGTATTGATTAGCAAGCTAAAACTGAACAAGAAGTTGCGTATATTTATGTGTAAGGCAAAATTTGCTTTACACAAATCCCACAGCACACAGCGGTCGGTTTGCGGCGAATTAAGTTCGCCTGGCGTGATCCGCAAACCTCTTTCCGCCTAAATTTTGCCTTACGATCCGGTTTCACCGAAAGCTGCCAGAAGAGTATGCAAGTTGAAGTTTTCCTACAAAGCAAACTTCGCCTTACATTGGTGTTTGCGAAATGGCAGCTTTCTGGTGTTGCTCCCGTGTCATTGAAAAAGTAAACGGGTCGTTCATAATTTACAATCGTTTACAACTTTTTGTAAATTTCAAAAATCTGTTTACTTTTTCATGCCACTTCGCAAACACCCGGATCGTTGTATGCAACCCGAAGCGACACCTAACTAACTTGACAAATGAATATTCAAAAGTTCCTGGAACGACTGTTTCATATTGACAGTAACACTTCCGCTACTATTATAATAACAATTATTGTATTCGCTTTGGGGTATGTCTTCGCTTCTTTTGGAAAAAGTTTAAGCGAGTATTCACTTAGAAAAGCAAACCGAAACCTTTTTATCAAAAATCTTGAGACTTTAATCAATTCTTTAAAAAAACGCCGAGAAGTTTTAGATGAACAGTTAGGACACTTAAATATTCAAACATTTACTGCTGTTCCGATAGGGAAAATTCAGTTTTTTCAGATATCAATCCTTAATTCGATGACTCACAAGGCATCATTTGAATGCTTTTTTGATGGTATAGAAAACATGTTTAGAAGTAAAAAAAGCAAAAAGCTAAGGAACAAAGCCTTTGTAAAAGTTTGGGAGAACATGGCAAACATTGAATTTTGGGAAAATAATATGTATGAGCAAATGAAGCCTGCACAAGAGGAAATAAATAGAATGAATGAAACAATGGGAAAACCTCTGAAAGATATGCGGGTTTTATATACAGAACTGTTGACACATTTAAACAATCCTACAATCCAACCTTTGGAGCGACAATTTTTAAACGATTTAAAGATTATAATTGACACATGGGCAAATCAGCCAAATAGAGAACATGGGCATACAGTAAACGAACATTTATCAAAGAGATTGAAATTATTATGCAATAAATATGAAGCAATGCCGTCAGCAAGAAAATTAAGAGACTATTGCATGGATGTATCATATTGGTATGGAAACATTGTGCTAATCAACCAAAGTTTGCAGAGAGCACTGACAGACTATGACCATTCTCTAAAGTACTTCATGAGAAGTACTAAAGTTATTGTTAAGATTTTAGACTAAAAATGGCTGCATACAACATTGCATTGGCAATATGGCGGGGCGACGAACATATTCTCAGCTTTTTGTTCGCTGTTCACCTTCAGTTCCAGCAGACGAACAACGCCGAGCAGCAGAATAATCAATGAACTTGTATATCTTTAATCAGCAGTGGTTACGGGCAGACGGAACACAGAATACCGCCACATCGCCAATGCTTCAACGTAGCCATTTTAATTGATGACACTTCATGAACTCCGACGACAATACGGCAGTTAGCCTTCAAAGAAAAATAGAAGAGCTTCAACAGGAGAACGATTATCTGAAATCTCCTTTATACATGTTCGAGATTTGTCAAATCATTAAAGGAGAATATGCTGTTTTATTAAATCCTCCCGAGTTTCCATTCACGACAACTAAAAGTCAAAAGTCTTGCACTTTTAGTATCAATATCAATGACATAATCTGCATAATTTCTGACGGTAAGATTAAGTGGGTTTACTTTAAAGAACCACAATCAAGTATTGAGGGAATAAGACATGTTTCTGACAGACTTAGCTATACTGGTAATCTTGAGGACTTTTGTTTGCAGTATGACAGACCCAAGGTTCATCTATGTCAAATATCAAGGTCGGTAGTCATTAACCTTTTCTATTATTATTTAGATCGAAGCCAAGTAAAGCTCATTGACTCAAAATTGTTCTCCAAGAAAGAGTGCGACAATTTAGCAATAAGTAAAAACTATGTCAAAGAGTTTACAACCAGAAAAGCAACTCTAAAAAGCATTATTTCGTTCCAAAATATCGACTTTCAAGGAAATTATATTTACGAATCTAACAAGCTAAATAACTTTGAATATTAAATTATTTTTTATGCATACAATTTTTTTAAAAGGAAAGCCAATGATTCAGCTTCCAAGACCAAGTACTGTAAAAGGCAATCCAGGTGGACCTGCTGGAAACAACCCTCCAAAAAAGTAAACTATTAAGTGGGGACACAAAAGTCTCCACTTAATTTTTATTTATTTGACCTCACCCAAAAACGGCTACTAACAGGGAGTTTGATGCTATGCTGGCAGACGAATATATTCTCAGCTTCATATCGCTATCAGCCCATATCCAGCCGACGGAATTCTATCAGCTTTTGTTGTTATCTTCATCATCAGTTTTTCAATCGGCTGCGGCTCCGGGCTAGACATTATAAAATACCAGCACAGCAGCAAGCTCTGACCGTTGTACGTAACCTTTATGGGACTTGAAGCCTACCTTTTACGGATTAAATTTCAAACACCGACTACGGAAAACATAGCCATTGCATTGTTGGAAGAAGTGGGTATGCGTTACCTCAAAGACAAAAGTCTTCAGCAGACTAAAGACAGCTACGGTGACTTGTTTTTTGAACTACGTACCAGTAAGGGTTTGACAGAAGCAAAGATAACCACTTCTCCCGGCGACCCAACCGTGGACGAATTTTCGCTTCGGTTTTCCATTTTAAGTCCCAAGACCGTTGTTGAACAGACTTTTGAATTTCTTCAAAAACTAAACGAAATCTCAAGGATTGATGTATTTGACACTGAAATCAGAAACCACATTTTGCGCCGGCTACGGCAAACTGGAAAGGTTGACCGAAACTTTGAAGGTCTTGATGATAAAGATGATGAAGCAATAGATAAGCTTTGCTTCATTGCGTTGGATGCTGACGATTTCAAGCGCAACGAACTTGACATTATGAAAAGACAAACAGTATTGGATAACACAAAAGGTGAAATTATTGAAGGCGGCAGCGCAACAATTAACTTCATAGAAAAGAAAGGTATGTTTGAGCGGTTTTTGGGATGGATCAAAAAAGAATTGTAAGAGTATTCAACGACAATAAGACTACGTACAACATTCAGTTTTGCTCCTCTGCCTTGGTTCGTACCCGGCTAAGCTGGATGGTTCAAAAAATGACTTATAATTTGCGTCGTTGGCACAGCCGACTCGCTGTCTGATGACACGTAGATTTTAAATCTTCCCTCCTCTGCCTTGGTTCGTGTCTCACGAACCGGAATTATCAGTGTTTAAAAGGATATAGTATATGAGACACAAACAGCGGCTAAACAGAATGGTTCAAAAAATGACTTATAATTTAATAAGTGAACACAACAAAAAAATATAAAGATTCTTTGCTTTCTATACTTTGCGTCGTTAGTTGGCTTGTCTTAGTTTTTCGGATTTTTAAGTCAGCTAAAGGCGAAAGGGTTATAGAGGATTTTATTTTGACCTTTTTAATAACTACCAGCGTCGGAATAGTTGGCGGGATTATACTCATTTTTATTGCGATGCTAAAAAGAAGAGAGCTAAAATACAGTTTCACCTACAATCTTTTTGGAACTTTTAATATCATCATAGGTATATCAGGCTTGGCACTGTTTGCTTCAGGAATAGCTCCATCGCCATATATTGTAAGTGCCTGTATTGGAATCGGGATAGTAATATATAATGATATTTATCGCGAAAAGTCAATACCACCTTCCAAACAATAGAACATTTTACCCGTTATTGGTGCCTGCCTGCCGGCAGGCAGGTTTCTCTCCAACAACTGAATTAAAAGATAGCCAGCCATATAAAAAGACAATAGTTCTATAATCAAGCCGAATGGAACAAACAATGATAAATAATCCTAATCTTGAACGACTTTACTTGCTTCTTGACAAAGCCGAGGAATTGGCTGGACAGTTTACAGGAGGGTATTCAGATCACTTTTTCTCGGCACAGGAGTTTCATAAAGCCCTTGCTGAAAGTATTGCAAAACTCAAGTCGGGGGATACAGATCAACTAAATTATTTGTGGCTGTGGTTTGCACCAACTTATGACTGGGATGACTTCATTCATCATGACGGAGAAGACTTAGCCAATGAAATATTTCCCCTTTTAACAAACTTGAGAAAGGATTTGAATTTATTCCCAGGCGAGTCTGGCACAGCCGATTCGCCGTCTGATGATACGAAGGTTTAAAATCTTCCCTCCGTCCGGCTCCCCGCCCCAAAATATTATCTTTGCAAAAAATTTCCCTCAATGGAGTTATACCAGAAAATTGTGAACGCAAGAAAGCAAAAAGGGCTTACACAGGAGCAGTTAGCAGATTTATCAAAAGTAACAGTCCGCACAATTCAGCGTATTGAAAATGGCGCAGGCACCCCGAGGGCCTATACATTGAAAATGATAGCAACCGCCCTGGAGTTAAATTTTGAAGAACTTGTGGCAACTGCCGGCGCTGATGACAGCTTAACCCATCCCGGAAATAAACGTATACTTCCTGACTACGGAGAGAGCAAACATTTCCTCCGGGTTCTTTGCCTTTCCTGCTTCAGCTACCTGGTGGTTCCTTTTATACATTTTTTAATCCCAAACCACCTCCTGAAAAAATCAAATGAAACAGATCCGGCCATCATTGCATTTGCAAAAAAAACGATCCGTATTCAGCTATATTGGAAAATTTCCCTCTGGTTGCTGATGTTCGGCACATTAGCTTATAATTTGATAATGGCTGCTTATTTTCAGAAATCTTACCTGCTGAATTACCTTGTGCCCTTTTTTATAATGTATTTTCTCAATGCCATTATTATTTCAACCAGTCTTGTACGCATCAGAAAGATGGACAGCATTGTTAAGCCATCCTGCTAACCAGTTGATTATTAGTAAATTTCAGGTGAAAGTCGGGTAAATGTCGGGTAACATACGGATGGAAGAGTGACAGGCTGGTTTAGTTTTGCATCTAAACAAAAGAAGATGATGCAACTACAATTCAGATGTTTCAAAATCAGTGTGGTCCTTATTGCTTTAGCTGTTTTGCTGGGCAATGCAGCTAAAGCACAACCTGCTTTCACTACCCCGGAAAACTATTTGGTGCTACCTGCAAAAACCCACTCGGTACGGTTTTACTGGCAGGGAGATACTATAAATGCTGAGTGGGAACAATATACGGCCCTTCTTTTACCTGTAAAACTCAAAAACTGCCCGAAACAATTTTTTATGCAATTTGATCTGGGGTCTCCCTATTCCTTATTTTATAAAAATAAGCTGGCAGAAATTCAGGTAAAATATCCCAAAGCCATACAGTTAGATGAGTCCGCTGATTCGCTGGCAAACTTCTCCTTTAAAATTGACAAAATGCCTCTTTTTGCAAAACAAATAGCGGTAAAACAATTTGGTAATTCAGACATAAACCGGGCAGATAAAAACAGTATTGAAATTATCGGGACCATTGGTGCGGACTTCGTTGACGGAAAAATTGTCATCATTGACTATCCCAAAAAACAAATAACCCTTTCACAAACAATTCCGGCAAAACTGAAACCCGGGCTTTCACTAACGGATTTTATGTATGTACAAAGAAGAATACTGTTACCGGCAAAAGTAAGCGGCAAACAAACAATACTTTACTTTGACAGCGGCTCCAGCATGTACGAACTCCTGACAGACAAGAAAACGGCGCAATCCCTTGCAGTTGCGGAGGGTGAATTTACCCGGAGTAAAGTCGGATCCTGGAACAACTATTTAATTGCCAATACCGCGGTTACCAGGGACAGTATAGAAATAAGCAATACTAAAATTGCAATCCGTAAAGTTACTTTTATCGAAGGCACCAGTAGTTCACAGGCTGAGCAAATGATGAAAATGGGAATTGGCGGTATGACAGGCAACAAACTTTTCCTGGATTATAAACTGATTCTTGACACAAAGGAAAAAAAGTTCGGGTTAATCCGTTCAAAGTGAGGTGGCAGGCTATTTAGTATATTTATGAACCGGAGCCATTCCATAAACAATTTAATTGTAAAGAATAGCAGGAGACAAATAAAATTCGTTTAATAAAATACAGGCAAATGAAATTATTTTATTTATTGACCTGTGCTTTTTCTATAACGTTCAGCCAGGGCAGCCCTGGTACAAAAATTCCAATACGCTGGCTTGACAATATACCCGGTGATTTTTCATTTTCAAAACACAAATCACTTCTTTGCGAAGCGTGGTGTTATGAATGGAGCGGAACAGATGAAATCATTGTTAAACAAAAAACGAAAGACACCGTTGTTTGCGAGACAACGATGCACGAAGCAACTCATTGCAGCCTTCACCTGGTCATTACAGGCGACTCCTGTTCCCCAACAATCAACCTGTTAAGTATAACCCCGGGTGGGAATAGGACCTATTACTATAAAGCAGGCTTTATAACAATTGACAAAAAACTATGGGATAAAAAAATAATGAAAGCTGCATTCTCATTCGATTTCATCAACGAGGAAGGCGAAAGAAGAATATTCTGGAAAGGAAAGATATATGCTAAAATGAAATGAAAACGACCGCTGGCAAAAGGCTTGCCGCAGAGATTCCGGCGACCTTATTTAATTGAATTTTCCCCGGCGATTTTTACTTCGATGTTGCCTGCCGGCAGTCTGGCTGGTTTCTTACCAACGAGCAAACCCTGGCCCCCACTCCCTGCACTCAGTTTAAAAATAAATTTTGCGAAACCGAATAGTTGCGCATATATTTGCAACCGAATGACTTCTTAAACTAAATTTTGAGACGATGAGAAGGGATATCTTTCAGGCGATTGCCGACCCCACCCGCCGGGCTATCATTACCCTGATTGCCCTGCAGGCGATGACACCCAATGCGATTGCCGAAAATTTCCACAGCACCCGGCAATCGGTTTCCAAGCACCTCCGCATCCTCACTGAATGCGAACTGGTGAAACAGGAACAGCGGGGACGGGAAATTTATTACTCCCTTGAAATTGAAAAAATGAAAGAGATCGATAAGTGGTTAAACCAGTTCCGGAAAATCTGGGAAACCCGGTTTAACCAGCTTGATCATGTATTGTCAGCAATGAAAAAACAAAAAAGATGAGCAACCAACTCATGTTTGATTTCAGGGTAGACAAATCCGCCAAAACAGTATTCATCACCCGGGAATTTGATGCCGGTATTGAGCTGGTATGGGATGCTTTTACCAAAGCAGAATTGCTGGATCAGTGGGTGGCGCCCAAACCCTGGACATCCAGAACCAAATACATGGATTTCAGGGTGGGTGGCAAACGGTTTTATGCCATGGTAAGTCCCGAAGGGTTGGAACGCTGGGCAATCCAGGAATACAAATCCATCAGCCCGAAAACCAATTTCAAACTATTTAATGCCTTTGCAGATAAAGACGAAAATCCTGAATTGCCGGGTTCCGACTGGGATTACACGTTTAGCGAACAAAACGGAAGGACAATAGTCAGCATTACCATTTATAATGAATCGCTTACCCGGCTGGAGAAGATGATCGAAATGGGCTTCACAGAAGGATTTAAAATGTCGGTGCTCAATCTGGAAAACCTGCTGGCAACTTTATCCGGGAAATAAGTTTTTGCTATACTAAATAATACAAAAAATAAAAACGATGGCACTTATCAATCCTCACATTAATTTCAACGGGAATGCTGAAGAAGCATTTACTTTTTATCAATCTGTATTTGGTGGCGAGTTTGCAAAGATTATTCGTTTCAAAGACATCGCAGGTCCTGAATTCCCGGTGGCCGAAAAAGAAGAGAATAAAATTATGCATATTGCTTTGCCCATTGGTGAAGGAAGTATGCTGATGGCAAATGATGTTCCTGAAATGATGGGAAGAACAAACGAAAACGAGAACAGGAGCAAAATTGTAATCAGTGCAGAGAGTAAAGAAGAAGCGGATAAATTATTTAACGGGCTTTCAGCAGGAGGACAAATAGAAGGGCCTGTTGGTGATAGCCCCTGGGGTTCCTATTTTGGTTGTTTCAGGGACAAATACGGTATTGAATGGATAGTGGAATTTGACCCCAATCATAATTGATAAAACCAATCTTACCAGCAAACCGGAGTTTATACCTATTATGAATGTGCAGGAACAAATCAAACAATATATCAGCAGCCAGGCTGACCCCAAACGCAGTGATATGCAAGCCCTGCACCGGCATATCCGCAACATGCTGCCGAAACCTGAATTGTGGTTCCTGGATGGCAAAGACAGTAAAGGAAAAACTGTTTCTAATCCCAATATCGGGTATGGATCTTACACCATAAAATATGCGGATGGAACAAGCCGGGAGTTTTACCAGGTTGGATTGAGCGCCAATACAACCGGCATCTCCGTTTACATCATGGGTATCCCGGACAAAACTTACTTAGCCCAAACCTATGGGAAAAAGCTGGGCAGGGCAACGGTGACCGGGTATTGCATCAAATTCAAAGCCCTGAAAGATATAAATATGGATGTACTTGAAGCGGCCATACGATATGGGATTGGAACTTCAAATCAAAAAAATGACCGGGCGGAATGACCCTGCTAAAAACAAACCAACTTTTACCAGTACTGTTCTCTTAAACCCGGATAGCTATGCGTAAAAAACTGATTATTGCAGGTATCATCATTACCCTGGTTGTTTCAGCAGTTTATATGCTCTGGCAGGTATATGATCTTTCTGCCGATTATAATTATGCTTCCGCCAAAATGGATATTGCAAGCGGGCATGCCGGGTTGATTCATATCGGGTCTCCAAAAGTCACATCCAGAGACAAGGAAATTGAACTGGTGGCAGCCCGTTATGGCTTTAAAAACATCTATGTTGAAAAGTTTACAAAAAAGCAGACGGAAAAAGGAATCAGGGATTATAATGACCTTGTCGGCAGGTATCTGCAATTACGCAACGGAACTGACTGGAAAGCGAGGTATCAAAAAGAAGTGGACTCACTCAGCAGAATAGCTGAAACTCCGGGTAAATGATTTTCAAAAACGGCTACAGCGATCTGGAAAAAATCTTACAACACTATGGTTACACCTATGATGACGTGGTAGTTGAAAATGTATATGCCACCAATATGACTGAATTTATCAGGGTATCAGGCTACCGGAATTCCATTTACAAAAAACAATTCCCCACCGGCACCTGGCTGGAGGTAAAAGGCCTGGCTGTTGAGGGCCAGCTGATCGAGATCGACATGGAGGCCCATAAGACAAAATAGTTATCAGTTCAGTAAAGCAGGGTTAACCGCCCGGGCACAGTAATAGTATACCCGTTTATCATTTAAATAAATGGCTGTTTTGCGGGTGATTAATATCACCTGCAGAACAGCACAGCTTCAGTAGCTTTGGGAAAACTGAAATATGAAAAATACAAATGCTATTGGTTTAGACAGTAAGAAATCAGCTTTACTGGCCGGGCAGCTCAACGAACTCCTTGCCAATTATTCTGTCTTTTACCAGAATGTGAGAGGTTACCACTGGAACATCAAAGGCGAGAAATTTTTCGAACTGCATTTGAAGTTTGAAGAACTGTATAATGATCTCCTTCTTAAAATTGATGAAGTGGCGGAACGCATACTTACTTTAGGGCACTCTCCTAACCACAGATATTCTGACTATAAAAAAGTATCTGCAATTGCGGAAAGCTCACAGGTATCCGATGGTTTGAAAGCCGTGGAAGATATTCTGAACTCATTCACAGTAATCATCGGTATCCAGCGTAACCTTTTGTCCTTATCGGCAGAAACCAATGATGAGGGCACCAACGCACTGATGAGTGATTATATCCGGGCACAGGAAAAATTAGTCTGGATGTATTCAGCATTTTTAAAAAAATAACAGGTCTTGCTGCTTCATTTTAATGCTTTCTTAAGCAAGTAACCAGCTGTTTTAACAGGAATTGCAGCAGTAACCGGGAAGGAAGACGTAATTTCAGGAATGAAAAAGATTACTCTTTCGCTGCTGGTTATTATCTCCCTGTTTGCCTGCAATAATCAGGCAGCTGAAGAAAAACAGGAAAAGGATACCCTATCCGAAGACGAAATAGCAGTAGCCGGGGATAAACTGGTCTGGACCACTGCCTATGACAGCCTGAGCGGCAATTACCTGCTGAAACAACAACGGCAGGCAGATGCAGACCGACTGACCGCACAGGAACTGATCGTAGGTATAAATGCCAGCCGGGAGAATGTGAGGATGGAATTAATTAAAATTTCCAATGATACTATTTATGTTGCTATTTCCAACAGCGAATTTCTGACCCAGAGAATGGGTAGTGCCGGTGCAGCTGAATATATGGCGGTCAGTACTTATAATCTGACCGAATTAAAAAATATTCATTTTGTAAATTACGCATTTGAAGAAGGAGACCATGCAGCGCCCGGCGCTTTCAGCCGGGAAGATTTTGAAAATTTCAAACCACAATAGCCGTTTATTACTGCTGGTACACTCTCACATAATCCACTTCCATCCGTTGCGGTAAGAGGGAATCATTGATTCCTTTTTGTCCGCCCCAGCTGCCACCAAAAGCTACATTCAGCAGCAAATACATTTTATTATCAAAAGGCCAGGCTTGATAACCGCTGTGTTCATTGGCAAAGCGGAAATAAATAGCACCATCCACTGATACTTTCACACTGTCTTTGTCCCACTCGGTGCCATACACGTGAAATTGCTCCGAACAATCCGGTATGTACACGGTATCTGTTTTTTGTGTGCCAATACTGTGATAATATTTTTTGCAGTGAACGGACCCATGAATGTATCCCTGGTTAAATCCCACATGCTCCATGATATCGATCTCGCCATCATCAGGCCATACCAGCGGAGTGGTGGCTCCCAGCATCCAGATAGCCGGCCAGGTGCCCAGGCCTGAAGGAAGTTTGGCCCTCACTTCTATTTTACCGTATTGCCATGCTGCTTTCCCTTTGGTAACAAGCCGGGCCGAAGTATAATTCATCCCCTCCCAATTTTCCTTTCTTGCCTCAATGATAAGATGCCCCCCTTCCACCCTTGCATTCTCAGCACGGCCGGCTGTATAATATTGCAATTCCTGGTTGCCCCAGCCATCACCACCCACATCATAATTCCATTTGCTGCTGTCGGGTAATCCCGGGTTATTGAACTCGTCACTCCATACCAGTTGATATTGTTTCTCCGTTTTTTTTGAATTTGATTGGCAGGCCATCAATATGCTGCCGGTGCATAAGAAAAGAAATAGCTTTTTCATGCCCTGAATTTCGGACAAAATCACATTCCCAATGTTTATTTTTGATAAAAGACCATTGCATGATCTCTTACAACCCCAAGGACTGGTTCACATTCATTTTTCGGTTTCATAAAGCAGATACGTTCAGGCAGCTGGGCAAATTATTAATCGGCATTTCCATATACTCCGCTGTCATTGCCTACCTCGAACTGGAATACTGGAAATTATCGTCCAACAGTTATGTCAGGAATATCCCGGTGATGCATACCCTGCTGGGTTTTGCTATCTCCATGCTATTGGTATTCCGAACCAACACGGCTTATGACCGCTGGTGGGAAGGCCGGAAATTATGGGGGTCGCTTGTTAACAACAGCCGCAACCTGGCCTTGAAACTGGCGGCCATTTTACCTGCCGAAGAAAAAAGCCAGCGTTCTTTTTTCCGGAAGATCATCCCCGCTTATGCATTTGCCCTGCATAATCATTTACGCCGGGAACAAACCCGGATTGAATTGTTTGACGATGAAGAACACAAACATGTCTTTAGCAGTATTGATACCGAAAAACATGTTCCAAACCAGATCGCCTTGCTGATGTATAAACATATCCAGCAATTATATACTACCAGTAAAATATCTGGCGAACAATTACTTTACCTGAATGCGGAATTGCAATCCTTTACTGATATCTGTGGCGCCTGCGAGCGGATCAAGAACACTCCCATCCCATTTTCTTATAGTGTATTCATCAAAAAATTCATTTTCTTCTATATCATGACACTTCCTTTTGGTTATGTTTTCCAGCTGGGTTTTTACGTGGTGCCGGTAGTGGCTTTTATTTTTTATGTGCTGGCCAGCCTGGAACTGATTGCTGAAGAAATTGAAGACCCGTTTGGCTGGGATGAAAATGATGTTCCGACAGATAAACTGGCACAGAATATTCACCGGCATATTGCCGAGATCATTTAATTTCTTCCGAAGCCGGTGTTGAGAGCAACTTTGGTTAGAATTTTGCCGTTATTACTTATCAGCAAAACCCTTTACCAACCAACGAAAAACATGAAAAAGATACTGGTTATTGGAAGCCTTGTGGTGGCGGCCTTTCATTTTAATTCCTGCAGTAAGGATAATGGAGGCAACAGCACTCCGGCTCTTGATTGCACAACTGTTACGAACAAAGCATGGGCTGCCGATGTAAATCCAATTATACAGGCTACCTGCAACCAGGTGGATTGTCATAATGTGGCGAGTGTGAATGGCCCCGGTCCATTGACCAACTATGCACAGGTATTCAGCGCCCGTGCCACTATACGCACCAATGTAGCTTCCGGAAACATGCCCCGCAATACCACATTAACCACTGCTCAAAAAAATGCAATTCTTTGCTGGATTGACAGCGGGGCTCCCAATAATTAACCGTCTGAAGCATTGTATGCCATACATTTAGCTTGTTTTTAGCCCGGGATATTGATAAGCTTACAATCCCTATATTTGTGCTCTAACTCATGGTTATGGCCAAACAATTTGAAGATTTTGATGCGAACCTGGCAGGTGAAGAAGGGAAGACCGAAGAAACCAAAACAAGCTGGTTCAAGCGTATCAAAAAAGGAATTAATACCAAGACCTCTGAAAAAAAAGAAACACCTGAAGGGCTCTGGGCCAAATGCCCTGAGTGTAACTATATCTGCACGGTTACGGAATTGAGGGAACACCTTTTCGTCTGCCCCAAATGCAGCTACCATCACCGCATCAGCAGCCAGGAGTATTTTGAATTGCTGTATGATAATGGCCAATTCACCGAGCTGTTTGATAATATCCGCAGCAAGGATTTCCTCGAATTTACCGACCTGAAGCCCTACAAAAAAAGGCTGGAAGATATCTGGAGCAAAACCGACCTGAAAGATTCGATGCGGGTGGCCACCGGAACGATTTACGGGCACGGAATTGTCATAGCCTGTATGGATTTTGAATTTATCGGCGGCTCCCTGGGCAGTGTGATGGGTGAAAAATTTTCCCGGGCAGTTGATTATTGCATTGCGCATAAACAGGCTTACATGGTGATCAGCAAAAGCGGCGGCGCCCGGATGATGGAAAGTGCTTTTTCCCTTATGCAATTAGCCAAAACCAGCGGCAAGCTCTCCCAGCTGAGTGATGCCAAACTCCCGTATATCTCGCTATTAACCGACCCGACTTTTGGTGGCATCTCGGCTTCCTTTGGTATGCTGGGCGACCTGAATATTGCTGAACCGGGAGCATTGATCGGTTTTGCCGGCCCCAGGGTCATTAAAGAAACAATTAAGAAAGACCTGCCTGAAGGATTCCAACGCAGTGAATTCATCCTGGAACATGGCTTCCTGGATTTCATTGTACCAAGAAAAGGATTAAAAGATAAACTGGGTGTGGTGCTGGGACACTTTAAAAGCTAAGAGGAGATCAAAAATCAGTTGGTAAGAGGTATTTTTGCTACCCCCTCTTATTTTTTGCATGAACGAGATAAAGAACAGATCAGCTTACTACGAGTATTTCATCGATGCTAAATACGATGCAGGCATGGTATTGCTGGGCACTGAAGTGAAATCGCTGCGGGAAGGAAAAGCCAGTTTCAACGACAGTTTTTGTATCATTCACCAGGGTGAAGTATGGCTGAAAAGTATGCATATTGCCCAATACTCACATGGTACGGTCAATAACCATGACCCCTTAAGGGACAGGAAACTGCTCCTGCAGAAAAGAGAGATCCGGAAAATGGAAGGCAAACTGAAAGAGAAAGGCTATACCATTGTTCCGCTCCGCATCTTTTTAAACGAGAAGGGTATGATGAAGATTGAGATCGGGCTTGGCAAAGGAAAAAAGCTCTACGACAAGCGGGAAAGCATTAAACAGAAAGACGTGGACCGGGAAATGAAACGGTACATCCGGTAATACAAACCCTCACCGGAAACAATCCTTCTTTACTCAATACTGCCAATTCATTTAGCTATTTAGCCAGTTCATGAGCCCATTACTTGCAGGAGTATTTTTTCACAGGAATATTTGTGCAAAAATTTACAATGAATGACCAGCACCTACAACTATTAAAAAAGCAGGTAAAACAACTGCAAATCGCCGTTACCGCCTGCCTGTCCATCCTTACCATCGTACTGTTCTCCGCTTTTGCAGCCAGCAATAGCGGCGATAAAATCATCCGCGCAAGGGGAATAGTGATTGAAGACAGCAATGGCCGCGACAGGATACTTATCGGGGCTCCCATTCCTTATTCTCGTTCCCGGGTAAGAACAGATACCGCCTTAGTAAGAAAATACTGGTCGAAGAATTTTCCGAACCCCGATCAATATATGAAATGGTACAGCTCTTACCGCAACAGCGCCATTGGCATGGTGGTAATGAATGAGGATGGTTTTGACCGTATACAGGTAGGCGATAAAGTAGCCGACCCTAATACAGGTCAGCGGATGTTTGAATCAGCAGGAATATTCTGGAATGATAAGGAAGGATTTGAACGTGGAGGTGCTGCTGTAAATACAAGCAAAGACGGGAAATCGAGAAGTATAATAGGAGTTGACAGCCATGAAGGTGAGGCGGTTCATTTAATGGCGCTGGAAGACGGAACAAATGCAATTTCCATCAACGGTGAAGAGGGACATTTGCTGATCGGTTCTTCCAAAAAAGACGGTCAATGGTTCGAAAACAAAGAAACATTTACCGGCATAAAATACTTTGATAAAAAATGGAAGCTGATCTGGGAACAGGAGATGAAAAGGGAATAGAATTGATTTTACCAGTATTTTACGGTAAAATACCCGTCAGTGTGCCGGCAAAATATTTTTCCGGGGCATAATTTTTGACGACCTTCAGTTCTCATGAAACGATTATTCCTTGTTATATCTTTTTTAATATCCTTGCAGGCGGGAAGCCAGAGTGTTTTTGGTTATTGGTATGGCTATGCCAATGTAAAAACCACCAGTTCGGCAAACAATTATCTCGTGGAGCTTATCCTGCAACCGGAGAAGAACTATGTGAAGGGGGTACTCAATTATTATTTCAAGAATACTTACCGGAGCCTGCAGGTAAAAGGCAATTACAATGCAGCCAGCCGCCAGCTCAGTCTTTATGATGTGCCGGTTACCTACTATGGCTCAAAAGCCAATATGGAGGTGGATTGTATGATGAACTTAAAAGCCACTCTCCGTGTAGCCAAAGCCGGTTCCAATCTTTCCGGTGGTTTTGTGAGTTTGCCCGAATACCGGTTCATGTGTGCCGATATCAATTTTAACCTGGAGCTGAATGCGGATGCCAGCAAACAGGATTCTGTTTTAAAAGCGCTCAGGGAATATAAAGAAAGCTACCAGGTCTGGAAACCTTCCGCTTTTGATACCCTGGTCCCGGAAACCATTATACAGCGCAAAGTGGTGAACTACGTGGTGGAAAGAGAATTTACCGAACGGGAAAATGTGGTGGCGGAAGAGATTGAAGTGGAGTCGGATTCATTAAAGGTTGATTTCTATGATAACGGCGAAGTGGACGGCGATTCTATTTCTGTCTTCTTTAATAAACAACTGATGGCTTTCAACCGGAAACTCAGCACCCGGGCTGTTCATTTTGATATTGTGCTGGATTCTGCCAAACAGGTCAACGAACTGTCAATGTTCGCCGACAACCTCGGTTCCATCCCTCCCAACACCGCCCTGATGATGATCAGCGATGGTAAAAACCGGTTTGAAGTACGTTTATCCAGCAACCTGGAGAAAAATGGGACGGTGAGGATTAAGAGAAAAAAGAAAGCGGTTAATTAAAATTACATACGTTCCTGCCGAGTATGTAACAATTATCACTTTAATCTATCCATTTGGTATTTATAAAAAAAGCTGTTGCCGAATCTACGATTTTACATTTATCAATTCCCAATTTATACTTGTCAAGTATATCAAAAGATCCAATTATCATTTTAGAGATTAATTCCCTTTTGCCGGCCAGATTTTTTTTCTTAACCGCTTTATAGTCCAGCACAATATCATAATATAAAACTCTATCTGCTTTAGAAAATCTTTTCCGCATCTTCAATTCATGCGGTAAACAGTTAATCACAATAAATATTTCAATATCAGTATTATTCTTATTTTTCTTATTAACATAATTTGAGAGCCCATCAAGCTGATCAATTATACTTCTGATGCCAGAATCCTCATAGAAATCCGCAGTAAATCCTAATTTCATAAATAATCATTTACACCATTAATTCGGCAATCTTCTTTACTCAGGTATTCAATAAGAAACTCCAAACGAAATAACACATTTATCAATCCAAATTATGTATAAAATCAAAATGCCTCTGAAATCAGAGGCATTTTCAAATAAATCTCGTTGAATAGTATCAAAACAATTCCGGCTGATTATCATCCGCTTTTGGTTTCACCCATTCCATTTCCACACTCTTGCTGTAATCCACCAGCTTGGCGCCGACTGCTTTCCAGCCCATCACTTCCACCATCTTCGCAATCTTGAATTTGGCTTTTCTTATTTGTTCGCCCCTGCCCTGCTGCACAGCCAGTATCGGCTCTTCATCAGTGGTTACCGCTTCCACATAATTATTATTTCCTTCTTTGATGAATAAGAATTTCGATTTGAGGGTGGTTGTTTCAATTTTGAACCGCTTCACGATATATTGCTTCTTCTCATTGTCAACATACACCGCCGTGATGATCTTCTCGGGATAGAATTTCCCGATATGCAGGACTTTTTCAGCGTCAAATTTCTGCGTCATCTCCTGGTCAGTAATCTCGTAATTCCCATCGGTATAAATCACCAGCACTTTATCTTCCGGTTCAAAGCTGCCAAGGTATATGCCTTTCTCTTCAGCACTCAGCCGCCCGAATTTCTCATCAAACCAGAGTTTGCGTCCGCTCAGCGTGGCTTTACCCGCTTCTTTAAATTTCACCGACTTGACCGGGTATTTCGTCACCTGGTTACCCATACTGCTCCGGCCTTTGATATCCAGTTCTTCAAAATAAAAATCAAACTCTTTGATACGGGCAGAACTGGCCGGGCTCAATACCACTTTCACCACTTCGGCTTCCCCGTTGGCATTGGCTGTAAAGTAATGCACTTTGGATTTTTCATGCCCCTTGGTCAGGTCATATTCTTTATCGCGGGTCACCCCGGTTACATTGAAACGTTTGGCATAACTCACACCGGTGGCGCCATCCACGTAAATCATATTATACGTGGTCCGTTCATCGTTCTTCTGGAAAACGGCGGCATGCAAAATATCTTTACCGATAAATGTCTTATCGGACACTTTCACCACTTTCATGATACCCCGTTTGGCAAACACGATGATATCATCCAAGTCAGAACATTCAAAAAGTAATTCATCTTTCTTCAATCCGGTTCCGATAAAGCCTTCTTCCCGGTTCACATATAGTTTCGCATTTGCAATCGCCACATTCTTGGCTTCGATCACTTCAAATTGTCTGATCTCTGTTTTCCGTTCCCTTCCTTTGCCATACTTCTTCAGCAGGTTCTCGTAATAAGCTACAGCGTAATCCACCAGGTTATTCAGGTCATTCTTCACCTGCCTGATATCGGCTTCCAGCCCTTTGATCTGGGCATTCAGTTCATCAATATCCAATTTGTAAATACGGCGAACCGGTTTCTCCGTGAGCTTCACAATATCTTCCCGGGTAATATCCCTTCTTAATTGTTTTTTGAAAGGAACAAAAGCTTTATCAATTGCTTCCAGCACTTTCTCCCAAGTCTCATGTTTCTTCTCCAGCTCTTTGTATATCTTCTCTTCAAAGAATATTTTCTCTAAGGAGGTATAATGCCATTTCTCCTGTAACTCACTGAGTTTGATCTTCAGTTCCTGTTCCAGCAGGTCCTTTGTTTTATCCGTGGAAAGTTTCAGCAGTTCCTGTACCCCGAGGAACTGAGGCTTCATATCCACGATCACACAGGCATTGGGAGAAATAGACACTTCACAATCCGTGAATTTGTATAAAGCATCAATGGTGATATCAGGCGATATACCCGGGGCAAGATCAACCTGTATCTCCACATCAGCTGCTGTATTATCAGTTACTTTTTTAATCTTGATCTTTCCCTGGTCATTGGCTTTCACAATAGATTCCATCAACTGCGTGGTGGTCACGCCATAGGGAACACTTTTGATTACCAGTGTTTTTTTATCCACTTCCCCGATATGTGCCCTTACTTTTACTTTACCGCCTCTTTTTCCCTGGTTATAATCCGCCACATCAATCATCCCGCCTGTCAGAAAATCCGGATAAAGTTCAAACCGTTTGCCTCTTAAGTATTTTATCGCCGCTTCAATCAGTTCGCAGAAATTATGCGGGAGAATTTTTGTTGACAGCCCCACTGCAATACCATCAGCTCCCTGTGCCAGCAGTAACGGGAATTTCATCGGCAAAGTGACCGGCTCATTCTTACGGCCATCATAGCTCAATTGCCATTCGGTGGTCTTTGCATTAAACGCAACTTCCAGTGCAAACTTGCTGAGTCTTGCTTCAATATAACGGGCGGCAGCGGCATCATCACCGGTCCGCACATCGCCCCAGTTACCCTGTGTATCAATCAGCAGGTCTTTCTGTCCCATGTTCACCAACGCGTCACCAATACTGGCATCCCCATGCGGATGGTACTGCATGGCCTGCCCGATGATATTAGCGACTTTGTTATAACGCCCGTCATCCATTTCTTTCATGGCATGAAGGATGCGTCGCTGTACCGGTTTCAGCCCGTCTTCAATGGCAGGAACTGCCCTTTCCAATATAACATAGGATGCGTAGTCAAGAAACCATGTCTTGTACTGGCCATGCAAACCACTATCGTTATTCTGAACGTCTGTCAATCTATTTTTTGCTGCACTCATTGTTTTATTTCTTTCCTATCAATCCTAAATGCGTGAACTTAAATCCTTCTTTCAGTTTCAACCCGTAACCCATCATCCTGTCCATGGAAGAATGCCCAAAGAGAACAATACCCGCTAACTGCAATAACTCATTGGGCAATATAAAACCAGTTATAAAAACCAGGATGGCAAGCCCTTTATGATGAAAAATATTATAAGCAATGGCCCCGGCTGTATTGCCGGCTGCATAGCCCGCCATACTGATATCAGGCCCCAGGAACAAAATAAGATACCACCACCAGTCCACGTTGAAAAGTGTAAGGGCATAAATGGCTAGCCCGAACATAAAAGCTTCTTCCAGTTGGATGATATTCTTCATTATTTATACGGTTTCCTGTTCAGGAATACTCATCTCAGCCTGTCTGGCACCAGCCTGTTTTACATCAAAATCCTTCCACCCTTTAGTAAGGTCACCCATGGTCTCGATCCTTCCTTCAGCGATCAGTTGTTTCATCCTCCACATGATGAATACATCCCCGGTCTTAATTTTCATCCGGTTCAGTGTATTGGATAAAACCCTGGTCGCTTTCTGCCATTCAGGAGTCAGATTCTTTAATATCTCGTTATCATAAAAACTTTCTTCTTTACCGGCGATCTTCTTTCCGCCTTCCAGTATTCTGACCGTTGCGTTTTCTTCCACCAGTTTTTTCCATTCATCCGGGTCCACTTCAAACTCACTCAGCGTAATGGGACGGCATAATTTCTTTGCCTTGGTAAATTCTTTCGGCTGGATCTCATTCAGCCAGGAAGGATAGAATAGCTGTCCCTTTTCATTGATAAAAGGAAGATTGTTCATGTACAATACCATCACCCGGCCCTGGTAATTTCTTAATTGTGGCATCAGCCAATAGTACCCGGTTACATCATGCTGGTTCTGGCCCATCCATATCCACACTTCCTCCGTTTCATTCCCGTCCAGCTTCGCTTTCAATTGATTTACCGTTTCTCTGTCATCAAATGTGCCAACATGGCTATCACCATATGGTGAGCCTTGCAACAATCCTCTCCACCATTCTAATCTGGCATTCCAGCCTTCTTCGGTATCAAGCCCCGCCAACGGGCCTACAGCAAAATCATCCCGGATCAGGATCACTTCACCCGCCAGGGTCTCATCCAGTTCGATCACCTGCTGCATCAGTTGCACTTCACTCTCGTTAAAAACTATATGTATCATAAAACCTCCTCACCTTCTGCCTTGCAAAAGGAATTTTATTTTTTAATTTTTACAGCTACAAATAAATAATTGTTAGCCGCCCCGATCACTTCATAGTTCACATAAAAACTTTCGGTGAATATCTTAAATGCCATGAATTCATGTTTCGGCACCGCAAACTCATCAAACAATATAATATCCCCCTCATTCAGGAAACGGTACAACTGTGACAAACTGAAAATTGTAGCGCTGAAAAGATCAGCATCCATATGGATCAGCTTCTTTTTCCCGTTTTGATAGTTCTCTAAAAAAGGGATCAGCGTATCCTGGAACAATCCTTTATAAAAATTTGCTCTTGGATCGGTGATATTCAGCGATTCCAGTGCCACAGCCATGGTGCCTTTACTGAAAGGGCCAAAGTCTTCCGGCAACCCTTCAAATGTGTCGAAGCCGTAGAATTGAGAATTGGAGTTGGTATTGTGCTCCAGCCACCATTTGAAAGAATGACCGCCGCAAACCCCGAATTCAAAATAGTCGATTGCAGTATCTTTTAAATTTTCCTGCCTGCTGACCGCTTCGTATAAGTTGATCCTCCTGCTGTAATCCCAGCTGCCCCGGTACCAGTCATTATAGCCTGTCACCCGGGTTTGCTGCCGCCACTTACTCAGCTTTGACATGTGATAGGCATTGAGGAGTAAACCCGTGAACGGCTCCATGATACCATGCAACCGCCATTTCATGAACAGCGATTTCGTTTTCCGTATAATATCAAGCTTCGTCATTATAATGCAATCTCCTCCACTTTGTCCAGTTCCACTTTCAGGTTGTTGATAATAAACTCCTGCCGTTCCATGGTATTCTTGCCCATATAATATTCCAGCAATTGCTGGATGTGGTCACCCTGCTCCAGCCGCATCAGTTGTTTGCGCATATCTGCACCAATGAACTGGGCAAACTCATCCGGGCTGATCTCTCCCAATCCTTTGAAACGGGTTACTTCCGGTTTGGCGCCAAGTTTCTTCATGGCCTCCTGCTTCTCCTGTTCGCTGAAACAATAGATCGTTTCCTGTTTGTTCCGTACCCGGAACAACGGCGTTTCCAGCACATACACTTTCTCATGCTTCACCAGGTCAGGAAAGAACTGCAGAAAAAAAGTCATCAGCAGCAAACGGATATGCATACCATCCACATCAGCATCCGTGGCGATCACCACATTATTAAACCGTAATCCCTCCAGGCCTTCTTCAATATTCAAGGCGTGTTGCAGCAGGTTGAATTCTTCATTCTCATACACCACTTTCTTGGTCAGTCCAAAACAATTCAGCGGCTTACCCCGCAAACTGAATACTGCCTGGGTTTCCACATTCCTTGCCTTGGTAATAGAACCACTGGCACTATCTCCCTCAGTAATAAAGATGGTCGTTTCACCCTGCTTCGCTAAAAAATCATCTTTCCCTTTGGAGGGTGGTTCATCATTGAGGTGAAAGCGGCAATCTCTTAGTTTTTTATTATGCAGATTGGCTTTCTTGGCCCTTTCGTTGGCCAGTTTTTTGATACCTGCCAGTTCCTTTCGTTCCCGTTCACTTTGCTCGATCCGTTTTTTCAATCCATCGGCAATCGAAGGATTCTTGTGCAGGAAATTATCCAGTTCTTTAGATAAGAAGTCACCCACGAACTGGCGCATACTGGGTCCGTCCACATCCACGTTCACAGAACCCAGTTTTGTTTTGGTTTGTGATTCAAACACCGGCTCCACTACTCTCACCGAGATAGCAGCCACAATACCGGTCCGTATATCTGCCGCATCATAATCTTTTTTAAAGAAATCGCGGATCGTTTTCACATAGGCTTCCCGGAACGCCTGCTGGTGTGTGCCGCCCTGGGTGGTGTGCTGACCATTGACAAAACTGTAAATGTCTTCTCCATAGTCATTGGTATGAGAGATTGCCACTTCGATATCATCACCGGTTAAATGAATGATCGGGTAACGGATCTCATCTTCATTGGTCTTACGCTGCAGCAGGTCCAGTAACCCGTTCCTGCTGATAAAGCTTTTGCCATTAAAAACGATCTTCAGCCCGGCATTCAGGAAACAATAATTCCATATCTGGTTCTCGAGGAATTCCGGCAAGAACCTGAAATTCTTGAATACCTGGTCATCCGGTACAAACGTGACCATTGTACCATTTTGTTCAGCGCTTTTTGCTTCCTTATGTTCTTTGATCAGCACCCCCCTTTCAAATTCAGCTGTCTTCTCTTTCCCATCCCGTACGGCGGTTACTTTAAAATAATTACTCAGTGCATTTACTGCTTTAGTACCCACCCCGTTCAAGCCCACCGATTTCTGGAAAGCTTTGCTGTCGTATTTCGCACCGGTATTGATCTTGCTCACCACATCCACCACTTTGCCGAGCGGGATACCGCGGCCATAGTCACGGATGGTGACCGTCTTTCCTTCAATCGTCAATTCCACCGTTTTCCCATGCCCCATCGTGTACTCATCAATACAGTTATCCATCACCTCTTTTACCAGTACATAGATTCCGTCATCGGGTGAGGCACCATCGCCCAGTTTACCGATATACATACCGGGCCGCAGGCGGATATGCTCTTTCCAGTCCAGCGATTTAATACTGTCTTCTGTATAGTCAAACAGGTTGGTTGTATCTTTTTCCTTTGCCATAATCTTCGGGGCACTGCCGGAGCAAGGCCCTCTCTATTTAAAAGTTATTAGTCTTTTCCCCGCTTCAGGTCTCCTGCTCATCGCCACTTGCAGGTTCCATTCAGGGTTCCGTCTGCTGCTGTGCCGGTAATTTTTACCCTGCAACAGCCAATCGGGCAAATATACCAAAACGAGCCTTGCACCCTCAATTTGTAGTTATTCACAGTTGGGGAAAAGAATTGAGAGACAATCCGTTCAGTTGCTGATGAAACTCCTGGTGGCGATTGACCTGCCTCAATGGTATTAACCACGGGTATATGGTATTTTTATAGCATAAAACCGACCAATGAAAAAAATATTCTTTATTCCGCTGTTGCTGCTGTTTGTTGCCTGTCAGCCCAGCAAAATCACCCGGCACTGGACAGCCAAAAACTGGCAACCCCGGCCATACAAACAGATACTTGTATTGGCCATAGCCTCCGATACAGATAACGTGATGCAATCTAAAATGGAAGATCATCTTACAGAGGACCTGCGCAATATGGGTTATTATGCCATAGCCGCTAACAAGATATACCAACCCGGTACTTTTGTAAAGGGAGATACCAGCAGGGCCATTGCCGCTATTGCGGGCAGAAATTTTGATGCAGTTTTCACTTTGGTATTACTCGATAAACAAAAAGAAAAATTTTATGTCCCCGGTCGTATTACTGATAGCCTCAGGACCGGGCAAAACAGCCGTTTTGAACAATACATGAATGCCGTGAATGACAAGATTTATACACCGGGCTATTATGGTGAGCAGACCCGGTTTACCTGGGAATGTAATTTTTATGATGGTATCTCCCGGCAGATCATTTACTCAGCCCGCACAAGAACTTTTGATTATGCGTCCACTACTATCCTGGCACATACATTCGGCCAATTACTTTCCTATGATCTCGTCAAAAGAAAAATATTGACAAAGCCACCGTCCGAGAATTACTAAGGAAAAGAATAATTAAATTTGCAAGACTCAGCGATCATTTTATGAGAAAATTGTCCTACCTGTTTCTTTTTTGTTGCTGCCATCTGCTATCATTTTCGCAACTACAAACAGCTGCTGATGGCGACTGGACAAAGCAATTACTTTTATTAAAGAATACTCCCGAAGCGGACGCCATGATCCGGGTGGGTGATATTGATAACCTGAGTTTTGGCTGGGCTGAAGGATTTAACCCTTTTTCCGGCAGAAATACGGACCCGCATGGCTATCCCTGGGAACCTGATAAAACAGATGCTGCCGGCACCGACAGGATCATGGTACCCACTGGTTACAAATACGGAAGCGAAGCTTCTTATGAAGGCTATACGGGGTCAACAGAAAGACCTGCTAACAATCCTGTTCCGGTTAGTATCCCATTAAATGGTATCAGGGACATTACCGCAACAGCCGCTTCCCTCCAACTGTTTATTGATGATTTTCAATCGCCTGAATTTCAGAAAAAATTCCAGTTCAGGATCAACGGCCAGCGTTTCATTGAAGCCGAAAAGATTATTAATGGCGTGAACCAGGGCGGGCCGGTTGGCAAACTCATCACGATCAAATTCACAGGCGAGCAAATGACCCTTTTGCAGGCTGATTCTTTGGTGATCTTTATTGACGACCCGGTAACAGATGCCGGTGATGGCTTTGCCATTGATTTTGTAAAACTGCTGATCAACCCGAAAGAAGTTCTGTATAAAGGCAGTATTAAAGGAACTATTATTGATGAAGCAACAAAAAAACCTCTTGCTAATGCCCGTGCCGAGGTGAAAGACTACGGGATGGTTCAAACAGATGCTGAAGGTAATTTCCTGCTACAGGCTGTTCCTGCAGGGCTCAATATTGTAGCTGGCAGCGCCACCGGTTATTCCTCTGCTCAGAAACAAGTAGATGTGATAGAAGGGGAAACCACCGAAGACGTGATACTTGAACTGAAACGTTCGGGTAAAGTAACATTTAATAATACGACAATGCAGGAAGGTGATAACCTGGTGATGAAGAATATCCAGTTTGAAGTGAACAGTGCGGTATTGCTGGCAGCAGGTAAACTGGAACTGGATAAACTTGCTGTCTTCATGAACCAAAATCCATCGGTGGAAATCCTGTTATCTGGCCATACTTCTTCGGAAGGGTCAGCCAGCCTGAACCGGGAGCTTTCATTAAAAAGGGTAAAGAGTTGTAAAGACTACCTCGTTTCAAAGGGAATTGACGAAGGCCTTATTACTATTAAAGGATTGGGCCCCGATCAGCCCATTGCGCCCAATGATACTGAAACAAACCGGGCGAAGAACAGGAGAGTTGAATTAAAAATAACCAAACTGTAATGGCGGCCCTGATGCCAGCCATTTTACCCCAAAGTAAAACCGAAAAGAAAAATAGCGTCAACGACCAGGAACAAGAAAAAGGTTTACACAAATACTGTTAATGTGAACAGGTTCTGGCAAGCAGGCAATGCCCGTTCACTTTCTGCCGGGCAACTGCATATAAAGATTAATCGTCACTTAATACCGGTTTACAGCTCAGGGAGAATCTGAATATCAGAATCACTTACATTTGTCACCTAATTATACTCTATGCGGAAATTTATTATTGCGTTGTTGCTTGGCTCCACTTTATTTGCCAATACCCAACCGGTTCAAAGACCCAAATTAGTGGTAGGAATTGTCATCGACCAGATGCGCTGGGATTACCTTTATCGTTTTTATGATCGTTATGCTGCAGATGGTGGTTTTAAACGATTGCTGACACAGGGTTTCACCTGCGAGAATACATTAATACCCTATGCTCCTACTGTTACTGCCTGTGGGCACGCCTCAATATATACCGGTTCGGTACCCGCTATCAACGGTATTACCGGTAACTTCTGGTGGGACAACCAGGATCTGCGGTCCGTTTACTGTACTGAGGATAAATCAGTAAAAACGGTAGGCAGTTCATCAGCCCTTGGCCAGATGAGCCCCCGCAACCTGCTGGTAACAACTATTTGCGATGAATTAAGATTAGCGACCAATTTCCGCAGTAAAGTCATTGGCATCTCGCCTAAAGACCGCGGCGGTATATTACCTGCCGGGCATAGTGCTAATGCAGCTTACTGGTATGATAATACAGTTGGCAGCTGGATCAGTTCCACTTATTATATGAACGAATTGCCTCAATGGGTAAATGACTTTAATGCAAAAAAATTGGTTGATTCATATTATGAGCAGGGATGGGATCTTTTATATCCTGCAAATACCTATGTGCAAAGTTCGGCTGATGAGAAAACCTATGAAGGCAAGCCTTTTGGAAATCACTTCCCCTATGATCTGAAAAAATTCATTGGAAAGACCTACAGCTCTGTATTGACTACACCTTATGGCAATAAACTGACTGCTGAATTTGCAAAAGCTGCTATTGCTGCGGAACAACTCGGCGCTGATAATATTACCGATTTCCTGGCAGTAAGTTTTTCTTCACCTGATTATATGGGTCATACATTCGGACCTAACTCTGTGGAAGCAGAAGATGGTTTTCTGCGCCTGGATAAAGAATTGGGCAGCCTGCTCAATTTTCTTGACAGCAAGGTTGGCAAAGGGCAGTATACTGTTTTTTTATCTGCCGATCATGGCGTATCCCAGGTACCGGAGTTTCTTCAGGAAAATAAGATACCGGCAGGCCGGGTTTTCATGAACAACATAGTGAAACTGCTCAATAATAACCTGAATGAAAAATTTAAGATCCCGGGGTTAGTGGTCAGTGATGATAACTACCAGCTGCACCTGAACCGTGCAGCTCTGGATTCTGCAAAAATTGACAAAGAAGAAGTGACAGAATGGATTACCAGCTATCTTTCTTCCGAGCCGGGTATTGCCCGGGTATTCCCAATTGAAGAGCTGAACGAAGTTCCTTTGCCCGGCCGTATACGTGAAATGCTGAACAATGGGTATTATCCCCGCCGCAATGGAGATGTGCAGGTTATCCTCCATTCAAACTATATTGATGCTTATGGTACAACAGGCACCACGCATGGCATATGGAACCCGTATGACGCACATATCCCTTTACTCTGGTATGGTTGGGGGATCAGGCAGGGAAAGACCAATCATACTACATATATGACGGATATCGCCCCCACACTGGCAGCCTTGTTACATATACAAATGCCCAGTGGAACTGTTGGTAATGTGATTCAGGAAGTGCTGAAATAGATTTCAGGCTGAACCAAACAAAACCCCATTACAATATGAGAAGGTTTCCTGTTTTTTTTACTTTACTGCTCATGGCCTTCGCCAGCCAGGCAGGAGCTCAGCCAGCAAAAAAAATTGATGATACTTTCTTCCTGGAAGAGCAGCCTCTTGAAATCACAATTCAGACCGATTTCAAAAACCTGCTGGCCAAAAAGATGAAAAAGGAGTACCAGCCGGCAACCGTTACCGTTCATTTTCCTGACAGCAGCAGTATTAAAGAAGAAATCAGGATACAAACCAGGGGGAAGTTCAGGCTTGAAACCTGCTTTATGCCGCCGCTGATGTTAAATTTCAAAAACAACAGCTCTCCTCTCTTAAAACCCCTGGGCAAATTAAAACTGGTTTGCGGTTGTGGCACTTCCAACAATGATGAGCAGCTCATCATTAAGGAATTCATGGCCTACAAGATCTATAATATGCTGACTGAAAGAAGTTTCAAAGTACGGTTAGTAAAGGTCAATTATGATGACAGTCGTGGTAAAATCAAAAAATATTCGCAATACGGTTTTTTGCTGGAAGATGTGGATGATATGGCAGCCCGGAATAAATGCAGGGAGGTAGAAGGAACCCAATACCTGACCGAAAGTACAGACCGGCAACAGATGACAATGGTTACCCTTTTTGAGTTTATGATCGGGAACACAGATTTCTCGATCCCTCATTACCATAATGTAAAACTAATGAGACCTGTGCAGGACACCACTGTTCCGCCTATTGTGGTTCCTTATGATTTAAATCACTGCGGTTTTGTGAATGCTGAATATGCACTGCCAAATGAAGAACTGGATATCAAATCGGTCAGGGAGAGGCTCTACCGCGGGTTTCCCAGGACAATGGAAGAGCTGGAAACAGTTATTACCGTGTTCAGGGAAAATAAAGAAAAAATATGGAACCTGATCAATAACTGCCCCTGGATGAATACCAGGAATAAGAAAGAAACAACCGGGTATCTCGAGGAATTTTACCGGATCATAGAAAATAAAAAGTCTGTTCAGTATCATTTTATTGATAATGCCCGTACCCAATAATAAATTATACAGTTGATTCTTTGTATACTTGCAGGGTTAATAATAACCTGTTATCTTGAAAACCAACTGTATGGAATTAAAAGAACAATTTGAGAAAGCGGTAGCTGATAGTAAGACTCTTTCAGAAAAGCCGGGTAACGACACATTGCTTAAGTTATATTCACTGTACAAACAGGCTACGGAAGGCGATGTGGCTGCAGACCCGCCCTCCAATCCTTTCGACTTCGTGGCAAAAGCTAAATATGATGCCTGGGCCGGATTAAAAGGGAAATCAAATGAAGAAGCTATGAATGAGTACATTGCCATAGTGAATAAACTCCGTTCAAACTGACCCTGCAACAATTTCTTTGTACCAATTGCTGAATTGCTTACCAACAACGTTATAACTAAATTTTGAACCGGTCATTCTTGAGACAGCACCGCTGTCAATCAATGACCGGTTTTCTATTATCCAAATCATTTTATCTGCGAGAGCCGCAGGATTATGCGGCTTTACAAAATACCCGTTTATGGGTTCCTCCACATTTTCATGAAATACCGGGATATCACTTACCAGGACCGGTACACCACATGCATTTGCTTCTATAAGCACGCATCCAAAAGTTTCATAACTTGAATATAAAATCAGCGCCAGAGACTGGCGGAGTTCACCCGCGAGTTGCGGCTGCGGCACTTCCTCATGAAATCTCACTTTTCCACCAAGTTGCAGACTTACCGAAAACCGGACAATCTCACTTCTTACTGAACCAAATATTTCAAGTTCAGCTTCCGGGTATTTACCTGAAACGATCTTAAAGGCCTCAAGTATTTCTTTCGGGTTTTTGAGGTCGTCAAGGCCGGAAATATGAATGAACTTCAGGCCTTTCTTCATTATTTCAGCCGGATAAAAAATATCTGTATTAACAACATTGGGGATTACAACAGTATTTACAAAAGGGAACGTGTTTTCTACTGCTTTACCCAGGTATTGTGACACAGTGCTGCATCCGTCAGCCTTTTTCATGATCTTCCCCCACTGCGACCGGAAATAAAGCGGAAGATGATCAAATTTCTCTTTGGCTTCCACTAAAAAGCCTGACCAGTGTTCAGATACCACAAACGGTATCCCCATTGTCCGTTTCATCCATAATGCAATGCTCCCTGCTTTCATTGCTACATGTACATGCACCAGGTCCGGCCTTCCATGTTTACTGATATAATTTCTTACCGCCTGTTTATAGAGTTTCCGGTATTTTCTTTGCGAAAGGAGTTTGTCAAAAAAGAAAGGATACACAGGGCTGTAATAATAGATACGTGTTTCCGCCAATTTATCCTGTACAGTTTCTTCCACCAGGACATCCTTTGTTACATCTCCGGTTGGGTCACGGGTTATATAAATCACATTTACTTCCTCAAAAAGGCTGACAGCTTCTGCATGACGTTTAATAAAATCGCCATTAAAAGGTGAACACCTATTGGGATACCAGCTTGTCAGCCAAAGCACTTTCATGAATTGATCTTTAATTCGGACGTTTGAAGATATTCAATATACGGCTCCAGTCATTTTTTTCAGGGATCAGCAATTTTGAGACAGGTATTTTATACGAATAACAGTAAATTCCTATAAAATAAAATGCTGTAACAGCATACCCGGCTGTACTGGCGAAGGCTGCTCCCTTCATTCCGGCAGAAGGGATCAGGAATATATCCGGCAACAATACGGACAGCAGGCAAATTAATGAGCCCCAGAAATTAATAATCAATTTTCCCTTTCCGCCAAAAAAAGCAGCCAGTAACGTGGCATTACAAAAAAGCAGTACCCCGGGCAATAATATCTGGAAAAGAGAGATGCTTTGCCTGTATTCGTTACCAAATAAAAAAGGAACCAGGAAAGGGATAAGTAAAAACAATAAAATACCAGCAATAATGTTTACCATATTCATTCCCCTTACCAGGACAAGCATTTTTCTGTCATCCTCATTAACCTGCCGGTTCGCAACAGCCGGGAATATAAACCCTGCCAGCAATAAGGGAATGATCCAGAAGAACTGGGCCAGCCTTACGGCAAGGGAATACCAGCCGAGTTCTTCACCTCCTTTGTAGTAATCAAGCAGCCAATAATCTACCCGGTAGGCCAGAAGCTGGATCACATTGATGATAAAAGCAAAAAAAGAATAGGAAAAGAAAAGCTTTATATCCTCCCTGCCTGGGCTTTCAACCTGTAGAGGATTTTTATCCCAGACATGATAAGCCAGTATCATCAATACTGCCTGCAAGAGGTTCAGTGCTATATAAACTGTAAAATAGAAAAACAACGATTTGCTGCCTGCCAGGAAGTAAAGTATTGAAAATACGATCAGCATAAAACAGTTACTTAGCAGTAACACCTTACTTACCCGCGAAAACTGTTGTTTCCCGGATAAAAGAGCAGCATATTTTTCTGTCAAAGAAATACTCAGCAGGAAGATCAGACCTAACCAGCCATAGGCCAGTGCTTTTTCTGTAAATAAGAAGAAATGACCTGATGCACTAAGAAAACAAAATTCAGTCAGCACCAGTGCCCCCGCCTGGAACAATACAATAAACAGGATAAAAAAAAGGAGTTTTGATACAGGCAGTTTCCCGGATGCCGAGTGATAAGTGATCCCGGAGTCGGCCCCAAACGCTGAAAGCAGGTTAAAAATACCCGCATTGGCGATCAATAAAGACAGAACGCCATACCCATTAACTCCTGCCAGTCTTGACAACAGGATATTGATAAGAAACACCACTCCAATATTTAACCCCCTGTAAAAAATATTGGTCGCCACAATTTTACTATTGAGCATGAGGTTGGCCGTTTGGGGAATAAAAATTACGTTTGTCCTGTTTCAAAAATACAATTTATAAACTCCCTTGTACAAAATCATTAACTGGTACACGAAACACTTTCCGTTTCCCCGCAGGGGATTAAAATTCTTTCTTCCATTCCTGAAAGGCACAGGGCTTTATAACAGGGAGTTTTGTAAGAAATTACATAATAATCTTTTTCTGATGGTCAGGCCCTCGGAACATATACAGCAGCAATTGTTCTGGTATGGCTATTATGAAAAAGATGCTATCCTGACCTGGGAACAAATGATCAATGCAGATACCATTGTGCTGGATATTGGTGCAAATACAGGCTATTATTCCATCATTGCAGCCAAAAAGGCCCGTCATATTTACGCTTTTGAGCCTGGTAGTATTAACAGGAAAAAACTGGAGGAAAATACCGGCCTCAATAAACTGGTTAATATTACTATATTACCCTATGCAATTTCAGATCAGAAGGGAATGGCAGAGCTATTTATTTCCGGTAAAGACAATACCGGTATGAACAGCCTTGCACAACCTGGCAATTTCTCCGGCGAAAAAGAAATCGTCAGTGTTGAGACTATTGATAATTGGGTTGCTGAAAACAGGATACCAGGCATCAGTATTGTAAAGATCGATGTGGAAGGATTGGAAATGCAGGTATTGAGAGGGATGCAAACGATCATTGAAGAACAAAAACCTGTCATCTTTATTGAGATCATCGGGCAATTGCTGATGCGGTCAGGATATTCAGTTACCGGAATCTATGATCTCCTTTCAGCAAAAGGTTATTATGCGTATGAGATTAAAGGTCCATCACGTTTAAAGCACATTACAGCCGCAAAGGAAGGAGACTGTATTGTATTCGTTCATGTTTCAACTGTTTTACCCGCGACTATCTGGAAGGAATGATCCGTATAAAATTTTTCCGGTTGATATAATAAAGATAAACAAACCAGGCAATGGGAGTAAAACTCATCAATTTTATAAAAAACAACCCCGTCCAGAAGCCCAGCAGGTAGAATAAAAACAGGAAGAAACTTCCTCCCAGCAATTGCAGGTCTTCAATAGCACAGGTGACTTTAAATTTATAATAACTGGGCTCATCAAAAACCAGTTCAAGCGGCGGGGTGAAGTGAAAGCCATCTGTTGCCACCACTTTGGGATGGTTAATCTCAACAGGTATTACAACAGGACTGTTATTCAGCAACGGGTAAATATCCCTGTTGTTGACAATAATCCTGACCTTCATAAAATTCAGTAATACCTGGTTGGTCCGGGTAATAACAATATAATAAGGTGCCTGGCTCAATTATGCTTTCAGCGACCGGATGATCTCCGTAAAGTCAGCTGCTACCAGCGAAGCTCCGCCAACAAGCCCTCCGTCCACATCAGGACAGGCGAATATTTCAGCTGCATTATTGGCTTTTACACTTCCGCCATATAAGATGGAAACCTCATCTGCGGTATGCTGACCATACTGTCCGGCAATTACAGAACGTAAATACGCATGTATTTCTTGTGCCTGTTCCGTAGTGGCTGTTTTACCGGTACCAATTGCCCAGATTGGTTCATATGCTATGATGATATCCTTAAGGTCTTTGGCTGGCAGGTGAAAAAGAGATTCTTTCAACTGTGTGGCGACATATTCATTTTGTGTACCTGCTTCCCTGATTGACAGGGGTTCTCCGCAACAGAATATCGGGGTAACAGAGTTTTCCAGGCACAGATTCACTTTTTCAGCAAGCATTGCATTCGTTTCATTGAAATATTCCCTTCGTTCACTATGCCCGATCACACAATAAGGAACACCAATGGAATGAAGCATTTCTGCAGATATTTCTCCGGTGAAAGCCCCGGATTTTTTATGATAACAGTTTTGTGCTGAAACAAAATAATTATACTCGTCAGCCACCTCACTGCTGCTCATCACCAAATAAGGAAAGGGTACTGCAAAAATCACCTGCTGATGACTGAGGAGGTTGATATTCTCTTCCAGTATATCATCCAGTAGTTTCTCCCCCTGTTGGTAGGTAAGATTCATTTTCCAGTTAGCGGCTGCAATTTGTTTTCTCATAGTTTGTATTTAGTCCTTCGTTAAAATTTGTCAAATATATACTTCAAAATACTTTTCTCAGCATGACTTACAGACTGATCCTTTAATTTTTTCCAGGCAGCAATATCTGCCAGTGCTTTTTCCAATTCATACCTCCTGACGCCTTCACTTCCCCAGGAAAAAGAAGGAATATACTTGGGAGTAAGGCCGTTCCCAAATACATTGGCAGCAACACCAATCACTGTTCCTGTGTTGATGGATGTGTTAATGGCCGTTCTTGAATAATCACCCATCATTACACCGCATTTTAAACCTGCACTTACCTGTCCCTGGGGTGTCCGGACTCTTACTGCACCTGCATTATTCTTCAGGTTGCTGTTAGTGGTACCAGCTCCCAGGTTGCACCATTCTCCAATCACCGAATCCCCGAGATATCCATCATGTGCTTTATTGGAATAACCAAAGAGGATAGAATTCTTGATTTCGCCCCCGGCCACACAATGCGGCCCAATCGTTGTGGCACCATAGACTTTGGACCCCATTTTTAAACAGGCTCCTTCACCTATGGTAAAAGGCCCTCTTATTACGGAGCCTTCCATCAGTTCTGCATGCTTACCGATATAAACAGGACCAGTGGAAGCATTGATGATGCAATGCTCCAGCCTGGCTCCTTTTTCTATAAAAACCCGGGATGGGTTAATAACCCTGTTTGATCTGGGAACAGGCTGTGATTTTCTTTTCTTTGTCAATAATGCAAAATCCTGCCGGATAGCCCAATCGTTCAGCTGAAAAATATCCCAGGGATAATGAATGGACTTTACGGCTGTTTTTACCGCTAAGCTGCCTGTAACTTTTATCTTATACTTTTCGCTGATCTCCTTTTTGGCTATGCGGAATATAATGCCTGTATTTCCGTTAGCTGAAATAAACTGGCCGTCCTTCAGTTTTTTGGCAGCCTTTACCAGCTCCGGGGTTGGCAAAACATTACCGTGTATCATCAGGCAATACCCTTTTTCATCAACCGCCTCGTCGAGGTTGACAGAACGTTCCAGGTCCTTATAATCATCTTCTTTTTTGTCAAAAGAAGGAAGCCCCAGCATTCTCTCCCATTTTTCCCTGATTGTCAGGATACCAATACGTATATCTTGTATTTGTCTTGTCAGCGTAAAAGGATGGAGCATTTCCGGCTGGCAAAATTCTTCGGTAAAAATGATCTTGTTCATTGATAACGGAAAGGTACTAAAGCCTTATTGCAAATAAAAAAACCCCGAAGAGGAATCTCCGGGATTTAAAGTATAGCCATGAAAAACAAAATTAATTCTGCAATAAATTTACAGCATTATTTCTTTTTCTCATATTTCTTCTTGAATTTGTCAATACGTCCTGCAGTATCTACCAGCATATTCTTACCGGTAAAGAAAGGGTGCGACGTATTTGAAATCTCCAGCTTCACCAGCGGGTATTCGTTGCCATCTTCCCATTTAATAGTTTCTTTAGAAGAAGCAGTGGAACGGCTGAGGAAAGAGTGGTTATTACTCATGTCCTTAAAAACTACTAACCGGTAGCTGTCGGGATGGATTCCTTTTTTCATAACTCTATGATTTTTAAAGGCTGCACGGATTTTGCCGTACAGATGAATAGATAAAATTTGGCTGGCAAAGGTAGGTGGAGAAAGGGTTTTATCCAAATAATAGCAGCAGAAATATGAAACCGGGTTAAAAATAAGAAAGCACCAAGTTATGTCCTCTTTCCGGCTTTCGCCTTCCTGATTTCTAACCCGATGCTTTCTGAGGCTGTTTCCGTCTTTTGAAGGACTTCCGCATCCCCCGTTGCATTCCTTTTTGTTTCCAAATTTTCCTGCAACTATTGTACATTGAAGGTAGCTGTCATTACTCCCCTTTTCCAAATTTTTGGGTGGTTTTGTACACACCTCTTTTGCACCCCGTTATCCACCGCAAAGCCACGCTGTGCACATATCTGACCGGTTTATGCACAAAATACCTGATAGTTAATCCCGCATATTTTCATATTGTAACGGTATACCCAGATTCCAGCCTTTGGAAGCCTGGATTACGGTCTGCAGGTCATCTATTTTTTTGCCCGTCACCCTTACGATATCATCGTTGATAGAAGCCTGCACTTTCAGGCCGGCTTCTTTAATATGCTTTACGATCTTCTTGGCATCTTCCTGTTTCAGGCCATTCCTGACGATCACCTCTTTTTTCCAAACCTTGCCACTCTGGGCGCCTTCTTTTGAAGCATCAAAAGCTTCTGGTGAAATACCCTGTTTATGTGCCCTGTTGATCAGCACATCAATCAGCTGGCGCATCTTCATATCATCATCGGTCTCCAGTTTGATAATAAACTCTTTTTTATCAAGGCTGATCACAACATGCGACCCCTTAAAATCAAACCGGTTCGTAATTTCCTTGGTAGTAACGTTAACGGCATTGTCTAATGCCTGGGCATCAACTTTACTGACAATATCAAATGAAGGCATAGCAGTTTATTTTAGTTACAGGCAAATATAGAAAAGTCCCTCTTAGAAAAGAGGGACGGAACATGCACATGAGAAAACTCTCATGGTAGAGACCATTTAATTCTATTACTGACCACCCTGGCCCACCCTGTTCTGTTCATCCTGAGAAGCGTTGCTGCGGCGCCGTGGCGGCGGGTTTTGCTGCCCGTTCTTTCCGAAACGATAAGTGAAAGTGGCGGTAACCTGGCGGTTATCCCAGCGACTCTGAACCCTGTTGTCAACAATATCATACTGTGTCCTTCCTTTAAATCGTTGCAACCAGAATGGATCCCGGAGATTGAGCCTCACAGTACCTTTCCCTTTCAATACTTGTTTCTGGCCGCCAAAACCTATCATATACATAGGTTCGCTGATCGTCAGCTGGTCAACACCCTTTGCCCGGTAAAAGCCGGTCATTTCCAGGGTAAATCCCTGTTTCAATGTAAAGGTCTGTGTCATATTGACCATAAAGGAAGTATAAGAAATATCCAGTGGCCTGTTTTCATAAGTTCCTTTATACTGGTTATTAAAAATATTCGTGAAGAGGTTCAGATTCCACCATTTTGTAAGGGACACGGGTGCCGTGATGGAAACACCGGTGTTTCTGAAGCGGGCTATATTTTCCGATGTCATATACACAATATCACCATCTGGTTTCATTATTTGTGAGATCACCCGGTTCGTGCTGTTATAGTTAAATGTAGTGATCAGCTTACTTTTAAATGAATGACTCAGCTCAATATTATGGGTAAACTGTGGTAGCAGAAAGGGGTTCCCCTTTCGATACGACAGAGAATCGAGGAAATAAATGAACGGGTTCAGGTCCTGGTAATTAGGACGGGTGATCCGGCGGCTATAGGATACGGTGACGGTATTCGATTTATTCAATTCATAACTGATAAAAGTGCTGGGAAATAAATTGGTGAAATTCCGCCTGAACGTAGAATCATTGTTATACTGGTATCCTTTGGCAATTGTATTCTCCAGTCTCAACCCGGCCTGGAACGACCATTTTTTTACCTGCTTGTTGGCATTCAGGTAAACAGCATTGATATTTTCGTCATAGACAAAGTGATTGGAACGGCCATCGTTAACCCAATCTGACCCGTTCCATCGTTTATAATCAACCAGGTTATCATTTTCCACGAAGCTGCTTTTGAAACCGGCTTCCAACCTTCCTCCCTTTTTGAAAGGATGCACATAATCTGATTTTACTGAGTAGATACTAATGCTGGCAGGCAAATGACCCTTCAATTTAAGCGGGTCACCGGCAGGCATTCCGTTTCCCTGGTAAAAATCGGTAACCAGCTGCATATTGGAAGTGTTGCTGTAAGTTATAAAATCAAAATCTGCAGTAAGCTCCCTGCCGGTTGAATCAAAAACATGCCGGTAATTGAAATTGGAAGTCAGATTTTTGAACCGGATCTTATTATCCGTTTGAGATACCATCCTGGACAAGACCTGGTAATTCTCATCAGCAGTAGTCGTAACCGTTCTGGGTGTTGGGTGCCCTGAAAAAGTAAAGCCACTGACTACCACTCCAAATGTATTCTTCTTATCAGCAAAAAAATCAAGCCCCAGTTTCAGGGTATGATTGTTATTGCCAAATTTGAACCGGGTTTCCACATCATTGTATCCCAGTATGTCCTTGGCCTGGTTTAGTTTTGTCCGGGTAAATTCCAGTTGATTGCGGCCGCTGAAAAAGTTTGGGTTATAGTTTCCAAAGAAGTTGATCTTATTTTTCCGGTAATTAAAATTGACACTGTTCTGGGATTTGGGAATTACGTAAAATGTTTCATTCGCTTCGTAATAACTTGTAGTGATTCCTGCCATTATGGAGCCATTGAAACCGGCCGTCCTGCCTTTTTTTGTTTTGATATTGATTACCCCGGAATTACCGGATGCGTCATACTTTGCTGAAGGATTTGTCATGATCTCGACCTGGTCGATAGCCGATGCCGGCATATTTTTCAGCAGGTTGGCGAGATCTGTTGCCGAAAGAAAAGTTTGCTTACCATCCATCATTACAATCACCCCCGCTTTACCCCGCAGGCTGATAACGCCATCATTATTGACAGTAATGCCCGGTGATTTTTCCAGTACTTCCAGTGCAGTTGCACCGGCACTGGTGGGCGAAGCATCTACATTCACTACTGTTTTATCAATCTTTGTTTCAATAAAAGGTCTTTTTGCAGTTACCGTTACTCCTTCCATTCCTTTTGCAGCTTCATTCATCAGCAATGGTTCCATTTTTACCACAGTTGCCGCACTTACTGAAAAAGGTTTACTAAATGTTTTTTCAAAACCAACGGATGTTATCGTAAGGAAATAATTTCCTTCTTTGATGTTTTCAAATTCATAGATCCCGTCTTTACCGGTAACAGCCAGTTTCACCAATGCGGAATCCTTTGCTTTTAGCAACGAGACAGAGGCAGATTGAACTTCCCTGCCACTATTATCAGTGATACTGCCCGTGATCTTACCCGTGCTGCTTTGGGCAAAACTGCCTGTGGTGATGACCAGGCAGGCAAAAATGAGGCTTGCGATTTTTTTCATAACATGGCTATGGTTAATGATCAATGAAAGCTAAAGATGCTTCGAATAACCGGAGCAGGCAGCTGAAATATGACAAGCTTCGTAGTTTACGTGTTGAAGGGTGATTAAATCCTCCCGATACACAAGCGGTTTAAAAAGGCGCTTTGTGTGATAAAACAAAAATTCTTCTGTCGGTTTTTTACATACCACCTGTACCAAATACAGAAGCCCGGGTATTTTATCCGGGCTTCTGCAGAATTATAAGATATGATTTAACCGTTAATGGCCTGATCAGTTACCGGTTTTAACACGGCTTTCCTCGTCTGACGCACCACTCTTTCTTCTCCGTTCCGGGGCAATGTTCTTTTTGCCGAAACGGTAAGAAAAGCTCAGGTTGAACTGCCTGCTGTCCCTCCTGCTGGCAATATCCACATCGACATCGCTGTATTTTGCATAGCCACTGAATTGCTGGGAAAGGAATATATCCCTGACACCCAGTTTCACCGTAGCTTTTTTCTTGAACAATTGTTTAGTGACCGCACTGTTCACCGCCCACAGATCATAGGCAACCAACAGTCCTTCGGCACCTTTGCTGCGGTACCAGCCACTTAGTTCTGCGCCCCATCCATTTCCAAACGTAAAACTATTAGTCATATTGGCCATTAAGCTGGTAAATTGTATATCAACCGGCTCGGTCTGGTAAATACCTGAATAATGATTGTTGAACACATTCACATATATATTGCTATTCCACCATTTCCTTACCGGTACATTCGCCATAACTGCGATCCCAAACTGCTTCATGCTGCTGAAATTCTCCCTTGTCTGGTAGGTTTCATTCTTATCAGTATTCTGTTTCAGTAATTCAGTAATGATATCGTTTGTTACGGTGTAATTAAGAGTTGTTGTAAGGAATCGTTTGAAAGTATGGCTGAACTCTATATTATTAGTGAACTGTGGTTGCAGGTATGGATTACCCTGTCCGTATGTCAGTGAATCCAGGAAGAAGATGAACGGGTTCAGGTCATCGTAATCCGGGCGGGAAATACGGCGGCTGTAAGACAGGCTGAATTGATTTTTGTCATTGGCAGCATAGGTTACACCCACGTTTGGAAACAGGTTGGTATAGTTTCGTTTGAAAGAAGAATCATTGCTTACCTGGTGGCCTTTGGCAATGGTGTTCTCCACCCGCAGGCCGGCATTCAGTTCCCATTTTTTAATGGTTTTGGAAAAAATAGCGTATGCTGCATTGATATTCTCATCATAAATGAAATGATTGGTACGCTGGTCTTTTACCCAACCGCTGTTATTACTGTTACGCAGGTAGTCAACCCGGTTATCCGTGTTTACAAAACTTGTTTTCAAACCGGCCTCTAATTTCAAACCACTTTTAAAAGGATGCACATAATCGACCTTGCCGCTGTAGATATTAATAACAGATGGAATATCCCCTTTTAAAACAGCATGCCCGTTTTTTACATCAAACATGTCATAGCTCTCTGTTGTAAGCTGTGTATTACTCTTATTGTTGTAATAGATATAGTCGATATCCGCAGTGATTTCGCGGCCGGTTGAATCAAAAGTATGTTTATAGTTGAAATTCGTTGATATATTTGAAGACTTGCGTGTATTATCACCTTCCGAGATAAGTTTGGAAGTAATATTCCCGGCGTTATCCCTGATATTGGTTCTGCTGAAAGGATTTTCATTTCCTGTATTGAAATTGGTATTTACAACGATACCGGCCACATCCTTCTTTGAAAAATTATAATCGATACCGGCTTTCAGGTTGTGATAATTCCCTTTGAAATGAGGCCTTGACACCTGATCAATAGTTCTTACCAGTATTTTATTCTCATAGAGTTTCCGGTCAATAATGAGTTTATTAAACCCTTCCCATGTTCCGCCATTATAACCACCAAAAATATTCAGTTTATTATTCCTGTAATTAAGGTTAACTCCCCCGTTTACACGGCCATATAATCCTTGTGTGTATCCAAGGTTGGCCGAACCGTTCATACCTTTCACCACACCTTTCTTTGTTTTGATATTGATAATACCTGAGTTACCCGCTGCATCATATTTTGCCGGCGGATTGGTCATGATCTCAATTTGTTCCAGGCTGCTGCTCTGCATATTCTTTAATAAAGCAGCCAGGTCAGCACCACTCATATAGGTTGGCTTACCGTCAATGAGTATCATCACCCCCTGCTTACCTTTAAGACTGATATTACCATCATTGTCTACAGATACACCAGGTGATTTCTCCAGTAATTCAAGGGCTGTCAAACCACTATTGGTTGGCGAAGCATCTACATTAATAAGTGTTTTACCCGCTTTCTGTTCGATCAGCGGCTTCTTAGCAGTTACGGTTACCCCTCCCACTATCTTTGCCAATGGCACGAGTTCGATGGTCTTTAAAGTGATATCAGATGCATTTGCAGTAATAGTAAAGGTTTCAGAAAAACCTTTCTGGTGGCCAACCGCCGAAACTGATACCAGGTAAGTTCCCTCGGCAATTCCTTCAAAACTGAACTTGCCGGTCTTATCAGCAACACTCATTTTAGCCACAGCGGAATCTTTAGCGCTTAATAAAGTAATCGTTGCAGATTCTATCGTTTTGGTATTACCATCCACGATAGTGCCTGTTATTTTACCAGTTTTTACCTGTGCCTGGCTGACAAAAGATAAGGTCGTCAGCGCTATTACCAGCAAGGTTAAGATCTTTCTCATTTAATTGGTTTTATGAATTAGTACTTGTTTTTAATTATTACAGTTCAAACTTATGTACTTTGCATTGCATAGTACATTGTTTTAAAATAAGCGGCCGTATTTACTGACAAGCGGCCGATTGCAGGGTACAGGAATGAGACGTGAGAGCAGGGAACTGGTTACAAGTTGGGCCAGCTTTCGGACGAAAGGCCATATTTACCCATAAGCGGGTATAAGCTATCAAGTCTCAAACCCGGGATAAAATTAGAGTTGAAAACAAGGGCGGGAAAGCCAATTACGAGCAACTGGCTGTTTAGGTTACCGAATGGGGCTAAACCTGTCATGAACCGTTTCAGAGTCCAAATTCGGCACGAATTTCTTCATGATAAGTTCTCCCGGAAGTCAGACGGGTGCCTGCCTTATCATCCATAATAAAAAGGTAGCGGCTGTTGAAATGCCGGTGCATTTCTTTGATTTTGTCCTTATTGATAATGTAAGATTTCTGGATGCGGTAAAATTGTGGGGGTAGTTTTTCAGAAAGAGTGGTCAATGACTGATCGGTAAGGTGTTTTTGTCCGTCAGATGTAAATACATATACATACTTATCCTGAGCTTCTAAGTATGTAATATTCTCATAACGGAGCAAAGTAATCCTGTCACCGGTTTTGATCGGCAGGGCAGTCGCTTTTTGAGGCGCCTGTAATTGCCGGATGATATCCTGTAAACTGCTTATGTCCACAGTTTGATTCAGCCGGCCAAACTGCTTTAGCTTATCAATGCTCTGTTGCAATCTTTCTTCTTTAATTGGTTTCAGCAGGTAATCAATTGAAAAATTCTCAAAGGCCCTGATTGCATATTGTTCATAAGCGGTGGTAAAAATAACATTGGGTTTATGTGTTAACCGTTCCAGTACTTCAAAACCGGTCAGGTCGGGCATCTGGATATCCAAGAAGATCAGGTCAGGACGGAGCTCTTCAATTTTTGCAATCGCCTCTCTCCCATTGCCGGCTTCAGCCACAACAGTTATTACCTGTGCATATTCTTCCAGCAGGCTTTTCATCAGCCTTCGGGCTGCAGGTTCATCATCAATAACGATAGCTTTATAGAACTGGTTCATTTTTCATCAGTTTACAAATATGTATGGCGACTTGTTTGACCGGCTGGTTACTAAAGTGTATTTCGTATTTACCGGGGAAAAGAAGATCCAGTTTATCATAAACACTCTTCACACCATAACCAGGTACCAACTCACCGGGAAATGCAGGCCCGTTGTCGGCAATGGTAATCAACATTCCTGTTTCTTCCTTTTTAACAGTAAGAAATATCTCCGTCATCGCTCCTGTTACTTTTAATCCATGCTTTACCGCATTTTCCACCAATGGCTGAAGAACAAATCTTGGTACCAGGTAATGCCCCATATCATCAGCCACATTAACAGTATAATTTAACTGGTCTTCAAACCTGATCTTTTCAATCTGCAGGTATACTTCGGTCATCGCCACCTCATCATTCACCGTTGAAAAATTATTCTGGCTGTAATTAATACTATAACGAAACAGGTCGGCCAGTGCTATAGTCATTTTCCGTGCCTTTCTGCCATCGGTCATAGAAAGATCAGCAATAGAGTTAAGTGCATTGTATAAGAAATGGGGGTTTACCTTTGAATGCAGGGCATCCAGCTCCGCTTTTGCTTTTGATTCCCGCATCCGGCTTAATTCCAGTTCCTTGGCATCAAACTTTCGCTTCCGTTCAATATCCAGGTAATTAATAACAGCATAGATCAAACCGGTTGCCCCGGCCAGGTACACACTGTTAAGGATGACATATTTCAGGTAAGGTGTTTTACTGCCATACAAATGATAACCAAATGGAATATTAATAATAATAGTAGTAATGATCAGAACAGTTACAATCAGAAGGTTGTGTTTTACAAAACCCATCTTTTTGAACCGGCTGCTTTCAGCAATATATCTTACCGTATTAAAGACAAGCAGGGTGGTTATTGTTACCGATACGAGCTGACCAACGACCGACCATAACAAACCCCATTTGGCCAGCATATAAAAAAAACCTCCTGACATCGGCACCATGGCGTTTGAAATACAGAAAATTGCCAGCCATGCCACCACATTTTTTCGCAGTAATTCATTTTTGATGGACTGCCGGAACATCCGGGAGAACTGCGTGAGGACATATAGTCCCGCCACAGTAAACAGGAGGCTGAAGAAAATCAGCAGCACATATTCCAGTGTAGATGGTTCTCTCATACAGGCCGGCAATTTAAGAAAAGAAGCAGAAGACAGGTCCGCTCCTTCGCAAAATGGCTTTTTTCAGGCGTGAACTGATTATCTTGCAGAAAATTCGAAGAATGCTGATTGATTTCAGATCGGACACAGTAACCCAACCCTCGCCTGCCATGCTGGAGGCGATGCTGAAAGCAAAAGTTGGCGATGATGTTTTTGGCGAAGATCCCGCTGTCAATGAACTGGAAAATAAATCGGCCTCCCTCTTTGGCATGGAAGCCGGGCTCTTTTGTCCTTCCGGCACCATGACGAACCAGATCGCTATTAAATGCCACACACAACCCGGCGATGAAGTGATCTGCGATGAAAGTGCCCATATCTATCAATATGAAGGTGGCGGCATCGCTTTTAACTCGGGAGCTTCCGTTAAGCTGCTGCAGGGAGACCGTGGCCGGTTTACTGCTGCACAGGCAAAAGCAGCTATTAATCCCGATGATGTGCACCGGGCCAATACCCGTTTGGTGTGCCTGGAAAATACCAGTAACCGGGGCGGCGGCAGCTGCTATGATTTTGAAGAAATAAAAAAGATAAAAGCCTTGTGTACGGAAAATAAGCTGGCTTTGCACCTGGATGGTGCCCGTTTATGGAATGCACTCGTTGCAAAAAATGAAACCCCCAAACAATACGGAGAAACATTTGACAGTATATCCATTTGCCTGAGTAAAAGTTTAGGCTGCCCTGTTGGAAGTGTGTTGCTTGGCAGGAAGGAGTTTATTCAAAAAGCAAGAAGGATCAGGAAAGTGTTTGGCGGCGGTATGCGGCAGGCGGGTTTTATAGCAGCTGCTGGTATTTACGCTTTAGAAAATAATATCCAGCGCCTGGCCGAAGATCACCTGCATGCATTGCAGATCAGTGAAGCCATTGCGAAGAAAAGTTTTGTAAAAATGGTTTTACCTGTCGAAACCAATATTATCATCTTTGAACTGAAAGATGGGATAACAGCCCCGGAATTAGTGTCAAAGCTGAAAGAGCAGCATATTCTTGGTTATGCGATTGCGCCTGACCGGGTAAGGCTCGTCACTCATCTTGACATTACCAAAGAGATGGCCGCTGCAACTATTGAACGTTTTAATCAACTATAATATGCTACCTAAGATTAACCCCACCTCCGCCCCCGCCTGGCAACAGTTACAATCTCATTACCAGGAAATGAAAGAAAAACACCTGCGTGAATTGTTTAGCGAAGACAAAGACCGTTTCGAAAAACTATCGCTTCAAAAAGGTGATATCCTGTTTGATTATTCGAAAAATATCATTTCAGATAAAACGCTTCGTCTATTATTACAACTGGCCGATGAGTGCAAACTGAAAGAAGCAATCAATGCAATGTTTGCCGGCGATAAAATCAATGCGACGGAAGGCCGCGCCGTTTTACATACGGCACTGAGAAATTTTTCAAAAACGCCCGTTTTTGCCGAAGGCAGTGATGTGATGCCACTGGTGCGGAAAGTACTGAAGAAAATGAAAAGCTTTTGTGAAGCTGTACATACCGGCAGGCACAGGGGTTATACCAATAAGCGGATCAAATACATTGTCAATATCGGTATTGGCGGCAGCGACCTTGGACCATTGATGGTAACTGAAGCATTGAAACCATATGCGGTAAATGATATCGAAACTTTCTTTGTCTCCAACGTGGACGGAACCCATATTGCGGAAACCTTGAAAAAAGTGAACCCTGAACGGACATTGTTCCTGGTTGCTTCCAAAACTTTCACCACACAGGAAACCATGACCAATGCGCACACGGCGAGAGAATGGTTCCTGAAAAAAGCAAAGAATGAAAAACATATCGCCAAACATTTTGTGGCTCTCAGTACCAATGAAACCGAAGTAGTGAAATTTGGTATCGATAAGAATAACATGTTCGAGTTTTGGGACTGGGTGGGTGGCCGCTATTCCCTGTGGAGTGCTATTGGTCTTTCTATTGCGCTGACGATCGGCTACAAAAATTTTGAACAATTACTGAAAGGCGCCCACGATACCGACAAACATTTCAGGGATACCGCATTTGAAAAAAATATCCCGGTACTGATGGCACTGATCGGTTTATGGTACACCAATTTCTTCGGCACCCAAAGCGAAGCCATACTGCCTTATGATCAGTACCTCCATCGTTTTGCTGCTTATTTCCAGCAGGGAAATATGGAAAGCAACGGGAAAAGTATCGACCGCAACGGTGAAGCCGTTGAATACCCCACCGGCCCCATCATCTGGGGTGAGCCTGGCACCAACGGTCAGCATGCTTTTTATCAGCTGATTCACCAGGGTACGCCACTTATTCCCTGTGATTTTATTGCACCGGCACAAACACACAATCCCATCGGCGATCATCATGTAAAACTGCTGAGCAATTTCTTTGCACAGACAGAAGCCCTGATGAACGGGAAAACAGAAGAAGAAGCCGGGAAAGAATTAGAAAAAGCAGGTTTAAGCAACGAAGATATTACCCGCCTGCTACCCTATAAAGTATTTACCGGAAACCGCCCCACCAATTCATTCCTCATCAAAAAGATCACTCCATATACATTGGGTGAGCTGATCGCTTTGTATGAACATAAAATATTTGTACAGGGCATTCTCTGGAATATTTACAGTTTCGACCAGTGGGGTGTGGAGTTGGGTAAACAATTAGCCAACAAGATACTTCCCGAGTTAGTGACAAAAGAAACGGTTACCAGCCATGACTCCTCCACCAACGGTCTGATCAACCACTGGAAACAGGTAAGGGCTAAAAAATAGAACATACCCTTGGACAAAAAAAATACAAGCCTGGATCGGGAAACCCGTTCAGGCTTTTTTCATAACTTTAAAAGACCTTATAGTTTGCTTATGAAAAAGATATTCTTACCACTTTGCCTGTTGGCGGCTTCCATAACTGTTGCACAAACCGATGGTAGTATTGATCCCAACAAGTACCTTCAAAAAAAAATGAAATGGAATAATGATTCTGTGTTTGTCTACGACAGCAACGTTCAACTCAACAAAATGAATGGCTTCGGTTATAAAAGTTTTTCAACCGGTAAGGATAGCATTTTGGGCCAGATGCCCTGTATTATTCCCGATCTCAGCAAATGCAATTACAATATGCCCAACCTGGCCACAACGCCACAATATAAAGCCATCATGCTGGAAAGATATGGTAGTGTAGCAGTAGTTAAACCTCCGGTAATACGAAATAGCAAACCTCCTCTTAATAAATAGGAGTACAACTCAATAAAAAAAGACCGCTTCAGGCGGTCTTTTTTTATTTCTTGCAAAGCTCACTTTATTAATACACATGAAACCTGCGCAATTCCTGCACATTGGTGGGCGTAGTACCGGTAGTTCCATCAAAGAATTCATCCAGTATCCAGCCCACATTCCGGGAGTAATAATCTTTGTAATAGCCAAACACAGTGTCCAGCGAAGTCCATACCCCGCCTAAATTGGCTTCATATTTCTCTTCCACTACAATCGTATTCGGATAGGTTGTTCCATTGACTGTAACCGGAACATCTTTTTGCAGGATTGTAAATTTAATTCTGATGCTGACAGCAGTGGTACCAATAACACCAGAATACCCCGGTGTAGTCCAGGTGAAACCAGCCGGCTGATCATCCCGCATAAATGTAAAATCAACAAAATAATCATCATTAAACGACAAATAATCAGCCAGGTTAGTATAACGTGAATAAACACCGGCATTTTTCCGGAAATAGCCCAATGTATCAAACCCTGTTGATGCATCGAGGGTAGCCATAAAGATATTATAAGTATTTCCCGATACACTATGCGTATTGGAAATAACTTTCATCAATAGTGAGTCATTAAATACATTATCGAATTCATAGCTCCAGTTGCTATTCGTGGTTCTCGGAAAATAATCAATAATTGCAGGAGCTGCCACCACGGGGATCGTGAATGTGCAACTGCTGGTTCCAAATGTAACAGTGAACACCTGGTTACCGGCTGTGGCTGGCGTACCTGCCCCAATCAATGTGATATTCTGAATCCCGGTTGCCGGAAAGGTTCCGGTAGCCGTAAAACTAAATCCTGTAACAGTATTGGTTGAAATTGTATAGGCGCCAACTGTTGTAACATTCACCTGTATCTGTACATTTTCTGCAATTGTAAGGGCCGTCCCCACCGTATAGGTTCCGGCGATAGTGGCAGGTGTACACGCACCGGGTCCTCCGGCCAATGTTCCGGTTCCCGCAGCCACGACAGTGATATCAAAAGAACAAAGATTAGTACCTATTGTAACCGGAACAGTATTAACTCCGGCAGTTGCAGGTATACCGCTTCCATACAATATAACTGTTTGAGCTCCTGTGGTGGCAAAAGTTCCGCTTGCTGCAAATGTCATTCCCTGAAATGTAGTCGTGATGGAGTAAGTCCCGACAGTGGTAACATTTACATTAATTGTAACGCTGTTGGTATTGCCCAATGCCACTCCCAATGTGTATGTACCGGTAACAACGGCTCCCCCGCAATTAGCACTGGTACCACTCAAGCCGAATACAGCAGGGCCGCCACCACCCACCGGTAAAAATGTTACCGGAACAAAGCAATCCTGGCCGTCATATTGTATCCTGAAATTGAAAGTACCAGTTGTAGCCGGTGTTCCGTTTCCCCGCAGTTTAACTACATTATTACCCAACGTGGTAAACGTTCCTGCAAAGCGAAAATAAACCCCGTTCACCGTATCGGAGTAAATGGTAAAAGTACCTGTCGTAGTTACATCAACTGTAACTTCAATATATTCCGTATTACCATTCAGGGCTGTTCCCTGTACATAAGTACCCACTACATTTTTGGGCAGGCAGTCACCGCTAACATCACTTTGCAAAAGGCCTTCAGAGAGTTGATTGCCGGATTCAAAACTGTTTTCCTTTTGACAGGCCACGATTACCAGCCCCAGCAGCAAAAGGGAAGCAAGGATTTTTCTCATATAGGTATTTATTGAAGTCACTAAAATAAGATTTATTTGCCTAACGGCGGCAAGGCAGTATCCCCATCCTTCCCAGCTCGGGTGACGGGGTAAATCTTACATTTGCAAAAAATACCGGTACATGAAAATACCCTCTCTGTTATTTGCTTCGTTTCTCTTTTTAAGCTGCCAGTCGCAAACTGGTACCAAAGCCAAAGCCGGTGATTTTGAAAAAGGGATAACTGCCGATAGTGCACAAGTGCTGGATGTAAGAACAGCCGGTGAGTACGGTTCCGGTCATATTAAAAATTCATTACAGGCCAACTGGATCGACAAAGAACAATTTTTTGACAGGGTACAGTATTTGGATAAAACAAGGCCGGTCTATATTTATTGTTTGGTGGGAGGCAGAAGCGCCGCTGCAGCTGAATGGATGCGTAACAATGGGTTTAAAAAAGTGGTGGAACTCGAAGGAGGCCTGAATGCGTGGAAACGTGCAGCCAAACCGCTGGAAGGAGCCAGTAATGAAAAACAACTGACAATGGAAGAATACCAGGCATCTATTCCAAAAGACCAGACCGTACTGGTTGATTTTGGAGCTACCTGGTGCCCGCCTTGTGTGAAAATGGAACCGGTGCTGGAAGAAATTAAAAAAGACAAGTCGCTTCATTTCCAGTTTTTAAAAATTGATGCAGGTATACACACCGATGTAATGAAATCATTAAATATTGAACCTATCCCGGTTTTTATTATTTACAAAGAAGGGAAAGAGGTCTGGAGAAAAGTGGGACTGGTGACCCGGGAAGAATTTGCAGCCCAGCTGAAATAATCTTTCTGATTTTTGGCTACCTTTTCCCTATGAAAAGAAGCCAGTTTCTCAAAACCTCCGCAGCCATTGCAGGCAGCACTTTATTACCGGCACTCAGTTTTGCTGAGGACAGCAAAAAGAAGCCTATCCGGTTTGCTCATCTTTCAGATATCCACCTGAAGCCGGGAATTATTCCTGAAACCGGAATGGCAAAAGCCTTTCAGCATGCCCAGCAACTCAAAACAAAAGTTGATTTTATCATCAATGGCGGCGATGCCATCATGGATGCCCTGGATGCGGATAAACAGAAAACAAAGGAACAATTTGACCTGTTCAACAGTTTGCTGCAAAAGGAAAACAGTCTTCCTGTATATCATTGCATCGGCAACCATGATGTATGGGGCTGGTTCATCAAACAGGACAGGCCGGAACAGGATAAGCTTTACGGTAAGCAATGGGTGGTGGAAAATTTCAATATGCCAGGGCGGTTTTACCGGTTCACAAAAGGGAAATGGCACTTTATTGTTTTAGACAGCACACAGCTAAATCCTGCCGGAGGTTATATCGGCAAACTTGACCCGGAACAATTAGACTGGCTGCAGCAGGAATTAAAAAAGATACCTGCAGATCAATTCATCTGCTTTGTTTCCCATATTCCTATCCTGTCGATTTGTGCGGGGTTGTTTTTTGATAAAACAGAACCTAATGGCGACCTGAAAATCCAGCGCAACCTGATGCACAGCGATTTCCTCGTTTTAAAGAAATTATTTGTTCAATACCCGAATATCAAAGTGTGTATCAGCGGGCACATCCACCTGCAGGATGAAGTAGATTATCTCGGCATCAAATATTATTGCAATGGTGCAGTGTCGGGGAATTGGTGGAAAGGTGCGTTCCAGGAATTCGCTCCGGCGTATGCTGTAATCGAGTTATTTGATGATGGAACAGCAACAAGAACAATGCAGCCATATTAAAACAGTAACATTTTTGCTTATCTGGTTTATATTCTATCTCACCTTCTTTATACCTTCTGTCAATGAAGAAAATACATGTTGCCCTCGCTTTATTAATTGTCCTGAGTCTTACCGGTTTTCGTCATCGTCCTGATCCGAAAGTGCAGGTACTGACATCAGGTACCAATACCAGCCTTCGTGGGTTAAGTGTTGTGAATGATAATATTGTTTGGGTAAGCGGAAGTAACGGTATGGTGGGCCGGTCCAGCAATGCCGGAAAAAACTGGCGATGGATGACAGTAAAGGGATTTGAAAAAAAAGACTTTCGTGATATAGAAGCATTTGATGCCAGTACCGCTATCATTATGGCGGTTGATACGCCTGCGGTAATTCTGAAAACCACCGATGGTGGTGAAACCTGGAAAACCGTTTATGAGAACAAAATCCCGGGTATGTTTTTGGATGCCCTGCATTTTGTAGATCAGAATGCCGGCATGGTGATAGGTGATCCGGTTAATAAAAGAGTTTTTGCAGCTGCGACACAGGACGGAGGTGATAACTGGCAGGAATGGGAAGAAAGTCAGAAGCCTGTAGCCGATTCGGGTGAAGCTTTCTTTGCCGCCAGCGGCACCAATATCCGCTTGTTCGAAAAAAATAAATTCTTTATGGTGAGCGGAGGTACCCGTTCAAGATTATTTACCAATACTACTATTATTGAAATCCCAATTTTACAAGGGAAGGAAACTACAGGTGCTAATTCAGTAGCTGTATTTGATGAAGGCAAACTAAAGGGCAGCAAAAGAATAGTTGTGGTAGGCGGAGATTTTATGACCCCGGCAGAAAGCAAACAAAACTGCTATTACACGACTGACGGAGGCAAGAGCTGGAATGCTCCTTCCATCCCACCCCATGGCTACCGCAGTTGCGTGGAGTATTTATCCAAAACGGATTTGGTGAGTTGCGGTCTGAATGGAGTTGACTATTCTTATAATGGCGGGAAAACCTGGAAATGGGTGAGCAAAGAAAGCTTTCATGTGGTACGCATTGCCAAAACAGGAACTTCTGTTTTCCTGGCCGGTAATAAAGGGCAGATCGGCAAACTGATACTGGATTAAAAGATATTACAGATTATTCAATATTTCCTGCACGGCCGGTCTCTTTTTATAATCGCTGTTAAAAAACCGGTAGGTAATATTTGCTTCTTTATCGATGATATATACAGCCGGTACCGGTAAATAATTCCAATCCTTCCCGTTGATCTTTTCAAGGTCGATACCCGAATTGCGGTAACGGGTAATGGTATTCTCCGATACGATAAATTCCACCTCATAAGCTTTCATAATCTTTAAGCCTTCATCATATAAGATAGAGTATTCTGCTTTTGTTTTTTCAATGGTCTTCTCCACCCCATCTGGTTTTTCGGGTGTAACAGCGATCAATGTAGCCCCTTTATCTTTGATCAGTTGCAATGAATCTTCCAGTCTTTTCAGCTGGCGGTTACAATACGGGCACCAATTGCCCCGGTAAAATACCAAGACCACTTTCCCTTTCTTCAGCAGGTCTTTTAGCCGCACTTCATTCCCGGCCTGGTCTGCTGCTTTAAAATCCGGGGCTTTGGAGTTAATGAATAACCCCTCCGGGGCTTCCTGGCCTTCAACTACAACAAAACTTACCAGTAACAGGAAAGTCAGAATATTCTTTTTCATACTGCAATTTAGAATTAAAATAATTTGTTCAGATTTTTATCTAACCCGGGCAGAAATAAGTTAACAAAAGATTATTTCTTTACTTTTGACTGGTACACTGTCCATTACCAAACCTGATACTATGTCTAATACCCACCAGGATAGATACCTGACCAAGTTACTAATTGGTATTGCCCTTATAACGACCAGCATTGTTGTATTGTTTTATACTATCTATGAAAGATCAGAAAAAGCCCAGAAAGAAGAGGACTGGTACCTGTGGGCACTTGCATTCGGAGTTTTACTGGTAGCCGGCATTATTTCCATTTGCCAGGCATTTGTACACAAAATAAAGTCTGACCTGATCCGCCGCCAGAAGCAAAGGGAACATCATAAATCATCGCGCAAAATAGCAGATGAGGAGATGTAATGTCCAGCCGGCTCTTTCTTATCCAAACCTTTTGCTGAACATAAAATAGACAGCCCCCAGCAGGCAAGCAAAACTCACCAGGTAGCGCCAGTGAAAAGGTTCCTTCAGGTAGAATACAGCAAAAAAACCAAATACCACCAGGGTAACCACTTCCTGGATCATCTTTAACTGGAAGCCCGAAAATCCTTTTGCATAACCGCTGCGGTTAGCAGGCACCATCAGCATATACTCAAAGAAAGCAATGAGCCAGCTCAGTACAATTGCTTTCCATAACGGCCATCCTTCCTGCTTCAGGTGATAATACCAGGCAAATGTCATGAAGATATTCGATGCAATTAAAAGCAGAACTGTACGCATAGTTGAAGAGTTGTTACTATAAAAAAAGCCTTGCTTCAGCAAGACTTTTCAAATTTATTGACAATTTATCATCCGCATCAATTCTGGTTCTGCTGCAAATTCCGGAAGTCAACACTTACCAGCTTACTTACACCGGGCTCCTGCATTGTTACACCATAGATCACATCCACCGTACTCATCGTTGTCTTATTGTGTGTAACAATAATAAACTGGGAGTTATCACTGAACTGGCGGATCATATTGGTAAACTTGCTTACGTTGGCATCATCCAGCGGAGCATCCACCTCATCCAGTATACAGAACGGTGCCGGCTTGATGAGATAGATCGCAAACAAGAGAGCCGTTGCCGTTAAAGTTCTTTCACCACCACTCAACTGCGTCAATGAAGTGGGGCGTTTACCTTTGGGACGGGCAATCACTTCGATACCGGTATCCGCCAGGTTCTCCGGGTTTTCCAGTACAAGATCACAATGATCATCTTCTGTAAACAACGTCTTGAACACTTTAATGAAATTCTCTTTTACCTGGTTAAAGGTTTCCAGGAATTTCAGGTTTGCCGTTGCTTCCACTTCTTCAATGGTCTTCAACAGGCTGTCTTTGGCGTTCACCAGGTCATTCTTTTGCTCCACGATAAATTCATACCGTTTCTTCATCTCAGTAAAAGCCTCAATAGCTGTCGGGTTCACCTCGCCAAGGTTTTCCAGCCGCTTCTTCATCCTGTCAGCCTTCTCCTGCAATTCTTCCAGCGCCGTTTCTGATGTCCGCGCCTGGTCCAGGATATCTTCCAGTTTGATGCGGAACTCAACATCTAATCTCTCCTTCGTTCCTGCAAGTTGTAATTTCAGTTCGTTCAGCTTGTCTTTGATAGCTGCCAGCAAATGTTCTACCTGTTCTTTGTCTTTTACTTTATGGCGAAGCTCACTTTCTTTTTCACTCAGCTGGTTCCGCAGGTTATAATAAGCCTGGTCCGCCTCATTCAATACAGATTGTTCATCCTCCCTTCTCCGGATCATTTCCAGCAAGGCGTCTTCAATATCTTTCAATGAATTGGCTGATTGCTCAATACTCATTGTAGTATCTGATAAACTGGTGGTATTGCTTTCGATCTGCTGGTTCAGATCGTTCAGTTGGTTCCGTTTAAAATCCAGTTCCTGTTTCAGGGCATTGATTTTACTCTGCTGCCGGGTCACACTCAGGTTAAACTCGTTATATTGTTGTGAAGCCTCGTTATATATTGCTTCAGCAGCTTTAAAGTTCTCATCAGCTTCAGCCAGTTTGGCGGTATAAGATTGCAATTGCTCGTTATATTCATGCAGCTGGTTTCTTACCCCTTCCACTGACTGATGTGTTTGCTGCATCTGGTGATTCAGCTCTTCCAGCCGATGCTGGCTGTTGGTCTGCATGGAATGCAGGTTTTCCAGCTTATTATGCAGGGAAAATACCTGGTTGGTCAATTGCTGTATCTCTCTTTCCGTTTCCCTTAGTGCATTCTCACGCAGGTCTTCATTGAAAGCGATCACCTCATTATGCCTTGCCTGTATCTCGCTGCGGAGTTTTTCCACCACTTCGTCCTGGGCAGCAATCTCCTCCTGTAATTTTTCCAAATTTTTTACACGGCCAATCTTCTTTCCTTCAATCATTCCCACACTTCCGCCGGTCAGGGAATATTTTCCCTTTACATATTTACCCGCCTTTTCGATAACCACAAAACCGTTGCTGTTTTGCAAAGCATCCTCACTGTCAGCAATAAAAACATTTCCCAATAAATGTTCAGCCAGTTTCCGGTATTTCTCTTCCACATCCACCACGCTAAGGGCTGAAACAGCTCCTTCCAGCTGATGAACAGAGGCATCAGCGCCTTTTTCGTTCACTTTATCCAGCAGGAAAAAATTGGCCTTCCCTTTTTTATTCTCATCGAGTAAACGAACTGCCTGTAATCCCTCCTGCAGGTTGTTCACCACATAGTAGCTCAGGTAAGGCTCCAGCACATTTTCCAAAGCTGTCCTATATTCTTCTTTTACATAAAGAATATCAGACAGGATCGGCGATGTATAGTTCCAGTTGCTGTTATTGTGCAGGAATTTTACAGAATCCGGATAGCCTTCCATTGAATCAATCATGCTCTTCAGCAGATCATGTTCATTCTTTTTGGCATCCAGCTTTCTCGTTTCACCTGCCAGCTCATTACGGAGCGCTTCAACAATGGACTGCGTTTGTAATATCTGTTCTTTCGTGTTTTCCTGGTGCTGCTGTAATTGCTCCAGGTCCACTTTTTTAATGTTCAGTTCCTTTTCTTTGAGCAAACGTTCTTCGTCCAGGTGATGACGCTGCTCGTCTCTTTGTTTCCTTTCTTCTTCTATTTGCCCGATAGCTCTTTGTAAGTTTTGTACCGATGTATCCGCCACAGCCACTTTTTTCTCAGCATCAAACTGGTTCCGTTGCACCTGCTGGTATTCCCCCCTTAAGGAGTCTAATGTGCGGCGTTTTTCATCCAGCACTTCCCGCTGCACGGATACCTGGTTGTTCAGTTGCTGTAATTGCTCGCTCAGCCCTTCCAGCGCCTTTGCTTCTTCGTCCACCTGCAATTGGGTAAAACCTATGCTTTCGTCAATTCCTTTTAACTGGCCGCCTGCTTTTTGTAAAAACTCTTTCAGGCTGCTTTCTCTTTCTTTGAGATATTCCAGCCGCTGGGCCGCCAGGTTTTTTTCATTCTCTTTGGTCCTTACCTGCTGCACCAGTTCGTTGAAAGCATGCTGCATGCTTTGCAATTGTCTTTCTTTTTCAATGAATGCCACTTTCTCCTGTTCCAGTGCTGCTTCTTCATTCGCTATCTCAGCTTCCATACGGATCTTCTTGTCGGTTTCCGCATCATGCTGTTCATTCAGTTCCTTGTAAGTCAGGTTAAATCCTTCCAGGGCAGCTTTAGCTAGTTCAATACTGATCTCCCGGTAATCTTTTTTGATCTCGTGGTATTTCTCAGCTTTTTTTGCCTGGCTTTCCAGGGCTTTCAGCTGGTTATTGATCTCGAACAGCAGGTCTTCGATACGGGCCAGGTCCTGTTCGGTCGCATCCAATTTTTGTTTGGCTTCTTTTTTCCGGGTTTTATAGATGGAAATACCCGCAGCCTGCTCCAGCATCCGGCGGCGGCTGTTGTCTTTATCTTTGATCAGGTCATCCACCATGCCTAATTCGATAATGGCATAACTATCCGTGCTCACACCCGTATCCATGAACAGGTTCTGGATATCTTTCAGGCGGCATTGCACATCATTCAGCCGGTATTCCGATTCTCCGCTTTTATAAAATTTACGGGTAATCGTTACGGTACTGAATTCAGTCGGCAGGAGGTTCTTGGTGTTCTCAAAAGTCAGGCTTACCTCAGCCAGGCCGGAGGCACTGCGGGTCTTGGAACCGTTGAAGACAAGGCTGTCTAAGTTCTCACTCCGCAGGTGGCTGATCTTCTGTTCCCCGATCACCCAGCGGATACTGTCCACGATATTGGATTTACCGCAACCGTTTGGTCCAACAATGCCGGTAATATTGTCGTCAAAATTGACAATTGTCTTGTCGGCAAAACTTTTGAACCCCTTGATTTCTAAGCTCTTTAATCTCACAGTTTTCAAATTTTAAGTCAGGCGGCGAATATAAGGCAAAGGTCAGGAATAATCGGTTTGTCCAGGGGGCATTTATTCACAATGAGGGGCTAAAAATGTGAGAAGAAAATGGCCTTAAAAGGCAATTATCTCCAATACAGAAAAACATCCATTCTATGCGATCAACACTCTTTGACCGGGCTTGACGAATTTCTGAGAAACTGAAAATTTGATCTGTTGAAGTATCTTTCGGTCATGAATGAGGAACTTTTTCAAATTAAGCTGGATGAGACCGGGAAAAACCTGCTGATCCGGATTAGACAGTGGGCCAGGTTCCTGTATATATGCTGTGTACTGACATGTTTTTTTGATTTAATTAATGCTTACCTCGGAATTAAATCGTTTTTAAAATATACAGACAGATATGATGATTACATGAAATTTTCTGTAATCTTCAATATCATATTTCTATTTATTTATGCTATTTTATTACCGATACAGGCTTATTATTTCTTTTCCTTTTCCAGAAAAGCTAGTAAGGCAATGCAGTATGAGGATAGCATTGGCTTTAATCATTCTTTTAAATGGTTGCTGAAACATATCATAACTGCCGGTATTTTATTCACCCTGAATAGTGTCTGGGCTTTTGTTTATAGTATCCGGGAATTCTACTTCTTGAGCCAATAACAAAAACTATCTCTCAATCACTCCCACCAACAAAGGCCAGAGATCTCTTTCAAATTTTTTCCTGAAAATGCCCATATGCCCCACCTTATGCCGGGTGTGTTTTTCCACCGGTAGTTTCAGTATCTCCTGCGGGGCATTGGGAAAGAATTTCATCATCAGCGGGACTGTTTTATCGTTGGCAATAAAATCATCGCTGGTATAGACAGCCGTGATCGGTGTGGTGAAATGATAGAACCGGTCGGCCTGTATTTTTTTCTCCAGGAATTTCATAAAATAGTTCTTACTGATACACCATTGTCTCCACTCCAAAATGATGTTCTTTGGCAGGTCTTCTCCCCAGCCGATCTTACGCATTGTACCATAACCATGCATTTTGATCAGCAGCGGTCCGATCACATACCATAAAGCACAAACGGTAATATTTCTCGGGAAAGGAAAATAGCCCCAATAACCCACCGCCGCGTTAATAGCAATCACTTTTTTTATATGTTGCTTCTTTTCCAGGAAACCGACTAACTGCGCCCCGATACTGTGACCCACCCAGATGATATCAGTATGCCTGCGTTCATCCACCATATAATTCAATACAGCGTTCATATCCTTGGTACCCCATTCATGCATATACGATGCAGATGTCTTCAGGTTATTGGGAGCAGATTCTCCAATTCCCCTGTAATCATACAGCAACACTGTATAGCCGTTCTGTACCAGGTAGCGGGAGAAATTGATATAAAATTCTTTTTTAACACCAGTAGCAGAACTTAGTACAATAACACCAATACTTTCCCCGACCGGCCTTGCATACACAGCGCCCAGTTGGTACCCGTCTTCTGCCGTAATCATTATCTTAAGCATATTAATTCCCTCTGCATTATTTTTTATTCAATAAAAAACTATACCCCAGCCTGAAGCTGAAATAGCGATTATGTATTTCGTTATCGGTAGTTTTCAAAATATTTGTAAGACCGGTATGATAGCGCCCACCCGCAAATACACCATTAGCAAACCGGTATTCCATTCCAAAAAGGCCATACAGGTCATTTGTCCGGATCATTCCATCAAAATCTATGTTAAGGTTACCTGTTGTTTTAGCCAGGGCTTTTCTTTTTATACCCAGCTGGGTTCCCGCAAAAAAACTGAGGTTAGGTGTGCCATATAATTTCAGGAACAAGGGAATCGTGAAATAATCAATCCTCACAGAATTATATACAATTGCATTGGCAGACTGACCGATAGACCCGACACCCTGCGTGGAATGATTCAATTCCAGTTGCAGGGAAATAACGGGGGTGATAACTGCTTCGGCAAATACTCCTCCGGCAATGTTGTTTGTGTAAAACAATGGGGCCCCGCTAGCACCGGTAATCGTAACCCGCGAAGCATCAATGCCTGCCGACAAACCTGCCCTCAGCAGTTGGGCAGTTACAGGAAGAAGAGACACGAATAATAAAAAAGCAACAATAACAATACGCTTCATAAATAAGGTTTTTAGTATGACAATAAAATCCCGTTCCGTTTCCCGCTGGTTACAGACCGGTTAATGTTTGGGCAGATAAATCCTGCAGTGGTTAGTGAAAGGTTGTTGTGTGGTAGTTGCTAATAATCAAACCGGATTGCAAAAATCAGGTATTAAAAATGTAATGTCCAAATCCCCGGGCAAAAATCCCCCCTTTACGGGAGGGCTTCCGGGCTTATTCAAAATCCTTTACCGGCTCTGATGATCACCGAATTAAAAACAACTTATACCTGAATTAAATTAACATAAGAACGTGTACTGATTCTGTATTATCGCTGTATATCATTTAATTTTAAGTAATGAACTTAATGTAATTGCTATTTATGACCCCAAGAGAATATTGTAAACAAATTTTTCAGGCTGCGGTAGCTGCGGTACATCCTGGTGAATTAATTCCACAATTTCTTGAATTGAACGGGAATGTATTGCGTATAGGAAAGGAGCTTATTCCATTAACAGCATCCACGAGGGTTTTTGTAATCGGCTCCGGTAAAGCCAGCGCCTTTATGGCAAAGGCTGTAGAAAAAATTGCAGGAAGTCATATAACCGGCGGATTTATCGTTACAAAATATGATCATGCTGTGAAGCTTGGCAGTATTGAATGCCTGGAGGCTGCACACCCGGTCCCTGATCAAAACTGTGTTATTGCAGTTGAGAAAACAAAAACTTTATTGCAAAAAGCTGGTCAGGAAGATATCATTATCTGCCTGCTAAGCGGCGGAGCATCTGCCTTGTGGACTGACTTACCCGGTAGCATCAGTTTGGAAACACTGCAAGCAACAACAGACCTGTTGTTGCAATGTGGCGCTGAAATAGCCGAAATAAATACAGTACGCAAACATCTTTCCGGTATCAAAGGAGGGCAATTACTTACTTATGCTCCCGGCTCAAAATGGTTTTCCCTGATCATCTCAGATGTTCCCGGAGATATGCTAACAATTATTGCGAGCGGTCCAACGATAGCCGATACCAGTTCCTTTGAAGATGCTAAAAAGATTTTTGAGAAATATAACCTGGAGAACAGGCTTCCGGTTGCTGTTTTACAGTATATACGAAACGGGATTAACGGCATTATCCCGGAAACCGTAAAACCCGGAAACCCGGTTTTAAACAAATGCAGCAACCTCCTGATTGGTTCCAATGCAATCGCTTTGGCCGCTGGCAAAAAAGAAGCAGAAAAGCTGGGTTTTAATACGCAGATAATTGACCATAATTTGCAGGGCGATGCTGGTGCCATAGCTAAAAAATTGTTTAGCTTCTATTCAGATTACAAAGGGAGAAGACCCGCCTGCTTCCTGACAGGCGGGGAAACCACTGTAACTGTTACGGGTAAGGGAAAAGGCGGGCGTAACCAGCATATGGTATTAGAAATGCTGAACGAAATGATCAGCAAAGAAGATATACGGTTAAGTTTTTTAGCTGCGGGGACAGACGGAACAGATGGCCCAACTGATGCAGCAGGTGCTTTTGCTGATCAGCAGACTATTACTAATGCAGGAAAAAAAGAACTGGCCCTGCCCGGCTTCCTGTCAGAACATGATGCTTACCATTTTTTTGAGAAAACAGGAGATTTATTAAAAACCGGCAGCACCGGTACCAATGTTATGGATATTACTGTTGCTATTCTCAGTTAGTGAACCTTTTAATGAAAAATATTAAATAAGATATGTCCTTACGTCAATTCATCAGCGCAAGAAAGATTCTTCGTCCATTTCAATTAATAAAAGATTCTGCAACTATCGGATGGAATGAAATGGCCTCATTATTTGGATTGAATGATGATGTTTTTCATAACCCCGCCCATAAAAAGATTGACAAACCTGTTACAGCTATTTTGATAGGCGCCGGCCACCGGGGCACTATTTATAGTGACTATGGACGTCAATTCCCCGGTGAACTAAAGATTGCAGGTGTTGCCGATATTAATCCGGAAAGAAGAAAGCGGTTTGCACGAATACACAAATTGGACGACACGGTTTGCTTCGATAACTGGGAGGAAGTGTTTGCCCGTGAAAAATTTGCAGATGCAGTTATCATTGCCACACCTGATTCATTGCATACCCGTCCGTGCCTGGCTGCCCTGGAAAAAGGTTATGACATTTTACTTGAAAAACCTATCGCAACGACAGAAGAGGAATGCCGGCTTATTTTACAAAAAGCAAAGGAAACAAAAAGAATTGTGGGCGTTTGCCATGTTTTACGCTATACTCCTTACTTCCGGGAGCTAAAGGAAGTAATTGATGCAGGATTGATCGGGGATATTATCAGCATCCATCATATGGAACCGATTGAGCATATCCATATGAGTCACTCCTACGTCAGGGGAAACTGGAAGAACAGCAAGAATACAGCTCCTATAATCCTTGCCAAATCTTCACATGATACAGACATCATCCGCTGGCTGGTCAATAAGCCGGTACACGATGTACATTGTTTTGGCAATCTCCGTTGGTTCACCAATTCCAATGCCCCGGAAGGAAGTACTGACCGTTGCATAGATGGTTGTAAAGTTGAGCGGGATTGTCCCTATTCTGCGCTGCAGATATATTTCCGGGACCGGAAACGTCTCTATGTCTTCGATCTTCCGGATCAAAAAAGTAAATGGGATGAATATATCCTGGAACAGCTGAAGGTTACAGACTATGGTCGTTGTGTTTACAAAATGGATAACGACCAGCCCGATCATCTTACTGTAAATATGTTATTTGAAAATGGCGTCACAGCCGGTTTCTCAATGGAAGCCCATGTATCTTATGAAGGAAGAAGAACCCGGATTATGGGATCTGAAGGGGATATCACCGGCGATATGGAGAGTTTCGTGATGACCCGTTTTAAATCCCGGAAAAAAACTTCCTGGTCGTTGAAGACAGATGCCCATGGTGGTGGCGACCACCGCCTGGTGAGGGATTGGCTGCAGGCGGTATACCAGCAGGACGTTAGCCTTCTTAGTTCATCTATTGATGTTTCCGTAGAAAGTCACCTTGTGGCTTTTGCTGCGGAACGAAGCCGGTTAAAAAGAACAATCGAAGACATTAAGATATAGAAGACTTTAACAAATGTTTTTTCCTTAAACCCTTTTTTTGAATGCAGCCTTTCTATTTTTAACGAATGAACAGGCTGCTTCAAACCATTCTCTTATTAAATATATTCAGCTTATGTGCTGATGCGCAGCCGGCCATTTTACATGGTAAAATTTATGACCGGATCACCGATTCCGTACTGGCAGGCATTACTGTTTTCAACAGGACAAACAAGTCATTCAGTGTATCTGCAAAAGACGGAAGTTACAGTATTGCTGCCGGCGAAGGTGATAAGATTATGTTCACAGCATCCGGCTTTAAAACCGATTCTGTTATCGTAACATTTGGTCATCTTCTCACTCAATATGACGTCAGCCTTTCAGTCCGTTATGTCTCGCTGGGAGGTATCACCCTTAACAGCAGTTACCGTGCAGATTCACTTGAACGGCGGAATATTTACAGGTATTATTTTGACAGCCTGAAGAACATCACAGGAGGGAACCGTCCCACTGATGGCGTTGGCATCAGTATTAGCCCCCTCAGTTATTTTTCCAGTAAAGCAAAACAGCAAAGGGAGTTAAAAAAACGATTACTGAAAGAAGAAAGAGAGTCCTATATCGACCGGGCATTCCCGGCTGAATGGGTGGAACGGCTCACCAATCTGCATGGTGATTCATTGCGGCTGTTTATGTACCGCTTCAGACCCTCATATAACTTTTGCAGGAAAACAGAACGGGCTGATATGATTGTTTATATCAGTGACAAACTGAAAGAATTCAGAAAACCTAAACCATGATTACCTGATCAGCGTCACTGTTCCCTTTCTGAATACTTTATTGCCCTTATAATCCACCGCTTCCACCATCCATACATATGTATTGGAAGCTTGTGGTATTCCTTTTATTGTACCATCCCAGCCATTACGGGGGTCGCTGGTGGTAAACACCCTTTCTCCCCAGCGGTTGTAGATACTGAAGAAATGAAATTCTTTCATTCCAACAGAGATCACTCTGAGTATATCATTCAAGCCATCACTTCCGGGGGTAAATGCTGTTGGAACATACACTTCAGGGCCCTGGTATACTTTTACATTCACGACAGCACCCCCTTCACAATCGCTGATCGTTTTTGCTTTGATAATATAAGTGATATCTCTGTCAAGAATTGCAACGGGATTAGCAATAAAGGGATCATTAAGACCTGTAGATGGTGTCCACACATAACTGATAAAACCACTGTTATTGGCATCTGTGGCGTTTAGCTGTAGTGGCTGATTAATTGCCACCGCTGTGTCCCTCACTATCCCGATGAGCGGAAGTGCTGCAACAGTCACCGTTACCTGCTCATCTGCCAGTGAACGGCAGCCGTTTGGATCAGTTATGGTCAGATGATAAACGTGGGTTCCGGAGACCGGATTAATCACTCTCGGATTAGCAACAGAAGCATTATCCAAAAAAGTCGGTGGGCTCCACGAATAAGTAACACCACCAGATCCGTTCAGTTGCGTGTTATCGCCGGGACAAATGGCGATATCAGTTCCGGCATCTCCAACTGGTACCGGAAGTGAGGGGACGACAACAGCCCTTACAGCCGGGCAGCCTGCAGCCGGGGTTCCTTTGATATAATAGGTCCCCGCAATTGCAGCAGACGGATTATCTAAAGGAATAGTAGCCATTGCGTCCTTCCAGTAACTGAATGCAAAACCAGTTGCAGAACCTGCTGTAACAGAGGGTGCCGTTAAATCAGCTGTACCATCAGGCAGGCAAACGGCAGGCGGGCTGTTGGTAATTAGTGTTGGAGATGCACTAAACATAAAATTGGTAAAGGTTTGCGTGCCCCCGCAATCCCTGTTCAGGAATGCCCGGATCGTATAATTGATACCGGTAAACAAACCGGTAAAAGCACCTGTCGTATTGCTCGCCAGTTGGGTTGCCCCATCGTACAATACATAGGTCACTGTTGTTCCTGAAGGCGGCACCGGGCTTACTGTAGCCGTAGCAGATAAAGTCATACAGTCTTCAGCAACTGATATGGAATAAATGGTGGAAGGGCAATAACCGGAAATATCAACAGAAGCTACAAAACCATTGCCTCCTGCATATAGAAGTTCATGTGCATTATCATAACTAAGGTCATAAACCGCATTGGCCGGAAATCCGCTGATTGTAATATCGGGAGCGGCCGCATCATCAAAAACACTTCCATCGAATTTTAATACTTTGATGGTTCCATTCGCAAACCCGATAAATACATTATTACATTCATCCGCATGTATACCGCCTTGCATCAATTTGATATTCGAAGTAAAACTCATAGGTGTGCCGGCAACAGCACCTGTTGTTTTATTGATCGCTTTCAGGTTAACGCCATCCCAGTAGAATAAATAGGCGGAATTTACTGCCAGTGTATTACTTGAATTGTCCAATCCAAAAAGATAAGGCCTGTTGTTGGGTTCTTTTAATGTAAAATACCCGGTGGGCACCTGCCATGCAATCGTGGCAGATGTGTAGGGTGGCGGATGTTTATAAATATAGTTATCCCTGAGGGCATTTGAAACCGGTGTTGAATAAATCGTATACATGTCATTGGTAACGGGGTCAATAACAATATCAGAAATATCATTATGCCCTCCTGTCAAACCAGACAGGTTCGATGTTGCCGGTACAACTCCTGGAGGTGTTAATAATGCCAGTTCATTGTTAGCAGAACCACCCCCACCCGCAATCAGTATTTTAGGAGAGCCGCTGTTACAACTCCATGTCATTTTCCAGTTCTCGCTGAAATTAACATTGGGAGTAGTAATGTAGTTATCATAAGTCCCTGCTGCATCTAATCTTACTACGGTAAAGCCGTTACCCATCAGTCCCTGTCCGAGGTAAACACCGCCACTTACTTTATCAACCATCCAGCCGCCATAGGAGCCCCCAAAATTCCAGGAGGGGCTTCCTAATATGCCCGAAAATGTCCACAGTAATACACCAGCCGGAGAGAATTTGGCCAGTTTCTGTGTTCCTCCATCTCCCCCACCCGATACGAAAATATTACCCGCATAGTCAAAGTCGATATCTTTTGCAATACCGTTGTTTGTACCTGTTAGCGTTGTAGTACCGGTAACAAAAGGATCGATTACCAGAGTTTTATCATTTTTGTAATCTGCCGGTAATTTAAAATTAACCTCGTTTTTGTTACTGATTATATAACCGGTCCGTATCTTTTCGCCGTTATCAGCATTATCTGTATAAAAACAGAGAGGGGCTGACTGAATGAGCCCATCTATATCTGAACTGATAATAAGACGCCCGTTCTTATCCTGCCTGATTGTTTTTACATTGCCGGCATAGCGCATTTTAACTTTTGTAATATCAGAGCCCGGCTTTACGATAAGACTGAATTCATAACCGGGTTTCTCTCCCCTGATAAAGGAATAGACAATATCAATACCCGGATAAAGTTCTTTGTAAATGAGTTTTTTATAAGCGGCAGCTTTTTGTAATTGCAAACCATACACATGATACCCGGGAGCTGCATCTTCCGCAATCATTTCAGCACCCGGGTTTGCATTGATCCATTCAATAGTTATAACACGATCTGTTGCTGGGTTACTTTTTCGTATCTGTTCCTTGCTCATCCCCCTCTCTTCCATTCTTTCCCTTTCTTCATAGGAAAGTTTCTTTTGTTTTCTCTGCAAATGGATAACTCCTTTGGCAGTAAACAGAACAGGCATTCCTAAACCTTCATAGCCATAGAGAATTTTACCCATAGCGGCATACTTAGCCAATGTATCGCCGTATTGTCCTTTATTCTGAATATAGCGCCCCTTTATGCCAAAGATATCTTTGTCATTGCCAGCAACTGGTTTCACTTTATTATTAACCGGGTTATTTACCGCTAAACGATCTTGCTGTGCAGATAAACTAAATGAAATGAGAAAAAAAATAACAGATAAGGCAATGATATCGCAGGATGCACCTCTCCATCTGTTGCAATTAACCATCATAGGCACTGTTAAGTGACTAAAGGTAATAATAATTGCTAAAAAGAAAGATGGTTTATGACAGGTGGGAACTACTCTTTATGAAAACCATAACAAGAATAAAAATCAGACAGCCAATCTGTTAGGGCGCCACAGCAGCAGGCAATGCAACCACTTTATGCACTCTGATGATCCGGAGCCTGTTCAGTAACCTTATCATGCCATAGGTCGGATCAATTTCAAACCAACGAAATCCAAAATTTACAGCAGACGGGTTTTTATGATGGTTATTATGGTACGCCTCGCCCATCATCAGCATATCCACTTTAAATAAGTTAGTAGAAGTGTTTTTTACCTCAAAGTTTCTGGAGCCATATTTATGCGCAAACCAGTTAATAATAGTACCATGCAGCGGAACAGTTAGTATATGAACGGGTAATAATAAAAACCACCAGGCGGATGGAGCAAACCGGACATAGATCATCACATAAATGGCAATCCAGCCTAATCTCGACCATACTGAATTTCCGATTTTATCCAGTAATGGCCAGTCAGGCAGGTTTTTGGTAAACCGCTGTTCCACCTCAAATTTTCCTTTATAAATCCGGGAAGAAACCTGCCGGGCATGCCACATCAGCTTGAACATATTCTCATCAAAAATGGGTGAATGCGGGTCTTTATCCGTATCAGTATAAGCATGATGCATACGGTGCATAATGGCATAAGCCCTGGGGCTGACATAAGATGAGCCCTGCGTTATATAGGCCACCAGGTAAAAAAAACGTTCCCAACCCTTACTCATACTGAAAGCTCCGTGTGCGGCATAGCGATGTTGCAAAAAAGTTTGCATAAAAAGAGACAGATACCAGTGAGCGGCTAAAAAGAGCAAAATGACTAACATTGTAAAACATCACTATTGTTGAATAGACTGACTCTTACAAGGTAGTCTTATAAAACTGTATTCCGCCCTAAATAAACCTATTTGGCAGTATTTTACCAATATTTCATTATTAAAATAAAAAAGGGCCGGCCGGTTTAATAGTATATCTTTACAGGGTGACCCGGAGTTCTTCCAACAGTCAGTTCAGATCAGAGTCAATTTTTACTCTTCCGTCCAGTATTAGTTAATCTCCTCTTTGCTTCTTGCTGCCAGTCCTTCATCACAGGTATTGTATTGTTTTATCTAAATTATGTTTTATGAATTTGTATGTATCTAATTTAAGTTTTCACACAATGGATGATGACTTAAGAAAATTATTCGAGCAATTTGGTGCTGTTTCGTCTGCTAAAGTGATTACTGACAGGGAGACAGGACGCAGCCGTGGTTTTGGATTTGTGGAAATGGACTCTGATGAAGAAGCCAACAAAGCGATCAAAGGCCTTAACAGCAAAGAGATTGAAGGAAGAGCCATGTCTGTTTCCGTTGCTAGAGAAAAAACCAGCCGGCCCGACAACAACAGAAGATACTAAGAACTCGTTATGATAAGAGCCCTGGTGGCTCTTTTTTTTATTCCGCCCCGGATCATTTTCTCATTTAAATTAATTCAATATGGCAATGATCATGCAGATCGCAGATACAGATAAGAATCTCAGTAGTTTTATGAAAGGGATAAAAATTACCGGCCTGGCTGAAACATTAAATGGTAAAGGCCCGTTTACCATTCTGGCGCCCGTTAACCTCGCTTTTGGGAAATTGAAAAAAACGTCTTACGAAGAATTGCTGAAGCCTGCCAATAAGATCAAACTTTCCGAACTGCTGTCTTGTTTTATATTGCCTGAAAAAAAATTAGTTAAGGATTTTATTAATGGCCAAAAACTTAAAACCATTCATGGTACAGAACTGCTGGTGTCTGTAAAAGATGGTGAAGTCCGCATCAATGGCGCTAAAATATTATCCCGTGACAGGCAGGGCTTTAATGGCGTTGTTCATTCTGTAGATACTATAGATGCTGCGTCTGAACAAGTGTGAGAAAAATCGTATTATACAATTCACCAGCTTTATCACACCACTGGAAATGGGAAAATTTTCGGCTAAAAGAATTTTTTCACTCTAAAATTAGTTAACTGCAGTCATTACTGACTGCAGTTAAAAACTATCAGGCTGTTCTCCTGGAGAAGGATCTTCCAAATTGTCTTTTTTGACCACTGTCCTGTTGCCGGACATGGCGTACAGTTTTTTTAAGTGCCGGCCTTATTACATCGTTTGCTATTGCCATTGCAAAAGGATGATCTTGTACAACAGGTATCTGTTTTGCGATCAGCTTTTGAATGTCTTTCAGGTACGCTTTTTCTTCCCCGTCACAAAAAGAAATGGCAATACCGCTGGCGCCTGCCCTTCCTGTTCTGCCAATACGGTGCACATAAGTCTCCGGAACATTCGGAAGCTCATAATTGATTACATGTGTCAATTCATCAATATCAATACCCCGTGCAGCAATATCAGTAGCTACAAGAATTCTTGTAGTTTTCGCTTTAAAATTCTGTAATGCGTTCTGCCTGGCATTCTGCGACTTATTACCATGAATAGCATCTGCATTTATTCCTGAACGGTTCAGGTCTTTAGCTATCTTATCAGCACCGTGCTTTGTTCTTGCAAAAACCAGTGCATTCTTAATAGTAGTATCCTTCAGCAGGTGAATCAGTAAAGAACGTTTATGCTCCTTCTCAGTGTAATACAGTTCCTGCTGTATCGTATCAGCTGTGGATGACACAGGGGTCACTTCCACTTTTACCGGATTTTTTAACAGTACATTCGCCAGTTGTTGAATCTCCGGTGGCATTGTGGCCGAAAAGAATAATGTCTGGCGTTGCACAGGCAATTTCGCAATGATTTTTTTTACGTCATGTACAAAACCCATGTCCAGCATACGGTCGGCTTCATCCAGTACAAAGAATTTGACATCCCGCAGTGAAAGAAGGTTCTGATTCATCAGGTCAAGTAAACGGCCCGGAGTTGCAATTAAAATATCAACACCCCTGCGCAAAGTATTAACCTGGTTATGTTGTGACACACCGCCAAAAATGACCAGGTGACGCAGATCAAGATACCTGCCATAGGCCCTGAAACTTTCTTCGATCTGGATGGCAAGCTCACGGGTTGGGGTTAAGATCAACGCTTTAATGTTGCGGCGGTTATTTGTATTCATCTGCTGTTCCTGGTGCATTAACTGCAAAATGGGTATGGCAAAAGCAGCTGTCTTCCCGGTACCGGTTTGTGCGCATCCCAACAGGTCCTTATGCTGCAGGATAACAGGAATAGATTTTTGCTGAATAGATGTAGGCTTGGTATAGCCTTCGTTGCTCAGAGCCTTTAATACAGGCTCAATGAGCGGTAAATTGTTAAATGACAATTGAATAAATTTGATAAAAAATGTGGTAAGGCTATCAACACAAGATGATACTTTACCTGCCTTACATTAAGCCGTCACGATATCTGAAATTGAGAACAAGTCAAACTAAGTGCAGGAATAACATACAGAGACACGAAGGTACATTTTAAATCGGGAAATAAGATTTTTATTTACAAGACAACCCGGGAGCCATAATATGCAACTCCCGGATATCCTGCTTATTTCTTCAGAAGAACTGCCGGTTCCTTACTTTTTGATAGGAGCATCCTTATGCGGTTTAGCCTGGTTATCAAACTTGATTTGCGTGGCTTGCTGCTTAACCGGTACAGTTTGTTTAATGGCGGTCTGTTTTATGCCTTCATGCTTAATAGCAGTTTGCTTGATACCGGCTTTCAATGAATCGCCGGCAATTGTACCATTTTTAATTGTATGGGCACCTTCCTTCATTGTCACACCCGGTTTCACCACTGGCGACTGTCCTGTTACCGGCTTCACCTGTGGTGTTGTTTCTTTTTTAGCAGTGACCGTAGTTTGTGCTTTCAGGCCCATGATAAGCAGTAAAGAAGAAAGTGTGGTAAATAGTTTTTTCATACCAATTTATTTTAGTTCCTAAATTTACGGTGAACTATTCAAGCACACTATCCCCTTTTAGGGGGATATTTTTGTCCATGAAACTCAGTAATCTCTTCAAAAAATCTGTCATAAAACAACCGGGTCATTTGTATGTGGCGGCAAGCCCTGTGCACGGCCGGGGGGTATTTTCAAACCGGGATATTGATGCAGGAGAACTCATTGAAAGGGCTCCGCTGATACCTATCAGTAATAATGAAGACGAACTGCTGAAAAACACATCCCTTTATCATTACTATTTCCTGGTAAAAAATGAACAAATAAAGGTTGTTTTAGGGCTTGGATACAGCTCCCTTTATAATCATGGCGCCCCTTCCAATGCCGCTTACCATATCAACCTGGAAGAACAGACCATTGATATCAAAGCGGTGCAGGCCATCAAAGCCAACGGGGAAATATTCATTAATTATAACGGCAGTCATGATGACTGTTCACCGGTAAGTTTCTAACGAATGACAAGGCCTTCTTTATATATCAAAGAAATAAAAGGCAAAGGAAGAGGCGTATTCAGCAGCACCCCTGTGCAGGAAAACGACCTGATTGAGGAATGCCCGCTGATCGAGATACCAGCTGAAGATTTTGATGCCGTCACCTCCACGCATATTGTTAACTATTGCTTCTTCCTGAATAAAGAAGAAAACATACTATCTGTGGCAATGGGGTTTGGGTCGATCTATAATCATGCGTTCCCCTGTAATGCACATCACATGATTGACCGGGAAACCAGGACGATTACCTTTTTTGCCCTGCGTGATATTAAGCCACATGAGGAGATCACCATTAATTATAATGGTGATCCTCAAAATGATTCCCTGCACTGGTTTACTGCAAGAGATATCAAATACAAACCCTGATGTGCAGCCCGCGAAGTTTTTTTCAAGTATCGTAAATTTCCCATCCTCTCCCATTTTGTTCCGAAACAATTAGAAATTAGCTATTTACAAAAATAGCGCCCCATGAAAGCTATAACCATAACAAAGCTTTTACGAATACTCTTGATTGCTATTACAGAATGATGTAGGTTTGCATTCTTCACGTTCCTCTGTAAAAATCACAAAAGAAATACTGTTTCGTATTCTCCATTATTCCTCTGGGATCCATCACCCTTTTTCCGAAACCTTAAAACTTTTGTGCATGAAAAAGATCAACACATTAATGAAGAATGAGAATGTAATGGCTACTATCGTTGTCGGAGGGATATTCCTTCTCACCGGTGTGGCAACTTTCCTGGCTATTTATTTCGGATAATTAATTATTGCTGTCTGAATTGATTTAAAACCGGCCTTAGCCGGTTTTTTTATTTCACCGCAGTGGAATAAATTTTTTTGTTTCTTCCGGGTAGATGCTGATAAAGTGTGAACGTACCAAAGCTGCTAAAGGTGCATCCTGGCCGGGTAACATTACAGCGATTGACATTGATAATTTAGAAGGCATATGGCAATCAATACAATTCTGATGCATGCCCGGAAATCTGGCAGTATCTATTTTACAGAAATTATTATGCGCCACATTGTGGCAGCCGAGGCATTTTTGGGAAAAAAGGGCTTTATTGCCCCGCTGGTTTTCATGAGAATTATGACAGGTGTTACAGGTCATCGTTTCACTCATGCGAAAGCATTTACTTTTTTTCAGTAATCCGAGTTGGTTGCCGTGCACATCCACATTGCCGGTATTGACAGCCAGTTCACTCAGCGTATCGATGGTGAAGTAGTCCGTTAGTGCTTCCCCTGCCGAAAAAGAAAAAGCAGGTTGTGTTTTATGAATATTGCCGCCATGACATAATGCACAAAGATCAAGGTTTTGTTGCCTCGACATAGAAGCCGGATTTAAAATATACTTCCCTTTTTTCTCCTGCGGGTTCCTGGTCTGAAAGGCAACATGCTCTGCAGCCGGGCCATGACATTTTTCACAGTCCACACCATAAATAATGTTGGTTTTTGAGAACTCTTCCGGCTCCTTTCCGTCTTCAGATATTCTCTCCGCAAAAGTAACATGACATTCCATGCACCGGGAAGTAATGGGCCGGTCGATCATTACCCGGTCAGAAGGAAAGCCGGGACTGTTAGACCATTGTGCGGCAGTGGTGAAATAGGTAATCGGGAGTTGAAACAGTTTGTCACCCCGCCAGCTCATAAAAGATTGTCCCTTGGCACCGGAGCCGGTAACAATATCAAACCGCATGGCTTTTTTTTCTTCCCCCTTAAAATAAGCAACCTGGTAAAAATGGCTATCTCTTTTTTCCATTGCCAGGACAATGTCCGGCGTATATGCATAAACATTCTTTCCTTTTTCAAAGCTTCCTTTAATGTATTTTTCTTCCGCAGGCCTTGAAGTAAGGTAATGACCGGTTTGTTTATGCTTTTCATAAATATCCCTGTGGCAGCCTGCACAACTGGCAGAGCCGGCGAACTGGTCAAATTTGGCAACCCCTGCTTTAATCATATCTTTGCTTTCATTATTCACACACCGGGTTAAGAGAAATCCACAAAATACAATAGCCCCTGTCACAATAATTGAACGGCGATACCTGTTGATTACATTCATCGTATTGAATTGACAAAAGGAAAATTACAGAATTAGGCGTAAATAAATTAAAAACAGGTCCCATACTTTCTTATGCATTACTGACAAGTGGATTTCTTGCAAAAAAACTCTTTCTTAATTTTTGTTAACAACCGCCCCGTTCATCATTGACAAGCTGTTCAATCAGTCCGCCGGAAATATATTCGCAACCTGTTCAAAGATCATAAACCATAAACCTTCTTTTATGAAAAAAATTATTTTACTGGCAGGAATCACGGCTGTCTTATTTACTGCCTGTAATAAAGAGAAAAGAGAATGCCCGGGTGCAGCTGAAAAAACATTTTCATTAAACAACTTTACTAAAGTATATGCCGGAGAGACATTCAAAATAACGGTTGTTAAGGGAGCCGGTTTTGGCGTCAAAGCAAGTGGCTGCAATAATGACCTGGCTGACCTGGAAGTATCGGTGGTGAACGGCGGCATTCTTGATATTAAATACAAGACATTTAAAAGAAACCGCTACCGGGTTGATTTTGTCATAACCATGCCATCCATCATAGCACTTAACCTGTCCGGTGCTGCTGAAGGCAACGTAACAGGTTTTGCGGGGCATAATGCCGTGATAAGATATGTTCTGACCGGCAATGCAACAACTGTGGTCACCGGGGCGGCTGTCAATGCACAGGTCTATCTTTCCGGAACTTCCTCCCTCGTAATAAATGGCAATACAGAGAGCTTATACGGAGATATTTCAGGGAATTCAAGGCTCAGTGCTTATGATCTTTCAGCAACTGAAGTTGATGTAGCTGTATCCGGCACTTCAAAAGTGTGTGTAAACCCCGTCCAGGCTATTTATGCAGAAGCTTCGGGAGAAGCAATGGTATATTACAGGGGTAATCCTCCCACTACAGCCTTCTCGGCAAGCGGCAATGGAAGAATTATCCGGGAATAATAAACAAACAATGGTTGCGATAAAAAGCCGGGCCCTGTTTATGGCCGGGCTTTCATTTTTGTATTCCCGGAAACTTTTCAGGAACTTCATTGTTCATTCATTGAACTCCAAAAACAAAAATCATGAAATTTCAACATTTGCTCATTGCTGCATCAATGACTGTATTTCTTTTTACTTCCTGCAAAAACGAAGAGAAAAAAATGGAACCCAAATTAAAAGAAGAAACCATCACCTATACAGGCGACAGTATTACCATGAACGGTTATGTGGTATATGATGAGAATATGGACGGCCCCCGCCCTGCTGTCCTTGTAGTGCATGAATGGTGGGGACAAAATGATTACAGCAGAAGCCGTGCGAAGCAGCTGGCCGAACTGGGTTATATTGCCATGGCAGTAGATATGTATGGTAACGGAGCACAGGCTGACAACCCTGATTCTGCCGGCAAACTGGCTATGCCCTTCTATCAAGACCCGGAAATGGCCAAAAGAAGATTTGATGCAGCCCGGGAGAAATTAAAAACCTATACCCAAACAGACAGCACCCGGATTGCAGCGATAGGCTATTGTTTTGGTGGCGCACAGGTCTTAAATATGGCCAAACTTGGAGATGACCTGAAAGGCGTGGTTAGCTTTCACGGCAACCTGAATGTAGTGCCTGCCAGAAAAGACCTGCTGAAAGCACAGATATTGGTTTGTCATGGTGCTGTGGACCCTTTTGTACCCCAAACAGAAGTAGACCAGTTTAAAAAACAAATGGATTCTATCGGCGCCAAATATACTTTCAGGGCCTATGACAGTGCCACCCATGCTTTCACCAACCCGAATGCAACGGCCATGGGACAAAAATTCAATATCCCTATTGCTTACAATGCAGCCGCCGATTCTGCTTCCTGGAAAGACATGAAAGAGTTCTTCAATAACATTTTCAAATAAGTGTTTCCTACTAAAAAAGAAAGCCGGGATCTGATGATTCCGGCTTTTTTATGCTATAAATGGTAATTTTACGAATTTTCCAGTAAAATACTTAGAAAAAATACGCTTAATCGTTATGAGATTTAAGACCTGCTTTCTATTTTGTGGCCCCGATGAAACAAATGCGTACCCCCTTGAAACAAACTATTCTTTCCCTGCTTATTGCAAGCACAGTACTGGCTTCCTGCCACAAAGAAAATCTAACAGCACCTGAAGAGGCCTGTCTGCCACAAACAGAAAACCCTGCCGGCCGCAGTTATGAGAACGGAGAAATTGTTCCTGTAAGTTATTCGAAAAAAAATTGTGGTATACTTCCTTTAAGTACCCGCAATTATTGGGTCTACCAGGATTCAGTTTTTAATGACGGTGTTTTCGTTACCGTGAAAATGGATACACTCCGGTTCAGCAAAACTTATCAGTCGGTTACCGACCAGCTCATCTGGTGGGAGACAAATATCAATATCGGTCTGCCTGACCTGCTTTATGCCAACGACTCCGCCATCTTCCTCGCTGAATATCGTCTTTTTACCACTGATCCCATCAGGGATGCCAAAAAGGAATATGGACTCTTCCCCGGCGACTCAGTAAAATATTTTACCAGCTTTGAAGATAATGCGGCCTTTGGCCGTTCGGTAAAAATGCAGGAGAATATATATACTCCCGCGGGCCATTTTGACGATTGCCTCCTGTTTGAAAAGAAAGCTCCTTTTTCCCGTAAAGACCAGGTATTTCTTAAACCCGGTTTAGGTGTGGTTAAATATATTTCAGAAAGAGCCCCTTACGGAATGCCAATATTAAAGGTTCAGCAAATTTCCACACTGGTTAGTTTCCATATTGAATAACAATTTTTCCACTAACTGATTTGATTATTTTTTAAGCCGTCATGAAAGTGACGGTTTTTTTATGAACTTCATGATCCCGGTACAAATCAAATTGACATGTCAGACGCACTAACCGAAATACAGACCGAATTAACGGCAAAGGCTGATAAAAAGAATATTGCCTTCTTTACTATGATGATCCCGGGAAAACAGAAAATATATGGTGTAAAAACGCCGGTGCTGAATGAACTGGTGAAGCAATACCAATCATTCTCATTTGACCTTGCAGAAGAACTCTGGGAATCCGGTGCACAGGAAGAAAAAGTGATTGCTATTAAGATTATGGAAAAGATGGGTAAAACAAATCCCGGAAGATTGCTGAAGCTGTTTAAAAAATTTTCGAAGCAAATAGACAACTGGGCTGTCTGCGACGGACTCGGCATGCAATTCCTGAGAGCTGTTGTAAAAACACATGAAAGAGAGATATTTACCCTGGCAGAAAAGTATTCGCTTTCTAAAGATCCCTGGCAAAAAAGATTATCCCTGGTGATGCTGGAATGGTATACCCGGAAAGGAGAACATCACACTGCCATAAAAAAAATAGTGAAACGGCTCGAAAATGATGAAGAATACTATGTGAAGAAAGCGGTGGTCTGGATTAAGAAAAACTTTGCCAGAGGGGAATAACCCTACTGGTTCATTTTCCGGATTTCTTCCGCCATCAGTTTCATATAAGAAGCATATTCATGAATAAAACTTTCCCCATCAGAAGGGAAACGGCCTCTTAATTTTCCCATAGCAATATCCAGGCTCAGGTGTGCTTTGGCTGTCTGTGCTGAATCGTAAAAGAGTTTCATGAAACTGCTTTTTTCAGTCAGGGGGCGGAGCCCGATGGCATGCTGGTAAAACCTGAATGGCAACATTACCCTTGAAGGGATAAAATAGCTGGATTCCCTGTCTACTAAAAAATAATACGTGGAATAATAGTCCAGCATATCAGCCATTCTTTCCTTTAACTGTTCATCTGTTTCCGGGGTTAAAGGTCTTTTTCTCCATGCATTAGATTTGTCGTCAAAAAGCCGGGACGCTTCTTTTCCCTTCAACCTTTTCAGTTTCCACTTTAATTCTATTGATTCTCCCTTATAACGGATCGTCTCAACCAGTTCCATAATATCGTTCTTGTACTGGAAAAATTCAGCAGTAAAAGGAGCATAGCCTTCGCCACCGTTTTCCACCTGCAGCAGCAGATCATCTGTAACTGCCCATTGCCCTCCTGTTTCCAGGCTATCCATCTGCCTGAACCCACCTCCTTTATCAAAACGGACAAGTTTTAATCCCATCAGGCCGATTACAGAGTCCTGTATCTCCCCGTATGCTTTTTTTTGCCGGCTGTTGTTATCGTCATGATCCGGGTAGACCACCAGCCAGTTACCCTCAATATCATGGGCTCTCAATTCCCTGTCCGTAAGTTTTTGTCTGCAGGAAAACAAGCTGAGCAGTAACAGGACAAAAATAATTCGCATACTGCAAAATAAAAAAGTCCCTCCGTTTCCGGAAGGACTTGCTGAATTTCCCGTTTTACTTGTTTGCTTTAGGGTAAGGTAATAAGACGTTGATCATTGCCATCATTCCAGGTCAGCAAAGCTTTGTTATCACAGTCGCCGTTATCAGGCGCACCATAATTCAGGAATAACACCCGGTTATTGATTGTTATTTTCAACAGGCCGTTACTGATCCAGGGACAAATTACTTTTTTCAGCAGCGGGGATTCTGTGTTGAGTACGATACGGAGACCATTGTTGAATTCAGTTTCAGATCTTCCTTCCACCGTAAACACATCATCACGGCAGGCAGTTGTTGCACCACCGGCAACCTGCTTCACATATTTCAGTCCCTGGTAGGCATATCCTCTGCCGTTTGGCAATGTTACCCTGCCTCCCACTACCTGTACGGTAAATTTGATATCACCATTCTCACTCAGGTTACTGATCGTTTTAGTGCCTTCAATATGGGCACGGTTCAGGTAGAAATCACGCAGGGTGATTGTGGCTACAGCCCCGGGACGGCGAATGGGGGCAGTCAGGTGAATGATCACAGCTCCTTTACGGAACTTACCATCGGCACAGATACATCCGCTGCCAAAATCGATAGTAATTGTTTTTGGATAAGTGCTGTCTGCCGGGGTTACAGTGATATCAGCACACTGGCCAATACGCAAACGTAACTCAGCGAAAAGAAATATACGGTTCCTTCCTTCTTCGGAAGAACGCCCGGAAGTGCTTACAACGCCTTCCTCTTCAGCTGCAGTCATACCGATATCTTCAACATCATCGAAGCTGGCTTCAGCCTGTGCACTTTCATCAGAATAAGTAGTGGCTTCTTCTTCTGTCACGGGGGTGGAATTGGATAAGCTTCCTTCCTTTTTACAGGAATAAAGGATCGTGGCAAATAATACTGCGAAAGCAGCAATTGTAATGCGGTTGATTGAGAAAAGTTTCATGGCTATACTTTTTAGGGTTGTGGAATCATTTAACGAAACATTGGAGTTTTTAAGCGCAGGAAAGTTTAACTGACCACTAAAAAAATTATTTTCGGGCTGCATGAAGAGTATAACCAGCTATATAAGAAGCTATTTCCGCGAAACAGACAAAAGGGTATTAAGCATCGTATCAGTGCTCACCGCTGTGTTGATCGGGTTAAATTATTATTTTCAAATTGATGAAAACATCAGCAACCGGCACTCTTTTGGGTTTAGTTTCCTGTCCCGCTATTTTATTTTTTTGATTGCCTTAGGCCTTCCTTACTTTATTATTTATACAGGCAAACCGAAAAGTAATTTCCGCCAGCCTGTATTTCTCTTCCTTGTTTTCTTTGCGCCGGCCATTTTCGCCCTGAAAACTTCTTTCAGTATCCCGTTCAATATCGCTGATAATTACACGATGAATAATTACTGGAACCATGTTTTTTACTGGCCGGTTCTTTTACTCATTATTGTAACGATCCTGTTTGCCTGCTGGAGATCTTTTGATAAAGAGCAACCTTTTTATGGTACCAGGACCAAAGACATGGTATGGAGACCTTACTGGATGATGCTGATCATTATGCTGCCCTTAATTGCAGCAGCTTCCACACAACCGGATTTCTTAGCCGTGTACCCGAAATTAAAATCCATCACTTCATTAAGCAATACGGAACTTTCGTGGTGGCATAAGCTTTTATTTGAACTTTCTTACGGCAGCGACTTTATCAGCATTGAATTATTCTTCCGCGGCTTCCTTATACTTGCCTTTGTTAAATGGGCTGGCAAAGATGCGATAGTGCCAATGGCTTGCTTCTATTGTACTATCCATTTTGGTAAACCACTGGGTGAATGTATCAGTTCATATTTCGGGGGACTATTGCTGGGTATTGTTGTCTATAATACCCGTTCTATCTGGGGCGGGCTGATGGTGCATTTGGGTATTGCCTGGCTGATGGAATTGGGTGGGTATATTGGCAACAGCTGATAAGAGTTTCTCGTTCACCTCCCGATTGGAAATGTCAGCTTAAATAGCGTATTTTATAATATGAAATACCTCTTCCTTTTGAATAGCTTAGCAATTTTATTTTTTAGTTGTCAGCGAAACAAAACTGATAGACCAGCTGCAAATAATTGTATCTCTTCGTCGCAATTGCCAACTGATTATCCAAGTGACGGACTTTCTGAAACCTACTACAATAACACCCATTGTGGGTTTATGCCTTTAGGTAAAAAAAATTACTGGGTGTATCTGGATTCATTATTTGACAGCAATGGGGAGTTTACTGGCACTAAATATGATACCTTAAAGTTTACCAAGACATATTATAGTACCGACAGTATTGTTTGGTGGGAGCCAAATGTATTTAAAGGCTTTTTCAGATTTAATTATTCTACTGACAGCATTTTGTACACGTTGGGAGATCGCTGGGGTAACAGACTATTAGTAGAATGGGCGAAGCCCTTAATTACTGATTCTACAAACGATGAGTGTATTTATACAGATCATGCTACGCTTTGTAAAGCCTGGAAAATTAATGAGCCTGTAAACGTGCCTGCTGGTAGTTTTAATCAGTGCTTCCATTACCGGAAATTATGGTTCCTTGGAAACGATTTCGATTTCTATTTCAAACCAGGTGTTGGAGTATTAAAATTCTGGTATTATAGCAAGTATCCTGACGGCAGAATGAAACCAGCTACAATCTCAACATTAGTCAATTTTCATTTGGAGTAATTTTGGCAGAGATACTCCTGGGTTGTTTAAAAAGCTACAAGCCGGTAAGCCGGATTCTGTCGTGGGCTATCATTTATCTGTTCCGGCAGTTACCCACCGGAATCCATCTGCCTACCCTGTACCCTGACTGCCGTAAGGCAGGCTTGGGCGAGCAGCCCTCCAACGGTACTATACGTGGCATTTCAGCATGCAAGGTTTACCCGCCCATGATGTTACCATCAAAAGCCGTGAGCTCTTACCTCACGTTTTCACCCTTACCCGAAGGCAGTTATTTTCTGTGGCACTATCTCTTTCCCGACCCTTCAACAAGCTCAGGGTCTGGAAGCCGGCTCTTCACCGGTGCATTGCTCTGTGCTGTCCGGACTTTCCTACCTGATCACTCAAGTCGATAGCCTGGCTTGTAGCAGGGCAAAGGTAATTTTATTTTGTGGGTATACTCCTAACGGGTTAGTACTGAAAATAGATTTCCGTCGCTCCATACCCAAATCTCGGGTCATACTGGTTTACAAAGGATTTTACTTCCCGTTTTAAGCGGAGTATATCATGTATCTCATCCCGCAGCCGGCCCTCTCCCACGCCATGTATCACGATCAGGGTCGGCTGGTGATGTGCGAGGGCCAGTTCATAATATTTCTCAAAGGTCTTTAACTGCAGGCTTACAATCTCGTAATTGCTCATATGCTTCCAGTCATCCGCCAGTTTTTCAATATGCAGGTCCACCACGCTGCGGGCTGGTTCCAGGTGTTCCCGCACCCGTTTGGCATCATACACTTTAAATCCTTTAGCAGCGAGGTTGCCAAAATCAATGGTATCTTCAAAAGCCCGGTCAGGGTACTGTTCAAATAAACGATGCGAGAAAGTGGCCTGGTTCTTCGTCCGTATCTCTTCGATCTTTGCAAAAAGCTGTTTGGGTTTCAGTCGCAGTGAAGCTTCATAAAATTCCGCTTTCTTTTTATCGGGCTGTAATAGCGAAAACTCAAAATCAAAAGCCGGGTTATCATTCAGGTCGGAGAAAGGAATATCATGCAGGTAAAAATTCTCAAAGGGATTTACCTGGTTCTTTAATTCAAAATCAGCTTTGCCGAAGAAATTGAGTTTGTAGGTAAACTTATAGGGCGTCTCCGTCCTGTTGACCAAATGCAGTTTCAGTTCTTCCACCACTTCATCGCCAAATTCATCCGTATCCATTACCGGCAGGAAACTGAGCCACACGCCATCCACTACTTTCTTTTCGGGGAATGGTTTTTCTTTCCGTATATCATCCACATATTTCTTTTCCTTTTTATCCGGGAACATTTTCTTTTCCGTAAACCGTTTGAAATACGGGAAATCCACCTGGTCCATATAGACCGGGAAAGTGACACCTTTCACCTCCACCATCATCATTTGTTTGTTGATGATGTCCACCACTTTGCCTTCCTCGCTGGAATGCAGGATCAGCACCGTATCGCCTATTTGATATTTCATTCAGTAGTAATTAATAAAGGAGTCAGCCTGCAAATTTACTGAAGAAACCAGCCCGATGTATCATAAAAATGAGTTGTACCAGCCGGCACAACTCATCCATGTACTAATAAGAAATAATTTATCCGGCTACCAGTTTGCTTCTCTTATACCCGTAGAGGAAATAAATGATCAGCCCCAGTAATAACCAGCCCAGGAACCATGCCCAGTTGCTTTTAGTCATACCGGTCAGCAGGTACAAACAGGTGGTGACACCCATCAGCGGGATTAATGAATATTTTTTAATGAAAGTAACTATGACCAGCAACAGGCAAATGACCCAGAAAACGATGATAGAAATTTTGGGCGTGGCCAGGTCCATAAAGGACACCTTGCCTTCCATATACTCTGCATTGCCGGAAAAATCAAAGTTCATGGCATCACTGAAATAGCCATTACCGTATTTGTAAAAAAGGAACCCGGCCAGTGCAATGATCAGCGGGTAAATGAACTGCCCGTTGATATATGGAAGATTAAACCGTCCTGCTGTTTTTTCTTTTCGGGGTATCAGCAATACGCCACCGCAAACCAGCACAAAAGCAAAGAGGGTGGCGATGCTGGTAAAATCCAGTACAAATGATTTATCGGTAAATAAGATCGGCACTCCCACTACTAACCCTGTAATGATCGTGGCAAAAGAAGGCGTTTTGAATTTGCTGTGTATTTTTTGGAACACCGGTGGGAGCAAACCATCCCGGCTCATGCTCATCCAGATACGGGGTTGCCCCATCTGGAAAACAAGTAGGACACTGGTCATAGCCACCACGGCACAAATAGAGACAAGGATTTGCATCCAGGACACATCGAGGTTTTGTGCTTCAAAAATGAAAGCCAGCGGATCGCCGACACCATCAAAATTCCGGTAGTTCACTGCCCCTGTCAATACCAGTGACAGCAAGATATATACAACCGTACAGATCACTAATGAATAGATCATCCCTTTAGGTAAGTCCCGTTGCGGGTTCTTACTTTCTTCCGCCAGCACACTCACCGCATCAAAACCAATATAAGCAAAGAACACCCCGCTTACTGCCGCCATCACCCCGCTGAAACCATTCGGCATGAATGACCGGATACCTTCATCATTGGCCGGTGTCCAGTTAAATGACAGACCATTTGAAAAAACCAACGCCCCACCTACAAGAATCACCAATGCAACAATCGCCAGTTTTAGTATCACCATGACGTTGCTGAAATTGCGGCTCTCTTTAATACCCCGGTAAACGAGATAAGTGATCAGCAGGTTGATGATGATAGCGGGGAGATCAAAAATGATACGCAGGCTGCCCAGCATGGGTGCAGAGTTCCAGGCGTTGATCAGTTCCATATTCGATGAACCCTTGGCCACCGCTTTTTGTGCTTCCTTATAACTACAGGCCAGGTAGTCGGGAATATGAATATTGACCTTGTGCAGGAATGAAGTGAAATAATCACTCCAGCTGAATGCCACATAAATATTACCGATAGAATATTCCATGATCAGTGCCCAGCCAATGATCCAGGCAAATAATTCACCAAAGCTGGCATAGGAATAAGTATAGGCGCTTCCTGCCACCGGGATACGGCTGGCAAATTCGGAGTAACAAAAAGCAGTAAAAGCACAGGCAATACCGGTGATGATGAAAAGAACCACCACCCCAGGCCCTCCCTTAAAAACAGCCTCACCCAGGCTGCTGAAACTTCCGGCACCAATTATGGCCGCTATACCAAAAAAAGTGAGATCACGAACAGTAAGTACCCTTTTAAGTCCGCCCCCGCTGTGGCTGTCATCGCCGCCCTCGGCCAGTATAGATTCAATTTTCTTTTTCCGGAATAAAGAAGTAGCCATCAGTCAGTTGGTTTTATCGTTCAAAATAGGGAAAAATTACCAAGAGCTCAAAAAGAGTACCCGAGTAAAACAAAGACAAACTGTAATACTGCTTTCAGAGCTTAGCTCAATGGTCTCTTTTAACGAGGAAATCGGCCAGATCTTTCAGCGGTTGTTTCCGCTTTGAAAGTACGGCTATATCTTCCAGATGGGTAAATGCTTCATCAAGATACCTGTTTTTCAATTGCAATGCCCATTCATCTGCTTGGCAGTCCCGGAATAGTTGTATTATTTTTTCTACTTTATCCGCGGGATTGCTTTTTACCAGGTTATCCAGTTCAGTTCGTTGGGAAGCAGAAGCTACTTCATGGGTATGTATCAGCAGGAATGTTTTCTTATTGGCCATAATATCCCCTCCCACCTGCTTGCCGAATTTTTGAGGATCACCAAAAGCATCTAAATAATCGTCCTGCACCTGGAAGGCTATACCTAATTTTCTGCCGAACTCATAGAGAAGATTTTGATTCCGTTCACCTGCACCTCCCAATACTGCTCCCATTTTTAAACTGGCCGCCAGCAATACTGATGTTTTCAATTCGATCATCTTCAGGTATTCTCCCAATTGCACATTTTCTGTTTTTTCAAAATCCATATCCAGTTGTTGTCCCTCACAAACTTCTCTGGCCGTCTGGTTAAACAGCCGCATGATTGGGGGAAGGAGAACCGGGTCAATTTTACTGAGCTGTTCATAGGCCGCCACCAGCATCACATCGCCCGCGAGCAAAGCTGTATTGTCCCCAAATTTTGTATGTACTGTTTCCATACCCCTTCTCAGCGGTGCCTTGTCCATCATATCATCATGGATCAGGGTAAAATTGTGAAAGAGTTCGATAGCAGTAGCCAGATGCCAGGCATCTTCTTTAATATCATCCACGAGTTCATTACCCATCAGGCATAATACAGGACGGATTCTTTTACCACCGAGCCGGAGAAAATACTCATTGGGTTCATACAAAGATGCCGGTTCAGCCGGGAAATGGCGGTGATCAAAATGAAGCCCGAATTTTTGGGAGAGTAATTCAAATGATTGCATGCTGCAAATATATTTATGCGCTTAAGACTGATTATTTCTTCCTCTTTGCTTTTTCTTTTACGGGTTGTTCTTCTGGTACAGCGGCTGTCACCACCCATTCATAATCCAGTTGACGCTTGGTAAGATTCGCTGCCACCACTTTGATCCATACCTTATCCCCCATCCTGAATTTCTTGCCACTGCGCTGCCCCACCAGGCAATAGTCGGATTCCACATGCCTGAATTCATCATATTCGAGCAGGCTGTTAATACTAACCAGTCCTTCGCATTTATGTTCTACAGTCTCCACCCAGAACCCGAAACTGGCTACCCCGCTGATCACCCCTTCAAATTCGTCACCCAGGTAGTTCTTCATATATTGTACCTGTTTGTATTTATTGGCAGCCCTTTCTGATTCCATGGCCGCCCTTTCCCTTTCACTGCAATGCTTGCATTTCTCTTCCAGCTTTTTATCGGGCTGTACTTTATTGGTCAATACATCAAATAAAATCCGGTGTACCATTACGTCGGGGTAACGGCGTATTGGCGAAGTAAAATGACAATAATGTTCAAAGCCCAAACCATAGTGGCCAACATTCTCAATCGTGTATTTTGCCTTGGCCATGGTACGGATACCCAATTGTTCCAGCACATGCTGTTCGGGTTTACCATGAACATCTTTCAGTAACTGATTAAATGACTCAGCAATTTTATCCGGTGAAGAAGTATCAAACTTATGCCCGAATTTTTTGGCAAAAGCTGCAAACGGGACCAGCTTTTCCTCATCCGGGTCATCGTGGGTACGGTAGGGAAAAGGAAGAGATTTATTATTGAATTTAAGTTTGGAAATATTCTCAGCCACTGTCCGGTTGGCCAGCAACATATACTCTTCCACCAACTGGTGAGCTTCTTTACTTTCTTTGATCATGATGCCAACCGGATCACCTTTCTCATCCAGTTTGAACCGCACTTCCTGTGAAGAAAAATTGATCGCCCCGTTATTGAAACGTTTCTTACGGAATTTCTGGGCCAGGTCATTCAGTATTAAAACTTCTTCGGCATACAGACCGGCTTTTTCTTCAATAATCGCCTGCACTTCTTCATACGTAAACCGGTGATCAGAGTGAATGACGGTCTTGCCCAGCCAGTATTGTTTTATCTCAGCCTTTGGGCTGATCTGGAAAATAGCGGAAAAAGTGAGCTTGTCCTCATTGGGTCTCAGTGAGCAGAGGACATTGGAGATATGCTCCGGTAACATCGGATTCACCCGGTCCGGCAGGTACACCGAAGTGGCTTTACCGTATGCCTCTTTATCCAGCGGAGTTTCGGGCTCCAGATAATGACTGACATCAGCGATGTGAACCCCAAGTTCATAATTACCGTTCTTCAGCTTTCTGAAAGAGATGGCGTCATCAAAATCCTTAGCATCTGCCGGGTCAATAGTGATAGTAAAAATATCCCGGATATCTTTTCTTGCTTTTATTTCTTCTGCTGAAATTGTATCAGGTATTCGTGCCGCAACTTCCAGAGCTTCATCAGAGAATTGTAATGGAAACCCATTTTCAAGCAGGATCTCTTTCATCGCAGCATCGTTGCTGTTTTCCGCATCCAGTACACTGACTACTTCTCCAACAGGCCGTTTACCATTTTGCTCCCATTCTGTTATTCTCACCACAACCCTGTCTCTGTCAGCTGCACCGTTCATATTATGAACCGGTATAAAAATATCGGGCATAGGCTTGTCCATTTCAGCAACGAAAAAGCCAAAACCCTTATTCATTTCCAGGTGCCCTATAAATTCGGTGCGTTTACGCTGAATGACTTCTCTCACTATTCCCTGCATCCTTCTCCCGGCGCTGCGCATTTCCTTAATGGCAACCCGTACTGTATCTCCATGAAGGGCTGTATTAAAATCAGCGGGGCGAACCATGATGTCAGCATCCATCCCTTCAACTGTTACAAATCCCATACCCGAGCGGGTCACATCCAGCTTACCTTTCAGCATCCGGTCTGATGACCGTGATGGCTTTGCTTTTATATCTTTCTTCTTCTTTGAATTCTTTCTTCCCATTATTGTCTTTTATGATTGTGCTTTAAAGTTCAGGATAAATTCTGTTATCAATTTATTGAATTTATCTGCTTCATTAAAAAGAAACTGATGCCGTACCGGGACCACATATAAGGGCAGGTCTTCAATAGCCTGCCTGAATTTTACCAGCCGTACTGCATCTTTCTCTGTCGTTAAAATTATTTTCTTTGTTTCCTCAATACTTTCAAAACGCTTCCGGATATCCTTCAGATCATCAATAGTAAAAATATGATGATCTGCATATTGCAGCAGGGAATAACTGCTGCTGTATTCCTCCAGCCATTTTTTCAACGGTCTCGGGTTCGCTATACCGGAAACCAGCAATACTTCTGTATCCTCCTCCAGCCTGGTAACGCTTTTGTTGATGGCATGATACAAATTACCATACTGTATGGCAGTAAAAAAGATATGCTGATGTGGTAATGGCGCTATTTCTTTCACCAGTTTTCTCTTTTCCTCTTCTGAAAGATCAGACTTGCATTTGGTTACTACAATGATCTCTGCACGTTTATAGCTGCCTTTCAGATCACGAAGATCCCCGGTGGGCAGGTAGAAATCACGGGTGAATAAATTATTGTAATCAGTAAGCAGGATATTCAGACCGGCTTTGATCGAACGGTGCTGAAAAGCATCATCCAGGATGACCGCCTGTATACCCGGCCTGTCATGCAGCAATTGAGGAATAGCTTCGATCCGCTGCTCGCCCACAGCTACCGGCACATCCGGAAATTTTAAATGGAACTGCATGGGTTCATCCCCGATTTCCAAAGCTGTTGTATCATCGTCTGCCAGCGCATAGCCTTTTGTCTTTCTTTTATAACCCCGGCTCAGGGTTGCTACTTTGAATTGATCCCTGAGCAGCACCAGCAGGTATTCCACCATGGGCGACTTACCAGTTCCTCCCACCGAGAGATTTCCTACATTGATCAGGGGCAGCCCAAACTCAGCCGTTTCCAGGATATTTTTATCAAACAACCAGTTTCGTAATGCAATAACAGCCCAATAAACCAATGCAAATGGCAGCAACAATATCCTGAATGAACGGAGAAAGAAATTAGAAAACATAAACGGCTTGAGGCGTGATACAAAGGTCTAAAGGTACGTCAAAATCATGGCAGTCACTGATGACATCAACAGGCTCAAAATAGCTGAACCCCGCTTTAATGCAATCTTCCCGGCAGCCGGCAAGGAATTTATCATAATAGCCCTTGCCATATCCCACCCGGTAGCCCTGCCGGTCGAATGCCAGTAATGGAACAATGACAATGTCGATAATTGCAAGATTAATCTCCACGCCATTTTCAGGTTCATACACATTGAAATGGTTTCGGGCAAAGCGGGTATCCTCATCAACAAGTATGGCTTGCATATTACCGGTACTCTCTTGTACCCTTGGATAAGCTACTTTCAAGCCGGGTGATCTGAATTCAAGGAAATCAGTAAACAAATGTGTATTGGGCTCTTTGTTTTCTCTTATCGGCCAGTAAGAAAACACAGTATCGAGCATAGGAAGGTCAACAGCCTGAAATTGTATCAGTAACAGGTCATCCAGTTTTGCCTTTTCAGAATCTGCCAGTGCATTTCTCTTGTCTCGAAATAATTTTCTTATATCTTTCTTTAGCATAACGGTTATAACACCTGCAATAATTTATCTTTGATTTTCTGCGCTTCTTCATAGACGACCGATTTATCAATATGATCCAGTTTGCCAACAGAACCTAAGCTCAGGTAGCCAGACCAGCTGGTAATATCCTTTTCATAATCCATGAACTGATCATTAAACACCCACCCGGATACACGGATATTTTTTTGCCGGCAAACCTGGGCTGTGAGTAAAGAGTGATTGATACTACCCAGGTAGTTTCTGCTGACAAGTATCACTTTTGCATTCAGTTTACGGATAAGGTCAATCACCAGTTCATGTTCGTTCAGCGGAACCAGTAATCCACCGGCACCTTCAATAACAATCCTTCTACCGGGAACAAGGTGTTGTGTATAAGCTGAAAAAATTTTCTCCAGCGAGATCGTACGTCCCTCCTCTGTTGCCGCAATATGCGGGGAAGCCGGCATCTTGAGCCGGTATGTTTCAGGATATATCTTTGATTTGGTATTGGTGAGTACAGACTGCACCCATTCTGAATCGGTTCCCTCATCATAGCCGGCCTGCACGGGTTTCCAATAGTCGGCCTGCAGAGCCTCTGCTACTATGGCCGAAACCAGCGTTTTCCCCACACCGGTACCAATGCCTGTTATAAAAATGGTCTGAACCATTACTCAATTTAAAATGGAAAAGGCAAAAGAGAAAATGAAAAAATACGGTGATGTTTTCTTTGCAGGGCCTTAATCCCTCGTTTCTATGAATATCGTAAAGATCGTGGTGCCATAATTCCGTTCCGAAGAATAGTACGGAAAGGATTTATAGTCATTCCTTGGCGTATGTTCCAGTACAAACCAGCCGTCTTTCCGGAGCAATTGTTTTTCAAATATTCTCCTTGGCAGGTCGTCTATCGTTGTTAAGGCATAAGGTGGTCCAGCAAAAATGAAATCAAATTTATCAGCACAACCATCAATGAACTTAAACACATCCATTTTCACAACTTTCAGGTTTTCGATCCGCAAAGCCTGTGCTGTTTTTTTAATGAACTCAAACATCTGGGTATCTTTTTCCACAATGGTCAGATCAGGAGCGCCTCTTGACGCCAGTTCATAACTGATGCTGCCGGTACCCCCGAATAAGTCAAGGGTTTTCAACTCTTCAAAATCCAGTTTATGCTGCAATACATTGAACAGCCCCTCCTTGGCAATATCCGTAGTTGGCCTGGTATAAGGCATGTTATTCGGGGGATTGAATCTCCTTCCCCCATGTTCTCCGCCTATGATGCGCATTTGACAAGATCATTGAGTGAGGTAAAAAAATGAGCCGGGTAATCACTATTAGCCACGCCCCATCCTGCTTCCCTGAATTCCAGATGCAGAAAATACTGGTATAGTTCTTTATATAAAGCCGACTGTTTATCAATAAGCCCCGATAAAGACAGCTTGACTTCCTGCTGGGAAAGCCTGAGCTGCTGAACTGTCCTCAGCAGGTAATACAGCACGTCTTCCGGAGTAGAATATAAAAAAGTTTGCGCAAGCAGTAATTGACCGTTTGCTCCGGCCACAACTGTAAAGTCATTTTTCCGGAAATCGACCAGCAGGTGGCCGCCACTTTCAGCTGCACGTATATTTTTTATTGCTACAGAATACAAGTGCCAGTATTGCCCGGCAGGATATTGCTTACTCACCAGTTCATGCAAAAAAGATGGTACCGCAAATACATTATACAATTGCCAATCACCTATTGATTCCGAAATAACAGTTGATAATCCGTTGACACCGTACAATGACTTTAACAGGTTCAGGCCTTCTTCATGCCTGAATTGCGGCCAGGGAACAAGTGTACTTTGCGGATGACCATAACTCAATAATATGTTGTAAAAAGTATCATTTAATTCCGGATGCTGTTCCAGCAAAACAGGCAGAGCATTTTCGCCTGCTTCCGTAGCGTAATAAAAAAGCCTGTACAGTTCAGAACCATCCGCATTTGTAATAGCAAAACTGCAATGGGAATCTCCCAGGCTGAACAATAATTGTTTCTGAACCTGTTCTCCTGTTTCCGGCTGCTCAATATGAAATAATTGCTTCACTGTTCTTTTCAATTCGTGCAATAATAGTAAAATTTAAATTAACCAGTCCTTGCTGAAATCAGCCAGGCTGATCTTTAACAACTCCCTTAAACACGTGATTTATGTATACAATACCCGGAGTACTCAAATTATTATTTAGGTTTGCCGACTTTTTAACTATGGCAAACATTGCGCCACATAATGATTTACGGGTAGAGATCAGTAACCGCCAGATATTAAAGATCGCTTTACCGATTACACTGGCATTGCTGGTGCCTCAGATCAATTTTATAGCAAATACTGTATTCCTGAGTGGCATAGGTGAAACAGAACTCGCATCTGCCGGTATCACAGGGGTTTTCTATCTCGTTTTTGCGTTAATTGGTAATGGTCTGAGTAATGGAATGCAAAGTCTTATCTCCCGGAGAGCAGGAGAAAACCGGCCCCGGGAAATCGGGAGGATATTCTCACAATCAATCTGGATGGCTTTATTTTTTGCATCCGGAGGTATTTTCATCACCTACCTGGCAGGCCCGTGGTTCTTATCAAACACCCTTGTCATACCCGGAGTAGAACAGGAAACTCCCTCATTTATAAAAATCAGGATACTCGGGCTCCCATTTCTCTATTTATTCCAGATGGGAAATGCGATGCTGATAAGTACCAATAACAGCCGTTATATGAAATATGCTTCCATTGCAGAAGCATTACTGAATATTCTGCTGGATTATGTTTTGATTTTTGGACATTGGGGTTTCCCCGAATTAGGATTTAACGGAGCTGCAGTTGCGTCTGTCATTGCTGAAGCAACAGGGATGGTAATAGTGTTTAGTATTATTTTGTATAAAAGATTCAATACCCGTTTTTTCCTGTTTGACCACTTACGGTTCGATAAGAAATTATCCGGGCTGTTATTCCGTCAGTCCTCCCCGTTGGTAATGCAGTTTGTGCTGAGTGTGGGTGCCTGGCTTTTATTTTATATTCTGATAGAGAACAGTGGTACAGGTGACAACAAACAACGTCCGCTGGCTATCAGCCAGATGATGCGTAATATTTTTGGGTTGTTCGGCATTTTTGTATGGGCTTTCGCCAGTACGAGTAATGCAATGGTGAGCAATATCATCGGGCAGGGTAAAAAAGAAAAAGTTTTATTCCTGATCGGAAAGATTGCCCGGCTCAGTTTTCTTTTGACCGCTTCCCTGTGCCTCATTATTAATTTGTTTCCGGATATTTTTCTTCGGATTTATGGCCGTGACCCCGGGTTTATTGCAGCAGCTGTTCCTGTACTGAGGGTGGTATCAGTTGCCCTGTTACTGATGTCTGTGTCCGCTGTATGGTTAAACGGAGTTACCGGAACCGCCAATACAAGGGTCAATCTGGCTATTGAGATCGTGGCAATAACCGTCTATTGTATCTACGTATATCTTGTTTTAAGGGTATGGCATTTGTCCTTAGAATGGGCATGGGCTTCTGAATTCCTCTACTGGACTGTGCTGTTTACGCTTTCCTATATCTATTTGCAAAGCGGAAGATGGAAGAAGAAAGCCATTTAACCATGATCAGGCTTCTTTACAGTACTTTATTCCCACATTGCCGGTAAAGCCGGCTATGGGCGGATGCAATTTTGTAATAGAAAGCTCTGTTTTCTTTACAGCAGGAAATGCAGCAAAGATAGCTTCCGTTATTTCCATGGCCACTGTTTCCAGTAAAGCAGAGGGTTGCTGCATCCGGCTTTTCACCAATTCATATAATTTCACATAATTAACGGTAGCAGATATGTCGGTAATGATATCTTCTGCGGGAATATGTCCGACAGAGAGATTTACTTCAAACTCATTACCTGTTTTCAGTTCTTCAGCATACAAACCATGCTTTGCAAAAAAACGAAGCTGGTGGAGCTGAATGGTCATTACTGCTGCCATAAGAAGAATTAATGAATACCTTTTGCGCCCAGGTACCGTTCTGCATCCAGTGCAGCCATACAGCCACTCCCTGCCGCCGTAACTGCCTGGCGATATATCTTATCCTGCACGTCACCGGCAGCGAAAACCCCTTCCACATTTGTCTTTGATGTGCCGGGAGTAGTCTGAATATACCCTGCTTCATCCATTTGAAGGAATGGCTTAAAGATATCTGAATTGGGCTGATGCCCGATAGCTACAAAGAATCCGCTGATGGGTATCTCCTGTTTTTCACCCGTTTTATTATTCTTAATCCGTACGGCCGTCACATTTTTGTCTCCCAGCACTTCTTCCGTATCCGTATTCCAATACACTTTAATGTTTGGGGTATTGAGCACCCTGTCCTGCATAACCTTACTGGCACGCATCGCATCCCTGCGGATAAACATATGTACTGTTGTGCAGAGCTTGGCAAGATACATGGCTTCTTCTGCGGCAGTATCTCCTGCACCAACTATCGCTACTTCTTTATTCCGGAAAAAGAAACCATCGCAAACCGCACAGGCACTGACCCCGTATCCGTTCAGTTTTTGTTCACTTTCCAATCCCAGCCATTTGGCAGAAGCCCCTGTAGCAATAATCACGGCATCAGCTTCGATCAGCTTTTCTTCATCGATCCACACTTTATGCGGTTGAGAGGAAAAATCAACTTTAGTAGCCAGGCCATATCTTATATCTGCCCCCATACGGGCAGCCTGTTTTTCAAAATCCACCATCATTTCAGGTCCCTGGACGCCATTTGCATAACCGGGATAATTTTCCACTTCCGTAGTGATCGTTAACTGGCCACCGGGCTGAATACCCTGGTATAATACTGGTTTGAGGTTAGCTCTCGATGCATAAATAGCGGCTGTATACCCTGCAGGCCCTGAACCTATAATGAGGCAATGAACTCTTTCGCTTGTGGTAGTCTCCATTCGTCTGTAGATTTAAGAATTGGACAAAAATAACTGTAAAAGCAATACTGAAATGTAACATACACTGCAGTTTGGCAGCATGTGCAAAACCTGTCAGTCAATGATAGCGTTACCGGGGTATAATAATCGTTCTGTACTGGGCTGCATAACCGCCAAAATACCCTAATCCCCCATTACTGATATTACTGCTGACCTTTGTGGGTGAAGCAAAAGGGTTACCCACACTGGCGTAAGTAAATTCCATGGTACGCCAGAAGTCATAAGTGGCTTTATCAATATTGCAGAGCTTCAGTGTTACGGTGTCACCTTTCTCAAAAAATGAATATCCTTCCGGTATATTCCCATTTCTTTCCACGCCCCTTTCCACCTGGATATCATAAGTACTTCCGTCAATGATCTGGTCATCAAATACGGAATTGAGACCCGGGTAAAACGCTTCCTGGTTCCGCCTGGTGAAATAACGAATATAATCACCCAGACCAGGCGGATCAGTGGCTTTAATCATTAGCGCCACTTTCTCAGGAGGATTACTTCCCGGAGCCTGTTTCCAGTATAAAGAATCAATCCTCTTCGTAATGGCAGGAATAGTGGTTGTGGCAGTATATTCTTTTCCACCTGTTATGATGCGCAGGGAGTAATGCTTACCGAGTTCCCCGGTAAAAGCAGTGGCAGGATTGGCTGAATCAATGGAATAATAATAAAAATTCAGCCCGCCACCTGCAGGAATTGTATACTCTTTCAGCCTGTGGGTAAGTACGCCATTAGAAACATATACTTCCGCATTCCGGACAAAGCTATTGGCCAGCGTAAGTAAATCTATCTGCGAAAAATAGGCCTGGCTTTGAGTCAGGTAAACAACAGGGGGCTGCCCGTTCTCAATCGTGGCTTCCACTACCAGTTTTGGTGCCACATTATCCAGTTTAAAATCAATTTTTCTTTCACAGGAAATAAGCAGGATGCAAAAAGTCAGGATAGGGAATAATTTCTTCATAACTATTACAAAAATAACCAGCGGGGAGGAAAAAGGTTGTTAAGCTCCTGCTTAAAGCACAACTCCGGTCGGATGCCCGGCCGGAGTTGTAAATAAACCCATCATTAAATATCGCTTAGCCCAGGTATGCTTTTAATGCACTGCTGTAACGGGCTTTTTGTAAACGTTTGATAGCTCTTTCCTTGATCTGGCGGATACGTTCTTTGGTCAGATCATACTTCTGGCCGATCTGTTCAATGGTTACCCCATTTTCACCATCCAGTCCAAAGTAAGCATTCACGATCTCAGCTTCACGGGGACTGAGTGATTTCAACACCCGGCGGATCTCGTTACGCAAAGAGTCTTTCATCACATCATCATCGGTATCATCGCCGCCTTCCAGCAGGTCGCCCATAGCCACATCCTCTGCTTCATGCACAGGTGCATCAAGAGAAGTATGACGGGTGTTGCTCTGGAAGATGTTGTTGATCTCCGTTTCACTCATTTCGAGCAATTCAGCTAATTCTTCTGTTGATGGCTCTCTCTCGTGTTCCTGTTCAAAAGCCATATAAGCTTTATTAGCCTTGTTGTAAGTGCCAATTTTGTTTTGAGGCAGGCGGACTAATCTGCCCTGCTCTGCCAACGCCTGTAAAATGGACTGGCGAATCCACCATACGGCGTAAGAAATGAATTTGAAACCTTTGGTTTCATCGAAGCGTTGTGCCGCTTTAATCAATCCGAGGTTACCCTCGTTAATAAGGTCACTCAGCGATAAACCCTGGTGCTGATACTGTTTTGCCACAGACACCACGAAACGAAGGTTGGCCTGAACAAGCTTATCTAAAGCTTTCTGGTCCCCCATCTTGATCCGTTGTGCCAACGTGGTTTCTTCTTCAGGAGTAATCATCGAAATTTTCGATATCTCCTGCAGATATTTCTCAACCGCCTGAGAATCCCTGTTTGTAATCTGGGTAGCAATTTTGAGCTGCCGCATAATGTAGTACCTCTCTGTTTAAATAAAAACAAATAATAGACAGGCTTTGTTCCAGCTTAGTTGCAAAAAGTGTGGTAAAATAGGAACCGTCCAAGTCCGTCTGCAAAAATACATCGCAAAGCCGGAATCTCATAGCCGTTGTGTATAAAATATGAAGGCCGGAAACCAATGCAAACGTTCCCATTTTGGCGTTTGCCGGGAAAGCCAATACAGGACTGTGTTTCAGCAGCCTGTAGAATTACTGCTACGAAAAAAAATATCAGTCTCTACAGTCAGAAAAAAGGGTCAGGATGTGGATTTTGATCCTTTATGTGCCTTTTTCAGGTAAATCCATAAACCAAGACCTGCCAGGAATAATAAGGTGGAAATAACCTCAGCCTGTGTGGGTTTAAAACCAAAAAGGTTGAGGGTGGTATTGACCCGGATCTTCTCTATCAGGAAACGCTCCACACCATTGAACATAAGGTATAAAGCGAACATCGTTCCCGGTACTTTCAGCTTTTTCCGAAGCGACCAGAGTATCCCGAAGATGATGAGGCAGGCAATGGTCTCATAAAAGGGGGTTGGGTAGACCCCTACAGGCAATTCGTTACAGTATTTCCCGACACAGCCGGCAATGGGGTCACCCACTTCATTTACATTATGGGGGTATGTGTATGACCACATCCAGTCGGGTAACCAGCTGAAGGGTTTATCAGAAGTGTTATTAATACCCCAATCACCATCCCCTGCCACCTGGCAGCCAATACGGCCAACGGCATAAGCCAGCATCAATACAGGCGCAGCCGCATCATTCAGGTGCCAAAAACCTATTTTGTGTCTTTTTGCATACCACCATATTGCAAGCGCAGCACAAATAAGACCTCCGTAAAATGTGAGCCCGGAAGGAGAAAAGATAAAATCAGACGGCTGTTTAAGGAAAGCGCTCCAGTTCTCAAATATATCAAAAAGCTTGGCGCCCAATAACCCGAACACAAGAGCAATAATAGTAATCTCGCCTACCCGGTCATGTGGCCATATCCGCACGGTTCTTTTCTCCGGTTTAGTCAGCTTCTGTTTGTTCTTTTCCCACCATTTAAGTCCGGCAAACAGTAACCCGAGTCCGATACCCGTTGGCCAGCTACCTAGGGAGGAAAAAATAAAAGCCTGCGGGTCCTCGGTTGCGGAGCTGCTCATAACGAAAAGAGCCAGTATTTTATAGCCCAGTAAAAAACCCAGCAGGAAATTCAGGATCAGTTCACCCGCTGTTGCAGGTTGTCCGACTACGATTTGCATTTCGGTCGGCTGCAGCAGTCCCTGTTTGCTTTTTCGGCGCAGCTCAGCCACTAAAACAACTGCTGCCAGTATGAAAGCGATAGCTACAAAAAAGCCAAATGAATTAACAAAGCGGAGTTTTTCAATTTCTATTCCGAACAGATCTTTAAAAGCGAAATACAGGTTGGGATACATCTGGGAAGTAGTTGATTAAGAGCAACGAATATACAACTCAATTCGGAAGTAGTTGCAAAAGAAACTTTTATGAAAATACCTCCCCTGTTCGGGGAGGTATTCACATCAGGTATAAAAAGTTTATGCTGCTGTTTCTTTTTTACAATGCTGTTCAAAAGCACTGATCAGGTTGTGGGCTATGACCTGGGCCGGGCGGCCTTCGATCTGGTGCCTTTCGATAAAATGTACCAGCTGGCCATTTTTAAAAAGGGCGATGGCTGGTGAAGAAGGAGGATAAGGCAGCAGGTGTCGCCTCAATGTGTTGATTGCATCAATATCAAAACCAGCAAAGCTGGTGGTCAGGAAATCTGGCTTAACTGGGGTATTGGCAACAGCCATCAGGACTCCCGGCCGGGCCGTACCGGCTGAACACCCGCAAACAGAATTGATCATTACTAAGGTGGTGCCCTCCTTTGATAATTGCGCTTCTACTTCGGCTGGGGTTTGGAGTTCAGAAAAACCGTTATCTGTTAACTCCTCTTTCATTGGTATTACTATTTCTTCCGGATACATAACCTACTGAGTTTTTTAAGTTGAACGCAAAAGTAGCGAAAAAGTTTATCAGCAATCTTTTACCGGGTCATTGTTGGAAATTATGTCAGAAAATTTTTCGCATTTCGGAAATTATGACATACAGCTGTCAAGGTTTAAGAACCAATGACAGTAAAAGGCCACAGAAAACCGGTTGGTATGTCGTTTGTCGGACTGCAAAGCGTAAGTAAATACATAAACTTAAAAACTAAATAACTATGACACTCGTAAAATTAAACAGGAAGCCTTTTGAAAGGAACTTCAACAGTTTTGTAGACGACTTCTTTACCGAATTGCCAGGACTTTTCAGGAATGAGGCTGAACCACAGTGGAAAGGGTTTGTGCCTGTAAATATCCTGGAAACAGAAAAGGGTTACAGCCTTGAAGTGGTGGCGCCGGGTTTCGAAAAAACAGATTTCAAAGTAAACCTGGATCAGCAGGTACTAACAATCTCTGCAGAAAAGAAAGAAGAGGTAAAAGACGAGACAAAAAAACAAATCCGTAAGGAATACAACTATCGTTCTTTCAGGAGGGTCTTTACAATAGACGAAAAGATTGAAGCAAACAATATCGAAGCGCAATATGTTAATGGTGTTTTAACATTAAACCTTCCGAAAAAAGAAACAGTCAAAGAAACAGCGAAGGAAATAAACATCAGGTAACGTCAAATAAGTAATTAAGATTTTCTCATAAGCAGTTGGTTTTGGTTTACACCCCCTGTGTCTACAGGGGGTTTCTTTTTGGGTGCAGGTAACCAATGCCGCTGGCCAATCAACACAAATACGGTAATATTGCGGTCTGAAAAAAACCACATGAGAGTAAGGCTTATTTTCCTGATTAGTTGCCTGCTGGCAATCCACAGTGCCAATGCACAGGTCGCAGACTCTGTTAACATTTCTGTAAAACATGAAGCAGATTCTTCCCTGCGTATCACTAACCTGAATCCTTATTTCTCCATTCATGTGGACTCCATGCTTTCTTACCAGCTCGCCATCAACAAAGACGACTCCAGGTATTACTGGTATATCAAAAATTCTCCTGCCGGGCTCAAGATCAATAAGGATAATGGCTTGCTTACTTTCAAAGCTGAAAAATCCTATTTTATGTCGGGAAAACTAAAATATGACCAGGAATATTCTGTGAAACTGGGTGTTCAAAGCCTGGTTGACCCTACTGAAAAAGTCGATACCGGCTTTATCCTGACTTTTTATAATACTGATATCGTGCTGCCAAGGGTAAAACCAACAGTTGCCGGAACTCTGACCGTGGAAGAAGGGCAACCAGTTCTTTTCAATGTGTTGTGTGAAAATGGAACCTTCGCCATAGAGACTATTCTTTTTACCAGCAGTACCCCCATCAGTAACTATACGCTTGTAAAAAAATGTGATGATGAATTTGCCTGGACTCCCCCCTATGATTTTGTGAAAGAAACAGACCCTGGAAAAGAAAAAATTGTGAACCTGAGTTTTATAGGGTCCAGCCGGTTTAACTCAAAAGATACTGCCGTTGTCAAGCTGATTGTTAAAGATGCCCTGAATTACCCCCTGGCCAAACAAGAATATGAAAATGTTGTTGCCAATATCAAAAGTTATATTCTCAGGTTGAAATATACTTTCCTGCAAATCGACAAACGGTTGAAAAAAACAAAAACAGCCCGTGCCACATTTGATCTCACTTCTGCCACTTCTGCCCTTACTGGCACTATACTTTCCACCACGGGAGGTGAGTCATCGAAAACTGCAGGTAAAATTCTGCCGAGTGTTGGCGTGGCATTGGTTCCGGTAAAAGAAGCCACTTCTCCGAATAAAACAGTAGAACAGAACCAGGCTTCCCTTATCCGTTCTTCTATTAAGCGGCTGGAATATATGATCTTTGATTATTCCCTGATAGGTGAAAAAGACCCGGGCATTGCCAACAAAATGAACAAGCTTAAAGACGAACTGAAGCAAAGCCAGATGCAATTGATCGATGTGCCTGTTGACATTACCAACAATATGACCGAAGAGGAACTGAACAATTATTTCAATAACCCGAAGGTTACCAAAAAATACAGGCTCAAAGGAAAATAACTACTGGCAGCCCTGCCTTCTTCTTGTATCAATTATATATTGAATTTTCCACTCGCCATCCAGCCTCACCAGCTGGAAGGAGTTGACTCCGCAATGGCTGAACTTCCCTTTGAAATAAAATTTATACGGCGTCCATACACTGGCAAGATCACCGTCAATCCTGATAGTTTCAAAAACGATCTGTTCATCCGCCTCTCCTTTAGCAATTTGCTGAATAGATTCAGCAAATGCATTCACATCTTCGCTGGTAACCACAACAGCTCCGGTTTCTTTAGATCTGCCGATAGTCTGTAACACTGCATTAGAAGTAAAAGAATTTTTCATCATAACCACATCCGACTCTTTCATTGCAGTAAACAACTTGTTGACGGCGTTTTTTACAGAATCTTCAGTACGCTGTGCCGTGGCATTGATGGCCAGAATGCCTGCTGTTAACAATAACAAAAAATATCGCATGTTAAAATGGTTTATGATTTTGCGGCAAATGAATTGTCTCGCTAATGTAAAATCATAAATCATGAAAATGATAAAAATTCTACAAGCGGTAGTATTGATGGTCGTGATTGGAAGCGCTGCCAGTTGCAGTTCCGGCCGGCAATACTATAACCAACCCCAGGCCCGTTACAATTCACATGTTTCCCTGATTCTTACTCCCAGCCCCGGATTCACTATGAGCCGGAATCCCGATGGCCGTTTTTTTCACCGGAGCCCGCAGGGATTTGTGTACTGGCAGGGTTATGATAACAGGTTTTACCTGGATAAAGGCCAGGTAAAAAAAGTACGTTATAATAATTACGAGTACAGGGAATGGAAACGTTTCGGCAGGAAGTATAGTAAGCGGGGAAAGTATTGAGTAATTGGGAACCGGGAATTAGCGCTGCTCTTTTACTAACTCCCGGTTCTCTTTACAGGAGTTCACTTCATGTATCCTAATATTTTCAGCATACTCTGGGCAGTCTGCTGTTTTGCATATAGCCAATCGGTTAGTTTCCCATTCTTATCATACCCAACAATCACATGTTTGGGTGAAGGGATAAGACAGTGTTTGATTCCTCCATATCCGCTTATCTGGTCCTGGTAAGCACCTGTATGGAAAAAACCAACATATAAAGGTTCATTTCCACCGTTGATCTTGGGCAGGAACACTTCATTAATATGCTCTTCTGAATCATAATAATCATGACTGTCACAGGTAATGCCGCCCAGTACAACCCGCTGATAGTCGGAGTCCCATTTATTCACGGGCAGCATGAGGAATTTCTCGCCAATACCCCAGGTATCCGGTAATGTGGTGATGAAAGAGGAATCGATCATATACCATGTTTCCCTGTCGTTCTGCACTTTTTCACCGATCACACTGTAGATATGCGCCATACTCTCCCCCACTGTATAACTGCCAAATTCAGTGAAGATATTCGGCATTGGCACTTTTGCTTTCTTACAGGCTGATTTTATATTACCAACAATTTCGTTGATCATGAACTGGTAATCATATTCAAAACCCAGGGAGTGCTTAATGGGGAAACCTCCGCCAATATTAATGGAATCCAGTTCCGGGCAAATCTTTTTCAACTGGCAATACAGGTTGATAATCTTATTTAACTCACTCCAGTAGTATATATCATCCTTGATCCCTTTGTTCAGGAATATATGAAGCATCTTTAGCTGGAACTTGCTTTCATAACCTTCTATCCTGTCTACATAAAACTCAAGAATATCTTTTGAACGGATGCCCAGCCGGGAAGTATAAAAAGGGAAATTAGGTTCTTCCTCTGCGGCCACCCTGATCCCCAGTTTAAAAGGCCCTTTTACGGTTTTTGCATACTCCTTCAGTTCATCTTTGTTATCCAAAACAGGGATTACATTATTAAACCCGGAATTAAGAAGATTAGCGATGCGGCGGGTATAACTCTTTTCTTTATACCCATTACACACAATATGAATATCCTTGGTGATCTTCTTTTTTTCGTAGAGTTTTTTTATAATCTCAATATCATAAGCATAAGAAGTCTCCAGGTGAATATCATGTTTCAGTGCTTCTTCCACCACAAATGAAAAATGGGAGCTCTTGGTACAATAACAATAATGGTACTTCCCCTCGTACTTGTGTTTTTTGAAAGCATTGGCAAACATGGTTTTTGCCTTCCTGATCTGCATCCCGATCTTGGGCAGGTAGGTCATTTTCATCGGAGTGCCGTATTTATCGATCAGGGCTTTCAGATCAAGACCGTTAAAATGAAGATAACCTTCATCGTTTACGTTCAAACCTTCCTGGGGAAAGTTGAATGTTTGTTTTACCAGGTCGTGGTAGGAGTTCGTCATTGACAGTAAAAATAGATTGGGTTAGACATGCTTTTAAGGCTACAAATGTATACGATTGTAAAAATTAAGGGGCAAAAAATCTCCGCCCCGGGATCAGGAAAAACAAAAGCCCCGCTTATTCAGCAGGGCTTTCAGCTCAGGGTTTTATTTAATTACTTCACAGAAGCAACCAGGTTTTTAAACGTTTCCGGGTTGTTCATGGCCAGATCGGCCAGTACTTTACGGTCCAGTTCAATTCCTTTCTTCTGTAATTTGTTGATGAATTCAGAGTAGGTCATCCCTTCTGCACGAACTGCCGCATTGATACGGGCAATCCACAGAGAGCGATATTCTCTTTTCTTTAATTTACGGCCTACAAACATGTAGGTCATCCCTTTTTCCACTACGTTCTTGGCTACCGTTAATACATTCTTACGTTTACCATAGAAACCTTTGGCTTGTTTTAATATTTTTTTGCGGCGTGCCTTGGAAGCAACTGCATTTTTTGAACGAGGCATATCTGAAAGAGTTTAAAATTAAAAGTTGAGTTTATTGAAGTAGTCTGAAGCTGCCAGCCAGCTTATAGACATTTTACTTCAGGCGTAACAGGCGTTTTACAAAATCAACGTGTGATTTTGCCACTGTTCCGTCCATTCTCATGTTACGTTTACGTTTTTTGGATTTTTTGGTCAGGATGTGACGCTTAAAACTCTTTTGGTGCATGATCTTTCCTGTCGCCGTCACTCTAAAGCGTTTTTTGGCGCTGGAATTAGTTTTTACTTTAGGCATTTTACCCAGTATTAAATATTACAGCTTTGAGGCATTCCCCACCGGGGGACCTTTGTCGAACCTCTTCAGCTAATCGTTCTTATGAAGAACTTCCGTTTTACCGAATTTGTTCAGATTTACGGGCTGCAAAGATAAGGTAGTAAATCCAAGTTTCAAAGGTCAAAAAGATAACAATAATTAAGGAATGAATTTGCCTCAAGAAATTTAAAATCAATGTATTAAACAAAAGCGACCGCCTTCAGGCGGTCGCTTAAGCAATAACAAGGGTATCCTTATTTAGGTTCCAGCGCTGTTTTTATCCGGTCCTGCAGGTCAAGCAGGTGGTTCCGGGAAGCTGCGTCTGCATAGACCGTGGCAGCGGCCCTGATTTCAGCAGCCAGTGTTTTTAACTGTGCTTTTATTAATGACAGACCATCACCAGTTTTTGAAAACCCAAGGCTGATACCAAAAGCAGCTGCCTGGGCCGCCATCTGCGGATCAGGTGTGCCGATGAGGCTAATTAATCTTTCAGTCAATGATTTTTGCAATTGACGGCGGTAAACATCTATTGGTTTACGGGTTGCTAATTCCGTAAAGACTCCTTTGCGGACATCATTCAGCAATTCTGTAGCGGTATAGGCATTTGCCGGGTCTTCGGACTCAAACCTGATCAGGTTATTGATAGTGCTGACATTTACTAACCCAGCCAACGCCCTGTCCTGTAATCCCCCCACTATTGAAAGCGGTGTCAAATTCGTAAGGCTTGTTATCTTTTTCTGAATCACCCAAACAGGAGTAGTGAATACGTTGGATTGTATCCATGAAACTGCTTCTTTTTGCGTAGTCTTCGGCGTGAATTCATAAACTGCACCGTTTTGTTCCACTCTTTTCGGTGTACGCTGAAGGCCACCGACATTATTAGAAACATGACCAATATAGCGGCTGAATTGCCCCGCCACCTCTCTGTACATTTCTGCCAGGCCGGTGTAGTCTTTGTTTGCCTGTTTGGTCCAATCAGGAAGTTTGAGAATGATACGCTGCAGATTTTTAATACCATAGCTGCTTGCTTTCATTGCATTATCGCTCAGATCTTCTGTCTGGCTTCTCGGGTCTCCACGGTTGCCTTCTCCATCACCCCACCAGAGGCGTTTATTAGCCTCCAGTTTTTCAATCGCCCATTTATTCAGCACTGGCACTTCCTCGTCTGCAGACTTTGCCTGCGGGAACCAGCGATATCCCCACTCAATCGCCCATTTATCATAATCTCCAATGCGGGGAAATAAGCCGATCTGAGAGATATTATCCTCGGGTTGGGCTACATAGTTGAAACGTGCATAATCCATAATAGATGCGGTATGGCCATTTGCTTCCACCCAAGCTTTATCCCTTAATTTTTCAACAGGTGTAGTGGAGGATGAACCAAAATTATGACGAAGGCCTAATGTATGGCCAATTTCGTGACTGCTAACAAAACGGACCAATTCGCCCATCAGCTTGTCATCAAATTCCATTTTCCTCGCTTCAGGGTCAACAGCAGCGGCCTGTACCATATACCAGTTCCGTAAAAGACTCATTACATTATGATACCAATTCACATGGCTTTCAATGATCTCACCGCTTCGCGGGTCATGAATATTCGGGCCGCTTGCATTGGGAATATCAGAAGCTTTGTAGACAACGGCACTATGCCGGGCATCGTCCAGGCTAAATGTACTGTCCTCCTCATATGTGGGTGCCACTTTACCAACAATCGCATTTTTAAACCCTGCTTTTTCAAATGCCGCCTGCCAGTCATTGATACCTGCTATAAGATAAGGAACCCATTTTTTGGGTGTTGTCGGATCAATGTAATAAACAATTTGTTTCTTGGGTTCCACCAATTCCCCTCTTTTATATTTTTCTATATCCGCATCTTTGGGTTCCAGCCGGTACCTGGCAATAAAACGATACCTGTCGATTCCCTGCGGATTTAAATCGAAGTCGGTAATAGTCTGGGTGGTGAAGTAACCAATCCTGTCATCAAAATAACGCGGCTGCATAGGCACTTTTGGTAAAACAACTAATGAAGTGTTCAGCTCAAAAGTAACAGGCTGGCCGGCAGCGCTGCCAGCTCCCGGGAAACCAACAGATAAACCGCTTGTTGGTGTTGGTGTACGCATATATGTCTTAACCGTTTTCAACTCTATATTCATCGGGTATGACTTCATCGAAACGACATAAGACTTATCTGATTGTGGATTACCCGATAAACCAAACTGGCGTTTGGCCCCTGAAGAGAAAAAGAAAACATCATTATCCCCGTTAATAAACTCCGTAATTTCAATTACGCTGGCGGATGAATCTTTTGAATAAGCCTTCACATCAAAAGCCGCAGCTATAGCCTGCATATTACTGTTCATTACACTTTTGTACATTCCCTCTGTACTATCCCTCCCGGTTTCGAGGAAAGAGATCAGCTTTAAAAATATTTTATCCCTGGGGCCTTTTTCAAAACGTATCGTCTTTTGATTAATGGCATCTCCTGCATAACTGCCTACCCCGGCAGGCGCCTTGGAAAGACGACCTACTATCAATATATCACGACCCAGTAGAGAATCCGGTATCTCGAAAAAATACTTATCGTCTAATTTATGAACCTTAAAAAGCCCTTCATCAGTCTTCACTTTATCAGTAATAACTTCTTTGTAAGGTTTCGGGCCATTGGAGGAAGGACGGATACCACCGGGCCCATTCATTGGCCCCTTTGTTGTATCGCGGGAAATCGGAGCCTGGGCTGCAGCTGCCATGCAAAGAGCGGACGCCAGCACAGTCAGTCCCCATCGGTTGAAGAGTGAACGCATAAACATTCGATTTGGTGATTTAATAAGTGCTCAATATACAGAAAGCGATGGTTAAACATGGAATCACCGGTGATTTTATCTCAGCGGTTGAATACAGGAAAGATAAAAATAGCCCGGCTTGCATTAAGTCGGGCTATTCAGGAAACGTATAGTTATTTTTTTGAATTCTTTTCCATTCTTAATCCCAATTTAAGAAGCGAGGCTGTAAAATCACAACCCTGTTTTGATTCCAGTTCTTTAATGATTTTTTGGGCAAACTTTTCCTGGTTAAAAGTATACGCATTACCATATTTCTTCTCCACATTTTTAATGCATTTGCCAATTTCCGAATTCTCATCCTCCATTTCACTGAAGCCTTCCATCTCTTCCGCAATAGCAGCCTGGTCTTCTTCATTCATTGCCAGTACAGCGTTCTGAAGTGATTTTTCAGGGTCTGCAGCTTCTGAAGCCTTAGCCATTATATTCTTTGTTGATTCGCTGAGATCTTTTTCCATCTTTGAAAAACAGTTACAAAAATCGGCCGCCATTTGCGGCACTTTCTGGTCAGCTGTTGAACAGGATGCACTACTTATTACAACCGTCAAAAGCGCCAGGTATAAAGTTTTTTTCATGTTATTTAATTTGGTAAACAATAACCCAAAATAGCCGTATAAAATGGTAAGGAAAAATTTCACTTCCTTTTTTAATTCACGTTTACCAGCCACTTAGTAAGAAGCCATCCGGGAGGATGGCTTCTTACTAAAAGAGTTCTATACTTAAGATTTCTTCTTGCCTTTAGGCGCAAACATTGCCAGCATCCTGCGTCCTTCCATCTTCGGCATATTTTCCAGCACACCTATTTCTGCAAGCCTCTCTGCAAACTTCAGTAACAGTAACTGGCCCCTGTCCTGGAACTGTATTGCACGTCCTTTGAACTGCACATAGGCTTTTACCTTATTACCTTCTTTCAAAAACTCAATCGCATGCTTGGCCTTGAAATCAAAATCGTGATCATCTGTATTGGGCGTAAAGCGGATCTCCTTTACTTCAGAGACTTTGCTTTTAGCCTTCATTTCTTTTTCCTTCTTCTTCTTATCGTAGAGGAATTTATTATAATCGATGATCTTACAAACCGGTGGATCAACAGTCGGTGAAATCTCCACCAGGTCAAGACCTTGTTCCTGTGCCATCTTCAGGGCATCCTGTGTGGAGTAAATACCTACTTCCACGTTCTCCCCCACCAGCCGCACCTGCGGCACACGGATAAAATGATTGATACGATGTTCTGCTTCTTTACGGGGAGCAAACCTGCCCCTGTTAAAACCGCCTTTGTTGAATCCGCCACCGCCGGGCTTAAAACCTCCGCTTCCTGGTGGCCTGTTGAACCCTCCTCCGGGTTTTTGTGGTACTGCCATTTAGTTTTTTTAGTTAAGCTCCCGACCCCTGAAGGAGAGCAATTTTCATTTTTATTAAGTCCTCATCAGGATTGAGGAAAAGTATTCTGCAAGCCGGCAACATTGTTGCCATTATCGTTATATTATTCTATTCGGCTTTTCGTTCCCTGGCCTCTTCCACAGCTTCATGCAAAAATTCATCTATTGATTTTACCCCAAGATCACCCTTACCCTGCCTTCTTACTGCCACCTTGTTCTCATTCATTTCTTTTTCTCCCACCACCAGCATATAAGGCACTTTCATCAGTTCGGTATCCCGGATCTTTTTACCGATTTTCTCGTTGCGGTCATCTACCTCTGCACGAATATCAGCTTTTTTCAGTTTATCTGACACAGATTTTGCATAGTCGATAAACTTGTCGCTGATCGGCAGCACTTTCACCTGCACGGGCGCCAGCCACAGCGGAAGTTTCCCGGCATAGTGTTCCAGCAGGAACCCAATAAACCGTTCATGAGTACCCAATGGTGCCCGGTGAATAATCAGCGGTATTTCCCGTTCATTATTTTGGTTAGTGAAGGAAAGATTGAAGCTGCGGGATTGTGCGAAATCCACCTGGTTAGTCGCCAGAGTAAACTCACGGCCTATTGCACTCCATATCTGCACATCAATCTTGGGCCCGTAAAAAGCCCCTTCTCCTTTTACTTCCACAAAAGGTACACCTGTTTCAATCAGCACTTTCCTTACCAGGTCTTCCGTTTCCAGCCAGAGGGCCGGTTCATTCACATATTTCTGCCCCAGTTTTTCCGGGTCATGCAAACTCAGACGCATCACATATTTCTCGATCCCGAATATCTTAAAATATTTCAGGTACATATCGTTTACAGCCTTGAACTCCTGTGCAAATTGTTCTTTGGTACAGTAGATATGCGCATCGTTCATATGCAAACAACGAACCCGCATCAATCCAAACAACTCGCCGCTTTGCTCATACCTGTAACAGGTGCCGTATTCCGCAATACGGTAAGGCATATCCCTGTAGCTCTTCGGCTCGGCATCAAATATTTTATGGTGATGCGGGCAATTCATCGCCTTCAGGTAATATTTTTCGCCATCCATCTCCATCGGCGGAAACATACTGTCAGCATAATAAGGCAGGTGCCCGCTGGTCAGATACATACTTTCTTTGGCGATATGCGGTGTTACCACTCTTTTATAACCCGCAGCCAGTTCTGTTTCTTTAGCCAGTTTCTCCAGTTCTTCGATAATAATAGTTCCGTTGGGCATCCACAAGATCAGGCCGGGTCCCACATCATCATCCATAGTATAGATGCTTAATTCCTTACCCAGTTTCCGGTGATCCCTTTTCTTTGCTTCTTCCAGCATCGCCAAGTGCTCATCCAGCTCCTTTTGGGACGGGAAAGTGACACCATACACTCTTGTAAGTTGTTTGTTTTTCTCATCTCCTTTCCAGTAAGCACCAGCAATACTCATAAGCTTAATAGCTTTAATGAGGCCGGTGTTGGGAATATGCGGTCCACGGCACAAATCAGTAAATTCACCCTGCGTGTAAAAAGTGATCTCACCATCCTGCAGGTTACTCAGCAGGTCCAGTTTGTATTCATCACCCTTTTCAGTAAAGTACTGAACTGCGTCTGCTTTTGAAATTTCTTTCCGTATATACTGGTTATTCTTCTTAGCCAGTTCGTTCATTTTCTTTTCTAAAACTGCCAGGTCTTCCTCGGTCATCTTTTTATCTCCAAGATCCATATCATAGTAGAAACCATTTTCTACCGGCGGTCCCACCCAGAATTTCACACCCGGGTACATCGATTCAACCGCTTCGGCCATCAGGTGAGCGGAAGAATGCCAGAATGTATTTTTTCCATCAGCATCGTTCCAGGTCAGCAGTTTGAAAGTGGCATCCTCGTTAATTGGCCTCGTGACATCCCATACCTGCCCGTTCACACTGGCTGCCAGAATTTTTCGGGCCAGCCCATCAGAAATAGACTTTGCAATATCAAGTGCAGTCGTTCCTTTTTCATATTCCCTGACAGCACCATCCGGAAGTGTAATCTTGATCATGTAATAAATCCCTGTTTTATAGAGAGTGCAAATTTAGCAAAATCCGGCTGATTTACAGGGATTCACAATCAAGCCCGGGTTATTATATATTCCTGCTGATCAGCCGGTCAAGCCGCCGGGCTTTTCCCCGCAGGCGTTTTAGTTTTTTTTCGAATAAAGGCCGGTCATTGAAATAAAGTACCGCCAGTTTTACCTGCCGGTTTCTCCAGCGCTTCAGTAATATTTTACCATATGCTTTATCCAATCCGATGGTAAGGCTATGGAATAGTCTCAGCTTTTTATTTTGCGCTAACGCCCTTCGATAAACAATTTCATATTCTTTCTGTAACTCACCATAGTATGCAAAATACCAGGGTTTGAGTTCTTCTAGTTCCGCTGCTGTAAAAGCATCGGTTAATGCCTGCCAGATATCACCGTTAATATGAGCATTGATCCCATATAAAATATACCGCAATGATGAAGCAGTGCTGTCCCGGTAATAAGCCTGCCATGCATCGGGTATGGTCTCCTTCTGCCTGTATGCTTCTGCGGCCCGGAAGAAATAACCGGCAAATTGAAGTTCCAGCCTTTCCATCAGTTGCTGCACCCTTTCGTCAGTACCTGAAAAATAATTCACCGCCCCGATAGTAGTTTCAAAATAGATATCAGCAAAATGTTTCGATACAGAATGACTTTGCCGGACAGAATCCAGGCGGGCCAGCAATGCAACAGACCTGTCACTGATCTGCGTGTTAGCAAGATGAGAGATACAGAAAAAGAAGAGAATAAAAAAATACCGGCCAAAACACATGAACAGGAATATCTTTTAAACACGTTAAAATTAACAAACTCTTGCCCAATGCCGTTCTGCAATACGAATCAATTCGTTAGTTTTGAGCCGTGATGAAACAGCTATTCAGAAGGACTTGCCTGTTTTTTATTCTGCTGGCCCTTTTTTCCAATCTTCCCGTCTTCTCACAGGATCTGACAGGTATCTGGAAAGGCTTTTTTATGTCTGAAGACGGGCAGTTTTACAAATTGGAATTTCAACTCTCCCACAACAAATCATATGCAGCCAGCGGTGTTTCTTATTCTTACTTAGATGTTCGTTTCTATGGCAAAGCAACCATGACCGGAAGCTATGTTAAAAACACAAAGACTTTAAAGATCAAAGAAATCCGCACGGTGGAAGTAAAAAGTGTATTGGGTGGCATGACCTGCATTATGAACTACACACTCACTTATTCAAAATCAGGTAATGAAGAATTCCTGGAAGGTACTTATGTGGGCAGGAATGAAAAGCCATTATCCGTTGATAGTTCTTATTGGGGTGATTGCGGTGGCGGCCGGGTTTCGCTAAGGCGGGTTGCTGCCTCCGATTTTTACCTGGAGCCATTTCTAAGAAAACCGGCTCCTAAAACCCCTGCAGCCAGGGCGCCCACAACAAAACCACCGGTTACTACAAAAAACAATCCGCCGGTTGTAAAAAAACAAACGGCAACAACTAAACCGTCCGTTAAACCACCGGTTAAAAAACCTGTAACTAAACCGCCTGTTCCTGCCAGCCCGTTAGTGGTAACACCAAAAATTGACACTGCACTTAAAACAATACCAGCCGCCCCTGTTGTCAAGAAGGCCATACCCGAGAATATACCCACTCCTTTTGTCCTTAAGAGTCGTACCAATGAACTCGTAAAGATTTTAATAGTAACAGATGAAAATGTAACCGTAAAACTGTATGATAACGGCGAAATCGATGATGACACGATCTCTGTGTATATGGACAAGAAACTGGTACTTTCTTCGAAACGGCTGACAGCATCCCCGCTTATCGTAAAACTGAAAATGGACGAAGACAATTCAGAGCATGAACTGGTGATGGTGGCCGAAAATCTTGGACGTATTCCACCCAATACCTCACTGATGATCGTTGAGTCCGGCGAGCAACGTTTTGATGTCCGCATCACGTCTACTGAACAGAAAAATGCTGTGGTCAGGTTCAGGTATGTCAAACCCAAATGACCCCGCAATTGCCTTATCATAATGTAAAAAAGAACTACAGGAGAAAGACCGGGTGACCGTTTCTGTAATTTCTGCTTTGGCTTTTATTAATTTGGCCTATTTTCATTTTTTATGAAGCGTATTACCCTTTTATTCATGTTGCTATTGTCCATGTGCTGCGTCCGGGCACAGGATATCAATGGCATCTGGAAGGGTAAACTGGTAATGGAACCCGGTGGTTGCTTCCCTGTTTACAATATAGAATTACAACTGACTGTAGCCGGTAATAAGATAACAGGAGTTTCTTATCACTATTCTGATACCAGCAATTATGTAAGGGAAACTTTTGAAGGAATATTCAGACCGGACAGCAACATCCTTCTCATCAACGAGATTGGTGTTACCAGTTTTCATATTCCTCCCGACTGTACTCCCTGCATCAAACGATACAATTTTTCTTACCATAAAGGGGGTAATGAGGAACAATTGCGGGGGTCCTGGACCGGTAAGACCATGGATAATAAATCAAATTGCCCGCCCGGCACAATTGTATTGACAAGAATCACCAAATCTGCCTTCAAGCCCAACCTGCCAAAAACCCTGACGGAAAGAAAGAATGAACTGGTCAAAACGATCTATGTGGACACTGGGGTTGTTAAACTTGATTTTTATGATAACGGGGTGATAGACGGTGATACTATTTCGGTTTATGTAAATGATATGCCTGTAGTATCCAGAAAAATGCTGACTGCCAAACCGGTTACAGCAACTATTAAAATTGACCTGCAGCGAACGATACAGGAAGTTATCATGGTTGGGGAAAATCTTGGCTCTATACCTCCAAATACTGCATTGATGATCATTAATGCCGGCGATAAACGGTACCAGCTCTATCTTACTTCAGATGATAAGAAAAATGCGATGGTACGGTTCATATATGAAAAACCTGCTGCCGCAAAAGCACCGTCCCCCTGATCAGGTATCTTATCTGTTATTCCCTGATCAGGCGTAAAAATTCTTCTACCGCATCTTCATCCACCACAGATACTGATTCCTTTACGCCCCGCACCGCTTTCACCATCAGCCGTTCCAGGAAATTCATCTTTTCCAACAACAACTCCCCTCCGAATAAGCCGTGCGCCACGGCATGCTTCCGAAGTGATTCAGGAAATGCGCTGTCAAATTCCACAGTTGATTCATCCATATTCATAAAACAGAGAAATAACCCCAGCCGTTTTAGCAGCAATTGTTTTTCGTTCAGCTCAAGAAACTGGCGGATCTTTTTCTGGACCTGGCCCATATGAACAGAACAGCCGATGATCACAGTTGACCATGATTCAATATCCGGCATGGCCTCGTTAGCCAGGTTAACGAGCCTCACTTTATCATCTAATTCCTGCGACAGGTAGTTCGCCAATTTTTGGGTGGTGCCATACTGGCTCATATAAACAATGAGGTAACTCATAATCAAGTGTTTTTAGCTGTCCTCAATGAAAGACTCTTTCGTTTCACAGTACTATTCTCTTTCTAAATCTATGCAATCAGAAAGGCAGTTACAGATGACTCCTGTCATGGCAAATCTTGAAAGAAGTCAGCCACAGATATTACAAAGAGCTGCTTTAAACGGAAAAGAGCCCCGGAGGCTCTTTTCAAATTGGCTTACCTGGCAAAACGGCCCTGTGCCGTTCTTGCGTTCCTGCGGATATTCCACAGGTCTGCGGCCGTGAATGTTCGTTCACTGTCACCAGGGATCAAAATGTCCTTTGCTAAAGTTTCTTTTACTTCTTTTACCAGGTTCTTTAATACATCCGGTTCCATCTGGACAATAGATGGCATCACATCACTCTTCATGATTTATTTCCTTTTTAAATGTTTACAAAATTGATCTGAGGCTTAAGGGAGAAATACACTAAGAATCGTTAGAAGAAGTGTTGAATTCTGTCGCCTGTTTGTAAGTATACTACATCTCTCAGATTGATGCCGCAAAGATACGGTTTTATACCTGCCCTTCCAAGGAAAGAGAAGATAAAACAGACAACCAACTCCTTTATGCGGGCATCTTATTCTCCCTGGAATGCACTGCTGGCAATGGTTTCAGCACGTTACTAAAAATCTGTTAAGGATCGGAAAGAAAAGGCTGGCTTAATTCACCTGGTTCAAAAACAGGGGCAAACCTGATTTCCATTCGCCGTCAATATATAACTCAAAGGAATAACGGCCGGGTTTGTCAAATTGCAATTGGTTAAAATTGATTACAATATTGATGGAGGCAAATTGCCCGTTTGGCGGGGCGCCGATATTGATATTGCCTTCAATAGGCTGCAAAATCTCTTTTGCACCGGCATCAGTGAGCCGGAGTTTGAATTCATGCTGCCCGGTTTCTTTGATGCCGAAACGCAAACGGCAGGCTACTGAGCAGGACGGATGTTGCACCGGGAATTGCTTTGCCTGTATAGCATCAAAGGTTCCGACAACAGTCAGTTTTGAATTATTATCCTGTGCAAAGTCAGCAAGAGTGAATATTTCTATCTCCATAACCAATTTAATTATAAGCAAGGTAAACCCTGGCGTTACCGGGCAATGCATTTAATAATAAGAACCGTGCCGGGGTAAATCAGGAATAGCCTGCCTGACAATACAGTGTGATACCTGCGATTTCCTGCCATTGAAGCAGTGCATTCTGTCATTTCTCTTGAAATATGAGCAAGAATCCTGGTCCAAAACAGTTGTGGCGCTTTGGGAAACGGCAAAAAATGCCCGTGTCACCCGGGCATTTTCAAGAACAAAAAAAGCTAAAATCATTATTTAATTGAGTCCTGCGCAGCCGGTGGCGGCGGTGGCGGCATCATTGCCATCATATCTTTAGGATCCATATACATCCAATGCTCCACAGCTTTCCCATCTTTGAATTTCGATACATCTATGCTTGACATAGTCACGGGTTTCCCACCCATATTCCCGGTAATAGTCGCCCAGGTAAAAACATACTCGTCATCGGCAAGACTGCGGGTATTCGATGATTTCATATCCGGCATCATGGCCCGGTAACGTTTCATATCCGCAACAATACTGTCCAGCCCTTTTACATCATAGCCTTTGTCACTGCCGTGGTCAACGGCATCAGCAGCAATATAGTCACCCATTTTACTAAAATCACCGGCTTCATACGCTTTCATGATCGCATCATTCACTTCCAGGTTTTTCTTAGCCTTAGCTGAGAGACCTCCTTCATTGTTGCAGGAAATACAAATGCTGCTGATGGCAATGAGCAGCAGGAAAAGAAGTTTTTTCATATCATTTGTTGTTTTGGTGAAGTAAAAAGGTAGAACAAATTCCAGAGGGACCAAAACATTTTACCACCCTCTGCCTGGCCGGAAACGGCTGCCATCCCGCTATTGGTTGATAACGAAGCCCCCGGGAAAAAAAATATTTCCCGCAACCAAAAGGTTGCCTATATTTGCAACTGTTCAGTTGCACAAATAACCCGCACGTCAAATAAATAGTCAAAAACATAACAGGAACTTAAACCTAAAACACTCAATAATGAAAACCATTTTCACCGAAAACCCCGGCAATAATACCCTGCTGGTTGAAAGAGAATTCAACGGCACACCGGAACAGGTGTGGAAAGCATGGACCGATGCTGAAATTCTCGCTCAATGGTGGGCTCCCCACCCTTTCAAGGCCATTACCAAAACCATGGATTTCAGGGAAGGTGGTTACTGGCATTATTATATGCTGGGCCCGGACGGCAGCAAATTCTGGTGCCGGGCAGATTATCTTCTTATTGAACTATTAAAACGCTTTACAATGCAGGATACATTTTGTGATGAAGAAGGAAACAAAAGCGGCGACCTGCCCGGTATGCACTGGGAAAGTGCATTTGCCCAAACAGCCGGCGGTACAAAAGTCAAAGTGACCGTAACATTTGCCAGCCGGGAAGACCTGGAGAAAATAACCAGTATGGGCTTTAAAGAAGGTTTCAGTGCGGCACATGAAAACCTGGATCATTTGCTGGCGCAATGATCTGTCATAACAGTCAGCAGTGGATATAGGTGAAATACTTCTCCGGTATTCTTTTTATTTTTAGACTATGAAACTGGTGGTGAATACAAAAAGCAAGAAACAAGCAAAAGTTGTAAAGGGTTTTCTTGACCAGCTTTCGATTGAGTTTATGGTTGTGCAGGAAGAAGATGCTGTTTATAAAACCACACCTAAAAAGCCTCCTACAAAAAAGGAAAAGCAGGTACTTGATAACCTTGCACAATCCGTTGATTTCGTAAAAAAGTATACTAAAGGGAAAACAAAAACCAAATCCCTTAACCAGTTACTGAATGAGCTATAATATTATTCCTACTCCCCCGTTTGAAAAGGAATTGAAACAACTGGCAAAGAAATATCCTTCGCTTAAAAAAGATATTGCAGTACTCGCAGCACAGTTACAAAAAGAACCAAAATTCGGGGTTCCGTTGGGTAATAATTGTTATAAGATACGTATTGCTATTACATCGAAGGGACAAGGCAAATCCGGTGATGCCGGGTAATTACTTTCGTTCAGGTTCTGGAAACAACAATTTTTCTGCTCTCTATTTATGACAAAGCTGATGTAGCCACTATTTCAGATAAAGACATTAAAGAACGGCTGAAGAAATTAAAGTAGGCGGTGCAGAACAAGATTTTAATATCCGCAATAGTTCAAACGATTAAGCGCCTAAAATATCATTGATAATGGCCAGATGATGGGCAGTATGGATTGCAATGATTCTTCCGGCCTGCTTCAGTTTTACATCACCAAAGACAGGATGTGTAAAATATTTATTACTGTTTAATTTCTCAAACAGCTCCGTTTTTTGTTTTGCTTTCTCCAGCAACGGTATGATCGTTCCGGCACTGATCGTATCACCAGGTTTTACGGCAGCCGGGGCTTTGGCCCTGCCTCTCGGTATCTTTCTCTGCAGCAATACAAGAGAACGTTTGAAGTTGAATTTCCATTTATAATCAGCCGGGTTGGAATGCTCCGTGGCCGATATCATTTTTACCATCGCCAGTAAACTATGTTCCAGGTGCCAGCCAACAGAGGCTTGCGAAACGGCTTCCTTCTTTTGTTCAATAAAAGGCAATTTGCTTTCTAACTCGCTGAGGAGGGTTAAAAGGGTGCTCATGTATTTACCGGTTAAAATAAATTTAGTCAATCAGGCCCGGTTTATTACAGCAATCTGTGGCCTGTTGATTTTCTGTTAAACCAGCAGGAAAATATACAGCTATTATGGAATATCCGCTAATTTCCACTCACTACTTCATTACATCAAACAACGTTTATGAAAAAATTTTTAAAACCGGCGGCTTTTGTTGCTGTAATACTTGTTACTCTAATTGTCTTAACCTCCGGCATTGATAAAAGAAGCGGTGGCTATAAAGACCTGGTGGATGAATTTTATGAACAGGCTGTTAAACAGAACAGCAACCTCAAATCCATTGAGGAGGGCATCGATGCTTTTTACAAAAAAAGAGAGGATGCCCTTGAAAAGTACAACAGCTTTACGGCCTACAACAGCCGCTACTATGCTGATGCCCGGTCACACGCCAATACCATTCCCGATGCAACAACCAAACAACGGGCCGCTGAGCTCGTCAATAAAAGCGAAGCTGCTTACCTGACCAAACTCAGTAACTGGCAAAGTTCCATTACCAGCTTAAACAGTAAAGAAAGAGAACTGAAAAGCCTGCATGAATTGCTGAAATTAATGATAGCCACCCCGGTCATTGAAAATTACCAGCAAAACAACCTGCCGGGTAACAGCAAACTAAATGAAGCCAATGGCGACCTGCAGCAACTGATCGAAAAAATAAAAGCAATCACCCGGTAAAATCCTTTACAGGGCTGTAGCCAACCGGCTGCAAAAAAACAGCTCACGGTTTTCACCCGTGAGCTGCCGGAAGAATATTTTTAAGAGTATTAAATGGGTCTGTAACTGAACATCACATTATTGGTGCAGGGGCTGCGGGAGCTGCCCCGGCAGCTTTTCGTTTAGCCCTGGCATTGGTCTGTGCACCTGTTGAAACAGGGTCTATCAGCAAACTGGTAAGGAATTGGTTAAAAGCGTTTACACAATCATTGTTATCCGTTACCAGTTCAACAAAAAATGTTTCCTGTCCATTGGTAAACGAATAAAAATAAACCCGGACTTCTTTTTCATTTACCGTGCCGGTGCCGTAGGATGAAAAACCAATATTCCCATTCGTTTCCGTCTTTACCACCTGCTTTTCACTTTGGCTATACCGTGTATTACCGGCATTTTTATTTTTTCGCTGTTCCAGGTAGCCGGCCGTAGTATTCACTGCCCCTTTTTCTGTATTATAAATGGTGACCCGGCAAAGCCCGCCTTTTTTCATTTTATTTTCCAGCACCACGGAGTATCTGCCGGATGTGCTTTGCCAGCCTGCCGGCACCGTATAAGTGGCTATACCCAATTTAGTTTGTGCAAATAACTGCCCGGCGCAGAGGAGCAACAGGACAGGAAGAAGATGTTTTTTCATGCTGAACGAATGATTTAATGATTAAAATTTGACGGGGTAAACCTACTGCGAATGCCCTGCGCATTTATCCTGTAAAAACAGGATTTTTAACCTCCCGTGATAAATAACTCCGTTCAATACCGGGCAATTACGGATTCAGTAAACAGGAAAAATGCCTGGATAGCAATGAGGAAGCATTGTGATGCCGATGGCTGCAAAAACTACTATTGTGAAAATCAGCAGCATTCACCATACACAAATAGCCCACGGTTTAAAACCGTGGGCTATTGAAAACAGATTATTATTACAACTATTTTAATGGTTTAGTTGCAGAAGCTGAAAGTGTTGCAAGATTCCTATAGCTGTGTTGTTGGTGAGAAACACCAACAACAGCGTAAAAGGTACAAATTACTTTATTGCCCGGAGTCCCATCATCCTTCCTTCTTCTCAGCGTCGAATTGATCCATGAACTCCGGGAATGGTTTTATCCTTATCTGTTATCTGCCGCATGTCTTTGTTTTGTTTATTGCGTTCATCTAACTCCCAGCGTCCCCGCTGGTTTTCCTTACCGCAGGCCACCGTTGGGAGACTCTGGGCAGGAAAAATATCTATGATAAATTAGTTAATTCAACACCCCACCTTTCCTTCCAAACATCTTTCAAATCCGTATCATTTTTTATCTCAACCAGAAATTCAGGTTTATGCTTATCGAGATTTTCGTCATAAAGAGACTCAAAATAAAAAAAAGCATTTGGGTCAAGTGTATGGATTATCCCATAAACTTTTTTATCGCTTGCCGATGTGTAAACTTGTACCGTGTTATCTGGAAAAACAAACCTTTTATAATATTCTCTTGGCAGCTGAGATAACTGATTTACCCTTTCCGAAATAAATGCTTCTGATATTTCGTAACTGCGTTCCATAATATAAATTTAGTATTTACAAATAAAAGCCCCTGTATTTTCTGTACAGGGGCTCTTTATCATTACTATTCTTTAATCACTCTTCCAGGCTCAGAGCTGGTTACTTCACCTCTTCATAAGGAACATCCGTCACATTATCATTCGCAGTAGCACCGGTAGTTTGTTGCTGTGCTCCAGCATCAGGGCCGGGTTGTGCAGCACCTTCCTGGGTGTTCTTATACATATCCTCGCTGGCGGCTGTCCAGGCAGCATTCAATGCAGCCAAAGCTGTATCAATAGCCGGTATATCCTGTGCCTTATGGGCTTCTTTTAATTTTTCAGCAGCCTGCTCAATAGTGGCTTTCTTATCAGCCGGTATCTTATCGCCGTATTCCTTCAGTTGTTTTTCGGTCTGGAACACGAGGCTGTCGGCCTGGTTCAGTTTTTCCACTTTTTCTTTTTCGGCTTTATCGGTGGCCTCATTGGCCCTTGCTTCAGCCTTCATTTTTTCCACTTCGTCCTTGCTCAAACCGGAACCTGCTTCAATATGGATCTTTTGTTCCTTACCGGTTCCCTTGTCTTTGGCAGTAACGTGTAAGATACCATTGGCATCAATATCAAATGTTACTTCAATCTGCGGAACACCTCTTGGTGCCGGCGGGATCCCATCCAGGTTAAACATACCAAGGCTCTTGTTATCCTTCGCCATACTTCTTTCGCCCTGCAACACATGTATCTGCACACCGGGTTGGTTATCGCTGGCGGTGGAGAACACTTCTGATTTCTTGGTCGGGATCGTTGTATTCGAAGGGATCAACGGAGTCAGTACACCACCCATGGTTTCAATACCGAGTGTCAGCGGGGTAACGTCGAGCAGCAATACATCCTTCACTTCACCGGTCAGTACCGCACCTTGTATGGCCGCACCTACTGCTACTACCTCATCGGGGTTCACACCCCGGTTGGGTTTTTTGCCAAAGAATTTCTCCACGATCTCCTGCACTTTCGGGATACGGGTGGAACCACCCACCAGGATCACTTCATCAATTTGTGAAGTGGATAAGCCGGCATCTTTCAACGCCGCTTCGCAGGGTTTCAAACAACGGGTGAATAAATTATCAGCCAGGGCTTCAAATTTTGCACGGCTCAGTTTTTTCACTAAGTGCTTGGGCACGCCGTCCACCGCGGTAATATAAGGAAGATTGATCTCAGTTTCAGAAGAAGAAGACAGTTCCACTTTTGCTTTCTCTGCAGCTTCTTTCAAACGCTGTAAGGCCATCGGGTCTTTGCGCAGGTCAATCGCTTCATCTTTTTTGAATTCATCGGCCAGCCAGTCCATGATCACTTTATCAAAGTCATCACCACCGAGGTGGGTATCACCATTGGTTGATTTTACTTCAAACACCCCGTCACCCAGTTCGAGCACGGAGATATCGAATGTACCACCACCGAGGTCAAACACAGCGATCTTCTGATCGTGGCGACCTTTATCCAGTCCATAAGCCAGGGCGGCAGCGGTCGGCTCGTTCACAATACGGCGAACAGTGAGACCGGCAATTTCACCGGCTTCCTTGGTAGCCTGCCGCTGGGCATCGTTGAAATAAGCCGGCACGGTAATCACCGCTTCAGTCACTTCATGGCCGAGGTAATCTTCGGCTGTTTTCTTCATTTTCTGCAGCACCATCGCCGAGATTTCCTGGGGCGTATAGAGTCTGCCATCTATGTCAATACGGACGGTATTATTGTCACCTTTTGCCACTTTATAGCTCCAGTGGCTGATCTCTTCGGTCACCTCATCAAAGCGGCGGCCCATAAAACGCTTCACCGAGCTGATGGTATTGTGGGGATTGGTGATAGCCTGGCGTTTGGCCGGGTCACCTACTTTACGTTCACCATTTTTCAGAAAAGCCACTACAGACGGGGTCGTACGGCGTCCCTCATCGTTAGCGATCACCACCGGCTCGTTGCCTTCCATCACGGAAACGCAGCTATTGGTGGTTCCTAAATCAATTCCTATAATCTTTGCCATAATTCCTGGGTTTTAATGTTCATGGATGATTGTCAATCATTGTGCCGCGGGAGCAAAAGTGAAAAATTGGCAGGTTTTGGAGGAAGACAACTGACGACAGACCCGGACGACGGCGGGCCGTTGATAATAACAGGAGGCCGGCTGGCTGGGAGGCTATGGTCAATGGACTTCCTCCCGTGGTCTGTCGTCCGTGGTCCATGGTCTAAATGGCAAGATTCAATAAACACATCTCCCCAATCCCCTTATTTTTATACAAAGAAACCCAGTATGGCAACCTCCATTGCTGACAAACTCAAGATCAAACCGGGGTTTACCCTGCTCACCCTTCATGCCCCGGTGGATTTCAAGAAAAGATTAGAGGGTTTGCCGGCAGGCGTAAAAATTACCGGCAGCGGCAAGGAATATAACCAGCTGCATTGGTTTGTGCTGAACCGGGCACAGTTGGAAAAAGAGATGAGCAAACTGATGAAGCTGCTCAAACCGGGAGTAACGGTTTGGGTGTACTATCCCAAAGGGACTTCGGGTGTACAAACTGACCTGACAAGGGATAAGGGCTGGGATTGTTTACTGGCAGAAAGCGATAAGCTTACCTGGATCAGTCTGATTTCTTTTAATGAAACCTGGTCGGTCTTTGGGTTCAGGTCCAAAACGGAAGCAGACAAAAAGAGAGATGCTCAACCCAAAGAGGAACGGGAAATTTTTAAATGGGTGAACCCGGCAACTAAAGAGGTCAGATTGCCCGAAGAATTATCTGCTGCATTGAAGAAACATAAAAAAGAAGCTGCCTATTTTGAAACGCTGTCTTTTACCTGTAAGAAAGAGTACATTGAATGGATCGTGACCGCCAAACGGGAAGAAACAAAAAAAGAACGGGTGAAAGGAACGATTGAACGGCTTGGCAAACAGTGGAAGAATCCGCGGAATATTTAAGGCTAAAACTGAAAAAGAAAAAGTGATATTATTAATTTAAGTAACAATGAATCTCACTCCGGACATATACAAGCGGATCGTGGCTGCCAAGGTTTATATAGATACCAACTATCATGAGCCGATTGACCTGGAGCAGATATCCCAACAGGCTTTTTTGTCCAGGTTTCATTTTCACCGCCTGTTTACCAGAGTATATAAGAAAACACCGCACCAATATCTCACCCAGACAAGAATTGAAGCGGCGAAATTATTATTAGCCAGAGAGGGCATCAGCGTCACAGATGTATGTACGATGATCGGTTTTGAAAGCCTCGCTTCATTCAGCTTATTATTCAGAAAGCAAAGCGGTCATACACCCCAGTATTACCGGAATATTGCCTGGCTGAAAAAGAAATTGGCGAAAGAAGAGCCGAAGCGTTTTATTCCGCATTGTTTTATTGAGCAATTCAGGATCACCTGACGCGGCAAAACAGGAAAGCAAGATTCAATAAACCGGTTCTCTCCTTCCTTCCTACATTTGACAGAATCAAAAATCAACCAACATGGTAACAAAATTTTCCCACACCACTCTTTTTGTACTGGACCAGGATAAGGCGTTTAATTTTTATGTCAATATCCTTGGCTTTAAAGTGAATACCGATGCCACCATGGAAAACGGCTACCGCTGGCTCACCCTTAACCCGCCTGAACAGCCCGACCTGGAAGTGGTGCTGATGCCGGTGCTCCACGAGAGCATGATCAAAAGCGACACCTGCCCCGATGGGTTCGATGAAGAAAGCCGCAATGCTTTTAAAGTATTACTGGAAAAAGGGATCATGGGCGCTGGTGTATTGTATACAACCGATTGCCGGGCCAGCTATGAAGAATTAAAAGCAAAAGGGGTTGATCTTACAGAACCCAAAGAACAGTTTTACGGGACCGAATGTGTGGTGAAAGACGGGTGCGGCAACTGGTTCAGCATGACACAGCCAAAAGACATGTAGTTAATAACGGAGTGCCAGCGGCGTGATACCCGACCAGCGGAACAGAAGCAGTTGCCCCCTGCGGGAACGGCATACCAGTGTTAAAATGGCAATGGTAATCATAGAATCCTGGTTTTATTATTACGGAACATAAAATCCTTTGGTAAAATACGTTCAATGAATACATAGTAAAAACAGGCGCTTTTCTAATTCTTTTGTCCTTTTCTGATAAAACAACTTTGTAGTGGTACGACTACCAGTTTTTCCCGGCGCATCGCTTTAAACAGTTGTTTTTACGAAGTAATTTCTTCACAATTCCTTTTCCTTTCTTTCCTTATTTTTATTGCATCAATGAAAAACATGAACGGAAAAGGAATTGTTCTTTTGGCGACAGCAATTATTCTCCTGGCTTCCTGCTCGCCCAAGATCAACCCGGAAAAACCCACACTGGCACAAACCAATTTCAAGCTGGATTCATTACCTGTATCAGAGATCAATGTTCCCATCCAGGTGAACCTGAAACCTGTTTATGCCATGGCGGAAAAAAGTGTGGATACTTTATTTACGTCTCCCAAATACCCGGATGAATGGGTCTACGATGGCTGTGATACGAGGTATAAATATTCTTTCCGGCGTGGCCCTTTACAAATGAAAGCAGCCGGCACTTCGCTGACATTAGGTTTTACAGGTTATTATAAAATAATCGGCTCGACACGGGTTTGCGTGGCCGGAGTAGCCGTTTCTCCGTGGACGGCCCCCTGCCGTTGTGGCTTTGATGAACCGGAAAGAAAGGTAAATGTCTCTTTCACGAATTCATTAACGGTGCAGCCCGATTATAAAGTGAAACTGGCCATTAAAAGAAATGAACCGCAGGCATTAGACAAATGCGAGGTCTGTTTCTGGGGGCAGGATATCACCAAACAGGTATTGAATGGTTTGAAAACAGAACTCGATGCCGCCAAAGCAGATCTGGATAAGAACTATGGTACGGTGGATCTGAAATCAAAATTCCAGCAGGTATGGGACCAGCTGAATAAAGTATATGATCTTTATGGTATGGGCTGGCTGCAGGTGAACCCCCAACGGATCCGCATCAACAGTTTGTATGCCCGCAATGATTCACTCAATGTAATACTCGGCTTGTCAGCCCGGCCGGTGATCAGTTTTGAGAAACCCGCGGAACAAAGTTCCTGGCTGCCTGCTATCACCGACTTCAATAACAAACCGGGTTTCAACATTTTCCTGGATGCTGTGCTGCATTATGATTCGCTGAGCCACCTGCTGAATACACAGGTCAGTGGCAGAGAGTTTGACCTGAATAAAGGCCCGGTGAAAAAGAAATTCATTATTAAAGATGTAAAGCTTTTTGGTTCGGGCAATGAAAAGCTGATCATCCGTATCAATTTCGGCGGTACCAATGATGGCACCATGTACCTTGTGGGCAAACCGGTGTATGATCATGAAAAAAAATTACTGGAGATAAAGAATATTGATTTTGATATCAAATCAAAAGATGCCCTGCTGAAAGCAGCCGACTGGTTGTTCAGCCGGAGAATTGTGAATGAGATCAGCAAATATGCGAAGTATGATCTGACTGCTTATCTCGACTCTGCAAAAACCTCCATGGGACAATACCTGAACCGGGAATGGATGAAAGGTATCCGCAGTTACGGAAGCATCAACGATCTTAAGCTGATCGGCATCTACCCCCTTGATAAATTCTTAGTGATCCGCAGTAATTGCGCCGGTTCGATGTCGGTAAAAGTGGAGTCTATCGATTTTAGTCTGTGATCTCTTTTTCGTCATCCACTTCCTTTATCCTGAACGTAAAATAGCGCTGGGCGATATAACTGATCACAATGATCATAAAGGTGGAAATAACCTGTGCCAGTACGGCGTCCATCCTGATGATTTCTACAAATACTTTCAGGGCAATATAGTTCAGGGCCAGGTTGAACAGGTAGATAACAAGGTAACGGAACAACTGCACTTTCCCTTTCACTCTTGAATCGTTGAACACCACGTATTTCATCAGGAAGAAACCAAAGGGAAAACCAAAGAGAAAGGAAGCAAAAAGGGCCGCCGAGTGGGGCGTGAATGCATAAAAATCGAACTGCAGCAGTTGTTCTTTAAAAACATATTTCAGGCAGATGAAATAGACCACAAAGCTCAGTACCGCATTGATGCCACCACAGGCGGCATACCGGAAGGTCCGCAGGGGCATGATCCGGCGAAACAGCGGGTGAAAGAAGTCGATCATGGGCAGGATCAGCTCCCGGATGGTATGGATATGTTTTTTCATGACCGGGCAAAGTAAATAAAAGAAATACCAAAACTGAAATTCCGGCAGCTAAATCGCAGCAGCAGGAGCCGTGTCCTGTTTAACCCGGCCGGGTTTCTTACATTTGCCGGATAATTGACAAGGATGAGTATTGTAAACAGGATAAAGCCATTAGTTGTAAAAGCGCTGCAGCATATCAGCGGGCAGGAGTTCAAAGAATCTGACCTCACGATCAATTCCACCAAACCGGAATTTGAAGGAGATTATACCATTGTGTTATTCTCTTTTATCAAACAACTGAAAAAATCACCGGAACAGCTGGGTGCGGAACTGGGAGATGAATTACTGAAAAATGATCCTTCTTTTTTCAAAGCTTATAATGTTATCAAAGGTTTTTTAAACCTGACGATTGATGACAGCTACTGGCTGGAAGTGTTGCAATCCGGGTATAACAATAAGCAATTCGGACTGAGTGCAGCCAACGGGCAGAAAGTGATGGTGGAGTACTCCTCCCCTAACACCAACAAGCCTTTGCATCTTGGGCATCTACGAAATAATTTTTTGGGATGGAGTGTGGCGGAGATATTAAAAGCGAAAGGATACGGGATCATTAAAAGTTGTATTGTTAATGACAGGGGTATTCATATCTGCAAGAGTATGATCGCCTGGCAGCTTTTTGCCAATGGCGCCACGCCGGAATCAACCCATACAAAAGGCGATCATTTTGTTGGCGAATACTATGTAAAGTTCAACGATGAATATAAAAAACAGGTGGAAGAACTGGTGGCAGGCGGTATGACTAAGGAGTTAGCGGAGAAAGAAGCCCCGATCATGAAAGGCACCCAGCAAATGCTGCTGGACTGGGAAGAAGGCAAACCGGAAGTGATTGAATTGTGGAAGACAATGAACAGTTGGGTCTATGCCGGTTTTGATGTTACTTATAAACGCATCGGCAGCGATTTCCAGAAAATGTATTATGAAAGTGAGACCTACCTGCCTGGTAAAAAATTTGTGGAGGATGGATTAAAGACCGGTGTTTTCTTTAAAAAAGAGGATGGCAGTGTCTGGATCGACCTGACCGATGAAGGACTGGATGAGAAATTGGTATTGAGAAAAGACGGTACTTCTGTTTACATCACACAAGACCTTGGTCTGGCGCAGCAGAAATACGAAGAGTTCAGGTATGACCAGAGCATTTATGTGATAGCGGATGAACAGAACTACCATATGAAAGTGCTGAAGCTGATCCTGAAGAAACTGGGTAAGCCTTATGCAGATGGTATCTATCACCTGAGTTACGGTATGGTGGAATTACCTTCCGGAAGAATGAAAAGCCGGGAAGGAACTGTAGTGGATGCAGATGATATGGTGGAAGAAATGGTGAACGTGGCCAGGAACAAAACCGAAGAACTGGGCAAGGTAAAAGACTTTACCGAAGCCGAACTGAAAGAATTGTATGATACCATTGCGTTAGGAGCTTTGAAGTTTTTCTTGCTGCGGGTTGACCCTAAAAAGAAGATGATCTTCAACCCGGAAGAGTCCATCGATTTTCATGGATTCACCGGTCCGTTTGTGCAATACACGCATGCAAGAATAAAATCCATACTCCGGAAACAAAAAGCCGCTGACGGACCCCTGGCCACGGACCATAGCCTGCTGAAATTGGAAAAGGATCTTATCGTTTCGCTGGAGCAATACCCAACTATTACCGACCAGGCGGCGGCTGAACATAATCCTTCTTTGCTGGCCATCTATGCCTTTAACCTGGCCAAATCGTTCAATACGTTCTATACAGAACATTCTGTGATGAATGCTGAAACAGAAGAGAAGAAACAACTGCGTTTGCAAATAGCTGCTATGACAGCTAATGTGATCGCTTCTGCGATGAGCTTACTGGGAATCAAGGTGCCGGAGAGAATGTAATCGTGAGTCATGAGTGGCTAGTCGGGAGTCATGAATAAAATAGCATTAAAAAAAGCAACCAGGTTCGGTTGCTTTTTTTAATTTCTTATCTAACGACTACAGACTACTGGCTCAGGACTACTTAAAGTCCCATCATTTGTTTCTTTTGTTTTAAGGAAGCCAGTGAAGGATCGAGTTCGATTGCTTTATCACAAAGCGCCATTCCTTTATCCTTCTCCCCTTTTTTCTGGTAACACATCCCGATCATATACAAAGCAGACGCATTGCCCTTATCATATTCCAATATTTTGTCCCAGTAATCAATCGCCTGCTGATATTTTCCTTTATAATAATAAGCTTCCGCCAGCATATTCAGGATATTCAGGTCGCTGGGTTTTCTTTTTAATATTTCACCCATGATGGCTGCACCCTGGTCAAGATCACCCACGTTCAGGTAAGCAATGCCAAGATTTTCGAGATAATCATTATCACGCTTATACCCCTTCTCCCCGGCCAGTAAAATATATTTCAGCGAATTTTTATCATCATGCATGGCATAATAGATCAGACCCAGCTCATAGATCCAGTAATTTTTAGAAGGGTCCAGTTCAATTGCTTTCAGGAAATAAGGAATAGCCTGCTTATAGTTCATCATATCTGCATAGCTATGAGCAATAAGATAAGGTATCTCCGCATTGGCCGGATCTTCTTTTGCCGCTTCATTCAGGTATTTGATTGCTTCGCCATAATTGTCCTGGTCATATTGTATGCGGCCGATATAATAATTTACTTTTTCAGAAGGATCCAGCTCTTTTAATTTCGCAGCATATTTGATCACATCTTCATGTTGCTTCAGTTGAAAAGAAAGTGTGGTTAGTTGCTTGTAAGTGGCAATTGACTGGTCGCCCAGTTCCAATAGCTTTTTATAAGCATCCCTGGCAAAACTATACCGGCGCAGATCGAGATAAGCCGATGCAATCTCGGATACGATCTCTTTATTATTGGCATCGTATTTAACGGCCTTTTCAAAATTCTTCAGCGATTCCAGCCGCCTGCCATTTTGTTTTTCCAATAAACCTTTTTGGTAAAAATAACCTGCACTGTCAGGAGGCAGGTTCATCTGGGTAACTGAAGTCTGCGCATAAGCTAATGAACAGGTCAGCACCAGGCACAAGGAAAGGATTTTACGGATCATAGGGTTCCCTTTAAATTGGATATTTTTCTGGTTACGCAACACAAGTTACAGGTTTACAGTTACTAATCACCTCAAAACCACTCCCTGATCCGCCGGGAGTCTGACAAAATAGTAGTTATTTCAGAATAATCCCAGCCAAAGCAGGTAAATTTACGATAAGGCGGTATTTTTTTTGAGTCTTGTCAACCAGTTCACTTCTTATCTCCGGGTTGTAAACGTTGCCTGTACCCCAGTATATTGTTTTGTCGCTGTTGAATATTTCTTCACTATAGGCCTTTCCACTTACCTCAATTGTCCAGTCATTCCGCACCACCGGTGTCATATTCAGAATCACCAGCAGATCGTCCGATTTCTTTTTGCCTTTTCGGCGGTATACCATCACGGATTCCTGGCGGTGATTGAGGTCGACCCATTCAAAACCATATTGGTTGAACTGGTTAACAAATAAGGCCGGTTCTTCTTTTAAAATTTTATTGAGATCTGCCACGCAGTCTTTCAGTAACCGGTGGCAATCGAATTGTAACAATCCCCAGTCCAGTTCTGATTTATAATTCCATTCAGAGGTCTGGCCAAATTCATCACCCATAAACAGGAGCCGCCCGCCCGGGTGTGTCCACATATAAGTGTACATCAGCCGCAGGTTGGCAAATTTCTGCCATTCATCTCCCGGCATTTTATACAGCATCGGGCTCTTGCCATGCACTACTTCATCATGACTAAACGGCAACATAAAATTCTCATCATAGAAATACATCATGCTGAATGAGAACTTATCCTGGTGAAACTGGCGTACCAGCGGATCTAATTTAAAATAATCCAGTGTATCATGCATCCAGCCCATCATCCATTTCATTCCGAACCCAAGGCCATCCTGCCAGGTGGGTTTGGAAACACCCGGCCAGTCAGTGGCTTCTTCAGCAATTGTTTGCACATCGGGAAAATCACGAAAGATCGTTTCGTTCAGGTCTTTGATAAACGCTATCGCCTCAAGGTTTCCATTGCCACCGAATTCGTTGGGCTCCCACTCTCCTTCTTCTCTCGAATAATTCAGTTTGAGCATTGAACTTACCGCATCCACTCTTATCCCGTCAATATGAAACAGGTCAAACCAAAACCGGGCGCTGCTGATGAGGAATGATTTTACCTCTCCTCTTTTATAGTTGAAAATATAGCTGTTCCAGTCCGGGTGAAACCCTTTACGCATATCCGCATATTCATAGGTGTGCGTACCATCAAACATGAATAAGCCATGTGCATCATAAGGAAAGTGGGAAGGCACCCAGTCCAGTATCACACCGATATCTTCCCGGTGAAAAGCATCAATCAATCTCATCAGGCCCTGCGGATCGCCAAACCGCGAGGTGGCGGCAAAGAAACCGGTACACTGATAACCCCAGCTGCCATCAAAAGGATGTTCTGTTACCGGCATCAGCTCCACGTGAGTAAATCCCAGTTCTTTTACATACGGAACTAATCTTTCCGTGATCTGATCGTATGTATTGTACGTTTCCTCATCATTCTTATCCGGTCGCTGCCAGCTGGCCAGGTGTACTTCATATACGCTCCACGGGGCATCCAGTGCATTATGTTTTTTTCTTTTCTTCATCCAGGCATCGTCATTCCATTCGTAGTACATATCCCAGGTGATACTGGCTGTTTGCGGACGCTTCTCCCAGAAATTGGCAAAGGGGTCCCCTTTATCAGTTTCCCTGCCTTCGAAACCGACGATATGATATTTGTACGCTTCGCCTAATTTAAAATCAGGAATGAATCCTTCCCAGATGCCACTCTTATCCCAACGGGGATTCAATTCATATTCCTGATTTTTCCAATGATTGAAATTGCCTTTTACGGATACGGCTGTTGCATTGGGTGCCCAGACACAGAAATACATACCCCAGCGTCCGTTGACTTGTATGGAATGTGATCCGAATTTTTTGTAGAGCTGGTAATTGGTGCCCTGCTGGTAGTTGGCCACATCTTCATCAGTTAATAAGGAATAATTCCAAACAGGAAGAGAAGTATCAACAAAATTCAGTTCCTCGTATCTTTTTGGCGCTTCACGCATTTTTGTTGCTTTTGTTTTATCAGGCCCGGGCAAGGTCACTATTTTAGCTTTACCAGCATTATTTTTTGTGGAATTCTTTCTTTTCTGTGTCATACGGCATTATCGTTCAGTGAGCTTTAACTTAAAATTACATGAATGGTCAGGCGCTAATGCTTTTTTTAAATGAATTTAGCGGCCGAAACCGTTGAACCATAATCAACCAACCATAATTTAGCCATGAGAAAACCGGTTGTCCTGTTATTGCTGTTGTTAACCACAGCTATTATTTCCTATTCACAAACTTCCTCTCTTAAAGGTACAGTTACTGATTCAGTAGAAAAAAAGAATCCTGCAAATGCGGTGATCTCTTTGCTTCGCCAAAAAGATTCGGTGCTTGTCCGTTTTACCCGTTCTGATAAGGACGGCCATTTCACCATTGATAACCTGAAAGAAGGAAAGTTCATCCTGATGATCACCCACCCTTATATGGGTGATTATTTTGACAATTTCGAGGTCAGGGCCGGAATTCCTGTAGATCTCGGACAAGTGTACATTACCCCAAAAACCAAGTTGCTGGCAGAAGTGATCATCAAAAGCGGCTCCCCTATCCGTATTAAGGGGGATACCACCGTATATACTGCTGATAGTTTTAAAGTAAGGGCAGGCGCCAACGTGGAAGAGCTTTTGCGGCGGCTTCCGGGTATCCAGGTAGATAAAGACGGGAAGATCACAGCAATGGGTGAACGGGTGACCAAGGTATTGGTGGATGGTGAGGAATTTTTTGGAAGCGACCCGGGTATTGCGACCAAAAACCTGAGAGCCGATGCGGTGAAAGAAGTGGAAGTGTTTGATAAAAAAAGCGACCAGGCCGAGTTTACCGGCATTGACGATGGTGTAAAGGATAAGACAATCAACCTGAAGATGAAACAGAAGAAGGGCTATTTTGGAAAGGTTGAAGCGGGTGGCGGCTTAAAAGATAAATACAATAATGCCATCATGCTGAATTCCTTTAAAAATAAACGGAAACTGGCCGGTTATGGCATTATGAGTAATACAGGGCAGACGAACCTTGACTGGCAGGATGCACAAAATTATGGTGGTGGCATGGATGGAATGGAAAGCGGGATGAGTGATGATGGCGGTATGTGGATAAGCTATAGCGGCGATGGCGATGACAATTATTGGGGCGGCCGTAATGGTATTCCCAAAAACTGGAGTGGCGGGCTTCACTACAGTGATAAATTTGGTAAAGACCAGAAACAAAGTTTCAACAGCGGTTATAAATTTAGTAAGGTGAATGCACAGGCGGATAATTCCACTTTCTCTAAAACGTTTTTATCCGACACCAGCTGGTTCAATAACAGTAACACCAGCAGCTTCAATTCCACTAACAAGCATGCTCTGAATCTTACAATGGATTTTAATATTGATTCAAGCAATTCATTAAAATGGACCACAAAGGGAAACAATAAAACAACCCGCAGCACCACCCGGTCTTATTCAGAAGCCTTAAACGAATCGCTTCAGTATATCAATAACAGCCTGCGAGACATTAGCAATAACTCCGACAATAACAGTATCACTTCTTCCCTGTTGTGGAAGCACAAATTCAAAAAGCTGTCCCGCACCATTTCGATCAATACTGATTTCAACTGGAGCAGGTCTGAAAACGATGGCTTGCTCTATTCACTGAATAACTATTACGATGCCGGAACTTTGCTGAGAAGGGATACTACCGACCAGTTGAATATACGGAACAATGAAGCGAATGGCATTTCTACAAAAATCGCCTATACAGAACCACTGGCTAAGGATTTCTACCTGGAGCTAAGTTATTCCCTGGCCTGGAATGGTAATTCAAATGAAAGGATCACTAATGAGAAAAATATAAACGGGAAATACGAAGAGAGAATTGATTCGTTGAGTAACTCGTTTGAGTTTAACAGGCTGGTCAATACACCCGGGCTTAATTTCAGGATTAATAAAAAGAAGTATAATATCTCCTTTGGCTCATCTGTTGGTTTCAGCAATTTTATTCAAAAGAATCTTACAGAAAACACCAAGACCAATTACAACTTCACCAATTTTTTCCCGAGAGCCTCTTTTAACTACAAGATCAAGCCCAGTGAAAATATCCGGTTGAATTATAACGGTTCCACCACAGCACCATCTCTGGAGCAATTGCAGCCAATCCGGGTAAATACAGACCCGCTGAACGTTTATTCAGGAAACCCTGATCTTAAACAATCCTTCCGGCATAATATTAATGCAGGTTATAATTTCTATAATGTATTACAGGAAAAAAATCTCTGGACCAGTATCAATTTCACATTGACAGAAAATGCATTTGTACAATCTGACACCATAAAAGCAAGCGGAGCCAGGACCTATAAGACGGTAAATGCAGATGGTGTTTATAACCTGAGCCTGTACAGCGATTATGGGTTCAAACTGAAAAACAGCAAGGTCCGCTTAGGTGCGGGGCCTACTTTCAACAGGAACCGCAATGTGGGTTTTTTAACAACGATCAGGAACAATGTCTTTGAAACAGCAAAAAATATTACAACCGTAACCAGCTATGGTGTAAGGTTGAACGCCAGCCGCTACGTGGAAAACAAATTTAATTTTTACATCAGCCCGAGTATTACCTGGAATAACTCCAAAGCATCTGTAAGCACAGCGGCCAATGCAAACTACTGGCAGCTTGAAGGCTGGGCCGACCTGAGGATTACCCTGCCGAAAAAATTTGAGTTTAACACGGATGCCAATACACAAATCAGGCAGAAAGACCCCCGCTTCCCGGCCAACAACAGTTTCACCACCTGGAATGCAGCTATCACCAAGCGATTCCTGAAAGAGAACGCTTTTGAAATGAAATTCGGCATTTACGATATCCTGAACCAAAACCGGGGCTATAACAGGAATTTCAGCAGTAATAATTTCACAGAGTCATACTATACAACACTGAGAAGGTTCTGGCTGCTGACACTAACCTGGAATATTTCAAAAAATGGCAAACCGGCCAGTTTCTAAATTTTAAAGACATTCATCATATGAAAAAAATATTCATCATAGCATTTGTATTTATCACTGCCACCTGCCCTGCCCAGCAATTCATCAGCAGCGGCATGATCGAATTTGAAGTGAGGACCAATAACCATAAGAGTTTTGGCGATGGCATCTGGGCCGAAATGTTCAAAGACAAAATGCCCCAGTTTTCCACGTCCTGGTACCAGTACACTTTTAATAATAACAAAGCAGTGTATAAGTATAACCGGAAGGATGAAAAGAACAAGCTCCCCTGGTCAAGGGGCGAGGATGAAGACAATATCTGGTTCAGTGATTACTCCGCTGGCACTTTTGCACAATCGAAATTTGTCTTTGACAACACGTACCTGCTCAGCGATTCCCTCATGAAAATCGACTGGAAAATATCTCCCAATGAAACCCGTGAGATTGCCGGTTTCAACTGCCGCAAAGCCACCGGGATCATTTTTGACAGCGTTTATGTATTTGCTTTTTATACCGATGAAATCACAATAAGCGGCGGCCCGATGGGTATCCATGGTTTGCCGGGAATGATTCTGGGCATTACCATTCCGCGTATGTACACCAGCTGGATCGCTACCAAACTGCAGGTAAACGGGGTAAATACCAATATCATTGCCGCCCCTCAAAAAGGAAAGAAGAAAGTGGCGAAGGAATTACAAGAGTCGCTGATAAAAGTTACTTCCGACTGGGGAAGTTATGGCCAGCAGGCTATCTGGAATATTTTCCTGTAGTTTATTTTGTTATTTCAGCAATTCAAAGACAACACAATCTTTTGACGGTATCTCATAACCGGTGAATTCTTTGATTTCACCGGTTACCACGTTTCTCATTTTTGTAAACCCGTTTGTTCTTTCTGCATAAACATCCCAATCCGGCTTCATAGGTTTGTTTGCGGTATTCATTACCACCATTACGGTCTGGCCCTTATCATACCGGAAGTAAATGTATAGCCCGTCCCGGGGAATGAATTGCATCAGCTTACCTGTTTTAATAGCTGAAGAGTTCTTCCTGAAATTAGCTAATGCCTTTACCAGATCATGGATTTCATTCTCTTTTGCGGTACGTCCTTCCGGGGTAAATTTATTTTCTTTGTCAGCCGGCCATCCTCCTTTAAAATCAAGCCGGACCCAGCCATCAGGGTTGGTAAAGCCTGTCATTCCTATCTCATCTCCATAATACAATTGGGGTACCCCGCGGAAGGTAAATAACCAGGATAGAGCAGTTTTATATTTAGCCATATCCTCGCCAATAACGGAGAAGAATCTTGGTAAATCGTGATTCCCCAGGAATATCACCTGCCGCATCGGGTTCTTGTACACGAAATCCTGCGCGGTGGTGGTATAAAGTTTATTTACACCTTCGGTCCAGCCAAAATTTTCATTCACGGCAGGCTGAATGCCGTAGAATAATGTTTGAAAATCCGTAGTAGCCTGCAGGTTACTCTTAAATGGAATATTATAGTTGTTCTCGCAGAAATAACTTTGATTGGGCACACCGTGTACCCAGGTTTCGCCAAACATAGTCAGTTTGGGATATTCATCCATTAGTGCCTTATTACAGCGGTTCATGAAATCAAGATCGTTGTAGATATACGTGTCGATACGCCAGCCATCCACGCCAAATTCCTCCACGCTCCAGATAGCATGCTGGATCATATAATTTGCTGCAAACGGGTTGGACTGGTTCATATCCGGCATCTGGGTGGTAAACCATCCGTCGGTCATTTGTTTCTGATCCCTTTCTGAATGATAAGGATCGAACATGACCTGGTCTTTATAATTGGTCTGTGTATAAGAGGGCCATTGATGCAGCCAGTCTTTCATCGGCGGGTCCTGCACGGTAAAATGATAAAGCCCGACATGATTATATACAGCATCCTGTATCAGCTTCATTCCTTTCTTATGCAATTCATCACTCAATTTTTTATACATCGCAGCACCGCCAAAACGGGGATCGATCTTATAATGGTTCGTGAATGCATAGCCATGTTCTGTCCGGTTGGGCATATCATTCTCGATCACCGGTGTCATCCAGACCGTGGTCACCCCGAGATCTTTTAAATAATCCAGCTTATTAATGACGCCCTGGAAATCGCCGCCATGACGGTCATAGATAGAATCTCTGTTCAGCGACTGGTCCCTCATTCCGGGTATCCTGTCATTTGAAGGATCACCATTGCTGAACCGGTCCGGCATCAGCAGGTAAACCAGGTCTTCTGCAAAAACGCCCTGTGCCCATGTTGTACCATTTCCCTTATTTCTTGCCTTCAGTTCATACTCTATCTTAAACGGGGACGAAGGAGGTCCAAAACTAAAGACCCGTTTACCCGGTTTTGCATTGGGCGCAATCACCAGGTCGAGAAATATATAGTTGGGATTCTCCGTCCGGTGAATCATTTTCAATGTTACACCCTCTGCCAGTTTCATACCCGCTGCTGGCATTTTATACATGGGAATACGGTTAGCCACATCTTTCTGGTACAGCATCAACTGCACTTTATTCCATTTCATTCCCACCCACCAATGCGTGGGATACACTTCCTGTGCTATTAAAATATTCAGTAAAAAAACATTTACACAGAAAAGCACAACATACTTTTTCATACTAATTTATTTACTGACCCTGGATTCTTTTACAATTAGTGCGCAAATAATTCCTGCAAGGCACAGTAATACACCACCGATCAGGACGGCTGCAAGCCTGTCATTATGCAGGTAATTCTCCATGATCTTACCAAAGAATAATGATGCAATGATTTCAGGCAATACAATGAAGAAATTGAATATCCCCATGTAAACACCCATTTTTTCCTGTGGCAATACACCTGCCAGCATAGAATAAGGCATTGAGAGTATAGATGCCCAGGCAACACCCACCATGCTCATGGATATATAGAGCATCCAGGGCTCCGAAATAAAATTAACCGATATCAGCCCCAGGCCTCCCACCAGCAGGCAGGCTGTATGCGTGTATTTTTTTCCGAGCTTACTTACCCAGAACGGAATTGTAAACGAGAATGCGAATGTAACAAGGTTCAGGATAGCCGATGTATTATTGGCATGTTCTAATCCCTGTGTATAGACATTACTGTTCGTTTGAGAGTCGCCGCCAAAAATATCCGTGGCCACACCCGTGCTGTAGTAAAACCACATCAGGAATAAACCTGGCCAGGTAAGAAATTGAACTACCGCCAATCGTTTCATCTGATTAGGCATATTGCCAATAGCAGCAATAATTTCTTTTACTCCTCCCATAAAACCTCCGCTATGTTCTTTCCCGAGATTTTCTTTCCAGTTAGGATCAGAGGGTGGATATTCTCTGCTTCGTAATACGGTATACAAAACAGCACTGATAAAAACAAAAGCCCCGATATAAAAGGACCACATAATATTTTGTGGAATACCACCGGCGCCTTTATCACGGGAAATACCGAACCATTGCACCAGCAAGCCCGGCAAAAAACCTGCTATAAATGAAGCAGCCCCGATAAACATGCTTTGCATAGCATAACCGAAGGACCGTTGCTTTTCATCGAGGTTGTCAGCTACAAATGCACGGAATGGTTCCATACTGATATTAATACAGGAATCGAGTATCCATAAAGTACCAGCCGCCATCCATACAGCAGAAGAATTGGGCATAATAAATAATGCAAGGGAACTGAGAATAGCGCCAACTAAAAAGAATGGTCTTCTTCTTCCTAATCTGGGATGCCAGGTCCTGTCACTCAGATAGCCAATGATGGGTTGTACAACCAAACCTGTCATCGGGGCGGCTAACCACAGACCCGGAATGGCTTCCGGAGAAGCACCCAGGAATTCATAAATAGCACTCATATTACCCATTTGCAGGCTCCAGCCAAACTGGATACCGAAGAAACCAAAACACATATTCCAAACCTGCCAGAAAGTAAGTTTGGGTTTTACGCCTGTATAGACAGTAGACATAGCAATCGTTTTAGCAATTAGAAGAGGAAAGTTAAGAATAATATGTAAAAAGTACACATTTTATCCATCGTAAAAAAAAGGAAACCTTCCGGCTTCCTTTAACTAATTTCTCAGATTACAAATCCGTTTGGTATAACGGCTCCTTTCTTGACGACTACAATCCCGTCTTTTACAGTATAGAGCGGATGATCGGTATTTCCCAGGTGGGAACCTCCGTTGATGCGGACATCATTTCCTATCCGGACATTTTTATCCAATATGGCATTCTTAATATAGCACCTGTCACCTACACCCAGCAAGGGTATTCCCTGTTCAGTATCAGAAGCAATGTCTGTCAGCGTCTCATAAAAGTCACTACCCATAATATAGGTACTGACAATTGTACTGCCATGCCCTACCCGGCTGCGGATGCCTATTACAGAATGCTCAATTCTTGATGCATTGATAATGGAGCCTTCGGCTATCAATGTTTTTTCAAGAGTGGTGCCGCTGATCTTGGCCGGTGGCAGCATCCTGGGTCTTGTATAGATGGTCCTGTCATTATCGAACATATTGAAATCAGGAATATCTTTTGTCAGATCCAGGTTGGCCTCAAAGAAGGAATAAATATTACCGATATCTGTCCAGTAACCGGTGTATTGATAGCTGGCCACTTTATATTTTTCTATAGAGTGAGGAATGATTTCCTTTCCGAAATCAGTGGCATCTTTAAACTCATGCTGCAGCATATCAAACAACAGTTTCCTGTTGAAAATATAAATACCCATTGAGGCCAGGTAGATTCTTCCCGCAGCCTGCATTTCAGAGCCAGTATCACTTACCCAATCGTCCAGCACTTCTTTCTTTGGCTTTTCAATAAATGAAGTGATCAGTCCTTTATCCGATTTCAGGATACCAAACTCGGGTGCCTCCCTGGAAGCCACAGGGATAGTGGCAACAGAAATATCAGCTCCCAGTTCTTTATGATTTTCCAGCATCTCTGCAAAGTCCATCTGGTATAGCTGGTCGCCGGATAATATCAATACATAATCACTTTCGAAAGGTTCGATGTGCCGGAGGCCCTGTCTGACTGCATCAGCAGTTCCCTGGTACCAGGTCGGGTTGTCCGGCGTCTGTTCAGCAGCAAGAATATCAACAAAGGCTTTACTGAAAGCACTGAAGTGGTAGGTGTTCTTGATATGCCTGTTGAGTGAAGCAGAGTTGAATTGCGTAAGCACAAACATCCTTCCAATACCATTATTCAGGCAATTGGAGATAGGAATGTCCACTAAACGGTATTTACCTGCAATAGGTACGGCTGGTTTGGAACGGCTCGATGTTAAAGGTGATAAACGGGTTCCGGCACCGCCTCCTAAGATAACTGATAAGATTTCTTTGGTGTGAGTGATGGTTCTGATTGCCATGGCAAGTGTAGTTTATTTCAATGACTGATATAGATTAATATATTGTTGTGCTGCTCCGTCCCATGAATGATCGATCGTCATCATATGAGTTCGCATCCAGGAGTAAAGGTCGGGCTTATTATTGTAAAGATCGATAGCTCTTCCTACTGAATAGGTAATATCCCAGACACTGGCTTCATTAAACCGTATGCCGAAACCCTGCCAGTCTCCGAAATCAGTAATGGTATCCTTCAATCCGCCTACCGTTCTCACCATGGGCACCGTACCATAGCGTAAAGCATACATCTGGTTCAGGCCACAAGGCTCTACCCGGCTTGGCATTAACAAAAAGTCAGAACCGGCATACATCAGGTGGCTCAGTTGTTCATTGTATCCAATATAAGAATTGTAATAGCCTTTGAACTGGTGTCTCATCTGGTCAAGCCTGTCTTCCAGTTCGGGGTCTCCTGATCCCAGTATCAGGAAATTAGCATGCCCATGATGCTGGTAGATTGACTGGCTGATGGCTTCAGGCAACAGATCAGCGGCTTTCTCACCCACTAACCTCCCGATAAAAGTGATCAGGGGTTTATCGGGGTCAAGACCAAACTGTCCGGCCAGTTCTTTCTTATTTTTCAATTTCCCTTTCTCCACTAATTCCTTATCGTAATTTTTAACAATCATGCTATCCGTTTCCGGGTTCCAGACCTGTGTATCGATTCCATTTAAGATACCCAGGCTTTTACCCCTTTCATATTCAAAAAGGTTTTCAAGCCCGTTGGCGGCATATCGCATTTCCTCGAGATAACTGTTACTAACTGTTGTTACTTTCCAGGCGCATTTTACGGCTGATGCCAGCGGGTTGATCATATTATTCCAGTCCAGCATACCCCATTTATAGGAATCATATGCGGGCAGGTAGTAATATTTATCCCAGTTGATCCAGCCCTGGTACTGTGCATTATGAATGGTAAATACGGTGGGAATATCAGCCAGTTTTCCAAACGCAAAGCAATACTTTACCATGAAGGGGATAAAACCGGTATGATGGTCATGGCAATGAATTACACCGGGTTTGTGTGTCCAGCGGGTGATCCAGTCGCAAACAGCGATCTGGAAAGCCATGAACCGTTCCGTGTCATCATCATAGCCATAGATCTTTTCCCTGTCCAGCAGCCCATTTATGTCCACCAGATAAAGGTCAAAACCGAGTTTATTCGTTTTTTCTTTAATAACGCTGTAATGAAAAAAATGCGAGCCCATTTGCTGCCCGCCTTCATGCACCAGTTCCCATTCATTTGTATAGAGGAATTTAGTTCGGTACATCGGCATCACCACTTTGGCTATATGTCCGAGTTCAGCCTGGTATTTGGGCAAAGCCCCCACCACATCACCCAAACCACCCGCTTTTGCCACCGGGTAACATTCTGCTGCTACATGTACAATCTCCATTATAAAGGATTAAAACAAGTTGGATTGAAATTAAGGGGTTTTTTTGATTGGCAATATGAGATATATAAAAAAAATGAAAGAATAATCTGGTTTTTGCAAATACCCCTAAACCCCTGCCCTCTTTTTTTATACATGCTGTTAACAAAAGAAACGGTAGTCTTTCACCGGCAATGAAAAATGTTATACTTTGGGCCACATTTATTAAAACAACCCGATTGCCATGAGCCAATCTAAACAAACAACCAACTACGGAGCACTAGGCACCCTTGTAACTGTTTTCTTTTTCTGGGGTTTCATTGCTGCTTCCAACAGTATTTTCATCCCTTTTTGTAAATCACATTTTGCTCTGAGCCAGTTTGAATCACAATTGGTGGGTTCGGCATTTTATATTGCCTATTTTATAGGGTCACTGATTCTGTTTATTGTATCCAACGTTCTTGGCTATGATATCCTGAATAAAATCGGGTATAAAAAAGGAATCATCTATGGCTTGCTGATCTCTGTTGCCGGAGCCTTGCTCATGCTTCCATCTGCTAATGCCAATTCGTACCCCGCCCTGCTGGCTTCATTATTCATTATTGCGCTTGGCTTCTCACTGCAGCAAACAGCTGCCCAACCATTTGCTATCGCCCTGGGTGACCCGGCTACCGGCTCTCACCGTTTGAACCTTGGCGGCGGCGTTAATTCTTTAGGTACTACCCTGGGGCCGATCATCGTCAGCTTTTTCCTGTTTGGTTCTGTAGGCGGATCAGATACAGAAGTAACAGTTACCAACATCAATACACTTTATCTTATAGTAGCAGGAGTTTTCCTTGCAGTGGCATTATTCTTTATGTTCTCTAAACTGCCTTCTGGAAAGAATGATGAAAAGTTTGAGAAAGGCAATAAAGCAGCCGGGTCTCTGATGCTGATGACCGGTGTTATCATTGCCGTTATTGTAGCTGCACAGCTTGCGGATATTCCCAAACTTCCGTTACTGCTTATAATCATTGCCGCAGTGATTGGTATTTTATTCTACTCAAACGGAGTTGCACAAAAAAATGGTGAGGGATGGGGCGCTATGAAATATCCTCAGCTGATCTATGGTATGCTGGGCATTTTTGTATACGTGGGGGTGGAAGTAACCATTGATAATAATTTTGGTGCATTACTTAAAACACCCGGCTACCTGACAGATGCCGGTCTGAATGAAAGTGAAATTTCTAAATATATATCTCTGTACTGGGGAAGCCTGATGATCGGGAGATGGACGGGTGCGGTAAGTGTCTTTAACTTACAAGGTGCTGCGAAAGTGATTGCAAGGATCGTTGTTCCTTTTATTGCTTTTGGAGTTGTATTATATGTTAACCATCTTCATGGCAGTGATATTACTGATCTTTGGGGCTATGCCGGATGTGTGGCAATAGCTATTGCAGCTTTCTTCTATGGCCAGGAAAAACCAGTCAAAACCCTTGTAATAGTATCTGTACTGGCCGCGACTTCTATGCTTATCGGCACTTTCACTAATGGTATTGTTTCAGTCTATGCCTTAATGGCCGGTGGGTTATTTTGTTCTGTAATGTGGCCCTGCATCTTTGCCCTTGGTCTTGGCGGATTAGGAAAATATACAGGACAGGGGTCTGCTTTCCTTATTATGATGATTCTGGGCGGGGCCATAATTCCGCCAACACAGGGATCAATTGGTGACATCAGCTCAATCGGTATCCATACTTCTTATTCCGTTGCAGCTGTGTGCTTCCTTTTCCTTGCCTTCTTAGCATTGAAAATGAAAAGCGTCCTTCACAAACAAGGGCTTGATTTTGATGAACAAATTGCCGGCGGGCATTAATTGTAATACAAAAAGTAATTTTTATGGCAGCAGACTATGCGATAGGCATTGATATCGGCGGTACCAACACCAAATTTGGTGTGGTGGATCGTCATGGTAACATACTTGACCAGGACCGGGTATTGACTAACGAGCATGAAACGGTGCAGGAGTTCATTGATGACCTGCATACCAAGCTTTCACCCATGATTGAGAAAGTAGGCGGTCCGTCTGAATTTACCGGCATTGGCATCGGCGCTCCCAATGGAAACTATTATACCGGCAATATTGAATATGCGGCTAACCTGAAATGGAGGGGCATTATTCCCCTGGCCAAAATGGTATCTGAGAAATTTGGTTTGCGGGTAAAGCTGACCAATGATGCAAACGCAGCAGCTGTTGGCGAAATGATGTATGGCTGTGCCAAAGGCATGAAACATTTTATCACCATTACTTTAGGAACAGGTGTGGGCAGCGGGATTGTCATTGATGGAAAAATCGTATTAGGCCACGATGGTTTTGCAGGTGAACTGGGACATACCGTTATCCGCCACGGGGGAAGGTTACATAAAGGCACCGGGTTAAAGGGTAGCCTCGAATCCTATGCTTCTGCAACAGGAGTAAGAGAAACGGCGCTGGAATTACTGGCACAAAACCCGGGCACAGAAAGCCTGCTGAGAGGCTATACCATCAATGACCTTATTACCAGCCAGACCGTGTACGAATGTGCTATCAAGGGCGATAAGATTGCTAATGAGATATTTGAATTTACAGGAGAAATACTGGGCGAGGCGCTTGCCAATTTTGTAATGTTCTCGTCACCGGAAGCAATTATCTTATTCGGTGGCCTGACCAAAGCCGGCGACCTGCTCATGAACCCAACCCGGCAGGCTATGGAAGACAACCTGATACAGGTATTCAAGAACAAGGTAAAACTGATGTTCAGCGAACTGAAGGAAGCCGATGCAGCCATTCTTGGCGCCAGTGCATTGGTCTGGGATAATGATTAAATCAACTGATTACCGAGGCAAATACAAAGCCCGGGTTTGTACAGTACAAACCCGGGCTTTTATAGTTACAATGAAATTTTCTTTTTTATTTTATTTTCAGCACTGGTTTCAGTTGAAAATCTCCTGTTCCCAATTGATGGATCGATAAAGCTGCATCAAAATCAATAAGCAGTGAATCAAGGGTGCCGTTTAATTGTTTATTCACTTTAATTTTCAGCCCGGATTCTGAACCACTGGGAATCGTCAGCGGGTAAGTCATACCGGCCACTTTAATTGAGTTATTTGAGCCCAATACAAACCGTATTTCTTTTACTACATTAGAAGGTATGGTACCTGAAGCCAGTAATGTATCAACCCCATTCTGGAGGCCCAGCAGATTGTAAATACCTGTATGCGTGTCCAGGTTCGCCCAGCCGGTGGCAGAATCTTCCCTGAATTTAACCCTCACCTGCTGAATATCCACATTTACTTCCTCTGCATTAACAGGATTATCTGTCAGCCGGATCTTAACTGTTGTACTTTCAGCTGCTTTATCTTTTGAGCAGGCCACCAGCACAATAACCGCTGCCGTGATGACAAAAAACAAGGGCGCCAGTATTTTTTTCATATTTAAAATTTTCAGACAAATCACATAAAATCATGCCAGGTAGTTAAGAACCATGTAATGAACTGGTCATTTTATCCACAGTAATCCACTAATTCTTAGCCTGGATCATAAAAACAGCCGGGACCGGTCGTTGCCCGGTTGCATCAGAAATTTTGATCGTTTCCTTTCCATTGACCAGCATACAACTACTGCCACCACCATCAAGGTTCAGTGCTTCCCAACACCCAAGGTCTTTGAACAGTTGTGCCAGTTGTGTCAGTGTGACCCCTTCGGCAATCCCTGCATGGCGCCCTTCCACCACAAGTATGATCAGTTTATTATCCTTTGTATATCCCATCGCCGTGCGGGGATGTTTATCATCAATAGCTTTGCCGGCAAATTTAAGTTCTTCATTATTAGTTACCCTGATCTCACCAGTTTGAAGAAGGACCGGCCCCCCGCCCACTGCCGTTTTCATTTTCCAGGCAGGAAAAGAAATCCGGACCCTTTTATTACTATCTAAAGATTGCAAAACCGCTTTTTCCGCACCTGTTTTTGTGAAGGCCTGAACAGAATCACGCATTGCTTTTACCGGTGCCTGCCGTGAATAAGGATACCGGAGGCTGGAGTCAGTATATAACCAGGCGATATCCGCATCTCTCCTTTTGGAAATGCCAATGGCACTTCCAAAAGGGTGCCGGTAGGTCAGTGTATCCCTTCCTTTACCCGCAATGCTGTGGATATTATAACTGACAAGCTTCCCATTTTTAATCACCACGTTTAAATTCTGATTAGTGGCAAATGAAAAAAAGGTGGCATTAACCACCAGCAATGGTTTTTCATTCTTATCGTAGAACTGAGACGGTGTTAATCTTCGTTTGTACGTTGTATCAGTAGTAAATTCAAGCGCTTTGTCTTTCAGGTCCGCTTCCACATAATAAGCGATATTGGGTTTGCCATCCAGCAGGTCCGTTGTTTTAAACACATGTACAGATGATGGTAGTGGTCCGAATAAAGAATCAACATTTATCCATTTCACCTGCGCTTTTGATTCAAAACGGGTTAGAGTAATAAGCAATATGCAATAAAAAAATATCCGCATAAACATCCCTGTTTAATTATGAAGTTACCTGATGATTGTGGATGTGCCTTTTAACTGGTATACTTTACCGGCATAATCCGTAGCCCGGCACACCCATACATAGGTACCCGTTGGCTGCTTTATACCTTTGTAGCTGCCATTCCATCCCGCAGCAATATCTTTTGTGGTGAATACCATTTCGCCCCACCGGTTATAAACCGTAAAATAATCCAGTTTCTGAATACCTACATAATACGGTTTCAGTAATTCATTCAGCCCATCATTATTGGGAGTAAACCCTGTTGGCACATAGACGGCAGAGCCTTTGAACACCGTAATATTGATTGTGTCTTTTGCCACACAGCCTTCAGCAGTTGTTACGGTAAAGTAATAGGTTTGGTCATCCTGCAATGTGGTTACAGGGAATGCAATTGTAGCATCATCCAGCCCGGTTGAAGGTGACCACACAAACACAGGAGGGCCATTTGCAGCTCCTGCAATAGTATAGCTGCTCTGTAATGAGAAGGGCACATTTTGTATAATAACGGTATCATTGCCGGCATAGGCCGAAACCTTATTGATAAAAACAGGAACAGTGACAGGATCAGCCATGCAGCCGTTTGTTGCAGTTGCTGTCAGTACTGCATTTTCGTTTCCGGCAGTATTGAATATAAATGCAGTATTTTGTGTAGCAGCTGTTTGATTGGTGCTGCTCAGCCAGTTCCATTTGGCTATAGTGGTTGCATTATCAACCTGCTGCCCCGAAAAAGATACAGGCTGCCCCACGCAACCATCAGGCGCCATACCTGCTATTACCGGTTTGGGATTAATAAAAAATGATTTTATCAGGGGAGGCGAAATACATCCATGATTACTTATTGCTGTCAATTGCAGCTGATGAGGGCCTGCCGGTAATCCTGTCAATTGTGGTAATTGAGAAGTGAAGGCAGTGCTGCCATCCAGCAGCCAGTTCCACTGCGATACAGCTCCAACTGTTACTAACGAACTTTCAGCGATACGGGGGGCATTACCATTACAGGTATCAAACACATTGAAACCGGCAACCGGCTTATCTCCTATCGTAATTGTTTTTCGTAACGTATCACTAAAGCAGCCATCGAGACCGGTAATAGCCACTTTTACATTATAAATACCGGGAGCCGGATATAATTGTGCAGGGGGATTGGGTGCAGTACTGGTGTTGCCATTCCCGAAATCCCAGTAAAAGCTGGTGATGGGTGCAAATGATTGTGATGTATTTGTAAAGCTTACGCTAACCGGGGTATTATCAAAACAACTTGTATTATTAACCAGGTTAGTAGTAAAGCCCGGGTTCAATGCCGTGCAGAATTGCTGCAGGTTATTAGAGCCCCCTGTGGCAGCACTGAAGCCCCAATACACCATCGGGTCGTTATTAAAAACAGTCGCCACCAGGTCAACCGTTGTTTGCAGCCGGAATACTCCGTCAAAATAAGTGCTTAATTGTTTAGTTACCGGATCCCATACAATCCGTAATGTATGCCATTGACAATCTTCAATATTGGGATTCCCTGGTGAAGCCTGCACAGGGCCTGCAAGGTCAGTACCGTGTGTAAGGTTCCCGTTTTTATTGATACTGATATGATCTTCGGCCGGGTCATTATTCTCCGCATTTTGCCAGGTATCCAGCAAAACGCCCACTGATGGCACAATACCTTCAAAACCTAATCCGCCGCCTGAACTGCCCACACTGGTACTGATGGGTTGCAAAGTAAAAGAAATGCCATCAGCACCATTTGCATCTGTACATCCCAAAAAAACATTGAAAACAAAATCAAAAGGATTCATGAGGCTGATCTTGTGTGCATTCCATACACTGCCACTCTGTGTATTCACCGCCGGAGTTAAGGTATAGCAGTTGCAGGTGTTTTGAATAGCCGAACCATTCAGGATATATGTTCCGGGTTGTGCAGTAAGCAGGCCACTGAAAAAAATAGCAGGAAGAATTAAGAAGATACGGCTCAAACTTTTCATGATGATGGCTTCCTTACAAATTGAAGGAGCAAGTTACCTACAAAAAGGCAAACCTCAGGCCTGAACAGCAGCTTTCTTCCTTTCCCATTCCTTCCTTCCAAGACCGGCAAATACATGCTTTTCGCTGTGGTAGGAAGAACGCACAAGAGGGCCGCTTTCGATATAATCAAGACCAATTGCATACCCAAGCTCCTGGTATTCGGCAAATTCATCGGGATGTACAAACCGCTGAACAGGCAAATGCTTTTTAGTAGGCTGCAGGTACTGGCCAATGGTGATCACATCACACCCGTTTTCTTTCAGATCCTTAATAGTTTGTATCACTTCCTCCCTGGTCTCACCCAAACCGAGCATGATGCCGCTCTTGGTCCTCATGCCACCCTCTTTCAAAGTTCTGATCACTTCCATACTCCGCCAGTAACGGGCCTGGATACGAACCTGGCGGGTCAGTCTTTCCACCGTTTCAATATTATGAGATACTACTTCAGGCGCTGCATCAATCACCCTTCCGATATCTTCTTTCTTTCCTTTAAAATCAGGAATCAGTGTCTCCAGCGTTGTTTCCGGGTTCAATGATTTTACAGCCCTGATCGTATTATGCCAGATAATGGAACCTCCGTCAGGTAATTCATCCCTGTCCACGGAAGTAATCACAGCATGTTTCACTTTCATCAGATGGATGGCCTCCGCCACCCGTTGCGGTTCGTCCCAATCCACAGGGTCCGGGCGGCCGGTAGCCACTGCGCAAAAACCACAGCTTCTTGTGCAGGTATTTCCAAGGATCATAAAAGTAGCAGTACCCGCTCCCCAGCACTCACCCATATTAGGGCAATTGCCGCTTTCGCAGATCGTGTGCAGCTTATGGTTGTCAACAAGACCTCTTACATGCTTATAACTTTCACCAATAGGGAGTTTTACACGAAGCCAGTCAGGCTTCCTGATCTTTGTTTCCTTTTCGCTATTCGCCGGGACTACGGGGAGTTCAGTCATGGCACAAAAATAAGCCCATTACTTCCGACGGCCAAACAGGATGGCAATATAGCCCTGGAAGAAAAGACTCTTGTCCTTTTTTTGTAATAACATGATCGGAATTTTAGAGCCATAGGCTTCAAGGCTCATACCGATTTCAAGCCCGGAAACCATCTCATTAAAGCGGCCATAATCAAAGCGCATGGCCACTTTGGCAAAAGCACCGGGTTTTATTTTCATTTCACTCCAGCCCTTGCCCAGGCCGCCTCCGCCTGAAATGGTAGGCCCCAGGAACAATGCACTGTCTTCCTGCGAGTATTTAATAGTTCGTTCAGTGCCGGTATTGGGATCATTCACCACCACGTAATAGGGACGTAGCAGCCCAACAGATATGCCGGCGTTATATACGCCTGTTACCACCACCCCATTTTTATTCCCTTTCTGCCCGAAAATATATTGCTGGCCAAAACCCAGTGTAATGGGATAAAAAAAATTTTGTTTTCCGTAAACAAATGAATTTCCAAAAAAACCACTGCTGATAAATTTTTCCTCCTTGGAACTTTTGGTCTCTGTAATATCAATACGGTAGATATTGGTTTTACGTGTGCTTTTCATTTTCCCCAATTCATAGAATATTCCATATCCATTGGTGCGGGCCTGGATACCAAATATGCTTTGCTTCCTGAATACAAGGGTTCCTTCTTCAGCCTGGCGGATACGGTTATTAATGGCTTCACGGCGGCTTTCCCTGCGGTCTTCACGGGATAAACGGGCAGAATCCTGTGCAACAACAACAATACCCGCGATGGCAAACAGCAGTACTAAACTTAATTTCTTCACGGAGCTATATTTTAATTGTTAACCGGGAACATAAACGATAAAAAGTAATGAAAAGATGCCACTCGGTTATGGAAGAAAATGCCAAAACACTTTTACTTCTTTTCGTCCTGCTCAGGGCTATAACGTAAATTTAGGGCAAAAATTGATAATGACATCTTCAGTTGTGTATAACGGCGACCTGAGAACCACCTGCACCCATCTCAAAAGTGGTAATTATTTTGAAACGGATGCCCCGGTTGACAATAATGGCAAAGGCGAACGGTTTTCCCCCACTGACCTGCTGGCCACTTCACTGGCTGCCTGTATGATCACAGTAATGGGTATTAAGGCCAGGACAATGGGCTTTGATCTGAATGATATTAAAATCGAAGTCCTTAAGATAATGAAAGCCGACCCGAGAAGAGTTGGTGGGATTGAATTAATATTTCATATTCCTGAAGCATTAAAAAACATAGAAGAAAAAACAAAAACCATCCTGAAACATACCGGTAATACCTGCCCGGTGATGAAAAGCATTCATCCGGATATTGAAGTAAAAATTGATTGGGGAAGCTGGCATTAACTTTTCTTTAGCGGTTCGTGATTACCCTGATCCTGAAACGGCTTCATTTCATTCATCCGTTTCAGCAATTGATGCTTATATTCTTTTATTAATTCTTTTGTCCTCGTAATCTTTGCTGTTCCGGTACGGATAACAGTGACGTCATGAATGTATTAGTGATAGAATATGAAAAGGGGATGGTCCAGAAGATAAAAGATATCCTTGGAGAAATCGATGATTCAATACGGGTGGTGGGTGTCACCGGCGATATGTTTGCTGCAGCCGAATGGCTGACTAAAAACAATATCCCGGACCTGATCCTGGCCAACGAAGAGATAATGACCGGCATCAACCACAAGGATGTAAAAGCAGTTGTCACGTTCTCCACAAAAACAGCTGATTACAATTTTGCTGCTTTTCGCTATAAAACAATTCGCCAGATATTAAGCAGTCACCCGGGGACAGCAGAAAAGCTGCTCAGCTTTGATGATTTTATCAATACCCGTAACAACAAGCCTATAACAGCCGGTCCTTTTAAAGAGAGGTTTCTTGTAAAACAAGGTCAGCGTTTATTATCAATACCTGTCGGGCAGATCGCTTATTTTTTTTCACAGGAACGGTTCATTTTTTTTAAAACATTCGATAACCAGAAATTCCTGCTTGAATACCGGATCGAGCAACTTGAAAATCTCCTCTCTCCTGCCATGTTCTTCCGTGTCAACCGGTCATTTATTATTTCAATACCCACGGTCAAAGAGATTCATGCCTATTTTGGGAACCGGCTCAAACTTTATCTTTCTCCCGCCACAGACAAAGATGTTATTGTAAGCCGTAAAAGGGTAAACGACTTCAAAGAATGGCTGGATAAATAGGATGTTAATTCCTGGCAATTCATTCATACCGATTTTGCGGCAGTTCATACAGCATTCTGTTCGTTTGCTTCCAGCCCGCTTGCGTACGCACATTCCCTATTATAGCTTGGATTTGTAAACATCCAATACCAGGTCATCCGGCAAAAGGCCTGAACATAAGTCCAAACATTGAAAAACCAGGTATCCTGATATCCTGAAACTGTGCTGGCTCTTATGTGTGAAAACGATCGTGAAAGGCTTTTTACCGGTGATCTCATTTTAAAAAACACACATGATGAAAGCCCGCTTACTGATCCTGCTCTTTTTCCTTTTACCACCTGGTTTTATCTTTTCACAATGTCTTGTAGCTCCTTCCTTACCCGCCTGTAACGGCACCGAGCCACTGGTGACGGATAATGAAACATTAGCCGCCGGTACCAATAAATGGTATTATGGAGGTGCCACTGTTTTCAACAGCCTTACCCTGAACGGCGGTACACTGATTGTTTGCGGCGACATTACAGTTGATAAATTTTATATGGACAGCGGCACCATTTATGTTCATCCGGGTGCCAGGTTTGTAGTCGGTTCCGGCTTAGGTGCCGGCCTGATTTTCAGGGGTGCCTGTTTTGTTTACAACTACGGTACTTTCGAAATTCAACGTAATCTCTCTTTAGAGAACAATGCCACAGCCGTTTCGCCCAATGTGCTCATCAATGTCACAGCGGCTTCTGTTTTTAAAATGTCAAACCAATACCTTGTTATCAACAATGCATATTCCTGGTTTGTCAATAAAGGGCTATCCGAATTCTGGGGAATTATCACCGATGCGCAATCTGTGCCCGGTTCAGTTTGCCTTGGAAAAGGAAGCACAACCAAAATGGCAGTGCTGATCAATAAAGTTGCAAATACCTATGTTGTTCCTGATGGTAATGCCTGTTTATATGTTCATCAGTTCTCGCAATTCTATGGCAGGCTTACCAATAGTTCGGGGCTGCTGACCTGCCTTGGCAACAGTCATACATCTGATTCAGGTTGCATCCCCTGGGGCTGCCAGCCAAATAACTGGGGTTCTGCCCAGGTATTCACCAACTGCAATAGCTGCAGTGCGCTGCTGGCTTTATCTGTTCATTTTAATTCTTTCACTATTAATGCCACTGCTGACCAGAGCAACCAGCTGAACTGGGAAATGAATACAACCGTTCCAAACGGCATATTCAGGATACTCCGGTCAGCCGACGGCAGCCAATTCAGCGTCATTGACAGTTTTGAGAAAAATGAAGCAGCCGGAAACAAATTTACCGGCATTGACAAACATCCTTTACCCGGAAAAAACTACTATATGATCAAATACAACAACAATAACGGATACTCCATAAACAGCAAAATCGTTCACAGTTATACCGGAACCGGGAATGGTTTCAGTATTTACCCCGTTCCTTTTACTAATAAATTTATTGTCCGGTATGCACCCGGTATGCGTCCTGAAAAGATCATCATTACCGATATCAGCGGAAGGAATATAAAAATTCACTACACGATAAAGGAGAGCGCACAACAGGCAGAGATCATAGTAGCAGATAAAATAGAAGCAGGTATTTATATCATCCACATGGTCAATAACCAAAAGTACACAGCCCAAACAATCATTAAGCATTAAGCAGCAGGCTCTGCCGGGATGATTTCTTCATCCCGGTTTTTTTATTGTTTCAGGACCGAATTGCCTATTGCACAATCGAGACAGCGCTTCAGACTGCAATAATTATTTTTTAACTCGATCAATGCCTGTGAATCGCAGGCTGTCCTGTTTTCAATGCCCAGTTTTTCAAACCCGGCGGTAACTTTATTTTTCTCGGCTGCTGTTTCTTCCAGCCACCGCAGGGCCCTGTCTTTATATTGCTGCCCGTTATGATAATTGCCATATATAAATAATACCGGCGCAATCGTATTAATAATAATATTGCCGGTCATTGCAGTTCCAAGTTTCTTTTTCCGGAAAGCGGAGATTTCATCAAACCGGTAATGGTAATGCCAGTAATCATTCGCCGTTACATCAAAACGGGGCTTTATATCTTTAATTTCAGCAGCTTCCCTGATTTCAGAAAATAAATGAACGGAATGGTGAACCAGCATTGCCAGTTGTGCGAGCCGGACCGCGGGGAAATTTTCCGGGCGCATCCGCATAGAGAACACCGGCTGACTTATTGGCCGGAGACCATATTTGTTTTTACAGAACTTATATTCATTCTGTAACATCACCGGGTAATCTTCCTTAAATGTTCCGTTTAATAAACCCGCCTGTCCAAGCAATAAGGCCTCTAACTGGTGAATCTGGTTTTTGTGCCTTGCAAGAATATTAATGGGTAAAGACCGGGCAACAGCTTCAAATGCGTCAGCATTTACTTTCATTCCGAAATTCCGGGCCAGCAACCACCAGAAAGTAGCCTCCCAATGATAACTGTTTTGTTGCAGGTAAGTTTCCGCAGTCTTTGCCTTACGCAATAACCTTTCCACCAGCAAACGTTCCTTCCAGCTTTTCCAGGTGATATCCCGGGCGGTATGGATCATTTTTCACAGGGAATAAAAGAAGAGGAGAGCATAAGTTCTTCATATCGCTGCAGCAACATTCCGGGAACACGGTTTTTTAATTCAAGTACAGGGAGTGCATGACCTGTTTCATCATCCTCCCATACCACATGGAGGACGACATTCTTATAATTGGCATCGTCCTGGTGACCATGTTTTTTCCAGTCAGATGTATTGATATGCAATTCAACAGCACCGGCCCAGGTGGTCGTTCCGATCCTGATTTTTGCATCACTAAAATCAGGGCCCTGGTTAGTATTAAGCTGGCCGGGAGATAATATTTGCAGTGGTTCACCGGCAGTTGCCGACAATTCGCCTTTATTATAATACTGGAATTGCCAGATATATTGCAGCAATTTCTCTGTCATGGGATAACAGTTTATTGATTGCTACAAACCGGCATAACCTTTCCCTAAGTTAAGCATTTAGCTGATGCAAAGCCAGCACCACCCTGCTTACAGGCAAACCCATAACATTATAAAAATCGCCTTTGACCGACTTAATGCCTACCACGCCGATCCATTCCTGGATGGCGTAAGCGCCGGCCTTATCATATGGCTTGTATTTATCCACGTAAAATTCAATCTGCTCAACAGACAGGTCATGAAATTCCACTTCTGTAACATCAGCGAAGGCAATTTCAGCATCTCCTTTTCTAAGCACCACCCCGGTTATCACCCGGTGCTTCTCTCCTGCCAGGGCCAGGAGCATACTCACAGCATCTTCCCGGTGAACAGGCTTACCAAGAATATGATCATCTCCCAGCACCACAATCGTATCAGCAGCCAATATAGTTTCCGTTTCGTTTCTCATGCCCTGTACGGCCAACGCTTTATTCCGGGCAATGTAAACCGCCACTTCTTCTGCTGCAATTCCGGGAGGAAACCGTTCATCCGTTTCTTTCACGTCTATTTCGAAAGGCACTTCTGCCCATTCCAGTAATTGCTTACGCCGCGGCGATTGTGAAGCAAGAATTATTTTGTTCATAGGTGAAAATAAAAGAAGATCATGGAGAGTATACCTGTCAGCATTACCAGCTTGGTCCAGTCGCTCAGCCCGTGAAATTGAGTTGTGGTCTTTGCCTTAAAAAGTTTGTAAAATATATATATTAATGGCACAATGATCAGGATAATACTATAAGCGACCGGCAGCCACCACCTGAATTGCAATACATACACCTGCACAATGATCAGGATAGTGATGAGTACAACCAGCCAGACCGCCACATATACTTTGCTGGCATTAACACCCCAGACAATCGGCATGGTGCGGCAACCATATTTTGCATCCCCTTCCATATCTTCCATATCCTTGATTGCTTCCCGGATCAAAGAACTGATAAAAGCAAAACCGGCATACAGGAACGCAAGCCTGAAAAACTTCTGGTGAGACCCTTCTCCCATCCCGATCGCATCGGCTGCAGATACTTTGGAAAAGAAAACAATGAGAATTGTCCATGCTGTCAACAGGGAAATTACAAGATTGCCGATCAACAAACTCTTTTTAAAGTTAGTGGAATAGAACCAGAGCAGGGCCACGCAGGCAATATTGGCAAGGATCAGGTACCATTTTTCAATAAATGGCAGTGCCACCACTGTCAGTATCAAACCGCTTGTACTGAGTATAAAATGCCAGGCAATGGCCCAGCGGCGATGGATCAGTTTATCCACCACCATTTTTTGCGGCTTGTTTACTTCATCAATATTGATGTCAAAATAATCGTTAATCACATATCCTGCTGCAGCAATAAAAATAGAAGCAAGCACCAGGACAAAGAACCTGAACAGGTCACCGGCGGAATCCTGCCCTTTATAAAGCACATCATAAATGCAGAAATGAAAAAGCAGTTGTGTCAGCGCAATAAAAAAAAGGTTTGGCAGTCGGATCATCTTCAGGAAAGCGGCTGTCAACCTCATTGAAAAAAATTTGACGAAAGATACGGCAGAACGGTGAAGTAGAAAATAAGAGTATTATCAGCGGGAAGCTACATCTGTATGGTATTCCCAATGGTCATTCAGCCTTAAAACTTTTTCTATCACATCCCGTACACAGGCCGCCCCCCCGTTCAGGTGCGAAATATAACCCGCTGCCTCTTTAATCTCAGCAACTGCATCAGCGGGACAACAGGGTAAACCCACTACTTTCATAGCAGGAAGATCAGGCAGATCGTCACCCATATAAAGAACTTCCTCCTTCCTGAGTTTGTTTGTTTTGATATACCCCTCGAGAAAAGCTTTTTTATCCAAAACGGACATGCTGATATCCTTTACACCCAGCTTTTCCAGCCTGTCTGCCACCTGCGGCGAATTACCACCCGAGATAATACGTACCCGGTAACCATTTCTGATTGCCATTTGCAGGGCAAAACCATCTTTGATGTTCATACGGCGGGCCTGTAACCCATTATCAAGCACCAGCACAGTACCGTCTGTCAGCACACCATCCACATCGAAAACAAAAGTGGTTATCTTTTTGAATAGTTCAAGGACATTCATGTTTGCAGGTTGATCAGTTTGTAAGGGTATAATCAGTCAGCTTTTCAGCAGCGGATTACTTCTGATTATCCCTCCATTCATATACCCAGGCACTCTGGATCATCTCCAGGTGGCCTTCCGTGCTTTGTTCACGGGTGCCTTCAAAACCGGGTACCTGTAATATCCACTCCAGCAGGTCGGTGAAACGAACCCTGTATATTTTTCCTTCATTGAATTCATCGCCAAAACGTTCATAGAGTTTCAAGGCAATGTCTTCATGATCGTTCCAGTGTATAGGGGGTTCAAAATGACTCATAAGAAAAAGATGTCTGAGGTATGATAACAGAGGACGGAATTCAGACTTCTTACTTCTGACCTCTGTGAAATTTATTCTCCTAAAAATTGTGTCTGATCCGGTAATGTAACTTCTATTTCACCATCCCCGTCACGCAACAGGCACTGGCAACCCAGCCTGGAATTAAGACGGGGGCTCACGGCCCTGTCAATAAAATCTTCTTCCTTGTCACTGATCGGGTCAATGAATTGTTCTCCTTTTTCCACGTAAACATGACAGGTGCTGCAGGCACAAACACCACCGCAGTTATGATGAAGCTCAATATTATTCTTCAGGGCAATTTCCAGGATACTTTCCCAGGGCCCGACGTTCTCAATAACCACCGGCTCCAGTCCTTTTTCCTCAAAATTGAATTTGATCGTATACATCTGTTCCTTTTTTCGTTTCAGGGGGCAAAAGTATTGTAAAAACGAATAAAAGGTTTACTTGTTCGGGAAAATGATAACAGGGGGAAAAGCCCGTGCAAGGCACTTATTCAGCCTGTTGTATGCTTTCTGTCAGTAACAGGTAGATTCTTTTTAAAGCAGGATAATCATTCAGCAACTCCAGGTGTTTCCCGATCGTTTCATTATCATGGCGTATTGCAGGGCCTGTTTGGGCTTTCTGCGGGGAAATATCTTTAATCCGTAAAGCCGTTTCCTGAATCAGCGGCAGCAACTGCCTGAAATCAAGTCCTTCCTTTTTGCAATATTCTTCCGCCAGTGTATAAAGATGATTGGTGAAATTGCTGACCAGCACAGCGGCAACGTGCAGTTTTAAACGGTCTTCATGGCCGGCTTCAGCCACCTGCTCCTCTGCTATCGAGTGCGCCAGCGATTCCAGTTTTCGTTTGGTGAAATCATCACTGCCATCAAAAAAAATGGGTACTTCAGGCAAATGATGAGTTTCTTTCCGCAGGCTTTGCAAGGGATAAAAAACACCGAAATGTTCAGTGATACTCCTTAATACTTCCCGGGGAACAGATGCTGCAGTATGCGCCACCACTTTGCCCGGCAGTTTCAGATCTCCGGCCACATCATCAATAGCGCTATCTGCAACAGCAATGATATAGACGTCTGCTTTTTTATTAATGAGGGATTTGTAATTCGTGGATTCCGTATCCCATTCATAAGCCAGTTCACTCGCTGCTGAAGCATTGCGGCTGTATACCTGTAGGATAGCATGACCTGCTGCTTTGAATTTTCTCCCAAGCACTGCCGCCACATTACCCGATCCGATGATTACAATATCCATATTTCTCCTCTGCTTCTTTCCCCATGAACGGGGCTTTTACAATCAGTAAAGTATCCTGTGTTGCCTTGTCTTATTTTTGTATTGCATGAAATTAGCACAAAAAATCGCTGTCAGCTATTTTAGAACCAAATTCAGCCTGTTAACAGTTGTTTCCAGGGCGAAGGCTGCAGAAAAAGCATTTGCTCTTTTCCGCACACCGCAACGCCGTAACAAAAAAACTGCACCAAAAATCTTTGAGCAGGCTGAAAAATTATCCTTCAAACTGGATGGCATTACTATTCACGGCTGGCGCTGGAACCACCCTGCTGAACGAAAAGTACTCATCATACACGGCTTTGAATCTTCCGCCACCAGTTTTGACCGTTATGTAAAACCGCTGATCAAAAAAGGATACGGTGTACTGGCTTTTGATGCCCCTGCCCATGGCAGGAGCGGCAGCAAACAAATAACAGCCCCGTTGTACGCAAAAACAATTACAGAGATCAATAACCGCTATGGGCCCGTTCAATCCTTTATGGCCCATTCATTTGGCGGGCTCGCTGTAAGCCTTGCCCTGGAAGAAATCCATCATACCAGCGATACCCGTTTGGTATTGATTGCACCGGCAACCGAAACGACCACGGCTATTACTACTTTTTTCCATTTTCTGAAGCTCGATGATTCCTTGCGGCCCGAATTTGAAAAGATCATTATTAAGGCGGGCGGCCACCCTTCTTCCTGGTATTCTATCCGCCGGGCCATGAAGCAGATCCGGGCCCGGGTGCTTTGGTTTCATGATGAAGATGATGTAATCACCCCGTTGGCTGATGCCTTGAAAGTAAAAGAAGAAAACTATCCCAATATACAATTCGTAATTACCAAAGGACTGGGTCACCGCCGGATCTACCGGGATAACAAGGTATCCAAAGCCATTGTTGATTTTTTATGAAATCTGTATTCATGCTGTTTAGTTTTTTTACTATTGCCGGTAGTTTCAGTAACAAACCAAATGCTCCCGAAATGGCTGCAAAAAAATATACTTACCTCGCTATCGGTGATTCTTATACCATTGGAGAAAGTGTTCCCCCGGCTGAAAATTTCCCTGGCCAGGCCGTTCAGCTGCTGCGAAAGGAAAACAATATAACAATTGAAGCCAGGATCATCGCCAAAACCGGCTGGACAACTGATGAACTGGAGGCAGGTATTATAGCCGCTGACAAAGAAGAAGCATTGCTGCCTTCCTACGATTTCGTTTCCCTGTTAGTTGGCGTCAATAATCAATACCGCGGCCGATCAGTAGAAGAGTACAAACCCGGATTTGAAGCCCTGCTGAAAAAAGCAATCCGGTTTGCAGGGAATAATGCCGGTCACGTCACCGTACTTTCAATCCCCGATTGGGGAGTAACCCCTTTTGCAGAAGGGAGAGACCGTCCGCAGATCGCTGCAGAAATTGATGCTTATAATAAAGCTAATAAAGAAATGGCACTGCAATACAAAGCGCATTACATTGATATAACCCCGTGGACAAGGGAGGCGGCTGCCAATCATTCTTTATTAGCGGCTGATGGTTTACATCCTTCCGGCAGGGAATATAAAAGATGGGCCGTTAGAATAGCGGGCTGGATCAACGCCTTAATTTAGCAGGATTTATTCGTCTTTACACCCGTTATTATAGATCACAAAGACTTTATTCAGGTAAAAACTGTTTTTGCGGATCGCTCTTCTTATCTCTTTATCCCTCTTATCAATCATTTCCACAGAAGCAGGACAATCTTTCACGTATTCCCTGATATCTTTCTGGTTGGCAATAGCTTCAATGGGCCCGTTATCGCCCCGTTGCACATAGTGAACACAAACCAGCCGCTGTGATGTCCGCATAGCACCCGTTCTGCTGTTGGTAGTCGTATAGGTTCTCCAGTCTTCGGTATAATACACATTCAATCTGCCATGGATGATCCGCTTGGCATAATTACTGCTATTGATACGCCCATAATAAGTACCATTGGCAAAGTACCCCTTCGTCTCCCTGATAGCGAATTTTTCATCGCCCACTTTAATCTGGTCCTTCACCAGCAAACCGGATTTCCAGGTTATCCTGTCTCCAAAAACTTTGGAGCCATCATTCAATAACACATAGTTATCGGCACCGGATTCCTCACCGGTTTGAGACCTGCTGAATGCACCGCAATGAATTTTATTGACACTCGAACTGCCGGCTGCAATCACCAGGAACACAACTGCCGCTGCAAGGCTATACAATGTTTTTCTCTTATTGCTATTCATTGTTGTTATTTAAATTATTTGAGTATTCTTTTTGAAAAACCGGTTTGTCAATAACCCTATACCCATAAAAAGAAAATAGACTACCACATCGGCTGCATCAGCCGTACCGGATAATAACCTGTAGTGCTGCAGGAGTTCAAAACCGGCAGCCAGCAAAAAGGAAATCAAAACCCACCCAAAATGCAATTGCCGGTCCCAGATGATCAGGATTGCTGACAGGAAAGCATAGGCCCAGAGCCCGTCGGGCAAATAATTTTTCAGGAGTTGCGGAAGCAGTTCATAACTGCCCGGGAAATAGATAAAATATCCCAGCAGTAAAGGGGAGATTACATTCAGCAGCAGGTCGGCAGACCGGGTGATTTTCATGTTTATATACTGCCTTCAAACTAACGGATAGTTTTACTATTTGGCAAGTTTCCGGGAAAATTAATTATTCTTGCTCTAATTTGCAGCCGCTGAAAAGCGGTTTTGTATTATAATAAGGAGTCCTTATGGCGAAAAATCTGCTGATAGTTGAAAGCCCTGCGAAAGCGAAAACGATCGAAAAAATCCTGGGGAAAGATTTCCAGGTAAAGAGCTGTTTTGGTCATATCCGTGACCTGGAAAAGGCCGGGATGGGTATTGATGTGGAAAATGGCTTCAAACCCCGGTATATTGTTCCCGATGATAAGGAGAAAGTGGTGAGTGAGTTGAAGAAATTATCCAAGAACAGTGAAGTATGGCTGGCAACGGATGAGGACCGTGAAGGAGAAGCCATCAGCTGGCATTTGTGTGAAGTATTGGGCCTTGACCCCAAAAAAACCAAGCGGATTGTCTTTCATGAGATCACGAAGCCGGCCATCCAGGCGGCAGTTGGCAATCCCCGTAAATTAGATATGAACCTGGTGATGGCACAGCAGGCCCGCCGTATCCTGGACAGGATTGTGGGCTTTGAACTGAGCCCTGTTCTCTGGCGCAAGATGAGTATGCGCAACAACCTGAGTGCAGGCCGTGTGCAGAGTGTGGCCGTCCGCCTGATTGCTGAACGGGAAAGAGAGATCAATGCTTTTACTCCCACCAGCACTTTTAAGATCGAAGCTTTATTTACCGCTAAAGATGTATCTGATAAAAATGTAACCTTCGCCGCTGAAGGCAGGAAATACAATGCGGCAGAAGATGCAGAAGCATTCCTGAAGAGCTGCGTGGGCGCCAACTATAAAGTAACCGATATACAGGTGAAACCGGGCAAACGTTCACCCGCCCCGCCTTTTACCACATCCACATTACAACAGGAAGCATCCCGAAAACTGGGTTATGGTGTTTCCAGGACCATGCAGATCGCCCAGCGCTTGTATGAGAACGGGTATATCACTTATATGCGTACCGATAGTGTAAACCTGAGTGATACGGCCCTGGGTGACATCACAAGAACAGTGAAAGGAATGTATGGCGACCAGTATCACCAGTTCCGGAAATACAAGAATAAAAATGAAAGTGCACAGGAAGCCCACGAAGCGATCCGCCCCACTTACATGAGCAATCCTTCTATCCAGGAAGCTGAATGGGCCAGGTTATATGAACTGATCTGGAAAAGAACCATGGCCTGCCAGATGGCAGATGCTGAACTGGAAAAGACAACAGCTAAAATTGAGATATCTACTAATAAAGAAGAACTGAGTGCCAGTGGTGAAGTATTGAAATTTGACGGCTTCCTGAAAGTATACCGGGAAGATAAAGATGATGATGAACTGGAAGAAGAAGCTAACGAAGGAATGCTGCCGCCGCTGACCGTTGGTCAGCAATTGCCTTTCAAAGAAATGAAGGCAACAGAACGTTTCAGTCGCCCGTTGCCGAGATATACAGAAGCTTCCTTGGTTAAAAAATTAGAAGAACTGGGTATTGGCCGTCCTTCCACCTATGCTCCTACCATCTCCACTATTTTAAAAAGAGGCTATGTGGAGAAAAGAGATAAGGAAGGAACCCGCCGTGATTTCCGGGTGTTTGTCCTGAGAAAAGATACCGTGAGCAAGGAAATGGAACAGGAAAATACCGGTGCAGAGAAATCAAAACTGTTCCCTTCCGATCTTGGCCTGGTGGTGACCGACTTTTTGAAACAGTATTTCGATGATATCATGGATTACAGTTTCACGGCCCGTATCGAGGAAGAGTTTGATGAAGTGGCCGAAGGCAAAATGAAGTGGAACAAGATGATCGATGATTTTTACAGCCCTTTCAAAAAAGATGTGGAAAAGACCATTGAAACGGCAGAACGCATCAAAGGAGAAAGAGAACTGGGTATTGATCCCGAAAGCGGCAAGCCGGTAGTGGCAAGAATGGGCCGTTACGGTGCCATGATACAGATCGGCAGTGCAGATGAAGAAGAGAAACCCCGTTTCGCCAAGATACCAACCGGCCAGAGCATCGAGACCATCACCTACGAGGAAGCAATGAACCTGTTTGGTGCACAGGGACCAATGGGATTATACGAGGATAAAGAAGTTTCTGTGAATGTGGGCCGCTTTGGTCCGTATGTAAAATGGGGTGATGAATTTATTTCGCTGCCCAAAGGCACTGATCTTTCCACCGTGGACCTGGAAACGGCAATCTCCCATATCAAACAAAAACAAATTGCCGATGCACCGGTGGGTATGTATGATGGCAAACCCATCACCAAGGGTAAAGGCCGTTTTGGGCCGTATATCAAATGGGATGGTATGTTCATTAATGTACCAAGGCGTTATAATTTCGATACGCTGATCCAGGCAGAAATGGATGAGCTGATCGATGCGAAAGTGAAGAAAGAAGCGAACCGCTATATCCAGCGCTGGGCGGATGAAAAGATATCGGTTGAAAATGCAAGATGGGGCCCCATCCTGAAATACGGCAAGAAGATCATCCGCATTCCGAAGAAGGCAGATGATACCAAATATACAGCAGAAGAAGCGGCTGCTTTCACATTGGATGATGTAAAGAAATTCATTGAGCTGGAAATACCCGGTGCATTCACAAAAAAAACAAAAGCGGCGTCAAAAAGTTCAAAAGCAAAAACTCCCGCAAAGAAAAAAACAGCAGTGAAAAAGAAAGCGGCACCGAAAAAGAATAAGTAATATAAAAGCCCTGTTGTTGCAGGGCTTTTATATTCTCATCAATTCGTGGAATTTTTCATTTCCCCTTCATCAAATAATATCCTTTCATCGTCAGCGGCATTTTTTGCCCCATTACAATCATAGCTCCTTTCACCTCCATTTTATAATCGCTGTCTTTCAGGTAGCCGTCGGCCAGCCCGATATTCACGGTTCCTTTTTGCGTGCCATCCATATCCATTTCCATGGCTACTCCACCCTGTTCCATATTTCCCTTACCGGAAAATTTTCCTTCCAGTGAAATAAAGGCAACGCCATCTTTTACGGACGTTAAGCTGTACTTACCTTTCACTTTCATGGTAATACCCGCCATCGAAGTATTGGTTTCACTTTCCCAGGTGTCGCCAACTTTAACCGGCTTATCCGGGTACATCTGGAACATCATGCCCAGCATGCTGTTCATTTGTTCTTTTGAAAACATTTTATTCATCTGTTCCCGGGTCGCTTCGTCCAACTCTTCATTATTGGCCAGGATTTCAAAACCATTGGTATTGACGATTTCATTCTTTTCATTCAGTTGCATCAGCACCCTCTTGCCTACAATCCGGCTTGTTGCCTTATCCATAACAGAATCAGTGATGTTCTCCACTCCCATTGCTTTCATCTTCATACCCATTTTCATTTGCGTGTAGGTCATGCCAACATCTTTCAGACCGGCAGAATCTCCCAGTACTTCAAAATCGAGCAGGCCGTTCATCGTCATGTTCATATCCATGGGCTGTCCCATCATATCAAAATTCATATCTAATTTCGTATCCACTTCCTGCGAAAATTTATCACCCTTCGCCAGTTTCATCTTCAGGGTATACGCTTCACCACTTCCTGTCTGACCACAGGAGACAATAAAAACAACCAAAATGCAAAACAGAGCCGGGAGAATTATTTTTTTCATATTGATCATTTGACGCCCTAAATATAGAATAATAAAAGTCCTGTTTCAGGAAAATGAAACAGGACTTGTTGCTACGGCGCTGTTACTGTTCTATCAGTTTCTTAGCTGTATCGTTCCGACATTCGTATCTTCTCCCCGTTGCAGGGGCACCGCAAGTATCGTTGTATCCCTGTAGCCGTTGGCAGTGGCGTTGATGAAGACATCTGCGATACTTCCTCTTAACCCCCTTATTTTAAAGTGGCCATCATGATGATCCGGTATGGCTATCAGCGTATCCCCATCAGCAACAGCAGATACGATAGCCTCTGCTTCTTCCGGTATCACTTTGCCTTTTATGCTGGCTGTTTGTGCCGGCAGCCATATCCGCAGGTAGGGTTTCAGTACAAAGCGGTTATTACTTACCCTGACAATGGACCTGCCAGCATCAAAGTCAAGCCAGAGCTGCAGGTCGCCCGGGGTGATTTCTTCAATATCTTCTCCCCTGATATTGATGGTTACCCGGTTATGATTATTCCATAAAGAAAGCGGGTAAGAAATACTGTCCACTACAACAGAATTTTGGGTACCCAAGGTGAGCCGGATTTTTTTAATACGGCCTTCAACCGTGAATCCGCTGGCCAGTAATGTGTCGGCGCCATTGGAAAGATCAAGCAGGTTGTATATGCCCGGTCTTATATCAAGGGTATCCCACACCGCACAATCCCTGTCGCCATCATCATCATGATCATTATCATAATGACAACCGCCCCGTCCCGGTCCGTCATCATCGTCGTCACCACCCCGGCAACTATCAGGCTTCACCAGCACTTCCACCCGCAGGATATCGACATTTACCGCATCAAAGCTGACCGGGTTATCGGACAAACGGATACGGACTCTTTGCTGTCCTTCAGGAATACTCTCATTAAACGCATCTTCCTTTTTACAGGCGAAAACAAAGAGTATTACAAAAAGTAAAAGATTGACCCCTAAAAATAAAAGGGCGTTCCAACCAAAACCGGATTGGCTTAGCTTTTTCATCGTATGTTGTTTTTGGCGTAAAAAATTGAACCTGCTTGATCAGAACAGGTCACCCCTGGTGAAAGAAAAATGGCTGGCAGAATTTCTTTACAACCAAAAGCAGACCAAAGCCGTATTTTGTGGAAAATATTTACGCACCATGGACAGGAAATACTGGGAACGTATAGCACCGGCTTATAATGATGAGATTTTTGATGTACTGCATAATGATAAGAAAGCCATCATCCGTTCCGCTATTGAAAAGATCGCAACAACAGATAAGACCGTACTTGATGCCGGTTGTGCGATTGGCAAATGGCTGCCGGTCCTTGCTCCCGCATTTCAAAAAGTGATCGCTGCAGATATTTCGGCCAGGAACCTGGAGATAGCAGCCAGGAATTATCCCGGCTATAAAAATGTGGAGTATCTCCGGACCGATCTTTCTTCCCCGAAGATCAAATTACCCAAATGTGATGTAACGATCTGCATCAATGCGATACTGACGGATTCTATGAAAAAGAGAAATGCTTTTTTCAAAAACCTGTCTTCCTGTACAAAGAAGGGCGGTTATTTAGTTTTGACCGTCCCTGCATTGGAATCATGGATGTTCAGCCGTATCCTTCAACAAAAATGGAATATTGATAAGAAATTCTATGCGGATAAAATTTCCGGTGCAGCAGCTTTGAAGAAATACAGGAATATGATACAGGGCAATATGGACCTTGATAACGTTCCCACGAAACATTACCTCGAAGAAGAGCTGCAACTCCTGTTAGCCAATGAAGGTTTCAAAACACTGGATACACAAAAAATAGAATACGACTGGTCAACAGAATTTCACCATCCGCCCAAATGGCTGAAAGAACCCAAACCCTGGGACTGGATGGTCCTCGCCCAAAAGAAATGAGTTTCATTTAATAGAACACACTGCCTGTTTCTGTGACTTCATACTTCTGACTTCATACTTCGAACCTCTTATTTCCCGGGCTTCTCCCCATCTGTGGAAAATTTAAATGGCATTCTTTCGTTATCAGCATAGATATTTACCAAACTGAAGCCGCCACCATGGAAACAAATAATGAAATATCAGCACTTCTTCATTTGCTGGATGACCCCGACGAAGAAGTCTTTGAAGCCGTCAGCACCAAGATTGTTGATATCGGCAAACCTATCATTCCGAACCTGGAACATCTCTGGGAAACCACACCGGATGAACCCACCCAGGAAAGGATTGAAGTACTGATTCACCGTCTTCATTACCGTGACCTCGCAGAAGATTTCCGCCAATGGAATGTATCCGGTCATCACGACCTGACTGTGGGTGCACTTCTCACCTGCAAGTTCCAGTATCCCGAAATGGCGACAGCCCCCGTGATGCAGGAAATAGAAAAAGTGCGCCGCAATATCTGGCTGGAACTGAATAATTACCTGACGCCGCTGGAACAGATCAATATCGTGACCAGCATTCTCTACAGTTATTATGGCTTAAAAGGAAATGAGACCAATTACAAAGAACCCAACGAATTTTTACTGCACAAAACATTAGAAGCCAAAAGAGGCAACCAGGTAAGCAATGGCATCCTGTATCTTTTGCTTTGCGAAATGCTGGATATTCCTGTTCGGGCTATTAATTTACCCAGGCAGTTCATCGTTGCCTATTTCAAATATGGCTATTCTGACGAACAATTGCTGAACCCGGTTGAAAAAATTGAATTCTTTATTGACCCCACTTCCGGGCAGGTCTTCACCCATAAAGACGTGGACAATTATTTCAAACGCATCTCGGTTCCCCCGATCGATCATTATTTCAAACCACAAAAGAATAAAGATGTGATCAAACAATTACTGGAAGAATTCAGTAAATGTTTTTCCGGGGAGAAAGATATTTATAAGCAGGCTGAGTTGATGGATTTGGTGAAGTTGCTGGATTGAAGTACGATGTCAGAAGCAGGAAGTAAGAATTTCACAAAACCAGAAAGAATCTTTACAAAACAGGCTTTCGTAATTCTAACTTCGATTTCGTACTTATCAATTATAATTCCAGCTTCCAGCCATCCCTATATTCTCTCTTCACAAACTGGTTAGCTTCATCAAAATTGGTAATCTTCATATTCTTTGCATCCCATAATAGTTTCTTGCGGCCGAGATATTTATCATCCCATCCTTTCAGGTTCGGATTCTTCATCAGCCAGCTGCGGATAGCAAGGTTACCCATCAGGATACTTTCAGTGAACGGCCCGGCATATGAAAAGGGTGAACTGGTCTCACCTTTGCCATAACCGGCAATACAGGCATTCACCCATTGTATATAGTGCCCTTCAGGAACTCTTTTGATCGTTTCCTTCGGCATTGCCTTTTCCTTCATCAGTTTGGTGGGCAGTAATCTCGGGTTGGCGCCATAACAATCCATCAGCAGTTTTCCTTTTGTGCCGATCAGCAATACACCACCGTCCCAGTTGCCAAAAGGTTCATCGGGTAATAATTCATCCGGTCTTTCCGGCAGCAAGCCGCCATCATGCCAGGATACTTTGATATTGCCTTTGCTGTCTTTTCTCGGGTAGTTCAGGTGAATGATGGAAGCAGGAGGACAGGCATCCAGGTTTTGTGTATCATTCCACATTTCTTTCCAGACTGTTGCCACGCTGCATTCGGCGGAATCGGGATAATCAATGGGCAGTATCCGGTAAATCGGGTCCATGATATGACAGGCCATATCACCCAAAGCTCCTGTACCAAAGGCCCACCAGCCTCTCCAGTTAAACGGAAGGTAAGCAGGATTAAAATCGATCATCTTAGCAGGGCCGAGCCAGAGGTCCCAGTTCAGTTCTTTTGGAATATCATACTTACCGGTGGGTGTGGCAATACCCTGTGGCCATACAGGCCGGTTGGTCCAGGCATGTGCTTCTGTTACATTCCCGATCATACCGGCATTCACCATTTCTTTGGCTTTGCGGACACCATCCCCGGAACCACCCTGGTTGCCCATCTGGGTAACTACTTTGTATTTCTTCTCTGCCTGAGCTAATATTCTTGCTTCATAGATATCATGTGTCAAAGGTTTTTGTGTGTACACATGTTTACCCAGTTGCATAGCTGCTAAAGTGGCAACTGCATGGGTATTATCAGGAGTGGAAACAGAACAGGCATCAATGTTATTCTTTTCTTTATCCAGCATTTCCCGGAAATCGTGGTAATAGGAAGCTTTGGGAAATTTTTCTCTTGTCTTCGCCGATTCCCTGTCGTCCACATCACAGAGTGCAACAATATTTACATTTGGGCTTTTTGCGAATTCAGCAAGATCTCCGGCCCCTTTACCACCGGCCCCGATACCGGCTATATTCAGTTTATCGCTGGGTGCAATAAAGCCACGGCCCATCACATGTCTTGGAATAATAAAAAATCCCGCGCCTGCTATACCGGCATTTCGGATGAATTTGCGGCGGGAGATGCTACTATCTTTTTTAACGGGGGTCATATGGCTTAAATTTCCAGTAAGATAAATGGAAGAAAAATAACCGGCAAAATAATTTAGTGTAAACGGTTTATCATTATTCTTTAGTTTACGCTAAATTTTAATTTATGCTGATCAGCTGGGATGATTTTGAAAAGATTGATATCAGAACAGGAACCATTATTGATGTGAATGATTTTCCCAAAGCCCGGAAACCGGCTTATAAGCTAACAATTGATTTCGGCGGAGAATTGGGCATTAAACGGTCTTCCGCACAGATCACGGCACATTATTCCATGGAAGAACTCCTGAACCGGCAGGTGGTGGCCGTTGTGAATTTTCCTCCCAAACAAATAGCGGATTTTATCAGCGAATGCCTGGTATTGGGTGTGTATGATGAAAATAAGGACGTAATTTTATTACAACCACAACGATCTGTGTCCAATGGCATGAAGATCGGCTGACATGAACGAACAATACAGTACATACTATCATTCGCCGGTGGGGCTGCTGAAAATTTCAGGAACCGAAGAATTTATCAGTGAAGTGACCTTTCATGATACATCACAAAAAGCACCCGGAAATAAGAAACATATGCCGCCAATGCTGATCAATTGCGTGGAGCAACTGATACAATATTTCAATGGCCAGCGCAGGGTTTTTGAATTACCATTGAACCAGGCCGGCACTCCTTTTCAACAGGAAGTATGGAACCTGTTAGTCACAATTCCCTTCGGAAAAACGATCAGCTATCTTGATCTTGCCCGTAAAACAGGCGACAGCAAAGCCACAAGAGCAGTTGCCAATGCAAACGGGCGAAATAATATAGCCATCATTGTGCCCTGTCACCGGGTGATTGGCAGTAATAAAGATTTAGTCGGCTATGCCGGCGGCCTCTGGAGAAAGAAATGGTTGCTGGAGCATGAAATGAAAGTGGCGTATGGAGTGCAGACATTGTTTTAGCCGTGAGTCATTAGTCGTTAGTCAAATAGCCTGGTACTCCAAGCTCACGGCCTAAAGACTGCTAACTCTCATATCAGTTCCTCCGGGGTAAATGCAAAGGGCAATAAAAAACTGGCTGATTTGATTACGAATACTTTTCCTTCCTGCCCGCTTAAAATAAGCCGTATGGGCTTCTTTGTTCTTGTTTCGTATTCTAACAAGGCCTGGCGGCACATACCACAGGGAGAGATAGGATGATCACTTTTTATTTCTTCTTTTTTGCTTTTGCTGATATAACTGATTGCAAGGGTGTCAATCGGCACATCCTTGTATAAGGTAGCCGCATTTCCCAGCAAAACCCTTTCTGCACAGATGCCTACCGGGTAGGAAGCATTTTCCTGGTTGGTGCCTGCCACTACCTGGCCATTGGCCAGCATAGCCACAGCACCAACATGAAATTCGGAATAGGGTGCATAAGCATTCTCAGTCACATTTCTTGCTTCTCTTAACAACCAGGCGTCTTTCTCCTCCAGTTTGCCAATATCATCAAAGACTTCGTATTCAAATTCAAATTTCTTTCCACTCATGTACTAAGGTTTAAAGACAACAATGCCCCTGATTGGGTCAAGGGCATTTAAAGGTAGCTTATTTTACGATGTTAAACAACCGTTTCCACCGGGGACCTCCCTCCCAGCTGAACCAGATCATCCAGGCTTTGCCCACGATGCGGTCTTCCGGAACAAAACCCCAGTAGCGGCTATCCTGCGATCCGTGACGGTTATCTCCCATCATCCAGTAATAATCCATCTTAAACGTATAGCTGGTTGCTTCTTTTCCATTCAGGAAGAACTTGCCATCCTGCATATAGAAATCGTTGTGCTCATATACCCGGATAGCCCTTTCATAAATGGAATAATTTTCGGCAGTAAGTTGCAGGGGGGCTCCTTTTTTAGGGATCCAGATATCACCATAGGTATCCAGCGACCATTTATGTATAGTATCAAAAGGAAAATAATCCAATGCAGATGGGCTGTTGATCAGTTGTGGTATTACCTGCTCAACAAAGCCGGATTTCTCCAGTGTTGCTTTCTCCGTTTGTGTCATATTGATTTTATACTGGAAATTAGGATCAGGCGATAAGCTGAAATCAGAAGAGTTTTCTGTTTCATAAATAGCAATCCCCATATCTTCCAGTGATTCTTTATCCAGCATTCTGCCGGGTTTCATCTTCACGAGATATGGCCTCCCGGAATAAGGGGGAAAAGGTTGTTCCTTACCATCAATAAAAATGACGCCGTCAACAATTTTCAGGGTATCACCTGCAACAGCCACGCATCTTTTAATATAGTTATCTGTTTTATCAACCGGATGTACAACGATTGGCTTAAACTGATCCTCTTTCAAAACATTATCCCTGCCATAAGCCCTTACAAGGCTGTAATAGGGAGTCAGGGATTCAAACCCTTCTTTATGTATAACCGTATCCCCGGCCGGAAAGTTAAACACGACAGCATCACCCCTCTTTACCGGTGACGGGAACCAGCGCATATAAGGTAACTTAATAAGCTCTGAGTATGATTTCGTATTGGTAATGGGAAGATAGTTATGTACAAAAGGAACGGATAAAGGCGTATTCGGGATCCGTGGTCCATAACTCAGTTTGCTGACAAACAAAAAGTCTTTTACGAGCAATGTCTTTTCCATGGAACCGGATGGAATGGTATACGCTTCAAAAATAAATGTACGAATCAACGTGGCTGCCACAACAGCAAATATGGCGGCATCCACCCATTCTCTCCAGCCCGCTTTCTTATGTTTATGTACTCCTTCCGGCCCGATAAATTTGGGATCCTGTTTATATGCGAGGTAGGGAAAATAAACGGGCGCCAGTAAAGAAGCGCCGGTATGCTGACCTAATGAAAACCGGCCGAACAGCTTGGCAAACTCAATAAAAATACCCAGGCTTATAAACCAGCCGACAACAGGTATGAATTGCCAGAAAACCCAGTGTTTGGGACGTTGCGCAAGCTCCTGCATGATCCAGGTATTATAAAAGGGGATATAGGCTTTCCAGGAAGGAACCCCGGCTTTGGCAAATAGTTTGGCAAACCCAAAAGAAGGCAAAAAAACGATCAGCGTCCCGATAAGGTAAACGACAAAAATGTGCTGTAACGGCATGAACCTGTTTTTAGTAGGTCACAAAAGTATTATAAATATCTGCCTCCCAAAATATAATAATTCAAAGTTTTGCTAAACCAAATCAGTGGTTTTTTGTCATTTTAAGCGGCAGAATGATAATTTAGACGTTCCGATGAACCAGTTCAGCATCCGCGACATAGAGAATCTTTGCGGGGTAAAAGCCCATACCCTGCGCATCTGGGAGCAGCGCTACCAGCTTTTCATTCCAAAAAGAAAGGAAAGCCAGCACCGCACTTATGATTGCGATGACCTGAAAGAATTGTTGCGTATCTCTTTCCTGTACCATAATGGTTATAAAATATCAAAAATCGCAGGCCTGAGCCCGGAACAGATACAGGAAGAAGTGGCAAAAGTGAAACCCCAGCCCTGCAATTACGAAGTATTCGTTCACCAGCTGATTGAAGCCAGCCTTTCCTTAGACAAAGAGAAATTTGACCAGGTGGCTGATGAATTGCTGGCAAAAATGGGGATGGAAAAATGCATCCTTCATGTCTTTTATCCTTTTCTGCAGCGGATCGGTTTATTATGGATGACCAATCATGTGATCCCTGCACAGGAACACTTCTCAAGCCATATTATCCGGAAGAAAATACTGGCAGCCATAGACGGCCTGACTGTCAAAAGCAATGATACTCATAATGTGGTTATTTTTTCTCCCACCGGTGAATTGCACGAGATTCCCCTGCTGGTGGTCAATTTTCTTTTAAAGAAACGGGGAGTGAAAACAACCTATTTCGGAACAGATGTGGCAGCAGAAACACTGGCTTATTATGCAAAGCTCCATACGATAACCCATTTCTATGCACACCTTATCACACGAATAGACAGTTCGGGGGTGAATGATTCCATTCTTGTTTTGTGCAGAACCTTTCCATCTATACCCGTGATAATATCCGGCCCGGCCTGTTTCTGTATCCGGCAACAGGAAGCCAATCTTACACAACTCTGCTCGTTAGAGGATCTGATCAGTTTTGCTGATTCACTGGCAACGACGACTGCCTGATTTTATTTCGGCATCACATAGTTCTTCACATCTTCAACAGTAATATTCTTGCCGGAGAGAATAACAAGACGTTCCACCACATTCCGCAGTTCACGGATATTACCGGTCCAGTTATATTCCTGCAGCAATTTAATAGCATCATCATCAATTGCTTTGCGGGCAGTGCCATAATCGGAGCAGATATCATCAAGGAATTGTTCAACCAGCAAGGGGATATCATCTCTCCTGTCGTTCAGGGAAGGAACATGAATAAGAATAACACTGAGGCGGTGATAAAGGTCGAGCCGGAAATTCTTAGCTTCCACTTCTTTCAGCAGGTCTTTATTGGTAGCCGCAATCACCCTTACATCCACGCTGATATCTTTATCCGCACCAACACGGGTGATCTTACCTTCCTGCAATGCCCTCAGCACTTTGGCCTGCGCAGTAGGGCTCATATCTCCTATTTCATCAAGGAAAAGAGTACCGCCGCTTGCCGATTCAAATTTCCCGATACGTTGTTTAATAGCTGACGTAAAGGATCCTTTTTCATGACCAAATAGCTCACTTTCGATCAGTTCGCTGGGGATGGCAGCACAATTCACTTCGATCATCGGTCCGCCGGCACGGTTACTTTTTTCATGTACCCAGCGGGCCACCAGTTCCTTACCCACCCCATTTTCACCGGTGATCAGTATCCGTGCCTCAGTGGGCGCCACTTTCTCTATCGTGTCTTTGATCTTTTTGATCGGCATGGATTCCCCGATCATTTCCTGCACCCGGCTCACTTTTCTTTTCAGCACTTTGGTCTCAGTAACCAGGCTGCTCTTATCCATTGCATTGCGGATAGTGATCAGCAGGCGGTTCAGGTCCGGCGGCTTGGAAATATAATCATAAGCCCCCTTCTTCACGGCTTCCACAGCGGTTTCAATATTCCCGTGTCCTGATATCATTATAATAGGAACATCCGGGTTGCTCTCTCCTGCTTTCTGCAAAAATTCGATGCCATCCAGTTTGGGCATTTTAATATCGCAAAGCACCACGTCGTAGGCTTTTTCTTTGAACTTCTTAAGCCCTTCTTCTCCGTCTGCAGCCTCATCAATTTTATATCCTTCAAATGAAAGTATCTCTGTCAGGGTCTTCCGGATCGCTTTCTCATCATCTATGATCAGTATATCAGCCATTGCAATTTATTTTAAGTGCAGTAAAAATAATTGATTTGGAGGGAAGCAGGCAAGAACAATGCCGTTTAAAGATGAGTTATGTTCAGAAGAAAAGAATGCCCCGGATTCGTTCTGAAAAAAATAGAGGCCGGGTAGAAACCCAGCCTCGTTTTAAAATCCAATATCCTATGAAAAACCGTGACAAAGATGCAGTATAAATAGCAAATGGTTGTATCATTCATGAACTATTTTTATAAAATCCCGGAAAGTGGTAGTGCGGCATACCCTATTTGTGGGATATGCAGTTTTTTAATCTCTTTTTAATGAAAAAACCCCGCAAAAAAGCGGGGCTGATTAGTTGTATAGTGAACTAATATTTGTTATTTCTTCTGGTACATAACTTCTTTTACTAGCTTCACAGTTCTCGGCACATCAGGTAATGCGGCTGCCACCAGGTTGGGTGCATAGTGCAGGGGTGCATCTGCAGCAGTAATACGGCGTATCGGCGCATCCAGATAATCAAAACCTTCTTTCTGTATCTGGTAGGTAATCTCAGAAGAAACAGAAGCGAAAGGCCATTGTTCTTCTACAATAACCAACCGGTTGGTTTTCTTTACACTTTCCAGGATCGTTTTCCAGTCCAGCGGGCGGATCGTCCGCAGATCAATCACTTCTGCATTGATTCCTTCTTTTTCCAGTTCTTCAGCAGCGCCGAGTGCCACTTTCATCATTTTATTAAAAGAAACGATAGTAACATCGCGGCCGGCCCTTTTCACATCAGCTTTACCGAGTTCGATATAATACTCTTCCTCGGGTATTTCCATTTTGTCGCCATACATCTGCTCACTTTCCATGAACATCACAGGATCTTCTTCATAACGAATCGCCTGTTTCAGCAAACCTTTGGCATCATAACCATTACTTGGCGATACCACTTTAATTCCGGGAATATTTGCATAGAGAGCTTCAAAAGCCGTGGAGTGCTGTGCCCCCAGCTGGCCTGCCGACCCGTTGCCACCCCTGAAAACGATTGGACAAGAAATTTGCCCACCACTCATTGCCAGCATTTTAGAAGCCGTATTGAGAATTTGATCCAAAGCTAAAACAGCAAAGTTCCAGGTCATGAATTCAACAACAGGACGAAGGCCGTTTTGTGCAGCGCCTACCCCGACAGCCGTGAATCCCAGTTCCGCAATTGGTGTATCAATCACCCGTTTCGGACCAAATTCAGCCAGCATCCCCTGGCTTACTTTATAGGCACCATTGTATTCCGCCACTTCTTCTCCCATCAGGAAAACCCGGTCATCCCTTCTCATTTCTTCACTCATCGCCTCACGCAGGGCATCCCGGAATGCAATTGATCTTGCCATTTCTTGCTTGCTTTTTAGGTGGGCAAATTTAAGCGGGAATGCGGATAAAACCTAAAATGAAAACAGCCCTTCTGTACAGAAGCCGGGCTTATCTTTGACCCGGTGAAAAAAGAACATTACAGCGTCATTATAATCGGCGGCGGCCCTATCGGACTTGCCTGCGGACTGGAAGCAAAAAAAGCGGGACTGGATTACCTGGTGCTTGAAAAAGGAAGCCTTGTCAATTCTTTGTATAACTACCCGGTCAATATGACCTTTTTCTCTACTTCCGAGAGGTTGGAAATTGGCGGTATCCCCTTTGTATCTAATAACGCTAAACCAACCCGGGCCGAAGCATTGGAGTATTACCGGAGGGTTGCTGTTGCACAACAGTTGAATATTCATTTATTTGAAAAAGTTGAAGCCGTGAATAAAGCGACTGAGACTGGAGCCTTCACAGTTACAACGGCCAAATCAACCTATACAGCAAGCTATATTATTATTGCCACCGGGTTTTACGATATTCCTTATTTACTGAATGTGCCGGGTGAAGAATTACCAAAAGTAACCCACTATTATAAAGAACCTCATTTCTATGCTTTTCAGAAAGTGCTGGTTGTGGGTGCTAATAATTCCGCTGTAGATGCGGCATTAGAAACCTGGAGGAAGGGAGCTGAAGTTACGATGGTGATCCGTGGCAAAGAGATCGGGGAAAGAGTAAAATACTGGGTAAGGCCGGATATCGTTAACCGTATTGAAGAAGGCTCCATCAAAGCATATTTTAACGCCGAAGTAACGGCCGTAAGAGACCATGAAGTGGATATACAAACACCCGGAGGCAAAATCACCCTTGGTAATGACTGGGTAATTGCCATGACCGGGTATCAGCCCGATCTTAATTTTTTAAGAAAAACAGGCATTCAGCTGTCTGATGATGAAATAATGAAGCCTGCCTATAGTGAAGAAACTTATGAGACCAATGTTGACAATGTATTTCTAGCAGGCGTCATCTGCGGGGGGATGAATACACACCGGCTTTTTATTGAAAATTCAAGAGTACATGCTGAAAAAATCATTGCAACGATCCTGGAAAGGGATACTGATTAATCAGAGAGTCTTTTTCATCAGCCAGTCATTCTGCCTGTCATTTCCAAGCAGGAAATCATGGTCGGCAAATTTCTCAAACCCCCATTTTTTGTAAAACCGGATCGCCCGTTCATTCTTTTCCCACACACCCAGCCACACTGTTGTTTTATTCAGGTCATGAGCTACGCTAAAACATTTTTCCATTAATGCACTGCCCACTCCTTTACCTATCGAGCCGGCGGTGGCATATATCCGGGCTATCTCCAGTGCATTTTTATCATCAAGCCCGGGGGGAATATTATTTTCCCGCATCCGTGCATAACCGGCAGGCACTCCTTCATGAAAAGCCAGTAAAAAAATATTACCTGCGGCTCCTACTTCTTTAATCAGCGCTTCTCTTGTAAATTGTTCATTCATGAATTTATCCATATCCTCCTTTGTATTATCAGCAGCAAAGGTTTCATAAAAGGTTTGACGGCTCATGTCGGCAATCAATACAGCATCTTCAGCCGTGGCAAATCGTATTTCTGGCAATGACATACTCAAATATAAGATTGTATCCTGAACTGCGGGTACCATTAATTTCTTGCAAACTTTAAAAATAATATCATAATAAACAGTAGTTTAGTAACAAGCCATTGACTCAGCATTTTTTTATACCACACCCGGCCTTACAGGATTTTGTCAGCAATATCATGATCTTTCATGCCGTTAGTGACAGATCTTTTGTATGCCCGTTCCCTCCCATTCCCCAGCATTGTATCTATTTTTATGTCAATGATCCCGTCAGGATACAAAAAGGCGGAGAAAGAGGATTCATTACTAAAGCCGCCAGCTTAACAGTAGGAGCACAACTTACCCGGATCAATATCAATATTGGCAATAACCATTTGATGCTTTGTGTCAGCTTTCATCCCGGCGGATTACACAGGTTATTGAATATTCCCATGCATTCAATGATGGATAAAGATGTGGACACAAGTTTGCTTTTTAAAAAAGAGATCAGTGAAGTGAATGAACGGCTGAAAGAAGCGGAAACCTATGAGGCTATGAAGGCGATTGCAGAACATTTCCTGTTAAAAAAACTGTCACAGCTCCGTGCAGCACTGCCTTTTGATAAGGCCATGCAATTTCTTGTACAACATGATGGCAATATCAGCATGGATAAAATCGCTTCCCTTTCCTGCCTCAGTATCCGCCAGTTTGAAAGAAAATGTAAGGAACGCATCGGTCTTCCTCCCAAATTATTCGCCCGGCTCACACGTTTCTCAAAGGCTTACCGGATGAAAGAACAGCAGCCTCATCTCAACTGGACATCGCTGGCCTATGAATGCGGGTATTTCGACCAGATGCACCTCATCCGGGATTTCAAAGAATTCACAGGCGTAACACCTTCCTTTATTGATAAAGAATTAGGCGAAACAACGTTACGCCTGCAGGCCAACCTGAAACTTTAATGTCGCATTTATACTATTCCCTTTTGCAGACTGCGGGTAGTTTTAAGTTACTAAACACTTGATATGAAAACAATCAACCGCAGGCATTTATTACAACGCCTTACTGCCATTACGCTTGGTTCCGCTTTGTTGCCCGCAACCACCAACGCAAAAAAGAATCTATTGACCACAGAAGACCCGAAAACGATCTTTCTTGCTCCGGGAGCAGGTAAAAAGGGGAAAGTGGGTGATATGGATATTACTTTCAAATTAGACACATCACAAACCAGTGGTCATCTTGCCGTTTGGGAAACCAGCATACAGCCGGGTGAATTGGGTGCCCCTCCACATTATCATGATAACTATGATGAATTATGCAGGGTGCTGGAAGGCGCTGTTTTTATTCTGACCGGCGATGAAGTAACAGAAGTAAAAGCAGGCGGCTGGCATCTTCGCCCCCGGGGAATGGTTCATACGTTTTGGAACAGCAGTAAGAAACCGGCAAAAACCATTGATTTTTCTATTCCCGGCGGTCACGAAAATTATATGCTGGACCTGGCTGCTCTTTTTGAAAATAACAATCATCCGAAACCAGATGATTTTACAAGGCTGGCAGCCAAACATGATATACACTACCGGTTTGATCTTCTCGAAGGAATTATGCGAAAGTATAAAGTGAAATTATAGATAACTTATCGTTAGTAATTAATTTTTCAGCAACACACTCTGCAATCAAAACCCCCGGCGGGCCGGGGATTTTGATTGTTTACTATTTTGTGAGCCTGTCATATAATTTCAATCACCATTGCCGATGCACCACCTCCGCCATTGCAAATACCTGCAGCGCCATATTTAGCATTATTTACTTTCAGTACATTGATCAATGTTACAATAATTCTTGCACCGCTGCATCCAAGCGGGTGCCCCAAAGAAACCGCTCCGCCATGTACATTCACCCTGGACGGATCAAGCTTCATACGCTTACTGTTTTCAATACCCACAACTGCAAAAGCTTCATTCAATTCCCAATACGCTATATCCTCCATCTTCAAACCAGCTTTTACCACCGCTTTGGGGATGGCTAAAGACGGTGTAGTGGTAAACCATTCGGGAGCCTGCTCAGCATCCGCATATCCCCTGATCTTCGCAATGGGTTTCAACCCCAGTTCATCTGCCTTTTCTTTGCTCATTAATACCAGTGCAGCTGCACCATCATTCATTGTGGATGCATTAGCAGCGGTTACCGTCCCCTCCTTTTGAAAAGCGGGATTCAGTGTTGGTATTTTATCAAATTTCACATTGAACGGCTCTTCGTCTTTTGCAAATACAAGCAGATCACCTTTCCGTTGCGGAATTTCCACCGGGACAATCTCGTTGGCAAACAATCCTTTTTCCCAGGCAGCTTGTGAACGTTTATAGCTTTCAACAGCAAATGCATCCTGATCTTCACGACTGATGCCACATTCCTTGGCGCAAAGCTCTGCGGCATTTCCCATTGCTTTACCATCATATACATCAGTAAGCCCGTCCTTTGCCAGCCCATCCAGCAACGATGTATTGCCATACTTGTTTCCCCAGCGGATACTATCTGCATAAAAAGGAACATTGCTCATGCTTTCCATACCACCGGCTACAACAACATCTGCATCTCCCAGCATAATACTTTGTACAGCCTGTGCAATTGCTTTCATTCCACTGGCGCAAACTTTATTGACCGTTGTGCAATTCACTTCATCAGGTAAACCGGCAAATTTAGCAGCCTGCCGTGCCGGGGCCTGGCCAAGATTTGCCTGGATCACACACCCCATTAATACATCCTGAACCTGTGCGGGTTGGATACCGGCTTTTGTCACTGCTCCTTTAATAGCAATTGCTCCTAATTGCGTTGCAGTCAAACTTTTAAGACCTCCCCCAAAACTGCCCATCGGTGTACGGACAGCCGAAATAATATAAACCTCTTTCATATGGTGATAATGTTGAGGCGTAAAGATAACGATTGTTAGTGTCAGGATAAACTAACCTTGCGAGTGGAGGAAAAAAGAGGGTGAAAGACTCCTTAATACCTGTAACAAACTGAATTGATATTCATACCAGCCCCTACCGAGGCAAAGAGAATAACATCTCCCGGTGATAACTGATGCCCGTCCACCTTGTGATTACGAACAAGGTCATACAGGGTCGGGATTGTGGCTACAGAACTATTGCCCAGCCAATGGATACTCATAGGCATGATATCACACGGAACTTTGCTGATACCATAGAGCTGGTATAGTCTTCTGATGATACCCTCGTCCATTTTTTCATTCGCCTGGTGAATGAATATTTTCTTTAAATCCCGTATATCAACAGCACTTTTATCCAGGCAGTCTTTCATTGCAGCCGGAACATACTTCATAGCATACTCATATACTTTACGGCCTTTCATTTTAATATACCTGACCCGCGGGTCACTGCCGGGATAGTAAGACATCCCCATATTGATATAATCCACCTCTTCCAGTGAATGGGTCTGCGCACTCGCCCCCAGCATTCCCGGTCCTTTATCTCCCGCTTCTTTGTATTCCAGTACAGCCGCCCCGGCACCATCGCTGAAGATCATACTATCCCGGTCATACATATCTATTACTCTTGACAATGTCTCTGTTCCGATCACCAGTGCTTTTTTTGCAAGACCTGCTTTGAAATAGGCATCAGCCTGTATCAATCCCTGCACCCAGCCGGGACAACCAAAAAGTATATCGTAAGCGATGCAGTTGGGGTTACGGATACCCAGCAGATGTTTGATATGGCTCGCCAATGAAGGCACCGCATCCATTTGAATAGTATGTTTGAACACATTCCCGAAATTATGTGCAACGATGATCTGGTCTATTTCTTCCGGGCTTGTCCCGCTGTTGATGAATGCATTTCTGGCAGCTATACTTCCTATATCTGATGCAGTAAGATCATCTGTTGTGTAACGGCGTTCTTCAATACCGGTGATCTGCTTGAATTTCTCCACCACTATCTCCGGGGAAATACCCAGGGGTTCATGCGTTTCCGAATAAAAAACATGATTGACAAAATCATGGTTCGATTGTATGGAAGGCGGGATATAGCAACCGGTACCGGTAATAACTGAACGTAGCATAAACAGACTGCTGATTTTTTACTTAAACAACAAATGTAATCACACCCTGTCAGTCGGAAGGATGATATTGGTTAGGCAGAAAGGCTGATCTTGATCCGGCCTGTGATATCAGGCCACGCCTGTTTCAGTACTGATTACTGTATTACCGGTTATACCCCCCTCTGGCGCTTCAGTTATTTCTGCTTTAGCCAGGTTCCTGATAGTTAATTGTAAGTTGTTATTCACCGAAAACTCCAGGTTCATTTCTTTGATTACCTTGCGGGCTGCTTCATCTTCCTGCAATACCACCGCAAATTCCTTTGCAAAAGGACTGTGTTTTATTAAGGTATTGATACGGCCTTTGTTGATCTGTAATACATTAAAACTGAATTTTACCTTCCTGCCACCCGCAGCTCTTGTAAAATCAGTATGGTTCATATCCAGCACCTGGTCTCCGCTTGCTGAACGTTTTACTAAGATAATAATTACGGGGAGGTATTTCTTCCAAACCTGGCTAAACATATATTATGAGTTTAAAACTAATCAGATACTAAAATGATATCCGGGATGCCTTACACAGCTTCTTTATCAGAAAGACGGGTAAATGATACGCCATTGAAAACACGGGTAAGGTTGATATCCTTCGTTTGTGTCCATTCATCCAGATGACTGTTACTTACAATTCGCCAGAAATTCTTTGCTTTTAGCTCATCATAATCCGTTCCCTGCACAAAAAGCCCGGTCACGGTACTTCTTTCTTTAAAATGAATATTTACAGGAGCGCCTTTACGATTTTTCCCTTCTACAAATTTTTCGATTGTTTCTGTTGTCATATTCTTTTTATTATGGATAAAATATATCTGGTAAAGCAGGATCAATGCCACTTGAGAAAAAGACAGGTGTAAAGGAAAAATACAGGAGAAAAAGATTGTTCGCACTTACAAGAGCTATATGACTCAAATAGATGGACAGGTGGTGAAGGTACGCTTTATTTAGCTGGCAGCTGCGTTTATTTTAAGCATTGACCAGTTCGAAATAACCAGGCTGTAAGCCGCCGGTTATTATCTAAAACTGTAAATTATTACGGTTCAACAGATAATCAACCTGTTTACTGAGGAATATCAATAATACGAGCCTGATGATTTTGTTTTTTTGTTTATCTTATGTCATAATTAAAAATCATACCGATGGCAAATCCTCATCATCGTAAAAAACATAAATCACATGTGCAGAATTTCAGGCACAGTCATGATACCTCAACAGGAGCCGGTAAAGCAGCCAAAAGAAAAGGCGCCAATATATTTGCCGTTGTTGGTGCTGTACTGGGCTTAATCATCAGCTATTTTATTGTGCCGGGAGAAATTATATGGATGATTACGGGCCTTACTATTGGGGCGGCTGCCGGCTACGTGGCCGGCAAGCAGATTGATAAAGAATAATCATTTCCTTACCAGCCAATGCCATAATCTTCTCCGTGGTTGCTGCTGCCACCCCAGAAACTACCATGTTTCCAGTCAAAGTAGATGGCATTAATGGGGCCGCTTGTCCTGTCATTAAAATTTAAGGTATAGCCCATCTTTTTGAGTTCATTACGGACTGCTTCCGGTGTTTTATCCTGGAGCAGTATACTGCCAGGCCTTGGCTTGCGGTCATCTATTTTTGTCCCTCCTAATGATAACCACAACTGGTTACTGTTAATGTTTGCTGCCTCGGCAGCCTGTTGCACATTCATTCCGAATTCGACAATATTTAAAAAGAACTGCAGCAAATTCTGATCCTGCGTATCACCTCCCTGCACGGCAAATGATAAGAAAGGCTTACCATCTTTCATGGCCAGGGACGGTGTTAATGTAACCCTCGGCCTTTTGCCCGGTGCCACCACGTTAAACGGGTTCATACTTTCATCCAAGACAAAACTCTGCATACGCTGGCTCATCCCCACACCCGTATTTCCGGCAATGCAGGCAGGCAGCCAGCCACCGCTTGGCGTAATAGATACCACCCAACCTTCTTTATCAGCTGCTTCCACACTGGTGGTGCCCCTCCATAAACGGTCCATATAATCATTATCAACAGAAGCCACACCGCGTAAATCATGTGCGGGTGCAAAGTTTCTGCCACTGGTGTCCAGCTCATATCCCCTTTGCTTTAACAGGTTGAGATAAGGATTGGTTTTTCCTTCGAAGGGATAAGGGTCTCCCGGGCCTATGTCAGGGTTATTCTTATCAAAAGCAATGAGTGATGCTCTTTGTTTTGCATAATCTTTATTCAGTAAGCCTTTGATGGGCTCTTCGGGATCAAATCCGGGATCCCCGTAATAAAAATCCCGGTCAGCAAATGCCAGGCTCATCGCCTGGTAAAGTGTATGAATATATTTGCTGCTGTTGTAGCCCATACTTTTCAGATCGAAGTTCTCCAATATATTGAGAGATTGCAGCAATGCAGGGCCTTGGGTCCATTGCTGTAGTTTATATACGTCAATGCCTTTATAGCTGGTATGTAACGGCTCTTCCGCAACGGGTTTCCATTTCGCCAAGTCTTCCAGTGTAATTAATCCGCCCTGTTCCTGACATCCTCTTACAAATTCTTTTGCAATATCTCCGGTATAGAACCTGTTACAGGCAGCCATGATTGCCTCCTTCCTGCTTTTCTTTTTCTTTAAGGCCTCCTCTTCGGCTTCCACCATTTTCGTTAATGTTGCCAGCAAATCTTTTTGCACAAATATTTCCCCGGCTTCGGGAGCTTCTCTTTTTTCGCCGGCATGCGGAAGGAAAACTTTACTGCTATAAGGCCATTCTTTGATCCTTGATTTTCCTCTCTCCATACTGTTAGCCGTTTGCGCTTCGATAGGGTAACCAGCCGCCAGCTGCATAGCCGGTGCCAGTACTTCTTTCAGGCTCATTGTTCCGTATTCTGCCAGCATCAGACAGATCCCGCCCGGCGTGCCGGGTGTGGTAGCTGCTAACGGACCATATTCAGGCGGGAAATTATATCCCTTACTCTTAAAAAATTCCGGGGTTGCTCCGGTTGGCGCCACACCCATTGCATTGATGGCAATTACTTTTTTTGTTTTGGGGTTATATATCAGCGCCTGCGTCTCTCCTCCCCAACTGAGCACATCCCACATGGTACAGGTGGCCGCCAGCATCGCACAAGCCGCATCAACTGCATTGCCGCCCTTTTGAAAAACTATTGAACCGGCCGTTGCAGCTAACGGTTTTCCGGTAATAGCCATCCAGTTCTTCCCGTGCAAAACAGGCTTTTGCGTTTGCTGGGCAAAGGTGAATACCGCAACTGAACTTGCTGCCAAAAGGAAGAATAAACGTTTCATAAAAAGGCTTTTTGTCGTTTAAAGATAAGTTGATTCAGGAGTAAATTTTTAAAGCAACAGGACATTATTGCTTCCCCGGTATCCCTCATTGTTACCCTGCAATCGTCCCGTTATATCCTTCCCCGCAAAAAAGAACTAATGATCATTACAAGTGGCCAGCTTTTATTAACCAGTGGCAAATGGTACATTTGCAGAAGAAAACCTTCAACAGCGCTACATGGTTAAAATTGTTATTCTTTGCCTGCTCCTGTTTCCCGGCTTTGTAAATGGGCAGCAGTATTTCGGCAAGACTCAGGACCAGGTAAAAAAAGACCTTCAGCAATACATTAAAAAAAACAAATCCCTTGCCGCCACCCTGGAACAGATGGACAGCAGCATCCATTTGTCTGTACCAGGGCCAACAAGCCAGCCTGCTGATTTTTATTATTATTTTGACAAAACAGGAAAATGCGTTTCGCAAAAAACTATAACCTACTGCGATTCCTGTTTCAGTAAATTTTTACAAACCCTTCTTCAACAGGAAAAATACAACTGGAAAAAGATCAATGAAAACCAGTATATCTCCGGCTATTCCCAGGGCTTATTGATTGAACTGCCTGCTGAAGAAAAACAATACTGGTTTTTATTGATGAAGGTGGACTGGAGCAGAGAATTATACAAATTGCTCACAGGAAGAGATGAGTGATGCAGCCTATTTAATAAACCAGTCCTGCGGCTAAACTACAGATGAAATCTTTTCCATTTCAAACAGTTCCTGACCCGGCTACCGGCAGGTCAGGAACAAAGTAATTTATGGGGAAAAGAAGCGGTAAGATCAAAACACCCTGCCTCCCTCATCATTGTCAATGAGTTTGCCTGCAAGATCCCTGTCAAATACAAATTCCTTACTGGCAATCGCCTGTCTCAGGAGATCATGTATTGTGATCACACCCCGAAAGTCTTTATTTTCAAATGCAAGCAGGTAACGGGCTTTATGAAGGTCCATCGTGAGCATACAATGTTCAGCTGTATCCGTCAATTGCACCACCGGCAGGTAAGTTGTCATCACTTCTTCCACCCGGGTATCCCGGCTGGAACGTCCTTTCAATATTACATTGCGGCTATAATCCCTCTCGCAAAAAATTCCCTTATATGTATTTTCATCTTTTACCACGAGGTAACTCAGGTTGACTGAATTCAGCATGGTCAGTGCATCAATGACCAAAGCTCCCGGTTCTATAGTATTATACACGGCAGGCTTTTTACCGAGCATTTCTTTTACGGTAATCATCGTTCAAATAATTATATATACAAGTTCGTGAATTACATTGAAAGTAAATTGTGATCATGATCATATTTTAACTGTTTTTTTAGCCAATGGCTCCATTGGTACTTTCCTTTAATTTTACAGCATAACCTCAGAAATATGAAGACAATCGGGCTGGTTGGCGGCCTTACCTGGCTTTCGACCCTTGACTATTACCGCCTGCTCAACGAGATGGTGAACCAGCAACTCGGCGGGGTGGAAGCCGGGCAGATCATTATATATTCTGTCAATTTCGGGGAGATAAAAGTGCTGACCGAGGCAGGTCAATGGGACGAGATTGCCCGGCTGATCAGCGGAGTGGCAAAAAAACTGGAGCAGGCGGGTGCTGATTGTGTTTTGATCGGGGCAAACACTATGCACAAAATCGCTGATACTATTCAATCCGCCGTTACGATTCCTGTTATTCATATCGCGGAAGAAGTTGCGCTCAGCATAAAAGAAAAAGGCCTCAGCCGTGTAGCATTGCTGGGAACCAGGTACACCATGCAGCTCGATTTTTACAAGGATAAACTGGCTGCAAAAGGAATCAGCACCATCATTCCAAACGAAGCAGAAATTGAGACCATCAATACAGCTATCTACACAGAAATGGGTAAAGGAGTCTTTACCCCCGCCACAAAAACAAAGTTCCTCGGAATCATTCGCCGGTTGATTGATGAAGGTGCAGAAGGTATCATCCTGGGATGTACAGAAATACCAATCCTGATTAAGCAGGAAGATTGTGCTGTCCCGGTGTTTGATACCACCCGCATTCATTCACAGGCTGCGGTACGATTCGCCTTAAGCTGATGATTTTATTTTTCCAGCAATCCGTCCGTTTTCCATTGCTTGAAAACGTTGATCGTACTATCACTGAGTTTGGACCCGCGCATGGGCATAAAACCTCTTGTACCGGGGGCCAGTTCAATGCGACGGATAATCTCATCAATATCAGATTTCACATTCGCAAAATTATCGTATGGTCTTTTGTTGCCCCCCTTTGACGGGATATGACAGGGAGCACAATTAGCTGCAATTACAGATTGAACATTTGTTTCATAATTGTATTTGACCGGTACAGCCGCCGCCGCTTTTTTAGAAGAACTGCAATTTGAAAAGACGAGCACTGCTGTTGCTATAGCAGTAAGAGAAAGGATTTTTTTCATGTTGGTTGTAATTAATGATTGAATATATCTAAAAAAACGGAAACAGCGGCTATGTCATTAAAACGACCTGTATCCATAACCGGTTGCTTTCATTGGCATCCATTCCGGTAATTTTGCAGCACTTCTATGCTATCTGCTGCCGTCAGAACATACCGCAATGCATATACAGGTCTTTCAAAAGATACCTGGTTATTATCGCTGATCATGCTGATTAACCGTATGGGCACGATGGTTGTTCCATTCATGACCCTGTACCTCACAAGTCCAAAAATGGGTTATAGCATAGAGCAGGCAGGTATTGTATTCGGTCTTTTTGGCGCCGGGGCTTTCAGTGGCGCCTGGCTGGGGGGAAGGATGACCGATAAGCTCGGGTTTTACCCTGTTCAGCTGGTTACGCTGGCAGGAGGTGGTATTCTTTTTATTGTACTTGGGCAAATGAAAAGCTACAGCCTTATCTGCATCTTCACATTTGCTGTCAGTTTTGTGAACGAGGCATTTCGTCCTGCTAATTCCACAGCTATCGCATTTTACAGTAAAGAATCAAACCGAACCCGGTCCTATGCATTGAACAGGCTCGCCATTAATATCGGCTGGGCAATAGGCGTTGCCCTGGGAGGGTTTATCTCTGATTATAAAATTGAATTATTATTCTGGGTGGACGGATGCACCAATATCTCTGCAGCACTGGCTATGTGGTTCTTTTTAAAACCGGTCAATTACAAACCAGTTCAGCAAAAGAAAACTAAAGAAACTAAGGCTATGTCTGCCTATAAAGACAACACCTATCTTTTATTCGTTTTAGCGACCATGCTTTTTGCTGCCTGTTTTTTCCAGCTATTTACCAACCTGCCTATATATTTTGAAAAATATCTTCGTTTATCCAAAACCTATATCGGGCTGATCATGTCTGTCAATGGAATCATCATTGCTGTGGTGGAAATGGTGCTTGTATACAAGATGGAAAACAAAGGAAAGAATAGCCTATTAATTACATCCGGCGTTGGCCTGGTAGCCCTCTCTTTTCTAATGCTGAATATCCCGGGTATTGGTGCCACAATAGCTCTTATAATGATTATTGTAGTCACTTTTGGCGAGATATTCTCCATGCCTTTTATGAACACTTACTGGATCAGCAGAACACAGCCATCCAACCGCGGTGAATATGCCGCCCTTTATACAATGGCCTGGTCAGCGGCCCAATGCATGGGGCCTCTGCTGGGTGCGCAAATAGCTGAACGGGCAGGTTTCAGCATCCTCTGGTGGATAGTGGGCGCCGCCTCCCTTCTGGCTTCTTTTTCTTTCTACAGGATATTAAGGAGCAGATCATAAGGCTGAAAAGATTATTCCCTTATTTTTACGTTTCTGACTCCGTAGCTCAGTTGGTAGAGCTACTGACTCTTAATCAGTAGGTCCAGGGTTCGAGTCCCTGCGGGGTCACTTTTTGGAATAGAAAAATTTTCAGCTGTTAAATTTTCAATAACTAATATAATTAACTGGAAATCTGATACAAAGAACAACTACTCACTACAATCTTTCTCCTCAATTGAAAATTTATTCTACCGGTTTTTTCAAACTCCCTAATTTTGAGCCCTGCTTCTAACCCACCCGATTCTTACCATTACCGGCTGATTTGAGGACCCGTTAAATTAAAAAGTAACTACCCATTAAGGACTGGCGTATTGACCTGTAATTTATTTCAGAACGTTCAAAAAAGGGAGGAATGTATGTATACCTATGATTTGCTGGAAACCGGTTGTTACTATCTGGTGAGGGAGAAAGCGGACTCACCCATTACTCTTATCAAAATTGCAATGGCTACAGACCACTGCCTTTTTGTTCAACGTTATGATGACCTGGCAGAAACTGCGTGGAAATTGAAAAAGGACCAGCTGGCAGATATTATTGAGTGCCTGAGTGATGATGCTGTGAAGGCATGGGAAGAACATTACAGGAGCAATGAAGGCGCTTATTATGAAGAGGATGATGAAGAATAAAACCCATCCATAAAATTTTACCGGCGGGGTTGATGAAAGCAGTTATATTTAATTCATCAACCTTTTTTTATGCCTATACACTATTTTAAAAAAACAACCCCGCTATTCGCGGGAATTTTCTCGGCCTGCCTGCTGGCTGCCAAGCCTTCATCAGCGCAACCCGATGATTTATTACCGAAAGATTACCTCAGCAAAGAATTTCATGCCAGCCGCAGGGCTGCTCTCCGGGAATTGCTGCCGGATAATTCCGTGATGGTGGTTTTCGCCTACCCCACCCGCACATTTTCCAATGATGTGGAATATCTCTATCATCAAAACCCCGATCTCTACTATTTCACAGGGTATAAGGAACCCCATTCTGTCTTTCTTATTTTCAAAAATGAACAGACCGACTCTGCCGGCAGGCATTTTAATGAACTTCTCTTTGTGCAAAAAAGAAATGCTGCCGCTGAACAATGGACTGGAAAAAGGCTGGGGACTGAAGGAGTAAAAGAAAAACTCGGCATCAGCTCCGTTTACAATGGCGAGGATTTTAAAAAACTGGGGCTGGATTTCAGCAAATTTGCTAAAATTATTTTTGACCGTTTCCCCCTGGATATACCGAATGACCCGAGGGACAATGCAGACCTGTTTGATCTTATCCAGCAATTCAGGCAAAAAGCCGGAGTTCCGGATGAGTATGCAAAGGATCAACGATTTGACACAAAAGCTTACCGGGATATGACTGCCCGGCTGCGGGAAATAAAAACTGCGGAAGAACTGGTATTACTTCGTAAAGCTATTGAAATATCCTGCCAGGGACAAAATGAGGTCATGAAAGCTGTCCGCCCTGACATGTCTGAGCTGGAGATCCAGGGACTGCATGAATATGTTCATAAAAAATATGGAGCTGAAGAAGTAGGTTACGGGTCCATCATCGGCGCTGGCGAAAATGGCTGTATTCTTCATTATATGGAAAATACAAGAACAAAAGTTGGAACCAGTATGCTGCTGATGGATGTGGGAGCTGAATATCATGGCTACACGGCCGATGTAACAAGAACAGTACCGGTGGACGGCAAATTTTCGGCTGAAGAAAAAGCTATCTACCAGCTTGTATACGATGCTCAGGAAGCTGCGTTTAAGCTGCTTAAAGACGGTTGCAAATGGGCCGATATCAATAATGCCGCACGCAAAACAATTACTGCCGGGCTGGTAAAGCTTGGCGTTGCCAAAACAGAGGAAGAAGCGAACCAGTACTACCCCCACGGCCTTGGTCATCACATTGGCCTTGATGTACACGACCGGGGTACTTATGGTGAATTGAAAAAGGATATGGTAATCACAATTGAGCCTGGTATTTATATTCCTGAAGGAAGCAAATGTGATAAAAAATGGTGGAGTATCGCTGTAAGGATTGAAGATGATGCATTAATAACAGAAACCGGTTATGAGCTGCTTTCTGTTTTTGCTCCCCGGAAAATTGAAGAGATTGAGAAAATGATAGCGCAAAAGAGTGCTGTTGATGACTTTAAATTACCTCCTTTAAAATCAGCTGAGAAAAAAGGATTCTAATAAAGATCAGACAATTCCGGATTTTTTACAGACAATACATTAACAAATCAAAAGGGTCGCATTAACTGCGGCCCTTTTGCATGCTTTCGCCCTTTCATTTACTCTTTCAACAGGCCAGCTGACGTCAGGGAAAAATAATAGTCATTGTAACATCGAACCGTTGGCAAATATATTGGACAGCTGGCCCGGGAAAGTAACAAATTAAAAAAGCCGCCCGTTTAAGGGCGGCTTTGAACATATATCTCTATCCAGGATTAATGTGAGATCACTACCAAACCTGAAGTTATTTTGTCGCTGAATCTGTCTTCAACTTTCACTACATATATGCCTGCAGCCTGACCAGAAAGGTCAAAATCCATGCGCAGGTATGGTCCGTTAGCATCAGTCAGGACAAATACTTTCTCAACGATACGTGCACCGGCAGAGTTATAAACTGCTACGATCCTCTTCTCAGTCGGGTTACCACTTGAGTACAACCTAACCTGGAACTGGCCGCTTGATGGGTTCGGGTAGATCCACAGGCGATCAGAGGCTTCACCGGTGATTGTTACAGAACCAGCAGATTCTGCAGAGCATCCGTTCACATCAGTAACTCTTGCATGGTAAGTGCCTAGTCTGTCAATGGTAGCTGTAAGCACATTGCCTGTAACAGCTGGAGAAACAGGTGAGCCATTCAATGTCCATGACCAGCTGGTTGCAGTTTGCGCTGCAGGGATGCTGGTAGCTGTTATGGTTGTAGTCTGTCCCGGAGTTATAGAAGGATCAGCATTTGCCAATGTTACCACCGGCAGTGCGTTTACTGTAAGTGACGCTGCACTTGAAGTAGCTGTTGTTCCGCAAGGAGCAACTGTAACTACCACACGGTACAAGTTACCGCTCATTGAAGTTGTTACACCAGGCAAAGCCAATGTAGCAGATGTGGCACCGGCAATGTTAGTATAAGTACCACCGCCATTGGTGCTTACTTGCCACTGGTATGTTGGACTATTGCCTGTTGCGGTTACACTGAATGAACCAGAAGCTCCGGCACATCTTGTGATATTAGCCGGCTGAGCCGTAATAGTAGGAGCAACATTTACAGTCAGTATAGCACCCGCACTTGTAACCGGCGGAGGGCACTGGCCATTTACAACCACACGGTACCTGTAACCACTCATAGTAGTCGTTACTCCGGTAAGTGTAAGTGTAGAGGTTGTTACACCAGCATAAACCCCTCCATTTGCAAGGTTAGAGTAGCTTCCGCCACCATTAGTACTAACCTGCCATTGATATGTATTATTCAATGGAGTTGTTGTTACACTAAATGATGCATTACCTGCATCACAAGCAGATACGCTTTGAGGTTGTGCAGTAATAGCAGGAGCAGGCACAACGTTGATTGTAGCAATTCCCGTGTTACCTGTACCAGCACATCCATTAGCGCCAGTTACTGACACGATGGTATAGTTAGTAGTTACAGAAGGCGAAACCTGTATCGGGGTGCCACTTGTATAGTTACCATAAGTGGTATTAGTTGTCCCGTTGGAATAAACCAGCGTATACGGGGATATACCACCTGTAATGTTCACATTGAAAGTTGATACCGTATTGGCACAAACACCAGCCAAAGGCCTTCTAACCTCAACGTCATCAAGACCAATATTGTCTGAATTAGCTCCGTTGGGACCGCCATTTTCAACAAAATATCTGAAAGCCAGCTTACCAGTCGCAGGGCCTGACAACCCGGATACCGTCGCTGTATAGCGTGTCCAGACGGCAGGGAATGCTGTTGAGTTGTAAGTAGGATTAATATCCAACAACAATGTTGTAAAATCACCTACGCTGGTAGCGGTTGCTCCGGCATTTACACTCGTACCATTGGAACTAAATCTTAACTGAAGCCTGTCTGCAAAACCTGCATTAGCTGCAATCGCCCAGAATACAATTTCATCACCGTTTTGTATTGTAACCTGTGGTGAAAACAACCAGTTACTTAAAGTTGCAGTTCCGGAGCCTGATAAAAATGCACATCCCCTGAAATCAGCACCAGAATGAGATGTGAAAGTGCCACCAGTCGTACCCTGGTACCAATCATTAAAAGGAGGAACACCCGCAGGACTGCTTAAATTCTGTTGCACCCAACCTGCTGGTAATGGCACTGCGTCAAAACCTTCTGTTAATAAGGTTGTAAACGCAGGAGGGGCCGTAATTACAGAAGCTGTTGGAGCACTATTAACAGTTGCAGAAGCAGTGTTAGAACATCCGTTAGCAGCATACCCTGTAACAGTATACGTAGTAGTTACTCCTGTGGAAGCACTAACAGTAGCACCGCTTGTTGAACTCAATCCTGTAGCTGGAGACCATTGATAAGAAGTTCCACCAGTTGCCGTTAAAGTGGCAGGAGAACAGCCGGCGCCGGTTACAGCGATTGTTGGCCGCGGTAGAACAGTAACAGTTACATTATTATCACCAGCACAAGGGCCTGCACTAATTGTCGCAGTATAAGTTGTAGTTGTTGCTGGCTTTACCCAAATTGCGTCAACGGGTGTGCCTGCAACATAAGGTATAGTAGCTATAGAGTTCGTAAACATACTATTCGGAGAAGCAGGGTTTTGAGTCCATACAGCAGTTGGTAATATATCAAATGTAATAGACCAACCACCAGTGATAGCACCTAAATCTCCTCCGGTATCATCCACAACAAACAATTTCCAGTCTCCATTTGGATTTGCCCCTGTAAATGCTGTACCAAGAACTCCATTAGTAATACTTGCTACACTGCCAGGACCTGGTGCCGGGAAGTTATCCGGAGAATTGGGGCTTGTGGGTTTAAAAGTACCAGTTACAATTGGGGTGGGTACAGTAGCTGTACCAGCATCACTGATTGTAAGATTCACGCCTGATATTGCAGAAGTTCCTCCGGCATCAGATAGAATTACAAAATTCTGGCCTGTTGGTGATTGCAGCAATATATCAATATCACTAGGCCATGTGTGTTCAAGTCCGTTTAATGTTACTGATTTAACATAAACACCAGCACCAGAAGCAGGTAAGCCGGAAACAGTAATGTTGGATGGATAAGGAGTAGCCGCTCCCGAACTTGGAATAGTAATACTTGCAGAAGAACTAAAAGTAGAGCTGACAGCACCTGATGGAGTAACAGCCAAACGCTGCACCGTTCCCTCGCAAATAGTAGCCACATCAGGACTTAAACAAGTACAGGACGTAACAGTTACTGTTTGTTGACCGCAGGGTCCAGCACCGGGAGCACAACCACCTTCACCCCTGGCATAATATGTAGTAGTGGCAGCAGGGCTAACAGTGATGGAATTGCCAGTCCCAACAGGTGTTCCACCGCAGGAGATTGTGTACCACTTCCATTCAGAGGCACCATTTAATGAACCTCCAATAACACTTAATGTAATTGAAGAGCCTGCACAAGTACTGGACGGTACAGAAGAAATTACCGGTGCTGTAGCAGAGCTGCCGGCAGAACTGATTGTATAATCAATTAAAAAAGGCATATCCTGAGGACCGACATCATTAGTTGCGCCAACACCCGACCAGGCATTAAGAGCAATGTCATGTTGTTTCGCATTACTTCCCGCAGGAGAAGGCTGACCAAGGATGGTAACAGGAGGGGAAAAATTGCTCGTTACTCCTGCAACAGTACCTAATGCCCACTCAATCCAGTAGTTACCGGGTGCTAAGCTCAAAGACGACATATTTGCTTCTACTTTCCATACTTGTCTTGCTGTTCCAGGCGTTGCATTTGCAATCCTGTAAATTGATGCTGTGCTCGAAGCGGTAAATCTGTTTGTTGCAAAATCACCAAAAACTGGTGTAGGATTACCAACAGATGGGTCCGTATTAAATATCTTTATAAATACCCTGTTAAACGGAGAAGTAGCTCCGACGTAATTTGAAGAGTACCCATAAAAAGTAAACTTAGATACGTTCCATGCTCCACAACCAGAAGGAACAGTAAAGTTGTCAGCAATACTGATTGAAGCATCAATATTGGCACCAAATCCAAAATTAAGATTGGTTGCGTTCATCTCACTCCATGTAAATCCGGCGGGAGCCGCTGTACCATTAGTGCTGGTTGCGCCCGTGCTTAAAGGTCCATTTGCATACTGCTGGGCATTGGTGTTAGTTACCAGCCCAACAAGTATTACAAGAACAAAAAGCCCTTTACATAGGAGGTTTTTAGTTGCATTGTAAATTTGTTTCATAAACTATATTGATTTGTTTTGGTTTTAGGAACATCAATTCTCTTTTTTTGCTTTACTTTTTTCCTGAGGAACAGTTTCAGCAACTGGCTCACGTAATAATGCCTCACGCTTTTTTGCCAGCTCAGCTTTTTCTTGCTCCGTCATAGGCTTCGATTGTGCAGTCCTGGAAGCGGTTGCCGGTTCGGGCCTTTTTACTTCCTGAGCAGGAGTAACTTTAGCAGGTTGAGATTTCTTCCTGGCTGTATTCTGAGCAGAAGAAACCCCAACAAAAGCTACAAGCACAATACCAGTTAACAGTAGTTTTCTCATGTTGTGTTTTTTAATTGTTATTACAAAATTGGTATAAGAATATTAATCATTGTCAATGGTAACAAGAGGGGGTATCGAATCCGGTAACTAACTAATGGAACTTTTGCGGAAGAAAATTGAGATTCATGATTACCTAAAATACCAAGGTAATAACAACAAAGTAGACTTTTCTCATGCGTTAGTTTATTAGCAGTTGAAATTAAAGATAGGAGTTTTTTAAACAAAAAATACCTGCTTTTGCAGGTATTTTCTTTTCTCCAATTATATGACTACCATTTATCTACCTCTTCCGTGCTGGCATCTGAGACATTTTTTATTTCTGTCACCGGGGCTGCTGCCGGCTGTTCTGCAACCGGGGCTTGCCCAACTTCTACAGTTACCTGTTCGCCGCCTTCCGGCAGGCCTTCTTCTGTTTCATCGTGATTGAATGCGTCAAAATCAAAATCAGGCATCAATTCTGTTTTCACATAGTCAACCGCCTCGGTCAATGCTTTGATGAATTTATTAAAATCCTCCTTGTATAAAAACACCTTATGCCTGTCATACCCGTTATCATCAAATCGCTTCCTGCTCTCGGTAATAGTCAGGTAATAATCATTACCGCGGGTTGCTCTTACATCAAAAAAATAAGTCCTTCTTTTACCAGCCCTGATCCTTTTGCTGTAAATGCTTTCCATTTTCTTGTCATTGTTCTCGTACGCCACAGTTATAAATTTTGCAGTTTAAAAATTTACTTTAGGTTTTGGAAGTCACAAATATATAGATGTTTTTGATACAGCCAAATCCGGGAATGATTTGAAAAATATTCCAAAAACCGGCATCCCCGTTTCCTATTACATTTTATTCATACATGATCATCCTCACCCGGCTTCCATCTCCTGTTCCTGCTGCCTGTCATATAACCCAGCATAATACCCTTTAAGGGCTATTAATTCCTGGTGTGCCCCCTGCTCCACAATTTCTCCGTCCTCCAGCACTACAATTTTATCAAAATCAAAAAGAGAAAAAATCCTGTGTGTAATAATAATAGCCGTTTTGCCCAGCAGGTACTCATTCAGGTTCCCGATAATTTCTTTTTCTGTCCTGGCATCCACGGCACTCAGGCAATCATCAAAGATCACCAGGTTGGGTTCTTTGATAAGGGCTCTTGCAATAGATATGCGCTGCTTCTGCCCGCCACTTAAAGTCACTCCCCTCTCCCCGATCATGGTCTGGTATTGATCCGAAAAACCGGCAATCTCCTTGTCTACGCTGGCCTGCCGGGCAGCCCTTTCCACATCTGTCATCACTGTTTCCTTCAAACCAAAACTGATATTATTAGCCACGGTATCACTAAACAAAAAAACATCCTGTGGCACATAACTGATCTGCTCCCTGATAGCTTTCAGGTTAAGCTGTTTGATATTCGTTCCGTCCAGTTCGATGGTCCCCCTGCTGGCATCGTACATCCGCAACAGGAGCTGCGCCACCGTTGATTTACCGCTGCCGGTTCTGCCCACTATCGCCACCTTCTCCCCTTTCCTGATTTCCAGACTGAAGTTTTGCAGGGCGGTAATACCTGTGTGCCCGTACACGAAATCCACGTTTTTAAATGAGATATTACCTTCCAGTATTTTTTCTACCGGGACAGCCGGCTCTTTGATTGAAGAAGGTGTATTTAGAAACTCGTTGATCCTTTTTTGAGAAGCCGCAGCCCGCTGGATCATACTGGCTGTTAACCCGATGGCACTTACCGGAAAAGTGAGCATGTTCACATACATTACAAATTCAACAATAGTAGCCAGGCTGGTACTGTCAGGGTTATGAATATGATGCAATCCCCCGATCATAATGGTAAATAAAGTACTCAGCCCGATCAGTAAGGTGATGGAAGGAAAATAAACCGCTTCCACCCTTGCCAGGCCAATAGCATTCTTCCTGTATTCTTCGCTGTTCTTTGTAAAAAATCCAAGCATGGCTTTCTCCTGTACAAAAGATTTTATGACCCGGATTCCTGAATAAGATTCCTGTGCATTGGTGGTCAGGTCCGAAAGCGATTCCTGTATCTTCTCACTTTTCCGGTTGATGGTATTATTAACATAATAAATTGTAATGGCAAGAATGGGCAACGGAGCCAGCACGTATAAAGTGAGTTCTGCATCCCGTTTCAGCATAAAAAAAACACTCAGGGAAATAATAGCAACGAGATTGGCCAGGTACATAATAGCGGGACCGGTAAACATTCTTACCCGGCTCACATCTTCAGCAATGCGATTCATCAGGTCGCCGGTATTATGCGCTTTAAAAAAACTGCTGTCTAATTGCTGGTAATGTTTGTAGACTTCATTTTTCTGATCATATTCGATGTACCGGCTCACTACGATCACGGTTTGCCGCATCAGGAACAAGAAAAACCCCCGCAACAAGGCCAGCACTAATATCACCAGCCCGCAGATGGCCACAATGGTGACCCAGTTATTACTCATACGTTCGATCTTGCCTGTCATGGCAACTACCAGTATATCGTAATTGGCTTTATTCTCCGGGGCTTTATACCCCGAAACCTGTAATGACCGTTGTACAAAATCAATGATATATCCAGTGATCTGCGGGGATAACACGTTGAAGTAGTTGGAAAGAAAAACGAAAAGAATACCCCCTCCTAAACGTACCCGATATTTCCAGAAATATTTATTGAGTGCTTTGAGCTGCTTCAACAGATAATGATTTGAAACAAAATTACTTGAATGCAGATTATTTTTTGGAAGATAAACACTGAGACATTTATTTTGCACCCGGAGAGATGGCAGAGCGGTCGAATGCGGCGGTCTTGAAAACCGTTGAGGTGAAAGCCTCCGGGGGTTCGAATCCCTCTCTCTCCGCTGATAGCACTTAATTGAGATAATCTTAAAGAAAACCTGCAAAATCAACCACTTGCAGGTTTTTTGCATTTTCAGACATACCTGTTTTTACTCCGCGTCATGCCTATAGTTCCCAACGTGATTCGGTGAGTAGTCCAAAACTTTACTACTACTCACGAAACTTAATGTAAACAGCTTTTTAGCCCTGGGCTTGGCGATTATATAATAAGATAGCCATTCAAATACTTATAGTTAGCGTAAAGGCTGCCCTGGTCTTTGTATTCAGCAACCCATTTCAAGGCCATTTGAAAAACTACTGTCCAATTGCATCCCCGCCGGTAAAGGAGGAGGGCGGAGTACCAGCTACGAGGTAAACCTCTGATCGTTGAAAAAAACGCTAAAGTGGCGCATCAGTCATTTGTAAGTATCCCTATCGAATCTGCCTGTATGCCGGGTCATGCAAGCTTGCGGCAGACGCAGCATTATACAAAAATTGTGGCTTTGAAAGTAATCAATGATATGGTGCAGGTAAAAGCGCTTTATGGATAAATGATTTTGAAACGATTTCCCGCAATAGTCGTTTCAAAAAATTTTATGCCACTCAGCAAATCCAATAATTAGGCGCAATCTAACCTAAAAATCCGGGTATCATTTTTAACAGTTGGTTTATTGAATGAATATCAGGATCATATCCGTACATGTACATACACTTGCCCCTACTGTATCCTACCAGCATTTTTGATGGAAAGAAGTCTATACATTCGTTCATGCACTTAATGCCTTTAAAAAATTTAAGGGCGCAGATAATTAAAGACTGGAAATGGATACACCTTATATCTCATCTACCGCCTGAGTTACCAACTTAAATTCATTAAACACCGTTTTTTTTGTGAACCATCTATTGGTTTCACGCGTTGGCCGGTAAGTGCCAAAGTACTTTGGGTATGAGTCGGGGCTTCATTTTGGGTACAATTTTAATGTCAAAAGGAATAAACGAAAACCATTCGCACAAGCTGAACATCCACTGCTCAAAAGAGCTTAAGCGTATTTCTTAACCTAAGTTAACCATTCAAGCCTGTTGCCTGTCTTTCTTTGCAGTATTGTTTAACAGCAATTAAAAAAGATATGCAAAAGAAAATTTTATGGATTGGTTTGATCTTAATGATAACAAGCACGCACCGGCTCAAAGCACAATATGCTAAAACAGACAGCACTTATAAACGGTGCTTCGTGGGCAGCACTATATTCTTATTGGGCAATTTGGCTGCTACGAACCCGCCCGGTTTCTTTCAACTTAATGTAGGCTACAGGATTACAGGAAAAGATGTAATTACAGTAGAACCAAAAACCTGGAAATATGCCTGGCCGAATGGTATTCACCCATTTCTGAACAAATCATACGGAAAAGCGGAAGAAGAATTTCCGGGGTATATTCGTGAATACGGCGTTTCTGTGGCTTATCTGCGATCTTTGTGGAAAGGTCTTTATGCTGAATTGAATATAATGCCTACCTGGCAAAATTTTGTGAATGAGGACGGCCATAAAATTGGTAAGGGTTTTCAGATTTTCAATACCTACCGCACTGGTTATCACATCAAACTTTTTAAGGACCGTTTTTTTATTCAACCATCCCTTGCAATTACTCACCGTGCTTATCACACAAGAATGCCGGACGGATTTAAACAATTAGACGATAAGTGGTCGAAATTTGTGTTCGGCGAACCGGAATTTCATTTTGGGTTTAATTTTTAGATTAATAATTGATGAAAACTCAAAATGTACTGAAGGACTTCTGAAAGCTCCCCTTAATTAGT
>DGQP01000013.1 GCA_002400415.1 Chitinophagaceae bacterium UBA4411
TTGTGCAGGATTATAATCCTGCACAAGGTAACCGATCATAGTCGAGTATTTTGATTGAAAAAATAAGCGGAGAAAAAAATGAATTCTTACTGGTAGCGAAGCTACCAGTAAAGTTAGCGGAATTTTCTGAAAATAAGAGCCAATTTTCTCTTTTTACCCCATTTTTATCACTTGCATTTCTCAATTTTGTTCGGTATTTTTGATTGTTCGCTTTTTTCGAACACACCAAATTACCGAACATGGAGCAAAAAATGATAGCCCAGGTACTGGAAAACTTCACTCAACTGACAGGTATCAAAGCTAAATGGAGACCGATCAGGGAGGCTGACTATGCTTTGTATGACAGGGTGGACGGCCTTGCTCAATTCACTACCGGAGATGGAAAAACTGAATTTGCAGTCGAGGCAGTAAGTAATATTCAAAACCCAAATTTGCCGCATTTCATGAATTTGAAAGCGGTTAATAAACACGTATTGATTATAGCCACTACAATACAGCCCCGTTTTAAAGATCAGCTCCAAAAGCTGGGGATAAACTACATTGACAACGCAGGTAACGCATTTATAAAAAGGGATTCTTTATTTGTCTGGATCGATGGTCGAAAAGAAATTGTGACACCGCAGATTTTAAAAGGAAAACCGTTTAGCAAAGCTGGTTTAAAAGTGATTTTTCAGTTTCTGCTAAATGATGACTACATAAATTCAACCTTCAGAGAGATTGCTAAAGCAGCAGAAGTTAGTCTGGATACAGTACACAAAACCGTTAACGGGTTAAAAGAACTCCAGCACCTGGTTCCTTTGAATAATTACACATTACAATGGAATCGGAAAAAGGAATTATTTGATAGATGGATGACAGAGTATGAAACACGTCTCAAACCGGGTCTTCATATTGGCAACTTTACGTTCCTAAATGAAAAGGATTTTCTCACTTGGAAGAAGCTGAATTTTAAAAGTACACTCACCAAATGGGGCGGCGAACCAGCAGGCGAATTGCTTACAGGATATCTTAAACCGGAAAGGCTTACTATTTACACCAAAGAAAATAGGCTCGATTGGATTAAGAACTATAAGCTCATTCCTAATGCAAAAGGATATATCAGCATTTATGACCGGTTTTGGAAGTATGATGAGCCAAGGCAAAATATAGTCCCGCCAGTGCTGGCATATACAGATTTGATCAATACCGGAAACAGAAGAAATATAGAAACCGCCAACAAGATCTATGAGAAGTACCTACAAGATAAATTTTAAACAGCTCCGGCAGGAAAATCTTAAAGATGCATTTGCTGCTTTTGAAAGAGCTTTTACAAGCTTAGGTATTGACTTCTATCTAATAGGCGCCCTTGCAAGAGACACTTGGTTTGCACAGAAAGGAATAAGAGCCTTGGGCACTAAAGATATGGATTGGGCAGTAGCAATAACAGAAGAAAAACAGTTTAAAGAACTAAAAGATTTTCTGGTCCAAAACGAAGGATTTACGGAGTCTTCATCCAATGAGTATGTTTTGTTTGATGAGAAAGGGCTTCAGATTGACCTTTTACCCTTTGGCGCCATTGAGATCGAAGGCAATAAATTTATCGATAGTACAGGAGTAGTTCGTACCAATATTTCCGGATTCAAAGAAGTATACGATGAAGCAGTTGAAGAAGTGAACTTTGAAAATAAGTTTACATTCAAGGTCTCCTCTTTACCCGGTGTGGTTATCCTGAAATTTATAGCCTTTGATGACCGTCCCGAAATGAGAACAAAAGACATTCAGGATATCGGCATTATCCTCAATCACTACTTTGATATCGAAACTGAAGCAATCTATAGCAAGCACACTGATCTGTTTGAACATGAGATGGATCTTCATATTATCGCTGCAAGAGTCTTGGGTCGGGAAATGCAAAGCATTCTCAATAGCAATTCCTTACTGAAAGAAAGGGTTCTTTCTATTCTTTATAACAATATTGAAATGCTGACTGAAAGCCCCATCGGCCTCTTGCTTGTACCTGTTTTAGACCTAAGCCCGTCTTCGGTTGAAGAAGCTGTTAGATCGCTTGCTCAAATTGTTACCGGCATTCGCGATAATATTGAAAACAAGGAAGAAGCTGCAATTCCAATTAAAAATGACTATCTAAGTGAGCTCGCTTTCTTTAGAGATATTATTAGCGGCAATTTTGAACTTACTGCACGTTCCAGGCGCTACCCTCAGCAACCACACACAATTTTCTCAAAAGACTATACATTAATAAAGTTAACTGGACAATCTACTTTCGACTTTTATGTGATTTTCTTTTTAGCTACCGGGGAGATGTACAAAATTTATATAACACCTTTACCTGGTACATCAGAGATCACTGGCTCATTGCCAATACCTTTAAAACAATGTCAGATTAAATTTGAACTGGTAATGCCGGAGAATTTATCAAAAGAACAATACTGCAAACTCTCATTCGAACTATTTAAGTAACACATTTATTTCTTGCTCTCATCTGAAGTTTTTCATAGAGTCCTAATTCTGATCCCTTAAATTAGATTTTCAAAGCCTCTTTGCATCGGTACCTTCCATGTGTTCGAAATGTTTGTTTTGAAGGGACTTTTTATGCACTAATTACAGGCTCTTTTCCACAAGAGTCCTGTCAAAGCAAATTGACTGCTAATCGGCCGGATGAGCGGGTATAAGGCCGTATCAACGCCGTCCCTGCAATCGGACAGCAATCAGTTCGAAACAATGGAAAGACAAAGATTCCCTGCCAAATATCCGGGAGGGGTAAATTCTTTCAATAATTACAAGAACCGGACGAAACCATCTACCAGCAAAAATTACATCGCAAAGAGATACTGGAAAAAAGAGGCAAGAAAGGAGTCGGAACTGTCTATGTTTTAGTTGGCTCAATTGGCTCAGGATAGGCTTATAATCGGCTCAAAAAACAGGCGCATTAAATGATTAACGCTTACTTTTGCTTGTCAATCATTCACAGTTCGTTGAAAGGAATTTGCAGTGCGTAATTCGAGCGGAATTGAAATCGCTGAATTGTCAATCTATTAAAAATCAGCTTATTAAAGTAAATAAACGGTCCTCCCCAGCGGAATCACAAAAAAGTCCGAACAATGTTCGGGCTTTTACTTTTACAGTCCACCGGCATTGGTTTACAACGACCTGTTTCTTTTTTAGTCCCTGCGTACTTTCGCTGGTCTATTCGATAAAATTCAGCCAGGTGAAAAATAATATCAACCCACAACACATGGACTTTAAATTGCTATTTGATGTTTTTTAAAAAAGAGTCTTTGTACCTGCGGCCAATGGGCAGCTCTGTATGGGTGGTGAGTTTAACAAGGCCGGATGTATATGATGCGATCTGGCTTCTTGCAATAAGGTAGGATTTATGAATCCGGAGAAATTGTTTTGCCGGAAGTTGTTGTTCCAGTTCTTTCAGGGAGGCAAGCGTAATATACTTTTTATCCGGGCAGTGAATTTTTACATATTCACTTAATCCTTCAATGTAGATAATATCTTTAAGCGCTATCTGTACAATCCGGTGATCGGCTCTTATCATCAAAAAATCCATTTCCTTTTTTTCCGGGCCTGGCGCTGACCGGTACTGCAGGTAACGGGCAGCTTTATGAACGGCTGTTTCAAATCGTTCAAACGAAATAGGCTTTACCAGGTAGTCAAGCACATCCAGTTCAAATGCCTTTACGGCATACTCATTTCTTGCGGTAGTAAAAATAATAAGGGATGGGAAAGCCAGCTTATTTACGAATTCCAGGCCGCTGATATATGGCATCTGTATATCCAGAAAAAGAATATCTGTCTTGTTTTCGTTGATATGTTGAATGGCATCCCGGGGGTCAGTAAAAGTATTTGTTACCACCAGTTCTTCTACCTGCGAAGCATATTTCTTTAGCACGTCAATAGCCAGGTATTCATCATCTACTATAACAGCCGATAAATTCATGAAACTGGAATATTAAGAGTTACAGAAAACTGATCCTGTCTTTCATCAATGACCAGCGTATAGTTATTGGCATACAGCAATTGCAACCGTTTCTGAATATTAGCTATGCCGATGCCCCCCGCTTCATTCTCAGAAGGAGAATCTGATTTATTGTTGCTTATGAATAATTCAAGCCGGTTGTTTTCCGCCAGGCTTATTTTCAGAACTATTTTTGCGTTGTGAAAAATTCCTATTCCTGAGTATTTAACTGCATTTTCAAAGAGCGGCATCAGCAGCATGGGTTCAATACGCACATCTTTTCCCGCAGTTCCGTCTTCTGTTTTTATATTGAGTTTTTCTTTGAATTTCAGCTGCTGTAATTCGATAAACCCCTGCAATGTTTCCATTTCTTTTGAAAGAGAAACAGTACCTGATGTTTCATATAACATATAGCGCAGTAAAGCCGATAGCTTCATCAGTGCGGCCGGTGCTTTTTCTGATTTGGACAAAGTGAGCGAGTAAATATTATTAATTGTATTGAAAAGAAAGTGAGGATTCATCTGTGCTTTCAGGAAACGCAGTTCAGTTTGCAAATGCAGGTTTTCCAGCTCATTCATTTTAATTTTTCTTTCTTCATTGCTTACAGCCAGACGGAGTAGCGAGGCTATAGTTGCAATAGACAATTCAGAAAAAATAATAAAAGGTAATAGTCCCCGCTTAACTAAGAATTCCCTGTTTACCGGGTTTAAAACAGGAATAAACTGCTTTTCAATATAATATCGGGCCGGAGTAAGAAGAGCAAGGACAAGTAGCAGCAGCCCTAAAGCTTCCCCTCTTTTATTTTTTTCAAAATACCGGGGTACCAGGAAGCTGTAACAGATATAAAAATTGACCAGGTGGCAGCAAAATATCAGCAAGCCCCTGAGCCAGGCTTCGGGTGTTCCAAAGTTTAAATAAGATAAATAGAAGACAAAGCCAAATGATATAAGCCAGAAAGCTGCATGTGTTACTACCGAAAAGGATAAAAAGGGTTTGGGAGGGGATGAGACCATATCCAAATTTAGGGAACAGCCTGTTCTTTCGCAAACTGGCTGGTCGTTTGCTGAAGCATTTCCGGCGTTCACTGAAAACTTCTTTACTACTATCAAACCGCGGGACAATTCCTCTGTCTCTGTTAGCGTTCTGATTTTTTTATTTATGGAGTATGTATGCAAACTTCCGGTTAATGAATATGAAGCAGAGAAACCGGGGACAGGAATTTGCAGAAATAGCAAGAAGGATCAGGAACCATCGGTATATCCGTAACATAAATTGAATAGTCAATTAGTATATAAATATATAAACCCTTTTAAAACAATCACAAAAATCAACTTTATGAAACTGAAAATTAAACTCCTGAAAACTACCGGATTTACTGCTCTTTTGATTTGTATTTCTCTTTTTGCCTGTAAGAAGGATAATGATGCGAACAATGCTGATGAATCCCAGGCCACCTCGCTTGCTGCAGCTTCGGGTACATCAGAAAGCCTGTACGATGATGTGTTTAATATAACTACACAGGAAGCTGAATCCAATAATGTTTCAGCGAGAGGCAACAGAACTGAAGGTGTCGAATCCTGCGCTACGGTAACACTTTCTCCGGCAGATTTAACGACTTTCCCCAAAACGATGACCATTGATTTCGGATCAGGATGCACCAGTGCAGATGGCATTACCCGTAAAGGGAAAATAATAGCCGTGCTGAGCGGGAAGGTCAGAACAACCGGCACAACTATTTCAATTAGTTTTGAGAATTATTTTGTAAGCGGTTATAAATTAGAAGGTACTTATTCTATTACCAATAATTCCGGTAACGGGAATGGTCTTAGTTTTACCACATCAGTCGCCAATGGGAAAATTACCTACCCGGGAGATACCGCCTATTATACTTACAGCGGAACGCATACGATGACGCAAACAGATGGCATGGCAACAGTAACTTTTGCCGACAATATTTACTCTCTTACCGGGAACGCTGCAACGACATCCTCAGATGGCAGAAGCCTTTCAATAACGGTTACCACACCCCTTGTGAAAAAGGCATCCTGTAAGAACATTGTTTCCGGCGAAGAACAATTTACTTATAACAACCTTCCCGGAAAGCTCAATTTCGGAAATGGCGATTGCGATAATACAGCTACATTAACGATCCTGAACCAGAGCCAGACTATTACATTGCCATGATAAAAACGGTGTCATCATTTTTTAAAGAGCCTGAGAAGGCTCTTTAAATTTTGCTATAATCCACCGTTGATAGATATCAGCCCCCAAAAATTCACCCCTAATATTTACAAAGCCGGTAAAAATGATTTTATAAAGGCAATCCAGTAGATGTATCGCAGCATTTCTTTTCCCGGCTATCTTGAAGTTGATGTACTGAAGCAGAGTTGCAGCTATTCCTGTGCCTGCTTCAGGAGTAATAATAATTTGGAAGGTGGAGCCATTAAGAAGTCCCTGCTTTTTCAGGGGCTTCTTTCTTTTCATCCAGGTCAGGTGTTGCGGAAACCCGGCTAAAAAAGTTAACAAGGCCATATTTTCTCCGGATCGCTTCTGCTGTGATGATGCCTGAGACAATACCAGCAATTAACAATAGTATTGAATAAGGTAAGTTCTTGTGTGCCTTTTCATATAAGTACCAGGCTGGCAACCCTGACACAATAACCGGAACAGAAAAAGCCCACAGCCAGTAAATGCTGTTGATAAAGAAGAGGAATAGTTTCATCTTATTCCGCTGTTAACCTGGCGGTAATTGAAATTACGGAAGTTGAAGGATTCAGCAGCTCCCGGGATCTTGTGGGGTCAATACGAAGGTCTATTCTTGTGTTTCCCGCAGAACTGTTCAGTAAAAACAGGTCCATATTGGAATGAAGCGGGAAATCAGTATTGATCTCCAGAATACCGGATAAGGTTGTTGAATCAGTAATGTTCACTGATCTTACCTGGCCGATTTTTTTGTCTCCAAAGAAAATTGCTGTTTCCATACTGATGCCTGTTGGTTCATCCAGTTGCACTGAATAATTATAACTGGTGCCTGCTTCATTCAGCCTGCCGATATGTTCAGTGGCGGAAATCAGCATATTGAGATATTGTTCTGTTTTACCATGCTGTGTTTCGCAGTTCAGGTAAGTAATGTTTCTTTCGCCGCAATAAACACTTAAAGAACCGTCTCTTTTTACATTGATATTATCCTGCCAGATGGTATTGTATTTTTCTGCTGCCAGCCGGTGATATAAAATGCTATCCGTGGTCAGGAAAATATCATCAGGGTCCTGCAGTGTATCGGCGTATACTTTCCTGGCATCCGTTTCTCTTTCAGCACCGGGGAGATAAGAATTCACTCCAAACTTTCCTTCCGTATTATTATGAAGGGCGATGATACAAACAGGGTTTTCAGGAATCAGTTGCAGTATACGTTTGCCAAATTTTACTACTTCCCCGATGGCAATATCACTGCTGCGGCCCAGTTGTTTCAATGTTTGTGCTGCTCCTTCTGCGGAGAACATCCTGTTGGGGTCAAATGTATAATATCTTCCTCCAAGCCTGAAACGGATATTCCGTTTGGTGCTGTTCTCAATCTTTATCAGTAAACCACCTTCCTGTTGCAAGAGCCGTTGTGCTGCCTGTAAGGACGTGAATTCGTCTGCATGAAGATTGATATAAACTAATTTTTTTGAATCGCCATATTGCATCACTTTGATGGCAACAGGACTTTCGCCGATCCTGGTAAAATAGGTGGTTGTTTTAGGGGTGTATTTTTTTGAAGCCAGCAGAGAAATACTGGTTTGCCCGTTTAAAACCAGCATGTTCAGATGGAATAAAAAAAATAATACTATTTTCTGATTCAGCTTCATCATTAATAAAACGAAAAATACAGCATTTGTATTGCTGTTGCAATACCATGCGGAGGGTATAACACAAAAGGGGGATGAAATGAGGATTTTTTATACTGAGCAGCTGATGACGAATTTACTGCAGGGCTTCTTTCATTTTGCCCAGCACATCTTTTTCGATCATTTTCTCTGCCACTCCGATCATATTATAAAACGCCCGGGCACCAGAAATGCCGTGACCGATAATCACCGGTTTAGCCACGCCCAGTACGGGAGTGCCTCCGTAATTCTCAAAATTGAACCGGTCGAAATATTCATCTTTCAGCTGGCGGCGGTGGCTGATCTCGTATAAGGTTTCAGCGAGTTTGAGAATGATATTACCGGTGAAACCTTCGCAAACCATGACATCAGCTTTGTCAACCAATACATCACGACCCTCAATATTGCCAACGAAGTTGATCTGTTTATTTTCTTTCAGCAGTGGATAAGTGGCCTGTGCCAGCAAATTACCTTTTCCTTCTTCTTCACCTACATTCATCAGGCCGACTCTTGGGTTTTCGATACCCAAAATCAACCGGGCATAAACGGAACCCATCACGGCAAACTGGTTGAGTTGCTCGGGTTTGCAGTCTGCATTCAGGCCAACATCCAGTAAGAGACCGGTGCCACCATCTTCTTTGGGAATGATTGTTGAAATGGTTGGCCTTAAAACGCCTTCCACAGCTTTGATGCTGAATAAGGCACCCACAAGCATAGCGCCTGTATTACCGGCGCTGATGAAAGCATCAGTTTTACCGGCTGCCAGTAAATGAAAACCTATTGCAATAGAGGATTGCTGTTTTTCTTTTAACGCCTTCGTGGGGTGCTCATCCATGCCGATTACCTGGCCGGCGTGCACCACGGTGATACGGTCTGCCGGAACTTTATGCTCCTGCAGCAGCGGGTCTATTTGTTCTTTATTGCCAATGAGAAAAAGGTTTGCTGCGGCATTTTCAGCAAGGTATTGTTGCACGCCTTTTACGGCTTCCAGCGGGGCAAAATCGCCGCCCATCATATCAAGTCCGATATTCATTGCAGGCACAATGTACAAATTACAAAACGACAAATTCCAAATTCCATCATGACATTTCTGTCAAATGGATTTGGAATTAGCAAATTACCTATGCGGGAACTGTCCTTTATTACTTAACGGGTGATTTTTCAGCCACTACTTTTCCTTTGTAGTACAGCTTTCCTTCACTCACATGGGCGCGGTGGCGTACATGTGTTTCGCCGGTAGTACTGTCAGTCGTTAATGTGGTGGAGGCCGCTTTGTAATGCGTTCTGCGTTTCGCACTTCTTTGCTGACTGTGTCTGCGTTTCGGATTTGGCATAACTCAACTATTAATAATCAGAAAATATCTTTATTAAACTATTTACCTAAGTTTTTGAACTTTTCCAATCCTTTCCAGATCGGGTTCTCTTCATTTTCGGTTTTCTCTTCAGGTTCCATTTTTTTCAAAACATCCAGCGCCGCTTTGTTGCAATAAGGTCCTTCCATATTTTCAAAACCACAGGATTTCAGCATCGGTATGCTGAGGTTGATGAACTCATAGATCCAGTTGGCCACATCGAGATGGCTTTCGCCACGGCCGATATAATACACATCGGGATCTTCTTCCTGGTCATTCATCAGTTCCGGTTCTTCCACCATTTTTACTGTGATATTAAATTCATCCCACAGGTCCAAAGGCAGGTTGCTGTTGCAACGGTCGCAGGTTACTTCCAGTCCACCACCAATCTCAAATTTCAGGAGCATAAAACTGCTTTTCTTATCAAGCGTCAGTTTTACATTGGCTTTGCAGTGGCGAAAGTCCTGTTGCTGGAATGCCTCAAAGAACTTATCCTTTATTTCATAGTTATATTCATGAATGCCCGGCTTCAATCCCACAAATGCTATCTCAAAGTCCCGGCGATGCCCCATGAATGAACTTTTTAAAGAGTTGGCAAAGGTAAGGGAATTAGCGGAAAATTTATCGGCATTTTTGGATTATTTTCGGCCTTTACGGCTGATCCAAGGCCCTGATTCTGAACACTATTAAAATTTAAAAGGTTTGCAAGAGTTCCTTTCCCGGCTCTTTGCCCGGCTGATGAAAAGCTGGAGCTGGGTTTTACTGATCATTCTGACCATTGCCATCAAATGGGTCTCCCTGTACCCGGAATGGGTGGAGGCGAATTATACATTTGGCCTTTACCCGCTGATCGTGAAGCTTCAGCGGCTCCTTTTCGGATGGATTCCCTTTAGCGCCGGCGACCTGTTTTATGCTTTTTTGATACTGGTTATCCTGTTCCGTACCGGCAAATTCCTGAAATATCTTTTTCAGAAAAAGCTGACCCGCCAATATTTTTCTTCCGGGCTACAACAGGCTATCTTCTTCTTTCTGTTTGTCTATGTTTGCTTCAACCTGCTCTGGGGACTCAATTATAACAGGGTGGGGATAGCCCGCCAACTGGAACTCGATGTGAAGCCATACTCCCTGGCTGACCTGGATGCTGTCACCAGCATCCTTCAAAAACGGTTAAATGAGTATGCTGTTTTTGTAAGCCCGGCGCAGCGGGATTCTTTCAACAGTAAAAAACGGTTGTTTCATGAAAGCAGCGGGGCATATGGTTTTGCAGCCGCAAAATATCCCTTCCTTAAATATGAGCATCTTTCTGTAAAACCATCGCTGTTCAGTTATCTTGGTAATTATCTCGGTTTCCAGGGGTATTACAATCCATTCTCCGGCGAAGCGCAGGTGAATACTACAATACCCAAGGTACTGGAACCTTTTGTGACCACCCATGAAATAGCGCACCAGTTGGGTTATGCCAAAGAAAATGAAGCCAATTTTGTGGCCTTCCTGGCCTGCCGCCAGTCACCATCACGGGTGATGAGGTACTCTATGTACTTTGACATGTATAATTATGCAATTGCTGAAGTGTACAGGCGGGATACCGCCCTGGCAAAACATTTCCTGCAACAATTACACCCGCAGGTTATTAAAGACCGGAAGGAGTTCAGGGATTTTTACAAGCAATATAAGAACCCGGTGGAGCCACTTATTATGTGGGCCTACGGGCATTACCTGAAAGCCAATAACCAGCCCGGCGGTAAACAAACCTATAATGAAGTGGTGGCCTGGCTGATTGCGTATTACAAAAAATCAGGTGAAGCGGCATTGTAAGAGAGATCAGAATTTATTCTTCCACATCATGCTTTCAATGGGTTTATCAGGCTGACCGCTGTACTTGGCATTTTTCTTTTGGTTATACTTTACTTCAATCTCACCGTCTACCGGGAAATAGATCAGCTGGCCGATGGGCATACCTTTATATACCTTTACCGGCTGCTTCACGGATATCTCTAATGTCCAGTGACCACAAAAGCCGACATCCCCTTTACCGGCTGTGGCATGTATGTCAATACCTAATCGCCCTGTTGATGATTTCCCTTCCAGGAAAGGTACATGGGCATGCGTTTCGGTGTATTCTAATGTAACACCCAGATAAAAGATATGCGGGTATAAAACAAAACCGTCTTCCGGAATTTCGAAGTATTCGATTTCGTTATGTTTTTTAGCATCAAGGATATGCTCTTTATAAGTAGCCAGCCACTTACCGAGATGTACATCATAAGAGTTGCTGCCCAAGCAATTCCGGTCGTAAGGTGCCAGTTTGATTGTTCCTTTCTCTATTTCTTCCAGTATCCTTTTGTCAGATAAAATCATAGTATGTTATTTACCGGTTCAGTCTGCCGGTGGCAGTTATTTCTTATCATTGCCCTTTGTGTTGCACTGCTGTACAGCCTATCTTTATTCAGCAATTCAGTGCAGCAAAGTAAGTACGAATCAACAACGGATGCCAATTTTTTTTCAACATCAAATCAACGAAAACACCCGGTTGGGTATCTGGAAAATTGAGGAAACTGAAGAATTTTTCAAAGGTAATGTGCCTCAGCACCGCGATGTAACACACCCGCATAAACGCTTACAGCACCTGGCCGGGCGGTTCCTGCTGCAATTCCTGTTCCCGGATTTTCCATACGGGCTGATTCAGATTGCAGATACCCGGAAGCCATTCCTGCCGGGTGAAGAATATCATTTCTCTATTTCTCATTGTGGTGATTTTGCAGCCGCTATCGTCAGCCGCAACAGCAGGGTGGGTATTGATATCGAAATCCCCGCTGAAAAAATCATCCGTGTACAGGATAAATTCTTATCTGCTGCCGAAAAAGAAATCTTCCTGCCGGAGCCGGAACCTGCCGGTTATACAGTACCCACTATTCTCTGGAGCAGTAAAGAAGCTGTGTTTAAATGGTATGGTGACGGGGAAGTTGATTTCAAAAAGCATATCCGGCTTGAGAAAAATCATAAGAACCCCGGGGTGCTCCACTGTACATTTAGTAAAACTAATCAGCAACTGGTGATACATTTTCAACAGTTCAATCAACTGGTGTTGTCATGGATAATTAACTAATCTTTGATTTGCAGTGCCGGATTGATTATTTTCTTTGTAAAAATTTTATTCATGAAAAAGATTATTGCACTTTCCCTGTTAGCCGCAGTTGTATTTGCATCCTGTGGCCCCAAGATCTACAAATCCTCAGATTTTGATTCTGCGCTGGCCAAACATAAAACAGTAGCGATTTTGCCTGCTGAGGTAACCACGAAACTTCGCCCGAATGAAGCCAAAAAAATTACGCCGGAACAATTGGCTGATATTAACCAAAAAACCGGTTATGATATCCAGGATAAAATGTACAGCTGGTTCCTGCGCCGGTCAGATAAATTTTCTTATACGGTCACCTTCCAGGACGTGACCCGTACAAATGCTTTATTGAAACAGGCTGGCATTTCTTATGAGACGCTTGCATCCAAAGACCGGACAGAACTGGCACAATTGCTTGGTGTGGATGCTGTATTGCAAAACCGTTCCAGTATGGATAAACCCATGTCAGAAGGCGCTGCTTTAGCCGTGGGAGTGCTCTTCGGTGCCTGGGGGAGTACCAACAGTGTGCAAACCACTATTAATATTCATGATGGTAAATCCGGTAACCTGCTGTGGAAATATGATTACCAGGCTTCCGGGTCAGTAGGCTCTTCTACAGACAGGCTGGTGAATGCATTAATGAGAAATGCTTCAAAGAAATTTCCGTATAGTGTAAAATAGGCGGCTGCTTATTTTACAGCAATGCCGTCCTGTGCAGGACGGCATTGCTGTTTTATTCTTCATCCCCTGCGCCTGATTCCAGCAGGTTCAGGTCAATTGCTTCCATACCGGCAATACCTTCAATGGAGCCTCTTACATGCGCTGCATTCAGTAGCACTTTTTCCAGTTGCTTTTCCCGTTGTTTCCAGAGCTTCTCCATCGCATCTCTTTCTCTTTGTATGGATAGTTTCATGCTCATAAAACCTTCCCGGATCGCTTTCCATTGTTCTGCAAATTCAGAGCTGGTGAGATAATCGTAGAGCATATGCATCTTATCTCCCTTATTATCCTGGCTCTTTAATGCGGTCGCTATTTTAATGATACCGTCCCGCAGCATATGCACCACTGCTTTTGCTTCGCTGAAAGAGCAAATCCAAACCCCGTCTTTTTCACCAAAACGTTCCATGTCTTTGGGCAGGGCCTGTGTAACGATCACGGCCACATCTGCTCCCTGGCTGCGCATGTCTGCTTTCAGTTTTTCGATCCAGTCATTGGCGAAATCCTTGGTGCGTTTACTTTCAAAGATGATCTTGCCGCATTCCTGGCCAAATCCATTTCGTACCGTTTGTATACAATCTGCCCCCCGCACTCCTTTACCCACTTCTGTGATCACATCAAAAGGGAAGGCAGCCCGCAGCATTTCTTCCAGTAATAATTCCTGTACCTCTCCCTGGCTTTGCATGGAGCCCTGTTCAGCTTTACGCTTCATTTCCTCGGCCAGTTTTTTTTGCGCTTCCAGTTTTTCTTCCATTTCTTTTAAGCGCAACTGGAATTCCGTTTCTTTCGCTGCATTCCGCTGTTCTTCCAGTTTTCTTATCTCGGCAGAGAGTTTTTCTCTTTCTTCCTGTAATTTTTTTTGTACGGATAGTTCAAGTTCAGCTTCTTTGTTGATCAGCTCCTGTTCTTTTTTCAGGAAATCGAGCTGTTGTTGCCGGGCCAGTTTTAATTTTTCCTCATTGTCCTTATTATTCTGTTCCAGCATTTTCAGCTTGTTCTCGAAATCTGCAGCAATATTTTTCCGGAGATTTTCTTCGAGAGACGATTGTATTTTTTTCTTTTCCTCTTCCAGCTTTATGACAAACTCGTCATTCTTTTTTTTCTGCCAGTCAGCCGCTTTGCTCCGCAGCTCTTTTTCCACTTCTTCCCGGATAGCGTCACTGGGCTCAAACTGGTGACCACAATTCGGACATTTTATTTCTGTTGCCATTATTACCTGATGTTTGCATCAAATCTAAAGTAAAAATGTGACCTGTAATTATTAAACGGCCGTTTTTGATTTGAAGCTGCGCATATTGTTTGCCGGTGCAATAACACAGGGATTCAGCCTGTTATAAACCGTGTTTATCTTAACAATACTTTGGTAGCCGGCTGCTTTTAAATGTGCTGGTAGTTTTAGATTTTGTGCAGGCAACTCTTCTTGCAGTTTATGTCCGTCACCTAAATCAAACCCTATGTTCAAAAATCTACTTATTACTGCGGGGCTGACTATTTTTCTGAGTGCCTGTGCTTCTACGTCCCGAAACAGTCAACAGGTTAGTAATGAAACAGCAATAGTGCAACCGGATATTCCTGCTGATCAGAAACCGGATTCACTGACAAATCTTCCACGGACTGAGGAAGGTGCTTTTCTGCTGGCGCCTGGATTTTATGAAGCAGAGTTTAAGACCTATTGCCTTCAGCCGGGCACACCTGATCCTACGCCCAATGATGCATATTTACAGGCACCCATGAGTGGTTACCGCAAAGAGATGGTGCAAACGATCCTTTACAATTCCAGGAACAAACCCGGTATTCAGCAGAGGAATGTGCAGTTGCTGTTATGGTCGGTGGTCAGTAAATCGGATTTTGATAAACTGCCTGCGGTTGTTCAATCCGATGCCAGGCAATTGCTCACTTCAAAACAGATATTCGACTTGCAGGGTGGTGTGATAGGAGTGGTGAAAAAGGTTTCGAATACACTGCCGCCCGGTGTAATGGGAGGCAATAATGATATAAGGAAATTATTCGAAGCAGGTGCTTCTTCTTATGAAGCATATGAAAAGATAGCTGTTCTGCGGGAACCGGCAACGATCAGAAAGACGGGGTTTAAAAATGATCAATGGTATAGGCAGGATCAAAATTATTATGTGCGTCATTTCCCTATCAGTTACCAGAAAATAAGAATACAGGTTTATGTGCCGGAAGGAGTAACGGATTCTGCCGGAAAAATTAATGGAGAATATATAGTGTTTGATCCTGCGGGTTTGCAAACCGTCCCTGTCAACTCGAATGCACAGCGATTGGGCATTGGCGGCCCGGTATTAGATATTGTGAAAGTGGTAATCAAAATTAATAAGGTGGTTACTCCTCCCAAACGGTTACCTGATACCAGGCCTAAAGAGAAGACACCTTCAAAAACGTAGTATTAGCTTTGGTAAGCAGCCTGAAATTAAAAAGCCTTGCAAAGGCTGCAAGGCTTTTTAATAAGTGC
>DGQP01000007.1 GCA_002400415.1 Chitinophagaceae bacterium UBA4411
TACTAATTAAGGGGAGCTTTCAGATAATATTCCGGGTAATACATTTGATATAAATCATGGTGATCTTTTTATTGTGGAAGTCGCGACGACAAAAACGTATCGATTGTATAGTTATACTGATCCTGAGAATTTTAAGAATAAATGGAAGCAAGCTGAAGAAATGGAGGATATTTTACGATTGATTGAAAAAGAGTTTGACTTTAAACGATTAAGATAAGGGGTACTTACATAGAATGCTTTCTTTGCAGCCGAGTCTGGCAAAGCCGGCTCGGCGTTAGGTGAATCCAAACTCGATAGAGTTTATCATCTGTTTTAGTTGTCGGTATTTCTTCACTGGCGAGTGTCGGAAGGGTTTGTGTGCAGACTTTGTGGCACTCGCCGTCCAACCGGCAGAAAGCTGTAAATTTAGGTATGCCTGTCAAACGTCGGATAACCGATACAGAAGGAATTTATTTTATCACGTTTACCTGTTATAACTGGCTTCCCTTCGTTGGAGTTGGCAAAAGATTATCACCCGGACAAAAAGAATAGAAACAGCGTTAATCCTTCCTCCTGTCCAGCGTAAACCCGATCGTGGTGCCGATATTCTCTGTACTTCTTACATGGATGGTTTGCCCGTGTGCTTCGATAATATGCTTGCAGATGGCCAGCCCCAGCCCGCTGCCGGTTACATCAATGCTGCGGCCTTCATCCGTGCGGTAGAAACGTTCAAAAATGCGGGGCAGAAATTTCTCATTGATACCGATACCATCATCACTGAGTTCAATTAAAATATGTTTACCGTCCGTATTGTACATACTGGCAACAATATTGCCCCCGGTCTTACCGTATTTAATCGAGTTTTCGATCAGGTTCGTGATCACCTGCCTGATTTTTTCTTTGTCCGCATGCACGGTCAGCGGAGATTCACAGCCTTTCTTGATGCTGAAGTGAATTTGCCTTGCTTCCGCCCGGATGGATAAACTTTCAAAAGCTTCCCGCACCAGTTCCTGGATCACAAAATTCTGTTTGTATAAAACCAATTCCCCTCTTTCCAATCTTGATATCTCATCCAGATCATTTAAAAGATTAGTCAGCCGTTCCACATTCTTTGCTGTTTTCTTCAGGAACTTTTTATTGACCTCGGGGTTTTCTAATGCTCCCTGCAGCAGCGTATCCACATAACCCTGTATGGCAAACACCGGTGTCTTGAACTCATGCGAGAGATTTTGCAAAAATTCTTTGCGGAATTGTTCATTCTTGCGGAGTAATTCTATTTCCTGTTTATTTTCTTCGGCCCATGCCTCCACATCCTCCCGTACCTCATCAATACTTTTCTGCGGCAGCAGGTATTTATAATAAGTTTCTTCTTTTTTGGTGGCCTTGGTCTGGTAAATGAATTTATAAATGAGCTTGATCTTCCGGTAAATGAAACGTTCCAGCATGAAGGAGATCAGTAAGTAACTGCCCCCGAATATAACGACCACACAAATCAGCCCGATCCACCAGCTTCTTTCAATATACCCGATCAGCGTACTGATAGGCACGGCCAGTACCAATGCGGTGAAAGCAGCTAATTGCCGGGGAGAAATGTTTTTAGCAGAAAACATCGGGGATCATGGTTGATGGTTCATTGTTCATGGTAAGAGAGATCAAAAGTAAAGATACTGGTTATGAACTATCAGCCATGAATGATGAACTTTCTCACAGCTCGAACTTATATCCCACGCCTTTTACCGTGGTGATGCAATCAATCCCCAGTTTCTGGCGGATCTTGCGGATATGCACATCAATGGTGCGGTCGCCCACGATCACATCATTGCCCCATACCTGGTTCAGTATCTCGTTGCGGAGAAAAACACGGCCGGGTTTCAATGCCAGGAGATAAAGCAGCTCGAATTCCTTTTTTGCCAGCACGATGTCATTACCATCCACCTGTATCATGAACCGTTCCGGATCAATGGTCAGGTTATCAATGGTCAGCACTTTGGCCTCCGTTTTATTCAGCCTGCGGAACAGGGCATTCACCCGGCTCAGGAACACTTTCGGGCTGATGGGTTTGCTCACGTAATCATCGGCGCCTGTTTCCAGTCCTTTGATCTGTGTACCCTCATCATTTACGGCGGTAAGGAATATGATCAGTGTTTCTTTAAAAGCGGGTTGAGCCCGGAGCAACTGGCAAACTTCCACCCCTGTTTTTTTAGGCATCATCACATCCAGCACCACGAGGTCGGGCTGGGCACGGCGGGCTTTTTCAAGGGCCTCATCGCCATCTTTGGCAGTTACCACCTCGTAACCTTCGTTGGAGAGGTTGTATTTCAGGATTTCAAGGATGTCCGGCTCATCATCTGCTATCAGCACCTTACGGGCTTTGGTATCCATGCAGCGAAATTTTGCGCAAACCTAACCGGAATTCAGCTCCCGGTGAAATCCGGGTCACTTGTTCACGCAGACTTAATGATAAGTTAATAAGCACTGCTTTCCCCGGAAGGACCCTGGCGCTGTCTCTTTCCTGCAACCATGGGAAAGAGTTTGATAGTCATTCCGGTAACTAATTATGACCGGCTGAGCCATGTCGGTTCTTGTTACTACATTTGTACTTCTATCCTTATGACAGCAATTACCAGATACCTTATCATTTTCGCCTGCCTGGCCGGTTCTCAAACCACCCGGGCACAGGGTGTATCCGGTTCCGACACTATTATTATCCCGCCGGGCTATAAAGCTGAATTCAGGCGGCAGATCAACCATGAAGCTATTGATGCCGAACAGAAGGCAATCATGGCGATGGATAATAAAGCCGATCAGTCATTTAGCCCCACCGGCAACGAGGAGATCAATGTATTTCTGACCAGGGTACTCTCCAAAAAAGTGGACCTGCTGCAATATTTGTATGAAACTGATAAAGCCTTTGATCACCGGCTGAAAGTGAATTACCTGAAAGGGCTGGAGAACCTGCTAAAAACCTTCCGCCAGAATTACCGGGGCAGCCAGGATAAAAAAGTAAATCCCGTTCTCCTGCCCGATATCATTGCCGCTTACCAGCAGGCGGTTGCCAATGACCGCAATGGGGAAACGATAGAGTATATAATAAAGAACCTCTCTTTCGATGCAGGAACGGTACTGCTGGGAGCCGGTATCTTTGAGAAGAACCCCGGCTTTGGCAAATCAAAGCAGCTGTTGGTTTTAAAGTATTGTATGCTGCACCCGGAGAAAACGTTTCAGACCCTGCGGGAAAACCCGGACCTGCCTTTTGCTGATAGCCTGATCAGGGTGATGGCTAAAAAATACCCCCGCCAGTTATATGATTATTCGCAGGCCACCAACCGGCTTGGCAACCTGATCCGCAGCATCCAGGATGATGATTTTATACGGGCCATTACCCGGATGTCGCGAAGTAAAAGCGGGCAGCAGTATTTCCCTTTTCTCGATAATATAGTAAGCGGCAAAATGACCATCGAAGATATTGATGCGGTCAAAGATGATTCCATTCAGTATTTCAGGCTGCTGGTGAACACACAAATGGATTATGTGCAGCGGGCCATCAATAAAGACACTGCTTTTGAATTCAAAGCACTCACGGCAAAATTGGAAACAAGGGCAAGAGATGTATTTGTGACCACCATCAATGGTTTACATGAGCAGGAAGATGTGGTGAGGTTTAAAATATTGCAGCCGCTGAATGCACAGGAATTATATTACCTGGCTGTTCTTTCGGACGGATTGATTTATACCTCCAGTTTTGTGAATGGCGTGTACCCGCTGATGATGAAAAAAGTAAACAACCGCAGTGATTCCTTACTGATGCTGCTGAATTTTGATAAGTACAGGAAATTTATCAAAATGTCGGCCGGGTATAATACGCTCAGCCATTTCCTTGGTTCCTTCCCTGATCCCGATGATGCGGCCAACCTGATGCGGGCTTTTGTGATGAACCTGGAAAAATCGGACGGGCTGGAAGATGGTGTGGATGTGGCTGACTCTTATGCAAGCATTGCAGAAACAATAAAGCCACTGGCCGGTGAAATGCTGGCCAATGTGCAGCGTAATTATGACCGAAACGAAGCACAGAACAATAAACGGGGGATGGCCATTTATAATATCCTCAACAAACTTTTTTTATCGGCGGATACACTGAATAAAATTGACCTGACCAAAGAACTGGGAATACCACCCGTATATGAAGTGCCTTTCAAATCAATGGTCAATGACAGTGGCCGTGTCATCATGCAGGTTTTCTTTTATGGGGATAAAGACGGGCAGGGTATTTTCAAGGGTTTTGTGGGTATGTTCAGCAATACCAACTGGAAGATCACATCCACGGATAAATGGGTGGCCATTTCTTCAGCCAAAGGAAAGCCGGTGACCATTTATGCGAATAAAGCATTGCCCGAAGAAGGTGGTGAAGACGAAAAAGCACAGCGGGCCCTGGGTGAGTACCTGGAGAAGAACAAGCTTTATCCCACGATCACTATTCACCGGGGGCATAGTTATTATGCCAACTCAACCATTGAACAGATGTTCCCGACTTCCAGGATTGTTTTCATGGGCTCCTGCGGTGGTTATCACCTGATCCATGATGTGCTGGAAAAAGCATCGGATGCGCATATCATTGCTTCCAAACAAATTGGTAAAACAGCGGTGAACAAGCCCTTCTTTCAATTGTTAACGGAGAAAATAAGGAACGGTAATAATATTGACTGGATACCTTTCTGGAAAGAACTGGAGAAGATGGTGAAGGTGGAAGGGTTTGAAGATTATATCCCGCCGTATAAAAACCTCGGGGCTTTATTTATTAAAGCGTATAAAAAAGCAATGGGAGAAGAAGAAGGAATTCAATAAACGGCAGGTCTTTCTGTCGGCTTCTGTCTAAATTTGCGGTTCTATTAATTGTTTACAGTTGCCAGACTCCAAAAAACGGTTTTTTGATATTGCCCAGCTGAAACGGGTTTTTCAATATGCGGCCCCGTACCGGAAGAAGTTCTACTGGTCGGTGGTGCTGGCTATATTGCTGGCGCTGATCACTCCCCTGCGGCCATTGCTCATCCAGCTGACGGTTAATAAATATATTGCGAACTCCCTTGCCAATATGGTGATTACGATTACCCTCATCCAGGTGGGCCTGATACTGGTGGAAACAGCTTTTCGTTTTCTTTTTACGTTTACCACTGCCTGGCTGGGGCAATCCGTAGTAAGAGATATACGGGTGGCTGTTTACAAAAAAATACTGGGTCTGAACCTTTCCCAATTTGATAAAACACCGATCGGCACTTTAACAACAAGAACGATCAATGATATTGAATCCATCAACGATATTTTTGCTGACGGGCTGGTGCCGATACTGGCTGATATGCTTTCCATTATTTGTGTGCTGACCTATATGTTCATTGCAGACTGGCAATTAACGCTGATCGCACTGATCCCTTTTCCCATCATCATTGTCGCCACTTATTATTTTAAGGAGAGTATCAACAAGTCATTCTTCCGGGTACGGAATGCAGTGGCCCAGCTGAATGCGTTTGTACAGGAACACTTAACCGGTATGCAGGTCGTGCAGGCTTTTGCTTCTGAAGACAGGGAATACAAAAAATTCAATACGATCAATAAAGAACACAGGAATGCAAATGTGAAGGCCATTTTTGCCTATTCGGTTTTCTTCCCGGTGGTGGAGATCGTACTGGCCTTATCAATCGGGCTTATCGTGTGGTGGACGTCTAAAGAAGCGTTGCAGCTGCAGCAAAGCCAGCAGGGGACGGTGATTTCTTTTATTCTTTGCATGAACCTTTTGTTTCGCCCGTTGCGGGTGATTGCTGATAAATTCAATGTATTGCAAATGGGCATCATTGCCAGCGAAAGGGTTTTTAAAGTGCTGGATAATGATGATTTCATCCCTGAATCACATGAAAGCGCTTATAAGCCGGCCGGTCAATTAAAGGGGAAGATTGATTTTGAGAAAGTGTGGTTTGCTTATACGAATGAGCATTATGTATTGAAAGATGTAAGTTTTTCCGTGAAACCCGGCGAGACGGTAGCTATCGTGGGGCACACCGGCAGCGGTAAAACAACCATCATCAGTTTGCTGAACCGGTTATACCATATTCAAAAAGGCGCCATTCATATTGATGACGTCAATATTGATCAGTATGACCTGGATACATTAAGGAAAAATGTGGGGGTGGTGCTGCAGGATGTTTTCCTGTTCTCCGGTTCGGTAATGGATAATATTACACTGCGGAATCCGGAGATAACAAGGGAAAAAGTGATTGAGGCTGCAAAACTGATCGATATGCATGATTTTATCATGCAGCTGCCGGGAGGATATGATTATAATGTGATGGAAAGGGGGGCCACATTATCATTAGGGCAGCGGCAATTGCTGTCATTTATACGGGCCATGTTATACAACCCTTCCATTCTTATCCTGGATGAAGCCACTTCGTCCGTGGATACGGAAAGCGAAATGCTGATACAGCATGCTATTGACAAGCTGATCAGGGAACGGACATCTATCGTGATAGCTCACCGGCTTTCCACGATCCGCAAGGCCGGCAAGATCATTGTGCTGGATAAAGGGGAAATCAAAGAAGCCGGTACTCACGAAGAACTATTGGCCAGGGGTGGTTTTTATGCCCGTTTGCACGAAATGCAGTTCGAAAAACACAAGCCGGTAGCCTGATACGGGGCCGGCCAGTTGCCCTCTTCAATTTTCTGCCTCACAAAAGCTAAAGGGATACCGGAAGATCGTGGTTTTCCTGTGAAATATTTTTTCCATGAAGGGCCTGGCTATGGGATTCATTTTTTGCTTAATTCAAGGTTTTTCATGGTCACCCCCTTATCTTTGCGGCAAATTTCAGGACGGGTATGAGTCACAGGCTAATAAAATCCTTTACTGTAGCGGCTTTCAGCATATTTTTATCCCTTATTTCTCTGCCATCTTTTGCGGGTGACGGAGGCCACGGTGAAGCTGATAAAGCGGAAAAATTTAATGCGTCAGAAGTCATCTTTGGCCACGTCCTGAACGGGCATGAATTTCACTTTTTTGGCGTGTCAGTTCCCCTTCCTGTTATTCTTTATTCTCCTGAAAGAGGCCTGAGCACATTTATGTCTTCCCACTTTCATCATGGAGAAGAGGCACATGAAGGTTATGTGATCCTGACCAAACATAACATGGAGAAATATGGCCTTGATCCCAAAAAATTCCACGAAGAAGATATCCTGGCAGTAGATGCCAATGGGAATATTGACCCTTCTGTGAAAATATATGACTTTTCATTGACCCGTAACGTGGTGCAAATGCTCCTGGCCCTGGTCATTTTTGTATGGATCATGCTTCGGATAGCGAAAAGATATAAAACCGGGGTGGGTGTTACTTCGGCGCCCAGAGGTTCCCAGAGTTTAATTGAGCCGGTGATTACTTTTGTTCGTGATGAAGTGGCCAAACCTAACCTGGGGCATAAGGTAGATAAGTACCTGCCGTACCTGCTGACCGTTTTCTTTTTCATTTTGATTAATAACATCTTTGGCCTGATTCCCGGGTCAGCAAACGTAACCGGGAATATCGCTTTCACTGCTGTGCTGGGGGTTATCTCTTTTGTAGTGATACTGGCCAGCTCGAATAGTCATTACTGGGGTCATATTTTTAACCCTCCGGGAGTGCCGCTGGGTGTAAAATTCATCCTGGTCCCTGTAGAATTTCTGAGCGTATTTATTAAGCCCTTCGCCCTGATCATTCGTCTTTTTGCCAACATGGTGGCCGGGCACATTATCATTATCTGCCTGATATCACTCATATTTATTTTCGGCGAATTGAACACAGCGGCTGGCTGGGGAGCTTCTCCGTTAGCGGTTGGATTTACTGTATTTATTTACCTGATCGAAGTGCTGGTGGCATTTCTGCAGGCGTTTATTTTCACCATGCTGACAGCAGTGTTTATCGGCCAGGCATTTGAAGGGGAACATCATCATGATGAAGCAGCAGCTGCTCATCATTAAACTAGTATTTTTTAACTATCAATATTTATAACATGGATTTATTTCTGTTAGAAGCTGTAGCGAATGCAGGTGGTGCTATCGGTGCAGGTTTGGCGGCTATTGGTGCTGGCCTTGGTATCGGTCAGATCGGTAAAGGCGCTGTTGAAGCGATTGCCCGTCAGCCGGAAGCGTCAAATGACATTCGTGGTAACATGATCCTGACTGCGGCCCTGGTTGAAGGAGCTGCCCTGTTTGCGATCATCGTTGGCTTCCTTGCAATGGTATTATAATTAATACCTGCAACAAAAAAATTACTGCATCCAATGCACAGGGCGGAGGATGCAGTATTTAAAAAACTGAAACAAGAAATTGATATAGACAATGAAACTTCTTACTCCCGAAATTGGTTTGCTCGTCTGGACTTTACTGGCTTTCCTGATCGTGTTTTTTATCCTGGCAAAATTTGCCTGGCCTGCTATTGTGAAAGGGCTGCGTGACAGAGAGAACAGTATATCTGAGTCACTGGCCACCGCCGAAAGAGTGAAAGCCGAAATGGCTCAGCTGCAAAGTGAAAACGAAGCCTTGCTGGCCAAAGCCCGGGAAGAGAGATCCCAGTTGCTGAAAGAAGCAAGAGAAACGAAGGACAGGATCATTAACGAAGCAAAAGAACAGGCAAAAGCAGAAGCGAATAAGATTGTAACTGAGGCACAGGCCGCTATCAATGCACAAAAAATGGCGGCATTGACAGAAGTGAAGAACCAGGTTGGTAAACTGGTGATTGAAGTAAGTGAAAAAGTGCTGAGAAGGGAGCTGGGGAATAAAGATGCCCAGGAAGCTCATATTAAAGGGCTGGTTGACGAAGTAAAATTGAATTAAAAACAGCTGAGAGTGCTGAGCTATGAGCTGCGGGTTTAGTCATCTGCAGCTTAAAACTCTAAACTCCAGGCCCGAAGCTTAGAAAATATATGCCGAATCCACGTTTAGCATCGCGATACGCCAAATCACTGATTGATCTTGCTGTTGAAAGAGGACAGCTGGACGCAGTGTTTGCTGACATGCAATGGTTAAAGGCCGTTTGCAAAAGCAACCGTGATTTTGTGAACCTGCTGAAAAGCCCGGTGATCAAAGCAGATACAAAAAAGAAGATTGTTGATGCCGTTACTGCCGGTAAAATCGGTGAATTGACTGCTGCTTTTACAACCTTGCTGATTACAAAAGGAAGGGAAAGCAACTTACCGGAAATCATCAGCGCATTTATCACAGCTTATAATGAGCATAAGAATATACATACTATACAACTGGTCACTGCCCACCCCGTTAGTGATGCGATGAGAAATGCGATTGTGGAGCAGGTAAAAAAATCAGCCGGGTTTCAGCATGTGGAACTGGAAGAAAAAGTTGACGCAGACCTGATCGGTGGTTTTGTATTACAGGTGGGAGATAAACTGGTAGATGCCAGTGTGGCTTATGACCTGCGGGCTATTGCCAAGCAGTTTAAGAACAATGATTTCATTTATAAGCTCAGATAATTTTTAAAAAAGATAAACAGAAATATATGGCAGAGATTAAACCCGATGAGATAAGTGCGATACTGCGCCAGCAGTTGAGCAACTTCAACGCCGCTGCGGACCTGGAAGAAGTAGGTACCGTATTGCAGGTGGGTGATGGTATTGCCCGTGTTTACGGGTTGGGCAATGTACGTTATGGTGAACTCGTTGAGTTTGAAAACGGTGTTCGTGCCATCGCACTGAACCTCGAGGAAGACAATGTGGGTGTGGTATTGATGGGTGAAAGCGGCGAGATCAAAGAAGGAGCTAAAGTAAAACGTACCGGCCAGATCGCTTCTATTAAGGTGGGAGAGGGAATGGCAGGCCGTGTGGTAAATACCCTGGGTGAGCCCATTGATGGTAAAGGACCCATTACAGGTGAACGTTATGAAATGCCGCTGGAACGTAAAGCGCCGGGGGTTATCTTCCGGGAGCCGGTAAAAGAGCCCCTGCAAACCGGTATCAAAGCGATTGATGCAATGATCCCTATTGGCCGTGGTCAGCGGGAATTGATCATCGGTGACCGCCAGACGGGTAAAACAGCTATTGCTGTGGATACCATCATCAACCAGAAAGAATTCTACAAAGCAGGTAAAACTGTTTATTGTATATATGTGGCGATTGGCCAGAAGGCTTCCACCATTGCCGGTGTAATGAAGACATTGCAGGACAATGGTGCTATGGAATATACTACCATTGTAGCCGCTTCCGCTTCTGATCCTGCCCCGCTACAGTTCTATGCTCCTTTTGCCGGTGCAGCAATCGGGGAGTTCTTCCGTGATACCGGGCGTCCTGCGCTGATCATCTATGATGACCTTTCCAAACAGGCAGTGGCTTACCGTGAGGTATCATTGTTGTTACGTCGTCCCCCGGGTCGTGAAGCTTATCCCGGTGACGTATTCTACCTGCACAGCCGTTTGCTGGAAAGAGCTGCAAAAGTGATCAGTGATGATGCAGTTGCGAAGAATATGAATGATGTGCCGGATAGTATCAGGCATTTGGTGAAAGGCGGCGGTTCTTTAACAGCGTTACCAATCATCGAAACGCAGGCGGGTGACGTATCTGCTTATATCCCTACCAACGTAATTTCCATTACTGACGGACAGATATTCCTCGAAACAAACCTATTCCTGTCTGGTATCCGCCCGGCGATCAACGTAGGTATCTCCGTGAGCCGTGTGGGTGGTAATGCGCAAATCAAATCCATGAAGAAGGTGGCCGGTACATTGAAACTGGATCAGGCTTTATACCGTGAGCTGGAAGCCTTCTCTAAATTTGGTGGTGATCTTGATGCAGCTACCAAGAATGTAATTGACAAAGGTGCCCGTAACGTGGAAGTGCTGAAACAGCCTCAATACTCTCCTTTTGCGGTGGAAAAACAGGTAGCTATTATTTACCTGGGTACAAACGGCCTGTTGAAAGATGTGGCTGTTAAAAGAGTGAAAGAATTTGAAGAACATTTCTTAATGGAAATGGACAGTAAACTCCCTGAAGTAATGGCTGAATTCAAAAAAGGTAACCTGCCTGAAGATGGTATTAAGAAGATGGTAGAACTGGCCAATGGTTTGATTCCTTCTTATAAAGCATAAGACAACAGATTTTCTATTTGTAAAGGCGATCGTAAGATCGCCTTTTTTGTGCCTGCCGGGTGATACAACCCGGGTTTCTGTTACGTACAAATTCTCCTTCCTCCCGCTATTCCGGCCTTGTTTCCAGCGTAATATTTCATTAGAAATAGTGTATTTACGTATTTTCTCTATCCATTTATTGTAAGAAAATTATTTATTAAGTAATTGATATTTAATACTAATAGTATTTATCATGCAGAAAATACGGTGATATATGCGAAAAATTTCTCGAAAAACTTGCATCAGTAAAAACCACATACTATTTTAGCAACAGAATTCGAAAATACCCTACAGAAAACAACGTAATCCGATTATGAAACAAACCTCCTTCAACAAGGGATTTTACTCCCCCGGAAGTTTAGCCTCCACTACATCGGTTTCCATTGCAATCTAATAAAGGGTTTTCAGGTAATCAAAAAGATAAGATCCAGGACCTAGAGCAGCCGTACCTAAACAATCTTGAACCCTAAAAGAAACGTGATGAAAACTAACACCTCTTTAAAAACAACAATCGCCCTGCTGAGTGTGGCAGTGCTGGTGGCTCTTTCCTTTTCTTCTTTTGCACAATCAGGCACTCAGTCTATTCCCGAATTAGTATTTAAAAATCCTGTGCTGGAATCGGGGACTACCGGAGCTAATGGCGCTGTGTACCGGTTTTCTGATGTGGCTACAAATATTGATGCGCTCGTTAAAATTGCGGGCCGGTCATCTTCCAATGTAAGGATCAGTAATATAGACATGACCAGCACTGGTCACGCAAATGCTTTTCAGCCACAAATCAGTTATAATAATGGTAATGCTCCAAGCAATACGAATTGGTGGATGGATTTTGATTTCAATTTTGTAAATAAAGGTTCACTCACCCCGGTTTCAGTTACCAGTTTCAACCTTACAGCAATTGACGTGGATGGTGATGGCAGCAGGCTTCATGAGTATGTTTCTTTTATGGCCCCGCAGTCTTATTTATTAGAGAATAACAGCCTGCTCTCCGTGACGAGTATTTTTCAGACTATTCTCAATGTTCTAACGCCCGGCAAGCAATTTGACGGTCCTACACGCAATTTTACTGATATAGATGTAAATGCAACTGAAGTGATGACAACCGTTAACTATGTTAACAAAAGTTCATTCCGGTTGCGTGCAGGAGGTGCTACTTCCGGAGGCTCCAGCAGCGCAGCCGATCGTATGTATTCGTTATGGTTCAAGGGCTTTAATTATAATATTCCTATGCAGGTTATTCTGCCTGTCAAACTGGAATCATTTACGGCTATTCTTAACAACAACAGCAATAAAGTTGATCTGCGCTGGGTAACTTCCTCAGAAAAAAATGTGAGCCATTTTGCAGTAGAAAAAAGCACTGATGGGAAGAACTTTGCCGATGCCGGCCTGGTATTCGCCTTCGGGAATACAAATGACATCATGAATTATACATTCACGGATATGATCAATACACAGGATAAAGTAATCTATTACAGGCTGCGTACAGTTGATGCAGACGGAAAATTTGATTACTCTGCCACCCGCATTATCCGTACCGGCAAACAAACTGAAAATACGGTCTCCATCCTCACCTACCCTAATCCTGTTACCAGCGAACTGCGGATTACTATCCCGGACAGCTGGCAGGGAAAGAAGGTAACTTATGAATTGCTCAATGCTAATGCACAGGTAACAAAAAAGGCGGAAACAGGCAGTGCCAGCCAGACCGAAACCATGAATGTTAACAGTTTAACGCCTGGTTTGTATGTAGTTAAGGTGAGCTGCGGAACAGAAACAGCTACGCAAAAAATCATTAAGAGATAAGTTAGTTTTTATTGGGGGTCTTTGCCAGGTTCGAAAGGGCCTGGCTTTTTTGTCTTAAAATGATTTGGTTTATAATATAAACTACTTTATGTTTGTGCTGAAAATTCAAAACCACTGGTATGAAACAATTTCGGATTACCCTTTTATTGGTCTTTACTGCCTTGTTTTCGGTGCTTGTAAATGCACAGACAGTTGTAAAAGGTGTAGTGAAAGATAATAAGGGAAGAGCGATGCCCGGCATCAGTATTACACTGAAGGATACCTATGATGGGGCTACTACTGATTCATCCGGAAAATACTCTTTTAAAACAACAGAGAAAGGAGAGCAGCTGATCGTGGCCAGTTCTATCGGGTATAAATCATTTGAACAAAAGATTGTACTGGACGGGACCACGCAAACAATTGATATTACATTAAAAGAAGAAGTAACAGAGTTGAGGGCTGTGGTACTGACTGCCGGAACATTTGAAGCCAGCGACAGGAAAAGGGCGGCTGTTGTATTAGACCCGATAGATATTGTTACGACAGCGAGTGCGAATGGGGATATCACCGGGGCTTTAAAAACATTGCCGGGAGCTCAGCAGGTAGGCGAAAGCGAAGGCTTATATGTGCGGGGTGGAACCGCAGCGGAAACAAAAACATTTATAGACGGCACCCTCGTGAATAACTTCTTTTTCAGCAGTGTGCCCAATATTGCCCAGTTCGGAAGATTCTCCCCCTTTATTTTTAAAGGAACTGTTTTTAGTACAGGTGGTTATTCCGCTTTGTATGGCCAGGCCTTATCATCTGCATTAATACTAGAATCCATTGATCTTCCTGATCAGTCTTCAGCAAATATCGGCCTGACAGTACTCAGCGGCAGCGCAGGTTACCAGCATCTGGCAAAGAATAAAAAATATTCACTGGGGGGCAGTTATAGCTACACGAATCTCGGGCTGGCTTTTGCTATCATAAAGCAAAAACAGGATTATCAAAAAATGCCTGCCTATCACAATGCTGATGCTAACTTCAGGATCAAGACATCCAAAACGGGTATGCTGAAGTATTATGGTTATTTCAGCAGCAGCAGGCTGGCATTTACCACGAATAGTATTGACTCGATAGGCTATAAAGACAGGTTTGGCCTGAGCAATACCAATATTTATCATAACCTGGCCTGGAGAGAGAATCTTGGACATCAATGGAAAGTAAACATGGGAGTATCGTATGCAAATAATAAAGATGATATCAGCAGTTCCATGCAGGATAATAATAAAAATGAAGTATTGCTTGGTAATCTTGAGTTTAAAAAATTCAATGTGGATGTAAAAGGGAATTACTTCAATGCCAGGTTTGTTCTGGAAAAAAGACTAAAAGGTTTGAGTGCGGTCCGTTTTGGCAGCGAATATAATTACAGCAATGATAAATCGGTCTATACGGACTATAACGGGAATAAATACCCCGGATCCGTAAAGGAACATATCAATTCAGTATTTGCAGAAGCAGATATATATATCACCAATGATGTGGCGGCTAAGGCCGGTACCCGCCTGGAGCATTCCGCATTACTGGATAAAACCAATATTGCACCCCGCCTCTCCATCGCCTATAAGTTGAGTAAAGGCTCACAGGCATCGCTGGCCTATGGTATCTTTTACCAGAACCCGGAACGAAGATACCTGCCTTCAACCAGCAGCCTGACTTTTATGAAAGCGACTCATTATATTGCCCAGTTTCAGAAAGTGGCTAACCAGCAATCTTTCCGGACGGAGATATTTTATAAAAAATATGATAACCTGCTGAAGACGACACAAACAACCGGCCAGGAAACAGCAATTAATAACAAGGGCTTTGGCGATGCGAAAGGAATTGAATTCTTCTGGAGAGATAAAAAGACAATTAAGAGTTTTGATTACTGGATATCTTATTCTTACCTGGATACAAAACGGGATTTCCTGAATTTCCCTTTTGCAATCACCCCCAATTTTGCCGCAAAACACACCGCTTCGTTGGTGACGAAAAAGTTTGTGCAAAAATGGAAAATGAACCTGAATGCAGCATATAATTTTGCCAGCGGCCGCCCTTATTATAATATCGGATTTGATGGTTCAAACTATAAGTTTAATGACAGGGGGACGATCCCGGATTATCATAACGTAAGTTTTTCAATCAATTACCTGCCATTTATAGGTAAGAAAAATCCCAAAGCGTTTGCCGTATATGTATTGCAGGTGAGCAATATCTTCAATATCAAACAGACGTATGGTTACCAGTATTCTTATAACGGGTACAGGAAAGAGGCAATCGTGCCGACATCAAGAATGTTTGTATTCCTTGGTGCTTTTATAAGCTTTGGTGTTGATCGTAGTGACGAAGTAATCAATAACGGGCTATAAGAAATATTATTAATAATAACACATCAACCTTTAAAACTGATCAATAATGAAAAAGACAATTTTCTTCCTCCTCGCCACGTTCCTGGTGGCAACTGGTTTTTCACAAAGTGAAAAATATATTGCTGCAATGAAAAAAAATATTGCAGAGATTGACAGCGCATTAATAAAGAATGATCCGGCCAGGCTGGTGGATATTGCAGCAACCTTTGAACGCATTGGCGATGCTGAAAAAACACAATGGCTTCCTTTTTATTATGCAGCATATTGCCAGATTACTTTTTCTTTTATGAAGAATGATCCGGCCATTAATGATGGCATGGCTGATAAGGCCGACCTGTTGCTGGAAAAAGCAGAAACCCTGGAAAAAAATAATAGCGAAATCAGCTTGTTAAAGGCAATGAATGCTTCTCTGCGCATGCTGGTCAATCCTATGGAACGATGGATGGACCTTGGTCCCAAAATCCAGAACTATAGCCAGGATGCTATGACGCAGGATCCCACCAATCCACGTCCTTATTGGTTCAGCGGTGTTTCTTTAAAAAATACGCCTGAACAATTTGGTGGCGGTTGCGGAACAGCCAAGCCTCAATTAGATAAAGCGCTTGAACTGTTCGGAACCTTCAAACCTGCCAGCGAACTGCACCCGAATTGGGGAAAGCAGGCCTGTGAAAGAGATGCAGCCGGATGTAAATAATAGCAATAAACAGTCCAGAAGCCTGTTATGCTGCACACGGGCTTTTTTATATTCCAAAATAAAACTACTATGGTTGAAGAGAAATTCTCGCCAGAACAAAGCCTTCAGCTTATCCGTTCTATGATAGAAAAGGTGAAACAGGATTTTTCGGATAATTCTTTTTTTCTTTTATTATGGGGCTGGCTGATCTTAATTGCAGCACTCCTGCATTACGGACTGATGACTTTTAGCAACTTTAAACAGCCCTGGATGGCCTGGAGCCTGATGTGGGTGGGAGCTGTAATAAGCATTTATTACGCTATCCGCAGTGAACGGAAACAAAAACACAAAACGTATATCGGGGATACCATGAAGCTGGTGGGAGCAGCAACCGGAATTACATTTTCTGTGCTGGCATTTATACTCGGGTATTTTGAACTTTGGTCCTATTCTTTCCCTGTTTATTTTACACTGTATGGTTATATCGCATTTGTTTCAGGAACTATTATAAGCTTTGCGCCGTTGCGGTGGGCGGGAGTTGCGTGCTGGCCTGTTGCTGTTGTATCCGTTTTTGTAAGCTTTGACATCCAGTTGCTGCTGATGGCATTTGTAGTGCTTATATCCTATATTATACCGGGATACCTGCTGAAATTTCATCAAAAAAACCAAACAAACAGGGTATGAGCAAGGAAAAACAACTTACCGAAAGGGAAAGCCTTGATCTTATTGCCACAATGATCAGCAAGGCTAAAGATTCCTATCATGATACCGGTATCGGAGCTATTATGTGGGGGGCACTTATTGCAATCTGTTCTATTGTGAAATTGTCAGAGATCCATTTTGAATATCAGCTTCCGTTCGATATCTACCTGCTTACATTTCTGGCAATCATTCCACAGGTATTGATTACAATCAGGGAAAAAAAAGAACGGAAAGTAAAGTCATTTGATGATAGTTACATGGATTATATCTGGCTGGGATTTGGTATTGGTATTTTCCTGCTGATCTTTATTATTAATGTCATTTTTAACGTATGGGGACCTGTAGCCACAGAGTACCGGCAGCTGGCCGGTCATCGTTCTGCATTCCAGTTCAGTGAGTTTATTTCGCCGCTTTTCCTTTTGTTATATGGTCTTCCAACGTTCATCACAGGAGCGGCCTGCAAGTTCAGGCCTATGTTATGGGGCGGGCTTTTCTGCTGGGTATGTTGTATAGCCACCCTCTTTACATCCATAAAAGCTGACCTGCTGCTAACAGCTGCATCTGCAATAATAGCCTGGTTAATTCCGGGAATCCTGATGGAACGGGAATACAGGAACTATAAAAAAGAGCAAGCGGCGCTGCATGTTTAAAGATCTTGACCCCATATTACATTCGCAGCTCCGGTTGGCTGTCATTTCACTGCTCATTAGTGTGAAGGAGGCGGAATTTACTTTTTTACGGGAAAAAACAAATGCTACTGCCGGTAACCTGAGTGTACAGATCCAGAAGCTGAGAGAAGCCGGCTATATTGATGTGATCAAACAGTTCAAAGACAATTACCCGCAGACCATCTGTAAGATCACCCCGCAGGGGATCACTGCTTTTGAAGAATATGTAAAAAACCTGCAGTCTTATCTTGGTTCCGGTACATAAATCTGAAAATACCTGTCCAGCCTGTACTTTAATAATTGGTATTGATATATAAACGAGGAAGCCCTTTAGACAAAGGGCTTCTTCTCTTTTGGTACTCTTTAGTGTATGTATGAAAAATGTAAAGATGGTACCCCTCAAAAAATTTTTACTCTGGCAGGATTTCAGCACCCGTTTGGGTTCTTTCCCGGTTTATAATAAGCCGGAACTGTTGACAGATATGATTTCCGAATAACTTATTTTTTTATCCTTTTCAATTATTTTTATCCTGAACTGTAATTTTTCTTTCCCGATTTTTTCGAAATACTGGTAATTATCTTTTTCGGTTTTTTCAGAACTGAAAACCAATGCTGTTAAGCTGAAATTTTTACCATCCGCACTCTTCTCCACCTCAAAAAGACTTGTTGATTCATTGCCGTCCACTTCCCAATCAAGGACAACCCGGTTATTATTGAGGGTGACTTTGAAGTTGGTGAGTTTTACTGTTGTTGCAGCAGGATTTTCCTGTGCAATCAGGGTTTGTGCCAGCAAGCTGAATATTCCGGCAATCAGTAAAGTAAAATATCGTTTCATTTCCAGGGTTTGAATAATGGTCTTCAAGTCCCACAGGAAATATTGGATCAAAGGGTGCGGTTCGAAGGAATTGGGGATTGGGTCCGGGAAAAGACGACCAGAGATGCAGACCTGTCAATAAAAGGTTGAATGCAGGTACGGGTTTTTACGTAGTTTTCCGGGTAAAAATGTGGTTTTCCGAATCGTAAAACAAACATAGGGATGCGTTCTTGTTTATGCAAGCGTTTGGGAAAAAATATTTTTCAAAAGGTTAAATCGCTTATTAACAGCTGAAACCTTCAATACATTTGCATACTAAGTTTTTACAATGGCTTCTGTTATTGAGGTAAAGGGTTTAAATAAAGAGTTCCGAGATATAAAGGCTGTCAGCAACTTGAGCTTTTCCGTTCCGGCTGGCCAGGTATATGGCTTTTTGGGACAAAATGGTGCAGGCAAATCAACAACTATCAGGATGCTGCTTACACTTATCAAACCTACTTCAGGCAGCATTGAGATATTTGGAATGGATCTTCAGAAACACCGGAAAGAGATATTGCGGAAAACCGGGGCAATTATTGAAAGACCTGATCTTTATAAATACCTGACTGCCCTGGAGAACCTGCGGATATTCGGCACCATGAGTGGTGTAAAGATTCCGGAAAAAAAATTAAGAGACCAGTTAGCTATGGTAGGTCTTGCTGACAGGGCAAATAGTAAGGTAAAAACGTATTCGCAGGGAATGAAACAACGGCTGGGTATTGCCACAGCGCTGGTGCACGATCCGGAACTGATCATTTTAGATGAACCCACGAATGGGTTAGACCCGCAGGGTATTGCAGATATAAGAAACCTGATCCTGCACCTCAAAAAGGATCTGGGTAAGACACTGGTTGTTTCTTCGCATTTGCTGAGTGAAGTAGAACTGATTGCTGACTCCATGATCATTATCGATAAGGGCAGAAAACTGGTGGAAGGTAAAGTCAATGACCTGTTTGATCCCTCAGAAATAGTGGTGGAAGTAAAAACGATCAATAATGAGACTGCATATGAAAAACTCAAAACATCCCGGCTTAGCCAGTTTGTTCTGAGCAAGAGAAATGATGCTGTATTACTGAAGTTGCACCGGGAACAAGTACCCGCGGTGATGAAGGAAATGGTACAAATGGATATCGGCATACTTTCATTTCACTCCAAGCACTCACTGGAAGATTATTTTTTATCATTAACAACTGCCAATCCGCATGTGGAAGCTGCTGCAAATTGAACTCTTCAAAATTTTTAAACGGCCAAGAACCTATATTGCGTTTGGTGCCATTGCGGCTGTTGTATTTCTTATACAAATTGCATTAAAGTTTGACGGGAAATCGTATATCGACCTGCTGTTAAGCAACCTGAAGGATTCTTTTGATTTCAATGATGATTTCAAGCTGGACCTTCTGAATGGCTACCTGATCTGTTTTGTTATCCTGAATACATTACTGATCCAAATGCCCTTGCTGGTGGCATTGATTTCCGGGGATTCAATAGCCGGTGAAGCAAATATGGGAACACTTCGCCTTTCACTGACCAAGCCCATCAGCCGTACACAATATATGCTGGTCAAATTTTTAGCTTCTGTAATTTATACAGTAGCCCTGCTGGTATGGATGGCAATCCTGGCATTATTTGGGAGTATGCTGATATTCGGGACCAATGATATGGTGGTGCTCCGTTCAGAAGGGATTGAACAGATTAAAAGTTTTGATGTAATGTGGCGGTATTTCGCAGCTTTTGGTTATGCTGCGGTTGCTTTAACCACTGTATCAGCTCTTTCATTTTTATTAAGTGTGTTCGCGGAGAATTCCATTGGGCCGATCATTGCAACAATGAGTATTGTGATCGTATTTACAATCCTCTCCGAAATGAACATCCCGATTTATGATCAGACTGTAAAGCCTTATTTGTTTACTTCTCATATGGTGGCATGGAAAGGATTTTTTTATGTGAAAGCTGATGCCGAAGGAACAACTATTAATGGAAGTATTGAAAACCTTCCCGCCATTATGAGAAGCCTGAGTATTCTGCTGATCTATATCGGCCTGTTCTTTGGCAGTGCCGTATGGGTATTCAGGAAAAAAGATATTCTGACTTAAAAGAAAAAATATGAAGCAACGAACATCACGGCGGTGGTCATGGAAAATAGTTTTATTGTTATTAGGTATCCCGCTTTTATCGGGTTATAAAGCTGCGGGGCCTACGGCAGAAGAAGTAATCGCTTCAGTAAGGGCTAAACTGGATAAAGTGAACGACTATGAAGCAAATGGAAAAATGAAGACCAATGTGGTCTTTATTAAAGCGCCGATCGCAAAAGTTAAGGTATATTTTAAAAAACCGGATAAACTCCGGATCAATAATGAAAGCGGCATATCATTTATTCCCAAAGGGTCGGTGAATATTAACCTGAATAATATTTTCCTGAATGGGACAGGCAGCTTCGATATTATTGATGTGGGTACTGAAGCCGGGACGAACCTGCGTATCATTAAATTGCTGCCAAAGGATGAGAATTCAGATGTGGTGTTATCAACACTTTATATTGATGAGTCACAGTCGCTGATCCGAAAGGCAAAAACGACAACTAAAGACAATGGCACTTACGAACTGGAGATGACCTACGGGAAATATGCGGAGTATGGACTGGCAGATAAAGTGATTTTTAGTTTTAATACCAAGGATTATAAATTGCCCAAGGGTATCACGTTTGACTATGATGATGGCTCCAAAAAGGAGCAGGATCCGAATAAACTAAAAAATAAAAAGGGTAAAGTGGAGATCGTTTATTCTGAGTATTCCATTAATAAAGGTGTGCCGGATACTGTTTTCCGGTAGTCGGACCTGATCTATCCTTCATCAATTCTTTCATCAACCGCATTAGCCAGGAATGAAGGGGTCATCTTTTTCAAAGGGTTCTTACGATTTTCTTCATACTCATTTCTGCGGTTAATGATGTCAATGCACTCAAAAATGGCAGTTATAAAAGAAGAAGCATCGGCTTTGTCTTTACCGGCAATATCAAAGGCAACGCCATGATCAGGTGATGTTCGTACGGCCGGGAGACCTGCTGTATAATTTACTCCTTCACCGCTGGCTAAGGCCTTAAAAGGAATAAGCCCCTGGTCGTGGTACATGGCCAGCACTGCATCAAATTTATTAAAGCTGCGGCGGGCGAAAAATGCATCTGCACTGTAAGGGCCTACCACCAGCATGTTATTATTCTTTACCTCCCTGATAGCGGGACGAATGATCGTTTCCTCCTCGTTGCCGATCAGGCCTTCGTCTCCGGCATGCGGGTTTAACCCGAGAACAGCAATGCGGGGTTTATCAATGCCAAAATCCTTTTGCAGGCTCTGGTGGATAATATTGAGCTTGCTGATGATTTTCTCTTTGGTGATATGTTTTGTCACTTCAGCAACCGGAATATGTTCTGTCAGCAGGGCCACCCTGAAGTTGCCGGCGCAAAGCATCATGGCAACATCGTTACCACCAAACATGGCTTTCAGGTAAGGAGTATGACCCGTGTAATTAAAGTCAGCTGACTGGATATTTTTTTTATGGACCGGGGCTGTTACCAGGCCATCAATTTGCTTTTGTTTCAATGCTGCAACAGCGGTTTGTAATGAAAGAACAGCGTATTTCCCGCCTGTTGGGGTGAGCTGGCCCGGATTGATCTCCATCTCTTCTTCCCAGCAGTTGAAAAGGTTGATCTGTTTATGGTTGAGCCGGTTAAATTCTTTGGTGCTCTGGTAGTTAAAATGATAATCAGGCAGTGATTTTTTATAAAAATTAATGGCTTTATTAGAGGCGAAAATAACCGGGGTGCATTGCTCCAGGATCCGGTTGTCGGAGAATGTTTTAATGATCAGCTCAATGCCAATACCATTCAGGTCGCCGCAGGAAATGCCTATAACTGGTTTTTGCTGGTTCATAACTCTTAATTATCTATAAAAGTACAGAATTAATTACACTAACCGGTGTTGAAACTGCTGTGTTTTGAGAGGGTATATGGGCCGGGGCTGAATTCAGGTGGTGCATTGTTCGATAACAGAGAACAGTTTATCCCTGTAATTGTCACTTACCGGCAGGGTTTGATTACCGATAGTTACAGATTTTCTCGAGACTGTATTGATCTTGCGGATAGGAACTATATATGAACGGTGTATTCTGGAGAACTCATTTTCATCAAAAAGATCTTCAAAGTATTTCAGGTTGTGCAGGATTAGTAAAGGGCTGGTGGCTGTTTTGAGATAAACTTTTGTGTAGTCTTTGTAACCTTCCAGGTACAGGATATCATCGTAGAAAAGTTTATGCAGCTTATGGGAGACATTTATAAAAAAGTAATCTCTTTTCGCCACGCCCTTATTGTTCTTTAGTTCGGTATATTCTTTTACACGGTTGCATGCGGCAATGAATTTCTCAAATGATACAGGCTTAAGTAAATAGTCAATTGCCTTCAGCTCAAACCCGTCAATTGCAAACTCACTGTAAGCTGTTGTAAAGATGACCTCCGGTTTATGGGTCAGGGACCTAAAGAAATCAATACCTGAAATGTCAGGCATTTTAATATCAAGAAACAGAAGATCCACCTGTTGGGATTCAAGCAGCGGTAATGCCTGCAAAGGCTCTTCAAAACGCCCGGCCAGCTTTAGAAAAGGGGTTTTACGTACGTGATCCTCCAGCAGCTGTAAAGCCAGCGGTTCATCATCAATGAGTAAGCAGTTAATCACTGTTTAAATTGATTTTGAGATTAACGGAATGCAAGTGATCGTTGTGAACAATATCGAGCCAGTACTTACCGGGATACAAGAGATCGAGCCTTCGTATAACATTCTTCAGTCCCAGTCCGCCGCCGGCAAAGCTATTCGTTTCTGTTACCGGGTTGCTGACCAGCAGTGTTAATGTTTTTTCAAAAATCTGTAACTGTATTTTAATGACGGAAGGCCTGGCATAGCTGATACCGTGTTTAAAAGCATTTTCCACAAAAGTGATCAGTAATAATGGGGCAATCTGATGCCCGGCTGTATTCCCATTCACTTCATATTCAATTTTCACCTTTTGTGAAATCCTTAGTTTCTGCAGATCAATATAATTGCTGAGATACTGAATGTCTTTTGAAAGGTCTACTTTGTCTTCACCTGATTCATACAAGACATAGCGCAGCAGATCGGATAATTTTAATATGGAATGCTCTGTATATTCTGATTTGGCATGAGCCTGTGAATAAATTCCATTTAGTGTGTTGAACAGGAAATGCGGGTTGATCTGTGATTTCAGAAAATTTACTTCTGCATTCAGGTTTGCATTTTCCAGTACCTTTTTCTCATTCTGACTTTTGACAAAAGAATGAGCCAGCCGGATAAAGCCCCCCATCAGTAAGAGCAAGGCAAATGAGCTGATCGTATTATTAAGGCTCATGGCCCAGATACCTTTGGGTACTCCAAACAAGCCGGGCTCCCGCATAGGAAATCCGGGGATTGGCCTTTTGATACTATCAATTAACAGGGGAAATCCTGCTAAATAGGGCAGGGATCCGGTATTTGAATCCGAGGTAATTAACAGATCAGCAGGCAGATCCGTTCTTCGTTCAGGAGCATTGGGGCTAACAGGATTTTGTTTTTCAACCGGGAGCAGCGGCACCTGTACAAATTGAATAGGTTCCCGGGGCCTGTCAAAATAAACAAATCTGACGACTATGTGCTGGGAGAAATACAGAAGAAATGCAAAAATCACCAGCCCGCTATAACTAAAGTATTTTTTCTTTTCAAAAAAAGAAGGAATCAGCCAGTAATAATGCAGGTAAAATATAATAACCAGCACCAGTTTATCAATGATTTCACGGGTTATAAACCGGTTGTCATTTACTCTTACAGGATAAAGCATTACCGGAAGAAAGAAAAAAAGACACCAGCCGGTAATATGTATAAGCATAATCAGCAGGATATGTATCCTGCTGCTGGCCTTTCTAAAACCAAACAGGGTAAAGAGAAAACGACTAATGCTCTCACTGCCCGCCATTTGCTGAATCATTCATATGATATAACTGCTGAAGTTCAAAAGTAGTGACCACAGGTGGTTCGCCTCTTTTCATTTTGTTAATTATCAGTGAAGCTGTTTTTTGAGCCTCTTCTTTACGGGGAAAGGCTTTGCTTCCACTGATGACGGGGACAGATTCCTGGTGAATGAATAATTTGTCATCCACCAGGATATCATATCCCCAACCACCGGATGCCTCAAAAACCCTGCTGTCAAACCTGTGCTGTTTTTTATTATTTGAGAATTGAAGGAAGATAAAAAGAGACAGGATTGCAGAAATGCTTAATATTATAATATGCTGGTATTTACTCTTCATTAATTATCATCATCATTTTGTTCTGCTGAAGGGTCAAATTCATACATGTTGTCAAATGATAACGAACCGCTGCGCCCGGTTAAAACAAAGCCACGGTTACTTAAGGTAAATGCAACAGCGCCAACCCTTGCTGATCCCTCAAAAGCGGTTTTTTGTGTCCACAGGTCGGCTGCAGGATCATATTGCCAGGTGGTGGAAATATAAGAACTGTTTTCCCCGGAGGTTATAAAAGCATAATTGCCCATAACAAAAGCGACTCCGTTACTGCGTTGGATAGTATAATCATCATCATAATCTTCGTCGCTGACATTGGATATTTTTCTTTTCTCCGTCCAGGAGTCGGATGCTTCATCATATACCCAGAGGTCATTGATAGAGGAGCCGTTGTTGTTCCCGGAGCAGATATATGCTTTGTCATTTATTACAAAGCTCATTGCCGCAGAACGTTTACTGCCGCCCAAACTTGCTTTTTGCACCCATGTATTAGTGAGAGGATCGTATTGATAAAGATCTTTGAGATAGTTTCCATCAAAACCACAGGAGATATAGCCTTTGCTACCTGTTGCAAAACCTACAGCATCATAGCGGCCGCTGCCGGCAAAATCAGCTTTTTGAGTCCATGTGTTAGAGGAAGGATCATATTCCCAGAAATCATTCAGCTTGCTTACACCATCATAGCCGGTGCCTATATAGCCCTTGCCGTTGATAGCAAAGCCCACGGCTGAATTCCGGGCCACGCCGGGAAGGTCTGCTTTCTGTGACCAGTATTGACGTGCCAGGCTGAACTCCCAGCAATCTTTAAAACGGTCACGATCGGTGGTGCCGGTGCTGAGATATACATAATCGCCGATTGTAAACGTTACAGCTTCACTCCGGGCATTACCATCAAAGTCGGAGCTTTTTTTCCAGTTGCCGATCAGGTCGTCATCACTGTCGCTTGATGAATCACATCCCTGGGAAATAATAGCCGAAGAAAGAACCATGATACCACCCAGCAGGTACGAGTATTTTTTTTGCATAACTGATTTTTGATAAAAGTAGCGGCAGCTGTGCCAAACAGTATCCTAAAATAGACCAGTATGGATACTGAACCGATGAACCGGGCGCTGAAATCTATTTTAATAAAAAAGGGAGTTTACCAGGTAAAAACATACCGGTTTTTAAACTCATCCTTTCAAAAGCTGAATTGGCCGATTTAAAAAGCCGGTTAATATACTATAACAATTCAGCGGCGGTAACCCGGAATAAATTGCGCCGGATTATCAATATATACTATATGCGGTCAATTCAACACCGGAAATTATTACTGGCATTCTCCGTTTTATCATTACTTGTGCTGTCCTGTACCAAAAAGGAGATTGAGTTTGGGGAAGAACCGGATAATAGTTACACAAAGCTCGTTTATATTGATACAGTGGGGGTTCAGCTCTCCACCCTGGTAACCGATTCTTTTGCCACCAATGGTATTACCTCTTTATTACTTGGAAAATACAAAGACCCGTATCTCGGGGTCGTCAGTACCAGCCCCTATTTTCAACTTAATCCTGTATCAGAGTCTGTAGATATTCCTACCACAGCAGTTTTTGATTCACTGGTCTTTATCATACGGCTGAATAAATACTATTACGGGGATACCAGCCGTGTACAAACTATTACAGTACATGAGCTGGCCCAGTCAATCAGTTATTCCTATAACGATAAATTATACAACAGCAGCTCCGTGGGGAAAAAGCCGCTCCCCCTTGGCAGCCGTATGCTGAAAATCAGCCCGGCTACTACTGATTCTATTGTTATACGGTTGAATGATGCTAAAGGAACAGAATTGTTTGAAAAGCTGAGGCAACGTTCTTCGGATGTAACCAGTGCAGATGACTTTCTCAACTATTTCAAAGGAATAAATCTTTCTGTGGCCGATAATGATACGACGGCAGTATACGGCCTGAGCGGATCGGTATCCATGCTGATGCGGGTAGTCTATCATCATACAACCCCGTCTATTGAAAATAAATATGTTGATTTTACAATGAATCCCAATAGCTATACTTTTAACCAGGTATTGGCCGACAGGACAGGTACAACTCTTCCCTCCACCGGAACCCGGTTGCAGGAAATCAGCTCCACTCAGACCGGTAATGTTGCCTTCACGCAGTATGGCACAGGGCTTTTACTAAAAATGACTTTCCCTTCCCTGCGGGATATCATCCGGAATGATGATATTGTGAAACTGCTGAAAGCTGAACTGATCATCAGGCCGGCCTACCTGAGTTTTGACCGTTACCGCTACAAACTTCCCCCCTCTTTATATCTTGCTCAAACCAACGGTTCCAATATTATCGGGGAAACAATATTGGATTTAACCGGATCCAATCAGGTAGTAGCTCCTTCCATTGATGCTATCTATGGAGAAAATTCTTATTACCGGTTTAATGTTACTGGTTATATCAACCAGTTATTGGCGAGTCCCGGCAGTGAAGATTATGGCTTTTTCCTGATGGAAGACAGGGGAAGTACTTCCATGCAGGTAAACAGAACGGTAATCAACGATGCGAACAGGTCTGCCTATAAGACCCAGCTTTTACTATCAGTATTAGTCATTAATCAATAAACTATGCAACAATTTAACCGGGCTAAGTTCTCTTTTGCATTGCTTGTTCTGGCAACTGGTTTCCAGGCGGCAGGGCAAACCATGAACAGCCCCTATTCTGTATACGGGATTGGTGATATAGATTTCAAGACCTATAACAGGACAAGCGGTATGGCGGGTACGGGGCTTGCGCTGACTTCAAACAAGTATATTATTAATATGAACCCGGCTTCGATAGCCGGGCTGGAAAGAAGTTTTTTTATTGTAAATGTGGCAACAACAGGTAAATCTGCAACGTACCAGGGTGATGCCATCACTGCTGTCAATAACAAAAATCAGGATTTCTGGATTAAAGGATTGTCGGTGGCTGCCAAGATCAATAAATCATGGGCCAGTAATATCGGTATAGGCCAGTTCAGTAATGTGAATTATAAATTTACCGGCGAACAGGCCATAGAAGGAACAACACAGGTTTATACCACAGCATATGAAGGGGATGGAGGACTGAATGAATTTTACTGGACGAATGCTGTTGCATTAAATAAGCATTTTTCGGTGGGAGTGAAGTCCTCTTTTATTACGGGAACGATTAACCAGTCTGAAACACTGTATGAACCCTCTTTACAAAGTACTATAGTTACAAAGCAGCAGGATTACTTCAACAATTTTCGCTTTCAATACGGAGCTATATATACAGGAAGGCTCAGTAAGAAATGGGATTTGTCTTTGGGTGCACGTTATTCGGGTAAGACAAAGCTGGCTGCTGAACGGTCGCTGACAGTGACACAAGATGGCGAAATGATTGTTGAGGATGAGTTTATAAAGAAAGACCGTTTTTTTTTACCGGCCACCTATGCGGGAGGTATAGCTTTTACAAAGAATAAGAAAACAACTTTCTCTGCCGATTATACTTACGAGGATTGGTCGGCACTTAATATACGGGGAAACGGATGGCGGTATATCAGCGGGCAGCGGTTGTCTGCCGGGGTTGAATTTTCCAAACAGCTGCAATATTGGAATAAGCCGGAGGAACAGAAATTTTATCAACTAGGGGCTGTATTCAATAATTCGTATCTGCAGGTGCGGGGAGTGCCTGTTAAGGAATATGGTATCACTGCAGGAATGGGGGGAAGGCTGGGTAATAGTTTGCTTTATTCCTTATCCGGGGAATTTGGTATCAGGGGCACTACGAATGCAGGACTGATCAAAGAAAATTATTTCCAGTTTACTCTTTCACTTTCTTACCGTGACTATTTGTTCAGTAAAGGAAGAAAATATTATTAATACCGTATGAGATTAAAGAGCCTGTTAGTAGCGATCCTGTTGCTGAACAGCTGCGCTATAGTAGTATATAGTCAGCCGGTTGAAAAGCGGCATTCAATTTCAATTGCTGCAGAAGCTTTACGCCTGAAAGATGTTTCTGTTTTAGGTACTTCGGTAACAGGTACCGGTGGCGGACTAAATTATAGTTATACGAGGAATTCTTGGAACAGGAATTTTGGTGTTTCAGCAGGCTGGACGAATGCACTATTTACTCAAGGTGACAGCAGGCTGGAGCTAAATGGGTTTTCCGTAACGCTGTCGGATGGGTTCCTGATCAACAGGAGAAGACATAGCTCTTTTAAAGCTTATCTTGGGTATAGCATTGATGCTCATCCTTATTTTATAAAACTCCAGAATAAGACAGCGGAAAAATATAGCTGGTCCACAGTGAACTCTTTAAACCTGTATCAGGCATGTATCTATGAGCATCACAGGAATATTTTTTCTTTTTCCGTTCATATTCCTGTGATCGGTTTTTCATCACGGCCAGATAATAACACCAGATACCCCGGAGACATCAATGGTGTTTTGTATAACAGCTATAGCAATTTATCACTTACCTCATTCCGGAACTATAAGGCAGTTAAGCTGGATTTGAATTTTGAACACCGGATAAATGCCAGGTGGAATTTTAAAGCAGGACTGAATTACCGGTACAGTGATCTTGAAACAACCCTGCCTGTACAACTGCAATCTGGAGGTATACAGGCAGGGCTGTCATTGAAAATAGATTAGTCTATTTTCCGATCAATTGCTGGGAAGTAACGTTAGATAATTCGACCTTATTTTCCGTCTTTTGTTCCACATCAAAGTTAACATCCACCCGGAGGGCTTTGAGGCCGATCACTCCCTGCAATTCCTCCAGCTCGAGCTTCTCCACAGGGCCTGGTTTGATCAGTTTTTGATTTTGTAAGAATTCAATATACTCCATGTATTCGCCGGCATCTTTTGCCTGGGAATATACAATGGCTATCTTACCGGGCTGTGTCAGTCTTTCGTTAGTGTCTTTGATCCTTACCTTATCAATCCTTTTTTTAATAATCTCGTACCGGATATTATAAGCCCCGTCCACATCAAATTTTCTTTCTTCTGTTCTGAAACTGATAGAAAGCGGAATGCTGTGTGAAAGGATCAGCTGGGTGGTCTTTAAAGGATGGCTCAGTTCAGCTTCCAGTTTATGGGTAACTCTGGCCGCTTTAGCCAGTACCGTGAGTTGCCACATTTTCATATTCCGGAGATAGAGTTCGTCAAATTTTTTCCTGGGAGCAATAGATTGCCCCATGTAAATATTAAACTCAACACCATCCGTTACATATCTCTCAAAATAGTGCGGGTAAACCTTTTGTGCAGAAACCTGTTCTTTATCGATCATACGAGCCAGGGTTTCATTGATCCGGGCAATGCTGTTCTCGTATTCCCTGCGGTGATGATAGATCATATTCAGTTGCGGGTCAAGGGCGGCAAAATAATGTTCAATATCGTTTTTCAATGCGGGCAGCGTACTGTGCAGGTGGTTAAAAATAGAGACAACCTGGTTCTGCATAAACTCATGAATAGTGATCTCTTCTTCTGATAACAGAACATCAGAAGCTGATGCAATATACTTATCCAGCTTGAACTCTATTTCCTGTAACAGCGGGAATGACATTTCAAGATGGGCCTTTCGCAGCACCCGTTGTGCCATTTCTAACTGTTCGATCAGGTCCAGCTGAATGGAATGCGATCTTTCGGTGGAGGAATTGCGGATATCAATAGCACCATAGAGAGGATATACTTCGGTAAAATTTATACGTTCTATACGGGCATCTTCGTGGTGCTGGCGGTTGACAATATAGTTTAATGCCACTTCGGTGAACTTCCACTCAACAGACGGCTGAACAGCGGTGAATTTATCTTTAATGACCCGGTCAATTTTATTATTCAGGTTTTCTGCTCCTTTTTCAAGGGCCAGTACAAACAAAGGAATTGCCGGCTCCAGTCTGGTAATATGAGCAGGTTTCAGAGTGCCCGGCTTTTCAGATACGATCTCGAGTATTCCCAGTAATTCATTATCCTGCTTGATCGGGCAAACGATGATACTCCGGCCACCCTGTGCATAATAATATTCCAGGTAATCAACCTCAGCCATTACTGTATCATTTAATTCTTCGAACAACACAGGCTGATCGTTATCCCTGAAAAGCATTTTGCAGCAATCACTCACTTCATCTTTATCAGAGTTGGTATAAAAATGTTTGAACAAAAGACTATTGCTGTTATGTATCTCCGAGTAAATATAGTGGCCGTTTACTTTAAAAAAAGGAGTGATACCGACCTTTACATCTTTGATGCCAATCAGGCTCTGTATATATTCTTCCAGTTGCTGGTAAGAAGAACTGCCGGGGTTCATATTCAGCTCAAGCAGGCGGTTCTTTATCAGTGAAATAACCTCCTGTTCAGTCACATCATTTACCCGCATAACAGATATGCCTTCAAAAATAAATTGATCCAGCGGGATTTCTTCCATTAGCTCAGTAATGGTCTTCATCCGGTTGGTCCGAGGGCACATAATGCTGTCCGGCATTTTGGGCATTTCACCCAGGGGTCTCACATCTATAAATCTGGTATCAATTCTCAATTCCATGTATTTGGTAACACTTGTTACCGGGTCAGTAAAGGAATGAACGCTTCTTGTATTATCAGGACTATTATACCCTAAATATTTCTGCAGGATCATGCCATAAGCAAATTGCAGTTTCTCCTCACTCAACTGGGCTTCCGTTTTATTATCAGGTACATTAATCTCATTACTGCCCGGTTTTAATAAAATAGATTTAAAATGGGGAGAAGTGTATACTGTTGTGAGTTTAAAAGGCAGGGTTACACCGTACAAAAAATTCCTGGTGGTAGGAGGAAAAACGGCTGACAAAAGCTCTTCTATTAATTCTGAATGGGGTTCCAAAAGAGATAAATCAGTGATTGGATTCAACAATTCAGGATGGGCCTCCACGTCTTTCACCACTTTGCCATACAGCTTCTTCATGCCAGGGTTGCCTTCAGTAATGTTCTTTTTCAGGGCTTCAACAAGAGGCCTGAAAGAGAGCTGGCTGTTGAAGACGGCTTTATGGATATGTATATTCCCGGTTTGCATAATATGTTCTTTTTCACTTGATGGGTCTTTTCTTCCTTTTCACAAGATTACCGGATCTGATTAATTAAGGTAATAAGATACGCAAAACTAATAAATAAGGATTGGTTCTTACTACCCAATAGCGGTGAGAAGGAGAACACAGCCGGTGAATTGCGACAAACAAAGGGTGACCTGAAAGATAGTTGAAAAAATGAAAACGAAGGGGTGCTGTGATTGGTTTTGAACGACACAGCTGTTTAATATCACCGCCTTAGTCTTCCTAATGTGATTCCCAGTTTTACCTGTATAGTGAAATAGGCGTCGTTGTTTTTAGGATTACCTCTTTGAGAGCCTACCTGCGTGGTATGACCTCCGTTTAATTCGCTTTGCCTGTCAAATAATTGCTGCGCAATAGCTGCCTGGTTAGATGGGAGATAGCTGTTGAAAAGAGCAGGATCAATATAGTCTTTGCTAACATCATCCAGGTAATCTGTCTGCAGGATACGATGTACTATCTCTATTCTTGCATTCAGGAACGAGTTTACTTCATACCGCACACCGATACCTGCCGGGAAATTGATCTGGCTGAGTTTGTAGGGGATGCGGCCACGATATTCAGCAAAACCCTGCCCTTCTGTACGAAGGGGTTGAAGTGAATACAACTGGCCATTTATTTCTGCCTGGGGATCAAAAGAAAAATAGCCAACACCTGCAACGAGATAAGGAGAAAAATAGGGGGCTTCATTTTCATCATATTCCCTGAAGAATAAAGGATGTATTTCTAAAGCCAGCTGCACATCAGTGATCTTACTTTTGAAATTTAAGTTCCTTTCATATCGCCCAAATGTTGAAGCAGCTACTGATTTTAAGGAACTGTCCGCACCTTGTACTTTTCCAAAAGTTCCTTCTACCCTTACACCTACAGCATACTTATACATTGCCAATGCATATACACTGAAACTTGGCTTTGCATTCTTCCAGTTAAGGTCTTTAATAAAATTTTTTCCGATACCTTTTTTACCACCAAGGTCGGTAAGAGAGTTCATCACACCGGCCGATCCGCCCAGTTCAAAACCCAAAGGGTTTTCGTAGTATCTATTGTTATAAAAATAGAACTGGGATTTCAGTGGGAGCGCTGCAACAGAAAACGCGGCTGTACAGAGTATTACTGCTGATCTTCTCATGAGTCAATGATTTTAAGGGATAAAAAAAGAATGACTATGGAAGGGTAAAGTGTTTCAAATAGGATGGGTCGCGGAGATTAAAAATAAGAATAATGCTGGTAAACATTTTTTGAAATAACGGTAATGTGGAAAAAATCACCCGCTATAAAAAGCAAAAAGCCGGCGATGGCCAGCTTTCTGTTCGATTAAAAGGTTCACTATTGTATTTTCATAATGCTGATTACCTTCTGAAGCGACTGATTCTGAAGCCGCAGGAAATAAACCCCGGAGGCAAAATTATCATTGTAGATATCAATATTATAGGTCCCGGCTGTGTAATCCTGGTTAGTTAATACTTTTATAACCCTGCCGAGTGCATCAATCTGCTGAATCATCGTGTGTCCCCCTGTTGTAGAAAACTGGATGGTCGCACTGACCGTATAGGGATTTGGCCACATCTTCAATATCAGTTTGTCAGAATTATTATTAGTGTCATCCGGCTCTTCTGGCAGCCCGCAAGGACCTCCCTGTACCAATGGCAAAGCCTGGTAGTTTTGTAACAGGATCTCGTTTAAAGCAGGTTGCTTGACACAGAACCACTGCTCCAGTACTGATGCATACACACTTCTGAAATCATACTGGAAAGGAATGTTATTGACCACCTGTATATCAGCGGGGATATCGGGGCTGTTGCCCAGTATTCCTTTTTTTGCATGAGTGCCGAACATGATCAGGGGGGCCGCTGCACCATGGTCGGTTCCCAGGCTTGCATTCGATTTGATACGCCGGCCAAATTCTGAGAAGGTCATGCCCATTACACGGTCATCCAGGTCCATCAACTCAAGATCCTGCTGGAAAGCACTGATACCTGCAGAAAGATCTTTCATCAGCTTTGCGTGCTGACCGGTAGTGGTATCACTGGCATTCACCTGTCGTTTATGCGTATCGAATCCGCCGATAGTAACAGTATATACTCTTGTTTTTAATCCCCCTTTGATCAAACGGGCAACGATTTTCAACTGCTCTGCAAGACTATTCTCAGTTGGATAAGCAGCCATTGTTGCAGCTCTCCTGTAAGCGGCACGGATAATATCTGAATAGATCTTTGTTTTTTCTGAAATGACACGGAGGAATTTCAATTCTTTATTAGCCGGTGCTGAATTCAGCGGGTAATCAGAAAAAGGATTCGCGAATGTGTAGATCTTTTCGGGATTAGTAATGGATAGCCCCATTGAATAAATAGATCCCTGAACAGTCAGTGTGGGTACATTACTGATCTGGATGGCTAATGGATCGGGCATTTCAGTATCTGGGTATGCTTCGGGATAGCCCGGAAATTCATTTTCAAGATAGCGGCCCATCCATCCTGTTTTTACTCTTTCACTTCTGTTTCTTCTTGTATCGCCACTGTTCCATACATCTGTATCCCTGAAATGAGAAAAACTAGGGTTCTCATATCCTACAGATTGTATAATAGCAGCTTTACCCTCATTATACATATTCTGCAAAGCAGTCATGGCCGGATGCAAACCTGATTTGTCAGTACCGTCTAACCGGAGTACCTGGCTTTGTGGTATTGCCACATTGGTCCTTGCATTGTAATAGTTACCATATACATCTAATGGTATCACCATGTTAAGCCCGTCATTACCGCCGGCCAGTTGTATCAATACAAACACATGATCTGTATCGGTAGCGGTTTGCTCCAGTAATCTTGCCAGGCTGCTGGTTTCGGCGCCATGTGCGGTGAAGGAAAATCCATTCAATAAGGCAGGCATGGTAACTGCCACCGGTACGGTATTGCGTAAAAATTTTCTCCTGTTCATACTTTCTTTTTTACATAGGTTAATCAGGTACTGCAGTGATTTAGCAGAGATGATACTCTGGCAAATTCATCAGGAACTTGAACATCTCCTTTAATGAGCTATCGATAACTGTATTATTATTTGTATTCCAGGCATTGGTCCAGATAGTATCATCCGTTGTATTGTTCAGTAAGAAATTTCTTTTTACATACGCCTTTGAATTAGCCGATAAAGGATAACGGAGTAACAACGCTGTGATGTCACTGATCAGTTGATTCGGATCAGCAGGATTGGAAGAGTAATTAGCAAAAGCCCGCACATCAATAACAGAATCATTGACCAGCGCATCTGTGAAATCAGCTCTTTTTGGCAGGGAATTACTGTTTACCCATAATTCATAGTGCATCGGTTCTTGGTAATAAGAAGGCCAGCCTGATACATCCGGCGGTTGAAATAATTGCTGCTGCATATCTGCTGCACTCTGGTACAATGAATAGAAGAGAGGGTAACCGGTTGTGTAATTGGTATAGGCGGGGAAACTAACATTGAACTCCCGCAGCGTACCCATGATCATGTCAAACGGCGATTTGATGTAGCAGGCCTGGTTGACCGTGTCAAAAAAGTGTTCACTTTTGAACAGTAAGGATAAGGCGGGTTTAATGTCGTAATTATTACTTTGTAATGCAGCTGCCATCGGGATGATAACATCTGCTTCGGCAGCAGCATCAATATTATAATATACAAACCATTTGTACAACTTACGGCAGATGAACCTGGCAGCCTCGGTAGTGCCGAAAATCATATTCATAAGAGCATCCAACTCCGCGTTGGGATCAGTGCTGCCCGCAATGGTTGTATTATTGTAAAATGCTGTAAATGTTTTTGCCCCCATATCGTGGGCGCTGGTATCCAGGAAAGAACTGAGCGGATCGTTAAGGATACGCCAGCCGGTTAATACCCTTGCAGCAGCGATCACATCATCCTCTGTATATTGAGAATCATTGCCCTTCCCGATAGTGAATAACTCCTGTAACTCACGGGCAAAATTTTCATCGGGCGCCTGTCTTGAATTTAAATAGCCATTCAGGTGTACCAGCATGGCCGGATCTATACATACTTCCCGGGTAATACTTTTTACGTTTCCCAGTACATTACTCCGTAACAGGTTGTGGTGACGCCATAGAAATTGAGTATTGCCCACTTCTTCTTCCTGTACAGAAAAGTGATGATGCCAGAACAGCACCATTTTTTCCTGTATGCTCCTGTTTTGGTTGATGATCAGGCCGGCCCACCATTTTTTAAGACTTTCACGACGATAATAATTGATTAGTCCCCTGATTTCCGGATTACTCAGCATATTCGGATCATTGACCCATGTTTGGCCCAGTGCCACGCCCAGGTCATCATGCAGGGCGCCACTATCATCTCCCATCAGGCCATAATCCCTTACCGGGGGAGCGGGAGCCACGATATTATCCAGTAGTTCATCCACAGCAGCAGCAGGCGACAAGGTTAAAAAGTAATCGATATCTGCTTTCCTGGCGCCAAACATGGTCCGCTTCAGCAAATGCGTTACCTCGTTTACTGTCCAGCTGCCGGTATACGGTGCCAAACCTGCAAACATGGTGCGTTGTGATTTGTCACTCCGGGTTCTTTTAAAGAATTCTCTTCTGTCCATAGGTTCAATTTTTGCTATAATGAGGTCAGCGGATCAGCACAAAGGTTCCTTTCTGCTGACGGGGTTTATTCTGCATGTCTTTATAGTCGATCAGGTAAATGAATACACCGGATGGTTGTATGGATCCCTTGTAAGTACCATTCCATAATTGGTACATATTGGTGCTTCTGAATACCAGCTCGCCATTCCGGTTAAAGATTTGCATCTTGTACCCATCAGGCACTTTACCAACAGGGCCATAAAAATCATTCTTCCCATCTCCGTTTGGGGTGAAACCGGTGGGTACAAATACCATAGCATCATTAAGTACTACAACTGTGAACTGGTCAGATACTTGGCAGCCATTGGGCAAGTAATTGGTAGCTGTATAATAAGTTGTTGCTAATGGTGATGCAACAGGGTCAGTACAATCAGTACAGCTTAAGGTAGCATGGGCGTTCCAGATGATACTGCCGTTTCCGTTAGCATGAAGCGTAACCTGCTGGCCGGCAAAAATCGTATCAGCTTTTCTGACACTGTCAAAAGGCCCGCCCAAAAGAACAGGCCGGTAATCTACAATCGCTGAATCATAGCCACAGGCATCAAGAAGAGTATCCCGGAACGGAACAAAATTGCTGAGATTGCAGACGGTGGAGTCAAGCGTTAATACCTGCGGTATTTTTAACTTAATAACAGCAAAATCTGCATCACCCAGTGCGTTACTAAAATCACCATCGCCCGATTCTGAATCACCGGCGAGATAATATTCCTGCATGGCAGGATTATGAACCATAAAACGTAAATGGTCATTAGCACTGCCGCCCCAGTTCTGCTGCCAGAGCACCTGGCCTGAAGGGCTGAGTTTAATGGTCCAGAAATCGCCTTCACCCAGTGGATTTGCAACATCACGATCAGTGGAATAAGTAATACCGCCCACTATATAGGTACTGTCGCTGTCGGTAATGATAGTTTTTGCATACTCAGCATCTGTTCCTCCCAGCACTTTTTGCCAGTTAAGTTTTCCCCGCTGGTCCACGTTTAGTATCCAGAAATCCTGGCTTCCCCTGGCACCACTTACATCACCATCGGTGGAAGTAGTATAACCTGCCAAGGTCAGGGAGCCGTCAGCTCCTTTGGTCATTGTATAAGCCACATCATTTTGTGAGCCACCGTATATTTTACTGAATACTTTGTTGCCGTTGTTGTCCAGGGCCAGCAACCATACGTCGTAGTTCTTTTGATTGGGAGGAATATCACCATCTATGGAATTGGCAAAACCTGCGAGATAAGTTATGCCATTAATGATCTCGATATCAAACAACTCTTCATTCCTGCTACCACCATAGCATTTACTCCATTGAACTATTCCCGCTGCGTTAATTTTCATGATTACGCCATCGGTGTATCCACCAGTGCCGTGATTACCCCGGATATCCCCGTCATTAGAAGAGGAGGAAGCTGCAATAAGATAACTGCCATCGGCGGTGATTTCAATGTGATTGCCAATATCAAGACCGCTCCCGCCGTACCGTTTCTGCCATTCTAATGTTCCCGTTGCGGATAGTTTTAATAACCAGATATCCTTCGTGCCACCAAAACCGGCCACGACACCACCATCCGTTGAATTTGTTTCTCCCAGCACCATATAACCACCATCGGCTGTTTGCAGCACATCTCTTGCACTTTCATAACCGGAGCCTCCGAAAGAGCGTTCCCATTGAAGGGTGCCGCAACGATCGAGTTTTGCAATCCACAGATCCCAGTATTCACGGCCGGGCTGCGGGCTCACATCACCCGATTTTGAATCTGTATAGCCGGCTACAACAGTGCCGCCATCGCTGGTAATCTTTATTACAAAAGGGATATCAACACCCGGGCCACCATAGTGCTGCGCCCATTGACGGGGAGGTAATTGCGCTTTCACTGCTGAAAATCCGTACAATGCAGCAGCCAGGCAGAAGAGTCTTATCAGTTGGTTGTTGAATCTCACAAGTTGGCGGTTTAACATAGTTGGTAAGGCCGCCTGTAAAGTGCAAGTATTATGCTAAACTTTAATTTTATGGAATAAGTTTTCCCTATAAAGGGGTGAAAAATTTCATGGGGTTTTACTCAGCGTTTTTTCAGGGTGGGCAGAGCAATATTCTCAGAGCTGTTGAAATACCGGCAGGCGGGTTGTAAGCCACATTGCCCGCATTGGGGATTGCGGGCAATGCAGGTATAACGGCCATGAAGAATCAGCCAGTGATGTGCCTTATGAATAAGTTTTTCGGGAAAATGCCTGATCAGTTCTTTTTCAACAGCCAGTGGGGTAGAAGCCGTTTGCGGCACCAGGCCGATTCGTTTACTCACCCGGAACACATGGGTATCAACGGCCATGTTTGGCTGGTTATCTATAACAGAGGTAATTACATTCGCCGTCTTTCTGCCGACACCGGGCAGTTTTATTAGTTCCTCGACAGTCATCGGGATGTTACCTGCAAATTCAGTAACCACTTTTTGCCCCATCCCGATCAGGTGTTTTGTTTTATTATTAGGATAGGAAATACTTTTTATTAAAGGGAAAAGATCATCAAATTCCGCCTTGCTCAGGGCATATACATCCGGGTATTTTTCAAAGATGGCAGGGGTGGTCATATTCACCCGTTTATCGGTGCATTGTGCGGAAAGAATTACTGCGACCAGTAATTCATAAGGATTATCATAGAGTAATTCTGTTTCTGCTTCCGGGGCATGCCGTTCAAAATATTCAATAATAAACTGGTAACGTTGCTGGCGGGTCATGCTGCAAATCTATGGCTAAGGAAGCAAAAGAGAGCCCGGTATTAGTAAGCTCTTTTAACGAGGATTGTTTGCGCTTAATAAAAAAGCACCCCGTTTGGAGTGCTTCAATCTTTTCACAACCGCTGAAATTACTTCACTTGCTCAGCCGTATCCATTTTTGCATAACCCAGTACATTTAATACCACTTCTGTCCGGGGCGATGTAATGAGCTTGTCTAATCTTTGCATGGATGTTTTGAGAACGTTCAGTTTTTCACGAAGTGTCCAGTCTTTGTTCAGCGCTTGTTCTATGGCAGCGGTCTGTTGGTTGGAGGTCTCCTTGTACAAATACAATAAAAGATCCTCAGGAGTAAAATTTGTCATTGGGCAAACCATTAATGTCCTTAAAAATTGTGTCCGGTAAGTAATTATTTCGAAACGTCCGTGTATTAAACGGGGGTGGGGTGCCCTTATTGTGTAGTGAATACTAATTATTTGCGGGTGCGGGTTTTTCCGGTATGATGAACAGGTCCTCGTTGTCGCGTTTCATCAGGTATTTTTCCCGGGCATATTTCTCCAATGTGGCGGGGTTGTTCTTAAGTGCCTCTAACTCTTTACGTTCGGCAGCTATTTTTCCCGTGTAATAGGTTTTGCTCTGCTGTAACTCCCTTAGTTCTTTGTTCCGGGCCATCACCGTAAAAACATCGTTTTTATCAAGGAAAAGCAGGATGACGGCAAATGCTGCCAGGGCAATCAGGAATTTGTTTTTGAGCCAGCCGGGTATGTAGGTAAATAGCTTCATTATGCATCTGCCTGAGCTCAGAAGTCAGAAGACTGAGAATATTCAGCCTTCTGACTCCGGCTTCAGCTTTTCTTATTTTCCAAATTTAATCTTTCCTTTTGGATAAACAGCAGAACTGCCCAGCAGCTCTTCGATGCGGATCAACTGGTTGTATTTCGCCATACGGTCTGTACGGGAGGCAGAACCTGTTTTGATCTGGCCGCAATTCAATGCTACTGCCAGGTCCGCAATCGTAGTGTCTTCTGTTTCCCCACTGCGGTGACTCATAATAGTATTATAGCCATTATGCTGGGCCAGTGTAACAGCATTGATCGTTTCAGTAACGGTACCAATCTGGTTTACTTTTACCAGCAATGCATTACCAACTTGTTTATCAATGCCCTGTTGTAATCTTGTTACGTTAGTAACGAAAAGATCATCGCCCACCAGCTGGCATTTGTCTCCTATAGCTTCGGTCAGCATTTTCCAGCCAGCCCAGTCATCTTCAGCCATACCATCTTCAATACTGCAGATCGGGTATTTTTTCACCCAGCTTTCCCAGTATTTCGCCAGTTGCTCACTGCTCATTTCTTTACCGCTGCTTTTATGGAATACATATTTTTTCTTCTTGCCGTCCCAAAGCTCACTATTGGCGGCATCCATAGCAATCTTTACCTGTGTGCCTGCTTTATAACCGGCCGCTTCAATGGCTGTCAATACTGTTTCGATCGCTTCTTCGTTGGATTGAATATTGGGGGCAAAACCGCCTTCATCACCCACGTTAGTACTGAATCCTTTTTTCTTTAAAACACTTTTCAGGGAATGGAAAATTTCAACACCCCAGCGAAGGCCTTCACTGAAATTCGGGGCACCAATGGGCATAACCATAAATTCCTGGAAGTCGATCTTATTATCAGCATGGGCACCACCATTCAGGATGTTCATCATCGGGATAGGCAGTGTTTTAGCGTTGGTGCCACCAATATAGCGGTACAAGGGCAAAGAAGCTTCTTCAGCTGCTGCCTTGGCTACAGCTATGCTGACAGCAAGCATGGCATTGGCGCCCAGTTTACCTTTATTGGGCGTTCCATCCAATTGGATCATCATTTCATCAATACCGGTTTGGTCAGCCACATCATAACCCAACAGGGCAGGGGCAATTGCTTTATTGACATTGCTTACGGCTTTCAGCACGCCTTTTCCTACATATTTTTTCTTATCGTTATCGCGGAGTTCAACAGCCTCGTGAATACCGGTGCTGGCACCACTGGGTACTGCTGCACGGCCCAATGCACCTTCGTCGGTGATCACATCTACTTCCACGGTGGGGTTACCGCGGCTGTCTAAAATTTGCCTGGCAAAAATCTCGGAAATGTAACTCATGATTGATTGTCTGTTTTAGAGTGAATATTTTTTATTAATTGTTGGCAAGCGGCATCGTTTGTTGCGTTGCACTCCCTGTCTGCCGACAGGCAGGTTCAGCGTCCGGTAATGTTACTGGGCTTTTTGTGTCAGTGTCCTGAAAACATCTTCCAAACTCTGGTTTTCACTTTGCAAAGAAACGATGTTGAGATTATGCTGCAAAGACAACTCCATGATTTGTTTGCGCAACTGATCAGAATCATCCGTTGTTAACTGCCAGTTGTTCGCATCAGGCTTTGTCACCGTTATAGCAGCCGGGAGATCGTTGAGCAATTGCTGATCTACATCTTCCCTGAAGCTGACCCTGATCAGGTTAGTTGCTGAAGAGGTTCTTCTCAGGTTGCTCAATTTATCATCCGCCACCAGGTTGCCTTTATTAATTATAATCACCCGGTCACAGATAGCTTCCACTTCCTGCAGGATATGCGAGGAGAACAACACCGTTTTATCCTGTCCCTGTTTTTTGATCACTTCCCGTATTTCTATGATCTGGTTAGGATCAAGTCCTGAAGTGGGCTCATCCAATATCAATACTTCCGGGTCATGGATAAGGGCTGCAGCCAAACCCACCCGTTGTTTGTATCCTTTTGATAATTGACCGATCTTTTTCTTGCTTTCGGTTGTCAGGCCGGTCAGGGTAATTATTTCTTCAATTTTAGTTTTTGGATTAGCTACCCGGTGCACTTCGGCTACAAACCCAAGGTATTCCCTTACATACATATCATAGTAGAGTGCATTCAGTTCAGGCAGGTAACCAATCTTCTTTTTTGTTTCTAATGGTTGTTTGGCCACATTGATGCCACAGACCCAGGCTTCGCCGCCAGTTTGCTGCAGGTACCCCGTAATAATCTTCATGGTAGTGGACTTACCTGCCCCATTCGGTCCGAGGAAACCAACGATCTCACCTTTATCTACTTTGAAGGAAATACTGTTAACAGCTTTTTGGTCGCCGTATTGCTTGAGAAGGTTTTTTACTTCGATGGACATAGATCTTTCAGGCTGGCTTTACTACCAGTACTGCGAATTTAGGTTATTCAACCCACAGCACAGAAAGAGGCTTCATTACAGGCCATTAAATTCATATAATGGATCTATATCTGTACCGGCTTTTACTTCCACGATGGGCTTTATCAGGCCATCGTGCAGGTCATATACCCAGCCATGCAGATCAGGGCGTTGCTCGTTGCTCCATGCACGCTGTATCAATGCAGTTTTTGCAAGATTGAATACCTGCTCTCTTACATTCAGCTCCACCATCCGGTTTACACGTTGTTCTTCATCAGGTATGCTTTCCAGTTCTTTCCGGTGAATGCGGTAAATATCTTTGATATTTCGCAGCCACATGTTCAGTACCAGGTTAAAATCTTCATTCGACATAGCCGCTTTAATACCGCCGCACCCATAGTGACCGCAGACCACCACATGTTTTATCTTCAGGTGGTTGACCGCATAATCCACCACACTCATCAGGTTCACATCGGTATTCACAACAAGGTTCGCTACGTTGCGGTGAATGAATATCTCCCCGGGCTCTGTTTGGGTAATCTGGTCCGGCGGCACCCGGCTATCGCTGCACCCGATCCATAAAAATTCAGGTGATTGTACGTGTAAAAGACGCTCAAAAAAACCAGGGTCGTCTGCCAGTTTTTTAGCAGCCCAGTGTTTATTATCATTTAATAATACCTCGTATGGTTTCATATATTTCCTTCTGAGTATCAAAAATAGTTTTTACTGAACCGAAATGCGCAAACAGGTGTTCGTTTTTTCTGCAACTGAAACAGTTAAATTTTTTTAATTAAAAAATGACAATAAACTTCAACAAGTGTCACAGTACGCTGTTATTTTTACCCGGAAGGCATCAGATCTGTTAAAACATACCTTGTTAATGCAAAGGCGACCGGCAATGGACCGGGAACGTTTTGGATAACAGGGTTTAATACAGTATTTTGCGGCAGTTTTCAATGATGAAAAGCAAAAGGAAATACAACAATTTTCAAATGGCCTCCGCAGTTTGCTTAATATTGGCATTACTGTGGCTGACTATCAGTGCTCCTTTTGTATATGCCTGCCAGCAGGAACTGGCAAAACAAAGTAAAACAGAACAATCCCGGGCACCCCTTGCCGGTAACGAGGAAGAAACGGCTAATCCTTTTGGCAATAATACGGAAGAAAAAGCTCCCAGCAGCAGCTCTTTCTCCGAAGAATACCTGCACGATCAGCATCATGATGCTCATTTCTTCCCGCTGACCCTGTCTTATCAAAAATGCGAGAATGCAGGCACTTATGTCGCCTACCACGGCGAACTGCTTGTTCCCCCTCCGAATGTTGGATAATTCCAGACAATCCTGAACACATTTTTGTGCCCGTAACGGGCTTACTGAGTAATTACATTATTAACTGATGTTACTGCTTTCTGCGGTAGCTGTATAAAATTATATAACTGATGAGAAAACATTCTAAAGAGTACCTGGCAAATCTTACACCGTATAAATGTTATGAAATCCTGGTGGAAGGGAATCAGCGCTTTGTTAATAACCTGAATGCAGATCATGATCATCTTGAAATGATCAATGAGACCCGCGAAGGACAATACCCGTTTGCGGTGATACTGAGCTGCATGGACTCCCGTACTTCTGTAGAACTGGTATTTGACCAGGGCCTTGGCGACCTGTTCAGTATCCGTGTGGCCGGTAATGTTGTAAATAATGACATCATCGCCAGCATTGAATATGCGGTGAAATATGTCGGATCAAAATTACTTGTAGTACTTGGCCATACAGAGTGCGGCGCTATCAAAAGTGCAAAAGCAGGCGTAAAAGACGGGCATATTACTGAATTGCTGAGCAGGATACAACCGTCTATCAGCAAGGCCATGCTGAAGAATGAAAAGGACCACCTGTTTCATGATAATGTGGCTTATGCCAATGTTGAAAACAGCCTGGAAGAAATACTCACCCGCAGTGAAATCGTGAAAGAAATGTTTGCAAAAGGAGAAATAGGCCTGGTGGGAGGTATGTACAATGTCGAAAACGGTGAAGTGGATTTCTTCAAGAACCTGACCAGGATGCAAAAAGAAGATAAACAATTAAAAACAGCAGTTCTTTAAAAAACCGGGGGAAAACCTGAATTAATTAAAAACAAGAATTAAAGATGAAGTTAAGTACGAAGTATTTTAAAGCGGATATGCTATCTGGCATGGTCGTCTTCCTGGTAGCATTACCGCTATGCCTGGGCATTGCAGTGGCAAGTGGTGCACCACCCTTTGCCGGTATTATTACCGGCGTAATCGGTGGGATTGTTGTTGGACTATTAAGTAACTCAAACGTAAGCGTATCGGGTCCGGCTGCGGGTCTGATCGCTATTATCGTAGCGGCGATTACTGACCTGGGATATGAACCCTTTTTAGTGGCAGTGGTTATAGCCGGCTTAATACAATTAACACTTGGTTTTTTAAAAGCCGGTAGTATATCCAGCTATTTTCCAACCAGTGTGATCGAGGGAATGCTGGTAGCTATCGGCATCATTATTATTAAAAAGGAAATACCACATGCTATCGGTTATGATAAAGAGCATGAAGGAGATTTTTTTTCCTATGAGTTACTGAGTGAGGATAAGGGTTTCTTTACGGAGATTATTCATTCTTTTAACTATGCACACCTGGGTGCGATTATTATAACGGTTGTTTCGATAGGAATCCTCGTGGCATTTAACAAAGTGCCGTCGCTGAAAAAAATAAAAGCAATACCGGGAGCGCTGGTTGTAGTGATTGTTGGTATCATCCTGAATGAACTATTCAAATCAACAGGTTCTTCACTAGCAATAATTGGACAGGAGCATTTAGTTACGCTGCCAACGGCTTCTTCTTTCAGCGAGTTCTTTGGTCAGTTTACCACGCCTGATTTCTCGGGATTTTCGAATTCAAAAGTATGGGTGGTCGGTGTTACTATTGCTATCGTTGCGAGTATTGAAACATTATTGTGCCTGGAAGCAGGTGATAAGATGGACCCGATGAAGCGTTTCTCAAGTGCCAATACCGAATTAAAGGCGCAGGGAGTGGGTAATATTTTATCCGGTTTAATTGGTGGTATACCCATGACATCCGTTATTGTAAGAACATCTGCCAATGTGAATGCCGGTGCGAGAACAAAACTATCGGCTGTAGCCCACGGCATTTTCCTGTTACTGGCTGTAGTCAGCATCCCGTTCTTATTGAATAAGATACCGATGGCCTCCCTGGCAGCTATCCTGATCATGATCGGGCTGAGATTAGCAAGCCCCAAAGTATTTACCCATATGTGGCATACGGGCAAGCACCAGTTCATCCCTTTTGTTGTGACTGTGGTAGCTGTAGTATTAACCGATCTTCTGAAGGGTGTGGGAATCGGGCTGGCCGTGAGTATTTTCTTTATCCTCCGGGGTAATATGAAACTGGCTTATTTCTTCAAAAAAGAAAAACACAAAGAAGGCGAAACTATTCATATTGACCTGGCACAGGAGGTTTCTTTCCTGAATAAGGCGGCTGTTAAGCAAACACTGGCTCACTTACCATCCAACAGTAAGGTAGTGATTGATGCTGCGAATACCGTCTATATAGATTATGATGTGCTGGAACTGATCAGGGACTTCCTGAACTATGGTTCCAAAGATAAAAATATAGAGGTGACCCTGCAGAACTTCAAACCAGCTTATAAAATGGAGGATGCAATACATGTGCACTCAGAGAAAGATTAAACAACATTGATGCAAAATGAAACAGTAACGATTGAAAAACGGGGGGACCAGCACCTGCCGTTTAACGAAAAACAGGTATTGCATGAATTAAAGCATTACCTGCCATCGCAGCAGGCACTGAGGGATTTTATCCATCATAATTCCCTTCATGCTTTTCAGCACATGAAATTCTATGAAGGTATTTTTAAGGCATCAGGAATATTTGGTTTCCAGGTGCATCTCCAGTTAGCTGAGTACAGGGAAATGTACAAAACCGGAAGGATCAGGGAAGATGTGCTGGAAATGGTCATAGCCGGGAAAAAAGGCAAAAGCGCAGCCGGTACGTGGAAAGCAAACCTTATCTCCAAACCATATGATACAATTAATCATCCGCGTATCGGCCGGCTGCGCAGCTATTGGAAAGACGTTTACCAGCTGGACCTGGATAATAAAGTCCACCCGTTATTGTTTCGTATCCTCTGTAGTTTTCTGGACCAGGGTATTGCGATACAAGCTTTCCCGGTGACGAATAAACCTTTCCTGGAAAGCATTAAAGAGCTGGAGCAAAACGGCCTGGTTAGTTTTTTCTCAACCCGGGCTGTCAGGAAGCAATTCCTTTCGGGTGACTATTCCATCAATGGTTTGTTGAAAGAGATTGTCGGAAAGGAAGAATATTTTGAGCAATATTTATTTGATCAGCAGTTCGCCCATCATGGCTGGAGTGGTTTTGTAAGTGCCGTGGAAGATAATCCGCAAACCCTGCTCGACAGGAAACAGATCAGTTTGAAAGAATTGGTTGCGTTTGAATTGCTGTTAGAACTGGATGCATTGCAATATACACTGGGAGGCAGGTGGTCTCCTTTGGCCCATCATGTTTTAGTTCCGCCGGCTGATTTATTTGCCGATATTCCGCAAACAGAATTTTCGGAGGTGATAGAACTATGGCAGGAGGCTTTTGAATGGAGTTATTATGATTCTGTGTTGAAGGGAATCTTGCTTTCCAATGAAAAAAGAGAATCCGGGGGAAAGCAAACAGGTATAAATGAAATGTCAAAAGAGCCGCCTTCCCTGCAGGCGATCTTTTGTATTGATGAGCGGGAGGATTCCATCCGACGCCATATTGAAGCGGTAGATAAAAAAGCAATAACATTCGGGGCGCCCGGTTTTTTTGGTGTGGAATTTTATTTCCAGCAACAGGGAGGGAAGTTTTATGATAAACTTTGCCCTGCACCGGTAACACCAAAATTCCTGATCAAAGAATCCGGAGCAACATCTGTTCCCAAAGAAGAGATAATCTATACCAAATACACGCACGGCATTCTATCCGGCTTTTTCCTCAGCATTGGTTTTGGTTTCTGGGCCTTTGTCAAAAAAATGCAAATGCTGTTCCGCCCCAAAATGAGCCCGGCTATTTCCAATGCATATGGATACATGGATAAATTATCCGTATTGACCATTGAGAATAAAAGCCCTGCTGATATTGAGAACGGACTGCAGGTTGGTTATACTGTGGATGAGATGACAACCCGGGCTGAAGGTTTTTTAAGGGGGATCGGCTTGATCAAAGATTTTGCCCCGCTTGTGTATATCGTTGCACATGGCAGCAGCAGTGCCAACAACCCGCATCATGGCGCCCATGATTGTGGCGCCTGTAGCGGAAGACCGGGCGCCACCAATGCCCGGGTGCAGGCGTTCATCTTAAATCATGATAAAGTAAGAAAAGCCCTGGCGGTAAAAGGGATAAATATTCCTGCCAGCACGCAGTTTGTAGGTGCCATGCATGATACAGCTGCGGATGTAATGGCTTATTATGATGAAAAAATCCTGACTGAAGAAAATACAAAACTGCATATCATCAATATCCAGCATTTTGAAACAGCATTGAACCTGAATGCGAAAGAACGAAGCAGGCGGTTTGCTTCTATTAATACTAAACAGGAACTGGAGCAGGTTCGTAAAGCGATTCACAACCGGTCCGTTTCTTTATTTGAACCAAGGCCTGAACTGGGTCATGGTACGAATACGCTGGCCATTATCGGCCGCAGGCAGGTTACAAAAGGATTGTTCCTGGACCGCCGTGCCTTTCTCAACAGTTACGACCATACCACTGACCCGGATGGTACTATCCTCTCCGCGGTGATGCGTCCAATTGGCCTGGTTTGCGGTGGCATCAACCTGGAATATTATTTTTCAAGGGTGGATAATATAAAACTGGGAGCAGGTACCAAATTACCGCATAATGTGATGGGGTTATTTGGTGTGGCCAACAGCAGCGACGGAGACCTCAGGCCCGGCCTTCCCTGGCAAATGATTGAAGTACATGATCCGGTGCGGTTACTGGTGATAGTTGAACATAAACCCGAAATAGTGCTGAAGGCCATTCAGTCCTCCCCCGAAGTATTTGAATGGTATAAAAACGAATGGGTGCATATAGCGGCGTTTGACCCGGAAGAAAAACAGTTTTACTATTTCAGAAACGGGGCTTTTGCTATATATGAACCCCTTACTAAAGCCGGCGAAATAAAGACCATTCATAATATGGAACAATTTATCGAGGGGGCGAAGGAAATGGAAACGAATCATATTGTTCATGCCACGGAAGAGAACTTGCCGGTTTACCTGCTGGATTAAAAAACACTAAATGGACCAACTGCTTTTTTTGTTTATTGCTGTACCGATGCTGGCTTTTCTTGCCACTCTTTTCTGGCAAAATAAAAATGAAAGACCGATTGGCAATATTGTTCGATTTGCAAAAGTTTTCAATATACTGATCGCTGTTGCCTTTGCCACCTGGTGGATGGTTGATGGCCTCCGGCCCGTAAGCTATAAACTGGCTGCACTTTATGAGACGGATCATTTTGTTTTTGCCATTCAATTGTATTATGACGAGATAACAGCAGTATTCAGTATCGTTGGAGCACTGTTATTCTTTTTGGTAGCCACTTTCAGTAAGTATTATATGCACCGCGATGCGGGGTATAAGCGTTTTTTTAATACGATCTTATTATTTTCAACGGCATATAATTTTATCATTCTCTCCGGGAATTTTGAGACCCTGTTCATCGGCTGGGAGATAAAAGGCATTTGCTCGTTTTTGCTGATTGCTTTTTACCGGAACCGTTATTTGCCGGTAAAGAATGCTTTCAAGGCGGTTACTAATTACCGTATCAGTGATGTGGCATTAATGCTGGCCATGTGGATGATGCACCATCTTGTGAACCGGAATATCACTTTTCCGGAATTGGGAGAAGCAAAGGAGCTGGCTTTTGTATCAGGGCAGGCAGGCATGGCTGTATTTATCGTTTGTATGATGATCTTACCGGCTGTTATTAAATCAGCCCAGTTCCCTTTCAGCAGCTGGTTGCCAAGGGCTATGGAAGGGCCCACTTCCTCCTCAGCTATATTTTATGGGTCATTAAGTGTACATATTGGTGTTTTCCTGTTACTGCGTACACATCCGTTTTGGGAAGATATGGTATGGGCAAAGGCAGTTATTATTGTTATTGGCGCATTAACAGCCATTATTGCAACTATGATCGCAAGAGTGCAACCAACAGTAAAAACGCAGATCGCTTATTCATCAGCCGCACAAATAGGTTTAATGTTCATTGAGGTGGCATTAGGGTTTCACTGGCTGGTACTGATCCACTTTGCAGGGAACGCTTTTTTAAGAACGTACCAGTTGCTGGTATCGCCTTCCGTATTGAACTACCTGGTGCATCACCAGTTCTTTCATTATACAAAGCCTGAGCAAAAGGCTGTTTCCAGACTAAAAGCTGCTTTGTTTATGCTGAGTATCAAAGAATGGAATCTTGATACGATCATGTTCAGGTATGTATGGAGCCCTTTTAAATGGCTGGGCAAAAAAATGGAATTCCTGCAATCAGGTGTTCTTATTGTTGTATTAGAAGTTGCAGGTGTGGTGCTGGTTGCCGCGGGGTACAGTAGCCCCGGAATTTTTCAATCCGTGCAGCCTGTCTTACCTATTGTGCTGATCAGCATCGCCCTTGCGGTGATCCTGTTTGCATTCTCTTTCCGGCAATCGGCTTTAAAAGCATGGCACTATTTAATAACCGGGCATATATATATCATTGCTGCAGTGGTATTCAACACCGGCCATATTAACTTTATTGAGCTTGCTTATTATAGCAGCGGGGTGTTGGTAGCTTTTCTGTCAGGCTATTATTGTCTGCAAAGAATAAAAGGCATTGATAATGATATTTCGCTCAACCGCTTTCATGGCTATGTCTATGAACAGGAAACTACCGGCTTTCTGTTTTTATTGTCAGCAATGGGTATGCTGGGCTTCCCGGTCACGGCAGCTTTTATTGGTATTGATGTCCTGTTCACTTACGTACACAGCGGGCAGACAGCACTTATTATCCTGCTGGCTTTGTGTTTTGTGTTTATTGAACTGGCCGCATTCAGAATTTTATTGCGCATCTTTCTGGGGCCGCATAAAAAAACAGATCACCCGGTGGCATTCAGGTCGTCTTAAACACCGGATGCGGGAAACAGCTTAGAGTTCGGAAGAACTCTCCGGAAGATGGTCATACTCCCCTTTGATGGCATACCAGCCAAAAATCATCAGACCGATGGCAATAGGGGTAAAGATGCCGATAATGATAACCCAGATTACCGGGTTATTGATATCTTTTTTCCCGGCGGGATCAATATGAACGATGGCTCTGTCCACCAGGAAATAAACAACGGCCGGGGCCAGGATGAACCAGATAAAACCAAGAGCTCTTTTTACGCTATTCATAGTTATTTTTTTAATCTTCTACGTTTTCGTCAATTTTATTGCGGAGGTAAACAGCGCCTATCAGCAGGCAGAGAGCGGCAATACCGATAGGGTACCACAAACCCACCAACGGATCGGAGGGAAAGGAAGTGGTCAGTAATAAGCCAATAAAGGGTACTAACCCGCCAAAGACACCATTACCAATATGATAAGGCAAACTCATAGATGTATAGCGGATCTTGGTCGGGAACATTTCAACTAAGAAGGCTGCGATGGGGCCGTAGACCATGGTTACTAGAAAGATTAGAAAGAAAACCAGGGCTACAAACTTCCAATAGGTACCAGTATTTACTTTTTTATCAATAAAGGTGCCTGTTAAATCTTGGCTCAAGACTGAGGAAAGTGCTTTGAACCCACCAACTTTTGTATATGAAGTACCTAAAGTGTCTAGCATCAAATTTGTAAAAGAGGCTCCGTTTTTAGTCGTGTAACGATTTCTTATTTCTATTAAAGAATTTGTTTTATAAGCAGTATCTGTTTTAACAAGGATTGCGTCGCCTTTTACCAGCTTTTTGATATCTGTATCTTGAAGAAGAGTGGAAAATACAGGCCGGTATAACAGAACTCCCAGTAGCATTCCCGTCATCATGATCCATTTTCTCCCGATTTTATCACTCAGCCAGCCCCAGAATACAAAGAACGGTGTGGCAAAAGCAATGGCCCATAACATAATGGTGCGGCTTTGCTCAAATTCCAATTTGCAGGAGTTCTCTAAAAAACTCTGTGCATAGAATTGACCAGTGTACCAGACAACACCCTGCCCCATAACCGCACCAAACAAAGCCATCAGCACCATTTTAAAATTGGCCTTGTGCCGGAAACTTTCTTTTAATGGGTTGGCTGATATTTTCCCTTCTGATTTTAGTTTGGAGAACAACGGCGACTCCGACATTTTTAACCGGATATACACGGAAACGATCACTAATAAGATAGATATCCAGAACGGGTAACGCCAGCCACCCCATTCCGCATTAAAGGCATCATCTGGCATATTCAGTTTCACCAGCATGATAACGCCCAGCGCAACAAATAATCCGAGGGTAGCTGTTGTTTGTATCCAGCTGGTATAAAAACCTCTTTTATGTGCAGGAGAATGTTCGGCCACATAGGTTGCCGCACCGCCATATTCACCACCGAGTGCCAAACCTTGTATCAGTCTTAATAATAATACCAGTAAAGGAGCTGCGATTCCAATAGACTTATAGCCCGGCACCAGCCCGATCAGGAAAGTAGAGCCCCCCATTAACACCAGTGTGAGCAGGAAAGTATATTTTCTGCCGATCAGGTCGCCGAGGCGGCCAAAAACCAGAGCACCAAAAGGACGGACAATAAACCCGGCGGCGAATATGGCCAGGGTACTGAGCAATGCAGCTGTGGCATTTCCTTCGGGAAAGAATTGGGTGGAGATGGTTTTGGCAAGCATTCCAAAGATGTAGAAATCGTACCACTCGATCATGGTACCTGCAGAGGAAGCGGCAATCACACTTCGTATGGTCGTTGGTTTCATCGTTAGTTATTAGTGATAAATAATCTATGAGGTAAGATAGGCATTTATGAAAAATGGTAAAACAATTTTACCGGAAACGTTACCAGCAAATTGAACGGAGTTTAGCAACAGTTCAGTAAATTTATGCTCCGTAATTACCTCAGATCAATAATAAAGATTGTTATGTCATATCCCTACCAGATTCGCAGCATGGACCAGTATGAAATGGCTTACCGTGTAAGTGTAAATGAACCGGAAGAATTTTGGGGCTCCATAGCCGAGCATTTTAAATGGAGAAAGAAATGGAACAAAGTGCTGGAATGGAATTTTAAGGAACCAAAAGTGGAGTGGTTCAGGGGTGGCAGGCTCAATATTACCGAGAATTGTATCGACAGGCACCTTGAGGAAATGGGAGATAAGCCCGCCATTATCTGGGAGCCAAACAACCCGGAAGAAAGAGTAAGGGTGGTTACTTATAACCGGTTGCATAAAAGAGTTTGCCAGTTTGCACAGGTACTGATCAATAACGGGGTTAAGAAAGGAGACCGGGTTTGTATCTATATGGGCATGGTACCTGAACTGGCTTATGCCGTACTGGGTTGCGCAAGAATCGGTGCCATTCACAGTGTGATCTTCGGCGGTTTTTCTGCACAGAGCATTGCCGACAGGTTATATGATGCCAATGCAGAATTCATTGTCACCTGCGACGGAGCTTACCGCGGTGGTAAAGATATTCCCCTCAAAAGTGTGATTGATGATGCATTGATCGGTAACAGAACCGTGAAAAAAGTAATTGTTTATACAAGAACAAGAACTCCCGTCTCCATGCTGAAAGGAAGAGATGTGTGGTGGGAAGATGAAATGGAACATGCCGAACAACAGGTGGAGAAGGAAGGAAAGGTCTCATTCCCGGCAGAAGAAATGGATGCAGAAGATCCATTGTTCATATTATATACATCAGGCAGCACCGGTAAACCCAAAGGAGTGGTGCATAGTACTGCCGGTTATATGATCTGGGCCAATTACACGTTTGTCAATGTATTCCAATATAATCCCGGTGATATTCATTTCTGCACGGCTGATATCGGATGGATTACCGGCCACAGTTATATATTATATGGTCCTTTAAGTGCCGGCGCTACTTCAGTTATGTTTGAAGGCATTCCCACCTGGCCTGATGCAGGACGTTTCTGGGATATTATTGACCGGCACAAAGTGAATATTCTTTATACAGCACCTACAGCTATTCGTTCTCTTATGGGTTTTGGCCTGGAGCCGCTAAAGAATAAAGACCTTTCTTCATTGAAAGTACTGGGAACGGTAGGGGAGCCGATCAACGAGGAAGCCTGGCATTGGTATGATGAGAATATTGGTAAGAAGAACTGCCCGATTGTGGATACCTGGTGGCAGACAGAAACCGGCGCTTGCCTGATCTCTAATTTAGCCGGTGTTACACCTGCCAAGCCATCCTGGGCTACACTACCCATGCCGGGAATACAACCCATTTTAGTGGATGAGAATGGCAACGAGATAACAGAGAAAGATGAGAACGGGTTGCTCAAAGGAAATCTTTGTATTAAAGCACCCTGGCCCGGCATACTAAGAACTACTTACGGAGATCATGAACGGTGCCGGACCAATTATTTTGCCACCTACGATAATTTATATTTCACAGGTGATGGTGCATTGAAAGATGAACAGGGTAATTACCGGATCACCGGCCGTGTGGATGATGTATTGAATGTAAGCGGTCACCGGTTGGGTACTGCGGAAGTGGAGAATGCGATTAATATGCATGCCGGTGTGGTGGAAAGTGCAGTAGTTGGCTATCCGCATGATGTGAAAGGGCAGGGTGTTTATGCGTTTGTGATCTATGAACATATGCATGGCGATGAGAATATGACCCGCCTGGATATTTTGCAAACGGTTACCCGGATTATCGGACCGATTGCAAAACCCGATAAAATACAATTTGTGAGTGGTCTTCCAAAAACAAGAAGCGGGAAAATCATGCGTCGCATACTGCGCAAAATTGCAGAAGGGGAAACATCAAATCTGGGTGATATAACGACATTGCTTGATCCCGGGGTGGTGGAAGAAATTAAGAACGGGAAACTGTAAAAGACTGAAGCAGCACGGATGGGCTGCTTCAATCGGTTTTTCTGAATTCGTTTAGCTGGTTAAAAGCTGCATTATTATCGCAAAAATCATACCTGCCAGCTACTTTTAACTTCCGGAGCTCTATAAATGACATTTTTTTGATCAATTCGTAGAAGGTCTGCGTTTGAAAAACTATTTTTGACCGTACTCCTGGTTTGATGAGTACCATTATCTTATGAATGAACCAGCCAAAGTCAAACGAAAGCTTCCAGCCGTTATTCGATGGATTTTATGGGTATTACTGTTCCAGTTTATACTCATCAATATCATGGCAGTTTTATATGCCAATAAGCTGACCCGTTTTTACGAAGGGATTCCTTTAAACAATTCTCATTCTTCCCGTAATATTTTCTCCAAAACCTGGAAATTATTTACGGGCCCCAAACAGGGACGCTCCGTTATTACTGAACAACCGGCTTTTCCCTTTCAGACCGTTTCCTTAAAAACCAGTTCGGGATTGAACATTGAAGCCTGGTACAGCGCCACTGATTCCGTGGCAAAAGGAACTGTTCTTTTCTTTCATGGCATTACATCCCAGAAATCGGTTTTGCTGGATGAGGCAGATGAGTTCAGGTATTGGGGTTACAATGTGATGCTGGTGGATTTTCGCGGGCATGGCAACAGCGAGGGCAATACCAGTACTATTGGTATGATCGAATCAGAAGAAGTGAAACTGGCGTATGATTTTGTTTCGCAGAAAGGAGAAAAAAATATTTACCTGTACGGAGTTTCACTGGGTGCCGTTGCAGCTGCAAAAGCCGTTACTGAATATGATCTGCATCCCAAAGCGGTGGTACTGGATATGCCCTTTGCTTCCCTGCAATCCTACCTGAAAAATAAAGCACGGAACCTTGGGTTTCCTGCGCAGCCTTTTGCATTTCTTACCACGTTCTGGATCGGCATTGAAAGAGGATACAACGGGTTTAGTCACCAAACCAGCCACTATGTTAAAAAGATGGATTGCCCTGTTTTGATGGAATGGGGGGCGAATGATGTTTTTATACTGCGGGAAGAGGCGGAAAGCATATACAATTCCATTGGCTCAGCACAAAAAAGAATGGTGGTTTATGATGCCTCCTGCCATGAATCATTTGTACGCAGGGAGCCGTTGAAGTGGAAAATTGAGATGCAGAAATTCCTCCGGCAATAGCAACGGGCTTACTTCCGGATCGTGACCCGTGTTCCGGGCTGAACATAGGTATACATTTCCATCACATCGCTGTTCTTCATTGATATGCAGCCCAGCGTCCAGTTTTTATAGCGGTCCACCACAAAATCTTCATGAGGCCAGGTGCCATGAATACCAATAGAGCCGCCAATTTTTGCATTAGCCGGTATTTCGCCTCTTTCTTTGCGGCGTTTAAATTTTTCCATGCTCTCGGCATTGGGGTAATCCAAACTGAGAAAACGGCACCATTTATCATGTACTTTTTTGTTGATGATCTTAAAATTCCCTTCCGGTGTGTTCTTATCACCTTCCATTTTTTTATCCTCCAGGGAATTATTGCCGAATACCACGGGGAAAGTGGCATACCAGCCTTTTTCATCATATACGCTCAGTTCATAATCCGATTTATCAATAATAATGGAAATACTGCCCACGGGGCCGGCTGTTGCATCAAAACGTTTATTTTTCAGGTGAGAGGCTTTCGCGGCTTCTGCTGCACGATAAGAGCCGGCTGTCAGCAAACCACTGCCCAGTGTCACTGCCGTGAGTACAAAAAAAATCTTCATTACTATTTGTGTTTTCAGTAAGGCCAATTATAACCCGGGAGGCAGAATAAATTTTCCACCAGTTTTATTCATGGCTGTTGAAATGCGGTCCGTCCATTGCTTCAAACGCAATGCCACGAAATTTTATTACAGGCTGTGGATATGTTTTAACGGGGCGTTTAGAAAATTTCCGGCGTGATAAAGCTGCGGCTTTCCCGGTATTGAGAGTATTTACAGTAATAAAAAAACGTTCTGTTAAGCACAGAACGTTTTTAAAAAATATCACTATTTGGTTCTTACCAGTTACTGAACCGGAAGCCAAAGGTATAAGGTGTCATATCTAAACCTCTTTCATACATATTCTTAAAAGCGTAGGAACCATAGAAACGAACCGGGCCTAAGGATAATTCACCCACATAAGAAAGTTTCCAGCGGCTCAGCTCAAAATCATCTTTAGCTTTTTCTTTTCCTTCATCCGATGTTTTTGTTTTCTGGCGGGCACTGTACAGGTAGCCTGCGCTGATGCCGGCACTGAAACCAAAACCTCTTTCCCGGCGGGGTGTAAAGTTAAAATTGATCATCATCGGTACGGTTAAATAATCAGCGGCCAGTTTGTTCTTGGTATAGCTGCGGCCGGGTGTTACATCAAAGTTCACACGCACAGGATCAGGCATTGCGGGAGGAGTGGCAATATAGCGTACGGGCTGTTTATAATGATAGTTATTCAGTTCCAGTCCCAGACCATATTTCAGGTTCACCACATGTTTTGCCACGTTCAGTTTTTGCATGAAGAACCAGAAATTCACATTACGGGATTTGCCATCCTTCAGGTCGAACCAGGTTTTATTACTGGGTACACTGCCACCGGCAGTATTGCCTGATGCGTAGCCCTGGGCAGCACTGCTGCCATAATTAGTATTATCAGTATAGTTGGAGAAACCAAGATCCAATATCCACCAATTGGTGCTGAGATTGGAAGGTTTATCCCTTCTTCTGTCGCGGATGCGGAGCACATTGTCTTTTTCCACCCGGCGGTTCTTACCGTCCCGGTCGCGGATGATGACCATGCCACCGATACGGATGGTATCTGCTTTCGGTCCTTCTTGTTTGGCTGTGCTGTCCGTTTGGGCAAAACTTGTGATGGTAGTGCATACGATCATGCACAGGGTAAAGATCCTCTTCATGTTCTTTCTTTTTACAATGATATAAAATTATTTCAGTTTGATGGCCAGCCCGCCTACCAGCAGACGTTCGTCGTCGTCGGTGGCGCTGATATTGGTCCTCTTTTCAAAGGTCCGGGTTACTTTTCGTAAGAAACCGCGGAGCTTACCTTTTTTCCCGTTGTTGTTACTGGCAAACTCAGGCTCAGTAGGTGGTACTTCGGGATTGGCTGTTGCATCTGTCTTAGTTATATACGTATCAGCAGGAGTAGTTGTTACAGATGATTTGTTAGCGTTTTGTTGTTGTGCTTCTTTCGTGTCAACGGAAGCAATGTTAACATCAACAGAATTATCCGGCTTGTTATTTACATTCGGATTATACAATGGCTGCGGCAGGTTATTTGTTGGCTTATCCTCTTTAATAACAGCGAATACTTCCGGTTCTTTTTTATTAACTGAACTGTTATCCGGTACAACAGTCTTTTCATTAGCAATATAAGGTTGTACTTTTTGAGGAACTGGAACCTTATTATTTGGGTTGGACTGTTCAGTAGTATTCGGGGCAATAATATTGCTGTTGTTATCTGCTAATTCAGTTGCAGCGGATGAGTTTTTTTCAACAGGTATAGCAGTATTGTCAGCAGGTCTCGTCGCTTGTTTTGTTTCATTAGTTGTAGCAACAGTTCCTGTTCCTGTTGTTTCATTGCCGTTCTTATTATTCAGCAGTACAACAGCAGTGGTACCGATGCCGATAAATAAAACCGCAGCGGCTGCAATTCTCCACCAAACAATGGGACGGATTTTTTCTTCTTTGCGGTACAGCGATTCTTTATCCGGGAATAGTATTGCTTCAGGCTGCAACCTGGTTTGTTGGAACAGCTCTAATTCTTTTTGTACATTGATATGCTGGCCGGCAAAAATTTCAACGGCTGTTCTTTGTTCAGGGGCTAATTCATTATCAATATAGGCAACCAGCCATTCTTCATAGTTGGAGATAGTTATAAAGGAAGGGTCTCCTGAAAAAAGCAATTCTTCTTTCTGGCTGAAAATAACCTGTTCATCAGGAGTAAATTTAGTTTGCCGCAGCAGCTCCAGTTCTTCCTGCAGGTCAGGATGAAGCTGGGCAAACTCCTCCACGCTGCGGCGCTGTTCGCTGCTCAGCTCATTATCCAGGTACAGGATAAAATACTCTTCGTAATTATGACGGTTTATATTCATGATGTCTGCCTCGTACTTCTAAATGACGTTTTCCAGTTTCACCAAATAGCTTTTTAATTGAACCCTTGCCCGGTGCAGGTACACTTTTACCTGGCTTTCGCTCAACCCGGTGATCCTGCCAATCTCTTCATAACTGTATCCTTCATAATCTTTCAGCAGTACCAGTGAACGTTGTGTTTCACTCAGGCGGGCCAGTGCTTCTTCCAGCACTTTTTTCAGGTTATTGGCCGGCCGGCTCTGCACTCTTGTTTCTTCGCCAAATTCCTCTTTCAGCTGTATCCGTTTCACTTTCCGGATATGGTCAATCATCTGGTGGTAAGCTACGGTAAAGAGGTAAGATTTGCATTTAGCCGCATCTACTTCTTCCCGGTTGCGCCACATTTTTTCAAAAGCGGTCTGCACCACATCCCGGGCATCTTCCTCATGGCGGAGATTTTTCAGGATGAAGCGATAGACATTGTCAGCGTAGGTGCTTACACATTCATTATATTCCCTTTCAGTCATAATACAGCCGGTGTCCCCTGTAAAAATAGCTAATCCGCCCGGGGTTTCAGGTTTTACGGTCAGTGAGGGTAAAATGTTACAATAAAAAAGGAAATTCAGGGCCGGTGGCCTTAATTCAGGTCAGTAGAACTGAAAAACTGGCCGGAAAGGCTTTCCCAAACCATGTTTTCGCCTTTTTTGCTCTTTTGCTGGCAGCATTCATCCAGGGATTCTTTGCAGGGGCCTGTAGCTTTTGGAGCAGATTTTAAGGAACCAAATGCCAGGAGAGCCCCGGCGATGGCGACGGCCACTAGTGAAATGCGGAGTGTATTCTTTCTCATGGTTGTTGGTTTGTGAACGTTTGACGATACTTATTCTAAAAATGTTACAGCAAACTTATACCGGATTTAAACCGCTGGCAAGGCCAAATTGACCAGTAGTGTCTTTTGGGCGATAGAATGCAGGAAACAGGGGGTGAAATGTTGGGTGTTCCGGCGAAATGAGGCAGTCAAACGGGTCAATCTCTATATTTGCCCCCTAAACCGCTTGCAATGAACGAGAAATTTGTGACCCGTATCGCTAAGGAAGTAGAAGACATTAAGGCCTCCGGATTGTACAAAACCGAGAGGGTGATCACCAGCCCGCAGGGAGCTGAGATCACGGTAAACCTGCCTGCCGAGGCAGGTGCGAAGACTGTACTGAATTTTTGTGCCAATAACTACCTCGGCTTGTCCAGCCATCCCAAAGTGATCGAAGCAGCCCATAAGGCCATTGACACCCATGGTTATGGGATGAGCAGTGTCCGTTTTATCTGCGGCACCCAGGATATTCATAAAGAACTGGAACAAAAGCTTTCTGAATTCCTCGGTACGGAGGATACCATTTTATATGCCGCTGCTTTTGATGCCAACGGCGGGGTGTTTGAGCCCTTGTTTGGCGAAGAAGATGCTATCATTTCTGATGCGCTGAACCACGCCTCCATTATTGACGGGGTGCGGTTATGCAAATCACAGCGCTACCGCTATGAACATAACAATATGGCCGACCTGGAAATGAAGCTAGCCGAAACGCAACATCTCCGTAGCCGTATTATCGTTACCGATGGTTCCTTTAGTATGGATGGAACAATTGCCCAATTAGACAAGATCGTTGAACTGGCGGAGCAATATGATGCCGTGATCATGATCGATGAATGTCACTCCTCTGGTTTTTTGGGAAAAACAGGAAGAGGCACCCATGAATACCGCGGCGTGATAGGCAAGATTGATATCATTACCGGCACCCTGGGCAAAGCCCTGGGTGGTGCATCAGGAGGGTTTACTTCCGGCCGCAAAGAGATTATTGACATGCTGCGCCAGAAATCAAGACCTTACTTATTCAGTAATACATTGGCACCTTCCATTACCGGAGCTTCTATTGCCGTACTGGATATGCTGACCGAAACAACCGAGCTAAGAGATAAGCTGGAATTCAACACCAAATACTTCCGCAAAAAAATGACGGAAGCAGGGTTTGATATCAAACCCGGCGATCACCCCATCGTTCCCATTATGTTATATGATGCGGTACTGGCACAAAACTTTGCCGCCAGATTATTAGACGAAGGCATCTATGTGATCGGGTTCTTTTTCCCGGTGGTGGCCAAAGGGCAGGCCAGAATCAGGGTGCAGCTGAGCGCAGCTCACGAGCAGTCGCATTTAGATAAAGCGATTGCTGCATTTGCTAAGATTGGTAAGGAGTTGGGGGTGCTGAAGTGATTCGTTTAATAAAGTATTGATTCTTATTAAAACAATGGCTCGTAATTCTACGAGCCATTGTTGATTACAGTCTATTATTAAATTTATTTAAAAAAAACACAGCGGAAACTATGAATTACAATAACCCGGCATTATTTTCGTTTTCTACTTACTCTATGGCATAATTCTACCGAATCCCTACCTCTGAATTTCCTTAATTAATTTGTTGACCCAATTTTTAAACTTTTTGCATGAAGAAGTTCCTGCTTTATTTTTCTGTAGTAGCGGTAGTAGTGCTATTAATGTCATCCTGCGCAGCCACTAAAAGAGATTGCCAGGGTGTTAAGCATTACAAACAAAAAGGCGGTTTTTATATGTAACCAGCATTCAGAGGCACGTTGATTCAATCCCGTTCATGCAAATGAAAAGGGATTTTTTATTTTTAATAAAAAGATCATCCATGAAATCTTTCCTGGTCTTATTTCTCCTTAGCTTCTTATCATCAGCTGTTTTTTCTCAACCGGATAACTTTCCTCAAAGCTGGACAGGTAACTGGAAAGGTGAACTGAGCTGGTACCAGGGCGCTGACCCGGTTCCTAAAAAGGTGAATATGGAATTAAGGATACAGCAGACTGACAGTAGTCATCAATTCAGCTGGCAGATCATTTATGGTTCAGCTTCGGAAGATAACCGTCCCTATAAACTGGTCGCTGTTGATACTGCCAAGGGACATTGGGTAATTGATGAAAACAATGGTATCGTATTAGACCAATATATGATCGCCGGTAAATTTTGCGGAGCCTTTACCGTGCAAAACTCCACTATCGTCAATAATTACTGGCTGGAGGATGGTGAACTCCATATTGAATTTTATAATATCTCCGCTAAACCGGTAGCCATTACCGGCAAAGGCACGGATGAAAGTCCTTCGGTAAACAGTTACCAGGTAAAAACTTACCAGAAAGCTATTTTAGTGCGAAGCAAATGATGGCTAACTTTGCTGCAAATTAAAAACAGCGATGAGAGTTATTTTTTGTGTTGCGGTACTGGTCGTTTTAATGCAGGCCTGCACGCCTAATAATGTGAACCAGGATGAAAGTCTGAAGAAATATTTTGACGACAATAAAGCAGAAGGTTGTTTTGCGCTGATGGATAATGGCACCGGTAAGTTTACTGTCTATAACCTGGCCCGTTATCGTGACAGCAGTTTTTTACCAGCCTCCACTTTCAAAATTGTGAATTCACTGATCGGTCTGCAAACCGGAAAGATCAGCAGCGATAGTATGGTGATCAAATGGGATGGGGTGATCCGTTCCTTCGACAGCTGGAACAAAGACCTGACTATGTATGATGCGTTCCGGGCATCTGCTGTTCCTTATTACCAGGAAGTGGCCCGTCGGATCGGGAAAGATACCATGCAGACCTACCTGAATGCACTGGGATATGGGAAAAAATCAGATACGGATAAAGTGGTTATTACTTCTGCCATTGATACGTTCTGGTTAGATAATTCCATTAAAGTAACACCGGACCAGCAACTGGGCCTGGTGAAAAAATTATACTTCGATGAACTGCCCGGTTTCTTCAAAACCAACCAGGAAATGGTAAAAAGGGCCATGCTTTTTGAGAACAATACCAACTACCGCCTGGGATACAAAACCGGCTGGGGTTTCTGGAATGAACAAACGGGCAAACATCTTGGCTGGGTCGTGGGCTGGATCGAGGAAAACAACCATCCTTACTTTTTTGTGCTGAACCTGGAATCAAAGGATAAAAACTTTGATATGGTAACGGTACGCATGAAAATACTGAAAGATATCCTGAAGCAGCTGGGTTTTTTCGAGGGGAAAATGTAATGTGAAAATTTGCGGATGTGCTAATTTGGAAATGACGTTCTGCCTTTTGGTTATATTCCCAATGTGGCGTAATTCTTGATAAATCCAAGGGGTCTAACATTTTCATATTTACTGATTGATACATTCAAATAAAATTGACCTTCCAGTTTCAATATAATTACTACATCTGGCTGTTGGCAGCTGTTCTTATTTTCCTGCTGCTTTTCGGGTTGCTGCTGCAATGGAAAAAGAAGGTAAGAAAGAAGATGGGTGACGAAAAGCTGGTGGCTGCTCTTGCCCAATCATTTTCACCTCTACTTTTTACTTCCAAATTCATTGTATTATCGCTTGGATTTGCCGCAGGAGTCATTGCAGTGATGAACCCGAGACAACCAGGTGATGCAGATAGTGTGACCCGCAAAGGAATTGATGTGGTGGTGGCAATGGATGTAAGCAAGAGTATGCTGGCCGCTGACCTGGCACCCAGCCGGCTGGAAAGAGCCAAACAGTTTGTCAATAAACTGATGAATGAAATGCCGGATGACCGTATTGCTTTGGTATTGTTTGCGGGCAAGGCGTATATTCAAATGCCACTGACAACGGACCATGGGGCTGCACAATTCTTTGTTTCATCCGCCACTCCTGATGCCGTACCACAGCAGGGAACCCTGATAAGTGATGCGCTGAACATGAGTGTGAACGCTTTTAATATTAAAGAAAGAAGGTTTAAAGCAATTGTACTAATCAGTGACGGGGAGGAACATGATGCACAAGCCATTGCCACAGCGGAAAAGCTGGCGGAGCAGGGTGTGCTGATCAATACAGTGGGAGTGGGTTCGCCGGAGGGATCAACGATCACTGATCCTGCCACCGGGCAAAATAAACTGGATGAAGCCGGCAATGTGGTGGTGTCTAAACTGAATGAAGCAGTACTGAAGCAGGTGGCGGCTGCAACCAACGGGGTGTATGTTCGCCTGCAAAGCAGTGATGATGCCGTGAAAGAGATCAAATCACAATTAGGCCAGATAGAACGCAAAGCATTTAGTGATATCTCGCTGGTGAATTATAAAACATTCTTTATGTGGTTTGCCGGAGCCATGTTCTTGTTATTACTGGCTGAGCATTTTATTCCGGAAACAAAGCGGGTAAAAATATGAGGTATTTAATCACGATATTGATCCTGGCCGCATTTACCCGGTTACCTGCCCAAAAAGTAAATGAACTGATCCTTTCAGGCAATGATCTTTACCGCCAGGGAAAATTTGAAGATGCGGAAAAAAAATATACGGAAGCCGTGAAACTGCAACCGGTTAATATAACGGCTAAATTTAACCTGGCTGCTGTCATGTATAAGCTGGGCAAGCCGGAAGAGGCTAAGAAAATGTACACGGAACTGGCAACGATGGAAAAGGATGCTGCCATACGAAGTAAGGCCTGGTATAATAAAGGCGCTGTTTTGAGTAAAGAAAAAAAACTCGAAGAAAGTATTGAAGCGTATAAGAATGCTCTGAAATTAAACCCGGACGACCAGGAAGCCAGGGAAAACCTGCAAAAAGCCCTTATTGAACTGAAAAAGAAAGAACCTCCCAAAAAGAAAGAAGAAGATAACAAAAAGAAAAAGCAGGAGCAGCAACAAAAACAAAAACAGCAACAGCAGCCAAAGATGAACCAGAAAGAAGCTGAACAACGCCTGAAATTGCTGGAACAAAAGGAAAAAGAAGTGCAGCAACGCCTCCAGAAAGAAAAGGCCAAAAGCGGCGGCGGGCAGTCGAAAGACTGGTAACTCCGCCCATTCAGTATTGTGCCAATTAATAGCCGGATGCCCTGAACCTTGCATTCGTTTAGTTGTTTAAATTTGCACATTACCTGATTTTCATATTTCTTTATCTCTCATGGAATTTTACAGCGAATCACTCACACATTATAAACGTCTTGCTACCAAAGAAGTAAAGATCGGCGACCTCCTGCTCGGTAATTTCAACCCGATACGGGTGCAGACAATGACTACTACTGATACAATGGATACTATTGCCACCGTGGAGCAAAGTATTCGCTGTATTGAAGCCGGCGCTGAACTGGTTCGCATTACTGCCCCTTCTAAAAAGGAAGCAGAGAATCTCCTCAACATAAAAAATGAACTGCATAAAAGAGGGTATACAACTCCATTGGTTGCTGATATTCATTTTACACCGAATGCGGCTGAGATCGCTGCAAGGATCGTGGAGAAAGTAAGAGTGAACCCCGGTAATTACGTGGACAAGAAGAAATTTGAGCTGATCGAGTATACTGATACGGATTATGCAGAAGAGATTGACCGGATCACGGAACGGTTTACTCCACTGGTAAAAATTTGCAGGGAATATGGTACTGCCATGCGGATCGGCACCAATCACGGATCACTGAGCGACCGTATCATGAGCCGTTATGGTGATACTCCAATGGGTATGGTGGAGAGTGCGATGGAATTTTTGCGGATTGCCCGGTATGAAAGCTATCATAATATCATCCTGAGCATGAAGAGCAGTAACCCGCAGGTAATGGTACAGGCTTACCGGTTGCTGATTAAAACCATGTTTGATGAATTTGGAGAATGTTACCCCCTGCATTTAGGTGTTACGGAAGCAGGCGATGGTGAAGATGGAAGAATAAAATCGGCAATCGGTATCGGATCATTATTGGAAGATGGTATCGGTGATACGATCCGTGTTTCCCTGACGGAAGATCCAGAACTGGAAATACCGGTTTGTAAAGACCTGGTGAAAAGATATGCGACAGAAGGCCGGATGCCAGAAGCAGGAAAAGAAGGGTCTGATAAAGCGATCAGGCATCAGGCATCAGGCATCAGACTTCCTTACGATCCATTTAATTACCAGCGCAGGGAAACTTTTGCGGTAGATAATATCGGGAGTAAACATGTACCTGTTGTCATTGCTGACCTGAGTAAACTAGAAAAGATAACTCCTGCTCATTTACAAAGCGTAGGCTATACTTACGATGCCTTAACCGATAAATGGAATATTGGTGATGCAGCGGCAGATTATATTTTTACGGGCCACCAGTTACTGGATTTTGCTTTGCCGGGTACTCTTAAAGTAATTGTCTACCCGGGGGCATGGTCAGGAGCTGATAAGACAACGTACTACCCGATCTTCCAGGATAGCGGTTTTGCAGCAGCTGAAGAAAAAAGTGAATATATCAATTTTGTGATGATCGATTGTTTCAGTGATGAAACAGCGATCAATAACTACACGTATCTTGATAAGTTAGCCAACGATCTTTCTGTAGTTATTTGCCTGAGCAGCGCCAATCAAAATGCGATGCAATCAGTCCGGCGTATGTTTGTCGAGCTGCAAAACAGGGATATCAAAAATCCGGTTGTGCTGATAACTGACAGCAGTTGGCAAACACCTGATGAACACCTGATCCATTTCGCAACAGAAACTGGTGCGTTGTTGCTTGATGGTTTTGGCGACGGGATTTGTTTGGGTTATAGCAGCAAAGCACAGATGGAAAACATTAAGGCCAAAGGCAGGACCTATCTCGAGGTAAAAGATATCTACCAGTTTACTAATAATACCGCTTTCTCTATCTTACAGGCCACCCGGACAAGAATATCGAAAACAGAATACATCAGTTGCCCGAGTTGCGGCCGCACTTTATTTGATCTTCAGGAAACAACAGCAAAGATCCGTTCCCGCACCAATCACCTGAAGGGAGTGAAGATCGCCATCATGGGTTGTATTGTGAACGGCCCCGGTGAAATGGCCGATGCTGATTTTGGTTACGTGGGAAGCGGCCCCGGTAAAATCACATTATATAAAGGGAAAGAAGTGGTGAAAAAAAATGTGAATAGTGATGTGGCGGTGGATGAGCTTATTAACCTGCTGAAAGAGAACGAAGCCTGGATAGAACCATAACTTGCTATATGAAGAAAATCAACTGGGTCATTCTTTTCCTGTTAGTGCTGACAGGAAATATTGCCGGTATGTACATGGACAGCCCCTGGCTGGAAAAAATCACCAAGCCTTTATTAATGATCGTCATGATCATTTACTTTGTTTCTTCCCTTACTACAGTTTCTTCCGGGCTAAAAAAATGGATCATAGCAGCTCTGGCTTTTTCCTGGCTGGGAGATGTATTGCTGATGTTTCAGCAGGGGAGGCCTGTCTTCTTTTTATTAGGGTTGTCAGCATTTTTGATAGCGCATCTGTTTTATATCTTCTTCTTTCACCGTGTCCGGGTTAATGAACAGGTAAAAAGCAGGTGGTGGTTACCGGCTGTTGTCGTTGTTTATTATGCAGTATTAATAGCTGTTCTCTATCCAAAACTCGGAGACATGAAAGTTCCGGTGCCGGTCTATGGTATTGTTATCAGTTTTATGTTGTTGCTGGCCCTGCATATGCTGTTTATTAAAAACAGCAAAGCAGGGCAGCTGATGATGGCCGGAGCTGTATTATTTATTTTATCGGATTCTGTATTAGCCATTAATAAATTCTACCAGCCTTTTGAAGCAGCAGGACTTGCTGTTATGCTTACTTACGGGATAGCGCAACTACTGATTACCAGAGGAGCTATCGCTTATATCAGTTCGAAAAGAAGCAAATAGTATCTTAGCCGTTCTAAAACCAATTCATTGAACAGGGTAGACCGTCTGCACGCCATACTGGTGCATCTGCAAAGTAAAAAGAGAGTGACTGCACAGGAACTGGCCGATCGTTTTGGTCTCAGCCTTCGCACTGTGTACCGTGATGTAAAGGCTTTGGATGAAAGCGGTATCCCGGTTATTGGTGAAGCAGGGATCGGTTATTCTATAATGGAAGGATACCGGCTGCCGCCTGTTATGTTCACACAAGAAGAAGCTTCTTCTTTATTACTGGGAGGAAAATTGGTGCAGCAGTTTACAGACGCCTCTGTAAAAAAATATTTTGATTCTGCCATGTTCAAAATCAAAGCTGTGCTGCGATCTGCAGATAAAGATTATGTGGAACAGTTGGACGAAAAGATTGCTGTCCATACAGGCCCTGTACCGGTAAATACTTCAGAACAGCTTTATCTCTCCACGATGCACCAGGCTATTGTTGATAAGAAAGTGATCCGGCTGGAATATTTCTCTTCCTATAAAGAAGAAACAACAATACGCGATGCTGAACCGATCGGGCTGTTTTACTACGCACAAGCCTGGCATTTTATCGGCTGGTGCCGGTTACGGAAAGATTACAGGGATTTCCGGCTGGACAGAATCCGGAAGCTCCTTATTATGGAAGAACGCTTTGATGACACGCCACATCCCTCGCTGAAAGAGTATATTCAGCAAATGACAGAGGAAAGAGAAATGCAGGAGATCATTGTCAGCTTTAAAAAAGAGGCCGCCCGTTATATGCTGACCCAGAAATATTATCAGGGCTTTGTGTCGCAGGAAGAAAAAGAAGGAAGGGTCTATATGCGTTTTCTCACTTCTTACCCCGAACCTTTTTGCCGCTGGTTGCTGATGTACACCAGCTCCGCAAGGATTGAATCACCATATTCACTGAAAGAAATAGTAGGAAAACTTCTTAAAGAACTGGCGGAGCACTATAAATAATTTTCATCGCCCAAAACATCCTGACACAGGGCTGTCACTATCCCGTCGTTTTTTTGAGTAACAAAACATTAAAACGATGAACACAAAGTCAATTCCAGCTATCCCGGTTATTTTCTTTACTGCCCGGACGAGCCTGAAAGACATTCAGCAATTTGTAGGCAAGGTGGCTGAACAACTCTATTCGGAAGCAGCCCGCCGGCATTTACTTCCAACCGGCCCCCTGCACTGGATCTATAATGGAGCCGATGGTAAACCGGATACTATTTTCACCCTAGAGATATGTTTGCCGGTAAACAAAGAACCGGCAGAAGAATCTGTTTTTCTTTTTAAGGAATTACCTCCTTTTAATTGTGTAAGTGTTATGCATCATGGAGCCTGGGATCACCTGTATGAAACCTACGACCGGGTGATCGGGGATATTTATGCCAGCGGCAAACAGATGACGGGTTTTTGCAGGGAGCAATACCTGTATATGGATTTTAATAACCCGGTGAACAACCTGACCGAAGTGCAAATTGGTATTTAAGTAAATCATGTCAGATGAAAACATTGATCCTGTCACTGCTGGCAACAGGTTTGCTGGCTGTGACCACGGAAAAACAATCAAAAAATGATAAACTAGGGAATATAATAATGAATGCTGGTATTATAACTGCCAAGCTGAGGGAGACAAAAGAGTTTTATACCACTGTATTGGGTTTTACAGTAAAATTTGAGAACGAATGGTTTGTTTTACTGCAAACTCCCGGTGGAGAAGATATGATCAGTTTTTTACAAGCAGGGCATCCTTCGCAACAGCCCGTTTTCCAGCAGGCTTTTCCCGGCAAAGGTGTTTACCTGACTGTTGAATTGGAAAATGTGGATGAAATTTATGCACAAATCAAAAGGAAAAATGTGCCGGTTGAAGTGGAATTACGCAATGAAACCTGGGGTGACCGGCATTTCGCAATTATTGACCCGAATGGGATCGGTATCGAGATCGTCAGGTACACAGCACCACAATGATTCCTTTCAACAGTTGCTTGCAGGGAAAAGCTGATGCAGTACATTTGAGGGAATAAACAATAATATGCGGACAGATTTTTTGGTAATTGGTTCAGGTATTGCAGGACTTACGTATGCTTTAAAGGTGGCGCAGGAGTTTCCCGATAAAAAAGTAGTGGTGATGACGAAGGCCACTGCAGACGAAACCAACACTAAGTATGCACAGGGCGGTATTGCCGTGGTGAATGACCTGGAGAATGACAGCTTTGAAAAGCATATTGAAGATACACTCATTGCCGGTGATGGTTTGTGTAATGAAAAAGTAGTGGAGATTGTTGTAAAGGAAGGCCCTGACAGGGTGAATGAGATCATTGAATGGGGTGCCAGGTTCGATAAAGAGAAAGATGGTGATTATAAATTGGGAAAAGAAGGAGGTCACTCCGAATACCGCATCCTGCATCATAAGGATATAACAGGTAAGGAAATGGAACGGGCATTGATAGATGCGGTGGCTGCCCAAAAGAATATTGAATTCATCAAACATTGTTTTGTTATTGATATCATTACCCAGCACCATTTGGGTTACCTGGTTACTAAATCAACACCGGATATTGAATGTTATGGTGTCTACGTACTGAACCTGGAAACAAACCATATTGAGAAAATCCTGGCGAAAATTACATTACTCGCTACGGGTGGTAACGGGCAGGTGTACCGGACCACCACCAATCCATCAATAGCTACCGGGGACGGAGTAGCGATGGTCTACCGGGCCAAAGGCCGTATAGAAAATATGGAGTTTATACAATTTCACCCGACAGCATTGTATGAACCCGGGTTAAAAGGACAGGCTTTCCTGATCACGGAAGCAGTGAGGGGTGATGGAGGAATTTTGCGGAATAAGAACGGGGAGGCCTTCATGGAAAAATATGATCCGAGAAAGGACCTGGCGCCGAGAGATATTGTGGCAAGGGCGATAGATAGCGAGATGAAACGAACCGGTACAGAACATGTGTGGCTGGATTGCCGCCATTTCAGTAAAGAAAAATTCATTGAACATTTCCCCAATATTTATGAGAAATGTTTATCTGTTGGAATTGATATTACCCAACACATGATCCCGGTTTCACCGGCAGCCCATTATAGTTGCGGGGGTATTAAAACTGATGAGTGGGGCCGGAGCTCAGTTAAGAATTTGTATGCGTGCGGGGAGTGTTCCAGTACAGGTTTGCATGGGGCCAACAGGCTGGCCAGTAATTCACTATTGGAAGCTATGGTATTTGCTCACCGGTGTTTTATTGACGTAAAAGAAAAAGTGAGATCAGTTGAGATCAGAGAGAATATCCCGGACTGGAATGCCCGGGGCACGGCTGAGCCGAAGGAAATGATCCTGATTACGCAAAGCCTGAAGGAACTGCAACTGGTGATGAGTGATTATGTCGGCATTGTACGTAATGATGTGCGTCTGCAAAGGGCGATGCACCGCCTGGACCTGTTATGGGAAGAAACCGAACAACTTTATCAAAACACTTCATTATCCACTCAGTTGATGGAGTTGCGTAATATGATCACGGTTGGATACCTGATTGTTAAGGGAGCTGCTTTCCGCAAAGAAAGCCGCGGCCTGCATTTCAATACTGATTACCCGGATCAAAGTGCACTGGTGCAGAATATAGTGTTGTAGTTGGCTATCTTTGCGCATCATGTATTATGTTATTTACGGGTTTTTATACCTGGTTTCTTTATTGCCTTTACGGGTATTGTATTTCTTTGGGGATGGTATTTATGGATTGGTATTCTATATCATAAAATACCGCCGCGATGTGGTGATGAATAACCTGCAGCTGGCATTCCCTGAAAAGACGGAAAAGGAAAGAGTACGTATTGCAAAGGACTTTTACCACAATTTCATTGACACATTTATTGAGACGATCAAATTTATTTCCATTTCTAAAAAGGAGATACAGTACAGAAGCACGGGTGAGTATGAGATCATAAATGCAATGATAGAGAAAGGAAGAAATGTGCATATTATGGCGGCACACCAGTTTAACTGGGAATTTGCCAATTTGTTGTATGCTATGAACCTGAAGATACCTTTTGTTGGTGTCTATATGCCAATTGCCAATAAAGCACTGGACAAGATTTTTTTTGATTTTAGGAAACAATTTGGGACGATCCTGATTTCGGCACAGGACTTTAAAAATAAAATGCACCAGGTCTTTGCCGGTCAGCATATGCTGGCCCTGGCAGCAGACCAGAACCCCGGTAATCCCTCCAATGCCTATTGGGTGAATTTTATGGGCAAACCTGCACCGTTTGTAACCGGACCGGCTAAAGGTGCTGTGAAATATAATACGGCGGTAGTCTATGTTGGATTCCAGAAAATCAGGAGGGGGCATTATCATTTCAAAACCATCCTGCTGGCAGAGAACGGGTCTGATTACACCCCGCAGCAACTGACAGTGATGTATAAGACGGAGGTAGAAAAAACTATCCGGCAAGACCCGGCTAATTACCTGTGGAGTCACCGCAGGTGGAAGTATGACTGGAAGGAAGAATATGGACCTGTTTATTCATAAGAAAAGGGCTGATCTGGTTTGGATCAGCCCTTTTGGTTGGATATATTGTGATGTATAGATTACTATTGATAAGTGATTGACCCAAGTCTTACCAGAATCGTACCCAAGCTAAGAGAACCACAATTGCTGTTTATAAAGCCAAGATCAATTGTTGAATTGGGTAAAATAGTAACTGTATTTTGGTATGCCCAATAGTATAAATTAAGGCGATATTCGAGGGTGAAACTGTAAGTTATTTTCTTCGAGGTAGAATTTTGTATTGTAAGATAGTTTTTGCACTCTGAAGATGCAAGGTTTGGACAAAACCCTGTTCTATTGATTCGTTCTTTTTTAATTTTGAATATGGAAATGCCAGTATTGTAATATGAGCTGGAAGGGTTAATATCAAAAATATTAATGTTTTGGTATTCTTCTTCCTTGCTCTCTTGGCATTGATTTAATGTTCCAGTGTCTATATCTCTATTTTTTTTACAGCTAATGATTGCGAAAAGGAACAAAATACCGGCTGAAGTTATTTGTTTCATAATGAAATTTTCTGGTTAAATCGTAGACCAAAGTTTATAAAACCGGTATATAGCTTCGAAGGCATTTAAACGGCATATTTTAGGGTTAAAACACGGGTATGATTCCCGTTAAAAGACCATTGTAGTATAATTCTATAAGTGTGAAATTCGAGTATTGTTTTTTTATTCTTTCACATTAAAAATAGCTTGTATGAAGTACTTTTTCTTGTTACTAGTTGGCCTTACCTCGGTGTTGATATTTGGGTGTAAACATCATGATGAAGCGCAATGTAAATTAACCCGAGAAGACTCCCTAAAAGTTTACAATGAAATAAATAAAAATGGAGAAGTTAGCAAAGGGAAAGAAAGTAATATACTTGTGAGAGCAAACTTTGAACCGCATGAATCCAGACAAATTGATAGTACGAAAGCACAATCATATTTAGATAACTATCTTACAACCTGTATGGAAAATGGAGAAGATCCTGCTGAAGTCCTTAGAGCATTTAAAATTGATAGAAAGGCCTTTGGTAGTATTTTGAAAGATACCCGCTGTGTAGCAATACGAATGTACTTGGGCAAGGTAACCCCAGGTGTTTCATTAGTAGGCGATTATACAATTATGATCGTTGGTGTCGACTCAAACGGGCGTAATCTAAAGCGAAATATATGGGATGAGAGTTCGCCATGTCCTCATGATTGTCCTGATGATGGAGATTTAGCGAAACAGTAGATGTGGTTAGCAAAAAGAATATTATATCTGGCCATAATTCTGTTGGCCATAATTCTGGCCAGATACAAAAAAAAATTACCAACTAATTTAGCGTGGGTTTATAATTTATTAATTATAACTTTTGGCATGGAGATATGTGCAATATCAAGCGCCTATGTTTTCAAAAATAATAGCTTTATATACATGGTTTTTGGTATTGTTCAGATTTTAATGATTTATTTAATTTACTCATTTTCCTTTATCTCAAGCAAGCATCGCCAATTAGCATCAATTTGTACAACAGCTTGTCTAGTTGCAGTAGTAGTGACAATATTCTTGAATAAGGCATGGATTCAGGTTAACTCGGAGGGGAATGCTTTTAAAAGTTTATTTGTCGTATTACTATGCCTTCTTTTGTTTACAGACTGGTTAAAGTATCCTCGGAACGTAAGTATTATTACAGAGCCAATGTTCTGGATAAACACCGGCTTTTTTCTATTTTTTAGTATAAATATTTTTTTCTGGATTGGATACAATTTTTTATCGAAATCAAATATGGCTGCTTTACGACAATTGGAGCCACTTCAATACTCATCTAACCTTTATTTATACTCTTGTATTCTTTATTCTTTTGTTATTTACAAGAATAAAAATATTTAGAATGAGTTTATGGAATCAGAAGTTTCTAAAATAATAATCACAGGAATTCTACTAGTAGGATTATTGGCTTTTTTTATAATTTGGTTCGTTATTATGTATAGGAGAAGCTATACTCGTTATGAGAAGGAAAAGGAAATACTACAATTGCGATTTCAGGAAACTATTTTGCAAACTCAACTTGAGATCCAGGAACAAACCCTGAAAACCATCTCCCAGGAAATACACGATAATATAGGACAGACACTCAGCCTGGCAAAGCTCAATCTTGCTTTGGAAGAGGAAGAGCAGGCTGGAGCGAATATAAAAATTGTCTCGTCCCACCGGTTGGTCAGTAAAGCCATCCAGGATCTCCGGGATCTTTCCCGTAGCCTCAATACTGATTATGTGGCGGAGATGGGATTGATCCGGTCAATTGAATACGAGCTGGAAATGATCAGTAAGACCGGTATAATGAAAACCAGCCTGCAGGTGGAAGGACTACAAAGACGCATGGAGGGGCAAAAGGAGCTGATCCTTTTCCGTATTGTGCAGGAAAGCCTGAACAATATTATTAAACATGCCGGCGCCACTACCCTGACCGTTGCTGCGAATTACCAGCCCCATGAATTGCAAATAGTTATAGAGGATAATGGTAAAGGCGTGGATTTGTCGCCCTTAAATGAAAATGATAACCCGGGCTTCGGCCTGGGAATCCGCAATATGCACAACAGGGCCAGGCTGATCGGAGCTGAGTTTTCTATGAACAGCACCATTGGCAGGGGAACTACAGTGACTATTAAATTACCGGTTGAATAAATTAAATTCGGATATGATAAAAGTTGCTTTGGCGGATGACCATATTTTATTGCGTAATGGCCTTGCCGGATTGATCAATGGGTTTGATGACTATACAGTTTTATTTGAAGCCAATAACGGGCAGGACCTGATTAATACATTGGATAAGAACAACCTCCCCGACCTGGTATTGCTGGATATTAACATGCCGGTAAAAGATGGGTTTGAAACTTCCCTCTGGCTGAAACAAAATCACCCGGATATTAAGGTACTGGCTTTGTCCATGTATGACAATGAACCTTCTATTATTAAAATGCTCCGTAATGGTGCTAAAGGATATTTATTAAAGGATACAGCCCCCAGAGAATTTAAAGCAGCGCTTGATGCAGTGATGAATAAAGGGTTTTACTATTCAGAAATGGTAACCGGGAAACTGATCCATGCTGTCAATAATATGGATGAACCGCAGCAGCAAAAGAACCCGTTCAATAAGCTGAGTGAAAAGGAAACAGAATTTCTGAAATTAGCCTGCACGGAAATGACCTATAAAGAAATTGCCGATAAAATGTTCCTCAGCCCGAGAACCATTGACGGATACCGGGACGCACTGTTTGAAAAGCTGAATGTAAAAACCCGGGTGGGCCTGGTGATGTATGCGATCAAAACAGGTTTGGTACAAGTGCATTGATCAGTTCAATACACTGGTTTCTTTCACGATCTCGGCCTTTTCCTGTTCCCTGATCTTTCCCCATCCGCCAACGATATTGCGCAGGTTATGAATGCCCTGTCTCTTTAGCATCGAAGAAGCGATAACACTCCTGTAACCGGCAGCGCAATGCACATAGATATTCTGGTCTTCTTCCAGGTTTACCATGCTGGCGGGATCAGTCATATCATTCAGGGGAATATTTATAGCATTTTTCAGATGACCGTCTGCGTATTCTGCGGGTTTCCGCACATCCACCACCACCAGCCTGTCATCAAAAGGAATATCCATCATCAGTTCATCAGCTTCCACATCAATAATCATATCTATTGGCTCATTTGCTTTTTTCCAGGCTTCAAACCCGCCTTCCAGGTAGCCCTGAACTTTACTGAATCCCACTCTCGCCATTCTGATAATTGTTTCCTTTTCTTTACCGGGATGGGTAACCAGTAAGATGGGCAAATCAAAAGGCAGAAGGCTGCCTGCCCATTCGGCAAACCGCCCTTCTAAACCAATACTGATGGAACCCGGAACAAATCCAGATGTAAACTCATCAGCCCGGCGTGTATCAAGTATGATGGTGTCATCGGTAATGAGTTTTTTAAATTCCTCCACGGGTAAAGCGGTCATGCCCTGTTTTAAAACAGCATCAAGGCTGTCATACCCTTCTTTATTGATCAGGGCATTGATAGGAAAATACTGGGGAGGTGCAGTGATACCATCGGTGACAGCAGTAATGAAAGCTTGTTTGTTTTCTGCTTTGAGTGCATAGTTAGTTTGTTTCTCTTCACCGATTGTACTTTGTGTATGAGGCCCCAGGTTTTTGCCGCAAGAACTTCCGGGGCCATGAGCCGGATATACAATTACATCATCAGCCAGTGGAAAAAGTTTTGCATGAATACTGTCATATAACATACCGGCCAGGTCGTTCATCGTGATTTCTTCTCCTTTTTGTGCCAGGTCCGGGCGACCGACATCACCAACAAATAACGTGTCACCTGTAAAGATGCAATGATCTTTTCCATCCTCATCTTTCAGCAGGTAGCAGGTTGATTCAAGGGTGTGCCCCGGTGTGTGCAGTACTCCAATACTGATATTCCCAATGCTGAATTTTTCGCCGTCTTTTGCAACGTGCACCGGGAATTTTGTATCAGTCCCGGGCCCGTAAACGATGGATGCACCGGTAGCAGTTGAGAGATCAAGATGCCCGCTTACAAAGTCCGCATGAAAATGCGTCTCAAAAATATATTTAATACTGGCTTTCCTTGAGTTGGCTAACTGGAGGTATTCATCGATATCCCGCAGCGGATCAACTACTGCTGCTTCCCCGTTACTTTCAATATAATACGCCGCTTCGCTGAGGCATCCTGTATATAATTGCTGTATAAACATAAAACTCAGATTGTTTGCAAAATTACTTTATAAAAACAAAACGGGAACACAAAGGTTCCCGTTGACAATCAGCGATATGTTGATTAATTCAATAGCGAGTCAATAAACTGGTTCATTTCTTCCAGCCTGCCGGCATTTACAGAATAGTAAATGAATTTGCCTTCCCTGTCTGTATTTACGAAACCAGCTTTCCGGAGAATAGCCAGGTGCTGGGAGGCAACAGATTGCTCCAACCTTAACTTCACATAGATATCTGTCACTGTGATCTTTCCCTGCTCATCAATTAATTTTAAGATTTGCTGTCGCAATTTATGATTAACTGCCCTTAAGATCAGGGCTGCTTTTTTTACATTGAGCAGGTCTACTTTTAAAGAACTTCCGTTTTCGGTAGCAGCATTTAGTGTTAGCAAATAATTAGTCATAGTCGGTACCTGTTAAATTTGAGTAGCAAAATTAACTCTGCATGAGTTGATTTCAGTAATAAAAATGTTAATAAGACGGGATTTTATACAAGCGGCTTGCGGGCGGGAGAATAAAAATCTTTAAGATATAACGGTTCAGAGTAAGCAAGATCAGCAAATTGTTGATTGCAATAACTGAAATATGCAAAGCCAACAAGCTGTTCAGCCGTAACTACTGTATCAATGAAGGAGGCATTTGTATGGGAAATGATTTTTTGCAGTTTTTTGCTACCACTACCTGTAAAAATTAATTTTCGATTAGTAAGCAAACCAGCAAAGCTGGTTGTATCAATAATCATAGCGGAAGGCTTCTCTATTTCCACCATTTGTTGGTCATACATAGCTGTATAGACTTCCATTCTCCGGGCATCAATTAACGGGCAAATAAGATCCGTTGCTTCATTTTTTACAGCATTGGCAATCATTTGCAGCGTACCGGTAGTTATCAGTGGGATATGCAGGGCATAGCAAAGCCCTTTAGCCGCAGAAAGGCCAACTCTAAGACCGGTATAGGAACCGGGACCAATGCTAACAGATATGGCTTGTAAACTGGTTAAACGGGTATCATGTTTGATTATCATCTCCCGGATGCTGTTATGAAGCCAGGAAGCATGATCCTTCTGGTCTTTATTCAATGCCAGTGCGATTACGTTTTCGTCAGCTGATAAACAAACCGATGCTGTTTCAAGTGCAGTGTCAATATGTAAGATCAGTGCCATTTAGCAGATTGCTTCTTTTATCAGCCCGGGGGCTGGTTGGTAACGGGTTTGTTCTTTGCTAAGTTCAGTTAAAAGCAACAGAATATTTTCAAGCCCGATCTTCTTACCCCACTCAAAAGGCCCGCAGGGATAATTGGTGCCGGTTTTCATAGCAATGTCAATATCATCCTTGGTGCTTACCTCTTCCTCCAGGGAGAAATATGCTTCATTAATGATCATTGCTACAACCCTGGCAGAAATAAATCCGGCAATATCAGGTACCCAACTGGTTGTTTTACCAAAGGCGGAAAAAATTGAGGCTACTTTATCTTTCATCATCTCATCCTTTCCTGCTGCTTCAACAACGGATCTTTTTAGAAAAGTTGCCCATGCATTGATACGAACAAACTGTGATGGTAAACCCTGTAACGTACCCGCAACATGATTGACGATGACGGGGGCAGAAGGAATGCAACTCAGCAAGTCAACCCTGGCCGGTTCATTGATGAACAAAAGATCGATAAAAGCATCAGCGGTGGTAAAATCTTTGAAATAAACAGGATTATTGATCCATTCCACCTGTGCATTGGAAGCGGACCCCTGCGCCAGCAGTTCTTCTTTTAATATATCGTTGGCGAGCACGACCAGCTTCATAGACTATTTTTTGCAAAGAAAGTGTATAAAGCTAAATTCGTTGTTCCGTTTTTTAAAATACTAGTATGAGCAAAACGATCATTAACACCCCGGATGCCCCTGCGCCTATCGGCCCATATAACCAGGCTGTGCAAACCGGTAACCTGCTCTTTATTTCAGGGCAGATATGTATTCACCCGCCAACAGGAGAAATGAAGAATAAAGACCTGCAGGAAGAAACTCACCAGGTGATGCACAACCTGAAAGCTATCCTGCAACAGGCCGGGATGACTTTCAGTAATGTTGTAAAAACAACAATCTTTCTTACTGATATGAAACGTTTTGCCGAGGTTAACGAGATCTATGGGCAATACTTTGAGGGGGAGTTCCCGGCCCGGGAAACAGTAGAGGTCTCGGCCTTACCCAAATTTGTGAACGTGGAGATCAGCATGGTAGCCGCAAAATAGGCCTCTTATGCGGCGTTTTCTCCGGTCCATATTACTGAAACCTGTTTTATGGGCTTCAGCCAAATTCTCTTCCCGGCCGGAAAAGCAAAAAGTATTTGAATCCCTCAGCAAATTAATTGACCGCATTACCGCGAAGGAAGGAGATAAAGGCCCGGTTATTTCTTTTGATCTTCACGAAGGGCGGTTCATCATTTTTTCCGATCAGCATAAAGGTGCAAGAGACGGTGCAGATGATTTTGCAATGGCAGCGCCCAATTATCTGGCGGCTCTTGATTATTACTTTACGGAAGGGTATACCCTTATTAATCTTGGAGACAGTGAAGAACTGTGGGAGAATAGTCTTGGTAAAGTGAGAAAATTCAACCAGAAAAACCTTGAAGCTGAGAAAAGATTCCTGCAACAAAAGCGGTTCATTAAGATCTTTGGCAATCATGACCTGTATTGGGATAATGACCCGCTGGCCTGGTGGCAGCTGAAAGCGATTTATGGTGAAAAACTGAAAGTATATGAAGCTGTATTGCTCAGTACAATGATTTATAATAGGCGCCTGGACATTTTCTGCACGCATGGCCACCAGGGCGATGCACAAAGCGATGGCAACTGGTTCAGTAAATTCTTTGTGGCAAAAATCTGGGCGCCTTTACAGGCTTACCTGCGTATCAATCCCAATACCCCGGCATACAATGCCGAGAAAAAATCACTGCACAACAGCATCATGTATGAATGGTCCTTATTGCAGGAGAATATGCTACTGGTTACCGGGCATACGCACCAGCCGGTATTTGGTTCTCTCACCCTCCTGGAAAGATTATACAGGCAATTTCAGCAGGCCGGGGCAGCCGGTGATACCGGGCGACAAAATGAACTAAAGAACGAAATACGAAAAAGGGAAAAAGAATTTTCTGCTGTTTCTATTGACTATATGACAATGAGGCCTTCCTATTTCAACAGCGGCTGTTGTTGTTATAGTGATGGCGATATTACTGGTATCGAAATAGCAGATGGCTGCATCCGGCTTATCAAGTGGACCCTGCCGGGACAGGTTTCACACCGGGAAATCCTGGAAGAAATGCCTTTAGCGGAATTGGCCGGGCAATTATAAAAGTTACTTTACTTTTTTATAATAAAAATCTGATTTCCGGTAACTGCCTTTATCCATACCTTCTATCCAGGCATGCAGGTTGTCATTTTTGGGTAATTCATAATTGATCTTTTGTGGAAAATCATGTTCAGGGTTGTCAAAAACAAAAACATCCTTTTCCGTGCTGATCAATTTAAAAGTTACCGGTAACAGGTCGTTTTGCCCCTGTACAACCGGGATATAAAATATGGCATTGCTTTTCCTGACCAATTGAACTTCTTCTAATAACAGGGTATCCATTGTATTGATCAGCCTGTAGCTCTTCCCGGCCAGTACACTGTCACTGATCTTTACCCAGCTTTCGTAAGTGATACCCCTTTTCGTTTGCATAGTCCAGGTGCCTTCAAGACCCTGTAATCTTTTAAAATCAGCTGCTGCATCCTGCGCAGTTGATTTTATGGAAGCGGCTATCAATATGATGAAGATCATCTTTTTCATATCTCTAAACTAAAATAAAAAACCCTCTTTCGAAAGAGGGTTTTCACGAAGGATTAAAATGCTTTTTTCCAGCTATTATTTTTCCGGTCCCAATCAGGCAACTGGTTATCGGGATCAAGTATCACCTCTTTGATCTCGCTGGTAGTGGGAACTGTAAACGTCCATTCTGCTCCCCGCTGCCATATTTCAACAGGCAGGTTGAGTTTGTATTCTTTCCCGTTAGCTTCTTTAATGAATACCGTAACCGGCATGGGCATTTTTTCTTTATTTTCTATTGTTACCTGTGCGCCGTTAGCCGGTTTTTCATCAATATAATTGACTGCTTTTACTGACTGATCAATCTTCCAGGTATTCAATACCCAGCCTCTCCAGAACCAGCCAAGATCTTCACCGCTTACATTTTCGATGCTGTGAAAGAAATCCCATGGGGTGGGATGTTTGAAAGCCCAGCGCCTGATATACTCTGCCAATGCCATATCGAAACGTTCTGCGCCCAACACGGTATTTCGTAATACCTGCAGCATCAGGGAAGGTTTCATGTAGGCAGCCACGCCAAGATTGCCCTGCTGAATTACTTCAGGTATATTATAAAGGCCGTCCATTTCGGGACCGAACACCCATTTTACAGAAAAATCAGAAGTGGGATCATCGAAAAAACTTTGTTGCATGAATTCCCCTTTGTTAAATGCGGCAGTTGACAAATCATTGATAAATGTATTGAAGCCCTCATCCATCCAGGCGTATTTTCTTTCATTACTGCCTACAATCATCGGAAACCAGGTATGGCCCAGCTCATGATCTGTTACAGCCCATAGTCCTGCACCGGCAGCTTCATGACTACAAAATACAATACCGGGGTATTCCATACCACCCGCAATGCCGGCTACATTGGTGGCGGCAGGATAAGGGAATTCATACCATTTGGCAGAATAATGTTCAATGCTTGCTTTGGTAAATTCAGTAGAACGCTGCCAGCCATCTTTGGTAATACTTTCAACGGGGTATACACTGGTAGCCCTGCATTTTTTCCCGCTGGGTAAATTGATTCTGGCTGCGTCCTGTACAAATGCCCTTGAAGCAGCCCATGCCACATCTCTTGTATTTTGAATGGCAAACCGCCAGGTGGTAAATGCTGTTTTGGGTCTTGATTTTTTATCCGTTACTTCTTTGGCGCTGTGGATCATTATAGTCTTATCACTGGCGGAGGCCGCCTCCCATCTCTTTAATTGTTCCTCTGTATAACATTCTGACGGGTTTAATAATTCCCCCGAGCCCACCACGATCATATCAGACGGGGCAGTAATGCTAAATGTGATATCGCCATATTCAAGATAAAACTCTCCGGCTCCTGCATAAGGCAGGGTATTCCATCCCTGGATATCATCATACACACACATACGGGGAAACCATTGTGCCACTTCATATATCCAGCCATTCTTTGTTTTTAATCTTCCCATACGGTCAGTACCGTATTCAGGTATGGTGAATGAATAACTGATCTTTATTTTAATGCTTTCATTAGTTTTCAACTGATCTTTCAGCCAGACCTGCATTCTTGTATCCGTAGTGATCGTTTTGCCGGGTACGTAAGTTACTCCCGCTGTTTCCAGTTGCACACTGCTGATAACATATCCGTCAGTGAAATTGGAATTGGCCCAGCGTCCCCCGGCTTCGGTGGTAGTTGCAGAACCACGGGATTCTTTTTTGTAGATGTTCTGGTCTAACTGCAGCCATACGAAACGTATATTATCCGGGCTGTTATTAGTGTAAGTAATAACGACATCACCAGTGACGGTATGTTTGCCCGTGTCAATTTTACAATCAATGAGATAATCGGCTTTGTTTTGCCAGTACTTCGGGCCGGGTTCGCCACTGGCACTGCGGAAGTCGTTGCCGGGGTAAGGATAGAACTGCGGGTTAAATGCTTCTTTAGCATCATATACGGATTGAGAAAAGGCTACTAATAGCATGCAAAGACCCGCAATCGTTAATGCTGATTTTTTCATGTACAAAATTTAGATATGGAACTGTAAGTTAACAGAAAAGATTGCAGGCAGGCTGCTGCTGTCCGGGTATTTGGAAATCTTTAGGGAAAAAGTGACTCTGCAACAGCAACGGATTCGGGTTTCCCAACATCCACCCAGCGGTCACCTGTATGATCATAACCAAGGATCACATGTTCTTTTGCCAATTCAAGGTATACATCGATGAGCGAAAATTTACCAGTGAAAGGCAGCAGGCCCAGCACATCATATTCAAAGACAGCTACACAACTATAAGCTCTTTGTACAAGCTCGTTTTTGGGCAGGGCGATACGTTGTTCCCCTGTCGTATTATTGATCCAGCCACAGAGGCGGTCATCCGTATCAAAAAGGAGATTGCGGGAAGTTTTACGTTTGGTTACACCGAAAGAGATCAGGGGTTTGTTCTCTTCATGATAGGTCATCAGTGTATCAATGCTGAATTCAGTGAGAATATCGACGTTGCAGGTAATAAATCTTTCACCCGGGGTGAAAAGCTCTTTGGCTTTCAGCAGGCCGCCGCCGGTATCCAGCAACGCTTCTCTTTCGTCACTGATCGTTACATTACTTCCCCAGCCTTTGTTTTTTTCCAGGGTCTCAATTACCTGCTCTGCAAAATGATGAACATTGACAATGACATCTGTAATGCCATATTGCTGCAGGTATTCAATATTACGTTGCAACAGGGTCTTACCATTAATAAGGGCAAGCGCCTTAGGATGTTTATCTGTCCATGGTTTGAACCGGGTGCCGAGCCCGGCGGAAAATATCATTGCTTTCATTGCTTCTCGGGTAATGGGTTTTGCCAGTTTTTCTCGTCCTGTACCCAGTGATTGAGTTCGATTTTTACTTTGAACTTATTCTTTAAATGCCGGGCCATTGCATCAGCTGCGTATACGCTGCGGTGCTGGCCACCGGTGCAACCGAAACTGACCATCAGGCTTTCAAAGTCCCGGTTAATATATTCTTCCACGGTGATATCCACAATATCGAACACACTGTTCAGGAATTCCGGCATCTTTGTCTGCTGTTCTAAAAAATCTTTTACCTGTTTATCACGGCCAGTTTGTGTTTTCATACTCTCCACCCGGCCAGGGTTTAAAATGCCCCGGCAATCAAATACAAAACCACCGCCATTCTCCGTATCATCTGCCGGTATTAGTTTGCGGTAAGAGAAACTGCTGATCTTTACCACAAGCGGAGTCTGCTCTGTAGCTTGTGTGGGGGTGAACTGCTGAATGATCTCATCTGCCACACAGATGTCAAGCACTTTCTTGAATTCAGGAACCGATATTCCCAAACTCTGGTTTCGGAAAAAATCCCGGAGATTCCGTAATGCTAACGGGATGCTCGTCAGGAACTGAGCTTTTCTTTCAAACAATCCCCTGAAACCGTAGGCCCCCAACACTTGTAATAACCGGATCAGGACATAGCCATTATACTGGCTGCGGAAAATATTCCTGTCAAGCGGGGCATTGATCAGCTGTTCAAAGGCGTTCATATAATCCCCCAGCAAATTGTCTTTCCATTCATCAGGCAGGTTGGCTCTTGCCTGCCAGAGCATACTGGCCACATCATATTGCGGAGCCCCTTTCATTCCTCCCTGGTAGTCGATGAAGTGCACATTATCATCAGGGGTTATCATAATATTCCGGCTTTGAAAATCCCGGAACATAAAATATTTGTATTCTGTATGAGTCAGGTAATTACTCAATGCTTCAAAATCATCAATTAATTTTTGTTTGTCATAAGGCTTCCGCAGGGCATCCAGAAAATAATATTTAAAGTAGAGCAGGTCAGCCATGATGGCCTGTTTGCCAAATTCTTTATTGGTAAGACAGCGGTTATAATCAAGACCCATATCGCCTTTTACCTGCAAACGGGCCAGTTCCGTAAGGCTTTTCTTAAAAAGGTCGTATACATAAGGAGTAAAACTGCCGGCTTCCAGTTTATTCAGCAGCGAAGTGTTGCCAAAATCCTCCTGTAAATAAAAAACCCGGTCTTTACTGACCGCCAGTAGTTGAGGTGTCGCCAGTTTTTTTTCACTGAACAGGCTGGAGAAATAAATGAAACTTTCATTTTCCTTGATATTTGCTCCATAAGTACCAATCACGGAACCTTCTTTCCCGTGCAAACGGAAATAGCGGCGTTCACTGCCCGATTGGGGCAATAGGTCAATTGATTGGGGGGGCTGGCCTTTCCATTCAGTATAAAGCTGTTGGATTGCTTCAATAGCATGCTGCATGCAGCAAATGTAGGGAAATGACCACCTGCCAGCAACACTAACAGGTATTAGCTTTTAGGATTAAATTTGCCCGTTACCAAGCCTGGAGATTTATGAGTTATAAACCGGTTAATAAAGTTCGGATTGTTACAGCAGCTTCTCTTTTTGACGGACACGATGCTGCCATTAATATCATGCGCCGCATTATGCAGAGTAAGGGTGCCGAGATCATCCATTTAGGTCATAACCGTTCTGTTAAAGAGATTGTGGAAACGGCGATTGAAGAAGATGTGCAGGGGATTGCCATCACATCTTACCAGGGTGGCCACGTGGAGTTTTTTAAATACATGAAGGACCTGCTGGACGAGAATGGCTGTGGCCATATCAGGATATTTGGTGGCGGTGGCGGCACCATCCTTCCCGGTGAAATCGAAGAATTACATCAATATGGTATCAGCAGGATCTATTCCCCTGATGACGGAAGGCAAATGGGGCTGGAAGGAATGATTGAGGATGTGATCAGGCAATGCAGCCTCCCCAACTCCTCCGCAGGAGGGGCTTCAGCAGTTCAATGGAATGGAAAGCTTCCATTGGATGAGGTAAAAGATGTAAGAAAAATAGCGAAGGCAATAAGTATTGCAGAAGAAGGAAGAGATTATTCTGACCAATTGAAGGAAATAAAAAGATTATCGGACTCCAAAGACCCCCTTGCGGGGGGTGGGGGGGCGCCAGTACTCGGTATTACCGGTACCGGCGGAGCCGGGAAATCATCGGTAACAGACGAGATCGTGCGCCGTTTTCTTGTGAATTTCACTGATAAAACAATTGCTGTCATCTCTGTCGATCCTTCAAAGAAAAAAACAGGCGGTGCATTGCTGGGTGACCGGATACGGATGAATGCAATCTCCCACCCGAGGGCTTATATGCGCAGTCTTGCCACAAGGGATGATAATACCGCATTAAGCAGTGCCGTGCAGGAAGCGATTGATATTTGCAAAGCCGCCGCATTTGATTTTATTATTTTGGAAAGTGCAGGTGTGGGGCAAAGCGATGCTTCGATACTGGATTATTGTGATATAAGCATGTATGTGATGACACCAGAATACGGAGCAGCTTCGCAACTGGAGAAGATCAATATGCTGGACTATGCAGACCTGGTTTGTATCAATAAATTTGATAAGGCCGGTGCCCTGGATGCTTTAGCAGATGTACGTAAACAATACAAACGCAATCATAGTTTATGGACAGCCAAAGATGAAGAACTGCCCATTATTGGAACGATGGCCAGTAAGTTCAACGATGATGGGGTCAATCATTTATTTGAATTGCTGCTGAAAAAAATTGAAACCAAAACAAAAACTGTTTTTGGTGGCTACCAGTTTGCTGAAACAGTGAAGGTTTCACAAGCTATTATTCCTTCCGGTCGCACCCGCTACCTGAGTGAGATCAGTGAGAATAACCGGAACTATGACCAATTGGTAAAAGACCAGGCAGCCATAGCTTCTAAATTATACCAGCTACAAGGTGCATTAGGAGTTTTGCAAAATAAAGAGGCTAAAGCCCCTCTTGCGGAGGGGTTTGGGGAGGCCATACAGCAACAGATCAGTTTTTACCAGGACCAGTTGACGCCTGTAAGCCGTAAGCTGATCAGCAACTGGCCTGAAAAAGTAAAAGAATACCAGAAAGACTATTACGAATATACCGTAAGGGACAAAGTGATCCGTCAGGAGATGTTTACGAAGAGTTTATCGGGTACAAGAATTCCTAAAGTAGTATTGCCAAAATATAAAGACTGGGGTGACTTGTTGAAATGGCAGGCACAGGAAAACGTGCCGGGTCATTTCCCTTTTACAGCTGGCGTATTTCCTTTAAAAAGGGAGGGAGAGGATCCGACTAGGATGTTTGCGGGTGAAGGTGGTCCGGAAAGAACCAATAAACGGTTTCACTATGTATCCACCGATCAGCCTGCCAAAAGATTATCTACGGCTTTTGACAGTGTGACTCTATACGGGGAAGATCCGGGTCATCGTCCCGATATTTATGGCAAGATCGGCAACAGCGGGGTTAGTATTGCCACGGTGGATGACGCCAAGAAATTATACAGCGGTTTTGATTTATGTGATCCGAAGACCTCTGTATCCATGACTATCAACGGACCGGCTCCGATCATTCTTGCTTTCTTCATGAATGCGGCTATTGATCAGCAATGCGAAAAGAAAATCACCGAGCTGGGTTTGTGGGATGAAGTAAAAAAAATCAGTACAGTTAAATACAAACATCTTCCGGCCCCTCAATATCATAACGCCTCTTTTCCCGCCGAACTGCCGGAAGGAAATAATGGATTAGGTTTAAAATTATTAGGATTGAGTGGAGAAGAAGTACTACCTAAAGAAATATATGAACAATGCAGGCAAACAGCTTTGCAGCAGGTGAGGGGAACGGTGCAGGCTGATATTCTGAAAGAAGACCAGGCACAGAATACTTGTATCTTCTCCACCGAGTTTGCGCTGAAACTGATGGGCGATGTGCAGGAATATTTTATCCGGCAAAAGGTCAGGAATTTTTACTCGGTTTCCATCAGTGGTTATCACATTGCAGAAGCCGGCGCTAATCCTATTACCCAACTGGCTTTTACACTGGCTAACGGTTTTACTTATGTTGAATATTATCTCAGCCGGGGGATGAATATTGATGATTTTGCCCCGAACCTTTCTTTCTTCTTTAGTAACGGGATGGATCCTGAATACAGTGTGATCGGGCGGGTGTCGAGACGTATCTGGGCAAAAGCAATGAAGTATAAATACAAGGCAAATAAACGCAGCCAGATGCTGAAATATCATATTCAGACATCGGGCAGAAGTTTGCATGCACAGGAAATTGATTTCAATGATATAAGGACGACATTGCAGGCTTTATATGCGATTTATGATAATTGCAATTCTTTGCATACGAATGCGTATGATGAAGCCATTACAACTCCGACGGAAGAAAGTGTGCGAAGGGCGATGGCGATACAACTGATCATTAACCGGGAACTGGGTACAGCCAATACCGAAAATTTTAGCCAGGGAAGTTTTGCTGTTGAAGAACTGACGGACCTGGTGGAAGAAGCCGTCCTTGCCGAATTTGACCGCATCACTGAAAGAGGAGGTGTGCTGGGCGCTATGGAACGAATGTACCAGCGGAATAAAATACAGGAAGAAAGCCTTTATTACGAACACCAGAAGCATACAGGTGAATTGCCATTGATTGGTGTGAATACATTCCTGAATAAAAAAGGAAGCCCTACTATTATCCCGGGAGAAGTAATCAGGAGTACTACCGAAGAAAAAGAACAGCAGATCAGGAACCTGGAAGCATTTTGGAAGAGAAATGAACTAAAGAGTGAAAATGAATTACTGCGATTAAAAGAAGTGGCCGTCAATAATGGAAACCTCTTTGAGCAGCTGATGGAAACGGTGAAGTATTGCTCGCTGGGCCAGATCACTCATGCTTTATACGAGGTAGGGGGACAATACCGCCGTAATATGTAACTCAGTAGTGAAAATCAAGCACTGTATTATGCCGGTAGCTTTTATGGGGTTGAATGGAAACCCCAACCCGTTTGTACGCATAAAGGCATATCTGGCGATGGCCCAGGGAAGGGACCCCGTCATCTATTAACAATGACATTACAATGTCAAGCGGTTTTTCATTACCGTAATCACAGCATTCACCGTTGAAATACCATTTTTCGCGGCAATCATCTGTTTGACGGTTGTGCCCGGTATAAGCAGCAGTGCCGGAACTTACGGCATGACAAAAGGCGCTTACATAACAAAGCGAGTCCGGCAACAGCGATTTAACCGGTTTCATTTTTCTCATTGTATCCAGCAGGGATTTATAGTAGTTTGAATTGATCAAATAGCCCTTACGGCTTTTTTCCGGGTATTTCTTTATTACTGTGCCGGCGAATAGAGAAGGATTCATCCGGGCTAAATTCAGGATGTAGATGATCTCTTTTTCATCAGCACTCATATAGCCGGCTTTTGCCGCGGTATTACATTTCAGGTATTTGGGATCATTCCAGACAGAAGAGTATCCGGCCAAAGGTGATTTTACTGCTGATTTCTCCGGCTTTGGTGCAATGAATGAAGCAAAAGTGATCAGCAGGCTGGCAATAACTAATTTCATATTGTAGCTGGTGGTGGACCTGTTATACGACAAAACCGGTCTTTATATTGTAAAAGGAACAAAAGAAAACCGGCAATTAAGAACTGATTAACATCTTTGCAGGAATCAATATCGAACTTGTAATGGCAGGTTTAATTCTCTCGGAAGTATGCGGTATTTTGCCGGTGATTTGTCTTTGTTTCTTTAGTATTTTGCTTCGTAATTTCTGAAATATGAAGCAAGGACTAACTGTTTTATTCACGTTGTTTACCATTTCTGCAGCAGTATACAGCTGTACAAAAAATACGTACAGCACTACTAATAAGACTTATAAAAAACAGGCAAAGGAGTTCTCCAAATTGCTTCGCAAATATCCCCTGAATGATTCAGCAGGGCTGTCCTATGCAGACCAGTTTGTCGGAACCACGAACTTGTCTATGCGCCGTCCTAACTACGTTATTATTCACCACACGGCACAAAACAGTTGTGAGCAAACATTGAGAACGTTTACACTACCCCGCACACAAGTAAGTGCTCATTATGTGATCTGTGAAGACGGAACAGTATACCATATGCTGAATGACCTGCTGCGGGCACATCATGCCGGGGTTAGTAAGTGGGGCAATGCAACAGATATTAATTCTTCCAGTATCGGGATTGAACTGGATAATAACGGGTATGAATATTTTACTGAGCCACAGTTAAAAAGCCTCGCAGAACTATTAGGAAGATTGAAAAGAGCATTTAGTATTCCTGCAGCTAATTTTATAGGACATGGGGATATTGCACCGACAAGAAAAAACGACCCCAACTGGCGGTTCCCCTGGAAACAACTCGCAGAGCAGGGCTTTGGTATGTGGTGGGGAGATACAACAGGTGTTAGCGTCCCGGCTAATTTTGATCATTTATCTGCTATCCGGATTGTAGGCTTCGACCTCAAGGATACAACAGCAGCTATCGTTGGCTTTAAAAGACACTGGTTACAGGATACCAGCAAAGCCAGCCTGAACGATGCACAAAAAAAAGTGTTGTATATGCTGAGCCGGAAATTTCAATAAGACCTCTTCAAAAACGATTTGCCGCTAAAATTCTAACTTCATTGCTTGGTTTGTTATTAAAACTGTTTAATGACAGGCAATTATTGTTGATTTAACTGAATGGAATGACAGCAGAACACCAACGGCTGGCGGTAAATGCGGCGAAAACCGTTCCTTTGGCTCAATGGGGGCCTTACCTGAGTGAAAGACAATGGGGAACGGTAAGAGAAGATTATTCAGCGCATGGCGATGCCTGGCATTATTTCCCGTTTGAGCATGCTCATTGCCGTTCCTATTTGTGGGGAGAAGATGGCCTGGCCGGTATTTCTGATTTCTTTGGTAATCTCTGTTTTTGTGTGGCACTATGGAACGGCAAGGATGAAATACTAAAAGAAAGATTATTTGGCCTGGGTAATCCGCAGGGAAATCACGGGGAAGATGTAAAAGAGTTATACTACTATCTCGATAACCTGCCCACGCATTATTATATGGAGTATTTGTACAAATACCCGCAGCAGGCATTCCCTTATGAACAATTAAGGCAGGAAAACAAAAAAAGAAGCCGCCTGGAGCCGGAGTATGAGCTACTGGATACGGGAGTATTTGACGGCAACCAGTATTTTGATGTGTTAGTGACTTATGCCAAACAAAGTGCACAGGATATTTTTATTAAAATTGATATCACGAACCGTTACAGTAAGCCAGCGGAAATAACTGTATTGCCAACGCTCTGGTTTTATAACCGCTGGAACGATGGTTCATTAAAAGATAAGCCTTCAATAACCCTGTCAGGTAAAACTTCCGTTAAAGCGACACATGAACGGCTGGGTAATTATAATTTTTACTTCCAGGCGGCAGATAAGACTTTCTTTACAGAAAATGAAACCAATACAGAGATTGTAACCGGACTTCCGAATAAATCCCTGTTTGTAAAAGATGCTTTTCATAAAGCTATTATTAACGGGGAACATATAACTGAGCTTTCAAAAACTAAATCAGGCACCAAGTTTTCCCCCGTTTATAAAATGAAAATTGCCGGGGGAGCTACCAAATCTGTTTACTGCCGGCTCACTAACCAGGAAACTGATAACCCTTTTTTTAAAGGGTTCAAAGATATTTTCATATTGCGCAAACAGGAAGCGGATGATTTTTATGCAGCCATTCTGCCGAAAGGTATGAATGCGGATATGGCACAGATACAGCGGCAGGCATTGGCCGGAGTGTTGTGGAGCAAACAGTATTATCATTTTGACGTGGAGAAATGGTTGTCAACCAGCGATGGGGTGACACCGGTTAGTATTTCCAGGCAAACCGGCCGTAATAATGACTGGACACATTTAAAGAACCAGGATATTATCATGATGCCGGATAAATGGGAGTATCCCTGGTATGCGGCATGGGATCTTGCTTTTCAATGTATCTCTATGGCAGTGGTGGATCCCACATTTGCCAAGCACCAGTTATTACTCGTGATGAGGGAATGGTATATGAAGCCGGATGGCCAGTTACCTTCTTACGAATGGAATTTCAGTGATGTAAATCCTCCCGTCCAGGCCTGGGCAGCGATGCAGGTATATAATATTGAAAAAAAGCAAACGGGTAAAGGTGATATTGTTTTCCTGAAAAAAGTCTTTCAAAAACTCCTGATCAATTTTACCTGGTGGATCAACCGGAAAGATGTGAATGGAAATAACATTTTTGAAGGAGGCTTCCTGGGGCTGGACAATATTGGTGTATTTAACCGGAGTTTTCATTTCCCCGGTGAAATGCAACTGGAACAGGCAGACGGTACCAGCTGGATGGGAACCTATGCGCTGGATATGATGGATATTGCCCTGGAGATTTCAATCCAGGATCCTTCTTTTGAAGACACGGCGACAAAATTCTTTGAGCACTTCGTATTGATAGCGGAATCATTGAACCAGCATGGACTATGGAATGAAGAAGACCGGTTCTTCTATGATGTGCTTTGTGTTGCTGGTGCCGAACCCATTCCGTTGCGTATTCAATCCATTGTCGGGCTCACTCCATTATATGCTGTATCCACGATCAGCAAACTGGTGATGGATCAGTTGGGCGATTTTAAAAAAAGAACCACCTGGTTTGAAAACTTCCGGAAAAGCAGTGCCAAGTTCTGGCCGAATGAAGAAAGAAGTAAAGACGGCGAGATCATATTATCGCTGATTCCTAAAGACCGGTTGATCGATTTACTGAAAAGGCTGTTGGACGAGAAGGAGTTTTTATCAGAAGGAGGTATCAGGGCTTTATCAAAAGTGCATGAAGACAAACCTTACTCGGTGACGGTGGATGGAAATATTTATACGATCCGCTATGATCCGGGTGATTCAACTTCTGATATGTTTGGTGGCAACTCTAACTGGCGGGGCCCGGTGTGGATGCCAATCAATTTCCTGATCATTCAGTCCATCCGGAAATACGGGGAGTTTTACGGCGATGAGTTACTGATCGATTACCCAACAGGATCGGGTAATAAGATCAATCTTATACAAGTGGCCAATGAACTGACCAAACGGGTGATCAGTCTATTTGAGAAAGATACTGATGGTAAGCGCCGTCTCTATGGCGATTACAGCTGGTTCTATCAGCAACCCGGCAATGAGAATCTCGTTTTATTCTATGAATATTTTCATGGTGATAGCGGCCGGGGCCTGGGTGCAAACCATCAAACAGGATGGACGGCGCTGGTAGCCGAACTGATCAGTGAATACGGGGGCGGAACAAGGCTGGAAGAACAGGGTTAATCTCTTTTAATAAAAGTACATTGTCTGTAGGAGCCCGGCGTAATCCCTTCTGTTTTCTTGAACAGGCGTACGAAATAATTTACATCTGTAAAGCCGCATTGCTGGCTGATTGAAGTAATACTATTCTTATCATCTGCTAATAACTGTTTCGCTAGTTTAATACGTTCCCGTTTAATATACTCCAGCGGTGTAATGCCAAACTGTTCCCTGAACCATTTAAAAAACTCATTTCGGCTCATATAAGCTTTCCGGCTCAGTGTGTTTACCGAAATTTTATCCGTCAGGTGTTCTGTGATGTAATGTAATACATAATGCAGGCGGCTGTGGTTTTGCTGGTCTGCCGATTCTATGCTCACCTGCATCAGGTGCTGGCTTTGCAGTAACCGTATCAGCAGTTCTTTCAGGTTGAGATCGGCATAAATGTCTTTGGCTTTGTCGCTGCTGCTGCATACCCGGATCAGTTTATTGATCAGGTCCGTTACTTCGGTATCATTTGCAAAATGATATTGATTGAATTGTAATTTCCAGTTATGTGAAGAATCCGGGTCGCTGTTGTAATAAGTATCCAGGTAGTTCAATGTCTGATTCACATACCGCGCATCAACAGCCAGCGCAATACACTGTGTGGGATTATTGGCCTCAGCTTCAGGGAAATCAATCACCATGGTTTCGTTGGCGGGAACAATCACGGTTTCCCCGGGCAGGTAATCAAAAGCGGGTTTGTCAAATAAGTGCATCACCTTTTTCCCCCTCACCATACTGGTAATCACAAAATCATCAAAAGTCAGGGGCACACGGTAAGCCTCCGTATAGCTTTCAAATACATTTAATTCGCAATTATTCAGGTTGAATATACGGCGGTTCTCCACCAGTGTCTGAAGGTACCTGGGATGGGTCAGGTCGATTGTATTAAGAAGGCTTTTCGCTGGCAAGCGCTGAAATTTAGATATTTAAATTAGTCAATCTGCCCCAGCAGGCCAATAGTACAGGTACGATTGTGCTATAAAAAAATACAAAAGTACCCTTATGTCTTTTATTTAATCAGGAAGTTAGACCTATTAACTAACGATTAAAATTGCCAGACATGAGTACAACTACAGCTAAGGCCCCCAAATCCAATGTGGCGGCAAGGCCTCAATTCAAAGAAAAATATGATCACTATATCGGGGGCCGGTGGGTGGCTCCTGCCAGCGGTGACTATTTTGAGAATGTTTCTCCCCTGGATGGGAAAGTATTTACCAGGGCTGCCCGCGGGAATGAAAAAGATATTGAGAAAGCAATTGATGCCGCCACTGCGGCCTTCAAAACATGGAGTAAGACGGCAGCGGCTTACCGGAGTAACCTGCTTTTAAAAATTGCCCAGGTAATAGAAGATAACCTGGAATACCTGGCTATTGTTGAAACGATTGATAACGGGAAGGCGCTCCGGGAGACCCGTGCTGCTGACCTGCCGCTGGTGGCGGATCATTTCCGTTATTTCGCCGGGGTATTGCGCAGCGAAGAAGGTTCAATAAGTGAGCATGATGAAACTACAGTAAGTATTAACCTGCATGAGCCAATCGGCGTGGTCGGACAGATTATCCCTTGGAATTTTCCGTTGTTAATGGCTGCCTGGAAAATTGCTCCCGCCTTAGCGGCCGGCTGTACTGTCATTGTGAAACCTGCCGAACAGACGCCTACCAGTATTATGTGCCTTATGGAACTGGTAGGTGATATTTTACCTGAAGGAGTACTAAATATTGTAACAGGTTTTGGTCCTGAAGCCGGCAAGCCACTGGCAACCTCACCCCGCATCAATAAAGTGGCTTTTACAGGAGAAACAACAACCGGCCGGCTCATCATGCAATATGCATCCGAGAACCTGATACCGGTAACAATGGAACTGGGTGGCAAGAGCCCGAATATTTTCTTTGAATCTGTGGGCGATGCAGATGATGAATATTTTGATAAAGCAGTGGAAGGAGCCGTGATGTTTGCATTGAACCAGGGGGAAGTATGTACCTGTCCTTCCCGGATACTGGTGCATGAAAAGATATATGATAAATTCATGGACAGGGTGGTGCAAAGGACAAAAGCGATCAAACTCGGTAACCCGCTGGATGAAACTGTGATGATGGGTGCACAGGCTTCAGAAGATCAGTATAGAAAAATACTCAGCTACCTGGACATTGGTAAGCAGGAAGGAGCGGATGTATTATGCGGTGGTGAGGCATTTCACCAGAACAGCGGGCTGGAACATGGTTTTTATATTAAGCCTACTATTTTCAAAGGCAATAATAAGATGCGCATCTTCCAGGAAGAAATATTCGGTCCGGTTACTTCTGTCACTACTTTCAAGACAACAGATGAAGCCATTGCTATTGCAAATGATACCCTGTATGGGCTGGGAGCTGGTGTATGGACCCGGGATGCCCATGAAATGTACCAGGTACCAAGAGCCATACAGGCAGGCCGTGTTTGGGTGAACTGCTATCATCATTATCCCGCACATGCTCCTTTCGGAGGTTATAAAAAATCAGGATTCGGAAGAGAAACACACAAGATGATGCTGAATCATTACAGGCAAACTAAGAATATGCTCATCTCTTACAGCAAGGATAAACTTGGATTTTTCTAAGGCAGGCATGAAAGACCCGCAGCGGCCTGAAGGCCGCTGCTCTTTTAAAAGCGGTAAACCTGTTTATTTACTAAGTAATTCTTTTACGAATGCCTGTTGCAAGAGTTATAGCCACGGATGCAGCCAAACAGCTTATTCAGCAGTTGCAGCAAATACATGGGCCTTTAATGTTTCATCAAAGCGGGGGTTGTTGTGACGGTAGCCAGCCTATGTGTTTCCCTGATGGTGAATTCCGGGTGGGACGAAGTGATGTTTGCCTTGCAGAAGTAGAAGGGTGCCGGTTCTATATGAGTGCAGATCAGTTTGAATACTGGAAGCATACCCAGCTGATCTTACATGTTACCGCAGGCCGGGGCAGCAGTTTTTCGCTTGAGATCCCGCTGGGGGTACGTTTTTACATTGAATCAAAACTATTCAGCGAAGAAGAAATAAATCACCTTACGCCATTATTGAACTTTGAAACAGATTAATGCAGTTCTCCGGCCGGTTCATGATCATCGTATTGATCCCGGAGTTTTAGTAATTCTTTTTTTAGCTGTTGAATATGTTTTTGATAAGCTGCCGATCTGACCAGGTTGGTTTGTTCTGCCGGGTCTTTCTGCAGGTCATAAAATTCCCATTCATTCACGGTGTAGAAATAAATAAGTTTGTATCGTTCACCTCTTACCGCCAGGTGCGGAATAACGGTGTGATCTTTTACAAATTCATAATAGTGATAGTAAAGATATTTCCGGGAAAGTCCTGTTCGCTTGCTGGTCAGTATGGGTTTAATACTTACACCCTGCATCCATCCGGGAATCTTAACACCGGCAATATCAAGCATAGTGGGAGCGAAATCAATATTCTGTACCATCGCATTGCTCACTGTTCCCTTGTGAATTTTTCCCGGCCACCTGACTAATAATGGAGTTCCCATGGATACGTCATACGCAAAACGTTTATCAAACCAGCCATTTTCTCCTAAATAAAATCCCTGGTCACTGGTATAGATCACGGCAGTGTTATCCGTTAAATTATTATCATCAAGATATTTTAAAATGACACCCACACTTTCGTCAATGGAAGCAACACAGGCCATATAGTCCTGCATATACCATTGATATTTGTATTTCATCAGCTCTTTACCGGATAGTTTCTTATCCCGGATCAGCTGCCCTCTTTCGGCATAGATCTCTTCAAACCTTGCTCTTTCACTTGCCGGCATTCTCCGCATGATCGCATTGTAAGTGGCAATATCGTCTGCATCCGGTTTTAGTTCCGGGATATCCATAAGATATTTGGGATCTATTTTCAAATCGCCGCATAAACGCATATCCAGTAAAATACTCATGGTCTGAATGCGCCAGGCACTGCTATGCCCTGCTGTATCATTATATAATGTAGCCGGTTCCGGAAATGTTCTTTCATGAAATTGCTCTAAATATTTCAACGCCGGTACAAAATTCCGGTGCGGGGCTTTGTGATGGAAGAAAAGAGCAAAAGGTTTGTTCTTATCCCGGCTGTTGAGCCAGTTGATGGCATCATGGGTCAGCACATCAGCAGAGTATCCTTTTTCCGTAATCGTATCACCGTTCATCGTGATCATCCGGGTATCAAAATACTGTCCCATCCCTGGTAAAATTCTCCAGTAATCAAACCCGGTGGGGTAGGAGTGCAAATGCCACTTGCCAATCAATGCTGTCTGGTAACCAGCCTGCCCTAATAAATGACCGATATTGGTTTTGGAAGAATCAAATCTTGTCCGGTTATCCTTTACCCCGTTTTTATGTGAATGTTGCCCGGTCAGCATTGTAGCTCTTGCAGGGGCGCAAATGGAATTACCTACAAAAGCTTTGTTGAACTTCATGCCTTCGCGAGCAATCCTGTCGATATTCGGGGTTTGTATAAATTGTTTATTATAGGCACTGATGGCATCATTATCATGATCATCACTCATGATATAAATAATATTAGGCTGTTGGGCCGCAATGGTGCAGGAACATAGCAAAAGAAATAACAGGATTCGCATGAGAGGAAAGTTACAATAATTATATCTATGTAGATTTGGGAAAATAATACTGTATGGAGTTTGGCCGTGTACCGGAAAACGAGTTGAATGGAATTGACTTTAGCCTGCCGGCAGAGCCGGCATCTAATAAGGCTATATTAAAAGGCAAGCTTGCAAAAAATCCTAAAGTGTATGTGGGTTGTGCCAAATGGGGCCGGACCGAATGGGTGGGAAAGATATATCCTCCAAAAACCAAAGAGAAAGATTTCCTGCAGCACTATGTGGAGCATTATAATTGTATTGAACTCAATGCCACGCATTATAAAGTATACGGGGAAGCGGGTACAAGGAAATGGGCAGAAAAAGCAAAGGGGAAGGATTTTTTGTTTTGTCCCAAGATGTACAAAGGAGTTACTCACTTTGGCAGCCTGAAAGGCAAGGATTTTATCAGTAATGAATTCTTACGGGGTATCATGGGTTTTGAACAACATCTCGGACCCGTCTTCGTGCAGGTGAGTGATACGTTCTCTCCTAAGCGAAAAGAAGAGTTGTTCACCTACCTGGGATCATTGCCCACCGACCTTCAATTCTTTTTAGAAGTTCGTCACCCTGACTGGTTTGCTAAGGAGAAAGACCGGGAAGATATGTTTGCCTTTCTCCGTGATCATAATATGGGTGCCGTGATAACCGATACTGCCGGGAGAAGGGATTGTGCCCATATGCACCTGACCGTTCCCAAAGCCTTTATCCGTTATGTGGGGAATAGTTTACATCCTTCTGATTATACCCGGACGGATGTGTGGGTGGAACGAATGAAATACTGGCTGGATAAAGGCATGGAAGAACTGTATTTTTTCATGCATATGCATGATGAAGCCACTTCTCCCGAGCTGACGGTGTACCTCGTTGATAAAATGAATGCGGCCTGCGGATTGAACCTGATCAAACCGAAATTTGTGGAGGCTGGTTCACAGCCAGCAGCTAAAACCAAGTCAAAGCAAAAAGGATTATTTGATTAATGTATTTCAAACAATTCATCCCATCGGCTGGTGTAGCGGCCGCTGATATGATTTTGCTGCATCTTCCAGTTGCGGGTGGTGCCGGAAGCAGCGAATTTTAGCACATCATCCCGCTGGCTGAAATTAACATTATCAATCATATCCATCAGTTTCCGTTCACAGTTTTTATTTTCAGCCAGGAATAAATTTCCCTGGATGGAACTATCGGGCACAATACCGCTCAGCATCACACCGGCTTTCTTGTACAGCTTTCCTTTTTCAAATAAAGTGTCCACCAGGGCAACAGCTGGTTTGATAAGTTCATTGGTGAAAGAAGTGGCGGCGGGTAACGTAGTGTGGTTACTGTGTGTGGCACCACGGTTAAATGTAACATTATGATTCTCTTCTTTGGACACTACAAATACACTGATCACCCTGGCAGCACCATGCTGCCGTCTTAATTTTTCTGCTGCCCTTGAAGTATAAGTAGCCACCGCTTCTTTGATAGAAGTAATATCAGCAACCGGGCTGCCAAACATGCGGGTGGTGGCAATCATTTTTTTATTGACCAGTTCTTCTTCCATTTCTTTGGCGGTAATACCTTTTAACTCCCGGATCAGTCTTGCTCCCACCACGCCACCTAAGTGTGTTTTGGCAAACGCCTCGCTTACATTTCTTAACTGCAGTGCATCATAAATACACCATTGTTCTTTCAGTTTCTGCGCATACTGGTAACCCACACCCCAGATATCATCCACGGCTGTCTTCCGTAATGCTTCAATGATCTTTTCTTCCGTATCCAGCACCAGGACACAGCCGGTTTTTTGTTTATCTTTTTTCGACAACCGGTTCGCCAGTTTCGCTAATACTTTTGTCGGGGCCACACCTACGGACACGTTGATGCCGGTCCACTTTTCTACAGTTGTCCTGATCTGCATCGCAATGGCCGGTAAATCTTCCGGTGGAAACATAGCCAGGTCCAGGAAGCACTCATCCACGGAATATACTTCCACGTTTTTTTCACCGAGCATGATCCGAAGGGTTTCCATCACCCGCCAGCTCAGATCGCCATATAAATTATAATTGGAAGAAAATACAGCCACCCTGTACTTTTCTATCAGCGGCTTTGCTTTGAAAAAGGGCCCTGCCATTTCCACCCCCAATTTTTTGGCTTCATCACTGCGGGAAATGATACAACCATCGTTATTGCTTAATACAACAACAGGCTTTTTGTCCAGGTGCGGTTTGAATAACCGTTCACAGGAACAATAGAAATTGTTGCAATCAACAATCGCCTTCATACCGGGTGAATTACATACGTTACCACTCCCCATAAAGAAAAATCAGTGAACTCTGCCAGGTTGATATTTTTATACCGGCTGTTTTCCGGGATCAGGAAAGCAGAAGAGAAATTCTTATGAAATCTCCGTACTAACAATTCCCCGTTCAGTACCGCTACAATGATCTTCCCGTTGGCAAGTTTTAATGACCGGTCCACAATCAGTACATCATTATCAAAAATACCGGCGTCCCGCATGGCGTCTCCTTTCATGCGAAAGAAATAAGTGGCCGGTTTGTTTTTGATCAGCTGTTCATTCAGATCAATACCCCGTTCCATATAATCATCAGCCGCTGCACCAAAACCGGTGGCATTGGCTGTCTTCACCTGTTGTTGCGTAAACTGTTTCGAGCCTTTATAGGCAGCACCGTAAAATTCTTCCCCTTCCATAGTGTTTAAATTTTAGTATCCGTTTAAGTTTTATAGCAACGTCCGGACCTGTGCCGGGCAAAGCCGCAGTATCCTCACTTGTTCGTTCCATTTTCACGGCATCCTCAAAAAGATTCAGTGAAAGGAAAATAATTTTTGTAAAGCTAAATAATTTAGTAAATTAGTGCTAAGAAAATGGGGAAGTATTTTTTCAGTATTTAAATAGTGCGTTATGGAAACGATCATCAACACGATTCCCGGTTACCGGGTCTATGAGTATTTGCTGGTGCTGAGCCCGCATGAAGAATTGTGGAACCGTATCATGAAAGTGAAGGAGGATTTTTCTAACGAGTATAAATCGGATCATGCGAAATGGGGCAAGCCGCATATCACATTAGTCAATTACCTGCAATATCAAATGATGGAGGAACGGATTGTTAACCGGTTGCATACCGTGGCGATGGGCTTTCCCCCGTTCAAAGTGGAATTAAAAGACTTTGGCAGTTTTCCTTCGCATACTATTTATATCAATGTAACCAGTAAGCTGCCGGTACAGCAGCTGGTGAAAGAAATCCGCACTGATGGCCAGCGGCTCATGAAACTCAATGATGATAATAAACCGCATTTTATCATGGAGCCGCACCTGGCCATTGCAAGAAAACTGAAACCCTGGCAATATGAAAAAGGATGGCTGGAATACAGTAATAAACATTTCACCGGCCGTTTCATTGCCGGCGCAATGACCTTATTAAAAAGACCGGCGGGTGAAATGAAATATCATATTGCGAAGCGGTTTGAATTTCAAAACCTGCCGGTTGTTACAAGACAAGGGCAATTATTTTAAAATCAAAAAAATGTATCAGCCTTTAACTGAAAGAGAAAATTGGCTTGCCGGTCAGATTGTTGATATTGCTGTTTGTATTGATAAGGTAATGGGGCCTGGTTTATTAGAAAGCATTTACGGAAAATGTTTTTGTTATGAGTTGATGAAAAGAGAAATCTGGTTTGAAAAACAGAAGATTGTCAGGTTGCAGTATGATCAATTAATTATTGATGAAGGCCTCCGTGTTGATATTCTAGTTGATAACCTGGTAGTAGTTGAGTTAAAGTCACAGGAGTATTATCATCCGGTATGGGAAGCGCAGCTGCTAAGCTATTTGAAGTTGAGTAATAAAAGACTTGGGTTTATTATCAATTTCAACGTACCGGTGATGAAAGAAGGAATAAAAAGGATGATAATGTAAAACATATGAAACACAAAGACACGGGGACAGGGAGACACAGGTAATGCTCTTGGTGTTTTGTGCCTTAGTGCCTTTGTGGCTCAAAACAAGCGGATAGTATACAGAAAAGTAATAGTGAGATGGGTGAGTGAGACAGAAGGAGAATAAAGAGTAAGATTTTGTGCAGTATGATTATGAAGAGATAGCTCTTTGTTCTCCTTTTTTTATTGCCCGTACGGGATCAAGTAATTGAACAATCAAAACCAACCATAGTGTATGCCAGGGAAACTGAAGCAGGATCATTTTAAAGTGGAAGCGAAACAACCCGAAGAAGGGGCGCAATATTTAGCAGGCCGGGGAGCACAATTCAATACCAAAAACCGGTTTCAGAAAAATGAAACCACCCGGGAACATATAGAAGGTATTGATGACTGGGAGGAATCCAATGTGCCCACGATTTATATGGAGCAGGAATCAAAAACGATCGTGAATAAAGTAGAGAGCAAGGATGTGGGTATGGGCTACAGCATGAACCCCTATGCCGGATGTGAGCATGGCTGCATTTATTGCTATGCCAGGAATGTGCATGAATACTGGGGCTACAGTGCCGGGCTTGATTTTGAACGCAAGATCATTGTAAAAAAGAATGCACCACAGTTGCTGCGTAAATTCCTGATGCATAAAAAATGGGATGCCACTCCCATTATGCTGAGTGGTAATACCGATTGCTACCAGCCAGCCGAACAGAAATACCGGCTCACAAGAGGATTATTGGAAGTATGCAATGAGTTCAACCAGCCGGTAGGTATCCTCACTAAAAATTCATGGATACTGAAGGACAAGGATGTACTGCAGGAAATGGCAAAGAAAAAAATCGTCTCGGCAATGGTATCTATCACTTCATTTAATGAAGACCTGCGTCGGATCATGGAACCAAGAACCACCACGGCCAAACAAAAGCTGAAAGTGATCAATGAACTCAGCAGTGCCGGAGTCCGTATGGGAATTATGATGGGGCCGATGATACCGGGCCTGAATGAACATGAGATGCAGCGCATCATGAAAGAAGCCCGGGATAATGGCGCTACGTTCACTGCTTATACTTTCATCCGGTTGAACGGAGCGATCAAATTCTTATTCCACGACTGGCTGTATAAAAATTTTCCGGACCGGGCTGATAAGGTCTGGCATTTGATCGAACAAAGCCATGATGGAAAAGTGAATGATACCCGCTGGGGAGTGCGGATGCGTGGCGAAGGAAATATTGCAGAACTGGTGGCCCAGCAGTATAAAAAATACGGCAAGCTCTATGGCATGAATGCTGAAGAATGGAGCCTGGATACGAGTATCTTCAGAAGGCCGGGGGAGCAGGGGAGGTTGTTTTGAGGGTAAAAATGTTTACATTGTATCTTGTATATTTACAAAAAATAAGATATGCAAGTTGACCTAGTTAAAGGGTTAAATCTGAGGGTCGAGGGAGAAATTGGGAAATTTAATACTTTGCCAATAGAGTACCTTGTAAAGCTTGCAGAGAACTTACAAAAGCTATTACAAGATATTGCCAAACACCAATTGGAAGTAGATGGTGCTATTGATTTGGACAATTTTAAAGTTGAGCTTGCTGGCTTTAAAATAGGAAGCGCTATTCCTGAATTTGTTTTTACCCCAAGAATGAAAGCCGTCACTAGTGGTGATGTAATTGAACAACGAAAATTTGTGAATAATAAATTTGACTCTTATTTGAAGGTAGCTAATAAGGGTGATTATTCAGAGATTAAAAAAATTATTCCTCAACCAACAACTCGCAATATTATTGTTGATGATTTGTATCATTTTGCTACTACGTTTGGTAACTCACCTGTCACAGTTGTTGAAATCAAACGGGGTAAAATTGTCCCAATTTATAAAATAAGTAAATTTAAGACTGAAATTAAGGATAAGCTTTTAACTAAGATTACTGAAAGTATCGAGACAAAAGAAGAATATGAGGCTGTAGCAAAAATTAAAGTCGTTCGAAAAGGCGGGAAAATTACAAAATCTACGAAAGATGTTTTTGATACCAGGCATGGTGAACCTGGCTACTCTTTTGACACAATTGTATTTGAAAAAAAAGTGTATATCCTTGCATTCCCACTAAGATGTAAGATTGAGAAAGAAGAGGACTACTATGTAATACAGTCTGAAATGATTGACATAGTAGGTACAGGTAAAACAATTGATGATGCCGAAAAGAGTTTCTCAGAAGAATTCCATTTTGTGTACAAGCGTTATAACCAGCTAACAGAAAAAAAATTAGGAGATAGGCCTAGAAGAATTAAGACAATATTGAATTCCTTAGTCCTAAAAGTTGAAGAGTAATGCCAGTTTTAGATGCTAAAAAGACATACCAAAACCTTCTAAGTAAAGGCTTCAAAGCAACCAAAGGAGACCATAAATATTTGGAGTATTATTTTAATGGCAAATTAATTCTTCATACAAAGATTAGTCATGGAGAAAAAGAACTACAAGATTTTCACATTGGTATGATGAAACGGCAATGCAAACTTGAAAAAAAGGAGTTTCTTGATTTGGCGAATTGCCCATTATCAGCCGAAGACTATTTAAATATTTTAAAAGAAGCAGGAATAATAACTGAAAAAGATTTAGTAACACTACAGCCCAATCCATCTCAGAATATTCCTAAACAGAAAAAAAAGCAAAAAAAGTAATTTATCTTTTTTCTGCAAAAGACCGTATAAGTACGTTAAATCAGTAGGAATCAGAAAGGAAGTTTGAGATTTGAACTTTATTCTTATAGCGTTTATAGCTATCTAAAATTATGCAGCAAACTCGTAAGTCATTCCTTTCCAAGCTTACTTTATTGAGTTTAACTTTTGTTGGCTTATCTTCATTCAAAAGGCGGCTAATAGTGAACGAAAACAAAACTATGTTTATTCACCATGTTTTTTTCCGGTTAAAGAACCCGGACAGTAGTGCTGACCGGGATCAATTAGTGCAAGGCTTAACTAAACTATCCAAAGTAAAGACCATCCGCCATTTTCATATCGGCAAACCGGCTGATACCAACCGTGAGGTGATTGAAAGAAGCTATGCTGTTTCTTGGCTACTGCAGTTTGATAATGATGCCGACCAGGCCAGTTATCAATCCGATCCTGTTCACCTGCAATTTATTGAAGAGTGTTCTCACTTGTGGAGTAAAGTGATCGTGTATGATTCAGTCAATGTGTAACTGTTCCTTAGTCCATGCATTTTTAAACGCCGGAAAAATTAATTTTAAAATTTCTCTTTAAAAATTTGGCAACAACAAAAAATTAATTCAATCTTTGCATCGCAAAACAAAAACATGCAACGCATACAACTACATACTGAATCAGCGAATAGCTTTAGTCCCAAGGGCGACTATGCTGTGGCGGGGCAAGTATTGCTGCATGGATAAGTTGAAAAAACGAGTTCGATGAAATACAGGCCCCGCAAGAGATTGCGGGGTTTTTTATTCCCGGGATCACGGGAGCCCGGCACAAAAAATAAAGTGTAGGCAATGTGTGTAATTAGTAATGAAATGAATCTATTGTAAACGAAAAATAAAAAATGCGCAAGGAATTACGACATAAACGATTTAGTATAACAATGAATGATCAACTATCATCATCCGGCTGCTATTGGTATGTACAGGCTGACAGGAGTAGTATGCCCAGGGGTAATGAAAGTGATAATAAACAGGAACGACCGGATAATATCCATACGTAGGTACAGCAGTACATTAACGAGAGGAGCCCGGTCGCAAACAACGACCGGGCTTTTTTGTGTCCCGGAGAAGAAAATAAAAAGGGAAGGTATGTGATGAAATTTTTACTGGTGGTACTGGCAGTTCATTTTGTGGCTGAGCTGGTTAGTGCAAAACGAAAAGGAAATAAAAGGAACGACACGGAAAGGAAGAACCAAACGGTTTTTCACCCGGCAGAGTTTCCGCTGCGATAAAAAAATTATGTGCAGAAGGAGGAAATAAGCAATCCCCGTGAGATGCAGCGGGGATGCTTTTCCAAACAGTTCTTTTAACCTATAGGAGCATTCCGACTGGCAGGATACTTCACCTGGAATGAAGAGGCTGCAGGTTCGAATCCTGTCTCCTATACAATATGATGGGCTGCCATGTTCCAAGGCTGGCGAAAGACATTTGCAATGTTGTTGTGCAGGGTTCGATTCCCTGGCGGTCCACGTCAGTTGATCTGTTCGTCTAACAGGTGAGGACGCAAGATTTTCATTCTTGTAATACGGGTTCGACTCCCGTACAGATTACATGGTTCGTTGGTGTAACGGCTAACATCACAGATTGTCGATCTGTTGCTATGGGTTCGATTCCCGTACGAACCGCATAATTGCCAGGTAGTGTAATGGTAAACATATCACACTTTGACTGTGATGTTCTCAGCCTGCCTGCCGGCAAAGGCAGGTTCGAGTCTGAGCCTGGCGACAACGAAAACATGTTGGCTTTAGCTTAATTGGTAAAGCATCCGTCTGTGCAACGGAAGATCAGGGTTCGAACCCCGGAGTCAACCAACAACGAGAATACGACCGGGTGTAAGGGTAACATATTCGTCTCCTTCTCTTTCTGAGAAGTAAATAGCAGGCGGGTGTATTCAGTTCGAATCTGAAGGTCGTACGAGAATGATGGCTTAACCTTTTTGCCGGTAGTGTCAAGCCTATCAGTCAATATTAATTGGCTTGTAGCTCAACTGAGGGATCTATCCGGCTTTTAACCGGAGGGTTGTGGCCTGCCTCCCGGTAGGCGGTTCGAATCTCGCCGGGCCAGCTTTTTGAATGTCCTGCTGGCAGACATGGCTGTATGCGCCCGACTGCAAGTCGGGAGAAAGAAGTTCGAATCTTCTGCAGGACTCAATGGATGAAAAGCTCAAAGGCTGAGCAGCGGTTTGTTAAGCCGTTGGTTGAAGGCCTGCCGGCAGGCAGGCAGGTTCGATTCCTTCTTCATCCGCAATGTGAGTGCGACGAAGCCGGAGAGTCGTGACGGTCTGTAACACCGTTGCTTTTATAGCTGAGTAAGTTCGATTCTTACCACTCACACTTACGGAGAGAGTCCGGTTGGCCATGGATGCTGTCTTGAAAACAGACTGGGTGTAAAAGCCTCAAGAGTTCGAATCTCTTTCTCTCCGCAGAATGGATTTGAAACATTAAGACTTGGAGATATAAAGGAACAAAGTAGAAAAACTTCGTGTCCCGGTGTCTTAGTGCCTCAGTGGTTCAAAAAAGCTGAGTAACGAACAGAACGATGAAGGGTGCGACGCAAGGAAGATGACCGGAGTTACCATAGCTGGTAACAAAATAATAATGGAGAGTCATGGTCGGGGTAACACCCGGATAAGTTCGATTCTTACACTCTCCGCAGCAGGTTTGCAGGTAAGTGAATTCGATAACCTGCCTGCCGGCAGGCAGATGAGGAATAGCGATCAGTCAATACTTATCGCAAACCAATGGTGCTTTGGCAGAATGGTTATATGCGCCGGAGTGAAATCCCGGAGATCGTGGTTCAATTCCACGGGGCACCACCAGTAGTAAATTGTAAAACAGGAAACCATGGAACAGGAACAACAATGGAGAAAATTGAGTGGGGAGCGGATCAAAGTCCCGGTGGCTGAAGAGATCAGCAGGGTATTGATGCGGGAAAAGGAAATGGGACATGAACTGAAGGTCTGCATCGGTACCGACAGCCAGGTAAAAGGAAAGATCACGGAGTTTGCGACCGTCATCGTTTTTATCCGGAAAGGGAAAGGCGGTTTCATGTATATACACAATGAAACCACCCAACTGAAAATGACGATCAAGCAACGGATGCTGACCGAAGTGGCTAAGAGTATTGAAGTGGCGTACAGCTTATGCAATATTTTTTCCCGGTTTGGGGTGGCAATGGAAGTGCATGCCGATATCAACACCAACCCATCCTTCAAAAGTAATGATGCATTGAAAGAGGCAATGGGCTATATCGCCGGAATGGGCTTTGCATTCAAAGCTAAACCGGAAGCTTTTGCCAGCTCCAGTTGTGCGAATAAAGTGGTGCAGTAAATTAATTGAGTAAAATAAATGTAAGACAATGCTGACTCTTGTACTGAAATAGTAAACAATCAGGAAAAATGAAATTGACTTTACTATTTATAAAATAATTGAAATGGACACACAGCAAAAAATAATGAATGCGAATAGCATTTTCCAGAATAGTTTCCTGGACTGTAAAGCTTACTATATGTATGTATACCAGCAGGTGCCTTGTATTACCTGGATAGACATGGTAAATACAGAAAAGGTATTGCAGCATATCAAAACGGAATATGCAGAAGCTATTACGGGCATATTTCAATATTCGAAATACGACCGGAAAAAAAGGAAATCGCAGTACAGTACTACTATTATTCTTTTAAAGGATAATTGTTTGGTGGAATTGGGTGGTAATTATTGCGAGGTATTGCATACACATGAGGATTATGAAATGGCCAATACGCTGATCAGGGAAGCAAGCAGGTTTAAACGGAGGGAAAAGAAGAAGAACTTCGAAATTAACCTGATAGCAAAAGACAGTTATGGGCTGGAACTGAAGAGTATGGAGATAAAAAAATCAAAGCTGAACCTGGATCTGTATTACGAAGATGACTTCAGGGATGTAGACAGGACCATACAGGAAAGGCTGGGAAAAAAGAACGATAAAGGTATTGTACTGTTGCATGGCTTGCCGGGAACAGGTAAAACCACTTACCTGCGTTACCTGATTGGCAGGTTAAAAAAGAAAGTGCTGTTTGTTTCGCCGGCAACAGCCAGCGAGATAATGAATCCTGAATTAATGGACTTGCTGATTGATAACCCTGATTCTGTCCTGATCATTGAAGATGCGGAGAATATCATCATGGACCGGAAGCATAATAACAGTTCATCCGTATCGAACCTGTTGAATATTTCAGACGGACTGCTGGCAGATTTCCTGAATGTGCAACTGATCTGTACGTTCAATAGTTCGCTGACAATGGTGGACAGTGCTTTGATGCGGAAAGGAAGGTTGATTGCGAAATATGAGTTTGGTAAACTGAGTGTGGAGAAAGCAAAGAAACTATCGGCCCATTTAGGATTCGATACAGTGATTAATAAACCCATGACCATTGCCGAGATCGCCAACCCGCATGAAAAAAACGAGCAGGCAAATGCTGTTGAAGTGATCGGGTTCCGAAGGCAGGAAGTAATGATGAATTAAGTTCTTTAACTAATTGCAGGTATAAAAAATATCTGCGAAAGAAGGTATATACTACGATATATGTTTCAAAGAAGCCTGCCTACCGGCAGGCAGGCATAGCAGTGCAGACGTTGTAACTATCTGTATGCTGTTCGGCGGTATATTCCACCAACGCTGTCTGAAAAGCAGCTCCAAGTGGTCGCAGGTTCAAATCCTGTTCTCGCCAATGGCGGGATAGCTCAGTTGGCAGAGCACTACACGGATAATGTAGAGTTACAGAAGTACACCACTTCTTAAAAAATGGTGGCAATAACTAAAGCCGGGATTGTTTGCCGGCAACACAGGACTGAAGTCAATGAAGTAGGCAGCAATGCATACCGCAGTGACTTGAACAAACAAGTACCCAGGTGGGAAAGTTTTGGACTTGTTGCAACACGGTAAGCACCCGCAGGCAGCGCAGCGATAATGAACTACTGTCACTTTGCCGGTACAAGACTGTTGAAACATTTCAGCAGCGGGATATTGATGAACAGGCAGGACGAACAGTATCAAAACCCTGCTTCCGTGAATACCGGGTGGTGAACAATGCCGGCTTTATTACAACAAAATGTAAAACTATTCCCGGCAGGCAGCTATAGGCACTAATAAAAACTTAGTGTGCTCTGCGGCTTGGTTGGAAACAAAACTAAGAAGATGAAAAAAGTAAAAGTAAATGCCTACCAGGTGGCCCTGGTATTTAAAGATGGAGTGTACCAGCGGCTGTTAACTGCAGGAGCCTATTGGTTCTGGAAGAGCGAAGTGGTGCAGGTATATGATATCACTAAACCATTCGTAGCACCTATAGAACTGAACATCCTGTTGCAGGATAAGGAATTGGCGGGGATTGTGCAGGTGCTGGAAGTAAAAGACAACGAGATCGCTTTGCAATACGAGAACGGTTTGCTGAAAGCCGTCTTCACAGCCGGTCGCTATGCATTCTGGAAATCTGCCATAAAACTGGAATTCGTGAAAGCGGATATCAGCCAGGTGGAGATCGAAGCAACGATCGACCGGGCCCTGCTGGCCAAAGCACCTTTGAGTGCATGGGTGCGGAGCTATGAAGTGCAGAGTTTTGAAAAAGCGGTGTTGTTCGTGAACGGTAAGTTTGTGCAATTGCTGGAACCGGGTACGTATTACTGGTGGAAGAACAGCATCACTATTCATGTATCTAAAGTGGATGTGCGCCAGCAACAACTGGAAGTGAACGGGCAGGAGATACTGACCAAAGACAAAGCGGCTTTGCGGATCAATGCCTGGGCACAGTACAAAGTGATGGATATCGAAAAAGCCCTGTTGCAAAACAAGGAGCATGATAAACAATTGTACGTGGCTTTCCAGCTGGCCCTGCGGGAATACATTGCCGGTTACGGCTTTGATGAACTGCTGGAGAAAAAAGAGAGCATGGCTCCCTTCATCCTGCAGCAGGTGAAAGCGAAGGCCGAAGTGCTGGGTATTGAGGTCAGTGATTTTGGGATCCGGGATATCATCCTGCCGGGTGATGTGAAGGAGATCATGAACCAGGTGCTGGTGGCGGAAAAAAAAGCCCAGGCCAACAGCATCATGCGCCGGGAAGAAACTGCAAGTACCCGTAGCTTGCTGAATACGGCGAAGCTGATGGAAGACAATGCGATGCTGTGGAAGCTGAAAGAGATGGAATACGTGGAAAAGATCGCTGATAAGATCAGCAACATCAGTGTAAGTGGCAACGGTGTATTAATTGAACAGTTGAAGCAGATCTTTGTGCCAGCCCCTAAAGGGGAATAAGGGGTTCACTATGGTTGCCAATCTTAGCAAGGTTGGCAACCATTTAAAAAAAATAGTCAAACTGAGAAAACCTCCCCTCCCTGGAGGGGCGGACTGAGGAAACTAATTGCTTTGAGAAATCGGGGTGGGTTATTAGCCCGGCTGTAGTGCTACTATCATCGTCTGTTGCGTCGCACTCTTGTACATTAGGTAATGCTACTTGGCAAGAAATGGGGTAGTTTTAATTTTTAATAAATCGCTTTATGACAAAGGCATATCATGAATTTGACAATGAATTGCGTATAAAATATTTGGAGTTAAATCTAAAACATCTAAGAGATATTGAATTTGATGGAGTAAGTTATCGTCAATTTTTTGTCGATGTTGTTCGAAAAAAGAAACCATTTCAAAATCTAAGTTTTTTGGATTATAAAATGGCCTATGAGATGGACTTTATAACGGCGGATATGAAATATTTAACCGGAATGCTTTTTTTCTTGAGGCCAGGAATTAATAATCCTTTACCCTTTAATGGCTATAATCAAACAATTGAAGACAGACGATATTTGATGCATACGACATTTGGACTACAAGCCGCCTATAATTTTTGGGATCGATTAGGTGACTTGCTGTGGTTTTTCTTTCCGTCAACATTAGCAGAAAGGGATGTATATTTTGATAGAATTATTAGCCTTATTGATAAGCCATATAATAAATCTAATAATTACATCTCGCTGTTAGAGTTATATAACAAAGAGGTTAAACCCGTTTTGCAAGTTAGAAGAGAGGCGGTACATTATTTTCAACCTGAGTGTAAACATTTTTGGGGGCATACTGAAGATAGTAGCCAAGAGGCTGTTGAAAAAAGGTACAAAGAGAAGTTTGGTTATGCTGATTTAATGCTTAATCAATTGAATACAGCGGCTAAAGCTTTTGAATTAACTGTACGGCTTATTGATGAGTTACCTGATAAATAGAAGTTGAGTAGATTAAATAACAAGAAAAGCCCCCTTTAAATCTTCCCAATAAGGTAGACTTGTGGATAGTCTTTTAATATGAAATAATCATGAGCAAGTTAAAATTAAGTGGAAAAGAGTTGCGGGCTATCGGTTTCCCGGATTGGGCAAAGAAAAAAATTTGTAGATAATGGAAAAGATAAAAAGTATACTAACTAATATTCAGTTAAAGAACAATATCAAAATACTCTACGCCTGTGAAACAGGCAGCCGGGCCTGGGGCTTTCCATCTCCGGATAGTGATTTTGATGTGAGGTTTATCTACATGCATAAGCGAGACTGGTATTTGTCGTTAAGTAAAGTGAAGGACACAATCGAACATATGGACGGCGATCTGGACATAACTGGATGGGATCTTAAAAAATGTTTGACTTTGTTAAAGAAATCTAATGTCCCTTTAATTGAGAGATTTCAATCACCGATTGAATATTATGCGCAGCCGGGATTCAGGGAGGAGTTCAAGGAGCTGATAACAGCTTATTATTCTCCGACTGCTGTATTCTTTCATCATCATTCATTGGCAAAGAAGTTTTGGGAGGATATAAAAGATGCGGATCAGGTGAAGCTGAAGAATTGGTTTTACCTGGTCAGGTCATTGTTGTCGTGTAATTGGATAATTGAGGATAAGTCGGTACTGCCGATGCATTTCGAAGGCTTGTTGAAGTATACAGAGGAAGGTATGAAGGCTGAATTGAGGGAATTGGTGGAATTAAAGGCTACTGTTGGTGAAAAATATTTGCATCCACGGGATGAAAGATTGAATAAGTGGATAGTTGATTTGTTTGACAAAGTGGGGACAGGAAAAAACGTACTGGGAGTTAATAATACAGACATGAAATTATTGAATGACTTCTTTTTAAAGAAACTATATGAATAAATTGACTATCGGGGATATAAAGAAGCAAGGGTTACTGGTAATGGAAGTAATAACCGGGAGCAGGGCATATGGGTTGGAAACTGCAACTTCAGATACGGATATCAGGGGTGTTTTCGTATTGCCAAAGGACATGTATTATGGGTTAGAATATACCGGGCAGGTAAATAATGAAACGAACGACATTGTTTATTATGAACTGAGACGTTTCATGGAATTGTTGCTGAGGAATAATCCTAATATAATGGAGATGTTAAATACTCCGGCGAATTGTGTATTGTTGAAGCATCCAATGATGGACCTGTTAAAACCTTCAATGTTTCTGTCAAAGCTATGTGAGCAAACATTTGCCAACTATGCCTATACACAAATTAAGAAAGCATACGGTCTTGAAAAGAAGATTGTGAACCCAGTAGATGAAACGAGGAAGTCGGTACTGGATTTTTGTTTTGTATATGAAGGCCGGGATGCAATTCCTTTAGAAAAATTTCTGGAGTCAAAGGGCCTCGATCAGCAAATGGCGGGTTTGGCAGCAATATCTCATTTGAGAGATTGCTACAACTTATTCTACTCGACTGAGTTTAGATATTCTGGTATCATGCGAAAGGAAGAGTCAAACGATGTAGCATTAAGCAGCATCCCAAAAGGGGAAATGCCAATAGCAATGTTATACTTTAATAAGGATAGCTATTCAGTTTACTGTAAGAAGTATAAGGAGTATTGGGATTGGGTGGGAAAAAGAAACGAAGAACGATATAAAACAACTATGACGCATGGTAAGAACTATGATTCAAAGAACATGATGCATGTTTTCAGACTACTGCGAATGGCCAGGGAGATTGCAATGGACGGTCAGATTAATGTTTTCAGGACCGACAGACAGTTTCTGTTGTCAGTCAAGGAGGGAAAGTTTGAGTATGATGATCTTTTACAGCAAGCAGAAGCATTGAAAATAGAATTACCAGTTTTGTATAACAATTCAACTTTGCCTGACAAACCAGATATGGATGTCGTTGAAGATCTGTTGATTAAAATGAGAGAAACCTATTATGGAGAAATAAAATGATGATTAGCGAACAGAGCCCCAAAGTGTGCGACGCAAGGAAGATGACCAGAGTTACTGTCGCTGGTAAAACAAAATATGAAACACAAAGCCACAGAGACACAAAGGCACAAGAAGAAAACCAGCTTCGTGCCCTGGTGTCTTACTGTCTTCGTGGTTCAAAACAAACAACAAAATGAGTAAGCTAAAAATAACAGGAAAAGAGCTGCGGGCTATCGGCTTCCCGGAGGGACCGGTGATCAGCATAGCCATGAATGTGATGCAAAAAAATTACAAGCATCACGGAAAGGAGGAAGTGATGGAACTATTACAGAAAGTATTAGCCAGCCCAATCGAATATAAAGATAATGCCGTGCTGGCATTGATAGCAGAACAATTATTACCAAAGCCATTAACAGATGGTGCGGAGGTTTCGTTGAACCAGTCAGGAATTCAATTCAATGTATTCGGGCAGGAGCATATCGAAGAAGGAGCTATGCAGCAGATGTACACGGCTGCTAAGTTGCCTATCAGTGTGGCGGGTGCGTTAATGCCGGATGCTCACAGCGGTTATGGTTTACCGATCGGTGGCGTACTGGCAACTGACAATGCTGTTATTCCCTATGGAGTAGGTGTGGATATCGGGTGCAGGATGTGTTTAAGCATTTTTGATATTGATCCCAAAGAGCTGACCCAAAAGGAAAGCTATTTTGCCAGGGAGATCAATGAAGCTACTTTGTTTGGAAGTGGTGGGCAGTTTGACCAGGCAAGCAACCATGAAGTAATGGAGAGTGAATTATTTCAGCAATTACCGTTACTGAAAAACTTACATGGCCGTGCCTGGAAACAATTGGGTTCTTCTGGTTCGGGTAATCACTTTGTGGAATTTGGTGTGGTGGAAATTGCTGAGAAAGATGAAGTGTTGGGAGTTGAAGCAGGTAAGTATGTGGGATTATTGTCGCACTCCGGTTCAAGGGCATTGGGAGCCAATATCGCCAATCACTATACAAAAATTGCGATCAGCAAAAGACGGTTGCCGCATGATGCAAAGAACCTGGCCTGGTTATCACTGGATGAAGAAGAAGGTATGGAATACTGGCTGGCGATGAACCTCGCAGGTGAATATGCCAGTGCCTGTCACCATATCATTCACGCCAAGATTGCAAAGCAGTTGGGACGAAAGCCATTAACAATGGTGGAGAACCACCACAACTTTGCGTGGAAGGAAGTCCTGAGCGGAGTCGAAGGAAGGAGCAAAGAAGTGATCGTTCACCGGAAAGGTGCAACACCTGCCGGTAAAGATGTATTGGGGATTATTCCGGGGTCAATGACGGCGGATGGTTTTATTGTAAAAGGGAAAGGAGAAACAGCAGCAGTCAATTCTGCCTCCCACGGTGCCGGAAGAAAGATGAGCCGTTCCAAGGCCATGGCTTCGGTAACAGATAAGCAATTCAAAGACGAACTGAAAAAGTTTGGGGTGAAGTTGCTGGGTGGCGGATTGGATGAATCGCCCTTTGTTTACAAAGACATTGACCTGGTAATGCAATCGCAAAAAGCACTGGTGGATATTGTAGGAAAGTTTACTCCCAAAATTGTAAAGATGGATGGAGCTAAACACAGGAGCTGGGGAAAGAAGCGGGAAGAAGTGATTGGCGAATAATAAATGGTCAACAGGGAACGGTATAAAACCCGTTCAGCCTGTTGATCATTTTAATAAACTATAAGTTGATACCAATACCGGCATTTACGAAGAACTGGATATTATCAGGCTGTAATTGTAAGGTTTGATAAGCTGTGTATATATTTTTTCGGTAAGCAGCACCGATATCAAATGTCAGCCTTGTTCTGTAGCTGATAAAATAATTCAAACTTCCGGCTAAACTGGCTATTCCATAAAACTCATCAGTGTCTCCTGCATCCTGGTAACCGCCCTCGGCTTCAAGATTCAGGTTGATATTGGTTCTGGTATTGGGATAAAAAGCATGCTGGTAAAAAAGACTCAACCCGGCTTGCATGATATCCTGGTCAAATTTGTTTTCACTGAATAAAACCCCGGAACTAAAATACCGTTCTGTAGAGTTCCAGGAAATATAATTCAGTTTAACAGCAGCACCGTAGTTATCCTGATGTTTCAGGTTCACCGGTTTGTATTTGTTGACACCAATGGAAACAAGTCCTGATAATATAGAAGGATCCATTTCGTACTTATCAACCACAGCACTTTGTGTTCCATTCCTGTTATAACCTGAAACGGAAGGGGTAAAACGGATATACTTTTCGGTACCGGCCAGCCGGTTATTGTTAAAGGCAAAGAACAGGATATCATTCAGGTTGGAGAAATAGGTAATGTCATCTTTACTGATCAGTCCTTTTTGTTGCAGGTAACTGTCAACTGTTTCCAAAATGAACTGGGTCCGCTTCCGGAAATCGAGGATACGTGTATTATTACCTTTGGTGATGCTGCGGCCCAATAGGTTTAACTCTTCAGAGGATAGCACTCCTGATAAACGACCTGCTTCCTGTAAGGATTGCTGTAACCACAATGCATTCTGCATATCGGTGATATTTTCCAGCCTTCCTTTTCCAAAGCCAAGCGGAAGAGCAACTGCATAACTGTTTTGTTTGTTCCTGAGGGCAGGCGGGAACTGGGACGAAGTTTGCCTGTCTGAAGTGGTACTTCCTGCTGCATCAATACCGTATTCAAAAAAATGCTGACCTGAAAATCGTCTATTTAACAGACTGTATTGTAAGGCAATAAAATATCCCCTGTTCTTATTGGTATTGGTAGAGTTTTCGGATCTGTTGCTGTTGAAAGAAGATGAAAGATAGCCTGATGTCGTCTTCAGTATATTGTCAGTGCTTTTTATAGTATTCATGCCAACAGAAAAATTACCAGAAGAGGAACTGTTTTTAGTATCGCCGGATCCCTGATCTGATTTATTATATGCACTGCCTCCGTTCACATTCAGGCTGATAGCCCTGTAATGATCAATCCTGTATTTAAAATTCTTAAGAACGGAATCCTGCTGGCTGTAAAGTGAAACAGAAGAAATGGAAAGAAATACGAAGAGTATAATTTTTCTCATAGCGTTTGGTTTGTTGCCCGAAAGTAAAGCCACGGATTAAAAAGGCATGTTAAATGAAAAGAGATTTGTGTTAATGAAAAACAAATCTCTTTTATCAAATGAAGCAGACGATGATTACACTTTCACATAGATCTTTTTCTTATCCATCCAGTAACAGATAGCCCACATAAAAGTGATCACACAAAGTGCATAAAGAAGCGACCCGTTTTCGGGAGCACCGGGAGTGTGGATCAATACTTTTTTATACAACCAGTTCCAGGGATTGATATAGGTCATTTCGCCTTTGGCATTCAGGCCATCGGCAATGCGGACCAGGGCCAGCCCTTTTGGTAAAAAGGCGCTGAGGGCAAAAACGAACAGGGCATTCTTGCCAAACACATCAAAAAAACGTGCCAGCCCGCCTTTTACATTCTTAAACTCGATCAGGTAGATCATGGTCGCAATAGTGATAATTGCTAACCCGGTGGTATAAATAGTATAAGAACTCGTCCATATCTTTTTATTGATCGGGAAAACCATATCCCAGCAAAAACCGGTGACCAGCATCGCAACACCGGCCACAAACAAACCGCTGACCATTTCATGATTCTTGCCTTTCTTCTGGATATAATCACCCACCACATAACCAAAGATTACCTGTACAATGGCGGAAATCGTACTCGCCAGTCCTTCCGGGTCAAAGGGCATTCCTTCTCCTTTATACATATGTGCCACACCCAGAATGCTTTTATCAATGTCTGTTCCAAACCAGTTTTTCAAACTATAAGGATCGGAAGGATTGCCAACATAACAGAGCAGCCAATATAATAACAAAAGAATAAGGCCTGTATAAAAGGCTCTTTGTGCTTTAAGGTAATAAGCAATTACGGCAGCAAAGAAGTAGCATACAGCTATTCGTTGCAATACCCCAAAAATGCGGACCCCGCTGGCTGGATTATTGGGGTCCACCCATTGACGAAAGACTAACGAACCTTCCTGCCATCTTACAAAAGGCCACCAGTTCAGGAAGAGACCGATCAAAAAAATGAGGGCTGTTCTTTTAAGCACTTTTCTCCAGAAAACCCCGTCACCGGCAGCTTCCAGCCGGGGTAATACAAAAGCCATAGCATTTCCTACCGCAAAAAGAAAAAAGGGAAATACAAGATCGGTAGGAGTCAGCCCATGCCAGGGAGCATGTTCCAATGGGGCATAAATATGCGACCAACTGCCGGGATTATTCACTAATATCATCAGGCAAACGGTGGCGCCGCGAAAGACATCAAGGGAGTAAAAACGTTGGTTCACAAACCGGAGATTTAGTAATTGAAGATAGTAGAATATGTGTAATTGAATTACTTGTTTATTGCGCAAGGCTGACATTCATGTTTATGGGGTGGGGTAGGCAGCGGAATACCCCGGGGATTTACCGATTTGCTGTAGTTGTTCAACGGCAGTTACAAGAAGCTCCAGTTTGGAAGACCTGGCAGGGAAAGAATCCGTATAACGGCTCTGGATATATGCCTTTTGGAGGTACTGAAGCAGGGTTTCTTCATGGGGAGATGCAGGCGGAAAAACTAATTCTGCCGAAGGCTGAAAGAACAATGTGTAGCGGTGAAGGCGCAGCAGGTTATGGGTGGGTGGCCGGTAACCAGTACAGGAAAAGATAATACCGGTATAGACCTGTTCAGCAGCCTGGTGGAGCTGGAAAGCAGCCATAGACGGTTGGTTTCTGAGTAAAAGTAGTTTTGCAGCGGCCAGGAACTGGACTGACCGGTTGAACCAGGGAGCAGGATTAGGTAACGCCGGAACACTAATATGGCTGATTAATTCTTTGGCGGTAGTTGAATGACTATAAAGTTGTTCTGCTTTTTCAGCGGTGAGCCAATAAAAATAATGACCCTCTCTTATCCCTTGTAATAGGCTGGTGCTGGCAATGACCCATGCAGTTACTTTAATAAATGAGGAACAGGATGTTTCAATCCAGTCCTGGATGGTTTCACTGTTCTGATGATTAAATTCATTGATGGTTACAAGTAAATGGTAATGAGTAATTGTTTTACCCTTTATTTCAGCGGTAGAAAAAATGGTACGGGTTGTTTGCTGCTCTTTTGTTTCGGATAGCAGGAAAATATAACCGGTTTGCAGTTTGGCTGTAATAGCTTGTACGATTTGTTTCCGTATCGGGAGAACAGAGTGAAACTCCTCTTGCTGGCAGGCCGGAACTTGCATGAAACTGTATTGAAAATTAACGGGACTTCTTTACGAAAAAAGATGCTGACAAGGATTACTGCATTTTATGTAAAAGATCCCAAAGAGTACCAGGCAGTAATATCGGGGAGCTGAAAACTCCGCTTTTTGTAACTTTCGTAAAGCAATTTGTGTACCCAAGGTACTATTTTTGTCTAATAAAAAGATCATCTAATAGATTATTTTCTATTAATTTTTTACACATGCGATTAACAGACCGGTTATCAGTTTACCTGGCTTATAAGAGTGTTTCTGTTTATTTGTTTGAAAAAACCTGCGGGATAGGTAATGGGTATATTGGTAAGCAAATGAAAGCTAAAGGGGCTATTGGCTCTGATATCCTGGAAAGGATCGCCGCCCGGTATCCTGACCTGAATATGAACTGGTTGATTACAGGAAAGGGAAAGATGCTGCAACGACCGGCGGCTGCAGCTAAAAATGACGGGGAACTTTACCTTATGGAGGAAGCGCCGGCCTATAAAATCAAAAATAAGCTGGTTGGAATTTTACAAGAGCAGATCAGGATACTGGAGACTTCTTTGCCGGGTGGTAAGAGGAAAAGGACCGGGAAATAACTCAATACAATGATCCGGTATTTTCAGTTATTTTAAAATACCAGTTCTGCCGCTGATCTTTCTGTTAAAGTTATCAACCCATGGGAATAAATCCTTCAAAATCTGCGTATTTTATTCTCTTGCCACTCCCATTCTTCCCCCTATATTTGCAGGCAAATGCGGGATAGCAGCAGCTTTTCCGTAGGTTCATATTCAATGAAAACCGGTCATATACGAAAATTCAAATGTGACTGAGGTGGCGAAGCCGTCTAAAAAATGAGTTCCTTGTCAAAGAAATGGTTAGCGGTCTATACAAGGCCGAGGTGGGAAAAAAAAGTAAATCAGCTTTTGCAAGAAAAGGGAACAGAAAGTTATTGCCCGTTAAATAAGATCAGGCGCAAATGGAGTGACCGGGTAAAAGTGATTGAAGAACCCTTATTCAAATCTTACGTTTTTGTGAAGATCAGCGATGAAGAAAGAACGCAGGTAAGAATGACACCAGGGATTGTCAATTTTGTATATTGGAATGGGAAACCTGCGGTAATAAAAGAAAAGGAGATTGCTACAATCCGCCGCTTCCTGGATGATTATGAGCATGTGGAAGCCGAACCCATGAATATCAAAATCAATGAAAGGGTCAAAATCACTACCGGCCCGTTAATGGACCAGGAAGGAAAAGTGTTGTCGGTACGCCATAAAACTGCACAGGTGGCTATTGACAGTCTCGGTTATATGCTGGTCGCTTATATTGACAGAAGTAAATTAACTTCGGCCCGTACCTGAACCAATTAAACCATTTTGCAGTCAGTACTGCAGTTTATTTTAAAGAAGCCTTCATGAAAATCTTTCGCCTCTTTTCTCTGATTGCCCTGCCATTTTATCTTATCTCCTGCGCAACACAGAAAAAACTGCCTGCCTACTACCTCGATAAAGTGATCAACGATACAACAATCAATAGTAACCTGAAATTTCCCGAATTAAATATCCAGAAAAACGATTTGCTCTCTATCAGTGTTTATAGTGCCAGTACTAACTTAACAGCGGATATTCCTTATAATCTTCCTGAAGCAGCAGCCGGCACCGGTTTTTTGGTGGATGCCAATGGTAATATCGAATACCCGCGATTGGGCACCATTCATGCTGAGGGTTTGACAAAACTGCAGCTGGCGGAAGAAATAAAAAAGAAACTCACACAGCCGGTGGAATTGTTAAGGAACCCATCTGTCATTATACGATTCCTCAATTATAAAATAACCGTACTGGGCCAGGTCGGCCGGGAAGGTCTGGTGACATTGCCAGGCGAAAGGCTTACCATACTGGAAGCTATTGGCCTCGCTGGTGGAATCACCGATTATGGGAAAAAAGATGAAGTAAAGATCAGGAGAGAAAGGGATGGCAAGATTGAGATTGGTACTGTTGATCTTTCATCCGACAGTTTATTCTATTCCCCTTATTATAACCTGGTGCAGAATGATGTGGTGATCGTGCAGCCTACTAAACAGAAAACGAAAATGATGGACCAGGGACTGACTCAGCAACGAATAAGTATTGCATTGAGCATCATTACCGCAGCAGCTATTATTTACAATATCTTCAAATAAGGGGTTCAATTTTATTTATCAGTAATGCAAGATCCGAACACGAACATGAATGCCAATAGTGAATTATGGAACCTGAGTGTAAGAGACCTGTTTTATAAATACGTCAGGTTTCTTCCTTGGATTATCATTTCAGTTGCCTTTGCTTTACTTGTTGCATATGTGTATCTGCGCTATGCCACCCCGATCTATAGTGTCGGCGGGACCCTGCTTATAAAGAATGAAGGACAAAATACAAAAGGGGACAAATTTGAGGACCTGTTCATTAATTCAAAATCGCAAGATATAGCAAGTGAAGTTGAAATACTGAAATCAAAGCCTTTAATGGCAAGAGTGGTTAAAAAACTCGGGCTGCAATACAGTTATTTTGCCAAAGGGAAGATCAAGGACCAGAATATTTACAAATCTACTCCTTTTATAATTGAGGCTTTACAGTTGGCCGATTCAGGCCATTCTTTTACACTGATGATCAAATTTGCAAATGGCAGTTTTCGCATTAATGATGACCCTCTGGTTTTGAAGCCGGGTCAGTATTTCCGAAACAAGTACGGCCTGTTCAGATTAACAATGAAACCGAATATGCAATACGGGAAAGAATATTATATAACATATCAGTCATTGATCGCAGCAGCTGCAGGTTTAGCAGGACCTATAAAGGTAGTCCCCAAATCACAAGGATCCGTTATTCTTAATATCAGCCTGCAAACTACTAACTCGCAGATGGGTGCTGATGTAATTAATACCCTGATGGATGAATACAGTGAGTTTACCAAGGAAAGTAAGAACAAGATATCTGACCAAACTATTGAATTCATTGATGGTCGTATTGCTATTTTATCTGGCCAGTTGGATACGGTGCAGGAGCAACTGCTGAACTATATGGAGAAGAACAATATAGTGGATGTAGAGAGCCAGTCATCTGTATATTTTGATAAGATCAAAGAATCTGATAAACTGGTCGGGGAGCAGGAGTTGCAATTAATGGCAGTGGATGGAATAGCTTCTTATTTAAACCAGAAGCAGCATGAGTTTACAAAAGTGCCTTCCACACTTACGCTGACTGATGCTACGCTGGGAGAACTGATCACAGGGTATAATAAACTGCAGATTGATAGGGAGGCTATATTGGAAGCACAAGTGCCGGCAGCTAACCCCGCTGTTATTGAAATAGAAAGCCAGATCAAACTACTCCGTGAAAAACTGATTGAGAATCTTGGTAATATCAGGAATTCTTATAGCAGGACGATCAATGAAATTAAAAGGAGCAGTGCTATGGCAGAAAGCCAGTTGAAAATGCTGCCGGTTAAGTCAAGAGGATTTTATGAAATAAAAAGACAGGTAGATGGTAAGCAGAGCCTTTATAATATATTATTGGAGAAAAGGGAACAAACGGCGATTTCAAGGGCTTCAACTATTTCCAACTCCCAGGTAGTTGAAAGTGCAATGCCGACATCTAACCCGGTAAAACCAAGCAAAAGGGCTGTACAAATGCTTGCTATACTGATTGGCCTGGCGATTCCTTCCCTGATCATCTTTATGAAGGAAGTGCTGAATGATAAAGTAACAACGAGGTTTGATATTGAGAAAATCACGGCTGCGCCGATACTGGGAGAGCTGGGTCATTCATATTCGGATAACACCCTGATCGTAAATAAGACCACCCGCAGTATGGTAGCTGAGCAATTCAGGATTATTCGCTCTAACCTACAGTATATACTCAATAAAAATGAAAAACCTGTAATTCTGGTTACCTCTTCTTTCAGTGGAGAGGGTAAATCATTTGCAAGTACAAATATGGGAGCGGTGATGGCGTTAACTGGTAAGAAAACAGTCATACTTGAGTTTGATATCCGTAAACCTAAAGTTTTATCAGGATTGGGTATGCCGAAACGGGCTGGTATCACCAATTATCTTGTCGGTAAAACAGATAACCTGGAAGAACTGATTGCTCCGGTTCTGGAACATGATAATCTTTTTGTACTTGCCTGCGGACCTATCCCTCCTAACCCTTCAGAGCTATTGCTTGGAGAAAAACTGAAACGGATGTTCGATATCCTGAGAGAAAAATTTGATGTAATTATTGTAGACACTGCACCGGTGGGGATGGTGAGTGATGCGATGACGCTGGGTAAACAGGCAGATTGTACATTGTATATCGTAAGGCAGGGTCACACATTCAAGAAGCAGGTAACAATGATCGATGAATTCTACCGGGAAAATAAATTACCTAAAGTCTCAATCATTATTAACGATATTAAGATAAAGCCAGGGTATGGCTATTATGGCTATGGCCGTTATGGCTATGGCTATGGCTATGGCTATGGTGGCTATTATGAAGAAGAACACCCGCCACAAACTTTCTTTGAACGCTTTTTAGAAAAACTTGATGTCAGGAAATGGTTTAAAAAGAAAAGGAAGAAATAAGTATGCGTATTTTGGTTACAGGAGGAGCAGGATTCATCGGTTCTAACCTGGTGGAAGCCCTGCTTAAGGATAAGCGGGTAAGTTTGGTTCGTGTATTGGATAACCTGGTCACAGGTTCTTTGCAGAATATTGAAGAATTTGCCGGGCATCCGCGGTTTCAATTGGTGGAAGGCGATATCAGAGATTATCAAACCTGCTTGGATGCTTGTGAAGGTATTGACCGCATTTCTCACCAGGCAGCTTTAGGTTCGGTGCCCCGTTCGATCAATGATCCGCTGACGACTAACAATGTTAACATTACCGGTACCCTCAATATTTTCACTGCAGCGAAAGACAATGGAATTAAAAGAGTGGTATATGCTGCCAGTTCATCCACTTATGGTGATCATCCCGGTTTGCCTAAAGTGGAGGATATTATTGGTAAGCCACTTTCTCCTTATGCAGTTACCAAATATGTGAATGAATTGTATGCGCAGGTATATGCCAATTTGTATGGGGTTGAATTTATTGGGTTACGGTATTTCAATATCTTTGGACCTAAACAAAATACAAACGGGCCTTATGCAGCAGTCATACCCCTTTTTGCAGAAGCCATACTGAACAATGTGTCTCCTGTAATAAATGGTGATGGCAGTCATAGCCGGGATTTTACTTATGTTGATAATGCAGTGCAAGCGAATATTCTCTCTTTGTTCACTGACAATCCTGAAGCTGTAAACCAGGTGTATAATATTGCCTGTAGTCAGCAAACATCTCTGTTGCAACTTTTTAACAGCCTGAAAGAAAGTGCAGGCAGTGACCTGGTGCCGGTTCATGGTCCGGACAGGAAGGGAGATGTGAAACATAGCCTCGCAGATATTTCAAAGGCCAAAAGATTATTAAGTTATAACCCGGTTGTATCTGTGGAAGAAGGATTAGCTGCTGCATTCAATTGGTACAAAAACGTCAAAAAATAAATCATGTCCAGAACAATTATTATAACAGGAGGAGCCGGGTTTATTGGTTCGCATGTAGTAAGACTTTTTGTAAATAAATACCCGGACTACAAGATCATCAACCTGGATGCATTAACCTATGCAGGCAACCTAGAAAACCTGCGGGATATTGAAAATGCACTGAATTACTATTTTGAAAAAACGAATATCCTGGATGCAGACCAACTGGAAAGGATTTTTGTACTGCATCAGCCGGACGGCGTCATTCACCTGGCAGCCGAAAGCCATGTGGACAGGTCTATTCATTCCCCGCTTGATTTTGTATACACGAATGTTATTGGTACGGTGAATCTGCTCAACACCGCCAAACATTTCTGGAAAGACAAGATGGAAGGAAAACGTTTCTATCATGTATCTACGGATGAAGTATATGGGGCACTTGGTGATACCGGGTTCTTTACCGAAGAAACAAAGTACGATCCGCATTCGCCTTATAGTGCCTCCAAAGCTTCCAGCGACCATTTTGTAAGGGCCTATCATGATACGTACGGTTTACCGGCCGTGGTATCTAATTGTTCCAATAACTATGGACCCAATCATTTTCCGGAAAAACTCATTCCTTTATTCATCAACAATGTGATCCATAAAGAACCTTTGCCGGTATACGGAGATGGTTTATATACCCGCGACTGGCTCTATGTAAAAGACCACGCCAGGGCTATTGATCTTATTTTTCACAAAGGCAAAACAGGGGATACTTATAATATCGGCGGTTTTAACGAATGGAAGAATATTGACCTCGTCAGGTTATTGTGCAAACTGATGGATGAACGGCTGGGCAATCCCGCCGGTACCAGCGAACAACTCATTACCTATATTAAAGACAGACCAGGTCATGATCGTCGTTATGCTATCGATGCCGGTAAGATCAATAAAGAGCTGGGTTGGGAACCATCTGTTACGTTTGAAGAAGGGCTGGCCCAGACCATCGACTGGTATTTTGAAAATACAGAATGGCTGCACAATGTGACCAGTGGAGAATACCAGCAGTATTATCAAAAGCAGTACGATAAATCCAGTTGAAAAGCATTAACTGTTTTTGATGAGCCAACCACCAGCTGTTCCTGTAGAAAAGGAGAAACTTTTTTTCCGTAACCTTGACGGGTTACGGTTTTTCTCATTTCTTATCGTTTTCTTTGCACATATATTCGCCACCAACTCTGATTCGATCCGTAGCGAAGGCTGGTACCGGCTTTTTAAAGGAAGGTTGTTCAATGACGGTGATATGGGTGTTAGCTTTTTCTTTGTACTAAGCGGTTTCCTGATCACCTACCTGCTGATCAAAGAAAAGCAATTGACGGGAATCGTACACATTTCTTCTTTTTATATCAGGAGAGCATTAAGGATATGGCCGCTGTATTATTTTTGTGTACTGTTTGGTTTCCTGGCTTTCCCGGCTATCAAGACAGCACTCGGGCAATCGCCAGATGAAACGGCGGACCCATTTCTGTGCTCTTTGTTCCTGAATAATTTTAATACCGTTTTTAATGGCCCCCCTGATTCCTCTATTTTATCGGTATTGTGGAGTGTGGCGATTGAAGAACAGTTTTACTTGTTATGGCCCATCCTGTTTTACCTGGTGCCGGCCAAGCGTTATCAATATATCTTTGTCGCTGTTATCAGCATTTCTTTACTATACCGCTTTGTTTATCGCGACAAGCAAATAGACCTGCTGACCCTGGGGGTAATTTCGGATATGGCCATCGGGGGCTTGGGCGCTTACTTCTCTATTGCCAATAAAAAATTTTTGAAGATGATAGCGGAGATGAGCCGATGGATTCACGTGATTCCTTATACCGTGGTTGTGTTCCTGCTATTTTTCAGGCACGATATATTTGGAATACATAACCTGATCATTTTTAAAAGGCTGTTTAGTTCTTTTTTCTTTTGCTGGATCATACTGGAACAGAATTTTGGTAAGAATTCATTCTTTAAAATATCAAACCTTAAAATCATCAGCAGGCTTGGAAAGTACACCTACGGACTTTACTGCCTGCATACAATTGCCTTACTGGTCGTGGTTGTTGGTCTTGACAAACTCGGATGGAACCATTATTCCTGGCAACTCTGGCTGTTTGAACTGCCCCTTGCTATGGGACTGAGTATTTTGTTCAGTTATATCAGTTACCATTATTTTGAAAAAAATTTTTTAAAGCTGAAAGACCGGTTTGCGTATATTGTTAGATCCTGATAAATCGTAATTCCTGTTATGGAAAATTTATAATTACTAAGTGGGAAATGAACAACTTTGTATTGTGCGGGAGAAGGGTAAAGTATAAACTGGATGTCAGCATGAGCGATGGATTGTATAAAGAAGCTGTTTGATAGCGGGTAAAAATTCCGACAGTAATTTCTTTTACATCAGAATGGACAGCTATAATAGTAAAGTAATATCATTTTTAATAAATAAACAGTATGCCTAAATCATTAATAACTGGCGGGGCCGGGTTTATCGGTTCTCATGTGGTAAAACACTGCCTGCAACTGGGACATGAAGTAATAGTAGTAGATGATCTCAGCGGTGGATTTGAAGATCATATACCAGGTGATGCCCGTTTCATAAAGGGAAGTGTAGTAGATGAAAAATTTGTCAGCAGACTATTTGCCGAGCACCAGTTTGATTATGTTTATCACCTGGCCGCCTATGCAGCTGAGGGACTGTCGCATTTCATACGTCGTTATAACTACAATACTAACCTTATTGGAAGTATCAACCTTATCAATGAGTCAGTAAAGCAAAAAGTAAAATGTTTTGTTTTTACTTCTTCCATTGCTGTTTATGGCAAGGGGCAATTGCCTATGACGGAAGAAATGACACCTGTTCCGGAGGACCCTTATGGTGTTTCAAAATATGCTGTAGAGCTGGATTTGAAAGCGGCTCATGAAATGTTTGGATTGAACTATGTTGTTTTTCGCCCGCATAACGTATATGGGGAGAGCCAGAATATTGGCGATAAATACCGAAACGTGATTGGCATTTTTATGAACCAGATCATGCAAGGAAAAAAACTGACTATTTTTGGCGATGGCTCTCAGACCCGGGCCTTTAGTTATATCGATGACGTGGCAATCCCGATTGCAAAATCTGTCAACATCCCGGAAGCTCAAAACCAGATCTTCAATATTGGAGCGGACAAGCCCTACACCGTAAATGATCTGGCAAAAGTGGTATGTAAAGAGTTTGCTGCGACACCCGACATAAATTACCTGAAAGCACGAAATGAGGTACTACATGCTTATTCTGACCATGCAAAAGCTCATCGTGTTTTTGGAAACACTACCGGGATTGGACTGGAAGAAGGAATTGGCCGTATGGCTGCCTGGGCCAAAAAGGTGGGCGCCAGGCAGGGGCAGGAATTTGAGAATATCGAGATTGCTGAAAAATTACCCGAAGGTTGGAATGTTGTAAGGAAAGACCCTGTTTAGCCTTTAATACCCAAATTAATACCGGCCATTATTGCGCCCCCTATCTGGATTATGAAAAAAGTACTTGTCCTTTGTTTACACCGTCCTAACCGTTCCCCTTCACAACGATTCAGGTTTGAAGAGTTTATTCCCTATTTGGAAAAAAACGGGTATTCTTTTGATTTCTCCTATTTACTTAATGAAAAGGATGATAAAGCTTTTTACCGCCCGGGTCACATCTGGCAAAAAGTGGGTATTGTTATAAAAAGTACATGGAAGAGATGGAATGAAGTAATAAGGGCAAAACAATATGACCTTGTTTTTGTGCAACGTGAGGCGTTTATGCTTGGCACCGCTTATTTTGAAAAAGCTATTGCAAAAAAAACAGCTCTTGTTTTTGACTTTGATGATTCAATCTGGATGCAGAATGTATCAGAAGCCAATAAAAGGCTGAGCTTCCTGAAAAATGCTTCCAAAACATCCGGAATCATCCAATGCGCCAGGAAAGTCTTTGCCGGTAATGAATACCTGGCAGATTATGCCCGCCGGTATAATAAAGCTGTTGTCGTAGTGCCTACTACAATAGATATGGAACAGTATAAAAAAACGACAACTTCCAGTTCAGAAAAAGTATGCATTGGGTGGAGCGGAAGTTTTTCTACAATACAGCATTTTTCCCTGGCTATTCCGGCATTAAAAAGAATAAAAGATAAATACGGGGATAAAGTGTGGTTTAAAATTATCGGGGACGGTAATTATTATTGTAAAGAACTCGAAACTGCCGGACTTCCCTGGGTCGCGGCTACAGAAGTACAGGATCTTTCGCAAATTGATATCGGCATTATGCCCCTTCCGGATGATGAATGGGCCAAAGGGAAATGCGGATTGAAAGGATTACAATACATGGCGTTGGGGATACCCACTTTGATGTCGCCGGTAGGAGTAAATAAAGACATCATACAACAAGGAAAAAACGGGTACTTGCCGGCAACAGAGAATGAATGGATTGATATATTGTCAATGCTCATAGAAGGTAAAGAGCTACGTTTTCGTATCGGGGATGCAGGAAAGCAAACCGTTCATGATCACTATTCCGTAACAGCCTGGAAAGAAAAATACCTGGAATATTTTAACCAACTTACCCAGGCACAATAAGATTGCTCTGCAGCAGGATAAGTTTCATGTTCCGCAGCGGACAGTCGACCAATAAGAAGGAGTACCTTTATCAATTATTCACCATTAACACCCCTTAAGGAAAGAGCTATGAAAGGAATTATTCTCGCTGGTGGCAGTGGTACAAGATTATACCCGATCACCAAAGCTATCTCCAAGCAGTTAATGCCGATCTATGATAAGCCCATGATCTATTACCCCTTGTCCATCCTGATGATGGCGGGTATCAAAGATGTGCTGATCATCACCACACCGGAGGATAACCCGCAATTCAAAAGATTGCTGGGTGATGGCAGCCAGGTAGGTTGCCGGTTTGAATATGCGATACAGGAAATACCCAATGGGCTGGCACAGGCTTTTGTCATAGGTGAAAAATTTATCGGTGCCGATAAAGTGGCGCTGATACTGGGTGATAATATATTTTATGGAACAGGGTTGGAACAACAACTAATCACACTCACCGATGTGGTAGGTGGTTATGTTTTTGCCTACCAGGTAAGTGACCCTGAGCGTTACGGCGTGGTGGAATTTGACAGGAACAATAAGGCTATTTCTATTGAGGAAAAGCCTGCGGCTCCCAAATCAAACTATGCAGTGCCTGGTTTGTATTTTTATGACAATGAAGTAGTGTCAATTGCCAAAGACCTGGAACCCTCTCCAAGAGGTGAATACGAAATCACTGACATAAACAAAGAATACCTGAAAAGGGGGACATTGAAAGTCGCCATTCTTGACCAGGGGACTGCCTGGTTAGATACTGGTACTTTTGACTCACTTAGTGATGCTAGTGAATTTGTGAGGGTGATTGAGAAAAGGCAGGGAACTAATATCGGCTGTGTAGAAGAGATTGCTTACCGAAAAAATTTTATCAGCAAAGAACAATTACTGGTACTAGCTGATGCTCTTGTCAAAAGCGGGTATGGCAGTTATCTTAAAAACGTTGCGGGTCGCTGATATGAGCTGGTTAGCACATCCTACTGCCGTGATCGATGAAGGTTGCCGTATCGGTGAAAAGACGAGGATCTGGCACTTTAGCCATGTCATGTCCGGCAGCGAGATTGGTCATCATTGTAATATCGGTCAGAATGTTTTTATAGCAGCCGGTGTGAAAATCGGCAATAATGTGAAAGTGCAGAATAATGTTTCAGTGTATGAAGGAGTGATATGCGAAGATGATGTTTTTATCGGGCCATCTGTCGTATTCACCAATGTATTAAACCCGCGGAGCGCCATCAGCCGTAAACATGAGTATAAAAAGACAATGATCCGAAAAGGCGCCTCCATTGGAGCCAATGCAACAATAGTGTGTGGAGTTGAAATTGGGACATATGCATTTATTGGCGCCGGCACTGTGGTCATAAAAAGTATCTCCGGCTATGCATTGGTAGTGGGTAACCCTGCTTTACAAAAAGGATGGGTGAGCGAATACGGTCGGCGGCTGCAATTTGATGTGCAGGGGAAAGCGGTGTGCAGTGAGAGTGGCCAGCAATACCAATTACTAAACGGGCAGGTCTCAAAAATAAGCGATTGAAAAATTTTGCATTAATCGGTGCCGGTGGATATATTGCCCCCCGCCACCTGAAAGCCATAAAGGAAACAGGAAACAGGCTGCTGGCAGCGCTGGATGTGCATGATTCTGTAGGTGTGCTGGATAATTATTTCCCTGATGCTGCTTTCTTTACCTCCGTTTCTGAGTTTGAAAAACACCTACAGCAACTAAAAGCGGGAGGATCAGCGATAGATTATATAACGGTTTGTTCTCCCAATTACCGTCATGAAGAGCATATTTTGCTGGGATTTCGTGCAGGGGCGGATGTGATTTGCGAAAAGCCGGTTGTGCTTTACCCCGAAAGTCTAGCTGCGCTGACAGGGGCGGAAATGGAAACCGGCAGAAAGGTTTATACAATCATGCAGCTACGGCTGCACCCTGCTATCATTGCATTAAAGGAAAGAATAAATACTGCAGCCGGTTCGCAGCGGTATGCAGTGGAGGTAAAATATGTTACGGCTAGGGGAAGATGGTATCATAGCAGTTGGAAAGGAGATACCCGTAAAAGCGGGGGCATAGCCACCAATATCGGGATCCATTTATTTGATATACTGTTGTGGTTATTTGGCGATGTAAAGGAAAACAAAGTTTTTCTTCGCCATCCGGAAAAAGCTACAGGCAAACTGGTTTTGGAAAATGCAGAAGTGAGTTGGCAGCTAAGTATTGATCAAAATGACCTGCCGCAGTCGGTCATGAACGAACAGAGAAGGATTTTCCGTTCATTGCTGATAAATGAAGAAGAAATTGATTTTTCTGAAGGGCTGATGTCCCTTCATACCGCCAGTTACCAAGCCATACTTGCGGGTAAAGGCTTTTGTCTTGAAACCACCGGCCCCTCTGTGCGGTTGGTCACTGAAATTAGGAATGCATTAATCAATAACTGATCGACATGATTAAAAAAGCGGCAAAAACAATACTTGTTCTTTCCCCGCATACTGATGACGGTGAACTGGGCTGCGGCGCATGTATAGCACGTTTTATAAATGAAGGGAGCAGGGTTATTTATGCAGCTTTCTCTTTATGCAGAGATTCATTACCCGCCGGTTATGCTGCGGACACATTGGAAAAGGAAGTTAAAAGGGCAACAGCAAAACTGGGTATTGATCAAAAGGATCTTATATTATTTGATTACCCGGTACGCCGTTTTAGTGAATACCGACAAGCTATTTTAAATGAATTGCTGGGCCTGCAAAGGAAATATAAACCTGGGATACTGTTTGTGCCATCTTCTACTGATATCCATCAGGATCATGCTGTTATTTACGCAGAATCGCTGCGGGTATTTAAGTACAGCAGTATTTATGGGTATGAAATGCCATGGAATAATTTTTCATTTACAGGCAGCAGTTTTATTAAAATAAATCGCAGGCAGTTAGATAAAAAGATACAGGCTCTGTTACAATATGGGTCTCAGCAGCACCGGTCTTATATGCAGCCCTCATTTATTGAATCGCTGGCAATAGTTCGGGGGGTGCAGGCTGGTTGTGAATTTGCAGAATGTTTTGAAACGGCTCGAACCATTGTTTAATTTTCTATTGCCTTCTGAAATGATCTGTTCATTTATTCCTGAAGTTTGTTTGCCAAAAGAAATTATCCTGAGCTGATAAGATTAAATTGCCACTACACCATTCTTCTTTTTTGAAATAAATACAAATCACCATGTTTAGTAGAGTCAGAAACCAGTTTAAACATTATGTAAACCGAGTAGATAAAGGCTACAAAAGACTATTTATTAAAGGGCAGCACCAGTTAACGGCCACAACATCCTATAACCGATACCCGGGCATATTTGGGCTGGTCAAATATTTTTTTGATGAGGGCAGAGCGCCTGTCAAAATATTATCCTATGGATGTTCAACCGGTGAAGAATGTTTTACTCTTAAAGAGTATTTCCCTTTTTCAACAATTATTGGGGTAGATATATATAAACCCAATCTTGAAAAGGCGATAAAGAGAAACTATTCTAAGGATATTTCTTTTTTGCTTTCAACGACAGGCAATATTGAAAAAAACGGCCCCTATGATATCATTTTTGTCATGTCTGTTTTATGCCGATGGGAGGATACCAAAGACAAGGAAAATTGCTCATCGGAATATCCTTTTCATCAATATGAAAATGGGATTTATCAATTTGATAATGTTCTAAAAAGGGGGGGGGTATTGGTTATTTATAATAGCAATTATTGTTTTTGTGATTCATCGTTTTATCATAAATATAAACCGCTGTTTGTTGCCGAAACAGTTGAAAGCGGGTTTGTGCATAAATTTCATAAATCGGGTCTGAGGAGAAAAGAAAATTATCCGGAAGTTATCTTTCAAAAAATTGAAGGCTGAATAGCGAACCTATGAAACTGGACAAGTACAAAAAATTTTTCAAGAGGGACTTTGTCAGCGATGTTGCCGTAACCTTATTTGGAAACGGGCTTGCTTTTGTCATCTCGTTTGTGCTTACTCCTTTTATCACAAGGGCCTATTCCCCGGAAGCTTATGGAACTTTTTCCATGGTCTATTCTATCGTGATGGTAATGTCGGTGTTTTCCACCCTTTCTTTTACCAATGCCTTGGTGCTTGCCAAAGAAAAGGAGACTTTCTATTATCTCGTAAGAATCTCAGTTATTTCAACGATCACTTTTTGTTTGCTTATACTGGGCGTCATTTTCATGTTTAGAGGCGAGATCATAACCCGGTTTGAACTGCAACTACTGGGAAACTGGATTTTTCTTATACCATTTTTACTATTCTTTATTTCCATTTACCAGATCATCTTTAACTGGAACCTCCGGCTGAAAGAATTTAAGCGGGCCAGTAAAATAAAAATAGCCTATACACTCACTGCAAAAGGTGTTGCTATTCTGGGCAGCCGGATAGCCGGCTCTCATCCGGCCCTGATGGTCTTGGGTGAATTACTCGGGTACATGTTGCAGGATGTGTACCTGGCGAGCAAGCTGGTGATCGGGGAAATAAAGGAATCTTTTTCTTTTAAGAGTATTAAAAGAATGAGAGAGGTTTTTTATGAATACCGGGAATATCCCAGTTTTTTTATGTTTTCTAACCTGCTGATTGTTTTGTACACATCCACCCAAAATCTGGTTATTGCAAAACAGTTCGGAATTGATAATACAGGATATTTTTCACTGGCTTCTTCCGTTACGAATATCCCCACTCAATTGATTTCCCTTGCCCTTGCCCCTATTTTTTACCAGAAACTGACAGAGCTTTTTTATAATACTCCGGAAAGATTATACTCTTTTGCAAGGAAGGCCTGTTTGTACCTTGCAGTAGCAGCCATTGTACCTTATGGAGTCATTATCCTGTTTGGGGAGCCACTGTTTTCATTTTTTTTCGGGACCAAATGGGGTTTCTCCGGTAATATTGCATCCCTGCTTTCCATCTATTTTTATTTTTATTTTATCAGTTTTCCTTTCTCTTCCCTGTTCAGGGTATTGGGAAAAATTAAATTATTTTTTTACTTAAACCTTTTATCAGTTGCTGGCGGCACCCTGCTGCTTTACTTTCTCTCATTATCATTTAGTTTTTATGATACACTACTGTATATCACCCTGTTCAATTCGGGAGCGCAGGCTATTATTTTGATGACTGCATTATATCTGTCTTACAGGAAGCAGAAACACTAACCCAAACCGGAATCAATAAGGAGGTATTAAAGAATATGAAATTGTTATTTGTTTTTGGAACAAGGCCGGAAGCCATAAAAATGGCCCCCCTGATTATTAAATGCAAATCGAAGCCAGAGCTGTTTGACGTAAAAGTATGTGTAACGGGCCAGCACCGTGAAATGCTTGACCAGGTATTGGCTTTTTTTAATATTGCCCCTGACGTGAATTTTGGCGGAATGAAAACCAATCAAACCCTGTTTGATGTCACAATAAACGTAATTTCGGGGTTGGAAAAAGTTTTGGCAGATTATACACCTGATTATCTTATCGTACAGGGAGATACAAGTTCGGCTTTTGCAGGAGCACTGGCTGCCTATTATAAAAAAATAAAGGTTATTCACCTGGAGGCAGGCCTCCGTAGCGATGATTTATATTCTCCCTGGCCGGAAGAAGGAAACAGGCAGCTGATCGGCCGTATTGCCAATTTTCATTTTACACCCACTGCTAAAGCTACCGAAGCGCTCAAAAAGGAAAATATTGTGAACAACGTGTACCAGGTTGGCAATACGGTAATTGATGCCCTGCTGATGGTTCATGAAAAAGTAAAGCATGATAACAGTATCAGCGTACAGTTTGAGAAAATTGATTTTTCCAAACGACTTATCCTGATAACAGGCCACCGGCGGGAAAGTTTTGGTGATCCTTTCCTCCAGATCTGTGAAGCCATCAGGGAATTGTCCCGGCAATATCCCGGCTGTAATTTCTTATACCCGGTACACCTGAACCCGAATGTTCAAAACCAGGTGTATAAAATACTGGATGGCATCGGGAATATATTTCTTTTTCCCCCGGTTGATTATCCTGCCATGGTCTGGCTGCTGAATAAGTCACACCTTGTAATTACTGATTCAGGGGGTATCCAGGAAGAAGCGCCTACTTTCGGAAAGCCTGTTCTGGTTATGCGAAATGTAACAGAAAGGACCGAAGGTATTGAAGCAGGCACAGCCCGCCTCGTAGGCACCAGTAAGGAAAACATTATTGCTTCCGTTACAGAACTACTGGATAATGAAACGGCTTATTATAAAATGGCCAAAGCGGTAAACCCCTATGGTGATGGAACAGCTTCAGAACAAATAATAAAAATCCTTTGTAAGAATACAAATCCGTCATTATGAATTTGAATGAAAAGCCGATCTATTTTCCCGGACTGAACGGGTTAAGGTTTATAGCCGCCTTCATTGTTGTTATTTGCCATGTAGAACAAAGAAAAATGGACCTTGGGTTTGCCAATTTTTTTGATCAGTATTTTTTTCAAAATGCTGCTGGCCTGGGTGTAACCCTGTTTTTTGTACTCAGCGGGTTCCTCATCACCTACCTGCTTTTAGTTGAAAAAAAAACTTATGGAAAGATCGGGCTAAAAAATTTTTATATCCGCCGTATTCTCCGTATATGGCCTTTGTATTACCTAATAGTAATCTTGGCTTGTTTTGTTTTCCCGCATATTTCCTGGTTTGATTTGCCAGAAATGGAAAATTACAGGGATAATTTTGATTTTAAATTATTAATGCTCATCCTGATACTGCCCAACGTACTGCACATTTTACATGCAGATGTACCTTATTCCGGTCAGACATGGAGCATTGGCGTTGAAGAACAGTTTTATTTATTGTGGCCTTTCTTGTTTCAATGGATAAAAAAATATATTTTGGTTTTATTATTTATTATAGCAATAGTCGTTATCCTGGGTAACGGGTTCTTATATGTTGCCAATAATTTTTTCGAAGAACAGGATCGACCGTCTTCCGGGGCGTATAAAACACTTCATTTTATTGGGACGTATTTTACTTTTTTCCGTATCGGGTCAATGGCAATGGGTGGAATTGGAGCTTGCCTGCTTTTTTTTGATCATAGGTGGAAAAAAATTTTTGTGAATTCTTTTGCTGAAGCTGCAGCCTGGATATTGCTTTTAATTCTCCTGGTGATGAAAGTAAGAATCCCCTATGTCTATAATGAAGTGTTTTCCGTTATTTTCTTTGTAATTATTCTTAATGCAGGGTCAGGAAAAAGTATTTTTCATTTTTTACTGGAAAACCGACCCATGCATTATTTGGGAAAAATATCCTATGGCATTTACATGTATCATGCTATAGCCATAGTTTTAGTAATTAAACTATTTAATAAGCTGGGTTTCTCTTTTAGTGTAACAGTAACAATATTGCTCGACCTTTTTGTACTGGTTGCTACAATTTTACTGGCAAGCCTTTCTTACCAATATTTTGAAAAACCATTTATCCATAAGAAAATAAAATTTCAACGGGTAAGAAGCGGGGATGAATGAACTGCAATAAACTATAACATGAACATTCTTTTTGTCAGCGCTTCTGCGCCGCCCAAATCAGGACCGGAAAGCCTGCAGGTGGCTAAATACATGAAATACCTGTCTCGGAAAGCCCGTATTGAACTCGTAACAACAATAGCCCCTGCCAGAGGTTGGGAAAAAACAGATGATTCCCAGCTTCCATTTTTGAAATATATTGACAACCGGGTTGAGCTAATATCTATACAATCATGGACAGGCTGGAAAGGGTTTTCGGGCAGGAAGATTTTTCAGCACTGGATGAATAAGCCGGACCCTGATTTCCTGTTTCACTGGCAGGTAGCCAGGGTAATAGCCAAACTAAAGGCACCGCCTGATGTAATTTATTCCCGTTCCATGCCATTCAGTTCAGCAGTCCTTGGCTTAAAATTAAAAGCAAGGTTGAAAAAGCCCTGGTTGATGCATATCAGCGACCCTTGGTCTGATACAACCTTCCTAGATAACCGGAATACGTATAACCTAGAGGCGGAGAAAGAATGTTTTTTGCGGGCTGATATGGTTTCTTTTACCACACCGGAAACACTGGAATTTTATAAGCGAAAATATACCGGGCTGGCTGGAAAATTTATTGTTTGCCCCAATGTATTTGATGAAAGCGATTTGGTTCAACGCTCTGTTTTTTTTGAAAATAAAAAATTAACCTGTCTTTATTCTGGCAACCTGTATGGCAAAAGGACGCTTCGCCCGCTTGTGGAAGCAGTAAAATTGCTGGATCAGCCGGTAAAAGAAAACCTTGAAATATTAATTGCAGGGTTCCTTAGCAGGGAAAATGAAGAAATGCTGAAAGAACCCGGACTTTTCTGTATTAAATACATGGGCCCCCTACCTGCAGCGAAAAGCTACCAATTGCAGCAAAAAGTTGATATCCTGGTATCGGTTGATAAGCCGCCGGAGCAGGAAACGGATATAATCGTTCTCCCTTCCAAAATCCAGGATTATATAGCTGCAAGAAAACTGATACTGGGAATTACAGGAAAGGGTTCGGCAACTTATCGTGCAGTGCATTCCCGTTATGGTTTTTGTTTTGAACATGGGGAAATAGTATCTATTGCCGTGTTTTTGGCAAATGCGGTCCAGGCATTCCAGGCAAAGAATCAAAGTTTTTTTTCATTTGCATCCCCCGATGAAAAATATGAAGCGGGGTACAATGCATCCCTCTTATTAAAATACTTACAAGGCTTAATACATGAGTAAACCACAGGTACGAATGACGAAAGTCTTGTTAACAGGGTATTATGGTTTTGGTAACCTGGGTGATGACCTTCTTTTTTTATGTAATTACAGGCTCATAAGGAAATTGATACCTCATTCGGAAATAGATGTGCTCACAGAAGCCAGCCGGCCGCAATATCTTTCAAAACTTGCAGGAAAGGAGCTGAAATTTTTAAACTGGTCAGCAAAGGGGAGTTATGATATCGTCTGGCATGGTGGCGGTGGGGTTTTTTTTGATTTTAAAAAGGGGGGGACGGCGTCATTAATATTAAATAAGTTCATCAAACTGCTAGGCCCGCACCTGTTTACTAAAATATATAAATGGGCAAGAAAAAATCTTGGAAAACCGGCAATCGATTTTGGATACAGGGTTGGAGTTGGTATTGGAGTGGGAACCTTCACTTCTTCTTCGTATGTGTATAAATATAAAATTCCTACCCTGTCCTCTTTTAATTACCTGGTGGTCCGGGATGAACAAAGCAGGAAAAATGTTTTTAAGTTAATAAAGGGAATTGATGTGGCCGTTTCAACTGATATAGTATTTGATACCGGGTTGTGGCTGGAGGATGCCGCAAGACAGCCGAAAAAGAATGAGAGTGGTAAAAAAATCGGTATCATCCTGAGAGACTGGTCGCTGGGTAGAGGGTATAATTATTTTGATGATATCTATTCCCTGACAGAGGATTTACAAAAGCAGGGTTATCATATTACGTTTTTTTCTTTTGATGCAGAAACAGACAGGAAGTACATGACGTGTTTTTCAAAAAAAGAAATTCCTGTACTTACATGGAGCCCAGAAACAATGGAGGTGACCTATTTTGTTTCATTATTGGCGCAGCAGAATTATCTTATCACCAGCCGTTTTCATGCCGCAATAATCGGTTCCTGTCTCGGCATACCAGGCATAGTTGTAAATATTGAGCCCAAATTGAAAACAGCTTCTGAAATGCTTAAGGGCTGTTATTTCCTGCTGGACCTGCCACTAAAAGAAGAGGAAGTAACAAAAGCGAAAGAATTTTTGATAAACAACGGTGATAAGAGCGTATTATGTGCAGAAAGGGTAAGTAATAATAAAAAGATGCTGTTGCAATCGGAAAAACAACTGGACTCAAAAATAAATTTGTTTTTGAGTAGAGAGGCGAAAAATTAATAATATACTGCTAAGCGTGAATACCATTGTTTCGAAAAGCAAATTCATGAAAGATAAAGACAATAGCAGATGCCAAAGACTTAACCCGGGTTATAAAACCATTAATAGAAAGGATATTTTTTGATGACAATGAGTAACAAAAAAAAAATATTACTGATTATCCCAAACCTAGGAATGGGAGGGGCTCAACGTTCTTTTGCTAAACTGGCTATTTGGTTGAGGATGGAATTCGAAGTGATTGTTGTAGTGTTTGATGATTCTTTTAAATCCGTTTACGATCCCGGAGGGGAAATTTATTATCTGGGGGGGAGATCAAATTCTCATCTTTTTTCAAAAGCATCAAATTTTTTTAAACGGATCAGTAATTTTAAGCGAATAAAAAAAAATACAGGTATTGATGTTTCCATCAGCTTTCTTGAAGGAGCTGATTATATAAACTTAGTAAGTGGTGGGAAGGATAAAAAGGTTATCAGTATCCTTGGATCAAAAAAATACGATCCCCATATTAAAGGTATTTCAGGATGGGTAAGACTGAAAATTCTCATTCCGCTACTCTATAAAAGGGCTGACAAAATTGTCGCCATATCGAAGGGCTTAGAAAAGGAGATGGGGGAAAACTATCCTGAACAGGCAAAAAAAATTGTTACGATCACCAATGGGTATTCAATTACTCCTTATCAACAACCTGTCAACCCCACTGAGTATTTTATACTTGTATGGGCGGGAAGAATGGGTGACGAAAAAGGGTTGTTGGAATTAGTTGAGGTTTTCAGCTATGCCCGGAAACTGAAAAATTTTATCAGGCTGGTCTTAGTCGGAGAAGGGCCTATGCAATCCTTAGTACATTATACGGCAAAAAAAATGGATATGAATATTCGATTGATGGAGCAACTAGATACAAAGGAACTGGAACAGTATGACATTATCCATCTTACATCCCGGTCTGAACTACAGCCTGTCTTTTCACAGTGCGATTTCTTTGTACTTACCTCCCCTTCTGAAGGATTTCCAAATGTAGTACTTGAATCTATGCTTTCCGGTCTTCCCGTGATCAGCTCAGATTGCTACTGGGGACCCCGAGAAATTCTGGCTCCTTCAATAGATTATGGTAGTATTACCAGTGAACCTCTTTGGGCTGAATACGGAATATTAATGCCTTTGGTTACCGGTGCTTCTCCGGAAATAAAAAAAGCCTGGGCAGAAACGCTTCTCTCACTTAAGAAGGAGAATGCAAAGCAGAAATATAGTTATAAATCCTGGCAGCGGGCATGCGATTTTGAAGAGTCAATAATACAGAAACAATGGATAAGTCTCATCAATGACATTTCTGGAAAGAAATAATAAATCATTCTTTATTATTAAGGAGCAGATTGAAAGTTGCCATGATCTTACTCATTACCGGGTTTGTGGAAAACCCACCCAACTCTTTTCCAGATTTAAACAACAATGAAAAAAATAATAATTGTTGATAATTCTCCTTCTTTTACGGGGGCATTTAAATGCGCCCTTCAGGAGGCGGAATTGCTTAAACATGAGTATGATTTTTGTTTCGTGTTGCCAAGATTTTCTGAAGTTAAAAAAAAAGTAGAAGAAAGGGGCTTTCGCTGTTATTCTCTTCCATTTCGTGAAATCAGGCGATCATTGCTAAATAACCTTTTTTATATTCCTTCTCTCCTGAATAACGGGCTAGCTTTGAAAAGAATTCTTAAGAAAGAAAAAGCAGCTTGTCTACAGCTCAATGATTTTTATAATCTGACGGGATATGTGGCAAAATGGATGGGATTCCAGGGGCTTCTTATTACTTATGTGCGCCTTCTTCCTTCCTCACGTATTTCACTGCTAAGCCGACTCTGGAGTTATCTTGCGGCACGATTTTCGGATAAGGTTGTATGTGTTTCCGATGCAGTGTTAAAGCAAATGCCGGGCAAAAAAAATATTTCCCGCCTTTACGACCCTATCAATTTTGAAGAAAAATATTTTCCGCCGCCGGAACGCAAAGCAGAAGTAAGTTTACTGTTTCTGGCTAATTATATCAGAGGTAAGGGGCAAGAGCAGGCCGTTATGGCTTTTGCAGAAGCGTATAAAAAAAATCCAAAACTCAGACTCCGCTTTGCCGGGGGAATTATGAACCTTAAAAAGAATAATGATTTCAAACAGTCATTGATAGTTGCCATCAATCGAATGGGAATGGAAGATGTGGTGAGATTTGAGGATTTTGCTGATGACACAGAACGTATAATTAAAGAGTCGGATATAGTCCTGAATTTTTCTGAAGCTGAATCATTTTCCATGACCTGTGCTGAAGCCGGTTTTTATGGCAAGCCGGTGATATCTACCCGTTGCGGAGGTCCGGAAGAAATAATAGCCGACCAGTTTTCAGGTTTGCTGGTTGATAAAGGAAATATTGCTCAAATGACAAATGCCATCCTGGAATTGGCGGGGAATGAGGAAAAAAGGAATAGATATGGCGAATATGCCAGAGATTATATTCGTCAAAAATTCAGCACTCGAGACTTTGTGACCGGATTTAAAGCAATAATAGAAGGCGCAGAATAATGAGAGACGATTGTGCTACCGAATCAGAAATAATATGATGCAAAACCCGACTCGCTTACGGATGATTAGATTTTTTCTTTGCTTAGTTTTTTCCTGCTTTTTCTGTAGCCTGAGATCGCAAAAAAATATTTCTATTCATATCCCGGAAAACCGGAAAGAAATAAAGGAACTGGGTGTTGAATTACAGGATTATCTTTCAAGGGCTGCCAGAGACAAGTTCCTGCTGGAAGAAACTAAGGCCGGTACAGGTGGAGGTATTTTTTTGAGTATAGAAACTTTAAACCCACAGTATTTAAAAAAGGAGGGATATGAAATAACCGGTACCGGTAATTCAGTTACTATCCGAGCTAATCATATAAGCGGGCTGCGAAACGGGGTGTATAATTACTTATACCGGCTGGGCTTCAGATTTTACCTGCCTGGTGATATATGGACCCATATTCCCAGGTTGTCTTCTGTTTTTTATTTAGTAAAGCAACAGCAATACCCCCTTTTTCAAAACCGCTCCATGTTTGGTACAGGAGGTTTTCCTTATCATCCTGTCCTTGATCGTGGATATGAAGTGCAAAAAAGCTGGGAGAAATGGCTAAAAAGGAACCGCTGGTCAGCTGAAGAATATATCGGCGGGCATGAGGGAGAAATATTCAACCAAAAATATGAACCGCTATTAAAGGCAGACACTTTCCTGCTGGCGAAGTTCATGAACAAAAGAGTATGGAGCCTTTCTTCCAAATGGTGTGTGAGCAATCCCAAGCTTGTGGAATTATTTGTGAAAGATAGGGTGGAGGCTTTTGAGCTTCAAAAGAAAAAAGTACCAGACCGTAATTATATCAGCGTAGAGCCTGCTGATGGAGGGGGGTATTGCGAATGTGAAAACTGCACCCGGATCGGAAATGCTAGTGATCAGGTTTTTTTTCTGGCAAATGAAACAGCTCGGGCTCTTAAAAAAAAATGGCCCACAGCGGGAGTAAGCCTGTATGCCTACAATGACCATGCGGCCCCTCCCCGGCAAAAGCTGGAAGATAATGTATATGTAGGCGTTATCCCTTATGCATTTCAGCAAGTGGCCGCACCGGAGATATTATTGACTGAATGGCGTAAAAAATGCAGCCTGACCGGTGTATATGATTACTGGAATTTAACGGATGGGTCAAAAGATCTGCCGCAGCTTAATTACCTGTTGTACCTGCCACAAAAAATTAAATTGTGGACAAGACTTGGTATAAAAGGATATTCCCTTGAATCGGGATACAGCAAGTTTGGATCCGGGTTGTTTTTATATTTTTTATCCAGGATATCTTGGGATAAAAATGCGAGTGTGGACGAGCTGCTGCAGGAATTTTGTTCTGCCAATTTCGGCCCGGCGGCGGGTGTTCTCAAATCCATGCTCCGGAGATGGTCGGTTAATTTTGAGCCCCATCGCGAAACAGGTCTTGCATTTAGTGATATAGCTAAGGCAAGAACCCTTACCCAAAAACCGGAAATATTAAGACGACTGAGAGAACTGGAAGATTATGTATATTATATGGCCTATTTCACCGATGCCATGGACCATATCAATACCAGCGAGGAATCGCAAAAAATTGAGAACTGCATCCGTTATATCTGGACTATTCATGATGAATGTATTTTGAACACAAGCCGTATTCACCAGTATTTCTTATTAAGACCAGTAAGGGAAAGACAAATAACCCTGGTTGACAAATGGAGTCTTACAAATACGGCTATTCAGAAAGAGCAATGGGAGGCTGTCCGGGAGCAAAAACTGACAAGCTGGGAACATCAGGCCCTGCTCAGTCCTTTGTTTTTTAAGAAAAGCCCGGCTGTAAAAAAAGAGGCTTCCAATTCCGGGATGCTGGATTCCCGGCTGAAAAAACTGAAACTTGTTTTTGACGGTAAAGATTCTCTTATATTTAATTGCGGTAAAACTTTATACTATTCATTTAATTCGGGTAATGCAAATTCTTTTTCATTTGCTATGAAACTTCCTCAAAAAGCAAATGAGAGCAGCATGCCGGGTGTTGCGATTTATGATGAAAAAAGGAATTTCATCAACTATGTTTTATGCAGGAACCAGCCGGGAATACTCCAGCTGATAAAATTTGACGGGCTAAAGAAAAATACCCGCTATTATATTCTTGTTAATGTGCCGTCTATTCGCTGGGAAACGCATATCCCCAATAAGGCCATACTTATTGATGGGGCTAATATAAATAATGTATATACTAGTCTTCAAACATCACAAAAAGTATTTTTATTGACTGACCCTGATCAGGATATGATTCAATTAAATACAAGCGGCTTTAAGGGAGTAGTTTATACCCCTCAAAACAAGCCCCTGTTGGATATGCAAGCGGACCCTTCTGCTTCTTCGGTAAAAACTAAGGGAATGAGTTACCTGAGAGTGGAACAGCGGGGTAGCAGTACGCTTAGCTTAAAAACCAGCGAGGGAGAGTCCCTTTATTTTTTTAAGAACTCTATTTCAGCAACTAAATGATATGGCTATGGTTGATTTTTTTAACTAATTAAAGAAAGAATTACATGTGTGGTATTGCAGGATTTATTGATTTTTCTTTGGCCAGTTCTGCAGAACTGGCCCGGAAGATGGCTTCTTCCATTCCCCATCGTGGACCCAACGGTCAGGGAGAATATTTTCTGGAAGCTTCGAATTACCAGGTTGGCATGGGTCATCGCCGGCTTTCTATTATTGACCTGAGCTCATCGGCAAACCAACCCATGCATTATGATGGCCTTCATCTTATTTTCAACGGGGAGATATATAATTACAGTGAGATAAGGGACAGGTTGATAAAACTGGGCCATCAGTTTACTACCCATTCGGATACCGAAGTGATCTTGCATAGCTGGAGACAATGGGGACCCGATGCCATTAATCAATGGCGGGGTATGTTTGCAATAGCGCTATTTGATGAAAAAAATAATGAGCTGATCGCTATCCGGGACAGGGCGGGTGTAAAGCCTTTTAATTATTTTTTTAAGAACGGGGTTTTTTTATTTGGTTCTGAATTCAAAGCCCTAACAGCACACCCGGCCTTTGAAAAGGACATTAATCCTGATGTTGTTGCTTCTTTTCTTCAATTTGGGTATGTTCCCTCCCCGCATTGTATTTTCCGGTATACGTATAAACTTCCTGCCGGTCATATTTTAAAACTTGATTTAATAAAGCAGGAAATAAAGCTAAGCCAGTACTGGAATGTGTACGATTATTATAACAGACCAAAATTGTCCATCACTCTTCCTGATGCTATTCGGGAAACGGAAAAAATATTAGAAGAGTCTTTTCAATACCGAATGGTAGCCGATGTTCCGGTTGGTGTTTTTCTGAGCGGCGGCTATGACAGCACTTGTGTTACAGCCTTGCTACAAAAAAACAGCTCAGAAAAAATAAAAACATTTACAATCGGGACAACGGATAATAGACTGGATGAGGCGCCTTTTGCCCGGGATATAGCAGCAAGGCTTGGTACTGAACACACGGAATATTATTGCACTGCAAGGGAAGCCTTGGATATTATTCCCGATCTGCCATACTATTATGATGAGCCGTTTGCCGACAGTAGCGCAATCCCCACTATCCTGGTGAGCCGGCTGGCAAGGAAAAAAGTAACGGTTGCTCTTTCCGCAGATGCAGGCGATGAGGTATTTGCAGGGTACAACCGGTATGATTATATAAGTCGTTTTGGGAACAAACTGCAAGCCATACCCAAACCACTGAGGAAAATGACCGCTACCGCCATGGGAAAAGTATCGTCTGAAAGTATTCCCTGGTTAAGGAATACAAGAAATTTTCACAGCCGTTATGACAAACTGAAGAATTTACTGAATGACCCTTCGCCATCAGAATTATTAAAAAACATAAGCCAGGTATTTGCGACAAAAGAGATAAATGCTTTATTTAAAAAAGAAATAACACCCCTGCATACTTTGCATGACAGCTGCGAATTGAAAGCAGATTATTACGATGCACTTTCTTTCATGATGGCTATAGATTACCAGACTTACATGCTGGATGATATTCTGCAGAAAGTGGACAGGGCTACTATGAGTGCAAGCCTTGAAGGAAGGGAACCCTTTCTGGACCAGCACATTATTGAATGGGTAGCTCAATTACCATCGAATTATAAATACCATAAAGGAGAAAAAAAATACATTATCAGGCAGATTGTACATCAATATATTCCAAAAGAAATAATGGATCGCCCGAAGATGGGTTTTGGTATCCCGGTTGAATCATGGATGAACAACGAACTGAAAGAACTAGTGATGGAGTATCTTGGGGAGTACGCCTTGCAGGCGCATGGGTTCTTTAATGAGGTAGAAGTAAAAAAAGTAGTGCAGGATTTTTATAGGGGAAGAAAGGAGAAATACTTAAAAGTCTGGCACCTGCTGATGTTCCAGCTTTGGTACAAAAAGTGGATGTCGTCATAAAAAACCGGTGCCCGGATACAAATCTTTTCTCAGATGCCCAGGAAAGGGAATATTTTTTTATTAAGAGGCTTGTTCTTATACCAGATTAAAATCAAAGAGAGGGCATAAAAAGGGAGGCATGGTATCTTGTATCTTGACAAAGCTCCGAAATTGTAAGAAGAGATGCCGACGGCAAAAGCAAAGACCAGTGAGAAAATAAGACAGAACTGAATAGTAGGATCAGAGCTGATTGTTTTCCAGGTTTTTTTTAATCCCACCCAAAATAAAATTTTTAGTGTGAGGGCCATGAAAATAAATGCTTCAATAGATGAGAGCATTACAATAAGTTTTCCGGCCTCCCAGGGATAAGGCCGGAACAGTGTGACATTAATTGCAGTCGGTAATTTAGTAAGCATACCTCCTAAAGTGGGTGAAAATTCCCCAAGATCATAAGCAGCTCCCTGCTCCATCTCTGATACCAGCCCTATCCAACCTCTTGTAACTGCTGACGTCTCTGCTATTTTATCCAGCGAATACTTACCCATGTCACTGCCGAATTGTTGTAAGAAAAATGCAAAGATGCCCATTGAAACTCCTAGGAAAATAAATTTCACCAGTAAACGAGCTGCCCTTTTCTTAATTTTTTGAGAATAAGAAAAAAAGATCCACATAATCAGGGCGGGAATAAACCCCAGGAGTATATACATTTTTACGATGGCAAGTAAAGTAAGACTTAGAATCGCCAGAGCTAAATTTTTAAAAGAAAAATCACGTTGCACCAATATTCTGAAAGTGCCATAAGTAAGCCAGCCTAGCCCGAAAATGCAGATGGTATCTTTAAAAATACCTGAGCCCCATACATAGGTACTTGGTATATAAAGCACTGCTATAGCTATAGGCCTGATTAGTTTCGGATACGTATTCGCAAAAGTTCTGAATAAAGCCCACACGCCTGAAAAAGAAATGTAAGCTAATACTACAGAAGTTGGAAGGTAGCTATTGAACGTAAATATGTTTACAAACGCAGTAATAGATGCTACGAGATACGAAGCCGGATCTCCGTACCATTGCATTTGCGATGTATAGGTGAAATATTCCGGGTCATCCCATCTGGCTGTCCGGGTAATAAGAGCAAACCATTTTGCAATAGATTCATCAGCACTGCTGTTAATAACATTAGCATGCCGGAAATACTCGGATGTATCACCACCACCATAGTAATACTGATATACAAGAGCAACGAAAATTGCTCCAAAGACCTTCAAACTCAGTGCAGAAATATAGTATTTTCGCCAAGGATGATTTTTAGGATAGGCGGCGTTTCGGTTTCTGTAGGCTAAAAAATAAATGATGGCCAGGTAAAAAGGGAGTAATACATAATCAAGAATGTCGATATAGTAATTCATGAATCTGCCTGGTCTGTTTTCTTAATCAGGGAATACATAGCTATTTTTGCCAGCATCCCGTTCCAACAAAAATAGAAGAAAGCAATGGAACGAACTAAAACAATACCAATTATCAAATGCCCCGGATTCTCCGTATCCTGAACCGGCTTGCTGTTGGAGGCCCGCTGCTTAATGCAAGCTATCTTACCAAATACATGGCCCCGGAATTTGAAACCCTGCTGGTGGTGGGAGAAAGAGAGGCGCATGAAAAAGATGCGAGTTTTGTTACTGATGCACTGGGTATTTCACCTGTCCATCTTTCACAAATGGGAAGGTCGGTGAATCCGCTGAAGGACTATCAGTCCTATAAGCAGATGCAAAACCTGATCCGCAGGTTTAAGCCGGATATAGTTCATACGCATGCGGCCAAACCAGGTGCAATCGGAAGACTTGCCGCAAAGTCACTGAATGTGCCGGTTATTGTACATACCTATCATGGGCATGTATTCCATTCTTACTTTAGTCCAGCCAAAACAAAAGTATTTATCGGGGTGGAAAGATGGCTGGCTAAAAAAACGGATGCCATCATTGCAATCAGTGAGCAACAAAAAAAAGAACTGGTAACAGATTTCAGAATTGCTCCGGAAGCCAAATTCAGGTTGATCCCTCTGGGCCTCGATCTTGATAAATTCCGGACCAACAAGGATGAAAAACGAAAGTCATTCAGGTCCTCCTTTGCTATCAGCGATGACGAGATTGTAATCACTATAACAGGAAGGCTTGTTCCAATTAAAAATCATTTCCTTTTCTTAGAAGGGCTGAGTTATGTGTTAAAGAATTCAGGTAAAAAAATTAAAGCCTTTATTGTGGGGGACGGAGAAACCAGGAGCCGGCTTGAACAGAGAGCAACAGAACTCACAATCCCTTTTACTACTGAAAAAGACACACATCACCCGCATCCTCTGGTATTTACCTCCTGGAGGAGTGATATTGATGTGATCAATGCTGGTTCGGATATTATTGCACTGACATCTTTAAATGAAGGAACACCGGTCAGCCTGATCGAAGCACAGGCATCCGGAAAAGCAGTTGTATCAACAAGAGTGGGGGGGATAGAAGCGGTGGTACAGGAAAATATTACCGGATTACTTTCTGATATTTCGGATACAGGAGGTTTCTGTAAAAACCTGTTGCGTGTAACAGAGGACGATCAGTTAAGAAACGAGCTGTCCCGGGCAGGAATATCTTATGTGGTACAGCATTTCAGCTATCAGCGTCTTGTTAAAGATATGTCGGATCTTTACCATGAATTATTAAGCAGGAAAAACCATGTTTAAGTTTCTTTTTAAATCAAAACAGGATTCAGGAAGCGTCAACTTTGGCGAGTTGGGGACTGATATGCACTCTCATCTGCTGCCGGGCATTGACGATGGTGCACCTGATCTTGAAACTTCCTTGGAACTGATAAAGGGAATGGCAGCATTAGGGTATAGAAAATTGATAACCACTCCACATATCATGTGGGATATGTACCAGAATACCCGGGAAGGCATACTTGAAAAGCTCGGGTTATTGCAGAAGGCAGTAAAGGCGAATAATATCAATGTAGAAATAAAAGCCGCTGCAGAGTATTTCCTGGATGACCATGTGGAGCAATTGATAAAAAAGAATGAGCCACTACTGACTATCAGTGGGAATATGGTATTAGTGGAATTTTCAATGGCCTACCCCTCTCATGGGCTGAAAGACATCCTGTTTGAAATGCAGATGCAGGGTTACCAGCCCGTAATTGCACATCCTGAACGATATATTTATCTTTCGAATAACCGTTCATTTTATGATGAACTGAAGGAAATTGGTTGTTTATTCCAACTGAACGTTTTATCCCTGGGTATGACATATGGAAAATCTGTCCAGGAACTGTCGCATTATCTTATCAAAAAACAGTACTACGACCTGATCGGTACTGATCTTCATCATTTCCGCCACCTGGATGGTCTGCATAGCTCTGTGCTAACCGGCCCGGTTAAAAAATTGCTCGATTCCGGCAGGATCAGGAATCACGAGCTTTGATATATTACAGGTGGTTCCCCTCTTCCTTTCAAAAAAATCTTCTTTGGTAAACTGTTTTCATTTCAGATTGTACTATAAATGATATGAACGCATTTACTATTAAAGACCTGGAGAATTTGTCAGGCATTAAGGCTCACACAATCCGTATCTGGGAGCAGCGGTATAATTTTTTGCGTCCGCAGCGAACCACTACAAATATCCGTTATTATACCGGCGATGAATTGAAAACAGTTTTGAACATCGCACTGTTGAATAAATACGGGTTTAAAATCTCACATATTGACAAGATGCAGCAGCGTGAGATCAGGGATAGAATATTATCTCTGGATGATGCAAATGCGAAGCAGGAAAGGGTCGTGAATGATATGGTACAGGAGATGATTGACCTGAACATGGAGAACTTCGAAAAACTGCTTGAGGACTATATCATGTCAAAAGGGATTGAAAAAACCGTTACACAGGTCATTTTTCCATTTCTTGAAAAAACGGGTATACTCTGGCAGACCGGGCAAATTAATCCGGCACAGGAGCATTTAGTAACAAATGTGATCAGGCAGAAATTAATGGTTGCTATTGAGCATTGCGTTTCCCCGGTGAAGATGGATAAAACCGTAGTGCTATTTCTTCCTGAAGGAGAGCACCATGAACTCGGGCTTTTATTTATGTATTACTTATTAAAAAGCCGGGGAGCTGCAACAATTTATCTTGGGGCCAATGTACCAGTTAAGGATGTGGAGTATGTTATTAAATTAAAAAAGCCAGACCTGGTTTTTATACATATGACTACACTAATTTCCACCTTTAGTTTTGAAAAATTTCTCTCAAATATTGAACAACGGTTCAATGAGACCCCGGTAATTATCTCCGGTCAGCTGACCCAGTACTACAAAAAAGCGGTGCCCTCCAGCATCCATTTCAAAGGATCATTAGGCGATATAATGGAGTATCTGGCTTCCTTATAAGGACATATTTGTCTTTTTTGTCTATATAAATAATTGGAAATGTTTTGTTTAATTTTTTAACATCAATATTAAACAAAAATGATTATCTGAAACATATTAATGTTTAACTTAGGCGTACTAATAATTAAACACAATATATGTCAACTCATGAATTTAATTCTCTTTTGCTAAATAATGCTGAGTTCCTGAAGCCTTTTGCTATCAATCTGACAAGGGATAATGAAGCAGCTAATGACCTTTATCAGGAAACGCTTTATAAAGCCTTAGCCAATCAGGAGAAATACAATGTTGGCACTAATATTAAAGCATGGCTGTTTACCATCATGCGGAATATTTTTATCAATAATTATCGCAGAAAGGCCAAACAAAAAACCATTTTCGATAATACTCCGAATGATTATCTTATTAACCAGACTTCGGTAACTGTAAGTAATTCAGCTGAAACTAATATGCGGATGAAGGAGATACAAGGGGCTATTAAAGAACTCCCTGAAATATTCCGAATCCCTTTTTTACTGTATTTCGACGGATATAAATACAATGAAATAGCAGAAGTTCTTCATGAACCATTAGGGACAATTAAAAGCAGGATACACTTCGCCAGAAAATTATTAAAAGAGCAGATTAGCCGGTATTAGAATTTACATGGATTCAAAAAGATCAGTTGTTGTTATAGGCGGTGGCTTCGCAGGGCTGTCAGCTGCTTCCTTTATGGCAAAAGAAGGCTGGGATGTTACAGTTATTGAAAAAAATGAAAGCCCCGGTGGCCGTGCAAGACAATTAAAAGAAAACGGTTTCACTTTTGATATGGGGCCCAGTTTTTACTGGATGCCGGATGTGTTTGACCGCTATTTTGCTCAATTCGGCAAAAAAGTTTCAGATTATTATTCACTTCAACGGCTCGATCCATCTTACAGGATATATTGGAATGACGGGTATACAGATATACATGCCGACCTTGAAGACTTAAAAAGGACGTTTGAAGAATTAGAGCCGGGTAGTGCAGGCAAACTGGACAAATATTTGGCCGGCGCTGCCTATAAATATGAAGTGGGGATTAATAAGCTGGTATATAAACCCGGCCTCTCGATACTGGAATTTATGGATTGGCGAACAATCAGCGGTTTTTTCAGACTGGAAGTATTTACATCTATCAAAAGGCATATTTACAAATACTTCAAGCATATCAAACTCCGCCAGGTTATGGAGTTCCCGGTTTTGTTCTTGGGCGCATTGCCAGAAAATACTCCTGCATTGTACAGCCTGATGAATTATGCAGATATCAAAGGAGGTACCTGGTACCCGGAAAAAGGAATGTATTCGGTTGTTGAAGGAATGTATGCATTGGCAAAAGAACTGGGAGTACAATTTCAATTTGGGGAAGGTGTGAGGGAGATTGTAATTGAGAAAGGTATTGCTAAAAAAGTAGTGACGGATAAAACAATATATGAGCCGGATGCTGTTATCAGCGGAGCTGATTACCAGTTCACAGAAATGAGGTTACTGCCGGAGGCATACCGGAATTACAAAGAAGCTTATTGGAGTAAAAAAGTGATGGCTCCATCCTGTTTACTTTATTATGTAGGGTTAAATAAGAAACTTAAACAACCGGTACATCACTCCTTGTTCTTTGATGTATCTTTTGACCGGCATGGTAAAGAAATTTATAAAGAACCCAGATGGCCGGCTGAACCATTATTTTATGTGAGTGTTTCATCTGCTACAGATAACACCGTAGCACCCGAAGGCCATGAGAATATTGTTTTCCTTGTTCCTGTAGCTTCTGGTCTCGAAGGTGATTCGGAAGAATTAAGGGAGGGATATTTTCAAAAAATTGCAGGCCGGATGGAAAAACACCTGGGGGAGTCAATATTGGATGCTGTAGTGTATAAGAAAACTTATTCGGTTAGTGATTTCGTACATGATTATAATTCGTACCGGGGGAATGCCTATGGCCTGGCGAATACGCTGATGCAGACAGCTATATTCAGACCTTCCTGCCGGAATAAGAAAGTAAAAAACCTGTTTTATACAGGTCAGCTGACGGTTCCGGGACCAGGTGTTCCACCTTCGTTAATAAGTGGGGAGGTTGTCGCTAAACAAGTTGTAAGATCATTTCAATAATTACTTATTTTCCGATATGCTTCATCTATTTCATACAGCCAGTGAAGAGTGCAGTCGTTTGGTAACGGAAAGATATAGTACTTCTTTTTCTTCGGCCATCCGCCTGCTCCATAAAGAACTGCGCCAGCCGGTATTTAATATTTATGGCTTTGTGAGATTTGCTGATGAAATCGTGGACACTTTTCACGACTATAATAAAACTTCGTTGCTGGCACAATTTAAAAAAGAAACCTATGATGCTATTGAAAGAGGTATCAGCCTGAACCCAATATTACATAGCTTTCAGCAGACTGTTAATGCTTATAATATTGATCGTTCCCTGATCGATGCTTTTTTCCACAGCATGGAGATGGATCTTACTAATAAAGTGTACGATTGTGAAGGGTACAAAGAATATATCTACGGCTCTGCGGAAGTGGTTGGGCTAATGTGCCTGTATGTTTTTTGCGAAGGGAAAAAGGATTTATATGCTAAACTGGAAAACCCGGCCCGGTCATTAGGAGCAGCTTTTCAAAAAGTCAACTTCCTGCGGGATATCAGGGCGGATTTTAATGGCCTCTCAAGAATTTATTTTCCGGGCTGTGATTTTAATAATTTTACTTCATGCGATAAAGAGCAGATTGAAAATGATATTCACAGGGATTTTAAAGAAGCCTATAAAGGAATTCTTCAATTACCTTTGAAAGCCCGGTTTGGAGTGTATGTTGCATATAAGTACTACTTATCACTTTTCAGGAAAATTAAGAAAATGCAACCAGCCCTGGTGCTGGAGCAACGTGTCAGGATACCTAATTACTATAAAGCAATGATCATTCTCAGGGCAGGAGTAAAAAATCAACTCAGACTTATTTAATGTTATGGAATTGCAGCAAGTGGTATTGGTGAACGAAAATGATGAAGAGATGGGAGCCATGGAAAAAATGGAAGCTCATAAAAAAGCCCTTTTGCACAGGGCTTTCAGCGTTTTTATTTTTAATAATAAAGGGGAAATGTTGTTGCAACAAAGAGCAACACATAAATATCATAGCCCGGGATTGTGGACCAATGCCTGTTGCAGCCATCCTCAACCCGGTGAAGAAACTACAGACGCAGCAATACGCAGATTGCAGGAGGAGATGGGATTTGCAATACCGGTGATAAAAGTATTTTCCTTTGTTTACAAAGCGGAATTTGATAATGGTCTAACAGAGCATGAATTTGACCATGTGTTTGCCGGTGAATATGAAGGCCCCGTTTTATTTAATATCGATGAAGTGCAGGATGTGTGTTATAAAACGATGCAGGAAATCAGTCATTCCCTTCAAACACATCCCCAAAAATATACAACCTGGTTTCAGCTGGCTTTTCCCCGTATTGAAAAATGGTGGGCCGAACGGTATAGGGGGAATGTGGCTTAACCTGCTAATTTTTTAGACTCATGAATGTGATCTTATACATACTTGTTTTATTGGGAACATTCCTCCTTATGGAGGGGGTTACCTGGCTTACCCATAAATATGTAATGCATGGCTTTCTCTGGTACCTGCATAAAGATCACCACCAGGTAGAGCCCGGGTTTTTCGAAAAAAACGATGCTTTCTTCATCATCTTTGCGATACCCAGCATGCTGCTAATCTATTCTGGCACTTTCAATAATACCTGGTGGCAGCAAGCGGTTGGTTTCGGTATCATGGCATATGGTTTTGCCTATTTTATAGTTCATGATGTAATTATTCATCAGCGTTTCAAATGGTTTACCCGGAGTAATAACAACTATGTAAGAGTTATCCGCTGGGCGCACAAGATGCACCATAAGCATCTTGACAGGCATGAGGGTGAAAGTTTTGGTATGCTGTACGCTGCCAAAAAATATTGGAACAAAATCAGAAAAGACAGGCAATTGATGGCAGGTAACAAAAAAATAGGATATGCCCCGGAAGCAGAATAAGGCTGCTTTTATACCTCCCATCTTTATTTCATTTAGTTATTGGATACTTTAAAACAATATGACTATATCATCGCCGGGGCCGGATGTGCCGGTTTGAGCCTGCTTGTGCAGATTATCCGGTCTGGTAAACTCAGTGAGAAAAAAATATTGCTGGTTGATAAAGCAGAAAAAAAAATAAATGACAGGACCTGGTGCTTTTGGGAAACAGCCCCCGGACCTTTTGAATCCATTGTTCATCATCGTTGGGAGAAAACCTGGTTTCATGGCGAGGGATTTTCCAAATTGCTCCCGCTGTCTCCCTATCAGTATAAACTGATCCGGGGTATAGATTTTTACGAGTATTGCTTTTCCCTGATCCGTCAGCAGTCAAATATAGATATCCGGTTTGGTAATGTTGAACAGCTGGAAAATTATACTGACGGAGCCTTCCTGGTGCTTAATGGAGAAAAACTTTATGCTAAATATATTTTCAACAGTATTCTTTTTGAAAAACCTGTTTTGAAAAAAAACAAGTATTGGTTATTGCAGCATTTCAAAGGATGGACTATTGAAACAGAAAAACCTGTATTCAAACCCTCGGAAGCGACATTAATGGATTTCAGAACAGATCAGCGGCTTGGAACCACTTTTGTGTATATAATGCCTTTTTCACCAACCAGCGCATTAGTTGAATACACTTTATTTACCAATAGCCTGCCGGAATCACCTGATTATGATGCCGGAATTAAAAAATATATGCAAGAGCACCTGGATGCAGGTGGTTATAAAATTTCAGGAGAAGAATCCGGTATCATCCCGATGACCAATCATAAATTCCCCGCCAGTAACGGAAAGATAATCAATATAGGTACTGCTGGTGGCCAAACAAAGGCATCCAGCGGCTATACATTCCGTTTTATCCAGAAGCATTCAGCAGCAATTGTTGATCGGCTGCTGAATAATAGTTACCCTGTAACTGCAAGCGGGCCTGGTAGGTTTCATTTTTACGATAGTACGCTTCTTCACATTCTTCATCATAATAAGCTGGCTGGTCATTTAATCTTCACTCAGCTTTTTCAAAAAAACAAACCCCGGCAGGTGCTGAGGTTTCTGGATAATGAAAGTTCATTAAAAGATGAACTGAAAATTATTTCTTCGCTGCCAACGATCCCTTTTTTAAAAGCAGCAGTAAAACAGCTGTAAGTTTTACTGGTCTGGATCCAGTTGCATAAACTCCCTTTTTACAGCTTTCAGCATACTGAAAAGTTGTGCTACCTGGATCAGCAACAAAACTGTTAATGCCAGCATCACATACCAGGGGAGGGTAATCGTTTTTACTCCGGTAATTTTCTGAAATGTTTCAATATGCCAGCCGGTAAGTGCAGAGCCGAAAGCCATTCCCACCAGTAAAAATGATATTAATGAGTATACGACTTTCATGAACATGATCCGCATGGTGGAATAGCCGACTTTAAAATTCTCCAATATTGCAGCCGGAATGATTAATACTAAAGCGATCCAGCTCCAGTTCCTGCTGAACCATTCGTTGTTCAGGGCAAGGTTAAGCCCTAATACTAATACAATAGACAATAACCCCCAGGGGAAAAGAAGGAAAGTAGATGGTTTGCCGGAAGCTGGAGTTGCCATACCTGTTATATTTAGGTGCCTAAAATACTTTTTTTTAGTAAAAAATCAGGAAATATCTCCTGTATACTTGAATTCCGTCTTCTTTATGAAGACGGGAACTCTGCCCGGGTTTATTTCCCCTTTATACTTTTGCTGACAAAAAAATGCCCGCTCAGTACAGTATCGACAGCTGCAAGAAAATCTGTTTCATCATCTGTTTTTAATAAATAACCTCTTACGCCGGCATCCATCATTTTGTTAAGTGTTTCGTCATTATCATTCATGGAAAAAGCAATTATATTTTGTCCGGGGAATTGGGAAAGGATAAGTCTTGTCGTTTCAATACCATCCATGTCGGGCATGCTGATGTCCATAAATATAATATCGGGTTCAAATTGTCTTACAACATCAGGAGAGTCTTTTCCCGATGCTAATTCGCGGATCTCGGTTTTTTCAAAAAGAGATCTGATTTTTTCAGAAAGCCCTTCCCTGATGATCTTCTGATCATCTATAATCAGGAATTTTATTTTTCTTTTCATATAATGCCCCGGTTTTACGCTTCCGGTTTGTCAGTCGCTGCAATTCATCAGTTTTATTTCAGGTTATTCTGTGCCTGCCAATTTGCCTAAATGCAGCCTTGAAACACCGTTTTGCCTGGAGTCCTTTGGGGCCCGTAAAATAACTTCGGTGCCTTTCCCTATTGACGAGTTAAAAGTAAGTGTCCCGCCAAGGAGTTCAATCCTCGTAAATAAGTTTTTCAGACCGATCCCTTTTGATTTTTCCTTTGAATCATTCAGGTCAAATCCTTTTCCATCATCTGTTACTCTTATCTCCATTATCTGACCGTACTCCATTAAACTCATTTGGATATTTCTGCAGCCAGAGTGTTTAATTGCATTGGTAAGCAGTTCCTGTGATATCCGGTATACTTCCCGGATAATGATTTTGTCTGGTTTGCTTTTGAAGTTTTCATTTTTAAACTCGGCCTTACAACCATCACCAACATTGATCCTGTCGCATAGGGTATTTAAAACTTCAGGAAGGTTTGAGTCTTCAAGTATAGGCGGTAGAAGATTATGTGATATGGCTCTGTATTCATTTATTGCATCTGAGATCAGCTGCATCGATTTGTCCAGTTGGTTAATTTCTGATCCCATAAGTTTTTTACTTACCATTTGGACCTGCATCTTCAGGGCGGATATTATCTGCCCGAGCCCGTCGTGTAATTCCTGGGCCACCCTTTTCCGTTCTTTTTCTTCACCTTCTATTATAGCACTGATAATAGAGGCTCTTGAATTCTTAAAGTCTGTTATATCGCGGAGAATAAATATCACTTCTTTTTCATTACTCTTTACGACCCTGGCATCATAATATTCTATCGCATCATCCTTCTTTAACTCATATTCATATCGTATATACTTTTTAGTTTTTAAGGCTTTCAAAAGGGACTCCTGGTGAATAGCTGCAATGTCAGCGGGGAATACCTCGGTAAGATATTTATTGATCACCGCATCCTGCGGAAGAGTAATACCGGCCGTAATTCCATGTAATTCTATATCCAGTATCTTCCCTTCATTATCTGCCCGGATGATCATATCTGGTATAGCCTTCAGCATGGCCTTACTTCTTGCTTCGCTTAGCCTGAGTTCTTCTGATACTTTGATCTGGCGTGTAATATCCTGGCTGATGCCTCCTATATAGCGTTTGTCATCAAGGCCGATAAAAGGAAACCTCACCGTTCTGTATATAAAAACTTCACTGCCGTGAACCCGTCTTTCGACACTGACGTTTGCTTTCCATTTTTCAAGCAATTCCGCTATTGTTTTTCTTAATTCCCTTGCTGTATCAAGGGGGTATATTGTTTCATCGGTCTTGCCTACTAAGTGTTCCCTGTCAATATTGAAATGCTCCTCAAAGGATTTATTTATATAAATATACTTGCCATCTTCGGTTTTGATCCAGGTAAGCATTGGCGAATATTCCATAAACGAGTCAAATGATCTTTGGCTTTCTGCGAGGGCTCTCTTGATAACGACAAGCCCTGTTATATCAACAAAAGTAATTACAACGCCATCAGTGCTGCCAGTTTCATTTTTATAGGGAAGCAGCCGCATCAGGTACCATTTATCGCCTCCCTTTACCTCTTTTTCAATTTGTTCCCCCGTTACCAGTACTCTTGAAACATCTTCAGCGATATCTATATTACCCAGGTTATTGGTGAAATTGCTGATCGGCCTGCCCACATCGGAGAGCAGCAGGTTAAACTGGTCTTTAATTGCAGGCGTGAATGAACGAATCCGGAGGCTTTTATCCAGGAATATGGTGCCGATTTCTGTGCTTTTCAGGAAATTATCCATGTCGGCATTCAGGTTTGCCAATTCCTGTATTTTGGCCTGGTGTTCAGCGTTTACCGTGTGTAGTTCTTCATTCACACTTTGCAGTTCTTCATTGGTACTTTGCAGTTCTTCATTAGCAGCAAGCAGCTCTTCATTGGTAGCCTGCATTTCCTCGTTGCTTGTTTCCAGCTCCTCAATAGTTGACTGCAGGTTTTCCTTGGTTTCTTTTAGCTCCTGTTCAAGATCGGTTATTAATGCATTGCTTTTTGTAGTGGTGAAATCCTTTACTTTTTTATTGGCCAGTTCTTCCAGGCTGTGTTCAAAGAATATGATAACATAGTATTTTTTTGTGTCGAGGTTATCTATCTGGAAGGGTTTTACCAGTAATACCACCTTACGCACTTTATTACCCTGCCTGAGACGAACACCCTTGTAGACGGATTCGCTCTTGTCCTTTATACATTTACGTATGGCTGTATTGATAGCAATGGCCATATTATCAGGAAGCATTTTCTGCAGATTTACACTGAAACCTTTTTCCGGCAACGTAATATAACTGTTTAAATTGCCAAAAGCATGAACAATATTGAGATTTTCATCAACATACACACTTGCGCATTTTAATTCGTCTGTCAGTGCTTCGTTCAGAACATCTGCCAGTTTATTTTCAACTGTTGTACGGCGGATATATAAATTCTTCCCATTGCCATTTGAAATGAGTGTTCCCCTGCTTTCTGAATTTTTGAAGGTATCAAAATTGATCGTCCTCGCTATTTCTTTATTCTTGTATATTTTCCAGCGGCGGTCTATATCTTCAAAAATCTTTTTAAAATCACCCACAGTTTCACTGGGGCCCAGCCACAGATAGCCATTAAGGTTTAATGAATAATGGAGTGTGGTAAGCATTCTTTTCTGCATTAGCGGCTGCAGGTAAATCAGGAGGTTACGGGTACTTACCAAGTCCATTTTATTAAAAGGGGGATCTTGCAGTACATTGTGATGCGAAAAAATGATCATCTTCCTTATTTCCTGTATTACCTGGTATGTATTTCCCTTCTTAATGAAGAATTTCTTTAACCTGTCTGCAGATACATCGCCTACATTGCTTTCTTCATAAATACCTCTTCCTGCCCGCTCAATCGATTCTTTATCAAGATCAGTGGCAAATATCTTGATATCAACATATTTCTTGACTTTTTCCATTGCTTCTTTAAAGATTATTGCAATAGAATAGGCCTCTTCGCCGGTACAGCATCCGACACTCCATACTTTTACAGGTTGTTTAGCTTTGGAATTTTTAATGATATCCGGAATTACTTTTTTCGACATGATATCATACGCCTTTGAATCCCTGAAAAAGCGGGTGACACCAATAAGAAATTCTTTATAAAGTATATGCGCTTCAGAAGCGTTTTCAGTAAGGTATTTCAAATAGTCATTAGCATTACCGCAATTGGTAACCGTCATTCGCCTGGATATTCTCCTGATAAGAGTGGGGCGCTTATAACTTGTAAAATCCCTGTTGGTTAGATTTTTCAGATGAACCAGTATTTTCATTATTGATTCTTCATCTTTCATCAGAATTTTATCAAACTGGGAGTGTTCCAGTTTTGGATATGATATGTAATGGATCAATTCCCCCGGCATCTGATCCACAGAGAGCACATAGTCTACAAGACCTGTTGATAAAGCACTTTTAGGCATGCCATTAAACCGGGCTGTTTCGGGGTTTTGAACCATCACCATACCCCCTGCTTCTTTTATTGACAATAAACCTCTTGTTCCGTCCGAACCTGTACCTGTGAGAATAATGCCAATAGCCCTGCCAGCCTGGTCCTCGGCAAGCGAATTGAAGAAAATATCTATTGGGAGATTAAGGTCATGTCCGGAAGGTTTATCAACGAGATACAGCGTTTTATCGTGGATCGTCATGTTTTTCTTGGCGGGTATCAGGTAGATACTTCCCGGCTGTACCTCCATTTTATTGGTAACCTCATAAATGGGGAGCTTGGTATTTTTGGCAAGAAGTTCTGTCATCAGTGATTTATAATCAGGAGAAAGGTGCTGTATGATGACAAAGCTGTGCTGAAAATCCTGCGGGACATTGTCGAAGAATTCTTTTAAAGCTTCTAACCCTCCTGCACTGGCTCCTATACCAATTACATAAAAATCGTCATGTTTTATCGTCACTTTTTTTTTGGACGATTTGGACACAACCCCGTTTCCTGTTATCCCGTTTGCAGATGCGGTTTTTTTCATAAATATGACTTTAATATATTGTTTTAGTAATTGTTCAGAAAGCTATAAGGCCGGGATTATCATAGGGTATACTGTTTGCTGCTTGTTTTTCTGTTCTTGTCAATACCGGCCGTATATATTTTCTTGAAGCTTTGTTTGTATCAGCCATGCTTTTACTATACAAAAAAAACCTATCCCGGAGTTAGAAAGAATAACAGTATCAGTCTGTTTTGTGTCCTAAAAAAGAAATAGGCAAGTCAGGTATTACACTACAGGTTTACCTTTAGATAAACCATGGAATGCAGGCCTGCTGTGAAAGTAAAGATGAAGTGAAAGGAGGAATGGGAACAGGAGTGTTACAGGACAGAATGATAAAGGAGAAGTGGATTGAACTGGGTTTGCCCGGGAGATATTATTGTTCGGCTTTGACGGTTATATCTGAAACTATATGAAGAATACTTTCAAACCCTTCAAATTTGTCTATAAAATAATCTGCACCCGCTTGCATACATATGTTTTTCTTATTCTCTGTGGGGTCATCGGTCATCATTATTACAACCATCTTTGCCTGCGGATACTTCTCCCTTATTAATTTCAGCAGTTCAATCCCGGTTTTGCCGGGAAGATTAATGTCTAATATAGCTACATCTGTTTTCCGGTCACTCAGTAATCTCTCTCCATCTTCATAATTTTCTCCCTTTATTACCTGGTTAACATTGGGGAGTTCTTCGAGAGCCGGCACTAACCTTTCAATGACGATAGAGGAATCGTCAATAACCATTATGGAAATGTTTTGTGGTATTTCAGATGTTTTTTTGATAGCCGGGTCTTGTATTTGCAAGATAAAAACAGGCTAAAGTGAAAAAATTAGCGAAGTATGTTTATATGTTGTAGCAGAAAACAGGCAGGATGTAATGGAATCTGCTACAATAGACCCTCATACCAGGTTATGGCGAATAGCATAGGCTACTATTTCAGCATTTGTTTTCATCGTCATTTTTGCCAGTATCCTGCTTCTGAACGTGCCTATGGTATTTACGCTCAGGGAAAGACGGAGTCCTATTTCGCTGGTAGATTTTCCCTGTGCCATAAGCCTGAAGACCTGGAACTCCCTGTCGGAAAGAAATTCATGCGGTTCTTTTTCAGAATCTTGCGAGAGTTCCCTGGCAAGCTTTTCACCGATGGAAGGAGTAATATATTTTCGGCCCCTTAAGATCAGGTTTACGGCTTTCACTAATTCTTCTTCTACGGCTTCATCTTTAGTTAAATAGCCAAATGCCCCGCTTTTAATCACCCGGACTGCATATTCTTCTTCCGGGTGAACACTGAGAATCAGGACCGGCAGTTTAGGGTATTCCCTGGTTATTTCATTTAAAACATCAAGACCGCTCCGGCCGGGCATGGTTATGTCGGATATTATAATATCCCATTGCTGTTTTATTATCAATTTCATCAGCTCTTCTGCATTCGAAACTGTTTCAATTTCTGCTGAAGGGAATGCTTCCCGGAGTATTTCTTTAAGACCACGTCTTGCAATGGCATGGTCGTCTGCAATTAATATGCGTGCCATTATTGATTTAAGATTATTGGTACTGTTAATAAAATAGTCGTTCCCTCACCCGGAATACTATGAATTTCATAGTTGCCCCCCATCATGATGGCTCTTTCCCTGATACTGACAAGCCCTAATGTCTTTTTCTCTTTTATTTCATCTGGAACAAACCCTTTTCCATCATCGCTGATGCTTAAAATTAAATAATCCTCTTTTCTTTTTAAACTGCAATCAGCATTCCGGGCTTCGGCGTGTTTTGCAACATTCGTCAGCGATTCCTGGAACACCCGGTAAATTCCTATTTTAAGAGAGGCTGTAATTTCTTTGTCATTAATGGCTGCTGATTTATAAGAAAAAGTGGTTGTTATTCCTGACCTTTTTTCAAATTCTTTGACTTGCCATTCAAGCGCAGCAATCAGGCCAAGATCTTCTAGTATAACAGGATGAAGACTGGTGGAAATCCTCCGCATAGCCTGCCGGGTTTCATTGAGCAATTCCAGGGTTCGTTCAAACCGGAAAGAAACAGCTTCGTCTATGATATTTACATTTTTTCTTAACCAGACAACATCCATTCGTAATCCTGTAAGCATCTGCCCTAGCTCATCATGCATATCCCTGGCAATACTTTTACGTTCTTCTTCCCGGGCTGTTTGAAGATGTGCAGAAAGTTGCCTGAGCTGTATTGATGTTTCCTGTATTTCTTTTGTTTTTTCCTGCACCTGCCTGCTTAATTCTTTATTGAAATTGGTAAGGATGTCTTCTGCCTGTTTCCTTTCTGTCATATCACGGGTCACTTTTGCAAACCCAATTAATTTATTGTTATCGTCATATAATGCTGTAATGATAACATTTGCCCAGAAGACAGAACCGTCCTTACGTCCTCTCCATCCTTCTTTTTCAAAGCTCCCATTTTGTTTTGCCATCTCCAGGGCATGGCCGGCCTGTTCCCGGGGCTTGTCTTCCATTCTATAGAAGATGGAGATGTTCTTCCCTTTAATCTCTTCCTCTGCATATCCATTGATTGATTGGGCACCTTTGTTCCAGGTAACGATATTGCCATTCGTATCCAGCATAATAATGGCATAATCTTTTACCGTGGTTACCAGGGACCGGAAAATCTCTTCACTTTGCCGGAGTTTCTCTTCCATCCCTTTCCTTTCCGTAATATCTCTTACCAAAACGAGATACCCGGTAATATTGCCGAGGTTATCTTTCATATGTGAAGCGGTGGAAAGAACATTTACCACCCTGCCGGATTTGGTATGATATATTACTTCACCCTGCCAGAAACCCGCTTTTTCAAAGGCAGCAAGAATATTTTCCCTGCTTTCATTCGGGTATTCAACATCCAGGATTTTCGTAATCCGTTGTCCCATCACTTCGTCACTTTTCCATTCAAATAATCTTTCTGCAGCATCATTCCACCTGGTGATGTTTGAGTTACTGTCAACAGAAACTACAGGGTCCTGGATATTCTTAGCTATACTGGCCAGAAATCTGACCTCCTCTTCCACTTTTTTTCTTTCTGAAATATCACGAATGGCGGCAGAAACTAATATTCCTTCTTCCGTATCAAGGGGGCTCAGGCTTATTTCTATGGGAAATTCTTTTCCCCCTTTTTTTATTCCGAATAACTCCAGTCCTATACCCATTCCCCTGGCTTTGGGATGATTAAAAAAGATATTCCGGTGCCCGGTGTGATTGTGCCGAAACCTTTCAGGGATTAATAACTCCACTTTCCGGCTGATTATTTCAGATCTGTTGTAGCCAAACATCTTCTCTGTTTGCGCATTCACTAACTGGATGATCCCGTCTTCATTTACAATTACGATCGCATCCGGTGCAGATTCAAGTAAACCCCTGAATTTTTCCTCTGCTTTTTTCCGGGTCGTAATATCGCGGATAGAAGCAGATACAAGAATCCCCTGTTCTGTTTCAAGGGGGCTCAGGCTTATCTCGATAAAGAACTCTTTTCCATCTTTTCTTTTTCCAAATAATTCAAGGCCTTCGCCCATGGCCCGCACTTTGGGACTACTAAAGAAACCCTTCCTGTTTTTAACATGTTCCTGCCGGTAGCGGTCGGGAATTAACATTTCAACGGTCTGCCCGATCATTTCGGCTTTTGTGTAGCCGAATATTTTTTCTGTTTGTGTATTTACCAGAAGAATTCTTCCGTCTTCTCCAACGATTACCCCGGCATCAGGGGCTGCTTCCAGTAATTCCCTGAAATTTCTTTCCGTTTTTCGCCGGAGAATATCTTTCCGGTTAAGAAGGAGAACATTATGAAATAAAAAAGAGCAAAACACAATGATCATTGATAATACCAGCAGGGTAATCCCAAGCTCCACAGAGAAGAAATTATGCCGGTGGGCATAGACTCTGAGAATACCCAGTACAGAAGGAGCAATAACGGCAGCGAGGATGAAAATTCTTCCAATTGAAGCGCCGGTAAGGTTGCCTGTAAACTCTTTAGTGATTCCTGTATCAGGAGCGATAAAGAGCAGCGTCGTTGAAAAGAGAATAAAGCAAATAGCTGTATGAACAGCCATAGGAAAATACTTCAACGTATCAAAGAACTCAGGCACATCGTACAGGTACCCCAGTAAGGAGAAAAAGGCAAGCCAAAAAATCAGTAAGGCCAGGAAATGGGAATACATAAACCTGTTTCTGTGATTTAATAATAGCAGGGCTAAGCCGGAAAGAATAAAACCAGTTACCGTTGTTATGGCCATAGTACTGATGGAAGGGGCAGGGGTCTTTAAGCTGAGCTTACTGTTAAAAAGCAGGTGATCAACCTGGACCATTGAATGAAAAAAATACCCGGCTGTTTTCAGCAGGCTGATTAAAATAACCAGTAACGCTAAAAAATACCCGGCTAATAGCTTTTTTTTCGATTTCGGGGTGGAGGAAATAAGAAGAAATGAAGACCCCGTTAGAATAAATAATACAGCAGTCGCGGGGTTCATAGCAACCGAAGACCTGAAAGGCTGCCTTAAAACTTCAATATCAAATACCCATCCGAGGAAGACGAGTGCTGCCGAAACGATGATACAAAGGATAAAATAGATCGCCCATGCCGCAAGCCTGGACATTGCAGGTGACAAATCAGTTGTTGTGTTGGAGACTGGCATCAGAGGAAATACTGCTTACAAACAGAGCCCAAACCAGTCAGCGGTTCAAAGAGTAGGGTTTATTGAAGTTAATCTTAATGCCAGCTGTTTCCAAATATTTAATTGATTGAAAATCATCTTACTGATGTAAGGCCAGGTGTATCAAATCCCTGCGGCCGGGCAATACTGTTCTTTTGCAGGTATGGTTTTCGGTATTCAAATCTTGGTTGCTGTATCATTTTGTGTAAATAACATATTTCGACAATTATCATGCTTAAATTGTCACCTTTTTTTATAAATTCGTGACAGATGATTTCTGTACAGCAACATATTAGTGCGCAGCTGGCAAAAAAACAACCGGGTGACCTGGTATTTCCCACCGATTTCAGGGGAGATGGAACCGAGGTTGCCATTAAACAGGCTTTGTCAAGGCTTGCACGGTCGGGTAAGCTTACCAGGCTGGCGCATGGTATTTATTTTATTCCCAAAACGGATCCGCTCTTAGGCACGGTATATCCATCTCCGGAGGAAGTGGCGAAAATGCTGGCGCAAAAAGAAAAAGTAAACATAAGGCCCGCTGGCGCATATGCATTGCATAAATTGGGATTGAGCACCCAGGTGCCTACCAAACTCGTTTATATTACCGACGGACCTTCACGACTAATTAAAGTAGGAAAAACAACCATTCAGTTTAAGGCAACGGCGAATAAGAAATTAGCCACCAAAGGCAGCATCAGCGCTTTGCTGATACAGGCATTGGAAGAATTGAATTTGCAGGAACTGGATGAAAAGACAACACAAAAAATTCTGGAGCTGCTGAAAAAAGAAAAGCCAAAACTGCTGAAACACGACTTAAGCATTGCTCCGGCACGCATACATGATTTTATTGTAAAACTCATAAAACAGGCAACTGATGACCGGGTGGCTTAAATTAACAGATGAGCAAAGAAGAATAACCGTAGAGCAGGCGGCTATCCGGAGCGGCATCAATGCAAAAGCCATTGAAAAAGACTGGTGGGTTACCCTTACACTGAAAACGCTGTTTCAATCTGCTTACGCAGGGTTTCTTGTTTTTAAAGGAGGTACTTCGCTCAGTAAATGCTGGAAGCTCATAGAACGGTTTTCTGAAGACATTGATATTGCCCTTGACCCCGAAGCCTTGGGCATGAGCTATGAAGAAAACCCTTCCAAGAGTTATGTAGAAAAATTAAGAAGAAAGGGCTGTGAATTTACCAGCAATGAATTGAAACTTGAGCTTGAAAAGCAGTTTGCGTTATTGGGGGTAGTATCTGAAATGATAAGCATAGAGGCAGAACCCGTTCCGGAAAAATTTCCTGATACAGATCCGCAGGTATTGCATGTAAAATATAATTCATTGTTTGATGCCAGTGAGTACCTGGCCGATGAAGTAAAAATTGAAGTGAGTGTACGATCAATGAAAGTTCCATTTGCAGCAAAAGAAGTACAATCCATTTTATACGAGGTGCTGCCCAATAAAGCGTATGAAGAAACACCGTTTTTGGTTACTGCTGCTGAAACCCGAAAAACATTTCTGGAGAAAATGTTTTTGCTGCATGAGGAATTCCACCGGCCAGATCAGTCAAAAATCCGTTCATTCCGGATGTCGAGGCATTTATATGACTTAAACAGAATGATAAATGCCGGTATTGACAAAGATGCGATTGCTGATACAGATTTATACGCAACGCTTGTCCGGCACAGAGAATGGTATATCCGGACTTCGTGGTTAGACTATGAAACACTTGCAGCTTCAACAATGAATTTTATTCCGCCGGATGAAGTGATGGAATTGTATTCAAAAGACTATGAGGCAATGAAAGGGCAGATGATTTATGGAGAGGCGGAAGAATTCAATGCATTGATGCAGAAACTTAAAGAACTTTTAATTACACTCCGGGAAGGAAAATCGTTGTGAATTCAATAAATAATTCAAATCTCAAATGCTGAGTTTGATAGTAGCCGGGAAACCGGTTTTGAAGAAAAATCCTATCGGGTTCTTCCTTGCCACCAGGCATTTGCATCAATACCAGTAAAGATTTGATCGAAAATAAAAAGGACAAACTGCCGGTAACTGCAATTTGTCTTCTCTGGTAGCCTTGTTTGGGCTGACTAAGCAATTGAGAATTATGTGCCTTACAGAAAACCGTAAACGATTCCGTAAACTGGTTTTTTTTGACTCGCAAACGTGTCAAATACCCTTTCGTGAAGATACAAATAGTCCCGTTAATTTTCTTTTAATCTCGTTGTTTTTATACTCGTATAAAAGTAAGAAGGAGCCTAAAAAAAATAACTGCATCGGGCTGGAGGGCTACTTGCTGACGACGAATGAGGAACTCCTATTTACCGGCCTTTCGGAGAGTGTTCATTCAACGTGGTAAAGAGTTTATTATGGGCATGATTTTTTGTCAAAGGCTTTTCTGTCCTTTCATTTCTTTATGAACAATTTTTTCAGGGTTCCTTTTTCATTTTTTTTATAAGATGATCAAAAGCGAGTTTAACCCAATCTTTTTTCCACTCTTTATGGAAGGCAATATCGTTTGACGCTGGCTTGTCTGCTAATTCTTTAACCTTAACTATTGTCGGAATAGGAATACAATCTCCGATAATCAGAGCTTCTTGTCTTTCTAATACAGGCAAAGTATCTGTAATAGCACTGACGCTATCCGGCATCAATCTTTTTACATATTGTTGGTCTGTAGGATTGGTGAGACGCATGGCAACAAAGTTGTTACATTGAGAGAATATCGTTTCAGATATTTCAGACGGTCTTTGACTGACAATCATTAATGATAAGCCATACTTCCTCCCTTCTTTGGCTATTCTTTCTATTGATTTTTTAACTGAACTATACTTGGAGCCTTCGCTCTGTGGGATATAATTATGGGCCTCCTCTAAAACCAAAAGAAAAGGCACTTCATCATTATTTTGTTTTACAGACTTGTAGTAAAAGCAAAAGTCAAAGATTAATCGGCTAATAAGCGAAACAACAATGCTTAGAACTTCAAAAGGAATACCACTTAAATCAATAATCGTAATGTTTGTCTCCTTTGTGTCGCCATAGCCAATGAACTGTTTTAATATTTTTGAAAGGTCTCCAGTTTTAAATTCAGAACTATCCGCTTTTCTTGGCTTTAGTAAAAAGCCAAGTCTGTCATCATTGAGTTTAGTTTCAAGGCGAGGCACAAACCGATCAAATTCAGATGCATAAGGTCCGCTATTAATTTGACCTTGTTTTTTCTCTTTGAATTTTATAGTTTCAAATAATTGGTACTCGTCGGAAATGCCGGCAATTTTTGTTTCAATTTCAAGAGTACCTGTTGAGGCGTTTTTTGTTGCTATATTTTGATTGTAGAGATAACGATAAACCTCTTCAATGCTAAAATAGACAGGTGTGTCATAGTTGACCTTAGGTAAGCCTGCATTATGTCGTTTTTTGTTTAGGGTAACTGCCGCTTTGAATTGGGAAATTTGATTGTGAGAATTACTTTCCCTGCTTTCAATGAACATTTCTTCGAGTTCTTCGGAGTTCATTAACCAATAGGGTAAAATAAGATTCGAGACATCAATTCTATTTGATTTAGGGAAAGCTGGTCCATACTCGCCGTGTAAATCAAATAACAGAATATGTGTATTGTTTAATAATGCTTTTTGTGTTTGCTCATGAGTTGGCATCATTCCTTCTTGAAGGATTTTTGCAACCGTGCCGGATTTGCCAGACCCTGTAGATCCAATGACAGCTATGTGCTTACTGAAAAATTTATCCCCGTCAACTGCAATCTCAATACTTTGGTTTTGAGCAAGTGTAGAAAATACAAATTTCTTTTCGCTTTCCACCGAAGCATAAATCTGCTTGAGAAGAGTGACATCAGCTATTTCTACGTTATTGGGTGGTATAGCAATTTGCTGGCCACCACGTCGAAAATTTCCCGATGCATCTAAAAAACCAATAGGTTGGGCATCGAGTATGAATGACGGTGATGTTGTAACTAACTCCCCGTTTCCTGTGTTTGTTTCTTTGATCTTATAGCTCTGTACTAAAGCAATTATCGAAGTATCTGCTTCGTCAGAGATTTTAAGATAACTACCGATTGTAAAGTCCTGAGATTCCTGCTTAAATTGTTCGGCGTTTAAAACTTCTATTTGAATAAGATTCGGCGCCACAGTAAGAATCCGAAAAATGTCATTAGTAGCAGTTGGCATTGTTTATAATATTAATGTTGAAATATCTTTCAGGTTTTCGCAATACTTAATATCGAACCATTGATAATTATCTGATTTAGCATAGGGACATTCTGCTTTTGCAAAATGAAGTACAACTTTTGGCAGATCAATGTTCTTCAGATGAGTAATAAAAGTATGCAGGGCAACTATCCTAATACTAAAAGACGATTGTGCTATTTTTGCATTACTAGGAGTTGTATTTATTATTGGACTTCGGTTTAATGCATCAGCACTAAAAGAAATATGCTCATATCCATCATTAAAATGCAATCCGCCACCAATTAATTTCATTTTAATATCTGTAAGAAGTGTATTATCGCAATCTAAAACCAACAACAAAGGTTTTGCATTTCTGAGAGATGTACTCATTCTGTAATATTTATCAATAAGATTTTCTATAAATGAACCGAGAGGAAGGGCTGTGTTATCAGCAGAGAAAAGTTCATTGCCTATAATAATGCATTTTGACCGAGAAGGATCAAGTGCTTTAGATGATTTCAGATTTTGCGTAATTGTATTTAAATATTCTTTTTTTGATCGCAGTTTAATATACCATTCATTGAAAAGCTTTTTCCTGGAATCAATCTCACTAATAAAGTCTGACTTGACTATTTTTCTTTTATTAATGTCAGGAAGAATCGCCTTATCAATGATAACCCGGAGTGCATTATTATAGAAATAAGTATCGGCTTCGAATTCGGTACACCCAAATTCTTTCTTTAGTTTATTTAATACTGTTTTTTGTTGAGTACTGAATTCATGACCAAATACAAATTTGAATTGATTCAAGAATGATGTGAGCTTGAGGTCAGAAATCCCTTTTTCAATATGATATTCTCTAAGAACTTTATTTTCTTTGTATGTGAGTATATCCTTTAATCTGTTGATATCGATCGTGGGTTCAGTACCCGGTGTTTCATTTTCAAAATGGGCATACAGCGTATAATTCAGGTTATTGGGAGTTGCAAGAGAGACAAAATGATCTAACATCAGAATTATGGGTTCTCTGACGGCAGAATTAATGAAGTTTGGTTTGGAAAGATATTTACACTGTACGGTAGTCGAATCAGTGGCCGTATTAATATCTATATCCTCAATGCCTTCCACTACAATATTATCATCCCCGTTGGAAAGCTCCAATAATTTTAGAATAGCAGTATCAAATTGATAATAGTAACCTTTTATTGTGGCTTCTGCTGATCTCGTTGACATATTCAGTTTTGGTTTTTAGAAGTACTGAAAAACATAAGTCAGAAGGTCAAAATTATGATTCCAAAATGCGCTCCGCATTGTTATTAATATCATCTAACATATTCTCAACAAACCTATTAGCCAGCTCGTCCAATTCATTTTCAGATGGAAATCGGCTATATACTTTTTCCATCCAGACCTTTCCCCTCTCTGGTCCTATCGTGTACTTATGCTTATCTAAATTGATTTCAAGTCTATGCCAAACATTAAATGCTTTTACTCCTCCGTGAATAAAAGTTTCCAGAGCAAATTCAAAACCAAAGACCCAAACATTTTCAGTTGTCGTTAAATGTACATCTACATCATAGCTGGTGACGTAAGCACCTAAATGTTTTTCATTTAAACGCCATTCTATTCTAGTTTTTTGAAACAGCGGTTTGACGTCGACCATTTTCGTTTCGATAAAAGCAATTAATGGCCGTACAATATTTGCAAAGACCTTTTTAACCAGATCATTGTTTTTCTCCAAGTCTGCAGGGTCAGTCTTAATTCGCTGTACAATCTCTTTCAACTTATTGATTTTTTCATTAATAGGTTTTTGTGGGATGATAATTTCTTTTTCTAATTCCTGTTTAAGGATTTCTTCATCCGGTNNTTTTGTCTTCAAGGTGTATTCAACTATAATTTTATCAGCCGTCTTGCAAAGCAATAAACCAATGGTGGGACTATCTTCGGGTAATTTAATTTGCTCGTCAACTGCTGTAATATAAAATTCCAGTTTGCCGGCATGCTCAGGTTCAAATTCCGTTACTTTCAGTTCTATGACAAAATAGCAATGCAGGCGGGTGTGATAAAAAATCAAATCAATGTAATAATCTTTTTCTCCTACNNGTATTGCATTTTCCAAATCCCTTTCGTTGGCTTCTTCGGTTAGATTTAAGAAGCCGATATTGTAAGGGTTTTTCAAAAGTTCGGTGGCAAGTTCTGATTGGACTTTGGGAAGGGTAATTTCAAAGTTATTGTACGCCTTGCCTTTCCGTTGAAATAGGCCTGACTCTATTTGATAGATTAATACCGTTCTTTTCCAATTGTGGAGAGCTGTTTGCTGAACGTAAAACAATGCTTCGTCAACGCTTTGAGATTTCGTAACTATTTGAATATGATGGCCCCAAGGGACGATTGCAAGTACAGCAGGAAATTGTCCAACAGGCTGTTGGATAATTTGATCCGCACCCTGCTCACCCGATTGGGATAATAGTCCAACGCTTTGTTGGACTATTTGCGGATCGGCTGCATAAAACTGATACCACTTGCGGATATTGAATAAATTGGACCGTGAGAAACCTTCCANNTCTTATCTCCCCAGGTAGAATTAGCCTGCTTATCTGTCATGGCTTTACCTAACTCCCAATAGAGAGAAAGCAATTCAGTATTTACTTTTAAGCCAGCCCGTAATTGACTATTTCGAATTTTCTCTTTTAACTCAGCAAGCCACTGATTATATTCCTGAGATGTTATTTTTTTTTCTGACATCGACTGATAAGAAAAGTTATTGTGAAAAACTATTAATTAAATGAGGTAGAGTTACCTGAAATAAAGGTGTTGCTAAATTACCAGCGACACCTTCCAAAACTGATCGAAGCGATTTTAATGCTTCACCAATAATGGTATGCTTTGGTTTTGGAGAATTTGCCTGAGCCTCCAGTGTTGCAATTTCAGCCAAAACTTCATTTTGAGATTCCATGCTTAGCTGCATTTTTTTCAGAGATACTTTGAGATCAAGAAGAAAAGATTTTAGATCGGCAATATTATCTGCTTTGATCGTGACAGTCTGTGTTGAATTTGTAGTGCCCTGTTGTACCACAGAGTTATTCATGGAACCAATATTAATAATATTTATAGGCAAAAAATGCTGGGTTGGTTTGTCGGGGTTTGATAATGCTTCCTCAACTTCCAAAACACCATTATGAGAAATTCCGATCCCGCCTCCTATTGCTAATGCTTCTAAAAGACCTTCATCAATAAGATATTGGGCAATTCTTCTTGATGCCCGATCATCTATTCCCAGTTCCTGTCCAATTTCTTCAGTATCCACCATACAAGAAGTATCGCCCTGAGTCTCGTTGTAAACTTTTTCAAGAAAAAGAAATCGTTGTTTTTTTAATAACTGAATGTCCATGTTTAAGGCTGTTTATTAATATATTGATAGTATAAGGCAAATTCGCTTTTAGGTATATATGTGTAAGGCAAGCCGTCACTATAATGTTCACGGAGTTGAAGAACTTTCTGAAGACATGCATTATATTCTTCGATGGATTTAACGTTGAAAATATTAATTGCTCTTTTGAAAAAACTTTTTGATACACATTTCAGGATGAATTCAGAAGTATTACGCCTTAGCAGTGTTGAACAGTTCGGCACCCAAATTCCTTCGTTAAGATCACGGGCTTCCCAAAATAACGAAACGAAGAATAAAAGCACGTCAGTATCGGCAACCTCTTCAAGACTGACAAAATCTATATCCTGATGCATCGATTGAATTAAATTAGCATATAAGTTCTCATGTTGAATCTCAAACACCGCTTTCTTATACCGTCGACTCTGATCGTTAATGGTTGGTGCCGGGATATTAAAGTCTATAAAGGAAATACTCTCAAAGAGAGTAATTGGATGTGTACTTTGTTTTTGAGTGACGCATTTTACCTGGTAATGGTTATTAAGCAGTTCGGACCATTCTTCAATCTTTTCATTCTTCGCCAGGTATGCAGATAAATAAAGAAAAACTGAATAAATAAAAATTCTGCGATGATCTGTTTGCAAAAACCCCCAATCGGTTCTTTGAAAAAATTCATACTCGTCGAAGCTCACCTGCAAAAGCTTTTTCAAACATTCAATTGCTAAAGATGTGTTGGTAGAATTTTCGTAAACGCAAATAAAGAAACTGAGCATTCTATTTCTCAACCCGATCATCTTGAGTGCCTCATCTTCAATTTTGTCACCCCAAGGGTTGTCCATATTTAACTCTTTGGGCTGATCTACATGATGTTGTTTCAATTCTGTTATCAACTCGTCGAAATACTTAGTTGCTAGCTTTTGAGCATTGCCTAAATTATGAATAAAGGCATTTTCAATTGTGAGCAAATCAACTTTTGTGTCAATTGACGTAAGGAATTTTTGAACCTCCTCTATTTGTTCTTTTTTTAAAGAAATCGATGAATCACTTGCCGACTGTTGGATTGCCGAATTAAACATCTGGTTGATATGAATGACGTTGGTGGTATGGCCTAATTTTGGCGGTTCTGTATTTTTTGACTTCATCAAGTGTTCAAAGTATTTGCGACCAGCGGAATTAAGCTCATGTTTATTCATCGGCGAATTGATGTATTTGCGGAATTCAACTTCGAGCATATGATGCAAATTCAGCGATGGATAGCCCTTTGTTTTTTTAGGCGCTTCATCCACTAATATCTGCGGGAAGTCGTCAAACGAAATAGGAATTTCCTGTTCATATAAGAATCGCAGCAAAGCAAATTCATAGTCGGTATAGACATATTGCCTTATTCTTTCGTCTTGCTGTTCATAAAAATTCTCAATCCATTTACTGCCGGAATCGGTAATAAAGACACGATCATCCCGCCATTCTGCAAGTTTCTCAGTAAAAAGCGTTTTGCAGATTTCTTCAGATTTTTCTGCTGACCCCAGCCCTAAATTGAAAGAAATACTTCCGTAAATGTGTCCGCTCTCGTTGTTACGCTTATATAGATATTGTAAAACTTTGCGAGAAAGGGCAGAAATATTCATGGATGGTGGTTGTTTGGTAAATGTACGATAATCCGCAAAAGTAATCTGGATGTTACCTTCAAAAGCGTATTAGTAAAAGTGCTTCTTTACGATTTCAGTTACTAACAAAAACTTTTATCTCAATGAGGAATTCTAGAACTAAGCAATCCAAGCTGTTAGTTGAACAATTTTTATTTATCAGCATTCACCTTGTCAAATAGAGTTTCCGCTGATTTCACATGGCATATGAAGGAGAAAACACTATGAGAAATTGTCTTCCACTCATTCTGCGATTTCTTTTGTTATCAGGTCTGGAGATATAGCCGCTCGTGGAATCGAACGTTTGCAATTTAATATTGACACTGAAATCCTTTTATTAGCGAAATTAAAAACCGTAAACAAAACCGTAAACGAATTGGCCCAAAATCATTCATATTAAATAAAGAAACCCTCCGGAGAGGGTTCAAAATCAAAGAATTATAAATTGGAAAACTGGCTGGTAGCCTCGACAGGGCTAAATAATTTATTGAGAATCAATTAATATAAAAAAAACCGTAAACGAATCCGTAAACTGGTATTTTTAGGCTTGTTTTACGTGTCAAATACGCTATGCTAAAGGTACCTTTTTATTTCGATCTGGTATGGAATATTACTGCTATTATTCCGTAGAATTTTCAGAGGGGGGTACATCTTCCATCGAACCCACTAATCTTATTTCAGGGTTATTCTGCACAGTTCTGACGGCTACCGTCAATATGTATATATCGCAATAAATCTTTATTGCTAATACTTCGGTCATTGTTATTGAATGATGCAATACTGTTTTTGTTTCAACATCCAACGCAAGTTTAATAACCCGGTCATACTCCGTGCGTCCTTTAATCATTCCCTGAATCTGCGCATATCCCACTTCGAAAACCTGCTCTTTATTTGCTATTTTTTCGTGTTTAAGAAGCAATTGCCGAAAGGTATTGAAGAAAATCCTGAACGCATCGAAATCGAGTCGCAGGTGAATGTCTGTTCTGCAGAGCATCGAAAGTGCTGTCATGTACTCCTCGACTTCCTGTTGATCTGCTTTTAAATGAACATGCAGGAAATAGTCATGCACAATGCCAGCCAGGTGCATTTCTTGTTCTTGCAAAACCATCCCCCTGCTTTGCCAATTCGCTTTCAGTTGTTCTGGCACGGATAGCCTAAGTCGTTGTTTCGATTCCAGATCAATAATAGAATCATAAAATACGTCTGTGTCGATGGGCACATGCCAATAGAATATTCCACGGGTGGCAATACTTAAGGCGGCTGCTATTGTTTTCGAAATGTACCAGGACTGATGCCAAAGAATATGTACGGTAACAACCGACGGTAGAATTACTTTAACCTTGAGGGTGTGCTTATCCTTGCTTGCTGCAAAGGAAAATGGCCTGGGATATTTATTAAAAGCATTAATCTCTTTTTTACGAATTGAATGAGACGGGGTGATCAGTGTAAAATTAATTTCCCATTTTTCTTCAAACTTCTCAAAGTTTTCAGGGATTGGTTTATTGATTTCCTTTTCGCTCAGTTCATTCAGAGTAGCAGTTTCTTTTTCATGTTCATCCTTTAACCACTGCATCCAGGCGCGAATATCACCTAGTTCAATTAATTTGGCCTGTGTAGTGGCAGATACTATGTAATTACTTTTACTTTCAATCTGCATATAATTTTGAAACCATTCACGAAGTGGATCAATGATATCAGCATCATCTTCATTCACTTCGCCTTCTATCGCTGCCAGATCAAACCGGCTTTGGGTAAACGATAAAATGCGATTCAGTAACTCGTCGGAAACTTTCTGAGAGGAAGGTACCTGGTCTTCCAACGATCCATAAAGAAAAAGTAGCCGAAGTTCATGGAGATTTCTGGCCATGAATTGGTTTTCGCTCCATTGGTCTTTGGTTATTACGTCTTTGCCAATGGATGGTCCCCATATGGCGAAAAAGAGCTTTTTGATGTGGTCGTCTAAGGCCACATTCATCGTTTCTCTGTCCCAATTTTCAACCTGGTTTAATTTCATCCAAGCCATAAAAATCTTTCCAATCTCTTCAAGAGTCAAAATACAGAGATGGAAACTCAAATGGTTTAGATTCTTTCCCGCTAGTTCACGGGCGCCTTTCAAATTATCTTCTGCATTTTTAATACAGAGACGTCTGAAAGCATTGAATTGGATATATTTTTCTTTGTTGCTCACTTACACTAATGACTATAATTTCTTAATTAGATTACATCTCTAACCGATCAACTTGTATTCACTTATCTTTAGCGGCAGCACTTTGAATCCACTTCTCAAGATCTGTAAAATTGATGATATTGGAATTTCTGGTAATTACCGGATACCTGGATATCACAAAATGCTCGATATTGGCTATTCCCGTTTTACCAATAATTAGTCTTTCTCTACCAGCTTCCTTTTCCAAAGCTTTAACATAGTAACTGCATAGTCTTAAATTGAGGCGGCCCATTTTTTTATAATCAAGATTAACTCTGGTAATGTCTATGAAATTATTCTTACACTGAAAATTGTAAACCTTTCCGTTCTTAATGGTGATGAGGTCAAATTCCTTATGATTTATCCTTGTGATACCTGTTATGGCAAATCCATTGGCTGCGAGAATAGCAGAAACCTTGTCTTCAAAAACAAATCCTGAGTTTATTTGAAATGACCTGTTTTTAACCAGCGACTGCGACAATGTTCGATATACCAGTCTGGTCAGGAAGACAACCGTTGAAAAGTAATAATTATGAACTTTTTGGAAAGGAACGAAACTATTCAAGGCCTTAAAATAATTGTCGGTGGCATTGGTAAGGATTAAAGAAGGGTATTTTTGAGCAATAGGATCGAACTGTTCTTCATCAATGATCAAGTTAAAGTCATCTTTCAGGTAAACAGCAATGTCGCCGAAGAAAGAATTGAGCTCTATAAATTCTATACACTGAGCAAGATTGTATTTTTTAAACGCTCCTTCAAATAGAGCCATTGCGTTGGCTACTTCGCTAAATGAAAAAACCTTCTTTTCTGATTTTGGCAGCATTGGTTTATCCTCTACTAATTCAGGCCGAAGCTCCATCTGGTCCAGTAAGGAAAGTCTTTCGGGTTCCATGAAAAAGCCCTCCAAATGCTGATATTCAAAATTGCCGATGGCCTTCTGGCCGTCCGAAGTCATTTCATAGTCGGGTAAGCTTTGATTTAGGAGCAGGTTGTAGTAGGAAGTCGTGATCCCTACTAGGCAACTATCAAGCGTGTATTGCAGATAATTTAAAGTGTCCAAGTAGCGAACTACCTTTTCCCCTTTTGCAATCTGTGGGATCAGTGTCAGAGTGGTAACAAAATAGGCCCTGCGTGACTGAAAAAAATCTATGCTATCCGAAGTGGACGAAAGATATAGCGGCAGACCCATCTTTTCATAAATGCCCTGCTTTCGATAAGTTGCATTAATTGCGTAACACATCATGGCGAGCTGCTGAAATCTTGTCGAAACATTGTTTTCAAACCTTGTTTCTAATATTTCAAATACCTCTTTGAATAATTTCAAATTGTCATCCTTTAAAAAATCAAATTTTAGATTTAAAAATTTGCTTGCTTCTTCAGGATTCTTCAGTTCTCCGGCAATATTGATCAGTTCGTCTATTGTACGAATAATGGTTCGCCAGTTGCTAAATAGATCAGTCATCTCATATTCTGCTATTGCCTTTACATATATATCGAGATGATAATTGATCGACTCATTAAACAGCGTATCAAGTGCTTGCCCTGATATTTTTCCTATTGGTAATTTCATACCCTGTTCAGCCATTTTTTTTGAGTGAATTTACAGTTTTCTGTTGCTAATTACTTTGTTAGCGTGTCCAGGCCTGGTGTATTCAAAATTCGCTCGATCTCTGTTTCAATTATACCAACTACTTCAGCTTTGACTCTACGAAAATTCTCATTTACCATTAGCACAGTTATTTGTGTAGTAACCGGTAGTTTCCGATATAGGTCAGATTCTGCTGTTAGTTGGGCATGATCATTAAGAATTTCACAGTGAAATGTCTTCAGCTTTATTTTATTCGTGGGATCATCTGCTACCATGCCGACAAATTCACCAGATGACAGGCCAGCGATCTTTGACTGAGGTATGGCAAAATCCAACTGGCTGGATTTGCTTACTGAAGTATCAGTTCGATTGATAGAAATACTCTCTTTGACCTGATTAATTTTTCCGAATCGCTCAGAAAGGAATTTGGAGGTTTCACCTGTTACCTGCCCACTAATGATATTGCCGGTGATATTCATTATTACGGCAGACTGATCTGCACCATAATCTTTTTTCAACTGACTAAAATCCTGGATTCCCAGGCAAGTGGCTACTTTGTTGGAACGTGCCGTTGCAATTAAACTATCAATATCATTGAAAAAAATGGTGGGAAACTCATCAAATATCAGACTTGACTTCAGTTTATTTTTTTGATTGACCTGCTTAATTAAACGGGTCACATATAAAGAAAGAACTGCCCCGTAAATCTGCTGCTTTTGAGGATTGTTGGCAAGACAAACGATCTTGGGATTTTCAGGGTCATTAATGTCCAATGTAAAATCGTTTGCAGAAAGTACCCAATAAAGTTGCGGGGAGGAGAGACGAGCCATCCCGATCTTGGCACTGGCCACCTGGCCTTCCAATTGTTCCATCGCATCGTTCTGGTAGGCCGATATGAAAGGATTTATAAGAACTTCTATTTCCGGTTCTGTGCGAAGAACCGAAAATAGTTTTTCATAGTCCACCTGCATCAGTTCAATTACATGCGGCAATGTAAGGTATTTCCCACCCTGGTATTTTTTCAGGAACCAGATAATTGCCGTCAAAAAATTGATCGGTGACTCTACAAAAAAATCCCCTTGTTTGGTGATCCAGTCCCGGTTCAGGCCCATCATAATGGAACGGGAAGCTTCGGTTGCATCCGTTATATCGAACATGGTGGAAGCATCCAGCGGATTACAGCGGTGACTCTTGGAAAGATCATCGAAATTGATGGTATAGAATTTCGGTTCTACTTTATAACTGCTCTTGTTCTTCAGCAACGTATTGTAGGCGATTTTGGTCAGGTCGTCGTATTTAAAATCATAGACCAGCATGGTAAACCCTTTCCGGATATGTTGCCGGATAATATGCTGAATCACAAAGTAGGATTTACCAGCTCCGGGTGAGCCGCAAACGAGTAGCCCCCGAAACGGATTAATGATATTGATCCAGCTTTTTCGGACCTTACCCCTCAGGTTATACTGTGCAGGAAGATTGATCGAGTATTCATTCTCCAACAACCGTTCTTCCTGGGGGAATGTTTCATTTAACTCGTTGAAAATATCCTTTCCCAAATTCACCCTGATATACCGGCTGAGCAGGTTGCCACCCGCCAGCACCAATAAGAACCCTGTTCCTGTCAGGATCATATACCCGGTTGCCAGTTGCTCCACAGGGCCCTGAAAGCGTAGAATAAGGGTACTGGAAAAGTAAAGACTTAGCCCCAAAACCAGGTAAATCAGGATGGATCGGGGGTTGATATTTTCGGATTTTTTGCCCCTTGCCCCCAGCAAGGAAATCCCCAGCAGCCCGAGGGCAATCAACTTAGATTTCAGAGGCGTGCTATAGAGCCCAGTAAGGGCAATATTTTGGAGGAACTGGTCGCCCCAGGGGGAACTGAGCCCCCAGCGTTCAAAAGCCCCGTAGCAGTAAAAATAACAATGCAGGAGCAGGACCAAAATGGCCCCCAACCGGGTAAAGTCCAGGATTTTTCTGAGGCCCGCTTCATTTTCGCCGGTTCCGGATGACATAGGTACTTATTTAGGGTTAGGATTGCGTTTTTTCTTCTTTTTCTTCAGCAGTTCACCAGGAACCCGGTTCAGGTTCTTTTCATGCTCCAGCAGTTCTTTGAGCAGGCCGTCCTGGGAGGGTTGCGACCCGGTAGTTTGAGAGGGCTCTTTGCTTTCCCCGAATCCCTTTGTCTGGGCGGTTTCAGGGGCGGTTTTTTGGGCTTTTACCGAGCCATTTTGCCCAGACTCCATCGAAGTCCGGATACCAGCAATACTGTAGGTCTTGCCTATATCACTGCCGTTAAAGACAGCCTTGGTCCTGTAGTCAATAAAAGTAATCCCGAATACCAGCCCCTCTTTATTCTCGCGCAGGACGGCTTGTACCCCTTCTTTTTTCAGGGCAATAATCAAAGCCTCCAGGCTTAACGGAGATTTGGCCAGCACCCAGTCAATGCAGGTCTTCAACCTTTTTTTATCGAGCTGCCGGAGGGTCTCATTTTCTGCGAATCTTATCTCCAGGTTTTTCAGGGTGGGTTTGTTATGAATCAGACTGGCTTTAATGGGTACCCCAACTTTATTACCCTTTCCATCCAGCAACCTGTAGAAAAGTCCACCTGACTTGTATACAATCCCTTTCTCCCGGCCACGATCAGCCTCCACGTTATACTGCCGGAGGATGGCGTTCAGTTCTGCCAGCGAAGTGTATTTAAACTGGTTGATCACCGCATCCAGGACATTGGTAATCGAACGACGGGTTTCAGATTTACCGTATTGTACTTTCTGTACATCCACGGGCCGGATCCCCACAACCTGTCCTGTTTTTTTGCCCTGCGCCGGGATCAAACCAAAACTTTTCTCCAGTTCTTTTCTTGCCTGCTCGGATTGGTTGCGGCCGATATTATAAGTATCAATACGCTTTCCATCCGGCTGGATACTAGTGGTCAGGATATGGATATGTGGATGACCGGCATCGTGGTGCTCATAGACCAGGTAAGGTTGTGACCCGAAGCCGATTTTTTCCATATAGGCCGTTGCGATCTGTGTGAGTTTGCCCCCCGAAAATTTCTCGGATGGGTCGAAGTTTAAGGAGATATGGAGTGTATTGGATTTTTTTGCCCTTTCATTTCTTGCAATCAGGTCCTGCATCCGTTCCATTTTCTGGTGGAAGTTCATCTGGCCCGCCTCCAGTAAATAGTTCCCTGCGAAAAGGCAAACAGCCTTTTCTTGCTGGCATTTCTGCTCATTGTAATTGAGCGCCCTTTGCAGACTATGCGGGCTGGTTATTCGGACGACCATTGCTGGTGGATTTCATTAAGTTTCTGAAATATTTTACCCGTCAATTGCAGAAAGTTTTGATGTAGTGCTTCGTGCTGGTTTAACCACCATTTTACCTCACTGATATGATTTAATGTGTGGAGTTTTTTAACAGCCTGGTTGTAATTATTCCCGATGGCGTTCAGTTCTTTTTTCAGCCCGATCATTTCATGTAAAAACTGATCGGCGGATTCGTTTCTGACTTTAATAGTTACAGGCTTTTGCAGCAGCACATTGCGTGCATACTCGCTTAGTTTTCTATGCGTGGATTGGGAAAATAATAAATGTATTTTCTGGTACTCTGCGGGCTTGACCCGAAAGGAAATCCAGGAAGGTATTTTTTGCTCACTCATCACGATTCATTTTCACATTATCTCCGGCAAAAGACAAGCACTGTTTTTTGCCGCTATGCCCTTTAAGCTTCTTTTCCCATAGTCCCGCCGACTCCGGAGGCATAGGGACCAAGATGCAATTGTGCAACAATTGAACATCTTGCCGGTTGCAGACACAGCAACCTTTGACCTTGTAAAGTTAAACTGACCGATTCCGATAATAAACACCTGATCAAATTCTGATTAGCTCCTATCAGCGAATAAATAATAGTTTTGAGAACGATTTTTAATAAATAAAAATGTGAGTTATGAGCAGTGCAGTAAACAAAGAAAAAGCGAAGATTTTTGAAACCATTTTGAGCAGTCCTGGAATGACTGAAAAATGCAAGATCGTTTTGCATATGAGCCGTCAAAATATTATCCTTCTCGGCAGGCTACTGGAAACCGGATTACTGACTTCCAAAAATGAGCCCACTGACGAAATAATAAGTGCTTTACCAAAGGAAGTCAGTGAGGAACTCAGGGAGATGCATACCGAGATATTAAAGAAAGCCGACCTGACGGAGTTTTATGAGAAACTCAAATCTATCCAGGCATAATCCGGCTGATAGCCGATCCTGATCAGCCCATTTTCTGTATCTTTCGAGACAGCATTTTTCCTAAAAATCAGCCTGTTTTGATGACTACCGCAGAAATCCTTAAGGCAATAACCGACCGGTCAAAATTTGAAAAGATTGGTAGTGATATTCTTCGCAGAAAATATCCTGAGCTAAAGGATTTGATCGAAGCAGGGTTAAATGAAAAAGGAGAATCCGTCCGAAGCCCGGTTGATGCCTTTGCTCCGATAAAAAAAGATCTCTACGGATACATTGAATACACGACCGATGATTCCAACCTGGAAAAGAAGTGGCTAAAAGAAGATCCTAAAAAACCGGGAAACGATGGCGACCTGATAAAAGCCTTACGTATAGTACGGCAGAAGCGCCTTACAAATCCGGAATGTGCATTCCAGATTTTTCTGGTGACCAACCAACGGGTCAGCGTGGAACTTGAAAATAAAGTTCAGGAAAAGGTCCCTGAAAAATTTATTGAGGTAAAAACTATCGAGCTTTCTAATCTCGAAGATTTCCTGGATAACGATCCTGTCGGTCAATACCTCAGATGGAAGCATTTGGGCATCAGGGCTGTACAGTTGTCACAGTCTTTGCTAAGAGAAATTTCTCGTGAGAATCTTGCCAATTACAGTCAGGCCATTTTCACCGAGGAGTCTTCACTTGTTGACACTTCTGCCGTTCAAAAGTTGTCAAAACAATTAGAGAAGTTAGCCACCAAATTGGCTCTTTTGGTTGCTCCTTCCGGAGGGGGAAAAAGCGCAGCTTCTCTTAGCCTTGCAATGAAAGCTTATCATGCCGAGGAAGTAGTCTTGCGCCTTGAGCCAGGTATAATCGCCGATTCAACAGGAATATTTGATGCTATTGAGCGTCAATTAAAGCGACATTACCCGGACTTATTTATTGGTAAGGATTTATTACCACAGTTATTGGCTGGATCGCCATTAATCATCATCGACGATATCAATAGTAATAATCCTGGTGTTTTACTGGATAAAATAATTTCATGGACACAGGTCGCTGAACCGGATAATTTAAAAATGGTATGTCCCGTTTGGCCGCAAAATATCGGGTTGATAAAAAATAGCGCCGCAAAAGAAAATTTTTATCAAACCCTCAAGCTCAATACTATCAACCGGCAAGAGGGTGCAGAGTTTATTAAGCAGCGGCTTTCCAGGCAGGGATTGTCCTTGTCGGATTCGCAGATCATTGAGATATTAAATGTGACCAGGCAAGACCCGTTGTTAATGACTTTGTATTTGGACAGGATCATTAAAAGTGGTGGTTTTATCGCCAATCATGGCCAGCAGATCATTGAATGGTATGTCCAGGAAAATATTAATGATTTATCCAGCAAAGCAAGCCTGACAACGAACCGCTTTGTATTGGTCCTTGATGCGATAGGTTATCATATGCTCAGCAATCGTGACCTGCATCCAACTTATTCTTCGCTAAGAAAATATTTTAGAGATACAGGCCGTGATTTTGACAGCTTTGAAAAACTGGCCGTGAACAGGAAGTTGTTTCATGCAGAACCTGATGATAGTATCGTTTTCAGACACGACCGCATCAGAGATTATTTACTGATTGTAAGTTTACAAAATCTTCTTCCGAACGCAGCTAATTACACTTCAATCATCGAAGACCCCTATTACTCACAATGGATCGGAGCAGCCATTGCAGGACAGGAACTTTCTGATTTGCAAATTGAACAATTGCTATCACTCAATCCGCCTGCTGTTTTTCATTCTTTGAAATTTCTCCAGGGAGAGAAACACCAAAATTATTTTGACCGGATTGCCGGTAAAATCAACCAATGGAATGCTCAGATTCGTACCAATAATATCACGCAGGAAGTATACCGGTCTGCCGCATTTGCCCTTCTCAGTTTTGATACGAAGGATGTAATGAAAATAACAAAAGGTTTGCCTGAGTGTTTAGAACTTTATCTCGCCCGCTTCCGCAATGGTGAAACCACAGAAGGCATACGTTATTATGCCTGTCAGGAATGGTTTCCCCCGAGATCGTTCAATTACTGGCGAGATATAGTGCTCGATCATGTGCTGCAATTAAACTTTGAAAAAACGCTTAATGATGTTGAATCGCTATTAAATCAAAAGCTCACCGAAAAAGGTAGATCTCCTACGTATTTACTTGCTGGTTATCTCCGTTCTCCGACGTTGCTGCCTTCGCTACAGAAGCACTGGAATAGCAATAAAAATGAGAATGAACTGCACGTCTATCTATGGGCAATTTTGAACTGCTTTAATGGCGAGAATCTTTCAGTGCTTACAGATGCGTTGGATTACTGGGCAACGCTAAAAGTGGACCCTAACAGAAAGTACCAAAGCCGTGGAATTAAAAATGATGTGGTGCATGAACTAACTGGAATCCGGTGGGAGTTCACGGACGAACAAATCAACCACCTGGTGATGCTTAGTGAAAATCCTATATACGCACAACTCATTTTTGCTATTATTAATTTCCTGGATTCTCCTGCTGCACTTGGAGCTGTCATCAAGCGGCTAACTAATCAGGGCAGTCCTATAGAGCAAGAAGTTTTCTCAGATGCAGCTTTCGATGATGATCGGTGGGATGTAAGAAGAGGACGATCTAAGCTATCCGAACCAACAAGAGCATTTTTATTTAATCATTGGAAGGACAAGACCAATCCTGAGAAAGAACGTTACCGTGCTTTCAGGTATTGGTGCGGTAATGAAAGCGATGCCATCGTGCTTGCAGAATTAAAATCAATTCCGAAGGAAGATACAGCCATTTATGAATTCTCCCTGAATTGGCGGCGCAGCTTAAGGGATATGACAGTCGTTCCGGAATATTTACAACTTGCAGAGAAGGACCTAAATTATATGCTGCAGGCGGATGAAATCTGGAACCCGGATGTTAAAGCCTATTTCAAAAAATTTCTTGCGAAGACTATCCCGGAAACAAATCCGGTCCGCATAGGGGCAGCTATTGAAGTCCTTCGAAAGATCAATCAAGCAGATGCCGAAGAAATCCTTCTTGAATTTTGGGATAACATCAGTTGGGTAAGCCACGGATTTATCATAGCCTTACTGATCGCTACTCCCAAAACCAGACAGCTTGCCGCAGGGGAAATAAACCGCTTAGGCTTTGGACATTGGGACCGGGTAAAGGATTATTACCAGGGGCCGCTGCGGGGTTATTTTATTATTCCTGATGTGCCGTGGAACCTGACACAGGAAGAAAGGACGAATGCGAGTTTTATGGCAGACGAATTCAGGCATATTCACTTCCTGTTTGGCAATCTGGTTGATCCAGGCAACCGGCAAATTTCTCTAGCAAGGCTCGAAAGTCTACAACCTTATTTCGAGCTGATGGAGGATCACGGTTTATCAGAAATCGCCAGGCAGTGCCGGCTATCGAATTACCCGGAATGGGTACAAAAGATTGCATCGTATCTGAGCAAAGAGTCTAAGAAAAACGTATTGCCAACTCAAGACGACATTGTGGAGGAACTAAGGCATTTGGAAATATCTAAACAGGCATTTGACTTTGATCAGTATTTGGAAAAGCTTTCTGGCCGTTTAATTGACCGGGACCAGTTCGCTATGTGTTTAGCAAAATTTGCCCAATCAGCTAATAGCTTTGCCGGCCTAATTATTATTTGCAGATCACTTGCGAAGATGGGGACAAGAAAGCAGATTCCCATTATTGAGAATTATGTAATGACGGAGGAACAATATCATGATAAAGCAGCGCCGCTAAAAGCCAACACGATTTATATAATACTCCGCAATAGTCTCCTTTGAAATTCTTATGGTTCACTCTGGTTTTGAGACATGGGCAATCACTTCTTCAAAACTTAGTTCTTTATGATCTTCCCAGAAATTAATAATGGCCCATCGGGCCTTGTACATGACATACGGCACTAATTCTTTCATTTTAATATCTGAAAAACCATTAACATAGCCGCTATGTAATTCGGCATTCCTGATTTCCTGTAATTCCAGGATCAATGACTTAAAGTATAGATCCCATTTCTCGCGGTTTTTCTTACTTTTCGTAGTCAAGTAATATTGTATTATTCGTCTCAAAAACGGATGTTTAATCTGCGGCAAATATTTCCTGATCGGAAATTTTAGGTTCTGCCGATATCCTAATTCTGAACCAAGCAGTTCCAGGGTAGATTGATCAGGACCAAATTCTTCCGAGTATTTACCGTGAGCTGCACCAAAAAATAAATTCCCGATGTGTAATAAAAGCCAATCTGTGAACTGACTGGTTTTATTAGACAGGATAACGGAAAATCTCGCTCTTATGCCTTCGTTGCTGACATTCTGCGACCAGAACAAATTCTCGATATATTGCCAGAAAAGAGAAACTGGCCCTATAGTATCAGCTTTAATAAATACCTTTTCATTGTGAAGTAACTGGTTATTGGGGCCATGACCTTTAAGTCGCACGAAAGGTGAACTCACTAACCTGTCATGTTTGAATTTATCCAACCATTCTATTTTCCCGTTCATCCAACTGATATTGGCATGCCAGCCCCGTCCCTTAAAATCTTCAGTAAACAGAAAATTGCCAGGTTCCAACTGAAGATTTGTGTCCAGGTATCCATTCAACAAGTGTATTTCTTCCTCCACTAATTGCACACCCTCCAGGCTTGTTGTTTTCTTGCTCTCATAATTAAGTTCAATATAGGCCAGCAGTTTGTGCCTGCCGAAAAAGCGGGGGTACATTTTAGCGAAACGATGCTGTTCACGGTCTTTCAACCTGAGACTTTTTTTCAGCTCCCGGAATTGCGGATGAGCAGGAGAAATAAATGTTACCCTATTCAGCTTTACGAAAAAAGAATTTTCCAGTTCCTTCCCAATATTTGTCCGATTGATCACGTACACAAAATGTCCTTTCCGGTGCCGGGGATTTATCATGAGATTTTGCAACCCTTCAAACTGTTTTATAAAATCCCTGTTGTTAAGATAATCCTGCGCCGTATCCTGATACGATTCATCCTTATTATGTTCATATATATCCAAGGGAAATGGAAATTCGTACATATTTGATGACAGAATCCGATCGATATATTTATCTACTGATTTTTTGGAATGATTGTTTAGCCGGAAAAATGAAACTAACAATTGCGTATAGAACTCTATTCCTTTTCGGTGCTTTTGTAAACTATGCCGACATACAATAAATTTGGTGAGATTGGAAAATAATAGACCAAAAAGCGAAGTTTCAAGTTCAGTTTGTACTTCCTCCAATTCTGTTTTGAAACCCGGGTTAGCTTTTAACCATTTCACCTTCTTACCGGCGGTGCCAGCCTGGTTATACAGGTCGTAGCTAATTTTTACTGCCTCAAAAGATGGAAAGTGCTTCTTTAAAAAATTGCCAAAAAAATGGGTTAGCTGCTGAAAATGGTTATCAATATAGTGGGGGCTACGTTCGATATTGTTGTCAATCTGAAATACAATCTTGCTGATATACGATATCGGATTATCAAAAGGTAAGTCCGGCAACTTGCCCAGGAATTCGTTGGAATAAAGAAAATAATCCGCGAAGTATCGCATTTTTGCCTGCAGATTCGGATTGGGATTGGTCAACCAATTTAGTTTCATTGGTAAAGAAAATTTAAAATTTAACTTACAGTAACCCGGTAATGCAGATTTACAAATATGTGATAAAGGATCGTTCCACTACCATGTTCCGACATGCAGACTTTTATAGCAGATTTGCTGTAGCCAAGTTTATTACTTATTTCAGTAACCGCACCTGTAATTTCAAAGCCTGTGGGATAGGTAGTTGATGGAAGTATCTCATCGCTATATTTTTTCCAGTTGCTTTCAAAAACCCCGGGATTTTCGCTCAAGTCATAAACTAACAGGGTGAACGCTTCACGCTGATGATGATAATTGAATATTTTCTCAAGATGCGACTTGACGGATGCAGGGTTCCGGTAAATAAAAGCTTCACATACCATCATCACCCGCTTGTACCGGTTCATTATGGGCAAATCCCTTTCACCCGGCTGTTTACCCCCTATACCTGAATAGGCTCCCCTGGACTGGTCGCCGACTTGCCAGCCCCATGGATTGATCCGTGTATCCAGCAGTAGTTCCATGAGATCATTGTACTTATTTTCGTCTTTGATTTCTTCAATTGATTTTATTTTTTCCAGTAATTTATCAGCCGCAAGGATGATTTCTTTGACGATAAACTGATTCAGCTCTAACTGTCCATTTAAGTTTTTAGGAAATATTCTTATTAGCTTTCCTGGTTCAGTGTTGAATATTCTGGCATAATGATTCTTTAGTTCATCTATATCGTCAACCTGGCTGATTCTTTTTTCAAAGTCTTCTATAAATCGGATGTCCGTTATATCACTGAACTGATGATAGGTTTTTGCAGAACTGACCAATTGAAGAGCCTGGGCAAATTTTTTCTGATCAATCAGGCTTTGCACCATGATCTCAAGTACTGCGGGTTTCATCCGGTTCGGGAGGTCCAGGCTTTTATAACGGGTATCAAGTTGATCATAGTCGCCTGTTTTGCTCAAGACTGTCATGACGTTTTCTGAAAGTTCTGGCTCCAGATAGTCCAGTGTGTTGTCTGTTATATCAGATTCAACTTCTTTCCATTCTTCCAATGCTTCCTGATAAAGAGTTATTTCATCTGTTGTCATCGCCAGATTAATCTTTGCTACCATTCTGTTCAGGGCAAAGGAGGGGTATTCGGGATACTGTTTGACGAGTGCATTAAAAATTCTGTGTGACTTTGCGGGGCCCGTTTGTATACATAGCAACCCTTTATAGAATTGCTTGTAATCGGCGGGACGCAGTTCGCTAGGGCTTTGATAATTTAGAACTGGCTCGGAAATCGCATCAAGCTGAGTCTCCGAATTTTTAAAATAGGCTGCCAGTAATTCCGCTTTGTAAAGAACCAATTGATACTGTTTTTTATCCCTTCTGGTCATGACTTCCTGTCTCCAGAATTCGATAGCCTTTTCTATCTGAGGTAATAACTCAGGATGACTGGATAGGTTAGTAACAGCATGCTGAATTTCCGGTATCCAATTGTAGTTCTCTAAAAAGGTTTGAATATTAAGTCCCTGAATTTTTTTTATTAATTTCTGTTTCACGCCCTCCGATTTTACTAAATCAAGTAACGTGAGCAGTTTACTAATATCTCCTGTTTCGCTGATCGTGTTAATTATAGTATCCCGGTTAGAAAACCAGTTGATCGCACGGGCAATTTGCGGAAATAAGGCTTCTTTATCGGAGACCTGAAACCTCCATTCTCTGTTAAAGTCGAATAAATCGATTTTGCCCCTTATGGGATCGTCTTTGATATGGATTCTCAGGAAATCAATTATCTGGGACTCAATTTTTTTCTTAATAATATGTATCTCATTTTTTTCAAATCCGTATGGCAATACTGGTTGCAATAAATTTCGTAGAACCTGCAGCAGTACTCCAATATGGGTACGTAATTTGTCGGCGCTGAATTTGTTTTTTTCATGATAACGGTCCGGTGTCTGTTCAATATCAATCCGGGGAGATAAAAACTGATTAAGAAGACCGTTTGCATGGATAAAGTAAATGGGATAGATCCATTCAATGAAATGAAGGCGCTCGATTTTCTCGCTCCACAGTGGAATTCCCAACTCTTCTTTTTCTTCAAAATGATTATACTTTTTAATTTCAGTTACCTCTATACTTTTTAAATATCTGTTCAGAAATTCCTTTGTCAAATGACCAATAGTTTCACTCATTGGCCCCTTCTGATCATGATACTTCCAGTAAGTACTGATTTTGAGCAGCCAGCACATGGCATCCCACTGGAGAATTGGAAACTGGACCGTGCCGTTATTATACAACGGTTGGCTTGAATATTCCATGATAATCGTTGCCAGTTCCGGGTATAATGCAGGAAGTAAATACTCCGACTGCCTATGGTTTGTCATGTATGGATGTAACCGGCTGTCCTCAAGCAAACCCAGAACAAGTAGTTCCTTTGTACGATGCTGTTCCTGTGTCTCCTGTTCCCGTTTGGTGTTGCTCCGGTTGTAAGGAATTTCATACTTATTATTATTCAGGCTGCGATAAACCTGAAATATTTTATTGGCAGCCTGCCATTTATCTTGTTTTGGGAGTTGTAACAGAAAGAGAGCGGTTGATTGTTTCCAGAGTTCTATATTCATCATTTGCTTCTGAGAAGCAAAAAAATCCAAATCATCCAGCAGTAGAAAAGCAACGCTTTCCAATCCTTTTTCCATTATCAGGTAAGGAATAATCACCGGACGATCTTTAATTATAAACCGTGTAGTTTCCCATAACAGAAAAGGTTTTTGAAGACCTGATTCCAGCAAACGAATGACCCTGTGATAATTTATTTTAGTATCAGGGACTGAATCGGGCTGTGATTTCTGGCTATACTCATCATCGTATTTGACAATGGATTTTATCAGGTATGTGAGTAAATTCCTTGAATCCTGTCCGTATAAGTAGGTTATAGAGGCTTTTTTTTCCCATCTGTTAAAGCTGGTCAGTAATTCATAATGATCTGTGGTATTTAATGTGAATTCCCCGGAGTTGATGGCCCTTTCTAGGGGTAATAGGGAATCATATCTCAACCGGCTATCAAGACAAACTTTTCTAAACTCATCTTTCGATCCTTTTATGTCAGTGTCCGTCATGACCAAATCAAATGCCGTATTGAGAAACCTGGTTGCTGAATTCCCGGTCATGTATAAAAAGGGATCCGGCCACATCGGCCAATAAAGGAGTTTCGTCAGCCAGGTTTTTAATCTCTGTGTATCATCTGCATATGTATCATCGCTGATTATTAGTTCCCATAGTAAGCCGCCGATCTTATCTTTCAGTGCACTCCAGTACCCTGGTTCAGTATTGTAAAAGCCAATTTGATAATGTACATCAGTTTCCGTGATGACTTTTTGCTCAATAAATGCCCTAATTGATGGTATTTGGGGAAATAATAATTTGAATGACTTATGCAGTTCATCTAAATCTTCTCTTTTTACCATTAATGTTTTTACGTCAATGTTTTCTTTAAACTGTTCATAGGCGGAGATAAATGCAAAATCATCCCAGTGGTCAATGTACTGTTTAAAGTAAACCTGAAAGTCGGCATATTCAATCAGCCCCTCTTTTGTCGAAGTCCATTTATTGAAAAAAACACCTTTCCGGTCCAGCTGCATATGATGTTGGCGCTCATATAACTCTACTGCTGATTCGATATGATTTTTTTCAACTGTTCTTTTCCCGCTTTTTTCATGATTTTGCTGAAATTCCAGCCAAAACAGGATTTCATTTTTATATTCACTAATTTCATTGAACCGGAAGCAAAGAGAACTAACCCCACCTGTGACTTCCACAAATCCAAGAATGTTTCTCAGCCAGCATTGTTGGAAAAGGGTGGCATCATCTATCAGAATATTATTTGAATTTTGATACCGTTCTTTAAAGTCTTCGTACTGCTCAAAAGATTTGTATAAGCCGAGCGGTTCGGCCTTATGTATTAGCGTAGCAAAGAACCGGGAGGCCTCCCAAGCAAGATCGGCATCGCAAGCTCCTTCATCTTTTGGATATGGATGTTTTTCGGTTTTGGCCTCGCTGATAATTTCGTTTAAAGCGCTTACAAGTTCCTGCATTATACTGTTTTTAGTAATGGACTATAAAAATACTACAATATACCAGACAGGGTTTGGGCAGACCAATGCCAGTTATAGAGTTAAAAAGGGCTTAAAGCCGCCCTTCATCAGCGAAGCTGAGATATCCCTCGCTTGTTAGGATAATATGATCCAGCACTGTTATATCATGAAACTGTGCCGCATATTTGATTTTTTGGGTTAGTTCTTCGTCTGCCCTGGAAGGTTTAAGACTGCCTGAAGGATGGTTATGGCTGAGGACAAGGGAGCAGGAACCCAGCCTTAAGGCTGTAGCAAGTATGATCCGGGGATCAGCCACAGTACCGGTTATCCCGCCACTGGAGACCGTCATCAGTTGAAGAACCCTGTTGGATCGGTTCAGAAATAAGACTTTGAACTCTTCCACCAGTTCAATCTTTTCTTCATTCCAGTAGTTTTTTAAGATGTCGTAACAATCTTTTGAGGTCCTGATCAGCGGACGTTCAGATACTTTAACGGTGACTTTTCTTTTATACACCACTTCGATTTCTGATACATTGTTCAGCATTTCCAGGCTTAGTTTGTTTTCCATAATCCATGTTTTTAATGTTTGAAAAATTGATTATGAAACCTTCACCGGTTGCAGCCGAATTTGCGCAAGGAGGAGCGGAATAAATGACAGCCATGCGCTAAGCCCTGTGTTTATGCCGAACTCCTTGCCAGCATATTGCAGGCGAAAACCGAACTTTGTGTAATGATAAATGAGTCAACCGCCCCTTTATTAACCATGGATGAAACCTGGACTGTCTTTGATAATGTATCAACGGACAGGGGGGAGTTCATTAAGAAATTCGTACCGGAGATTTATTTGCGTCCTGAAGTCCACAGTGATACGAGAGAGAATTTCCGGCTCATCCGGAAACTGCTGGAGCATAGCTATTTTGAATATAAGTTCTATGATCTGGGGGCCTTAAAAACCATGTTCACGATGGAGATGGCGCTTAAACTCAGGTACCAGGAGATTAATAATGAAAAATGGGGAGAAGGAAAAAAATTGGTCCAACTTATTAAGTGGTTTGAGGATCGTAATTACTTTGAAGTCTATAACCCGGAATATTTAAAATCCCTGCGAACCATCAGAAACGTGATGGCGCACCCCTATGAACATACATACAGCGGACCCCACTCCTCATATTTAATTCAGCATGTTATAGACCTGGTGAATGGACTTTACGAAGATCCGGAATTGTGCAAACAAAGAATGGTTACAACTATGAGTATAATATCCCTCCTGGAAGGATTCAAGGAGGAGATTAAAGTATATGGGAAAGACAATACTTATCTCGCCCATCGTGCCTGGCCGGGATTCTTGAACAACAAAGGCTGTAAAGAGATCCTTCATTTTTATTATAAGCCCTGGTACGAGATTCCCAAAGAGGATTTAACAACTAACCAATGGGGGCTTTCTCCAACGGTGTATTTTAAAGCCACTAGCTATACAATAAATCAGGACCATCTGTCATTAAAAGATGAAAGTGGCGATGAATTAATGATCGGAGCTATTACAGAACAGCATGAATTGGAGGAATTCCGGAGATGGCGGCAGGAATATGAAAAGTTTAATCAGCCTACAGGAGATTATTTATTCACCCATATCAGGATTACGGATACATTCCTGATGCACCTTAGAGAGTTTCATAAGATATAGTTGAGAAAAAGAAGCAAAAAGTTTATTCAGCCAATAACAATAACCCAAGCTGCCCCGCCCGATACTGAAATCTGCCACTATATAGCGGGGCAGCTTTTTTACCCTTAAAAAGGGCAGCCCGGCGACGGGCTGCCTGTGTTGTTTTAGTTCATAAAATCCATACAAAGGTTAAAGGCCTTCTGCGTCCGTATTTGTGCCGTACCTCCGTATAAAAGGGATTTCAGTTTGCTTTCGTCGTCTTTGTAATTACGTACATTCTGAAAATACCCGGTCACGGCATTATAAGCCCCGAACAAAGTGCCCCGGGTGGTTTCTGTTTGCTGGGTGGGGCTGCTCATGGCATATTCAAAAACGGAATTGCACATGTTGTTAAAGCAGGTGGACAGTTCATCATACTGGCCTTTTTCGATATTGTCCAGCACCTCTTTATTTGGCACCATCGCCAGTTGAATCAATCGCAGGAGTTCCGGGTCGGTTACTTTTACTTTTGTCCAGCGGTTAAAGATGCTATCCAGTTGCAGGGAAAGCTGGTTAGAAATACCCATTACTTTATGCGCCTGTTCCAGTCTTTCTTTTGCATTGGCGGTATGCCTTATTTTGATACTGTTGGAATGATTGCGAAGGGCTGCATTGAGGGTATTATTACAAACAATACGGACGGGTGTAAAGGCGGCGGTAATACTTCCAAAACCATCGTGGGAAGTGGTCAGAAATAAATACTGCTCGATTAAGTCCTCCCGGCCTACTTTGATATAACCGGGGAGTTTGGCGGTGATAAAAATCCGCTCACCTTTTCCGAGTGCCCCGGCTGTTTCATACTGGATACCATCGCCCCCGACAATAGAATCAAAGAAACTGAAAGCATCCCGGTTCTGGATGATTTCATAATCCTTGCCCACTACGCCGAGGACTTCGCCGGTATCGGGCCGCATGGTGGCCAAATGGGTTTTAATCCGCTTGGTAAAATCCATCGGCTGACCGTCAGCATTATAAGAAGTAGTATAAATATCCTGCTTTACCACTTCATAATCCAGCCCGGCGAACCGGATGGCTTCGGCACTGGTCGGATAATCCTGTACAACCTGGCCGAGCCCGTGCCAGGCTTTTTCTTTCACGGAGAAAAAACTGTGTTGTCCTGTCTGTTCGTTGAAATTGATGTTATGCGCCATAATTGATTACCCAGCATAATTTATATCCCGCAGGCGGTACTGCTGCGGTTTAATGAGAATAAATAAATCAGAATGGTAAATCCTCCACCGGTTCAGTAATATCGGCCGGTGCGGGTAAGGTTTCAGTAGTACCCTTACCATGCAGTTTGATACCGTTCACATGAAAATCCAGTGAGCCCTTTGGCTCTCCGTCTTTGTTCATCCATGCACTGACCGAGATACGCCCCTGCACTTCCACCAGCGTTCCTTTGGTGAGATACTTTGCGATACCCTCCCGCATCCAGTAGGAACAGTTCACATAGGTGGTGAGCTTTTTCACCTCCTGCGAATCTTTGGGTTTGTAACTGTCATTGATGGCGATACTAAACCGTACCACTTTACGGTCACCTTTCACGGTGTTCACCGTTGCGTTTGCTGTGATTCTTCCTGTTAGTTCCATAACATTTGATTTTTGATGAAAAAAAATTGTTTTGTAAAAGAAAAAGGGAAAAAAGAAAGCTTTGGAAGAATGCGGCTGTCCTGCCGGCAAAAAGGAAACGGAATAAAGGAAGGGTGTGTGGGATGGGTGGGTGTTTATGCCGTAGTCTTTTTGCAGCATTTTAAGCTTCGCAAAGCCGCATAACTTCGCTTTCGCATGGGACCCCTTTTCTTACAAAACAGGACCTCGCCAATCAACTACTTTCAGTTGTGGAATCTTGCTGTTGACGCCGAAGCATGAGGCGTGAACAGCCAATATACCCTGAAGGCATTGTATCCGAAGGATGAGGATAGTATGCCGGTCATCTGCCAGTTGATAGCTGAGCAAAAAGATGAACGGAGCGTCGCAAGAAAAGATGCCATGAAAAACAATAGCCGGAAAGAAAACAGAAAAAAGATCAATCAGCCAACAATGCTTCTTTATATTTACTGAGTGTAGTATAGATTACCTGTACAATACCTCTCATGCTGTGATCCAGCGATGACAGACCATTTAACTGAAAGGCATAAAATGCTTCACGAAGCGGCTGGTATTTTTCTTCTCCCTTATCCAGATGTATACCGCCCCGTACATATGCATAAAATTTAAGAATATCCTGAACGGTATAGGGGTTCTCCAAAAAGTACAGGCATTTGAATTTAAGAAAAGCATCTTTCTTTAACTCCACCGGATTACCTGACAGACCCGGATTAACCTCTTTCCATTCAATAACCGGTAACAGACTGGATTCCTTCTCATGCCACTCATCACCATTCACGCAATAAGTAATTGGCAATTGTTTGTCCTTATTAAGCATATCCACTAATGGCTGAGAATCGTATAAGAGAAAACGAACAGGATTACTTGCCTGAATCAGGGAATAATTAGAAGATTCAAGATGGTATCTTTCCAGTTCATTGAACTTCTGTAAAAAAATATTCTTGTAATAGGTAATACTGAATTCCATCGCGATGTAATAATACGAATTTTCAAAAGCGGGTCGTTGTAGTGTCTGACTTTCTGGGATAGAAAATTTGGACAGAATAGGTCCACAGGTTATTAATCTGTTTCAATGGGCCGGCTGAAACTAATTCCCCTTATTCAACTTAAAGGGACTGTTGTCAAGACTGGTTTTGCAAATGTAATTATGTAGAAGTAATTGTATCCAGGAACAGATAAAGATCAGAATTATGAGAATCAGAATTGAACTTGGAAAATTAGGAAAAAAAACTTCGCGTCTAGTAGTGGATAATTAATATTAATTTGCTCAAATGTTAGTACAGATTAATATTGTAAATACTTAATTGAATTTTTAATATTATATTTTCGATAATTGATACCCGGTAGAGTCATATGTATATTAGTTTGACTGGAAATCTGTTTAACCTCCTGTAGATTCAATATCCATCATTAAAGAAGCGCTGATGATAGCCATTAGTGGCATAATGCTGGCAAATAAGATATAAAATGAACCTGTTAAAGTCATTCGGTAAATTTCTAAGTCGTTTGCTGAAAGCAGTTTTTCTACCCAAGAAGAATTGTTGTAAGTAATTCATAATCATGTATTAAAATTTATTTTATAAACATTTAGGGCTCTATTCTAAAAAAATAGCTATACTTTTGTTTCGTATTTCATGAAAAAGTTCATCGTAGCCATATTAGCCGTTTTATACCTCGGTACTTCAACCGGGGCAATGGTGCACATGCACTATTGCATGGGCAAACTGGCTGATTGGGGTTTGGGGCACAATAAATCCAAAACTTGCGGTAACTGCGGCATGGAGAAGTCTGAAGAAAAAGATAATGGCTGCTGCAAGGATGAACATAAGTTTGTGAAGAATGATAATGACCAGAAAACTGCTGAGTCATTCGTTACTAATTTTGCATTACAGGTTATTGACATACCGGTTGAATGTTTTACCAGTTCAGAAATCCTGGTTTCTTCTGTTACCGAAAAACATCCTGTAAGTCACGCTCCACCCCGAAGTAGCGGCGTTGCGGTGTACATCCGCAATTGTACTTTCCTTATTTAGAGATTATACTCATTGATGAGCCAGGTGTTCCTACACCGGGCTATTGGCATTTCTATATGCCGTTGTAATTCGTTTTCCAACATAGTAAAATAGTAAAAAATGAAATCAGTAAAAATGCTGATGATGGCGGCTTTGACCATCATGTCTGTTTCTGTATTTGCTCAGGAAAAAGCAGGCAAAAGAGACACATTGAAGCACACAAAACTTTATACCTGTTCAATGCATGACAGCATAGCTATGAAAAAGCCCGGTAACTGCCCGGTTTGCGGTATGAAACTGGAACGTTCACCAAAAGAGCAAATGAAAGCTGAAGTTGTAAAAAACTACTCCTGCCCGATGCACGCCGATGTGGTAAGTAATAAACCGGGAAAATGCACCAAATGTGGAATGGATTTAAACCTTTCACCAAAAGAAAAAATGAAAATGGAAGTAGTAAAAGCCTATGCATGTCCAATGAAATGTGAAGGCGATAAAACATACGACAAAGCCGGTAAATGCCCTAAATGCGGCATGGATTTAAAAGAAAAGAAAGAAGATCACAGCAATCATCAACATTAATCAAAATCATAAATAACTATGAACAAGATAATTTCAGCAATTGCAATTGTATCTGCACTTGTTTTTTCAGCCTGCAGCAACAGCAGCCCTAAAAATGAACATGAGGGGCACGATATGAGCAAAACGAGTACCGACACAACACAGCATGTATCTGCAACAGATGATAAGGATGTAAAGGCAGTTTCTGTTGTTTTTACGAATGTAGATGCCAAAGCAGCAGCATCCATAAAAGAAATTGTGGACCATTACCTGCATATCAAAAATGCCCTGGCCGGTGATAATGCCGGTGAAGCTGCGAGTGGAGCAAAAGCAATGGAAAATGCTATTGGCAAACTGGATAAATCATTATTGACGGCAGAACAAAAAACAGCCTACGATGCCAACGAAGCAGAAATGAAAGAACATGCAGAACATATAGCTAAGAACGGGGATAATATTAAGCATCAGCGGTCACATTTTGTAATGATGAGTGAAGTAGTTTATGACCTGGTGAAAAACTTCGGTGCTGGCCGCCCTCTTTATCATGACCATTGTCCAATGGCAAGGGACAACCAGGGTGCCATGTGGATTAGCGAAGTAAAGGAAATTAAAAACCCGTATTTCGGTTCCGGAATGTTCAAGTGCGGCAGAGTAGAGGAAGTAATTCAATAATGATTAATCAAACATCATGGTTCAGAAACTGATTGAACTGGCTTTACGCAACAGGCTGATTGTGCTGCTCCTGGCAGGCGGCCTGTTTGCGTATGGTATTTATTCTGTTAAGCAAAACCCGATTGATGCCATTCCGGATTTGAGTGAAAATCAGGTTATCGTCTTTACCGAATGGATGGGTCGAAGTCCGCAGGTAATGGAAGACCAGGTAACCTATCCTTTGGTTAGTAATCTGCAGGGTATCCCAAAGATTAAGAACATCCGGGGCACATCTATGTTCGGGATGAGTTTTGTATATGTGATTTTTGAAGACAATGTGGACATCTATTGGGCAAGAACAAGAGTACTGGAACGACTGAATTTTGCACAGCGGTTATTACCGCAGGGTGTAACCCCCACATTAGGGCCTGATGGCACGGGTGTAGGTCATGTTTACTGGTACCATTTAGATGCGCCGAAATTGGATCTGGGTGAGCAAAGAGCCTTGCAGGACTGGTATATCAAGTTTGCCTTGCAAACAGTGCCGGGTGTTGCAGAAGTAGCTTCATTTGGCGGATTTGAAAAGCAATACCAGTTGGTGGTTGACCCGGTAAAACTGCAGTTTTACAACATCTCGCTGATGGATGTAATGAATAAAGTAAAAGCGAATAACAATGATGTAGGCGGCAGAAAGTTTGAAATGGCAGATATGGCCTATATCATTCGGGGCCTCGGCTATATAAAAAGTAAGGAGGATGTTGAAAACATTGCACTCGCAAACTATAATGGTATCCCGGTTAGAGTAAAAGACATCGGCACAGTACAAATGGGTGGTGATTTACGTCTCGGCATCTTTGATATGGATGGGAAAGGTGAAGTGGTGGGCGGCATTGTAGTGATGCGGTATAATGAGAATGCCAATAAAGTAATTGAAGCTGTAAAAGCGAAAATGAAGGAAGTAGAAAAAGGATTGCCCGAAGGGGTGACATTTAAAACCTCCTATGATCGCAGCACTTTGATACAGGAAGCTATTGATTCGGTAAAAGGAACACTGATTGAAGAGATGATTGCTGTTTCTCTTATTGTTCTTATTTTTTTATTTCACTGGAGAAGTGCTGTAATTATCCTTATTCAATTACCTATTTCTGTAGCGGCCGGTTTTATATTCCTTGAAATGTTTGGTATTTCATCCAACATAATGTCATTAACAGGTATTGCACTGGCTATTGGCGTGGTGGTAGATGATGGTATTGTTATGGTGGAGAATGCTTACCGGCATATCAGTGAAGCGCAAACAGCAAAAATTAACTCATCCGACAAAGCATAAATATGGCAAAATTGCTCAAAAGAAATAAAGACCCGCTGACACCTGAAGAACGGAGTGAAATTATTGAGAAGTCATCCAAGCAGGTGGGCCCAGGTGTATTTTATTCTACCATCATCGTGGTTACTTCTTTTCTTCCGGTATTTCTGCTTACGGGTATGGAAGGCAAGCTCTTTCATCCGCTGGCATGGACAAAAACGTTCATCCTGCTGATCGATGCTTTTCTTGCTATCACTTTAACTCCTGTACTGATTTCATTTTTTCTCAAAGGCAGATTAAAGCCTGAAAGTGCCAATCCAATTACAAGAACGCTGGAAAGAATCTATACCCCAATCCTGAAGTGGTGTTTGAAGTGGCGTAAAACCACCATTGCGGTAAATATTATTGCCCTGGCAACCGGCATCATAATGATGACAAGGCTCGGCTCTGAATTTATGCCGCCGCTGGATGAAGGTTCCTTGCTCTTTATGCCTGTTACATTACCCGATGTGTCCAATTCAGAAGCTAAACGACTGCTGCAGGTGCAGGATAAAATCATCAGCACTGTTCCAGAAGTTTCACATGTACTGGGCAAGGCAGGCCGGGCAAATACGGCAACGGATAATTCACCTATCAGTATGATAGAAACCATTATTCTGCTGAAGCCAAAAAGCGAATGGAGAAAGGGAATGACGAAAGATGGTATCATCAATGAGCTAAATTCCAAAATGCAGATACCGGGTGTTACCAATGGATGGACACAACCTATTATTAACCGTATTAATATGCTTTCAACAGGTATTCGGACCGATGTTGGGTTAAAAGTGTATGGACAAAACTTAGACAGTATTTATGCCTTTGCCCAAATTATCAAAAAGCAATTGGAAGGTATTGAAGGCATAAAAGATTTGTATGTGGAACCCATCACCGGCGGTAAGTATGTTGACATTGCAGTGAAACGGGAGGAAATTGGCCGGTATGGACTGAGTGTGGATGATGTTAATACGGTCATTGAAAGTGCATTGGGAGGGATGAAGCTTACTACGACGATTGAAGGCCGCCAGCGCTTTTCAGTAAATGCTCGGTACGGTCAGGATTTCCGTAATAACCTGGAATCATTAAAGAGGTTACAGGTTCAGACGATGAATTTCGGTCCGATTCCCTTAGAGGCCGTCGCAGAAATAAAACTCAGCGATGGACCGCCAATGATTAATTCAGAAAATGCCATGCTCAGGGGCACCGTTCTTTTCAATGTAAGAGAAAGAGATTTGGGAAGCACCGTAAAAGAGGCACAGGAAAGATTAAACCAGATGATAACTAAACTTCCTAAAGGATATTTCCTGGAATGGAGCGGCCAGTGGGAAAACCAGATAAGGGCTAATCGTACATTGAAAATGATTTTGCCAATAGTCATTATCATCATTTTCATGGTATTGTATTTCACTTATCATTCTTTTAAAGAAGCTGCTATTACGATGATAACAGTTCCGTTTGCATTGATCGGTGGGGTTTTCATGGTTTATTTTTATGGCATTAATTTATCCGTTGCGGTGGCAGTAGGTTTTATCGCCTTGTTCGGGATGGCTATTGAAACTGCTATGCTCATGACAATCTACCTGAATGAGGCCATGAATAATATGGTGGCAAAACACGGCAACTCCAAAGCAACTTTAACACCAGCTATCATTCGTGAATTTGTAATAGAAGGTTCAGCAAAGAGATTAAGGCCAAAGCTGATGACCGTATCAGTTGGGCTTTTTGGTTTGATACCCATTCTCTGGGCTACGGGTGTAGGCAGCGATATAATGCGTCCCATCACTATTCCATTGATTGGCGGTACACTTTCATCTACCATTTATGTACTACTGATTACCCCTGTCATATTTGAAATGATTAAGGAAAGAGAATTAAAACGTAAAGGTAAAATTGAATTAATTGATGTTAAAGAATAAACTAATCCTGGCATTGTTTGCATCTGTGGTTGCTGGCAGCAGCCATTCGCAAATCTTAAAACTGGATGCTGTTATTGACAGCATCAAATCATCGCATCCTGTGGTTAAAATGTATGATAATGAAATACGTTCCATGGATGAAGCGGCTAAGGGTGCAAGAAGCTGGATGCCGCCGCAGGTAGGCATCGGCCAGTTTATGACACCCTATGATGTGCGGCTTTGGCATCGGGAAGGCGATATACCGGGTATGGGTTCTGTGATGGTGTCCGGCGAACAGATGTTCCCCAACCGAAAAAAGCTGGATGCAGATGAAAGGTATATGAAAGCTATGTCATCCGTGGAAAAGGAAAGAAAGAATGCCACACTCAATGAATTGATCAATGATGCAAAGCAGTTTTTTTACGAATGGATTATCCTGAAAAAGAAACTCGTGATACTGAGTGAAAACGAAAGGATTCTGGAATTCATGATTAAAAATGCGGAGATACGATATAGAAACGGGTTGGAGAAAATAAGCGCCTATTACAAAGCAAAAGCAGCATTGGGTGATGTAAAGAATATGCAACTTATGTTTGAAGCCGACATCAGGGAAAAACGCATCCGCCTTAATTCATTGATGGGCAGAAATGCCATGATAGAATTTGATATTGATACCACCTATTTATTAAGCGATTATTCAGCGCTTGTTTTTGACAGCACATTATTCTACACTAACCGGAGTGACCTGAAATCTCTAAACAAGGAAATCAACCTCACATTGCTGAAACAGGAAACAGAAAAAGCTGCACTCAAGCCCCAGTTTGGTATACGCTACGATAATATGATTGGTTTTGGCGGTCAGCCTATGCAGTACACCATCATGGGCATGGTACGGATTCCGATGGCAAAATGGTCATCTAAAATGAACAAGGCTAATATTGAAAGCCTGAAATGGAAAACCTATGCCATACAATCACAAAAGGAAATGATGGTGAATGAATATAGCGGCATGGCCTATGGCATGAGAAATGAACTTGATTTAAAGAAAAAGCAAATAAAACTGTACGAAGAAAATATTATTCCTGCTCTGCGGAATAATTACAAGACCATGCAACTGGGTTATGAGCAGAACACAGAAGAGTTATTTATGCTTTATGATGCATGGGAAACGTTGAATATGAAACAACTGGAATATGTGGATCTGCTCAACCAGGCATTGAAACTCCAGGTAACGATTGAAAGAATTATTGAAAAAAATTAAAACACCGCTGTATGCAAAGAAGAAACTTTTTGAAAATATCAGGCCTTAGTGCCGGTACGGTAGTAACAGGTGGTTCATTAGCCGGATTTCTGGTCAGTTGCAGTGGCTGTAAAAAGGAACATCACATGGGTTTAATGACGGAACCTGTAATGGTAACCGAAGGTGATTTTTCAACACTCCTTTCATTTCCCGCTCAGGCTGGATTGAATCAAACGCTTACGGCCCAGGCCACAACTGCCAATTTAAAGGGTACGACTATACCAGTATTAGGTTACCAACCAAACAGCCTGCTCGGCCCTACTTTCAAAGTAAATAAAGGGGATGCAGTGAATATTCTTTTACAGAATAATTTGTCTGAGCATACCAACATTCACTGGCACGGCTTAAAGATACCTGCACTTATGGATGGTCACCCTGATCAGTTAGCCAATGCAGGGGGAACATTTCGTTACCAGTTTACCATAAATCAACGAGCTGGTTTAAGCTGGTATCATCCGCATCCTCATGAAAAAACCGGTAAGCAGGTATTCCAGGGATTAGCTGGTTTATTCATTATTAATGACGCAGAGGAATCTGCGCTGAACCTCCCATCTGGTCAATACGAAATCCCATTGGTGATACAGGATAAACGCATCACTAATAGCGGAATAACTTATAATCCTTCTATGGAAGAAGTAATGGCTGGCTATATGGGTGACTCAATTGTAGTCAATGGCATTTACTCACCTTTTACAGATGTATCCACCCGGTATTACCGCCTTCGCTTATTGAATGGTTCTAATGCAAGGGTGTACAACCTTGCTCTCAGCAATAATGCCGACATAATAGTAATCGGTAATGATGGAGGCCTATTGAAAAATCCGGTTAATATAAGAGAAATTTTGATTGCGCCTGGTGAAAGATTGGACGTATTGGTCAACTTTAGCGGAGTAACAGTCGGTACTGAACTATTTTTAATGAGTAAAGAATTTGTACAGGGTGGCGCTGCACAGGGTAAGCAATCTTTCAGAATAATGAAGTTTAAAGTAACATCCACAGTTGCCGATCCATTTACAGTTCCTGCTAACCTGAGTGTAATTAGTAATATCCAGGTTTCATCAGCAGTAAAGACAAGAACATTTGATATTTCAAATGCAATGGAGCATCATGGATATCCCATGAATGACGGCATGCAGATGCGGCACCGTATCAACGGCAAATTATTTGACAGCAACCGTATTGACGAGAATGTTGCTGCCAATACTAATGAAATTTGGGTTTTTGACAACAGCAAAGGAGATGAACCACACCCTATGCACCTACATGGGGTATTTTTCCAGGTGCTTGACCGAACGGGTGGCAGGGGAACCAGGATAGCTTCAGAAAGCGGATGGAAGGATACGGTACTGGTAATGCCGGGTGAAACAGTAAGAGTACTTGTTCCATTTGAAAGCAATACCGGAAAGTTTGTATTCCATTGTCATAACCTGGAACACGAAGACGATGGCATGATGTTACAATATCAATTGAGTTAACCGGACATAAAATGAAGAAATTACTTTTATTCAGCCTCCTTGCTTTAATTGTTGCACTTGTAGCCTGTAACAGTGATAAGGATTCCCATAAAGGCCATCGGTCAGACGGGGCTAAAGAAATGTACACCTGCCCCATGCCGGAAGATTCAGTCTTCAGTGATAAACCCGGCACATGTCCAAAGTGCGGAATGGACTTGGTGAAAATGGAGGATCATAATCAGGAAAAGGAGAAAGCAGAATACACCTGCTCCATGCACCCCGAAGTAATAAGAGACAAACCCGGTGCTTGCCCAATCTGCGGAATGGACTTGGTGAAGAAGGAATCTGCCAACAATAATCCGGGTGATATTGAAATGGGATCATTGCTAAGACCAACCAACGAATTTGTAGTGTCATCCATTCCTGTTACCACCATTGAGCAACGGGGAGAACAGATTGAGATTGAAGCCCTGGGCAATATTGCTTATGACACAAGGCAGGTGGGAAGTATCTCAGCAAGAGTGTCAGGCAGAATTGAGAAGTTATATGTCCGCTATCGTTATCAGAAAATTGCCAAAGGCCAAAAGATATTGGATATATACAGCCCTGAATTACTTACTGCACAGCAGAATCTTTTGTTCCTGTTAAAGAATGATGCAGAAAACATCACATTTATTCAGGCTGCAAAGGAAAAACTATTGTTATTAGGTATGAGTAATGAACAGTTGGGGCAGGTAATAAAAGCCGGTCAGCCATCATTAACAATTGCTGTGTACAGTAATTACAGTGGACATATACATGAAGCAGCCAACGATGGCGGCATGAATAAAGAACCTGGTAATATGAGAGATATTTCTCTGATTACTGAAGAACTGACTTTGAAGGAAGGAATGTATGTGCAGAAGGGGCAGTCTGTTTTTACTGTTTTCAATCCGGACAGGGCCTGGGCTATATTAAATATATATGGCGAAAATCAATCGATGGTAAAAACAGGGAACACAGTACGGATTGTACCGGAAACTGCACCGGGGAAAGATTTCCGGGCAAGTATTGATTTCATAGAACCCTTTTACCGTAAAGAAAGTAAAACACTGACAGCCAGAGTATATTTCAATAACAGTGTTTTAAAAATCCCTGTTGGCAGCCAGGTGAAAGCAACCGTTTTCGGAAATACCAAAGAAGCTTATTGGTTACCAAAAGATGCTGTGCTTTCGTTAGGTATAGATAAAGTAGTGTTTCAAAAATCAGATGGTGGTTTTAAAGCGATGAAGATAATTACCGGCATCATTCATGAAAAACACATACAGGTGCTTAACGGGTTAACAACGGCAGATTCTGTAGCACTCAATGCACAATTCCTTATGGATAGCGAAAGTTTTATCAAAGTTAAAAACTGATTATGCGGTATATCACTATTATCACATTTCTATTATTTGTTCTGGCATCCTGCAAGAATAAAAATAAAATAGCAGCAGACCCCGACACTTATTATACCTGTTCTATGGATCCGCAGGTGGTGGAATACAAACCTGGCAAATGTCCCATTTGCAAAATGGATTTAACTCCGGTAAAGAAAAAGAACGGGGAGAATAAAGATGAATTGCAATTAAGCGAACAGCAAATTCAGTTAGGGAACATAACGACAGATACTATTAGGAATGGAACAATTGGCGACCAGTTGATTTTAACAGCCACATTGAATTTTGACCAGATGAAAACAACCTCGGTCAGTTCAAGAGTAATGGGCAGGGTTGAAAGATTGTTTTATAAAAATATGGGTGATTACGTTAAAAAAGGTTCACCCCTGTATGAGATTTACAGCGAGGATTTAAACAATGCAAAGCAGGAGTATCTTTTAGCATTGGATAAGAAAAGGGCATTTTCTGCTGAAACGGTGATTGACTTTGACCAGTTGATTCAGAGTGCCAGAAACAAACTGTTGCTTTGGGGTTTAAGTGAACCACAGATAGCAGAACTGACACAAACAGGAAAAGCATCACCAACCACTACATTTTACAGTACAGCAGGCGGCTATGTTACACAACTCGATATTCGGGAAGGTGATTATGTAATGGAAGGCGGTACAATTGTAAAACTGGCCGACCTTTCCACCTTGTGGGCAGAGGCACAGGTTTATACATCGCAAATGGCAGAAATAAATACCAACAGCATGGCTGTCGTTCAGTTGCCTGATTTTGACAATAAAGAAATCAAAGGAAGGATTGAATTTGTAAACCCGGAAATCAATCCTGACACACGAATCAATCTTATCCGGGTTTCCATCCCCAATCCGGGCAATCAGTTAAAACCCGGTATGCCTGCTTATGTATTATTGAAAAGTCCGCAGCGAAAATCAATAACCCTGCCGGTTGACGCAGTCATCCGGGATGGCAAAGGGGCAACTATTTGGTTACAGACGGAAAAAAACACATTTAAAAGTATAATGGTTCAGCCAGGTCTGGAAAGCGGTGATAGAATTGAGATTAAATCAGGTTTAAAAGAAGGAGATATAGTTGTATTAACAGGTGCATACCTTCTGCACAGCGAATATGTATTTAAAAAGGGAGCAGACCCAATGGCGGGACACAATCACTAATCAATTACTACATTATGGCCGAAGCAAAATATGTATCAGCATTACGGTTTAGATGGCTTACACCGCTATATGATTTTTTTGTCGGCGTCACCATGCCGGAAAGAAGGATTAAGCAAACTTTGATAAACACATCATTTCTCACTGATTATGCTGCAGTGCTTGATTTTGGTTGCGGAACAGGCACACTTACTATAATGGCAAAGGCGCATAGACCTTCAATCAATATAACCGGTATTGATATTGATAAGACGATACTTAAAAAGGCTTCTGAAAAAATCGGGGAGAAAGGAATGGAAATAAAGTTTATAGCGTATGAAGGGGAACATCTCCCTTTTGCTGATTCCAGCTTTGATCGCATTATTTCCTGTCTGGTATTTCATCATTTAGATACTACAGTCAAGCAAAAAGTGCTTGCAGAGTTATACAGAGTATCCAAAACCGGTGGGCAGATTATAATTGCAGATTTTGGCCGTTCAGCATCATGGTTTCAACGGATGTTATTTACTCTAATCCGTGGCTTAGATGGATTTAAGCCGACTGAAGCCAATGCGAGGGGTTTGATGCCTTCAATGATAAGTGATGCCGGATTTAATTATTCCGGAATAGAGCAAAAGTTTAAAACAATATTTGGCGAGGTTCAACTATTCAAAGCAATAAAACAATACTAAAATATGAAAAAGTCTTTTGTAACTGTTATTGTAACTGTTGTCTTTTTTCTGATTTATACCACAGGTGCTGCCCAGAAGGCAGGAGAAGTTTGTTATAATCCAAATCTAATAAAGGATACAACCAAGAAAAGCATTAAGTCAATGGCTTATGCCCTCATTAATGGTGACAGCATTAAAATCAATTATCATTCACCCGGTGTTCGTAAAAGAATTATTTGGGGTGGCCTGGTTCCCTTTGATGAAGTATGGGTTACCGGTGCCCATGATGCAACAACACTGGAAATACCCAAAACATTTGTGGTAAACGGAACAGAAATACCAGCAGGCAAATATGCCATTTTTACTATCCCCGGTAAAGATGAATGGATTGTTATTATTAACAGGCATTGGAAACAACATTTAGCAACCGAATATGACGAGAAGGAAGATGTCGTAAGAATCAAAGTAAAGCCAGAGAAAAATACTCACAAAGAACGGTTGCAATATTTTGTAGAAATTACAACAGACAAAAGTGCAAAGATTTCTGTGGCATGGGAGCTGCTAAAAATCGAATTTGAATTAAAAAATGTAAATTAAGTATCATGAGAAGAATAGTATTATTTTGTGTATTTGCTTTATGTGCTTGGTTTCAATCATTTTCACAAAGCAAAGAAGCTGGTACAGATTTGGCTGAAATCAAAAAATATATACGGAATACGGATACAATTCCGGTTTCGCCAAAAAGTAAAGATAACCAAGCTGTCAAATTGGTATTAAAGCAATATAATAGTGCTATAGAAAAACTGGATATGACCAGCACAGAAGCCTTTTTCAGCAAAGACTCGAAAATTTATGAATCAGGTGAAAGTAAGGGGAATTATGAGCATTATATGAAAGACTACTTGATACCTGAATTAAAGAAGTTTAAATCTTTCAAATTCAATGATTATAAAGTGGAAGTTATCTTGGTTGGCAATTACGCTTTTACTGCTGAAACCTATAATTATAGTATTGTTATTGCGAAAGACAATACTGAACTCAGGAGCAAAGGTGTTAGTACAACCGTTTTAAAGAGAATAAAAGGAGGATGGAAGATTATGATAAGTCATAGTTCATCAGGAATATAGCTTATATAAATAGCAGAATATGGAATATCAACAACGATACACCTGCCCCATGCACCCAGAAATAGTTCAGGATAAACCAGGTGACTGCCCCATATGCGGAATGAATTTAGTTCTGCTAACCAGTATGCAAAATGAAGGTCATTCAAATTATCATAAGCATACTAAAGTTGATAAACATATAAAACAAGAGCAACAAACTAATCCGGTAATAAACATTAATGAAGTAAAAGGTTTTCAGAAATATACCTGCCCCATGCATCCGCAGATTGTACAGGATGAACCAGGCAAATGCCCTTTATGTGGCATGACATTGGTGCCCCTTTCAAAAACAATATCGCATAGTGGTCATGGGTCGCATTCGTCAGGAATTGCCGATTTCAAGAAAAGGTTTTATGTTGTTTTGGCGCTTACTATCCCCATCATGCTGTTATCAGAAATGATACAGCACTGGTTAGGTATTCATTTCAGTTTCCCTGGTTCCAAATATGTACTTTTCTTTTTGTCATCCATTGTTTTCTTTTATGGTGGATGGCCTTTTTTGAAAGGATTGGTTGGAGAGTTGAGAGCAAAGAATCCGGGAATGATGACACTGGTGGGCTTTGCCATTTCAGTTGCCTATATCTACAGTGTAGCAACCGTTTTTGGGTTGAAAGGAATGGATTTTTTCTGGGAGCTGGCTACGCTTATTCTGATCATGCTGTTAGGGCACTGGATTGAAATGAAATCGGTGGCAGGTGCATCAAGAGAATTGGAGTTGCTGGTTCAATTGATGCCCGATGATGCCCATCTTGTACATGGTGAGCACATACTGGATGTCAAAACTGAAACACTTAAAGGGGGGGACATCATTTTAATAAAACCGGGAGAAAAAATTGCAGCGGACGGTATCATTACGGAAGGGAACAGTTATCTGAATGAAAGTATGCTCACCGGTGAATCAAAGCCGGTTGAAAAAGGCGAAGGAGATAGTGTTATTGCCGGGTCTATCAATGGGAATGGAGCCATTAAAGTAGCCGTATCACATGGCACAATGGATTCTTACCTGTCACAAGTAATAAAACTGGTGCAGGATGCACAAAAATCTAAATCCAAAACACAATTGATAGCTGACAGAGCAGCCCGTTGGCTAACGTTGATTGCTCTCGCTGCAGGTATCACCACTTTTCTTGTATGGTATTTATCAGGTAAAGAGTTAGCTTTTTCCATTGAGAGAATGGTAACTGTTATAGTCATTTGCTGTCCCCATGCTTTGGGGTTGGCTGTTCCCCTGGTGGTGGCCAAATCAACAGCTTTGTCAGCAAAACATGGCCTGCTCATAAAGAACAGGACTGCCTTTGAAAATGCGAGAAAAATAACCACCTTAGTTTTTGATAAAACAGGAACACTTACTATCGGAAAATTTGAAGTATCAAAAATCATTACCACCTCCGAAGAGTTATCTGAAAAGGAGTTGTTGAGATACACTGCTGCATTGGAACAAAACTCAGAGCATCCAATAGCCTCAGGTATCATTCAAAAAGCAAATGACTTATCCATTCAGATTACAGCAGCTGAAAACTTTAATGCCATAACCGGAAAAGGAATAGAAGCTACTTTTGAAGGGAAAGATATTAAAGTTGTAAGCCCTGGCTATCTTTCAGATAAGAGCATTGCAATACCCGATAATTTTCAGGCTGATGCAACTGAAACAGTCGTGTTTGTTTTAGTAAACAATAAACTGGCAGGTTATATTTCATTGTCAGATAAAATCAGGCCTGAATCTGCAGAAGCCATTCAAACTTTGCATCAGATAAATATAAAATCTGTGTTGCTAACCGGGGATAACAGAAAAGTAGCAGAGACTGTAGCCGGTAAGTTAGGGATGGACAGCTTTTTTGCTGAAGTGTTACCGCATCAAAAATTGGATAAGATAAAAGAATTGCAGGATAAAGGAGAATTTGTTGCTATGACAGGAGACGGCGTCAATGATGCCCCGGCGTTAGCTCAGGCCGATGTCGGTATTGCAGTGGGTTCGGGTTCTGATATCGCTGCCGAAACAGCGGGAATTATTTTAGTAAACAGCAACCCCAGGGATGTTGTTTCATTAATTCAGTTTGGTAAAGCTACTTACAGAAAGATGATTCAGAATTTGATCTGGGCCACAGGCTATAATATAGTGGCATTACCATTAGCGGCAGGTGTGCTGTATAAATTGGGAATTTTGTTAAGCCCGGCAGCAGGTGCAGTCCTGATGAGTGTGAGTACGGTCGTGGTGGCAATCAATGCAAGTTTCCTAAAAGTTAAATAAATTGATGGAAATGTGTTTAGGGTCTATCATGCATATCGACAGGTACGCATCATTAGTAAATTACCAGTACAAAAATGGCAATAATTGTACTGAGAATAGTTTGATAAAGAGAAATGCGGCAGAAAACATTCTTTGCCGCATTTCTCTTTTAAAGCTTGGCACCAATTGATATGAAGAAATTTCTTCCATCGGCTGGCAATGCTCCGGGGCCTGGGTAACCACCTGCACGGCGAGTGAAATATCTCTCGTCAAAGAGGTTATTTATCCCTGCTTTCAGATTCAGGCCTTTAGAGAATTTATATGTAGCAGTTAAATCTGTTACTGTATAAGAAGGTATTAAACCAGTATTTCCATTTGAAGATGCTGCAACAGTATTATTTGCATCGCTGAATGTTTCTCCCACACTGCTTACTTGTGCAGTTAAGAGAAAACCTTTATACCCTGCTGTAATACCGCCACGAAAAATATTTGCAGGCGCATTCTCCACTTTTTTCCCCTTTGTATTTGCATCTTTGTGGTTGCCGCTGTATTTGGCATCGGTATATCCATAAGAAGCAAAAAATATCACATCAGTATGTTGACTTTTAGTGAATGCCCGTATTGGATTAAACTCAACATATCCTTCAAAACCCTTGCTGGTACTTGCTCCTACATTTGTTATTAAACGATAAGTGGCTCCCGTTGGTGTAATGGTGCCCACCCGGTTATTGTATTGCAGGTAGAAACCGCTTACATCAAATTGAAGGAAATATTTCACTTTACCACGATAACCCAAATCAATATTATATCCTTTGGCATCTTTTAAATCCGGGTCAACCACATCGGTTGTAGGCGGTGCCTGCAGGTTGGCAAATTGAATGGGACGATAGGCCTGCGAAATATTTCCATAAATCTCTGTTGATTTTGTAATATGATATTCTGTTCCTAATCCCGCCAATAAGAAACTGCGGCTGCGGATAATGTTTTGTAAAATTATTTCTGCCCCGCCTGAAGTATATCCGTTTCTTCCTGATGAAGACCCTTCCAGCCACTCGTACCGGATTCCCGGAATTAATAAGAACTTATCAGTTATCCGAAAAATATTTTCTGCAAATGCAGCCAGGTTTTTTGATTCAAAGGTTATATCACGGGGATAGCTTCCGGATATAATTACATCATATCTTGTTCCGGTAGTTCCTTTACCATCAGCCTGCCTGGTGGTAGTACCGGTATATAAACGAATGCCACCTGAAAGCGTATTTTTCATTTTACCTAAATAGTAGTCCGTAATAATCCGGCTTTCTAAACCGTAGTTCCGGTATTGGTCAAGATTAACCACCCTGTTATTATAGGTAAGTGTTGTAGCATTAATGCTGTCTTTTGTAGTAATAGATTGTAAAAATCCTACACTGTTCCTGTCACCAATCGTTCCAAATAATTTTGTATTCCACCGGGTCTTTTCATTGATTTGATAATTGACTACCAATGCAGGGGTTGTCCATGTAATATCAAACCAGTTACGGCTGCGAAAACTTTGTTGAGCATCCTGCTTTATTTGTGCGTCAGTTAATCCACCTGGTTGCTGGCTCCTGATGTGTGAACGCATTACTTCAGCAGTTAGTGAAAATTTATCAGTGAAATTGTATGTAACAGTTCCGTAAGCTGCGTTGGTATAGTACTGGCTGTTTTGTCTCCAACCATCACCGTTACGGTGGTCAAAGAAAGCATAATAATGAATTTTTCCTTTCTTGCCACCGATTGCATTGAAACTATTAAACAACCCATTGCTGCCAATAGTTTGCTGCGTTTCAAATTCAATAGGCTTGTTTATTTCACTGCCATTGCGGAGAATATAATTGACCAGTCCACCAAATTGAGGACCGTATTGTAATGACCCTTGTCCTCTTACTATCTCAATTCTTTGCACCGCCTGCAACTGTGGGTTATAATATGCCTCAGGATAACCGAATGGGTCGGCTGCGATGTCGTAACCATTTTGCCGTACATTAAATTCCCAACTGCGGTTGGGGCTTAATCCTCTTGCGGCAATTCCAATCTGAATGCCACTGGGGTCGCTTTCCCAAATATGAATGCCGGGTACTTTTGCAAGTACCTGCCGCATATTATTTGTTACTACGTTTCCCTGCACATTATCTAGCACAATCAATACATTTTTTTTACCCGCATAAATATTAGTGCCTACTATTTCGGGCATCTGTTGGTAATCACTTTTGCTATTTCTACCTATCACAGTTACGTCAGGCAAATTTTTAATATGGGTAGTATCAGTTTCCTTCGTTGGGTTTTGCGCCATCAGGCAGTTAGTAATAAATACAGTTAAACTAACAAGAATTCCTCTTAATCTCATAAGTGCGATTTTTGAGAGGGAAAGGTGTTGATAATGCTTAAGCTAATAGTTACTAATTTGGGAAATAGAGTTGTGTAATCAGGAAAAACTATTCAGGTAATAAATATCATACTAACTTAAAAATATAACTAATTTAAAAGAAATGGTACTATCATATTAATATTTCTATTCAGAAATAGTGTAGTTTGTATGCCATCCAAGGTATTAAGGAAGATTATATACCTTTTCAAAGTATTAAATTAAAGGAAAAGGAATTATAGCTTTTGCAGCACATCGTAAATTAGTGCTGGCCTATTGTTTCTAATCCTTAATATCATGAAATGAAAAAATGCATCAAGCAACAATCAGTGAAACAGAAAAGATCAGTTCCCAAGTTTTTGAGATATATCTTTTGGATTATTATTGGTCTCTTTTTGCTTGCGGTTTTGGTTCTCATTATGTTATTACAACATATTCATATTGAAAAGAGGTAGCAACCGAGGCATAGTCTTAAAGTAATATTTTTTCGAAGCATTTTTCTGAAATAGGTATAAAAATTGTGTTTGAATGAGTATATAACCGGCTGATTTGCAACAATAATGCTAATTTATACATGGGCGATTGTGAAATTTGCAACAAAACATCCTATTTTTGCCAACAATGAAATTTCTTTCTGTAATAGTATCAATAGTTATTTTGGTAGTAAGCCTTGTCCCTTGTCCGGACAATCTTATTGTCAAGAGGGGCAGTTCTTTCAAGAAAGAAATAACATCTTCTAACTCTTCAAACGAGCATAACGGAACTTCGGATAATTGCTCTCCTTTTTGCACTTGTTCGTGCTGTGCTGCATCGGCAATTTATTATCAATTTTCCAAATCACAGGTTGAAAAAGTTATTTTTCAATCAGAAAAATATCCTCTATATAACATATCCTTCAGTACAGAAGTTTTCTACTCTATCTGGCAGCCTCCTAAACTGTCCTGATTCCTCCTCACATTGCTGAGTTTTTTATTTCCCATGTTCAGAAACATCACTGACGGGGATGATGTCTTTCGTTAGCATTACGATTTCATAACAATGTCAGTAATAAAAAAGCCCACCAAAAAGGGTAAAAAGCCTTTGGCTATAAGAATAATTAAATTCATTCTCATAGTAGTAGCATGTGCAATACTTATAGCAGCTATTATTCAAAGAACAATTCACTTTTTCAGGTATCATGTATAATCAAACAGAATTAATATATGCTTAATAAAATCATTCAATTCTCGATAAAAAATAAATTAGTCATTGGCCTTTTTACACTGGCATTAATTATCTGGGGTGTTTACTCTGCAAAAAAATTGCCGATTGATGCTGTACCGGATATTACCAATAACNNGAAGTAGAACAACTGATATCATTTCCGGTAGAACAAACAATGGCTACTATTCCTGAAGTGCAGGAAATCCGTTCCATATCCCGTTTTGGCTTATCTGTTGTTACCGTAGTGTTTCATGATGATGCTAATATTTACTGGGCAAGGCAACAGGTCGGTGAACGACTGATTGAAGCCAGGAACCAGATACCCATCAATATTGGTAATCCTGAAATGGCTCCTATTTCAACAGGGTTAGGTGAAATCTATCAATACGTTTTACATACTAAAAAGGGCTATGAAAATAAATATGATGCCATGTCACTCCGTACCCTGCAGGACTGGATAGTAAGGCGGCAATTATTGGGTACACCCGGCATTGCCGATGTAAACAGTTTCGGAGGCCTGTTAAAGCAATATGAAATTGCATTGAATACTGATAAGCTTCGCAGTTTTAACCTCACCATTGCTGACATATTTAATGCCCTTGAAAAAAATAACCAAAACACCGGTGGCGCTTACATTGATAAAAAACCCAATGCCTATTTTATCCGAAGCGAAGGATTTATTAAAGCAATTACTGATATTGAAAAAATTGTAGTAACACGAACATCAAGCGGAGCACCGGTATTGGTTAGAGATATTGCAACCGTGCAATTAGGCCATGCTACACAATATGGTGCATTAACCCGTAATAATGACGGCGAAGTAGTTGGCGGTATAGTATTAATGCTTAAAGGAGCTAATTCAAGTGAGGTTATAACGAGGGTAAAAGATAAAATAACACAAATTCAAAAAAGCTTACCGGAAGGTGTAGTCATTGAACCTTTCCTTGACAGAAGTGCATTAGTAAGCAGGGCCATTAACACCGTAAAAACAAACCTTATTGAAGGGGCATTGATTGTAATTTTTGTATTGGTCCTTTTTCTCGGCAATATCCGGTCTGGTTTGATAGTGGCTTCAGTAATTCCGCTTGCCATGCTTTTTGCTATTTCGCTGATGAATCTTTTTGGCGTATCCGGCAACCTGATGAGTTTGGGGGCTATTGATTTTGGATTGATTGTAGATGGGGCAGTAATTATTGTGGAAGCAACCATGCATCAATTAGGCCACCGGAAACCTGGCCGTTTGACTCAAGTCCAATTAGATGATGAAGTATATAAGTCAGCTGGGAAAATGATGAACTCAGCAGCCTTTGGACAAATCATTATTTTAATTGTATATCTACCCATCCTTGCATTGGTAGGCATTGAAGGAAAAATGTTCGGGCCAATGGCACAAACGGTTTCATTCGCTATCCTCGGAGCATTTTTACTCTCCCTTACTTATGTACCCATGATGAGTGCTTTGGTATTGAGTAAAAAAATAAGCCATAAAGAAAATCTCTCTGATAAAATGATGAAATTTTTTCAGAGGCTTTATACCCCTTTAATAAAAGGCGCATTGAAAATGAAATTACTTGTGGTAAGTATAGCGGTCGGTTTGTTTATTATCAGTTTACTTATTTTCAAAACGCTTGGTGGTGAATTTATCCCCACATTGGAAGAAGGTGATTTTGCAGTTGAAACAAGGTTACTCACAGGAAGTTCCTTAAGCCAGACTATTGATAAAATTACACAGGCATCTGACTTGTTAATGAAAAAATTCCCGGAAGTAAAAGAAGTAATTGGAAAAATTGGTGCATCAGAAATACCTACTGATCCTATGCCTATCGAAGCCTGTGATATGATTATTCTTTTAAAGGATAAAAAAGAATGGACGAGTGCCGGCACACGGGAAGAACTGGCAGAATTGATGCAAAAGGAACTGGAAAAAATTCCCGGTATTTCTTACGGACTTTCCCAACCTATACAGCTTCGTTTTAACGAATTGATTGCCGGTGTTCGGCAGGATGTGGGTATTAAAATATTTGGTGAAGACTTAGATGTGTTGGCAGATTTGGCAAAGAAGATAGGAGTCATAGTACCTACTGTAAAAGGTGCAGAAGATTTATATGTAGAGCAGGTTACCGGGCTACCACAGATTGTGGTTAAACTAAACCGGGATAAGATTGCACAGTTTGGTTTAAATGTAGAAGATATAAATCGCACCATTAGCGCAGCCTTTGCTGGTGAATCTGCAGGTATAGTGTATGAAGGTGAAAAACGGTTTGACATGGTGGTGAGGTTAGAAAAAACAGGCCGCCAGAGTATTGACGATGTAAAAGGATTATTTGTTGCTGCACCTGATGGTAATCAGATTCCGTTGGAACAGGTAGCGGAAGTTAATTTTCAGTTAGGCCCCAACCAGATACAAAGAGAGGATGCAAAACGAAGGATTATTGTTGGTTTTAATACCCGTGGAAGGGATATATCTTCTGTAGTAAAAGAAATGCAGGAAAAAATAGAAAAACAGGTAAAAATGCCGCCTGGCTATTTTATTACCTATGGCGGACAGTTTAAAAACCTCGAAGAAGCCAATAAAAGATTATCAATAGCTGTGCCGGCAGCACTGGCATTAATCCTGTTGTTACTCTTCTTCGCATTTGGTTCTATTAAATACACCTTACTCATTTTTACAGCTATACCCATGAGTGCCATTGGTGGTGTATTTGCCTTATGGTTTCGGGGTATGCCATTCAGTATATCAGCGGGTGTTGGTTTTATCGCCCTGTTTGGAGTGGCTGTATTAAATGGTATAGTATTAATCAGTGAATTTAATCGGTTAAAAAAAGAGGGTATGACAGGTATAAATGCAATTATATTAAAAGGTACATCTGTAAGACTGAGGCCAGTATTGATGACGGCTGCAGTAGCATCATTGGGCTTTTTACCAATGGCTTTGTCAGCAGGTTCTGGTGCTGAAGTGCAGCGGCCATTAGCAACAGTGGTGATTGGGGGGTTAATAACAGCTACCTTTCTTACGCTGGTGGTATTGCCGGTATTATACACCTGGTTTGAAAAGATAAGACGAAAACCCGGCAAAGCATCCGTAGCTAAAGCATTAGCATCATTGGTTATTTTGTTTGCCGGTTCATCTTATTCTTTAAATGCCCAAACAAAACCTATCATTAATCTCAATGAGGCCTTAGCCGCTGCCACGAAAAACAATCCATTGATAAAAGTAGGTACACTTGATATTGGCTACCAGCAACAGTTAAAAAAGACTGTAAAGGATTATGGTAAAACTAATTTCAACTTCACTTTTGGGCAGTTTCAGAGCAGGGCCTTCGACAATAACCTAACTATAATACAAAATATTCCGAATCCGGCTTACTTCAGGAGTTTGATTAAACTTTCTGAATCCAATATCAAAAGTAGTGAGCTGCAATTAAAAGTTTATCAAAATGAACTGTCAGCCAATACAAAAACCTCATACTATCAATTGACTTTTTGGAGTGAAGAAATAAGATTGTTGAAAGACTTGCTGGCAATTTATGAAAATGTGCTCAAAGCTTCTGCCATGAGGTATAAGACTGGCGAAACCAATGCACTGGAAAACTATAATGCTGAAAGCAAGGTGAATGAGATAAAGGCTCAAATAAAAAGTGCAGAAGAAGATTACCGGATTGAGTTGAATCGGTTAAAAGTGTTTACTGCCGATTCTACTCTTTCTGCTATAGCTGATACTTTACTCACTGAAAAAATATTCCAGGTTAATCCTGATGGCAATTCTATTAGTGCAAACCCAACCCTGTCTTTCATCAGGCAACAAATTGACATTGCAGAAAAAGAAAAGGGTGTTGAGCAATCAAGATTGAAACCAGATTTCAATGTTGGCTATTTCAATCAATCGTTGATAGGTTACCAAACGGTGAATGGCCAGGATAAATATTACGGAGTAGGTCACCGGTTCCAGGGTGTGGAGTTAGGTATCAGCATCCCCATATTTGCCAGAGCACAAAAGGAAAAAGTGAGGGCGGCAGAAGTAAACCGTGCAAAGAAAGAAGCAGAGCTTACCAATTATCAATATAATGTGAAAGGAGAACTAACTAAGTTGTTTGGTGAACTGCAAAAGCAAAGAGTGCAAATTAATTATTATCGAACAACTGCTTTACCACAGGCAGACAGAATCATTAGTCAGGCACAGAAGGCATTTACAGCCGGTGAGATTGGCTACTATGAGTTAACTCAATCACTCAATAATGCAGTAGTAGTAAAACAGGAATTTATCAAAATATTAAACCAGTATAATCAATCTGTAATCGCCATTGAATTTATTGCTGGCATCAATTAATTAAAATAAAAAGAATCATAAAACATCATAATTATGAAACAGAAAATATTTAGTTCATTCATCATACTTTCTCTCACTGCCATATTGTTTTCTGCCTGCTCTTCCAAAGAAAAGACAGCAACAGAAGCTGCTGAAAAGAAAACGGAAGAAACTTATAGTGTAGAACTGACTGACGAACAGTTTAAAACTGTGAACATACAGTATAGCACTATCGAAGAAAAAAATCTCAGTAGTGTTATCCGTGCATCTGGTATGCTCGATGTTCCTCCTCAGCAGTTGATAACTATCTCTTCTCCATATGGAGGCACATTAAAAAATACCGAACTATTACAAGGTATGCCAGTAGCAAAAGGAGAAATAATTGCCATACTCGAGAATCCTGAATTTATTCAATTGCAGCAAGACTATCTTGATTATAAAAGCCAGTTGGTTTACCTGAATGAAGAATTGGTCCGTCAGCAGGAATTGGCCATAGAAAATGTAAATGCAAAAAAGACATTACAAAAGGCCGGCAGTGAATATAATAGTATGATGGCAAGGGTACAGGGCCTAAGATCCAAACTGCAACTCATAAATATCAATCCTGATAAGATTAATCCTGACAATATTTCTGGTAAAGCAAATATCTATGCTCCCATTTCAGGGTATGTAACCAAAGTAATGGTGAACATTGGCAAGTTTGTAGATGCAAACCAGGAGCTATTTGAAATTGTAGATACCCGCCACCTGCATGCCGAACTTACCATTTTTGAAAAAGATGTTCCAAAATTAAAAATTGGTCAGAAAATCCGCTTTGTATTAAATAATGAAACTAAAGAACGTTTTGCAGAAGTGTATTTGATAGGACGTGAAATCAGTGCTGAAAGAACAGTACGGGTGCATGGGCATTTATTGCAGGAAGATAAAAACCTGTTGCCAGGTATGTACCTGAAAGCAATTGTAGAAACAGGACTTGCCACTACTACCGCCTTGCCTGATAAAGCAATTGTTCAATCAGCCGGTAAATCGTACATATTTATTGCCGCAGAAGAAATGAACGAAGAAAAAAAACCAGAGGCTGCTGATAAAAACAAAACTCCAGAAAAGCATATCGCATTTAAACGAATTGAAATAACTACCGGTGTTTCAGAAAATGGTTATACCGAAGTGATATTACCCGAAGGTTTTGACAGGAACAGTAAGATAGTGATTAACGGGGCATATGATTTATTATCGAAGATGAATAATGTGGAAGAAGAAGAATAGAATAATTACATGGGTCGGAGCCCTGCTTTGTTTATCCCGTTTTAAAATGGAAAACCGTTAGTAGCAGGGTTTCCGTACCCACCTAAATGTGACGTAATACTTAACAAGTAAAAACAATTATTATGAAAGAACTAATCTATGTTCAAGTGTTTAATTATCCTTACGTCCATTATAGGAATGGCAAAGACATTTTTGGCATAGACACATATAATCTACTACTTTAAAGGTTGCAAGCATTATGCATTTGCAACTTTTTTCTTTTATCACCCTATTATTACTTTATAATGTACAATATCATTATCGGTAGTCTCTTTATCAGCCTGCTTCATGCAGTGATTCCCAACCATTGGTTGCCAGTTTTGGCTATTGGCAGAAAAGAAGGCTGGAGCCTGGCAGAGACCACTCGTATTACTTTCATTGCAGGTATGGCGCATGTAATCAGTACAATAATTATTGGCGTGCTGCTTGCTATGATAGGCAGCGAACTTACCACACATATCGAGGACTTTACTAAAATAATCGGCCCTTCTATTTTGATATTGATTGGACTTTATTTTGTCAGACAACATTACACTCATCATCATTTTCATTTGGAGAAAAAGCAAATTGAAAGGAAGAGCAAAGGTGCTGTTGTCGGCGCATTGGTCATTGCTATGTTTTTGTCTCCCTGCATGGAGATCGAAGTCTATTTTCTGCTTGCAGGTAGTAAAGGCTGGTATTTCCTTGTTACGATTGCTGGCTTATATACAATTATAACTATTGCAGGAATGCTGATCTGGATAAGGATAGCTTACAAGGGATTACTAAAATTAAACTGGCACAAATGGGAACATAATGCAGGTATTATTACCGGACTTGTATTAATCAGTACTGGTATAATTTCATTTTTTATTTAAATCATACATTATGGCACATAAACACAATGAAACAAAAATTGCAGAGCAGGAAGCCTGCTGCAATCTTGATGAAAAACTAAACGATGCCAAAGTCGTATCTATGCGTAGTGATGACGACGGGCATAACCATAGTGAAAAGGAAGGCCCCGGAATAATGCCCTGGTTGCCGGCAATAGCAAGTTTTACACTTTTAATACTGGGTATTGCTTTGGATAACTGGATGAAGCCAACGCCGTTTTGGTTTTCTGGGTGGGTTCGCCTTGTATGGTACATTGCTGCATATCTTCCAGTTGGTTTACCTGTAGTGATAAGAGGAATAAAAACAGCTATCAGGGGAGATGTATTTACCGAGTTCTTCCTGATGAGTGTTGCCACAATTGGTGCTTTTTATATTGGCGAATATCCCGAAGGGGTTGCCGTAATGCTCTTCTACGCAGTAGGGGAATTATTCCAGGATGCAGCCGTAAACCGTGCTAAGAGAAGCATTAAAGCGTTGCTGGATGTAAGGCCTGACAGTGCTGATGTTTTAAGAAATGGCATTTATGTTAATTTGCCGCCTGAAACTGTAAAAGTCGGCGAAACCATCCAGATAAAAGTTGGCGAAAGAGTTCCGCTGGATGGAGAAATGCTAAGCGAAGGAAGTTCATTTAATACTTCAGCATTAACCGGTGAAAGCAAACCATCCACTTTTACCAAAGGCGAAACAGTACTTGCAGGAATGATTAACCAGGAAAAGGTAGTAGAGCTAAAAGTCACGAAACTATTCAATGATTCTTCCCTTGCCAGAATTTTGACCCTTGTACAAGATGCTACAACCAGAAAAGCTAAAACAGAACAATTTATCCGAAAGTTTGCAAGAATATATACTCCCATCGTTGTGTTTCTTGCTATTGGCATTACTTTAATACCCTATTTTATTGTTGACACTTATGTTTTCAACACATGGCTGTACCGTGCCTTGATTTTTCTTGTTATCAGTTGTCCCTGTGCATTAGTAATTTCTATTCCATTGGGATACTTTGGCGGTATTGGTGCAGCCTCACGAAGCGGCATTTTGTTTAAGGGTTCCAATTACCTGGATTTAATGACCAAAATAAACCAGGTGGTAATGGACAAAACCGGCACACTTACTAAAGCCGTTTTCAAAGTGCAGGAATTAGAAAGTTATGATATTCCGAAAGAGGAATGGTTGCCGTTAGCCGCAGCGTTAGAAGCAAAGTCAACTCACCCGGTAGCAAAAGCAGTTGTTGAATATGCTGGAGACAGCTTTATTAAACTAAACGTTGATGCATTGGAGGAAATAAGTGGCCATGGATTGAAAGGAAATGTAAACGGTAAAGAAGTGCTGGCTGGAAATATAAAGTTGATGGATATGATGAAAGTGCCTGTGAATGACGGATTGCACAAAATTGTGGACACAATTGTAATAGTAGCAATTAACAGAAAGCTGGCAGGCTACCTGACTATTGCAGACGAAATAAAAGAAGACAGTAAGCAGGCAGTAGATGCTTTACATAAACTAAATGTGAAAACTACTATGCTCAGCGGGGATAAGCAAGCCGTTGTAGATAAAGTTGCAGCAAGCTTAGGTATTGACAAAGCTTATGGCGACCTTCTGCCCGAGAATAAAGTGCAAAAAGTCGAGGCCCTCAAACATGACAAGATGAATGTAGTGGCATTTGTTGGTGATGGTATTAATGACGCACCTGTGCTAGCACTAAGTGATGTGGGCATTGCAATGGGTGCCCTGGGCAGTGATGCTGCTATTGAAACAGCCGATGTTATTATACAAACCGACCATCCCTCTAAAATTGCTACGGCAATACAAATTGGTAAAGCAACTACAAAAATTGTCTGGCAAAATATCGGGCTGGCTTTTGGGGTGAAATTGATTGTGCTGGTTCTTGGAGCAGGTGGTCTTGCAACTATGTGGGAAGCTGTATTTGCAGATGTGGGCGTAGCATTATTGGCTATTACAAATGCAGTAAGAATACAAAGGATGAAATTTTAATCTTATGAGCAATAAGACAAACCATACTGCCGTCAAGTCTCTAAACATCTTTCAAATACTGAAGATGCTTTGGAATGCCCGTAAACTCCATTCACATGAAAAATGGAGTAGGGAGAAAATAAAAAAGCACCAGGAAAAGAAACTTCGTAAACTGCGTGATTATGCTTATGCACATTCGCCATTTTACAAAAGGTTTCACCAGGGACTTGAAAATCATCCGCTGCATGAATTGCCTGTGCTGACCAAGCAAGAGTTAATGCGCTCTTGGGATGAAATTGTTACAGACAAGTCGTTACACTTAAAGGATGTTGAACAGTTCCTAAATAATCTCAAAGGTTTTGAGCTTTACAACAATAAATATGTCGCCTTCGCTACAGGCGGTACAACAGGCGTAAAAGGAATTACCATTTATAACAAGGAGGAGTGGCTGAATATCTTTTCACAATCGGCACGGCTAACGAAATGGATAGGTATTAAATTCAGTCTTGGAAAGAAGCTTCGTTTTGCCGCAGTTCAGTCAAAATTACCCTGGCATATAGCCGGAGCTGCGAGCTTTATCAAGTTTCCTTTTACTAAAACGCTTCCGCTTGATGTAACAGAACCAATGGAGCAACAAATAAATGAACTTAATGAGTTCCGGCCCGATAATTTCGGAGGATTTGCGGGAAACATTCATCTGCTTGCTCTGGAACAAATTAAAGGCAGCTTAAAAATATCTCCCAAAACTGTTACAACCACAGCAGAAACTTTAAAAAAAGAAGCAAGAGAAGATATTGAAAAAGCATGGGGTTTCAAACCATTTGAAGCTTATGGCTCGACAGAGATCGGAGAAGCCGCAGCAGAATGTGCGCAACATAAAGGGCTGCACATTTTTGAAGATGTAATCATACTGGAAATAGTTGATAACGATAATCAGCCTGTTCCCCCCGGAAAAACAGGCAGCAAAGTTCTTGCGACTGTTTTATGGAATTACACACTGCCTTTCATTCGTTATGAGTTAAGCGATCATATCAAACTCTCACCAGATCCATGTCCATGTGGCAGACCATTTCAGCTTATACAGGAAATTCAGGGTAGAGAAGAAAATGTAATTTATTTGCCCGGAGAAGGAGGCGAAAAAGTAAGGATTGAACCGGACATTTTATTTGATAACTTGGTTTTGCTTCCAATTGACGGATGGCAGGTGGTGCAGGAGAAAGAAGATACCATTACATTCCTGATATTGGTACCGCATGATAATTTCAATGAAAAAGAATTTCTGAAAAAAATGAATGATGAGTTTGTGAAGCGTGGTGCAAAATCGCCAAACTTAAAAGTTGAATACATTAAAGAACTGCGGCACACCAAGCTGGGAAAAACAATTACAATACAGGCATTGAAGAAGAGTGAATGAATTGTATTCTCGCTGACTAATGTTGAGTAAAAAAAATTAAAAACTAAATTTATGAATTATTATTTCACAAAAACCCTTTCAGGAAATTTTGAAAATATCATTGAAAGAGTAACAGAATCGCTAAAAGCAGAAGGATTTGGCGTACTTACGGAAATAGATATAAAAGCAACATTAAAAAAGAAACTGGATGTTGACTTTTATAATTATAAAATCCTTGGTGCCTGCAATCCCCCTTTTGCATACAAAGCTTTGCAAGCCGAGGATAAAATAGGAACCATGTTGCCCTGCAATGTTATCGTTCAGGAAAAGGAGGCTGGAATAACAGAAGTCTCTGCCGTTGACCCAGTGGCTTCTATGCAGGCAATACAAAACCCTGCCTTAAAAAATATAGCTAAAGAGGTAAGGGAAAAACTGAAACGGGTCATTGACAAAATCTGACTTTAATGTGATGAAAAAAATAAATCAACTCATGCAGGAGATTATCCTGCTCACAACAGAAATAGAAACTAAGTATCCGGAACTTTACAGATTTCTGGACGAAACTCCAATGTCTTTGTGTGCTACAGAAGAAAAAACAATCTGCACCGATGATTTGAAAGAATATCTCGAAACTTTAAAAGATCAGCTTCGGCAGCATATCAAAACCCATAAATCAAAGAATGGAGTATAGTATTCTCATATTTCTGATTCTCGTTTTAATATGCGAGGCAATAGGAACCATCAGCGGCTTTGGTGCGTCCGTTTTTTTAGTCCCCTTAGCAAGTATATTTTTTGATTTACAAACTGCACTTGTTTTATCAGGTATAGTATTCATATTTAGCTCTGCCTCCAAAATATTTCTTTTTAGAGATGGCCTTAATTGGACTTTGATACTGAAGATGGGCATACCCAGCGTTATTTTTACGATTATTGGAGCTTATCTAAATAGCAAATGGAATTTAGTGTATGCGGAGTTAGCAATGGGTATTTTTCTTCTGCTTTTCGCAATAACTTTTTGGGTAAAGGAAAATTTAAAACTGAGAGGCGATAGTTGGAAATCTATTTCTGCTGGCGTAGTATCTGGATTTTTGACGGGCTTTATTGGAACAGGCGGTGCAATTCGGGGTGCTGCATTATCTGCATTTAACCTTTCAAAGAATGTTTTTGTGGCAACTTCCGCCAGTATTGACATCGGCGGTGATGTTAGCAGAACCGTAGTTTATGTCGCAAACGGCTATTTGACTAAAAATTATTATTGGTATATCCCTGGCTTCTTAGTGTTGGCATGGTTAGGAACATTCATAGGAAAAAAGGCATTAAATCACATTCCTCAGCCAGTTTTCAAGAAGGTAGTTTTAGTTTTTATTGGTTTGATAGGTGCTTTTATAATTTACGGTTTTATAACCGGAAAGAAAGTAGTTCAGTGATTATTAAAAATCCATATCGAAAGTGCATTTAAAAATTTTGAGTAGATAAAATAGACATTGCATGAGTGTAGTAATGCTGGCAATTTTAAATGCGGTAAGGATACAACGGATGAAATTTTAGGGCATGGAAATTTAATACAATGGATGCTATTGTTAAACAAGTTTCCGAATATGTGGAAAAAATATTTCAGGATTATCCTAATCCAAACTTGTATTATCATAACATTAATCATACCCGCTCAGTAGTTAAACATGTGAGAGAAATAAGTCAGCACTATCGGCTTTCATCCGCCGACAAAATGATTTTAATGGCAGCGGCGTGGTTTCATGATGTCGGGCATCTTATTACCGGAATGTACGAGCATGAGAAGAAGAGTGTTGCTGTTATGAAACTGTTTTTGTCATGCTCAAATGTTGAAGAAGAAACCATAGATAAAATTGCTGGTTGTATTATGAGTACAAAATTACCCTCCTGCCCTGGTAATTTACTGGAAGAAATTTTATGCGATGCCGATACATACCACTTAGGTACAGATGAATATTTAATATCCGATGAATCAGTACGAAAAGAATTTGACCCAAACGGAAATATAAATGATGCTGAATGGAATAAACAGACCTTGCAGTTTCTGCTTCAGCATAAATATTATACAAGTTTTTGCCAGGAGCGGTTGATAGATGGGAAAAATATCAATATTCAATTGGTTCATGCAAGAATCAAGGGCCTTAATTAAGCCATATAGAAGATGAGAGCCAGTACTAAAATAATACTAATAGGTAGTGTGCTTTGTCATTTACAGGCTGCAATGTGCTTTTCCCAACAGTATGCAGATAGTTCCGCACCTGTTGTACCTGTTGATTCTGCAGCTGCTGATAAAAAAAGTTTGCATAAAATTTATCAGAAACGAAAGCTTTTGACCGGTACAGTGTCCGTAGTCAGTCTTGGAAGTACATTTATATCATTAAATAATTCATGGTATAAACAATATGATAAAGTGCTCTTCCATACTTTTAATGATGCCGGGGAATGGCTTCAGATGGACAAAATGGGACATGCCTGGACTGCATACAATTCCTCTTTTCTCATTTACAAAATGTGGCGATGGGCAGGGACAAAAAGAAACAATGCAATTCTTTTGGGCGGAATTACTGGTCTTGGCTATTTAACCGCAATTGAATATCTCGACGGGCGGTCAGCCGGCTGGGGCTGGAGTTGGTCTGATATGGGGGCAAATATATTTGGCATATCATTATTTGCTATACAGCAAGCTGCCTTCAACAATCAGGCTGTTCGCATAAAGTTTTCAGCTCATAACGAACAATATCCGGAAGCATTGAAAGCAAGAACCGATGAACTGTTTGGTAATTCTTTTTCATCAAAGCTTTTGAAAGACTACAATGCCCAGACATATTGGCTAAGCATAAATTTACAGTCACTTTTCCCTAAATCAAAACTGCCTCAATGGCTTAATATTGCGATTGGATATGGAGCAGATGGCATGTTAGGAGGTTTTAATAATAAAAAGTATAACAATAACGGAGTTCTGATTTTTGATGCTTCTGATATTAAACGGTATAGGCAATGGTATTTTTCTCCCGATATTGATTTGTCGAAAATTAAGACCAAAAGCAAGTTTATAAAATCCTTGTTGAATACCATTAATGTTATTAAGATACCTTTTACTGCTATAGAGTACAGTAACGGAAGATTTAAAACACACTTGTTGTATTTTTAAAATTCAATTCTTAGCGTATGGTATCCCCTGTCAGAGTATGGCAAAACATTATTCTGGCAATGGCAGTAAAGATTTTTGTATTGATTTTGGGGGCTGTTGGTGTTGCCATCTTATAGGAAGCAGTTATTGCAGATGTGGGTGTAGCTTTGCTGGCTATATTAAATGCGGTGAGGATACAAAAAATAAAGGTTTAAAGGTATTTTAGCCTTATTTAAGTATTTGCTTAAATAATGATTTGCATTATCTTTACCTCATGGCAAACAATACTTGTATCAGGCTATTTGCAGACCATGAGCAAATAAAAAATTGTAAAGACAAATTAAAAACTGCCCAAAAATCATTTGCAATCCTTTCTAACATTTTGGCTTTAGCTGGCAATGAAGTAAGATTAAAGATTATCTATTTACTGGAAGAAGAAAAAGAATTATGCCCCTGCGACCTTGCAGATATTTTAGGCATGAGTATCCCCGCCGTATCTCAGCATTTAAGAAAATTAAAGGATGGGAATATTGTTGAAACCAGGAAAGAAGGGCAAACAATTTATTATTCACTAACGAAGGATAATCTAAAGATTTTAAAGCCGTTCTTCAAACATATTAATGTACAAACTCAAAAGCTGGAAGCAGTATGATAAGTATAAAATCAACAGGTTCATTTACGTTTGCAGGTGTTCTTACTGCTATTGCAGCTTCGCTCTGCTGTATCACACCTGTTATTGCATTGCTTGCCGGTAGCAGCAGCATTGCTGCAAACTTTTCGTGGATAGAACCGGCAAGACCTTATTTGATAGGTTTATCAGTTGCCGTATTAGCCTTTGCATGGTATTTGAAACTAAAACCAGCTAAAACAAATGACATGGATTGTAATTGCGAAACGACAAAGAAGACTTCATTCTTTCAATCCAAAACGTTTTTGGGAATAGTAACTGTATTTGCTATTCTGATGATGACTTTTCCATTATATGCAAAGATGTTTTATCCAAAACCGAAAGCAGAGGCAACAGCATTTGCAGTCATTGACAACAAACAACTTATAAAATTTACTATACAAGGTATGACCTGCAAGGCTTGCGAAGAGCATGTAAATAACGAGCTGTCTAAAGTAAACGGCGTATTGGCTTATAAAACCTCTTATGTAACACGAAGCAGTTTGGTCACTTTCAACAAATCTAAAGTTGATGTAAAGGCAATAGAAGCCGCTATCAAGAAAACAGGTTACAAAGCGAAAGCCATATCATGTTGCGACAAAAACTAATAAAGAATGGAAAAGACATTAACACTACAATCTACGATCACTTGCCCCGAATGCGGTTTTCAGAAAGAAGAAACTATGCCCATAGATGCTTGTCAATACTTCTATAAGTGCACAAATTGCGAAACAATGCTAAGGCCAAAGCAGGGTGATTGTTGTGTATTTTGCAGCTATGGCACAGTAGCTTGCCCTCCAATTCAATCGAACAAATCTTGTTGTTGATAAATATTGACATTTCAGTGTCTTACCTGCTTACCAGCAGGCTATTGACTACTTTAAAACTTACTGTAACCTCTTTTTTGCCCGTCAACTGCAGCGTATAAGTCTGATCGTATTCTTCAATAGATGCTACTTTAATGCTGTTACCTAATGAAATCGCATTTTTATCCAGATAATTCAGAAAAACCGGAGAATGGTCTGTAACACCAGTAAAGGTTCCTTCTTCACCAGCTTTAAGAGAAGAAAGTAAAACAGATTTTGATTTGGGTAAGACACCATTTGCATCTGGTATTGGATCACCATGTGGATCGGCTTTTGGGAACCCTAAGAACTTGTCCAATTTATTGGTCAGGTCTTCACTATGTATATGCTCTAATTGTTCAGCCAGGTCATGCACTTCATCCCAGCGAAAACCCAATTTGTCAACCAGGAACACTTCCCAAAGCCGGTGATTACGGATAATTCCCACGGCCACTTTTTTCCCCTTTTCTGATAACTTAAAGCCTTTTGACTTTTGGTAAGTAACCAATTTCTTCCCTGCCATCCGTTTCAGCATATCGGTTACAGAGGGAGCATGTACGCCCATTACCTGGGCAAGGGCTGAAGTAGCCACTACTTCACCGTTGGTTTCCTGTAACTTATAAATGGCCTTGAGATAGTTTTCCTCGGTAAATGAATGCACAGTTCTAATTATTTTGGTGAAGGTAATAAAATAGGTACAAAAATTAAATTAGATTAGCCTAATTTTACTTTTATTGCGACCTAATATTGTAATTTTACCTGCCTTACGACAAAATGAAGAAATTTAAAATCATAACTGCAATTGTTCTGGTCATTACAAGTGTAGTGGCGTGTGAGAAAATATTACCGGGAACTCCTCCCGTTGACGAACTGCTCGACGGACCAGTGGAAGGTCTTAGTTTCGAACAGAACCGTAAGTTTCTTGCAGGGGATGTAGCTTTTAATGATGAGATATTCACTTCTCAAAACGGCTTAGGTTCCATCTTTGTGGCTACGAGTTGTGGTAGTTGTCATGCGGGAGATGGCAAAGGACATCCGTTTACTACCCTCACAAGGTTCGGGCAAACGGATAGCACCGGCAACCAGTATCTCCATCTCGGCGGACCACAGTTGCAAAACAGGGCTTTACCCGGCTACACTCCCGAACAAATACCGGCAGGTGCTACATTTTCAAAATTTACACCTCCAGCCAATACCGGGTTGGGTTTCCTGGAACTTGTTAGCGATGCAGATATCCTCGCAATGGCTGACCCAAACGATGGAAATGGTGATGGAATTAGCGGTGTCCCGAATTATGAGTATCTGCCCTCCTTTTTAAGTCCTTTCTCTAATGCAATCCCAAGAAATGGGAAGTATATCCACCGCTTCGGAAAAAAGGCGGCAGCTTACAACCTGTTACATCAAACGGTAAATGCCTATAACCAGGACATCGGTATTACTTCTACGTTTCAACCAAAAGATGTTTATTCAGGCTTAAATATAGATCCTGAAGTTTCTGATCAAACCATCCACAATGTTGTTTTTTACCTGCAAACACTAAAAGTTCCTGTTCAACGCAATCAGAATGATGCGGAAGTTATACAAGGCAAGAATCTATTCATACAAACAGGATGTGAAAGCTGCCATAAGCAAACACTAAAGACAGGAACTTCACCAATTTCTTCCTTGTCCAATAAAACCTTTCATCCTTATACTGACTTACTGCTTCACGATATGGGCCCGGCTTTGGATGATGGCTATACTGAAGGCAGTGCCAAAACATCTGAATGGAGAACACCACCACTTTGGGGGTTGGGTTTATCGCCTAATTCACAAGGCGGGCAATACTTTTTATTGCATGATGGAAGAGCAAAGAGTATCGAAGAAGCAATACTCCTGCATGGAGGCGAAGGTCAACAAAGCAAAGAAAGGTTTCAGCAGCTTTCCGTACAGGAAAAGAATAGACTCATTAAATTTCTGAAATCGTTGTAGTATCATAATAAACATGAACAGAAAAGAATTCATAATCAAGTCTTGCACAGCCTGTATTGGCGTTACGGCTTTATCAACCGTATTAAGTTCCTGCGCTGCCACCAAATTCGTCAACGGTAAACTAATTAAAGACGGTATATTGATGGATGCAAAAGAATTTGTTTTAAATGAAAAGGGTAAATACCGGTTGTATGTCATAGTGAGAAATGATTCTTTACTCTTTCCCATTTGCGTGTACCGCTTTAGTGATAATGATTACTCCGCTATCTGGATGCAATGTGCTCACCAGGGTGCTGAACTGAATGCAGCCGGTGATTACCTGCAATGCCCTGCACATGGAAGTGAATATGATAACCGGGGCAAGGTGACAAACGGACCAGCCGACAGGGATCTGCGGACTTTCCCCGTGACGATTAATAACAACCAACTCTTTATTGATTTGAGAAAAGTATGAGACAATCTTTATTCATATTTATAGCCCTTTTCATTTCTTATACCGGTATTGCACAGATTGATCCTGTGTTGTTACGAAAGACAGAAAAGGATACGTCCGGCCTGTTATTAAACATGGATGCTGTTTATAATCGCCCCTTTCTTCAGTTAGGTAAACTGCCGGTTGCATTGGGTGGATATGCTGAGGCCAATTACCAGTATTTGCAGGAAGACGGTATTACAGAGGGACACCAGTTTCAAATGCGCCGATTGACGTTGTTTGTGTCTTCTTCTATTTCCAAACGAATTAAGTTTTTAAGTGAAATTGAATTTGAAGACGGGACCAAAGAAATCAATATTGAATTTGCATCGGTTGATTTTGAGTTTTCTCCTCTCCTGAATATGCGGGGCGGTATTGTCATGAATCCTATTGGGGCTTTTAATCAAAACCATGATGGGCCTAAATGGGAATTTATTGACCGTCCTATTTCCTCTACTCAAATGCTCCCTGCTACCTGGAGTAATGTGGGCTTTGGGGTGTTTGGGAAAAAGTCAACAAAGGATTGGGTGTATGCGTATGAAGCTTATTTCACCAATGGTTTTGATGATAAAATCATTGATAATGCAGCAAATAAAACCTTTCTTCCTGCCAGCAAAGAAAATAAAGACAGGTTTGAAGAAAGCTTCAACGGAAGCTCATTATTTACTGGTAAGGTGGCTATACGAAACAGGAAGATTGGCGAATTGGGATTATCCTATATGGGCGGGATATACAACAAATATGAGGAAGATGGATTGGTATTGGATAAGAAAAGAAAGGTTAACGTATATGCTATAGACTTTAATACTACGCTGCCTAAAATCAATACTTATATTAATGCTGAATGGGCTTGGGTGAATGTAGATGTACCCGAAACTTATACCGAGCAATTTGGTAAAAATCAACAAGGCGGCTTTATTGATTTTGTGCAGCCAGTTTTTAAGAAACCCGTATTTGGTTTTGAGAAATCGGTTATTAACGCTGCTTTGCGTTTTGAATATGCGGACTGGAATAAGGGGAATTTTAAATCCACCGGGGACAATATCAGCGATGAAGTATTCTCCATCGTACCCGCTATCAGCTGGCGGCCTACTGCACAAACAGTAATACGGCTGAACTATCGTTACAACTGGCAGAAAGATATTTTGGGAAACCCTCCGGCTAAGTTGGCGGGGATTCAGTTTGGAGTAAGTACTTATTTCTAAAATATCGGCGCAGTTATTCAGTTTTTCTAAACAATATTCTTTTTATATCAGTTTTTGGAAAAGCTTTGTCATGCAGGTTATAATATTTTGGGGGTGATTTAATTCATAACCAATGATGGACATAGCAGCAAATTGTTATTAGATGTCAAAATAGTAATCTGATCAGGATTGAGGAAAGATTTTATCGTGGCTGAGTTTTTTGAAAGTCATACACTTTTTTAGCACCTTGTAGTTTCAGTGTTGATGAGTTTAAATAGTATAGCAGCATCTTTCATTGTAAGTTTGCTAAAAGTAAATTGAAGATTTACATTTTAATTATTGTGAATAAACGATGATGCTTAATTTATAGCTATTACCAGGCTACCAAAATGCCGTTGGTTGATTTTAATCTGGGCAGGGATTGTTTGTATAGCCCAGCCAGCTTTTGTACATTTAGGAAAACTTATTTTTCACTTTGATAAACAAAAACATATACTAAAAGCCGAAATTCCATTTGATCTACGATTGATCTATGATTCGAATAAGCCTGTCCTCCGGTGAGCCGCTCCACCTTAAGCCATCACCGAACCGAAAATTCACGGGGCTCCGGATTCCCGGCAGCATTTTATACAGCTCAGACAGGGCCGGTCATTCCATATCCCTGCATATTTACCAGCACCGGCTTTATACGATTACACTCCGGCAGTTTTATTTTGCCAAAGCCGTGCAGATCATCACTGCTGAACCCGACAATTGGTTACGCATGGAACTGCCGTTGAGCGGAATGCTGTCGGTACTGCCGAAGGAAGGTAAGGTCTTTCAGCTTGATCCGGGCACCTATCACCTTACCGACCAGCCTGTTTTTGCCAGTAATCATCCGGAGGGAATGTCCGGCATATATTTTACCATTCACTTTTCACCCGAGTTGTTTGCCGGTATAGGCTACGACCAATCTCCTGGTATCAGTCTGCCAGGACCGGTGCCAAGGGAACTGCTTGAAATAGTATATGATATCCTGAAATGCCCTTTCCAGGAATCCCTAAGAGACTTCTATTATGCCAATAAAGTCCGTGAGATCCTGTTCACCCATACAGTCTCCCTACCTGTGGTTTTACCCGGTGAATTGAGCCCCGAACAGATCGCCCAGATGTATGAGGCCGACCGGATCATGGCCAATAACCTGGATGGCAAAATAACCATCCCTGAACTGGCCAGAAAGCTGGGGACCAATTTTGTGACGCTGAAGAAAAACTATGAAAAGGTATTTGGCATCGGGTTGTTCCCCCGGTTGATGCAACGGAAAATGGAGCATATCAAGCTGTTGCTGGAAAAAACCGACAAACCACTGAAAGAAATCGCCGACCTGTCCGGATATCAAACCTTGCCGGGCTTTATTAATGCCTTCCGCAAGCGGTTTAAGATGACCCCCAATGACTGGAGAAAAGAGAGGCGAGGGTTTTAAAGAGAGCAGGCATAATGAAATTGTCACCTTGCTTATTGTGTTGAGCAACAATACCTTACAAGCAGCCGTCTATTTAGCCTGAATATATATGCCGGTAGTTTGTTATAATGTAAATAATATTTTACAAATTATGCTATATTTGTAAAATATAATTATCATTATGAAAGGTAGGAAGCCTCAACTATTGCCGAGCACCACTAAAATCCTGACAGAACTTGGTGAGAATATTAAGCTGGCCCGGTTACGCCGTAAGTTAAGTGCAGAGCAGGTAGCAGAAAGGGCTAATATCAGCCGGCCAACCCTGCACTCCATAGAAAAGGGCCTGCCGGGGGTTGCAATGGGCTCCTATGTCCAGGTGCTTTTTGTATTGAACCTGGAAAAGGATTTATTAAAAGTGGCAGCGGATGATTTACTTGGCAGAAAGCTACAGGATGCAAAACTCACAGTAAAAGAAAGGGCACCGAGAAAATAAAGATATGGCAGCAACAAATTCAAAAAAAGAAATTCAGGTATATGCTCATTGGCTGGGTTTACAAGCGCCTTCGCTAATGGGTATATTGTCCGTTACAGCATCGAAAGGAAAGGAAACCTTTTCTTTCGAATATGCGGATGGATGGTTGCAATCCGGCTTTTCCCAAATGATAGATCCAGACCTGCAACTTTATTCAGGGTCCTATTATCCACGGGATGATAAACCCAATTTTGGTGTTTTCCTGGATTCATGTCCGGACAGGTGGGGAAGAGTATTGATGCAACGAAGGGAAGTTGCTATAGCAAAACAGGAGGGCAGGGCTGCAAAAAAATTACTGGAATCAGATTTTTTATTAGGCGTATATGATGGGCACAGGATGGGTGCACTGCGTTTTAAATCAGCGCATGATGGCCCTTTCCTGAACGACAACAAGACAATGGCTGCTCCACCATGGACATCGCTAAGAGAATTGGAGCATGCGAGTTTTAAATTTGAAGAAGACAATACAGATGACCCGGAATACCTGAAATGGGTGGATCTGTTGATAGCCCCTGGTTCTTCTTTAGGAGGAGCCCGGCCAAAAGCAAGTGTGGTGGATGAACATAATAATTTATGGATCGCAAAATTCCCCAGCAGGAACGATGATAAAGATATAGCAGCCTGGGAAATGGTAACCAATCAACTTGCCATAAGCGCAGGGATCAATGTCGCTCAAGGAAAGTTGCTGCAGTTTAACAACCGTTATCATACCTATCTCACAAAACGTTTTGACAGGACCATTGCCGGGGAACGGATTCATTTTGCCTCTGCCATGACATTGCTGGGTCATATGGACGGAGAGGATGCCTCCGGCGCAAGTTACCTGGAACTAATGGAGTTTATATCCCGGCATGGTGCTTCGGTGGAAAATGATCTCGAGGAACTTTGGCGAAGAATTGTATTCAGCATCTGCGTCAAAAATACTGACGACCACCTGCGTAACCACGGTTTTTTACTTTCGGAAAAGGGATGGCTGCTTTCTCCGGCTTATGATATTAACCCCAATGAATACGGAAAAGGGCTAAGCCTGGCTATCACAGAAACAGATAACTCACTGGACCTGGATACCGCCATGGCAGTAGCGGGTTATTTTCGTCTCTCAGATGATAAAGCTGCGCTGATCATACAACATATTTCCACTGTGGTGAAAGACTGGAGAAAAGTGGCAACAGCCTATAAAATTTCTACTGCTGAACAAGAAAGAATGTCTGCAGCCTTTACTGGTGCAACTTAACACCAGCATTTACCCCATTATTTTAATACTGGTTCATTTTCGGAAGGCGGCCATGCAGGTGGCAGATAGAAGTACTTAGATGTGGATCAGATTATCGTCTCTTGCTCCAAAACTGCTTTTTGTAAAATTTAATTATCCTGTCATAGATGACTGCTTTCATTCGTTGTAGGTCTTAGAGATGTTAAAGACTCTATTCATTTCAACCTTTTCCGGAATTGTCTTTACTTCTGTCAGACTGCCTAGGTACGTCGATTTTTATAAACTATTTCCGTATTTGTCTAACCATTTTATTGCCTGCAGATATTCCGGATATAATGTTCTCAATTCTGTCCAAAACCTGTTGGTATGATTCATTGTTCTGGTGTGAACCAGTTCATGAAAAATTAAATAATCAATTACGAAATGCGGAGTTTTGATAAGTCGCCAATTAAAAGAAAGATTTTTATCAGCCGAACAGTTCCCCCATTTTGTCCGCTGATCACGGATGAAAACCTTATTGTATTTGAATTTGTGTACTTTGGCTTTCTCTTCCAAGCGTTTTCTAATGTGTCGTTTGGCGAAACGCTTATACCATTTTAATAATTCGTCTTTGTCAAGCAGATTAGCTTTTGATTGAATAGTTTTGTGTTCCTGATTTACTACAACTTTGTTGTGAAACTCTGTTCTATAGAAATAAGTGTATTTGTTGCCGAATAGCAGTATTTGATTGTCGTGCAGTTTTATTTTCTCTGTCTTGCCTTTGAATTTGTTAAGGTTTTTTTCAATCCAGTTCTCCTTTTTTTTAAGCAGGTTTTGAATGTCTGAGTTGTCAAAATTCTCGGGCACTAAAACTCTTACGGATAAGTTTTCACTTACTCTTATCCTTGCGTGTTTTACTTTTTTCCGTTCTAATATATAATTCTCGGGCAATGTCATTAGTCCAGGCCGTAGTGTTGAATTACTCGTTTCATAATACTGTCCATCAATTCGGCATTATCACCAATATTCAAATTTTCAAAAGCGTCATCTACTGCAAGAATTTCAATATCAGTCTTTATTCGTTCCACTTCTTTTTCATTGTCCTGCCAGCCTATATATACTTTTGACTGAACCAATGAAACAACTGCTATGGCAAACGCTTTGCTCAATTCATGATTGAATTGAGCACCCGTAGCATTTTTGATTTCAGAATAAATATCAAAACCACCTCTGTCTGTAAAACCCATTCTGTTTGGCATAGAACCGACTTCATCAATTTCGGAATACAATCCTTCCAAACTTTGTAAAATGGTTTCGATACTTTCTGCTTCTGTTTCCTTGCGTTTGATTAAATCATCCAGGCGAATCTGAAACTCTACATAAACCGGACTTTCAATTTCATTCCGGCGTATAACCGTTTCAATATCCCGAATGATTTTTTCTGCTTTATCACTTGGGTTGAGTTTGGTCTTTTTCAGATTATCCAAATACTTTTCGTCAATACTGATTAAAGGTAAATGTCCTCTGTAACTCAATAACGTTGCACTCTCCTGAATGAGTTTTCTTGTTTTTACTGCATAGATTTCTGCATCAAAATCCAATCGCTTAAATTCTTCCAGATAGATTTCATATATCTCATTTAGCCACAAATATTTTTCTCTGTTCTCTCTTAATTTAGGGTGTGGTGAGATGCTCTCATACAATTGAATGACTTGTTTGGCTTCATTTTCAAATTTGCCCTGGTCAAGTGTGGTAAGTGTTCTAATAATGGCGATACTGCAATCGTAAGTATCTTCCAGAACAATGTCTTTAAATGGCTCCATTGCTTTATCTAGTACTTTCGGGAAGCCCTCAACCAGTTTTTCCACATCTTCAAATTCGCCAATATCAGCAGGATCGTAGTTCAGTGCCTCGGTATAGTTTGTGAATACACCAACATAGTCCACAATTCGTCCAAACTCCTTGCTCATTTTCGTAACCTTATCGTCATAGGGCCGGTTGGTTCTTGCTATGGCTTGTAATAGATTATGGTCACGTAAAGGACTATCTAAATACATTGTTTGCTCTACCGGTGCGTCAAAGCCGGTTAGCAGCATATTGCACACAATGAAAATTTTCAGATTATTTCCCCTGGCCATTTCCTCTTCTGTAATCCTGCGTTTGAATTGCTTGATGAGTTTTTTTCTATCGCCATCACTCAGGTAATGGTCTTTGAACAATTCATAGCGGTCGCTTTCTTCATAGTTGCCCTCGCTGAAGATAATTTTGATTTCGCTCCGGTCAAATCCTTCTTTTAGCAAGGCATTGTAATACAGCACACAAGCCTCTTTGTCACAACCTACCACCTGTGCTTTGTAGCCCAAGGGCTCAACTACATTTCTGAAATCGTCATAAATATCCTGTGCCAAAGTTTTTACACGGTCGGGGTGTTTCAAAAATTGTTTCCACGCCTGTGTTCTGCGTTCCACCAGCCGGGTTTCCTCTTCATTCAGATCGGCTGTTATTTCATTCCAACCTTGCTTAAGTTTTTCTTTGTCCAACTGCCATTTGATAGGCCCAAACGTGTAACGAACTGCCACCGTTGCACCATCTTCAATCGCATCTTTAATGTTGTACTGATCAAGATAGGCTTCAATCATTTTGGTGCCCTCCCGAATACCAAAATCCCGGTGGGTTTTTGGAATAGGAGTTCCGGTGAAAGCAAACCGCCTTGCTTCAGGGAAAACACTTTGCAGCTCAATCTGAAAATCACCGTATTGGGTTCGGTGGGCTTCATCAATCAGCAAAATCACATTGTGCCGGTCATCCTTCCGGTCTCCTAATTCACGGAATTTCTGAATGGTGGTAATGAAAACACCAGCCGGTTTATCATCAATTTTGGCTTTCAGGTCGCCAATATTACGTATGGTTTCCACATTGGGAAATTCGCAATCGTCAAAAGTGCCGCCAATTTGTTCCTTCAAATCTTTGCGGTCAACTACAATGTAAACGGTAGGGTCTTTCAGCGAATCGGTTTGTCGAAGTTTGTATGCAGTGTAAAGCATCGTTAAACTCTTTCCACTGCCCTGTGTATGCCAGATGACGCCCTGCTTCAATTCTTCCTTCACCACACGGTCAACAATTTTGTTGGCCGCCCTGAGTTGCTGATACCTGGCCACTTTCTTAATAATACCGCTGTCTTCGGTGCGTTCAAACACAATGAAATGTTGCAAAATATCCAATACCCTTGCAGGCTGCAGCAAACCCAGAATTCCCCATTTCATTTGTTCCTCCGGAATTTGTTTGCCGTCTGCTGTTCGCAGGTATTTTATTTTGAAATGTTTGTATCCTTCCTTTTCTTCCCATTCGCAAAGGTCATTGCCCGGTGATAAAATCGGATTAGGAAAAGTGGAGTCAATGATTGTGTCTTTCCATTCATTGAAATATGAAGCCGACGCCCCCGGAATGCCGTACTTAGTAATTCTGCCATTGCAAGCCACCCCAAAGCAATGGCTCATCCAGAACTGTGAAGCTCGTTGCTGATAGGTACTGAACTGCTTTACTCCTTCAATCCAGTTGGTTCCCTTTCTTGCACGTTGTTTGGCTTCTATTGGCACCAAGGGAATTCCGTTTACCAATAACACAATATCAGTTTTCACCATTTTGTAGCCCTGCACCCAATATTGCTGTGTTATTTTAAAATCGTTGTTCCAGATATCTTCAAAGTCAATGTATTTGCAATCTTTTGGTTCTCCCTGAATATTTATCGTGGTGCCTTCCACAAGGCGTTTCAGAAACTTTTCATTGCCATCAATTGGAGTAGGGTTGTTCAGGTTTTGAGTAAGGATTTCCATTACGCTTTGCGCATCGGCATCACCTAATCCATTGAATGATTTTATTTTCTCTCGTAAAATGGGTTCAATAATAGGATTGGAAAACGGACGGTTGAATCCCTGCAAATCCTCGTTAGAAAAGTAATTCCAGCCCATTTTGCTTAACCATTCGCAAACCGGGCGTTCTACTCCGTTTAGTTCTGATACCTGAGGCATTGATTTACTTTTTCTTTTTTGTTTTTTTCAATTCCTTTAACATTTGCTTTTCATCGCTTTCCAATCTGCGTTTCACTTTTTGTACATCTTCGTCAGCGGGCAATTCTTCGGGTTTTACGCCTCTCTCCAGCAACATTTTTCTTACCGCCTTGTTGTTTTCAATGTGTTCCTGAGTAATGGCATTTACCCCTTTCAGGTCTTTGGTCTCCGTGTTGTGGCTGGTAAGTTCGTTGGCAAAATCCTTGGCTTTTATAGTTAATGTGGGAAGAAAATCAGCCAGTGGTTTGCTATCAGCAATTTTCAATTTGAATTTCATCATTTGCGTGGTATAGCCGCCAAACAATACCTGGTCACCTTTGCTGCGGATAATGGCAAAGCCCATATCATCCACCCCTCTTTCGTAAAGTATTCCTGACAACTTTCTTTCGCTTTTGGTGAGTTTCTCCCGGGCCGATACTCTTGCCACATCCAGTAACCGTTTTTCAATAATTTCCTGCCTGCGGGTTTGCACTGCAAAGTAAGTTTGTGCAAAGGCTATTTCGTTTTTTGCGGGATCGCCATTCTGGGCCACCAGGTAGCAGGCGTAACGGGTAAGCATTACATCCGGAATCTCCCTTTCGGCACCACTACCCAGGGGTACCATTTTCCCGACACCGGCAAAATGGTCGGCAACCGGAATCCCGCTGCTTTCTGCGGCTGTTCTCGCCTTCTCAATCACTTTAAAGAAATTATCCCATTTGGCATACCCCAATATGCCCTGCAAATCACGGGCACTCCAGCATTCAATGCCCTCCACCTGCTGCCTGGCATTTTCAAATTGGGCAAATAGCTGTTGTATTTGTTCTTTTTTCATAGCTCACATGTTTCCGTTTGTAATTGCTCTTTTGGCATTTTCACCCGCACTTTTCCCGTCAATAAATTTTGCATCAATGCTTTTTTCAGGCGTTCCAGTTTTTTGATTTTGGTTTGCTTGGATTTCAGAATTACATCAACTGATTTAATCTTTTTTGAAATTTCTGCTTGTTCGTCTTTTGGAATAAGAACCCATTTTTTTAATAGCTCACCACGATTAACATTTGGGAAAGTTGTTCCTGAACCTCTTGCCTCGGCCAAAATTTTTTCAGCTATGGTAATTAGTGTGTAGAAAATAAAATCAATATCGCTCCCTTCTTTGTTTCTTATAGCAGCTATTCCTCTTCCAATACAGTATGGTTGGTCTGCAATATTCATTCTCCCAGTACTTGAACCTCTAACTGTAAAAAGTATATCACCAACCTCACAAAGCTTTGTTGTTTTAGTCGTGTATTGAACAGGAATTGGATGTAAGTCCGTAAACTCAGTTGGTCCGTTGAGCATCGGAACACCTTTTCCATTTTCGTTATAATACTCACCTGCTGGTGATTGACCTGCTATTACATCTGCAATCTCAGAAAGACGCCCCCAATGCCAACCAATTGGAGTGTCTCCAAATTTCTCATCCTTGTAAAACTCATCTTTCTTTCGCCAGGTGCCATCGGGTTTTAGTTTGCCGGTGAGCAGATTCTGCATCAGGGCTTTTTTCAGGCGTTCGGCTTTGACTATGCTTTTTTTTGTGGCAGCTATAGCTTCATCTACTTTGCCGAGTATAGAAGCAATGCTCCGTTGTTCTGTTGGTGGCGGAACAGGGATGAGAATGTTTTTTAAACAACTTTTGGATATACTGTAGACTTTTATACCAGTAGCAGACCGGAGGATTTTATTCCTAACTGCTCCATTGTTCAATACATATGCTTTGAAACCATTAATTAAACAATCATCAATCGCCCTTAAATGAAGTGTGTGCAGTCCTGCAATAGCATCAAAAACATCGATATTTAATACCTCTACTGCTTTGCCAACACCGTCATAATCCTCAGAAGCATCTGCAATAATTAAGTCGCCTTCTTTAAGCTTCGTAAAACGGCTTGCCATTTTCTTCTCAATGAATGGCAATTTTTCTTTCCTGAAATCTATAAAACCATCAAACTTTGTGTGAATATCACCATAGTGGATATAGCGATAATCTCCATTTTCACTTAACTGTTCCCTTGGATATGAAGCGGTCGGAAAAAATTTAAAGCATTTAATAAATTTTTTCAATGCCCATTCCTTTGGTATTTCTCCAAATTCTTCATCAACGTAAAATTCTTCTTTTGGTCTATATTCTAACATTTCACTGTATACTTAGAATTGATAAAAGTGAGTTGTCTGCTTTTTCTTCTGCATCAACAAATGAATTAAACTCTGCAATCGCTTCCTGCAAGTCAATTTCTTCTTCAGGTTCAAAGGTGTCAACATAGCGGGGTATGTTCAGATTGTATTCGTTTTCTTCTAACTCGGTCATATCCACAATGGCAAAATAACGTTTACGCAGTTCAGGATCGGCAAACATTTGAAGTAATTCGTTCTTAACATTCTCTATTGCAAGCTTTTCTTTTGCTGCCAGCGCTTTGGCGTCAAATATTTCGCTGTTCTTTTTGTCTTTCAGTTTTTGCAGGACTTCCTTTTTTTTGGTAAGGTCATTTTCCTGCCCTTTGGTGCGTTTGTCTTTGGCTTGCAGTTCTGCTACTCTCTTTTCTGCCAACTCAAGGTCTTCTGCATATTTCAATTCTATCTCACTCAATTTAAAATCCAGGTCGTCCTGTATTTTCTTGTGCAGCCGGACCTCCTGAGTTGGTATAAACTTCCTGGCTTTCTCAATATCGCCCCAACTTTCCAGCATAGTCATAATGCGGAGAATGTCGTGGGGCATCAGCACATTCATATTGGCTTCTTCTTTATACCAGCCTTCACGGGCTGCATAAATCATCAGCACTTTGTCCTTGCGGTCTTTGGGTTTGTTTTTATTAAAGAATACTATGCTGCCCGGAATGGTAGTTCCATAAAACAAGTTGCTTGGCAACACCACAATGGCTTCAATAATGTTTTGGCCTTTCAGTTTTTTCCCATTTTCATCTTCCAGTCCGGTCAAAAACTTTCTGCGTATTTCATATTCATCATCAGCCTTGCGGTTTTGTCCTTCTTCTTCCTCGGTTTTCTCGGGTTGCCCACGAAATAAAACTCCCTGTGGACAAACTACACCGGCCCTGCCGTTTTCAGTCATAGATGCTACAATATGCTGCAGAAAGGCAAAATCACCGACGCTAAACGGCGGAATACCATATTCAAACCTATCCCAGGGATCGTTGAATTCGTTTTTGTCTGGAAAAGTGAGTTGCGGAGTGCCGTCTTTCGTTAAAACGGGTTTGCCTTTTTTATCTTTTTTGGGTTTCCCGTTTTTCCACCAGTTGGTGAGCGAAAAAGGAAAATTGGCAAGCACCAGATCAAATTTGTCAATTTCTTTTCCATTATTGAACTGAGGTTTGAGTAATGTATCTTCTTTTACAACCTTTGCATCCAATCCATGCAAAATCATATTAATATTTGCAATAGCCCAGGTGTTCCAAACATCTTCCTGTCCAAATAGCTGTATGACTTTTTGATTGCCGTACACCTCTTTGGCATACTTAGCTGAGTTGATCAGGAAGCCGCCGGAGCCACAGGTGGGATCATACACTTTTTCGTCTTTTTTAGGTTTGGTGTAGCGCACAATAATATCAACCACTTCCTGCGGCGTATAGAACTGTCCTGCTGTAGTGCCGCCTTTGTTTTCATCGGCAAACTTTTTAATCAGGTATTCATACGCATCACCCAACACATCTACCGATGCATTTTTATTACTTAAATCCACCGCATCCAGCCGGTTTATTAAAGCTGTTAATACGGCAGGACTTAACTTTTTGCCTCCGCTTCCGTCAGGCGAAGGTTCGTTCCAACGGACGGTATTGATGACTCCTTTTAAAGATGGATTGGCATTTGCAATCTCCGTTACTGCTTTGTGTAAGGTATCATTTTTCTTTGCAGAGGACGATTCTCTGACATCTTTCCAAAAACACCCGTCAGGGATCTTAAAATCGTGAGCTTTTTTAATGATCAGTTCCAGTTGCTTTTTGTTGGGGATCTTACCGTTCTGTTTAACAAATTCATCAATCTTATTCTCAGTCTCCCATTCGTAGTTGTCTGAGAGTCGTTTAAAGAAGAGCAGTGTAAGGATATAGCTTTTGTAATCTTCCACCTTATCTCTTAGGTCGTCCGCCATTCCAAAAAGGATATTTCCAAGGGCTTGTTTTGAAATCATTATGCTGTCTTTGCTTCGTTACTGTTTTATTTATCTGGGTGTAGTGGCTGCGTTGGAAAAGGAATACAAATCAGTCCAGGACACATTTGTAAAAGCTGTATTCCCTATTAAGTTCATTCGGGCAGAGGGAGATCCCATTTATTGATCAAACCCCTCCGAAAAAAACTCCTTCGGCGTCATACCAAGGCCATCAATAATCTTTAAAAGGGTACGCATTCTAATATCATCGTAATTCCCAGATTCGTATTTTGCCATCCCTGTTCGGGATATTTCAATGTCATAGGAGAACAATTCATATGAATTAAATCCCTTTTGTTTTCTAACAGTTTTAATTCTCTTACTTAATTTTTGAAGAAAAGCATCATGATCAAAGTGCCCTAATGAAGCTTTTAGCCTTTCTTTCCTTTTTTTTGTTTTTGCCATCCTGCAATTAACAGGATGGGTATTTCATATATAACCCCTTAATATAGGATGCTTTAAAAAATACACTTTATAGTGTACAAAAATATTAATAATTTGCTAACTTCGCGGAAATAACAATATTGCGAATTCTTCAAAAAGGAATTTGAAGCTTTCGCTTTGAGTCTCGCTATTGAAACGTCGGAAATTTCAAAGTCACGAGATGATAAGCAAGAGCTCACGTTTAGGCGTGGGCTCCCTTATTCGTGACTAGGCCTCCGACGGCCTCAATAGCGGTAAGTGGAGTTCCACGTCATTTTTTTTCATTAAACCCCACTATAAGACTCCCCGGAATGTCAACATTGAACTGCTATATTGCTTCGGCTAAGTGGAACACAGGACCCTTTATTTGCTGACTCCTTCCAGCGGGGAGAGGAGGTGGCTTTTGACTGCCTTTTCCGGGAATACTTTTCTGTACTTAGCTATTTTGCCAACCGCATTATCTCCAATCCCGATACCGCCCAGGACCTGGTGCAGGATTGTTTTGTGCAGCTATGGCAACGCCGGGAGCGGTTAAGTCATATAAACGCTATTAAAAGCTACCTGTACAGCTCCGTAAAAAACCAGTGCCTGAAACACCTGGAAAAGCAGAAAAGGAAGGTTGGGTTAAATGAGCCGGACAGAAATGAACCCAGTATTGAAGTAGCTGTTATTGCAGCTGAAACGGCCAGGGAACTTTATCAATTCATCGATTCGCTTTCCCCATCTCTCCGGCAAATCATCCGCCTGTATTATTTAGAAGGAAAGTCCAACAAAGAAATCGCCGCCCAACTCAATATTGAACCCGACACCGTAACCCGGCAACGCCTGCGGGCCATCATGGCACTTAGGAAAACTAAAATTTCACTTTGATTAATTAAATGTCAGAAAAAAAACCGGGATTCGTATGTCCGGCATTTTGTCCTTTCCGGATCATATACCTACGGCGCCTAACAATTAAATTTATTGTATGAAAGCTTCGGTACCATACCAGGCAGAACTTGAACAAAATTTCAGGGCAGCATACCTGATCAGCCAGTTCATCCAGGAAACTATTTCTGAAGAAGATGAAGAGGAACTGGACCGGTGGATGCAGCAAAGTGAACTCAACATGCAGATCTTCGAGGACCTGACGGACGAATCCATGGTCCGTGATTTTTTGACATGGTACGCTGAGCGGGATACAGAACGAAAACTGGAGGAGGTCAAGAGAAGATTACAATTTACAAAACCAGGGAAAGTGATCCCTATCTGGCGATATGCAGCCGCAGCCTGTGCGGTATTGTTATTGGGCGCAGGGATTTATTATTTTGGCCTTCGGGGAAATGAATCAACTGTTACTTCAACCGGTACTGAAACAGCGGATATATTGCCCGGTAAAGCCTCCGCCACACTAACACTGGCCGATGGTAAAAAAATAGATCTGACCAACCTGCGTGATACCATCATCAGTAACGAAGTGCGGATTGTGAATGGCACAGTTGTTTACACAAGTACAGTATCAGCACCTGAAATGCATGAGATCAGCATCCCACGCAAGGGTTTTTATGAACTGGTATTACCAGATGGCAGCAAGGCCTGGATCAATTCCAGTTCTTCTGTACGGTATCCTTCCCGGTTCAACGGGAACGAACGGCGGGTAACAGTAACCGGAGAAACTTATTTTGAAGTAGCCAAAGATGCTGCTCACCCCTTTATTGTATCGGTAAATGGAGTGGATATTACAGCACTCGGCACTGCATTTAATGTGAATGCTTATCCCAATGAGGACGGCTTACGTATTACCCTGACAGAAGGAAAAATAAATGTTAATGCTGCCCAGCGAAATGAACAACTCTTACCGGGGCAACAAATTATTATACGACCGGGCGAATGGGAGATCAGAACGATTGACATTTCCCCGGTTGTTGCCTGGACAAAGAACCAATTTAAATTAAAGAATACCAGCATAGAAGAAGTGATGCGGATGGCCGAACGCTGGTATGATGCCAGGATTGTTTATAAAGAGAAAGTAACCGATCATTTTACCGGAACCATTGACCGGAATGTACCTATTTCCCAATTGCTGAAATTACTGGAGGCAACCGGGCAGGTGCATTTTCAAATTGACGGTGAAACGATTATTGTCACTCAGTAAGGTAATCCATAAAAAACCGGGTTGTGCGCTAACACTTCCCGGCGTGTCTGGGTTACCCCAACTATATCGCGGAAACGATTATTGATTAACCCAAACAACCCAAAGCTATGCTTTTAACCCCAAAATGGAGACACCGATTCTTGCGCAAAGTGCTACTATTAGTTTTCCTTTTTGTATCCCTGAACGGGCTGACACAAACATTTACATTTTCTTTTCAACGGGCTTCCCTTGCCAAAGTTTTTGCTCAAATAGAGCAACGGAGCGATTACCGGTTCCTGTATTCTGAGGAAGTACTGGCCCTTGGCAACCCGGTCAGTTTTACTGTCAACAATGCTCCTCTTGATTCTATTCTCCGGTTATGCTTTTACCAGCAGCCGCTTGGCTATAGCATGGAGGGGAAACACATTATTGTCCGAAAAAAAATTATTGAAAAACCAGTCCCGCTTGCAAGGGAATTGCGGGGAAAGGTGGTTAATACCGAAAATGAACCGCTTGCGGGTATTACCATCAGCATCAAACAAAGCGGAATGGCCATGGCCACCGATGTTCATGGCGAATTCTATTTCATGAATTTACCAGCGAAAGCCACCTTACTTGTCACAGGTGGTGAAATTGTGCCGCAGGAAGTTGAAGCCAGCCCCAACAGTTATCAATTAATCGTGGTGCAGCAGCGGATGAGTGTACTGGATGAGACATTTGTTATTGCCTACGGCAAGTCAAATAAGCGTTCTTCGACAGGCACGATAAGCAGCGTCAAGAAAAGCGAAATCAGTAAACAGCCTGTGCACAACATTTTATCCGTTTTGGCTGGCAGGGTTTCCGGATTACAGGTAACTACGGTTTCAGGCGCACCCGGTTCAAGTATTAACCTTCAGTTAAGAGGAATTAACAGTATCGCCAACGGGTCTGATCCTATGATCGTAATAGACGGCATTCCGTATCCTTCGCAGGCACTCAAAGGCGTCATTGGTGGCGGTGCAGGAACCTCCTCCAGTCCGCTGAACACTTTGAATCCTTCCGATATTGAAAGCATAGAAATATTAAAAGATGCAGATGCCACCGCTATATATGGTTCAAGAGGTGCAAATGGGGTTATTTTAATTAGCACAGTAAAAGGTAAAGCCGGGAAGACTTCAGTTTCTGCGAATTTCTACCACGGATTTGGAAGGATTACCCGGCAGATGGAATTGCTGAATACGAGGGACTACCTGATAATGCGGAGGGAAGCATTTGCAAATGATGGCGCTAACCCGACCACCGCTAACGCTCCGGATCTGTTACTATGGGACACAACCCGGCAAACAAACTGGCAATCGGTTCTTCTGGGTAACACTATGCACTCTACAGATGCAAAGGTGAATGTAAGCGGAGGATCAGAACTAACACAGTTTGTTTTTGGCCTGGGTTATCATAGAGAAACCACTGTGTTTCCCGGAGATTTCGGAGATAACAGAAAGACTACCAACCTGAATGTCTCGCACCAATCAGCCGATAAGAGATTTCAATTGTCTGTTTCCGCAACATTTGCTGACTATAAAAACACCCTGCCACAGCAGGACCTGGTCAGCGCCATAACGCTGGCACCAAATTCTCCCAAACTCTATAGTAGTGACGGGTCACTGAACTGGGAGAACGGTACGTGGACAAACCCACTTAGCCGGACCGAGGCCCTGTTTACAACGCAAACGACCAACCTTATTTCCAATATATCGGCCTCCTATAAACTGAGAAAGGGACTTTGGGTTAAATTCAACGGAGGGTATAACCGACTGGATAATTATGATCATTCGGCAACTCCAAAAACGGCATTTAATCCTGCTTCAAATCCTGTTTCAACCGCTCAGTTTGGAAATAAGCATATCAGCACTTTGATAGGAGAACCCCAATTTGAATATATCAATAGGTTCGGGGAGAATGAGTTTTCTGCTTTGGCCGGTGCTACTTTTCAAAAGACCTCGCAGTATTTTTTATATCAAAGAGGAACGGGTTACAATAGTGATGCCTTACTCAATAGCCTGAGAGCTGCTTCACAGGTAAGTGTACTTTCAGAGGGAGACCTGGAGTACCGCTATATAGGAATATTTAGCAGGCTGAAACTGGACCTGAAACGTAAATATCTTTTCACCTTTACACTTCGACGGGATGGTTCGAGCCGGTATGGAGATGAAAACAGGTTTTCAACCTTTGGCTCTATAGGTGCGGGCTGGGTGTTTACCAATGAAAAACTATTCAAAAAACAAAAGCTTCTAAGCTTCGGTAAACTAAAAGGAAGCGCTGGTATTACGGGTAATGACCAGATCGGAGACTACAGGTACCTGAACCTTTATACTACTTATACCAGTTCCTATCTAAATTCCACCGTTTTCTATCCAGAACAACTTTATAACCCGGTTTTTGGCTGGGAGAAAGTCCGAAAGCTGGAAGGCTCACTGGAACTGGGTTTCCTCAATGACCGGTTATTATTTACCCTCAACTACTATCACAATACCACTTCCAATCAACTCGTCAACTATCCGCTTCCGGGTACAACAGGGTTTTCAGCCGTTGTAAAAAACATACCGGCTGTTATCCAGAATACAGGATTTGAGATGGAACTTCAGGCAAAGGTTCTTCAAACAAAACGGGTCACCTGGAATAGTTCATTTAATATCACTTTTCCCCGCAACAAACTAATCTCGTTTGAAAATCTATCCACTTCCAGTTACGCCAATCGTTATGTTATTGGTGAACCGCTTACCATCGCAAAACGGTATAAATGGCTTGGAGTAAATCCTGCTACAGGTAATCATCAATTTGAAGATTTTAACCGGGATGGGTTCATATCTACCTCGGGCGATCTGCAGCAAATTGTTTTTACGGGTCAACGCTATTTTGGCGGAATGCAACACTCTATCAGTACTGGCCGATGGGAGTTTAGTGTTCTTTGCCAGTTTGCTTCGGTTCCCAATGCAACTAACTACCTGACAGCATTTTTACGTCCTGGCCTTTTAATGAATCAACCTGTTGCGGTTCTTGGCAGGTGGCAAAAACCCGGTGACATCACTGATGTGCAGCGATTTGCCAATACAACAGGAGGTTCCAACACTGCTTTTACTAATTACCGGCAAAGTGATGCAGCCTATAGTAACGCATCATTTATACGGGTTAAAAATGCCGTGATCAGTTTTACTGTTTTCAGGCCAAATAAGCAGCCTAAAATGTTAAAGGAGTTTAATGTGTTCCTAAAGGCCAATAACCTGTTTACGATTACCCGATATAAAGGATTGGACCCCGAAACGCTGACCTTACTGATGCCACCCATTCGCCTGGTTACAGGGGGCTTTCAAATAACCTTTAAATAAATTGTTATGAAATTATTCTTCCTATATATCACAGTGATTATATCAATAACATCCTGTAAAAAATTTGTTGATATTGATCCACCGACTACACAACTTGTATCGGAAACTGTTTTTGCAAAGGATCAAACGGCAATAGCCGCTCAATTGGCAATTTATGCCCGCATGGAAGGAGATGGGCTTGTTTATCAGCAAATCATTTATCCCGGACTTTCAGCTGATGAGTTTTCGAATTATTCCACCGGCATTTTCAGTATTGACCTGGCCAACAATAACCTGACCAGTGAAAACTCCATTGTGCTAAATTTCTGGACAAACTATTATAAGTATATCTATCAGGCTAATGCTGTAATAGAAGGGGTTTCCAACTCTGCTACTATTAGCGAAACGGTCAGACAGCAACTCCTGGGTGAGTCAAGGTTTGTTCGGGCTTTCTGTCATTATTATCTTACCTCCCTGTTTGGTGATATACCAATTGTACGGAACACAGACTATCGGATCAATTCTCAGTTATCCCGCAGCCCCGTTACAACAGTATTGGACTTTATTGAACAAGATTTAATGGCTGCAATTTCCCTGCTATCTACCAGTTACCTTGATGCAGGAAATTTACCTTCTACTGAAAAGGTCCGGCCAAATAAGCATACTGCTCAGGCATTGCTGGCCCGGCTGTATTTACTGAAAGGTCAATGGGATAAAGCTGAAGAGAGTGCCAGTGCAGTATTAAGCGGAAATTACCAGTTGATATCTAACCTGGACAATGTTTTTTTAAAGAACAGCAATGAGGCGATCTGGCAACTTCAGAATGTTGTTCCTGGCTATAACAGTTACCCCGGAGCCCAACTCATCCTAACGACTACACCAAACGTAGTTGCACTGGATACCAACCTCGTGAAATCATTTGTTGCAACTGACAAGCGGAGACTGCAATGGGTTAAGAGCATAACAGTATCGGGCAGAACCTATTATTATCCATTCAAATATAAGGTTCGTCAAAATGCTTCCAGCATCACGGAGTACAGTATGATATTCCGCTTATCAGAATTGTTTCTACTGCGTGCAGAAGCCCGATCCAGGTTAGGTGATCTTAATGGCGCTCATGCAGATTTAAATCAAATAAGAATCCGGGCTGGCCTTCCTGCATTGTCCGGTCTGACAGGTACTGTTTTAATAGACAGTATAATCCAGGAAAGGAAATTTGAATTATTTGCTGAGTCAGGAGACCGTTGGTTAACACTAAAACGGACTGGTGAGGTCAACAATGTTTTACCTTTGATCAAGGGCAGTAACTGGAATTCAACAGATGCCTTATATCCCATTCCTTTGGCAGAAATTCTAAAAAACAATCAGCTTATTCAAAACCCTGGCTATTGATAGGCCGCCTTCATTAATTAATTAAATCATACTTATGCAACGTCTATTATTATGGACGCTATTATTGGCGTCTGGCTATACTTATGCCCAAAAAATGCCGTTAGTAGTTGGGGAATCATTTCCCTATCAAGAATCATTTATTATATCTTATCCTGAGAGACAAGTCAAATCAATTGAAAACTACAAGGATAAGCATTTACTACTTGTATTATTCGGCTCAGAGTGTATTCAGAATTTTAAATATCTGCCGACCCTGGATAGCCTGAGTAAAAATAAAAAAGACCAATTAAATGTCCTTCATATTGGAAGAAAGGATCATAAAATTGAGGAAATGTATCATAAGTATCAGCGCTACTTTAATTTGCAATTAGAAGTAGCCTTTGATTCACTGTGTTTCCTCAAAGTAAAAGTATATGGCCTCCCGACCTATGTATGGATCGGCCAGGATGGAAAGATTAAGGGGGTAAGTGCTCCCAGCGAGTTGACAAGTGAAAATGTCTCAAGGTTTTTGTCAGGGAAAACGCTTCCATTTGGAAGTATTACGGAAGGATTAACTTACAATACATCAAGTGAGTTATTCAACAAGAAAACGGATAGTAATTATCTGTTTCGCACAAAACTTGGAATCTGGAATAATACAATGCCATATAATTATCCGGTTAAACTGGCATTTGATTCAAGTAATTTCCATGTTTCGGGAGTTTTTTTGGAAGGATTATATCGGTATGCCTATTTTGGCACGGGTTTCTGGGATCATGGCGATTCTCTTAATGGAAAGGTGTGGCTCTATCCATTGTTAAAGGGGGATTCTGTTTTCTTTTCCCAACAGAAATACTATTTTTCAGCATCGTATGCCGGATCAAACCAGCCGGATCTGAAATCTCTATTAAAGTCTAACCTCGAAGATTATTTTGGTTACACTGGAGAGATTGTTAGGAAGTCAATGCCTTACTACAGTGTAACGGTAATCCCTGATAAAATTGAAACGCTCAGAACTAAGGGAGAGAAAAAAGTGTGGAGGAACAATCATGCACGTATATATCTCCGAAATGTTCCAATCGACCTTCTCATAGAAAGGATCGCCTATTACAATTACACTGGCGATAGCAGAGAAGATATACCGTTTATTAACGAAACCGGTGTTAATTTTAATGTTGATGTATCTTTTGAAGCGATACTCACCGTAAGGGATGAGTTTTTTGCTGCACTCAGGGAAATTGGAATTATTGTGGAACTCAAAAGCCGGATCATGGATGTGCTTATTCTTACCCCCAAAAAAAGTATTGCGATCCGATAGATCGCAATACTTATTCCATAGAATTGGTTATTGCCACCTGTGTACATTGCCATTCAGGTAGATCAATTCGTTTTCATCATTGATCTCAATAACGCATTCATAGAGAGTACCCTGCGGGCAGTAGAAATTCACATCAATTTCCGGGGGTACATCCACCATGCCGGTGCCATCATCATACTTATAATCCCCCACAGGCGCCTTTTCGATCTTGGTGAATGCGCTGAAACCGACAGCCATCACTACGGCAATCAGCACCAAATACATCTTTTTCATTCTTGTTGCTTTAAGTTAAAAAAATCGCCTACTATATCACAGGTATTCGGCTTCTCCTGTTTATCATGATAAATTGTTTATTCCAGTAACAGGCTACTATTCCGGCCAGCAGGAACCCGCAGTTGAAAACCAGGTGCTCCTTCCAGTTCAATTGCTGGAGTACGCCCCCGCAGGAACATGGGAGTTCTTTCATCGTTGAAAGTATAAATGCCACATACAAAGTGAAAATTCCCATTAAGCCGGTACCGGTCAATAATCCATAATATCTTGTACGGGGGATGATCAGCAAAATGGCTATGGCTATTTCCATGGCAGGAATCATTCCTGCAAGCAGGGTAGCATAGGGCCTAAGTACCGGCGTATGCGATATTGAACCGATAAAGAAAGGAATATCCCTGAACTTCATAATCGCTGTGTACAAAAAAAGCAGCACATAGAGGGCTACGACAATTTCAATATACAGTTGTTTTGGCAGCGATCTTTTCATATACTAAATCTCAGCTAACGATTCTGCACTTTGGTTATTCAAAGTGAAAAGATAGTTGCGCTATTTGTTTGCATAGGATTTCACTTTGAAAAGCTCTTGTATCTGTTTGAACAACTAAAGGACTTCACCGACTTTATATATTTCACTTCTCATTTGAACAATATGCGAGCCGTCATGCAACGATTATATGAGAAAATGGAAGAAAGGATAAGGGAAATCCAGTCAGCATCCTTCCCCCTGCTGAAGGAGACATCCCAGTGCATTAATGTATGCCAGGAAGTGCTTCAGGAGCTAAGAAAAATGGTGGAGAAAAACCCGCTGAAGGACAGCAAGGAAGAAATTGAGTTCTTCAAGGAAATGAAACCCAAGTTCTATTCCCAGTTTATTTATTATGTAAAAGTATTTCATATTGAGATTAACCGGCCCGCAGCCAGCGACAAAGTCCAAATTGCTTACCTGGAATCGCACCTCAGCCGGATCAAGCATTTTTTTGATAATAACCTAGATTTCTATCAATACTACCGAAGCGGGGCCACGCATTTTGATGAAGTCTATTTTATCAGGGGACAGGAAGATGTCCGGCTCTTACCGGATGATCTTACGTTGAGCATAGATCACAGTTTCTCCACGACACAGAGTTATAAGGTCTCCAAACTGTTTGCCTATGAACTTCTCCGCATCTATCTTAATACAGCAATATCCTCTATTCAGCTGACGGATCCACCCGAACCTAAAAACATTGAGAAGAAACTGCAATGGACCGGTGCTAAAGTTTCGCTGATCGAGCTGATATATTCTCTGCAAACAACCGGTGTGATCAATAATGGTACCGCCGATATTAAGCTCCTGACCAATTTCTTTGAACGAACCTTCCAGGTTGATTTGGGAAACGTTTACAATGTTTTCCAGGAAATGCGTATCCGTAAAAAAAACAGGACCAGTTTTCTGGATCAATTGAAGGAGCGGCTGATCCAGCGGATGGATGAAGCGGATGAAGGTTATTAGAAGGGTTACCTGGTCACTTGTTTCCCCTATTGATGTATTTCCACCACGCAGTATTACCTCTGCTATTCAGGAATTCTGATTATTTCCCTCTTATCCGAATATTTATTTCTCCCGACTCGGGAACATCTATTGAAAGATCGCTTTCCCGCCAGCCCATATTTGCATTACAAACGAAACGACATGTTACAAAACATTTCCTGGTCGCAATTCTGGCTGGTTATTATCCTGACAAGTTTTATCTATTATTTCCTTATCTGGATCATAATTTATAAGGCAAAGTTTTCATTGCCCAATTTAAAACCCCGCATTTCAGATGCTGTATTCAGTTCCGGAACTGATGGGGAGGATATAAATGTTATCCTTCGTGACCTGGAAGGAACATTTGCGAACAAACAGAATAAAAGTGAACTCATCCTGGCATTACAAAAGAAGATCCAATCCTACCAGGAGATAGAAGACCCCGGTTTCCGGGACTCGATTAACAGGTTCATTCTGTCAGAAAGCCAAAATAAATGCTCCATCCGTCTGGATGAGGAAGATCTGAGGACCCTGTGGAAATGACGTGATGGAGCACCGAACCCTATCTCCCCAAAGGGGAACTATTATAAAGGAAAACTTAAAACTGTGTGTATGAAAAAAGTGAGCTTGTTCTTTCTGTTAATGATCATAACAGCCTGTGCATCTGCCCAGGATGGCAATGCCGGTATCAATGAAGCCAATACAAAAGTCCGAAGTTATTTCGCTGCCGGTACTAACCTGATGTATGCTGTCGGGGCAGTACTTGGTTTGATCGGCGCTGTTAAGGTGTATTCAAAGTGGAACAGCGGTGACCCGGATACCAGCAAAGTTGCTGCTGCCTGGTTCGGGTCCTGCGTGTTCCTTGTGGTGGTAGCCACTGTGATCCGAAGCTTTTTTGGTGTGTAGCCCTCCCCAACCCTCCCTGAAAGGAGGGGCAATTTAAAATGATTATCAACAATTAAATCAATACTTATGAAAATGAAGTTTATTCTTTTGCTTGCATTGCTCTGTATGCATTTCTTTGGGTTTACACAGTATATCGGTGTTAGAGCAAGATATACTGAAACCAGATTGGTGGATGATTCGCCCAACCCGCCGAAACGAGAAAACCGGCTGATACTTTCCTTCTTTACAGTCAGTTTTAATGGCACACAGAATGTATTTACGCCTGTTGTATTATCCAATTATGATATCTGGGTGTATAAACAGGGATTGCAATATGGTAATGTGATGGGTGGGGTTCTGGATTCCACGGGTAATAATTACCCAGGCTATGCCTGGCCAGCCCCTAAAGTCGTTTCTTATTACAATACCCTTGGGCTGAACTATATTGATTGTGATCCCAATGCTGCCACACATTATGTAGTGAATGGCCAGGAACTGGATTGTGGCTTTATCACGGTTTCTTACTGGGATGTGGACGGAGGTACGGGTCAGCCGATTGAATGTTTTCCCGCCCCGAATATTTGTTTGCCCTGGTATGATTTTATGCATCCTTATTATTTTAATCCGGGCAATGTCAATTTCAGCCCGGAGTCCGTATTCCCTGGGCCTCCGTATAACCTGTATAATTTTCATTGTGGTGGCCCGCTTCAATTAGTGCGGAGGGGATTGCTCTCTTATGATACAAGCGGAACTGTCGTATTGCCAGTTCGTTTTGCCAATGTCAGGGCTGAGATTGACGCAACTGACCGGGTAACCATTTCCTGGTCCAATATGACTGAATACGAGATTCAACATTATACCATTGAAAGTTCATTGGATGCTGTTGTCTTTCAGCCAACCGGAACAATACTACCTACCGGTAATAGTGGAGAAAGGGCTGACTATACCTATTCCAGCAGCCAGACAGCAGCAATCACCTATTACCGGATCAAGGCTACTGAAAATTCGGGCAGTGTTTTATACAGTAATGTGGTGGTTGTAAGGAGAAATATCCCGGTCACTGCGACAGATCAGTCTTTCAGCATTTATCCCAATCCTGTTACCGGAGCAGAATTGTCCCTGCGATTAAAGAATGCTGATCCGGGAAGGTATATTCTCACGGTTATTTCACCTGATGGGCAAGTTGTCCGAAACAAGTTAATTGATCATATCAATGGCGACCTGATCCGGCAGATTGATATGAACGGACTGGCTCCGGGTATTTACCAGCTCGTACTGCGCAATTCCAGCAAAAAATTCACTCAACAAATCCTGTATGTCAACTAGTGTATATACTGTAAATAAGGGCATCAACCGACCGATAGAATTCAAGGGACTGAAGGCGCAATATATCTGGTACCTGGGTGGCGGCTTACTGGCCCTGTTGATCCTGTTTGCCATCCTGTATATCTGCGGGGTTAACACATTTATTTGTTTACTGATCATCGTTGTTGCAGGAACGGGTTTGTTTATGCATGTCTATAAACTCAGCCGCCAATACGGGGAGCATGGAATGATGAAAACCCTGGCGAAAAGATCCATTCCATCGGTTGTAAAAATCTATTCAAGAAAAACCTTCACCGGACTGTGGAAAAACAAATAAAAGATATACTACCCATTTTTGGCGTGGAGAATGATTGCATTTTGTCCAAGCAAGGTGATGTTACCATTGCTTATGAAGTGCAACTACCCGAACTCTTTGCCTTGTCTGATCAGGAGTATGAAGTATTGCACCAAACCCTGATCCGTGCCATTAAGATACTTCCTTCGGGAACCGTCTTTCATAAGCAGGACTGGTTCACCGAATCCAAACATGCTGCAGATTTCAGCGCTATCGGCGTTAGTTTTTTATCCCGTGCCAGCGAACGGTTTTTTAATGAACGGCCTTACCTGGATCACCAGTGTTATATCCTACTGACCAAAAAGCCAGCCGGGAGAAAACCCGGTTCCTCTCTATTTTCCAATTTACTGCGGCGGTCCATTGTTCCGGAGCAAACATTGAAGCCTCAGCTTTTACAGGATTTCCTGGATAATGCGGGACAGTTTGAACGTATTCTCAATGACAGCGGGTTAATGCAACTGAAAAGACTTACCAATGAAGAACTGAGCGGTGAACAACAATACTGCGGACTAGTAGAACGATACCTGAACCTGCAACCCAATGAAAAATCCTTTATTCTGCATGATATCAGCTTTGATGATGGCCTGAAAGTCGGACCCAATCATTGCCAGTTGTTTACTCTTGCCGATGCCGCTGATTTACCATCTTATTGCGGTTCCCGGATCAACTATGACAAGTACTCTACAGATAAAACTAAGTTCAGTGTTGGCTTTGCCTCTCCATTAGGGCAACTGTTACCCTGCAATCATATTTATAACCAGTACATTTTTATTGAAGACCCGCAGAAAACGATTCAGAAACTGGAAACCAAGAGACTCCGGCTGCATTCTCTGAGTGCCTATTCGAGAGAAAATGCCATTAGCCGGGATGCCACCAATGAATTTTTGAATGAAGCCATCAGCCAGCAAAGACTACCTGTGAAATCCCATTTCAATGTGTTAGTGTGGACGGATAGTAAAGACGGGTTGAAGGACACAAGAAACCTGGTATCATCAGCCCTGTCCCAGATGGATGCGGTACCGAAGCAAGAGCTGTCGGGAGCGCCGCAGATCTTCTGGGCGGGCATACCGGGTAATGAAGCCGACTTTCCCATGAATGATTCATTTGACACATTTGCTGAACAGGCCTGTTGCTTCCTGAACCTCGAGACCAATTACAGGTCATCGGTTTCTCCCTGTGGAATCCGATTAGGCGACCGGCAGTATGGCAAACCGGTGCATGTGGACATCAGTGATGAGCCGATAAAAAAAGGTTTGATCACCAACCGGAATAAATTTATCCTGGGACCATCGGGAAGCGGAAAGAGTTTTTTTACCAATCATATGGTGCGTTCCTACTATGAACAGGGAACACATATTGTATTGGTTGATGTGGGGCATAGTTATAAAGGGCTTTGTCAGTTGGTGAAAGGATATTATTTCACTTATGAGGAAAAGAATCCCATTCGGTTCAATCCCTTTCATATCGGGGAAGGCGATGTGCTGGATACCGAAAAAAAGGAAAGCATCAAGACTTTATTACTGGCTCTTTGGAAAAAGGATAATGAAACGTTTAATCGCAGCGAGTATGTTGCACTTTCCAATGCTTTGCAGCTTTATTATACCCCCGCCCCTGAAGGGGAGAAGGAAGTTTTCAAATGCTTTGATACTTTTTATGAATTTCTGCAAACCGATTTTGTTGAAGTACTGAAGCGGGATGAAGTCAAGGAAAAGGATTTTGATGTTTCAAATTTTTTATATGTACTCCGGCCATACTATAAAGGTGGCGAATTCGATTACCTGCTGAATGCCACCGAAAACTTGGACCTGTTACAGGAACGATTTATCGTTTTTGAACTGGATAATATCAAAGATCATCCGATCCTGTTCCCGGTCGTTACGATCATCATCATGGAAGTGTTTATTTCAAAGATGCGGAAACTGAAAGGTATCCGTAAGATGATCCTGATTGAGGAGGCCTGGAAGGCGATTGCCCGGGAGGGTATGGCAGAGTATATCAAGTACCTTTTTAAAACGGTCCGTAAGTTCTTTGGCGAAGCCATCGTAGTAACCCAAGAGGTAGAAGATATTATTTCCTCCCCGGTGGTGAAGCAGGCCATTATTAATAATTCTGATTGTAAGATACTTCTTGATCAGTCCAAATACCAGAACAAGTTTGACCAGATCCAGGAATTACTCGGGCTGACTGAAAAAGAAAAAGCCCAGGTGCTTTCTATCAATAAGGCCAACGATCCCGGTAAAAAATATAAAGAGGTTTTTATATCCCTTGGAGGTATGCTTTCCAAAGTTTACCGGGTGGAAGTATCTGCAGAGGAATACCTGGCCTATACAACGGAGGAAACTGAAAAATTCAAGGTAATGCAACTGGCCGAGCAATTTAACGGGAATATAGAAAAAGCAATTACCCATTATTTAAACAAAAAAAACCAAGTATTATGAAGCGAATGATTTGTGTGTGTTTGTTAAGTACCCTGCTTTTCGTTGCCTGCAAAAAGAAAGAGCAATCCGGAACTGAAGTGGGTAAAACTGCAAATGCCGCGGCAAAGATGGCTGTCTGCGGCAAGGAAATATTAACTGATAAGCCCGTAAAGGCAGGGGAAACCGGTATCATATTGCCGGCCGGTACAAAACTGTGTATCACTCCGGACAATATGGAAATACGGGTCGAATTGCCTGAAGGATATGCTTTTCTTTCTGAGGAAATATCGTTTACAGAGAAGGCACTGCCGGTGTTTGCCACTTACGCCTGCTACTGCAGTGTGGTGAATAATGCTTGCCAGGTATTTTATGCGGAGGGTCTTGGCTTTGGATGTCTTCAGTCATCCTGTACAGGGTCCTGTACCGGTAAGTTTACCTATAAGGGTTATAGTGTGGACCGGCTCATCCATCTTGCAGATAAGGAAGCTTTTTTCAATTTACCCGAAGTACATGAATTGATCCGGGCACTCATAAAAGATGTTTCTCCACTGGAAGCCTATGGAAAATTTTCCGTCCTCGGTGTTTCCTTCTATTTGGTACAGCAGGAAAAGGTTTTTCTTGAAAAAGCAAGCTGTGACTGTGAAGGTACCCAGGCCTGCAAGTTAAAGGTGATTAATCTCCCGCCAAGAACGGGTGAACCAGCAGCTAAGAAAATATATTTCTGTGAAGGTGGTTGCAATGGCTGCGAACTGACCATCAATTGAAGAAGATCTTTTTCATGTCCATTCCTGGTTGCGGCTATACAGGATCGTCCTCCCGAAATTTCGGGAGGACACCTGTATCCTTAAAAATTAGTGTATGAAAAAAATAATGATAACGCTGGCCATACTTCTGAGTGTGCATTGCCAGGCCCAGTTTCCGATAGCCGAGATTATCAAAGCCGGTATCAAAAAAGTGATTGTGGCGGTTGACCTGAAGATCCAGAAACTCCAGAATAAAACGATCTGGCTGCAGAATGCCCAAAAGACCCTGGAGAATGTTTTATCCAAAACGAAGTTAACAGAGATCAGCGGTTGGGTGGAAAAGCAGCGAAAACTCTATGATGAGTATTTCCAGGAACTAAAGAAGGTAAAAAATGCGCTTAGTTATTATCACCGGATCAAAGATATAATTGAAGACCAGGTGGCCATGGTAAAGGAATACAAGGCAGCCTGGGCCCTGTTCCGGCAGGACCGGAATTTCTCGGCCGCGGAACTGGAGTATATGAGCGAGGTCTATACCGGAATGCTGGGAGAAAGTGTCAAGGCTATTGACCAGTTGCTCCTTGTTGTGAATGCCTTTACCACCCAGATGACTGATGCGGCAAGGATGGAAATTATCAATACAGCCGCTGATGAAATGGAAAAGGGATTCATGGACCTGAAAGAGTTTAACAACCAAAATAAACTCATCAGTCTTCAGCGGGCATCTGCCAGAGGTGAGATTGAATACATTAAAAAATTATACGGGTTAACCCCCAACCCCTAAAGGGGAGTAAAATACATTATTATGAAAAAGTTACTAATACTGCTGACACTGGTCATTCACAGCGCCTGTTTTTCACAATCCCAGGAAACAAAGCAACTCCTGCTGAATGTAGAAAAACTGGCACAGCTAAAATTGATGCTTTCGCATATGAAGACAGGTTACCAGATTCTGGAGAAGGGCTATACCTCAATCAAAAATATTTCTCAGGGCAATTTCAACCTGCACCGGGATTTCCTGGACGGGTTGTTACAGGTCAGTCCTGCTGTAAAGCAATACAGTAAGGTTGCGGACATTATCAGGGTTCAATTGAAACTGGTGAAAGAAAGTAAAGCTGCACTCGCAGAATTCCGGGGCAGCAAACAATTTACGATAACTGAAATCGAGTACCTGGGAAATGTATATGCCAACCTGCTGAAAGAATGTCTGAAAACACTGGATGAACTGGCTATGGTGGTCACGGCAGGTAAACTTCGTATGAGTGATGATGAACGGCTGCAGGCTATTGACAAAATATATGATGAGGTGATGGAGCAATATACTTTCCTGAATGAATTCAATAACGGCACCGCTGTCCTCTCTCTGCAACGAGAAAAGGAGAAGATGGATATTGATTTAATGAGAAAGGTCCACGGTTTAAAATGAAACTATGAGAGTATTTTTGAGATTGATTTGTGTGTTGGTGGTTTTATTATTGCCTTCTGTGGCGGATGCCCAGATCGCCACCCGTATACGTTCCATGCACGAAGTGCTGGAACAACTTTATGACGATATGATGCCTTTGTGCAGCCGTTTAATAGGTGTTGGAAGGGGTATTGCCGGTTTTGCTGCCACCTGGTATATTGCCACCAGAGTATGGGGGCATATTGCCCGTGCGGAGGCTATTGATTTTTATCCACTGTTCCGGCCCTTTGTGCTGGGTTTTGCTATTTTGATTTTCCCTTCCGTTATCCAACTCATCAACCAGTTGATGAAACCCACCGTTACCGGTACTGCCCAGATGGTAAAAGATTCCGATGCAGCCGTAGCGCAATTGTTAAAGATGAAGGAGGATGCCATCAAAACAACAGCCTATTGGCAGATGTATGTGGGTGAGACCGGAAGGGGCGACCGGGATAAATGGTATAAGTATCATTACGGAGATAAAAAAGAAGGATGGCTGAAAAGTATCGGCAATAATATCCGCTTTGCTTTTGACAAATTTGGCTATAACCTCCGTAACCAGATCAAACAATGGATGGCAGAAGTATTAAAGGTATTATTTGAGGCCGCTGCCCTTTGCATCAATACCATCCGCACTTTTTATATGATCGTTCTGGCGATCCTTGGCCCGTTGGTATTTGGTATAGCGGTCTTTGATGGCTTTCAGCATACCCTCACCGTATGGATCGCCCGTTATCTGAATATATTCTTGTGGCTGCCGGTTGCCAACATCTTCGGTGGCATCATGGGTAAGATCCAGGAGAATATGCTCAAAGAAGATCTGCAGCAGATCGCCACTAATGGTGATACGTTTTTCTCTACCACCGATACGGCTTACCTGATATTTATGATCATCGGGATCATTGGTTATTTCACAGTCCCCTCCGTGGCAAACTATATCATCCATGCAGGCGGTAATAATGCCCTGCTTCAAAAAGTAACCAATATCATGAGCACTTCTGTCCGCAATACCGCCAGCGGATCAGCGTCGATGACAAAGGATGCCATGGGCGCTGCGTATAACCGGTTGGCCAATAGTATGGCTGACAGCAGCACCTCCGGTGGTTATTTCAAAGATAAAATTGAGGGAAAATAAATGTTCAGAACGACAAAAAATATAGACACCGCATTCCGGCAGGTACGGCTCTTTTCCATTGGTGTCATGGCTGTTTGCCTGATCCTGACTTTGTTCGTCAGTTACAAAAGTTACCAGTTAGCCAGTCAATCACAACAAAAGATATTTATCCTGGCGAATGGAAAGGCCCTGGAGGCTTATGCCGCAGACCGGAAAGATAATATACCGGTAGAGGCCCGTGATCATGTAAAGATGTTCCATCATTATTTCTTTACGATGGACCCAGATGATAAGGTGATCAGCAATAATCTGACTAAGGCGCTTTACCTGGCCGATGGTTCTGCCAAACAGCAATATGACAACCTGAAAGAAAATGGGTATTACACGAACCTGATCTCGGGTAATATCAGCCAGGAGATACAGGCAGACAGTATCATCATCAACACCAATGATTACCCGTACTATTTCCGGTACAAGGGGCTGCAAAAGATCATCCGGCCTACCACCATCGTCACACGAAGCCTAATAACGGAAGGATACCTGAGAAATGTTTCCCGCTCAGATAATAATGCCCATGGGTTTTTGATCGAGCGGTGGAAAACGCTGGAGAATGCTGACCTGAAAGTTGAAAACCGGCAATGATGTTTTGGAAACGAAAACGAAAGGAACCCAAAGAAAATCCGCTGCAGGATAAACTGGCCCGAACAATTGCCGGAGGGTTTGTACTGCTGCAGACCAAATTCAGTGATATGATGAATAAACGATTTGAGAATATGCCGGCCCGGCGGTTAAAGGGTTTCCTGATTGCCTTCTGTGTTTTCAGCGGAGGGCTGAGTCTGTATTTTTTTGTTTCTGCAATAGTAGCTAAACCCAGACCGGCTTTTAAGATCGACCAGGTAAAAGTGCCGCAGCATTTTGACCGTTCAGGGGACGAAGTGATGGAGAACGAGATGCCTGAGGATGTTTACCGTGAAATTCAGCAGTACCGGTATTATATGGACAGCATCGGGGAACCCATTCGTCCGGGCTTGCAGGATTCCATGCGGATACTTGAAGAATTGTATTGGCAGCAGCAGAAGTAAAGTTGAAGGATGATGTCAAGATAAAATTAATAACCAGTAAAAATGTGTGTATGAATAGCAATGTGAAGCAAAGAAAATTACTGTTGGTGTTGCCCCTGCTGGCGATACCGTTTCTGACCATGGCTTTCTGGGCCCTGGGTGGTGGAAAAGGAAAAGAGAAAATGACTGAAAATACCCCCGGTTTGAACCTTGATTTGCCCGATGCCCGGTTAAAAGAAGATAAATTAATGGACAAACTCAGTTTTTATGAGAAGGCGGACAAGGATAGTATGCGGATGGCCGAGTGGATGCGAAGTGATCCCTATTACAAAAGGGATACCAGCCCGGTTTTTCCCAATGAACTGGAGGAACTGACAACAATGACCGCAGGGAAATATAACCAGCGGTTAAACAGTTCCCCTTACGAGGGGAATACCAATAAACCGGAGGACCAATTGCTACAAAAATTGCAGTTGCTTGAAGCGGAAATGAAAAAGAACAGTTCAGGCAATTATGAAGAAAAATCAACGGCACCATTACCCGGCAATGAACTTTCCGCTGAACTCAACCGGCTGGAGCAATTACTTAAAGTAAATAATGTTTCCCCAACCGAAGACCCTGAAATGAAACAATTAGAAGGTACGCTGGATAAAATACTTGACATCCAGCATCCGCAGCGGGTGAAAGAACGGTCAGCCAGGAATAAGGAAGCTGTCTATGCCGTCCGCAAAACTTCGGCTGCTGATACTATCGTAAAAGGGTTTTACAGTTTCAGTGAGGAAAAGGAATTTGAGGCAGAGGAACAAAATTCCATTGAGGCGATCATTGCGAGTAACCAAACCATTGTGAACGGGGCCGTTGTGAAATTCCGATTGCTGCATGAAGTGTATATACAGGGAAAACTGATCCCGAAAGATATATTGGTATCCGGAATTGCCTCCCTGGAAGGGGAAAGACTTCAGGTGGAAATTAACTCTATCCGGTCAGGTAAATCCATATACAACGTAAAGCTTGAAGTCTTTGATATGGATGGGTTGCCCGGTATTTATATACCCGGCACCATTAACCGGGATGTGGCCAAAGAATCCCTGAATAATTCACTCTCCCTGGCTGATGTCAGTTCTCTTGACCCTTCATTTAAAGCCCAGGCCACTACCACCGGTATCAGTGCCTTAAAATCACTGGTGAGTAAAAAAGCCAAGTTGATCCGGGTACAATTAAAGGCGGGTTATAAAGTATTACTCAACAATAAAAATCAAAACCCATGAAACAAATCTTATTTATTCTCCTTACCGTAATGAACGCAGCTTTTGCACAACAGCCTTTATCCATCAGCACGGATAAAACCACTTCGCTGATCTTTCCTTTTCCTATTAAGTATGTGGACAGGGGAACCAGGGATATACTGGTACAACCGGTAAAAGAAGATGAACGTATCCTGCTCGTGAAAGCAGCCAGTAAACAATTTGCTGAAACGAATCTGAGTGTCGTTACTGGTGACGGGAATGTCTATGAGTTCACCGTGAACTATACGCCTCAGCCTTCTGTGCTGGTGCTCCATTTGCCACCGAACAAGAAGGCGACGATCTCCGCTTATGCAAATGCGATATTGAACAATCCCCCGAGAAGAATCTCGAAGGTTGAGCATGGAGCTGTGATTACCAAGTTGTCCGGCATTTATATCAAAGACGATGTGATCTACTACCAACTGGAGATCCACAATCATTCACCGCTGGACTTTGATATTGAACTGCTGAAGTTTTTCATTACCGATAAGAAAAAGTCGAAACGAAGCTCTGTACAGGAAAATGAACTGGTGCCCTTGTATGTGGCGGGTAACAGGTCGAAGGTGAAGGCGTATAACTTCTCAGTTATTGTGGTGGCGCTGGACAAGTTCACGATACCTGATGCGAAATTTCTCGGTATTCAGCTCATGGAGAAAAACGGGGGAAGACATTTTAACCTGAAAATATATAACCGACAGATCCTCAGGGCAAGGATGCTGCCTGAACTCAATTGAACTATGGAAAAAAGTCATGTGATATCAGACAGCCTGTTCAATGAAGCGCAGGCAGAATTTGCAATAGGCCGCAACTGGATTGCTTATAATACCAAGACCTATTTCCTGGACAATGCAGATATGTGGTTTTTCCGGGAAAAGGATGAAGCGATTGAATTTGCTAATGATAATATTAGTGACGTTGATTCCTATGCTGTGATCTATGCGAATTCCATGATCTCGCTCATGCGGCAATTGCCTTATGGGCAAGACATTCATTTTAACCTGACACAAAAGGAACTCGAGGAACTGTTCCAATCAATTGACTGGCAGGATGCATTCTATGACCCATTGCATAATACCATTGAAGCATCAACGGAACAGGAGAAAGACGACCTGGCCAAGATGGAAACCCTGCTCGTTGAATGGGAGAACCTTTACAACAGGGACCCCGAAGCTGCCCTGCAACTGGCAACTACTTACTGGGAAGGGCATCCAATGCAAACTTATAAAGAAGATTTTCTAACAATTAAATATGACCTTATGAACGAACGAAATTTCGATTACCTGAAATCTAATATCAGGAATCATGGCTTTGGCGAGACGCTGGGGCCGGAACTGGAAAAAGCCCTTAAAGAAGGGCAGGCAGAATTTACCCTGGGGTTTAAGACTGAAGTGAATAAGCGGGAAATGGAAGCAACGCTTTATTTCAAGAAATCCAATGAATCCGATTTGTACTTTTTCAATAAGTACGATACCCGACTGAAAAATGAAAAGGATGAAACCATTGCCCAGACCTTTTACATTAATAACGGATGGGGCGTTACGCTGAAAGAGGCATATAACCTGCTTAACGGCCGTGCGGTGCACAAGGAACTAACGAGCAAAGACCAGGAAAAATACCAGGCCTGGATACAACTGGATTTTTCGGCTAAAGACAAGCATGGCAATTTTGAAAGAAAGCAGTTCCACCAGAATTATGGTTATGACCTGAAAGAGGCTTTAAGCTATTATCCTATTAAGGAGATGCAGCAGAAGGAAGACATGGAAAAGCTGATCCGTTCGCTGGAGAAGGGTAATGTTCAGATGGTGACTATGCAGATCTCCGGTAAGGATGAAAGGGTCTTTATTGAAGCTAACCCGCAATACAAAACCATTAACCTGTACAACAGTAAATTTCAGCGCCTGGACCAGGAACAGCGTCAGGAACTTATGAATAAGCCTGAATTAAAAGAGGGCAAAGAGCAAGGCAAAGGGAAGGAAAAAAGCCAGGAGCTGGGAAAGGAGGACCAGCCCGAAAAAAAGCAGGGTAAAGGCCGTAAAGTAAATGGAGGATCTGCCGGTGAGGATAACGGCCTTGTAACCAAGAAGCGTAGTTCCAACAAAAAAGGGCTGGGTATATAAATGCTGGGTTGGGCTGAATGGCAAACTTTGTTTTACCGGAAAGCTGTTGCTGATAACCGGATCAGCCCAACCCATATCAGCTTGTACTTTGCCCTGCAGCATGAGGCCGGGCATACGCTTTCCATTCCTTTTTACCTGCAGCGTACCATCGTGATGCAAAAGGCCAAGATCTGTTCACCCGTCACACTCAACCGGTGTTTAAAGGAACTGCATCTATATGGGTATATCGATTACCGGCCGAGTTATATGCCTGGCAGGAGTATGGTGGGGTTGATTGCTTTGGATACTGAAATTGTATGATTGAAAAATGTGCGATATGGAAACGCTTGTGAATGTTGTTGTGGTTCCGGAGGCCGACTGGCAAAAATTGCTTCAAGGGCAAGCGGAACTGCTCCGGCTGGTTCAGGAATTAAAGGGAAAGATCCCGGCTGCAGCCGCTGTTGTTCCCTTTATTACTGCGATGGAGTTTATGCAGGCCGTCCGGATCGGGCGGACCAAGTTTGACCAGTTGGTGGCGGCGAATAAAGTAAAGACGATCAAGAAGGACCGGAAGATCTATGTGCCGGTGGGGGAGGTGGAGCGGTATTTTAAGAGTATCTAATCCACTGTATTAAGAATACCAGGAAATAATTTCATCGTTTAATTGTGTTATTTTATTCCTTAGTTCCTCAGAAGCGATGATTGATTTATTGATTTTATCCTCTTCATCCGGTGTAATTGCTATGTCTATTTGGCTCACTTGATTTTTCAGATCGGTCAAATAAAGTTTGATATTTTTGTTCAAACTGTTCCGCATTTGTTCGCTTAATTCAGAGAAGGCGTCTGTATAGCCTTTACCCATCCTGGCGTATATTTCATCAGTTTTTGTACGAACCGCATCCATTAATTTTTTGATCCTTTTGGCCCTTCGTTCCTCCATTGTTAAAAAAAGATTGCTAAGAAAACTTGCCAGCCCTATAGTAATTGAATAAGCCGGTGCAAGAGCAGTAGTAACAAGCCAAGTTAATACGCCAACCCCCAGAGAATTTGATACATCAATATCTGGTACTTCAATTGCTTCAAATTCGTTTATATCCAGGTTTCTTTGCTCCTGCCCTCCGGCAATAATATCCCAGATTTCCTGAAAGTTGTTTTCTATCCACATATTCACAGTTTTTTGCAAAGCAGCGCCACATTGGATGTAAAGCTGATTGGTGGACTCCAGTGTAGAGTTGACGCCGTTGAATAGATAAGTTTTTATCGCCTGCTTTCCCGGCAGATCGTTTTGTTGCGGGATAGCTGTCAATTGCTTTTCGAGAGAATTAAGAATCCGGTTTTTTTGAATTTCGACATGTCCCAGGATTTGGTTTTGTATACTCCTGCATTCTGTATGAAAGATTTTAACAAGGCCCGGTATCTTCCTTTCTGTTTCGACCAATGCGCTAACAAGTTTTCTTTTTGTTCCTATGTCAAGCTGGCGGCTCTGTAGCAAACCAGAGAAATCTCGAATCGATTCCTGCATGAACTTAAGCAACAAACTCAATCTACCTAAACCAATTCTATTCTCTTTTAATAAATATTGCCAAATCTCGTTTTCAAGATCATCCAAATTGTCTTTCGAATTTCTTCCTTTCACACGTTTTTCAAGACTTTCTTCTGCACTGATGAAATGAATTTTGTCCGCAATTTTGTCGAACAACTCTAGTCTTTTCAGATCATCATTGACCTTCTTTTTAAGTAATAAAAATTTGTCCTGTGAAAGCGAGTTAATTTTGTTAACAACAAGAAATATTTTGTCAAGTTTGGAACTTAATGCCTGAATATGTTTCTTGTAATCGGAACGAAATGCAAAGCCCCCATGTTGGGCGCTCGAAGCATCTATCATGTATATAATTGCATTGGATTTTTGTATGATCAGCCATGCCTGGTCAAAAACCGCATCATCATAGTCATCTAAGCCCGGTATATCAAATAATGAAATTCCTTTTTCCAGGTTGGTGTTCTGCGTGAATATAGTCACCAATGCTACCTTTTTCTCGTTTCCAATATTTTCTTCCTGAGAGGCAAATTTTTTTATTGTCGCTTTTGAGAATTTGTGATTTGTAGTTTTCCCATCTACAAAGGTTATCTGAACGGACTCTTCAGTTCCCGGAAGAATCTGGATTGGGACACCAGTAGTTTGGAAAAGGCCTGTTGGGGAAACTTCCTTTTTGCGAAGTAAGGCATTTATTAAGGTGCTTTTTCCAGACCGGCCCGGCCCTGTAATCGTAATTCTGTAAATGGCTGAATTAACTCTGTGGTCAAACTCAGTGATTTGTTCGCCGATTGATTTAAAGCTAAATGGAGCAGCTATAGATGCAAATAATTGGTTTAAATTTTTCGATTTCTCAACAAGATCGAAATACAATCCCGGTTGAATAATTTTTCTTGAAGGCCTTTTCCAGTTATATACGTAATCCTTAATTGTTCCCTTTGTTTTAGTAGAAATGCAATTGCTAAGTGGAATTCTGATTGTTATAGTAACCTGAGTTGGCCATTTTGGATTTGTTGAATCCAAGAGATTAATTAATGCATCGTCAATCCATTGATAATAAAACAACCCGGTTTTCAAATCAAAAAGTACCAGCTGTACCGGGATATTAGAGCGGAACCATTGAATTATTTTGTGTACCTCAGTTGAGTAGCTAATGAACCCTTTTGAAAAGGTAGGATTTTCTATGCTTTTAAGCTGAACCTGGTAATATTGACTTTGGGGTTGAATTATCCTTTCTTCATCTATATCGTCGGTAATCTCAATCTGGCCATCAATACCATAATCCTTCTGGGTCCAACCAAATGGCAAATACCAGGGCCTAATCGCCTCTTCAAATTTTCTCTTGGATTCCCATTCATTTTGGTGGGACGCCGGTATTATGGTGGCCGTTTTTCTCATTAAATCAAGCAAATTATCAAAATCCTTCAAGTGTAACAAAACATATTGATTGTCAATAGCCTATTTCCTTAATGGTTTTCAAAGAGTGCATCCCTTCTTTTTAATAATTGGTAAATTTGAAAAGTTACGCCGCCGTTTAATTAGGCCGCCACCGGTCCATTAACCACTTAAACCGAACTAATGTACATTTCTAACCTACAGATCAAGAATTATCGAAATTTTCTTGACTTTTCAATAGAGTTAAAACCTCTTACTTTAATAATTGGAGAGAATAACGTCGGTAAGTCAAACCTGTTGGATTCAATAGGGCTTATTTTCAGCCAAGATGTTTCCTTCTTCAAAAAACGCCAACTTGAAGTTGCTGATTTCAATTACAATATTATTCAAGCGTTTAAAAAATGCATACTGGATTTAGAAATTAAGCCAGAGGATATTGTTTTTCCCATAATCGAAGTGGAGGCTACCTTAAAGGATTGGGATGAAGATCAGGAAGCTGTCATTGCCGATTGGTTTAGTAATAAGGAATGTACTGAAGCTAAACTGCGATATGTATTTGAACCGATTTCCAAATTTAATAAGACAGAAGAGATAGAAGCGCAACGGAGTTTCATTGCGGAATATAAGAAGCAGATTGGAGAAGATAAATTCCAAGCACTGCTGGAATCGGCAAAACTGGATCTGCTAAACTTTCCAATCTCACAGTACCACTACACTATCTACGGAGGAAATAAAACGGAAGGAAGCGCCAACCCCTATCATTTATCCCAACTAAAGTTTGAATTGCTGGACGCCTTGCGAGATGCCTGTGCTGAACTGGTAGCCGGAAGCAACAGGAAATTGCTATTCCGGATCCTGAATGCAAGAGATGAAAAGGAATACCAGCAGCTGAAAACAGAGCTGGTCGGTTTGCAGAAATCGATAAACGAGAATACTACCTTACAAGCCATAAAAACGAGCATTTCGGAGCAGTTGGATAAGATATCCTTAAAAACCGATGAATCTTCCAATGACGTCGATCTGATCTTCTCTCACCCTGATGTTGCAGATATCTTAAAGAAGATCAGTATCATTTATGGGGAGGACCCTGTTAAAATCGAACGCAATGGAACCGGAAGAAACAATCTGCTTTTTATTTCGCTGATCCTATCATTCATAGAAGATAAAAAGCGAATGCCTACTTCTTTTTTCAGGATTGTAGGGTTGGAAGAACCTGAATCACATCTGCATCCAAACCTCCAGGATCACCTTGCTCATAATATTGAAAAACTGATTCAGCTACCTGGCGTGAAGGAATTCAGAAAAGATATTCAGGTACTGCTTACATCGCATTCCACGTATGTGTCGACCAAGATCGATTTTAATCATACCGTTGTACTTTTTAAAGACGAAGGCGTCGTAAAACCTCATTATATATTCCAGGGTTTTGATGAATCAGCCCGTGCCAAGAAGCAAATTCAGTATTTGAATAAATACCTTGATGCCGAGAATACGAATCTATTCTATTCACAAAAAATAATTTTGGTAGAAGGTATTTCGGAAAAATTATTAGTTCCCTTCTTCTTTAACATGATTCATAAGAATCCTACCGAAAAATTTAGCTGCTGTGTCGTAAATGTAAATGGGCTGGCTTTTTCAAATTTCCTGGAAGTGATAAAAAACGGATATTTCAGAAAATGCCTTGTGCTAACCGATAGTGATGAAGGGGTCGCAACCGAAAACAGAGCTGAAAACCTGATAGAACAATACAAGACTGTTCCGGTTATTTCGGTGGCTGTTACAAAAGAATCTACGTTTGAGAAAGATATTATTGCAGCCAATTCTACTGGTGACGGCAAAAATATCCTGTTGAAGGCCCTTTTGCTCGTTCGGCCAAACTCAGGAAAAACTTATAAAGAGGAGCTGGGTGACGACCCGATTAATATCGAAAAGTTTTTTGAACTGATAGTCAAGCATAAATCTTCTTTTGCTTACAGCCTGCTAATTACTCTAACGGAAGATTCGAAGGGATTTACTGTTCCCGATTATATAGACAAAGGCATAAAATGGTTGGTGTAACATGGCCAAGAAAGCACCAATAATAAAGCCCAAGTTGGTCATTGCTGGTCCGGGTGCCGGCAAGACCCACAACATGGTAGATGGTATTATAAAAGCTCTGGGTGAGATTCACTCCAACAGATATATTGCAGTTATTACCTATACAAATTCGGCGACCAATAATATTAAAACGAGACTGGCGAAACGTATCGCGATCCCTGAGAATTTGTTCATCGGAACCATGCATTCTTTTATTAACCGCTTCATCGTTATCCCATATGCTTCTGTTGTATTGGACAAAATCGGACAGGAAAAAATATTTATGCAATGTGGTACCGATGACGTCTTTGAATTGGTGAAGAAAAAAAATGGAAAGGATTATGATAACAAAGCGGTCGCAATAATGAAGGCAAAAATCAAGGACAAACTGAATGAAAAGGGTATGATCACCTTTGATCAGACTATCGCACTGGCTCGTGAATGCATGGGAGCCGAATATGTAAGAAGGATTATTTCTAACCGGCTTCAATTTCTATTCATCGACGAGTTCCAGGATACCAGCAATGGTATCGCTGAAATAATAGAACATATAAGGAAGCAGGGGAAAACTGAGATCTACTGTGTAGGGGACCCGGAACAGTACATTCAGAGCTTTGACAGCTCAGTAAAGGTCTTTGGAAATATTCCGATACTCAAACTGGCTGCTAACAGCAGATATGATGTAGAGTTTAACCAAGCGAATAGAAGATGTTCGATTCCGATCATTACTTTCTTGAATAAATTCAACGGCAGAACATTTAATGGGAATAAATTTGAACAGAAAATCGATAATAGTTTTGAAGGACCACCTGTATTCTTTATTAATAAGCCGCAGCACATTAAGGACATGCTTCCGGTATTTAATTCTGAATGTAATAAACTTGCGATCAACACGAGGGAACGGTACGTGATAGGGAAAAAGAAAGATGTAATACGCAGAATTTCGGCGGCCCTAGACAATCATTACGTGAGCCCTGAAAAAAATTCACGTCAGTCTTTATTGGGAGCTGTAAAGGATACTTTGCTATCTACCCTGCAGCTTAACCAGGGACAGTTTTGTGAAACGCATAAATGCGATGTTTTCCACCTGCGAAAAATATGTATTGCTATAATTAAGGCGATTCGGGATGGGGTAATATCCAATCAGGATACTTTTGGAAAATTTTTATTGGAAACATATGACCTGAAGGTCAATGCTGCACTTCCGGTCATGATTGAAAACTTCCAGGTAATGGTTTCGGAAGCTGATAGCAAGGAATATATGACTGTTTCAACCATACATACTATCAAGGGACTTGAAGCAGACGCGGTCCTGGCAATCGCTAAAACAGAAGCCGAACTCTTGCTTTGGCTGGAGACGGACCATAGCATCAGAGATGCTTATAGAGATGGGGAAAAGACGGACTATCCACGGCTTGGGTACGTGGCTTTCAGCAGGGCGCGTAAACTTCTTGGCATTGCTTGCTTGGAAAGGATCTCTGCTGAGACCATTCAACAGTTAGAAGAACTGGGCGTATCAGTTATTACTTAGCCATCGTCAGCTTAGGCTAAATGCCCATAGCCCCGAAGTCAACTCGTTTGGTTCCTTCAAATATTTCCGGCAGATCAACATTGTAGTAATTCCGAGTTGTTTCCTGCTTTGTATGTCCCAACATCTTTGACAATACCGCACTTTCTGCGCCGTACCGGATCCATAATTGTGCATTAGTATGCCGGGCCACCTTATTGGTAATATTCTTATGGATACCGGCCATCTTTGCAATCTCTTTCAGATTGCGGTTGTAGACGGGTTCTTCGACCAGGTATTGTTTATCGAATACCAGTTTATCTGTTGACCGGGACCTGTACCGTTCAAGGATTGTTTGCGCATACGGGAACTTAAAAAGTGGTATGATGGTCTGATTACCGTTCTTATCTCTTGCACCGAGTATCACATGCCCATACTCTTCATCCATTTGCAGATGATCTTTTGTAAATATTAATAAGTCTTTAAAATAATACCCGGTATAGATCTGGAATAGGAACAAATCCCGGTCACGTTCCAGATGTTGCTGGTCAGCGGTAAATGTCAGGGCCTTCCACTTCTTCACTTCCTGTAAATCCAAAAAGGTCCTTTTTGCTTTTTGTACACGGACATTTAATCCATCAAACAGAAATTCCATTTGCTGTGGCGATATATAATTCTCCCGGCGGGCATGACGGATCACTTTTTTAAAAGCTTCCAAATATTTTTTTGTCGCTGCACCGCCGAGTTCCAGTTCGGTTTGCATGAAGCGGCTAAAATCCCGGAGTAGTGTATTGTCAATCTCCGCAAAGAAGATCTGTTTTTTAAACTTCTTTAAATGCGTAAGCGTGGTGGCGTATTTCTTAATAGTGTTAGGTTCCAGTTTTTCAGGAGGCCGGCTGATATAGCTTTGCATGAAGTCCAGAAAACTTTTATTATCTCCTTTATTGGTAAGGCCGGCAATGATACCCTCCACAGTTACCGGCTTGCCGAAGTTGACCGTGCGTTTGATGTACTCGTTAATGAGCCCTTTGATCTCGACGATCTTATTATTGATCTCAAATGCGAAGGGGTGATTTTGTTTGACCCAGGCACCCTCTTTTCCACTCCATTGATCTTTGCGGATTTTAATGGGAGTAGGTACTCTGAAGTACCGGGCGACATTGCCCTGCTTCATACGGATATGCACCGGATACAGTCCGGATTTATTGTTTTCATTTCTCCAGTTCATCACCACAGCAATACTCGGGATACTCACCATACAAAGGTCGTTTTAGGGTTCTTAAAAAAACCGTAAACAAAACCGTAAACGAATTAACGGGAGTTCACGGGAATTAAAAAGAGTACTTAAACGCAGAAAACCTTACCAGTCAATGACTTCGTAAGGTTTTCTGTTTTTTTAATTCCCATTAATTTAGCTGGAGTGTAGCCTCGACAGGAATCGAACCTGTATCTGGAGCTTCGGAAACTCTTATACTATCCATTGTACTACGAGGCCGGTAAGGGCAGCAAAATTGCGGCTTTTTGGGGATATTTCCAGCATCCGGATCATTTCTCACTAAAAGTATTTATCGTGCTGCCTATTTAATCAAACCATGCGCATTTGTGGCAAATATTTTCACTGCAATGGCCAGCAGTATGACGCCGAAGAATTTTCTTATTGCTATCAGCCCAGCAGGGCCTAACAGCCGGGCAATAACATTCAGTGATTTTAGTACAATAAATACAATAATGAGGTTTACGAGTATCGCTATCAGGATGCTGGTTTCTCCGTAGTTGGCCTTCAGCGACATAATTGTGGTCAAGGTACCGGAACCGGCGATGAGCGGGAAAGCAATGGGGACTACAGTCGCCGCTTTTACATCTTTTTCGCTTTTAAAGAATTCCAGCCCCAGCACCATTTCCAGGCCGAGAATAAATATGACAATAGAACCGCCTACGGCAAAGGATTTCTTATCCAGGTTAAGCAGGTTTAAGAAAGGCTCTCCGAGGAAAAGAAAAAGCACCATCAGGGCGCCGGAAATAACTGTAGCCCTCAGTTCCCGGATGCCACCCATTTTCTCTTTGAGGCTGATCAGCACGGGTACAGACCCGATAATATCAATGATCGCAAAAAGTGTAAATGTAACGGTGAGCAATTCTTTGATGTCGAGGTTCATGCGAATTGTTTTGGCAAAGGTAGGGTCTGTCCCCGTTAACATTAAATCCACAGTAAGATAACAGCGGCGTAACGATCTGTCAACATGCAGTTCATCTGTGCATTTGAATTTTGCAAAACCGCACACCATGAAAAATGTACTGGTCAGTGTAATGCTGCTGACTATCCTGCAACAACCCGATACACCGGGAACAAGCCCTTCTCAAACGGTTCCGGCTTCCACAGGCAACGTTTTTATTATTACAACAGACGGATTACGCTGGCAGGAGGTTTTTGCAGGAGCCGATTCATTACTGATCAATAATGAAAAAGCCACCCCGGTCAGTGAATTAAGTAATATGTTGTACTGGGATGTGACACCGGAAGCAAGGCGAAAGAAGCTGATGCCCTTTCTCTGGAATATAATCGCTAAAAAAGGCCAGTTAGCCGGAAACAGGTTCTATGGTAATAAGGTGGATGTGGCAAATGCTTATGCTATTTCATATCCCGGCTATAATGAAATATTTACCGGTACCACCGATGAAATGATCTCCTCTAATAAGAAGTACCGGAATCCGAATATAAATGTGCTGGAATTCCTGGGTAACAAAGAAGATTTTCAGGGGAAAGTAGCAGCATTCACTTCCTGGGATGTATTTCCTTATATATTGAATGAGAAGAGGAACAGGCTGAACATCAACAGCGGCTACGAGAACGGAATTGAATATACTGCAGGACAGGAAGTAATTAACGAAGTGCAACAGGAAGTGACAGATAAACAAGCAACAAGATACGACCAGCTGACATTTGCCTCTGCTAAAGAGTATTTACAGGCACATAAACCAAAATTATTTTTCCTTGGATTGGGCGAAACTGACGAGTTTGCCCATGATGGCCGCTATGACCTGTACCTGCAGCAAGCCAACGCAGTAGACAGGATGATTGCTGAATTATGGCACTGGGTGCAAACCACACCCGGGTATAAGGACAATACAACTTTTATCATCACTACAGATCATGGAAGAGGAAGCAAAACCGGTAAGTGGACCTCACACGGTGCCTTCATCAAAGGTTCTTCAGAAGTGTGGCTGGCAATGATCGGTCCCGGGATTGAACCACTGGGGGAGTTAAAGGAAAAACAGCAATTATACCAGCGGCAACTGGCTCAAACGATTGCTCATTTATTAGGCGAGAATTTTGACCCCGGGCAACCTGTCGGAGAGGCGATTGCATTGAAGAGAAAAGAAACAGTTCTGCCCCTGCCGGAAAAGGACAGAACTGTTGCACTTATTAACGATGCCCGTAAATAAATTTCTCCCGGAACAATTCTACCTGGCTTTTTAGTTGTAACAGGCAGTTTTTACAAAGACATTCATTGTACCGCTGTTCAATGAATGCTTTTTCTTCAGCACTAAAGCTGATGCCATAACACTGGCATTGGGTGATAGTACCTGGTTTGCATTCAAACGGGCTGCTGCAACGGGGACATTTTTTTACTTCATGCTGACACATAAGCTGATTTTATAATTGGAATCCTACCCCGGTGGTAAAGTTGAATTTCCTTGAATTATATCCCCTGATATCAAAGTACTCCTTATTGCTGATGTTCTTAAGATCAAGAAATAGCCGGAATACTTTGTCAAACTTGTATTCTCCGTAAAGATCAAGTACTGTGTAAGCTTTCAATATTCCGGGGCTGCTGCCATAAATGAACTCTTCCCGTTTACTTACTGATTTTGCCTGTGCACGGATGAAAATTGCTTTTGTTGCCTGTACACCAACTGATAAGTTTAGTGCATGTTTGGGTATCCTGTACAAATTAAAGTAAGTAGTGTCTTTGCCGATCGGGGTTCCTGTACCATCAAAGGCAGAAGTCGTTTCACCATCTGTATAGGTATAATTGGCATCAATACCCAGTTTGCCCCTGGTATAACTGATCTCCAGTTCAGCGCCATAATTTTTTTGCTCACTTACATTCAGGTACCTGCTTTCAAACAATGCCGGGTTGTAAGTATAGACGATGGCATTTTCTGTATTCCGATAAAAACCAACCAGCTTCAGGCGAAACGCTTTAGCGGCTGTAAGAGCAGCACCTGCTTCTGCGATCAGGCCTTTCTCGGGTTTCAGACTGGCATTGCCGGCAGATGCGTCAAACAACTGGTAAAGTGTGGGTGTTTTAAAAGCAGAATAAAGGTTTGCAAAAACTTTTACCCCGCTGTTAATGGTATACGATGGGTTGAATGTAAATGTGAAGTTACTTCCATATTCAGAATGTTTATTCCAGCGGCCGCCGATCTCAGCCGTAAAACCTTTGCCGGTTTTGTAAACCAGCGAAGCATAGGGGCTGAGCTGGTTCATTTTTGCTGTTAAAGGTGCTGCCGTATATGGGCCAAAGCTTCCAGTTGAATAATAGGATTGATCTGTGTTGTTGAAACGATAGTCGGCGCCCGCCAGGATCTCTATATTTTTTAGCAGCCAGCTGTTATAGATTTCTGCAAAATGAGTTCTGCCGGTATAGTCTGCACGGGAATAGGCTGAAAATGGGTTGCTGATATGCCCTGGCTCATCTACATATAGTCGTTGTGCCCTGTTATAACTATACGTGGCGTGAAGGGAGCCAAGTTTATGTTTGTAAACAATACTTGTTCCTGCCTGGGTGTTTTTATTCAGGCCGGTATAGTCCCTGTCATCTGTGAAGGCAGAAGCATCCAGGTCTGTTTTGTAACGGCTGTAAGAACTGAACAGCGTAGCTTTTATTTTTGTTGATAATTGAAAACCCAGCCTGCCGTTAATCGTATTTTGTTCGATGCCATCTTTATCAAACAGCCCGGTCTTATTCTCATCATATGCGGCAGAAAAGCCATCTGAACTGAGATGGGTATAATTGACAGAGAGATCAGCCTGTTTTCCCCGGGTGCTAAAGCCCAGGTTTTGCTGCAGGGTGTTATAGCTGCCGCCGGTGAAATCGCCATAAAGTTTGAAGGCTCCTGCTACCGGTTTCTTTGAAATGATATTAATTACACCGGCTACAGCATCTGATCCGTATAAAGTTGACTGGCCGCCTTTAAGGATTTCGATTCTTTCAATTTGCCCGCTGCTAATGAAGTTGAGGTCAAAGTAGTTGGTGATAACTGAAGGATCGTTAACCGGGATACCATCCAGTAATATCAGCACATTACCTGCTGATCCGCCACGGATTGATACCGTCTGGTTGGTCCCCGGAACATTATTAGCACCGATTATAGTGGTGCCACTTACTGTATTCAGCAGTTCACCCAGCGTTCTTCCCCCGCTTTTTTCCAGTTGTTCCCGGCTGATAATTGTAATTACCTTGCCCGTTTCCGCCTGTTTTTTGGGATACTTGTTAGAAGTGATCACTACTTCCTCCAGGGAAGTGCTGTCTTGTTGCGCCTGTGACTGACTGCTGATCATAATAGCAGCCAGCACAAAAAATTGTTTTTTCATTTTGTTGAAAATTTTTGTGTGACTGCTTCCGAAAAAAAGAAAGAAATATAAACGTCCTGCGACTTTTACATTTCATGCCTTTCACCCGAAAGCTGAATGCCTGCCTGCCGGTAGGCAGGTTTGTTTACCTGGTCTGGCAGGTCTTCTGGCTCAGCCTTTGTTGAAACCTTCCCATCTTTTTCAGATCAAGACAGTGGTGATTCTTCAACAATTTTACTCCCGAAGTCCCTCCGGCGGAGAGGTTCGGGGAGGCTTTACAGCTACGGGGATAGCGCCGGAATCACACCGGACTTCCCTTTTAACCCCGCCCGGAGGCAGGGACCAAACCGGGGCAAATGTAAGAAGACGGATTTTTCCGGCGTCAAGAGTTATTAACAGCAGGGGAATAAATAAATGGCATTCATCCATACATTCTGTTTTTCCGGCGGTTCAGACAAGCGGTTTATCTTTATATATCTTCCTTTGCAGCTGCATGAAGAACAGGTCATTTACCCTTATTGCACATATGGCGGGCTGGTTGTTTTTTTTCAGCCTGGTTCTCGGTTTTGTTCATAAATCACCGGAAGGGGGAACTATTGCCAGTAATTTTTTTTCAACTGAATTTCTCAGTTTTTGTTTTATCTATCTTTTTATATTCTATTTTAATACGTATGTACTGATTCCCCGGCTTTACCTGCAGGAAAAAATTATCCTGTACGCTATTGCTGTAATAGCACTTTTTGCTGTAGTGTATTATATCAAACCTTTTGATAACCTGATGAATCATTTCCAGGGACGGGTAAATGAAATGCGGCCACCGGTACCTCCTCCCGGGCCGGGAATACGAAATATGCCGGCGCCACGCCCGGGAAGGCCACAGCAAATGGATATTGTCAGCATTATCTTATTTATTACCGTATGGTCGCTGAGTACGGCTATTTGTATTGTTCGCCAGTGGAGGTTGACTGAACAAAGAGCGGCACAGGCAGAAGTTGATAAGGCAAATGCTGAATTATCCTTTCTGAAAGCCCAGGTGAACCCCCATTTTTTGTTCAATACCCTGAATAATATTTATTCAATGGCGGTGACAAAGAATGAAAATACAGCCGCCAGTATCCTGAAGCTGTCAAATATCATGCGGTATGTGACTGATGATGTGCGGGAAGACTTTGTATCGCTCAATAACGAAATTGAATGCATGGGAGATTTTATTGACCTTCAGCGGCTGCGGCTCGGTAAAAAAATGAATGTGGATTTTTCAGTGAAGGGAGATACGGAGAATAAAAAGATCGCACCTCTGATACTGATGACGTTTATCGAAAATGTTTTCAAATACGGGATCAGTAATCATGAATCTTCAGATATACTGATTAAACTGGTGGCAGAAGAGCACAGTATTACATTCTTCTGCCAGAATAAATTATTTGAAGCAAAGCGAAACAGGGAAAGAACGGGTACCGGTATTCCTAATGTCAGGATGAGGCTTCAGCATCTTTACCCCGGCAAACATTTCCTGGATATCAGCAGCAATAATAATCTCTTTACGGTGCAACTGACCCTGCAGGCGTAAATTGCAATAAAATAAAGGAGCATGCCATTAAAATGTGTGGCCATAGATGATGAACCCCTGGCATTGGAACTTATAAAAGAATATATTGCCAGGTTCCCGGAACTGGCGTTGCAGCAAAGCTTTGATGATGCCATTTCCGGGGGTGAGTATTTGCGGAAACACCCTGTTGACCTTTTATTTGTGGATATTGATATGCCCGATATCACCGGGCTCGATCTGGTTCGTTCTCTGGCAGAAAAGCCGATGATCATTTTCACCACGGCACATAAAAATTTTGCCATTGATGGATTTGAACTGGATGCGGTGGATTATTTGCTGAAACCTATCGGTTTTGAAAGATTTGCCAAAGCGGTCCATAAAGCCCTGGAGTATCATGAATACAAAAAAAGACCAGGCAAAGTATCTGTCAGTCACCTGTTTGTATATTCCGAGTACCGGATGCTGAAAATAGACCTGGCAGAAGTAGAGTATATTGAGAGCCTGGAAGATTACATCAAAATACACCTGCTGAATGGGAAGCCGGTGATGACCCTGATGACGCTGAAAGGAGTACTGGAGAAATTACCCTCTGAAAAATTCAAACGTATTCACCGCAGCTATATTGTGGCAACCGATAAAGTGAAATCAGTGCTCAACCGGAAAGTAAAACTTCTTTCTGCGACCGAACTACCGGTAAGCGACAGCTATATATCTTTCATTAAAGAGTGGAAAAGCCAATAGGGCCTGTTCATCGGTACAAAATTTGCTTTTACCGGGAATTAAGGATTTCCGGCTAAACTTTTCGAAAAGCTGTGAGTCAACCGGTTCTCAGTTACTGCATGAAGCAATTCTAAAATTTTTACTGTCGTTTTAACAAAGATGTCTGACGCTGACACAATTTTTTCATTGTGTCAGTGAATACTCCTCTCTTACCTTTTCCTTGGCAATCCATATTACCAAAGCTGCTGTGTTTTTAACCCCCGGGAAGTGTTGTGTACTTCCTGAAAAACTATATACCATGAATAGAAACCAGCAAAAAATCATCGCATTACTTATTGTAAGCGGGTGCCAGAACCTCCTGCTTTCCGCACAGGTAAGCGTACCCAAATATGAAATAGGTTTTGGAGTAAGCAGCTTCGTTTACCAGGGAGACCTGACCCCTTCAAGGCTCGGGTCTTTCCGAACTCAACGTTTCGGGCTCAACTTGTATGGCAGCAAAATACTTAGTCCGTCAGTTTCCCTGCGGGCCAATCTTGCTGTCGGGGGATTAAGGGGGGATGATGCAGAATACAGCAAACCCGGATACAGGCAACAACGGAATTTTAACTTTCGTACACCGGTCATTGAATTGTCGCAATTAATCGTTTGGAATCCCCTGGGAAGAAATTACGATGACAGGGGATTCTCGCCGTATTTATTTGGCGGAGCGGGGTTGAGTTTTTTAAAGATCAAACGAGATTGGAGCAATTATAACGCGGAATATTTTAACGCCGGTGGCGAGGATGTGACGGCAAGGCTGGCCCTGGATACGGCACATTCATTACCGCGGATCATTCCTGTAATTCCGGCAGGCGCAGGTGTCCGGTATAATTTTTCGCAACGATTGGCAGTGAGTCTCGAATCTTCTTATCGTTTTGTATTTACCGATTATCTCGATGGATTCAGCCAGGCAGCGAATCCAAAACTGGATGACAAGTATCATACAATTACTATCGGGGCTGTTTATCGTATTGGCAAGAAGAATAGCTGGGCCTGCCCGGTGCTGCGGTATTAGAATGACTGACCGGTACATAACAGCTGTTTACCGTTACATTTTTAACCTGCTCATTTTTTAGCGTCTGATATAATTGTGGTCAGTGGTATATATGGTAGTTATACAGCATAGGGCTGTTGGTACTCAAACAGGTCCTGTTTTTACAGGACCTGTTACTCTGGACCGGGGCAGTTTGCAGGTAAAAGCCGGTTGTTCTGTTAAAATCCAGGATAATAGTAAACAGTTCAAATTTTAACTACGAAAATCAACGATTATGGAACAAACAAGAAAAAAATTTCTGAAGAATTTTCTGATCGGGGCGACATCTGTTCCTCTGATACTGGAGGCCTGTAAAAAAGATGCAGTTGTCACCGGTACAGGCAGCAGCTCTGGTTCTGGTTCAGGTAGTGGAACAGGCTCCGGTAGTTGTACTGTAGCGCCAACTGAAACCGCCGGCCCCTTCCCGACAATTACTCCCTCTTCACTGGTAAGATCAGATATCAGGGGTGACAGAACTGGCGTCGCTTTTACGCTGAACATAACTGTTAAGAATACAAATAATAACTGTGCAGCTTTGGCCGGGGCCATTGTTGATATCTGGCATTGTGATAAGGACGGCTATTATTCTGAATACGGGGGCACAGGCATGCAAAGTGTTAATTATACCGGGGTTCATTTCCTGCGGGGGAGACAAACAACAGATGCGAATGGGCTCGTAAGTTTTACATCTGTTTTCCCCGGTTGGTATAGTGGAAGAGCCACGCATATACATGTTCATATTTATAATGCAGCCGGTACTTCATTGCTGATTACACAAATTGCTTTTCCTGAAGGCTCGGGCAGCGCTGTTGCCACGGTGAACGGAAGTGGCGGAACAGCGTATGGGTACACGAAAGGGATGACGGGCTATACCTACAATGCGGCGGATAATATTTTCAGTGATGATACGGCAGGCGTTGAAATTGCAACAGTGACGGGAAGTTTATCAGCAGGATATATACTTACGCACACTATTAATGCAGCGGCTTGATAAAATCCAGTATCGGATCATATAAGACATTAAACCGTACTTGACGTCTTATTTCATTTCTTTTCCTATGACTAAAAGAATTATACGGCTTTGTTACCGGAAAGTGATTGACGCTTCTTCACAAAAGCAGTGGGATCAATATGTATTTGAAAGTACGTATTCAGAGTACCTGCTGCAATCACAGCTGTATGATCCGGGAAGGAAATTCGACAGTTTCAGTGAATTACTGGTTCATGTGCCGGGGGCTGAGAAATTACATTTCCTGGTTAGTGCGGCTATAACCGGGTACCTGCAGCAACTGGAAGGAAAAATTCCTGATATGCTCAATAGCCTCGGGAAACAATTTCTGGTGTTTAGTAATTACAGGTTTGAAATAATTAATACGAGCCGCAGCAACAAAAACAATCACCAGGCCGCCATCAGTTTCTTTAGTGAACCAATGATATGGCATGACACAATCGGGACCAACCTGCTGCTCTCGCCGGTAGCAGGAGAAGCAACAAACGACGGGGTATTAACAGAATTATTTCCCATCCAGCCCTTTGTCAGTATTTATTCATTTAAAAATGAACCTGCATGATCGCACAGGCAAAAGCAAAAATGTTCCTTTCGGAGGAAAGAGGGGTGAGTGAAACAAATGAATTTCGCAGTTGCAATACATTCAATTTCGGAAAGTATTGCCATGAACACAAAACCCCGTTTGGTAATATATATGTGCTGAATGATGATGTATTAGACGGTGGCGGTTCTGTGAAGATGCGGGTGGAAGAACTTTCTTATGTAATCATATTACCAGTGGCAGGCGCGGTGGAATACAAGGATTCAGCTGGGAATAGCGGGCTGGTCGCAGCCGGGCAAATAAATATCCGCTATTTGGATAAAGGTTCAGACTTTGAAATAAGAAATCCTTTCAAAACAGGGTGGGTTAATTTTCTGCAGGTTTGGATAAGAGCAGGTAAGCCCGGTACTGTCGCTTTCAGCTCTTTGGTTGCTTTTGATGTCAATGAGTTTATGAATTGCCTGGCCGGCATCTCACCAAAAAATGATAATGAACAATTGCTGCCCTTTATCTTTTCAATTGGTAAATTCTCAGGCCGGGGAGAAACAACCTATGTACCGGGGAAAAAAGGAAACAAGGTTTTTGTTTTTGTGATTGAAGGTGCATTTGAAGTAGAAGGCTGCTTATTACATGCACGGGATGGGCTTGCATTATGGGATACCGCATCCATAGAGATGGAAGCATTAAGCAATGATGCTATCATACTGCTTATTGAATCTTTGGTATAATAACATGAAACCGGGAAACAGGCGGGTTATTTTTTCTGTTTTATCCATTGTATAGCTGCACCGGCATAGTAATTACGCCGGGGTGCGGGATTATAGAAGCGGTTCCCGGCAGCATTGATATCATTACCGAGGCTATAGCTTTCATCCAGCAAGTTGTCTATACCAGCATAAATGCTGAGCCGAAAAGTGCCCCTGTCTTTTTTCTTCCAGCCAAGCTGGCAACCCAATAAATGATACGGATCGGCTTTTGCGGTATTAGCATCGTTCATGTAGATGGATGATGCGGTATAATAGCTGGCATTAAGATAGATGCCATAGTTAAACCCGGCTTCAGCCAAAAGGGCAATTACAGATGAAGGCACGGAGGGAAGCTGATTTCCTGAAAAATCATCGCTTCCTTTTATAAAACTCCCATACCGGAAATGGTTTAGTGTAATATCTGTTCTGGCAGAGATGCTTCTGAAAAAATTGCCGTTCAGGAATTGCCTGTAGTCTGCATGAAACTCAATTCCTTTTTGTTTGATGTCGCCTGAATTGACGAAAAAATCTGCTCCCCCGGCATCACGACGCTGTACCAGTGCATCATTTAAACGGAAGTAAAACCCAGTCAGTTCGAGTGCAAGCTTGTTTTTAAAGAAAGAAGAACGCAGGGTGGCTTCATAATTCCAGCCCTGCTCAGCTTCGAGATCAGTGCTGATCACACCGTTAGATGGCAGCACTTCTGCAATGGTGGGCGGCGAAAAACCTTTCGACAGGGTGGCAACGAAAATGATTTTCTCATTAAAGTTTTTCATCAATGAAAATTTAGGAGCCAGTTCGTTTCTGTACGTCCGGCTTTGCCGGGTGACCGGGTACATGCTGAGCCGGGTGATCTCCAGTTTAGTTCTGTTAATACTGGCGCCGGCAAGCAGAAGCCATTTATCAGCCAGTTCCATCGTGGACTGAAGAAAGATCACATAGGCCTGGTTGTTGGTGTCGTCATTCGTTTGCAGGGTATCCGGGTTGCCATTTTTGTTTTTAGCCACCTGTGTGTTGAAATAGCCCTGCTGAAATTCGGCGCCCGCAACAATCCCCAATTTTAACCCACTCTGTAAATAATTAGTATAATTAAAGACAGTTCTTCCGCCAAAAGAAGGTTCAATTCTTCTTTCATAATTGCGGATTGCAGCATTTTTTACCTGCGTATAACTGCCATATAATGTACTTGTGTTTTTAATGTGGTTAGAGATATGCAACACATTTGTAAAGCCGGCTATCAGGTTTTTTTGAAAAATAGCTGCTTTTGCATTGACGGCGCTGGGGAACCCGCCGCCTGCGGGTCTTGCCGCCTTTGGATCTGCTGTAAATTCTGCCAGTGTTAAAGCGCCGGGCGTCTGGTAATACATATCGGTGAATAATAAAGAAGCTGTGAGGTCATACCGGTATCCTTTCAGGTTAGAGACCCAGGAAAAATTATCTCTCCGCATATTGGTCTGCACCCGGTAACCGTCTGTTTGATTATGAGCATAGCTTACCTGCTGTTTATTTTCTTTTTGCCCAAATCTTGCTGTGGCAAAAATGTTCTGAAGATTATAGCTTCCGGTCGTATACTCTGCATTAACACCGGGTTTCCAAAGCCCTTCGAAATTATTCAATAAGATCAATCCGCCGGTACCGGCACCATACATACTGGCGGCGGGGCCTTTTAGAACTGATATATTGGAAAAGTTATTCCAGGCAAATTGGTTGAAGTAGGTATTGCCTCCCGGATCGGTGACAGGCATATCATTCCAGTACACTTTAATATTCCGTACACCAAAGGGAGAACGAAGTGAGCTTCCCCTGATATTAATACGGTAACTGCCGGGTGAACGTTCTTCCATCCTGACGCCTGAAATCGCATTAAGCCCATTGACTAAAGAAGTCTTGTTTGAATAGTCGGCTATCGACGAAGATATTGTGCAGATGCTAACAGGTAAATAGCGAACAGGTTTTATTTGCTCAAATGCTTTTACCGTTACACTATCCAGCACACGGGTGCTGTCGGGTACCTGGGCATTGATGAAGGAAGGAGTAAATAATAAAAGAAAATAAATAGTGGTGATGGCTTTTCTCATAGCATGGATCATTAATGGCTGCGCTAAGTTAGATTGTTTTCTTTGTATCTTCAAGCCATGAGATCAAAGAATAAATTAGGGCTCTTTTCCTTCACGATGATCGTTATCGGACTGGTGATTGGCATGGGTATATTCAGAACAGCTGCCACCAGTGCCAAAGATGCATTGAACCCTTCCGTTTACTTCAGTGCCTGGGTTGTGGGAGGCCTGGTGGCTTTATGCGGTGCATTAACTTATGCTGAAATTGGAAGCCGCTACCCGGTTACCGGTGGTTATTATAAAGTATTTGCCAAAGCCTATCATCCCAGTATTGCATTTGCGATTAACTGCCTGATCCTGGTTAGCAATGCAGCCAGTCTAAGCGGTGTGGCACTGATTGGCAGCGGGTATATATTAAAATTATTTCCGGGAGAGTGGACGGATATTCATAAAGCTCTATTGAGTTGTGCAGCCATCCTGATCTTTTATGTGATCAATTTACAGGGCCTGAAAATAAGTTCGAGAGCCCAGAATATTCTTATGGTCATAAAAATCACGATGTTGCTGGTATTGATTGCTGCTCTGTTCTTCCCGGACCAGTATGCCGTGCAAACAACGATGCAGGAGCCTGCGGCTTCATCATTCAGTACAATGGATTGGATAAAGAGCCTTGGTGTCAGCCTGATCGCAGTCTCATTTACCTATGGAGGCTACCAGCAGACCATCAATTTTGGTAATGAAGTGGAAAAGCCGGCCAAAAATATTCCCCGCGGTATTTTCATTGGTATAGCTGTGATCATTATAATTTATTTATTAGCTAATCTCAGTTATTATAATGTGGTTGGCTTTGAACGGATGAAGGGCGAAAGAGAAGTGGCCTACGTAGTGATCGATAAAATATTTGGCGAAAAGGGAGCAATTGTTTTCTCCGCCTTTCTTTTCCTTGGCGTACTGGCTTATGTGAATGGTTTGCTGATGAGTAATCCCCGGGTGATGTATGCCATGGGTGAAGATGGAAGTTTGCCGAAGATTTTTGCCAGACAAAATGAAAAGACGAATGTGCTGACATTTTCCCTTACCATTTTCGCCGCCATATGTATTGTCATTCTTTTCTTTGCCCAGGAATTTGAAAAGATACTCAGCTTTACCATATTCCTGGATTGTTTTGGTATGGTGCTGAGCAGCGCCACCATTTTCTGGTTCAGGAAAAAAACAAAACACCTGGATGGTACCGGCATTTATAAAATGAAGCTCTTCCCGCTGTTACCATTGATCTTTATGGCTGCTTATTTATTTGTAGGCACCAGCATAGCCATAGATGATCCGGTAGCTGCCCTAACCGGGGTGGGTGTCTTAGCCGCTTTTATCCTGATCTATTTTATATTCCATCACAACCGTACAGTTGCTGACAAAACAGAAGCATAATGGATATCTCTCAAATTATCAACGAACTGGGTGAGGACCGGGAACAGTATTTCAATGCCGTGTCACCGCCCATCATGCAAACCAGCAATTTTGCTTTTAAAAAAGTAGCTGATTTTTCAAAGGCCTTTGAAGATGAAATGGGAGGCTATCTCTACAGTCGCGGGCTGAACCCCACCGTTGATATATTAAGGAAAAAATTGGCTGCATTGGACGGGGCAGAAGATTGTCTTGTTTTCAATAACGGAGCTGCTGCTATTTTCGCCGGTATTTTCGCCAATATCAAATCCGGTGATCATATAGTATCAGTAAAAAACCCGTACACCTGGGCACAACGGATGTTTGATGTGATTTTGCCCCGGTTTGGAGTCAGCACCAGCTATATTGACGGAACAAAAATTGAAAACTGGCAGGAAGCAACAAAAGCCAATACAACTTTTTATTATCTCGAAAGCCCCAACAGCTGGACCTTTGCTTTGCAACCCATCCGGCAGGTAGCTGCCTTTGCAAAGTCGAAAAACATCAGCACACTAATTGATAATAGTTATTGTACCCCCATTTATCAAAATGTGATAGAGATGGGTATTGATATGGCCATGCAAACAGCTACGAAGTATATCGGTGGTCATAGCGATACGTTGGGTGGCGTGCTCAGCGGATCCCATGCCATGATGAAAAAAATCTTCGACAGCGAATATTTGAATATCGGCAGCGGTATACAGCCTTTTAATGCCTGGTTGCTGATCCGGGGATTAAGAACGCTGCCGGCACGACTGGACAGGATCAGCCGTTCAACACAACAGGTGGTTACATTCCTGAAACAACACCCGAAAGTGGATGCTGTTCTCTTTACATTTGATGAAAGCTTTCCGCAATATGAGCTGGCCAAACAACAAATGAAAGGTGCCTGTGGCCTTGTTACGTTTAGTATCAAAACCAATAAAAGGGAGGATATCGTCCGGTTTTGTGAGGGTTTGCAGCATATCATGATGGCGGTGAGCTGGGGAGGGCATGAAAGCCTGGTAATTCCAAAATGTGCCGGTATTCCTGTTAATGAGTTTAATCCTTTAATAGCGGAACATCGCTATATCCGCCTGTACGTGGGGCTGGAAGAACCGGCCTACCTGGTAGCCGACCTGGAACAGGCTTTCAGCAAGCTTTCCTGAATTTTAAATTCCATTTATCAAAAATCATAATCCCGGCAGGGCAATTCATTTATTTTTGTCACATGACGCTTCGATGTATAAAACTGGCCGTAGCCCTTTTCCTTACAGTCAATGTATTTTCACAGGTAAATACCGGTAACCCGGCAGAACAATGGGACCTGGCAAAATGTGTTGACTTTGCACTGAAGAATAATATTTCTGTCAGGCAAACAGACCTGCAATCCCGCTTATCAGCCCTGACCTACCAGCAAAATAAGGCAAGTCAATTACCAACGCTTAACCTTAGCAGCAGCGTAGGGTACCGCCTGGGTCGTTCCGAAAATCCTACTACCGGCGTGCTGGAGGATAATAACTTCCTGAATATGGGGGTACAACTGCAAACCGGTGTAACCATTTTTAACTGGTTCTCCATCAAAAATAATATTGAGGCCAGCCGTCTCTCCTGGGAAGCAGATAAGGAGCAGACAAAAAAGATACAAAACGATATTGCTTTGAATGTGGCGGTTGCTTACCTGCAGGTATTGCTTGCAAGGGAACAGGTGAATATTGCAAACGTGCAGGTAACACAAACACAGGACCAGTTGGAGAATACCAGAAAAAGGGTGGATGCAGGGGTGCTACCGGAATTGAACGCCGCAGAGCTGGAGGCCCAGCTGGCAAGAGATTCTTCCAGCCTGGTATCTGCCCAGGCTTCAGCCCAGCAATTCTTATTGCAGATGAAAGCCTTGCTCAATCTTGATGCAGCTGCTCCGTTTGATGTAACAACTCCGCCTGTTGACTTGATCCCGGTTGAAGCTTTAGCGGATCTGCAACCTGACGCTGTATATGCACAGGCCATTGCTGCATTACCACAACAAAAAGTAAATCTTTTGAAAATTGAGTCTGCTAAAAAATCGATGGCAGCGGCAAAAGGTGGATTATATCCTTCTGTTTCGGCATTCGGGGGGCTCAGCGACAATTATGTTAATATCAAAGTTCCCCAATATGCAGCAACAGGCCAATTCAGCCCTTCTGGTGCATTTGCGGATGTAAATGGCACTTTATACGGTGTGGTTACACCGGATTTTGTCCAGGTAGGTGAAAAGGCAGTACCGCTTGGCAAGCAATTCAAAAACAATTTTGCCCAGAATATCGGGATTGGTCTGAGTATTCCCATTTTTAATGGCCGTAATGCCAGAACAGCCTGGGACAGGTCTAAAATAAATGTGCAGCAATTGGAATTGCAGAAAGAGCAGGGAGATATGCAACTGAAGCAGGATATTTATAAAGCTTATACGGATGCGATTGCCGCCCTGCAAAAATATAACGCGGATAAAAAATCAGTAGCTACTTCTGAAAAGGCATACGATTTTGCCAACAAGAGGTACCAGTTGAATTTACTGTCAACCTATGACCTGATCAACAGTCAGAATAATGTACAGCGGGCCAAAATCCAGGCCTTATACTCACAGTACGATTATGTTTTCAAAATGAAATTATTGGAATTCTATAAAGGGCAGGGCTTAAAACTATAAACTTTCTTTTGTTATGAATAAGACGTTGAAATGGATATTAATTATTGTTGGCATACTGGGTGGGTTGTTTGCATTGGCGAAAGTATTTGGCGGGGATGGAGATAAGACAGAAAAAGTGGCTGTAGAAAAGGCTGCTAAACGAACAATCATAGAAACCGTGAATGCCAGTGGTAAGATCTACCCCGAAGTGGAAGTAAAAATCAGCCCGGATATTTCCGGCCAGATCACTGAATTGACCGTTGAGGAAGGAGATAGTGTGAAAAAAGGGCAAACCCTGGCCAGGATTTATGCGGATATCTATGCTTTGCAAAGAGATGAAGCTGCGTCAAGGGTCAACCAGTCGGCTGCCACTGTTGATAACAGTAAAGCGGCTATAGAAGCGCTGAAAGCGAACCTGGACCTGGCACAACAATCGTATGACCGCAACAAGACTTTGTTTGACCAGAAAGTGATCTCTAAATCGGAGCTGGAACAATTTGAAACAACATTGAAATCAGCACAGGCCAATTATAATGCAGCCCGGCAAAATATCAGGAGCCTGCAGGCCGGAGTGCAAAGTTCGCAAACCGGTTTGTCCAAAGCGAATAAAGACCTGAGCCGTACTACTATTGTGGCGCCCATGGATGGAGTGATCTCTTCACTGAAAGTGAAGAAAGGGGAGAGTGTGGCTGGTAACAGTTTTAATGTGGGTACAGAAATGATGACCGTGGCCGATATGGCGGTGCTGGAAGTGCGGGTGGATGTGGGAGAGAATGATATTGTGAAAGTAAATATTGGCGATTCTGCCGATGTGGAAGTGGATGCCTATAATAACCGTAAGTTTAAAGGAGTAGTGACAAAAATTGCCAGCAGTACGACAAGCGGCAGTTCCCTCACAACTTCTAATGATGTTACAAATTATGAAGTGAGAATCAGGCTGGACAAAGAATCCTACAAAGATCTGGCGGTAAAAACGTTCCCTTTCCGGCCGGGTATGAATGCAAGTGCGGATATCAAGACCCGTAGAATTGAGAATGCCCTGGCCGTACCTATTACGGCTGTCAATGCCAGGGTGAAAGGAAGCGATAAGAGCATGGCGGATAAAAAGAAAGAGGATCAGCAAAGTAAGGGGGAGGAAGATGATATGAATAACGCCGGAACACAAGCGGGAGATGAACTGGAAGAAGTGGTATTTATTTTGCAAACCGACGGTACTGTTAAAAAGGCGGTTGTTAAATCCGGGATACAGGATATTAACTACATCGAAATTCTCAGCGGTCTGAAACCAGGCGATGAAGTGGTGTCAGGCCCTTATACTGCTATCAGCAAGACGCTAAAAGATGGTATGAAAGTAAAGGTGGTGCCGAAGGATAAACTCTTTGAGAAGAAGTAAGGCAGTTTGTCTAAATAGCTAAAGGGTGCTGAAATTATTTCAGCACCCTTTTTATGAATAGCTATACAAACAGGTGGGTTTCTTACCTTTATTGCAGATTAATCTGATAACTGGTTCAATCCAATTTTTGATATGCGTTTTGGAATCATTGGCAGCGGTAGTTGGGCAACAGCATTGGTTAAAATTCTTACCGATAAGAAGCATGCAATCCATTGGTGGGTCAGGAATCCGGCATCCATAGAGCATATCCTGAAGCGCCGTCACAACCCCTATTACCTGAGCTCGGCTTATTTCGATGTATCGCTTCTCACCATTTCACCTGACGTAAAAGAAGTGGTTCGTAATTCCGATGTGCTGGTCATCGCTGTGCCCTCAGCTTATGCAGAAGAAAGCCTTGCTTCACTGAACCCCGAAGACTGGCAGGGAAAAAAAATCATTTCGGCTATCAAAGGATTATTACCTGGCAGGGATATTCTGCTGAACTACCACCTGCAGCAGCAATTCAATATTCCTTTGGACAATTATTTTGCAGTACTGGGCCCCTGTCATGCAGAAGAAGTGGCTGCCGAAAAGCTTTCCTACCTCACTTTTTCGGGGATTGACATCACGGCCGCATCAGAAATCGCCTCTCATTTTACTTCTGATTATATCAGCACGGTGGTCAACCAGGATATCCTTGGGGTACAATATGCGGCAGTATTAAAGAACATCTATGCTGTTGGTGCAGGGATGGCACATGGACTGGATTACGGCGATAACTTTTTAAGTGTTTATATCGCTAATGCAGCGGATGAAATGGCGGGGTTTCTTAAAAAATTTGGTGCCGAACATATTACGGTGGGTGAGCATGATGATGAAGAGGACCCGCTAACCCACCGCAAAACTCCCAATTATGCCGCTTCAGTATACCTGGGAGACCTGCTGGTAACCTGCTACTCTTTATATAGCCGTAACCGGACTTTTGGAAATATGATCGGCAAAGGCTATTCTGTAAAATCCGCCCAGCTGGAAATGAATATGGTGGCGGAAGGATATAATGCTTCAAAATGTATTTATAACATTAACAAATCGGTGGATGCGGCCATGCCGCTGGCCGAAACGGTCTATAAGATTTTATGGGAAAATGTTAATCCCCAGGATGGGTTTAAACATATAGAAGGGGTGATGGTCTGATTACTGTGATTGATTTGTGATTGGATAACCAATAAATCTCACCCTATGCCACTTTTTTACCATGGATTTGGCCCTTCTGCCATACTGATAATGGTGACCTGCCTGGCAGGAAAACAGATCTACAATTATTGGAGACAGCATCAAAAGTTTTAACTTCACCGGGACCAAATTTCCCGTTACATGATCCAGTTTTTCCAGGTGCTTTTTTTTACGGCTGCTATTGTCCTCATCGTTTTAAATGTACTGGAGTTTAATAAATACCAGGATGGTAAAAAAAACGGCGGTACTCCTCATCCTATCAAATGGTTCAATTTTATTCTCACTTCACTTGTTGCTGTTGGTTGCGTGCTGAATATTCTGGTTAGCTGGATCAAAAATGGTTAGCAAAAAAGATCGGCTGCAATGCCATCGGCGAGTAACCGCCCCTCCTTTGTTAGTGATAAAGTATCATTCTCATGCTTTAATAAGCCATTGTCTGTATATTTTTTAGCAGCAGCCAGCAGGGTTGCCAGGTGTTTTCCTTCAATCCTGTTCAAATGTAATCCCTCTATAGTCCGTAAGGAGGTCATGATATATTCATTCAGCTGCTGAACGGGTGTCAGTATTTCTTTTTCTGATGGCAGCTCATTATTGCTGATCCTTTCAATATAGATGCTGTTGTTAGCGATATTCCATTGCCGGGATCTTTCATTGAACGAATGGGCAGATGGCCCCAGCCCTAAATATTTTTTACCCTGCCAGTAAGAAGAATTATGCCGGCTGCGCCAGCCAGGTTTTGCGAAATTTGATATTTCATAATGTTCGTAACCGGCTTCTTCCAGCCATTGCATTAAAAGCAGGAACTGCTCAGATTGTTGATCGGGGTTCACATTGGCTGACCTTTCCTGTCTTATCAGCTTGTCAAGCGGCGTTTTAGGTTCCACTGTAAGCGCATAGCAGGAAAGGTGCGGGATATTAAGTGAGATGGCGGTATCCACATTCTTTTTCCATTTTTCGTTGGTCAGTTGCGGGGTGCCATAGATCAGGTCAATCGTGATATTGTCAAAATAAGCAGCAGCCAGTTGCAAATTATCAAATGCCTGCCGGGCATTGTGTGCCCGGTTCATCCATCGCAGATCATCTTCAAAAAAACTCTGGATACCAATACTGAGCCGGGTAATGCCCACCTGTTTCCAGTCAGCCAGTTTTTCATCTGTAATATCATCAGGATTGGCTTCCAGGGTTATTTCTGCGCCGGGTGAAACTGTAAAGAATCCGGTAATCCTGGTAATTATATTTTGTATTTCTTCTTTGCTGCATAAGCTTGGTGTGCCACCCCCAAAATAGATGGTTTCAATAATCTCTTCTTCCAGGTAATCCTTTTGTAAAACTATCTCCTTCAATAAAGCGGCAATCAGGTCGTTCTTATAACGCATGGAAGTGGCGAAATGAAAATTGCAATAATGGCAGGCCTGCCTGCAAAATGGTATATGAATGTAAATGCCTGCCAATGTAGTTTGTGATTTAATGAATAAATTGCCATCAATATCCCGGCGAAAAGCCACATGACAACATTCAGAGTGCAAATATCGGTTCTTGTTTTCTTGTTGCTGAGTATTCATTTATCAGCACAGGATAAATATGTACTTCGTTTAAAAGGAGTTGATAAAGATTCAGCCGAATTAGCTGCCCGCATAGGCATTCCAGGTGATTTTACCTCCCGCTTTGCCTGTACTGAATATATCAATAAGCTGCCCGGTTTTTTGCAGGCAAAAGGATATGTAACAGCTTCCATCGATAGTCTCAGGTATGATTCCAGTTTTGCAAGCATGGTTCTTTTTGCAGGGCAGGTATATCGCTGGGCTCAACTGGAAGCGACGGGTATTGACGCTTCCCTGCTCGATGCTGTGGGCTGGCGGGATAAACTGTTTACGGATAAGCCGATGGATTTCCGTGAGGTGGCACAGTGGCAGGAAAAAATGCTGAATTACCTGGAAAATAACGGGCACCCCTTTGCAAAAGTTTATCTTGACAGCCTGCAACTGGAAGAGGAAAAGGTAAGGGCAAAACTCAAAATAAATAAAGGGCCTGCTTACCGGATTGATAGTATCCGGGTATTCGGAGAAGTGAAGATATCAAACGAATACCTGCAACGTTATCTTGATATTCCCAATGGCAGCAGTTATAGTAAAGAGAAACTTTTGCGGGTCAGTAAAAAAATAAGGGAACTGACTTATATCGAAGAAGAACAGCCTTCCAGCCTGACAAGACTGGGAACCGGCTCCGTACTTAATTTATACCTTAAGCCAAAGAAGAGCAGCCAGATCAATGTATTGATTGGATTTCTTCCTAATAATGATCAATTATCTTCCAGGAAATTATTACTGACGGGGGAAGCAAATATCAACCTGAAAAATGCATTAGGTTCCGGGGAAACAATCGGGCTTAACTGGCAGCAATTGCAGGTGAAATCGCCCCGTCTTAATCTCCTTTTTCAATATCCCTATCTTTTTCATACCCCTGTCGGGTTGGATTTTGCTTTTGATATCTTCAGGAAGGACAGCACGTTTGTCAATATTAACCTGCAACTCGGCGCTCAGTATGTTCTGAATACCAATCAATCGGGTAAATTATTCATTCAGCGGTTTCAAACGATTGTCAACGGGGTTAATAAAACATTTCTTCTTCAGAACCGGAGACTGACCGATGAAGCCGATGTCAGTTCGGTTAACGTGGGGATTGATTATGAATTCAACAATACGAATTATCGTCTCAACCCGCGCCGGGGGAATGAAGTGCGGATCATAACCTCAGCAGGTACAAAAAAGATTAAAAAAAATAATGAAGTGCTGGAATTAAAAGATCCCGGCGATCCATCCTTTGATTTTGAAACCCTGTATGATACTATTAAACTGAAAACGTACCAGTTCAGGGCAAGGGTGGCAGCAGCCAAATATCTTCCGGTAGGTAAACAGAGTACAATCAAAACAGCCCTGAATGCAGGGTTTTTACAAAGTGGTAATATTTTCAGGAATGAACTATTTCAGTTAGGCGGGTATAAGCTACTGCGTGGTTTTGATGAAGAAAGCCAGTACCTGTCGCAATTTGCAATCGCTACGGTTGAGTACAGGATATTGACCGGGCAGGCCAATTCTTATTTTTATTTACTGGCTGACGGCGGCTGGGGCAGGAACAACAGCCAGAATACCAATGTGAACTATACTTATTTCGGAACCGGGCTTGGGCTGGCCCTGGAAACCAAAACAGGAATTTTCAACCTGGCCTGGGCTGTAGGTAAAAGAAATGATACAGAGTTTAATCTTCGTCAATCCAAAATACACTTTGGCTTTATCAACTATTTTTAATGATAATGAACGGAGTGGATGCCACTTCAATATTTTTGCAGCATAACTAACCCGGGTGAATCGTTTTTTAATCTCGTTTATAATTTTACTGTGTTGCTGCGGACCCGTTTCTGCACAGGCAGATACAGCTGTCAACGGGACTTTACAAGCTGATTCATTACATGTCCGGGACGCCGCTTTGCTCCGGGATTCATTGCTGGCCATACGAATGGCTGATTCTTTTTCACGGAAACCAATTGAAAAAGATACCGGTTGGCAGGTAGATCCATCTGTGCCATTATACCGGCAGGTAATGCAGCATCATCCTTATTTTGGATTTGCCGGTAACCCGTTATCACCAGAGACCGGCAACCTGAAACGATTTGAAGGCAAAGAGCTTCTTTTCTACTTTCTCTTATTCTTATTATTAGTATTTGCCTTTTTCCGGATGGCGTTTCCTAAATACTTCAGCGATCTTCTTCGTCTTTTCTTCAGGACAACACTTAAACAACGGCAGATAAGGGAGCAACTGATGCAAACGCCGTTGCCTTCCCTTTTATTAAATGGTTTCTTTGTTCTTACCGGCGGTCTGTACATTGATTTTATGTTGCTTCATTTCCACCTTATTGAAAAACCGGTGTTTTGGTTGTTTTTCCTGTATTGTGCCGCAGGTCTTTCTGTAACCTACTTTGTGAAATTTACCGGGCTGAAGATTCTTGGGTGGATCTTCAACCTGCAGGAGGCGGCCGATTCTTATATTTTTATTGTTTTCATCATTAACAAGGTAATCGGCGTTTTCCTGTTACCTCTTCTTATAATGCTGGCTTTTATGCAGGGAAACGGGTACCAGGCAGCTCTGGTGTTGTCGTGGACTGGCATCGGAATACTCCTTTTATACAGGTTTGTCCTTACTTATTCTGCTGTTCGTAATCAGGTCAAATTCAATCCTTTTCATTTCTTTTTATATCTCTGTGCTTTTGAAATCGCACCGCTTTTGCTGATTTACAAGGTTTTACTCGTATTTTTTCAATAGAACTTCTTACCTTTGCGCACAACTTTAGCCGAACCGCACATGATTAAAAATGGGGTTAATAAGGCCGGCGAGCAGGCCAAAGCAATAAATAAGATCCTGATTACCCAACCGAGGCCCGAAAGTGAAAAGTCTCCGTACTTTGAACTGGCCCGGAGGTATGGAGTAGAGCTGGAGTTTAAGCCCTTCATTAAACTGGAGGCCATTCCGGCGAGGGACTTCCGCAAGCAAAAGATTGAGATACCCAATTATACCGGCGTTATTTTCACCAGCAGAAATGCTATCGATCATTTCTTCAGGATGTGCGAGGAAATGAAGGTGAATGTATCGCAGGATACCAAGTATTTCTGTATTACTGAGGCAGTGGCACTCTATCTGCAAAAGTTCATTCTCTATCGTAAACGCAAGGTGTTTTATGGGGCCGATGGCACTAATAAGAGCATGTTTGAGGTAGTGAATAAACACAAGGGGAATGAGAAATTCCTGTATGTATGCTCAGAGAACCAGCAGGATAATGAAATCGTTAACTGGCTGAAGACGAATAATTGCGAGCATGCACTGGCATTTATGTATCGTAGTGTAAGTAGTGATGTCAAGGAATTATTATCCCAGCATGAATTTGACATCATGTGTTTCTTTACTCCGAGTGGTGTGAAGAGTTTGTTTGATAACCTGCCCAAGTTCAAGCAAAACGGAACGGTGATTGGTGCTTTTGGGGCCAATACTTTTAAAGCTGTGGAAGAAGCCGGGTTAAAGCTGGAGATCAAAGCGCCTCAGCCACAAACGCCGAGTATGGTTGCCGCACTGGAGCAATACCTGTCGGCCCTGGCAAAGAAAAAGTAAATCATCACATAAGAGGTAATTGCAAAAGGATACTCAGGCGAGTATCCTTTTGCTTTTTACTTCAGGCTAAACCACGAACTTTAGTACTCACCGGTGATTGTAACTTATATGCACACATACAGTAATAAACTTTTACAGGAAACAAGCCCTTATCTTTTGCAGCATGCTCATAACCCGGTGGACTGGTATCCCTGGGGCGATGAGGCTTTGCAAAGGGCAAGAAAGGAAAATAAGCCAATCCTTGTGAGTATTGGCTATTCAGCCTGTCACTGGTGCCATGTGATGGAACGGGAAAGTTTTGAAGATGAAGCAACCGCCGTGATCATGAATGAGCATTTCATTAATATTAAAATTGACCGGGAAGAAAGACCCGACCTGGATCATATTTACATGGACGCGGTGCAGGCTATGACGGGCAGCGGGGGCTGGCCACTGAATGTTTTTCTGACTCCTGATGGAAAACCTTTTTATGGAGGCACTTATTTTCCGCCACAAAAAGCATTTAACCGGCCTTCCTGGCAGGATGTATTAAACAGTGTTACGCAGGCATTTCGTGAGAGAAGACATGAAATTGATGCGCAGGCCGAAAATCTTACTGCCCACTTATCACAGTCTAATGCCTTTGGATTGCAAAAACCCGGGGCAGAAGAGCCGTTTTTCACCTCCGGAAACCTGGAGAAGACCTTTGAAGCTGTCATGAAATCTGCCGATAAACAATGGGGCGGGTTTGGGAAAGCTCCTAAATTCCCTCAAACATTTACGATTCAATTTTTACTCAGGTATCATTATGTTTCAGGGAATGAAGATGCGCTGCAACAGGCTTTGCTAAGCGTTGATAAAATGGTTGGTGGAGGTATCTACGACCAGGTGGGAGGAGGTTTTGCCCGTTACTCAACGGATACAGAATGGCTGGTGCCCCATTTTGAAAAGATGCTTTATGATAATGCATTACTGGTTTCAGTATTAAGTGAGGCTTTCCAGCTAACGAAAAATGAAAAGTATAAAGAAATAATCGGGGAAACCATAGCTTTTATTGAAAGAGAATTGATGCACCCGGGAAAAGGATTTTATGCGGCATTGGATGCTGACAGTGAAGGAGTGGAAGGTAAATTTTACGTATGGACCTATGAAGAAGTAAATAAATTACTCGGAAAAGATACAGCTCTCTTTTGTGCTTATTATGATATCAGGCCGGGAGGTAACTGGGAAGGGCAAACTATTCTTTGGACGAAGGAGTCAGCTGAGGAATTCGCCGCTAATAATAAGATATCTGTAAATGAGCTTTCCCCGGTTATTGAAAAATGTAAGAAACTGCTGTTAGCGGAAAGGAGCAAAAGAGTCCGCCCTTCTTTAGATGACAAAATTATATTAGGCTGGAATGCCCTGATGAATACAACCCTTGGAAAAGCTTTTGCGGCCACAGGCGATGAGCATTATAAGCAGCTGGCTATAGATAATATGAATTTCCTGTTTGAAAAATTAGCTGCAAAAGACGCAGCTGGCTTTCACCATACCTGGAAGAAGGAGCAAGCGAGATTCCCAGCCTTTCTTGATGATTATGCTTTTTTGATTCAGGCCCTGCTCCAGTTGCAGGAGATAACCGGGGATACAGGCTGGCTGGATAAAGCGGTTGCCATCACCAATTTTGTCATCGGTCAATTCAGCGGGGACGAAACCGGCTACTTCTTTTATACTCCTCAAAATCAACCGGACATTATTGTCCGCAAAAAAGAAGTCTATGATGGGGCGGTTCCGTCCGGGAATGCGGTAATGGCAGCGAACCTGTATCAATTATCGGTACTAATGGATAAGCAGGACTGGCGGGACAGGTCTTTTGCAATGATATCCGGCCTGGCGAATGCAATAATAAAATATCCCACCTCGTTTGGTGTATGGGCAGGGTTGTTCCTGGAAATCACAGACGGAACCGCAGAAATTGTGATTACGGGCCAAAGCCCGGCAGAAATACACAAGGATGTGCTGAAAATGTACCTGCCACACAAGGTGGTAATGGTTGCCAGCGACGACAGTAGCTATCCTTTAGTGGATGGAAAACCCATCACTAAAAAAACTAACATTTGGTTGTGTAAAAACTATGCTTGCCGGGCGCCGGTTTCTTCTGCGGGGCAACTTATTACGCTGATAAACAAGGGTAAAATTGAATAATTAATTTTTAGTTAATACAATAAAAGAGATCAAAATCCGTTAGATATTTTACCTCGTAAAAACCACTTTGATTTGAAAAAAATAAATCATAACGTTGTGCAACCGATAAGGTCAAAACATTATATTTGCCCAATACCCTTTAAGTGTATGAAAATGAAAAACCTGAACTACACACTCCTCGCAGTTGCGTGTATCACCCTGATGTCAAGTTGTGGCATACTGGGAGGAAAGAAAAACAAAGGCGGAAGCCTTCCCAACGATGGCCAGGTGCATGGCATTGCTCCGGGAAATAAGTATACTTTGCCCAAACCTCCGGGCATGGTGTATGTTCCCCAGGGTACTTTCCATATGGGCCCAAGTGATGAAGACCCGGCTTATGCCTTCAGTTCCCGTAACAGGTCCATTTCTATCAGTGGATTCTGGATGGATGCCACTGAAATCACCAACAATGAGTATCGTCAGTTTGTTTATTGGGTTCGCGACTCTGTTGCTGCCCGTAAGCTTGGCAAAGTAAAAGCTGGTGCTGATGGCAACGAATATGTTGACTGGAAAGCAATGGCTACTTTCAAATGGAATGACCCTAAAAGTATAGAAGACCTCGGCAGCACAGACCTGATCTTTGCTCCTGAAGACAGGATCTTCGGTAAAAAAGAGATCGATCCTTCAAAATTAATTTACCACTCAGAAATATTTGATCTGAAAGAAAGTGCGAAACGGGAAAATGCCGGCAAACCACGTTCTAAGTTCATGATCAAAAAAGATACTCCGATTTATCCTGATACCCTGGTTTGGATCCGCGACTTCTCTTACTCATATAACGAACCAATGACCAAGCGGTATTTCTCTCATCCTTCATTTGGTAACTATCCTGTGGTGGGTGTTAACTGGAAACAGGCTACGGCTTTTTGCGAGTGGAGAACCCATTTGCTGAATACCTTCCTTGATTCAAAAAAACGTGCACAGGAATCAGATTTCCGCCTGCCAACAGAAGCGCAGTGGGAATATGCGGCACGTGGCGGACGTTCACAAACTATGTTCCCCTGGGGTAACTATTACCTGAGAAATAAGAAAGGATGTTTAATGGCCAACTTCAAACCCGGCCGTGGAAACTATCCCGAGGATGGTGGTTTCTATACTGTTCGTGCCGATGCTTACTGGCCGAATGATTATGGTCTGTATTGCATGTCTGGTAACGTGGCAGAGTGGACTTCTACAATTTACTACGAAGGACGTAACAACTTCCAGCATGATATGAACCCGGATGTTCGCTGGAATGCCAAAGACGAGGATCCTCCGCTGATGAAGCGTAAGATTATCCGTGGTGGCAGCTGGAAGGACGTGGGTTATTACCTGCAAAATGGTACCAGCACTTACGAATACCAGGATTCTACAAAATCTTACATCGGTTTCCGTTGTGTGATCGATTTACCCGCAGCTCCGCAAAAAGGTCGTCGCAGATAAAATAATTCCATGAGGTCTTTATATCTGCGACCTCTTTTTTTATGAAACAATTTTTGGATTCATTTTCCCGTTATTTGCTTTTGTTAAAATTTAATAAACTATAAAAACGAACCCGCTATGATGTTCTTTAAAACCCACAGAGGTCAGGTTGTCCTCAATTTCATATTCGCTTTTTTTGCTGCTATAGTAATTCTAGGGGCGTTATTCAAAATCCGTCACTGGCCTGCTGCCGATGAAATGATTACAGCCGGTCTGTTGGCTGAGGTAATTGTGTTCTTAGTGATGGCCCTATTGGTACCTCCTCCTGAAGAACCCCATTGGCAACGTTATTTTCCGGATATTAATGTTCACCCTGACCTTGACCCTAACTTCAAGCCTACACCGCTTACTTTACCGGGAGCCAGCACCGGCAATCCAGCGCTGAACAAACTGGAGGATATGCTGAAAGATGCTGATATCACACCGGCTAACTTAGGTCGCCTGGGTGAGAACTTCAAAAAATTAGGTGGCACCGTTGATAAAATGGCTGACATCACGGATGTTGTTGCCGCTACCGGTGACTATACTGCTAAAACCAAAGAAGCTTCTGCTGCCTTAGGCCAGATGAAAGACGCTTATGTTGGTGCTGCTAACAGTATTCAGCACTTCAACCAGGCTGCGGACGGCACTAAACAATTCCATGAGCAGGTGCAGGTATTAACAAAGAACCTGTCTTCCCTGAACACTATTTACGAGCTGGAATTACAGGATACTAATAATCACCTGAAGGCCATGAATAAATTCTACAGCAACCTTACACAAGCTTCTGAAGCCATGCAGGGTAGTGTGGAAGATGCCAAGAAAGCACAAGACCAGATTGCTTTACTGGCGAATAACCTGGGCCGCCTGAATAATATTTATGGCAATATGCTCAGTGCTATGCAGGGTCGCAACTAAAAATAAACTAACGGTACAAGGGTTCGTTTAAATTCCGTATCCGTATCCCGTGATTTTTGAAAGTCACCATTTCTAAAACCAGTTCCGTAAACGCGGAATAAAAAAACATAAATCGTCATGTCTTTACCTAAAGAGCCACGGCAAAAGATGATCAACATGATGTACCTCGTTCTGACGGCCCTCCTGGCCCTGAACGTGTCATCAGAGATTCTGAATGCCTTCAAAACGGTAAATAATAGCCTGGAAAAGACTAATACCACGGTAGACAAATCTTCGCAAACGGTATTTGAGTCTTTGACTGAGAAAATGTCTGATCCCACTTCTATGGTGAAGGCCCAATACTGGCAGCCCAAAGCCAAACAAGTAATGGATCTTTCCAAGGAGATATTTACATATATACAAGGATACAAAGACCAGATATTAAAAGAAGCAGGTGGAGATCCCAATAATAAGGATAAAACCTTCAAGGAAGATAACCTGGATATTGCCACCCGTATCATGGTGGAAAAAGGGGAGGGTAAAAAACTCTATGCAGCATTAGAGAAATATAAAAAGGATGTACTGGCGGTTGACCCTGCTATTGATTCAGCCTTTAAAAATGGTCTGCAGATTGACCTGACCATGCCTCCGACAAAAAACAAGGGTAATAACAGCTGGGAGGCTGCTTATTTCAGAATGGTACCTACTGTCGCAGCTATGACGATCTTGAGTAAATTCCAGAACGACATTAAAACAACAGAGAATAAAGTTGTTTCTTTTTGCCATGAACAAGTAGGTAAGGTAACTGTTCGCTTCGATACCTACGCTGCTATTATCGGTCAAAGTTCTAATTACCTGATGCCCGGGCAAGATATTGAAATCACTGCAGGTGTGGGTGCCTTTAGTAAACAAGCTTTGCCGGTGATAACAATTGGCGGGCAAAATGTAACTATAGGGGAAGATGGTGCAGCACATACCAAATTACCCGCTGGCGCCATAGGTAACCGTACTATACCTGTAAGAATTGCTTATAAGGATCAGGATGGTAAGGATCAGCTAATTGAAAAAAATATCGAATATACTGTTGGTCAGGCTAATGCTTCTATTGCGTTGGATAAAATGAATGTCCTCTACATTAATGTTGATAACCCTCTTTCCATCGCTGCTAGCGGTGGCGGAGATGATAAAATACAGGTCAGTATTTCAGGCGGCGGCGGGGCCATTAACAGGGTTGGTAATGGTAAATACAACGCCCGTGTTAACAGTGTAACCGATGATTGTAAGATCACTGTATCGGTAGATGGAAAAGTCGCCGGAGTTTCCCAATTCCGTGTAAGAACCATTCCTGATCCTGCAGCTACAGTTGGAGCATTTCCAAGTGGTGAAAATGTGCCTGCCGGGGCTTTCAAAGCTCAGGCAGGGGTATCTGCCTGGATCAAAGATTTTCCTTTTGAATTGAAATATACCGTACAAAGTTTCGTTGTAGAAGCTGATGATCCTGAAACAGGAGATATCATTGAAGCGCCTTGTACGGGTAATACCTGGAGTCCGAAAGCTCAGTCAGCTATTAACAAGTTAAGGAGCGGTTCTCTGATTACTATCCGTGATATCCGTGCTATCGGGCCTGACGGAAGGGTAAGGAAACTGCCGGGTATTTATTACAACATCAGATAATAAAGAGAGTTATGATAAACAAATTCATTCGTTTCGGTTGTGCGGCACTTTTGTTATGTGTGCTGGCTGATTCAGTGGCAGCACAGAGGGCTCCCCGCCGCAGAGGAGGTGGAACCACGCCGGCTAATCCAACCGGGGCTGAAGCACAGCAGCAGACTAATAATAACCAGCCGTCTAATTATAATCCTTACGGAAATATTCCTATCCGTGTAGATTCAAGTTCAGTCTCTGATACAATTGTCAAAAAATCGTTGCGTAATGACAATGCTTTTGATAAAAGTAACCTGACTGCGAGAACCCCCCTGGAATATGAACATCTTCGCTGGGATGATGCCTTGTTTGCTGAAAAAGTATGGCGTGAACTGGACCTGCGTGAAAAAATGAACCAGGTGTTCCGCTACGATGCGCAAAGTGATAACGGAAGTGAGTTATTCATCAATATGTTGTTAAAGGCGGTGAATACCGGACAGGTAACAGCATTCTCTGATGAAAGATTTACCACACCGATGACAATGACTGAAATCCAGCAATTGACGGTTGGGTCTGCAGATACTGTAGCTAAGACTGACGTTAATGACCCCAGTAAGGTGATCGAATATGTTGTTACAAGATCCAGTTTTGATGGTAAAAGCGTAATGAAACTCAGAATCAAAGAAGAATGGGTTTTTGACAGGGAAGCCAGCAGAATGTTTGTAAGAATATTAGGATTGGCTCCGTTAAAATCAATTTTAGGTCCTAACGGCCAGGAAAGAGGTAGTTCGGTTATGTTCTGGGTATATTATCCTGACCTTCGCCCCATGCTGGCAAAAGCAGAGGTATACAACCCCAAGAATATGGGACAAAGCCGCCAGACCTGGGAAGAATTGTTTGAAAGCAGGATGTTCAGCAGTTATATTGTAAAATCAACAATTGACAATGCTGCTAATAAAACGTTGAAGCAAATCTACCCGAGAGACCCGATCCTGGCTCTTCTGGAAGGGGATAATATCAAGGATAAAATCTTTAATTACGAACAGGATCTCTGGTCCTATTAAGTGTAAAAAATACACGCCTGAAATAGCAATAAAAATGCCCCGTTTAACGGGGCATTTTTATTGCTTAAACCTTTCAAAACAAAAGAATTAAAAAAAGTTTTCAAAATCGTAAAAGTCCTATAGGAAAGTTGAATAAATGTCGTATTTTCGTCTCGGTTTTTCATAGGATATTGGATTTTAAAAACGGGGCTGGATTTCTATCCTGGCCCCATTTTTTTTGTCTTTACCCAAGTGCTGTTGAATATCAGTTTTTGAAATGTGTTGCAATGATTTTTGCTTTAGCTTTTCCTACCAGCTTTTCCAATTCTTCTTCTGTTTGCTGACTTACATTTTTAACCGATCTTAATTCTTTTAATAATAAATCAGCTGTTGTCTTGCCAATACCAGGAATATCTTCCAGCTCATTTTTAAAGGTACCTTTACTGCGTTGCTGCCGGTGGAATGTAATGCCGAAACGATGCACTTCATCCCTGATGCGGCGGATCAGTTTCAGGCTTTCACTGTTAAAGGGAAGTTTCAGTGATTCCTGGTCGCCGCTAAAGAATATTTCCTCCTCGTTTTTAGCCAAACCCACCAGGGTTGTGCTGCCAACAAGCTCCAGTTCCCGGATCGCCTCCATAGCAGCACTTAGCTGCCCTTTACCGCCATCTATAATCACTAACTGCGGAAAATCCTGTTTCTCTTCTTTAAGCCGCTTATAACGCCTGTAAACAGCTTCCTTCATCGTGGCAAAATCATTGATGCCTTCTACCGTCTTTACATTAAAATGCCGGTAATCTTTTTTGCTGGGCTCGCCATTTTTAAAGCATACCATGGCTGACACCGGGTAGCTACCCTGGAAATTGGAGTTATCAAAGCACTCGATGTGCACCGGGGTCTCCTGCAATTGGAGGTCGGATTGCAATTTCAGTAACAGGTTTGTTTTACTGCCCTGTTTCAGGTCCAGTTTAAGTCGTTCCTTCGCCCTGATTTCTTCTATAAAATAGTTGACATTCTTTTCTGAAAGTTCCAGCAGCTTTTTCCTGTCACCACCTTTGGGTACAGTTATAGTTACTTCAGTTTGCGGGAACTCAATGTTAAACGGAATTACAATCTCAGGGGCATCACTATTAAATGTTGCCCGGAGCTGCGCTATGGTGAAGCTTAATATTTCTTCAGGGGGTTCATCCAGGTGTGTTTCCACTTTATTGGTCTGTGTTTGTACAATGGTGCCTTCCCGTACCATCAGGAAATTGACATACGCAATATCTTTTTCTTTAACAATCGAGAATACGTCCATATTACCCGCCTTTGCATTGGCCACAACAGATTTTGACTGGTAATTCTCCAGGAACTCGATTTTTTTCCGGGTCAGCTCTGCTTTTTCAAAAGCCAGGTTGGCTGCATGCTCCTTCATCTCTTCCTTAAAGTGACGGATAACCGGGGATAAACTTCCTTTTAAAAGATTTTTTAATAATAATAAATTCTCCCTGTAGTCTTCTGCTGTTTGCAGCCCTTCGCAGGGGCCTTTGCAATTCCCCAAATGATACTCAAGGCAAACTTTGAACTTACCTTTTTGGATGTTTTTATCTGTGAGATTCAATGAACAATTCCTGAGTTGGATAGTCTGCTTAATGAATTCCATTAATTCCCGTACTCTTTTCACTGAAGTATACGGGCCGAGATATTCAGACCCGTCCATGATCTTCTTACGTGTAAGAAAGACCCTTGGGAAAGGCTCATTCTTAATGACAATGAATGGATAGGTTTTATCATCTTTCAGGTTGATATTGAAACGGGGCTGAAATTGTTTGATCAACGAATTTTCCAGCAAAAAGGCATCTTGCTCTGAATCTACAATGGTAAACTCAATCCTGTTGATCCGCTGTACCAGTTCATGTGTTTTGTAACTGGTAAATGTTTTGGTAAAATAAGAGCTGATTCTTTTGCGCAGGTTTTTCGCCTTGCCGACATACAGCAATTCATTACTGCTGTCAAAGTACTTATAGATACCCGGCTGATGCGGTATCGTGGTAGCGATATGTTGAAAATCGGCTGCCGTCATTGATTGGCTGGTTCATTCCAGATCACTTTTACGGTTGATATCCTCTCTTCTTGCCCGGGCAATTGCCTGATAGTGGTTACCTGGAAACTCCTGTCCACCTGCCAGAGCATTCTTTTTTGCACAATGCTGTCCTTCGAATTAAGCAGGTAGTCGATATATAATGTCTTCACAATAGCATCTCCGCCACCCAGGTTCGGTTTCACATGCATTTCCTGCCGTTGTATTACTGCTTTAGAGGGATCTGAGGGCAAATAGGTAATAATAGCCCTGTCCATTTCTTCGTCATAGCGGGACTCTTCCCGGTATTTTTTGCGGTATTTCTTTTCTGCAATATCCGGCAGGTCGAGAAAATCTTTGGCAAGGGTTCTGAACTCTTCTCTTTTCACATAAGTGGTATCGGTGTGTGTACTATCAATTATGTCAAGTTTAATGATCGGGTACAGCGATGTATCTACCCCCGCCACCTGTGAATTAATATAGGAATGAATTGAAATAAATTTTTTGGCCGCATCTTCTTTCTCGTCTTTACAACCGGCTATCAGCAGCAGGGTCAGGCCGGCTATGAGGATCTTTTTTTTCATGCCCTAAAATTAGTGTAAAACAAAACTTCAAAAAAAATCCCGGCCACAGCGGAGTGCAGACCGGGATATCTTAGCAAAGCGAGCAGTTAGTATCGGTTACTGATTCAGGGTAATACCGATTTTAAGACCAAAATCAAACAGATTTTCTTTCACGGGGTATTTATTTTCAAAGCTTGACCGGATCTGGTAGCGGATTTGTGGTCCCACCTGCCATTTTGTTTTACCGGTACCGTAACTCATAAAAGCTTCAAAGCTTGTATTCATATTCCAGTTCCGTGTCAGTGAAGGGACTTTTACATAATTCTTGAAATCGGTTGAAAGCAGGTAGGTCCTGTCGCTGATAATATAGGTTGGCTGGATGGTTGCCGCAATTCCAAAATAATTGGCACTGTTCTTACCGGGAACGAGTTTGAATTCAACACCAACTGGCAGCGATGCAGAATAATAAAGATTTTGCAACCAGTTAGCTCTGTTACCACTCCGGGTACGATAAGTTGTTTCTCTTGAAATAGAACTGTTAGAGCCTGCATCCAGGGCAATGGTAGCAATTTCTCCCGGGTAAGTGTAGGCTTTGATATCATAACGGCTTACATTAAATTGTAAGCCAGCCTTAACCTGCAGGTTTTTTGTGAGCGGGTATTTCGCTGCGAATCCCAGTTCGAGGCCGATATCGGGTTTGTGTATCACCACGTTTTTCACGTCATTGTAAGCAGCAAAAGCAGGGACACTACCCGCAGAGGCTGCAGATTGTAAAAATCCCTTGTTCTCCGACAGTTTACGGTAGCTGACAGTTGGGGCAATATATACCTGGTAAGCTATTTTTCTCGCCAGTTTACCTTTTTTGAAACTATTCACAACGCTTTCAATAGTCAGGGGGTACTCAGAAAACTGCTCATTAGGTTTAGCATGTACTATTTTCTTCTCATCAGTTGAGGGGGTAATCTGTTCTGCAGCCAATTCTTTTTGTTTTGAACCAACTGTTACATAAGACGGCCTGGAAAGGGAGTTGTTCGTATACAAGTCTTTCGGGCTCTTATTGTCAAGTGAGGTCTTCAAAGCTTTGACGGGCTCCGGCTCCGCTACATCGTTAACAGCAGATTTTACAATAGTACCTTGTTCTGTTTCCAGGCGGTTTGTATTATTGGTATTGATGGTTTGTAATCCTGTAGCGGAATTATTGTCAAAATTCAAAGGGCGGCTGATTGCAATGTCTGTTGCCGGCCTGGATAAAGAAACGGGTTCTTTATTAATTGTTGCTTGTTTATTCGCTGTGAAGGGTAAGCTGCCAGTTGTTGAAAGTACCTGTTGAGTCGGGGCCTGTTTGTTCGGAGTAGTGGTCAACATGACTAAGGCGACACCGGCACCTGTTAAAAGTAGTAGAAAAGCCAGCCCCCAGCCATACCATCTGCGGCGTGTGTGTAATGCTTTGTCAATGCCCGCCCATACTTTATCGGAAGGAAACATCCGGTATTGGTCTGCATTCTGCTTTACAAACTGCTCAAAATCCCTGTTATTATAATTACTCTCCATAACCAGTCAGTAATTTAGGATACGTATTATGTTAATTATCTCTGGCTAACGGCGGCAAGCCAATCGGTCTGTTGTTTTGGTTTCAGCAATATTCTTTTTCGTACTAATATATCTTCCAGCATAGCCCTGGCTCTGGTGTACTGGCTACGACTGGTACTTTCTTCAATGTCCAGCATGCCGGCAATCTCCCTGTGGCTGTATCCTTCCACAGCATACAGGTTCAGAACTGTCCGGTAACCAATCGGCAGAAGGCGGATACATTCAACCACCTGTTTTGCCTGGATGATAGCCGAAACGCTCTCTTCCCTCACCTGTACTCCCGTTGCGTGGATAATATCCACACTTTCACTGAACTTCTTATTCTTTTTGAGGATGTTAATGCAGGTATGAACAATAATCCGGCGAATCCAGCCTTCAAATGCCCCCCTGTTTTCGAAAGTATGTATTTGTAAAAAGACCTTGATAAAGCCCTCCTGTAACATATCTTCCGCGTCCTCCCGGTTGTGTGCAAAACGATAACAAACGGCCAGCATTTTAGGGCTGTACCGGTTGTACAACTCCCGCTGGGCAGTGGTATCATTATTCAAACATCCTTTTAAGATGGCTTCCTCGGTCATAAATTCCCTTTGGTTGCCTGTAATTTAGACAATTTTCAGGTACAAATGCTGCACGGGGTTGTAAAATTTGGGCAGTATAAACACCCGGATTGGGAGAAAAAAATCAGGATTCATCTATAAAAATAAAGCCTGCGGAAGGCAGGCTTTATTTTTCAGAGGGCTATAAATTAGCCCTGAGTGCGATAATAAAATTTCGTCCGGGTGCTGAAAATCCGGAGGCAAAATAGCGGTAGTTTCTGTCCAGAATATTCTCAATACCAAGTTGTACAGTCAGGTATTTCCCGACAGGGTGGCTGGCCCTCCAATTAAGGGTGAACCAGGCCGGCATTCCCGCCGGGGTGGCATATTGGCCATTATCTTCCCCGTTAGGGTTATAATCTTTGATCCTTTTCCAGCCATTGAACATGGCAAAAAACTCCATATTGACTCCTGCTTTTTGGTAGGTAAATCCTGATCTGCCAAACACAGGCGGGATATGGTCAAGGGGTGTTTTGGTGCCGTCAGGGTTTTTGAAACGGCCATAAGTATAGCTGATCGTGTTCTCAAAAGAAATTTCATCCGACAAAACAGCTTTCAGGCGGGCATTAAAACCAACGATATAAGCTTTGTTTATATTCTGGTTGGCAAACACAGCTGATTTTACACTATTGTAAATTACCGAATCCTGTCCATTCAGTTTAAAAGGAGCCGGAGCTATAGCATTCCTGAACAACGTATAGAAACCGGTAAATTCAAACTGTACCTTATTGTTGATGTTTTGTGTAAAGCCCAGGTCGAAGTTATAAGTGTACTCAGGTTTGATATCAGGATTGGGTACGATAAGCCTGCGGGTGGCTGTGCTGGATTCGAATATCCTCGCCAGGTCATCAATATTGGGTGCCCGGAACCCGGAAGAAATATTAGCTGTGATCCGGCCGCCTTCTGCAGGCATATAAACGAGCCCTATATTACCGGTAACAGCAAAGGGGTTTTGTTCGATTTCTGTAAAAGGGAAATTAAAAAAGGAGTTATCAATAATGCTCGACCGGAGACTGATAGTCTGCAAACGGATCCCATCGTTCAATACCAGCTTCCCATCTTTCATTTTTAAAAGATGCTGGGCAAATACACCAAAATAGTTCATTTTGTTATTGCCATCGGGATACCGGGTATCCAGTTTGGATACGGCACCTGTATTGATATTGGTTCTTGTGGCAGTTGATTGCAGATCATTTAATTGCCCGTCGATACCAGCAACGATTTCATTATTGCCCCAGGTTTTTTTCCCATCCACGTTAAAAGCGGCTACTTTCAGGTTTTCCACCCTGCTGTCAAGCCTGTCGTAACGACGGTATTCCCGCTGGTTGCGGCTTTCTTCTATGTCCTGGTAGTTCAGGTTGATCCTGAATTCATCCAGGAAGCCTAATTTTCTGACATTTAATTCATATGCACCTAATAGTCTTTTTTGCGGGCCATAATACCATTCTGCATAACGAAGTGTTGTTCCGATAGCCGCATTAAAATAACGTTTGTCCTGCAACCTGTCATAACGGGGTATATCCGTTGAGTTGGATAGCTGGAAATTCAATGAATGAGTTATTTTTTCATTTTGCCTGTATAAGAACTTTTGTGTGATATCCCATTGTTTGTAACCCGAGAATTCCTGAACCCTGCTGTCATTATTCCCGGTTACATAATCTACTCCGTTAATATTCCTTATTGCAGAATCACGCCGGCCAAATGTGGGATACTTGTTGGGGTAATTCGTACCCATTTTCATATCACCAAAATCGCTGTAGTTATAAGATTGTAACCAGCCGATTTTTTTACCGCCCAGGCTGAAGTCAATATGCCCGGTTTTTTCTTTATTGGCAGAGCTGTAACGGGCAAAGGCTGTTCCGCTGGTTTTTAATTTACCCGTTGCGGACAGTTTGGGAGATTTGCTTCTGAAACTAACCACACCTCCTAATGCATCACTGCCATAGATAGTGGAAGAGGGACCCTGCATGATTTCTACCGACTCAAGCATGTTCTGATCAACAGTAATAACATTCTGTAAGTGGCCGGCACGATAAATGGCATTATTCAGGCGGATGCCGTCGACGACCAGTAACACACGGCTTGCTTCGAAGCCCCGAATGACAGGGCTGCTGCCCCCCTGCTGGCTTTTTTGAACAAATACGTTCCCGGAAGCAATCAGCAGATCACCGGTATTTTGGGCGTTGACTTTAGCAATGTTCTTGCTGCTGATGACATCTATTTTCTGTGCAAGGTTCTTTTTCTTTTCTGCGAATTTGTTGGAATAAACGGTCACTTCATCCAGGTTCTTTTCAGTGGTGTCCGTCTGGCTGAATGATATAATAGCAAGACACAGCAATGCTGAAAGCATTGTAAACTTTCTCATAATAAAACAGGTTTGATTGAATAAATTAAAAATGATCCTTCTGTATTCAAATCATGCCTGCGGGGGAGGGGTGAGTATCGCCTGGTAGCTGTCGGGAAGAGATGCTGTTATTAAAGCCGGAATGACTTCATTACATATAGTGCCCGTAAATTCACCGGAGCTGTTTGCAGCAAGTGTGCATTGAAGCGAGAAAATCATTTGTGCCAGTAACTGGTTACGTTGGGTGGCATTTTTATTCCAGCCTTCTGATAATTGTTTTTTTAATGCTGTTTCCTGGTCATCAAAAAAGCCGGTGAAAGTAGTTATGCCGTTATAAGATGCCATTGCTTTGATATCAAACATTCTCTGATTGAAAAAAATCTCTTTCCCTTTCTTTACCCAATGGATATCATCGTCAGGAATAATGAGTACCTGTTTGGGAATATCTTTTTCAAGTTCCTCTGTCATTTTGTGGCGGATAACCTCCTGCCGGATCAGAAAAACAAATACAAACAACCAGGGAGTAGTTCCCAGCAGTATAAACAAAATACCGGCTATTTTTTTGGTTGCAGTTTTCACTGTTGTAAATATGCCTTGTTAAAGGCGCTATTTTTTTCGCTTCAGGCTATCGATAGGGTTTTTTGATTCCATATCTGTTCTTATGGATTCAAACCAGCCTGTCAGTTTAGCTTTTTCGTCATCGCGCAGTTTAGCATCTTTATGTACCCAGGTGTAAGAATCAAGGGGCATCTTGCCCTCTTTTACCTGTTCAATACACTCTTCCAGTTTACGGTACTGGCGGCGCAATGTGTATCCATTGAATTCATCAAAGTTGAGTTCCTCTTTACCATCGTTTACATGACCGGTCAGCCACCAGTCAACAGGCTGGATCTTTGCATACCATGGATACACTGTATTGTTGCTGTGACAATCATTACAGGCTTTTGATAAAATTGATTTTACCTCTTCCGGAACTGCATAGACATTCCCGATATAATTGGGCTGCGGGCCATCAGCAACATTTTTCCCGGGATGTATGAATTGTATAATAATAAAGGCAGCCAGTAAAACCAATAATATCTTCTTTAGCATAGACTTTTTGTTTGAACTAAAGTTATAATTTATCAATTAAAACATCTCCGGTCATTTCCGCCGGAACGGGAAGTTTCATTATCGTCAAAATAGTCGGGGCGATATCGCCAAGTTTGCCGGGTTTGATAACTCCTTTCCAGGTTGTATCAATGATAAAGAAAGGAACAGGGTTAAGGGTATGCGCTGTATTGGGTGACCCATCTTCATTGATCAGGTAATCAGAGTTGCCATGATCGGCTGTCAGGAATACGGCGTAATCACTTTCCAGCGCAGCGGTTACAACTCTCTCAACGCATTTATCTACTGTTTCAACGGCTTTGATCGCTGCAGACCATACGCCGGTATGACCCACCATATCAGCGTTGGCGAAATTGAGGCAAATGAAATCGGCTGTTTTATTTTGTATCTCCGGAACTATAGCATCAGTCACTTCAAAAGCGCTCATTTCCGGTTGCAGATCGTAGGTGGCTACCTTGGGCGACTGAATCATAATTCTTTTTTCTCCTTCAAACGGTACTTCCCGGCCACCGCTGAAGAAAAAACTGACGTGAGGGTATTTTTCTGTTTCTGCAATACGGATCTGTTTCAACCCGTTTTGCTGCAAGATCTCGCCTAATGTGTTATTAAGATTATCATTTTCAAAAACAATATGTACATTTTTATAAGTCTTGTCATATTCTGTCATCGTGGTATAATGTAAGGACAGGTGCTTCATGTCAAATTCAGGCAGGTCCATTTGGGTGAGTACCTGCGTGATCTCCCGGCAGCGGTCGGTGCGGAAATTAAAACAAATGGCTGCATCGCCTTCCGCAATTGTTGCTAACGGCTGCTGGTTTTCATCTACAATGATTGTTGGTTTGATGAACTCATCCGTGATATCAGCAGCATAAGAATTTTCAACTGCCTGAATAGCGTCGGTTGCTTTTGCACCTGCACCCTTTACCAGGGCATCATAGGCCAGTTTCACCCTTTCCCATCTTTTATCACGATCCATGGCGTAATAGCGACCACTTACGGTGGCAATCTTTCCGACACTTGTATTTAAATGAGCCTGCAATTCAGTAATAAAACCCAACCCGCTTTTCGGATCGCAATCACGGCCGTCCGTGAAAGCATGGATGAAGACCTGTTCTAATCCTTCTGCTTTGCAAACATCAACTATTGCTTTCAGGTGATTAATATGGGAATGCACACCACCATCGCTGACAAGTCCAAGTAAATGGAGGGGCTTGTTATTGACTTTTGCATACTTAACAGAAGCCAGCAACGTTTCATTTTTAGCGAAAGATCCGTCTCTTACGGCCACATTGATTCTTTGCAATTCCTGGTAAACCACCCTGCCGGCACCAAGGTTGAGATGGCCTACTTCTGAGTTACCCATTTGTCCATCAGGCAGCCCGACAGCTTCTCCGCAAGTAACTAATGTTGTGTTTGGATACCTGGAATACAATGATTTAGTAAAAGGGACATTGGCGTTCTGAATAGCATCAGCTGATGCAACTTTACCTAAGCCCCAGCCGTCCATGATGATCAGAATTACACGTTTTTGTGACATTTTTTATCAACAGTTTATTGTTAGTACAAATACATTCATTTTCAGGGAACAATGCGCTGTAAATCTACACCCAAATCAGTTATTTGCCATTGATTATGCAAAAAAGCTGTTGGTTTTTAGTAATTTAGTACCTGTTGATAACCTGTAATTATGTGGCATGTTTTTAGTTTAATACCCCTGTGAAAACCTTTAAGTATGAAACCTTTTTTTACATCTTTACTGATTACGGCGGTCTTTTCGCTCTCATCATTTACCACGCAAAACACTATTGATAATGTGATTGGTGCTTTACGTTCAGGTAATGCATCTGAACTGGCAAAATATTTTGATGATAATGTGGAACTGACATTGCCTGATAAGAGCGACAGTTACAGCAAGGCCCAGGCACAACAGATCGTCAGGGATTTTTTCAGTAATAATAATGTGAAAGGATTTGATCTTAAGCACAAAGGAGACTCTCCCGGTGGTCATTTCTGTATCGGTACCCTGCAAACCGCGGCAGGTAATTTCCGTACTAATGTTTTTTTAAAAACCAGAAATGGCCGTGAAGTGGTGAAAGAGATCCGTTTTCAACCCGTAGAATAAAAGAATTCCAAAATAAACAGGCGAAGCCTTCCCGAATCAAGGGAGGGCTTCTTTATTTTTGTTGCTATGAATTTTGAAGAACAATTACAGCATCTGATAGATGAAGCCTTAAAGGAAGATGTAGGGGACGGAGATCATTCCGCTCTTTCCTGTATTCCTGCAGATGCAAAAGGAAAGGCAGTGCTAAAAATAAAACAGGATGGTATTCTTGCCGGGATGGCCGTTGCTAACAAGATAATTACTTATAAGGAGCCGGGGGCTGTGTTCACTGCATTCAAAAAGGATGGGGAAGAGATGAAGTATGGTGAAAAAGCATTTGAGGTGGAAGCTTCGGTGCATACGATTCTCCAATGCGAAAGGCTGGTGCTGAACTGTATGCAGCGGATGAGTGGTATTGCTACCCTGACGAAGCAATATGTCAATAAGCTGGAAGGCTACAAAACACGGTTACTGGACACAAGAAAAACAACACCTAATTTCCGGCTATTAGAAAAAGAAGCCGTCCGCATCGGCGGCGGCGTCAACCACCGGTTTGGTTTGTATGATATGATCATGCTGAAAGATAATCACATTGATTATTGCGGCAGTATTGAAAAAGCAATAGAAAGGGCCGCTGATTATGTGAACCAAAAAAAACCGGGGCTAAAGATCGAAGTGGAAACCAGGTCGGTTGATGATGTGAAAAGGGTCGTGGTGGCCGGGAAGGGAAAAGTTTTCCGCATCATGCTGGATAATTTTAATCCGGAACAGATTCTGGATGCCCTTCAGTATATCGGTAATGATTTTGAAACAGAAGCAAGTGGCGGAATCAACATGGAGAATATTGAAGCATATGCAAAGACAGGTGTTGATTTTGTAAGTGTGGGAGCTTTGATCCACCAGGCTAAAAGTCTCGACCTGAGTTTAAAGGCCTCTCCAGACCAATAAGTATATTTAAGTGATGTCAAAGAAAAATAAGCCAGACAGCAGAGGATTTGTTTTCAGCACTGATCCCAATTTTAAATTTGAAGAAGAACAGGAGAACACAGCAACCTTAGCGCCTGCGCAGCAAAAACTAAAGATCAGGCTTGATACGAAACACCGGGCTGGAAAAGCAGTTACGTTGGTAGAAGGGTTTGTTGGTACAGATGATGACTTGCAGGAACTGGGCAAGAAATTAAAATCATTTTGCGGCACAGGTGGTTCGGCTAAAGATGGTGAGATCATTGTGCAGGGAGATCAAAGGGATAAAGTGTTGCAGTGGTTGCAGAAGAATGGGTATAAGCTTTCCAAAAAAATATGAATTGCCTGTAATGGGAACCGGGTTGTTTATTTTACTGCTTCCATTCACGTTAATTTATGCAGTCATTGCTGTTCTGTGCGGGATTTATATTTATATCGGGCTGTATCAGTTGGTAACCGGAATCAAGGAAGTGAACGGGAGTAAAAGGAACAATGGTTTTATTGCAATGTTGCTTTCACTTGTGGTTTTGTTTACTGCTACTTATGCTTATTTCAACTGGTTTTGGTTCTCTTAATTAATCAGCCTTCAAACCCGGCCTTCCGGTGACTGCCATCACAATAAGGTTTATTGCCGGAAGCCCCGCACCTGCATAAAGCCACGGTTCCGGTCTTTATTTCTTCCCGCCCATCACTATGAACAATCAGGCATTCTGTATTGATAAGATAGGGTCCGTTGGCACTCACCTGTACTTTTACAATACTTGCCGCTTCTGCAACGATTTTATCCTCTTCCCCTGCTTTGCTTTCTTCATTCAGGAAATAACTTAGTGCGCCACTTGGGCATTTCCTTACCTGCTCTATGATCTTTTCGGTGGGAGCACCGTCCATATTGATCCACTTTCTTTCTTTGGGATTAAAAACTTCCAGCAGGCCTTTCCAGCAAAGGGTGGAATGAATGCAGGTATCCGGTTTCCATACAACAGTAATGTCATTATTCTTATACTTGATCTCTTTTTGCATGCTAAAAGTTGGTTTAAACAGAGTCTCTAATTTACGGACGATCTTGTATAAAATATTAATTACTTTAGTGGCGGTTTAATGCTCTCCCACCCACTCTGTTCAGTAGCCTTTTTGTAATTTCTAAATCAACATTATGATGAACAGGGATAAAACCTTTCATTTAGGTCTTTGCATGGCCGGATCTATTTCAGCAGGTGCTTATACAGCAGGCGTGATGGATTATTTATTTGAAGCATTGAATAACTGGTATGAAGAAAAAAAGAAGAATAGTGATCCTTCTGTCCCGGATCATGATGTGCTGATTGATGTGTTTGGAGGCGCTTCCGGGGGCGGTATCACTTCTGCTATCAGTTTATTTGCACAACAGGAAAAGATCAGTTCTATGAAGCTGGTCAATAACAAGCCAACAACTGATGGCGGCTATAATTTATTATATGATACCTGGGTACAGATGACCGGCAGTAATGATGTGTTTGCCGAAATGCTCGCTACAACAGATATTCAAATGGAATATGTGCCCGCCCTGATGAATTCCAATTTCATTGATACAATTGCCGGGTATTTTAAAAACTATTTGTATAAATACCAGGGGCAGTCGTTTACTGATCGTCCCTATATTAATCCCAGGTCAGAATTATTCCTTACACTTTTTAATATCACCGGTATCAAATACGAACTGATGGCCAAAGCCAGTTCAGAAGGGCTGATCCGCCAGTATGCGAGAGAGCACCGTGATATGGCCCATTTCCGGGTGGCTAAAAATTATGAGAATGACGGACGGATGCCGCTGGATTATGCCAACAGGGATATTATTGATATACTGATCGACTCATCCATGGCCACGGGGGCTTTCCCCATCGGCCTCAGCAGCCGCTTTGTCAGCAGGCCTAAACGTTTCCTTTGGGAGAATCCATATATCAATAAAGGAGGAAGATTCAGCTGGGATAAGATAAAATTAGACAGTGAGGGGCAGGATAAGGATTTCGAAACTGACGGGAAAGAAATATTCCGTTCCTTAAATGCTGATGGAGGTGTGGCGAACAACGAACCAATCGAGATATCCAAAGATATCCTGCAGGGCATCCGTAAAGATATGTACGGCAAGGAGTATGAGAACTGCGATAATACTTCTATCATATTGATCGATCCTTTCCCAAGCTTTGATTCGCCGTTTGAAAAACCGGGCCAGTCGCACCAGCATATTCTGCGTTTTGCCAAAGATGTGGTGATGGCCATGCAGAGCCAGTTATTATTTGATGCCAAATCCATGCTGGATGCGTACAGCAATGATAACAACGGCCTTTACCTGGTGGCGCCTTCCAAAGATGGCTATCGCCCGGAACATGCCATTGCCTGTGGTTCCTTAGGAGGCTTTGGTGGCTTTCTTGCCGCTGATTTTCGTATCCATGATTTTTTCCTGGGCCGGCATAACTGTCAGAGTTTTCTCCGCAAATATTTTGTGGTAAGTGTTGAGGAAGCAGATAAGGATAAAAAGGAAACATCAGCAGTGGTAAAAGGATATGAGAACCCTGCTGCTGCGAGCCGGTATACAAGAAAAGATAAAAAAGGAAAACTGGTAGTACCTGTTATCCCGGATATGCAGGTAAAGAAACCGGAAGATGTAACTGATAAGAACCTGGAATTGCCATTATATCATTTTGAACGGTTGAGCGAAACGGCCCTGAATCATTATTTTACCATGCTGGAGCAGCGGTTTGCTGCAGTTGCGGGGAATATCAAAAAAACAAATGGAATTGCAGAAATGGCATTGGCTATGGGTATCAAAACTTACGAGGATAATATCGCTGATAGTGTGCTGACGTATATCAAGAATGATTTTAAAAGAAGAAAGTTGATGCAGCGATAATTAGTTCGGGTTTGTAGTTTATAGTTACTGGTTTGTAGTTTAATTTTTAAGAATTACAAACTACAAACCAGTAACTACCAACTGTATTACTGTCCCTGTGCCAGGCTATATGCTTTTTTGCCAGCCCACATATTCAATAATTCAAAAGAGCATATCTTGAAATTGCCACTCATGCTGACATACAGGCCAATTACATCCTGTTGGTTCAGGGGCTCATCTTCAATGCTCTCGAAACGGACGTTATACTGATTAACAAGATTAGTATATACTGAGCCGGTTGGCCATACCTGTGTGCCCCGGTTACTGATATTGATCAGATTGAATTTTACCCCTGCATGACGCTTACATTTTTCCGCAATTGCATTCGGCTGTTCATCACTTTCAATAAACAGGTCAACACCAACAATGGTCTCGCTTTCGCTTTCTTTGGAGATCATCATCGGGTTAGTTTCCAGTTTCAAAGGAGTGGGTGTGCCCGGTTCATTGGCAATAATCTCTCTTGCCCCAATATTCGGCTTCTTACCAAAGTTGCTGATGATTGTATCGGCAAACTGCGTGGTATTGACTGAAGGAATTGTTTTGTCGCCAAAATCTCCGGTATGGGTGCCGTTTTCCAATGTATACAGCAGCGCATTTTCAATTACCGCTGCATTCTCAGTTAACCCAACATGACGGAGCATCGCCAGTCCACTCAATAATAAGGCAGTTGGATTGGCTATATTCTTACCGGCAATATCCGGGGCAGTACCGTGTACAGCTTCAAAAATGGAGATATGGTCGCCGATATTAGCAGAAGGAGCAAAACCCAAGCCGCCAACTAGTCCGGCACAAAGATCTGATACAATATCACCCTGTAAATTGGTTAATACCAATACATCAAACAGGTCAGGCCTTGTTACCAGTTTCATACAGAGATCATCCACGATAATATCATCTGCTTTCAGTTCAGGATATTCTTTGGCCACTTCCTGGAAACATTCGAGGAATAATCCATCAGTGATCTTCATAATATTGGCCTTGTGTACGCATGTGATACGTTTGGCTTTCTTTTGTTTGGCCATTTCAAAAGCATAACGGATCACCTGCATACTGCCGGGACGGGTGATAAAACGCCGGCTTAAGGCAACATCATGTGTCAGCATATGTTCAATGCCGCCATAGGTATCTTCAATATTTTCTCTTACTACTGTAATATCAATGGGAATGCCTGCTTTGCTAAAAACAGTATCCACGCCATGCAGTGTTCTGAAATCTCTTTTATTGGCGAATGTGTTCCAGGTTTTCCTGGCGGTAACGTTGATGCTCTTGACACCCTTGCCCTTAGGTGTTTCCATCGGCCCCTTAAAAAGCAAGCCAAGATTTTCAATGGTTTGTTTGGCTTCCGGGGTCATTCCGTTATTAAAACCTTTATCAAAGACCCATTTACCCATGTCCACAAAATCATATTCCAGCGGAACATGGTTAGCAGAAAAAATCTTTAATACAGCGTCCATTATTTCCGGTCCGATCCCATCTCCTTTGGCAACAGCGATTTTCATATGATTATTTTTTTTCAAAACTTTGATTAGTTCGTAAAAGTCCGATACCTCGTGAATACGGACGGCTGCAAAATTAGGGCAAGGACAAGGAATACGGGCGTTAAATATGCTAAAGAATATATTGCTTACTTCTTTTTGTTTATTTTTACTGAAATTGATTTGCATGAACAGTATGATCTCAGAAGGGGTAAAAGTGTCTGTAGAAACATTCTACCAGCCCGATTACAGCAACCCGCTGCAGTCAGAGTTCATGTTTGCGTACCGCATCAATATTGAAAATCACAATTCATTTCCTGTCAAGCTGCATCGCCGCCACTGGAAAATTTTTGACAGTAACGGCATGTACCGGGATGTGGAGGGTGAAGGTGTTGTCGGAGTGCAGCCTATCTTAAAATCCGGCGAGACCTACCAGTATGTCAGTGGTTGTAATCTTCGCACAGAAATGGGTCGTATGGAAGGCACGTATGAAATGGAAAACATGCACAGCAAGAGCTTCTTTGATGTGCATATTCCTTCTTTTGAAATGATCGTTCCTTTCAAAGGCAACTGACCTTCTCCTTTTATTTAGGTTTGTATTTCGCTTCGTCCAGTATTTTCTTTGGTGTTGCGCTCATTACTTCTTCCGGTTTCAGTGAAGGATTATTTTCAGCAAACTTTTTTACGATCTGCCAGCCGATCCACTGACCCAGGTTGCCCGGGGAATACTCCTGCGAAAAGCCTTGTGTAAATGGCCCTTCACCGATATAGGTTTGAATAGTAATCGGGTTTACTGAATAGAGGTCTTCACTTTTGATGATCTGGCTCCAGATCAGGCCTTCGTTTTCGGTGCACCAATCCAACTGCTGTTTGGTATAACCCGTTTTGATGGAATCTGCTGTTTGCGGCAAAAATTTATCCAATAGCCACCATTGCTTTCCTCTTTCTATCATTTGTTCAACTAATGGTTGGCCGGTACTTTTCTCCGGGAAAAGATCATCCACGATCAGCTGCATACCATCGCTGATAATATACTCTTTACTGAAACGGCGGCTGCGGTAAGCCGGCGCCACATTTTCAATAAAATAAGGATCACTGTAAAGAGAGAATGTATTACCAAGATAAAACTGTAAACTGATCCCGAGGAAATCCGGCCCGAGAAAATTAGGTGTGTACCCGTTGCTGGTCTGTGCCAGCGCATCCATAGGGCCGGCAACAGTAATGACTTTGGGTATTTGGTAGTTGGGGAAATAATATTTTACAAACCGAAATGCTTTTTCAAACTCTTTTTGCAGGCCATCAATATTCTTGAAAACATCATTGATGGTATCTTTTACCGGCTGGCTGAGGCTGATAAAACTTTTAACCCCGGCTAAAGTGCCTGCACTATCCAATCCAAGGATGTTCTGTAAAAAAATAGCGGAAAGAACCGGGTATTTTACATTCAACCGGTTCAGGCCGGGCAATACATTGTTGCTGTCAATGGAAAAAAAATCCTGGTCAAACCGTTCCAGCTGCACATTTACTTTCACCCCGGATACATCAGGAATGCTTTTTTTATTTGTACAGGCGGCCAGGGATAAGGCGAGCAGCAATACAAGATAGGTTTTTTTCATAGCCATGGTAAACGTAATGGGGTTCAAAATGTTGTTTAGCGAATGTACGGCCAAAAAACATTCACTTAAATTTGTAATATGAAGATCGCATTAGCGCAGCAAAACTACCATATCGGCAATTTTGAAGAGAACAGCCGTAAGATCATTGAAGGAATCAGTAAAGCCAAACAGGATGGCGCCGACCTGGTGGTATTTTCTGAACTCTGCGTTTGTGGTTACCCGCCCCGGGATTTCCTGGAGTTTGAAGACTTCATCAATAAATGTTATGAAACGGTTGATCGTATCAAAGAACATGCAGATACCATTGGTGTCCTGGTCGGCAGCCCTGCCCGTAATCCCCGCAAAGAGGGAAAGGATCTTTTCAATGCGGTTTTTTTCCTTTATGAAAAACAGGTAAAAGCCGAGATACATAAAACATTACTGCCCAACTACGACATCTTTGATGAATACCGTTATTTTGAACCGGCTTTTGAATGGAATATTGTTGAATTCAAAGGGAAAAAACTGGCAGTAACGATCTGCGAGGATATCTGGAACATGGGGGAGAATCCTTTGTACCGCATAACGCCCATGGAACAACTGATCGGCCTCCGGCCGGATGTGATGATCAACTTATCAGCTTCGCCGTATAACTATGCGCAGGATGTGGTGCGGAACAGTTTGATCAAAGCGCATACGCTGAAATACAAACTGCCGATGCTGTATTGTAATACTGTCGGTTCACAAACCGAAGTGGTATTTGATGGAGGCAGCCTGGTCTATGATATCAACGGGAATAAGGTGAAGGAGATGAAGTATTTTGAAGAAGATTTCCAGTTGTTTGACCTGGCTGAACTTTCTGTATCCGATACAACAAAAGTGAAGCCTCATGAGAAAGTATATTTCTCTGCCAAAGATGTGGGCGACGGAGTAAATACGCTGGATTATCTGGCTGATGAAAAGAATATTGATGAAATTTACCATGCACTGATCCTCGGTATCCGGGATTATTTCCGGAAAATGGGCTTCAGTAAAGCAATCCTCGGCTCTTCCGGGGGTATTGACAGCGCTGTTACGCTGGCCCTTGCGGTGACAGCATTGGGAAAGGAAAATGTGAGGGCCGTCTTGATGCCTTCGCAGTTCTCATCTTCGCATTCGGTGAGTGATGCAGAACGATTAAGCATCAACCTGGATAATCCTTATGATATTGTCCCAATCAAAACTATTTATGAGAGTTTCTTATCTGAACTGAGACCGGTATTTAAAGATGCCCCGTTTGGACTGGCGGAAGAAAATATACAGGCCAGAACAAGAGGAAACCTGCTGATGGCAATAGCCAATAAATTTGGGTATATACTTCTCAATACTTCCAATAAAAGCGAGTTAGCGACCGGATATGGCACATTATATGGCGATATGGCGGGAGGCCTGGCTGTATTGGGTGATATGTACAAAACACAGGTATATGCCCTGGCAAAATATATCAACAAACACAAGGAAATAATACCGGCTCATATCATCAGCAAAGCGCCATCTGCGGAATTAAGACCGAATCAAAAGGACAGTGACAGCCTGCCGGATTACGATACACTGGACCGGGTATTATATGAGTATATTGAAATGAGGAATGGACCTAAAGAGATCATTGCAAAAGGCTATGATGCGGCATTGGTCGCAAGGATTTTGAAATTAGTCAACACCAACGAATATAAGCGGAACCAGTTCTGCCCCATCATCCGTGTCAGTTGTAAAGCGTTTGGCGTGGGAAGAAGGGTGCCGATCGTGGGAAAATATTTAAGCTGAACAGCAACAATGAAAAAGCGAATCACCTGATTCGCTTTTTTTATATAACGGCTAAAAAGAATTAGTGAATAAAAGTTACCACGGCCACCTGACCACTGATGGTTTGTGATAATACCAGTTGTGTTTCAGATAAGGTGACAATATTGAAAGTACCACTGCCGCCTGTAAAGAAAGTAGCAGAAACGTTTAACACCGTTTCTGCACTGGTAAAACTCCAGGTGAAGGGGCTGGTTTGAGGATCACCTGAATTACACTTTGTAGTCCCTTCATCAACTGTTCCGGTGCCGGTACTTACAAAAGCGAGTATATTATCTTTTTGGCAAGCCTGAAGCGAGCCGGCAATATCAATACCACTAACGGTGGCAGTGCTGAATCTCCAGGTACCAGTACTAATAAGTTCAGTTTTTGTTTTAGGCGCAGGAGGTGTTTCATCTTTTCCGCAGGAAGGCAGGATACATAAGATCATCACCACACCTGTAATTGCTGAAAGGAGTTGTTTTTTCATGATTATTGGATTGTTTTACAAAATAGGCATTGTTTCCGGGCTTTAAAACGGGATACTACGCAAAAATGTTGCCGTATTTTCCGCCGTTCATCATCCCGGCAAATTATTTGCTTACAGCAAGTTCGTATTTTGTGTCACCATAAATATTCTCCATGCTGAAAACCGCAGAAGATATCCGGCAGTTGAACGAACGTATCAGCCATGCCGGCCAGTTCACCGATAAACTAAGGGAAGAAATCAGTCAGGTGATAGTCGGCCAGAGCCATATGCTTGACCGCCTGTTAATTGGTTTGCTGAGTAATGGCCACGTTTTGCTGGAAGGTGTGCCGGGGCTGGCCAAAACCTTAACCATTAAATCGCTGGCGCAGGCGATACATGCAAAATTCAGCCGTATCCAGTTTACCCCCGACCTGTTACCTGCCGATGTACTGGGTACGATGATCTATAACCAGCAGCGCAATGAGTTCGTGGTGCGTAAAGGACCCATTTTCGCCAATTTTATACTGGCCGATGAGATCAACCGGGCACCAGCCAAAGTGCAGTCTGCTTTGCTGGAAGCCATGCAGGAAAGGCAGGTAACCATTGGCGATACATCCTATAAACTGGAGGAGCCCTTTTTAGTGCTGGCAACACAAAACCCATTAGAACAGGAGGGGACCTATCCATTACCGGAAGCACAGGTGGACCGTTTTATCATGAAGGTGATAGTGGATTATCCAAAAATGCACGAAGAACAAATGATCATCCGGCAGAATGTGCAGGGGTTAACAGTGCCGGCCGTTAAACAAGTGGTGTCAACACAAGAAGTGATCAATGCCAAAGACCTGACCCGCCAGATATATATGGATGAAAAGATTGAGCAGTATGTATTGGATATCGTTTTTGCAACAAGGTTCCCGGAGAAGTATTCCTTAGAGCGACTGAAGCCGCTGATCTCTTACGGCGGATCACCGAGGGCCAGCATTAACCTGGCTTTGGCCGGAAAGGCACAGGCTTTCTTAAATAAAAGAGGGTTTGTGATACCCGAAGATATCAGGAGCATTGCCAAAGATGTATTACGCCACCGTATCGGGTTAACCTATGAAGCGGAAGCTGAGAATGTGAAAGTGGAAGATGTGATCGAGGATATTATCAAACAGATCAACGTACCATAAGCCTTGCTGACGACCAAAGAAATATTAAAAAAGGTCCGGGAGCTGGAGATTAAAAGCAAGAAGCTGACCAGCGACCTGTTCACCGGGGAGTACCACAGTGCTTTCAAAGGGAAAGGAATGTCTTTTAAAGAAGTAAGAGAATATTCTGCCGGCGATGATATCCGATTTATTGACTGGAATGTGTCGGCAAGAATGGGTCACCCGTTCAGTAAATTGTTTGAGGAAGAACGGGAACTCACCGTAATGCTGCTGGTGGATATCAGCCCGAGTTCCTTGTTTGGAACCGTGCATGCCCGGAAAAAAGATATTGCCACCGAGATCGCAGCTGTATTAAGTTTTTCAGCGGTGAATAACGGTGATAAGATCGGCGTTATTTTTTACAGCGATAAAGTGGAAGGATATATTCCGCCCAAGAAGGGCCGTGAACATGCTTTGTTTATTGTACGTAATTTATTAAGCAAAGAGCCAAAAGGAACCGGGACAGCTGTCAGCACCGCACTCCGGTATTTTAATAATGTGACAAGGCAGAAAAGTATTGCGTTTATACTGAGCGATTTCCTGGATGCTAATTATGAAGATGCTTTGCGGGTGGCTGGTAAGAAACATGATATCATCGGGATGAAACTCTATGATAAAATGGATCAGCAGTTACCCGATGCCGGCCTGATGCAGGTGGAAGATGCGGAAAGCGGTGCCAGTAAATGGGTGGACAGCAGCAGTGCGTTGGTGCGGTATCATTATGAACAGGAATTTTTCAGGGTAACGGCCTACAGTACACAAACCTTTAAAAAAGCAGGCAGCGACCTGCTGCATATCCGGACTGATGAAGATTATGTGAAAATATTACAGCGATTCTTCCTCAGCCGGAATAAATGAATCACCGCCCGATCCATGATCCAGCAGTCAATCAATAGAATTTTCTCCGTTATTATATTACTCAGTCTTTCAGTTTTTCTGAATGCACAAACAGGTATAACGGTAAAAGCAACGGCCAGTAAAAATAAAATACTGATCGGCGAACATATTGAGCTGCGGCTGGAAGCAGATATTCCCGAGAACGAACCGATACAATTTTTCTCCATTGATTCACTGGCGCATTTTGACCTTATCGAAAAGCAGAAGATCGACACCACAAATACAAGCAGCGGAACCATCTTGTATCAAACCATCCGCCTCACCAGTTTTGATTCCGGCCATTGGGTCATCCCCGCTTTTATTCTGGCAGAAGGGATCATAACTGATTCTATCCCGGTTGATGTAGGCTATTCTGTATTTAATCCCGGCCAGGAATACCACGATATCAAAGATGTGATTGATGTTACCGTGGAGGGAAAAACTCCCTGGTGGTGGTATGCTGCCGGTGGAGCAGCCTTATTGCTGATCGTCGCTTTAATTTATTTCCTGCGGAAAAAACAAAAACCGGTTGAAACCAAACCGGTCCTTGTCGTTGATCCCTATGAAGAGGCGATGAAAAAATTGGAACAATTAAAACGCGATAAACCGGAGGCCAAGCAATACTACTCGGCACTGGTGGATATTTTCAGGGAGTATATCGGGGCGAAGAAAGGAATTCATTCAGCCAAAGAAACAACCGATGAACTCATCCTGCAATTAAAAGATACAGGTCTTGATAAAACACAGTCTGATAAATTAGCGAAGGTGCTCCGGCTGAGTGATTTTGTGAAATTTGCAAAGTATAAGCCGGTTGTTACCGATGATGAAGATGCGTTAAAGATAATTACTGATTCAATAATGATAATGCAAAAAACAGGAACAACGATTCTTCCACAGGGGAAAAATTAAAAAAAGATGTTGTACGAGTGGCTCAACGATATGGATTTTGCTTTTCCCCCCGCATTCGGGTTGTTTGCCCTGTTGCCGTTGCTGGTATGGTGGTATAGTAAAAAGAGTAACCGGCAGCAGGCTGTTATCACGGTTTCCACCACCCATGCTTTTACTGTTTCTTCCCTGAAGAGCCGGTTTCGTCATCTGCCTTTTATTCTACGGTTATTGGCACTGAGTGCATTGATACTGGCACTGGCACGGCCGCAAAAAAGAAACGATGACCAGCGTTCAGAGGGGGAGGGTATTGATATTGTCTTATGCATGGATGTAAGTGGCAGCATGGGATCGAAAGATATCCTGCCTTCCCGGATGGATGTGGCCAAGGAAATGGCTGTTGAATTTGTCATGAACCGGCCGGTTGACAGGATTGGTCTCGTTATTTTTTCCGGTGAGAGTTTTACCCAATGCCCGGTCACGACTGATAAGAATACGTTGATCAGCCAGATACAAAGCCTGGAAAGCCGGCAATACCTGAAAGATGGTACTGTTATCGGCGAAGGACTGGCCACAGCTGTGGATCGCCTTTCAAAAAGCGAAGCAAAAAGTAAAGTCATTATTCTTATTACGGATGGAAAAGAAGATGCGCCTGATACAAGACTGATCGATCCGTTAACAGCGCTGGAGATCGCAAAGACGAATAAGGTAAAAGTGTACACGATTGGCATGGGTGCCAGGGCTTCCACGGTGCCGGAAGTAACGGGCAACAAGCCGGCGAATAAAAACCCGGCTATTGATTTTATTGATGAGGACCTGCTCCGGAGAATTGCCGAAGAAACCGGGGGCCGGTATTTCAGGGCAAAAGACAAAGAAGGGTTGAAGAACACTTATGACCAGATCGATACCATGGAAAAATCAAAAGTGGAAGTACAATCTTTCAAACGGTACCAGGAACGTTACCTGCCCTTTGTATTGGCAGCTCTTGCATTTCTTTTCCTGGAAATTGTTTTACGTCTTACCGTTTTCCGGAAATTTCCCTGAGCAATATTGGGTTATCTTGCAGCCGCATGAAAGCCACCGTTTATAAATCAACCGGCAGCTGGTACATCGTGAAAGATGAATCCGGGAGGATTTTCAATGCCCGGATGAAAGGAGTGATGAAACTCGATGATATCACCAGCACCAACCCCGTGGCCGTGGGGGATATCGTGGAGATGGAAATTGAAACGGAGGAAAGCAGCACAGCAATCATTGACGAAATCCATACCCGGCATAATTATATCAACCGGCAATCGCCGCGGCATAAGCACCAGCATCATATTGTTGCGGCTAATCTTGACCAGTCCCTATTAGTAGCTACGCTGAAAGAACCGAAAACCTCACAGGGTTTCATCGACCGGTTTCTCGTGGCTTCCGAAATGTACCATGTGCCGCCGCTTATCGTTTTTAATAAAGCCGATCTCTATAAAAACAAAGAATTGGAGAAATATGAAGCCTGGAAGGCGATGTATGAAGCTATCGGGTATAGCGTATTCCTGGTCAGTGCTGCTAAAAAGGAAGGGGTGGACGAAGTGCTGGAATTGCTGAAGAATAAGACTACCCTCATCAGCGGGCACAGTGGTGTGGGCAAATCATCATTGCTCAATGTGATTTTTCCTGAAATGAATTTGCGGACACAGGATGTGAGCGGCTGGAGCGGCAAGGGACAGCACACCACTACTTTTGCCGAAATGTATGATCTGCCATTTGGCGGCCGTATCATTGATACGCCGGGGATGCGGGAATTCGGATTGGTGGATATCAGTAAACAGGAGCTCTCTCATTATTTTCCTGAGCTGCGGGACCGGCTGAATGACTGCCAGTTCAATAATTGCTTACATGTAAATGAACCGGGCTGTGCCATTAAAGAAGCCGTCATAAATGGTGCTGTACACGAGGACAGGTATGTGAGCTATGTCAACATACTGGATTCAATAGAGGAAAAGAATTACTGATCTTAAGCGATCTTCCGCTCCATTTCATTGAACAATTTTCCTTCTAACACGCCGGCTAATTCCACAACTGCTTTGTTGTCCTTGTTCAGGGCATCACGAGTCTTGGTGGGGAAAATGGAAATACCGTTGTAGATATTGTAGTGCAGGGTAAGGTTATGACCTTTGAACCGGAATTCCCAGTCAATGGTGTCAAAATCATCTTCTTTGTTACTGAATTTGATTTTCAGGTCTTCGCTGAGTACATCAGCTACCTGGTAAAAGCGTTTTAATCCGCCGTCATCGGCAATGACTGCTTCTGTGCATCCTAAGTTGGTTCGTAGGGTCAGGCTCATATGTACAAGGTTTAAGGTTTTCTATAAGGACAGATGGCGGGGTGGATTCGCTGCGTAAAAACCGTATTAACTTCTGAATTTTTTCGCTTTTCTTGCTTCCTTCTCCGCCTTCGGGTCGCCGTTGGCTAATTTCTCAGCACCAATGTTCTTGCCGTTGCTCGGACAGCCATATTTGGGAGGGAATAAACTGTTCCAGATCTTACAGGAAGACAGTAACAGCATCAGTCCCAGTGCTATCGTTAAAAAACGGAGGCTCTTCATAGTTTTTCATTTTTTTCTATAACGAATCTACGTAATATTCATTGCCCCTGCCATCGTAAAAGCACCATTGACGGGTTTTTAGATGCATGAATTTTTACCGGCAGGCCTAATGCACTAACAGTCAGTGCTCCCTCTTTTTTTCCCGGAACCAACCGGCATATCTTATATAATTATTAGCGATCCGGTCGATCTCGCCATGGATCAGTTCCTGCGAGATATCCTTTACTTTTTTAGCCGGTACCCCGGCATAAATGCTGCCGGCTTCACAAACCGTATTCTCCAGGACCACTGCCCCGGCCGCAATGATGGTATTGCTGTGCACCACGCAATTGTCCATCACGATGGCTCCCATCCCGATCAGTACATTGTCATGCACCGTGCACCCGTGAACGATGGCGTTATGCCCGATCGAAACATTATTGCCGATCGTGGTCCCGTATTTCTGGTAGGTGCAATGGATACAGGCACCGTCCTGCACATTTACTTTATTACCCAGCCGGATAAAATTCACATCTCCCCGCACCACGGTATTGAACCAGAAACTGCAATCATCCCCGGCGGTTACATCACCCACGATAGTGGCATTCGGGGCAATGAAATTATTGTTACCAAATTGCGGGAATTTGTTCTCAACAGGAAGTATGACCGGCATAAAAAATTTATAGTTTACGGTGGTTTGTAGTTTTTTGTCGTCCGGCAAATATCCTTTTTTCTTTCCGACATTTGTGACAATGAATCAACGGGGACTTTTTTTACGGCATGTGGCGCAAACTTCTTCGGCACCGCTGGCGCTGGAGATCGTGAAAGCGGATTGTGCCAGTTTGTATGATGCGGCGGGGAAGGAGTATATTGACCTGATCGGTGGCATCAGCGTGGCCAATATTGGTCACCGGCACCCGAAAGTGATCGCAGCGATACAGGAGCAACTGGATGCCTATCTCCATATTATGGTCTATGGCGAATTCGTGGAAGCCCCGCAGGTGCAGTATGCAAAACTGCTGACGGACAACTTACCCGGCTCCCTCAATGCAGTTTACTTTACCAACTCCGGCGCCGAAGCCGTGGAGGGAGCGATGAAATTGGCCAAGCGGGTCACTAACCGCACACAGGTTATCGCCTTCAATCATTCTTACCATGGCAGCACCCAGGGTGCATTAAGTATTATTGGTGATGAATACTGGCGGAATGCTTTTCGTCCGCTGCTGCCGGATGTGCTGCACCTGCCATACAACTCCTTTGAATTACTCAATGAGATCACGAAACAAACCGCCTGTGTGATCGCCGAGACGGTGCAGGCAGAAGCAGGTATACTGGCCCCCCAAAAAGAATGGATACCGGCTCTCCGGAAAAAATGTACGGATACCGGTACACTATTGATACTAGATGAGATACAGGCCGGCTTTGGCCGTACCGGCAAACTCTGGGGCTTTGAAAACTTTGCCATCGTACCCGATGTATTGTTACTTGGAAAAGCCTTAGGTGCAGGAATGCCGCTCGGTGCTTTTATCGCTGATAAAAAATTAATGGATGCGTTTACGGATAACCCGGTGCTGGGGCATATCACTACGTTTGGCGGCCACCCGGTTTGCTGCGCCGCCGGCATGGCCGGGCTGAAAGCCTTGCTGGAAGAAGGATGGATCGCCACGGTAAAAGCCAGAGAAGCATTATTCTGTTCCCTGCTGGTTCACCCGAAAATAAAAGCTGTCCGTTCTTATGGTTTGTGGGTCGCCGTGGAGTTTGATTCTTTTGAAACCAATAAGAAGATTATAGATGCATGTATTTCGGCCGGGGTACTAACAGACTGGTTCTTATTTGCTTCTCACTGCCTGCGTATTTCCCCGCCACTGATCATTTCTGAACAGCAGATCGAGAAAGCCTGTGTGGTGATTGTGGCGGCTTGTGATGAATAGTTGCCAAAGGCAAAATAATGGGGCTGCGAAACAGAATATTTCGCATACCTGAGATGTTGATTTTGTTTTACAACCGTAGTTTATCAAGGGTAAGCTGATCTAATCCTGCTGATTCAACAAATATTTCATCGAATTCTTTTGAATCAGTTATTCCAATGCCTCCTTCCGGTTTTAGTTCAATTTCGTCTAGAATTACTCTAAATTTAAAATCATGAATATTTGAAATTCCATTTCTCTCAAAATGTTCTTGTATTACCGGTTGATATTTTAAGTAATTGCTATTTGGTATTAAATTACCTCCAATAACCCCCATACTTTCGGCAATTATTTTGAAATCAACCTCCCCAATTATTTCTTTTTCAATATATACTTGACCAATCATGATAACTAGTTGTTGGGTTTGTAATAGTTCTGGCATTAAAAATATGGATGCCCGAATAAAAGGCCTATAACGTTTAGGCACATACGCTGTTGAGAGCTTCATCCATTTATCATCTCAGTCATATTGCCAATGCGCTGTTAGGTGCATTTAATTTCCGATAATTCTTTTTAGCTCCTTTATTAAGTGTTTGTCGTTGACTTGAGAGTAAAGAATTTTTTTATCGGAATCATTCGGCTCATAATAGGGATCTTTTCCTCCATAAATTCCAACCCCTTCCTTGAATTGAATGTCTTCTACATTTTTTAGCTTTATCCTTACCTCCTCGCAAATAATTTCATAGTCGAGGGCTATATTGTATAAGTATAAAGTTTTGAAATCGGATATAATGTAACGATGAATCACTTTATTTCGTTCTTTATACAGTCTTTCTAACTCAATATAATTATCTTCTGAAATTATTCCCAATAATTTAGCTTGAGAATAAATTTTCCTTTCCATTACTGCCGGATCATTTTCTCCCTGAAAAAGAAGTGAAACATCTACGTCATTTGATTTATTGTCTATCTGCTTTTTTAAAACGACTGCCATTCTCAAAAAGGCGTCGATTTGATTAGCAACTATTACTAAGAATTCAATAAAGGATTTGTTTTCTAAAGCTCTCCATTTTAAATCATATGAGGCACCTAATGAAGCCATGAAGTTCTCATACTTATATAAGTCAATTGCCAGTTGCCTTTTGCTTTCACTGAGAACAACCAACGTTGCCAATGCCGCTTCCGCTTTATTTAGCTCTTCTAAAACTTTTGGATCACTTGCCCTATGAGTGTCATAAATATATTTTGCCATCAATAAATGTCCTTCAACAGCGGCATGCCATAAATGCATATTAAACCCTCCGCCATCCATTCTTGATTTAAGAAATTCAAGATTTGGTGTATCGGCATTCTGCATACTAACGTGAGATGGAATTGGCTTTTCTTCAACTGAGTAGCAACTAATTTGAAAAGCGCCTACTGGATTTTCATATAACTGGAAACTAAATGGCGAAACTTCTTCGTGACCTACCTCAATATTTTTATATTGCCATTCTGGTGGAATTTTGATTACAAAACAACCTTTTGGCTCAGTGAAATATTTCATGTTTTTATTAAGGGATAGAAGCTCACTATTTAATTACACCTAACTCATAAATATACGCAACTCTTGCTACCCCATCAGCAACTTAAAAGCATACGCCGCTGCCAGTGCACCCACTATCGGTCCTGCAATCGGCACCCAGGCATAACTCCAGTCACTGTCTCTTTTCCCCGGTATAGGTAAAATAAAATGCGCAATGCGGGGGCCGAGATCACGGGCAGGGTTAATCGCATAGCCGGTGGCACCACCGAGAGATAAGCCAATGCCCAGCACCAGCAGGGCAACCGGCAATGCGTCTAATGCACCTAGGGTAGAAGCCGATTTGGAGGCGGCCAATGCGCCAAATAATAAAACAAAAGTACCGATGGCTTCAGTGATCGTATTATACAAGAGGCTCCTGATAGATGGAGCGGTACAGAACACTGCTTTTTTCAGATCGGCATCGGCTGTTGCATCAAAATGTTTTTTATACGCTAACCAGCCGATCACAGCACCGGTAAATGCACCGGCTAACTGGGCAGCGAGGTAAGTGAGTACTAAAGAGGAATCAAAATCACCAAATACGGCCAGTGCAATGGTTACAGCCGGGTTCAGGTGTCCGCTGCCCCCCAGCGTAGTGGATGTATATACACCGAGGAATACAGCCAAAGCCCAGCCAAAGCTGATGACGATCCAGCCACTGTTATTGCCATTTGTTTTGCTTAACACCACGTTGGCCACCACACCGGCGCCCATGGTGATCAATAAAGCCGTACCGGTAAATTCGCCGAGAAAGGGAGAGGGAATCATAACAAGTTAGTTTTAATTAGTCGTTATTGTTTTTAATAGTTTTTGTGACATTAACTGTTGCCAGGACAAAAACTATTCTTCGGTCCAGGCCTGCGCGGCTTTCACAGCTTTTTTCCAGTTTTTCTGTAAATCTTTTCTTTTCTCTTCCGGCATGGATGGGGCAAAATCTCTGTCTTTTTGCCAATACTGCTGCAGTTCACTGATATCTTTCCAGAAACCTGTTGCCAGGCCGGCCAGGTAAGCAGCGCCAAGCGCTGTGGTCTCCGTTACTTTGGGTCTTACTACATTGGTATTGATGATATCGGCCTGGAATTGCATCATCTGGTTATTCACAGTGGCGCCACCGTCAACCCTTACCTCCCTGATCGGCAGCCCTGCATCGGCCTGCATGGATTGCATGAGATCCATTGATTGAAAGGCAATGCTCTCCACAGCGGCCCGTGCGATATGCGCATCCGAGCTTCCTCTTGTAAGACCAACAATAGTGCCTCTTGCGTGCTGGTTCCAATACGGTGCACCCAACCCGGTAAAAGCGGGAACAAGGTACACGCCTCCGTTGTCTTCAACCTTTGAAGCCAGTTCTTCCACATCAGCAGAAGTCTGAATAATTTTTAAACCATCCCGCAGCCATTGCACCACGGCACCGCCGATAAAAACAGAGCCTTCTAATGCGTACTGTACTTCACCGTTTACTTTCCAGGCAATTGTAGTCAGCAGATTATTTCTGGAAGCAACAGGTTTGTTCCCGGTGTTCATCAGCATAAAGCAACCGGTGCCATACGTATTTTTAACCATGCCCGGGTGTATGCACATTTGTCCAAACAAGGCTGATTGCTGATCACCGGCGATGCCGCTGACCGGAATTTCTTTAGCAGTTAAAATATTCTCTGTGTGACCATATACTTCACTGCTTGAACGGACTTCGGGCAACATATTTCCGGGGATACCGAATAATGCCAGCAGCTCTTCATCCCATTTCAGTTCATGAATATTATAAAGTAATGTCCGCGATGCATTCGATACATCTGTGGCATGTACCTTCCCGTTGGTGAGCTTCCACAGCAACCAGCTATCAACTGTGCCAAAGCAAAGTTCTCCTTTCTGCGCTTTATCCCTTGCTCCTTCCACATTATCCAGTATCCATTTTAATTTGGTTCCTGAAAAATAAGCATCGGTAACAAGACCTGTTTTTGCCTGTATCATGGCTGCATGGCCCTGTTTTTTTAGCTGATCACAATAGTCGGCCGTTCTTCTGTCCTGCCATACAATTGCATTGCAGACAGGTAGTGAAGTGTCACGATCCCATACAACAGTAGTTTCCCGCTGGTTGGTAATGCCAATGGCGGCAATATCATTGACAGTAAGGCCTGCCATTAATACGGCTTCGGTGGCCACACCCAGCTGGGTGCTCCAGATTTCATTGGCGTCATGCTCCACCCAGCCTGGTTGCGGAAAGATCTGTGTGAATTCTTTTTGAGCGGTGGCTACAGCATTTCCTTTCTTATCGAAAATAATAGCTCGTGAGCTGGTAGTTCCCTGGTCAAGGGACAGAATGTAATCGGGCATAGCAAACGTTTATGCAGTTTAAAAATAAATATACTTGTAATGTTTGAAAATCCGGACAGCGAATTTTATTCAAACATCCTTTTACAGTTGTGAAAAATAATCCGGGTAATCAGTGATGATTCCGTCCACACCCAGCGCTTTCATCTTTTTCATTTCTTCCACGGTGTTTACGGTCCAGGGAATTATTTTCATTCCTTTCTTGTGACATTCATCCACCAGTTGCTGCGAAACCAATGTATAAGCCGGGCTATACATCTCCGGCTGGTATCCCAGGTCCTTTAATTGCTGGTCCAGTGTTCTTTTTTCAGCACCTCCGATCAGTATCGCTGTTGTCATATGCGGATATTTTTTGTGAAGGATTTGCATGGTCTTAAAATCAAAGGACTGGAGATAACAACGGTTCTCCAGTCTTTTATCTTTCACCACCTGCATGGTAAGTTCAACCAGTTCTTCCACAGGTGGCTGTTTGGTGCCTTCCCATGCCGGGTTTGCTTTTAGCTCAATATTATAGATTACGTTTTTCCCCTGGCTTTTCATATAAGCATCGGTGACATCCACCAGTTCTGATAACAACGGTTTATAAGCTGCTGTTTTATGTTGCTTCGGAAAAGCAGCGTATGGTTTCAGCCCCACATCATATTTGCGGATGCTGTCATACGTCATATTGTATAACAGGCGGCTCTCCGCATCTTTCTTTGTCATCTCTTTTCCCTCCGGAGTAAGACTAAAATCAGGATGAAAATAAATATCATGCGAGATGACCACCTGCTTGTCTTTGGAGATCACTACATCCACTTCCATCGTGTTTACATCAAGATCAATGGCTTTCTGCATGGCAGGGATGCTGTTCTCCGGCATCAGGCCACGGGTACCCCGGTGCCCTTCTTTATTAAAAGCGGGCAACACTAACCCTTTTGTCAGGGTCTGTTGGGCATGTTTAGATGAGTGGCAGCCCGGCATAACTGCAATGGCGGCTACGGCAAGCAAATATTGTTTCATTAATTTTTTAAATAAGGTTGAAGAATAGCGGCCCATTGCTGATAACCCGGGGCATTCAGGTGAAGCCCGTCGTAAGTGAACCGCTTGTCCAGTTTTTTATCTGCATCCAGGAACGGATTGTGAATGTCAATCAGGGTGATCTTTTCATCTGTACAGAGCTTGCGGAGGCCTTCATTCACGGCAGTGATATGCTGGTCTTTATTGAACTGGGCTTTATCCGGAAATGTGTTGTTGACCGGCAGAATAGTATTAAAATAGATCTTTGTACCCGGAGAAGCTGCTTTTATACGTTGTAAAATCTTTTTATAATTTTCCAGTATTACCGAATCCGGAATATTGCGGCCGATATCATTAATGCCGATCAGGATAAAGATTTTTGCAGGCTTCCCTTCCGTTACTTCATCCAATCTTTCCAGGACACCAAACGTAATATCGCCTGAAATGCCCCGGTTCCTTGCTTCAGGCATTTGCAAAAGTTCATTCCAGTCGGCATAGTCTGTAATACTGTTACCCAGGAAGATAATGTCCTTTGCTGAATTGGGATAGCTTCGGAAGTTAGCTACACGCTGTGCATAATTACCGGGACGGTAAGTACTGTCCCAGCTTTGCTTTTGTGCAATGGAAGTTAGTACAGGCAGTAAAAAAACAAATGGCAAGACAATCTTTTTCATACTTATACTTTATAATGTTCAACGAATTGCCTGCCAAAACGATCTGTTGCCGTAACAACAATCTCTTTGGCATCAGCAGGAATCAATGCTTTGAATAGGTGATCCGTTTTCTTCGGCTCCGCAAAACCTCTTGGCTTTGGCAGGTCTGGTCCCAGTAATGTTTTGTATGCATACGGATCAAAACCCTCAAACTGTTCTAAAGCGCCTTTGTTCACACCATCTACTGTATATTGTGTTTTCCAGGCTTCATCATGGTTCCATATATTCACCAGCAATTGTTTTTCTTTCTCATTGAAATCGTTCAGGAAAATCTTCATCTGGTGGTTGGCATGCTCCCCGGTTGACTGGTAATGCCATTGTAATCCGGTTCCTTTCACCGTGTACACTCCATACCCGCAGGGAGTGCCATCGCCACAGATAGGGCCTGTCCACCAGGCGCCGCATACAGTGCCATGATTATGTTCGTAGACATTTCCTTTGATCACATTTTCATGATAGTGCGTGTGGCCGGACATGATATGGACATTCCGGTCTTCCAGCACGGCATATAAATCTGTATTGTTCTTTACTCCTTTATGAACAGGGATATGTACACATAAAATGATCAGCTTGTCTTTTGAAACAAAAGACAGGTCCTTCTTCAGCCAGTCCAGCTGGTATTGCTGGAAATAACCATCATACTCCCTGTCTTTTCCCAAATAGCGAACATCATCCATCACCACATAATGCACCTGCCCGCGGTTGAATGAATAGCAGGTAGGGCCAAAGGTTTGCTGGAATGTATCGTCTGAAGCTTCATCACCCCCTTTATTATAATCCATATCATGATTGCCGATACACTGGAAAAATGGAATACCCATTTTTTCAACGGCCTGGCTGTAGTCATCAAACAACTTCAGTTCATCCCACACAATATCACCTACGGTAATACCATGCAGCAGGGCGCCACTACCGGCGGCAGCCACCAATTTTTGCACATCAGGAACCGATTGTGTCATCATTTTTTCAACATCTTTGGCATTTTTAACCTGCGGATCGGCCCAGATGAAGAACTGGTGTTCATTGTCATCCCTGGTCAGGGGTTTTAATTCAAAATTCAGATCCTTTTTGATATTGATATTCTTAGCCAGTTGATAATGGCGGGTAATATTTTTTTCGTGCACAAATTCATAACCAGAAGGTGTGCTGATGAAAACAGTTACTGCTTCAGGGTGTAGTTCAAACTCATACCTCCCTTTATCATCTGTGGCTGTCACATTGTAACCATCGCTTACCACCACAGCTTTAATACCTTTACCATTAGCGCTTACACGACCTTTAAGCTTTTTCTTTTTACCGGTAAATGCGGAAGCTGACAGTTGTCCTGCAATAATAAAGCCACCGGTTAACCAGGCTGCCTGCCGGATAAATTTTCTTCTTTGCATAGTTTATTGTTCAAGTGTTGTTGCTCCTTCAATTTGTGTTCGTGTTGAAGTTGCTGTTAATACTATTGATGATAATGTTCTTGCTGATGTCCACCTGCCGGTGCTGGTGTTATAAGTACCCCCTAATCTTGAAAAGTTAGTGGCAGGCGGAAACGTCAGTTTACCTGTATTGCCGCCTTGTGCAAAATAAGGCTGAATGGTAAGATTTACGGGGTTTTTAATATCATAATAATCTGTGTTACAGATCTTGTAGCCTCTTTCAGGCGGACCAGCTGTATATAAACTTCCGTTGCCACCAAAGAATATCACATCCACCGGGATAGTATCGTTTGTTACACTGGTGAGATCAAAAACAGCAATGCCTGCTGCATTGCCACTGTTAGCTAACAAATTTGTTGTAGCAGTTCCAAATCCATCACCAGCCGAGGAAGCATACATTTTACTTACCCAAAAAGCAGAACTGATATCAGTGGAACCGGCGCCCCATATATTTTTATTGGCCCCCACGTAGAAGTATTGTCCCCTCACCACTGATCCGCTTGTGATGTTGATTTTGTAGGTACGAAGATCACCTGTAGCCCATCCGTTAGCGGGGAATCCTGTCGGGGTGGAAGCACCGGCATTATTCGTGGTTACCAGGGAAAAGTTTTTGGTTGCAAAGTCGATATCCCTTGTTGCCATCAGCTGAATGTATTCATAGTTGGCATCTGTTCCTGCCGGATCTACAAGATAGCCGGTGATAACAATAGGGGCAATTTTTGGAGCTTCAGAAGCAAGGATTGTAATGTCGGATCTTTTTCTTGCCCACAATTGAGGAATGGTGTCCGTTGTTACATTAAAAATTACTCCTGTGAAGTTGGATAAGAAAGGAATGGCATCGTTTGCAAAGGAAGCGGTGGCCTCTGTATGTAAGGTGAGATTACCAAAACCATCATTGATGATGCGGTTGCCGGCATAGATGGTTCCGGGCGGATAGGAGGCATCGAAACCCACTCTTGAAATTGAAACCAGGGTGCTTTCGAAAGCTTTTGGATTGGCAAGTATCGCATTAGCTTTTACAAATGCCGTGTCAATCCTGGCGCCTGCAGTTACTTTAGTGATTTTTGAATTGGTAATGCCGGAAAGCTGCAGCATACCATTCTCATCTTTTAATACAGCGCCTACCACATCAATAATCAGTGAATCGCCGGGTACATAGGATGCTGCATCAGCACCTAATGAAATTGCAATGCCGCTTAAACGGGATAACCTTCTTTTATCCTGTACCACCAAAAGCCCTGCGGGCATGTTACCTTCTGAATGATCTGAGACCACCACGCCGGTAATTTTTGCGGAGCCAAAAAGATTGTCAGTGGATAATGTTACATCATTGCCTTTAAATAAGTCTCTTACATCAAATATGGAAACATAGGGGCTTACCTGTCCGCCGGGATAGTTATCTTTTTTACATCCCCAAAAGCTGCTGACAACAGCGAGGAAAAGAAATCCGGTAATATATTTTTTCATTGCTGAAATATTTGAATTCAAGTATTAATTGTTTCAGTGATTACGGTTTTTGCCACCAAACCTGTGTTGAGATGATATCAGGGCCTTGCTCTGCAATGGTTAATTGATAATTAGTAGGGTTTGTTGACTGTACATAAACAGGATAGGTCATTCTTGCCGGCATGACACCATTGTTGCGCAAACCAGGGCCCTGCGGTATAACTGGTTTACCTGTACGGCGGTATTCAAACCACTGTTGCAAATCAGCCAGGAATAAGGCGTAATATTTTTGTAAATGAATTTTTTGCATTTTTTCATCAAGCGGGTCGCTGTTATCCCACTCAATTGACGCCCCGCCATTGGCGATGTAGGTATCAATCGGGACATTCCAGGCAGGCAGCCACAATTTGATGCTGTTGAGAATACCATCCTTATAATGCTGTTCAGCAGAGCTGCTGATCCAGCCTTTGGCAGCAGCTTCAGCTAAGATGAACTTCAACTCAGCATAGTTCATGATCATACCGCCTAAAGGGTCTGTTTGCAAACTTGTGGCTGAAGTGTTGGAATAGAAATATGATTTCTTTTGGGGGTTGGAACCGGGAGCATAACCGCTTTGCACTCCGCCATAAGCTCCCATATATGTTGCGATGCCCCAACGGTTGAAGCCGCCCGTCCACTGGCTTATATCAATACGCGGATCATTCCAGATAACTAAATTGTCAATAAAGAAGCTGGCAAGCCCCGGCTGTCTCCAGTCTTGCTCCCTCACACCATTTACATATGGGGAGATATAAGGAGAGGTGCCGGTCCATTTTAATATAGCCGACTCATCATTGTTTGCCATTATAGGATACGTGGATGCATTGGTCTCCACGATGTCTTTGATCCTGGCAGCAGCCAGCGCTGTTACTTCAGCTTTTCCGGATACTCTCAGCAATAAACGGAGGTATAAAGAATTACAGAATTTGCGCCAGCGGGAAAGGTTGCCATTGTAGATCGGGTCAGATGATGCTGCAATTCCGGTACCCGTTCCTGTTGCACTTAATAAGACATTGGCGCTGTCGAGCTTATTAAAAATATCGAAGTAGATATCTCTTTGCCTGTCAAAACGGGGTTCAAATATTCCGCTATCCCTTGCCAGGTTAGATTGTGAATAAGGGATGTCGCCATACGTATCGGTTAAGATAGAATATATCCATGATTGACAGACAAGTGAAATACCCATGTATGACTTATTAAAATTCAACGGCTCACTGGCAATTTTATAGATGTCTTTAAAATTGGTCAGCTCAGCGTATAAGCCATTGTATAAATAATCTGCCCAGTTGGCACGGTAATCATATCGGAATACCTGTCCTTCGGCATCGCTCATATTTACTGTAACCTGCATTAACTCATTATTGAAATTGCGGTTGCGAAGCATGTTATACGTCATCGTATTTACTAAGGCAGGCGCCAGCAATTGCTGAGGTAATGCATTAGGCGTATTATTGGGATCCGTATTGATCTCCTGGAAATCTTTGCTGCAGGATGTTGCCAGTAAACTAAAAGCAGCAAGGATGAATGATAGTTTATAAATAGTTTGTTTCATAATACTAATAGTTTATAGTCCTACAACAAGATTAAAACCAAAGCTGCGTGTGGAAGGGAATTGTGCCACTTCAAAACCGGTTACGATATCAGTGCCGCTTAAAGTCCCGAATTCGGGGTCAAACATGGGCCATGGTGACCAGATGAAAAGATTCCGCCCGAATACGCCTACGGTTAGTTTTTGTAAGCCCAGTTTTTTTGTAATTCTTGCCTTGAATGTATAATCCAGCCTGGCCTCACGGAATTTAATAAAATCGGTGCTGAACGTACTTCCTTCTGCATTGTCAATTCCCCAATGGGAACGATAGTATTCGTCAATGTCTGTGGCGATTGTTGTATTGGGTATATATTTATTGCTTCCGGGGTCAAACACAACACCGTTACCAATAATACCACTGTATCTTCCGGGCAGGGTGGAAGTTAATTTTCCCTGTTCTGCCAGTTTGTAGTGCATTAATGAGTGACCAACGGCACCCCATTGGGCATCAAACAATAAATTCAATGTAAAGCCTTTGTAAGAGAACTCATTGGTGAAGCCGAGTTTGCCTTTGGGAATAGTGTTGCCCAAGTAAGTCACATCCTGTGAGATTAATGCAAAACCGGTTGCCGCATCATAGACCACCTGGCCATCAGGGGATCTTACATATCCACGACCATACAGATCACCCATGCTTCCGCCAACTTTGGCAACAATCTGTCCGCCACCTACAGGTCCTGTGCGAAGCACAACGGAACTATCAGCTAATTCTTTTATCCTGTTACTATTGGTGGAGAATACTATGCCGGATGTCCATTTGAACCCGGACTTTGCAGAAACGGGTGTTCCATTCAATGCCAACTCAAAACCTTTGTTGGTAACACGGCCGGCATTGATCACGGCTCTTGCATAACCGGATGAACGGTCAATAATCCTTTCCAGTATCTGGTTTTTTGTGTTGCCGCGGTAAACAGACACATCAAGCGTCAGGCGGTTGCGTAAAAACTTCATGGTTGTTCCTAACTCCAGCGAAACCTGGTTTAATGGTCTCAGGTTCGGATTTGTGAGCAAGGAAGGATTTTGTAAAGCCCCGCCAGGATATGGTGCAGGTACTGTGCTATAGTTAAACGATGTTCTGTATGGCGTGGTAGTACCTCCGCCTACGCCGGCTACGGAGAAGCGAAGCTTTGCATAATTAATGGCTGTTGGTAATTTCATTACTTCCGAAGCAATGAAACTTAAGTTGGCCGAGGGGTAAAAGAAACTTGCGTTTTCTGTACGGGTGGGGGTTGCCAATGTACTATTCCAGTCTTGCCTTCCTGTGAAGTCAGCAAAAAGAAACTCTTTGTATCCAAATGTCACCAGTCCATAAAAACTGTTGATGGCATATTTACTTTTCCAGGGAAGCGCTACCAGGGGGCCGGCCGTATTCGCCATCGAATAATCTCCCGGGTAAATCAGTGAGTCTGCCCTTATTTCATCACGATTGTAATTATTGCGGAGAGCGCTGCCACCTATTGTTACCGAGAAATCAAAATCCTTGTTTATTTTCTTTGCATACTTTAATAAGAAATCGCTGCTTACTTCCTGTGAGAAGATGTTTTGTGTGCGATAGCTTCCTTTCTGGTATTTTGAACCGGCATCAAAAGGCCTTTCCTGTGCCCGTTGTTCATAACTCATATCCAGTGATGTTCTTAACATGAGGCTCAGTTCTTTCGTGAAATTATAGGTAGCGGAGAAATTACCAGTTACTCCATGACGATTTGAACGATTAATAAACTCATCCGCAATAGCGTAGGGATTTTCAGGAAAAGAGCTGAAAGGATAGAATATTCTTCTTCCCTCCTGGCCTCTTACCCAGTATTGTTTCAGCCAGTCAAGATCAGCATTTGGCTGCCAGAAGATAAACCAGTACATAATGGACTGGTTACCGTAACCGGCCCCGGGTAAATTGTCACTCCATTTATTGGTATAATTTACTTTAGCTGCAATCTGCAGCTTATCGCTCACTTTTGAATTGACAGATAATGCGACACTGTTTCTTTTATAACCGGTATTAGGTGTAATCCATTTATTGGTAACATTACTCAGCGAAAAACGGGCTGTTGTTTTATCCGTGCCGCCGCTGATGCTGATGGAGTTTGTAATAGTATTGCCCGTATTAAAATAATTGCGCAATTTGTTGGGGTAAGCTACCCAGGGAGTCCGCACTGTACCTTGCGCTCCCGTTGCAGGATCATACTGAAAAAATTGCTGACCATTAAAACGGGGGCCATATGCTGAACTGGTGGCACTGGTGCTGGCTCCGTCAGCAGAAGCTCCGAATGAGTAATAATCATTTCCATCTAACCCTTGTCCATATTCGAATTGCAGATCCGGCCAGCGGTTTACCTGTTCGATAAACACATTGGAGTTGAAAGTAATACCGATTCCTTTCTTTTTATTATTCCCGCTTCCTGATTTTGTGGTAATGATGATGGCACCATTCAAACCTCTTTCCCCGTATAATGCTGCGGCTCCCGGCCCTTTTAATACAGTTACTGATTCCACATCTTCCGGGTTAATATCATTTAGTCCGCTGCCATAGTCGGCGGGCATATTATCGCTGCTGGTACCATAGGCAGATTCTCCGGCGATACCGCTTCTGCGTCCGCTTCCCTGGTTGATTACCACTCCGTCTACCACAATCAGTGCCTCATTGTCACCGGTCAGATTGTTTTCACCCCGGAGGATGATTTTGTTGGAGCCTGTGGGACCGCTATTGGAGCGGATAAGATTCAGGCCGGCTACTTTTCCGGATAAAGCATCTGTCCAGTTGCCGGATAATGCCCCGGTCAGGTCTTCCCCTTTTACAATGGTTGTTGAATAGCCCAGGGCTTTTTCTTCTCTTTTGATACCAAGGGCGGTGACGACAACACCCTGAAGTTCCTGGCTTGATTCAGCAAGGGTAACATTGAGTTTTGTTTGGTTACCGACTTTGATTTCCGCAGTTGTAAATCCAACCGATGAAATAGCAAGCACGTCATTATTGCCGGCCTGTATGGAAAACTGGCCCTTATCATTGGTGGATGTACCAACAGAACGGCCTTTTACCTGCACCGTTGCTTTGGCAACAGGATTCCCGTCCTTTTCATTGATTACGGTTCCGCTGATCGTCCGTTGCTGTGCTGCCACCAGCAGTGAAAGCAACACAAACACAAAAACGAAGAGCAGATGTTTTGCTGCATTTATTTTTTTTGCAGCAAGCGTCAGGGGTCTCATAAGTGTTGAGTATTGAGGTTGATGAATAATGCAAGTTGAAATGAAGGCAAGCAGGTTAAGTTCCGGGGACAGAAATTTCCCCGTTGTTCTTTCATGAGAAGCTGTTTCCTTAACCGTGCGGCAAAAGAAGATTATTTTCATATTCAGCTATCGTTGGTTGTTGTTACGGTATCATTAAGTTTTCTGCAACATTTTGCATTTTTATAATGCGTTTGCAAAAAGCTTATTTTAAGACATACTGCTCGGCCAGCTGTGTAAATGCTTTTACCTGTTCCTCTTTCCACTTGTCATCTTTTTCCAAAGCAGCAGCCATAACCGCAGCCACATCGGGAGCAATCCTTTTGCTTTCCTTCGCATTCAGTAACAGTGCCCTTGTTCTGCGTGATAATACATCCTCGAGTGTACGTGCCATCTCCTGCTCAACCGCCCATTTTATTTGTGCTTTATGAATCTTTAGTTCTTCGCTGATCCAAAGATTGGCATCACCATTCATTTGCAGGCGCAATGAACCTGCGTCACTGCCATAGAAATAAAAAGGATCATTCCAGTCAGTGGTTGCAGCATAACCATGAATGTGTAATGAGCCGGTGGCTGATGAAAGACGTTTCCAGTTTAATTCCTTCTCAATTTTGTTTACCATGTCCTCACCCATTTTGCGATAAGTGGTCCATTTGCCACCCAGTATGGTGAAAAGACGGGAGGGAGAAACAATGATCTTATGACTGCGGGATATTTCTTTTGTCTTTTGTTCTCCTTTTTGGGGAGCAGCCAGCGGACGTAACCCTGCAAATACGCTTAATACATCGCTTCGTGCAGGTTTTTTTGTAAAATAGGCACTGGCGGTTTCTAATATGAAGTTGATTTCTTTTTCTAATGCGGTCGGTTCGAGGGAAGCTTCATCAACAGGTGTATCAGTTGTGCCCACAACCACCTTGTCATGCCAGGGAACAGCAAATAATACACGGCCATCACTTGTTTCGGGAATCATCAATGCATCAGCTGATGGGTGAAAGCTTTTATCCAGTACAAGATGAACGCCCTGGCTCACGCAGATGCTTTTATCACTGCCGGGTTTATCCATTTGCAGGATATCATCCACGAATACACCTGTGGCGTTTACCACCGCTTTGGTTTTTACAACAAAGGTTTGCCCGGACTCCATATCCATAAGCGTGGCGCCGGAAAGTAATCCATCCGGATCTTTCAGCAGGCCTGTTACCTGCACATAATTGATGGCAACACCTCCATTTTCCAGGATGGTCTGGGCAAGATTGATGGCCAGTCTTGAATCATCAAATTGCCCGTCATGATATTCCACAGCCCCTTTCAGGCCGGTTGTTTTAATGCCGGGCAGTTTTTTAATTGTTTCATTGCGGGTAATAAAAATGGAAGGACCTAAACGAAGCCTGCCGGCGATACGGTCATAAAGCTTAAGGCCAATTGTATATTTCAACCTGTCCCATAATGAATAGACAGGAACAATGAATGTCTGATCTTTTACCAGGTGAGGAGCATTGCGATAAAGCAAACCCCTTTCAATACTTGCCTCACGCACCAGGCGGATATCACCCTGTGCAAGGTAACGAACCCCGCCATGTACCAGCTTGGTGCTGCGGCTGGAAGTGCCTTTGGCGAAATCGGATTGCTCAACCAGGAGGGTTTTATAGCCACGGGCTGCAGCATCAAGTGCTATACCCAGTCCTGTTGCTCCGCCGCCAATTACCAGGATATCCCATTCAACAGCCGGGTCTGTTAATTTTTCTATCAGGCTTGTTCTTTCAATCATATAGATCAATAAAGAAAATTCTATGAAGTTTCGGTTTGTTTCAAATGATAATGAATCGAAACTAATAAAAAGAAATCGAAACTTTATTTCTTTATTATGAATAAAAAGGAAATATTTCGAAATCTGAATGTAGGTTTATATTTCGAATTGCTTCGAAAAAAACAAACATCTGTTTGGATTAATGATTTGATCTTTTGAAATTCAATGACATCTGCATAAATTGACCATGCGAAACACAAATAGCCCTGTCATGTCCACCCAGGCCGAAAGGCACCAATTTATTCTATCAAAATTGCAGAAAGAAGGCAAAGTGAATGTGCTTGACCTTTGCGCCGAACTGAATGTTTCTTCTGTTACCATCCGCAAAGATTTGAAAGTACTGGAGGACAAGCATCTTTTATTCCGCACACATGGCGGAGGTACTTCGAGTAATCCTTATACAACCGATCGCCCGGTTAATGAGAAAGAAAAAATAAGGGCGGATGAGAAATCTGGTATTGGGGCAGCCGCCGCGGCCCTGATCGAACCTAATGACTGTATCATCATTGCTTCAGGGACCACAGTTTTGTCCCTTGCCAAACATATAAGACCAGATGCCAGTCTTACCGTAATTACTGCGGCATTGAATGTGGCAACAGAACTCAACCGGCACCCGGATGTGGAAGTACTGGTGCTGGGTGGTATACTCAGGAAAAGTTCCTCATCAGGCACGGGCATCTATGCTGAAAAAATTCTGGATGATTTTTCCTGCAGCAAACTTTTCCTGGGAGTGGATGGCATTGACCCGGATTTCGGTCTAACCACCACACATATTCAGGAAGCCCAGCTGAACCGGAAAATGATACAGGCCTCACAGAAAACAATTGTACTGGCAGACTCCAGCAAATTTGGGAAAAGAGGTTTTGGAAGAATATGCGGTTTGGAAGATGTGGAACAGGTGATTACCGACAGCGGTATCTCCGATCATATGCTGGAAATATTAAAAGGAATAGGAATAGAGGTGACGATAGTTTAAAACGCCAGCCTGAAACTTCCGAATATTCCAAATGACCGGTCTCCTTCTTTCGCAATAGTAGCCGGTAACACTCTCCAGATAAAATCAACCCGGAAAACTTTAAAAATATTATCAATACCGGTGCCGAGTTCAAGGTAAGTGCGGCCGTTGAGTGTTTGAAAACTATGTCCCTGTTTGAAATTAAAGGCCCTGTTCTTTTCGGATAAGCTGCCCCATAGTGTTTTGGCGGTCCAGAACTGGCGCCAGCGGAGTTTGGGTAACATCCGGAAAATCCCGTTCCCGATATTATGTTCAATATTGATGCCGGCATATTTATCATGAACAAATTCCCAGCGGTTCATCATGTTGAAGGCGTACTTGTTGTAATAGTATAATTCGTTACCGGGTGCAATATCGAGTAACATGTAGGGAAGTGTGCCGAAGGTCTGGCCTCCGTATACATAATAAGAGATGCTGCCGAAAGGTGGGATCTTCATATAATCGGAAACACTTCCGGATATCTTGGTATAATCATAATTACTTTTAAAGAAGCCTGATACTCCCCGGGAAATATATACTTCAGTAATAGGATAGGGGCTTCCCAAACTGGTGCGGAAGAATTGATTCTCGAGGAATTTCTCTAAATAAGCAAACCGTAAGCGGACAGACACTTCAAAACTGGTCAGTGGTTCACGGCCGCTGGCAGCGCTGAAAGAATCTTTGGGTATCAGGTTGCGCAGTGGCAGGTAAGCTTTATGCGTGGCAGCAAAGAGGGTGGAAAAACCTGACCTTGTTTCATTGAAGAACTCAAACCGTTTTTCATTCACTTTCATGAATTTGACCGGTACATTGGTTTTGCGGACAGCCAGTGCAAAGACATTGTCTTGCGTTACTTCACCGTAATAGTTTTGTCCCCAGTCAATATCGTTGGTGTAAGATCCATAAAGATATAAACGGGGATGCCTTTTGGGCAGGTAGAAGAGTTCTGCTTTTCCTTTTAATTTCTGGTCGCCAAAGCCATAAGCGAGGTAGCCATGCCACCACCAGCGTTTATCAAATTTTTTATTGGTACCGAGGTCAAACCGCATACGGAAACCCTCCCAGGAATTGGAAGTGATCCAGTTGAACCAGGGCCCGATCTGGTAATTGCCAATATTCAGGTAACCGGTACCGATAAAATTGGCAGTGCGGGTGAAACGCTGGAACACCGGTGCATTTATCAGTGTATCGATCATTCGGATAATACCCGCTTCCGTCTTTGTGAGTTCTTCATGTCTTGAATCCGCCCAGAATTCCTTATTCTTTTCATCAGCGCCGGGAAGGGTGATCACTTCTTCGAGTATCTTGTTTTTATTCAGCTCTGATACAACAGACGTGTCGTTAATGATCACATTTTTATAAGTAGTGGTCTTACGGCCGATAAAACCGGGCTTATCTTTTCCGAGTGGAGAAAGGTCGGCGACAAACTTGTCTTTGGATAAAAACCAGGTGGTATCGTTGATAAGATTGTATTCCTGGATCAGGCTGAGGTTCTCCACGAAATTTACATTAGCTTCCTTGCCAAGGCGCAGGTTCATTTTCTGAATAGCGAATGTACTGTCATGCACCCAGCAATCTCCTTCAAAAGTATCGCCACCTTTTCTTTTCGGGGTAAAGACAAGGTGGTAAAAGCGTTTCTTATTCACAAACTGGGTATCCACCACCCGGTAGTTATAATAGTAATCACCGTTATCACTGATGGGGCTCACGAATTGTTTATCCATTACGGGGATGAAATTGTTGTAGACATTCACCACCTGGTCCATACCGCCCAGCAGTTTTACCACACTTTCATTCTTAATACCGTTTGTGTTGGCAGCTTTAATGATCTCCCTTCTTTTCTTCGGACTTTTCTGGTAATAATAATCTGATAAGGCCTCTGTAAGATAGGAGGGCAGGTATTTCAATCCTTCGGAAGTATCAATATTCTGGTTGATGAGATCACTGATCGGCTTCAGGGGTCTGAATTTCCCGAATTTTTCAAAATTGATATTCTTCAGGTCCAGTTCCAGTTTATTATATAGTTCATACGAGAAATTGGCAAAGCGGTAGCGGTCATTATCCGGTTTGTTCTTCACAATCTTTCTCCACAATAAAAGTCCTTTGTTCACTTTCACCCTCACTTTGACGCCTTCATTAAAAGTGCCTCTTTCCATTTTGATATCGGTAAGAACCGAATCTTTGGAAAGATCAATTACAAAAAAATAAGGCTGGTATCCCACACAGCTGATCTCCAGGGTGTCGGAAGGCCAGTTGTTCAGGTAGAAAGAGAACATACCGGCCGAGTCAGTCAGTTTACCGATGCTGGCATGTTTAAAATAGACAGAGGCAAAGGGAATCCTTTCCTCACTGTGCGAATCTTTGACGGTACCGCTGATTCTTTTTTTCTGGCCGGAGGCCCAGCTCCCCAGCAGGAGAAAGGCGAAGAGTAGCAGGATGGGTTTGTTTTGTCTCAGGGTCTGCATTATCCGGTAAAAGTACGAACAGCAGGGAATAGTGGTATTGTTAAATCGCTGTAAACAAACAATAGACCGGTAAAATTATTTGGAACTATGGTTTTGGAATACTTACTTTGTATTTCAAAGTGCTTTTTATGGGCGAACATAATCAACCAACCGACTCTCTTAAAGATATTCGCGACATCCGCCAGCTGATGGAACGATCTTCCCGTTTTATTTCTCTCAGCGGGCTGAGCGGGGTGGCAGCCGGCCTTTTTGCATTAGCAGGGGCTGCCATTGCCCGGTACATACTATTCAAAAAATATTATACAGCGTATGATGACAGGGGCGGGTATTCGGATACAGCTTTTGCCACATTGAAACTTCAATTATTGGGGTTAGCAGCGGTTGTTTTTGCAGCAGCTTTTATTACTGCATTCTATTTTACCTGGCGTAAATCAAGTAAGGAGGGAACGTCTTTGTGGAATCCCACTTCCCGCCGCCTGATGTGGAATATGCTGATCCCGCTGGCAGCAGGTGCCTTATTCATTTTAGGAATGCTTCAATACAATGACTGGCGTTTTGTGGCCCCGGCCTGTCTGATCTTTTACGGGCTGGCGCTGGTGAATGCAAGCAAGTATACACTGACGGATATCCGCTACCTGGGTTACTGTGAAATTGCCCTTGGACTGATCAATATGCAATGGGTGGGAAAGGGCCTGTATTTCTGGGCTATCGGGTTTGGAGTATTACATATTATATATGGTATCAGCATGTGGTGGAAATATGAACGTAAAGCGGCCTGATCGCCTAAATTTAGAACATGAAGAATCCGATCACAGGTTTAAATAAAGTGTTTGATAACCGCATCCGCCTCGGGGTGATGAGCATCCTGCTGGTGAACGAGGAAGTGAACTTTAATGACCTGAAGCAAATGCTGGAAGTAACGGATGGCAACCTGGCCACACACCTGCTGAACCTGGAAGAGAACGGTTATATCAAAGTGCACAAAGGGTTTATCGGGAAGAAAACGAATACCACGTATGCGGTGACGAAATCAGGGGAAAAAGCATTTACGGATCATATCACAGCGCTGGAAAATATGATTAAAGGAATAAAATAAAATGGGATTTTATTGGATCATAATGTTTGTTTTTGGGATAGCCGGGTTGTCAGCTATATGTTATTTATTTATTTTATTATTTAACAGTCAAATAAAAATTGTTAATGGCTGGTTCAGAACATTTGAAGTTATTGCTCTCTTCCTGGGGCCGGCAATATTCCTATCTTCCTTTGATACGGGTGATATAAATGATTGTTGTTCAGATTTTGTTGTTTTTTCACCTCATCACCGGCTAACCATTCATACGATTATTTTTTTATGCCTTACTGCATATTTTTTTAGTACATACCGGAGGAGTCTTTATCCACCTTTATTAGAATTGATAATCAACTGCCTATTGTTGGTTGCAGTAATACTGAATATTTTTATTATCATCCAGATTAAAGATCCAATAATCTGGATACTTGGGAACGTTTCAATTATTGGGTTTTATCTGATTCAGCTGCTACAAAATCACCGGTTATTGCGCAGGGAAGAGGTCGTAAATGCATTCCCGGGAAATTCTATTGCCGGGAGGATTAGTATGAAACTGTTACAATCATCAGCGTTGATAAAATACCCTGTTTTGCTTTTCTTCTGTTTACCCATCCTGGTACTTATTGCGGCAGTATTATATCTCTTTGGGCAGAAACCGGATTCGGTTATAAGGGCATTTACAGATACTTATCACCAGGGGCTTTCTCAATTAGACTATATGTGTGATAATGTGCAATGCGGCGGTCATTACCTATGCTCTGTGGCTGCTAACGGGCACCCGGTTGTTGTTAAGCCGGTAAGATTGGGAAAACGAAATGGTGGTACAATAATTTGTAACCGGCAGTTACTGATCTCGAATGCATTTGAAGAACTGCTCCAGGAGCGGCTGCCAAGGACTCACCGGTTTATACGAATGAAATATGACCGGATTGGGGATGCAGTGCATAAATACTATTCCATATTCAATAACAAATTCGTCTCCGATGTAGTTTACGTTTTAATGAAGCCTGCTGAGTGGATATTCCTGGTGACACTATACTTGGCAGACAGAAATCCCGAAAACAGAATTGCACAACAGTATCTCCTGCAGCAGGAGCGGATCATCATCAGGAGTAATTAATTTTTTTTATTCAATCACTTTGAAATGCAAAGCACTTTTAAGATAGAAAAAAATAAGCAGGTAATAAAGAACTGCCTCCTGTTCTTTATGCTGGCCCTTGTCGCCAGCGGGATAACAGCTGTCCCGGTTGAGCAGGGACTCTCCTTTATAATTCCCTTTTTTCCCGGTGATTCTTTTATGGGGCTCTGGTTTGATAGAGTCTATGGCGGCATCATAGCAACTGGTAAACAGTATCCTTTTCTTTTTTATGGATACGACTGGCTGGCTTTTGCACATTTTGTTTTAGCGCTTGTATTTATCGGGCCTTACAAAGATCCTGTACGGAATAAATGGGTGATCGAGTTTGGTATGTATACCTGTTTACTGATCATTCCCTTTGCACTGATCGCCGGGCACTTCAGGGATATTCCTTTCTGGTGGCGGCTGATCGATTGCTCTTTTGGCATCATTGGTTTTGTTCCTTTAGCTGCCTGCTATAAAAAAATCCTCTGGCTTGAAGATGCTGAGACAACAGAAGAAGAATGAGAATATTTCTGCACATATTAAATACGTGGTTTGTATCAGCGCTGATCTGCGGTGCAGGGATAACTGTGATGCTGGTTTATCCGGAGCATGGATTTATGCGTGATGAAAACATCTTTACCACTTTTTTTACGATCCTCTTTACGGGTTTATTGGGTGGATTGCCTTCCCTGTTACTTTCCTGGCTTTTTCTTTCCCTGATCGCGGATTCGCCCATGCAGGTCAACTGGAAAATAGCGTGCTGGTATGCCGCCGTGATGCTGGCCATTCTTTTCAACCTGCAGCTGATCGTCTTATTTGGCGATGGCAGATTAGCTGGTATTGAAGTAGTAGTAGATGTCTGGCCGGTATATGCAGTAGTGTTTGTAACCCTCACCATACGGATCAAACAATTCCTGTTGCTTATTGAATATTATTCTGAAAAAAACTAAACTATAAAAAATGGAATCAACCGTCAGCAACATCTGGCAAAAAAGTAAACTGCTCATCAAGGGATTGATGATCGGGGCCCTGGTATTATTATTACTGATACCTGCTTTCTTTGTACAGGATCTTATTAAGGAAAGGGAGCAGCGTCAGAAAGAAGCCGTCATGGAAGTAAGCAGTAAATGGGCAGGCCGGCAAAATATTACCGGGCCTGTTCTTGTGATACCTTTTGATGAAAAGATCACTGCCTCCAACGGAACAGTAAGCCATAGCCGGCAACTGGCTTATTTTTTACCGGATAAATTGGATATGAAATCAGCAGTGGCGCCGGTTAAAAAATACCGGGGTATTTATGAAGTGATGTTGTACACAGCGGATGTGGCTATCAGCGGCAAATTTTCTCCACTCCCCTTAACTAAGATCAAAGTAAACAGTGCCGATCTTTTATGGAATGAAGCTTATATCTGCATGGGTATTACCGATAGCCGGGGTTTGAAGGAAGAGATCAAAATGAAATGGAATGATTCGCTGCTGTCACTGGCACCACAACTGATCAACAATGCCATATTCAAAGAAGCATTTGTTGCACCGGTAACGCTGGCGGAAGCAGATATAACCAACGGCATCAGTTTTTCAGGTTCGGTACAGGTAAGCGGATCAGAACAACTGCTCTACACGCCGGTTGGTAAAGAAACGACCGTGACCATGCAATCTGCCTGGCCTGATCCCAGTTTCACAGGAAGCCAGTTGCCCTTATCTTCGGACATTACTGACAGCGGTTTCTCAGCACAATGGAAAAGCCTGTCACTGACCCGTTCCTTCCCCCAGCAATGGAGGAACGACAGTTATATTCTTTCTGCGGCCTCTTTTGGTACCGATCTTTTCATTCCTGTAAATGGCTATCAAAAAACGATGCGTTCTGTGAAGTATGCCATTCTCTGTATCCTGCTTACGTTCACGGCTTTCTTTTTAATTGAGACCACGAATAAAAAATCCGTACACCCTGTTCAGTATGCCTTAATTGGTTTTGCCCTTATCCTTTTCTATACATTGTTATTATCATTTTCTGAGTATGTGGGTTTCAATACCGCTTATGGTATTGCGGCACTCGCCACGGTTGGACTTATCACCTGGTTTGTGAAGGGGTTATTAGGATCATCGAAACTATCCATGCTCCTGTCTTTTGTGTTGGTATTACTCTACTCCTACGTGTTTACCATTTTACAATTACAGGATTATGCTTTGTTGCTGGGAAGTGTTGGTTTGTTCCTGACATTGGCGGTGGTGATGTATTTCTCCAGGAAAATTCAGTGGTAACAGGAAATAAAGGACAGGTATGGTATTGGATATTATCGGACAAATCCTGTGGTGGGGAATTTTAGCAACACCTGTTTTAGCTTTTCTCATACTCAGAAAAGCTGAAATGAGATGCATCGCCAAAATTTTACTGGGCTTGGTTATAACTATTATCCTGTCAGTTGTATTGTTCTATATTTCTATAAGTATCATTTTCAGGGATGGAATAGGGCCGGTATGACCGTACCGGACAGAAAGCTTAAACAATAATCAATTTTTATGGATAATATAAAGACACAAAAATTCAGCGCTATAAAAAGACTGCAAAGTATCGGCTATGCAGTCAGCGGTATTCTTTCATTTTTTAAAACGCAACACAATGCGATCATTCATTTATGCAGTACTGTCACTGTTGTTATGGCTGGTTTATTTTTTGCTATTCCGGTGAACGAGTGGCTCAGCATAATCCTGGTTACAGGCTTTGTATGGGTGGCCGAAATTTTCAACACTGCTATCGAGGCCATCATGGATCATTTATCGCCGGAGCAGCACCCGAAAGTAAAATATATTAAAGATGTGGCGGCGGCGGCTGTTTTGCTGGCAGCAGTCACTGCTGTGGTAACAGGTGCCCTCATTTTTATCCCTAAACTATTTTAATATGCTACAAATACTGCAACAAAATAAATATTTACGCTTCCTCTATTTTCAAAGGACAGCAATGGAGAAATGGTTATTGCTGTCCTGCCTGTTCAGCCTGTTACTGGAAGTAACGAGAATTAGTATAACCGGCAGCCGGCTATTCATCTTCATGCCCTGGAATTTATTCCTCGCTTTTGTTCCTTATTATATCTCCTCTCAGCTGGAGAAAAGGCCGGGATGGATCGAGAACAAATGGAAATTCTTTTTGGTTATTTCTGTGTGGTTATTATTTCTGCCCAACTCATTTTATATCATCACCGATCTTTTTCACCTTGAATTCCAGGAAGGCTCTTCCCGCTGGTTCGACCTGACACTGATCTTCTCTTTTGCCTGGAATGGTTTGCTGCTGGGTATTTTATCAATCCGGCAGATCGAAAAGATTTTCAGGCAACGCTTTCGGTATAAGCATGAATTTCTGTTCCTGCTGCCGGTGATGTGGCTGAATGCCTGGGGTATTTATATCGGCCGCTTCATGCGGTTCAACAGCTGGGATATTCTTACCAATCCTTTTGAATTATTTGCGGATATCGGGTATATGCTGATCCATCCTTTCCGGAATATATATCCCTGGGGCATGATCATGGTTTTCGCCATTTTTATGACGATCATTTATATGTCGGCAAAAAGAATGGCCCGGGCAATCTGATTTAAACTCGGTTGATTGTTGGTTTTCTGTCCAGCCTGTGGTAAACAAAAAGTCCCCCGGTAACGGGGGACTTTTGATATATAAGTTACTTGTTTCTTAGAAGTCAAATCCCATCGCAAAATACCACATCGGTTTACCCCTGAATACACCTTTCAGTTCCCAGGCTGCATCCACACGCAGGAAATAACCCAGCAGGGTGCTGCGGGCGCCAAATCCATAGCCACCGGCAAAGGGGCCAATACCACCGGCTTTGATTTGCACGGATACCGGAATATTCGGTTGAGAGTAGATCACACCCGGTCTTTCAATATCAAACGGACTGCCTGTCCAGGCTGCCCCCAAATCCAGGAACTGAACAATCTGGAAGTTGCGGAGAAACGCATTATTGATCGGTTTATTAAAGAAAGTGGTGAAGACCGGAACTCTTACTTCACTGTTGATTACAAATGCATTGTTACCATTCGATACATTTTGCGAAAACCCTCTCAGGTTCACAGCCAGTGACTGGTAAGTATATGTAACATTCGGATCAGGCTGGTTCGCATTATTAAATTTGGGCGAGAACCAGTTGTCAACTCCACCGAGATAGTAAATCACTTTCTGATCACCCCAGGAAAAATCGCCGGCAGCACGAACAGCCCAGATCGCATTCCTGTAAATGGGTAGGTAATGACGGGCATCAAAACCCACGTTGAAGATCAGCTTACCATCCGTTACTTCGTCACTCTTTAACTGGGTAAAGAAATCCGTGAAAACTTTATACCGTAATCCCTTCCAGATATTGGTGGCGGGGTTCATGGTATTATCGTACACATATTCCATGCTCAGCTGACCGTAGGTGGTTTTGAAATCAGGTTCTTCCAGTAACTGGCGGTTCAGCGATTTAAAGGAAATGCGGTTGAAACGAGGCCCCACGGATGCACGGAGACTGCGGATCCTGTCTAACGGGTATCTTAAGTTGGCGAGGTAATAGCTTTCAAATTCTTTGGCCAGATCATATTCGATCACCTGCCGGTAATAAGTAATGCCCCAGTCTAACCGTTTACGCTGGTTAGTAAAGTTGAAGAACACATCATTATCCACCAGGTTAGATGCAATGCGGACACCACCGGTAAATTTATAATCTTCCATCAGGTCGGATGTTCCCATCCGGATCAGGCCATTGAAGGAATTACCATTGGATAAATACACCGGTCCCACACCACCGGCATAAGGCTGGAATTTATTAATGGTCAGCACCGTGTTATTAAAACCGGATACCACGTAATCAGTGAAATATTTCGGCGGACGGTATTCGTATACTTTGGCTTTCCGCAGTACGGTCTCTTTCATTTCAGGACCGGCGTCCATTACTTTGCCGGGTTCGGTTGCAGCCGAATCTTTTTTATCATCCTGGAATTCACTCTGGAAAAAGTCGGTTACTTTTTTTACTGAATCCTGGACAACGGGAACATAAGCGGTCGTTTTACCAATGGCTTTCTTTTCTTCTTCCATCAGCTTCTTGACATATTCAGTAGGTCTTGCCGATACATTCCTGCGGCGCAGGACGTTCTCATCTACTTTCAGGCGGTACAATAATTTTACATCGCCCAGTTTCACCACCTCACTCACCTGCTGGTTATCACCGGCTGTTCTTGTTTCTAACAAACTGCTCTGGTAATTCGTCAGCGGGAACACATAAGCTGAATCATTGGTTACGGAAACAAAACCGACCGAGTCAATATCAGTTTTATCCCATTCTTTCAGCACACTGTCCACTTCACTTACCGGCGGGTTGCGCAACACTTCATCACCAATAAAGACTAATGTATCCAGACCGGCCCTTTCGGTGCGGAAGAAACCGGCATAGCGGTTATTCACCCCGTTCTCATCACTCACAAATGTGAAATGCGACATATTGTATTGCGAAGGATAACGGGCATTGCCATAGCGGAGATTACTCAGTTGGGATATTTGCTTGAAATCAGATTTATTCCAGTTATCAACTAAGAAAATATTAAAACGTTTGGAAGGCAATGAATCATCACTGCTTTCAGCATTGGCATGTGGACGGTTGCTGGAGAAAATGATACCGGTCTTATTCGGGAAAGCCACAAAAGACGGATCGAGGTCATCATACACATCATTCGTTACCTGGTCGAAAGTCTGTTTGTCGATTTTATAGACATACACATCGGTCTGGCCACTGCGGATAGCACTCATCAGGAGGGTGTTATTATCCAGCATGTATTTCATATCCTGCACCTGGTCAAACATGGGCAATTCCTGTTTCACTGTTTTGATCCGGTTCACCACATCATATACAAACAGTTTCACTTTACCTTCCTGGCTGTATAAAACAGCAAGACGGCTGCCCTTTCCATCCCAGGCTAAGATGGGGTAGTTGGGATTTTTTTCTTCTTCCCGGGTACGGGAGCCAAACTTCAGCAGCACTTTACGGCTTACAAAATTTTCCATCAGCACCACGGAGTAAACACCCTGTTTGAATTCCACTACGGCATAGGTAAAACTTCTCGGCACCGGGTTCGCATTGAAACGGATAAAATCTTTCTTTCCGATCTCTTCGCTGATGGACATCTGCCCTTTCGGATTGTTGCGGCGGCTGCGCAGGTCTTTGAAATAATTCTGCGGCACTTCCAGCATAAAATCTTTCAGCAGGTCCTTGAATTTTTTCTTCGCCACTTTCTGGGAAGCATTATTCAGGTTGCGGTAGATTCGGGCCAGGTAAAAGAAATAGGTCACTTTGCTTTTACCATATTTATCGGCAATATATTTCCAGAAACCATGACCGGCCAGGTTGGGTTTTTCAAAAGCAAACTGGTAAAAATTATTGTACTTGCCGGACAGCATCGTGGAGCGGAGATTATCATCCAAAGAAGGGCTCCAGGGTTCGGCGGCATATTCAATATATCCATCAATCAGCCACTGGGGCAGGTCCAGCAATGCCTGGTTGGCGGCAAATTCACCGAGGTCATCCCCAAACAGGATATTGTCCACCAGCATTTTGGCAATGCCCTGGCGGATCTGGCGGCGCAGGTTATCATGGTTACCGTCAAAAAAGACGATCATTTTATTATTCACCAGTTTGGTGGTACCCCCCGTATTCTGCCAGTCAATATTCATCCCGATATTGGACTGCTGCATCTCGTCAAAATTGTTATACACCACCACGTTGGCCCGGCGCTGCAGGCCATACTCCACGAACTCTTCAATACCGGCCAGTTCATTCTCGGCCACCTGCGCCACATATTTACCCAATCCCAGCCCATCCTGGCTGAAATAAGTATTGAAGTTCTCGGTCTGGTAATATTTCCAATTGAATTTCTGGTATTGCACCCTGTTCTTTCCAAACTCAACAGTGCTGACCTGTGCAGATGTTTTCATAGCGGCGAAAACGATAAGACAGGCAATCAGGCTGGATACTTTCTTCATAAATCTCAATTCAGTTTCTATATATCTGGTTAATCGTTCTTTTCTTCATTCCGTTGCTTGGCAGCAGGCGATTTTTGAAAACTTTATATGGCCGGCGACTGTGCTGCTATCATCGTTCCTTGCGTCGCACACTTCAGCTTTATTGCAAGGCTCAACACGATCAATAGCCGTTATCTTTGCTGCCGGGAATTACCCGATTTTAAAATTACGGAAAAACCATCCATGTTAGTTGTTAAGTCATTCACTTTTAGTCCCGTTCAGGAGAATACCTATGTTTTGTATAACGAACAGAAGCAGTGCTGCATTATCGACCCCGGCTGTTATTTTCCGGAAGAAAGGGACGAATTAAAAACGGGTATCGGAAAGACAGGCCTGAGCCCCGTTTTGCTGCTCAATACCCACTGCCACCTGGACCATGTTTTCGGCAATAAATACGTTCACGACACCTGGGGGCTGCACCTGCACCTGCATGAAAAAGAAAAACCGGTACTGGACTTTGCACCCCAGTCCGGCCAGGCGTGGCAACTGCCTTTCGACAATTACGAGGGGCCATTGGTTTATTTAAAAGAGGGAGAAATTATAAAAATAGGTGAGGAGGAACTGGAAGTCCTGTTTACCCCCGGCCATTCACCCGGCAGTATCTCTTTTTACCATGCGGCCGGTGGCTTTGTGATCGGGGGCGATGTATTGTTCAATGGCAGTATCGGCCGCACCGACCTGCCCGGCGGCAGTTATCAAACCCTGGTCAACAGTATCCAGACCCGGTTCTTTACCCTGCCGGATGAAACCAAAGTGTATTCCGGGCATGGCCCGGTAACAACGATTGGTTTTGAGAAAATGAATAACCCGTTTGTGAAGTTGTATTAATTATTTGAAAGGATGAGTCTAAGTATTGAAACTGAAAAGGGATGGACTGAGGTAGTGCTGGATGGTAATTGTGGGTATGAAAAATTTTATAATGCAGCAAACACATTACATGAGGAGTTTAATATTTATTTCCTTTCAAAGCTAGATGATTTTGATACCCTTTATTGGGATTTTAGGTATAAAGACTCTTTGTTGTGTCTCCATTATAATATATATATTGGCCTTAGCATTTTTCCGAGGGGCTTTAAGCTTGCAACCATAAAGGATAATGAAAGAGTAATAGAAATAGGGGAGTTACTATATGAAAAGCTATCTTCTTAAGTATAAGCGGTACTATGTAATGGGTTTTATAAACCTCCCGATAACCGGCATCTTCGCCAGTTCCTTTCTTTCAATCTTCGCTACAAAAAGAGCAAACAGGGTTAATAATAAAGTAGCTGTTCCAAAGTTGAACCAGTGGTTATCCCAGAGATACACCAACCCGCGGTGAAAGCCATAGACTAAGATCACCAACACTAAATAAGCGATCAGTTTTTTCCGGGCATAAGGAACCGGGTAATGTTTTTGTCCCATGGTATAGCTCACGATCATCATGAACAGGTAACAGACAAAAGTTGCGATGGCAGCGCCAAGATAATGCAGCCGGGGGATAAGAATAATATTGAGTACAATCGTAATGGCTGCGCCGCCGAGTGTAATAAAAGCGCCGGTCATATTCTTATGCGTCAGCTTGTACCAGATACTGAGATTATAATAAATGCCCAGGAAAATATTGCCTAAGGCCAGCAGGGGCACAATGCTCAATCCTTCCACCCATTTGGGTTTGTCTATCGCTTCAAAGAACCAGGCAAACACATCAATATACAGGCTGATGAAGAGGAACATAAAGCAGCAGGCAATTACAAAGAATTTCATGATCCGGGCATAGGTCTTTGGTGCATTCTCTTCCTTGCTCTGGCTGAAGAAGAAAGGTTCAGCAGCCATCCGGAAAGCTTGTATCATAATGGTGATCAGAACGGCCAGCCGGTAGATATTACCAAATATACCCAACTCATGTTTGGCCTGTTCTTCGGGCAGGTCCACCACATGCTGATAAATCAGCCGGCTCAGCATATCATTCACCATCCCGCCCATGCCCACAATGATCAGCGGGTAGGCATACTGCATCACTTTTTTCCAGAGAACAGGGTCGAACCGGAAGCGGATCTGCATAAACTCTTTGCGGAGTAATATAAAAGTGAGGATGCTCCCGGCCAGGTTACCGATCAGGTAATAGCCAATGCCGATCTTGTCGTTATAAAAGGTTCCCAGAAAACTATCCGGGTGTTTGGCCACATAACCGGGTATGATGCCGAGAAATAAAATAACCACTGTAATATTCACCAATACACCTGCCAGGGTTGCAAACGCATAACGTTTGGGCCGGTTCTCCTGCCGCAGCCTTGCAAAAGCCAGGGTACTGATGGCATCAAAGAAAATAATAGCTGCCATCCAGGTAATATATTCAGGATGCTTATCCAGGTTAGCCCATTGGGCAATATTGTCTTTGAAAAGTAAGAGCAGCCCGGTAAAGAAAATGGTGGAGCCGATCAGGGAAAGCGATAGGGTACTGTACAGCCGCTGCTGTTCCATATCCCGGGAAAAACGGAAATAAGCTGTCTCCAGTCCGTAAGTAAACAAGACATTCAGGAAAGGGATAATGGCATAAATCTGAGTCAGGTCGGCCGTCTTGGAAGGCTGGGCAAAGATCAGCGGCAGGGTCAGGTTCATGATATAGCCAAGGAAACGCCGGGCGATGGTGGGTACACCATACCACATTGTTTGCCCCGCCAGTTTTTTAATGCCGCTCAAAAGGATTGGAAATTTATTCAGCAAATGTAATTGTTGGGCATCCAAAAAACGAATTGCCTGTTTTCTTTAACGTGTTTGCAACGCATTTTGTCTTTGGGCTATCTTTGTTGCAAATTTTATTGCTATGACCAGGAGTTTAGTTTTTGTATTTGCAGCTTTGTTACTGGCTGCCCCCGTTTTTTCCCAGGCCTATGAAGCCAAAGCAGAATACAGCAAGAAAAAGCAGGATGCTTTTGCGATTGACTATGCGTATTCACCCGAAGCAGTGGAGAATGCGATTGTCCAGCGAATGGAAAAACTGGGCTACAAAGCAAAGGAAGAAAAAGGCCTCTTTAATAAGGACAAAGGTTTTTTAGTCTTTAAGAATGCATTTATCACGGATATCAGCAGCAGCAGCATGGATTATATGATCAAAGTGGAAAGAAAGAGCCGTAAAGAAAAAGATGAAGCGGTGATCTATATGATCATTCTGAAGGATGGCAATAATGCCAAAGCCGGTTTTGAAGCTTCCGATGTGGAAAGAGCCAAATCGTTTTTGAATAACCTGCTCCCTGATGTGGAAGCAGCGAATTTAGAATTACAGATCAAAGCCCAGGAAGAAGTGGTGGCAAAAGCTGAAAAGAAATTGCGCACCCTGCAGGATGATAAAAAGAATATGGAAGAGAAGATCAGGAAACTGCAGGATGATATCAAGACCAATGAAAGAGACCAGGAAGCTACCCAGGCCGATATCACCAACCAGAAAGTGAACCTGGAAAATCTCAAAGGCAAAAGAGTAAAAATGTAGATTATTGCGGTGCTGCCCAGCGGGTATCATGCAAAACAGAAGAGTCTGTAAGCGTACGCAGAAAAAAAGCCAGGTCAGTAGCCTGGCTGTTTGTTATATTGAGGCCGCCGGCTACCAGGGGATCAGTGCTGCTGCTCAGTTGCACACCGGTGCGGTAATGATTAATACACTGTGCTAAGGTGGCAAAACGCCCGTCATGCATATAGTTGGAGGAGATGTACACGTTGCGCAGCGTTGGTACTTTGAATTTTAATGAATCGGATGGCTGGCCGGTTACCCGTATTCTTCCATAATCATTTAAAAACGGATCTACCGGCAGGCCAATATTCCTGTAACTGTAATCGGTGAATAGGGGTTCCGGGTGGCAACCGGTACAACTGGTTTTGAATAACTGGTAGCCATTTTCTTCCTGTGCTGAAAAACTCACTTCACCCCGTTTGTATTTATCATACTTAGAATTGGCAACAGTGATACACCCGGTGAACTGTGCTAATGCTTTTTGAATATGAACGGGCAATATTTCATCCGTATTGAACACTTTCTTAAATAGTACCCGGTAATAATTATCGTCTTTGATCTTACGGATCACCCGGTTGAAAGTTTCACCCATTTCCAGACTACCGGTAATGGGATGAACGGATTCTTCAACCAAAGAACTGAACTCTCCATCCCAGTGAAAACTTTTGTTCCAGGCCAGGTTGAGTAAGGGCGGCGCATTACGTAATGTATGCGATTCAAAAACACCGTGACTCCGGTCATGCTCATAAGTGCCAAAAGAACCCACCTGCTGGTGGCAGGAGGCGCAGGGATGCAGGTCATCAGCCGAGAGACGCACATCATAAAATAGTTTGCGGCCCAGTTCGAAACCTTCCTGGGTCAAAGGGTTGTCGGCATATTGATAAACCGGTACAGGAAATCCGGTCGGGATAATTTGTTGTATAGGGGTTGGGCTATTAAGACCGGGCTTATTACAGGAGCCTGCGATATAAGCCATAAAAAAAATGACGGGCAAAAGAAGGGATATCGTCAGCAGGCTTTTTCGCACAGGGTGAAATTGAACAGCTAATTTACAAATTGTTTCCCATGAACCTGCCTGCCTCCGGCAGGTAAACCGGTAGGCAGGGACACGAAGGACACAAAGTGGTTTACCTGGCTTTTTCCCTGTGGTTTAAGCGGGAACTAATAACTATCCCTGCTGAAGTTTTGACGACCGGCTTTGATCTCGCTTTTTCGTTTCTTGGATTCAAGCCTTCTTTCTTTGGAAGCCTTGCTGGCCTTTGTGGCGATCCGGGCTTTTTTCTTTTCCAATGCTTTTTGCACCAGCTCATTTATTTTTTGTACTGCTTCTTCTTTATTGGCTAACTGGGTGCGGTGAGTTTGTGCTTTTACCTGCAAATACCCTTCGGTATTGATGCGGTTCGATAATTTTTCTTTGATGGTTTGTTTTTGTTCTGCAGAGAGGATAGCAGAGGAATCAATATGAACGGCAGCAATAACAGCCGTTTCTACTTTATTAACGTTCTGCCCGCCTTTGCCGCCGCTGCGGGTGGTCTGGAAATGTATTTCAGGAAGAAGATTGATCATTTAGATGCAGGGGTTCATTTACATTTGTGCAATAATCAAAGGTACAAATTATGAGGGCGGTTATCCAGCGGGTATCGAAAGCCGGTGTAACAATTGATGGGACCATATACGGACAGATCGGAACCGGGTTATTAATATTGCTCGGTATTGAAGACGCCGATACAACAGAAGATATCGAATGGCTGAGTAGTAAGATCGTCAATCTCCGCATTTTTGAAGATGCAGCCGGGGTGATGAATGAATCCGTAAAAGATAAAAACGGTGACCTGTTGCTGGTAAGCCAGTTCACCTTACATGCTTCCACCAAAAAAGGTAACCGGCCTTCCTATATTAAAGCCAGCAAGCCGGAAACAGCAATTCCTTTATACGAGAAGATGATACAGCAATTAACAACTGACCTGGGTAAAGAAATCCAAACAGGTTCTTTCGGGGCTGATATGAAAGTGGAATTATTGAATGATGGACCTGTGACGATAATGATCGATACAAAAAATAAAGAATAACTAAGAGGTGAAGGAGTGCAGGAGTTAAAGGGAGAACTTAGTTCCTGGAAACTCTTTTGCCCTTTTTCTCTTTTGAGCTCTTAGCTTACTGGATACCGACTTTCTCCGTAAACGGTTTCATGCCATCATACTGTATCATGATGAAACAGATCTTCTCTTTGGCAGGAGTAGTAAAGTTAAACGTGCCGGCGTTCACCTCCCGTTGCTCCACGATCCGGTGACCGCTGGCGGTCCACACCATAATGTTCTTGATGAGTTTAGTGCTTTTCACGGTTACCTGTTTGCCGGATGTCAGGATGCGGTAGGGTTTGGCCGTTGGTTTAAACGAATCATTAGCCGGCTGGGCCAGGGAGGCTAACGTAAATAATAAAGAGGTGACGATCACCATGAATCGCCGGGTAGCTGGACGCATCATAGAATAGAAATTTGATTTTATCGCTTTCAGAGGGCAGGAGGGTTCGGATCGGGAGGTTCTAAACGGCAAGAATCATGCTATATTGCAGCAGCACTTTAAAAATTTTGTTATGACTATTCAGGAAGCGCAGCAACAGGTGGATGGCTGGATCAAAACCGTGGGTGTCCGTTATTTCAGTGAACTCACGAATATGACTATTCTGACAGAAGAAGTAGGAGAATTAGCTAGACATATGGCGAGGATGTATGGAGATCAGTCCTACAAACCGGGTGAGAAGCCCACTGCTGCGGAGGGGGTCGGGGGAGGCCCTCTGGCCGATGAAATGGCGGATGTGCTCTGGGTCTTGATCTGCCTGGCCAACCAGACAGGTGTTAATTTGACGGAGGCGCTGGAAAAGAATTTTGAAAAGAAGAATATACGGGATGCGGAGCGGCATAAGAGTAACGAGAAATTGCTGTGACGATGTAACCATTAAGAAGTTAAGGGACATGAACCCTAACTAATCTTAAATCCTTAATGGTAAATGAATTTTCAGGGCATTCAATCACCTGCTACAATACTAAACAGAGTTGTTCGGTAAAGTGAATTAAATCCCCAATCTGGCTTATTTTTGCCGCCTTATGGCAAACGATACGAATAAATTCCAGGCGATCATTTCGCATTGCAAAGAATACGGCTTCATTTTCCCGAGCAGCGAGATTTATGACGGGCTGCAGGCGGTCTACGATTATGGCCAGATGGGCAGTGAACTGAAAAAGAATATCAAAGATTACTGGTGGAAGAGCATGACGCAGCTCCAGGATAATATTGTGGGTATTGACGCGGCTATTTTTATGCACCCCACCACCTGGAAAGCCAGCGGCCACGTTGATAATTTCAACGACCCGATGATCGACAATAAGGATAGTAAGAAAAGATACAGGGTGGATCATTTGATCGAAGGATACGTGGAAGATTTAAAGAGAAATGCAGTAGAAAAAATAATGGATAATGCCTTATCTCTTGAGACAATAAAGAAAGGGGATGATTTATTAGCACAAATGGATACTTTATTGGCAACGGATGATTTTGCCGGTTTAAAAAAAATGATCGAGGATAATAAGATCAAATGTGCCATCAGTGGCACCTGCAACTGGACCGATATCCGCCAGTTCAACCTCATGTTCTCTACGGAATTTGGTTCTACTGTCTCCAGTGATGATGAGGATAACAAAGTGTACCTCCGTCCGGAAACGGCCCAGGGTATTTTTGTGAACTTCCTGAATGTACAGAAGACCGGACGCATGAAAATACCTTTTGGTATTGCGCAGATCGGTAAGGCTTTCCGGAATGAAATTGTAGCCAGGCAGTTCATTTTCCGCATGCGGGAGTTTGAACAGATGGAAATGCAGTTCTTTATCCGTCCCGGCACACAGAAAGAATGGTATGAAAAATGGAAAGCCACCAGACTAGAATGGCATAAATCCTTAGGTATCCCGGCTGAGAAATACCGTTACCATGATCATGTGAAGCTGGCTCACTACGCCGATGCAGCCTGTGATATTGAATTTGAATTCCCGATTGGTTTTAAAGAACTGGAAGGTATTCACAGCCGTACCGACTTCGATCTGAAACAGCACCAGGAATACAGCAAGAAAAAGCAGCAGTATTTCGATAATGATATTGACCCGGCTACCGGCAAACCTTATGGTAATTATATACCGTATGTGATCGAAACATCGATCGGGCTCGACCGTATGTTCCTCGCCGTGGTCAGTCATGCTTACGAAGAGCAGGACCTCAGTACCCCGGACAAGCCGGACAGCCGGGTGGTCCTGAAATTCCCCGCCAAACTGGCCCCGATCAAGCTGGCAGTATTGCCCCTGACCAAGAAAGATGGCCTGCCGGAAATTGCCGAACAGATCATGACAGACCTGAAACCGCATTTCCGTTGTTTCTATGAGGAGAAGGATTCCATTGGTAAGCGGTACCGCCGGATGGATGCACTCGGAACCCCGTTTTGTGTAACGGTGGATCACCAGACCAAAGAAGATAATACCGTAACAATACGTCACCGGGATTCGATGGAGCAGGAAAGAGTTCCCATTGAAAAGCTAAAAGAGATAGTCTTGTCCGCAATTGAATAAAAGCAATATAACTTGTTAAATAATAAGCTCTGAGAATACAATCTTGGGGCTTATTTATTTTCCATCCCATTCAAAATCAAGTTTCCGCCTGATGAAGGTCAGTCTGTGCCGGGCCGGGTATTTCTACTTTGCCCTATCATTTAAGACTTAAAACTTCATATATGGAAACGATCACCAAGGCAACTCCCCCTGCCGGTAAATCAAAAAATAAGGAAGTGGTTACAGCCATCATGGATGGTAATGAAGCGGCTTCTTATATTGCTTACAAGACCAGCGAGGTCTGTGCTATTTACCCGATTACTCCTTCTTCCGCCATGGGCGAATGGGCTGATGAATGGAGCAGCAACGAGGTAAAAAATATTTACGACGAGGTTCCCAAGATCATCGAAATGCAGAGTGAGGCTGGTGCAGCCGGCGCCATTCACGGCGCCTTACAGGGCGGTGCACTCGCTTCCACGTTTACCTGTTCACAGGGCCTGCTGCTGATGATCCCCAATATGTACAAGATTGCCGGTGAGTTAACACCCACCGTTTTTCATATCGCCGCCAGGACATTGGCCACCCACGCTTTATCTATTTTTGGCGATCACAGTGATGTGATGGCAGTCCGTTCCACCGGTTTTGCCATGTTATTTGGCAACAACCCGCAGGAAGCACATGATATGGCGATGATTGCCACTTCTGCCACACTCCGTTCCAGGATTCCTTTCCTGAATATATTTGATGGCTTCCGCACTTCCCATGAACTGAACCAGGTGGAAGTATTGCCGGATAATATCATCAAAGCAATGATCAATGAAGACGATGTGAACAAACACCGTCAGCGTTCATTAAACCCTGAGCATCCTTTTGTAAGAGGTACTGCCCAAAACCCGGATGTGTTCTTCCAGAGCCGTGAAGCCTGTAACAAATTCCACTGGGCTGTTCCTGATATCGTGGAAGAAACCATGAAGGATTTCGGCAAACTTACCGGCCGTTATTACAAACCTTTTGAATACCATGGTCACCCGCATCCTGATCGTGTTATTATCATGATGGGGTCCGGCGCAGAGACCGTGAAAGAAACTGTGGATTATGTAAACAAGATGGGTAAAACTGTGGGTGTGCTCATTGTTCACCTGTATCGTCCCTTCTCCATCAAACATTTCATTGATACACTGCCCAAATCAGTAACAAGTATTGCCGTGCTGGATCGTTGCAAAGAACCCAATGCCATCGGTGAGCCTTTATATATGGATGTGGTGAATGCCCTGAATGAATCACAGGAAAATCATCATGCCCACGTTATCGGTGGCCGTTATGGTCTTTCTTCCAAAGAATTCACACCGGGCATGGTAAGAGCCATCTATGCCGAAATGAAAAAGAAACACCCGAAACAACACTTCACTATCGGTATTGAAGATGATGTGACCCATACAAGTTTGCATTATGACAAAGATTTCTCGCTGGAATCACAACACCTGTTCCGTGGCTTATTCTATGGTCTCGGTGCTGATGGTACAGTAAGCGCCAATAAGAACTCGATCAAAATCGTGGGTGATGTAACAGACTATCATGTACAGGGTTATTTTGTATATGATTCCAAGAAATCAGGTTCACTCACCGTATCCCACCTGCGTTTCAGCAAACACCCGATCCGTTCCACTTACCTCGTGGATTCAGCCAATTTCGTGGCCTGTCATCATTTTAATTACCTGAAAAAATATGATGTATTAAAATATGCAGAAGATGGCGCTACTTTCTTATTGAATGCTCCTTATACGGCTGATGAAGTATGGGCACAGTTGCCCCGGAAGATCCAGGAAGAGATCGTGCATAAAAAACTGAAATTCTATGTGATCAATGCATCGAAAGTGGCGAAAGAAACCGGTATGGGATCCAAGATCAACTCGATCCTGCAAACCTGCTTCTTTGCTATTTCCAATGTCATGACAAGAGACCTGGCAATACAATATATTAAGAGTGCTATTAAGAAATCATACAGCCGCAAGGGTGAGGAAGTGGTTCAGAAAAACTACCAGGCGGTTGACCAAACCCTTGAAAATTTACACAGGATCGATTATTCAGGTTTCGAGATCGGAACAAAAGAAATCGAAGCACCTGTTTCCCTTTCTGCTCCTGATTTTGTACAGGAAGTACTGGGTAAGATCATTGCCGGTGAAGGTGACAGCCTGCCGGTAAGCGCTTTCCCGATCGACGGGACTTATCCTTCCGGAACCACGAAATGGGAAAAGAGGAATATCGCTGACCAGGTTCCTGTATGGGATCCTTCACTCTGTTCTCAATGCGGTAAATGTTACTTTGTTTGTCCTCACGCAGCAATCCGTGTAAAAGTATATGACCGTGACTGGCTGCCGGATGCTCCTTCATTCTTTAAACATACAGACCCGATAGGTAAAGAATTTATTAAAGACAAAGAAGCCTACACGTTACAGGTGGCCGTGGAAGATTGTACCGGTTGCAAACTCTGTACTGAAGTTTGCCCGATTGAAAGTAAAACAGAGCCCGGTCACAAGGCTATTGATATGAAAGATGTGCAGCCGATCAAAGAAGCAGAAAAAAATAACTGGGACTTCTTCTTATCACTGCCGGATATTGACAGGACAAGAGTAAATAAAGCCACTGTGAAAGGTTCACAGTTACTGGAACCCTTATTTGAATTTTCCGGTGCCTGCAGCGGTTGCGGTGAAACACCTTACCTGAAATTACTCACCCAGTTGTTCGGGGACAGGATGATTGTGGCCAATGCAACAGGTTGTTCTTCCATCTTTGGTGCTAACCTTCCGACCACTCCGTGGACAAAAGATGCACTGGGACACGGACCTGCCTGGGCAAACTCACTGTTTGAAGACAATGCAGAATTTGGTCTGGGTATCAAACTTGCTACTGATAAGAAAAGAGATATGGCCATTCACCTGCTGAAAAAACTGCGGGAAGAAGTGGGCAGCGAACTGGTGGATACAATTTTACAAAATGCGGAAAACTCCGAAGCAGAACTGGCACAACAGAGAGTAAGTGTCAATGAACTGAAGAAGAGATTGCGCCAGTTGCAAACCGAAGAATCCTTCCGCCTGTACCAGGTGGCTGAGTTCTTAGAGAAAAAATCCATGTGGATCGTGGGTGGTGATGGCTGGGCTTATGATATTGGTTTCAGCGGTCTTGACCATGTGCTCAGTACCGGTGAGAATGTGAATATACTGGTGATGGATACTGAAGTGTATTCCAATACCGGCGGTCAAAAATCCAAAGCATCACCCATCGGGGCAAGTGCCAAATTTGCGATCAAAGGAAAAACAAACAGTAAAAAAGACCTTGCTATGCAGGCCATTGCACATGGCAGTGCTTATGTGGCACAAATTGCAATGGGTGCCAACGACGTACATGCACTCAAGACAATCCTTGAAGCAGAAGCCTACCCTGGTCCTTCCTTAGTAATTGCATACAGCCATTGCATAGCCCATGGTTTTGATATGTGTCACGGTTTGGATCAGCAGCACCTGGCAGTTAATTCAGGTTACTGGCCACTGTTCCGTTACAATCCAATGAAAGGAAAAGGACAAAGGTTCACATTGGATTGTAAAGAACCATCTGTTCCGCTGGATGAATTCCTGTATCATGAAAACAGGTTTGCAACCATCAAGAATACAGATCCTGAAAAAGGAGCCGAATTCCTGAACATGGCTAACGATGGTATCCGTCAGCACTGGGAAAGAATCGAAGCAATGAAAGCACTATAAGGGTATATAGATGTTTACAAAAGCAAAGGGATCCTGAACAGGATCCCTTTGCTTTAACAATAAATTCTGGTAAGCGGGCAATGATATTAATCATATTCAGGATGATATTATCCGCATACCTTCCGGCTTCGCTTCAGTATTACAAAACACAAATAATTATTACAGTGTTGGGATGTTCGAACCCGTGAATACTCATATCAGCCTGTTTTTAGAAAAGCAAACCTGTGCCAGTGTTTGTTGTGCTGATGAACAGGGTAATCCTTATTGCTTTAGTTGTTTTTATGTCTTTAACAGCAGGGATGTGGTATTGTATTTTAAATCCTCTGCATCGGCTCATCATTCTTCTATTCTGGAAAAAAATCCTCAGGTGGCGGGTACCGTTTTGCCCGACAAACTAAATATACTCCAGGTAAAAGGGATACAGTTTGAAGGCGAGCTATTGCCAGCCGGTCATCAATTATCGAAAAAAGCTGCTGCCGGCTACTATAAAAAATATCCTGCTGCATTAGCCATGTCCGGTGATATCCGGACCATCCGGATCAATCATATCAAATTCACGGATAATACACTTGGCTTTGGAACAAAGATTCCCTGGTACAGGGAAGAACAGGAGCTGAATCATCAAAAGAAGCCGCAGTTGGGTTAATTACCCGGGTACAGGCATTCTGACTAAAAATATAACTGGTATAACTTATGAATTATCCTTCCCCGCATACATTTCATATCCCGGTAATGGGTTTGGCGTATACGATTGACAGCCCCATTAAAGTGGCACGGTTTGGGATTTCGTCTGTGATTTCTATTGTTGAGGACCGGTTAGTGGAAATGATGCGGAGTTATTATTATCCGACAATTAACCAGGAGTATAAACCGATCGGTACAAATGAGGAAGATTACAGGGCCAAAAGGATTACCGATTACCTGGACCTGGTGCATACGATTGTAACAGCACAGGTGGAGAAAATCAGGAAGGAAAAATTTGCGCCCGGCTCTGAAATAGTAAAATACTTTGAATTGTTGCCGGATGACAGCGAATTAAAAAGGAAATACCGTCAGCTGTCCCTGCTGGCAGAGCAGCCGGCAAAAGAGAAACTGGAAGCATATTTACGACAGCAAATAAGGCCGGGACGAATTGATGTAAATATTATGACCAAAACAGACAGGGATAATTATGATGAAAAAGGAGAGTTAATACAGAACGGATCGGATGCAGTGGCTGCGCTGAGAGGGTACGCTAACAGTAAGCTTACAGATTCAACGATCGTTTTTTCTGCCGGCATGAACCCCCGTTTATACAACTATCTTGAAAACTGCAAAGAGTTTGATGTGAATGAAGATGGCGGGTTCGGCAAAAAAGTGGCGATTAAAGTGAGTGACTACCGTTCAGCATTGATACAGGGAAAATACCTGGCAAAAAAAGGGATATGGGTAAGCGAATTCAGGATTGAATCCGGTTTGAATTGCGGCGGTCATGCTTTTGCGACAGAAGGGTATCTGCTGGGCCCGATACTGGATGAATTTAAATTAAACAGGCAGGAACTGATTGACACCCTCTTTGAGATATATAATTCTGCTTTGTATAAAAAGACAGGCCGGAAATTTATTTATCCGCCCCGGATGGTATTTTCTGCGCAGGGCGGCATTGGTACACATGAGGAAGATTTTTTCCTGCGCCGTCATTATGATATTGAAAGTACCGGCTGGGGAACACCTTTTCTGCTGGTACCCGAAGCAACTACAGTTGATGACGCTACATTAGAACTATTGAGTGAGGCAAAAGAAAAAGATATTACACTCAGCCGTAACTCACCGATGGGTGTCCGTTTTCATTACCTGAAAGGGACCAGTGCAGCGGCAGAAAAAGCAGCCCGTATCAACAATGGTCAGCCGGGAAGCCCCTGCACGGAGAAACACCTTGCTTTCAATACAGAATTTACAAAGGAATCAATCTGCACAGCCTCCCGTAAATACCAGGCGTTAAAAATAGCTGAGCTACAATCTCTGCATCTGCCCGAACCTGAATACAAACGGCAGCTTTCAGAAGTACTGGATAAAGAGTGCCTGTGTGTGGGCCTGAGTAATGCTGCAGCTATCAGTTATAAACAGACTTTTGTAAAAAAACTAAATGCGGTCACGATTTGCCCGGGTCCCAATATTGTCAATTTCTCCAAAGTAGTGTCACTAAAAAAAATGGTGGCTCATATTTATGGGAGAACCAATATCCTTGCCACTACAAACAGGCCGCATATGTTCATAACAGAACTGAACCTGTATATCGACTATCTTAAAGAACAATTGAAAGCCGATGCCGGTAGCGGTGAACTTCCAAAACGAAAAAAATACTACCACAATTATTACCAGAATCTCCGGAATGGAATAAAATACTACCGGAGCCTGCCTTCCATAGCGGTTGCCCGCAGGAATGAATTCTTTAAGGCTTTGTATTATGCAGAGATAGAACTTGATTCCCTGAATTACCAATATACGCTCAGCGAGAAAGGCTGATCATTGTTTCAGTAATTGCTCAAATCTCGCCTGGAAGAACCGCAGGTATTTCGGTTCATATACCATTTTCAATCCATTGATCTTATGCCGGCGTTCATACACCCTGGCGGTTGATTCAGCGATTACATCCATATGTGCCTGTGTGTACACACGACGGGGGATCGTGAAACGAACCAGCTCAAGTTTTGGAAAATAATTCTCCCCATTCGCTTTCCTGCCGGCCGATACAACACCTCTTTCCATGGTGCGGACACCTGAATCCAGGTACACCTCTGCTGCTAAGGTTTGTGCGGGGAACTGGTCCTGCGGAATATGCGGTAAGAACTTTTTAGCATCCACGAATATGCCATGCCCTCCGATCGGCTTTACAACCGGTACGCCATATTCGATCATTTTTTCCCCGAGATAAACGACTTGTCCCACTCTTGCATGAATATGATCATCATTGATACTTTCCATAATACCGATAGCCATTGCTTCCATATCACGGCCGGCCAGTCCGCCGTAGGTATGAAGGCCTTCATACACCACCACCATATTCCTGGCTTCCTCGAATACATTCCAATCATTTACAGCTAAGAAACCACCGATATTAACCAATGCATCTTTCTTGGCACTCATGGTGGCTCCATCGGTATACGAGTTGATCTCTTTGACAATATCCCGGATGGATGTATGCTGGTAGCCTTTTTCCCGTTGCTGGATAAAATGGGCATTCTCTGCCACTCTTGTCATATCATGGATGATACGGATGCCGTGTTTTTTGGTAAGAGCCCTCAGTTCTTTCAGGTTCTGCATACTGATGGGCTGACCACCCGCCATGTTCACACTGGTGGCAATGCTGATATAAGGGATTTTGGCAGCGCCGTGTTTTTTGATCAGCTTTTCTAATTTATTAAGATCAACATTCCCTTTGAAAGGAAATTCATTTTCCGGGTCATGGGCTTCATCAATAATGATGTCTTCGAATTTTCCCCCGGCCAGTTCCTGGTGCAATCTCGTGGTGGTGAAATACATATTACCCGGAATGATATCTCCCTTTTTGATCAGGATCTTTGACAGGATATTTTCTGCTCCCCGGCCCTGGTGAGTGGGAACTAAATATTTATAACCATAGATATTCCTCACCACTTCTTCCAGGTGGTAAAAATTCCGGCTGCCGGCATAGGCTTCATCACCGAGCATCATACCGGCCCACTGGCGATCACTCATGGCAGAAGTACCGCTGTCTGTAAGCAGGTCGATGTACACATCTTCTGATTTTAACAGGAACGTATTATACCCGGCTTCGAGCAAAGCTTTTTTGCGTTGAGCCTTTGTGGTCATCTTTAAAAGCTCTACCATTTTTATTTTGTAGGGTTCAGCCCAGCTTTTTTTGATAGAAGTATGCATGATCAGGAATTTATATTATTGAACAGGTTTTAGTTTGGCAGTAAAATGTCTCAGTAAGGGAGCTTCTTCCGTTATAGTTAATCCTTTTATGGCATGACGGTTATTGAATACTTCAATGATTACTTCAGCCACATAGTCAATATGGCTTTGTGTGTAAACTCTTCTTGGAATGGCCAGCCGGACTAATTCCATAGGCGCCGGTATAAGATTTTTATCTTCATCATATTTACCAAACATCAGCGAACCGATCTCCACGCCCCGGATACCGCCTTCAATATATAAGGCCCCTACTAAGGCCTGGCCGGGGTATTGATCAACGGGTATATGCGAAAGAAATTCTTTAGCATCCAAATAAACAGCATGACCCCCGGCCGGCTGCATCACCGGCACATTTGCATCAATCAGTTTATTCGTGAGATATTCAATACTGCGGATGCGGTATTGCAGGTAATGTTCCTCCATCACTTCATGCAGGCCAATGGCAATGGCTTCAAGGTCGCGGCCGGCCAGTCCGCCATAAGTAGGGAATCCCTCTGTGATCACCAGGAGGTTCCGGCATTTCATAGCCAGTTTTTCATCATGCATGGCAAGAAAACCTCCGATATTGGCAAAAGCATCTTTCTTGGCACTCATCATACAGCCACCGGCATGAGAAAAAATTTCCTGTGCGATTTCTTTAACCGGCTTGCCGGCATAACCTTCTTCCCGCAGCTTTATGAAATAAGCATTCTCTGCAAAACGGCAGGCATCAATGAACAACGGGATATTGTTTTCCCGGCAAATCTTTTTTACGGCTCTGATATTCTGCATGCTCACCGGTTGCCCGCCACCGGAATTATTAGTAATGGTGATAATCACCAGCGGGATATTTGCTGCTCCTTTTTGAGCGATTGTTTTTTCAAGCAATGCGATATCCATATTTCCTTTGAAAGGAGCAGGGATGGAAGGATGTTTTCCCTCTTCGCATAAACAATCAATTCCTTCAGCACCGGAGAATTCAATATTGGCCCTGGTGGTATCAAATAAGGTATTGCTGATAAAATATTTTCCTTTACCTCCGAGGATGCTGAAGAGAATCTTTTCCGCGGCTCTTCCCTGGTGGGTGGGAATTACGACAGGCATCCCGGTAATATCCTGTACCACTTTTTCAAAACGGAAAAAACTCGGGCTGCCGGCATAAGACTCATCACCTTTCATGATGCCGGCCCACTGGTCGCTGCTCATGGCGCTGGTGCCGCTGTCAGTGAGCAGGTCAATTAATACATCATCGGAATGAATAAGAAATGGATTATAGCTGGCTTTGTCAAGAATTGTTATCCGTTCTTCTTTGGTAGTGAAATAAATCGGTTCCACCGATTTTATCCTGAAAGGTTCAATAATCGTTTTCATGCAAACAGGTTTACAGTATCGCTACTGGTGAAAAAATATAACAGGGGAGGGAGAAAGCGGAATGCGATCTGTAATCAGGAAGGTCTGCGTATGATGTTTTTCCAGATGGACATAAAAAAACCTGTCCAAAACTAAACCGGGTAGGGCTGCGATACTATGATTATGATCAGTACCGGCAGGTGATTATACCCCGAACTGCTGTAAGTGATGGTCAAGATGTTTCCAGGAACCTTTGCTCCATTGTTCAGGGGAGAGCCTTCCAAAGAAAGGATGCGGGTGACCAGAAAGAGTCTCTTCAGAAAATTCGTGGATCATGGACAGGAGTTTCTCCCGTTCTTCTTCAAAATTCCGCTGGTCAGCTATTTTAAATGATTTGTCGGTTGGCAGGTTTTGCCGGAATGGTTTGTCATTATACAATTGCTCTTTGAAGAAAGGCCCGATCAGTTTGATAAGAAAATTTCCTTTCAATTGGTGTTTTCCAATAGCAACTCCCAATGGCATCTGGCAATGCGTCAGCATTTGTGCCACGTCCATCTTTCCCCATTTCCGTTGTGTGGCGGGTTTTAAGCGATTGATGCGCTCAATGATCTCTTGTTTGGCAGCTGGATCAAACAGGCTTTTCACTTCCATAGTTCTTCAGTTGAAGCCTGCAATATCGTAAATTTCAGGGATTGGAATCAGGGTCAGCAGATCCTGGGCAATTGCTCACCGGTAAGATAGTTAACCACCCTTCTGCCGCCAACCCGGCTCTTCATCAGCACTTTACCGGGATGTTCTGCAGTAGCTTCACCGATGATCGCCGCATTCGCCCCGTTCTCATCGGCCCGGAGAGCAGCAAGAAATGCATCAGCCATATCATGTTTTACCACAGCAATGAATAATCCTTCATTGGCCACATACAAAGGGTCAAGACCCAGCATTTCGCAGGCGCCTTCCACCTGTTCATGCACCGGGATATTTTTCTGATCCAGTTCGAAACCCAGCGAAGTTAGTTCGGCTACTTCATTCAATACAGAAGCCACGCCACCTCTTGTCGGGTCACGGAGGAATTTGATATCGTTTCCGAAACGGTCCAGTAATTTTTCAACGGTATGATTCAGGTTGACGGTATCACTTTCAATGCTGGTATCAAATTCAAGTCCTTTTCTAACACTCATAATAGCTATTCCATGCGTGGCCAGGTTGCCGCTGATGATTATCTGATCTCCGGGTTTTATATTGTTGTGATGAATATTGGCTTTCGGATGTATCAAACCGATGCCGGAAGTATTGATGAATATTTTATCACCCTTGCCTCTTTCCACCACTTTTGTGTCGCCGGTAACGATCTTAATATTGGCTTTTTGTGAGGCTTCTTTGATGCTGACCAGGATTTCCCAGAATTCTTTCATGGTCAATCCTTCTTCAATAATAAAAGCAAGGGATAAATATTTAGGAACGGCACCACACATGGCAATGTCATTCACTGTACCATTGACAGCCAGTTCACCAATATTACCACCGGGGAAAAAAGCAGGAGTGATGACATAACTGTCACTGCTGAAAGCAACGGGTCCGTTCAAAGAAAAACTGGCGCCATCATGCTGCTGGTCCAGCAATTCATTTTTCAATACGTCAAAAACACCGCTTTGTAAAAGTTTATGCGTAAGCAGGCCACCACTTCCATGACCCAGGGTGATCACGTCAAAATCAAATTTCGGCAGGGGACAGCTTAATTGCATGTGATAAACATTAAGAAGTTAAGAGTAGTTAAGGAGATTATTTTTGTTGTGTGCTTAGCCATCTGCTAATAATTTGAAATATTCATTGACAAACGGTTTTAGAGATTTGGTGATATTATCTGTATAAAAAATTAATAAGTAATCCCCACCCTACAGCTTTATGAACAGTAACGGCACCGCCAGTGATTTCGTAAGATAGCTGAGTGACTTGTTTCTTAGTCATAGATGAAGGTTTCCATAAAGATAAATCATTACAAAGTTTACAGTAATGAACTGGCAGACTTAACTGCCTTAACTTCTTGATGGTTTAAAATCATACCTGTTCAGCTACAGAGGAGTAATGATAATACGCTGCACAGGCGCCTTCGCTGCTGACCATAGGTGCTCCAAGCGGGTGCTCAGGTTTACAGGCAGTGCCGAAATTCGGGCACTGGAAGGGTTTCTTTAAACCCTTCATGATCGAACCACTGATGCATTCTTTATTTTCCTCAGCCACCGGGAGATCGAGTGAAAACTTTACCCTGGTATTGTATTGTTTATACTGCTCATTCACCTCGTAACCGCTTTGCGGAATAGTACCGATGCCTCTCCACATCCGGTCACTTATTTCAAATACTTCCTGCATGGTTTCTTTGGCCAGACGGTTTCCTTCCCGCTGCACATACCTTGTGTACTGGTTCTCTACTTTAAACTCGCCGTTCTCTAATTGCTGTACAGCCATTAAAATACCCTGTAAGAGATCAACGGGTTCAAAGCCGGTAATGACGATAGGGGTTTTATATTTCTCTGCAACCGGGTAATACTCTTCCATGCCCATAATGGTACAGACATGACCTGCTGCTAAAAAGGCATCGATCTGGTTTTCTTCATCGCTCAACAGTGCTTCCATGGCCGGTGGCACCAGTACATGTGAAGCGAGAATACTGTAATTGGTTATACCACTTTTAAAAGCCTGCACTATACTCAGCGCATTTGCAGGGGCGGTGGTCTCAAAACCAACCGCAAAGAATACGATCTCCTTACCCGGATTTTGTTTGGCTAATTGCACGGCTTCTAAAGGCGAGTAGAGTATGCGGACATCAGCCCCTTCCGCTTTTGCTTCTAATAAACTCTTTCCGGAACCCGGCACCCGCAGCATATCTCCAAAAGAACAGATAATGACATTAGGCTGGCTTGCTAAATAAACGGCTTCATCAATAATACTTACCGGTGTCACGCAAACCGGGCAGCCGGGGCCATGTACCATCGTGATGGTCTCCGGCAGCATACCGAGGATACCGTTTTTGACCAGGCTATGCGTTTGCCCGCCGCAGATCTCCATCAGCTTCCACGGTTTTGTGCTGATGCGGTGTATCCGGTCAACATATTGTTTCACCAGCTCCGGATCCCTGTATTCAGTGAGAAACTTCATACGTTGATTTCGTTTTGAGTTAGTTCATCCACCTCACCCATCTGTTTGAGGTATTCAAAAGTCTGCCGGGCTTCTTCTTCATCAACAACTCCGATCGCCACACCAACATGCACCAGTACATAATCGCCGGTCTTTGCTTCAGGTACCATGGAAAGATTGATCTCTTTGGTAATGCCGCCAAAAGATACTTTTCCCTGGCGAAAGGTTTCATCCAGTTGAGCTGTTATTGATAATAATTTCCCGGGAATAGCAAGGCACATAATTTTATTTTTAGGCGTGATTGATCATTTGCAGTTGCTGTTTGTAATTCGTTGCCGTTTGTCCGTATAAGTGAGCATAAGCGATCTGCCCGAAACTGATACATTCATCGTTTGGGCTTAATTGCCGGTGGAAGAATAATTCAAAATCATCACCCAGCATTTCAATGATAAGATCAACCAGGAAAGCATTCTGAAATACACCGCCACTGAATGCAATTTTATGCATACCCGAGCGAACCGCCACATTTCTGATCAGCATGGCTAAGGAGACAAAGACCTTCCGGGCCATTACTGCTGTATCAACTCCGGCTGCTTTATCCATCATCAGTTCTTCGATCAGCACTGACCATTCGAGCCGGTTCTTATTGATGGCAACCGGGTAATAGCCGAAACTGTTTTCATCGCAGCTGCGGGCCACGGCTTCCAGCTTCATCGCTGCTTCACCTTCGTAAGAGTTAAAAGATTGAATATCCAGGATAGCAGCAACGCCATCCAGGAAACGGCCCACACTGGAAGTCAGAAGAGTTGGCTGCTGTAATAATAATTTCAGATAAAATTCTCTTTCTGCGATAGAGAAATGATTTTTAATCATCATCAGGTGATCAATATTATTTCGCAATAAAGCCACAGCACTCACTCTTGGTTCCTTACTCATCTTATCGCCCAGCAATTGCGGGAAATAATCAAAATGCATGTAACGGTCAATATCGCCATCTTCCAATGTAAAGAATTCACCACCCCATATTTGATCATCTTCTCCGTAACCGGTCCCATCCCAGGTTACTCCCAGTACTTTTTCAGTAGTATTCAGCAGGTCATTCTCTGCTAATACGGCGCAGAAATGAGCTTTGTGATGCTGTATCTCCATTACGGGTATGTTCCACTCCTGTGCTAATTCTTTTCCTGTTTGCGATACAAAATAATTCGGGTGGCTGTCAATCAGTATTTGCCGTGGTTTGATTTTCAATAAATGCAGCAAATGCAATAATGTATCCCTGAAACCTGATTGCGATTCATAATTAGCCTGGTCGCCCAAAAACTGGCTCACATATAAATTATGCTGGTCAAGAATCGCAAAAGCACTTTTCATTTCTGCACCCATTGCCAGTATGCAATGTTCAGCCTGGAAAGGTGAAGGGGAATAATTTGGAGCTAATCCCCTGGATCGTCTTAGTAAGATTGGCTGCTGCTGACCGGAAAACTGCAGCACACTATCATCCTGCGGGGCCACGATCTCTCTTTCAAAGCTTACAATAAAATCAGCCTGGTCACATAACCAGAGCAATGCTTCTTCATCCGTATAAATGATCGGCGAACCACTTAAATTTCCACTCGTTGCGATCAGTGGCTTTCCCCATTGTGCAGTTATCAGGGCAAATAAACCGGTATAAGGCAGCAAGACACCCAACTTGTCCAGGCCCGGGGCAATATCACGGACGCACAAACCGCTTTGTTGCTCTTCTTTTAGTTTACATAAGACAACCGGCGCCGTTTTACCTGCCAGGGCACTCTTCTCTTTCCCGGTTAATAGTATATCTCCTTCCATTACTTCCAGTGAAGGATACATTACTGCAAAGGGTTTTGCCGGGCGATGCTTGCGGTTACGCAGGGTTTGTATCGCCAGTTTTTTTGTGGCATCAGTTAGCAGCAAATAACCGCCAATGCCTTTAACCGCAACGATATGCCCGTCTTCTAATGCTTTATTCAGCATGATCAGTATGCACTCAGGGTCGCTGCAGATCTCTTCTCCCTGGTTATTGTATAAATGCATCGGGATGCTGCAACGGGGACAGGAATTTGTCTGGCTGTAATGCCGGCGGTCGTGTATATCATTATATTCTGCGGTGCAATGAGAACACATTGCCAGTGCTCCCATTGTAGTGTGTTCCCGGTCATAGGGAAGGGCGGTTGTTATAGAATACCGTGGTCCGCATTCCAGGCAGGTAGTGAAGGGATATTGATACCGCGGGTTAGCAGTATCAGCCATTTCAGCAAGACAATGCGGGCAAATTGCAATATCCGGTGTCAGTAAGAGATCAGGTTTAGCGGATGCATCACTTTCATGAATACAAAAATCAGGGAAGGTCTCATGCGCCACCTCTTTCATTACATGGCTGCGGATAATTGCATTGGCCGGGGGGATACTGGTTAGTTTTTCATAAAATAATGAAGCTTCTTTTTCTGCGGCAGTAAATCGTACATGAACTCCATCGTTGCCGTTGCTCACCCATCCTTTCAGCTGCATGGATTCAGCCAGCCGGCATACAAAGGGCCGGAAACCGACTCCCTGTACCAATCCCCCGATATGGATATGATAAGTGTTCATTACAATTAATACTATATATACCAGTCAGCATTATACAGTTTCAGTGACAGGAACTTTTTCTTTCAGCCATTGGTACCAGCCGGACAGGCCTTCGCCACTGGTGCAACTTACTTCGATGAACTCCAGTGCCGGGTTCACCTGCCTTGCATAGCTTTTTACTTTATCCAGGCTAAAGGGAACATATGGCAACAGGTCAATCTTATTAATAATGCACAGAGTGGAAGTATGAAACATATCCGGGTACTTGATCGGCTTATCATCTCCTTCCGTTACACTAATGATCACCACTCTTTCTTTCTCTCCCAAATCAAACATAGCCGGGCAAACCAGGTTGCCGACATTCTCGATAAACAGGATCGCATTCTCCACCGGTTTCATTCCCTGTACCGCATGTAAAATCATATGCGCATCCAGGTGACATCCTTTGCCTGTATTGATCTGGGCCACTTTCGTACCGGTGGCATGAATACGGTCGGCATCCCTCGTGGTTTGCTGGTCGCCTTCTATCACATAAAAAGGAAATTCTCCTTTCATATCTGTCAGTGTTCTTTCGAGCAACGAGGTTTTCCCCGAACCCGGGGAGCTGACAAGGTTAAGGGCTAAAATATTTTTCGCATCAAAATAGCCCCGGTTGCGCTGGGCCAGGAGATTATTCTCATGCAGCACATCTTTTTCTACTTCTATGATGGTCTTGCCATGGGAATGTGGGTGGTCATGATGCTGCGAATGGTCATGACCATGATCGTGTTCTCCAATATGTTTGATGGAAGAGGAGGCATTGGCATCGCAACCGCAGGTAGCACACATAAAATGAGTTTTAAGTCAGGTAATCGTTTCAGTTAATGACTAATGATTTTACTCTCAGCTCTTTTCCTTTTAACAGGGTTATAAAATGATGGCCGCAAACAGGGCAGGGTTTGTATAACTCATGCATCGGGAAAACCGTTTCACAATCCATGCAAAGCCCTTCGCCGGGTATATGGGTAACGATTTTGTCCGCTGTTTCCAGCTTTGTTGATTTAACGGCCTGTTGCCAGGCAAAATCGAAAGCCTGCATATCAATGCCGCTCAGTTCGCCTATTTCAAGTTCTATTTCTTCTATATGCGCAGCGTTACTCTTCGCCAATTCTTTTTCGGCTATATCCAGGATGCTCATCACTATCGATAATTCATGCATAGGTCATTTGTTGGCGGTCGCTTTTTTGAAGCGGTTCGCCAGCAGGATGACCACGGCCGCTCCGGCCACTAAGGCAACCAGGTGTTCAGGTTCTACAAAATAGTGAGTGATCGTATATCCCCCGTGTGTATGATCACCATGACCTTCATGGGCAAATGCGGCAGGCATTGCTGCGAAAGTGATAATAAAAGACATGAATCTCTTCATATGGCAACTATTTATTGATGATTAATATTAGAACCATTCCTGCTATCCCGTACTGACTTTTATCAGCGGCCGGATTGACACTTGTCATCGTATTGTCATAATACTATCAATAAAATTGCTAAATCCCTTTTTCCTTCACGGCATCCTGCCATAAAATTGCAGCCATATGAACAATAAAACTGTTCAGCAAACTCCTACTTACCTGGAGGAGTTTAAACGAAAAGGTTATTCCCGCAAGGATTTTTTAAAATTTTGTACGCTGATGGCGGCTTACCTGGGCTTGGAAAACTCTGCCATCGGGCAGGTGGTGCAGGCAATGACGGTGAAGCCAAGGCTCCCGGTAATCTGGTTGCATTTTCAGGAATGCACCTGCTGCAGTGAGTCCTTCATCCGTTCTTCGCATCCTATTGTGGCGGATGTATTGCTTGACCAGATCTCCCTGGATTATTCTGAAACCCTGATGGCTGCTTCGGGCTTTCAGGCGGAAGAAGCCATGAAGAACACGATGACCAAATACAAAGGTGAGTATATATTATGTGTGGAAGGCAGCGTACCTACCGCTGCGGATGGTGTGTATTGTATGATCGGCGGAAAAACCTCAATGCAGATCTTAGAAGAAGCTGCTGAAGGAGCTAAAGCGGTCATTGCCTGGGGCAGCTGCGCCAGCAACGGTTGTGTGCAGGCAGCCAAACCCAATCCAACTTCAGCCACACCCATCCATAAATTATTAAAAGGAAAACCACTGATCAAAGTGCCGGGTTGTCCTCCGATTGGTGAGGTGATGGCCGGTGTTATCGTACATGTGGTTACGTTTGGACGCTTACCGGAACTGGATGGTTTGGGAAGACCCAAAGCATTTTACAGTAAGAGAGTGCATGATACCTGCTACCGCAGACCTTATTATGATGCCGGTCTGTATGTAGAAAGCTTTGATGATGATAATGCGAAAAAAGGATATTGTTTATATAAAGTAGGTTGTAAAGGGCCATCTACCTATAATGCATGCGGCGTTACCAAGTGGAACAATGGCGTCAGCTTCCCGATCCAGTCAGGCCATGGTTGCTTTGGTTGCAGCGAAGAAAATTACTGGGATAATGGCCGCATCTATGAAAGGGCTTCTGCTTTCCCCGGCTTTGGCATTGAAGCCACTGCCGACCAGGTTGGTAAAGTGGCACTCGGTGTTACAGCTGTGGCACTCGGGGCGCATGCGGTAATGACCAATGTGCGCAAGAAGAAACTGATCAAGAACTTGGAGAAAGAAGGCAGGGATAGTGAACACGAACTGAAGGACTAAACCCATTTAACTGACTCTACAAACTGTAAATAATGAGTACAAGAATTGTTGTTGACCCGGTTACCAGAATCGAAGGTCACTTACGCATAGAAGCCGATATTGAAAACGGGAAAATAAAAGACGCTTTCAGCAGCGGTACGATGGTGCGGTTGCTGGAAGAAATTTTGAAAGGCCGTGATCCACGGGATGCCTGGGCTTTCGTGGGCCGTGTATGCGGTGTATGTACATCTGTACACTCCCTTACTTCAGTACGTTGCGTGGAAGATGCCCTGGATATTGTGGTGCCGCCGAATGCAGAAATGGTACGGAACATTATGTTCTGTGCTCAATACATGCACGACCATGTGGTACACTTCTACCATCTGCATGCCATGGACTGGGTGGATGTGGTGAACGCCTTAAAAGCAGATCCGAAAAAAACATCTGAATTAGCCCAGAGTATTTCCAACTGGCCCAAATCATCACCCGGTTATTTCAGCGACCTGCAAAAACGCATCACCAAATTTGTGGAAAGCGGGCAGCTCGGTATTTTCAGCAATGGCTACTGGGGGCACTCTGCCTATAAGTTACCGGCTGAGGTCAACCTGATCGGCTTAGCTCACTATCTTGAAGCATTGGAATGGCAAAAAGAGATTGTGAAAGTGCATACCATCTTTGGTGGTAAGAACCCGCACCCGAATTATTTAGTGGGTGGTATGGCTTGCGCCATTACTACCGATGATATCAGCGGGCTGAATGCAGAACGCCTCGCTTATGTGGGCCAGTTGCTGCAACAGGGTAAAGAATTTATTGAGCAGGTATATATTCCCGACCTGATGGCTATCGCTTCTTTCTATAAAGACTGGGGCGCTATCGGCGGCGGACTGGGTAACTATATGGCTTATGGTGACCTGCCCTGGAATGGTTACCGGGATACTTCTTCTTACAAATTTCCTTCGGGAGTTATCTTGAATAAAGACATCAGCAAAGTATATGATGTGGACCTGCGGAAGGATGATGAAGTGCAGGAATTCATTGATCACTCCTGGTATGAATACAAGGGTGGGGAAAAAGGAGGCTTGCATCCCTGGAAAGGTGAAAGCAAAATAAAATACACCGGGCCCAAACCACCGTTCCAGAATTTAGACACCACGCAGAAATACAGTTACCTGAAAACACCACGCTGGAAAGGAAATGCAGTGGAAGTAGGTCCGTTGTCAAGAATGCTGGTAGGCTATGCAAGAGGAAGAGAAGAATTCAAACAAGTAGTGGATAAAGCACTCACTGATCTGAATGTGCCCATCACTGCATTATTCTCCACCCTCGGCCGCACAGCAGCCCGTGGTTTGGAAAGCACCTTAGTGGCACAATGGGGTCTTGATTTCTACCACCAGTTATTGGCCAATATAAAAAATGGTGATACAAGAATGGCAGACTCCACGAAGAGGGATCCTTCCAAATGGCCGGCCAAAGCATTGGGTGTGGGCCATTCCGAAGCCCCCCGTGGTGCATTGGCGCATTGGATCAATATAGAAGATCAAAAGATCGCCAACTATCAATTAGTGGTGCCCACCACCTGGAACGCATCACCAAGAGATGGTAAAGGACAGGTATCTGCTTATGAAGCAGCTTTGAGAGATACACCGGTGGCTGATATTAAACAACCGCTGGAGATTATCCGGACAATCCATTCCTTCGATCCCTGCCTCGCCTGTGCGGTGCACCTGTATGATGAGGATGGAAAACAAATCAGCCGTATCAGCATTCTGGGCGACTAATCTTTAAAACGGATTTCTATGGCAACGCAAAAATCAACTGTTCATAAACTCCGCCGTGTCTATGTGTGGGAACAACCCGTCCGCATTTACCACTGGCTGAATGCACTTGTTATTATCGTACTGATCGCTACCGGTTTTTATATTGCTGATCCGCTGGTGATACAAAGTGGTAAGGAACCCTCCCAGCGCTTTGTGATGGGGTGGGTGCGGCTTATTCACTTTATTGCTTCGTATATTTTCTTTTTCAACTTCCTGTTCCGCATCTATTGGGGTTTCGTGGGGAACAAATATGCCAACTGGAAACAATTCATTCCCACGTCCCGCAAGTTCTTTAAAGAAATGTGGCATGTATTCAAGATGGATATCCTGATGCTGCGGGGCAAAGAACATATGAGTGTGGGGCATAACGCTATGGCCGGCTTTATTTATTTCTTTACGTTCATCGCTTTTTTGGTACAATGTCTTACGGGCTTTGGACTATACGCTTCCATGAGCAGCAGTTGGTTTCCTAAATTATTTACCTGGGTGCCGTATATGTTTGGCGGCGATATTTTCCTGCGCCAGGTGCACCACTGGACCATGTGGTTCTTTATCCTGTTTGCGGTTATCCATGTGTACCTCGTTTTCTATCATGATTATGTGGAAGGCCGTGGTGAAATGAGCAGCATGGGCGGCGGCTGGAAATTCATTGAAGAAGATGTTTTCACGCAGAATAAAGAATTACCGAATGCACCTAAAAGCTGAACATACTGACCGCATCCTCATTATGGGCATCGGGAATTACCTGATGGGTGATGAAGGCGTGGGTGTACACCTGGCCGACGCACTGGAAGGCTATACATTACCTCCTAATGTGGACGTGGTGGATGGCGGTACCGGTGGTTTTCACCTGCTGGAATATTTTGAAAAGTACAAAGAGGTGATCCTGGTGGATGCTACGCTGGATAACAATCCCGTTGGGCATATCCGATTAATCCAACCCAAATTCGCTTCCGATTTTCCGAAAGCCATGAGCACACATGATATCGGTTTGAAGGACATGATGAGCTCCTTACAACTGATGGGCAAGGTACCCCGCATTCATTTATTCGTGGTGAGTATTGAAAGCATCCAGCAACAGGGTATTGAGTTAACACCCGAAATTGCGGCCATTATGCCGGAACTAATCGAACAGGTGATTGGCCAGGTGGACCTGGTGAACGAACAACTGGCCGAACCGCTAAGCACCGTATAAATTTATTGGACGAATGCAAGCAACCCGGCCTGCCTGTAGGGGCGGGCCTTTTTTATAGGGTGGTTAATCGCCGGAGGCGATAGAATAAAGCTGCGAAACTGGAAGTTTCGCTGGGCAGGTCAATTTGTTGGTGAGAAACACCAACAACGGCGTAAAAAAACATTATATAATCAATTTTATATTTTGTATTTCCGCGAAAATTCCTTCATTTGATGTTCCCAATTTTGACGTTCTTTAGCCGCTGATTTTTCGCCGTTATCTAGTATGCTTGGACCTTGGTCTATAATTTTTTTTGATGAGTCAGTCGCCTCGGCCCATCCAATTTTATAGACCAGCAAATAGGTCGGAATGCACGATACATAGGAATTCTTGATAATTTTCAGGTACTTAATAGTTGAATTTATCATGCTAAAAGTTGTGTCAAATTCACTTAAGTTGGATAATTCCAGTGTTGTTTTGTCGATACTTTGCATAAAAGTGCGGTAATATTGACTTAATGTATCTATTTTACCATCTTCGAGTTGATAATTTTCGTTTTCTCTAGCCAACGGCCCGACTATCTGAATATATTTAGAAAATCTTTCACCATGCGGAACAACACTTTCCCTTAGCATATTTATTCGGTTTATAAAGATTACCGCCTTGTTACGGTTCCTACTTGTTTCCGATAAATTACAAGAGAACATAATCGCAGAGCAAACAATCAGAAGAATTGGGAAGTTTTTTCGTCCATCAGAAGACATAAGTTTTAAAATATGGTTTTAAAGAAATGTTGGTCGAATATTATTGCAGCTAACACATAAATATACGCCATTGCTCATACAGTTTTACGGCCCTAAACAATAGCAGAGCGTACCAATTAAAGAGCCTGCAACTCTCGTTACAGGCTCTTTGGCTTTAGGGTGTTCTTCAAAAGTCTATTTCTTTTTTCTCGGTGTTTCCAGGGCGGCCTGGGCAGCGGCTAACCGTGCAATCGGCACCCGGAACGGAGAACAACTGACATAGTTCATTCCAATGCGGTGACAGAACTTCACACTTTCCGGGTCACCACCATGCTCACCACAGATACCCACTTTCAAATGTGGTTTGGTGATACGGCCTCTTTCTGTTCCCACTTTGATCAGCTGACCAATACCTTCCTGGTCAATGGTCTGGAAAGGATCATCAGGTAAAATTTTCAGGTCGAGGTATTTCGGTAAGAAACCACCGATATCATCGCGGCTGAAACCAAAACTCATTTGGGTGAGGTCATTGGTACCAAAGCTGAAGAAGTCCGCTACGTTCGCCATGAACTCGGCTCTTAAAGCAGCTCTTGGTGTTTCGATCATGGTTCCGTAGAGATAAGGTATTTTTTTCACTCCCATCTTCTCGCATACTTCTTTATAAACCCGGTCAACGATCTCTTTCTGGTGGCGCAGTTCATGGGCAATTACGGTTACCGGCACCATGATCTCGGGAAAGGCTTTTTTACCGGCTTTGTTCAGTTCAGCAGCGGCTTCAAAAATGGCCCGCACCTGCATTTCGGTGATCTCGGGATAACTGATACCGAGACGTACACCGCGGTGACCCAGCATCGGGTTGTTTTCATGCAGGGCTAATACCCTCCTGTTCAGCATACCCATGCTGATGCCGAGTTCTTTGCTGAGTTGTTTCAGTTTTTCTTTATCATGTGGTACAAACTCATGCAGGGGTGGATCGAGGAGGCGGATGGTAACAGGGTGCCCGTTCATCACACTCAATGTGTCTTTCACATCTTTCTTCACATATTTGAACAGGCCGTTCAGTGCATCTCTTCTTTCTTTTTCCGTTTTGCTTACGATCATCTTGCGCAACTGGAATAATGGCTCTTCGCTGCCTTCGCCATAGAACATATGCTCGGTTCGGAACAAACCAATACCTTCTGCACCAAATTTAACAGCAGTGGTCGCATCACCCGGTGTTTCTGCATTGGCTCTTACACCAATCTGCTTGGTCTTGTCCACCAGTTTCATCAGGTCTTTATAGGATTTGTTCTTGTCTATATCAATATCCACGAGCGCCATACTGCCTTCGTACACCAGCCCTTTGGTACCGTTCAGGCTGATCCAGTCGCCTTCGTGAATAACAGTGCCGTCTTTTGCCTTGAAGGATTTGGACTCACCATGAATCTCGATATCTGTGCAACCAACGATACAGCATTTGCCCCAGCCTCTTGCCACGAGTGCAGCATGGGATGTCATACCGCCTTTGGTGGTTAAGATGGCCTGTGACTTGTGCATACCATCCACATCTTCGGGCGATGTTTCTTCACGCACAAGAATTACTTTTTCTCCTTTCGCTGCCCAGGCCACGGCATCATTGGAAGAGAAGACCACACGGCCCTTGGCGCCACCGGGTCCGGCGGGTAAACCTTTGGCAATGGGTTTGGTAACAGCTTCCACTTTGGGATCCAGCATCGGGAGCAGTAGTTCCACCAGTTGGTTAGGACCTACCCGCATCACCGCTGTCTTCATATCGATCAGCTTCTCGGCATACATTTCTGTTGCCATGCGGACGGCTGCCACACCATTGCGTTTGCCCACCCGGCACTGCAGCATATAGAGTTTTCCTTTTTCAATGGTAAACTCTATATCCTGCATATCCCGGTAGTGTTTTTCCAGGCGTTTTTGGATATCAAATAATTCTTTATAGAGCTTAGGCATTAATTTTTCCAGGGAAGTAAAATGCTTGCTCTGGTCGTTCATGGAATATTCATTCACGGGGGCCGGGGTGCGGATACCGGCTACCACGTCTTCGCCCTGTGCATTCACTAAGTATTCACCATAGAATTTATTTTCACCGGTACCGGGGTTCCTGGTGAAAGCCACACCGGTGCAGCAATCATCGCCCATATTACCAAATACCATGGCCTGCACGTTCACGGCAGTTCCCCATTCATCAGGAATTTTTTCAATACGGCGGTATTCAATAGCTCTTTTGCCATTCCAGCTGGCGAATACAGCACTGATACCTCCCCACATTTGTTCCCGGGGATCATCGGGGAAGTCAGCACCCAGTACTTTCTTTACTGTTTTCTTATAATCTTTCACCAGCTCTTTCAGTTCTTCAGCAGTCAGTTCGGTATCGCTGCTGTAGCCCTGTTTATGTTTGATATGTTCCAGTTTTTCATCGAGTATCTTGCGGATACCTTTACCGCCTTTTACTTCAATGCCCCCAGCTTTTTCCATCACCACATCGGCATACATCATGATCAGCCTGCGGTAAGCATCATAGGCAAAACGTTCATCACCGCTTTGTGCGATGATACCCTTAATGGTTTCTTCGTTCAGCCCCACATTCAGTACGGTTTCCATCATACCGGGCATACTCTTACGGGCACCCGAGCGAACAGAAACGAGTAAGGGGTTATTTACATCGCCGAATTTTTTACCGGTCAGTTTTTCCATTTTCGTAATGGCTTCCTGAACCTGGGCATTTAATACTTTGGGGTAGGTTTTCCTGTTTTTATAGAAATACGTACACACTTCGGTAGTCACCGTAAAACCGGGAGGAACCGGTAAACGGAGTTTGGGATGACCTGCCATTTCAGCGAGGTTAGCACCCTTACCACCTAACAGATTTTTCATGGATTCGTTTCCGTCGGCCTTGCCGCCACCGAAAAAGTACACATACTTTCCGGCCTTTGTTTTTGTTGCCATAATGAAGAACTTTTGTATGCTGCATAGTTAGCACCGGCAGCGGGCAATTATGAAAACACAGGTCAGAAAAGACATTGATTATTATCAGTGAAAGGATGATAATGAACAGGTACTGGTCTTTTACCAGGTAAACAGGGTTTAAATCGCTGGGAGAATAAGCGTTGACATTAACCAGGCAGCCCCGGTCTTTATTCCGGGGCTGCCTGGTTAAATAAGGGTTTGTAAAGCTGTTTACCAGTAATTATGTGTGCTCATAATAAGGGATCTCATCATCGCTGACCGCTTCTTTCTGGTTCCAGTATGCCTGGGTAACGATATGCCCGTCTTTGGTTTTCAGCGTCCGGCCGAAAATGGCATTGACCGTGTTAAAGGTATAATCAGTTACCCCTACAGTAAATGTTTCAGCCACCGGCGGGGGAGGAACTGCTGTTGTTTCGCCTTCGGCAGGTTTGGGGGCAGGTGCAGCCTTTGGCGCCGGGGAAGGAACGGCTATTACTGTAAAACGATTGTATTCCAGCAGGTCTTTCAGGAATGCCACTCTTTCGGGCTTTACATTCTTTTCCACGATGCCGCATTTGACACCGCCCAGCTCTTCAAATTCATGATTTTTATTGAGTGCCATACAGGATTTATGGTTTGAAGTTTATGGATTGAAGTGATGGCAGTTCTTTCCGTGATTTATTGTAATGATTCAATATGTTCAAATACCCAGCTTAATAAGCCCAGTAAAACAATACCGGCCCCGCAAATAATCAGCGCCATTTTTACGGAAGGACTGATCTCTATTTTTTCAATGGGTTGTTCATTCTTATCCATAAATACCGCCCTTACCACTCTTAAATAATAGTACAGGGAAATGATCATATTCAGTGCTGCCACAGTAATGAACCAGTAAGCAGCTGTTGAACCGGCAGCAGTCAGTAAGAACAACTTACCAAAGAAACCCGCGGTGGGTGGTACGCCTGCCAGGGAGAATAAGGCCAGGGCCAGTATCCAGCCGAGGAACGGATTGGTTTTATACAAGCCTTTATAATCATCAATATTTTCTTTGCCGGTCTGCCCGGAGATAACAGCAGCCACACCAAAAGCAGCCAGGTTGGAGAATACATAAATCAGTACAAAATAAACAACAGCGGAAGTACCGATCTTGTCATTACTGCTGATACCTGCTAAAATAAAGCCTACCTGAGCAATGGAAGAAAATGCGAGGAAGCGTTTGATATTCTGCTGGCGCAGGGCAAAAAGATTACCGGTCAGCATGGTGGCTACAGCCAGTATCACCAGCAGGATATACCAGGTATCCAGCATGGGCTGAAATACTTTGTACAGCGTTGACATGAAAATAAAGGCCACGGCTCCTTTGGAAACAACGGATAAAAATGCAGTGACGGCTATTGGTGAACCTTCATATACATCGGCTGTCCATAAATGGAAAGGAACGATAGAAAGTTTGAAGGCAAACGCTGTGAACAGGAAGATAAAAGCTAAGATTTGTAACGGGGATCCATCCAGTAAGCCGGGCAGTTCATTGAAGCTGACCGTGCCGGTGGCGCCGTATAGTAAAGAGATGCCGAATAATAAAATACCGGAAGAGAAGGCGGAAGATAAGATCATCTTCATGGCGCCTTCGGAAGAACGTTTTTTATCCAGGTCAAAATTGGCCATGGCGGCTACAGGAATAGTAGCCAGTTCTAATGACAGGTAGAAGATGAGCAGGTTGTCGCTGGAGATCATCAGGAACATGCCAAGCAGAGCCGATAACATCAGTAAAAAGAATTCAGCGAGGTGCTGCGTTTTTTTCAGCCAGCCGGCGCACAACAAAGAAATAAGGTAAACGGCCAGGTTCAGAATACTTTTCTGGAAAGCGATCAGCGAGCTTGTCGTAAACATATCGCCAAACAGGCTTCCTTCACTGTTGAAAAAGAAACCCAGCACAAAATTGACCAGTAGTAATACCTGTACCAGGGGCAGCAGTGATTCGTTCTTCAGGCCCTTGCTGATTTTGATGAACAGCAACAGGAAGATGATGGCCGTAACCAGCAGTTCGCTTTTCATTAATGTGAGAAACTCATTCATCCGATCAATATTTTATTTTCCCGCAATCCTGTTCATGATCTCTTCAGCCGCCGGTCTCAGCAAATCATTTAGCCAGCCCGGTGCAATACCGATGGCTAAAATGCCGGCCACTAAAATGATAGCCGCCAGTCTTTCATTCCAGCCGGCATCTTTCAGTTGTAAAAAACTCTCCTTCTTCACCGGGCCCATGGCAGTTTGGCCAATAGCTCTTAATATATATACAGCTGTTACCACGATAGACATGGCTGCAGCAATAGTTGCTACCCGGTGGAAAACATCATCATTTTGCCAGGAACCCATGAAGACCGTCATCTCGGCGACAAAACCACTCAATCCGGGTAAACCCAGCGAACAAAGACCCACGATAAAGAATATAGTGCTGATAAAAGGTAATGGTTTCATCAGGCCACCCATTTCATTCACCATCCTTGTATGGGTGCGGTCGTAGATCATACCGATGACGGCGAAGAAAAGAGCTGTCATCAAACCGTGAGATACCATTTGCATCAGGGCGCCGGTGATGGCTGTTTGTGTCAGCATACCAATACCCAGCAAACTGAAACCAACGTGGCTCACGGAAGAATATGCATTGATATATTTCAGGTCTTTCTGCATCATGGTGGCGAAAGCGCCATATAAAATGGCGATAGCAGAAAGAATGATGATAATATCGGCATATTGTTTGGCCCCTTCAGGTAATAAATAGGTAGCCACCCGCAAACAACCATAACCGCCAAGTTTCATGGAAATACCCGCAAGAAACATCGAACCGGCAGTGGGTGCGGAGGAGTGACCATCAGGTACCCATGTATGTAAAGGGAACAGGGCGGTGAAAACACCAAAACCAACAAACAAAAACGGGAATAATAAATGCTGCGTATCTGCGGGTATAGCTGTTTTTGATAATGCCAGTAAATCAAAACTATGTTCTCCAGTGAAATACAAACCCAGCATACCCACTAAGATCAGTGCAGAACCACCCATCAGCATTAGGGCCAGTTTATTGGCGCTGTATTCTTTCTTGCCACTTCCCCAGATACCGATCAGTAAATACTTGGGTATCACGGAAATCTCAAGGAAGAAGAAAAGAATGAACAGGTCAAGCGAAATAAAGAAACCATAGGCGCCAAGTGCCAGTAAGAGGAGCAGAAAGTAAAATTCTTTGGTCATCTTCTCAATATTCCAGGAAACCAGTACCCCGGCGATAACCACAAAAGAGGTCAGTAAGATCATGGCGACTGAAATACCATCCACGCCAAAATGGAAATTGATACCCAGGGATGAAAACAAAGGGTAGTTCATTTCAAAAAATACCTGTCCTGTATTACCAGCGGCTGTTTCCTGCCGGAAGGCAAGAAGTAAGGCAGCTGCTAATCCCAATTGTACAACAGAGCCGGCTAATGATATCCATCTTACCTGCTGCCGGTTGCGGGAAAGCAATACGGCAACCGCTGTCAGTAATGGGGCTCCTATGAGTAATAAAAGGTTCATCAATTCTTATTTATCAAAATGTCTATCTCCAAACATAAATAAACAGGGCGGCCAATACGATCACTCCTGCCAGGAAATAAATTGCATATTGCTGCACTTTGCCGGATTGCATTTTTTTAATTCCTTCTGAAATTTCCTGTGTTGCCTTCCCGGCCAGGTTCACCATACCATCCACTACATTCCTGTCGAACCAGGCAGCAGGTCTTCCCACCAGGTTGAACAATACTTTTTTTGTAATGAACAGGTAGATTTCGTCAATATAAAATTTATGATAAGCTGCTTTGTACAATCCGCCCAGTGAAGCAGCCAGTTTCGCCGGTCTGTCATTTTGTTTTTTATAAAACCACAAAGCGATCAGAATACCTGCAATACCAATAGCAACCGGTGCGATCGAGAAGTTCAAATGAAAATGCGATACTAATGGTTTACCATCGGCACTTACGAATTCACCAAAAGGAATGAAGCCGGCAGCGGCTGCGCCAACTGCTAATAAGACCAGTGGCAGCATCATCACGAAACCACCTTCTCCATGCGTTTCACCATGTGCATGATGCGGTTTGTTCCAGAATATATTGAAATACAGCCGGAACATATAGAAAGCAGTAAGCCCTGAAGTGATCAGTGCGATCCAGTAGATCGCCGTATTATTCTGGTAAGCAGCTAATAAAATTTCTTCTTTACTAAAGAACCCTGCGAAAGGAGGCACACCGGCAATCGCCAGGCAGGCAATTAAGAAAGTGAGATGCGTAATGGGCAAATATTTTCTCAGGCCGCCCATGTCTTTCATATCGTTACTGTGTACATAATGTATCACAGCACCGGCTCCGAGGAATAACAAGGCTTTGAACATGGCGTGAGTGAATAAGTGGAACATCGAAGCTGTGTAACCTAACGCCGCTTCACCACCATAGCCTGATACGCCTAAGGAGAACATCATATACCCGATCTGCGACATGGTGGAATAGGCCAGTACCCTTTTAATATCGGTTTGTGTGCAGGCTATAATAGCGGCAATGATCGCTGATACGGCACCCACCCAACCCACTAATTCTAACACGGCAGGTGTGGTGATGGAAAATACCGGGAATAATCTTGCCACTAAATAAACACCTGCCACCACCATTGTAGCAGCATGGATCAATGCAGAAACAGGAGTGGGGCCTTCCATCGCATCCGGCAGCCAGATATGCAGCGGGAACATGGCACTTTTACCGGCACCGCCGATAAAGACCAGCATCGCTCCCCATGATAAAGCCGACACGCCGAGGAAAGAATATGTAACGGACGTTTTCAGTTCGTTGGATTCAGGTGATGTTAGCCGTTCAATGAGAGTGGTAAAATCCAGTGTACCCGAACAGAAAGCCAGAATTAAAATGCCGATTAAAAAACCGAGATCGGCAAAACGGGTAACGATAAATGCTTTTTTACAGGCAGCCACGGCACTGGGCCTGTCATAATAGTAACCGATGAGTAAGAAAGACGATACACCCACTAATTCCCAGAAAATATAGATCTGGAAAATATTACTGGCTACCACCAGTCCCAGCATGGAAAAAGTAAACAACCCGAGGAATGCGTAATAGGTCGGGAACCGTTCTTCTCCTTTCAGGTAACCAAGGCTGTAGATATGCACCATCAGTGAAACAAATGTAACCACTACCAGCATCATCACGGAAATGGGATCAATGAGCAATCCCATATCAATGGAAACATTGTCAGTGAATTCAAGCCAGGTCAGTTGCAGCGGAACAAATTTTTGGTATACACCATTTACATGTCCGTACACAAAGAAATAATCATAAGCAGTGTACAAGGCTAAAATGGTGGAAGTAAGTAAGAGGGCTGTCCCGATAATACCGGAACTGGCTTTGAAATATTTTCTGCCGAATAAGCCAAGCAGTATAAACCCGGCAAGCGGCAACAAAGGGATCAGGGCTATGACAGTTGCGTTGGGCATATGGGTCTAATACTTTAGGTCTTCTGCATTCTCCACATCAATGGACTGGTGACTGCGGTATAAATTAATTATGATCGCAATGGCCACAGCGGCTTCGGCGGCGGCAATAGCAATGATGAATACGGTAAAGAACAGGCCATCCAGTTTGCCGGGCCAGCAATATTTATTGAAGGCAATGAAATTCAGGTTCACACTGTTCAGTATCAGTTCAATGCTCATCAGCATGGTGATCAGGTTTCTTCTTGTCAGAAAACCGTACACACCGATGAAGAACAGCGCTGCGCTGATAAATAAAATATGATATAGTCCGGGTTCCATCATTTTGTTTCCGGTTTACTTCTTAAAGCAATTACGATACAACCCACCATCGCTGCCAGCAATAACATAGAGATTACTTCAAAGGGTAAGGCATAGCCTCCATCATCCACAGTCAGCATTTTTTTACCAATATCCGCCACCGTAGGAGCAGTTGTTGTTTCCGCGATATTGAACTGGTGCTGGTACACCTGCAGCATGCTGAGGGCAAAACCACAGAACACAGCAAGTGCAGCAAATATTTTACGGTCTGTTTTCTGTTTGGGTAATTTTTCTCCTGCCTGTTGCGTCAGGAAAATAGAGAAGATGATCAGTACCACGATGCCACCGACATAGACCACGATCTGCACGGCAGCAATGAACTGATATTCTAACCAGAAATACAAACCGGCGATACCGATGAGGGAAAACAGCAGTGAAATGGCGGCACGGAATATCTGTCTTGTGCTGACGGCGATGATACCGCAACCCAGTGTAAGGGCAGCGAGTATATAAAATAATATGGTTGATCCTGTAATCATTCTACTCCATCCATGATTTTAGAGCCGGGGTTATTTAAGATCTTTGTCAGTTCGCTGCGGTCGAATACACTGTGTTCAAAAGTTTGTGCCATTTTGATCGCATCAGAAGGGCAGGCTTCCACGCATAGGTTGCACATGGTGCAGAGCTCAAGGTGATACACCAGCTTATCAATCGCTTTTTTCTTTTTGCCTTCGGGGGTCAGTTCATTTTTGAAGACCACTTTAATGGTACCGTTGGGGCAGGCCAGTTCACAAGCCTGGCAACCGGTGCAGCGGTGTTCATTCTTTTCATTATGCGGCATCACCACTTCTCCTTTGAAGCGTTCGGCCATCACCAGTGTGTCCCGGTTATCAGGGTATTGCTGGGTGATGATTTCTTTGTGGTGCGTAAAATAATACAGAGTCCGCTTCATGCCGACCAGTAATGATTTTACACCGCGGTAAACTTCTTTTATGTATTTTATTATGAACATAAGCTACTAGCTTTTAGCTGCGAGCTATGATTTTTAAATGGTTCCGTTTTTTTCTCTTCAAAAGAACTTTTTCCTTACCTCTTCCGGGCCGGGATCAAAAATGCCAGCCTAATATTGCCATTGCCGTTGCCAGCAACAGGTTGATCATACTGATCGGTAATAAATATTTCCATTCCAGGTTCAGCAACTGGTCGATCCTTAATCTCGGGAAGGTCCATCTGAACCACATGATCAAAAAGATCAGGAAGAACGTTTTTCCAAAAAACCAGATACTGGACGGGATATAATCCATGACATGGTTAAACTGCGTCCAGTTGCCAATATGAAAGGGCATCCATCCGCCCAGGAACAACGTGGCGCCGATCGCACAAACAATAAACACGTTGATATATTCTGCCAGGAAGAACAAAGCGAACTTCATTCCTGAATATTCGGTATGGAAACCAGCCGTCAATTCGGATTCAGCTTCTGCCAGGTCAAATGGTGCCCGGTTGGTTTCAGCTGTTACGGCAATAATAAACGTAACAAAAGCGATCCACACGGGGAGGTGGCCTTTAAAGATCCACCAGCCGGTGGCCTGCGCATGAATGATATCAGATACCTGCAGGCTGCCGGTTAAAACAACGATGGTCAGGATGGACAGACCGGCGGATAGTTCATAGCTTACGATCTGGGCGCCACTGCGCATCGCACCCATCAGTGAATATTTATTATTACTGGACCAGCCGGCCATCAGAATACTGATAACCATGATCGATGAAACTGCTGATACATACAGCACCCCGATATTCATATCCCACAGCTGGAAATCTTTGGCAAAAGCGATGGGTGCCATCAGCAGCATCGCCACGATCATCGCAATAAAAGGCGCCACGTTGAATAATAACTTATCAGCACCACTGGGCGTCAGTCCTTCTTTCACAATCAGTTTCAGGGTGTCGGCTAAGGATTGCAGCAAGCCTTGCGGTCCCACCCGGTTTGGCCCGAGACGGATCTGTATCCAGGCAGCCACCCTTCTTTCCATCAATACCAGTACTAATCCCAATGCAGCAAATAAACCGATAACAGCCACACCTGCCAGTACCATTTCGATCACTAAGGTCCAGGTCGGGTTGAAGATGCTGCTCAACCATTCATGCAGTTCATTGGCGATATGACTAAAGCTCCACATTATTTTATCTGTCTATGTCAGGTATTACTAAATCTAATGTTCCCATCATCGCTACCAGGTCTCCCAGTTTACTGCCACGGGCAATATGATCAAGTACAGAAAGGTTGGAGAACCCCGGTGAACGGAATTTGATCCTGTACGGGGTAGTGCCACCTTCACTTACGATATATACACCCAGTTCACCACGGGCTGTTTCCACCCGTTGGTAAAATTCTCCTTTAGGTAATTTCAATACCGCTTTTGTCTTGGCCTGGAAATCACCGTCAGGGATATTATCAATCAGTTGTTCAATGATGCGGATGGATTGTTGCATTTCCCGCAGCCGGATCATATAACGGGCAAAAGAATCGCCGGCTGTCTCGAGCACTTCATCAAATTCCAGTTTATTATAGATCTCGTAGGGATAAATTTTTCTTATATCAGAACTGACACCACTGCCCCTGGCAACCGGGCCTGAACAACCATAAGAGATGGCATCTTCCGGTGATAAATAACCAATACCTTTCATCCTGTTCTGGAAAATGATATTGCCGGTTATCAGTTCATCGTATTCATGGATCTTACGTTTGTATAAGTGCAGGAACTCTTTCACTCTCTTCTGGAAATCAGGATGCAGGTCCTGCATCACACCACCGGGCACCATATAATTCATGGTGAGCCTGGCACCGCAGGTTTCTTCCATAATATCGTTGATGCTTTCTCTTTCCCGGAAAGCATGGAAGAAAGGCGTAAAAGCACCGAGATCCATCGCCATTGCTCCCCACCAGAGTTCATGGGATGCAATGCGGGTTAATTCATCCATTAATACTCTTATTACCTGTGCCCTCGGAGGAACTTCCACCTGCAAACCTTTTTCGACGCATAAGGCACAGGCATGATTATTAATATGTGAAGAGAGATAATCCATCCGGCTGGTCACATAAATGAACTGGCGGTAAGTAAGGCTTTCACACATTTTTTCAATGGAACGATGGATATAACCCAGGTGCGGTTCCACTTTTTTGATTGTTTCACCATTCAGTGTAATCACGAGGTGCAACACACCGTGTGTTGCAGGGTGCTGAGGTCCTACATTAATTGTAATATTTCCGGCCCCATCATCTCCCGCCGGGGAAACAGGTGAAGAGTCATTTAATATGGAGGTCTCTCTGTACATTTTAGAATTTTCTGGTAAATGTTTTACTCTTCAAATCAGTTGGTTTTACAAGGCTTTATAGTTTGATCATATTAACCGGGTCTTCAAAATCTTTTCTTAACGGATTCTTTCCTTCCCATCCGTCGGGCAGTATCAATAACCGCAGGTCGGGGTGATTCAGGAAATGCACACCAAACATCTCGTACACCTCCCGTTCATGAAATTCAGCTGTTCTCCAGATATGAGAGACTGTTTCAATTTCAGGTTTATTCCTGTCAAGCTTTGCTTTGATAACGATATTGTGCCTGTGTGTGGTGGATGAAAGATGGTACACCATGGTGAGATGTGTCTTCCAGTCGGCGCAGGTCAGGCAAAAAAGATAATCGAAGAATAAACTGCTGTCGTTACGAAGTTGCCGGGCAAAAGGCAGCCAGTCTTTCGGTTCAACAATAACATTCAACCATTCACCGCCTTCTTCAAAAGTGGCTGTTGGCAGCAGTCCGGTAATTTTATTTTTCAACTCTTCGTTCAGCATAATTAGTCTTTGGCTGTTCTGATCTGTTCTCTTGTCAAACCACTTTTTATCTTCTCCTGTAATTTTATTAAGGCGTGTAATAAAGCTTCTGGTCTTGGCGGGCAGCCGGCTACATATACATCTACCGGAATCACATGGTCTGCACCTTTCACTACAGAATATGTATTATAAAAGAAAGGACCGCCGCTGATCGCACAGGCACCCATTGCAATCACATACTTGGGGTCGGCCATCTGGTCGTATAACCTTTTCAGGACAGGCGCCATTTTATTAACGATGGTGCCTGCTATTATAATAACATCGGCCTGCCGCGGTGTGGCGCGGGCTACTTCGAAACCGAAACGGGAAAAATCATATTTAGCGCCGGCCACAGCCATGTACTCAATACCGCAGCAACTGGTGGCGAAAGTGAGTGGCCACAGGGAGTTGGATCTTGCCCAGTTGATGACATCATCCAGTTTACTGAGAACGATGCCGCCGCCCGGGGTTTCGTGTATCTGGCCGGGAAAAGAAGCCCCCCCACCCCCCGCAGGGGGGATTAGGGAAGCATCATTTGATATTTTTTTTTCTTCTTGCATGAAAAAATAAATTCTGTCTTTTGTTCTTCAATAAACTGGTTATGTGCTTAGCAAAGCCCCTCTTGCGGAGAGGTTTGGGGAGGCTTTACATCCATTTCAGAGCTCCTTTTTTATGTGCATACAGAAATCCCATGAAAAGTATAAAGAAGAAAATGACAATTTCAATCATGGCAATCCATCCCATGCTTTTGGCTACAACGGCCCAGGGATAGAGAAAAACCAGTTCCACATCAAAGATCAGGAAGATGAGTGCAAATAGATAATAACCAACGTTTAACTGAATCCAGGTTTTGCCCTGTGTGGGAATACCGCATTCGTAAGGCTCGCCTTTCTGTTTGTTCTTGCTTCCTTTGAGAACCAGGGTAGATAACATGATAGCAATACCTGAGAAGGCAACGGCAGCTATTATTAATACTATGAGCGATGAGGCACCCATATGCGAATTGATTTGCACGAATATAGCAACAATGCGTTAAAACCAAATATGACAGTTATCAACGACAAGGTTGCGGAATATCATTTTGAAAACTGCTCAACATCACGTACTGCTCATCCATATAATTCCTGGTGAACGTCTTTTTTATCATACCCCATTTCAACAATTCTTTTTTTTGCTTCATCAATCATGTTCTTCCAGCCACACAGAAAAAAAAGAGCTTCCTGTTTTTCTGCGCAAAGTTTTTCATAGATATCATGCACATATCCGTTATGTCCTTCCCAGTGTTCGCGGGACAGGGTGGGGTGATAATGAAAGCCCGGGAGCGTGGTTTCCAATGCAGTGAGTTCTTCGTAATAAAGCAGGTCAGCTTTATTACGGCAGCCGAAGATCATATGAATATTTTTTGCAGGTACACCATGAAGCCGGATATAATTTACCATGCTTCTGAACGGGGCAATACCGGTTCCTGTGCAAATGAGGAACAGGTCTTTTTCAATGGAAGCAGGCAGGGTGAAAACGCCTTGTGCTCCCCTGAAAGTGAGTTCAGAGCCCACATGGATATGGTTAAAAAGATAAGTAGTACCCAGGCCTCTTTCTGCATGTACAATCAATAACTCAAATACGTTGGTTCCATCGGGCCAGGAGGCGATCGAATAACTGCGCCAGCGCTTATTCGGTTTTTCGTCTATGGGGAGATCCAGGGTTACGAACTGGCCGGGTTTAAAATCAAATTGTTCCAGGTCGGGTACTTCCACCCAGAACCTCCTGGTGTTGTGCGTATGATCATCGATCCTGATAACTTTTCCTTTGCGCCAGGGTTGAAGGGCCATGCAGTTGTTTTGCGTGTAATTTACAAAGAGAATAGCAACAGATGCTTTCTGTCACTTTATTATCATAAATGCAACAGTTATCCACTGCCTGACCCGGGTGGCATAATAGTTGGGCTTTATAGAAAATGAAAATAGTGGACGGTTCAATATACCGGGCTGCTTGTTATGAAAGAGAGCCCGGTAAAAAAGCGGCCCCGCCTCAGGCGGGGCCGTCTTATCAGGGTTACTGGCAAGCAACCGAACTTGTAAAAATAATTTTTTATTCCCCAAAAAAAGGTTCCAGTTCTTTTATTTTTTTTACTGCCTTATAATAAGTTTTTCCCTTCCACTGGTATTTCAGCACCAGTTCATTGGCTGCCGCCAGCTTTTTTATTGTTGCGGGAAGACTAATTGTATTTAACGGGTTATGATCCCATTTTATTTCCTGTATTTTCAGGAGAGTGGTTTTTACCAGGGTATCCGTCCCGGCAACTGCCGGAGATTGGATGACCGGGGATGAACTGACTGTATATCTTTTTCCCCTGATCCATATCTCTTTCGGCTGAATCTTCAGGGAATGGCCGGCTGCCAGGTAAATAAAATAATCAATACTCTCATTAGCAGGCTTACTGATCGTCCGGCCATTCTCATCAGGCTCCCTGGCAGGAACCATGCCCGGTGTCGAAACTCTGGAGAAGCCATACAGTTTTATAGGAGGCTGACCAGCTATAACCAGGCTGAATAAAAGGGCTGTGGTAAGTAATCCTTTTTTCATTTTAATGCGTTTAATGACCGGATGCAATTTCTGAACGGGTTATTGCAAAGAAATTCTTAAAACAGCCCTTTTTTTCCGAATTTAGGGGCCATCAAAAAATATCAATTGGCCGCTTATGCAACGACTTACACAAATATGCAGCTTTAGCCTGTTGCTGATAATTTCTTTTGCCTGCCGTAATGGCAATCAAAATAATAATGAGGAGGAAGAAATGGATGACGTAGAGTTGGCACTGCACCAGGAATTCCTGATGACCCGTGACCCGCAACTGGGTATTGTGCCCCGTGAGCGGTTAGACGCAGCCCGCACCCAACTGGATTTATTGTCAGCAAACCGTGTGGCAGCTTTAGGCTGGCAGGAAAGAGGCCCTAATAATGTGGGCGGCAGAACAAGGGCTATTCTGGTAGATAAAAATGATGCAAGCGGAAATACCGTTTTTGCTGGTTCCGTGGGTGGTGGTTTGTTTAAAACAACCAACTTCACCAATGCCACACCAACCTGGGTTCCTGTAAATGACTTTTTACCTAACCTGGCTATAACAGCCATTGTACAGGACCCCGTCAATCCCAATAATATTTACGCCGGCACAGGGGAAGGCTGGTTCAATATCGATGCTATTGTTGGCCGGGGTATCTACAAAAGTACGGATGGGGGCACCACCTGGAATGCTCTTCCCTCAACTATTATAACGTCTACTGCATTTGACTATGTACAGGACCTTGCTATAGATAATGCTGGAAATATATATGCTTCACTCAGAAACTTAACGTCTTCCTCAAGAGGAGTACAGCGTTCAACAGATGGAGGCAATACCTGGACACAGGTACTCGGAGCTACATTAACTAATCCAACGACTAACCAGCCATTTGCCACCGGCCGTGCCGGCGACCTGGAGGTAGCGAGCAATGGAGATATTTATGCTGCTCTTGGACTTGTAGGACCAGCTGTTAACAACAGGAGTGTAGTAATGAAATCATCATTTGCTGCTAACGGGGCGAATACTGGCGCATTAGGTACTTGGGTGGAGATAACACCTGTAACTCCAACAGTCACTCAGCGGACCGAAATCATATTGGCTCCTTCCGACCCGCAAAGGGTGTATTTATTAATGCAGGATAGCACCACATCGCAGGTGCAAAATGTTTTTCGTTCATCAGACGGAGGAGCCACCTGGGCTATGCTGGCTGCTCCATCAGCATTAAATAATGGAACCGCCTCCCAGACCTGGTACAACCTGATCGGGGCAGTAGATCCAAACAATGCTAATATTATTGTAGTAGGCGGACTCAACCTCGCCAGGTCATTAGATGGAGGCAACAGCTGGTCAACTATTACGAGCAACGCCACTGTACATGTGGACCATCATGCCTTAATGTTTATAGGTTCCACCAAATTGGTGAATGGAAATGATGGCGGTATTTTTTATTCGGAAAATATTGATGCGGGGTCACCCACTTTTTCGAATAAGAATAATGGGTATAATGTGACCCAGTATTATGCCTGCGATGCGCATCCTGTTTCTGTCGATTTCTTTTTAGCGGGTGCACAGGATAATGGTACGCAACGATTTAATAGCCCCGGTATCAATTCTACTACTAACGCCACGGGAGGTGATGGAGGTTTTTGTCATATTGACCAGAGTGATGGAGCACTTCAGATAACAGCATTTACGGGGAATAACTACAATCGTTCTTTGAATGGTGGGGCCAGCTTCTCTTCATTGTCTGGTTTTGGCGTGAACAATAACAGGGGGCAGTTCATTAACCCAACGGATCTGGATGATGCCGGTAAAATATTATACTGCGGTGATAACCCAGGGCGATATTATTTTATTACAGGATTAAACGGTACGCCGGCCGGCAATATAGTCACCGTGGCTGTGATGGGAACAAGAGAATTGACAGCAGTCAAAGTGGATCCTTCTTCCCCCAATACAATCTATGTCGGGGCTTCCTTTGGATCGGTTGGTAATCTTGCTAATATTCCGCAGGTATACAAGATAACTTCTGCTAACACAACCACGCCAACAGTTGTTTCCTCGGTTGATATTGGAACAATAAGAGGAGCTGCTATTTCTTCTATTGATATCGACCCGGCCAACCCAAACCATCTGATTGTTACACTTTCCAGTTTTGGAGTGCCAAGTGTGTTTGAAAGTACAAATGGGGGTGCCAGCTTTGCAAGTATTGAGGGTAACTTACCGGATATGCCTGTTCGCTGGGTTTTATTTGCTCCGGCAAATGCACAACTAAATGGTGCAGCCGGAGGAAATGGAGGTGTTTTGCTGGGAACAGAGCTAGGCGTATGGACCACCTCCTCTCTTGCTGGTGCAGCCACCCAATGGATTCCCAACAATACCGGCCTTGCCAATGTAAGAGTGGATATGCTGAAATACAGGCCGTCTGATAACCTGGTGGTAGCAGCCACACATGGACGTGGTTTGTACACCACGATATTACCCACGGTGGTAACGGGTGTGTCCAACAATAATATCACCAAAGGGTTTATTAAGTATATCAGCTCGCAGAATAACCAGTTACAGATTATAACCGGTACGTTGCAGACACAAAGGATGCAGGTACAACTATTCAATATCAGCGGGCAGCAGGTGTACCAGACACAAAACCGTTACCAGAATATGAGTATTAACCTGGATAAGCTTCCTGCCGGTGCTTATGTAGTGAAGATAACAGGTGATAAGAAAGAGCATTTTGTACAGAAATTTATAAAGTAAGTATTTTACCAGTTATAAAAGCTCACCCTGAAACGGGTGAGCTTTTCTTTTTATCTTTGCAGTTCTCATGGGTGCACAGGCATTGCTGGATCAGTATCAAAACAACCCCCGTCTTTTTCAGTTGGCGGACAGGCTTTCTTTTTCCCCCGTCCGAACGGATCATCCGGGCTGGCAACCACAAAAAATTTACCTGAAAAACCTGCAGGGCAGTTCTACCCAGTTTGCTGTGGCGGCTACATTCTTGCACCCTTCCTGTTCCCAATTCAATCACCTGGTGATATTGAATGATGCGGAAGAAGCCGCATATTTTCATAATTCTTTAGAGAACCTGACGGGGGCGCTGGATATTTTTTATTTCCCTTCTTCTTTTAAGAACAGGAAAAATTACCGCCTGCTTAACTCTTCGCATGTAATGCTGCGGACAGAAGCACTGACTAAGATTGCGGCTGGCACATCGGGTATTAATAAAAAAATACTGGTTACATACCCGGAAGCCTTGTTTGAGAAAGTAGTGGTGCCTTCCAGGCTTTCTTCCAATATCATCCATATTAAAACAGGGGATGTGCTCGATACAGGCGATCTCTTACTAAAACTGGCAGACTATGGGTTTGAAAGAACCGATTTTGTGTATGAGCCGGGGCAATTTGCGATCCGTGGTGGTATTTTGGATATTTACTCCTTTGGTAATGATAAACCTTACCGCATAGAACTATTCGGTAATGATGTGGATTCTATCCGTATTGTTGATCCCGAAACACAGTTAAGTGAAAGGAAACTATTGCAGGTGAGTATCATCCCCAATGTGGATACACAATTTGAGAATGAAGAAAGGGTTTCCCTGTTTGAGTTTCTTCCGCAAAACACTATCGTCTGGCTGCAGGATTATGCCATTTTCAAAGAACGGCTGGCTGATTGTGAAGAAGACCTGCATGCTTTCCAGAGAGTGCAGGATGAAATTAAAGAAATGGCGGCTTCCCAGCAATCAAAAGAAAGGAAAAGGCCGGAAGAAGATGATGATGATAAACTGATCAGGAGAAAAATTAGCGAAACTGATTTTATTTCCATGAACGATGCTGATGCCTGTATGGAGCCTAAGCATCTTGTAGAGTTTGGCTACCAGCCGCATCTTGCCAGTATTGAAATTGAATTTCACACAAAAGAACAGCCGGCTTTCAACCGTCAGTTTGACCTGCTGATCAAAGACCTGAAAAGCTGGGAGGGTAAGGGCTTCCGGTTATATCTTTTTGCAGAGAACCCGAAGCAACTGGAACGGTTACAAACCATTTTTGATGACCTGAAAGCAGGGCTGGTGTTTAATCCACTCGCTATTTCTATTCCCGAAGGTTTCGTGGATGAAGACCTGAAAATTGTTTGCTATACTGATCATCAGGTCTTTCAGCGTTACCATAAATACAAAGTAAAGCAGGCGTATAATAAGAATAAAGCACTGACCTTACGGACACTCCGTGAATTGCAACCCGGGGACTATGTGACCCATATTGATCATGGTGTGGGTACATACAGTGGTTTGCAAAAATTAGAAGTGAATGGCCGTTTGCAGGAAGCTGTCAGGATCATTTACAAGGACAGTGATATTTTGTATGTGAATATTAATTCTCTGCATAAGATCACCAAATACACCGGCAAGGATGGAAGTGTGCCCAAAGTGAATAAGCTTGGCAGCGATGTCTGGAATAAATTAAAAGAAAAAACAAAGGCAAAGGTTAAGGAGATCGCTTTCGACCTGATTAAGTTGTATGCAAAACGAAAGGCACAGCAGGGTTTTGCTCATTCTCCCGATAATTATATGCAAACAGAACTTGAGGCTTCTTTTATTTATGAAGATACTCCTGACCAGAGCAAAGCTTCCGCAGATGTAAAAAAGGATATGGAATCGCCATCGCCCATGGACAGGCTGGTTTGCGGGGATGTGGGATTTGGTAAAACAGAAATAGCCATCCGGGCTGCTTTTAAAACCTGCGTGGATGGAAAGCAGGCTGCTGTCCTGGTACCTACTACTATTCTTGCTTTCCAGCATTATAAAACATTCAGCGACCGGTTAAAAGATTTTCCCGTAACGGTTGATTATATCAATCGCTTTAAATCGGCCAAGGAGAAAAAAGAAACATTGAAGAAAGTAGAGGAGGGGAAGATCGATATACTGATAGGCACGCATGGTATCCTGGGCAAAGAAGTAAAATTCAAAGACCTTGGTTTGCTGGTGATTGATGAGGAACAGAAATTTGGAGTGGGGCATAAAGAGAAGATCAAAACATTACGTACAACAGTTGATTGCCTGACGCTGACAGCCACCCCGATTCCGAGAACATTGCAGTTCTCACTGATGGGTGCAAGGGATCTCAGCATTATTAATACCCCGCCACCCAACCGCCAACCTATACAGACAGAAGTACAGGTGTATAACGAAGATTTCATCCGTGATGCAATTTATTTTGAAACAGAAAGAGGCGGCCAGGTCTTCTTTATTTACAACCGTATTGCAGGCCTGGCGGAAATAGCAGCTATTATACAGGGACTGTGCCCTGATCTCAGTATCGGTTTTGCACATGGGCAAATGGAAGGGCATACACTGGAGGAAAAGATTCTTGATTTTATTGACCGGCGGTATGATGTCCTGGTTTGTACCAATATCGTCGAAAGTGGTGTTGATATTCCCAATGTCAATACGATCATCGTGAATAATGCACACCAGTTTGGATTGAGTGATCTTCATCAATTGAGGGGCCGGGTGGGACGCAGTAATAAAAAGGCTTTTTGTTATTTATTATCACCACCCATGAGCACACTGCCTGCTGATTCAAGAAAAAGATTACAAACTTTGGAACAACACAGTGATCTCGGCAGCGGTTTCCAGATCGCCATGCGGGACCTGGATATCCGGGGAGCCGGGAATTTATTAGGCGGGGAGCAAAGTGGCTTCATGGCTGAGATTGGTTTTGAAATGTACCAGAAAATCTTAGATGAAGCGATCCGGGAGCTGAAACGAACCGAGTTCAAAGAACTGTTCAGGGAAGAAATCGCCAGACAGGATGATTTTGTACAGGATTGTACTATTGATACAGACCTCGAGATACTCATCCCCGATGAATATGTTGAAAGTATCACCGAAAGGTTATCTCTTTACCAGCGCCTTGATAATTCTGAATCGGAAGAAGAGCTGGTGGCTATGCGCCAGGAAATGGAAGATCGTTTTGGGCCTGTTCCGTCACAGGTGAATGATCTCTTTATTACAGTTCGTTGCCGCAAACTGGCTGTTGATCTCGGTTTTGAAAAAATGTCGCTGAAAGATAATATACTCCGTTGCTTTTTTATTAACCGCCCAGATTCCCCCTACTTTGAATCTGATCTGTTCACTCATATTTTGCAATACCTGCAAACCGGTACGAATAAGGGCAAGCTGAAACAAACCGGCAAATTATTCCTGCTGGTGGCGCAGCCCATTAAGGATATGGACGAAATGCACCGTTTCCTGGCGGGTTTGCACCGTCATTGTTTTGACGCCACCTCCATCCCTGCCTGATAGCCGTTTTCATAAACCTGTTTGAGCCGTAGACACGCTGGCATTTTTCAGCTATTTGTATTACTTTTAGTATTCATTCATAACTATGAAGTTCAATCCAATTCCCCTGATAACATTATGCCTGCTGGCAGGGTTTTACTCATCCGCCCAGGATGACAGCCGGTACACCTTACAACTTCAGTCCGGAGCATTTGTTCCTTCGAAAAATATCACAGCTGATAAAGTCAGTACGATACAGCCAATATCTGCAGAAGGATTGTCTTTTCTTGTTTTACAATTCGAACAAATACCGACCCAGGCAGAAAGAAAAAAATTATCAGATGCGGGAATAGAATTGCTGGATTATATTCCTAATAATGCGTACACAGCAACAGTTACACGTTCTTTCGATATTTCAGTATTACAACGGGTAAATGCAAGGGCAATTGTTGACCTCGCCCCGGTGCAAAAAATGCAGGCAGGTCTTGCAACAGGAAATTTTCCTCCACATGCCATTAAAGTCTCCGGTAAAGTTGATGTGTGGATCAGTTTTCCAAAGACTATCTCGGCTGAAAAAGCAATACAGCTTCTGCAGGATAAAAATTTTGAGATAAATAATACTGATTATAAAAGCTACCGGGTTCTTGGATTGCGGTTATCAATAAGCCGGCTATACGAACTTGCGTCTTTGCCCATAATAGAATATGTGCAGGCTGTTCCTAACGAAGACCAGTCCCTTAATACAAACAGTATGGCTGCATCAAGGGCCAATATTGTCAGGACACCATTAGGGTATGGAGGGTATAACCTGAACGGGCAGGGTGTAGTAGTAGGCATGGGTGATGATGGAGATGTGCAATCGCATTTGGATATAGCAGGGCATCTGGTTAATCGTGCTGGCAATTCAATTAAAGCACATGCCACCCATGTCGCAGGTACAGTGGCCGGTGCCGGTTTAATTAAGGAGTTATATACCGGTTATGCACCAAAGGCAACTCTTGTAAGTCAGGTCTTTTCGGGAATTTTTAATAATGCACCAGCTTATGTACAGGATTATGGCATGGTAATCACCAATAACTCTTTTGGTACAGTTACCAATGATTGTTTTTATAATGGCTTATATGATTTGACATCGAGGATACTGGATCAGCAGGCTATTGATCTTCCGGAATTACAACAGGTTTTTGCAGCAGGTAATGATGGTAGCAGAACCTGCTCTCCAAATCCTGCTGGCTTCAGGACCGTACTGGGTGGTTATCAATCAGCCAAAAATGTTCTGACAGTAGGTAGTACTGATTACAAAAGTGATGTTAGTAGTTTTTCAAGTCGCGGACCTGTCAGGGATGGGAGGCTGAAACCTGAGATTATGTCGCAGGGGCAATTTGTTGCTTCTACGTGGGTTAATAATATTTACAGCTATAATAATGGTACCAGTATGGCAGCTCCGGGTGTCTCGGGAGGTCTTGCTCTTTTAATTCAGCGATACCGCCAGTTACACGGAGGTGCAAACCCTAAAAGTGGTTTGATGAAAGCTCTCTTTTGTAATGGAGCATCTGATAAAGGAAATCCGGGGCCTGATTTTCTGTATGGACTGGGCAGAATGGATTTGTTGCGTTCTATCACGATGATGAATAACGCAACTTACTTCAACTCAACAGTAGCAAATACTGTAACAAATACACATACAATAATAGTGCCCGCTAATACTGCACAATTAAAGGTCCTGGTGTATTGGCAGGATCCCCCCGCTTCTGTAATGGCAACAAAGACACTTGTGAATGATATTGATCTGGAAGTGGTAGATCCTTCCAGTATGGTTATACTGCCAGCCATACTAGATACAGCTTATTCAAATGTCAATAACCCGGCCACGCAGGGTGCTGATCATGTCAACAATATAGAACAGGTGGTGATCAATAGCCCTGCAACAGGAAATTATGATATCAGGATAAAAGGAACTGCAATTACGCAAAACCCATTTCAAGAGTATTTTTTAGTGTACGACATAATCCCGGCCGGTCTTGTACTGACAAATCCTATTGGAGGGGAAGCTATGGTACCATCTGTATCGGCCCTAGATACAGTATATATACAGTGGGATTCTTATGGCGGTACTTCCAATGATTTTACCCTGGAATTTTCCAGCGATAACGGTACAAATTGGACAACATTAAGCAATACTATCCCGTCAGCAAATCGTATTTATAATTGGGACGTACCCAATATTCCAACTGAACAGGCAAGAATCCGGATTACAAAGAACAGTACAGGCCTTACACAGGCAAGTTTTCCGTTTACAATTTTGACAGTGAGCACAGTCTCGTTAGATGCAGTACAGTGTGAAGGGTATATAAAAATAAACTGGACTCCTGTTCCGGGCGCCACAGACTATGAAGTCATGATTTTGCAGGGAGATGAAATGGTTTCAGTTGCTACTACAACATCATTCAGCTATACATTCAGCGGCTTGTCGAAGGACTCACTGTATTGGGTTACTGTAAGACCCAGAATAAACGGTAAACCAGGGCGAAGGGCAGATGCTGTCTCCCGTCAACCGAACAATGGGACCTGTTCAGGTTTAATTTCTGATAATGATCTTAAAATTGATGCAATAATATCGCCTGCTTCTTCAGGAAGGATTCTCACTTCGAAAACTCTTTCTTCTTCAACAGCTGTTACTATCCGTATCAAAAACCTTGATGATATGGTTTCTTCTGGAAGCATCAATGTAAGTTATTCGATTAATGGGGGAGCGGCGGTGAATGCAACGATCACATCACCGCTAGCAGATATTGCCGCCGGGAGTACTATTGATTATACATTTGGAACAATGGCTGATCTGTCAGCAACCGGCATTTATTCTATACAGGTTACTGCCACTAAAGCCTCTGACCCGGTGACAATTAATAATAGCTATACGAAAATCTTTAAACAACTAGATAATCAGCCGATCATTGGTTCCCAACTTCCCTGGCTGGATAATCTTGAGTCGGCAACTGTACAGTCTATTACAACAAATCAGATGGGTTTTAACGGACTAGACAGGTATGACTTTGTAAGCGGAACGGCTTATGGTCAGGCAAGAACCTTTCTTAATACAGGCATTGCTTATTCAGGATCAAAAGCGATTACACTTGATCAGAACAGGTATATTAGCGGGGGCAATGTGGATTCACTGACGGCAACGTTCAACCTGGCAACTTTTAATACCGTCACCGATGATATAAGAATTGATTTCAGGTACAAAAACCATGGTCAGAAAGCCAATGTGACTGATAAAGTTTGGATAAGAGGCAGTGATATAGATTCGTGGGTGGAAGTATATGATCTTTTTGCCAATCAGAATCCCGCCGATGGATCGTATAAACTGGCGGGGAATATAGAGGTTAGTGATTCACTGTTTGCGCATAGCCAATCTTTTTCATCCAGCTTCCAGGTACGGTGGGGCCAATGGGGTGAATACATAGCTGCCGATAATGAATCAGCTGCAGGATATACATTTGATGATATTAGAATATACAGGGCAATTGATGATATTCAACTAATCAGTATTGATACGCCTTATGTAGTTGCCTGCGGTTTGAATGCCGCCGTTCCTGTAAAAATTACTGTGCGTAATACCTCGAACACGGTTGTTAATAATATTCCTGTCGTGTTGAAGGTGGATGGCGCTATAATTACAACTGAAACGATAGCTACTATTCCCGGGAGTTCATCCATCCAATATACATTTTCTGCAACAGCAAACCTGTCTTCGGCAGGCAATCATCTGATAGAAGCATGGGTGAATCTTACAACTGATAATTATCGGGAAAATGACACGGTCCGAACTATCATTAATAACCTGCCCTTTATTACTACATTCCCTTACTTGCAAAACTTTGAAGCCGGGGGTGGCTCATGGTACACAGGGGGTAGCAGGAGCTCCTGGGAGTATGGCACACCTATGTCAGCAAAAATTAAACGTGCAGCAAGTGGGGTCAAAGCATGGAAGACAAATATTAACGGTTATTATAATGATGCTGAATTTTCCTATCTCTACTCCCCGTGCTTTAATCTTTCCGGAATGATAGTTCCAACCCTCAGTCTGAGTATTGCTATTGACATTGAGGATTGCGGGGCTACTTTATGTGATGCTGCCTGGGTGGAGTATTCGACTGATGGAGGGAACATTTGGACCAAGCTGGGTAATATGGGGCAGGGGGGCAATTGGTATAATAAAGATTATGCAGGTGACCAATTGTGGAGCCAGGAGAATTATACCCGCTGGCATGTAGCTACAACAGCATTGCCCACGGTTAATAACAGTATGCTTCGGCTGAGATTTGTATTTAACTCGGATGACGGAGTTACAAAAGAAGGCATTGCTATTGACGATATCCATATTTATGATAACATCTATGGAATTTACACCGGGCCAACCATGGGCGCCCCGGTGATGCAATCAATACCAGGCGGGATTAACAACTGGGTTGATTTTACAACCGGGGGTAAACTGGTGGCGTCTGTCCAGCCGAATAACCAGGGTATGGGCGATACTTACGTACAGGCGTATATTCACTCAGGGCCTGTCAGAACAAACAGCGGGCAGTATTACCACAACAGAAATATTACTATCAAGCCAGACCCCTCCTTGGTGAGCCTGGGTGATTCAGCAATTGTCCGTTTTTATTTTCTGGATAGTGAAACAGAAGCCCTGATTGCTGCAACAGGTTGCGGCAGCTGCACCAAACCTTCAATGGCTTATGAGCTGGGTGTTTCCAAATACAGTGATCCGAATGATGCAGTGGAAGACGGAAGCCTGGGTAATAGTCTTGGCAATTACTGGAGCTTTATTAATGCCACGAATGCCGTAAAAGTTCCTTTTGATCTGGGCTATTATGCAGAATTCAAAGTGAAAGATTTTTCTGAATTCTGGCTGAATAACGGTGGGTTTGATAATAACCATCCGTTACCTGTTCAGCTAATAAGTTTTTCGGCAACCAAAACAGCAGACAGAAAGGATGTAATATTGAGCTGGAAAACGGCTTCCGAATTTAATGTCGGCCGTTTTGAAATTGAACTGGCGAAGGGTACTGACGACTTCCGTTTGAACAGGTTTGCGAAAATCGGGGAGGTAAGCAGCAACGGTAATTCAACCACCGACCAGCAGTATGGGTTTACGGACCCTGAAAGTAATAAATCAGGGGTTCGTTATTACCGGTTAAAGATTGTTGATAATGATGGCAGTTTCAGCTATTCTGCAATCAGGTCGGTAGTCTTTACAAATGAAGTAACCTGGCAGGTTTTCCCGAATCCTTCTTCGGATGTATTCAACCTCGTTTACCAGGTAAACGAAGGAGAAGCTATGGCTGTGAGGGTGTATGATGCGACGGGGAAAACAGTATACGAATCAACAATGGCGGGTACAGGATTTATTCAGAAAATGCGTATTGATATGGGAGCCTCTGTTTATGCCAGCGGGTTGTATTTGCTTGAAGCCGTAACCGGGGATAAGAAACAATCATTCAGGCTGGTCAAAAAATAAAAAAACCATCCCGGTTTGGCGGGACGGTATATAAAAATTGCTTTTAATCGGTTTACCAGCCTTGTTTAGCGATACCTGCTTTGATGGCGGCTAATGCTTTTTCTTCGCCCATCAGGGTAGTGAGTTTGTTTCCTTTTCCGTCATTGCCCTGGGCCATATAAGCGCCTTTGGCTGTTTTGGTGATAACAGCGTCCAGCATCTCAACTCCCTTTTCTTTCGTTTTAACGTTGTAGGCGGTGATTTTTACATCAGACATGGTCAATAGTTTTTGAGTTAGTAAAGGCTGAAATTACGGATTCCGGTGGGTTTCGGGGGGCAATTTTTTTGAACAGGCCTAAAAAAGCCTCAAAAAAATGAGGCTAAGTTATTTATTCATAATTAGTTAAGCTTAAACATCCAGTTTTGCATATTTTGCATGGCTTTCGATGAATTCCCTCCTCGGAGCTACTTCATCACCCATCAGCATGCTGAAAATGCGGTCCGCTTCCAGGGCACTTTGGATAGTCACCTGCTTCAATGTCCTGGTTTCGGGGTTCATGGTAGTATCCCAAAGCTGGTTTGCATTCATTTCACCCAAGCCTTTGTACCGCTGGATATTCACGGAATCTTCTTTACCGCCCCCCAATCTTTCCACTAACAGTTTCCTTTGCTCTTCATTATAGGCATAAACCTGCTCCTTGCCTTTTTTTACGAGATATAATGGTGGCTGGGCAATGTACACATAGCCCTGCTCTACCAGCTCCTTCATGTACCGGAACACAAAAGTCAGGATCAGGGTGGCGATATGCGAACCGTCCACGTCGGCATCGGTCATGATAATCAGCTTGTGATAACGGAGCTTTGCGATATCAAGAGCTTTGGGATCTTCGGGTGTCCCCATCTTCACGCCCAGCGCTGTGAACATATTCCGGATCTCTTCATTGTCATAGATCTTATGTTCCATTGCTTTTTCCACGTTCAGGATCTTACCTCTTAACGGGAGGATGGCCTGGAAACTCCTGTCTCTTCCCTGCTTGGCTGTTCCACCTGCCGAGTCTCCCTCGACAAGGAATAATTCGCAACGGTCGGGGTCACGGTCAGAGCAGTCGGCCAACTTACCCGGTAAGCCACCGCCGGTTAATACGGATTTCCGTTGAACCAATTCCCTCGCTTTCCTGGCTGCAGCCCTTGCCTGTGCCGCAAGGATTACTTTATTAATTATGTTTTTAGCATCCCGCGGATTTTCTTCCAGGTAAGCATCCAGCACTTTAGAAACGGTGCTATCCACCACTCCCATCACTTCACTGTTACCTAATTTGGTTTTCGTTTGCCCTTCAAACTGCGGTTCGGGAACTTTTACTGAGATAATGGCACTTAATCCTTCACGGAAGTCGTCACCTTCAATCTCCACTTTAGCTTTTTCAAACAAACCGTTTTTATCGCCATAGCTTTTGAATACCCTTGTTAAAGCACGGCGGAAGCCAGCCACATGGGTCCCCCCTTCAATTGTGTTGATATTATTTACATACGAATAGATATGTTCGCTGTAGGTATCATTATAATTTAAGGCAACATCTACGGCTACATTAGTATTCTCATCATGCCCTTCCACATAAAGAACATTAGGAATAAGCGGGTTGCGGCCGGCGGCTTTATCCAGCATTTCCACAAATTCCACGATGCCACCTTCGCTGTAGAACTCGGAACTAAATGGTTGCTGGTTATCGTCCAGTTCACGAAGATCCGTCAGCCTGATACGGATCTTCTTATTCAGGTAGGCCAGTTCACGAAGGCGGCCCTCCAGGATATCACGGGTGTAAACAGTAGTCAGGAAAATACTGGCATCAGGCCAGAAATGAACTCTTGTGCCTGTTGTTTCACTGCTGCCTATTTCACGAACTGCATACTGGGGGATACCTGTATGATACTCCTGTTCAAATTTTTTACCATCACGGTTAACAGTAACATGCAGTTTTGTACTTAATGCGTTTACGCAGCTCACACCCACACCATGCAAACCGCCGGATACTTTATAAGAACCTTTATCAAACTTACCACCCGCATGCAGTACCGTCATGACGACTTCCAGCGCTGACCTTTTTTCTTTGGTATGCATGGCAGTGGGAATACCACGGCCGTCATCTTCTACCGAAATGGAATTATCTTCATATATCGTAACAGATATATTCTTACAATAACCGGCGAGGGCTTCATCAATTGAGTTGTCAACGACCTCATACACCAGGTGGTGTAAACCCTTTACACCAATATCCCCGATATACATGGCCGGGCGCTTACGAACAGCTTCCAATCCCTCTAACACCTGTATACTATCGGCACTGTAACCGGCCGAAATTTCGGCTGCTTTTTCTTTTGCTTCAGTAGTCATATAATGAGAAAATCCCCCTGTTAAAAATGAAAAAAATATAACTCACAAATTTACGGAAATAGACCCGGCTGGCAGGCTTTTATAAGCTCTTTTTTACACTATTTTTCGGGTGTTGTGGATAAAAGAAAATGCCCGGTAAACGGGCATTTCAGCTTTATTATAATGGGTAAAAAAGGCCGTAAAATCCACTTATTATCTCTTCACGATCTGGGCAACCAGGTCAGCCTCAGCACATACTTTGTTACCGACGTAAGTAGTCCCTTTCATTTCACAAATACCCCGGCGGATAGGGGCTGATAATTCCATCTTCAGGATCAGCGTATCACCCGGTTTTACCATTTGTTTGAACTTGCAGTTATCGATCTTCAGGAAATAAGTATCATACTGGCCTTCGCCACTGAGATTAATGGCAAGAATACCCCCGCATTGTGCAAGGGCTTCAATTTGCAATACACCGGGCATAACAGGATTGCCGGGGAAATGCCCCTGGAAAAACCATTCGTTAAACGTTACATTCTTAATACCGACAATATGCGTATCGCTCAATTCAATGATCTTATCCACCAGTGCAAAAGGGAAGCGGTGGGGTAATGTTTTTTCAATGAATTGCTGATCATACACCGGGGGAAGGGTCGGGTCATACACCGGAACACCACGGGTATGCTTATTCTTCTTGATATATTGCTTGATCTTTTTGGCAAACTCCACATTGGTACTGTGGCCGGGGCGGTTGGCAATGATCCTCCCTTTTATGGGGTAACCGATCAGCGCAAGGTCACCCACCACATCCAGCAGTTTATGCCTGGCAGGCTCATTGGGGAAACGTAATACAAGGTTATTGAGGTACCCTTCGCTTTTTACCTCGATCCTATCTTTCTTAAATATCTTCTGTAAACGTTCCATAGCTGTATCATCCACCGGCTTGTCAACAATAACTATCGCATTGTTGACATCCCCGCCTTTAATCAGGTTATGATCCAGCAACATTTCCAGTTCATGTAAAAAACAAAACGTACGGCAGGGAGCTATTTCGGTTTTGAAATCACTCAGATGTTTTAATCCTGCATGTTGTGTGCCTAATACCGGGGAATTGAAATCGATCAGTGTGGTGACATTGTATTCCATGGCGGGCATAACCACCATTTCTACTCTTTTCGCTTCATCGTAGTAATAGATATTTTCATCAATACTGTACCAGACTTTTGCGGCATCCTGTTCTAAAATCCCGGCTTCTTCGATCAGTTCCACAAAAGGTTGAGAACTGCCGTCCATAATTGGCATTTCGGGCCCGTTAATTTCCATAAGGCAGTTATCAATGCCCATACCGACTAAAGCAGCCAGTACATGCTCAACGGTACTGATCTTGGCACCATTAGCTTCCAGTGTTGTGCCACGACTTACATCCGTTACCAGGTCACAATCTGCTTTAATTACCGGCTGATTGGGTAAATCAATTCGCTGGAACTGGAATCCAAAACCCGGGCTGGCCGGTTTCAGGGTCAGGTCTGCCATAACGCCCGTGTGCAATCCGGTACCGGATATGCTTATGGGCGATTTTAAAGTATGCTGTTTATCGGGATTGAAACTGGCAATTTCGCCGGCAGCTGTTTTTTTTTCTATAAGGGGATTCATATTGACAAAGATAGGAATTAGAAAGTAGTCGGAAGGGGCTGCCGGGGTTTTTGGACGGTGGTTTTCTGCCTTTAATCATACCTGTACCTGCTTAAGGTCATTCTTAGGGGAAGCCTCACGGAATTACCTTAACAGGGAAATTATCCCATCTCAAAAATTGCTGCATATGAAAAAGTTTTTTCTTCCACTCCTCTTATTAATAAGTTCTGTAGCGGTTGGCCAGGCCTGGGCTAAACAATATGATTTTGTGGATGATTGTATCTGTGGCCTCGCTAAAGTGGGCAAGGACAGTAAATTTGGTTTTGTTGACAATAAAGGTAACCTTGTTGTCCCGATAATTTACGATGAGGCACTATCATTTAGTGAAGGAATGGCTGCCATCAGGGAAGGTAAATTATGGGGTTACCTGGATAGTACAGGTGTCATTGTAATTAAACCCCAGTATGAAGAAGCTATGTCTTTTACAGACAGCCTGGCTGCTGTTAAAAAAGGCGGCCATTTCGGGTATATTGACCGTGATAACCATGTAGTGATTCCTTTTGAATATGAAATGGCAGGGAGTTTTGGGGAAGGGCTGGCACCGGTATCTAATGCAAAAGAGCTATGGGGATACATTAATCAAAAAGGAAAACTGGTGATTGGTTTCAGTTTCACATTTGCCGACAGGTTCAGTGAGGGCCAGGCAAGAGTGATGAAAGCAAGTCGTTTGTATTATATCGACAGGAACGGGAAGGAAGTGAATCAATGAGAAAATAACTCGCTAAGTATTACGATAAAGGAGCTTTACCAGGCTCCTTTTTATTTAAACCTTTTCAGCCAGCAATTGCCTGATCAATGCTTCCAGTTCTTTTACCCTTTTTTCCAGTTCGGGTAGTTTGCGGTTAACCGCCTGGCTGCGCAGGGCGGCGGTATAATCATAGGCAGGGGAGCCGGTAACCGCTTTACCGGGGTCGATTGATTTACTGACACCGCTTTGTGCATTCACTTTAGCACCATCGCCTAATTGAATATGGCCAACAATGCCGGCCTGTCCGCCGATCATCACACCATTCCCGATTTTGGTACTGCCACTTACACCGGCCTGCGCAGCTATTACCGTGCTGTTACCAATCTCCACATTATGGGCAATCTGGATCAGGTTGTCCAGCTTGGCGCCACTCTTTATTAAGGTAGAACCAATTGTGGCCCGGTCAATCGTAGTGTTAGCACCAATCTCTACATTGTCCTGTATTACTACATTTCCGATCTGCGGTACTTTTTTAAAACTTCCATCGGCCTGCGGGGCAAAACCAAACCCGTCGCTGCCGATCACCGTGCCGGCGTGGATAATAACGTTATTGCCAACCACGCAATCATGATAAATTTTTACACCCGGATGAATGATACAATTATCCCCGATGGAAACATTATTCCCGATATAGGCATTGGGATAGATTTTTGTATTCTTTCCGATTTTTGCTTTTTCCCCGATGTAAGCAAATGCCCCGATAAACACCTGCTCACCACACACAGCTGTTTTGGCAATATAACTGGGCTCCTGCACACCGCTTAATTGCTGTTGCATGATTTCCTGGTATTTGCTGAGTAAAGTGGCAAAAGCTGTATAGGCATCAGCTACACGGATCAGGGTCGCCTGTATGGGTTGTTTTAACTGGAAACCTTCATTGATGATAATTACAGAGGCTTTCGTGGTATAGATATAGTCCTCGTACTTGGGGTTGGCAAGAAAGCTAAGCTGCCCTTCCCCGGCTTCTTCGATTTTTCCAAAAGAGTTAACGGATGCAGAAGGGTCGCCTTCAATGGTGCCATTGATGAGCAGGGCAATTTGAGCAGCAGGAAAAGTCATGAGTCGTTATTTAACTATCGGATATAACAAATGTAATATTTTTTAACCGGGCTGGCCAGCCGGGGATGAATCAGCGCATTGTCCACTTGCGAAATATCTTTCACGGTTCCGTCTTTGAATAAAATATTGATCTTTTCATCCAGCGGGTTATAAGTGGTGCTGATTGCATCACCTGTAAAAACAAAATAACCTGCTTCTGTATCGCTGATGTCAAACCTTGCCATTATTTCTTTTTTCTTTGTTGTTTCCGGTTCCGGATCAAAAGGGTCTGCCTGCAGCTTTACTTTGAATAACTTCCGGTCGATCAGAGAACGACAAAGTGTTGATAATATTTTATCAGGATGCAAACACCAGTTTTTGATGGTGGCCATCACATCGTGATCGTCCAGCTGACAAAATGTATCTAAATGAATGCTAACAGGTGCCTTGCCGTCTGTTTGTTGTAAAAAGAAATCCAGTGCTGCTGAAACCGCATTGACTTTTTCCCCTTTCCCGATCAGTTCTTTCGCCCTGCGGATAATTTTTACCAGTATCATTTCAGCGCCCAGCACTGTTTTGTGCAAATACACCTGCCAGTACATCAGCCTGCGGCTCACTAAAAACTTTTCGATGGAGTAAATAGCTTTTTCTTCCACCATCAGCTGACCTTCTTTTACGGCCAGCATTTTAATAATCCGGTCATAACCGATCACTCCTTCTGCCACACCGGTAAAAAAACTATCCCGGTTCAGGTAGTCCATCCGGTCCACATCCAGCTGGCCGGATACTAACTGGTGTAAAAAAGGTTTGGGGTATTTATTGGTAAAAATGGCTATTGCGGTTTGTAATTGCCCGTTAAATTCCTCATCCAGTTTTTTGATCAGCAACAGGGAAATTGTTTCATGGTGTACATGAGAGATCAGTTCCTGTTCTAATGCATGTGAATAAGGCCCATGACCTATATCATGTAACAAGATGGCAATCTTTGCTCCAAGTTCTTCCTCTCCGGTTATGGCAATTCCTTTACTTTTTAGTTCAGATAAGGCCATACTCATGAGATGGTAAGCCCCAAGGGAATGATGCAACCTTGAATGAACGGCACCCGGATAGACCAGGTGAGCAAATGCCATCTGGTGAATATTTCGCAGCCGCTGGTACCAGGGATGAGAAATAATCTGCAGGATCAGCGGGTGATCAATTGTAATAAAACCATAGACCGGGTCGTTGATGATCTTGCGAACTGGCGTCATTGTTGCTTTTTTGTTAAAGGCCCCGGAAGGGCTGGCGGCAAAAGTACAACGACCCGGCTTAATAAGCTATTTTTGAAAGAGGCAGATCCGGTTTCCCGTAAACCGGGTACGTAAAACAAGGATACAATCTAACTTTTTAAACTATAAGAATGGCAGTTGCAAAAATTATCTGGGTGGACGATGAAATAGAGAGTTTACAATCTCAGAAGATTTTCCTGGAAAATAAGGGATATGAAGTGCAGACTTTTACGAATGGGTTTGATGCAATAGATTACGTAAAGGACAATTTGGTGGATGTGGTATTGATTGATGAGACGATGCCCGGCATTACGGGTCTTGAAACCCTGGCCAAGATCAAAGAAGTCAAACAATCATTGCCTGTTGTACTGATTACCAAGAATGAAACAGAGAACCTGATGGACGAAGCTATCGGTTCGCAGATCAGCGATTATCTGATCAAACCGGTAAACCCTAACCAGGTTTGGCTGAGTCTGAAAAAAATCATTGACAACAGGAGATTGGTGGCAGAAAAAACAACGACAGCCTATCAGCAGCAGTTTCGTAACCTGTTTATGGCGCTGAACAGCAACCCGGACTACAATGAGTGGATGGATATTTATAAAAAGCTGGTATACTGGGAACTGGAAATGCAGAAAAGTGACAGCCCTGAAATGCAGGAAGTACTGCAAAGTCAGAAAGCTGAAGCTAATACCGAATTCTTCAAATTCGTTTCGAGAAACTATGCAGGCTGGGCGTCTCCTAAAAGTACTGATGGCCCGGTGATGAGTCATTCCCTTGTACAGTTTAAAGTGCTGCCTCATGTTGAAAAAGGAACTCCTTTGTTTTTTGTGGTTATTGATAATCTCCGGTTTGATCAGTGGAAAGCGATACAACCCATTTTTGCGGAGAGTTTCCGCATCCTGGAAGAAGATAGTTTTTACAGTATCCTGCCGACCGCCACGCAGTATTGCCGCAATGCTATTTTTTCAGGACTGATGCCCATTGACATAGAAAAACAATTTCCTGTACAATGGAAAAACGATGATGAAGAAGGAGGAAAGAACTTGCATGAGGAAGAATTTTTCCGGGCACAATTGAAAAGGCTGGGAAAAGGGGACCTGAAAGTTTCTTACACCAAAGTATTGAACAACCAGGCGGGGCTTGATCTGGTGAATAATATCCATAATCTGCTGAACAATGATATTAATGTTATCGTATACAATTTTGTGGATATGCTCAGCCATGCCCGCACGGAAATGGAAGTATTAAAAGAACTGGCTGGTGATGAAATGAGTTACCGCAGTATCACTGCAAGCTGGTTTGAGCATTCACCGCTGCACCAGGCGTTGAAAAAAGTGGCGGAGAAAAATATCAGGATCGTACTGGCTACAGATCATGGCAGTGTGAGAGTGAAAACACCGTATAAAGTGGTGGGAGATAAACAGACCACCACTAATCTGCGGTATAAACACGGACGTAATTTAAATTACGAACCGAAAGAAGTACTGGCTTTCCGTGACCCGAGAGAAGCAGGTTTGCCGGTGCCGACTGTTAATTCTTCTTTCATCTTTGCCAAGGAAGATAGTTTTCTTTGTTATCCCAATAACTACAATTATTATGTAAACTATTATAAGAATACTTTCCAGCACGGAGGCGTCAGCCTCGAGGAAATGATTGTTCCTGTGATCAAGATGCAAAGCAAATAGGAGAATGGTGAATGGTTGTGGAAAAATCCTGCTGAAGCGAACTTTCCCCTGGTGGGGATATGCTTAAATTTGCTTTTTGATAACCCATATTCTATTATCCGTTTTCCATTTACCAGATGAAATATACCCAAACAACCCTTGATAAATTAGAAGCTATTCCTGAGCAATCGGGGTATGTATTGCGCTATGAAAGAGGCACTTTTCAAAGCGGTTACTGTATCCTGGAATTGAAAAAAGTGGTGGTGTTGAATAAATTCCTGCAGACTGAGGGCAGGATCAATACCCTGATTGACCTGATCCCGCAACTGGATATCAACCCGGATACACTTACTGAGGAATCTAAGAAACTCTATCTGGACATTATTTCCAGGCTGGAAATTGAGGAGAATGGGTCCAAATAAGCTAAACGCTCTTAATTGTTCGTCAATGCGTCAGATGCGGTTAACTAATTAACCGATAACTTTACGCTGTGATTTGTCCTCCTTTAAAAATTACTTTTCTCGGTACCGGTACCAGCAGTGGAGTACCCATGATCGGCTGTGACTGTGCTGTTTGTACCTCCACTGATAAAAAAGATAATCGTCTTCGTTCAAGTATCCTGGTACAGTCTGCAACCACATCACTGGTGGTGGATACAGGCCCGGATTTTCGTCAGCAAATGCTCCGGGAAAAAGTAAAACATCTTGATGCTGTATTGTTCACGCATCCTCATAAGGATCACCTGGCCGGGCTGGATGATATCCGGGCATTTAATTTCTTTTCAAAAAAACCTGTTGATGTTTATGCCGACCCGCTGACAGAAGAGGCAGTAAGGCGGGATTTTTATTATGCCTTCACTGATACCAAATATCCCGGTATCCCTGAATTGAATATGCATACCATCAGCCCTGAACCTTTCATTGTTGGCGATATACCGGTTATGCCCATACAGGTATGGCATTTAAAAATGCCGGTGCTGGCTTTTCGTTTCGGGAAATTCACGTACATCACCGATGCCAACCGGATCGAGGAAGAAGAGAAAGAAAAGATCAGGGGAAGCGAAGTGCTTGTATTGAATGCACTTCGTAAGCAAAAACATATTTCCCATTTCACGCTTGGAGAAGCTATTGAACTGGTGCGGGAACTCAGGATTCCCGGTGCTTACTTTACACATATTTCACACCAGTTGGGTCTTCATGCTGAGATTGAAGCTGAATTGTCAAATGGGATACATCTTGCTTACGATGGACTGGTTTGGGAGGGGTAGAAGGATTTTTAAACTAACAAGTGTTAGTGTAAGATATTTTCCCTTATCTTGCAGCTGCCTTTAACGCCTGCCTGCCGGTAGGCAGGATTGTTTTGCCATGATCTTAAGGTACAAACAGTGCCACACCAGGAAGCTGGGGGTGGCACTGTTATTAGTAAATTAACCAACGATTTGAGACAATGAATTTCCAGGCAACTGAACTTACACAGCATGCAGGCCATACAGCCCGCGATTTTGCACAACGTTATATCAGGCCCCATGTCATGGAATGGGATGAACAGCAGCAATTCCCGGTTCATATTTTTAAGGAAATGGGTAAGCTGGGGTTAATGGGAGTATTGGTGCCCGGGCAATACGGAGGCGCCGGCCTTGGTTACTTCGAATACAAGACAATTATTGAAGAAATCGCTAAAGTATGCGGTTCTGTGGGTCTGAGTTTGGCGGCACATAATTCATTATGTACCGGTCATATTATGGCTTTTGGAAATGAAGAACAAAAGGAAAAATATTTACCTAAACTCGCTACTGCGGAATGGATTGGCGCCTGGGGTCTTACAGAAGCCAATACGGGAAGCGATGCCGGTAATATGAAATGCACTGCCGTGCAAGAAGGCAATGACTGGATCATCAATGGAACGAAAAACTGGATTACCCATGGTAACAGTGGCGATGTGGCCGTGGTAATTTGCAGAACTGGCGAGCCCCGCAGTAAAAATAATTCTACTGCTTTTGTTATTGAAAGGGGAGCAAAAGGTTTTAGTGCAGGCCGGAAAGAAAATAAGCTCGGTATGCGGGCGAGTGAGACAACAGAGATGGTCTTTGATCAGTGCAGGATACCGGATGCTAACCGGCTGGGCGAAGTGGGCGATGGTTTTAAACAGGCGATGAAAGTACTGGATGGAGGAAGAATTTCCATTGCTTCACTTTCGGTTGGTATTGCCAAAGGAGCTTATGAAGCTGCATTGAAATACTCACAGGAACGGTACCAGTTTGATCAGCCGATTTCCAGTTTCCAGGGAATTTCCTTTAAACTGGCCGATATGGCTGCAGAAATTGCAGCAGCAGAACTGCTTACCTTACAGGCATGCGATCGGAAAGAGAGGAAACAGCCGGTGACCAAAGAAGCGGCCATGGCAAAATATTACGCCAGTGAAGTGGCTGTTAAAGTTGCCAATGATGCAGTGCAGGTATTCGGTGGCTATGGATACACGAAGGATTTTCCTGTGGAGAAATTTTACCGGGATGCCAAACTCTGTACCATTGGTGAAGGTACCAGTGAAATACAAAAGATTGTCATTGCCAGGGAAGTGCTGAGAGGCTGAAATTTAGAAGTCCATCAATTCACTTAAACTGATATTAAGTGCCTTAGAAATAGCACTTAAAGAACTAAGGGTTGGATTTACCAGTCCTTTTTCTATTCTATAAATCTGGCTGATCTCAACATCTGCTTCAATAGCAAGATTTTCTAGAGATAATTTCCTTTGCTTCCGGAGTTTTCGCAGATTAGTTCCAAAGGCCAGCAATAATTTTTTATCCCTGAGATTATTCACCCCTGCAAAGTGGAGTGCTAAATAAAAATTTCTTTAGGCATATAAGCCTAAAAATGATTTCTTTTCTTTAAATTGATACTATTAATTAACCAAAACATTTATTTATGAAAAAGTTTTTCCTTTTTGCAGCAGCCTGTCTGACTGCGATAGTTATTCTCGTAAGATGTGCAAAAGATAACTCAAGTAAAATTGAAAATAGCACTGCTGCCGTATCAAGAGCTTTATTTAAAGATCATCTGGTTCCGGCTGACGAAGCAAAAGCTATGATGAGCAGGTATGACGAATTAATAGGCTCAATGATAGAGAATAAATATAAAGAGCAAAACCAAAAATACATTTCCCCTAATACTGTTATTTACGAGATTGAGCCATTGATACAGTTTTTAAATTATTTAAAGGAGAAGGGAAATGAGAAGGTGCATGTAAGGTTCGGAGCAATTAATGGGGATGGTATTAATCAAAGAATACAAGGCATGCCATACCATTCCTTAGTATTTTTTGGTGATAAAACAAATAGCAACCAGCAATCCAGAACAACAGAGGATGATGGTGAGTATTTTGATCATGGAAATTTGACACCACCTCCATGTGGTTCAAATTGTACGTCTTCACATACCCATTGGTGTTATAGTAGTTGTACAGCAACGCATACTCATTTTTTTAATTGGTGATAAATTAAGTAGATTTTAAAAAGCCGCATTTTGTGCGGCTTTTTTTCCGTTATTTAACGATAAAAGAATGGGTTTTTAGCGGCTTAGAAATCGGGTCTTCAGTATATTTTTGTAACAATTCTTTTTATTCACTAAAACTATATGTATGAAAAAAGCCATGATCGTTGCCAACATCCTGTTCTTTATTATTGTCGGTTTTTATGCATGTAACCAGCAACAACAGGCAACTGACAGTTGCCAAAAGCTGCATGCCAAAGACTACAGTGGAAAACCCATGAAGGGCTACCTGGATGTGAACCTGGCCAAAGAGATCGCTGACCTGTATTATGCAGACAAAGACAAAGCGTATATTTCAGATGCCAGGGGAGTTACTAATATTGAAGATGCCAAAGCGGTCTGGTTCGACCTGGAGACGCTCAAACAATATATCTGGCAGATTGAAGATACGTTATGTAAGCAAGGGTGTAATATCGACAGTCTTGGTTTGGGTATGCATGTTTATTTTGCGAAATACCCTGACTCTTCACTCATCAGCCAATTTGGTGTTGATCCAAAATATGCAATGCACCAGACAATCTTCCTGACAGCTACTTATAAAGGTCAAAAGGGAAATATAGATTTTGATCCTTTTCATCCCGGTGCTGATAAATGCAAACCAACACCATTAGGAGTCTATTTACAAAAATCAGCCAGCAGCAGGGAAGGCATGAAACTCAGCGGAGGAGATGGTGCAGGAGTTTTAAATCACGGTGGTTTGATACCTCCTCCACCAGGTGAAGGTAGTTTTCCTTCAGACGATAATTAAAAAACTAATTTTTATTGCTCATGTCCTATTATTTAAAGTGGACTATTGCATTGAATTTCTTTGAATTGGCAGCAAGTATTATTGGCTTTGCTAATTGGAAGAAGATAAAAGATTCATACTGGAAATGGTTCCCGGTTTATCTGGCTATAATTTTTACTACTGAAATTGTGGCTGAATATATCGGGAACGTTTTAAAACTAACATCTGTAACTTCTGGTATTTATTTCTTTTTTGCGATACCATTTCAATTCCTTTTTTTCTGCTGGCTGTTTTCAAGATGGTATTCAGCTAAAAAGGAAAGGTTGTTATCTTGGCTGGGGGCAACAGTTTTTATCGTTTCTTGGGCCCTGGATTTTTTATTTATTGGCGAGAAAAAGCAGGTTTTTTTATCTTTCTCTTATACGGTTGGCAATATTGTTTTGCTAATTCTGATACTTCAGTTTTTTATCAGTTTCGTTAATAGCAATAAGATATTGTCGTATAAGAGAGAGCCAATGTTTTGGGTTTGTTTAGGACTTCTTGTTTTTTATTTAATGACCTTTCCTTTTTTCGGCCTATGGAATACATTAGTCACGAAGTATCCTGATTTTTTTATTAAGTACTGGTTGTTCCAGATGATATTGAATTGTTCCATGTATAGCTTTTTTTCTTTGGCATTTATACTAGGAAAATGGAAGCAACACTCTTTATAATATTGGTTAACATTGTTGTCCTGATTCTGGTCTCCGGGATCATTATTTTCATTTTTCAATACCGGAAGCGAAAGATTCTTCATGAAAAGGAGAAGACACTGATCGAGGAAAAACACAAACTGGACATTCTGCACACTCAATTGCAGGCACAGGAACAAACCATGCAGTTCATAGGCCGGGAAATTCACGACAGTGTGGCGCAAAAACTGACCCTTGCCACCATTTACACACAAAAACTGGAGTATGAAAACCAGTTCCCGGCTATCGCTGATAAACTGCAGCGGATCAGCAGCGTTATCAATGATTCGCTGGAAGAACTGAGAGACCTTTCCCGTACGCTGACGGATAATAAAATGCATGAGACCAGCCTGGCCGATCTGATTTTCTTCGAATGCGGCCGGGTAAATGATACAGGTATCTGCAAGGCAGTTTTCGAGTCTGACTTTACCCGGGAAATCAGCGTTACAGTAAAGAGTTTCCTGTTAAGAATTGTTCAGGAATTTATGCAGAACAGCCTGAAGCATTCCGAAGGCGATTTGATAACGGTGCAATTATACCAGGCGCCGGAAGGTTTGTTATTAAAGGCAGCTGATAACGGAAAAGGATTTGACAGTACTAACGTTCAGTCAAGGGGCATTGGTTTGGCAAATATGAAAAGGCGTGTGCATCTGATTGGCGGATTGTTTAATTTGCAGAGTGAACCCGGTAAGGGAACGCAGTTGCAAATAACGATCCCTGAAAAGAACCTGGCGTCTGATTAACAAACCTATGCCGACAACTATTGTCATTGTTGATGACCACCTGCTTATTGCGAAGGCCATTACATCCATCATCGAGCAGTTCAATGGTTATAAGGTATTGTACGAATGTGAGAATGGCAAAATTCTCCAGGAGAGATTTCAGAATTCCCAGAACATCCCCCGCATTATTTTACTGGATATTTCCATGCCGGAGATGGATGGCTTTGAAACAGCCACCTGGTTGCGGCAATCACATCCTGAGGTACTCATTATGGCACTGACCATGCAATCAGATGATGAATCGTTGCTAAAGATGATCAAATGCGGGGCTAAAGGGTACCTGCAGAAAAATGTACATCCTGCAGAGCTGGAAAAGGCATTGGAGGCTTTACAGAAAAAAGGTTTCTACTATCCTGACTGGGCCACCAGCAGGGTATTGTATAGTATCGCCAACGGCGGCACTGAAAGTAATAATGGTATTCCGCTGAGTGACCGGGAAAAAGATTTTCTCCGTTTCACCTGCACTGAACTTACCTATAAAGAGATCGGTGAAAAAATGTTTTGCAGCCACCGGACCGTGGAGAGCTACCGGGATAGCTTATTTGAGAAACTGGGTGTAAAGACAAGAGTGGCGCTGGCGCTGTATGCGGTAAAGATCGGTCTGTATAAACTGTGAGTGATTTATTTTACCTCCTGCATCTCCACCAGTTTCCGGTAAAAGCCATTTTGGGCAATCAGCTCTTCATGATTTCCCCTTTCAACAATCTTTCCTTTTTGTAATACGATGATCTCATCGGCATGGCGGATGGTGGACAGCCGGTGTGCAATTACGATACTGGTGCGGTTCTGCATCATATTATTGATAGCATCCTGCACTAATCGCTCACTTTCTGTATCAAGAGAAGAAGTGGCCTCATCTAAAATCAGTATGGGAGGGTTTTTAAGTACAGCCCGGGCGATGGTCAGCCGCTGGCGTTCACCACCACTCAACTTGCTGCCCCGATCGCCGATATTACTCCTGTAGCCATCTTCTTTTTTAATAATGAATTCATGGGCATTGGCAATTTTGGCCGCTTCTTCTATTTGTTCTGCAGTTGCTTGCTGGTAACCTAAGGCGATATTATTGGCGATGGTATCATTGAATAAAATAGGTTCCTGGGTAACAATACTCATCTGGCTGCGCACAGAATGCAGTGAATAATCTTTGATATTGATACCGTCAATCAATACCTCTCCGCCGGTTACATCATGAAAGCGGGGCACCAGGTCTGCCAAAGTAGACTTGCCGGCACCGGATGAACCTACAAGGGCCACTGTTTTCCCTTTAGCTACGGTAAAGCTGATATTGTCAAGAATCACTGCATCAGCATAAGCAAAGCTGGCATTGCGGAATTCGATGGAGTGATTAAAAGAAGTCAATTGTTTACCGGTGAGGTTGTCATCAACAGTCACCGGTGTTTTTAGAATCTCTTCAATCCGGATAATGGCGGCCGATCCTTTCTGCATATTGCTGAAGGAGGTGGATAATGCTTTTACAGGATTGATGATATTATAAAACAAAGCAAGGTATGCAAGAAACGTGGAAGGGGCTAACGGGATTCGTTGTCCTAATACCAGTTGTCCGCCAAACCAGAGTATGCCTACAAAAACCAATACGCCTAAAAACTCGGATACGGGTGAAGCCATATCCCGGCGGCGGCTGATCTTGTTTTTTGCAGCCAGTAACTCATCGTTGGTCTTTTCAAACCGGGCTTTTAATAAGGATTCAATATTGAAAGCTTTTATCACTCTCAGCCCGTTCAGGGTCTCATCCATAATGGATAAAGATTCACCCTGTTTAATGGCGGCTTCATTCGATTGTTTCTTTAGTGTTCTTGAAATACGACCCAGTATGAAACCGATAACCGGAATACAAACAAGAATAGCGAGTGTTAATTGCGGGCTGATATAGAAAAGAACTGCAAAGTTGATCAGGATGGTCAGCGGATCTCTGATCCATCCTTCTAATGCTCCTACCAGGGAGTTTTCCACTTCATATACATCATTGGTACTGCGGCTGATAATATCACCTTTTCTTTTTTCCGTAAAAAAACCTACAGGTAACTGTAATATTTTAATATACAGTTCAGATCGGAGTCTATTAACGATTTTGTTTTTTAATGGATTCAGTATATAGAAGGAGAAATAAAGAAACAGGTTTTTCAGAAAAATCGAAATGACAATAATAACACAGATCAATGCCAGTGCGCCAACAGCATCCATTTTACCTACCTGGCTTACCATCATAGACCGTAAGGACTCCATAACGGGATTGTCAATCGTTTTGGAAAGGGCAGAACTGTCGCCTTTGAAGATCAGGTCAAAAAATGGAGCCAGCATACCGAAAGAAACAATGCCGAAAACAATAGAGAGGAGGATACACAAAAAATAAAGTGCAATTTTGCTCTTGTAATTCTTCAAATAGCTGAAAATCCTTGAATATTTATTCATTGCCTGTATTAATCGCTTAAACGGGGCAAAGTAACTAATTTTACAGCGAACTCAATTGTTAAGAGCATGGAAGAAGGTAAAAGACAGAAACAGATCGCCGGACTGCTGAATGAGGAGATGAATCTCATTTTTCAGCGGTTGGGCCTGGGTATGATCAATGGCGGTATGGTGTCCATTTCTTCGGTAAAAGTGACTCCTGACCTGCTGGAAGCAAGGTTTTACCTGAGTTTCTTCCAGGTAAACGATGTGCAGTCTGCCCTGCATAAAATTGAAGAAAAACACCATGAGATCAAAAAGGAACTGGCGGCCCGGGTACGGCACCAGTTACGGAGCATCCCCGTATTGAAATTCTTCCGGGATGATACACTGGATCATGTGTTTAAAATGGAAGAAATTTTCAAAAAGATCAGTGATGAGAAATCTCCGTCGACTGATGGTATAACTGAAAACTGATTAACCTGTCAACTAATAAACTAATTAACTCACCCCTTGCATCTTCTCTTTGCCTGGCGCTATTTTAAAGCAAAAAAAACAACAAATGCCATCAATATCATTGCATGGACAAGTGTTGCTGCCATTATAATAGGCACAACAGCACTGGTATTGGTACTAAGCGTATTCAATGGATTTGAAGGCCTGGTAAAATCATTGTATTCTTCTTTTTATACCGACCTGAAAGTGATGCCGGTTTCCGGCAAACTGATGACATTGTCTTCCGCCCAGTTACAAAAAATCAAAGCCATTCCCGGTATCCGTAATTTTTCATTGGTGCTGGAAGAAAAAGCGTTTTTGCAAACTAAAACAAGGCAGTTTGGAGAAGAAGACGGGGAAAGAGAAAATCAGAAAGTGGTACAGTTAAAAGGGGTGGATAAACAATACAGGTACGTAACCGGGGTGGCCGGCAATTTATTCAAAGGTGAATTTGTGTTGGGAGATAGGGAATCGCCTCAGATGATCATCGGCGCAGGTGTGGAAAGGACACTGGATATTGATGCTGATAATCACCTGGATCCATTAGTGGTTTACCTGCCGAGAAAAGATGGCACCGAACAACTGGACCCACTGGAATCCATTTCTTCCAGCCAGGTCACGGTAAGCGGCGGTTTTATGGTACAGCAGGATTTTGATAATACGTTTTGCATTACCAATATTGATTTTTTGCGAAATGCACTAAAATTAAAAGACGATCAGTATTCGGCGGTTGAAATTGCTGTTACTGATCCGGCCACGGCAGACGATATTCAACAAAAAATAAAGCATGTGCTGGGTGATAAGTATGAAGTACTGAATAAATACCAGCAAAATAAAAGCCTGTATGCTGTCATGAATATGGAACGCTGGGCTATTTATGGGGTGCTGAGCCTGATCCTTGTCGTCGCTGCATTCACGATGATCGGTGCTTTGACTATGCTGGTGCTGGAAAAGCAAAAAGATATCAGTGTGCTGCATGCATTGGGAGCCGGCAGGAGTTTTATACAAAAAATTTTCCTGAATGAAGGTATGTTACTGGCATTGATCGGGGGAGGGATTGGCATGCTGCTCGCATTACTGATTGCGGTATTGCAGATAAATTTTCATCTTATTCCATTAACGGGAGGTTCTTTCCTGATCGATTATTTTCCCGTGCAGCTCAGGATAGCTGATTTCCTGCTGGTTGGGGCTACGGTTTTTATTATAGCCTTACTGGCATCATGGTTTCCTTCGCGGAAAGCAGCCCTGCAGCAATTTTCATTAAAAAGTGAATAACAGGTTTGGGGGAATAAAAAAAGAAACCAGTTATGATTTCTTTTATGCAATAAGTTCAAAGGTTATGATTAATAATCACCAAGAGTCTCCGGCAATTGTGCCAACGCTTTTGCTAATTGTTCATCATTGGGTGCGATGCCGTGCCATTCATGTGACCCTTCCATAAAATCAATTCCCTTACCCATTTCGGTTTTCATCAGGATTACGATAGGTTTTCCTTTGCCAACAAAAGTTTTGGCATATTCCAGCGTTTTAACCACTTCATCAACATCGTTACCTTTTTCCAGTTGAATCACTTCCCAGCCAAATGCAGCAAATTTTGCCGGCAGGTCGCCCAAACTCATCACTTTTTTGGTAGGTCCGTCAATTTGCTGACCATTCCAGTCAACAGTTGAAATAAGATTATCAACCTGGTGGTGGGCTGCAAACATGGCAGCTTCCCAGATTTGTCCTTCCTGCAACTCACCATCGCCATGTAATGAATAAACTACGGCAGACTCTTTATTCAGTTTCTTGGTCAGAGCGGCACCAATAGCCGCACTCATTCCTTGCCCTAATGAGCCGGAAGCAATCCTTACACCTGGTAAATGCTCATGTGTTGCCGGATGGCCCTGCAACCTGGTATTTAATCTTCTGAAAGTAGCCAGTTCTTTTATGTCAAAGTAACCTGAGCGGGCCAATGTTGAATAGAAAAGGGGAGAAATATGTCCGTTTGATAGGAAAAATACGTCTTCATTTGTTGCGTCCATGTTGAAGGACGGGTCATGTTTCATAACCTTAAAGTACAGGGCTGTTAAAAAATCTGCACATCCTAAGGAGCCACCGGGGTGGCCGCTGCTGGCGCCATGCACCATTCTTACTATATCCCTGCGGATTTGCGAAGCAATTGCACTTAATTCTGCCATAACAACTAATTCTTTTAAACTTTTTCTATCTCTTCAGTTCAAAGGTTCCACCGGCGCTGCAAAAGTGCAATCTTTTTTGATATAAACACCTGTTCATCCCATCATTCTGGTATAAAAAAATAATTCCTGCGGGTTTCATTGAAAAATAACACGTAAATGCACTAAAAACATGAAACACAATAGGAAAAACAAACATGAACACATATTTTTGCCCACGAAAACCTTACCTGCATGCTTGATGTGCTTTTAACAGCTTCAGTTTCTTTCATTATTTCTTTTCTCGCTATTCCTGTTGTATTACAAATAGCTGAGCAAAAGAAATTGTATGATATACCTGATGAAAGAAAGGTCCATACCCGTCCTGTTTCCTCTCTTGGAGGAGTAGGGATTTTTGGCGGCTTCCTGCTGGCAGCCTTATTGTCTGTCCAGGGTAATCAAAACCCGGAATTTCAGTATTTTTTTGCCGCAGCCCTGGTGATTTTTTTCCTCGGCCTTAAAGATGACCTGATGGTGCTTTCTGCCAGCAAAAAATTTGTGGGACAGGTAATAGCAGCTTCTATACTTATCCATCTTGGAGGTATCAGGCTGGATAGTATGCATGGTTTATTTGGATTTGAGCAGGTTCCGGAAGCATTCGGCCTGGCATTATCATACCTGACCATCATTGTGGTCATCAATTCTTTTAACCTGATCGATGGTATTGACGGGCTTGCTTCCAGCCTTGGTATCATCACCATGCTCATATTTGGTACTTATTTCTTTGCTGTTGATCAGCAGGCCTATGCTTTATTAGCCTTTTCTATGGCAGGCAGCCTGGTGGCATTCCTGATATTTAATCATCACCCGGCCAAAATTTTCATGGGAGACTCGGGTTCACTCATGATAGGGCTGGTGAATTCAATATTGGTTATCAAATTCATTACTGTCGCTGATTCACCGGCCGTGCTTATACCTGTTGATTCAGCTGCTGCTGTTGGGATTTCTATCCTGATCGTTCCGTTGCTGGATACACTCAGGGTATTTGCTATTCGTATTGTCAATGGACGATCGCCATTTACTCCCGACAGGAACCATATACATCATTTGTTGTTAGACAGGGGGCTTGGACATGCAGCTGTAACTCTTACTTGTGTGAGCATCAACTTGTTTTTTGTGGCATTTGCTTACCTGGGTAGATCAATGGGGCCGACTTATCTTGTGCTGATTATGCTGGTTTTATCGTCTTCCGGCCTTGGACTGTTATATTATCGCAGAAAACCACGCCGCAGGATGGTTATTGCCAAAAGCATCAATGGAACCACAGAACTGAAAACTACTTCTAAAGTGGTAACATTGACTCATGAAGCATCTGTTGCCGATAAAAATTAGTTATTAATAAAAAGCTTTAGCCGGGAGAAATACATCGATGATTCTCCCGGCATTTTTTTTTGATTCCCGTCTTTTATTAGCTTTGCGTCCCGTATCAGGTATACGGTAGTATTTAAAAATACATATTATGACAGAAGATATTTCCTCAATCATCGCCACTGCCGGCGATCATATGAGTAAAGCGATCAGCCATCTTGAAACGGAACTGGTCAAGATCAGGGCCGGTAAAGCCAATCCGCAAATGCTGGATGGCCTGGTGGTGGACTATTATGGTTCTCCAATGCCCATTAACCAGGTAGCTAATATCAGTGTGATGGATGCCAGGACCCTGAGCATACAACCCTGGGAAAAAAACATGTTACAACCCATTGAAAGAGCAATAATCAACGCTAACCTCGGTGTTACCCCTCAAAACGATGGCGCTATCATACGGCTTTTTCTTCCTCCTTTGACGGAGGAAAGAAGAAAAGAACTGGTAAAAAGATGCCAGGGGGAAGGTGAACAATCTAAAGTGGCAGTCCGGAATATCCGCCGTGATGCCATTGAGAATATAAAAAAATTGCAAAAGAACGGTTTGAGTGAGGATGCAGCAAAAGATGCTGAAGCAGAGGTGCAGGTAGTGACAGATAAATTTATCTCATTGGTTGAGAAGCACCTTGCATCCAAAGAAAAAGAGATAATGGCGGTATAAGAAAATTATTCAGGATGAGAATGACCAGGCGTGGCAATGATTGCTGCGCCTGTTTTTTTGCCGGGCCTGTTGGCAAGATAAACACCCAGCAGGATAATACCCAGGCAGATCACCTGCAGCCAGGAAATGTGTTCGTGATCGATGAAACCCCATAACAAGGCAATAAAAGGGATGCCATATGTAACCAGGGAGGCAAATAAACCACCCGCCCGTTGCACCAGTATGTAAAACAACACGGTGGCAATAGCACTGCCGGCAATACCCAGGCCACCAGCAGCTACTACAGCATGTTGGATGCGGGCTGAAGTAAAGTCAAGTTGAAAAAAATCCTGCTGCCAGAGCACAAGGGCAGTGGGAATAACCATAAAGGCTAGAGATACAGTGGCAACATGAACGGGGTTTAATCCCTTTAGTTTGTGGCTGACCATATTAACATTGATCCCGTATAAAAAAGTAGCCAGCAGGATCAGTAATGTATAGTTAAGATTGGTGAAGCTGATATTTTTTTGCCCCATTAATGCAGGTGCCAGCGTAAGTAATACCAACCCCAGGAACCCTGTAAGTACGCCAATAATCTTCTGTATTTTAATCTTGTCCTTAAAAAACAAAATACCGATTACTGCTACACAGATCGGGGTCAGTGAATTAAGAATTCCTCCCAGCGAACCATCTATCCTTGTCATGGCAATGGCGAATAAGAACGCCGGTAATAAATTACCAAACACGGCGCTGAGTATAACCATACCTAACTTTTGTTTAGGAATACGGGAAAAATAAAAAAAAGCAAAAGGGACAAACACAATACCCGCAGAAAAGATCCGCAGGGCGGCAATCTGCGGACCATTCAGGGAGAGGCTGCTGTCTTTCATCAGCTTGAAAGAACTACCCCAGATAATACAGAGTATAATGAAAATTGCCCAGCAGATGAATTTATTATTCATAATGGAAGGGGCAAAGTTCAAGAAATGGCCGGACAAGCAGCAATTATTTTTATATTGCAACTATCAAATACAAGCAGACCCCAATGAGCAGCATTGAACTGAATAAAATATCCACCCGGGCCCCGAAAGACTGGGATAAAGAAGAAACTAAAAAAAAGACAGCCAGGATACTGGAAGAACTGGATGAATTACAAAACCTGCTGTTTGCTGAAAGCAAGCATTCTGTGCTGGTAGTAATACAGGGAATGGATGGCAGCGGCAAAGACGGGTTGATCAGGAATGTGCTGGGAAATATGAACCCGCAAGGGGTAACAGTGAAATCCTATAAAGCCCCGACAGCAGAAGAACTGGCTCATGATTTTCTTTGGCGTATTCACCAGCATGCTCCTGGTAAAGGAATGATACAGGTATTTAACCGTTCACACTACGAAGATATCCTGGTGACAAGAGTGCATAAATGGTGTGATGATGCAACTGCCAAAAAGAGGATGAAGGCGATCAATGATTTTGAAGAACTGATACAGGAACATAATCATACACATATCCTGAAATTTTACCTTCATATTTCGTCTGAAGAGCAGCAGGAAAGGCTTCATGAACGGTTGAAGGATCCGGCAAAAATGTGGAAGTACAACGAAAATGATTTTGAAGAGGCCAAACTCTGGGATATCTATATGCAGATGTATGAGGAGTGTTTTGAAAATTGTAACAACATTCCCTGGACCATCGTGCCGGCTGACCAGAACTGGTACAAAGAATATATAGTCGCCAGCCAGTTACATGACCTTTTACAAAGCCTGGGTATGCAATTTCCGGGGCTCAAAAAATAATAACTGCCGTATATTATTTAATATATTTATGCAATAAGTTGTTTTCTGAGATACCTGGAGTTTTTACTAACATATTTTTTACCACTTAAAACCAATTTGTATGGGAATGCTAAAAGAATTCAGGGACTTTGCCATGAAAGGCAATGTAATTGACCTGGCTGTTGCAACAGTATTAGGAGTTGCCTTTAATGCCATAGTAGGTGCGGTCGTTGATCATATCCTCATGCCGGTGGTGGGGATGATTACCGGAGGTATTGATTTTAATACCCTGTCGGTAAAAGTGGGCAGTGCAGAATTAAAATATGGGATGGCAATAACGGCTTCTATTAAATTCCTTGCCATTGCGATGTTCCTTTTCCTGGTTATTAAGGCGATGAACAAAATGAAGAAAAATGAGGAAGTTGCTGCGCCTGCTGCTCCGCCTGAGGACATTGTTCTTTTGCGGGAGATCAGGGATGCGCTGAAAAAATAAGGTGGAAAAAGCAGGGCCTGCCCGAAGCCTTTTTCCCTTACTTTTGAGCCCCGTAGCGGCAGTTAACCGTTACGGGGCTTTCTTTACCAGCAAAACTTTGAGTGAGCAGTGAATAATTCCGCGTACCAGATCAAATTACCCCAGTTTGAAGGTCCTTTTGACCTCTTGCTCTTCTTTATTGAAAGAGACGAACTTGATATTTATAATATCCCGATCACAAAAATTACCAACGATTTCCTGGATTATATACACCAGCAGGAATCATTAAATATTGAAATGTCCAGCGAGTTCATCCTGTTCATTTCCACACTTATGCGAATCAAAGCCAAGATGCTCTTACCCCGCAAAGAACTGGATGCGCAGGGTAACGAGATTGACCCTCGGGAAGAACTGGTTAATAAGATACTTGAATACAAACGCTTCAAAGAAGCTTCCGCCCAGATGGCTGAAATGGAAGCCCTGCGGATGCTGATGGTGAAAAGAGGTAATATCCAGAAAGAACTGGCGATGGTGGGCGAGGAAGCTGGTGATGGAACAGAGATACAGAATATTACCCTGTTCAAGCTGATGAAGGCTTTTGAAAGGGCCATGCAGAAATACAGCGACCGGGTGAATAAGCCGGTGCATACGGTGGTACAATATCATTATACCATGGAAACCAGCCGCCAGAGCATGCTGTCCCTGGCCCAGGAACAAAAAACGGTATCTTTTGAGAAGATATTTGAAAAAGCAGATAACAGGGTACATGCAATTTTTCTTTTCCTTTCCTTACTGGAACTGGTGCAGCAAAAATTCCTGAAGATCATGATCGGGGAGGGGATGAATAATTTCATTATTGAATACAATGAGCCGGAAAACAGGCTGGCCGAACTGGAAGAAGAAAATCAACCTCAATAACAACAACTAAAATACTTTAATTATGAAACGTTACGCTACAGCAAACTGGAAAGGCACCGGTAAAGAAGGTACAGGAACCAACACCACGCAATCAGGTGTTTTAACGGATACACAATATTCGTATAAAAGCCGTTTTGAAGAAGGCATCGGGACAAACCCCGAAGAACTGATTGCCGCTGCTCATGCAGGTTGTTTTACCATGAAATTGAGTTTTGTATTGAATGCAGCAGGTTTTACTGCTGATAATATTGATACAAAATGCACCATTACCCTGGATAGCGGGGCTATTACAGAAAGCCACCTGGAAGTAACAGCATCGGTTCCCGGTGTTGACGCTGAAAAATTTGCTGAGTTTGCTGCAGATGCAAAAGCAAACTGCCCGATCAGCAAATTGCTGAATACAAATATCACCATGGAAGCCAGTTTGGTATAAACAGCTTTCTTAAATAGCAAATGCCATCCTGCAAATGCGGGATGGCATTTTTGTTTTCATGGCTTTACTCAAATATCCAGAGAAGCACAGGCTTTTTAGAAGCGTTGATGATCGGTTTTAATTGTAATAAATACCCGGGGGATACAGTCGGGCAGCCATCACTCTGGCATATTTCTTCATTTGTTTCTGTTTCAGGAACACATTCATGGCCGTGAAGCACCACATATCTTTCAAATGCTTTATCATTTGTTTTATCCAATCCATGTAATTTAAAAGCAAGACCAAAACGGCCCTTGTAAGAATACCCGATCTTATATTTTCCTAATGAAGTACAGCCGCAACCTACGGTGTTGCCATATTTTCTTCCTTCCAGCCAGTTTTCATTGCAGCGGCCATGTGTAACCAAACCACTGTTTTGCAGGGTATCTTTTTTCAGATCATAAACAAAAAAACGGTTTTGTGAGGAAGGAAGGCTCATATCAACCAGGAAGCATATTTGCCCGTTATAATTATGCTGCTCTGTAAATGATTTAGCCAGGGCAGCTTTACTCCTTAATCTTTCAAGGATGGTTTTACTGATCTTCTTGTCCTTGCTGACGGCAACGGGATGCCTCGCTGCTATTTTTTTTAACGTGCCTGAACCAGATAACCAGGCATAGGCTATCAGGCCAAGTGCCAGGAGGATAATAGTAGTAATGAATAATCTCTTCATACCGTTGTACAGTTGGTAAGATACCTAACGGTAAAGATTCCATACCTGGTCTAAAGAAAAACTTAAAATCCGGGGGTTAAATTTTTATATTATTTATTGGAAAAGAGATTGACTGATGCTGACATTCACATTCATCATATCTCTCACAGCATCGGCAATAGCAGGCGCATCGTAGCCACATTCCCGGTGAAGTTCTTTGGGAGTGCCATGCTCCACCAGTCTGTCCGGGATACCCAGAATTTTTATGTCATTTTTGTAACCATATTTAGCCATGAATTCCAGTACAGCACTTCCAAAACCACCTTCTACGGTGCCATCTTCCACCGTGATCAGTTTTGGATACTGCCGGCAGGCTTCATGCAACAGGTCTTCATCCAGTGGTTTTACAAACCGCATATCATAATGACCGGGGTTCAGCCCGTCATTTCTCAACTCACGGATGGCCGTTGCCGCAAAATTGCCGGGATGACCAATGGATAGAATGGCGATATCTTTCCCTTCTTTTAATTTCCTTCCCGTACCAATAGTGATCTCTTTCATTTCCGTTCTCCATTCAGGCATTACACCTTCTCCTCTGGGGTAACGGATCACAAAGGGAAGCTTGGTTGAATCCAGTTGCGCTGTAAACATCAGGTTGCGCAATTCACTTTCGTTCATGGGCGCACTGAGGATCATATTCGGAATGCAACGGAAATAAGCAATATCATAGCAGCCGTGATGGGTTGGACCATCATCGCCCACCAAACCGGCCCGGTCCAGGCAAAATATTACAGGCAATTTTTGTATGGCCGCATCATGTACCACCTGGTCATAAGCCCTTTGCATAAAGGAAGAGTAAATATTGCAGAACACTTTCAGGCCCTGTGTGGCCATGCCTGCACTAACGGTTACTGCATGCTGTTCTGCAATTCCCACATCAAAAGCCCGGTGGGGCATCTTTTCCATCATGAACTTTAAGGATGAACCCGAAGGCATGGCCGGGGTGATGCCAAATACCTTGTCATTTTGTTCTGCCAGTTCGATCATCGTGTGGCCAAATACGTCCTGGTATTTCGGCGGCTGGGGCAGATCATATTGCTTCTTCTGAATTTCGCCGGTCACTTTATCAAACAGACCGGGCGCATGCCACTTGGTCTGATCTTGTTCTGCCAGCGCATAGCCCTTTCCTTTAGTAGTGATGATATGCAGGATCTTGGGGCCCGGAATCTCACGAAGATCTTTTAATGTATCAACTAATTTGGCCACATTGTGGCCGTCAATCGGGCCAAAATAGCGAAGTTTTAATGCCTCAAACAGGTTAGCGCTGCTGCTGACCATACCTTTCATCCCTTCGGCCAGTTTATGGGCCATCGCCCGGCTGAAATGTTTGCCGACTGGTAATTTGCCCATCAGCTTCCAGACATCATCTTTTACTTTATTATAGGTCGGCGATGTAGTGATATCAGTTAAATATTCTTTAAGTGCTCCTACATTCGGGTCAATACCCATGCAGTTATCATTCAGAATGATCAGCATATCTGAGTCAGCCACACCCGCATGATTCATTCCTTCAAATGCAAGGCCGGCTGTCATGGCCCCGTCACCAATCACAGCAACCACTTTTCGGTCTTTTTCGCCTTTGTATTTGGCTGCCATTGCCATGCCTAATGCAGCAGAAATCGAAGTTGAAGAATGTCCCACACCAAATGTGTCATACTCACTTTCGCTTCTTTTGGGGAAGCCGCTGATGCCATTATATTTTCTATTTGTGGGGAAATTGTCGCGGCGGCCGGTAAGAATCTTATGGCCATAAGCCTGGTGACCCACATCCCAAACCAACTGGTCATAAGGGGTGTTATAAACATAATGCAGGGCGGTGGTAAGTTCCACCACACCGAGGCTGGCGCCGAAATGTCCGCCATGAACACTGACCACATCAATGATATACTGTCTTAATTCATCGCAAACCTGGTGAAGTTTTTCACGGGGAAGTTTCTTCAGGTCGGCTGGTGAATCAATGGTTTTTAGCAAAGGACCGGGTGTGATTTCCATGCATCAAGTTTAACGATGTAAAAGTAGTATTTTCGGATGAGGCTTTCATTAAAGAATGCCTAACAATTTAAACGGCAGGAGGTTGAGTTCAGTCAATGTTTTTGACAACAAACCGGTGACTCCAGCCTCCCATTTGTAAAACCAATTCCCCACTGGTATATTTAGGGATAGCCGGGGTAACCGGAATGGTTAGATTTGTTGTTATGCGATACGGAAACGGACGATATTGGTTGTTTCAAACGATTGGGTGGGGGAGTTTTGCCCTGATCTATATCTTTTTTGCATTTTCGTTTGACCAGCTCAAAACAACCTTCTTCCTGCGCCTGGGGGTCTTTCTGGCACTTGGCGTTTTTTGTTCTCACCTGATGCGGGTCGTTATTATCCGCCTGGGATTACTGCAAAAAAGCCTGAACACACAGATACTCCAGTTTTTCATTATCACTTTTGTGCTGGCGTTCTTTGTTTCTTTTCTTTATGTGGAAACACTGGTTCTGACCGGGTTATTAAAAAATAACGATACTGAGCTCCTGAACAGGAAGGGATATAGCTATTGGTTTAATATATGGCTGCTGGTACTGAACAATGCTTTTTTATATTTCCTTCTATTCTTTATCTGGAACCTGATCTACTTCGTTTATCATTATGTGGAAAAGAGCAGGAAGCAGCAATTAGACACACTGAAACTGGAAGCCCTGGTCAGGGATCTCGAATTAAAAACGATTAAAGCACATATCAATCCTCATTTTATTTTTAATTCGTTGAACAGTATCCGTGCCCTGGTGGATGAAAATCCACAGCGGGCAAGGGCCGCTGTAACGGAGCTAAGTAATATTCTTCGCAGCAGTATGCAAACCGATAAGGTGGAGAGGGTGCCTTTTGAAAGGGAGTTGAATATTGTAAAGGACTATCTGGCACTGGAAAATATGCGTTTTGAAGACCGGCTCAGGGTGGAATATCAAATTGACGAGGATACACTGGATTTACAGGTTCCGCCAATGATGCTGCAAACGCTTGTCGAAAATGCCATCAAGCATGGCATCAGCAAACAGATTGGTGGTGGCGTGGTCCGTATTATTTCTGATTTTAAAGGTACTTACCATGAATTGTCTGTCCAAAATACCGGTTACCTGAACGGGTATTCATCCAGTAATGAAGGATTCGGAATTTCAAGTACTACCAACCGCCTGAATCTTTTATACGGGGATAAAGCTAAATTTGAGATAAAACAGGTTTCGCCATCACTGGTGGAAGCCAGGGTAATGATACCTTTTGATGCTAATTAAAACAAGTCACATGAGAGCAATTATTATCGATGATGAACGACTGGCAAGGGCCGAGCTAAAGAAGCTGTTACAGGATTTTCCGGAAGTGGAAGTAATCGATGAAGCAGCGAATGCCGAAGAAGGGGTTAGCAAAATCGAAAGTCAGCGACCGGACCTGATCTTTTTGGATATCCAGATGCCGGGTAAAACAGGGTTTGATATGTTGTCTGACCTGGAGCGTTCACCACAGGTGATCTTTACCACAGCTTATGATGAATTTGCCTTAAAAGCATTTGAAGTCAATGCGCTGGATTATTTACTGAAACCGGTAGAACCCAAACGCCTGGCTGATGCGATCCAGAAATTACACCTTGCGGAGAACAAAGAGGCAAGGCCACTGACAGAAAATATCAACAATAGCATCCTGGGTGAACATGACCAGGTATTTGTAAAAGACGGGGAAAGATGCTGGTTTGTAAAATTGAACGAAATCCGGCTGTTTGAAAGTGTGGGTAACTATGCGAAAGTGTTTTTTGGGCCCAATAAACCTTTAATACTAAAATCGCTGAATGCGCTGGAAGAAAGACTGGACGAGAAATTCTTTTTCAGGGCTAACCGCAAGCATATTGTAAACCTGCGGATGATCGAGAAAATTGAACCCTATTTCAATGGTGGTTTATTATTGGAGTTAAAAGGCGGCGAGAAAATAGAAGTCAGCCGCCGGCAAACGGTAAAGTTCAAAGAAATGATGAGTTTATAAAATTGAATAAATAAAACAGGAAACGGAAGCAATGAAGAAATACATGTTACTGGGGTTGTTGGTTACAACAACCTCTTTTTTATGGGCGCAAAAGATTGAAGCTATTATTACTACCAAAGAAGCGGAACGTATTGAGCGGTTCCTGGCATCGGATGAAATGCGGGGACGACGTACTTTCTCCCCCGAAATTGATAAAGCGGCGGATTTTATCGCAGCTGAATTTAAACAGGCAGGCCTGAAGCCTGCAACTGGTAATCCGGGATTTAAACAGGCCTTTGCAATGGTGCGGCCAAAATTCATCAGTGCGGCAGCAAAGCTGGATGATGTGCTGATAGATCAGAAGAATATTATCGTAGTCACCTGTACACCAGAATTGAAAATAGACCAGTCATCCGGTTATGAAACAGTTTTCATAAAAGCAGGTGCCAACCTTCGCCGTGAAGCGGGGGCATTTGTCAACGCCAATAAAAATCTGTTGGTGCTGGTGGACGAAAGCCTGGCAGCGGATTTTCCAAGATTAGCGGCTTTAAAGCGTTCCATTTTTAAAACGGATAAGTCGGTAGTATTCATCCTGAGCAATACTTCCCCGAAAAACTATTCTATTGAAGCTAAACATGAAATAACTGAGCAGCAAATGGCCAACGTGGTGGGTATCCTGCCCGGGAAAAGCAAGCAGGACGAGTACGTGGTGTTTTCCGGGCATTACGATCATATTGGTGTGGGCAAACCGGTTGATGGTGATTCTATTTTCAACGGCGCTAATGATGATGCTGCCGGAACAACGGCAGTGATTTTATTAGCCAACTATTTTAAAGCGCTGGGGAATAACGAAAGAACAATTGTTTTCGCAGCATTTACTGCAGAAGAAGTGGGTGGCTATGGTTCGCAATATTTCTCCCGCCAATTCGATCCCGCTAAAGTGATGGCTATGTTCAATATAGAAATGATCGGTACGGAAAGTAAATGGGGGAAAAACTCAGCGTACATAACCGGGTATGAAAAAACAGACATGGGACTGATCCTGGAGAAGAACCTGGTTGGTACAGGATTTACTTTTTATCCTGACCCTTACCCGACACAGCAACTATTTTATCGTTCTGATAATGCCACGCTGGCCAGGCTGGGTGTTCCTGCTCATACTATTTCAACTTCTAAAATGGATAGTGAACCCAACTATCATAAAGTATCTGATCATGTGGAAACACTGGATTTGGAAAATATGGCCATGATCATCCGTTCTATTGCTTTAAGTGCAAAAGGTATTATAGCCGGGAAAGAAACTCCATCGAGGGTGAAAGTGGAAGAATTAAGATAAGCGGTCACGGATAACCGGCATAAGCACTATACTCGTTAAGCAGGGACTGTATCTTCTTCAGCCATTCGGCCTGCTTTTCTTTATTGATGCTGTGGTTGGTTTCCTTGTCGTACTGGTTCTGCAAGGATTCTCTTTCTTCCATAATGGAATTATAGATTTTTTTCAGGTCTTTCTGAAAGGATTTTTTATTAAAAACATAGTTGCTCATTTCTTTATGCAGCTTGCGGGCAAATAGCTCTGCAATATCAAAATGCCCCTGTTCGTGGCTTAATATGTAGTCCGTTTTATGTAATCCCCAGGAACGGTCTTTTGAAAAACGACAATGAATAAAATAGCTGAACTTATCATTGCTGATCTTATACTCGATCCCTACGTAGGTAGTGGTGGTGGCCGCAGCATCTGAGGAAGGATTGGGTGTGGCTTTGTAATCACCCCAATTCAGTTTACGGGAAGCATTCCATTCAATTGTTTCTTCATTGCTGCCCTGGGCAACTGCTACTGAAGAAAAGAGCAGTGAAATAACAGTCACATATTTAATTAATACTCTTTGCATAATTTATCAACGTAAGGTCGCTATAAAAATTTTACGCCCGGCCATGGCTCACGTTAAAGAAAATAAAAACCCCGGCAACATTTCAGACTGCCGGGGCTACAACGGGAACAACCGTCCGGGTCGTATCTTAAATACGGGGTGCTGCTGCTAAAATTTCAGCAGATACACCCGATGCATATTTTTCAAAATTCCTGATGAACAAACCGGCCAGGTATCTGGCCTTTTCATCATAAGCATTTTTATCAGCCCAGGTATTGCGGGGATTCAATACTTCTGCCGGAACATCCGGGCAGGAGACAGGCATGGCAACTCCAAAAACAGGGTGTGTCTCAAACAGTGCATGCTCCAGTTTCCCTTCCAACGCTGCTGTGATCATGGCCCTGGTATATTTCAATCGCATCCGGTTCCCGATACCATAAGGTCCGCCTGTCCAGCCGGTATTGATCATCCATACACTCACATTGTTCTCCTGCATTTTTTGCCCCAGCATCTGCGCATACTTACCGGGATGCAGGGGAAGGAAGGGCGCGCCAAAGCAGGCACTGAAAGTAGGTTTTGGTTCTGTAACATCAGCTTCTGTGCCCGCCACTTTTGCTGTGTACCCGGATATAAACTGGTACATCGCCTGGCCGGCCGTTAATTTGGAAACCGGCGGTAATACACCAAATGCATCACAGGTCAGGAAGAAAATATTTTTAGGTAAACCTCCAACAGAAGGTTCCTGGGCATTGCTGATAAAATGCAACGGATAGGAAACCCTCGTATTTTCCGTAACCGAAGCATCATCAAAGTTGATCTTATTCGTACCGGGATAGAATGTAACATTTTCCACTAATGCACCCGGACGGATCGCATTGAATATTTCAGGTTCTTTTTCTTCAGTCAGGTTGATTGTTTTTGCATAACAACCACCTTCAAAATTGAAGATATTATCATCGGTCCATGCGTGCTCATCATCGCCAATCAATTTACGGTTGGGATCAGCGCTTAATGTGGTTTTACCGGTGCCGCTCAGCCCGAAAAAGATAGCGGTATCACCCCCATCACCCATATTGGCGCTGCAATGCATGCTCAACACATTCTTTTCATGTGGTAAAATATAGTTGAGTATTGTAAAGATGCCTTTTTTGATTTCACCTGTATAACCGGTGCCGGCTATCAGGATCATTTTATGTTTGAATGAAATGACCGCTCCGTTATGCTGGCGTGTGCCGCAAACGGAAGGATCCAGCTTCAATCCGGGTACAGAAATTACATGCCAGTCAGGTTCAAAATTGTCCAGGCCTTCTTCATCCGGACGAAGGAACATGTTATAGGCAAACAGGTTGTTCCAGGGTTTTTCATTTACCACTCTTACATTCAGGCGGTAGCGGGAATCTGCGCAGGCATAGCAATCACGAATCCATATCTCGGGTAACATGTCGAGATATTCGGTTACTTTTTTAAAAACATTGTCGAAGTATTTTGACTCTATAGGGATATTAAAATCATTCCAGTGAACGGAGTCGGCAGTAGTCTCATCTTTAACTGTAAACTTGTCTTTGGGAGAGCGGCCGGTGAACTCTCCTGTTTGAATAACGAGAGCTCCCGTATCGTTCAAAACACCCTCACCGATACGGAGGGTGTCCTGCACTAACTCTTCAGGGGAAAGCTGGTAGTGAACAGACTCTGTGTTGCGGAGCCCAATTTTTAATAAATGTTTGGCAGAAATAGTGATCGTTGGTACTGACATATAAGCAAGCATATTTGGTGAAGCGACAAAGGTAAGTCACAAACCCGGCTTTGTACAAACAAGTGTTAGTTCTACACATTGGAAACTGGCTAATTTTTCAATAACAACAGTACTCATTTTCAAAATTTTAGAACGAAAATTGAAGGCTTTTAAAAACCATGATTTTTTTTTGAAAATCATTCATTTTTCAGCCGGTTCATCTCTTTTGTGATGAAAGTCAGGAAGCCGATATAAATGGTCATTATCTTTAACCCTAAATCCCTTTTCATGAAGTATTTACCTCTTAATCCTGAAATTTTTATCCAAAACAGGAAACGGTTTGCCAGCCAGCTCCAAAAAAACTCAATCGCCATTTTTGTGAGTAATGACGAAGTGCCGGTTAACGGGGATGCGATCTACCGGTTCAAACAAAATAGTGATGTGTTCTGGTTGAGCGGTATTACGCAGGAGGATAGTATGGTCATCCTGTTCCCGGATAACCCGGACTCCAAATACCGGGAAGTTCTTGTACTGGTTCGCCCTAACGAGTTAAAAGAAAAATGGGATGGGAAACGATTAAGGGTGAAGGAAGCTCAGGATATCAGTGGCATCAAAACCATTGTGTGGGTGGATAGTCTTGATGGCTTATTACAACCCTGGATTCATTTAGCAGATAATATCTATCTCGATAGTAACGAAAACGACCGCAAAGCCAGTCTTGTCCGCACCAGGGATTACCGTTTCATTGATGAAATGAAAAGCCGCTACCCGTTGCACAATTACCTGCGTGCGGCTAAGATCATGAAAGAACTGCGGGCTATAAAAACTTCTTTCGAAGTGGAAGTAATGCAGCAGGCTATTGATATTACTGAAAGGACATTCCGCCGTTTGCTGCAATTCATCAAACCCGGGGTGATGGAATATGAAATTGAAGCAGAGATATATCATTCTTTCTTATCACAAAGAGCAACCGGTGAAGCATACGGAAGTATCATTGCCAGTGGCGACAGGGCCCGGACATTGCATTATGTTTCCAACAACCAGGAGTGTAAAGATGGGGAATTGATATTGATGGATTTTGGCGCCGAATATGGCGGCTATTGTGCTGACCTGACAAGAACGGTTCCCGTGAACGGGAAATTTACCCGCAGACAGAAAACGGTTTATAACGCATGTTTACATTTACATGATTACGCAAAAAGCTTATTAAAGCCCGGCATCAGCATCCTGGATTATACCGATAAAGTAGGGGAGGAAGCCACACAGCAATTTCTGAAGATCGGTTTGCTGAAAAAAACCGATGTGAAAAATGAAGATCCCGAAAACAGGGCTTACCGGAAATATTTATATCACGGTATCTCACATCATCTGGGAGTAGACGTGCATGATCTTGGTACCAGGACTGAACCCATCAAAGCCGGAATGGTATTCACCGTGGAACCCGGTATTTATATCGAAGAAGAACAAATGGGCATCCGGATCGAGAATAATCTCTGGATCACGAAGAACGGCAATAAAGACCTGATGAAAAATATTCCGATCACGGCAGAAGAGATTGAGGCGTTGATGAAAAGGAAATAGTCCACGGTCAACAGTCCACAGCAAAAACCCAACAGATCGAAATGGCATTTAAGTTTGAGAATTTAAAAGTGTGGCAATTATCGTTGGAGTTAGCTGATGAGGTTGATTTACTGGCCAATACTTTTCCTGCTCACGAACTTTATTCCTTTCAAGCCAGATTAGAAGGGCTGCTAATTCAGTATCTATCAGTTATTGTTGAAGGATCAACCGGTTTAACCAATGCGGAATTCAGAAGATTCCTGGTAATTGCCAACCGTTCTGCCCTTGAAGTGGTAGGTTGCTTATATTTGGCAAGAAGAAGAGGATACCTGGGAGAGGAAAAATTTACAGAGCTGTATAACCGGGTTGAATTATTAGTAAAAATGATTCAGGCATTAATTAATACTTTAAACGACTGAGCTATGGTCTGTCGACCATGGACTATAGACCACTCATGAAACAAATCCCCAATTTATTTACGCTGCTGAACCTGGTTTTTGGTTGTATAGCTATCGTTTTCACCCTGCAACAAGGCGTTATCCTGCTGCCTTTAGACGACGCGGGTAATATCCTCACTACACCTGTTCAGCTGGAAAATACACCTGAGAAAATGGTACTGGCATCACTTTTTATCGGTCTTGCCGGTGTAGTTGATTTCTTAGATGGCTTTGTGGCAAGATTATTCAAAGCAACATCGGAACTCGGCAAACAATTAGATTCTTTAGCAGATGTGGTAAGTTTTGGTGTGGCACCTGCTATGATTATCTACCAGTTTCTCCGTTTAAGTCTGGCACAGGAAAGCGGTGCATTGGATGCTTCTTTTATATGGCTGGCACCTGCATTTATACTTGCCGCAGCCGCAGCCTGGCGCCTGGGCAAATTCAATTTAGATACCCGGCAGACCTATGGTTTCCTGGGCGTACCGACGCCGGCGGTCGGATTAACAGTGGCTTCTTTTCCGCTGATCTACTGGTTTTCTGATAATGCTACTGTAGTGAATATCCTGCTGAATAAATGGCTTTGGTATGTTGTAATTGCACTGCTTGGTTTCCTGATGGTTTCTTCTTTGCCGATGCTGGCTTTGAAATTCAAGGGGCTAACGATAAAATCTGCTGTGCCGTTCATTGTGATTGTCCTCGCGGGACTCGCTGCAGTATTTTTATTGGGCTGGCTGGCTGTTCCGGTTATTTTCATCACGTATGTTTTGGTATCTTTGCTCTTTAAAAATAAAACAGCATGACCTATACTGTTCAGATAAAAGTAATGCCGCTGAAAGAATTGCTTGATCCGCAGGGAAAAGCAGTGATGGGCGGCCTGCAAAACCTCGGCTTAAATGGTGTGGAAGATGTGCGGGTAGGTAAAAACATTACACTGCAGGTAGCGGCCGATTCTCCCGAGAATGCAAAAGCTATTGCCGAAGAAGCCAGCAAAAAACTGCTTTCCAACCCGGTTATGGAATATTTTGAAGTATCTGTTAATTAGTTGACAGGTTTGATGAGTTGAAGCGGATTCCGCACTTATCAACTATGAACAGATCAACTTATCAACTATGCTTTACCTTGTTCCCACCCCCATCGGAAATCTCAAAGACATTACTCTCCGGGCACTGGAAGTACTGAAGGAGGTTGATCTTATCCTGGCTGAAGACACAAGAACCAGTTCCCACCTGCTCAATCATTACCAGGTCAGCAAGCCGGTTTCTCCGTATCACCAGCATAATGAACACAAAGTGCTGCAACATCTGGTAGATCAGTTATCAGCCGGAAAAAAAATGGCAGTGATAACCGATGCAGGCACACCCGGAATTTCTGATCCTGCATTTCTATTAGTGCGGGAGTGTATTAAAGCAGGTGTAAATGTGGAATGTCTGCCAGGCGCCACTGCTTTTGTCCCGGCATTGGTCAACAGTGGTATTCCCACTAACCGCTTTTGTTTCGAAGGATTTCTGCCCCTGAAAAAAGGAAGACAAACCTTGCTGAAACAACTGGCAGCAGAAGAAAGAACCATGATCTTTTATGAGTCGCCGGTTCGCCTGGTGAAAACGCTGGAAGATTTTATTACTTATTTTGGCGAAGACAGACCATGTTCTGTAAGTCGCGAACTAACCAAAATGTTTGAAGAAAATAAAAGGGGAACCCTCCGGGAAGTTGCTGACTATTTCAATCAAAAAACAGTCAGAGGTGAGATCGTAATTGTTGTTGCCGGAAAAACGGACTAAGTTTTTCTTAACCAAAACTGGCATTATTTTCCTGTCTTTGCCGGTTAAATCAAAGTCATCATTATGAAATCACTTCTTATTGCTGTTTTGGCTGCCTGTTTTTCTTTTGTAACCTCAGCAGGATTTGCACAAATCACTTCCGTTCCGGAGCAGGCTAAAGAGAATTTTGCCAAACAATATCCCGGTGCCACCAGTGTAAAATGGAGCAACGATATTGTAAATGTCAATGTTGAGTTTGACCTGCAGGGTGAGCAGATGAATGCTGAATACAGCAATAAAGGCATCTGGAAAAGTACTCAGAAAGAATGGAGCTATGATAAACTGGCTGATGCCGTGAAAGACGGGTTTCAAAAAAGCAAATATGCGGACCGGGAAGTGTCCAATGTAAAAGTTATTTACCTGCCGGGAGATGTGGTACAATACAGGCTGAAAGTGGAGAAGAATGATCTGCAAAAGAAATTTCTTTATTTCAATGAAAAAGGGAGATTGTTGCGGACTTCCATAACATTATAATTATTTGTCCTGTCAACAGGGAATAAACAGCAAATTGACCGGTGGTTCTGCCCGAAACCGCCGGTCAATTTTGTTTTAATGGTAACAGCTAATGGGCGAATTTTACTATTTTGAGCCACTCAAAACAGCAACAGATGAAAAGATGCCTGTTCATTGCATTATGCTTCACCGGTCTGAATAGTTTTTCCCAGGATATTGCTTTCGGCCGCAAAATGGTGGATACGCTGACCTCTTCCACATTCTGGGGCCGTGGCTATACCAATGATGGAATGCAAAAGGCCGCTGATTTTTTGGCGGGGCAAATTCAATCCTTTGGTTTGCAACCCATGAAAGGGAAGGATTTTTTTCAACCACTTTCATACCCGGTAAACATTTTCCCGGGTAAAATGGAATTAAGCATTAATGGCAAAGACCTGGTGCCGGGAAAAGATTTTATTGTAAATCCGGATTGTAAAGGCGTAAAAGGGAAAGGAAATTTTGTACAGGCAGACAGTGTGCAGTTTGTGAACCGGGAAAATGCTTTCATAGTGGTGCTGGAAGATAAACTCACGTGGTCTGTAGCCGGGCAGCAAGCGGGGTATTCTGTTGTACTGGTGGATAAAAAATCCGTAAGCAATCCTTCTTCTTTTAAGGTGAATATTGAGAACAGGCTGATCAGCGAATTTAAAACTGCGAATGTTTGCAGTATGGTAAAAGGGACTTCCAGGCCTGATTCATTTATCCTGATCACTGCACATTATGATCATCTGGGTGGGATGGGTAAGGATACTTATTTTCCGGGAGCAAACGATAATGCAAGTGGTGTTGCCTTATTGCTGAACCTGGCCCGTTATTATGCAGCCAACCCACAGCCTTATTCCATCGGCTTTATTTGTTTTGCCGGAGAGGAAGCAGGATTACTCGGTTCTAAATACTTTACTGAACATCCGCTGGTACCATTAAAAAACATCCGTTTTCTCACCAATACTGACCTGGCAGGAACAGGAGAGGAAGGTATTACTGTTGTGAATGCAACCGAATTTCCGGACGAATTTGCCATGATGAACGCAATCAACAAAGAGCATCAATTACTGGCTGCCATCAATGCAAGAGGCAAAGCCGCCAACAGCGATCATTACCATTTTACGGAAAAAGGCGTACCGGCTTTTTTCTTTTATACATTGGGAGGAATCAAAGCCTATCACGATGTTTTTGATAAGCCGGCAACGTTGCCACTTACTGAGCATGAAGATTTGTTCAAACTGGTAGTGGAGTTCAATGAAAAATTAATGGGTAAATAATCAATCAATATTAATAGTTCGTACATGAAGAAAGTTCTGATTAGTATGTTAGCAATGCTGCCGTTGCTGGCAACAGCACAAACCGGGTATTGGCAGCAAAAAGTCAAATACACGATGGATGTGGATGTAAATGCCAATACCAACCAGTTTACAGGGAAGCAAAAATTAGAATATTGGAATAACTCCCCGGATACGCTGACAAAAGTATTTTATCATTTATACTGGAATGCCTTTCAGCCGGGCAGTATGATGGATGTAAGAAGCCAGCGGCAGGGAACCATCCCCGGTCCCCGTGGCGTTGATTGGGATGGACGTGTAAAAGACAGGATCGGCAAACTGAATAAAGAAGAGATTGGGTACCAGAAAGTACTATCACTTAAAATGAATGGTAAACCACAATCTTTTAAAATGCTGGAAACCATCCTGGAAGTGAAACTGGACAAACCTATTTTGCCAAAAAGCAAAGTGGTATTCGAACTGGAATTTGAAGCGCAAGTGCCCTTACAGATTCGCCGCAGCGGCCGGGATAATGCAGAAGGGGTTAGGTTTAGCATGAGCCAGTGGTATCCCAAGCTTTGTGAATATGATAAAGATGGCTGGCATCCCAACCCTTATATCGCCCGGGAGTTCTACGGAGTGTGGGGCGATTTTGAAGTAAAGATATCCATTGATAAAAGCTATATTATCGGGGCCTCCGGTTATTTACAAAATCCTAACCAGGTTGGGTACGGTTATGAAGCTCCCGGAACTAAAGTGGTAAGACCGGCGGGGGAAAAACTGCTCTGGCATTTTATTGCGCCTAATGTGCATGATTTTGTCTGGGCTGCGGACCCGGATTATACGCATATTTCAAAACCGGTAAGGGATGGTATGGTGCTTCATGCTTTTTACAAGATTGCTCCTGAATTACTCAGGAAACAATATGAAGCATTGCCCGCTGCCCGGAAAGCAGAGTATAAAAACAATCCTGATAATTATGTGGCTTTTTATAAAGGGCAGTGGGAAGAAGTGCTGGACGTGGCTGCATTAGCATTACCATATATGGATAAAACATTTGGTAAGTACCCGTATAAACAATATTCGTTTATACAGGGAGGAGACGGAGGCATGGAGTACCCGATGGCTACTTTGTTAAAAGGTGCCGGTCCCGATCTGATCATCCACGAATGGATGCACAGCTGGTACCAGATGATGATGGGCACCAACGAGGCCTTGTATGCCTGGATGGATGAAGGATTTACCAGTTATGCCGAATCAAGGGTGATGGCTTACCTCGAAAAGGATACTGGTTTTGCGCAGGCGGGCAATTACAAAGGGTATTATGCCCTGGCAAAAAGTAACAAGGAAGAACCGTTAACAACACATGCGGATCATTTCAATACAAATTTTGCGTATACCAGCGCTGCGTATACCAAAGGTGCTGTATTCCTGGAGCAGCTGGGGTATATCACCGGTGCGGATGTGCGGGATAAAATTTTGCTGGCCTATTATAACCAATGGCGGTTTAAACACCCGGATGCAAACGACTTTATGCGGGTGGCCGAAAAAACAAGTGGTTTGCAATTGGACTGGTATAAGGAATACTGGGTGAACTCAACCAAGACGATTGACTATGCGATTGATAGTTTGTGGGATGATGGTGGTAAAACCAGGCTTCGGCTGAGCAGGGTTGGCCTGGTGCCTATGCCCGTTGACCTGCAGTTAACGTTTAAAGACGGTACGAAGGAACTTCATTATATACCCCTGGACCTGATGTATGGTGAAAAGCCGGCGGAAGATCCTTCCCTGCCCCGCAAAGTATATGATGCATGGAAATGGACAAACCCGGTCTATATCATTGAGACAAACCATAAGTTGCTGGATATTACCGTCGCCGAAATCGATCCTTCGCAGCGTATGGCCGATGTGGAGCGGAAAAATAATAAGCTGGAACTCAAATGGTAAGGCAAAAATATCTATAAAGCAAAAACCATCTGCGGCCGGCAGATGGTTTTTTTCTTTGATTAGGGCCCCTCTCGTTGAACTGCTTGCCAAGGGAAGGTTAATGGTTAATGGTCATTATATTTTTGGCAGCACAATAATTACAGTACGAAATTACCGGGGGTTGTGATACGACCCTATACCACTTTAGTGGTATATTTCTACCCCTTTTCAGAGAAAACCATCAAAATCCTGCTTTTTAACGGCCGAAAAATTTATTTACAGCCTCTACCCGGTTGGTTACATGGAGTTTTTCGTACACATGATAGACATGTTTACGGATAGTATCATTTGCCAGGTTCAGAGCCAGGGCAATTTCTTTATACATCATGCCGCGGGAGAGGAGCTCAAGGATTTCCCGCTCCCGGTTGGTAAGATTATTCAGATCATTACTGCCTGTTGTGGCCGGTTTATTCAGAAAAGCAGCCACGACTTTCCTCGCGATCTGGCTGCTCATGGGGGCGCCGCCTTCATATAATTCACGGATGGCGTCCAGCATTTTAGAAGGAGTCGTCTTTTTTAAAATATACCCGCTGGCGCCGGCACTAAGGGCCTCAAATATTTTTTCATCTTCTTCATATACCGTACACATCATAAAATTTGTGGAGGGAATGCGGGGCTTTAAAGCCCTGACACAATCTATTCCGCTTTCTGTGCCGCCGAGGTTGATATCCATCAGAACAACATCGGGTTTCAGCAGAGGGATTTGTCGGATAGCATCTTCGGCAGTAGCAAGGGTGCCCAGGCATTTATAGCCTTCTGACATTTCTATAATTTCCTGCAACGCATTTCTCAGTTCACGGTTATCGTCAACAATACAAACGGAAATGTTCTTCATGCCTGCAAAGGTGGGTAATATCATAAAACCGGCCAATACCACTTTGTGGTATTTTACCGGGAAACCTGTAAAATAAACTTCTGTTTAAAGAACTCTTCGGGAAATATATCATGAATTTCCATCATCCGTGGCCGGGTGCCACTTTCCTGTATCTCCTGGTGAAGGTCGCCTCCCTTTAAACAGATGAGTGAGGGTTGCAAAGGAGCTAACGAATTTTTCTTCAGCAACGGTTTGCTCCAGGCCCAGAGATCTTTCAACGGGGCAACTGCTCTTGAAACCACGAAATCGAACTTCCTGTTTTTTATTTCTTCTACCCGGCTGTGCCGGGTGGTTATGTTTTTCAGCCCGATACCTTCTGCAACTCCTTCCACCACTTTCAATTTTTTGGCGATACTGTCAACAAGATGAAATTGTACCTGCGGGAAAAAAATAGCCAGGGGTATTCCGGGAAATCCACCGCCTGTTCCCAGGTCCACAATATCTGCACCATCCTGAAACTCAAAAGCTGCCGCAATGCTTAATGAATGCAATACATGTTTTTCATACAGCCCGTCAATATCCTTTCTTGAAATGACATTGATCTTCTCATTCCAGTCCCTGTACAAAGATTCCAGTTTACCGAACTGTTCCAGTTGTTCCGGGGTAAAATCAGAAAAATATTTCAATATGATATCCATAGAAGTGAATGATGGTTATGCCCTTATATTACCAGGCATTTTTGGGTCTTCTCCATAAAGCAGGCGCAAAGATGATATAATAAAAGAACATCCACATGTCTAAGAACACAAACCAGGGCCAGAGGTCTTTCTCATCCATTTTCTTCATGGCTTTATAGAGGATGGTTCCCTGCACAACAAGGCGGATACCAAAAAGTGCGAGGGCAAACCGCCAGTCATAGAAAACAGCTACTGCCGCGAGTAACGGGTAAAAAATAAACTGGGTGGAAAAATAAAGGCCTAACAAAAATTTGTGTTGTGGCCGGTAGTATTTAGCCGTGGTATAGTGTCTTGCTTTTTGCTTCAGCCAGCCGCCCCAGGTAGTCCTCGGAACAGAACGGGTAATTGCATCCGGGTCGATGACCACCGCAGTATTTTGGTTGGTGGCTACTTTGTTAATGAAAAGATCATCATCGCCACTCGGAACATGGTTAATAGAAGAGAATCCTTTGTTGCGGAGAAAAACATTTTTCTTATACGATAAATTTCTTCCCACGCCCATATAAGGCATGCCGGCTAATGCATAGGACAGGTATTGTAAAGCGGTATGAAAAGTTTCAAAACGGATCAGTTTGTTCAGCAGACCGGGTCGTCTATGGTAAGCGCCATATCCCAGCACAATTTCTGTTTTCTCATCATAGGCGTCCTGCATTTTCTGTATCCAATGTTCACTGGCAGGCACACAATCGGCGTCTGTTAGCAGCAACACTTCATGCTTTGCTTCACGGATGCCGATGGACAAAGGATACTTTTTACCTGGTATCAGTTTGGCTTCCTGTGTCAGTTCCACCACATTCAATGATTTGAATGTTTTCTTTAATTCCTGTAGTATATACTTGGAATCATCTAATGAATTATCATTCACCACCACCACTTCACTGCTGCTGGGATAGGATTGAACAAGCACACCCGGCAGGTTGCGGGCCAGGTTTTCGTCTTCATCCCGGGCACAGATAATAACAGAAACCGGGTGCTGCTGCGATTGGGTCCTGGTTTTGGGTTTATAAAAAGCGATGCGGCTGAAAAACCAACAGTAATAAAATAATTGTACTGCGGTAACGGCAATAAGAATATAAAAGAGAATTTCTTCCCAATGAATCGGTGGCATGCGGCGAAGATAATAATGATAAGGCACAAGTACCAAGAGACAAGGCACAAGCCATCCATCGAATGTTTCTTCTTGTGCCTTGTACCTTGTACCTTGCAACTTTTATGGCAGCACTCTCTTTTCAATTACAACACAACGACCCGGTATCTAAAGCAAGAGCCGGAAAAATAACTACTGATCATGGCGAAATACTTACACCCATCTTTATGCCGGTGGGAACTGTGGGCAGTGTAAAGGCGGTGACACAACAGCAACTGCTGCAGGATGTAAAAGCACAGATCATACTTGGTAATACCTACCATTTATACCTGCGGCCGGGGCTGGAAGTATTGGAAAAGGCGGGTGGGCTGCACCGGTTCAATGGCTGGCCCAAAACCATCCTGACGGATAGCGGCGGCTACCAGGTCTTTTCGCTGGCCGGTACAAGAAAGATCAAAGAAGAAGGAGTGACTTTCCAATCACATATTGACGGGTCAAAGCACCTTTTTACTCCCGAAAGGGTAATGGATATTCAGCGCAGCATTGGTGGTGATATCATCATGGCTTTTGATGAATGCCCGCCCGGCGGCAGTGAATATACTTATGCAAAGAAGTCGATGGAGATGACACACCGCTGGCTGGATCGCTGCTTCACACAATTTAATTCCACAACAGATAAATACGGGTATACTCAAAATCTATTCCCGATCGTGCAGGGAGGTACTTATAAAGACCTGCGCCGGCAATCCTGTGAATACATCGCCTCCAAAGATGCTACCGGTAATGCTATCGGTGGCTTAAGTGTGGGCGAACCGGAAACGGTGATGTATGAAATATGTGACTGGTGCTGTGATCATCTTCCCCAGGAAAAGCCACGGTACCTGATGGGCGTAGGCACACCCTGGAATATCCTGGAATGTATCGGGATGGGTATTGATATGTTTGACTGCGTGATGCCCACCCGTAACGGGAGAAATGCCATGCTGTTTACCACCCGGGGCGTGATCAATATTGATAACAAAAAATGGGAGCATGATTTCTCCGCGTTGGATGAAGGCATTGACTGTGAAGTGAGCAATTATTACAGCAAAGCCTACCTGCGCCACCTGCTGAAATCAAAAGAAATACTCGGCCTTTCCATTGCCAGTATTCATAATCTTGCGTTTTATCTCTGGCTGGTGACAGAAGCCAGGAAACATATCATTGCAGATGACTTTGCCGGCTGGAAGAATGAAATAATTCCACAACTTCAGCACCGCTTATAACAACAGTACCCGGTAAGTGGTATTTTCTGCCCGGGTAAATTATCTCAAATTTATAGGGCCGCCCTGTCCGCCTTTCTGAAGACAGCCAAAATTCACTTATTATCGGGATATAAGCAGCTGCACGTCTTTTCCGGCAGCTGATGATTGACTCTGTACATGTTGATTGATTATCAAAAAACAATTGTATGCGATACCTTTTGATTTGTTGTATTGTCTTATCCTCCTGTGCTAAAATCCCTGTTCAGTCAGCAGAATTATCACAGGCATTGAAAGATGAGGGTGAAAGGATGCACCTGCTCAACCTTGCGCTGATCGATAAGGTTTTCCAGGAAAAACGCTACCTGATCAATGAATTTATTACAAAGGAGTATACCCTGCAAATTGTAAATGACTTCAAAAGCCTGGTTCCTCCCGGTACAGATTATGAAGCTGAATTTGCCGAAATGATGCAGGCCTTGTACCCCCGCATCAATGCCCGGAAGGATTCCCTGGTCATGGCATTGGATGAACAGAAAGCCGGTATCGTTGATAAACTGAACCAGGATTATAAAGTCTATACCGCTGCATTTGATGAACTGCAAAACCTGTTGCGTTCAGCTTCCCGGCTTAACCAGAAAAGAACAGAAGTATTTCAGCAGATCAAATCACTGACTAATAACCGGCTCAACCTGGAAGGGATTGATAAAGCCCTGAACAAGTTTATTAAAGACGGGGGCAACATCGGCGACAAAGCAATAATCCTTTCCAACTCTATTAACTCCTTATTAAAATAAGCAGTATGCCCAACAAATACGATAAACTGGCCGAACAGGCACAAGCCATGACGGATGAGAAATTCAGGGAACGTTTTTCAAGCCTTACCACTCTCACCGACAATGATATTACCAAAGTCATCAATGATACAGGTATCAGCAAGCAGGATCTTGCTAACCTGCTGGTGGCGATTAAGAATGCCACGGATTTTAATAACCAGACTGTAAAATCCATTACCAGTATCCAGAAAGGAGCTGAAGCACTGATTGCTATTGCCAAAAAACTGCTGATCTGAGCTTCCGCAGCTTTCACATTTCATTCCGCCTGAATTTTGTTACTTCGCAGCGGCATGATGAAACTTGACTGGTACATACTGAAGAAATTCCTGGTTACTTTTTTCTTTTGCCTGTTATTATTTACAGCAATTGCCGTTGCAGTGGACAGCAGTGAGAAAACGGATGATTTTGTAAAGACAGGGCTCAGCACTGCAGAGATCATTAAAGAGTATTACCTGGGTTTTGTCCCCTGGATCTGGAGCCTGCTTTTTCCTTTATTTGTCTTCATTGCAGTCATCTTCTTTACCAGTAAAATGGCCACCCGGTCCGAGATCATTGCTATCCTGGCCAGCGGCACCAGCTACAACCGTTTTCTCCGGCCCTATATTATAGGAGGCCTGCTACTCAGTTTAATGCTCTGGCTGGGCAGCCGCTACCTGGTACCCAGGGCCAATACAATCAAAAGTAACTTTCAGGCCAATTATTTTGATAAAAATGACCCCAGCAAAAACCGGCAGGAAACGAATTGCTACAACTGTTTCTACCTCCGCATTGATACCAATACCTATATCGGGCTGAAGAATTATGATACCGCAGCGAGATCTGCCAGCACTTTTTTCCTGGAAAAAGTGAAGGATAATAAAATGATCTATAACCTGCGGGGCACACCGGGTGCCTGGGATACGGCCATCAAGAAATGGAAACTCCGCAATGTGATTGAACGCAAAGTGGACAGCAGCGGCGAAACGGTAAAAAGATACGATAGCATGGTGCTCAGCATCAGTCTTAAGCCGTATGAACTCCGCAAGGATGATTATATGAAAGACAAACTCACCACTCCCGAACTGGTCGGATATATTAACCGGGAGGAAGCGAGAGGAACTGAAGGGCTCAGTGCCTTAAAGGTGGAAAGATACCGGCGTACTGCCACTGCTTTTACTGTATTTCTCCTTACGATGATCGGGGTCGTCATTGCCAGCCGGAAGACAAGAGGGGGTAGCGGTATGCATCTGGCCCTGGGTATTACTATTGCTGCATTGTTTATCGTAGCCGACCGTTTTTCCACCGTCTTTGCCACCAAGGGCAATTTTCCCCCGCTGCTGGCCGCATGGCTGCCCAATATTGTCTTTGCTTTTGTCGCGTGGCGTTTGTACAAAACAACACCCAAATAGTAAACTGCTTCTGCCCCTTTTATTAAAAACCCATTAAAGAACGGGAACGATGCCGCTATAATCAGCCTGTTTTTTTGCAATGGCAGGGTGCTTTCCATAACTTTAGGCCCTCGTATTTGTTAGAGAAATAAATAAAACCGGCATATGGATATTCTAAAAGGCAAGTTCAAAGCGAAGGCAGACCTGATGGCAACGGAAATAAAAGAGTTGCTGAAAGAACATGGAAATAAAGTGATCGGTGAAGTGCAATTGTCACAGGTTTACCAGGGCATGCGGGGTATTACAGGTTTGGTTACTGAAACCTCCTTATTAGATGCGCAGGAAGGTATCCGTTTTCGGGGTTATTCCATTCCTGAACTGCGGGTGAAACTTCCCAAAGTACCCGGTGGTTCTGAACCCTTGCCCGAAGGCCTGTTTTACCTGATGCTCATGGGCGAATTACCCACCGAAGAAGATGCACAGCATATTACTTCTGTATTACAGCGCAGAAGCCATGTACCCACCCATGTTTTTCATACCATTGAAGCGCTGCCGATCAACTCACACCCCATGACGCAATTTGTGGTGGCTGTAATGGCCCTGCAGACTGAAAGCCATTTCGCCAGGATCTATGCAGCCGGGATGAATAAAAAAGATTACTGGGATGCGGTATTTGATGACAGCATGGACCTGATTGCCCGGTTACCCCGTATCGCTGCCTACATTTATCGCCGCAAATACCATTTTGGAGATCATATTCAGCCTAATGGTCTGCTCGACTGGTCTGGGAACTTTGCCCATATGATGGGGTATGAGGATGAGAGTTTCAAAGAGCTGATGCGTTTGTATATGACCATTCATGCGGATCATGAGGGAGGAAATGTATCTGCGCATACCACGCATCTTGTGGGTTCTGCTTTAAGTGATCCTTATTTAAGTTATGCCTCCGGTATGAACGGGCTTGCGGGCCCTTTACATGGCCTGGCCAACCAGGAAGTGATCAAATGGATATTTGAACTGCGGGAGAAATTACAAACGGACCTGCCTACCAAAGAACAAATAGCCGAATATGTAAAACAAACCCTGAGCGAAGGGAAAGTGGTGCCGGGCTACGGCCATGCGGTGCTGCGGAAAACAGATCCCCGGTTTACGGCACAAATGGAATTTGGTAAAAAACATATGCCCGATGATCCGCTGGTGCAAACCATCTGGAATGTATATGAAACCGTACCGCCGATTTTACAATCACTCGGAAAAATAAAGAACCCCTGGCCGAATGTGGACGCCCACAGCGGCGCCTTACTCGTACACTACGGCATGAAGGAATATGAATTCTACACCGTTCTTTTTGCGGTGAGCCGTGCACTTGGTGTACTCGCCAGTCTTTGCTGGGACAGGGCTCTTAACTTCCCGCTGGAAAGGCCCAAATCTGTCACTACGGGCTTAGTAAAACAATGGCTGGAAGGAAAGGATAATATTTGGGGAGACTAATTCCTTTGCATATATAATTGAAAAGGTCGCCGGGAGGCGGCCTTTTTGCGCACCGTGAAAAGACGGGTTAAGAACAGGTGTATCCGCTATAGGATGGTGGCAGATTATTTCAGATTTTCACACCATCAACCAAAACAATACCCATGTCCAGAGAAATAAGATCAATTGCTGATATCAATGCAGATGTTGTCAGAGCTACAGGAACAAATGATTTCAAGGACAGGCTGGTAAAACTAATCCCTTCTGAGATCGTTACAGCTTATGTAACGATACAAGGTCTCCTGAGTGGAGCTGCAAGCCCGGACGGAAATAAGAATTTGCTTCTATGGATTGTTATTGCTTTGCTCTTTATCCTGACACCCGTTTATCTCTACTATATTGGTAATGTAAAAAAATGGAGCCAGATTATTTTTACGGCTGTGGCATTTATACTCTGGGTGATTGTAATCGGAAGCCCGGTAAAAGAAATACTCGGTTATGAGGCTGGGTTTATCGGATCAATTTTTCTGGTTTTATACACATTGATGATCCCTTTCTTTTATAAAGGGTAGAAATAAAACAAAAAACCGGCAAATTGAAAACGGGATCCAAAGCAGGCAATAAAATTCAGCAAATGATGACAACGATCAAATTGATAGGGATTATATCAGTTGCCAGCCGGCTAAGGAGTTACACTATTTCAAAACAGGAGGGAGCTACTACCGTCTTAAGATCAATGAAAAGTCATTTGCTTCAAAAGCAAAGTATCTTTCTGGATACTTTGAGGAGAAGGCGTTGATAAACATGTGACAGTTATTTACAATAGCTATACAACAAAACCCCGCCCCGGCTTCCCGGGTGGGGTTTTGTTATCCAATATCAAAATATGTCAGACGCCTCACAGGTGTCCGACACGTTTATGCACAGAGTTCCACTTTGTAGGTCAGGCTGAAGTAGGTGAAAAAATGTCCCCGCTGATCATTGGAATCAGCTTTCCATTCCTGGCCTGTAAAGGGGTGTTCGTTACCGGCAGCCGCTTCGCCCAAACCGATCATGGCATCGTGATGTGTTTCCAGCCGGAAGCCATAGGTGCTGCCCTGTCTTAATTCAAGGGCAGGCAGGTTGAACCGGATCCATTTTGCATGGTCTTTTTTATGGATATCTAACTTGGAACTGCCCAGTGCAGGTCCCCAGGTTTTGGCAGCTCCGTCAAATTCATGAAGTGTCAGCATCACCTCACCGGGGTGGTGCACTGCGGCCGAATAGACCTGTATATTATCCAATAAACCGGCTGAGGGGCAGGTAAAAATCTGCCCGCCGAAATGATCGTTGGGGTCGGTTTTGAGATGCCCGATCCAGAGAGTCGTGTTGTTTTCCGCCTGGGTAATAACGGGGCGGGAATGGCTGCTTTTTTTGGTAGTTTCCATATCAGGGTGTTTAGTTGTTAAAAAAAGGCGCAGCATTAGCGTCGGTAGAAAGAACTGGTTATGATAACTCCGGTGTACCGGGCTTTATTGTGTAAAGCGGCATGATCTTCGTCCCGGAAAGCCATTATTTCTGCACAAGGGTGCAGATCTTTCAGGGACATTCCTGTCCTTTTTGGGTAAATTGTACAAAGACCTTTGATGGAAGGGCTCAACCCGTTGTTGTGGATAACCCGGTTTTAGCTGGTGAAAAAAAGTGCAGAAAGAAAAACTCCCTGAAAAAGAAAATCAGAACCTCACTTGCCTTTATTTTCGCTTTCTGACTGCGGGCAACATTCCTTTAATAGAGAAGTAACAATTTCTTAAAACAAGGCGGAATACGAACCCTTAGGTCATTGGTGAATAACTGATGGTTTAATTTTTTATCGCTATAGACGAACATGGACCTGACTAATATCAATAAAGACAGAAAACAACGGAGAAAGACACAATTAGATCTTAGTACCATGGTATATGGCAAAGTACCTCCCCAGGCCAAAGACCTGGAAGAAGCGGTACTCGGCGCCATCATGCTGGAGAAAAATGCATTTGATACCGTGGTGGAGATACTGAAACCAGAGTGTTTTTATGTGGAAGCCCACCAGCGTATTTATAAAGCCATACAGGGACTGGCCAATAAAAGCCAGCCCATTGATATACTGACCGTAACGGAAGAATTGCGTTCCAGAGAAGAACTGGAAATGGTGGGAGGCCCTTATTATGTGACCAAACTGACCAATGCAGTTGTTTCTTCCGCACATATTGAAGCCCACTCAAGAATTATCCTGCAAAAATTTATTCAGCGGGAACTGATCCGTATCAGTGGCGAGATCATCGGCGATGCTTATGAAGATTCAACCGATGTTTTCGACCTGCTGGATGATGCCGAAAGCAAATTATTCGAGATCACCAATAATCACCTGCGCAAAGATTATAACTCTATTGATACCGTACTGGTGAATACGATCAAACGGATCGAGGACCTGCGTCAGCGGAATGAAGAAGTAACCGGTGTGCCGAGCGGTTTCACCCATCTGGATAAAGTAACTTATGGTTGGCAAAACACAGACCTGATCATCCTGGCGGCAAGACCTGCCGTGGGTAAAACAGCATTTGCTTTAAACCTGGCCCGTAATGCAGCCATGCATGCCACCAAACCTACACCGGTAGCCCTGTTTTCTTTAGAAATGAGTGCGGGCCAGCTGGTACAACGTATCCTTTCTGCCGAGAGTGAAATATGGCTGGAGAAAATTGCGAGAGGTAAGATGGAAGAACATGAGATGAAGCAATTATATGCCCGGGGTATTCAGCGCTTAGCACAGGCACCTTTGTTTATTGATGACACGCCTGCCCTGAACATTTTTGAACTGCGGGCCAAATGCCGCCGGTTAAAAAACAAGCATAATATCGGTATGATCATCATCGACTATTTACAGTTGATGAGTGGTACCGGCGAAAACAGGAATGGTAACAGGGAACAGGAGATCAGCAATATCTCAAGAAACCTGAAAGGCCTGGCCAAGGAACTGAACGTACCCATTATAGCCTTATCACAGCTGAGCCGTGCGGTGGAACAACGGGGAGCTAAAGAAGGAAGCCGTGTTCCGCAGCTGAGTGACCTCCGTGAATCAGGTGCCATCGAACAGGATGCGGATATGGTTATGTTCCTCTATCGTCCCGAATACTATGATGTAACCACCAGTGCAGAAGGAGAGAATATTAAAGGGTTGACAGAAGTAAAAATAGCCAAGCACAGGAATGGTACTTTGGAAACCGTGAAGCTAAAGGCACTATTACATATTCAGAAATTTGCCAACTGGGATGAAGACCCGTACAGCGGTATCGGGTTACCCGGTGGCGGCTGGCGCCCGGTGGAAGACAGTGGTGGTGGCGGAGAAAAATTATATATACAAACTGGAAGCAGGATGAATACTATTGCTGACGATGATGATCAGCCGTTCTGATCAGATCAAATAATGAGTTTATAAAGTCCAATAATCGTTGGACTTTTTTATTTTTATTCCTTATGGCACTTCCCTTCTTCTACATAGCTGATTACAGCAACTCCCAAAAAACCATCACCCTGGATGAAGATACCAGCCGCCACGTGGTGCAGGTGTTGCGGATGAAGACAGGGGAACAACTGAACCTGACCGATGGTAAAGGAAGTTTACTGACCTGTGTAATAACAGACGATCATAAAAGACACTGCGTTGTTACCGTAAGAGAAGTAAAGCATAAGCCACAAAGTACAAGGAGGGTATCCGTTGGAATCTCTCTTTTAAAAAACAGTAACCGCTTTGAGTGGTTTTTGGAAAAGGCAACAGAGTTGGGAGTTACGGAGATTATACCCCTGGTCTGTGAAAGAACAGAGAAAGAAAAGTTCCGGCACGACAGGCTGCAGGGCATTTGTACCAGCGCCATGCTGCAGAGCCAGCAGGTTTGGTTGCCGGTCTTACAGGAACCTGTTTCTTTTACTAATTTGCAATTTTTCCAATACAGCGATCATCAAAAATTCATCGCCCATTGTGAGGAGAGTCATAAAGCCTCATTAACTGATCAGCCAATTAATCCATTAACCATCATTCTGATTGGTCCCGAGGGCGATTTTACTACTGCTGAAATTGAGTTGGCATTAAATAAAGGGTTTGTCCCCGTTGCATTAGGCGATACAAGATTGCGGACAGAAACAGCGGGTGTGGCAGCAGCTACGTTACTTTGCCTGGTCTGATAAATTCTTTTCTTCCTCCTTAAGTACCGGCTCGTTCAACTGTACAATGCGGCGTTTTTTCTGCCTGTTCATCATTGTCATATTCAGCAACTCCACGATAAAAGAGAACGCCATACCGAAATAAATATAATTCTTCAGGTGCAGCTGTTCTGCTGAATGGCTGTCCCAGCCTTCGATCACTAAACTTAGGCCGATCATCACCAGGAAGGAGAGGGCCAGCATTTTCAGGGTAGGGTGCTTATGAATAAACCCTGAGATTTTCGGGCTGAATAAAAACATAATGGTCATGGCAATAACCACAGCAGCGATCATGATCTCCACATGCTTGGCAGTTCCCCCTGCCGTAATGATACTGTCAAAAGAGAAAACAGCATCAATCAGCATAATCTGCCCGATAGCCTGGGCAAAACCGATTGGTTTTTGCTGCCCGGATAGTGCATTCGGGTCTTCCCCCTCTAATTTGTGATGTATCTCTTTGACAGATTTATAAATCAGGAATAAGCCGCCCCCCAGCATTACAATACTGGCCAGATCAAAGCCCTTACCGGCAACCGTGAATACAGCCTTTCCTTTTTGTTCCAGCAACCAGCCCAGCCCTATCAGTAATAAACTGCGGGACAATATACCGGTGATCATCCAGAGACGCCGGGCCTTCTTCTGTTCTTTGTCACTTTTCAACCGGTTCATGATAATGCTTACGAAGATGACATTATCAATACCCAGTACCACTTCCAGTATGACAAGTATAAAAAAACTGATCAGGCTTTCGCTGGTAAATAAATGCTCCATTACTTGTTTATAACGATTTACAAATATTTTTTACAATAGCCGGCCCCTCGTAAATAAAGCCGGTCCATACCTGGACCAATGTGGCGCCGGCTGCCATTTTTTCTTTCGCATCTTCACCGGTAAAAATTCCGCCCGATGCCATCACGGGTATTTCACCCTTCAATCGTTCACAAAGATATTTTACCACTTCGGTACTTCTTTGTTTCAAAGGGATGCCACTCAATCCGCCTGCACCAATGGCCTCCAGTCTGGAACCCGGAGCCGTAAGTCCTTCCCTGCTGATTGTAGTATTCGTAGCCACGAGACCGTCTAATTTTATCTCCAGGGCAAGGTCAATCACATCATCAATTTGCTCTTTGGTAAGATCAGGCGCTATTTTTAAAAAGATGGGTTTTGAAGTTGCTTCACCATTATTGATCATCTGCAAATGTTGCAGAATTTTTCGCAGCGATTCTTTTTCCTGCAATTCCCTCAAACCCGGTGTATTGGGTGAGCTTACATTCACCACGAAATAATCAACATAGGGGTGCAATTCTTTGAAACAAATTTCATAATCCTTCCAGGCATCTTCATTCGGCGTCACTTTGTTCTTGCCAATATTACCGCCGATGATGAGGGAAGATGAATGTTGTGCCGCAGCGGATCTCCATTTTTCTAAGCGTTTAGCAACAGCCTTCACGCCATCATTATTAAATCCCATCCGGTTGATAAGGGCTTTGTCGTCTACTAAACGAAATACCCTTGGCTTTTCATTACCCGGTTGTGCAAGTGGTGTCACGGTCCCGATCTCCACAAAGCCAAAACCAAGTGCTTCCAGTTCCCGCAGGTACACTGCATTTTTATCAAAGCCGGCACCAAGCCCTACGGGATTGCTGAACCGGAGCCCGGCTACCATCCATTCGCTGCCCGGATTTTTTTTGGGAGTAAAGCAGGCGGCCAGCAAGGGCCGCAAGCCGATGCTGCAGAGTAGTTTCAGGCCATTCATTGAAAAATAATGCACCTTTTCAGGTGAAAAGCAAAACAGGATACTGCGGAGAATTTTATACATACCGGCTGCGAAGATAACTGAACTTTTAACAGCCTTTTTTGGTTGAACAAATAACTCTGGTTACTTTTGAAATAGAAAGTTGCATAAACAACTAAATGGTTTGTAGTTTGATGTCTATAGTTTACAGTTAATCGCTCCGGGTTAGAAAGAAGACTGTTGCTAATGATGGATCAGTAACTACAGGCCTCAAACCATAAACTTCAAACTTTTATGATGCAGGAAGCTTATATCGTTGCCGGCTACAGAACAGCCGTTGGTAAATCCAAAAGGGGTGGTTTCCGTTTCACCCGTCCGGATGACCTGGCGGTGGATGTCATTAAAGGGTTACTGGCTTCCGTGCCGCAACTCGAAGCCAAAAGGGTGGATGATGTGATTGTGGGTAATGCTGTTCCCGAAGCTGAACAGGGTTTACAGGTAGGCCGCATCATTGCTGCCCGTGCATTGGGATATGATGTGCCGGGCTTTACGATTAACCGTTATTGTGCATCCGGTCTTGAATCTATTGCCATTGCTACAGCCAAAATAAGAATGGGAATGGCCGGTTGTATCGTGGCCGGAGGTGTGGAAAGCATGAGCATGGTGCCTACAGCCGGCTGGAAAACTGTACCTGCCTATTCGATTGCCAAAGATGAACCCGATTATTATTTGAGTATGGGCCTTACTGCCGAGGCAGTAGCCAAAGAGTTCAACGTTAGCCGGGAAGCGCAGGATGAATTCTCTTACCATTCTCACCAGAAAGCAATGGCCGCAATACAGGCCGGGCATTTTAAATCAGGCATATTACCCATCAACGTGGAAGAAGTATACCTGGATGCAAAAGGAAAAAAGCAAAAAAGAAATTATGTAGTGGATACGGATGAAGGTCCCCGGGCCGATACATCCATAGAAGCGCTGGCTAAATTAAAACCTGCTTTTGCCGCAGGGGGTGTGGTTACAGCCGGCAATTCTTCACAAACATCTGATGGCGCAGCTTTCGTGATTGTGATGAGTGAAGGGATGATCAATGAGCTGGGATTAAAACCTATTGGCCGGTTAGTAAGTTCTGCTGTTGCCGGTGTTCATCCCCGCATTATGGGTATCGGCCCAGTTGCTGCTATTCCCAAAGCATTGAAACAGGCAGGTATGAACCTTGCCGATATCGATCTTATAGAACTGAACGAGGCTTTTGCTTCGCAATCGTTAGCGGTAATCCGCGAAGCAGGTTTGGATCCTTCCAGGGTAAATATCAACGGAGGGGCTATTGCTCTGGGTCACCCGTTGGGCTGCACCGGTTGCAAACTCACCATCCAGAATTTGCATGATATGAAACGTCTCAATAAAAAATACGGGATGATCAGTGCCTGCGTGGGTGGCGGACAGGGTATCGCCGGTATTATCGAAAATATTCAATAGGCAATCGTTCACATGCGTAATAGTTAACCGGGAGTGAAAACTCCCGGTATTTTTTTAGTTTGATATTATCTGCCTATTTTTTCCGGCCTGTAAACCGGATCACTGAACCCGTTCCATTATGAAAAAGGCCTTCATTCAGCTCAACTTCCTTTTCTGCTAGTTCTATAACCTCATAATCTGCAAAGTCTGCTTTTATTTCATCTATAGAGAACAGCATATCTGTGTCGCGGGGTCCGCCAATTTTTTCATTCCGGGTCAGGTAGTCAATATGGTTCTTACTAAACGCCTCAAAAATCAGTATCCCGCCTTTTCGCAAATAACTGTCAAGCGTTTTATGATATGCCGATTTAATGGCTGCGGGGAAGTGGGCATAAATCAGGGCAATGGCATCAAACTCTTCCTGTTTATAACCCAGCGTCTGCAATTCGCCAACCCGGTAGTCAATTGTTACCTGGCTGGCTGCTGCAAGCTGCAGGGCTTTCTTTTTACCTTCGGTGCTGATGTCAAATGAAGACACTGTCCAGCCAAGGCTGGCTGCAAATACCCCATTACGTCCTTCTCCATCTGCCGGGAAAAGGATTTTACCGGGACCCAGTTTCTCTAATTGCTCCTTTAAATAACTATTGGGTTGTTTGCCATAGGCAAACTCTTCTTTACTATACCGTTCATTCCATCTGTCGGTCCAGGGCTCATTCATGTCTTGTTTCATTTAAGATGATTAATGAATAATAGTGATGCTTATCTTCTTTCTATCCTGGCGGAGAGCAGGCGGATGATAAAATTGACAAAGGGCACCCCGGCAAAAACGATCCAGGGAACTAAAGTCAGTGTCAGTAGTAATGTTCTTTGGTACAGGGGCAAGACGGATAATGATTCCCCGAACAGGTAAAGAAACAGGGTGATAGAAGGATAGATTACAACCCAGGTCTTTAGCGAGGCGATAATTTTTGCTTTTGTCTTCATACAATTTACTTTTAATGATGAACGTGATAATGCACAAAATTATCGACAGGAGCAGGCGGTATGATAAGACAAAGCTGTAGTTGAACAGGACTTATCCGGAGTTTTGCCGGAACTGCTCAGGGGAAAAACCGGTTTGTTTCTTAAACAGCCTGATAAAATAGGAAACATCTTCATAGCCCAGCTGCCAGGCTATTTGGTTTACCTGGTTGGTGGTTGCCAGCAGATAACGTTTGGCTTCCAGGATAATATGTTCAGTAATAACCTGCGAACAGGTTTTGCCCAGTGATGTTTTGCAGATAGCATTCAGCTGGTAAGGAGTGAGATTCATCAGTGCGGCATAGTGGGACACTTGTTTCCGTGTGGCGATATGTATGTTCAGTAATTCTAAAAATTCTTCCAGCCTTTCCCGGGTATAGGAAACAGTAGCAGGGGAACCGTTCCTGCAGTTTTGCCGGATCAGTTCAATCAATAGAATATCAAGATTTGCCCGGATCACTTCTTCGTACTTCTCCTGCCTGTTGTTGTACTCATTAAAAATATGCGCCAGGGCAGACAAAGGTCTTTTAAAGCCGGCAGCATCAAACCGGCAAAAATTCATCTTATTGATTTTGCGTAACAGATGGTTCGAGGCTTTGTCATGCGGGTAGTAGAAACCGGCTTTAAACTGAAGCAGGTACCCGGAACTTCCTGACTTCAATGTGAGCTGGTGCACCTGGCCGGGCTGCATGAAGAAAACAGAATGGTTGCAGACTTTAAAACTGGTGAAATCAATTTCATGAACACCTGCTCCTTTTTCCAATGCGAGGATATAAAAAAAGTCATGCCGGTGAAGTTCCTGCACCATATCTTTTCCGGCAAGCAGGAGCTGTATGTCCCGGATGCTGAAAGATTCAGCAATTGCCGGTTCTTTTTGTGTTGCAGTAATCTGCCTGGTGGGTATCTTTTTCATTGTAACGGCAGGGCATGGCTCATTCTTCAGCTTCTTCACCATTTTTTTGTCATCATCAATCAATGGGTTCCCACAATTGAATTTTATTCCCCTCCATGTCTAAAATGTGAACGAATTTTCCATAATCGTAAGTCTCAATACTATCAACGATGGTTACGTTTTCCTTTTTTAGTTCCTCCACCAATGCTTCCAGGTTTTCCACCCGGTAATTGATCATAAAGTCTTTTGAGGAGGGCTCAAAGTATTTTGTTGTTTCAGGAAACGGGGTCCATTGTGTTTGCCCTTTCTTCGTGCCATCCGCATCTTCATACCATTCAAAACTGGCTCCATAAGGATTGGTATTTAAGCCAAGATGTTTTTGATACCATTCGGTGACTTTTTTCGGGTCTTTGCATTTGAAAAAAACGCCGCCAATACCTGTTACTTTTTTCATTGTTGTTGTTTTTTCATTTTGTGTTGCAAAATTGGTTTAGGCGTGCAAACGGGTCCGGAAAGCTGCTGTACTTCCCTGAGCCGGCAGCACCCTTTTAGCAGGTCTGGCAGTTGTCCGGTGGCTGTTTTTACTCCTGCCGGCACAAACACCCTTTGCTGTCAGCTGCCGCCTTTCTGTCGTTTCAGTTTGGCATCGGTTTCCGACCAGATATTATCCTTCTCAAACCCGCCATTTTCTTTTTGCCTTGTATAGATATACTTGTTGTTCTTAATTAAAAACTTCATTTGCCGGATTTGTCCGTCCTGGTAATAATTAGAATAAACGTTCAGCGTCAAATGATTTGCGTTTGGATTTTTAATAACGAACTCTTTGGTTCCCCGGAGCTCATAGCAGCCGGTAAATATACTTTTCATCCCGTCTGCCGGCCGCCGGACACGAATTGTGCGGCTATTGGTTACTATTTCTTCCGGAATATACCCGGCGAATGCACAGCGGGTTGTTCTGTGCGGCGCCACCCTTGTAAGCTTTTTCTTCTTTAGTTCATTAAATGAGTAATCAAGCCGGTCAATTTGTACCGTATCGGTCTTGATAATGTTCCCGTTTATGTCAAAATACCTTTTAATATGGTTAAAGGTCAGGAGGAGAGAGGTATCGCCCTGCTGTTCTTCTTCTGTAAAATCCCATTCAACAAATACTTTTTTTGTCAGCCCGGGATTCAGGACAATGGTGTCACCGGCAAGTGTCCACTTCCCTTTTTCTGAAAAGGGCTCCCACCTGTAAAAGACAGGGTGTAATTCACTTGTTGTATAGGTAAATGTGGAATCGGGATTAAATTTCACTTCAACGCGGGGGAGAGAACTGCTGTACGTTCCGGCAACTTTTTGTAGCTGTCCGGAGGACAGTGCCGGGAAAATTATTGCTATGATAATTACTGACTGCCGCATAAGACAACTGTTAACGGCCCGGCCCTGGTATGCCGGGCATTTGAAAATTGGCAGTCCAAATGTAGGAAGAAAGCTTAATAGCAGAACAGCGGTTTGGTACTACGCCGGGCAGTATAAAAAGTTAATGTTTAGCCTGGGTTTACACATCGTGTCACTTTGCTGTTAGAAAAAGAGCCACATAGGGCCTGTATTCAAAGCCTTTTTCTTCGAACTCAACCATTTTATTAATTTCATCAATATTCAAATAAAGCTCTGCATATTCGTCTTCTCCGGCACCTTCAAAAAAGATTTTAATATGATTTATTGTTTCAGGCCTTTTTTCCCCGTTACCTTTAAAAGAGAGGTCATTTAGTCCGGCATAGCTGCATAAAATTTTAGTCGTAAACTTTAAATTGTTTTGCAACCTGAGGCCGTAGATTGAGTAAAGTTTTTTTAGAAAGTTGTCACTGGTATCACCCAGTGTCCTGAAAACCACTCCGTCTCCAAATTTATTTATACGGATAGGAATTTCTAACTCAAAACCTGCTGGTTGTCCATTGTCAACCGAACAACCTTTATACACATAGGAAGTGTCTTTGATTGATTTATTCAGTATATGAAGCTTAAAATTTCCACCCCAATCTGCCTGTTTGTCAATAATTATTGTTTGCAAAGTGTCAATGCCTGTTTGATTTCCCGGACGCTGATTACAGTGAGCAGAGAGAATTGCAAGAAGCAGTACTCCTTTACGAAGTTTATTCATTGTTGTTATGTGCCATGTTAAATCGGTTTGAAAACCGTCAACTTATTTCAGGACGAGACAAACGGGACGATGAGTATATATTCGTTCAGCCGCCATAGCGCAAAACCCCGTTAGGCGCAGGCTTCAATCATAGTGAAATCGGCATTGGATAATATAACATTTTTGGTCTACCCCTTTTTTGCCTTCAACTTTATAAACGAGTCTGTGTTCCCCTGTAATTCGCCTTGACCAATATCCTTTCAAATCATGTCTTAAAGGTTCCGGCTTTCCTGTTCCTTGAAAAGGTGTCTTTTTTATCTCGTTAAGAAGGTCTTTTATTTTTGCAACAATATTACTATCGATTCCAATCCAATATTGAAAATCTTCCCATCCATTCTCGGTAAACTCAAAATTCATAGATCAATTTATTACAATTTGAATTTTCGGGTTTTACCACGTTGTAACTGATCAATTGAATCATGTAGACGTCGTCTATTCGTTGCCGTTGAAAGAAGGTGTCCGGTTTCATTAAGTGAATTGTATTCCTTCATCGAGAGAATTACAACTGCTTCATCCTCCGCAGACCTGGAAACAACAATTACATCGGATGACTTGGACACGTCATCAAGATATTTTTTCATGTTACTTCTTAGCTGGCTTATTGATACTGCTTGCATAAGCTTAATAATTTAATGTAAATGTACGTAATTATGTACGGAATGACGTACATAATTCAGACACGCTATAACTCATTGGAATTATAGAAGTTACGGCTTGCGCCTAACGTTCATGGCTTGATGCTGTGCTGGTACTTTATAACGTCCAGCCCAGAACTGCTCAGCTAAACCTTTAAAAAATTGACGTTTTGCTTGGTTTTTTACATAGTTCATGTTGTGTGTTCGTGCAGGTGATTATGAAGTCTGCCCAATAATTTTATATTTATTAAACCAACTTAACGCATTACTCCTGATTAACGTGTCATTGCTTAACTCTGAAATGTATTTATCAAGGGCTTTACTTAAATCGTCAATGAAATTTTCAAGGTTGAGATGTGTCACACCGTTATGCTTTAACAAATGAAGTTGTGGCGCTTTTCTTGTCAAGCCGTAAAAAGAACCAATTGAGTAATTGTGAACGAGTTTGTTTCTTAAATCATCGTATAGTTCGTCCGGAATATAGTTTGGTAAATAGTCTTTTACAAATTGTCTATACCGTTTGCCAACCTTGTCTGTGTTGTAACGAAAACCGCTTACTTGGTCAATAAGACAACTGCATAAAATAAATTCTGCGATAGTAAACTCCATCACTTCATTTTTATTGATTTCTATTATGTCTCGCAAATTATACTTTGTGAAGCTGTGAACGATTTGACTGATAATTTGGTCGTCATTCATATGGTTGAACTATCAAAAGATTAATGATAATAAAAGTACCAGTTACTTTGATATTTGTTTTCAAAGTTTTCTTTGCTGTCAAACTGTATAGAAATTTCTGCAGAACTTAAAAATTTAGAATTTAAATAATGCTTTACAAGTTTAAAGTATTCATCTTTCATTTCTTGATAAACTGGCAGATTTTTATTTGTTTCAATTTGGTCATTCCGAAACAAGAAAACAATTAACCATTTCTCGTTCAACTGATGAACTTGCCAAATATCTCCTTTCTCATATGAGGTCAGAAAGGATTTTAGAACGTCATTAGGAATGTATTTGTTCTCTTGCATTTATTGTCAAGCTTTAAATTTATGAGACGCTTTTTTGCATGACACACAACGTTCGAGGCTTGCCGCAGGGCTGGAATTGTTGCTGTGTCCGCCCGGCACTGAAGCCGATTGAAAAACTGATGATGAAGTTAACAACTAAAAGCCAAATAGAATTCCGTCAAGCCCGATATTAGCTGATAGTACTACAACTGCCGATTGTTATTACGTCTGCCAGCCTTGCGGCAAACCTTTTGGCAGTTCGTTCTTCTTCTTCGCTTCGTTTTATCCTTTAAGTATTCTGCATTGTGTAACACATTGTCCTGGATGTTGGCTCTATAAAAATGTATAAATTTCCGTCACACCAAAAATTTAGTTTCTCAAAATATTGAGCCATTCCTTTTGTTGGAACTACGTTTGAGTAAGTTGATTTTATTTCACTAAAACTTCCCAACTGACATAAGAATTTCATTCGCTTCCCACTTTTAGGACAAGTCGGTGTTTCGTCTGCTTGTAACCACTCTGGTTGCCCACAAATTCCAATACTTTCAAATTCATCAATTTCTTCTTTCGCTTCCAAACTTACTGTTACACCCTCCCAAATAATTTTTGAGTTTTTGTCGATTTCGTCAAACGCACTTGTGGATGATGCTGTGTTAGCTGGTTCAATAATTGTCGGTCTGTTAGGATTTGTATAGTCAAGAAAAACAGAATATTCGTCAGTATAAATTGGATGAATTAGATTTACTCTGAAAGGAAGCCAAGAAAATAGTGGGTCTGAATTGTCTATGCAACCCAAATACTGAAATCCTGCAATAAATTCGTTGTCAGGAATTGTAAAGTCTTTCGGAATTTCTCCACCAATTTGATGTTTCCCATTTTTGTCTCTTACTAGTTCGTATTGCAATTTCTTTGTCTTGAATAATTTGTCAAGTATTCCCATAGATTTTTTGAAAGTGTAAATTTAGAATGGCACATAACGTTCGAGTATTTGCGAAGGCAGCGAATTCATTTATTGTCCAGCCCGGTACAAATGCCCATTTTAAAATATGTTGTTGAAGTTATGAACTAAAGCCGAACATTGAACGTCGAGCCCGAACCGCTGCTGATACTTGCATATAGCTGATGTTACATTGTCGAGCCCTGCTTTTTGCAAATACTTTTGTTGGCAGCCGTATTAATCAGCAGATTCCAGAAATTTAGTTAAAGGAATAAAGTTGTTGTCCTCTTCGTTTTTTAGTTTAATAAATTGTTCTTGACTATATAAAAATAAATTTGCTGCTCCCGTTCCGTTTGGTGCCATCCTATTTTCATGTATCACGTAGCCGTTGTCTAATTCAATGTATGCAAACCAGTCGTCTCTTGGTTTATTTTCTTCGTCTGACTCGTAATACAATTCTTTAATTCTTTGTCCGACAATTAAACTATGCCCTTTTTCAGAAATTGGTTTAGCTCTCTTGTCTAACGTTACTGTCCCAAAGTCTTTCGCTCCAGAAAATGGGAAGTTAATTGTTCCGCTGTTCTCTAAAAGGATAAATGTTAAGATATAGTCAAGCTGTAAGTACCCCATAATTCAGA
>DGQP01000006.1 GCA_002400415.1 Chitinophagaceae bacterium UBA4411
TTAAGACAGGATTTAATGTTTGAAGCTGGTATATTTTAAGCTCTTTGCTTTGCCGGAGCTTTTTTCTTTACTTTTTTCAGGGCAGATTCTATTGCTGCACTCAGGTTTGCAAATGTAGGCTTCCCGGTAAAAGGCTCATCGTTGATGAAAAAAGCCGGCAGCTCTTTTACACCCCGGTTAATACCTTCTTTCAGGTCATCCTGTACCTGCCAGCCATAAACACCATTCACCAGATCGTCCAGAAACTTTTTGTTATTGACACCTGCTTCTTTAGAATGCAGTTTCAGGCTTGTTGTTCCCAGATTGCGGCGATTATTGAACAATACATTATGCATTTCCCAGAATTTACCTTCCTGCCCTGCTGCAACAGCAGATTCGCTGGCCTTAAGGCTGCGCTGGTGGATCATTGTTAAAGGGAAATGACGGAAGTTAAACCTGATCTTACCCTCGTATTCTTCCAGCAATTGCTTAACAATCTCATTCGCTTTGGCGCAGTCTTCGCTTTCGTATTCGCCAAATTCCATTAATGTGACAGGGGCGTCTTTTTTGCCCACAAACATTTCTTTCGGTTCAATGATGACAACGTCATCTTTTTTAAATGCCATAATAAACTCCTTTTTTTAGTTCTTCCCCCAAGCTTCAGCCGTGGCTCTACTGGTTATAACAGAATTCCATTCATTTGGTTGAATGAAAGCTGTTTACGCTTTCATTTTAACACCTGAAGGCGGCTGAAGATAGTATTTTTTTACACCCTGAAAATGAAAGAAAAAATTAATTTCTTAACACATAAACCCCATACCTGAAAATCAGGTACTTAGTCGCCACAAAAAAAACTATTAAGTGTTTACCTCTACAAACAGGCAGGAACTGGCCTGTTTCAGGCTTTGGGCATCATGAAGGGACAGATCATAACTATGTGTATATTAATAACTTACATTAAAATAAGTAAATTTAAAGACACTGAAATCCTTAAAAACATGGTTTGATGTGCAGGAATTCCCGGCATATGTTTGCATCAGGTATTTAAAAAAGCGAAACGCTTCTTCAAACCCCAAAACTTCTACCGGTATTACAAACCTCTGCTTGACCTGGTAGCGAAACTTGCCCCTTTTGTTTGCCCATTGATTTGTTACTGCCGATTGCCGTCATCTGACTTAACAATTTTAAATTTTTAACCTAAAAAGTATAACCATGAAAAATGTATTAAACTTCCGTAACACTGCTATCGCCCTGCTGACTGTAGTAACATTAGCTATTGCACCTGCAGCACAGGCTATTGATGAAACAAACAATACCGCAGCTGTTGAATTGAAATTCTTAGGCAATTTCAAAAGCAAACCTGTATTTGAACTGAATTTCAAACCCGGAACAGCTGACAATGAGTATGTAGTTATCATCCGTGACAGCTTCGGTAATTCATTGTACAGGGAAAATGTGAACAGCAACATCGTTTCCAAGAAATTCATGCTGAACATTGAAGAAATTGGCGATGGTGAAGCACTGCGTTTCGAGATCACAGGTAAAAAATCTAACAAAACTGTGGTTTATGAAATTAATCAGAACAGCCACTACGTTGAAGAAACCCTGGTAAAAAAGATCAACTAAGATCCTTTTGATAAAAAAGCCCTGCTCTGAGGAATCAGGCGGGGCTTTTTTTCATTAACCATTACATGAGAAAAGCGGTTAGAATATTTTAAATCGTTCAAAACAATGCCTTTCGAGGCTCTCCCGGTCATCGGGGTGTGCTATTTCAATCAGGGATTTTGCTCTTTGACGAAGGTTTTTTCCAAATAAGAATGCCACACCATATTCAGTTACCACGTAGTGCACATGCCCTCTTGTGGTAACAACACCGGCACCGGGTTTCAGGTTAGTAACAATACGAGAAACCCCCTTTGCCGTACGGCTGGTCAATGCAATGATTGGCTTGCCGTCTTCGCTTAATGCGGCTCCCCGCATGAAATCCATTTGCCCGCCGATTCCGCTATACTGGTATTCACCAATACTATCAGCACAAACCTGGCCTGTCAGGTCCACTTCTATCGCACTGTTAATCGCAATCACCTTGGGGTTGCGCCGGATTACATGCGGGTCGTTGACATAATCGATATCCAGGAATGCAAACGAAGGATTATCATCAATATAGTTGTATAATTTCCGGGTGCCTACTGCAAATGAACTCACAGACTTATTAGGGTGTATTCTTTTTTTCCGGTTATTGATCACATCTTTTTCAACAAGGTCTATTATGCCATCACTCAGCATTTCGGTATGCACTCCCAGGTCTTTGTGATTGCTTAAGTACCGGAGTACGGCATCGGGAATGGTTCCGATCCCCATTTGTATGGTACTGCCATCATCAATCATCCCGGCGATATTTTTTCCGATAATCATTTCTGCTTCTCCCACCTTGTCTCCGTAATTTTCTTCAGGAAGAGGCGCCTCATGGAAAACCATTTTGGTAAACCTGTCTGTATGGATCATCCCATCACCATGAGTACGTGGTAATAGCGGGTTGACAAGTGCAATAATATTCCGGGCACTATCTACCGCAGAACGGGCTATATCAATGGATAAACTCAGGGAGCAGTAACCATGTTCATCCGGTGGTGAAACCTGCACGATTGCAACATCCACTTCCATAATCTTTCTCTTGAAAAGATCAGGGATATCACTTAAAAAAACCGGGATGTAATCAGCCCGCCCTTCTTTCACAGCATTGCGTACTGAGGCTGACACGAACATGGAATTGATGTGAAATGCAGACTGGTATTCTGGTTTGTCTATTTCAATATCTCCACGCAGGGTGATGGAGACGATCTCCACATTTTTCAGCCTGTCTTTTTCTTTGGCCAGTTCACGCAGCAAATAAAGCGGCGTACAGGCACTTCCATGAATAAATACCCGTTGGTCACTCTGAATCAGTGACAGGGCTTCAGCCGCAGAAACGTATTTATAAGGGTGAACCATGAGCTATTCTTATTTGACAGCAAAAATCAGCCGTTGCTCTTTTTAAAAAAAAGACATTTATCAGCTATAGTCATGATTTTAATACCGATAAAACTGTTGTTTTTGAGATGGAAATCAGTCCGATTATTATTCCCGGACCAGGTTGTTTTTGCCTTTCACTTTTTCAAGGCCATCTTGTGTAATACGGATAACGAGAGTATCCTGTTGCTCTGTGGTTACCAGTCCTTCCTGTTGCAGTAAGGTCAGATGCTGATAAATAGAAGACCACTCCTGCATGCTTCTTAAAATGAGTTCACGGGGCCGGCAGGCATAGCTTTGCGGCTGCGGATCATTTTTTACAATTTCATAGATGGTTTTGAGAAGGCTGTAATGGTCTTGCATTGTTTAAAAATATTGGAAATTTCCTTTTTTACACTAACAACTTATCAACAAAAAGTTAAATCTCTTTATGCAAGAAACACCCTTCTTGTTGTACCGGTAACCGGTCTTTATGAAGTGGTTTTTAAAACTGGTAAAGAATAACTCTGTTTGCGCATTCTGTTTCAGGTAGAATAAAATCCCGGGAGGACACCCGCTATTCCAATATAATTTATAAAACAATCCTGCCAGGCAGCAATTTCATATCATAGAACCCTATTATAAACAACGCTGCAAAAGTGACCGGAATAATACATTATGATACCCGGCATTATAGTAAAACAGGAAGAATATTGCACGCACAATTGAAAACAGGAACAGTCCTGAATACAACTGCAAGAATTAATATTGATTATAGAAAACGGGGTAATTCTACGATATAAAAACGATCTGCCTGACTTTTTAACAGCTTTAACAAAATTCATTAATGATACTCATACAGTTAGCCTGTCAGTGGATAACTGCAGGCTGAAATGCTGTGCAGACCTGCATTTGCAGGCTATCTTTGCGCAGTCATTGCAACAAATTGCAAACACAGCGTTCTGAATAACTGAAAAACCGGGATTATTCGTCCACAGAACAAATGCTGTAACCATCCGATCAATCCTGTGTCAGCCTTTCTTTCTGATCCAATCCTCCGGACGGCATTATTGTACTAAAAATCGTTCAATGTTCAGGCAAAAAATGTTTAAAGCAGGTATTGCTGCCGGCAGTTTTATTTTTATGGCTGCGGCCCCCGGCAATAAAACCGTTACAGCTTTTGATAACACCTCCCATTCATGTCTTATTAATGAACCGGATTCATTAATAAAAGACGGGCATGCTTTTGATTCAACAGGCCTTTGCACCTGTTTACCTGATCTCAGCATCACACAACTTTCAGCCGCTCCGAGAATTGAATTAAACAGGCAGGTGGCTGGTTTCGTGAATAATTATATTCATGTCAATGATTTCTATCTTGACAAAATAAAAGTTAAGAGCACTCCTTTCTTTACTGTTATTGATACAATATTGTTTCAGTATAACCTGCCGGTTGAATTAAAATATCTTGCGGTTATTGAATCCAAACTGGATAACAGAATTGTATCCGGTGCCGGCGCTGCCGGCATCTGGCAACTGATGCCATCCGCTGCCAGGAGCTTTGGGCTTAAAGTAAATGGAAAGAATGATGAACGCAGGAATATTTATAAAAGCACGGCTGCAGCTGCGAAATGCCTGGTCTATCTCCATAATATCTTTGACGACTGGTTACTGACCCTTGCAGCTTATAATAGCGGCCCGGCCCGTGTATTATCGGCCATAAAAAAATCCGGCAGCCGCAATTTCTGGACACTACAAAAATATCTTCCTGCAGAAACCCGGGAACATGTGAAGAAATTTATCGCTATACATTATTATTTTGAAGGGCATGGCAGTTTGGCCACCCTCACAAAAGCAGAAACAAAAGCGCATATTGACGATGTGGCTGAATTTGTAAAAAAGCAGGAGCTTCAAGAGACGGATACACTGCCTGCTGAAGAAAACATCACAAAACTTACCGTTCGCTAATGACGGTTTTGAAAAACTAAAGCCGCCCTGTTTGCCAGGGCGGCTTTTTATTCTAAGAATAAGAAGCTTTATTTTAACATTGTGACGCTTCCTTTCTCAAGGTCGTACCGGGCGGTAACGATTTTCAACTCACCTTTTTCCATTTTTTCCCTGATAATGGATGATTGTTCCTGCAATTGAAGTGTTACATGCTTAAGATTAGCTTCAATACAATGCGCCAGCCGGTCCTTGTCATCTTTTGCAATAGCAGATATCTCGGTCTCGGCCTTAATACTATCCACAATATCTTTGATATGACCCGGCGCTTCACCGCCTTCTACAAAAGCTTTGATTGCGCCGCATTGTTCATGTCCCAATACAAGTATCAGCGGTACTTGCAAGTGCTCAACTGCGTATTCCACACTCCCTATTTCAAGACCTCCCACCAGGTTACCCGCCGTACGAATGACAAACAGGTCACCAAGCCCCTGGTCAAAAATCAGTTCGGGCGGCACCCGGGAATCTGAACAACTGATAACAACAGCAAAAGGATGCTGGCCTTTTGCTATCTCACCTATTCGTTGCCTGCTTTCGTCAGGATGTAACGGGTGTGCAGCAGCAAAACGGGTATTTCCCTCTAACAATTTTTCAAGGGTAGTGGACTTAGTTGCCACAGGTTGGTTCATCTTATGCCCGCAGGCAGCAAATACAACCAGCAACACGATAGCAGGGAATAAAAAGTAATTCTTCATATGCAAAAATGGAAGTGAACGATACTGAAAACGGGTAAAGCTAAAAACCCGTTTCTCCCCTGCTGATGAGGCTTATCAGGAAATAAAATGAGTTTTCTCAAAAACCACCCGGAACAAACCCGGTAACCGAAAGGGAATGACTGCAGCAATACGGCACTTCCATTTACACTACAAGAGGTAAACTCATACCCCCGCAACAAGGGGTGTTGTTACAAGAAATGGGAAACAGGTCTGCCTGCATATGCTGCAGGCCCCGGCCGCTCCATTCATTCTCGTGCCGGGGTTCAATGAAACGATTGCTTCCGCGGAAATAATAGGTATGGGTAAAAGCTAAAATGGAATAAAGTGGCAGATGGATTTTTGCCTGCCCCGAATATCCCGGGCAAGGAACCACAGACCATATGATACGGTGACAGTGAAATGAACTGCCATTCAGATTCCTTCCTTCTTTACCCGAATATGAATAGTTTTGTACTATAAAATCAACGATTTGGCCGCAACCGTTTTTTTGCTCACTCCCCCATTCACACAACTGAATACGCCTTACCCGGCCACCGCCTACCTGAAAGGTTTTCTGAATACCAGGAATATTTCCTGTTACCAGGCCGATCTCGGGATTGAAGTAACTGTTGCATTGTTTTGTAAAGACGGGCTGGAGAAAATGTTTGCACAGATTAAGCCCGGTAAAGAAATATCGGTAAATGCTGAACGAATCGTTTCCCTGCAACAGGAGTATATTCATACCATTGATGCGATCATCCTTTTCCTGCAGGGAAAAAACCCCACACTGGCCAATTTAATTTGCAAAAGGGATTTCTTACCCGAAGCTTCCCGCTTTGCACAATTGGATGATCTTACCTCGGCCTTCGGGAGCATGGGTATACAGGATAAGGCCAAACATATTGCCACATTATACCTCGAGGACCTGTCTGACCTGATCAAAGAATGCGTGGATGAACATTTTGGTTTCAGCCGCTATGCAGAAAAACTGGGACGTTCCGCTAACAATTTCGATGAACTTTATGCTGCTTTGCAGCAACCACTCAGCTTTATTGATACACTGCTGACCGGGATACTGGAAATAAGGATACAGGAGGTTCAGCCTAAACTGGTTGCAATCTCAGTTCCTTTCCCGGGAAATTTATATATGGCATTTCGTTGTGCCCAGTGGATCAGGCAAAACCATCCTGCTGTTAAAATCACGATGGGCGGCGGGTTTGCCAATACTGAGTTACGTTCTTTATCGGATGTGCGGGTATTTGAATTCTTTGATTTTATTTCATTAGATGATGGTGAAGCACCACTTGAAAATATTATTGCCCATGTGGAAGGAGCAAAAACAGTGGAAGAACTAAAAAGAACTTTCACCTTAGTCAACGGCAAACTGGTTTATTTTAATAATGCTGCCTGTACTGATTATAAACAGGGCGAAGCGGGTACTCCCGATTACAGCGATTTTTACCTGGATCAGTATATCTCTGCCATTGAAGTAGCGAACCCCATGCACCGCTTATGGAGTGATGGCCGCTGGAACAAACTCACCATGGCACATGGCTGCTATTGGGGCAAATGTACTTTCTGCGATATCTCTTTAGATTATATCAAACTGTACGAACCGGTTGCTGCTTCCCTGCTTTGTGACCGGATGGAAACTATTATTGCACAAACCGGGGAAAATGGTTTTCATTTTACGGATGAAGCAGCACCACCTGCTTTAATGCGGGCCCTGGCACTGGAAATACTTAAACGAAAATTAGTGGTGAGCTGGTGGACCAATATCCGCTTTGAAAAAAACTTTACAGCTGATCTTTGTTTATTGCTCAAAGCATCCGGCTGTGTGGCCGTATCGGGCGGGCTGGAAGTAGCTTCGGATCGTTTGCTCGCCCTGATCAATAAGGGGATCACTGTTGCACAAGTGGCGGCGGTGAACCGCAACTTTACCGATGCAGGTATTATGGTGCATGCTTACCTGATGTATGGTTTTCCCACACAAACCGAACAGGAAACCATTGATTCACTTGAAATGGTGCGGCAATTATTTAAAACAGGTGTTTTACAATCCGCCTTCTGGCATTTGTTTACGATGACGGCACATAGTCCCGTTGGTTTGGAACCTGATAAATATAGCGTGAGAAAAAAATCAGAGACGGTGGGTTCTTTTGCCAATAATGACATTGAGCATATTGATATGACCGGGGCCGATCATGAAACTTTCAGTTTCGGTTTGAAGAAGTCGTTATATAATTACATGCACCAGATCGGGCTGGACGATCCTTTGCAGAAATGGTTTGATTTTCCCGTTCCAAAAACAACGGTGCCGCCTGACTATATTAGTAAAGCGATCAGGGAAACGGATTCCATTCTTTTCCGTCCCACTGCCAAAGTAATCTGGACCGGTAATGCAGGTAAGACAGAATACTTCACCCAAACCAAAAAAGGAAACAGCCGGGAGATGATTAGTGTGAGTTTTGCTACTAAAAAACAAACGATACAATTACAATTTCCCAAAGCAAAGGGCAGCTGGCTGGTGAATATGCTGCCTGATCTCTCCATTGATAATCCCAAAACATGGACACTGCAGGAACTGAAAGACAGTTATGAAGCCGCCGGCTTAGATGATTTTGAATTGTTCTGGGATAATAAACCGGTAAGTACAATGAATAAACTGGGATTACTGAAATTATAAAAGGAGGCAGCAACCCGCCTCCTTCTCATTAATTAAAATACTTCCTGAAACCATCAGGCTAATTCCAGTTCTTCCTTTGGCAATGGTTTCATGCAGAAGAACCAGTCCTTGCAATACACATCTTTATCCTTGCCTGCCATACGGTCTGCTGCCACACCACAACTGTTTGCCGTAGGTACGATCACATCTTCACCCGGCTGCCAGTCAGCAGGAAGAGCGATAGCATGTTTGTCGGCTGTCTGTAGTCCAATCAATACTCTCTTAAGTTCTTTAAAATTACGGCCCAGTGATAGCGGGTAATAAATCACCGCCCTGATGATTCCTTTAGGATCAATGAAGAATACAGCCCTGACAGCCTTGGTAGTGCTCTCGTTAGGTTGTATCATGCCGTATTGAGCAGCTATGTTCATGCTGATATCTTCTATCAGCGGAAACTTCACTTCCATATTTTTCATATCCCTGAATTCGATTTTATCCTTAATTGTCCTCAACCAGGCAATATGGCTGTAGAGACCGTCCACACTCAATCCCACCAATTGGGTATTCAGCCGGGTAAACTCGGGTTCCATTTTGGCAAAAGTCATGAATTCGGAAGTGCATACGGGTGTAAAATCTGCCGGGTGGCTGAAAAGAATAATCCACTTGCCTTTATAATCTTCCGGGAAGCGGATATTCCCTTGCGTGGTCACAGCTTCAAAAGCAGGAGCTTTATCGCCGATACGGGGCATGCTTACCACAATGTTTTTAGTTTCATTCGGTAACATAACAAAATATTTAAAGGTTATTAATACAGTCCTGTCCGTTTGTAATGTAACCTTCTTCATAATCCCTTCCAATGAGTTCTATAGTTGCAAATACTGATTGTAATCACAAAACGGGATAAACCCTGGTTACTGAACATTACCATCATCCCGTTTCCGGGTAAAACCCGGGGCTTAAAATTTAGATCAGGGGCAGAACCAATTTCATTTTCAGGTTGAGAATTGATGTTGCAGCAGATAAGAATAAAAATTTTTACAGGGAAACAATCTTTGAGATTGGTATGGTATTCAACTTCGTTGACAATGCCCGCGATTAAAACAAAAGTTTCCCGGGCAAATTACCGGGCCCCGGTAATTACCAATACCTGTATTTATCTGCATACCTGATAATACAGGGTTTTAGAAAATCATTCCGTTCCTCTTCAGTCATTGCCGGCATCCGCTTCAATTCTTTAAAATGCGGCCAGCCGGTATCATCCACCCAGAACAACTGGTAATACCCTGCGGGAACCAGCAGGGTGCAAATCGCCATTTGTTTTAATTCAGCTATTTCCTTTTCAGTAAATGCTTTGGAAGGAAGCCCCGATTCCCGGATGCCTATAAATAATAATACAGCTTCCATGTCGGGCTCGCAGCCCAGTTTTTCAGTGAGCCTGGCTAATAATTGCTGCCAGCGTTGTTCAAAATTCTCTTCGGAAAGCATGGGCGAATATACCGGGAGGAAACCGGATTCATTATGATTCACAAACGCCGCCGGCTGATGATTATCAATATAGCAGTATCATACCCCGGCGGGTATTTTGATCTTCATTTTTTTCATTTGCTCTTTCAGTTTTGCCGGGAAGCCGGGGCGGCAACCACAATTCTGCTGGTGGGCCAGGTGCCAGTCAATACGCTGTTGTAAAGTTGGATTTTCAGGCATTTTATGCTGCCGGTGCCATTCGGCATTCAGGCCCTTTATTTTCTTTTCCATACCCAGGGTTTATATTGTAAAAATGGCCCGAAGGAAGGATTGCGCCTATGACACAGGTCAGCTGTTCATACCAATACTGCCAAATAAAGAGGGAAGCTAACGCTTCGCAAAACCAGTGCAATTTGCCATTATAAAAAATTATCCCGCACTGCTTTTAAATGCATTGATGATATAAGAAGCATCCCGGTACAAGATTGTTTCATTAACCGTTAATGTTGTTTTGTGTTTGTCGCCGGGCGGCGGTATGCGGATATTGAACTCCTTATTCAGCTGCTGCTGCATTTTATTACCATCTGTCTCCGGGCCAATCTCGAGTGTATAGATATTCGTACCTCCTTCCAATGCGCTAACTTTTAAACCGGGCAGTTTATTCAAACCTGCAAAAACGGTTGATGCCTGTTTAATGGATTCCTGCAGGCGGTTTTCAATTCCTTCCAGCCTGCTGAGTACCATTGCAGCACTTAGCCAGTTGCTGAAGACAGTGCCGCCATGTATCTTGATAAGATGCGGCATTTTATCCATCACCGTTTTGGCGCCACATAACACAGCGCCACTGGCGCCGCCAAGATATTTGTAGAGGGAGATATACACGGTATCAAAATAAGAAGCATATTCTTTAACGCTTACACCCGACCAGGCTGCCGCCATATAAATACGGGCCCCGTCCAGGTGCAGGGGGATATTATTGCTGCGGCAATATTCACTGATCTTCCGTATTTCTTCAATGGGAACCATTCTCCCATCGGTTCTCCGCACCGGGTTTTCAACGGAGACAGCGCCGATACCACTGGCAAATACTTCCTGCTCTTTCAAACCGGTGATAGCGGTTTTCAATTCCTCTGCTGTAAAATAAGTTTGTCCCTTAGCCAGCGGCATCAGTCTTTTTTGAAAGACGGATTGCGCCGCATCCGCTTCATCCCGGTACACATGACTGGTATCCTGCACAAAGACTTTTGTATTGTCCCCGCTGAGAACTGCTATCGCCAGTTGATTCGCCAGGGTGCCCGTGGGCATACAGATTGCTTTTTCTTTCCCGGTTATCTCTTCAAATTTCTTTTCCATGGCTGCCACAGCGCCACCCTGCAAATAGAAATCTCTTTTGATCGCTTCTTTACTATTGATCTTTTGTAACTCATCAATATACATAGAGGGGGTAAAGTCTTCCCCATCATAGAAAAATTTAATGACGGGCTCTGCTGCATACTGTTCATTCGTTCCGGTAGCACCTGCAATAGCGGGAACAAAGGCCGGCAATACGGCAATACCGGAAGCTTTCAGGAAATTTCTGCGGTTTAAGGCAGACATGCGGCTGGTTTTAGATAACCAATTTAGGCAATAATAAAACGACTATCGAAAATTTTGACCAGCGGCCGAAAATGCAAAGGCGTTAACATTTCTTCGTTAACCTTGTTATTATGAATAGTCGGCTATAAATTGATAAAATAAAACTGCGGAACTTTTGGTTCCGCAGCACAATCGAAAAATATTTCACTTCTATAACAGGACGGCATTAATTAATGACCGCATTTATTTTTTGCCAGAGTGCATTGTCAAAACCCGATAAGGCAAAATTCGGGTTCGACGGGTCAGAAGCATCGCCCATTCTTACCACCACCATCTTTTTACCGGGTATAACATATATGCGCTGGTCTTCGGCGCCCATGGCAGCATACATATCGGCAGGAGCATTCGGCACCAGCGTACCGGGATAAACCGTCTGCCCGCCGGGCTGCATGGAACTGCTTTTACCATTCAGCCACCACAGGTAGCCATAAGAAGGATTAATGCTTTGTGAGGTATTGATACTTTCTGTAAAGAAATTCTCATTCAGTACCTGTTCGTTTTCCCATTTCCCTTTGTTCAGGGCCAGTATGCCAAAACGGGCCATGCTGCGTGTATTGCTGTGATAGATTTTAAAGATGAGGCCGTTGTTCCAAAAACCATCCATCCCCAGCTTGCTTTTTAGTTTGGCATTAAAATAGGTTTCGAAATCCTGACCGCTCGCAGCTGCCACCACATCCATCAGTTTTTGAAACACGTTGTGGTAACTCCAGCGGGTACCCGCATCAGCCAGGTAGCCCAAATTGGCAGGGATCACAAAATTGCTGGTATCATTCAGCCCCGAAGTCATGGTAAGCAGGTGACGGCAGGTGATCAGGTTTTCTTTAACAAGGGGAGCAGTGGTCCAGCCAGCCCCGAGGTATTGCGAAACTTTTGTATTGATATTCACCAATCCTTCCTGCTGGGCAATGCCTGTAGTGGCAGTTACCAATGTTTTGCCGGCGCTGTTCCAGGGCCAGGTGGTCGTAGCCGTGTGACCATCAAAATATTCTTCCATCACGATACGGCCATTGACCAGTATCATAAATGATTTGGAGTGTTTCTGCAACAGGTAATCTTTCAAAGGCTGAACAGCGCTTTGATTCCAGCCCAGGCTGGCCATGGTCTTTGTTTCCCATGCAGTGCCACCCGCAGGCGGATAATACATTGTTTCAGCCGGAGGAGTGCTTTCATCACCGCTGCCTTTGCTGCAGGCTGCGAAAAAAGGTAAGACTAACAGGAAGGCTTTGTACAGATTTTTCATATTTCAGTTTCGGATTGGCTTGGACGGGTTGCAACCGGAAAGGTTTAGCGTACCCCGGATTAAATTCAGAATATCGCTCTGCCGGGAGAGAAACGTTTTCTTGTCTTTTATATTTTATTTTAATCACTGCTTTTCTTTAGATGGCTCTTCGGGGCTTGCAGCCCCGAAGGCTTACTCTATTGCTTCCGGCAATAAAAGTCTGTACATTTATTTCATAACCTTATTCTCATGAGCTATGAATTTGCAGAAGGCTTTAAGATCAGGGACTTGCTCTTCGGGGCTTGCAGCCCCGAAGGCCTACTCTATTGCTTCCAGCAATAAAAGTCTGTACATTTATTTCATAACCTTATTCGCATGAGCTATGAATTTGCAGAAGGCTTTGAGATCAGGGACTTGCTCTTCGGGGCTTGCAGCCCCGAAGACCTACTTTATTACTTTCAGCAATAAAAGTCTGTACATTTATTTCATAACCTTATTCGTATGAGCTATGAATTTGCCGAAGGCTTTAAGATCAGGGACCAGGCCACTCCTCATTTCCTGACTTTTACGGTCATGGGCTGGATCGATATCTTCAGCCGCCAACGCTACCGGGATCTACTGATAGAAAGCATGCAGTTTTGCCGGCAGCAAAAAGGGCTGCAGGTGGGTGCTTATGTGATCATGTCGAACCATATGCATACTATCTGGACAGCCACTCACAGTAATCTCAGTGATATCATCAGGGACTTCAAGACCTTTACCAGTAAGGCGATTACAGCCGCCATACAGGCAGAACCGGAAAGCCGCCGGGACTGGTTGTTGTATATGTTTCAATTCTATGCCAACCGGACAGCAGCCAATGACAATTTTAAGGTTTGGACGGGCAATAATCATCCCGAAGAAATACAAAGCGAAGATTTCCTGAGAAGCAAACTGAATTATATTCATAATAACCCGGTGCGGGCCGGGCTGGTTGCCGAACCTTCACATTACGTATACAGCAGTGCGGCGAATTATGAAAATAAAAAGGGATTGCTGGAAGTGGATTTTCTATTGTAGGATTTCGTTTTGTATACATCGCCAAAGGCGATAAAATAGTGCTGCAGGACTGCAAGTCCTGCAGAGCAAAAAGCTCCGCTGTAAGTACCCCATAATTCAGA
>DGQP01000009.1 GCA_002400415.1 Chitinophagaceae bacterium UBA4411
CCCTGGAAATGGGATCCATCGGACAGCGTTCCAAAACCTTTGCGGGGTGTGCCGCAGGACTCCCTGGTGGATGTCTTCTTTTTACACCCCACCACCTATACAACAAAATCGAAGAAACGGAAACCAAACGCTGTCATTGATGACAGCTACGTAAATGCAAAAACAGATTATTCGTCCATTTTATACCAGGCCAGTGTATTTAACCAGCAATGCAGGGTTTTTGCCCCGAGGTACCGTCAGGCACATATCGGCAATTTTTTCAGTACAGATGAAACGGCACGACAGGAAGCTTTTGCTGTTGCCTATGCAGATATCAAAGCTGCTTTTACGCATTATTTAAATTACTGGAATAACGGAAGACCCATTATCATTGCTGCTCACAGCCAGGGAAGTTTCCTGGCAGAAAAATTACTGAAAGAGTTTTTTGAAAACAGCCCGTTGAAAAATAAACTGGTTGTTGCATATGTTGTAGGATGGCCTGTTCAGAAAGACTATTTTTCTTCTTTGAAAATATGCAGCGATTCTTTACAAACAGGTTGTATCTGCAGCTGGCGGACGCTGAAGAAAGGATATATTCCTTCTTATCTCAGGGATGAGAAGGGAAACGCATATGCCACCAATCCACTGACATGGACAACGGACAGCAGTTATGCATCCAGGAAATTGAACAAAGGCAGTGTGCTCACCAAATTCAATAAAGTTTACAAATACACAACAGACGCACAGGTCAGCAACGGTTTGCTATTCGTAAAAAGACCAAAATTTCCCTGGAGTTTTTTATACCTCTCCAAAAATTACCATCCCGGGGATATTAATTTATTTTATCTCAATGTAAGGGACAACATCAAACAACGGATTGATCTGTTCTGGAAACAATAAACTATTGTTTTCTGTTTAAATAATCAACCTCTTCTTTTTCCGGTTTCAGAATAGCATATTCTTTTACATTATTGATCATGGCTTCATCGAGCATATCAACCACATTCTGATAGGATGCTTCTTCCCCGGGCTTGATCAGCAGCATGAGTCCGTCTTTCCCTTCCCTGCTGGCAGGGTTTGCTGCTAATAGCTTCTGTTTCTCCCTGATGATATTCCCGATTCCCTTATCAACAGCGAAACCGGTTGCATAGATTTTTCCTTCAGCAAACGCCTTCCCCGGATCTCCATGATAATAATAAACAACATTGTTTTTTTCCAGCATTACTGTTAAGGCATCCGATTCGCCAAGTGTTGTTTGGGTGCCTTCTGCCGGCATCACCAGTTTGGTAACAGCTGGTTTGCTCATCTCTGCTGTAAAAACAAAAAAAGTAATGAGGAGAAAGCCCAGGTCAACCATTGGCGTCATATCTGTACGCAGGGAGTATTTTTTCAGCCGGTGTACTCCCGGCCTGCTCTTTGCTGATACAGAAGTGTTACTGGTATCAATAGCAGCCATAAACATGTTTTACAATTAGATACATGCGCAGCCTTTATTCCATAACGAAATCATCCGGGCATCTGACCCGAATCATGATATACAGTTTATATCCGTTATAACTTTACATACAACTTAAAAACATGAAAACGATAATCATTCCAACCGACTTTTCTCCGGCAGCCACCAATGCCATGAATTATGGATTGGATATGGCAAAAGCCATCAATGCCAGTGTGATGCTGTTTCATGTGTACAATGTACCGGTCAGTATGTCGGATGTGCCGGTGCTGCTTGTTTCCGTGGAAGAACTGAAACAGGAGGCTGAAGCAAAAATGAAAGAAGTGAAAGCAGCAGCTGAACATGTCACTTCGGGTAACGTGAAAATATACAGTGAGACCCGCCTGGGTGATGTGATGGACGAACTTCAGGATCTTTGTAATCACCTGCAGCCTTTTGCCATCATTATGGGCAGCCGGGGATCATCAGGATTGGAAAGAGTGATTTTCGGAAGTACTACGCTTTCTGCTATCCGTCATATTGCTTACCCGGTCATTGCAGTTCCTCCCGGTAAAGAATACGGGAAAGGTATTCAGAAAATAGGCTTTGCCTGTGATTTCAGGGATGTGGTGAAGGAAACTCCGGCTCCTGCTATAAAGACGATCGTTAAGGAATTCAATGCAGAACTGCACGTACTGAACGTAGATTACAAAGACAAACATTTTAAACCAGAAACCCCTGAGCAATCATTGTTGTTGCATACCATGCTGGAAGACCTGCATCCAAAATATGATTTCATCCAGCATGAAGATATTGAAGACGGGCTGAATGATTTCGCAGAAAAGAATAACCTGGATCTTATAATTACCATACCGAAGAAACATAAATTATTACAGGGCATCTTTAAAACAAGCTCAACCAAGCAATTGATCTATCATTCCCATGTCCCTGTGATGTGTGTACACGAGGGCTAAGCATCCCCCGGCAAAGGAGAACCTCTAACCGTCAACTCTCCTATTGCCACTTGGCATAAGTAAACCGTGTACTTAAACATGAAAAGAGGTCAAAGGAAATTTCCTTTGACCTCTTTTTTTCTATTGCGTTTGCGAGGTATTCATTTAAAATTCTGCACTGCCCGGTGTTCTCGGGAAAGCAATGACGTCGCGGATATTCGTCATCCCGGTTACAAACTGCACCATTCTTTCAAAGCCTAATCCAAAACCGGCATGTGGCACAGAGCCAAATCTTCTTGTATCAAGGTACCACCACAATTCTTCAGCCGGTACATGCATTTTTTCCATCCTGGCCAGCAGCTTGTCCATCCTTTCTTCCCGTTGTGAGCCACCCACGATCTCACCAATACCCGGCGCTAATATATCCATGGCGGCCACTGTTTTTCCATCATCATTCATCCGCATGTAAAAGGCTTTGATCTGCTCAGGATAGTTGATCAGGATAACCGGTTTTTTGAAATGTTTCTCCACCAGGTAGCGTTCATGTTCACTTTGCAGGTCCATTCCCCATCCGGTGATCTCGTATTGAAATTTCTTTTTCTTATTATGATTGCTCTCTCTCAGGATGTCAATCGCTTCTGTATAAGTAAGACGCTGGAAGTCGTTGTTTACTACAAATTCCAGTTTTTCGATCAATCCCATTTCGCTGCGTTTATCCTGCGGCAATTGCTTTTCCTCATCTGCCAGGCGCTGGGCAAGGAATTCAAGGTCTTCCTTATTGTTTTGCATCACATAATTGATCAGGTACTTGATAAACTCTTCAGCGAGATTCATATTATCCTCCAGGTCACAAAAAGCCATTTCGGGTTCTATCATCCAGAATTCAGCAAGGTGCCTCGCCGTGTTACTATTCTCAGCCCGGAATGTGGGACCGAATGTATAGATCTCACCAAAAGCAGTAGCGCCCAACTCTCCTTCCAATTGCCCGCTCACCGTAAGATTAGTGCTGCGGCCAAAAAAATCTTCCTTGAAATTAATCGAACCGTCTTCGTTCTTCGGAGCTGTGCCATCAATAGGTAAGGTGGTAACCCGGAACATTTCACCCGCACCTTCTGCATCACTGGCGGTGATTATAGGGGTGTGCATATACACAAAGCCTTTGTCGTTGTAAAATTTATGTACAGCAAATGCCAGTGCATGGCGCACACGGAATACAGAACCAAATGTATTGGTACGAAAACGTAAATGGGCTTTCTCTCTCAAAAACTCAAGACTATGTTTCTTGGGCTGCAACGGATATACTTCTGCATCACTGTCGCCCAGTATTTCAATAGCAGCAGCCTGCAGGTCCATCTTCTGTCCCTTCCCCAACGAAGGCACCACGTTACCTGTTACTTTCAACGAAGCAGAAGTAGTGACTCTTTTCAGCAACTCTTCATTAAACCTGCCCAGCTCGGCCACTACCTGTAAATTATTATTGGTGCTGCCATCATTCAGGGCGATAAACTGGTTGTTGCGGAAGGTCCGCACCCAACCCATCACGGTTACTTCCTGCCCTTTTGGTTCCTGCGCCAGCAGCTCTTTGATTTTGATTCGTTTGTTGAACATACCTGAATTTTAGGTCGGCAAAGATATGACATGAAATACAGCCTTGTACCTATTATATAACTTAAAACAGGAATCTAAAATACTACTTTCCGGGTATCGGGATTAAAAGTCGCTTTTAATATATTTGAAAATCGTTTTTAACCTAAACCTTCTTTTATGAAAAAATTAGTCCCTTTTAACTTCTTGAAGCGGCTGTTAAGTCCTCTTTTTATATTTGCTCTAACCCTTAGTTCATGTCAAAGAGATATTGCTGAGGGGTCTATTGAGCCCACTCAAAGTAAACAGAAAATATTGAATTGGCTTAACTGACTATGGAGTTAATAAAATCCAATCTCTCATTGAAGCAATAGATTTCTCCGACCTAAGAACTGAGATAATAAATGAGACTGAAAAAATATTTATTGTTTCTTTAAACGACTTATTAAAAACAAATTATAATAAAACAAATCCTTCAATTAAATTACTACTATTAATAGAAAATGAGTTGGGAGAAATAAGAAGAGGGCACATAGTTGAGTATGCTCCTTACTCTAAAGAAATATCTAAAAAACTACCCACCAATACATTTCATAATATGTACAGCGGCAACAAGCTAAACAGTGATGGGGTTTTTTCGTTTCTCAGCATTTTTGGGAATTTTCAGTTTGAAGTAGTTTACAAAAGAGGAGATTTGGCTTCATCAAAACTCTATAAAAAAAAGAAGGATACAAATACCTTTATAGAATCCGAATCATGCACTAACTGGTATTTAGTAACAACCACCTACAATCCCGATGGAACAACTGAAACGACTTGGGAATTTTTGTTCACATCATGCGATGAATGTGACCCTACAATGGAATGCGATGAAACAGGCGGAGGCGGTAGTGGGGGTGGAACAGAAGGTTATGAATTTGAGGCTGTTAAAACTAAAGATTGGAATGTATTTTTAGAACCAATAAGTGGAGTTGGGGAAATTAAGTCGGTTGAAAGGCTTAAAGGAAAAAGGAATTCTGCTGAGCCTCAAGGAGGGCATTTTACATCTATTGTACATGATTGGTCCATTTGTAATTTTTGTTCTTCTGGTAACCCAAATGATGTGTGGATCGAAACATCAAGTAGTGTTTCCGCGTCAGGGCAGTCTGCTACAAGTTCAGTAACGGGAAATTTATCTTATCAAGGAGTTTTCCGTCCTGGTATTACCAATACTAAAACGTGGTCTTTCCAAGAAGTCTTTCCATAAGAATCACAAAATCGTAATGGAGTGTTCACTCCATTACGATTTTAAATACATGCACATGCCTTTTCTTATTACAAACACCCATAACTGTATTATCAGCTTTATTAGCTCTTCTTTAATTTTTCTATCTTGTTCTTCTTCAAAAAGTCAGGAAATAAAGCAGGGAATAATTCAACAAAAAACTCAGTTTTACAATACAAATGGTGAAGTTACTTTTACCCATTACATAAAACTTTTTTTTAAGGATAGTGTATCGGTACAAGAAATTAGAGGAGTAACTACAATTACCGACACAGCAAACAAGAAAACTGTGACTTATCCTTTGTTATTTTGTAGATATATTGATTTGCGTAGTAAGGCATTATATGATTATGAAACTTTCTCTGATACTGCAAGCATCATACATAAAGCAATTCTTCCAGATTCTTTAATGCTTGACGGCGGATGGAGTTTTTATTCAGAAAAAGCTCCAATAATTCAAGGGACACCTGAAACTATCCCAGATACTGTTATTAACAATATAAATTACAAAAGAGCCAAGTTTATTTTTAGTTGGACTGACCCTAAAAAAACTTATTTGATTGGACATTTTATTTGTGACGGCAGAGGAGATATGTTTTCTCTAGAAAAAGCCTATAGCAGGCGCCAAAACTGCATTTTGGTTAGCTTTTTTGATTACAAGGTTAATTCGGTAAAGCCTTTTGCCTCTGTTGAACTTTCCTTTCTTTCCAGCATCCTTTCAAAAGAAGAGTTAAAAATTTTGGATACTTGGGAGAGGAATGCCAAAAACAACCCGATTCCGGCCAAATAGTATAAAGCCCGAAAACCAAAACGGACGAACAAACCTATCTCCTCAACGTTGCCTCCGAGCTACAATCCCCGCTAAACCAGTTAAATGCCGCCGGATTTCTTTAAAACCACTTAGCCCAAAAATTTTTGATTTTCCCGATTTAGCTGTATTATTGCAGCAGAAAGAGGCCGATAAGTATAGTTCTCCCAAGGCTTTGATACATCATTTACCTGCCTGTTTCATTCAACATAAATTCAAACTTTTTTCTGTTTTCAAGTCTGGTGACCCTGCGTCGTGACTAACCTCAAGATTTTTATATGTATGACATTCTGCAATTGAACGATATGCTCGTTCCTGAACTGCTGGACATAGCTGAGCAGTTAAAGATCCCTAATACCAAAAAATTAGATAAACAAGGCCTCGTTTACAAAATCCTTGACAGCCAGGCAATTGCCGGCTCAAAAGGTGCAACAACCGGTAATGATGGCAAACGGAAACGTATCATCAAAACCAGCACCAGTACCGGCAGTGAAGAGGCAGTGGTGGAAAGCGGAGGGGAAGAGAAAGCGGCCGTTAAGAAACCCAATATACCTGTAAAAAAAGAAGACAAAGCTCCCCCGGTCAAGAAGGCCCGTGCAAAGAAACACGAAGAAAGAGAACCCGGAGCCGATCAAAATAACCAGCCGGCGGCGGCAGAACAACAATCCATCCAGGCAGAAACACCGCAACCTGTAATAACCAGCGAACCGGAACAGCAATCGGCAGAAAACCCTTCCGGAGCTAACCTTCCTAATAAAGTATACCCCCAGCGCAGGGACCAGCAGTTCAATATTGAATTTGACGGCGTGATACTGGGTGAAGGCGTACTGGAAATGATGCCGGATGGCTATGGATTTCTCCGTTCTTCTGATTACAACTATTTGTCATCACCGGATGATGTCTACGTTTCTCCTTCCCAGATAAAATTGTTTGGATTAAAAACGGGTGATACCGTACACGGTGCGGTGCGTCCCCCGAAAGAAGGTGAAAAGTATTTCGCTTTACTGAAAGTGGATACGATCAATAACAAGAGCCCGGAAGAAGTTCGTGACCGTGTACCGTTTGATTACCTGACACCATTGTTCCCCTATGAAAAACTGAACCTGTTCACGCAGCCTTCGGATTATTCCACCCGTATCATGGACCTGTTCACGCCCATTGGTAAAGGACAGCGGGGATTGATCGTGGCGCAACCCAAGACGGGTAAAACCATGCTGCTGAAAGCAGTGGCTAACGCCATTGCAGCCAACCACCCGGAATGCTACCTGATGGTGGTACTGGTGGATGAACGCCCGGAAGAGGTAACCGATATGGAACGCAGCATCAAAGGAGAAGTAATTGCTTCCACTTTTGATGAGCCGGCTGAAAAACATGTTAAAGTATCAACGATAGCTTTACAAAAAGCAAAACGGTTAGTGGAATGCGGACACGATGTGGTGATACTATTAGATTCGATCACCCGCCTGGCCCGTGCACACAATACTGTAGCTCCTTCCAGCGGTAAAGTATTATCCGGTGGTGTGGAAGCCAATGCAATGCAAAAACCCAAACAATTCTTTGGCGCTGCCCGTAAAATTGAAGATGGTGGTTCACTCACTATTATTGCCACAGCCCTGGTGGATACCGGCAGTAAAATGGATGAGGTGATCTTTGAAGAATTTAAAGGAACCGGTAATATGGAATTGCAGCTTGACCGTCGCCTGGCCAATAAACGTATTTATCCTGCTATTGACCTCGTTGCTTCATCCACCCGTCGTGATGACCTGTTACTCGACAGGGATGTGCTGCAACGCATGAACCTGCTCCGTGTTTATTTAACCGACATGAATGCCGAAGAAGCGATGCGGGAATTACAGAACCGGATGAAAGGAACCAAGAACAATGAAGAGTTCCTTGCAAGTATGAACCGGTAGTTTGACAACGAGATAATTTGATAATTCGTCAATAAAAGCTGTTCCAAGTAAGAACAGCTTTTTTAATTCGGTCTTCTTTATTCCTTTTCAAATTGACTAATTTGCCAATTGCCTGTCGCCCTGATGGCTGTTGAAAAAATACATATCGAAAAATTCCTGGCGCTTGCCGGAGAACATGCTGTTATTGATGTCCGTTCACCGGGTGAATATAACCATGCGCATATCCCCGGCGCTTACTCCATGCCATTATTTAGTGATGAAGAACGAAAAGTAGTTGGTACAACTTACAAACAGGAAAGCCGGGAGGAAGCAATTAAAATTGGTTTGGATTATTTCGGGCCCAAGATGCGGAGGATGGTGGAAGAAACGGAGTCGATAGTCAATAGCCGGAAGCCAGGAGCAAATGGCTCCGGACTTACGACTCACGACTCAAGACTAATACTCATTTACTGCTGGCGGGGTGGTATGCGCAGCGGGGCTGTTTCCTGGTTACTGGATATGTATGGATTTAAAGTGTACACGCTGGCCGGTGGTTATAAAAGTTTCCGGAATTATGTACTGGACATGTTCAAACTGCCTTTTCACTTTAACATCATTGGTGGATATACGGGTTCCGGAAAAACAGAAGCCTTAAGAATATTACAGGAAAAAGGAGCTTCAGTTATTGACCTCGAAGGGTTAGCGAATCACAAAGGATCTGCTTTTGGCAATATCGGGATGCCGAAGCAGCCCACGCAGGAAATGTTTGAGAACAGGTTAGGCTGTGAGCTACGAGCTATGAGCTACGAGCCTGCAACATCGAAAGCCCCCTTCAGGGGGTTGGGGGGCATATGGCTTGAAGATGAATCCCAACGCATCGGCCTGGTTAATATTCCACACGAATTTTGGAAAACCATGCGTCAATCACCTGTTTATTTTCTTGATATTCCTTTTGAAGAACGGTTAAAGCATATTACAGAAGAATACGGGCAGCTGGACCAGCAAAAGCTCATCGATGCGATTGGCCGTATTAAAGAGAAGCTGGGCGCTCTGAATGCTAAAGCCGCCATTCAGTTGCTGGAAGAGGGTAATACCCCCGGAAGTTTCCGGATTTTGCTGAAATATTACGACAAGTTTTATTTCAAGGCGCTGCACAATCGGGAAGGGCTTGAAACGTTATTATATACGATAAATTGTAAAACCGTTTCTGTAGAAAATGCCGGCCTTTTGCTGGCAGCGCTACAACACCAATATGAAAAACCTTAAACTGATCCTGGTCCTGCTGCTGGTATTTTCCCCGCTTTCATTTTTTGCACAACAATTATCCGGCTTATGGATGGGCACAATGAGCAATGACAGTACCACGGTTCGCAGGGATGAATCCTTTGAAATTGCTTTGTCTGAATACAAGGGAAAGGTAACAGGTTATTCCCGCAGTACTTTCTTTGTCAATGATGAATTGTATTATATCATCAAAAGAGTAAAGGGGACCATTGCAGGAAACGTATGTGAAGTGAAAGATGATTATGTAATCTCTCACAATTTTCCGAAAAAACCGGAGAAAGGGGTAAAAGTAATCAGCACCTTCCGCAGAAATGAATCCGACAGTACCTGGTATTTAACCGGCGACTGGAAAACAACAAAGGCAAAAAAATATTATACCATCTCGGGTAAAGTGGCATTGAAAGAAGAAAAAGATTATGAAGTCTCAAAGCTTTTCCCCCATCTGGAAGAGTTGAAGCTTGATAATGAAATGCCTTTCTATGCAGAAGCAAAAAAGAAGGCTGCCGAGAAAGAAGCTATTGCCAAATCAGCAGCACCGGTTAAAAAGCCGGCTACTGCAAAAGAAACACCTGTAGCAGATATTGTAACTAATAAACCGGTTGCGCCGCCTGTTGAAAAAAATACTGTACCAAAACCGGAAACCGTTGCAACCGAAAAGAAACCTGCTGATATTGAAAAGGTGATTGTGAAAACAACGAAACCTGTTGTTGAAGAAAAGACACCCGCATCAGGAGAAACAAAAACAACTGTTGCTGCTGAAACTAAAACACAGCCTGCAATCAGTGATCCGTTTGCCAGCACGAAACAACCGGAGCATCCTGTGGTAAAAACTACTATCACAGCCCCTGCTCCCAAAAACACAGAGCTGCAACAGCCCGTTGCAATTGCAAAAGTGGAAGCACAAAAAACTATTGAACAACCGGCAAGCAGTTCCACCAATAACCGGGCTGATGTGGTAAAAAGCACCGTACCTGCGACTGTTGTTCCTGAAAAAACAACAGCAAAACCGGAAGAAAAGAAAGCGGTTCCTGCTGTTTCGACACCACCAGTTGTTGTGAAAAAAGACGAACCTGTTATTCCTGCCACAGTCGCAGCTCCTGCACAACCTGTACTTATTGCTGCTGAGGTTAAAAAACCGGTCGCTGATCATGCCGGTGCGGCAACTTTTATTGCAGAAAGAAAAACAGAAGCTCCCCAAACGATCAATTTCATGAATGACAGCCTGGTGATTGCCCTTTACGATAATGGGGAAGTGGATGGTGATACCGTAAGCGTATTATTGAATGGTGAAATATTCTGGGCTAAACAAGGTTTGAAGACAACCTCCATCAAAAAAACGATTTATATCGCCCCGGGGCAGGAAGAATTGACACTGGTACTCTATGCAGAGAACCTTGGAAAATACCCACCCAACACCGGTCTGCTGGTAGTTTATGATGGCGAAGAGAGGTACCAGGTCCGTTTCAGTGCTGACCTGAGTAAGAATGCTGCGATCACATTCCGGAGAAAAAAGTAAATTGAAGAATGGTTCGCTCATTTCTTCTTTTCTTGCTTATAACTCTTATTACCGGTAACAGTTTTTCACAGGTAACAGAAGTGGATACTGTTTATTCGGGTCATACCAAAGATTCTTACGTCATCACTGTAAGAAAACCATCCGGGTACTCCGATAAAATCAAGTACCATCATGTATATATCACCGATGGCTCTATTGGTATCGGTGATTATATCCTGGGTAAAAGCGATAATTGGAAGGCCTCCATTCCTTCCAGCTGCGTCATCATTGCCATCTCTCATATTGGCGACTGGCATGATAAGCGTCCCCGTGATTTTATTCCTTCCGATATTTCTAAAAATGTGGAGACCAATTTTGGGAAAGCTGACAAATTCTATCTCTTCCTGCAAAAGGAGCTGATCCCCAAAATTGAAAAGAAATACAGTAATAAAAAGGACCGGGTATTCATCGGTCACTCCTTTGGCGGGTTATTCTGTTTGTACACCCTGTTCAAAGATGATAAACTGTTCGATAAACATTTTGCGATCAGTCCTTCCATCTGGGCCAATTATTATGAACTGGACAAGATCGAAGAAGCGTATTTCAAAAAATCGAAACAGTTAAAAGCTACTGTAACGATCTATGTTGGCGGGCTGGAATTTTTAAACAAGGTTCTCTATTCTTCGAGGGCTTTTTTTAAAACAACCACTGATAGAAAATACGCCGGTTTTACTATCAAAAAAGAGGAGATCGGCAATGCCAATCATTTCAGCATCCGCAAGCCTGCGGTGGACAGGATATTTGAGTCCCTGAAATAATGCATTTAACTTGCAGGCTGAATTTTACTTATGACAATACAAACAGACGCCCCCGTTATAAAACTCACCCAATTCTCGCATGGCGCCGGCTGTGGTTGCAAGATTTCCCCGAAAGTATTGGATGAGATCCTGAAAAGCAATGTAGCCATACCCGATAATAAAAACCTGCTGGTTGGCAATCACAGTAAGGATGATGCAGCAGCTTATGACCTCGGTAATGGTATGGCACTTATCTCCACCACCGATTTCTTTATGCCGATCGTGGATGATGCTTTTGATTTTGGAAGAATCGCAGCGGCCAATTCGATCAGTGATGTGTATGCCATGGGTGGAAAACCCCTGATGGCAATCGCTATTCTCGGCTGGCCGGTGAATAAACTTTCTCCCGAAGTGGCACAAAGAGTGGTCGAAGGCGGCCGTACCATTTGTGCAGAAGCTGGTATTCCTTTAGCCGGTGGGCATAGTATTGATTCACCCGAGCCTATTTTTGGTCTGGCGGTAACGGGCATTGTTCCGATCGGAAACCTGAAACAAAACAATACTGCAAAAGAAGGTGATCATTTATTCCTCACCAAACCATTGGGTGTTGGTATCTTATCCACGGCTCAAAAAAGAGGATTGCTGAAGGAAGAGATTTTACCCGTGATCGTAAAACAGATGACAACATTAAATAAGTTGGGCGAAGAACTTGGAAAAATAAACGGCGTGCATGCCATGACCGATGTGACCGGTTTTGGTTTGCTCGGCCATTTAATTGAAATGGCAGAAGGCAGTGGCCTGAGTGCAGAAATCTTTTATGAAAAAATTCCTGCTATACCCGGTGTGAAGGATTGTATCGGCCAGGGTATATTCCCCGACGGCACCACCCGCAACTGGAGCAGCTATGGCGAGAAAGTAAAATTTGAAAAAGGAGTGAATGTGGCAGAAGCTTTTAAACTCCTGCCCGACCCGCAAACCAATGGCGGTTTGTTGATCGCTGTACAAGAAAATGGGTTAGAAGAAGTAAAAGCATTACTTAGTAAAAATGGACTTGAGAATTTTACAACTCCTGTTGGGAAGATGGTGGTAGCAGCGGAGAAGAAAGTGTATGTGAAATGAATTAATTGGTATATTTAAAATGATCACCATCAAAAGAACCAACTCTAACGATCCGGCCTTCCAGGAACTGGTAAAAGCCCTGGATCTTGAATTGCAAAAAAGGGATGGCGAAGAACATGCGTTCTATGCACAATTGAACAAGACAGATCATATCAAACATGTGATCGTTGCGTGGGAAAATAATGAAGCCGTGGGTTGCGGTGCCCTGCGGACTTATACAGATGATACGATGGAAGTAAAGCGGATGTTCGTTCCTCTGCAACACAGGAGAAAAGGTATTGCTTCGGTTGTGCTGTCTGAATTGGAGAACTGGTGCCGGGAATTGGGTTATCAAAAATGCATACTCGAAACAGGTAAAAACCAACCTGAAGCCATTGCGATGTACCAGAGGAACCAGTATAAAATTATCCCCAACTTTGGAAAATATACAGGTGTGGAGAATAGTGTTTGTTTTGAAAAAGACTTTAGCAAAGAACATTAACTTTAATAATGCCCGTTCATAAAAGACAGAGGATTATCCGGATTCTGATCTTACCGCACAGCTTCCCGGAAAACTGATCCTGCGGGAAATGCTGTTGTTTAGAATGTATCAGAATGAACAGCTCCGGGTGTTGCTGAAAAGACGGTAATTAATCAATAACAAGATTATACAAGCGCATTTGTGAATAAAAAAAGGCAACAACTAACTCTTTTTGCTGATGAAAAGGATATGTTGGTCATTGAAGCCATCCGTAACCAATTTAATCCCGAACAGGCAGCATTGATAAAAGCGCATGTCACTTTATGCAGGGAAGATGAAATTGTGCCTATTGAAAAAGTATTGAAGAATCTTGAATCATTAAATGAGCCTATTGTTTCCATTGATTTTGGAGAGATGATACGTTTCTCTGAAGGAAAAGGCATCTTACTACCGGCAATTGGAAGTACTAAGTCGTTTCATCAGTTAAGAAATGCTGTTCTGGCAGGATTGGTGGAGCATCCAAGGCTGCATGAGCCACATATCACCCTCATGCATCCAAGAAATTCAACCTGTACTAATACAATATTTAACCAGGTCAAAGCCTATCGTTTTCCAGCTACAATCGAATTTAAAACCGTTAGCCTTATCGAACAGGAAGAAGGAAAAGCGTGGGTCTTGCTGAGAGAATTTAAGTTGGGGAATAAACGCTAACCAGCCTCTATTTTGGGGTTAAAAAAATCTCCGCCATCATACAGCGTACACTACCGCCTTCCACGGCTTCAATAACCGGCACAGCAACTGGTAATAATTTGGCATAGGCTTCCAGCGTGGCCTTCTGCTCTTTGCGCAGCGAATTGAAGGCCACCCGGCTCATCACCAGTATATTTTCGCCCTTACTGTTTTTTACTTCCAGCATATTGCCGGCAAAAGCATACATCTGCTCTCTTGTTATCGGAACAATGACATGCCCGGTTGATTCCAATAGCTGACGTACAGCTATCAGCTCCCATTCTTCTTCAATCGCTTCTTCACATAATACACAGAAACCTTCACCCACCGACATTACCAGGTTAGTATGATAAACTGGGTTACCGTTTTTATCCGTGGCTAAAAAAACAATGGCCTGGTAATGATTGGCACTGGCAAATTTTTCCAGCAACGGCATACTGGTTCGTTCAGAGATACAGGCAAAAATCATTTTCTCATCGTGATCAATTACCATACTGCCGGTGCCTTCTAAAAAACGGCCTTCCACTTCGTATTCACTCCAGTCCTGCACATCTTTTACCACAAATTCTTTCGCCAGCTGCTCCAGTATATCATCTCTTTTCTCCGCCCTCCTGTTGGATGCATACATCGGGAATACAATCACCAAACCTTCCGGCGTTGTGCTGAGCCAGTTGTTGGGAAAGACCGCATCCGGCTTGGCAGGTTCTTTAGTATCTTCTATAACAATTACATGAATAAAATGATTGCGGAGAGTTTGCACCATATCATCAAATTCAGCCAGTGCAGTTTGCTGCAATTCTTCTTTACCAAGCCCGGTGTTAGACTGAAAATAATTATTGGCAGCCGTCTCTGCATTGAAACCGAAAGCTGCCGGGCGAACCATTAATATCGTGGATGCTAATGGCATGGCAGCTTACTTAACTAACAGTGCATCAATTTTAGCTGCGAGTTTGTGATCCTTTTCTGTCACGACATCACCGGCATCGTGGGTACTTAGCCATATCTCCACTGTATTATATACATTGGTCCAGAAGGGATGATGATTCTCTTTCTCGGCTTCAATGGCCACCCTTGTCATAAAAGCAAAAGCTTCACTGAAATTTTTGAACTGGAATTTCCGGTAGAGTTTATTATCCGCTTCCTGCCACATGCTGATAGGTTTACAAATTAAAAAACCAGGTGCTCTTTGTTTTTAATCTTTTCATTGGTCAGTTCCACAACCAGCTGCACACCATTGATGGAACGGATAGAACCGATCGTTTGCTGCAGCATTTCATCGGTAACATGGTCCCCTTTCATCAACCATAAAAAATCCAGGTGTTTAAATTCGGGTAACAGGTATTCACCTTCGAACTGGTTATTATATACATAGTGCGATAAAGAACCTGTTGGTTCGCAAAACTCATAGACCGCAAAAAAATAATTTCTTCTTTTCTTCGTGAGCTGGATCTCTATTTCGTGATTCACCCGGAAATCCATCCCCATCATACTGTTGAGGTGCCAGCAAAACTGGTAATCCTTCACAGGAGACATGATCCCGAGCAACCTTGTTTCATCAAAAAACTCATTGGTAAGGTCTTGTGTATTCAGTGATAATTTGGCGCTTCTTTCTGCCATAGTTGTTCATTCGCCCTTTCAATTTACGATCAGAATTCCACAGTTCCTTCAAGCACCTCGTTTCCTCTCTTGTATTTCACTTTGGTTGTGTCGCCCTTTTTGAATTTACCCAGGGTCTGCATATAGCTTTCCATGCTGGTAATATTGTATTCTCCTAATTGCAGGATAACATCACCGGTCTTCAGCCCTGCTTTGGCTCCCGGTCTTCCTTCAGTAACCCCATCAGCTCTCACACCCGTTCCGGCAAACGTGTAATCAGGCATAATACCCAGCGTAACCCGGAAAGAGGCATTTGTGGTTGTTTGTGTTTCTCTCGTTTTGGTAAATGCCAGCTTGCCTTTGTCATTCAGCGACTCTATCACACTATTTATATGCTGGACGATCTTCCATTGCCCGTCATAATTGATTTTATCTGCATCATCAGAAGGTTTGTGGTAATCCGTATGCAGGCCGGTGAAATAAAACAATACGGGAATATCTTTCCGGTAAAAAGAAGTATGATCACTGGGGCCGGTGCCACTGCTGTCGTATTTGAAATTTAATTCTGTCTTTTTTACGTGAGCCTGATTATAAACACCATAGAATTGTCCCCAATATGGCGAAGTGCCATAACCGCCAACTGTCAGTACTTTGCTGCTATCGTTCAGCCGACCGACCATGTCCATATTAATCATGGCTATTGCGGAAGACAAATCAATAGTCGGGTTGTCTGCAAAATACTTAGAACCAAACAAGCCCAGTTCTTCACCAGAGAAAGCAATAAAGAGATAGTTATTGTTCTTTGCTTTGGATTGTTTTAATATTCTTGCCAGTTCTATTAATGCTGCAGTACCACTGGCATTATCATCAGCCCCGTTATGTATAGCATGTTCTGTAGTGGTGTTCCTGGAATTACCATCCTCTCCGTAACCGAGGTGATCGAAGTGGGCACCCAGCACAACCGTTGTGGCTGCCCCGTTATCAATATATCCCACCACATTATGACCCACCCGTTTCTTTTCCCCGATGTCGGCTTTGAATTTGACCGTAAGCGGCGCAGCCGGGTCCTTAAAATATTTTTGTACTGTTTCTTTACGGATATAAAAAACAGGAATGGTCAGCGGTGCAGATTTATCCTTCGCATTGAATTGTAATTTATCATCTGTCATCGTACTATTGTATAAAATCACTGCTGAAGCACCGCGGTCCTTTGCTTTTTTTGCATTATTATAAATATAATCGTTCAGGTCAAAATGCGGGTTGTTCTTATTTTCTTCCAGTACATCTTTCAGATCAAAGAACCAGGGCATTTCAATTTCCTGGATAGCGATGGTAGGTAGTGCATCTATAATCTGGCCACCACTATATGGAAAAGGAAAAAAGTCTTTCCCGGGCTGCAGTTCATTACCATTAATGGCAAAGAAAGTTCCGGGATTGATTTGTTTACCATCGTTCACATCAAAGGGCTGGTAATACCCATCTGTTCCTTTGGCAGCAAGGCCTATACTACTGAACTGACCGCTGATATACTGCATAGCCAGTTTTTCTCCTTCAGATCCGGTTCTTCTTCCTTCCAGTTTATCATCAGCCAGGTAGTACACATGGGCTTTGAGATTAGCAATGGCCTGGGTATTTGATTTACCCATTTTTTGCTGGGACGAACAGGCCGCTATTAATAACGAAAGAACAAAGGCAGCAAAGGGGAGGAAACGCATGACAGTATAAGTTGATGACAGCCGCAAAGGTATTGCAGCAGGCAGAGATTTCACGGGTTCTTCAACAGGATTTGATAAGAAAATGACAGTATTTAATGTACCGGGCAGAAGTTCCGTACCAGAGGGTCCAAACATCGTATTTCGTAAGGTGGTTTGAACAAGCCAATTTATTTTTGCCAACTATACCTGAAATTGAAAAAAGAGAAACTCCATATTGCACTGGTTGGAAATCCTAACAGCGGAAAAACATCTTTGTTTAATTACCTGACCGGCATGAACCAGCAGGTTGGAAATTTTCCCGGCGTAACCGTTGATAAAAAGACCGGGATAACGCCAATTTCAGAGGCAATCACCGCAGAAGTGATTGATCTGCCCGGTTCTTACAGCCTTTACCCCCGCAGGTTAGATGAATGGGTGAGCTACAAAGTATTGCTGAACCAGGATAAGGAGATCAAAGCTGATGTGATCGTAGCAGTAGCTGATGCCAGCAACCTGAAACGAAACCTGTTGTTCTGCACCCAGATCATTGATCTGAAAATTCCGGTGGTGGTAGTACTCACCATGATGGACCTGGCTAAAAAGAAGGGGATTCTGATTGACCTGGTGGCTCTGGAAAGAGAACTCGGGGTTCCCGTGGTGGCGGTAAACCCAAGGAAACAGAAAGGTTTGCCTCAACTGAAAAAAGCTATTGAACTAACTAACCAGCAGCGGTATCAATCTCCTGCCCGGGATTTTATAGATAATAAAGCGCTGGCATCCGCACCTATAGAGGATATAAAAAAGGAAATCCCCGAATTGAGTGATTATACCGCTATTCACTACCTGATCAATCATGAATCGTTTGACCTTGACGATGCCACACAGGAAAGAATAGAAAATATTGAGAGAAAACATCGTTTCAATCCCACCAAAACACAGGCGGAAGAGATTTTGCAGCGCTATAGCCGCATTAAGCTGATCATGCAGCAGGCTGTTTCCGAACCCGATCCCCTGCAGAAAAAATTATTCACCGAAAAACTGGATAATGTATTGCTGCACCGCCGCTGGGGTTATTTGATCCTTCTCGGGGTATTGTTCTTATTATTCCAGAGTGTGTTTTTGCTGGCGCAGTTCCCGATGGACTGGATCGATATGGGATTTGCAAAACTCAGCGAATCACTATCAGCCTCTTTGCCTGATAATCGCTGGACCGATCTTTTGCTGAATGGTGTGCTGGCGGGGCTAAGCGGTATTTTGGTATTTGTACCCCAGATCATGATACTCTTCGGGCTGATCACCTTGTTAGAAGATTCGGGTTATATGGCCCGGATCAGTTTTTTATCCGACCGTTTAATGCGGGTCGTCGGGCTTAATGGTAAAAGTGTAATGCCGATGATCAGCGGTTTTGCCTGTGCCGTGCCGGCTATCATGAGTGCAAGAAACATTGAGAACCGGAAAGAGAGATTATTGACGATACTCATCACTCCGCTGATGAGCTGTTCAGCAAGACTCCCCGTTTATGCTATCCTGATCGGTCTTGTGATTCCGAAAACTTATCTCCTGGGTTTCCTGAGTGTGCAGGGATTGGTCATGATGGGCCTATACCTGCTGGGCCTGGCCGTAGCGCTCATTGTTTCTTATATCGCCAAATGGTTTATCCATATCAATGAACGTAGTTTTTTCATCCTTGAATTGCCCACTTATCGTTCGCCCCGGTGGAACAATGCGGTAAGAACTATGATCAGCAAGGCAAGGATATTTGTTTTTGATGCAGGAAAGATCATTATGGTAATCAGTCTTATTCTCTGGGCACTCAGTTCTTTTGGCCCCGGAAATACCATGCAGGAACTGAAGCAGGAATATGAAACCGCTATTACACAGCCGGGGGCCGACACTGAAACAGCGGCCCGGAATTACCAGACAACAAAACTGGAAAAATCTTACGCCGGTATATTAGGTAAATCCATTGAACCGGCTATCGAGCCTCTCGGTTATGACTGGAAAATTGGTATCGCCCTTATCACTTCATTTGCTGCGAGGGAAGTGTTTGTCGGCACGATGGCAACCTTATACAGTGTGGGTGATGCAGACAATGAATTGTTATTAAAAGAAAAAATGAAAGGGGCTGTTCGGCACGATGGTACTCCTGTGTTTAACCTCGCTACCGGTTTATCCCTGATGATTTTTTATGTTTTTGCCATGCAGTGTATGAGTACGCTGGCCGTGGTGAAACGGGAAACAAGAAGCTGGAAATGGCCGGTTATTCAAGTAGTATATATGACAGGGCTGGCCTACCTGATGAGCTGGATTGCTTATACTCTTTTTAAATAATCATTCCGGGGCCATCCATTTATCTTTCGGTTCAAAATAATTCCACAATAGTGCTGATAATTTCCGGGCCAGTGTCCATGCTTCATTCTGGTGCGTCCAGCTGATATCTTTATTGTTCCTGGTGAAGATGCAAAAGATATAGGGATTATGCGGTGCGTTCACCAGCAAAACTTCACTTCTCACAGCATTCACACAGCCATTCTTACTGAATACTTCTATATAAGGAGGGATTTGAGAAATAGCTTCGTCCTCATCCCAGAAGTTGCGGCCCATGCAGCGCAGCATCCTGTCGCTGATCCCCGGGGAAAATACCTGGCTGCGATAAATCTTTTCATAAATGGTTCCCATTTCAAAAGGAGATGTTTGCCCCCAGCCATATTGGGTACGATTGTTTTCCCTTCCGGCTGTTCTTGAATTTACCCGGGTACTTTTGAAACCAAGACTATCCAAGAATTCATTGATCCGGGTCCCCGTGCCGGCAATACTTTGCAGCCATAAACTTGCCGTATTATCGCTGGTGGTCATCATCAGCATGATGATCTTTTTCAGTGTAATTTTTTCTCCGCTTTTAAAGGAACCTAAAATATCGGAGCCGGCATAGAGTAATGAATCCTTATACTCAAACGCAGAATCATAACTCAATTCGGCTTTTTGCAGTCTATTCATGATGCCCATCAGTATAGGCACTTTCACAATACTGGCAGTCGGGAAAACAGTATCCGCATTGATTGCAACGATCTTCCCGGTTCGAAGGTTTTTGACATAAATACCAATATCACCATTGAACCCGGTAATGGCCTCCCGGATTTTAGTTTGTAATTTCTTATCGGTTTTTTGAGCCGACACATAAAACGACAAGCTGCAGATGAACAGGAAGAAACATAGTTTCTTAATAATCCTCATTATTGTTGTTTTTCAGCTTTTAATTGATTCGATCAGCGTCCTTTATTTCATATTCATATAATCAATTACCAGGTGGCAGAAAGCTTTAACCCCTGTTTTCATTCCTGCATCATCCACAAAAAAATCAGCAGTATGATGGGGTGGTGCTTTTTTAGGATCATTTCCTTTGGGCATACCGCCAAGGTAGAAAAAGAAAGAAGGCGCTTTGGTACCGTAGTAGGAAAAATCTTCTGCCCCCGTTACCCATTCTCTTTCCGTCACATTATTAGCTCCTGCAGCTGATTGCAGGGAGGCAATCATTTTTTTTACCAGCTCCGGTGTATTATAAGTAACCAGTGTTTTTGTATCAATACTCACTTCGGCTTTGGCACCACCGGCTTCTGCAATTTTTTCAGCCGTATGTTTGATGCGCCGGTGAACTTCCTGCTGCATGGCATTATCCAGCGTACGGATGGTTCCGTCGAGTACGCATTCTTCCGGGATAATATTGTTTCTTACGCCTCCTTGTATTTTACCCACAGTAATCACCACAGGCGCCCTGGTCAGTTCAGACTGGCGGCTTACAATAGTTTGCAATCCTTCAATGATCTGTGCAGCAATAGCAATCGGATCAACACCCAGCCAGGGTTGGGAACCATGGCTGCCTTTTCCTTTCACTTTTATACTGAACCAGTCAGAAGATGCCATAAAAGCGCCTGGCTTATATTGGATTTATCCCGCTTCAACACCTGACTGGATATGCAAGCCAAACACCACGTCCACTTTTGGATTGTCCATCACGCCTTCTTTTACCATCAGGTTGGCGCCGCCTTCTTCTCCTTCAGGCGGACCTTCTTCAGCCGGCTGAAAGATGAATTTGATTGTTCCTTTCAGATCGTTCTTCATTCCGGATAAAATTTCTGCCACACTCATCAGCATTGCCACATGGGTATCATGCCCGCAGGCATGCATCACACCCACTTCCTGCCCATTATACACAGATTTTACTTTTGACGCAAAGGGAATATTTACTTTTTCGGCTATGGGCAGGGCATCCATATCAGCCCTCAGGGCGATACAGGGACCGGGTTTAGCTCCTTTAAGAATACCCACCACACCCGTCTTTGCCACTCCTTCGGTTACATCCATACCCAGTTTGCGTAAATGTGCGGCCACCAGTTTGGCCGTATTGGTCTCCCGGTTACCCAGTTCCGGAAATTGGTGCAGTTGTTTTCTCCAGGCAATGCATTGCGGTTCTATTTTATCTGCCGCTGTTGCTACTTTCTCCTTTAGCTTTATATTTTCTGTTTGAGCAAAGATTGACACCGGTATTATCAGTAATCCGGCAACAATGTAGGATCTGAGCATGAATATATTTTTCATGAATTTACTGTAATTGGGTTTTAATTGGTTTATCATCTGCTGCTTTGCTGATTTTTTTTATATTTAACCACTATGCTGCTTCGCCACTATTCATTTCTGCGGGCCGTATTTTTTCACAGCCTGACTGCTTTTGGCGGGCCACAGGCACATATAGCGATGATGCTGAAAACATTTGTACACCAGCATCCATATGTGACTGAAAAGGAATTAATGGAGTACAATGCATTTTGCCAGTTACTACCCGGCGCTTCTTCCACACAAACGCTTACGCTGATCGGGTATAAAAGAGGGGGTGTTCCCCTGGCAGTACTTACCCTGATCATCTGGATTTTACCCGCTAGTATTTTAATGGGGGCCTTATCATTCTTGCTCCATTATATAGATAAAAAGGCTTTGGATACAGATATTTTCAAATTTATTGCACCGATGGCGGCTGGATTCCTTGTATATGCAGCCGTGGTAGCTTTCCCGCTGGCTATAAGAAATACAATTACCTGGGTCATTATGATCGCCGGAACTATTGCCACTTATTTTTTATTCAAGCAGCCCTGGATATTCCCTCTGCTGATCGTATTGGGAGGTGTGGCCACCAATATCAGCCGGAAACGTATTCCTCAACTGGAGGAAAAGCCTAAAAAGATCCGGTGGTGGAATTTCTGGCTTTTCGGGATCATTTTTATTCTTGCCGGAATTCTAAGTGACACTGCGCGGAAATATGACTGGCCCGACCGGAAGCCTATTAATCTTTTTGAGAACACTTACCGTATGGGCAGCCTGGTATTTGGCGGCGGCCAGGTATTGATGCCGCTGATGTATGAACAATTCAGTGTCCGGCCCGAAGCAATAAAAGATAAGGACAAAGATGTGGTGCAAATAGATAAAGAAGAAATGTATACCGGCATGGGCATTGTAAGGGCATTACCGGGACCGGTTTTTTCGATTGCCTCTTTTGCCGGGGGAATGGCATTAAAAGATATGGGAAGCACTCCTGAGGAACGAAACTCGATGCAGCTGTTAGGATGCCTTATTGGTACAGTAGGTATTTTTTTACCAAGTGCATTATTGGTCTTATTCTTTTTCCCGATCTGGAACAATTTGAAAAAATATGCCGCGGTATACCGCTCTCTTGAGGGGATCAATGCGGTGGTGGTGGGTATCATGATCGCTTCCACTTTTTATATCATGAAGGATATATCACTTATAGAAGCAAAAACAGTGAGTGTGATGAATGTGATCGTTATAATCGGAACTTTTGTATTGCTGAATTTTACAAGAATTGCTTCGCCTCTGATCGTACTGGCTTGCCTGCTCCTCGGTTATTTTTTATAATAACCGCCTCTTTCAATTTCATCCAGCACCTTTTCTGTCACCATATAGCGGATAGATTTCCCTTCTTTGATCAGCGATCTTATTTGAGTGGCAGAAATTTGCAAGAGAGGGGCATCAACAATTTTTAAATCAGCGTGGATCGTGTTTACAATTTCAAAGCCCGGTCGCATATAAACATAGACAGGACACCTTTTAATGATTACTTCATAGTTTTTCCATTTGTGCAGATTTTGAAAACTGTCACTGCCCATGATAACAGAAAATTCATGTTCCGGGTATTTTTCGCCCAAATAAGCCAATGTATCAACAGTATAAGAAGGTTTGGGAAGATTGAATTCAATATCTGAAGCTTTCATCCTGTTATCGTCCTCAACCGCCGTTCTCACGAGGTGCAGGCGGTCATATTCATTCAGTAACCCATTGGCTGGCTTAAAAGGGTTTTGAGGGGAGACAACGAACCATATTTTCTCCAGCTCTGTTTCATTCAAAATGTGATTAGCAATGATGAGATGGCCAGTGTGGACAGGATTAAAAGAGCCGAAATATAAACCAATTTTCATTTAAAAAATTGATAATCAATTAATTATATCAACAACAATATTTTCAGCCTCATTGCGCCGCAGGCTCAGCGAATAGCCGGCGATGTTAACAGATATGGGGTCTCCTAATGGAGCCACTTGCTCCAAAGTAATTTTCTCGCCCGGCAAACATCCCATTTCCATTAGTTTAAGGAACAAATCATCATTGATGAATTTTTGGATGATACCTCCCTGACCCGGTTCTAATTCCGAAAGCTTTTTTTCCATTTTTATTTCTTATGGCAAAACTACCATTGTATTTAGTGCTATGTTTACGAATTTTGAAAATATGACTTCTCCTTCACAATCAAAAGTTTGCTTCTTTTTTGATAACGCTAAAGTATCGCTCGCCAAGAGGAGGGAATTAAAGTATTTCATTGAGCAGCTCTTTCGTAAAGAAGGTAAAAAATTGCTCACCCTGAACTATATTTTTTGCACCGACAAAAAACTCCTTCAAATCAACCAGGATTACCTGAAGCATGATTATTATACCGATATCATCACATTTGACCTGTCTCCCGGTTCCCCATTAATTGAGGGGGAAATTTATATAAGCGTTGATCGGGTAAAGGATAATGCCCAACAACTTGGGCTTTCATTCAGGTCAGAGCTTCATAGAGTAATATTTCATGGAGCTCTTCATTTGTGCGGTTTTGGCGATAAGAGCCCGAGCGAGAAAAACGTCATGCGGCACAAAGAAGATCTTTATCTTTCAAAATACTTGTAATTTGTTTCACGGGACACTGTTTCTTGATGAAACAGTGTCCCGTGAAACATTATATTTGCTTAAACAGTGCTATGTCCAGAAAGAAAAGGGAAATAACAAAGGAAGCCACTCCTTCTCTTCTGAAGTTTCGGGAGAAACGAAAATGGCAGATCGCATTCAGAAGATATGTCCTTGAAAGAAATACCAGTAGTGCCTACGCCCCTTATTTTGGTTTAGATATTGAAAACATCCGGAAATGGTTTGAATCCCAATTCAATGAGGGGATTGGGTGGGAAGAATTTGGAGCCATGTGGCAGTTTGATCATATTATACCAGTTACCTACTTCGATTTTAGTAATGAAGAAGATCTTAAGCTGTGTTGGAATTTTACGAATATCCGGGTTGAGCATTTTCAGCGAAATAAAGACCGGGGTAACAGACTTGATGTACTTGCAGCAAAGGGGTATTTTAAAAAACTTTTAGACAATACCGGTTATAAAATTTGTCAAAAGCTATTACACAAAATAGATCAGATCGAGCTATCAGAAATAGTGAGCACAACTGCCCAGGAGGCTTTTATTCTCGGTAACAGGGACTACCTGGATATGATTGAATCCTATAGCAATTTCGAGTTTGAATTGCTGAATTCCGGAAGGTCTGTGGCGGAGGTTGAGAAAGAAATAGGCTTCATTAAAAACTTTAAGCACTAAGCATTACAAGGTAACTTTGCCCAATGTTTCAGGAATATGATGTTATAGTAGTGGGTGCTGGCCATGCCGGCTGCGAAGCAGCAGCGGCAGCTGCAAATCTTGGTTCCAAAACCCTTTTGGTAACCATGAATATGCAGACTATTGCCCAGATGAGTTGTAATCCCGCCATGGGGGGTATTGCAAAAGGCCAGATTGTGAGAGAGATAGATGCAATGGGGGGGTATTCAGGCATCGTCACCGATCTTTCTATGATTCAGTTCAGGATGCTGAACAGGTCTAAGGGGCCGGCCATGTGGAGCCCAAGGGCTCAAAGTGACAGGATGCTTTTTCATCTTAAGTGGAGAGAAATGCTGGAAAATACCCCAAACCTCGATTTTTACCAGGATATGGTGAAAAGCCTTCTCGTAAAAGATGGAAAAGTTTTTGGCGTAGTAACAGGTCTTGGTCATGAGATAAAGGCAAAATCGGTGGTTTTAACCAATGGTACTTTCCTGAACGGGATCGTTCATATCGGAGAAAAGAATTTTGGCGGTGGGCGTATGGCCGAAAAAGCAGCTACAGGAATAACCGAACAACTGGTTTCCCTTGGTTTTGAAAGTGACCGACTTAAAACGGGTACGCCACCCAGGATAGACGGCAGAAGCCTAGATTATTCAAAAATGGAAGAACAGCCAGGCGATCCTGAAATGACCGGGTTCTCTTACCTGAAGACAGAAAAGCCATTAAAACAAAGAAGCTGCTGGATTACTTATACCAATCAGACAGTACACGATATATTAAAAACAGGCTTTGACCGGAGTCCGATGTTTGCAGGCCGGATTGATGGAGTCGGCCCAAGATACTGCCCGAGTATTGAAGACAAGATCAACAGGTTTGCGGAAAGAGAAAGACACCAGCTTTTCATTGAACCCGAAGGATGGAATACCGTTGAAATCTATGTTAATGGTTTTTCCACGTCATTACCTGAAGAAACACAATACGAAGCTCTTCGTAATATAGCAGGCTTTGAAAATGTAAAAATTTTCCGCCCCGGTTATGCAATCGAATATGATTATTTCCCGCCTACACAGTTAAACTATTCTCTCGAAACAAAGCTTATACAAAATTTATTCTTTGCGGGACAGATCAATGGCACCACCGGCTATGAAGAAGCAGCCTGCCAGGGTTTGATGGCGGGTATTAATGCACACCAAAAAACAATGCACAAAGAAGAAGTGGTTCTGAAGAGAAGTGAAGCTTATATTGGTGTACTTATCGATGACCTTATTAGTAAAGGAACGCAGGAGCCCTACCGCATGTTTACTTCAAGAGCAGAGTTCAGAACACTTTTACGCCAGGACAATGCAGATCTCCGTCTTACAGAATTAAGTTATCGCCTTGGGCTTGCCTCACAGGAAAGAATGAATGCTGTTATTGAAAAAAGAAGTTCGGTTGAAAAGATAAAGAATATACTGAAGGAATTCGCTGTAACTCCTGAACAGATCAATCCTTTTTTTGAGAGTATCAATTCGTCTGTGATATCAGAAAAACAGAAAATACAAAAAGCCCTGTTACGACCGGATGTGGAATTGCATCAACTTACTGAAGCGGTTCCGGAATTAAATGCGATCCTTACAAATTATTCAGCTGAGTCCTTAGAGCAAGCCTCCATCCAGGTGAAATATGAAGTGTACATAGAAAAAGAGAAAGAGTTAGTAAAGCGGATGAGCCAGCTGGAGGAATTAGAAATACCGGAAACATTTGACTATAAAAAAATTGTTTCGCTTGGTAACGAAGCGAGAGAAAAACTCACCCGTGTAAAACCGAGAACATTGGGACAGGCCAGCCGTATATCAGGAATTAATCCAAGTGATGTGCAGATACTGATGATCTTTATGGGAAGATAATACAAAATTCACTTCTGCAGGCTCAACTCTCTTGCAGTAAGTGAATTTCCACTTGGCCCATTAATAATACCCCTGCAGGAAGCTGCTCCGCACCGGCAATCAAACGGCTCCATATTCTCATCCAGGAAATCAGCATAATCCAATGTTAGCTCCTGATCTTTTGAAATATTGCGAAGTGCTAAAACATTCAATCCATCAAAAGCTGTGTTAGCTTCACAACAATGATTTTGCGGGGCCCATTCAGAAGGATCTTCATCCCATAAAATAAAGAGTTCCTCACTCACCGGGTAAGCATACCGGCGAAAATGAAGTTTCTCCTCTTCATTCCAGTTCTTTTCAACAAATCGCTTAGTTATGATTCGCTGTGCCCGGCCTTCTCCTTTGAAAATAATCTCACCTTCTTTAATATCCCGGCTGGCATAAATGCCGTAGCCGGCAATAGAATTTCCCTTCATGACAAAGGGTTTCTTTTTCCTTCTGTGTCGCGCAATACCTTCAGCGATCATATGGCGAAGAAACCCTGCTTGGCCGATCCCGTCAAACTTCAAAATGAAATCAGCCGACCCTTCATAACCATCTTTATAAAAAACGGAGCAGGTGAAATTAATCTCGAGGAAATAAATCTCCCCTTTATCATTTACCCTGAAATCGAGACGGGCATAACCCACCCCGTTGAAGCCCTTAAATATTCTTTCCGTTGCCTGCCGTAGTTTCTTATCCAACATCTCGTCTGTACAGGGAATATTACAGTCAGGATGAAGCTCCGAAGTCTTCAGGGCATAAGTTTTAAATTCTCTGCCAGCAGGAAAAAGATATTCCACCGGTCTGAAAACGGTGCAATTGTGCTCGTCTACATTGGCTGCTACTAACACCGTAAACTCTCTTCCGGAGATATATTCTTCTACCAGCAGCGGTCCATATTCATCGAGAATGCTGATACATTTTTGCTGCAGCTCAATTTTTGTGTGTACCAGCGACTGCTCATCAACCCCGAGACTATCTCCTGCCTTTGCCGGCTTAACAAACAGGGGAAATTGCAAATGGGCTACAGCTTCATCCACATCCTTTAATTCATGAACGATGACATACCCGGGCGTTTTCACCCCCTCACAATAAGCCAGGTATTTCATCAGTTCTTTGGGCGGATCATACAACTTTGTGGTTGGTCCGGTGAAAGGCAGGTCTAAAAGCTCCATCGTATAGATCACATCAATACTGGGAACCTCCCATTCCAGGTAACCCTCGCAGAGGTTCACGAAAATATCATACCCCTGTTTGCTCAATTCCTTGAGCTGTTTATATGTGGTAAGCTTATTAAGAAAAACTGTATGTACTTCTGCTTCCGGTATCAGGGAAGCAAGATCCCGGGGAGGATCATAATTTTTATAATCAACTCCGGTGGTTGAATAATCGGGTTGCAGAACACAAACTCTCATGAATTGCTAAGGTAATGCGTAGAAATATATAAACATCAGCCCTGAAAGCTGTATTGTAAAACCTATTTTACAATAGCCGTCTTTTTTGTAGCAGTCTTCCTGCCAGAAGTCTTTTTAGTAAGAACAATGCTCCCCATGCTTCGCCTCAGAGCATCCTTTAGTATCTCTCCGATTACTTCTGTAAAACTAACATTGGACACTTTTAAAATGGCGCCGATAGATGTATAGTTTTCATCCTCGCTCAGTCCGCATTGGGCATTGGCTTCCAGCATGTATAATGTACCGGTAACAGCATCCTGCCGGATGTCGATACGGGTATATCCTTTTCCACCGCAGGCCTTGTATGCATCAAGACTTAGCTGTTTTAAAGCCGGAATCAATTCAGGTTCAGCCGGTCCATATTCGTAAAAGTTGCCGTTCTCCGGCATCGGGCTTTCGTCTTCATAAATCTCCCAGAGCCGGTCAAATGAAAGAAACTTTTCTGCTTCGGGAAGTGATTCGTGAAAGATCCTCTTTACCGGCTCATACACAATACAATTGTCCATATCGTCAGCAGAACCTGTTATAAAGGTGGTATATTCCGGCCCAGTGATAAACTGCTCCACGAAAAGTCCGTCAGCCAGTAAGTTCCATCCGCGGTACCCCTTTTTAATTTCTTCCACCCTAAAAGCCAATTCTTCTTCTGTATGTACAACATTTTTTACAGAAACACCCATGCTTCCGCCTGAAACCGCTGGCTTAATAATGACAGGTGTTCCCACTCTTTTAGCAATTCCCTTTGTAGATCCCTTTTTATCCGTAATAACCCTCCAGCTGGCTGACGACACACCCGCTTTGTCAAAAGCCTTTTTCATCGGGATTTTTGAAGTCGTGATAGTATAAAAATGAGCATCTGAGCCGGTGTAGATCAGTCCATACTTTTCAAGTTCATGGATTACCGAAACACCCGGAGTGCCATTAACCTCATCCCCATCACAGAGGTTAAGGACTAATGGGGTTTTCCCATTTTTGCTTTCTGCAATTGACCGAATGATTTCTTTATAGTTATTGATAGTTACCGGCTGCCATTTCCATTCCGCTTTCAGTTCGTCGAATACTTTCGCGTATTCAGCGATACTTTGGGTAAAATCGTAGTAATATTTAAGATTAGGGTCTTCAGATTCGAGATGCGGAGCCAGCACCCAAATAGTATACGGTTTTAATAACCTGGAGGCTTCAGATACTTTCATGCGGTCAGGCTACTTTCCTGGCTGCCCGTTTCGCCAGTTGTTGTTGAATAAAGTCAGTAAAGCGGTATTGCTTTGTTATATCCTCAGATAAATAAGCAGCTCCCCTTATATCCCCCAGGCAGTTCGGGCTGCCGCAATAGCAATTAAAAGATTGGGTCATCTGCCACTCCGTGGAAGGATAAAAGAAAGTCATTTCATCTCCGGGATTGAGTTCCTTTAATGCAACCAACTGCATAAGTGTTGTGTCGAAGAAAACATTCGGATCGCAGCTATGATTGATGTACTGTAAAAACTCAGGCTGAAGGGTAATATGCTTACCAACATCCACCTGGACCGTCAGGTAAGTGGGGTCGGCGGCAATGGTCCCGGCCCAGAACTCAGCAATCACTTCGCCAGGCTGAAATGATTGAAGTGCAAATAATGCGTTTTGTTCGTTGGATACTTTTTGTCTCATTTCAGCAATACCGTGATTGCTGATAATGCGATAACCGGGGGTAGTAAGTATTGCCATGATTTATTAGTTAATGAAAGATATATATAAACTTTTATGTAACAAGTTTATTGAACATAAATGTGAATAATTAACTATGATAGCTTAATAACATCGTAACTGCTTTACTGAAAACAAACACCAGTTCTATTAAGCCATTGGTCATTTCCTATTCCGCTCCTCTGACCATTTGCATGTATTTTTGGGTCTCGTTTTAAACATTTATTACAATGTCCGTACGTTGTTCATTAATTACGGGGTCTTTAGTTTTATTGATAATCCTTCTACAGGGGTATAACAGGGTCATAGCGCAGTGTACTAATCCAATCAATAATTTTCCGTATCTCCAGAATTTTGAAACGACCGATGGTGCCTGGTTTTCCGGAGGAACAGGGTCTGACTGGGCATGGGGGACACCATCAAAGCCGGTTATACAAACTGCCGGTTCGGGAAGCCGGTGCTGGATCATTGGCGGTTTAACCGGCAGTTCTTATACCAACGGAGAAGCGTCCTGGTTACAAAGCCCCTGTTTTAATTTCACCAATCTCCGGTTCCCATATATATCAATGAAACTTTTTTGGGAAATGGAAAGACAGTTTGATGGAGCATCCTTCCAGTATTCCATTGACAACGGAACAACATGGATAACATTGGGGTCAGCTAATGAAACCGGAAATTGTTTAACTACCAACTGGTTCAACTTCGCCCCCATAACTTATTTATCTCCTCTTACTACAATAAGGGATGGCTGGTCAGGCAATATTCAACCAGCTTCAGGAAGTTGCCGGGCTGGTAATGGCAGCAATGGCTGGGTGACCGCAACTCATAGTATGCTGCAATTGGCCGGCGAACCCTCTGTAATTTTCCGGTTCATCTTTGGAGCCGGAACAATTTGTAATAATTATGATGGTTTTGCTGTTGATGATATTCTTATCAGTGAAACTCCTCCTAACATCGCAGACTTTAGTTATACCTGTACAGATGGCCCTACGGTAAGTTTTACCAATACCTCCGCCCTGTGTCCGGATGTATTTAGCTGGAGTTTTGGAGATATCAACTCCGGAACTAATAACACATCCGCATCAGAGAATCCTGCGCATACCTTTTCAGGGCCCGGAATTTATACTGTTTCCCTAACCGTAGCAGGACCCGGGAATGCTTCATCCTCTATTTCAAAAGACATAACCATTCTGGGATTAACAACATCAGTTATAAAAGAGGCAGATTGCCAAACGAATGCCGGTGGTTCAGCATCAGTTGCAGTAACAGGAGGTAGTGGCCCCTATACTTATAACTGGAATACCACACCCATCCAGACAAATGCTGTCATTACTAATGCAGCATCGGGAACATATGCTGTAACGGTCGGGCAAATAAACGCCTGCCCTGCTACAGCATCCCTACTCATTCCCTTGGATAATACCTGCACCGGTGTCTATTTTCCCTCAGCTTTTACACCGAATAACGATGGCCGCAACGATGATTTTGGGGTAAATGGTGGCGTAGGAGCTATTATCAGTTACAAACTATCCATCTATAACCGCTGGGGGCAGCTGGTATTCCAAACTACTAACCCTTTTCAAAAATGGGATGGAACATATAAAGGGGTTAAAATGGAAACCGGTAGCCTGGTTTGGTATGCAGAAGTAACTCTCAGGGGCCAATCGCCGGAAAGGAAAAAAGGAACTATAACCCTTCTCCGTTAACCCTTTTGTTGTTTCAGGTATTCCTGCCAGGCCAGCATTAGCCTGATTTCTCCAAAACTTACCTCTTCGCCAAACTGTTCTTTGATTGCTGTAATGGATCCACCGGTAAAATTCCTGGTAAATGGTTCGATCAGCGCTATCTTTTCCTGAGATAATAACTCTTCGATCTTTATTTCCCCTTGCACAATATAAAATGCAAGATGGCCCTCGATGGTCTGTGGTGCCAGGTCTCGAAGCTTCGCAATTTCTGCAACAGGGTTTCCCTCCCGGAATAAAAGATAGGTCTCTGCCTTGGTATTGGTCTTTTTTTCCTTCTTTTCCTTTTTACTTTTTTGTACGGTCTTTTCATTAATCCTTGATTCAAGGCCATGTGCTTCGCAATAAGCGACAATGATATCCAGGAAATCAGGTCCGTAGGATTTGATCTTAGCCGGACCAAAACCTGTTATTTGCTCCAATTCCTTTTCTGTCCGGGGCAGGTAGGTACACATTTCCAACAGCGTTTGCGAACCCGCTACCATATATATAGGTGACCCTTTTCGTTCACAGATCGCATCTCGTTTCTTTCTCAATTGCTGGTAAAGTACCGGGTTGGGAATATTTGTTACCTGCTGTTGGGATGCCCCGGCATAAGCATTAATAGAAACTGCGGGAGCAATAAAGTTTTTCTTTCTTGTATGATATGCGTCAATATCCGAAAGACCGCCCTTCTCCAGTATATGCTTCTTTGATGCCAGTTGTATGATAATCTCCTTCAGCAAATCATTATACTCTTTGGCATGCAGCCGGCTATCGGTTACTGCGAGAGATCCCTGCAATTTCCCGATCAAAGATTCTGTTTCCTTATAAAAATGTTCGGCTGCAGCTCTGACGCGTTCCTGTAACCGGGCTTCCTCATTCAGGGCAAATAGCTGTCGCAGTTGTTGCTGAAACCTTTCGGCTACATCCTGCCGGGAAAGAAGTTCCCCGTTCATCGCTTCCACCCAGGGCAAGACTTCCTGGTTGAAAGAAGATGCATGTTCTGCTATATAACTTACCAGTTCTTTACTGTTAGCCACCACATTCCTGAAATCAAACAGGGAAAGCAGTATCTTTTGCCAGTACTGCTTTTGAGCCGCAACTAATTCCTCTTCCAGTGCACCGACAGAAGCTGCTGTTCTTGAAAAATTGACGATCCGCTGATCTGTCCTTAAGCTTTCCTTATTGATCCGGCTTTGTAATACCATTCCTCCTAAACTGGTACAGCGGCTCAGTGCCACATATACCTGCCCTGCGGCAAAAGATTTACCCGCATCGATGATAGCTTTCTCAAAAGTTAATCCCTGGCTTTTATGAATCGTGATAGCCCAGGCCAGCCGCAACGGGTATTGAGAGAAGGCCCCCAGGAGTTTTTCTTCTAACTGGCGGGTGGTTTTATTCAGATCGTAGCGGATATTTTCCCATTTATCTTTTTTTACTTCAATCTCACCGGGCTCGTCAGCGCATTGAACAAAGATCTTCTCGTCTTCCAGTTTGGTAACCGTACCAATTTTACCATTGAAGTAACGCTTGCTCTTATCCAGGTCATTTTTAATGAACATGACCTGTGCGCCAACCTTGAGCTGTAACAGTTCATCCGCCGGGTAAGCATTTGCCGGGAAGTCATCCTCAATATCAGCCTTAAAAGAAAATAATTTCCCCGCTAACCCATGCAGCTTTTCCGTGTTGGTTTGCCGGGCTGTTTCATTATGAGTGGTCAGAATAATGAATCCATCCTCCTTTGTTCTTTTGAAAGCTGGATGAAACCGGTCTTCCAGGATTGTCATTCCTTCTTCGTCAAGATTATTATTTCTCACCTGGTTCAGCAACCGGATAAACCGTTCTTCACTCTGCCTGTAAATTTTATCGAACTCAATATAAACAGGTTGTTCCTGCCGGATCACCAGGCTGTCGAAAAAATAGGGGCCTGTATAATATTCAGACAACAGGTTCCATTCCTGTTCTTTGATGACAGGCGGCAACTGGAACATATCCCCGATAAACAATACCTGCACGCCACCGAAAGGATCCTGGTACCGGTTTCTTACATGCCGCAAGACAGTATCCACCGCATCCAGCGTGTCGCATCGGACCATGCTGATCTCATCGATGACCAGCAACTCCAGCTCCTGTAATACTTTCTTCTTATCAGTATTCATCCGTAACCGGCTGATAAGGCTATGCCGGTTAACAGTTTCCTCGTTTTTGGAAAATCCTTTTGCCTCCGGTATAAAAGGGGAGATCGGCAGTTGAAATAATGAATGAATCGTAACACCCCCCGCATTAATAGCGGCCACACCGGTTGGTGCCACGACAGCCATTTGTTTATGACAATTCTCCCGGATGTATTTCAAAAATGTTGTTTTACCGGTACCCGCCTTCCCTGTCAGGAAGATATTCCGGGAACTCTGGTTCACCAGTTGCACGGCAATACCGAACATTTTATTAGCTATATCGGGAGCGAAGGATGCCACAGTTAAGTTTTTTTGCCACGAATTACACAAATACCACGAATAAAATACAATTAGCCAAATCAGAAAATCACTCTTTTGTATTCCAATCTTCTTTTTCCGAAATTAATAATTAACCCAACCCGGTTCCCTGAAGCTTTGAGATAGTTTAGCGTTTGTGCAATTGCTTCTTCAGAAATCCCGTCTGCGTTGGCTTTCACTTCAATAATAATTTTATTGTATAAGAAGTAATCAGCATAAAAGATCCGCTTTAGCCGAATTCCTTTATAAAGAATCGGAAAAGGATTTTCCCTGGAATAAGTCATTCGCCTTTCTCTAAACTCAATTTCCATGGCATCTTTATATACTACTTCCAGGAAACCATACCCAAGACAATTGTAGACATCCATACATGCGCCAACAATTCTATAAACTTCGTCCTTGTATAAAATAGTCATGCCTGAATATTTAAGGGGTTTAATGAAAAATGGCACGAACATCAAACCGAAATCATTCGTGATATTCGTGCCATTCGTGGCTACCTGTTTATGCTTCTGTGGCTTTTACGCCGAGCATCAGTAATTCACTCACCTGCACTTCGGTGACATATTTTTTGTTACCATCTTTGTCATTATAACTGCGGTTGATCAGCTTGCCCTCAATGGCCACTTCTTTTCCCTTGGTCAGGTATTTTTCAACGATCTCAGCCACTTTACCCCAGGCCACCAGGCTGTGCCACTGTGTTTCAGTTATTTTCTCGCCTTTGGCATTGCGATAGCTTTCGTTTGTGGCCACGGAAAAACGGGCCATCTTTTTTCCACTTTCTAAGGTTTTTACTTCAGGTGCATTACCCAGATTGCCGATCAGTTGTACTTTGTTTTTTAAAGCGTACATAGTTTTAAAATTTGTGCTCCCGGTTATTTTTTGACGGAAGCGGTTTTGAATTTTGTTATCTCAGTCAGCCGGTGACGTCATTGCCGGTTGACAACACAAAGATGCCGGTGCCGGAAAGCGATAGCCGGTTTTTACCCGTTTACTCCCGAAGCTAAACGTGTAAAAACGTTTGCACACGGATAAAAAAGCCTACCTTAATCTCCTGAAACCTTTACTATGACTGCACCTGAGACCAAAACATGTCTTGCTTGTGGCCGGACCCTGAAAGGCCGTATTGATAAAAAATTCTGCGACGATAATTGCCGGAATAATTACAATAACCAGCAAAAAGCCAAGGGGAGTCACAGCACTTATGTCAGGAATATCAATAATACACTGCTCAGGAACCGGAAAATACTTGAGAGCATATTACCCGAAGGAGAGGAAACGGCCAAAGCAAATAAAGACAAACTTCAACGCTTGGGATTTCAATTCAAGTACCTCACCCACCTTTATACCACCAAAACCGGTAAAACGTATTTTTATTGCTATGACTATGGCTACCTGCCTTTAGAAAATGACTGGTACCTGGTAGTACGTCGTAAAGAAGAATAGTTATTGCCATTACATTTGCAGCATGTCAAACCCTGTTATCTGTATCGGCGCATCCTTAGTGGATGAGTTATTCCATGCCAGCAGCGAGATGTTGCTGGCCACCACCAACGAAGCAGTGGTTACCAAAACGTCCGGAGGCGTCAGCCGCAATATTGCCCACCAGCTGGCCCTGCTTGGTGTTCCGGTCCAGCTGATCAGTGTGTTTGGGAATGACAGTGATGGTGACTGGTTAAAGAAAGTATGCACAGAAGCGGGCGTTAAACTGGATGCCTCTATTACCCGAAATGGCCTTTCCGGTAAATACACAGGTATTCTGAACGTCGATGGTTCTTTGTTCTCTGCTTTCCTGACCAATGCAGCTAACCAACTCATTACACCCGGGCATTTGGAGCAACATAAAGAATTGCTGAAGACCGCTTCCTTCTTACTTGCCGATGCCAATATCAGCGTAGACACTGCTGAATGGTTACTGGCTTTTAGTGCTGAAACTACTATTCCATTTATCCTGGAGCCCGTTTCGGTACCACCGGCCAAGAAATACAAAGGGGTAAATCTTACCGGCCTGTATATGATCACTCCTAATGAAGATGAACTGCCCGTACTTTGTTCAGAAAAATCATTCCTTACACAATTACAAGTGGAAGAATTATTAGAGAAAGGCGTACAAAATATCTGGCTGCATAATGGCAAACATGGCTCTGCCTTATACAACAAAGAAAAAGCGATTACCCTGCATGCGCCGGATATAGAAGTAGTGGACTGCACCGGTGCCGGCGATGGTTCGCTGTCTGGTTATTTACTGGCAAAACATTTAGGTAAAGATGACCTGGGTTGCCTGAAGCTGGCGCATACTTTATCTGCGGAGATCTTACAAGTGAACGGTGCGATCGCCACCCACCTTGACCAGCAAAAATTATTAAGCCTTGTTCCCAAATATTATCCTGATTAATGCATCAATTCCTTACCATACACCCTGAAGTACAGGAAGCATTAAAGGCAGGAAAAGCAGTTGTTGCCCTGGAATCAACCATCATATCACACGGCATGCCTTATCCTCAAAACGTGGAAACGGCATTGGCGGTGGAAAAAGTAGTAAGAGCCAACGGGGCTGTCCCGGCCACAATTGCCATCTTTAACGGGCAATGCCATGTGGGTTTAAGCAAAGAAGAGTTAGCATATTTTGGGAATGCCGGCAATGTATGGAAAGTGAGCCTGCGGGATATGCCCTATGTGATCAGCCGGCAATTGTATGGTGCCACCACGGTTGCAGCAACGATGAGGATCGCAGCAATGGCGGGTATCAGGATCTTTGTTACCGGTGGCATTGGTGGCGTACACCGTGGTGCAGAATTAAGTATGGATATATCAGCCGACCTGACTGAAATGGCGCAAACCCCGGTGGCCGTTGTTTCAGCCGGCGTAAAATCAATTTTAGATATTGGGTTAACATTAGAGTATTTGGAAACGAAAGGAATTCCCGTTGTTACATATGGACAAGAGGAGTTCCCGAGTTTTTATTCCCGCAAAAGTGGTTTCCGGTCACCGCTCAGCTTAGATTCCCCGGAAGAGATCGCCCAACTCTTATCCACTAAATGGCAATTGGGTTTGGAAGGATCGGTACTGATCGCCAACCCGGTTCCGGCAGAACAGGAGATTGTGGCAGATGAAATGGAAGTTTATATACAGCAGGCCCTGCAGGCAGCCGCAGCACAAAAGATAACCGGCAAAGAAGTAACGCCTTTCTTATTAAAATATATTGCTGATCATACCAACGGTGAAAGCCTGGAAGCCAATATAGCTTTGATCAAACACAATGCGAAAGTGGGAGCGGAGATTGCGGTTGCGTATGAAAACCTCTAAGAGTTTTTAAAAAATTTATATTATGGAAACTCTTGATTCAATACATTTCTATTACAAAGAAAGAATAGGTGAAGTAAAACGATACTCCACAATAGGAGATGTATGGGTTTTTCTTATGTGTTCCGTTTTCATAGAATATTTAGTAAAACTTGTTTCCGGAAAAGAGGCAACTAACAAAGACGATTATAAACATTTTATTGGAACATATTTATCTTTAATTGATCCCAGATATAAAAATTTCAAATATTCAAATGGTAAGACAGACTTACCTGATCAAATGTATCATGTGCTACGTTGCGGTATAGTACATGGCTTCTCTTTCATAGCTGATAAAACTTCTAAGAAAAAAAATGGAAGGAACCGGTCTATTTTAATAGGTCATAGAAGCGGTGGAGGAAAGCATCTCGAACTAATTGATCGAAAGGGCTTTGATTCAGCCTTTTTTAGTGCAGAAGATTTTACAAGTGATATAGAAAAAGTAGTGGATTTGATATTTGAGTTGGCAAAAAAAGACCCTCTTTTAAAAGACCACATTTTACAATGGGTAAATACCTACCCTCCTATAAGCTTTTTAGGGGAAGTATGAGATTTAATATAGTATTATTCCCTAACAACCAGGGTTGACTTGGCTTTTAATTCCTTCGAAGAACCTCCAATCATAATCCTGAATTCCCCGGGCTCCACCACTTTGTTCAATTGACTATCCAGCATCGAAAGCATTTCCGGGACAATGGTAAAAGAAATTGTTTTTGATTCTCCTGCTTTCAGGTGAACCCGCTGAAAGCCTTTTAATTCCATAACCGGCCTGGCAACAGAGGAAAGCATATCCCGGATATACAACTGTACCACTTCATCACCGTCTCTTGTCCCGGTGTTTTGCAGTGTAAAAGATACTGTTGCAGAATCCATGCTGTTGATAGTATTCTTGTTCAGCTTGATATTTCTGTATTCAAAGGCGGTATAACTCAATCCAAATCCGAAAGGGAAAAGCGGCTGTCCGGATAAATTATTATAGTCATCGCCCCGGCCCGTTGGTTTGTGGTTATATACAAGGGGTAATTGCGCTTCATGCGCCGGAAACGTAACAGGTAATCTACCGGCGGGATTATGATCACCAAACAATACTGCTGCCACAGCATGACCACCTTCTTCACCGGGATACCATACATCCATAATAGCGGGTACTTTATCGATCCAGTTGTTCATCGTAACAGCGCTGCCACCTACCAATACAACTACTACCGGTTTACCGGTTGCTGCCACAGCGCTGATCAGCTCTTCCTGGTGACCGGGTAAAGCAAGCATGGCCCGGTCCTGGAATTCTCCTTCATTAATACCAACAGTAACAATAGCAATATCAGATTGCCTGGCAGCTGTAACGGCTTCCCGGATCTTCTTCTTCCAGTCATTCACTACTCCAACATTCCAAACCAGTTTAATAGTAGCATTACCAACAGGTTCAAAAAACTCTACCCGTATATCATAGCTCTTTCCTTTTTCAAAAGAATAATCAACTACTGATACCCGGTAGCTTTGTTTATGCCAGTTGTCAATAAGGAGTTTATTATTGATGTATAACCGAAACCCATCATTTCCTTCCAACCCGATCTTAAATTTTCCTGTGACTGCTGCTAACAGTTGCCCCGTCCAGCGAACAGAATAAAAATCTGCTTTTAATAAAGGATCGGGAGCAAATAAGGTCCAGTGAAAGTCTATGGATTTATCTATTCGCCTTACAACTGGTTCCCCACTTGCTGTTACACTCGTAAAATATTCTCCCTGTAATCCTTCGCTACCGTTATAACGTAATTGTTTTGACGGGATAACAACAAATTCATTTGTCGTCCGGCCGCAACCGGGAGCATAGATGATTTTTGTATTGCTGCCCGCTTTCTGCCTGATCCCTTCCAGTATGCTGACCTTACCATTACCCGGACCACTGTAACCTCCCAGTCTTGCTTCGGTGGCATCAACCCCGATCACAGCAAGTGATCGTATGTTTTTTTGTAGCGGTAATACACTCTTACTGTTCTTTAATAAGACAATTGATTCAAGAGCCGCCTGCCGGGCTACCTGCTTATGCTCTTGCGTGGATGAGTTTACCTCAACCGGCACATACGGGTTTTCAAATAAGCCCAGCTCAAATTTTGCCTTCAGTACTCTTGCCACCGCCTCGTTGATCCTGTTACTGTCAATTGTTCCGTCCAGGAAGGACGGGATGAATAACTGGTGATGTTTGTACTCCGTTTGAAAAATTACATCCAATCCGTTGCTGACAGCATGTTGCCCGCTGGCGGGATAGTCTTTTGCGGTGTTGTGTAACACCACTTCACCGCCAACCGCATTAGCATCAGAGATCACAAAGCCCTTGAAGCCCCACTGTTTTTTTAATTTCTCCTGTAATAACCAGCTGTTCGCCGAACAGGCAATACCGTCCAATGAATTATAGGAAGTCATTACAGAACGGGAGCCTCCTTTTTCAAAACAGGCTTTAAATGGGGTGAAGTATATTTCCTCCAGCAATCTTTCATTGATATGAACAGGATAACTATCCCGGCCACCATCACCCACATTGGCAATAAAATGCTTCGGCGTAGTGATGATACCTTTCTTTTCAAAAGCACTGACAAATGCTACTCCCATTGCAGAACTGAGAAACGGGTCTTCTCCATACGTTTCTTCTGTTCTGCCCCAGCGAACATCAGCAGCGATATTTACAACCGGCGAAAGTATGTGCCGGATCCCCCGTTGTTGGGCTTCATCTGCGATCACATTAGCAACTTTGCTCATCAGTGTTGTATCCCAGGTAGCCGCTAAAGCAATCGCCTGCGGAAAAACAGTAGCACCCTCTCTTACCAAACCATGCAACGCCTCGTCAAAAGGAATGATGGGGATACCCAGCCTTGTTTTCTCTGTAAAGTATTGCTGAATCGCATTGATCTTTTTTGCCAGTGCAACTGCCGTTTCATTGGTACTATAGTTCAGTAATTGTCCTCCGGCATCTCCTTTAGCAGCAGCACTTACCTGGAAACCAAAAAGCCCGTTCTTATACTGCGCTGGATTCACATGATCCAGGTCGCCGGGTATCATGAACAGTTGCCAGAATTTTTCTTCGGGTGTCATCCGGCCGAGCAAGTCCTGTACTCTTTTCTCAATGGGTTGGGATGGGTCCTTGTAGATGGGTTGTTGGGAAAAAGCAAACTGGCCGCAACATAAGAGGAAGAAAAAAAGAAGGTTTCGATTGCCCATAGTGGAGGAAGATTGAGCGAGAAGATAAAATAAAAAAGCCCGATAGTTTAAAACTATACCGGGCTTTTTCGCTTCACTGTGGTGTGGGGCGGGATCGAACCGCCGACACAAGGATTTTCAGTCCTTTGCTCTACCGACTGAGCTACCGCACCGTTCCTGAAACACATCAACTTGGTAAGTGGAAACTTGCCTACCGGCAGGCAGGCCTATCTTCGCTTTTGTGCTTCGGGGCTGCAAATATAGAGGGAATTCACAAAAAATCCACAATTACAGCCAATAAAGTTTAGAACTACATGCCATATTCACTCAGGAACTTGATCCGCATGATCTTGAGCTGCTCCCAGTTGAAATTATGGTCGGATAACTCTTCCTGGGCCACCTGCAGCGAAGAGGTATCACAACTTTTAAAATAATCAATGATCTCGTCCTGCTCATCTTCATCCAGCATCTCATCAATGGCATAATCCAGGTTCAGCTTGGTACCGCTGGCTGCAATGGTTTCCATTTCTTCCAGCATTTCATCCAGCCTCCAGCCTTTGTTTTTAGCGATCGTTTCCAGCGACACTTTTTTATCGGTATTCTGGATAATATAAACTTTGTTACCGCTCTTATTCACCACACTCTTCATCACAAAATCGTCCGGCTTTTCAATATTATTATCGGCCACATATTGAGCGATCAATTCCACAAATGGTTTTCCATACCGCATGGCTTTCCCTTTGCTCACTCCCTGGCATTTTTCAAGGTCTGTGATGCTGGTAGGATACATCGTAGCCATATCCTGTAAAGAGGTTTCGAGAAAAATCACAAAAGGAGGCAGGGTCTTTTTCTTTGCTTCTTTCTGCCGCAGTTCTTTCAGCATCTCAAACAACTTCTCATCGGTGGCAGAACCGCCGGAGTCTTCTATATTACCTTCCTCGTCATCTGCATTGGCATCATCATAGAGATGGTTCAGGATCACTTTGAATGATTTGGGTTTCTTCAGGAAGGCCTCTGCTTTCTTTGTAAATTTCAATACGCCATACTCTTCAATATCTTTCACCAGCATTCCCTCGAGGATCAGCTGGCGGATGAGGGAATTCCAGAAGAGTGAATCTTTATCATTACCACTGGCAAATATGTCCAATCCGTCATGACGGAACATTTGTATCTGTGGTGTCAGTCTCCCGGTCAGGATCTGCACCACGTACTCAGTGGCAAATCGTTCATCCAGTGCTTTAATTGCTTTTAATGCAATGGTCGCCTCTTCTTTGGCTTCCACTTTCTCTTTCGGATGCTTACAGTTATCACATTCGCCGCAGTTTTCCTTTTCATATTCTTCCCCGAAATAGCTCATCAGTACTTTGCGCCGGCAAACACCACTTTCTGCATAGGCCACGGTTTCACTGATCAGCTGTGCACCCACTTCTCTTTCACTAAGAGGTTTATCCCGCATCAGGTGTTCCAGCTTACTCACATCCTTATGCGAGTAATACAGCACACATTTCCCTTCCAGACCATCCCGGCCCGCACGACCCGTTTCCTGGTAATAATTCTCAATAGACTTCGGGATATTATAGTGAATAACGAAACGAATATCCGGTTTGTCTATACCCATACCAAAAGCAATAGTAGCACAGATCACCTGTACATCTTCACTCAGGAACTGGTCCTGTCTTTCTGCCCTCAGTTTACTGTCCAGTCCCGCATGATAGGCAACAGCTTTGATCCCGTTGGCGTTTAAGATATCAGCCAGCTCTTCGGTTGTTTTCCTGTTCAGCGTATAGATAATACCACTCTTGGTCTTCATACTCTTGATGAAGCGGACAATACTTTCATCCGTTTGTGATTTCTTGATCTTGGGAAGAATCTCGTAATACAGGTTGGCCCTGTTAAAAGAAGAAATAAAGATCTTCGGGTCCTTCAGGTCAAGGTTCTTTACGATATCGCTTTGCACTTTGGGGGTGGCGGTGGCCGTTAAAGCAATCACCGGTATATCCGGGTTTATCTGGATCATCATTTCCCGCAGCCTGCGGTATTCAGGACGAAAATCATGTCCCCACTCCGAGATACAGTGTGCTTCATCCACAGCAAAGAAGGATATTTTCAGGTCAGAGAAAAACTCCAGGTTCTCCTGCTTGGTCAGTGTTTCCGGCGCCACGTAAAGCATTTTTGTTTTGCCGGAAAGCAGGTCATCGTGTACTTCTTTGATCTCCTTTTTATTCAGCGTGGAATTCAGGAAATGCGCCACTTCATCATTACTGCTGTAGCCACGAACCAGGTCCACCTGGTTCTTCATCAGGGCAATCAGCGGGGAAACAATGATGGCCACACCTTCACTGACAAGAGCGGGCAATTGGTAACAAAGGCTTTTACCACCTCCTGTCGGCATGATCACGAAGGTATCATGACCGGCCATTAATGATTCAATCACTTTTTCCTGGGTGCCTTTGAATTTATCAAAACCAAAATGTTCCTGCAATGCTTTATGAAGATCAAATTTCTTTCTTGCGGGAGCAGCTTCCTTCGTCTTACTCTTTGCCGCTTTTGTTGCAGCGGCTTTTTTTGTTGTTGCCATTACTCTTAAATTTCCATCGCACTTTTCAATAAAAATGCAGATTTATTAAGTTACTCATTTTTGGCCGATCCTGTTTCCACCAGTGATCCTTTTTCGGAACCTGTTGGAAACAATTATCGGGTTAATAAGTGTTTTCTCTTTCTAATCAGCGGGGCGGGGGTGGCAGGAATTCCTGACAGGCTACGCAGGCCCCTTTTTAGAGGACGGCGAAGTTACGATTAGATTCCCTGTTTGGCCGGGTCAAATCCGTTAAAATTCGCGGCCGGGAATGCTTAACGGAGGGTTCATGGCAAATCCTCTAATTTTGCCCCTTCTTATGGCTATTGATATCAAAAAGATCGCTTTAGACACCATCCGGCTGGAAGCCCAATCCATTGCAGGACTTTCTGCGTTCATTAATGCCGATTTTGAAAAGGCGGTTGCCGCTATCTCACAAAGCAAAGGGAGAGTGGTTATCAGCGGCATAGGTAAAAGCGCTGTTATTGCCCAGAAGATCGTGGCCACATTCAATTCCACCGGCACCCCTTCCATTTTTATGCATGCTGCAGATGCCATTCACGGCGATCTCGGTATGGTACAGGAACAGGATGTCGTTATCATTATCAGTAAAAGCGGGGAGAGCCCCGAAATAAAAGTGCTGGTCCCGCTGATCCGGAATTTCGGGAATACATTAATCAGTATAGTCGGCAATACCGAATCATCTCTTGCAAAACACTCGGATATTATCCTGAACACAACTGTTGAACAGGAGGCCTGTCCCAATAACCTGGCCCCCACTTCCAGTACCACTGCACAACTGGTAATGGGGGATGCGCTGGCCGTTTGCCTGATGGAACTGAACGGGTTTCAATCCGATGATTTTGCCAAGTTCCACCCCGGCGGATCCCTGGGGAAAAAATTATACCTGCGGGTATCCGATCTTTTTGTGAATAATGAGAAGCCAAAAGTGCTGGCTGGCGACTCCTTAAAAGAAGTGATCGTGGAGATGACAGAAAAAAGACTTGGGATTACAGCCGTTGTGGATATTGATAATACTTTGCTGGGCATTATAACAGATGGTGACCTGCGCCGCATGCTTGAGAAAAGTGTACAGATCGACAAAATAACAGCCGGCGATATCATGACAAAGAACCCGGTTACTATCGGTCCTGATGAAATGGCGGTGGATGCGCTGGACCTGTTGCGGAAGAAGGAGATCACACAACTGGCAGTTACAGAAAATTCTAAATATTCAGGCATCCTGCATTTGCACGACCTGATCAGGGAGGGATTGATTTAACCGTGAATAAGAAGGGAAGTTACGCTTGCCATTCTCCATTCACCATTCACAACAATAATGAACAAACATCACTACGTAGCAATTATGGCCGGCGGCATTGGCAGCCGCTTCTGGCCAATGAGCCGAACCAATTATCCTAAGCAATTCCTGGATATACTGAATGTGGGGAAAACACTGATACAGCAGACCTATGATCGTTATTGTCGGTTTGTACCGGAAGAGAATATATACATCGTCACTTCGCAGGATTACGTGGACCTTGTGAAAAAGCAATTACCACAGGTTGCTGCTGAAAATATAATCAGCGAACCTTCCCGTAAGAATACAGCGCCTTGTATTGCCTACATAGCATTTAAACTACTAAAGAAGGACCCAAAAGCAGTTATGATTGCCGCGCCATCTGATAACCTGATTCTGGAAACAGATGAGTTTATCAAAACGGCCACCAAAGCTTTAAACTTTGTCGATCATATCAACGCTTTTGTAACCATTGGTATAAAACCCACCTATCCCAATACGGGATATGGCTATATACAGCACGATACAATTGAAGCAGCACCCGATATTCATAAGGTAAAAACCTTTACTGAAAAACCCAATGAAGAATTAGCAAAAGCATTTATCGCCAGTGGTGATTTTTTATGGAATGCGGGCATTTTTACCTGGAAAGTAAGCAATATCATTACCGCATTTGAAAAGCACCTGCCGGAGATGTATGAAGTCTTTGCCGCAGAGAAGGACAAATTCAATACCCCGGAAGAAACAGATGCTATCGAGCAGATATACCCCCAGTGCACCAATATCTCGATCGATTTTGGCATTATGGAAAAAGCAGATAATGTATATGTAATCCCCGCCTCCTTTTCCTGGAGTGATCTCGGCACCTGGAACAGTGCCTGGGATAATATGGAGAAAGATTATTTCGGCAACGCCGTTTCGGGCAACAGTGTGATGGTGGTGGATGCCAATAATTGCATGGTGCATGTTCCCGATAACAAATTAGTATTGTTACAGGGATTGCATGATTATATCATTGTTGATACCAAAGATGTGTTATTGATCTGTAAGAAAAATCAGGAACAGGAGATCAAAGAATACGTGGCCGAGGTGAAACGGAATAAAGGAGATAAATTTCTTTGATGTGCAAATTTATGGATGCCTGATGTGCGGATGAAAGTGTTTTTGTAAATTAGATTACAAAAACCTTATACCATGACAAAAGAAAAAATTGAGCAGAATCTTATTCTGAAACTCAGCTTTGACTTCGCCTTATCAATAATCAACTTTTGTGAAAAGCTTGATGCCGGGAGAAAATATATAATAGCCCGGCAATTGCTGAAATCAGGAACTTCAATTGGTGCTAATGCCATTGAGCCACAAGACGCAGAAAGCCTTGCTGATTTTATTCATAAGTTCAAAATAGCCGCTAAGGAAGCCGAAGAAACACAATACTGGTTATTACTTTGTCAATATTCTGAATCCTATCCTGATTGCAATGAGTTGCTTATTAAAATAGAGGAGATAAACAATGTTACCGGAAAAATAATTTCGTCTGCTAAGAAAAAAGGTTCCTGATAAACTCCTCACATCCGCAAATTATCTAATCTTCATATTTTCTTTATGACCCCTTATCCTCTCCACAACATTCTTTTCCTTGATATTGAAACAGTACCGCAACACCCATCCTTTGAACTGGTACCCAATGACTGGAAAGATCTCTGGACCAAAAAAGCAGAAGCCCTGCTCCGCAACCGGGAAGATGAAACTACGGAAAGCATTTACCCGAGAGCAGGTATCTACGCTGAGTTTGGAAAAATCATCTGCATCAGTTGCGGTGTGCTGCAGGGAACCGGTGATCAGAAAAAAATTGTCCTCAAATCATTTGCCGGGGATAATGAAAAAATCCTTTTACATGACTTTTCTGAAATGCTGAAGAAATGGTCGGCAGGTGAACAAAAGTTTTTATGTGCCCATAACGGGAAAGAATTTGACTTCCCCTATTTATGCCGGCGGATGCTTATTAACGGGCTTCCCCTACCGGGTATTCTGAACAGCAGTGGCAAAAAACCCTGGGAGGTGAGCCATCTCGATACCATGGAGCTCTGGAAGTTTGGCGATTTTAAAAGCTATACCTCGCTCAACCTGCTGGCACATGCCCTCGGCATTCCCACCCCCAAGGATGATATTGATGGCAGCATGGTCTGGGAAGTGTACTGGAAAGAAAAGAATACAGAAAGAATTGTGACCTATTGCCAGAAAGATGTGATTACTGTTGCACAAATATTTTTAAGAATGCAGGGTGAGCCGCTGATCAAAAATGAGAACATAGAAATTAAAGGCTAAGGGGAACAACCAAGAGAAAAAGAGCAAACGAGATTTTACAAGAGACTGTTACCATCACTAATGAAATAAATGATATGCAAAGAACCAACTATTCATCCGGCGCCAAATGGGAAGACATTGTAGGCTACAGCCGCGCCGTTAAAATTGGTAATCTAATTGAAGTAACCGGGACTGTTGCCGTTGATGATAACAATAACCTGGTGGGAAAAGATGATGCGTATTCACAAACAAAGTTTATTATTGAAAAAATTGAGGGTGTTTTAAAAAGAGCCGGTGCTTCGCTGCAGGATGTGGTCAGGACAAGAATGTTTGTCACCGATATTGCCCGCTGGGAAGAATACGGCAAAGCTCATGGTGAATTCTTTGGCCAGGTCAAACCCTGTACCAGCATGATTGAAGTAAAAGGATTAATCGATCCTGATTATTTAATTGAGATAGAGGCCTCCGCTATTATTTTATAATATGAATATTGAAAGTTTACGGGAATACTGCTTATCCAAACCGGGTGTGGAAGAAACACTTCCCTTCGGACCCGATACATTGGTATTTAAGGTCAATAACAAAGTATTCCTGCTAACCGGGCTGGACGAGGCAGAACTGCGCTTCAATGTAAAATGCGACCCGGATAAGGCGCTTGAACTGCGGGAAGAGTTTTCCTGCGTATTGCCCGGTTATCATATGAACAAGAAACACTGGAATACAATAGTGGTGGATGGTTCTGTTTCCACCAGACAGCTGAAAGAGTGGATCGATCATTCATATGATCTGGTGAGTGGTAAAAAGAAAAAGTAAATCCCCTCTTGGTTTCATTTACTAATTTGCACATTATCTCATTTTCAAACAGCTCCCTTGCAGCTCCAATCCAAACTCCCCCATGTAGGCACCACCATTTTTACCGTAATGAGTGCTTTAGCGAATGAATACAATGCTGTGAACCTGGGCCAGGGCTTCCCTGATTTCCCGATGAGCCATGAACTGACCGGGTTAGTGAATGAAGCCATGACAAATAATTTTAACCAGTATGCGCCGATGCCGGGCTGGATGCCCCTGCGGGAAGCGATCGCTGAAAAAGCGGCCTTTTTATATGCTGCAACCATCAACCCGGATACAGAAATCACCATCACACCCGGCGGAACCTATGCCATCTATTCTTCGCTTACGGCCATCCTGCAGCCCGGTGATGAAGTAATCGTTTTTGAACCGGCTTACGACAGTTATATTCCCAATATTGAGATCAACGGGGCAAAAGCCGTAACTATTAATCTTGTTTACCCTGATTATCATATTGACTGGCAGGCCGTGAAAAATGCCGTGAATGCAAACACAAAAGCGATCATCATTAACTCACCGCACAATCCTACAGGAAGTGTGATCGGTGAAAACGATATTCAGGAACTGAGAAAGATCACTGAGGGTACAAATATTTTTATCATCAGCGACGAGGTATATGAGCACCTGATCTTTGATAATATCCCGCACCAGAGTATGTTACGCTATCCCGACCTGCTGCAACGGAGTTTTGTTTGCTTTTCTTTTGGCAAAACCTATAACTGCACCGGCTGGAAGCTGGGTTATTGTATTGCCCCGGCAGCGCTGACCAAAGAATTCAGGAAAGTACACCAGTTCAATTCCTTCAGCTGTTTTACCCCCTCGCAAGTGGCATTAGCCGCATTTCTTAAGAATAAAGACGCTTATCTCTCCCTGCCGGCATTTATGCAGGAGAAAAGAGATTATTTCAAACAACTGATGCTGTCAACAAAATTCTCGCTGAAAGATTCCTACGGCAGTTATTTTATCTGTGGCACGTATGAACGCATCAGTGATGAAAGCGATAAAGAATTTGCTATCCGCCTCACCAAAGAAGCCGGCGTGGCCACGATACCTGTTTCAGCGTTTTATCAAAACGGGAAAGATGATAAAGTGCTTCGTTTCTGTTTTTCCAAGAATAAAGAAACGCTGGAGGCAGCGGTTGAAAAATTAGCCCGCATCTGATGTTTGTTGATCCCCGCTATAAAGGAATTATTTACATGCTCCTCGCTGCGTTGGGCTTTTCGTTAATGGGCGGCGCCGCCAAATTACTGAAAGGAAGTTTTGGTGCAGGACAGCTGGTGTTCTGGCGAAACCTGGTGGGTTTACTTGTATTAATTGCCGGATTTATAATGCGGCCTCCGGTAAACAAAGGCGGCAAGTTTCATTTACTCCTCTTCAGGGGCATGATGGGTACGACCGCCTTATATACTTTATTGTATTGTATTCTTCATTTGCCGCTGGGCACAGCAATGACCTACAACCTGACTTCTGCCCTGTTCATCGCCGTGTTTTCATTTTTACTGTTCCGGGAATACCATGGCCGGTTCGTATTACTTGCTGTTGTGCTCGGTTTTCTCGGCATGCTGCTTATCTACAAACCAGCCATACATTTTCCCTGGTATTACCATGTGGCCGGCCTGCTTTCCGGCATTACTTCTGCATTAGCTTATATCACTGTCAACCGGCTGGCCGGTTATTATGATACCCGGATCATTGTTTTGGCCTTTATCGGCACCGGCGTATTGATTCCTTTACTTTTTATGGTAAGTGGCTACCTTTTTCATGTGCCGGCTGATGATGTTTTCTTTATCCGCTGGAAATGGCCAACCGGTATTGAATGGTTCTATGTACTCTGGCTGGGCCTTGCTGCCTTGTTTGGTCAATACTTCGTTACCAAAGCCTATGGAGCTGATAAAGCAGGTATGGTTTCAGCCATCGGCTATGCCAATATCGTCTTCTCTGTCTTTATTGGTATGGCACTGGGTGATGCCTTCCCGGACGGGATGTCACTAACCGGTATCCTTTGCATCATCACCAGCGGGGTGATCATTTCACTGGTTAAAAAGAACCGTTCATAAGAGCTTTCCATTAATTTATAAACATTTATTTGCCGGTCTGAAATCATTAATCGTATATTTGCGATATAAGATTAAAAAATGGCATTTCATAAGAAAGAAGAGTTTACACAAAAAGAACAGGACCTGGCGGGTTTTGCGAAGGCCATGAGTCACCCTGCCCGTATCGCCATACTGAAAGTGCTGGCCCAGCGCAACGAGTGTATCTGCGGCGAGATTGTGGATGTATTACCCCTGGCACAATCCACCGTATCCCAGCACTTAAAAGAATTGAAGAATGCAGGCCTGATCAGCGGAACAATTGACGGGCCCCGGAGTTGCTATTGCATCAACTGGAAAGCGTTTGAGAAATTCAGCAGCGAATTCACTTCGCTGTTCAACAACCTGAAGGTGAAAAATGAAAAAGCCTGTTGCTAACAAATCAAAAAATATAAGCTATGAATAACGATGCTCACTTAAAAGAATTAGTCAGAGAAAAGTACAGCGAAATCGCAAAACAGTCCAAAGACCTGAATGCAGCTTCCTGCTGCGGCGCCACATCCGCTTGCTGCGGGGATGAGGTATATAATATTATGGCCGATGATTATGCAAAACTCGACGGCTATAACCCGGATGCCGATCTTGGCCTGGGTTGTGGTTTGCCAACCGAGTTTGCCAAGATCCAAGAAGGCGATACGGTGATCGATCTCGGCAGCGGCGCCGGTAACGATGCGTTTGTAGCCCGCAAACTGGCCGGCGATAAAGGAAAGGTTATTGGTATTGATTTTACCGAAGCCATGATTGCCCGTGCAAGAGAGAATGCGGAAAAATTAGGCTTCAACAACGTGGAGTTCCGCCTGGGTGATATTGAAGATATGCCCATTACTTCCAACAAAGCTGATGTGATCGTCAGTAACTGTGTACTCAACCTGGTTCCCAATAAGCACAAAGTATTCAGCGAGATCATCCGGGTATTAAAACCGGGCGGGCATTTCTCCATCTCTGATATCGTGCTGGAAGGTGAATTACCGGCCAAATGGAAGCAAGTGGCTGAATTTTATGCCGGGTGTGTATCCGGTGCTATTCAAAAAGGTGCATACCTCGGTATTATTGAAGAAGCCGGTTTCAAAAATATCACCCTGCAAAAAGACAAGACCATTATTATTCCCGATTCTATCCTCTCGGAGTATCTGAGTGCTGAAGAAGTGACCGAATACAAAAAAGGGGAAACAAGGATCAGCAGCATTACAGTATATGCAGAAAAACCAGCTAAAGATGAACGGAATTGCTGTGAACCCGGTAGCGGTTGCTGCTGATAAAAACTGCAAAAGATCGTTTCCCGTTTGATAACATATTCTGCCCTCCGGGCTCCCGGAGGCCGAAGTAAAGCCATGAGATCAAACATTCAAAAACAGAAAGGCGGCGGTCGCTGCTAAACTTTGTAGAGGAGGAAGTTGCCCCTCCTCTCTTGCAAACTAACGCTACAACATGCAGAAAAAACTATCCTTTCTCGACAATTACCTAACCCTGTGGATCTTCCTTGCCATGGGTCTTGGAGTGGCTATTGGTTATTTTATCCCCTCTGCTGAATCGTTCATCAATTCCTTTCAATCCGGCAGCACCAATATTCCCATCGCCATCGGGTTAATACTGATGATGTATCCGCCGCTGGCCAAAGTGAAGTATGAAGAACTGCCCAAAGTTTTTGCCAATAAAAAAATATTGCTGCTCTCTTTAGTACAAAACTGGATCGTTGGGCCCGTATTGATGTTTGCTTTAGCAGTTATCTTTCTCCGGGAGGAGCCCGGCTATATGACAGGTTTGATACTGATTGGTATTGCCCGTTGTATTGCAATGGTGATCGTCTGGAACGACCTGGCAGGTGGCGACAGGCTCTATGCCGCAGGCCTGGTCGCCTTCAACAGCATTTTCCAGGTGGTATTTTACAGTTTTTATGCCTGGATTTTTATTACCAAACTTCCGCCCCTGCTGGGATTAAAAGGATATGAAGTTAATATCACTATTGCTGATGTGGCACAAAGTGTCTTTATCTATCTCGGTATTCCCTTTCTCGCCGGGATGATATCAAGATACCTGCTCATCAAATGGAAGGGAGAGAACTGGTTCACCCAGAAATATCTTCCTGCCGTCAGCCCCATTACGCTGATAGCCCTTTTATTTATGATTGTTGTTATGTTCAGCCTCAAGGGTAACCTGATCGTTCAGATCCCCGGCGATGTATTGCTGATTGCCATACCCCTGACCATCTATTTTGCCATCATGTTCTTTTCAGCATTTTATCTCTCCAAAAAAGCTGGTGCTGATTATTCCAAATCCGCATCGCTTGCCTTTACCGCTGCCGGGAACAATTTTGAACTCGGTATCGCCGTCGCTATTTCAGTTTTTGGCATCAACTCTCCGGCTGCTTTTGCGGCCGTGATCGGGCCCCTGATCGAAGTGCCGGTATTAATACTATTGGTTCGTTTTGCTTTAGCACAACAAAAAAAATTCAAACCCGGTAACGCATGAAAAAGAAACTCCTTTTTGTCTGTATCGAAAACAGCAACCGTTCACAGATGAGCCAGGCTTTCGCCAATATGCTCGGTGGCGAAACTGTAGAAGCTTACAGCGCCGGTTCAAAGCCTTCGGGTATCGTGAACCCCAAAGCGATTGCCGCTATGAAAGAGTTGGGCTATGACCTCAGCACCCATGATAGTAAAAGCCTGGATGAGGTTAAAGCCTATGCACCTTTTGATGCGGTGGTCACTATGGGTTGTGGTGATGCCTGTCCCTGGATGCCCGCCAGACAATTTATTGACTGGCAGATTCCCGATCCCAAACATATGGAGCCGGTTGAATTTAATAAAGTCCGTGACTTCATCCGGGAGAAAGTAAAAGAGCTACTCGTTTCGCTGTAAACCAAAAACAAACTTACTTTGCGCAAACTCTTTGCGCTTGAAAAGCCCCTTCTTACCAGCTGGCATTTATAAGCTTCTTTTTGTTTTACTGGCCATCGCCTGTATTCCCGGGCTCTTTGTGCCCCTGCTGGATAATGATTCGGCACACCATGCCAGTATTGCCCTGCGCATGTACCTGACCGGTGATTATGTAAGCCTGATTGACCAGTCTGGCGATTATTTAGATAAGCCACATTTGTTATTCTGGCTTTGTGCTGCCAGTTATAAGATCTTTGGGGTCACTTCGTTTGCGTATAAATTTCCCACGCTGCTTTTTACGATCCTCGGCACTTACTCCACTTACCGCCTCGGACAATCATTATATAATAAAGAAGTGGGTAAACTCGCCGCCCTTGTTATTGCCTCCGCTTTTGCCTACCTGCTGGCCAATAATGATGTCCGTATGGATGGCATACTCGGTGCAGCAATTGCCCTCTCCTGCTGGCAGCTGGTGGAATTCATCCAGCATAAAAAAATACTGAATATTGCAGGTGCTGCATTGGGTTTGGCTATTGGTTTTTCGACCAAGGGACATATCGCTGTTTTTGTTCCGGCAGTAGCTGCTTTCTTTTATATCCTGTACCGGAAAGAATGGAACCTGTTCCTGAACTGGAAATGGTTAGTAATGCTGGTACTCTTTGGTCTGCTCATTTCCCCGGTTGTATATTGTTATTATCTCCAGTATAACCTGCACCCGGAGAAAATCGTAAGAGGCAGGGATCATATCAACGGGGTTTCATTTATCTTATTCAACCAGAGTGTTGAACGATTCAGTGGTGGCATGGGTGGCGATGCCAAAAATGATTATTTCTTTTTCCTGCATTCCTTTCTCTGGGCTTTTGCTCCCTGGAGTATACTCACCTATATCGCCATGGCGGGAAGGATCAGGGAATTCCTGCAACGAAAAGAGGAATGGGCCGGCACCGGGGCCTTTATCGTCGTGGCATTGGTTGTTTCGCTGTCGGGGTTCAAACTGCCGCATTATATCAATATCATTTTTCCGTTGGCGGCTGTGATCACGGCTGTTTTTATTCTTGGCAAAACGACAAACCCACGCCGGATCAAAACAATCTTTATCATTCAGCTGACAATTGCCATTTTGTTATTGCTGTTAAGTGCGGTGATCAATACCTGGGCCTTCCCGTTGAAAAGCTGGTGGATCGCTGCGGTACTGATCTTATTACTCGCTGCTGTCTTTTATTGTATTAAAACCACCATGCTGGATCGTTTACAAAAAGCAGTCAGCCTTTCTGTAGCCACCATGGCGCTGGTCTTCTTTTTACTCAACAGCAATTTTTACCCGCAGTTATTAAAATACCAGGCGGGTGAATCACTGGCCACCATCACAAAAGGAAAAGTGGACCCTGCCGATGTATATGTATTGCCCGACAGCTACAGTGCTTCTTATGTTTTCTATTCCGCTTCCCGGTTCCAGCGTTTTAATGATTCATTATTACAAACCGGCAAAAAAGTTTGGTTGCTCACAGAACCCGGTCCGCTTGAAAAACTGAAAGAAGAAGGCTATGAAACCGGGCAGGTCTATTCCGCCACCCATTTCCGGATTACCAAACTGAGCCTGAAATTTGTGAACCCTGCCACCCGGGATAAAGAATGTTCTTCCATGATGATCGTGGAGATCACCGGTAAGAAAAATAAAGCTGCTGCTCAATAATGATAACCTTCCTTAAAAATATTTCCCGCCGGCTCAGTATCACCCAGGTGATTGTTATCGGCCTGCTTATCCGTCTTATTGCTGTTTTCTTCTCACCGGGCTATGCTTTTCATGATGATCATTTTGAAATGCCCGAGCTGGTGTTTAAATGGAAAGATGGTATCTCTTTTTTATGGACCGGCAGTGATGTGCATGTGTTCAGCCTCATCTATCCGGGCATGATGTATCTCTTGTTTGAAGCCTGTCACGCCGTGGGCATTCATCAACCGGAAGACATGATGTTCGTGGTGCGGCTGGTTCATGCATTGGTCTCCTTACTCAGTATTTATTATGCCTATGCATTAACGCTCCGGCTCACGGCACAAAAAGATACGGCCATTCTCGTGGGCCTGGCCATGGCCCTGTTCTGGATCTTCCCGTTCATGTCGGTCCGTAACCTGCGGGAATTTTTCTGCATTCCCTTTTTACTGATGGGCAGTTATTATATCGCCGATCCGAAAGCGGGCACCCGTTCCATCTTTCTGGCAGCTCTCTTCTTTGCTATTTCGTTTTCTATCCGCCTCCAGGTCATCTTTATTCCGCTGGGTATTGGTTTCTGCTGGCTGTTTCATAAACCCTTACATAAAAAAGCGATCTTGTTTGCCGTAGCCTTTGGCATTGCGTATATGCTCACCCAGGGTTTGTTCGATTTGATTTATTACGGCGATCCTATTGCTTCCATCAAAGAGTATTTCCGCTTCAATTCCGACCCTGTCAATATCGGCATACAACCACAAGGCCCCTGGTACCAGTATATCGGCACCGTGGCAGGCGTGGTATGGGGCTTCCCCTTCTTTATACTGGGCTTTGGCTATCTCTATTCATTACGGATGTCATTCCATGTGAAGATTCTTTGTATTGCCACGCTGCTCTTCTTCGCCTTTCATTCCTATTACAGCAATAAGCAGGAACGCTTTATTCTTCCTTTCATTCCTTATTTCATACTACTGGGTATAATAGGTTTCCGGGAATATATCAGCCGGAATGACTGGAAGCCCTGGTTAAAAAAAACAACTACTGTATTCCTGGTTTGGTTCCTGCTGTTCAATACAGCTGGCTTGCTGGTATTAAGTTTCACCTATTCCAAGCGGTCCAGGATTGAATCCATGATTTACCTGCGGAAGAAAGGGGATGTCAGCAATTTGATTATGGAAGGCGATGTATCCCTGCAGCGGCCTCCTTTATTTTATCTCGGTAAACACCTTGACACTTATGTACTGGCAGCAGATGGTGATCTCGGCAAACTCCAGGATGAAATAGCAAAAGGCGATAAACCAGCCCCCAATTATATTATCATGGCCGGTAACCAGCAGCTGGATGAAAGGGTTAATCGGTTAAAAACTATTTTCCCTGCGCTAACAGCCGAAACAACCATTCAAACCAGCTTCGTGGACAACCTGGCCCACTGGCTGAACCCCAAACATAACCAGAACGAGGATTGGTATATTTATAAGGTCCGGTAAAGGCTGGGTTTTTACAAAGTTCATGTTGGGCGTTCGTAATTGTCATCAACTCATTAGACATCAAAATTCTTAGGTTTCATAGCCAACAGCGTTATTCTTAAAATTCCTTGTCAGGGCCAATATTTCTCCAGAAGGTTTATCCAAATCAGTAACCTCATATTTTAATTGGGTACGATCTTTTAGGTGTATAATGAGGAATTGTTTGCTTTGCTTTTCACTATCAGTTTCTACTAATATGTTAATCGAGTTAATATAGTTCCAATGATTCCATCCCTGTCCCTTTAGTTCAATGCCTTCTTCAGTTAATGTAATTTCTGGTTTGTTTAAAATAACCTCTTTTAAAAAGTAGACAAAGGTAGCAAGACTTATTAGCCCAAGAGTTAATGTAAACCAATCTTGATCAGATAAGAAAAAACTCACGCAAATGACACCACTTGCGGCAGCAGCTGCAGAATTATACCATTTTGGTTTTCTAATTAGTATAGTTTTCATTGCTAATTTCCAGACATAGCAAGTTCTCAAAAAAAATGACGCCCAACGAACAGGTATTGCCGAAGTGCAGGGAATAGAATTCCGTCCGCCCCGGCTAACTGCTGCTGAGTAAAGATAAAAAAGATGATGATATGCACATAGCTAAATAGATAAGGTCAAGCTGGATATGAAGCCCAACAGAATTACAACAGTTGAAACACGGCTTCCGTCAACCTGCATTTTGGCAATACCCTTGTTGTAGGCAGGGCTTCAGTTTTCCAAAGATTTTAAATATGCTAATGAAGCTCTAGCATATTCGGATTTGGGTTCTACGCCTAACCAAAATATTACTTTGCCAATTACCGATTGTAAATAATTTGGATGTCTAATTTTTTTCTTTCTTATATGAGAGGATAGTCCGTAGGTTTTTATAAAGTGAATTTCCTGTTTCAAGTTTCGTTTATACTCCCGTGGTATTTTTATTTCACTGTCTGCTATTGAAACACCTGTTAGAATACGCTTACCTTTTTTCTGCTGAAGTATTGTCTTTTTGCTATTAACTTCTAGGTCTAAGTCCTCAATTATTTTAGTTATATACTCAATAAATATTGAAGGTATATTTTCCCCTGTGAATGCAAGGTCATCCGCATACCGAGTATATTTTAAGTCGAATTTTTTTGCGAATGCAAATAGTCTTGCATCAAGCGGTTTTGCTATAATATTGCTAAGTGTCGGGCTAGTAGGTGCTCCCTGAGGTAGTTCATCGTCATAGCAGCATAATGCAGCAAGATAAAACGATACTCTGTGACTATACCCTAGCTTTTTGAACACAGTGATTATGCGATTTATTTTTATGGAAGGGAAGAAGTCTTTCAAATCAATTTTTAAGAATTGTTCCTGGCAAATATGAATGGTCGAATTAGTAATTATGGACTTATTAAATGTAAAACCCTGTGCGGCAGGATGAATCTTTACTTTTTTTAAGATATTGTGATAAATCCAGTATTGGCATTCCATAAGAGCTGGATATGGGGCTGTTATTTCTCTAAATCCAGTTTTCCTCTTGGGAATTTTGAAAGTTCTATAATGTTCAGTATTTGAATTAATCGCAGAAGCCAAATACTCAGGTGTTCTCCCAAGTAGTAAACACAGATGATTAAAATCGAAAATAATTGGTACCTCATTTTGAATAAGAGGTCGAATGTAGTTAAGATAAACTTCTAACAGCTCGGGTTTAATCCCAGCAGATTCAAATGATTTTTTCCAATAATTTAAGAGTTGTTTTTTGTTCATAAAAATAGGGGGCACTTGTAACTACTTTCTTCTCTTTAGCAATTCGACAAAACAAATGATTTTGTCGGGTGCGACAAAATTGTTTGTTTTGTCGATGGGAGTCTCGGCTCTGCCGAGCGACCTTGCATAAATCTCTGATTTATGCACTTGGTTAAAGGTTGCCTGAACCTCGGAAGCGACTGCACTTCCTTTGTACTAGTTTCTTTAGTGCCCCCTAATATTTTCATAATCCAGCGCTAATTTAATATATCAGTTCGAGTGTTTGGTGATGTTGGCAGATAAAACTCATTTATTTCTATCCGACGACCTAAAAATTTATCAGGGATTTTGTCATATTTGTTTCCTGTGCTTTTAATTGTCAAGTCTGTTTTAATTACATAGTCTTTTCCTTCGGATGTCAAGGTTAATCTGTCTTCTTCTTCTTTTATAAGTTTCTTCTCGACTAGTTCATTAATCAAAATGTATAATTCCTTTGGAGAGATATTAAATCTTTGATATAAAGTGAATATAAAAAGCCCTTCACTTGATTTAAATAAATCCTGCAATAATCGTTTTGAAATGCTACTCATTTTAGCCCTTTTTCAAATCTAGTTAATAATGTGTTTCTCGGCTTCCCATCTTTAGTTCTTGGCCACCAGAATATTGGAAAGACAGAATTTGGTGTATTGCCATTGCTACCTTCTAATGAGTACAAAGCTTCTGCTTTATTATAACCGAAAGAATAATCTGGCAAATTATAGCTGTTAATTGAATCTGCTAGTTTGCCTTCTAAAGAAGTCATCAATTCGGTTTTGACTTCAAGCTCCGGATGCACAAATCTTTCGGAAATTCCTTTAGGCAATCTCAATGGGCAATATACTTCATATCCTAATGCCTCGATATTCTTAATTCCGTAGTCCATTCCTGCTATGAAGCAAAATTTCAATTCAAAGTCTCCTTTAATGTCATTTTTTAACTGTTTTACCCTTCCGACAATTGTACTCCCACTTCCAACGAATTCGTCAATAAACAGAATTTGCGTTTTTCCTTCATTATAATTCTTAATTGTTGCTCCAAAACGGTTGACTGTTTTAATATCTGCCCATCCTTGTTTGTGTAATGGGATTTTGATATAGTCAAGAATTTTTTGACTACTGTCTGCTTCATCATCATATGTTATTGCCGCAATTTGAGTAGTCGATTCTGAAAAACCAGAGTCTGTTATAATAAAATCTGCAATTAGATTTAGGAAGTTGTTCAGCGTTTTCAACTCAAGAAAATGAAATTCAGCCAGCAACTCAAGAATAAGTCTTTTGTGTTCTGCCGTTTCGCACATTAACAGCAACTCAATGAAATTGTCTTCCTTGTCCAAAAGCCAAGGTTGACGTGAGTAAAGAGCAAAGATTTTACTCAACTCTTCTCTGTTAATATGTTTTTTTAGTTTACTCATGGTGTGTCTGTTGTCTTAGCCTTGCCTACAACACGTAGATTGATGTTATTAGATGTAAGGTACAAAAAAAGTAGGTGTTGAAAACCAGTCTTTTAGTATTATACATTTCGTATTGTCGTTAGGACAATACGATCAACCGATTGCCTGAAAATAAATAGCATTTACAAACCGGCTTTCGCAGAGATCTCCAGCATCCTGTCAATCGGTTTTTTCGCTGCCAGGCGCAGTGTTTCTTCCATATTGATCTCCGGTGTTTCATACTCCATGCAGAGATAGAGTTTCTCCAGCGAGTTCAGCTTCATGTGCGGGCAATCATTGCAGGCGCAATGATTATCAGGAGGTGCAGGAATAAAAGTTTTTTCAGGGGAGGCTTTCATCATCTGGTGCAGGATACCGGTCTCGGTAGCCACGATATATTCCTGCGAGGCATCTGTTTTCGTATATTTCAATAAGCCGGTGGTTGAACCGATATAGTCTGCCATCCGAAGAATGGGATCTTCACATTCAGGATGGGCGATCAGTTTGGCCTGCGGGTGCCTTATTTTCAGTTTGGTGATCTTTTCTAAGCTAAATATTTCATGCACCATACAGGCACCATTCCACAACAGCATATCCCTTCCTGTTACTTTGTTGATATAAGCCCCTAAATTTTTATCCGGCGAAAAAATGATCTTCTGGTCTTTATGAAAACTTTCTACAATGATCCGGGCATTGCTGCTGGTTACGATCACATCACTCAGCGCTTTGATACCGGCGCTGCAGTTGATATAACTCACCACCACATGATCCGGGTGCTGATCTTTGAATTTTTTGAATAAGGGCGGAGGACAGCTATCGCTGAGCGAACAACCGGCTTTCAGGTCCGGTATTACTACTTTCTTCGTTGGGTTTAAAATCTTAGCCGTTTCTGCCATGAAATGCACACCGGCAAAAACGATCATATCCGCCTTTGTCTTTTCAGCCTGTTGTGCTAAACCAAGACTGTCACCGATATAATCCGCCACATCCTGGATATCCGGTTCCTGGTAGTAGTGCGCCAGCAGCACGGCATTCTTTTCTTTCTTCAACCGTTCGATAGCGGCAAAGAGGTCCATCGTGGGATCGAGGTCAATGTCCAGAAATCCTTTTTTTTCAACGTTGGCTTTGGCATCGGCGAGTGAAGTGTTCATGTGTGCTTTTTTTCGTTGCGGTAAATCAGGCAGCAATATTCCACCACGAATTCCAATTTTTCAAAACAAAGTTTTTTATTCAATCATCCTTAATACAATAATAGTAATACTATATTTTTTATAAAAAAGCTTATTATTATTACAGCTGTGAATTCGTGGATAACTGTTTTACTCCCTGCTTTGTAAAATTAATAAACCTGGTTTATACACATAATAAACAGGGAAATCCACATAAAGGTTTGCCGTCATTGCTGCATTTGAGCTATGCTATCAACAGGATTGTTTACAACCGGCGTGCAAAAGAAAAACCTACAGTGTTCATTATTTTAATGTGAATTGAAGTTGAATAAATCGTTAAATCCGTACATCTTTTACGAATCTGATCGGTATTCTCTCTTTTCGTTTCCAATGATGCACTTTACTATCCACGTTTCACAGCCGGTTATCCACAATTATTTTTCCCCGTGCACATACCTGTGGGGAAAAATAACCACTGTTCCTGGCGGCAGCGATGAATTGGTATAACAAATAAAGTACATAGCCATCTGTAATGGTTAAATATATAAGTGGAAAAAGCATTAAGAGATAAAGGCCTAATTTTAAGGCCTCAAAATCTGCTGTATGAAGTATCTCAAACTCACAATGGTTGCTTTTTTTGTATTGATTGTGTCGCTGGTCCGGGCTGACGAAGGCATGTGGCTCCCGCTGCTGCTGGAAAAGATGAATGAAAAACAGATGAAAAGCCTGGGTATGAAGATCAGCGCCAGGGACATCTATACTATTAATAGCGGCAGCCTGAAAGATGCTATTGTAAGCTTTGGCGGCTTCTGCACCGGCGAAGTGATCTCTTCCAAAGGATTGGTATTAACCAATCACCACTGTGGTTTTGATGCCATTCAGAATCACTCCACCTTAGACCATAATTATATACGGGATGGTTTCTGGGCAAAGAATTACGGGGAAGAAATTCCTAATGTAAAACTATTTGTCACGTTTATTGTCCGCATTGAAGACGTAACAAAAGACATATTAAAGGATGTAACCGCCACAATGACTGAAAGTGAACGGCAGTCCGTTATTGATAAGAATATGGCTGCTGTTGCCAAATCGGTAAAAAAGGAAGCTTACCAGGATGGTTTTATCCGGGCATTCTTTGAAGGCAACCAGTATTATATGTTCATCACTGAAAGGTACAATGATGTTCGCCTGGTGGGAGCTCCGCCTTCCAGCATCGGCAATTTTGGAAAGGATACGGACAACTGGATGTGGCCCCGGCATACGGGAGATTTTTCCATGTTCCGCATTTATGCCGGCAAGGATAATAAACCGGCTGATTATTCACCCGATAATGTGCCCTATGTGCCGAAAAAGGCTTTATCTGTTTCATTAGACGGGGTAAATGAAGGTGACTTTACGATGGTTTTTGGTTTTCCCGGCCGCACCACTGAATACCTGCATTCCTCCGCGGTAGACCAGATCATGAAAGTAAATGACCCGGCCAAAATCGCTATCCGGGATAAAGCTTTATCGGTGATGGATAATTTTATGCGGAAGGATGAACAGGTTAAGATCATGTATGCGGCTAAATATGCCAGTGTGCAGAATGCCTATAAAAAATGGCAGGGTGAGGTATTAGGACTAACAAGAACTGATGGCGTTGGTAAGAAGAAACTGTATGAAACCGAATTCCAGAAAAGAGTGACTGCAAACCCGCAATGGAAAACGAATTATGGCAATCTGTTAACCGAACTGGAAACAGCCTATGCAGATATGCGTTCACCGGGTTTGGCCCGGGATTATTATACCGAGATAACCGGGCGGGTGGAGTTATTGACCATTGCGGCGCAGCTCAACAGCCTGATCACTGCGTATGAAAAAGACGGGGAAAAAGGATTTGCACAACGGCTGCCGACGGTAAAAAATATATTGACCGACCTGCTGGGAGAATTCAGCCCGGCGGTGGACCAGCAATTGTTTGAAGCGCTGATGGAGATGTATGTAAAAGACCAGGAAGACAAATATGTTTCCCCGCTGTTCAAAGAATCGCTTGCGGCAAATGAAGGAAGCTATAAAAAACTCGCCACCCAACTGTATGGCCAAAAGGAATTATACACGACCAGCGAATTGATGAAATTGTTAGATAAGCCGGCTGCCACGGTAACAGCCGATTTAAAAGAACGGTTATTACTAAAACTCTATAATAATATATTAAAGACCTACCAGGTACTGGTGCAGGGCCCGGTGAATGAAGTGCAGGCCCGTATCAACAAACTGCAGCGGACCTATATGCAGGCGCAGATGGAAGTGATGAAGGAAAGAAAATTCTATCCCGATGCCAACAGTACGCTGCGGGTTACTTATGGCAATGTAAAAGGATACAATGCGAGGGATGCAGTGAAATATGATTTCTATACCTACTTGGATGGGGTGATGGATAAATACAAACCGGGCGACTACGAATTTGATGTACCGGAAAAACTCAGGACATTATATACCAACAAAGACTTTGGGCAATACGGGAGTAAGGGTAAGATGCCGGTTTGTTTTATTGCGATGAACCATACCACGGGAGGAAACTCGGGTAGTCCTGCGCTGGATGCTTATGGTAATCTGATCGGCCTGAACTTCGACCGGGTTTGGGAGGGCACGATGAGTGATATTAATTATGATCCTTCTATCTGCCGCAATATCATGGTGGATATCCGCTATGTGCTTTTTGTGGTGGATAAATACGCCGGGGCCGGACACCTGGTGAAGGAAATGAAACTGGTTCATCCCAAGGCCAAAAAATAACCCGGAAACGGGATTCGAAAACCGCCTAAAGCCCTGAAAAATGGTGGCTTTGGGCGGTTTTCCACAATTTGTTCATATTGGCAAAAGCCCTATTTTTGCCGTCCTTTCATAAACAGTTTATTATAATATTTAGTATGTCAATTATTCAATCTATCAGGGACAGAGGCGCAGTGATTTCAGTGGTTATCATAGCCCTTGCATTGCTCGGATTTATCGCCATGGATGCGTTTACCGGAAAAAGCAACCTGTTTGGCGGCAGCCCATCCACCACTGTTGGAAAGGTGAATGGTGAAAAGATCGGGGTGCAGGATTTTCAAAACCTGATTACCCAGAACGAACAGAATATGCAGCAACAGGGCTATCCCTCCGGTGAAGCCACCCGCCAGCAGGCATTGGAAGCTGCCTGGTCACAGGAAGTGAGCAGAATATTACTGAAACAGGAGCTGGATAAACTGGGTATTGAAGTGGGCAAAAAAGAAATGGGCGATATGTTATATGGTCCTAACCCGTCCCCGGTTGCCAAACAATATTTGGGCGGACAGGATGGCCAGTATAATGTAGCACAGGTGCAGCAAACGATTAACGAGATTCAGAAAGGAAGAGATGCATCAAGAAAAGAACAACTGAACCAGCTGCTGAACTATATGAAGCAGGTGAGGCTGGAAGAAAAATATAATTCCCTGTTCACCAACAGCACCAACTTCCCCAAATGGTTGCTGGAAAAACAAAATGCCGATAACAGCCAGCTGGGCCGCATCTCTTTTGTTCGGGTACCGTATACTGAAATTCCTGACAGCAGCGTAAAGATCAGCGATAAAGAAGTGGCGGATTATATCAGCAAGCACAAAGAAGATTTCAAACAGGAAGAATCCCGCAGTATTGCTTACCTCGCATTCAGTGCATCACCCAATGCAAAAGACACCGCAGAGACTATTGAAAAACTGAAATTGATCGCACCTGCTATGGCAGAAAAGAAGGATGATGAAATGGAAAACTTCCTGGCTGCTGAAGGGGCATCCAATTTTTACAACGGTTATATCAATGGCAAAACGATACAGATAGCACAGAAAGACTCTATTTTCAGAACCCCGGTGGGAATGATTTACGGGCCTTACCTGGATGGTGGTTCTTTCACCATTGCAAAGATGCTGGGTGTAAGACAAATGCCCGATTCTGCAAAAGTTCGCCATATTCTTATTTCCACAATGCAGATTGATCCGCAAACCAGGCAATCACAAATGGTAAGAGATGATGCTACGGCATTAAAACTGATCGACAGCGTGAAGCAACTGCTCAGCAGTGGCCAGCCTTTTGATTCTGTTTGTGCAAAATTATCAGAGGACCCGGGCAGTAAAGATAAGGGCGGCGTATATGAAATTGGAAGCGGCCAGATGGTGGCACCCTTCAACGATTATAGTTTTACCAATGCCCCGGGTTCAAAAGGGGTTGTAAAAACAGAATTTGGCTACCATTATATAGAAGTAATATCGCAAAAAGGATCTGCAACAGGGTATAAGATTGCTTACCTGAGCAAACCCGTTGTAGCCAGCCAGGAAACGATTAATGATGCCCGTAATAATGCCGGCAGCTTTGCCAGCAAAGCAAGGGATGAAAAATCATTCAATGAAACCTTTGATAAAGAGTGGAAAGCAAAAGGCTATAACAAAGGAATTGGTTTGGATATCCGCCCGACAGCTTACCAGGTAACCGGTCTTGGTTTCTCCAGGGATTTTGTAAGAAAGATCTATGATGCCAAACGTGGTGAAGTGCTGCAACCCGAAAGAGTGGAAGAAAACTATGTGGTGGCTGTGGTAACAGAAGTACAGGAAAAAGGAACACAATCCGTTGGCAAAGCAAGAGCCATGGTAGAACCGTTGCTGCGCAACCATAAAAAGGCAGAGCTGATCAAAACAAAGACCGGGCCCGTTACAACCCTGGAAGCAGCGGCAGCCAAACTGGGCAAACAAATAGAACCGGCTGACAGCCTTCGTTTCAGCGGTGGTCAGAATACAATAGGGTTTGAACCAAAAGTACTGGGAGCAACTTTCTGCCCGGCTAACCGCGGGAAAGTAGTTACTGAGCCAATTGAAGGAACAGCTGGTGTGTATGTAATAAGGGTTGATAATGTTTCTGCCACAGCGGTCGCCGATGCGAATGTGGCTGAGCAAAGAAAACAACAATATGAAATGTCCAAACAAAGAGGTAATTCACCGTTAGCCGCCCTCCGTGAAGCGGCCAGCATTACCGATAACCGGACCAAACATTTCTGACACAACGATTTTTACCGATACCAACTGCAAGGCCCGTTCCGCTGAAAGGAACGGGTTTTTTGTTTTTCCTGCCCCCGTAAACAAGAGCAGTGCTGATTTGTTAGTTTTACATACAGATATACCGATCATGAGTGAACCCTTTGTCAATAAAGTAGCAGAAAGCGGCCTTGTCACACTGGACCTGGAAAAATATTATCCTAGGGAGGAGACTGCTGTGTTTGATATGAAGGATTACTTGTTTATGGGCATGATCCTGAAAGAAAAGGATTTCCGGGAAGCATTGAAGAATTCAGACTGGTCTGTTTACCAGGATAAAAATGTGGCATTGTTCTGCAGCGCCGATGCCATTATCCCGGTGTGGGCTTATATGCTCGCGGCAGCTTACCTGCAACCCGTTGCTAAAGAAATCGTGATGGGTGACGAAAAAGAATTGCACAAGCAGGTCTTCCTCAAAAATCTTGCTGCAATAAATGTAAATGAGTTCGCCGATCAGCGGGTGGTGATAAAAGGATGTGGTGAAACACCCATTGAAGATTTTGTGTACATGGAGATCACCAAATTATTACGCCCGGTGGTTAAGAGTATCATGTACGGCGAACCCTGCAGCACCGTACCGGTTTACAAAAAGAGATAACCGCTATTTAAAAATATCCTGCGCAAAGTTTTTAAGGAATTCACTATAGCTACTGTAATTGTTCTCAAAGAAAATATTCCAGAGTTTGATGCCCAATATCACCAGGCCCAGCACACTTAGCAGCTGGAAGGGGTTTGATATACACTTTCAGCGCCACGATGATGCGGGTCACAAAAAGAAAAAGCCCCAATAGTAATATGATTGCCCACGGGGTTTTTATGGCGTTGCTCACACTGCTGCGCAGGACACCGCTGGCAGGATCGTAAGTGTCGGGTGGAAAATAAGAATCAAAGAGGTACACACTGCCCTTCCATAACAGGATTACACAGGCAACCACAAATAAAATATTACTGGCCACCCGGATGGCATGGTTGAGCCAGGGAATCTTTCTTTCTTCTTCTTTTTCAAACAGGGAGACAATACCATCAAGCTGGTTGCTTATAAAATCACTCATAGCAGTTTATTGGAGGTGAGAGAATGAGCTTATCAGAACCAGCCCCGTTTGCGGAAGACCCAGATCATCCACACGGGGATCAGCAACATCACACCTACTGCGATCCAGAACCCGTATTGATTATGCAGGTAAGGAATTTCATCGAAGTTCATCCCGAATATACCACCAATAACGGTAGCCGGGGCCAGCAAACAGGTTACGATGGCCATCACTTTCATCACTTCATTCATCCGCAGGTTCACATTATTGATATAGAGGTCCTGTAAGCTTACCATAATATCACGATAGTTCTCGGTAAGATCGGCAGCCTGTACAATATGATCGTAAACATCCTTAAAATATTTGGTGGTTCTGTCGTCCAGCAATTCACTTTCGCTGCGGATAATATTGTTCAGCACATCCCGTACGGGAATGATATTTCTTTTCAGTACGATCAATTCTTTACGCAGCTGGTTGATCTTGGCCAGGCTGCGGGTATTGCTCCGCCGGATCACCTCTTCTTCCAGGATCTCAATCTGGTCACCAAGGCGGTCCATCACCAGGAAATAATTGTCAACAATAAGGTCAAGCATGGAATAGAGCAGGTAATCGGCGCTTCGCTGGCGGATCTGGCTGCGTCCCAAACGCAGTTTATTGCGCAGCGGATCAAATACATCCCGGCTGGCATCTTCCTGGAAACTGATCACAAAATCTTTACCCAGCACAATGCTGATTTGTTCTGTCTCCACCGATTTCTCTTCGCTGTTATAATACAGCATATTCAGCAGGCAGAACATTACTCCTTCCACCTCATCCATTTTGGGGCGCTGGTGGATGCTAAGAATATCTTCCACCAGCAACTGGTGAACTTCATAATGTTCGCACACCGCCTCCACATCTGATTTGCGCAGTCCGTCAATATTGATCCAGCTGATGCGGTTGCTGGTTTTATACGGAAAACAATCTTTCACATGATCGGCCCTTTGCTCATGTAATGTTTCTGCGTTATAATCATATACAAATGCTTTCACTTCCCGGGCTTCTTCCCGCACAGGAATCAGGGTGGGGTTCACCTTCAGGATCTCTTTGGTCCGCCGGGTGGCAAACAGGTTTGGCAGGTAGAGATACTTTAAATATTTTTCCGGGCGAAGTTTTACATTCATACAAAGGAAAGTTAGCAAAGAAATAGAAGAAGGGCATACAAAAATAAGAGGCCTTGTTATCAACAAGACCTCTTTCATTTTTTTGACAGCAAAAATTTACTTAGCCGGGGCCGGAGCTGCCGGTGCATCGCTGTTCCAGATGTCCCGGTGCATTTTCCATTTACCGTCTTCTTCTTTCCACATCACGATGAATTTCCCCTTCTCATACGAAACGCCGCCATCACCCTGCAGATCATAACTGCCGGTTTCAATCACACCGTCCTTTCCACCCATCACCTCGCCGGTGGTCAGTATAATTTTCTTAATACCCATTTTCACCGCCCCGCCAAAAAAAGCATTGATACCGGCGCTGCCGCAAATCTTCGGCACAGCAGCCGGGTTAATACAGGCATCACTGGTATAACAACCGACAAATGTGGCGGAATCATTTTTGGCAAAGCAATTACCATAGACCAGATTACTGGCAGTGATCTGCACTTTTACAGAATCAAGATTGAATGAGGATGTTTCAGTTGTTTCAGATCCATTGTTGCAGGCCGTAAACCCAAGCAGGGCTGCGGCACAGGCGAATAACAATAATTTCATTTTGTAGGTTTTGCAGTAAGGTAGCCTGTTTGCCGACAGGTACAATACCGGGGCAAGGGTATTTTAGGGGGATCACTAGCCTTGCAGCAGTATCTTTTTGATCAGTACAATCTGCCCCAGGTGATAATGGGTATGTTCAATGATACCATAAATATTCCGGTGATAGTTTCCGTATTTATCATCTTCAAAGACCTCCTTAAACCGGCTTTCCGGCAACTGTTCAACAAGTGCTGCAAAACTCTCTGCATCTGTCAGGGTTGTATTCACTAACCGGTCCCAGTCATCCTGGTTCCGGATGGGCGGCAGGTCAAAACTGAATTTATCGCTTGCATCCAACGGGCTGCCATGCAATACTTTCAGCACCGCCTGCACATAATAGTGGATATGGTAAACCAGGGCGGCAATGGTATTCAAAGAATGAACAGTTGTGGTAGCCTGCTGCCAGTCAACACCCGTCAGTGTTTCTTTAAGATTAACCGAGGTCCAGTTGCCACCCGTAAAAACATCGCGGAAGTGTTTGGCGGTTTGTTGGGATAAATTCATGTCCTGTGAATTGTAATGAATAATGTTGTATCGTGTCAGACTCGTCTAAATGTACAACCACAATTTTTTATTGGTGATACTTTTCTGCCAAACGACGAGAAGCGGCCCTCCTTTCTATACTAACTAAGATACCTATCAGCAGAATTTCGCCAACAAAATACAGCACCCCCAAAATAGAGAGGCTGGAATAAAAGAAGATGACAAGCCCGGCGGTAGCACAACAGTAAAGCAGGTTGGCAATAGCAATAATTTGAAGGCAAATCCGCCAATGCCGGCCGGAAAAAAAATAATAAGGGCGCATTTTGGCATCCCGAACAAATCCAGGAACATAACAAGGATAAATCCGGCCAGGAAGGCGTAAGAAGGGCTCCGGCACTGTCCACCAGGAAAAGCTTCCGGGGATTCAAAGCAAGCTGTTCAGAAAATAAGCGAAACCGGGTTGCCATTGTGCTGCTTTGGTTGCGAAACAGTTTAATATATTTCCCTCACTTTAGATTCATGAATTTCTAACGTGTGTTTTGTATCAAACACCCAATTCTTTGTATCGAGGGATGTTGTATAGAAATTGTAATTCAAGTAATCGCAACAAGGCCTTCTTACAGTTTTGAAAATGATCTTACCCTTTTGTATCTGGGAAAAGTCAGCATCATACAAATAACCGCTAATATCAAATCGCCTGTAGTTATTATTATTTTCAATTATTAATAAAAAATTTCTATCCCACTGTGCGTATTGGTCAACAAGAGATGAATAGAGAATGTCTAAATCACCATCACCATCAAGGTCAATAAGATTGAATTCGTCCAGCCTGCAATCGGGAGCCACAGAAGTAGTATCCTCGTAAATTGCTCTTGTGTCGGGGTTAACCTTCCAGCACTTAATATCCAAAAAGCGATAATCTGCATCGCCCATAACCGATTTAATTGCTGCAATGATTAGTTTTTTCTTCTCAATTCTAGAAACCCGCCTGCTATACTGTGATAAACTGAAAAGCTTCAAATTTATTGTTGTATCAATATCCCTGAATTCACTGGTCATTTGAGCCCCCGGACCCTTTTGTATTTTTTTTGACGAATCAATATTAGCCAGCTTTGTTGAACCCTCATTCGAGGAACAGGAGATCAGAAGAATGAGGATCGGTGTTGAAAGGAGCAACAACTTCATACATGTGTTTTAAACCTGCGTTTCAACTTGAAAGTTTTCCCAGTACCTGCATCGCTCTTTCCGCATCCTGCTTCTTTACAAAAATATGATCATGATAAAAACCAGCGACCACATTGCAACTGATCTGTTCATCGGCTAAGGCTTTGGAAAAGGCAGCCGTCAACCCAATAGCTTCTAAGGATGAATGAACGGTTAAAGTGATCCAGGCGGCGACGAAGGAATAAGGAATATTCAATTTATCCGCCAGCGATTTTTCCAGGATCACCGTAAAGCCCTCTTTTTCCTTGAAGGAAAAAATGATATCGTTGATATGGATGACGGAAAGATCGGGTAAGGAGTAAAAAATAAACTCTCCTTCATTCAATGCCGGTTTCATGGTTCGCAGTAATTGCTGAAGGTTTGTTTCGCCCGGCATGGCTTACAGTTTTTCGTATAAGGCTCTCAGCTTTTCCCGGGTCATGATTTTTTCCCAATCCTTTCCCAATGCATTTTCCCATAAAGGTTTCATGCCCATGCTCACATTGATCATTTTTTCAAAATCATCATCACTTAGCCCCTTACAGATACCAACTGGTATCCCGATCTTATTTTTCTCCACCATGTATTTAAATTCTTTCACCCCGGCGGGGTAATACTCTTCCAGGTGGTTCATCACAATACAGTTACCAATGCCATGTTTAGTACCCAGTAAATAACTCAATCCATAGCTTACTGCATGTGCCACTCCCACCTGCGAATAGGCAATGCTCATGCCTCCTGCATAGGAAGCCATCATCAGCATATCATCACATTCTTCATCCCACTCTGCTTTGTCCACAAATACTTTCTGGCACAACTGCAATGCCTTTTCACCATAACTCTTACTGAACTCGTTTAAATAAGTTCCTTCCAAACTTTCAATGCAATGGATATAACAGTCCATACCGGTATAGAAGCGCTGGTTGGCCGGTGCATTTGCTGTCAGTTCCGGGTCAAGAACGATCTGGTCAAATGGTGTAAAGTCGGAATTCATCCCGAGTTTTTTTGTGGGACCGGTTAATACCGTTGTTCTTGATACTTCGGCACCCGTACCGCTGAGAGTGGGAATACCCACTTTATAAACGCCCGGGAATTTCACCAGGTCCCAGCCCTGGTAGTCGGCCGAAGAGCCGGGGTTATTCATCATTAAGGAAACAGCTTTGGCTAAATCCATCGTACTGCCGCCGCCGATACCAATCACGCCACTGACGGAACCAAATTCTTCTTTCAGTTGCTGCGCCAATTTATCTACATAGGTTGTTTTGGGTTCATAGGTTACATCCGCAAAGATCACTTTATCATTTCCCCTTACCGGGATACGGCTGATCAGTGGTTTGCCGTCGAAGAAATGATCTACCAGGAAAACCATGGGTTTGCCGTCCCGGCGATGCGGCGCAATGATCTCATCCAACTGGTTAAAACTGCCGCGGCCATAGACCACAAAGCCGACCATCTTGAAATTGCGAAACTTCATATATACTCCATTTGAGTAGCGAAGATAGCAACAATAAAAAAGCCCGCTGCCGGCGGAGTGATAAATAAAATACAGGCACCTTATCCTGCTTTTACCAGGCTCATGAGTTCTTCTTTTCCATTCAATAGTTTCAACACCCCGTTGCTGATAGTAAAATGAGTCACTTTGCCCAGGGCAGACAGGAAAACAGATTCCCCGTTACCGGGGCAGGCCATTTTGGTGGAAGCTAACGGGCCCAGAGAGATTTTGTTTCGGGTTAACACGCTGAAAGAGCCGGAAAGGTTATTACAACCGCTATTCCCGGACAGGTGCATGGCCTTCGTGTCAAAATTCAAAAAAGGTACCCGATTGCCAAACAACGCAGCAATGTTGTTTTGGCCACTCAGCGATTGCAGGGTCCATTTAGTATTTAATGCACCGGTCATGTTGGTTAGTTTTTTCCCACCTGAGCAGGAAACGGCAAATAACGAAACCACGATGGTGGTAAGTATAACTTTTTTCATTACTGAATTTTCACCAGGGATGTTGAATGCCCTTTGATTACATACAAGGAAAAGTTAACAGAACCGGAAATTCCTGCAGAAGGATGAATCAATGAAAAGAAACGGGAGCGGATGAATTTTATGCAATCTGGAAAAAATATACCATCTTAGAAAAAAATCAGGACAGGATGCCCCAACACACACAAACCATCAATGCTGCAGGGTATACGGGGTCAGCATTATCAGCCCTTGCGTACGGAACTCTAAAAGAACTGGATTGGACTATAAAATATGCCGGAGAAAATGTTTTGCTGGGATATACACCCCGCAGCTGGAACCGGTATGATAATGAGATAACGGTTCAAACCGGGGATGGCCAGCTGACCGTGACCAGTAAGATGATACATAATGAGTCTTTTGATATGATGGGAAGAACTAAAAAAGATGTAGCCAACTTTATTACAGCTTTTGAAAACCTGAAAACAAAAACAGCCGGACAGGAAACAACAGAATGGGCGGCCGCTATCACAGAACTTAAACAGGCCACAATCATTGCGGCAGAGCAGGAAATAAAACAGGCGGAAGAAGTGGACAAAGCTATGAACCTGTCAACAGGAAACCTTTATGTGACCTATGCGATTATTGCCATTAATGTTATTGTATTTATCCTGATGGTTATGAACGGAGCCGGTTTATTTGAACCGGACGTAAGGATACATGCAAAATGGGGAAGTAATTATTCACCGCTTACCCTGAGCGGTGACAGCTGGAGGCTTGTTACGAATATATTCATTCACTTTGGTCTTATTCATATCCTGATGAACATGTATGCACTGTATTCAATCAGTGTTTACCTCGAGCCCATGATCGGGAAGTTAAAATTTATAACAGCCTATTTAGCTACCGGCATTTTAGCCAGTCTTGCCAGCCTCTGGTGGCATAGCGAAGGAGTAAACAGCGCCGGTGCATCGGGTGCTATATTTGGCATGTACGGATTATTTCTTGCCTTGCTGCTGACAAAACTGATACCTGATGTGATCCGGAAAGGCTTATTACCCGGCATTGCTGTTTTTGTTATCTACAACCTGGTATACGGAATGAAGGGCGGTATTGATAATGCTGCACATATTGGAGGGTTGGTCAGCGGTTTTGTTATCGGTTTTGTTTATTCTGTTGCGATCAGGCAGGAAAAACAAGAAAGGAAAGCCGTCTGGGCAGTGCCTGCTGTGGCTGTAATCACAATCGCTGCTGCAGTATTCTTTCTGCAAAACAACCAGGCACCCGCCGCTGAACGAGATGCGGCCATACTGGAAATAAAAGGAGCATCGTATAAAGACAGTGAAAAATTCATTGACCGGCTCAATGAATTTCGCGGGCTCGAAAAAAAAGCCGTAGCTATTTTCGACAACCGGGAAATGACAGACGAAGAATTTAAAAAGCAAATACAGGAAACAGCTATGCCGCTATGGGAGCAGGCGGAAACAATGCTTACCAAAACAAAAAACTATGATATTCCCGAAGAAATGCATACCAGGGCGGCAAAGCTGATTGAATACATTGGTCTGCGCAAAGAGGAGCTGAATCTGCTGATTAAAATGATTGATACAGGTGAGCAGGAAAAATGGATGCCGGAATTGAATGAGGTCCGGGAAAAAATACTGGCAATTATTGATGAAATATCAAAACTATAATAAGCCGGCTGCCCTCTCCAGGTCTTCCGGTGTGTCGATCTCGACACCCATATAATCCACCACGATCATACGAAGGGGAATACCGTTTTCCAGGTAACGCAGGCATTCTATTTTTTCAGCCGCTTCTAATGCTGTTACCGGCCATTGGGTAAAACTCATCAGCGCATTTTTGCGGAAAGCATAAACACCGATATGTTCAAAATAAGTAACCGGGGCATTTTTATCCCGCAGGTAAGGAATTACCGACCGGCTGAAGAATAAGGAATTCATGTTCTTATCAACCGCCACTTTTACAAAATTAGGATCATCAATTTCTTCCTGCCGGGCAAGTACCTGCATCATGGAGGCCACCTGCACAGATGGGTCATTGAATTGCAGCAGCAGTTTTTCTAAAGGCTCTTTTTTAACAAACGGCGTATCGCCCTGTACATTCACGATAATATCAACATCCATATCAGCCGCCGCTTCGGCAATACGGTCGCTGCCGCTTTCATGTTCATGTTTACTCATTACAGCGTTACCGCCGGCAGCAGTTATTTCTGTAAAAATGATAGCACTGTCAGTAACTACCACCACTTCATCAAACAGGCCGGTTGCCAGGGTGGCATCATAAGTATGACGGATAACGGTCTTATCACCCAATACCTGCATCAGTTTGGCAGGAAAACGGGTGGCTGCATAACGGGCCGGTATCATCGCGATCTTTCTCATACTGCAAAACTACACCCCCGACCCGGTAAAAATCACCAGCTGGTTGTCTATTTGGTACATTTCAAAGAAAACAAAAGCACCTTCGGCGTACTCTAATTTAATTTTTTTATACCAGGTGTTCTCTCCGATAATTTCCTTTTCTACTTTGATGCCGTATTCCACTTCGCCTTTCTTAATCGTTTTGCTTTCCGTGGGAAACTCATCTTTGTCACTGAAAATATCCTTGAACTCCGGGATCAGCCGTACCAGCAAAAAACCCTGTGTCAATGTAAAACCCGGGATGAAATAAGCCGTGGAATTATATTCGTATCCCAGGTGTTCGTGCCACTCGGCCCCGTTTTTAAATAGTTGTTTCTGTATTTCCCAGCCTCCTTCTTCGATATTATCCGTCTTGCCGGATTTCACCACCAGTTTCGCACCAAATACAGGCGAGAGTTGTGCCAGGTATTCTTTCAGGGTCTTAATGGTTGCCTTCGGCGGAGCAGACGGGAAAAGGTAAGAGTTTACCACGTACCCGGTTTTTCCATTGAAGGTTGTTTTGGCCCAGGCGCCAACGATTCCTTCGGTAGTAATGTTGACGATTTCTTCCGGGTAATTAACGGATATCTTAGTGCCGTAAGGGATTTTACCGATTACAGTTGCTTTGGCATCGGGTTTATCCCGCATGCTCAAACCGGAACGGGCAGCAACATACCAGGTATCTTGGGCGACAGCAATAAGCGATATAAAGAGCATCGCGAACAGCAATACTTTTTTCATAGAACCAGTTTAGTAATTGTAAGCAAAGATCAGGAATCTAATTTTCCAAAAGGTTTCTTCAGCAATAAAACAATATCCTCGTCTTTATCAGCCGGGTAATGACGGTCAAGGCCATAGCGGATCTGGTCAACATCTAATTTGCTGAATGTGCCGAGAAGGCGGTCCCAGATGGAAAACACCGCCCCGTAATTACTGTCGGTATAAGGCTGTTTCCAGTGGTGATGAACTTTGTGCATATTGGGTGATATCAGCACATAGCTCAGTATATGATCCAGCTTTTTGGGTAAACGGATATTGGCATGCGTGAAGGCAGTGGTCAGTACCACCAGTGTCTGGTAAACCATGACCGAATACATCGGGGCGCCGGAAACAAGAATGAGTAACATAAAAAAGATGCCGCGGAGCAAACTGTCACCGGGATGATGACGAAGCCCGGTGCTGACATCCACATTCGTATCACTATGGTGAATTAAATGAAAACGCCAGAGAAATTTATTTTTATGCATGATGATATGCACTAACCAGCTGCTGAAATCAAGAGCCATTACGCCGATGAACAGCGTGAGCCCAGCGCCGGCCCCGAGCCAGTACACCAGGCCAAACTGCTGGTTCATGCACCAATCAGAAAGCATTACAATAAAAATGGCTAAGAATGTATGAATGATCAGATGGATAACAGTAAAAACAAAATTTACGCCGGCGTGCTGTAATTTACTTTTCTTATAGTGCATGGGCAGCAGGGGAATGGCCCCTTCAATGATCCAGAAAATCAGCAGACCGCCCACCAGAAAGGCCATTCGTTCAAGAGGCCGGTTCTCCAGGGTTTGGAAATAGTGTAAAATAGAATACCACATGGCAGATAAATATGAACGAAAAGTTACGAAGGAAAAACTATTCCGGGCTCTCCTGTTTATCCCATTCTTCCAGCAGACCGGCAGCCCTCTCCGCCTGCGCTGCAGCCACCATTATTTTTATACCACCAATAGCATTGGATAAAAAGGGATCAATTGTTACTGAATGTTCATCTTTCAGCCAGCAGTTAATACCTTCTTCCTGCAACCGGCCCAGTGTGATATGAGCTGGAATATAATTATCGTAACGGCGGAGTAATATAAAATCCATGGTTCAATTTAGTTTTAAATCAGTCAGCAATTAAAAAAGCCCACCAAAAAAGTGAGCTTTCTGAAATTATATGACTTATTGGACAATTATTGGTTCAGCATCAGCGGCATTACCAGCATCAGCAGTTCTTCATTCTCGTCACTTTCAGTGGGTTTGATCAAGCCCGCCTTGGTGGGGGTTGATAATTCCACATTCACATCATCACTGTCGGCGGCATTCAGCATTTCAATCAGGAACCTGGCATTGAAAGCGATCATCAGGTCTTCGCCATTATACTGGCATTTCATTCTTTCATTTCCTTCAAAGCTGAAGTCCACATCCTGGGCCGCCAGTTGCAATTCACTGCCGCTGATATTCAGCGCCACCTGGTTGGTACTTTTATTACTGAATACACTTACCCGGCGCAGGGCACTTTGGAAATCGTTTTTATTAACGGTCAGGCGATAGGGGTTATCCGCAGGGATCACCACTTTGTAATCCGGGAACCGGGCATCGATCAGGCGGCAGCTCATTTGCGTGGTGCCGTGTTTTACAAAAAGATGGTTACCATTATAACTTAAGGTGATCTCATCTTCATTCGCCGGGATGGCCGCCTTCAATAAATTCAGTGGCTTACGGGGAACAATGAAAGAATCATTCTTCGGGCATTTCACTTCTGTTCTTTTATACCGGACCAGGCGGTGGGCATCGGTAGCCACACACTGTAAACCTTTTTTATCCAGTTCGAAAAACACACCCGTCATAGCAGGACGAAGATCATCATTGCTGGTGGCAAACAGTGTTTTGTTAATGGCGGTTACCAATGCAGCGGCTGTCATGGTAAAAGAAGTAGTATCATCTGCAGCGGGTTCTTTGGGGAAATTATCGGGATTTTCTCCCATTACTTTGTACTTACCGTTGTCGCTGGTGATCTCGATACCAAAGTTCTTATCAATAGTAAAGGTCAGGGGCTGATCGGGAATATTTTTCAGTGAATCCATCAAAATCTTGGCAGGGATACAGACTTTGCCACTGTCTTTCGCTTCTATATCCAGTTGTACCCGCATTACGGTCTCCAGGTCGGTGGCTACCACGGTCAGTTTATTCTTTTCCACTTCAAACAGGAAATCTTCGAGGATGGGCAACACGGTATTGGCATTAATAACCCCTGAGATATGCTGCAATTGTTTTAGCAGGGAGGAGGAGGATACAATAAACTTCATCTGTAATTGGTTTGGGGCGAAACTACTGATTTTTGGTTTACCCTCAGCAGATTAAACAGGGCCGTGGATTACTTGTTTGCGGGTATAAAAACCGGCCGGGGTGTGTGCCTTCTCCCATCTTTAGTATCTTGCCATTTCTCAAAAACAACGACATGCTGGAAAAACTATTTGGCTGGGGAAAAAAGAAGGCAGAACCTGCTGCAGAGCCGGATACCCATTTCGGACGCTATTCGGATAATAATAAACTGCCGGTTAAAGTGAACCGCTGGACAGAAGCCGATAACCTGTTCAAAGAAAAAAAATACAGTGAGAGCTTTGACGCTTTTTTTGAATACCTGCGGGATGATGCCGTGCAGAATGTGGTGTATGAACGCAACGGTACGGAAGGAAGGTTTCAGCTGTACCAGGGGTCTAAAATTGTAAGAGGCTCATTCAATAAAGAACAGGTAAAAGCAGAAGTAACCCTGGCCCGGATGCCGCAGGCATCTGTGCCGGTGATGCGCCGCCTGCTGGAAATGAACTTTACTTTATACTACAGCCGGTTTGCACTGGATAATGACAGGTTGTGCATGCGGTTTGATGCAGACATGGAAGCGGCTAATCCCAGCAAACTATATTACGGATTAAAAGAACTGGCTACCAAAGCAGATAAACAGGATGACCTGCTGCTGCAGGATTTCAGCATGCTGGAAACCATTGACAGCGAGCATATCACGGCCCTTCAGCCTGCGGAGAAAGAAATTAAATATACCTACCTGCAAAAATGGATCAGGCAAACCCTGGATACGGTAGCATCAGTGGATCCCGAAAAATTTTCCGGAGGCATTGCGTACATGTTGCTGGCGCTGCTGTACCGGATCGATTACCTGATCACACCGGAGGGAAAACTTCTGAACGACCTGGAGAAAATCGTGGGTATTTATTTTAAGAAAGACGAGAGACCCGCAGCGGATAAAAGCAGGGATATGATTGAAGAGCTGAAAAAAATACAGGACCGACCTAAAGAAGAAATTATTGAATACCTGTTTCGTTCCCGTTATACTTTTTCCATTGTGGCGCCACAACCGTACAAAATGGTGTCTGATTCCATTCATGCCACCAATGCCAATATGATCTGGTACCGGGATAATAACTATCCTTTCATTGCCACCCAGGTTTGCGAGTATGGTATTGCTTATTGTCAATACTCCTACAGTATGCCCAGGGCCGTAACAGAGTTGTTTCATCTGTTCATGATGGTGAACTATACTGACTACTTTGCAGCACTGGGATTTAGTAATGCATATTATAATGCGGCGACGAATGAGTTTAGATCCGATGCCATCATTGAAAAGGTAAAGGAGATACAAGACCGCTGGAAACAAAAATACCCGAATATGGATTTTAAAACCGGGAACCTGCGGTTTGATAACCTTGTCAACTTTGGCCACACTTTTACAACAGAACTGGAATTTTTAAATATGGACGTATAAGAATTCTTGGTAAACAGGCAGGAGTAATTTTTTCGTACCCGTCAAAAATTGAAAAGATATGGATCCACGGCAAATAATAGAACAATACCAGAAAGCCATCATACAGATTGCCACAAACAGCGGTACCGGCACCGGCTTTTACCTGAAAGAGTTTGACCTGATCGTTACCAATGATCATGTGGTGGCGGAAAATGCGGAAGTAACCATTGCCGGCAAAGCATTTGATAAGGTATTAACAAGGGTTTGGTACACCGACCGTAAACATGATCTTGCTTTTCTGGAAGCACCCCGGGGAATTGAATTACCGGAAATACGCCTGGGCCGCTATGAAGAAATGAAAGATGGTGATGCCGTTGTGGCGATCGGCCACCCGTATGGTTTGAACTATACTGCCACCCAGGGAGTGATCTCCAAAGTGGACCGCATACGTGATGGATTGAAGTTCATTCAAATCGATGCTGCCATTAACCCGGGCAACAGCGGGGGGCCGTTAGTAAATAATAGAGGTGAAGTGATCGGTGTAAACTCTTTTATTGTAAGAGGTGGTGATAATTTAGGATTTGCATTACCCGTGCTCTACCTGCGGGAAGCCCTGCAGATGTACCAGCCCAGCAAAGGGCAGGCATCCACCCGTTGCTTTAGCTGCGGCTACCTTGTTACTGCCGCCAATATTGATGCAGGAAAATATTGCCCGAGTTGTGGAACAGAAGTAAAATTGCCGGAAATACCGGAAAAAGAAACGGAACCTGTTGGCACAGCCAAAACAATTGAAGCGATCTTAAAAGAACTGGGTAAAGATGTAAAACTGGCGAGAGAAGGAGCCAACAACTGGAGTGTAAAGGAAGGATCTGCAAAGATCAGGATCGTATATAACCCGGAGAATTTTTTTATTGCCGGAGATGCTTATCTCTGCCAGATGCCTTCTGATATCACCCGGATCAAACCGTTGTATCAATACCTGCTGCAGGAAAACTACCGTATGCACGGGCTGACACTTAGTTGTGTAAAACAGAATATTGTGCTCAGTTGTATAATGTATGATCAGGATATCACTAAAGAAAATGGCGTAACCACTTTCCGCACACTGTTTCAGCAGGCAGATCACTATGATGATTTTTTAAAAAAAGAATATAGCTGCACTGACAGGCTGGAAGAATAAATCATAGCAGCAGGATACTATTTATTTAGTTTTGTACTGATGCTGTACAAAAAACACCTGACCAGAGAACAGGCCCTGCAAAAGCTTAAACATTATTGCGGCTACCAGGAACGCTGCCACAGTGAAGTGCAGCAAAAACTCTACGATCTGGGTGTATGGAAAACCGATCATGATGAGATTATGGCCAACCTCATCGAAGAGAATTACCTGAACGAAGAACGTTTTGCGATTGCTTTTGCCCGAGGACGGTTCCGGATGAAACACTGGGGCCGGGTAAAGATTAAATATGAGCTGAAAGGAAAGAAAGTAAGTGATTACTGCATTAAAAAAGCCCTGCAGCAAATTGATGAGGAGGAATACAGGGGGACGCTAAGAAAACTGGCTGATGAGAAATACGCTGCATTAAAAAGTGAACAATACCTGGTGCGGAAAAAGAAAACAATGGACTATTTGATGAACAAGGGGTTTGAGGCGGAACTGGTAAAGGCAATCGTGGAAAAAGAATAGGCTCCCTGCCTGCCGGGATCAGATTTGTTCATATAAATCACTTTGCCCCGCAAGAATCTCTCTGTACTTATTGAAAAGTTTTGTTTTGGAAATAAAGCCAACGAATTTCCTTTCTTTGTTTAAAACGGGTAAATACCAGCTTTGGGTAACATCGAATTTCTCCATTACGGTATGCATATCCTGATCGGTGTACAAAATAGCAGGGGGTTTTTTCAACAGTGCTTTAACGGTCACCTTATCAAATTGTTCCGGTTGAAAAAGTTTTTGCTTAATGTCATTCAACTCAATAATGCCGGCAAATTTTTCTTTCCCGTCTACTACGGCAAAAATATTTTTCTCACTCTTTTTTATTATATCCACAAGGTCTCTCAGCGTTTTATCAATGCCGATGCAATTATAGTTGTCCTGCAACATGTCCCCAAGACTAATGGAGGTAAGGATATTTTTTTCCTTTTTATGTGTAAATATCTGCCCTTCCATGGCCAGTTTTCTTGTCTCCATCGAATAGGGTTCATAAGATTTTACGATAAAGAAGGAAAGGGAAGAAACAATCATCAGCGGAATAAACAGCTCATAACCATTGGTTATTTCAGCTATTAAGAAAATGGCTGTTAAAGGGCAGTACATTACGCCGCTCAGCACCCCGGCCATTCCCACTAAACTGAAATTCCCTGCCGGTATTTGTATCCAGGGGGTACTGTTTAATAATTTTGAAAAAAAGAAACCCAGGTAAGACCCTGTAAATAAAGAAGGAGCAAAATTTCCCCCATTTCCTCCTGCACCAATAGTAATTCCTGCTGCAATGGGTTTGAAGAAAACAATTAATGCTGTAAAGGCAACAAGACCCCAGTTTTTGCCCAGCAGGGAGAATAATGTCGTGTTATCGGAAAAGCTGTCGAAAGAAGCATTCGCTACCAGCTTTACACTATTATAGCCTTCACCAAATAACGGGGGAAAGACAAAATAGATAGCCAGCAGCAGTAAGCCGCCTGCCATTGCCTTTGTATACATATTCATTTTCCATTGATGGATCCGTTTTTCAGTTCTCTTAAACACCCGGGCATAATAAAGGGAAATAAATCCGGCAACGATTCCTAACAGGATATAAAAGGGAACATTCTTATAATCAAAAGTTTGTTTTAAAACAAAATTGAAGAGGGAAGACTCTGCTAAAATAATTTTTGAGCACAGTGCCCCGACAACAGATGAAATAATCAGGGGGATAAAATAACTGACCACGGTTTCCACAAGTAAAACTTCAACTGCAAAAATGACCCCGGCAATCGGGGCATTAAATACTGCAGAAATACCCGCAGCTGCACCACAGGCAATTAATAAAGTGCGTTCCTGGTAATTCAGGTCGCTGATCCTGGAAACATTTGATCCCACAGCAGAGCCCGTAGCCACAATCGGGGCTTCCAGCCCAACAGAGCCTCCCAGCCCAACAGTAACAGAACTGGTAACAACATGGAGGTAAGTATGTTTCAGGGGGATAAAGGAAGATTTGCGGGCAATGGCTTTTAATACCATTGCAATCCCCTTTTCTATTTGCCCGCCAAAAAAATTCCGGACAATAAATACTGTTATGATCAGGCCGATGGCCGGAAATAATAAGTATGCAAAATTTGAAACAGGTGTTTCGTTAATCCAGCGTTGAATATAATGAACCAGCGTTTTAAGCAATACAGCCAAAAGGCCTGAAGAAAGCCCCGTAATTGTGGCAATTACCATAATAAACTGCACACGGCTCAGCTTTGTCCGGAGAAATTGAATAAGGTACTGGTAAAGTATTTTAATCTTCATTAACCCTTTTAATTATTTTGTTTGCCGTTTAATGGCCCGGCTATCCAAACTTCATTTGCAGCAGAAATACCAATATGCCTGCGGCAAAACCCAATAAGGCCAGCCAGCTGATCTTTTTCAGGTACCACATAAAATCAATCTGCTCGATACCCATTACGGCCACGCCAGCGGCAGAACCAATTATAATGGCGCTTCCGCCAGTGCCGGTTGTTAGCGCAAGAAATTCCCAAAAAGGATGATCTGTGGCATAAGTTGCTAAATCATACATACCCTGTGATGCTGCGACCAGGGGGACATTATCAACGAAAGCAGAAAGCAGCCCCAATGCCGTACCAATCAGGTAATCATTTTTCAGGGTAGAACTAAGCCAGACCGCAAGCTCTTTCAGTAAACCAAAAGATTGCAGGGCTGACACGGCAAGCAGAATTCCTAAAAAGAACAGGATACTTGGCGTATCTACTTTTTGCAGTGCTTTGGCAACTGTAAATCTCTCTGCAATTTCAGGATCCTTACCCTTGTGGATGATAGTTGTAATAACCCACATCAAACCCAGCGCCAGCAACATGCCCATAAAAGGAGGTAAATGTGTGATTGTTTTGAAAACAGGAACAAAAACTAAAAAACCCATACCCGCAAAAAGAATAATCCGGCTTTCAGTTTTTTGTTTTGCAGTGGCAGCAGATTCCGGGATCGGATTGAATTTCATTCCCCTGAACCGCCGGGCAACCAGCATAGCCGGGAAGAGGCAGACTACAATGCTGGGAAGAATCAGTTGTTTCATGATATTGAGGGCTGTGATCTGTCCTCCGATCCAGAGCATCGTTGTGGTTACATCTCCCAACGGAGACCAGGCACCCCCGGCATTAGCCGCAATAACAATCATTCCGCAAAACCAGAGCTTATGTTCTTTATCAACCAGTAATTTGGCACTGAGCGAGGTCATTACAATAGCAGTGGTCAGGTTATCCAGCAGGGCGGAAAGAAAAAAAGTAAGGACCGTAATGATGATCAGGAGCTTACTCTTGCTCGTCGTTTTTATTTTTTGTGTAATGATGGAAAAACCATTGTGTGTATCTATTAACTCTACAATTGTCATGGCCCCTAATAAGAAAAACAGGATAGAAGATATTTCTCCCAAATGATGCAGCAGCTCTTCGCCGACAGTATGTGTGGAATCACTCTGGAGAATATAGATTGTCCAGCAAAGCACCCCGGTAATTAATGCAGAGGCGGCTTTATTAAGCTTTAGCGGATGTTCAAAAGCAATGGCGGCATATCCCAGGATAAAAACGATAATTATTAGGGTTGTGATCATCTCAGTCAAATATTGGTAATAATAATTTGAAATCAGGTTCTTTTATAATGTAATCTGCAACAGAATCCACCAAATGATTAGTGGAACAAAATGATACACCGATACCGGCTTTTCGTATACAGCAAATATCATTTTCACCGTCACCAACCACCAGCGTATTTTTTAAATCCACGCCATATTTATCACAGATACTGATCAGGGCATTCAGCTTGCAGTAATCGTGCTTGCACTGGCTTTTTTCATCTGATAAAAACAAAGACGGGATCTTTACCTCACCCGTAGCCACACTTTTAGAAAACTCCAGCTCGTTGGAAATTGTAAAATCAAATCCGAATTTATTTTTCAGGTGATTGGTGATGCAATCATAGCTGTCACTGATGATACCTGTAATATACCCTTGCTGCTTTAATTGCTGAACTGCTTCCCGCAGATAAGGAGTTACTTCAATAGTATCTGTCAGCGTCAACAGATCACCAATACTCTTGCCTTTTAAATGGCGGGCAATCAGTTTGGTCCGTATAAACGGGTTATTGTTATTTGTAACAATATCAACAAGTTCTTTTTTAAACCCAAATTGTTCCGCAGCCGTATTAATAAAACTTGCACGCAGGATAGTATTGTCCATGTCAAACATGGCAATTTTTTTCAGTGACATCAAGCCCTCCCGGATCGCAAACTCCATTTGTTCCCTGATTACCTGGATGTTTTCATAAGTTTCCAGGTTTTGAGCATCCACTTCTTTTGATTTCTTCATAATAGTCCTGGCAACTTCCCGGCTCATTTTACCCAATTGTTCCAAAGCCTGCATCCTGTTTTCAATATTTCCGATACTAACCTCAGATATTCTGGCTCCTAAATTGTGCATGTCCATCAATATGCCGATGTCAACACCATAACCATCTTCAAACTCGCATTTGGAAAATAAACTCTTTTTCCCTGCAATCATGCCGCTCAGCGGTTGCTGAAAATTAGGAAAAGCGGGGTTCAGGATAGAAAGTAAGGGCTTAGCCACTAATTCCGTAACCCTTCCGGCCTGTCTTGTAAAATAAGATTTTACAAAATCAGCTTCATTATTTAACAAGGGGGTGGTAAGAACTTCAACAACGTTGTCGGGATACGTTATTATATCAGCGTCAAGAAATGAAATTATTTCATTCTTTGCCACTAATATACCATCCTTCATTGATGCGCCTTTTCCCAATTTAGTGCTGGTAATCACGGTAGCTCCTTCTTTTCTCGCCTCTTCCACCGTACCATCCATAGACTTATCATCTACTACAATTACTTCTGTAACATGATTTGAATTATTAGCCAGGCGTACTACCTGCCGGATAGTTTTTTCCTCGTTTAATGCAGGAATAATAACGGTAATCATTATTGAAAAATTAAATTAATGTTTTGTTGTGCCAACCTGACTTTCAGCCAATTTTCTATTTTCGATTTTTCGTTGCCGGAAAGCCGGCCAGATAAGGTTAGCAAAACAAGGAATGTTTGTTTAGAGCCTGCACTGTCACTAAGTATATAGGATGGTTGCAAAATAGCGTTTTTTAAAACAGGATACTGCGCTTTTAATTCAGAATAAATTTGTGTGCTTATTTTTTGCTGGTTATTAATACTATCCAGTGTTAATTGAAGCAGCTTTTCTTGCTTTTCTTTGTCTTCCAGGGCCCGTGTTAATTGGGTAAGCTGTTCGTTTTCTATAGTATTATTATCTGCCAGGTAAGCGAATCCCTGCTTTATTTCTAATGATGCAGTTTGTAAGTTATATTTTTGTAGCTGGTTCTTAAGCAATTCTATTTCTCCGGTGGTTATTTCCTTGCCACCAAATACCAGCGAGATCCTCCTCTCCTTGGCGTCAATCTTTGTATTTAATAAATAGTCGTTGGGAAAATGGGCTTCATAAGTTATAAACCTGTTTGCATTTTTGGTAAAGCGGTCCTGCTGCACCATATCATAGCCAAAATAAATACTGGGAAGCAACGTAATCAGCACAACTGCCCAAACAATCCGCTGTGCCACTTTTTCAGCTTTTTCATTTTGCAGGTGTTTATAAGGGAAGTGTAAGAGCCGGACAATGATAAAAGCAGCCAGTGCAATAAAAACGGTGTTAATAATAAATAAATAAAAAGCGCCAATAAAAAAACCAAATTGAAAGGTGGCAAGCCCATAACCCGCCGTACAGAGCGGCGGCATCAATGCGGTGGCAATCGCCACGCCGGGAATTACATTTCCTTTGTGTTTACTCGATGTGGCCAGGGTGCCGGCAAATCCTCCGAATAAGGCAATCAGTACATCATAAATTGTGGGGGAAGTTCTTGCCAATATTTCAGAGTGTGCTTCATTTAATGGAGAAATCAGGAAAAAAATAGTCGATGTGGTTAATGCAACACCTGCAGCAATCAGGAAATTGTAGATCGCTTTACGAATTAATGGAACATCATTAATGCCTATACCCAAACCCATTCCCATGATAGGACCCATTAAAGGGGAGATGAGCATAGCGCCAATAATAACTGCTGGTGAGTTGAGATTTAATCCCAGGGAGGCCACGAAAATAGCAAAAATGAGTACCCACAAATTAGTACCACGAAAAACCACTCCGTTCTCAATATTCTCAATTACAGTTTGCAGTTCTTCTTTTTCAGCGTTGAGTTTAAACTTGTCAAAAAAAGTATTCAAGCTCCTGTTGTTTATATTATGGTATAATCATCTTCAAAGTTAAGCCATAATAAATAGTTGATTTTTTGCACTGTTCTGCTGCTGTTCCCGCCGGACGTTTATTACCAGGATACGTATTCTCCCGGAAAGAATGTAAAACATCCGCTTTCATTTTTATTGTTAAGAACATTGATAAAAAACTACCCTATTCTGAACATATCAATATTCATGGTAAAATGAACGCCGGAGTTTGTTGCAAGTTCTTAGCCTTTCTTTATTGGCTATGGGCAAAAAAAAGTGATATTATCCCGGCATTTTTATAGACACTATTGCCCCGTCCCCTTTCCTGCTTTCAATATGCAGGCTGGCTCCCATGGTCTTTAATAAATCTTTAATAATAAGATAACCGAGGCCATGCCCCTTTTTATTATCAATATTGGCTGCTGTGATCACTACTTCATCAGCCATCAGGCGCTGTATCTGTTCCGGGGTCATACCAACACCTTCATCCTTTACACGCACAATTGTAAAGCCGCTTATTTTTTCTGCAGAAATAGTGATTGTTCCTTTTTCAGTAAAATGGATAGCATTGGTAAGCAGGTTATAGACAAGAATCTTTAAAGGTTCATAGTACTGGAGTATCTCCGTGTTTTCACTTACCCTGTTTTCGATCAGCAGTTTTTTCTGCCGGGCCAGTGATTGTAAAATGCCCAGCACCTGCTCCACCATTTCATGAAGATTAAAATTCTCTTTCATTAATCTCCTGTTTTCATTCTGGTATTTGATCCAGTTCAGAATATTGGTGGAAAGCAGCTGCAGTTCCTGCGAGGTGTTGGTAATTTCCTGTATCGTTTCCTGCTGTAGTTCTTCAGTCATCAGTTTCCTTTTCTCCAGCAGGTTTTTGCCGGCTACAGTCAGGAACTTCAGCGGAGTTACTATGTCGTGGCTGATGATGGAGATCAGTCTTGTTTTAATGCTGTTGTTTTTTTCAAGTACTTCATTTTGTTCCTGTAGTTCTTTTGTTTTTTCAGTTACCTGCTGCTCCAGTTTACGTTGTTGTATTTTATATTGTCTTGTTCTCACCTGCAGGAACAACGCCACAAGCCCTAACCCCGTAAACAAACAGAGCATAAAAAACCACCACTGCCGGTGCCAGGGAGTAATAATGGAGAAAGTAATTTTTTTGTAGGAATAGTTATCAACGCCGAAGCCATTCATTTTACGGATGCTGACAACATATTTCCCGGGCAGCAGGTTATCAAGCCGTATCAGCGCCTCGTTGCCGGCTTCCACAACGGTCCACGGGCCTTTGTCATTCAGCCGGTATTCCAAATAGATATTCTCTTTGTTGCACCAGGCAGAGAAAGCCAGTTTTATCCGGATATCATTATCGGTATAATCGATCGGCAACAATTCCAGTGAATCAGGATTTATTTTTTTCGTCCCGGCGCTGAACTCATCGAGGTAAATATTTCCTTCCGGCAGCAAGGGTGCTGCCTGGTCCGGGTTTACCCAAAGTAAACCATCCATTGTGGGAAAAGAAATGGTTTTATTTTTCATCAGCAGGGCACAGGGAGCACAACCACCGTTCATTTCGGTAATCTCCATGCCGTCATTTTTGCCATAGTAATGATAGTAGACCTGCGGGCTGTTTTTCTCAAAAGCATTGATGAGATCAGCAAGTTGCGCTTTAAATAATCCGCGGTTGGAACTGAGCCAGCAGAAACCATTTTCATCCGGAACGAAGCAGTGGCTGTATAAAAGAAATTTATTTTTATCAAGTGGCATGGGTTTTAGCCGGCCTTTTTTCCATATATAATAACCTTTCCCATAAGTACCGATAAAAACATAGTCCTGGTATTTCCATAAGCTCCGGACACAATAGCTACCGTCTCTTAAGAGGGTGTCAGTTATTTTTTTATTGATATCATATAAAACCAGGCCATCACAGGAAGCCATACCCAGTACGCCGGGAGAAAATTCTGTCATCATATAAGGCCCGGCTGACGTTATCCACGATTTGGATCCGAAAAGATAGACCAGGCTGTCGTCCTGTAATTTACCAAAACCACCCCCGCCGGCGATATACAACTGCCCGCCGGAAGAACTAATTGCAAAATTTTCCATCACCTGAGGTATCTTGTAAAAAGCAGTGGTTTGCCCGGTTCTGTAATTGTACCGGTGCAACAGGTCTTTTTTGTAAATGGGATTATATTGTGTAAACCATAACAAGGAGTCGCCGGTGCTGAAAACAGTATAATTGAATTTACCCTTTATTGGTAAAACAGGACTTGTAGCAGTATTGGTTCCAATGATATGGCTTTCATTGGTTAGTATATTTCCATTGGCCAGCTCCACCTGCGAATAATAAGCATTCCTGTCCCGGATATCTGTATTGGTATTTTTCAGGGAAGTAACACGATTCCTGCTTATAATAATAATGCCCTTTGAATCAGTGCCGATAAAAAGTGTTTTGTTCTTTTCACTATACTGGGCAGAACGGATAAATGAATAAGAAGGAATTTCTGAACAGATCAGCTCCGCTTCCAGTTTATTATCACGGTAATGCAATAACCAGGCATTGCTGCCGGAGAAAAGAATGGGTTTCTTCATGCCGTTTTCCCAAAGCAACAGGAAGTTAGGTGAGTTAACAGGAACCTGTTCCCCGGAAGGGGTTAGGATATGAACCTGTTTAAAATCATGAAAATTGTTTGTGGCAATATATACCTGCCTTTCTTTATTGGCAAAAAAGACCTGGTTATCAGCGATAAATACAGTTTCTAAACTGGCAGGTATTTCCAGCGGGGTGAATTTTTTTTTTGTTACCGTGGTAAAATATGTTTTTCTTCCTGCTGCTATTACGATTAGTGAGGTATCACTGGTTTGTATTAAACGGTTCCAGGGTTTACTGGCGGTTTCTTTCATGAATGACAGCACCTTTTGCCGCATAGTATCACCGGACGTATAGAGATAGAATCTTTTTTTAAAGCCAACAACTTTATCTAACCCGGGTAACAGGAAGGGAATCAGCAGGTTGTTTTTAACAGCAATGAACCGTCCATTAACGTCAGCGGCAAAAATAGCACCCTCATCATTTTTTAGAATATAGGCCATACGTTCATGTGAAAGACCGGGGGTATTTTCTTTGGTAAAATTAGTAAAGCCAAGCCCATCATAACGGGTCATCCCCGCTTCGGTGGCAATCCACAGAAAACCGGTTTGTTCATCCCATTGCAAACCTTTAATGCCATTGGAGGGCATTCCGTTCTCGGTGGTGAATTGCTGTATATTATACACCCCGGCTGTTTGGGAAAAAACAGCGATGCTGGTAAAACAGGACACAAAAAGAAGGAGCCTTATCATAAACAGTTTACTCTGACAAGGTACTGTAAACCCGTTAATAATTCACATTGTAAAGGGTGGCCAGTTCGATCAGTTCTTTGATATTGCCGGCGCTGGTTTTTTCAAAAATGCGGTTCTTGATAGTGGAGATTGTACTCATTTTTAAATTGAGAGTTTCAGCAATTTCTTTGGTGCCAATCCCTTTCAGTACATAATGCAATATTTCCAGTTCCCTCGGCGCCAGGGCAGAAAAAGGGTTCTCATGATTTTGCAGTACCGGGGATTTTCTCAGTAAAGCTTCATTTTGCAGGAAACGCTGAATCACCAGGTTGATCTCTTCTTCTCCCACAGATTTGGATAAATAATAATTAATTCCGTATTGCTTTACAGCCTCACCATAGATCTCAGCGGGCTGCATAGAAAAAACGAGGATCTGGAGATCGGGGTATACACGGCGTATATTCGGAATTACTTCCAGTGTGTTACCATCCGATAAAATGATATCAAGAATAAGATGCGTGTATTTTTTCTTCACCAGTTCTCTCATCAGGTCGTTGCAAGTGGCTACTTCCTCTATATCGGTATATCCCATCGTCAGCCGGATCTGTAATTTCAGGCCCTTTCTGATCATGCTGTGGTCATCTGCTATCAGGATTTTTGGTTGCATCGTTTTTACAGTTTCTGCCGGGAGGGTATTTAGTACACTAATTTCCATATTTTATTCCTGCTTTTTGTAGAATTTATTCTACGGTTTAACGGAGCAACGTGAGTGTTGCTTGTTATACTCACAGGTAATATAAAAGTAGAAGATAATATCGGTTGAACAGGAACATGAATGAATAGCTGCGATCGATGATTGTTTACCGGATGATCGTAACGGTACCTTTCAATATCCTTTTTTTATCATCGTTCAGTTGCACGAGGTACACATAAACCTCATTGGGCTGTACGATCCCTTTATAGGTTCCGTTCCAGGGATTATTGATATAACCAGTGGATGAAAATAATTTCTGACCAGCCCTGTTGAATACGGTAACCAGTGCATCAGGATATAAAGCCAGCCCGGGGATTACCCATTTATCATTCCTGCCATCATTATTGGGTGTGAAAGCAGATGGAATAAAAATATCGGATACAGGGGTAATAACAACATCATCAGACGCAATACAATTGCTGGTCTTATCAGCAGCCCGGATTGTATACGTGACAGGAATATCCGGTGTGGAAACGGGATTCAGGATCACCGGGGAATTAAGGTAGGTGGAGGGTGTCCACAGGAAATCATAATTGGCCGGGTTGCTGATTGTGGCATCCAATGTGGCAGAACCGCCGAGGTTGAAAAACTTATCCGGGCCGGCATTGATATCCGGCAATGGATGAATAGTGGTGGTTTGTGTGGCCGGTAAAGAACCGCAACCCGCGGTTGTTTTAGTGATTAATGAAATAGTATAAGTACCCGCATTCGCATATGATTTGCTGAATGGCGGAATATTGTTGCCGGTACCATTTCCAAAATCCCAATTCCAGCTGCTGACACCGGTACTGGCAGAAGAGAAGAACAGCGGTTTCTTTTCACACAGTGTGTCACCGGTGATCATAAAGCTGGCTGTTGGATTGGGATTAATCAGCGGGATACTGATTGTGACTGTATCCGTGCCGCAACCACTGCTGAAGCTGACAGCATGTTTAATAGTAATGTTCGTCAATGCAGTTGTATAGGCATGTGCTGCAATATTGCTGCTGGAAGAATTAAATGTTTGTGCATCACCAAAATCCCAATACCAATTGGCCGGGTTGCCACTTACAGGAACAGAAGAAGTAAAAGTTTGCAAACTATCTATGCAGGGTTTGCCGGCAACAGTAATAGATACTGCCGGCTTTGCGGTTACATTCACGGTCAGCCGGAATGTATCACTCAGGCAACTGTTGCTGCCATTCACCACTAATAATACTGTAAAATTGCCGGCCGTTGTATAAGTATGATAGAAAGGGTTACCGTTGTTAAAAGTGCTGCTGTTTCCATCCCCGAAATTCCATTGCCAGCCGGTAATAGTATTGCCCGGAACAAAAGAGGAATTATCCGTAAAGCGGATCGAATCACCGGTACAGATATTCCGGTCATAGCTGAATAAAGCCTGTGGCCTTGATAATACACTGACCGTACTGAAAGCCGTATCACTTTTACAGCCATTACTGCCGGTGGTAATTAAATAAATCGTATAGGTGCCCGGGTTGTCGTATCGGTGGTGGAAAGGATTACCATTGGTAAGCGTGGCAGTATTGCCATCTCCAAAATTCCAATACCAGGAACTGATGGCACCGCCGGGTAAGGAGGCATTGCTGGTAAGCAGGATTGAATCGCGTTGACAGATAGTACCACCTGCATTGAAGGTGGCAACAGGACTGGGTGCGATCACCACAGTTTTTGTGGTATCACCCACACACCCATTATCAGCAATCACCCGGTAACGGACATTTTGATTACCGGAGGCGGTAAATAATTTTACAGCATTGATACCATTCTGTGTTGTGTTGTCGTCAAAGAACCAGTTATAAGTAACGAGGTTGAAAATACCGGGAACGGCAGCACCGGTAAAACGGATACTGTCGGTCAGGCAGGCAGGGGCAGGAAAAGTAAAATCAGATACAGGTCCGGGCTTCACCATTACTTTCACAGTGGCGTTCTCGGACTGGCTGCAATTTTCAATCACAGTGGCTGTGTAGGTAACAGGAATATAATAAGTACCGGATGTATTGAAAATAAAATCCTGCTGCAGTGTATACACATAATAGGTTCTCCCATTGATCAGTTCTGTCCTGACGGGAACCGGGTTGCTTATGATGGAATCAGTATTCGGCGACATACCGGCAACAGTACTCAGTTTCCAGTGAATGGAAGTGGCCGGGTAACCCAGTTTTACAAATAAACGAACAGGTGATTTCGGGCAGGTAAATGTATCAGTCGTATTGATCGTATTGAAGGTATTTTTGATTTCGCTGTAATTATTCAGGTTGTTGATCAGCGTACCTACATTATAACCATAACTTTCATAATTGCCCAATCCGTATACTGTAGCAGTAAAAGCAGAATCGCAGGTAATGGTATGTTGCGCGGCAGGCCCCACAAATCTTCTTACGGCAACTGAATAAGAAGGATAATTGGGGTGCGGGATGACCTGGGCAGCCGGAACAGGGGCTCCATCCACCCGGAGAGAAGCAGCTGCAACAGTTGGGAAATGTATATTCACATATACATAATCAATGGATGATTTACGGCTGGTGTAAAACAAAACTGATTTTTGTCCCTGTTCAATCGGGCTTAAATAAAACATTTCCGGGTCGCCATAAGATGGCGGTGTGGGGGTGGTGGTGGGATAATTCCAGCACTGGTTCTTATTGGGCGTATACTGCGATACTAATATGGGTTTGTCAGACTCTATATAATCACCACCTGTGGAATCCATGAACTCATAAAAGAAATTCCTGATCAGGCCCGTCAATACCACTCCGTTTCTTTTCACTACAGCCGCAGGATCCTGCACACAAACCCGGTAATAGTTCCGGTTGGTTTCAAGAATATCTGTATTTGTATTATTAATGGTATGATAAGTAAGATACCGGGTGCCCCATGCCTGCGAGGGAAATACCTGCTGGTGAACAAATTCGCCGCCATCACCGCGGCATAAACGAATACCACCTGAACCGGAAAAAACACCAACAGGGTGGCAGTTGCCGTCAGCACCCGGAACAGAAATAATTTTACTGCCCGTCATATCCTTGCTGGCAAAATCGGGATTGCCGTTAAATATTGCTTTGCCAAACACATGGTAGGATTCTCCCTTATTCAGGTTAACCGTATAAGTTTGCGTGGGTAACCAGCCGCTCTTGGTGGTATCGGACGGAGTAATCTCCAGCCGGGTATTGTCTTCCGATGCAATTACATAAAACCAGGAATACCAGTCGTTGGGACTGCTTTGTGAAGTGGTCTGGTAATAATTGATGGAACGATAAGAATACCCATACGTTTCCACGGGCATCAGCATCGTTGCGCCCGACACCATGGTTGAATACACATGGGCATATACAGCTACCGGTACTGTACTTACAATGTGAATATTCCTGGGTTGTAAACCATCGGTCAGTGTACGGGCATCATCAGGTCCGGTTTTGGGAATAAGAATAGTGGCATCAACAGTATTAGCAGGAATATTTAAAATCTGCGAATAGCCGGTGCCGGTAATAGTAACGGTAACAGTAGCGGCTTGTTCCGTACTTATATACAAAGCCAGCTCTTGTAAGTTGACCGGCGTTTCATTAAAAAAGCTGTAATCAAAACCATAGGCCAGCCAGAATTCCTTACCCCGGTTGGATTTATCCTGTGCCAAAGAAGCCACAGTAATACATAAACTAACAAACAGTAGTATAATTGATTTCCGCCTCATAAATTCAGTATTCAATATTCCATCATTTAGTTATTCATTCCGGTAGAATTAATTCTACAAACACTCTTTCCCTGTTGGTCTAACATTGTTTCCCTGAATTACAACCAAAATTTTTAAACGTTACTGAAATGAACAAGAACTGCTTTGGAAAAATGCATTATGGCTTATTGCTCATAATGATCTCATTTTTCTCCCTTTCTTCCCTGGCACAAAGTGATTACCGGACTGATAAATGGCGCTTCAGCGATCCCAAACAGTTTGGCTTTACCGTACTGGATGTTCAGTTTTACGATAATAACTTCGGTATCGCCGTTGGTGCAAACGGGGGTATTGCAAGGACTACTGATGGAGGTGCTAAATGGACCTATGGTCCGTTCACTTTTACATCACCGGCCGGTTTAACCACTAATGGCAGTTTCAATGATGTTCATATCGCCACATCCTCCACCGCCTATGCAGTGGGAACTAACGGGATGATGGCAAAGACTGTTAATGGCGGGCAGAACTGGACCTTTGTGAATACACCGTTATACGCCAACGCAAGAAGTATAAACACCTGCTGGTTTATCAATGAAGACATTGGTTATATTGCCGGTCAATGGAATACGCCTGATTCAATCCCCAAGGTTTATTTTACCCGGAATGGAGGCAGTACCTGGGATTCTCTGGCAACACCTGCTGTTAACGGTACCACTAAAGTAGGCTTCATTAACAATGCAACGTATCCTTCCATCGATTATAACATTACAGGTAAAGCAAAAGAAATCTACCGGATACAGTTCATCAATAATACTATTGGCTATATCTCTGGTGGCGGTGCTTCCAACTTTCCAAATATAGGAATCCCGAATATTACCAGTACCAGTACCTGTGCATTTACGGGATCACAAACAACCGGATCACATAATGCAAGCTTGTTATGGAAATTTGATAATGGAACCCTGACTGATTATTCTATCAGTAAAGAGAGATTGGGGTACACCGGTTATCCTGCAACACTGAACTGTACTTCCAAGTTTGCATCAGTAACACAAACTGTTCAGCAATTCAGGGCCCTGAATATTATCAATGACTCAACCATCGTGATGATGTCGTTCAATAATAACGTAGTGATAAAAGTAAGCACTGGAGTAAACGACAGCACCCTGAATGTAAACCGCCCCGGTATATATGAAAAAGGAAAGTATGAAATATTAAATACGGGCAATGCGGGTGCGCCTCCGGGCTATCCGGCCATACCGGCCGTACAGGTGTTGGTTGCCGGTAACCCTTACCAGATGAGGAGGGCTTCCAATGGTAAATTGTATGCTGCTGCTAATTTTGGCCTGATGTGGACATCGGTTGATACCGGCAGAAACTGGGTAAGAGAATATTCGCTGCCACAGGGAAGAAACTACAGCAGCTTTGCCACATGGGCTTTCGATATTTTACCCAATGGAAAATTTATTACCATGGGACAAGGCGGTGTGGTAGCCGACTCTATTCCCGGTGGAGCCTCGTACAACAGCAATTATATATATGTGGGCAGCAGCGGCAATAAAGTTGATTTCCCTGATTGTAATAATGGTATCATCACCGGTGGTTCCAACATTGCTGTGACGACAGATGGCGGAAACTCCTGGGTGGCCAAGAACCGGCCCGATTTTGCAGCTTCCTTTTATAACATCAATGGCTTTGCTTATACCAAATTAGATAAATCCTATTTTGCCGTGAGCAATGGTGTTATCTATTTTTCAGGCGACCAGGCTACCACGCTGGATCCCCTGTATTCCAATTTCAATTTCCAGATGAATGATGTGGTGGGTTTTGGCAACGACACCGTCTATGCAGTGGGCTACAGCCAGTTCTCCATACCGGCAGCCAGCAGAAAATCATCATTCTTCCGGAGTACAGATGCAGGAGCCACCTGGCAGGCAATTGATATCGTGGCCACCACCACCACACCGGCTTTCACTGCACCCACTTTATCCAAGATGGCATTCCCGAGCCGTAATGTTGGTTATGTTGCCGGCTCAAGAAACGGTGTGTATAAAACAACCGATGGCGGAATCACCTGGACGAAAATAAATCCTTTCCCGGCATTGAATGAAGGACCGGCTGGCTTCCCCAGTACGTATACTTCTTATACCAGCATCTTTGCGCTGGATGATAATACTGTTTTTGTTTTGGGAAACATTTTCACTACGGCCGGCTTCAGAAGATTATATAAAACAACTGATGGCGGTGCCACCTGGACCGATATCAGTAATAATATCAATACGCTGCTGCCTTCCGGTAACCAGCTGAATGTTCTTTTCCATGATCAAAATAACGGGTATGTATGTGGCAGTAATGTGTTATTTGTTACTAACGATGGAGGTGCTAACTGGAGAATGGAAGTGGCTCCGCACGGTAACCTTCAAAATGCAATGGGTTTTGCACCCCGCACGGTGCCGGCTTCTATTCCTTTTGCCAATCGTAAATTATTCATTGGTACCCTAAGTGTTGGTAGCGGTATTCCGTCCATTATGGAGTATGGTGATACCCTGGATGTAAATGTGAACACAACGGATATGGTGGTTAACGCTTCCTGTACCAACCCGACAGGGGGCAGTATCACCCTGAACACGTTTGGCGGACTTGCTCCTTACCAGTACAGTATCAATGGCGGAGCCTTCCAGTCTTCTAATGTATTCACCGGTTTGAGCACCGGCCCGAAAACGATCATTATCAAAGATGCTTTCTGCGGAACCATCACTAAAACCATCAATGTTGGTTTCAATGATAACCTGGCACTGACCACCAACAATGATACACTGGTTTGTGCCGGAGCCCCTGTCAATATGCTGGCTGCTACAAACGGTACAGGTGCTGCTTATGCCTGGACACCGGCTGCCGGCTTATCAGCCACCAATATCAGCAACCCGGTAGCAACTGTCAATAGCAATACTGCATTCACGGTAACTGCCTCACTGAATGGCTGTGTAAGAACAGGCACGGTAAATATTTCCATCAAACCCAACCCGGTAATCAGTGCCGGCCCGGATAAAACAATCGTGGATGGCGACCAGGTGCAGCTGAACGGAAGCAGTGCAGCCAATGCCGTGTCCATTACCTGGACACCGTCTGCCACACTCACCAATGCCAACAGTTATACCCCGGTAGCAAAACCGGCCACTACCACAACATATACATTGACTGTAAGGGATAATAATAACTGTACCTCTGCCGATGATGCCATTGTAACGGTAATTCCTTATTGCATGAAAGTGATGAATGCCTTTACGCCCAACGGGGATGGTATGAATGACCGCTGGCTCGTGACCAACGGCGCTCCCTGCACCAACAACATCAAAGTGGGAGTGTATAACCGCTATGGTAATGTGATCTATACCAATAACAATTATGCAAATGACTGGGATGGTACATTCAATGGCAAACCTGTTGCTGATGGTACGTATTACTATACTGTTACTTTCCGCACCATCACCGGTAAATTAATAACATTAGCAGGAGACGTAACCATCCTGAGATAAACAACTAAACTAACAAGCAATGAAACGCTATATCATTTTATCCCTGTTCCTCGGAGTAACGCTGAACACCCTGCAGGCACAGCAATTGCAAACATCTTCACTCTATGATCTGCAGGGAGTGTTGCACAATCCTTCCATGGCGGGTATCAACAATATGATAGGGGTTACCTACCGCAGCCAGTGGACCGGTATCAGCGGCAGCCCGCGGACGGGTACTGTCTTTGGTTCTTTTAAATTACCGGAGCAAAAGATCGGTTTGGGTGGTTATATCTATAGTGATAAAACAGGTCCCACTTCAAGAACCGGTATCCAGTTAGCTTTTGCCAAACATATTGAAACAGCGAATGGCACATTCTCACTTGGCCTGGAAGCAAGGGGCCAGCAGTTTTCGCTGAACCGTGAAAAACTAAGCCAGTCCATTGCCGGTGATCCGGCGATGGGTGCCGGTGATAACCGTTTTAAATTCGATGCCGGTTTTGGTGTTTCGTATACCAACAGGAAATTTCAAATTGGTGCATCAGTATCGCAACTGGTGCAATCCAAACTGGATTTTTATACCGGCAACTTAAACACCACGGAGCAGGCCCGTTTATACCGTCACTATTACCTGCATGGGGCCTATCACTGGACGGTGGACGAGGCCACCGTGATTACTCCTAATTTCTTAATGATCTATTTACCCAATGCACCGCTGGAATTCCAGGGTGGTTTCCGGGTGGAGCACAATAATGTATTTTGGTGGGGCGCCGCTCTCCGGGCCCGGCAAAGCTGGATGCTGAGTGCCGGTGCGCATATCAGTAAGAAATTCATAGTAGGATATGCTTTTGATATTTATAAAACGCCCATCAGCTCCTTCCAGGGTGGCGCCAATGCCCACGAAGTAATGCTGCGTTATAATATTACCCAATAAGTCTTTCTCAGAGCAGTTAGTTACAGGTTACAGGTTTAATGGTTGCAACAGCCCCTTTATTGGGGCTGTTGTGTTTTGCGAAGGGGTTGAGTTTTTTTTCAGCAGTTTATGATACTATTCCTGTAACAATAGAATGCGGGGTAACTGAATATTGTTTATTGCTGAAACCAATTATTCAGCAAAAGGCAGTTTACTTTTTATATAAACCTATTTCAGGACGAGACACAATTGGTTGATGTTTGCTGGTCACGCCCAACTTGCATAAAACCCAATGTTGCCTGCTTGTGCCTTTATCAGTCGTACTTATTTGTTTTGTCAAAGCCACATTGCCACAATATAAAAGCATACTTTTCAGCCATTTTTTTCATTAAGGTTTGCTTATCTGTCATATTTCCGAAATGTCCTCCGTTAAAATCTACATTTAGCAAAACAGGTTTATCTGAAGCTGTTGCATTTTGTGCAGCAGCAACAAACTTTGCACTCATCCAACTGCTTACCCGTGAATCCTCCCAACTGGTTGTTACTAATATGGCAGGATATTTAATCCCTTTTTGAATATGCAATATGGCATCACTTTCCATCAAAGAAAAAAATTCATTGATATTGTCTATTGCTCCATATTCTTCGTTCTGTGATTTGCCATGACCAGAAAATTCACTGCGCAAAACATTCAATACGGCACTTTCAGGAGTAGCGCAGGCCCAAAGGTCGGGTCGTTCTGTAATTGCCCTGCCTATGAGTATGCCGCCGGCACTGGCAGCTTCGCAGGCCAAATGTGTTGTTGATGTATAACCTTTTGATACAAGATATTCGGCACAAGCATTAAAGTCTTTCCAGCTATTGGGTTTGCTTTGTTTCATGCCACCAAGATGCCAGTTGTTCCCTTTTTCGCCACCACCTCTTACATGAGCAAAACAACAAACAACACCTTTATTGGCAAGTATGGCATAATTTCGATGGAAGTAAAAAGACCGAACGGGGTCTCCATAAGCTCCGTAACCTTGTACAATAGCAACATTGTTCCCATTGAGTTTTAAATCCTTCCTTCTGATAATGGTGAGTGGCACTAACGTACCATCATAGCTTGGTGCTTCTACTTCTTCTACCATTAAATTACTTGCGAATGGCAAAGTGGCGTTAAAAGAGATGTATTTGTACGGTTTTTCTCTTGTGCTTCCGATAACGGCTTCTGTTATTTGCGGATAATTTGTCCAACCTTCTCTTTGAATGAAAATGCTGTCGTTTTTATTCCCACATAGTGCAAAATACTTAGTGCTTGAAGTGTTTTCCTTAAAGGGGGAAGCTGTGACTTTATTTGTTGGCAAATAAATGAACTTGGTATAGGATGTAGTACCATTCTTTTTAAACGGTACAATAAGATAATTTTTCGTTTTGGCAATTAGGTTATAATCTAAAGGATCGGCCTGTTCAGGCAAAATATCTTTATGGGTTGAAAAAAGGTTGCTTAAATCCACCATTTTTATCTTTCCATTAGGTGCATCTTTTGAACAGACGTAATAAAGTTTGTTATTGAAATAATACCAGTTGGAAATCATATCACTCATACCAAATATTTTCTTCCATTTGACAGTGCCTGATTCTCTGTACCAGATTTCTGCAAAAGAAGTTTGATACACACAAGCAAATTCGTACTTACATCCTTTAAAGGTTTGAATTTCCCAAAGAAATCTACCGTCTGTATAGCTCATTAATTCGGGGCTGGATTGCTTACTCACAATCACTTTGTCCATTGATGTGTCTGCACCTATTACATGTGTTTTAAAAACCACATCATTAAGATGTAAATAAATTTCCTTTGGGTCGTAAGTGGGAAACTGTACATAATAAAATACACCGTTTTGATTATTCACAAACCCTTTGTAGCTGCCCGTAATTTTATCCGGCAATATTTTATTTTCAGCAATGCTGTATATTTTTACTTCATTTATTTCTTTGCCGCTTTCATGTGCATAGATAGCAATGTATTTTTCGGAAGGGTCAAATTCAAAATTTTGAATTTGGTAATGCTCTCCCCACATTTGAGGTGAAGCAATCACTTGCGGCAAACCTTCATTGTCAAACAATCGGAATATTTTCATTTTATCTTCTCCCTGTTTTGTCTGACTATAAACAACAGATTTACCTATTCGCCTTGCATCGGATTTTTCTTCTGGCATTACTACATCTAATTTTTTCTGTTCGTTAAACAGAATTTCAGCATAGGATAATTTATTTAAGATACTGTCTGTAAAATTTGCCTGTGATTTAAACCAGCTTATCACTTCGGGGCTTTTCATGTATTCTAACCAACGATAAGGGTCTTTTACCGTTACGTTGTGCCATGTGTCACTGCTGTCCACTGTTTTGGTAGCAGGGTAGTTGAATTGTGCTACGGCGGTGTGTCCGACGTTGAGTAATAGTATGAGAAAGAATACGTGTCTTGTCATATTTAAGATTTAGCAGTGAGTGTCGAATGGCATAGCAGCAAACCGCTTGTTATATGCCGTTTCTTATATGATAATCCAACCGTCCTTAACAAATGTGAGAGTAGCTCCCTTAATAAAAGTCTCCATGTTCGTGGATTTGTCGGTAGCGGCGTTTGTCAACTCAATAAAATAGACTTGAGGGTTTGCAACCCCCTTTCGGTATTCCCAATATCTAAATCTCTTTGTAGTTGGGCTATTACTTAAAAACTTCAGTTCTTCAAAGTTTCCAATACTTAACGTGTCATTTTGGGTCATGTTATAGAAAACTCTTTGCCCGTCGGTCATCTTGTTTATTTCTTCGCTACTTTTCTTTGGAGTAACAGAGTCTCCTGTAATAATTTGAGGGTAAAATATTCCTTGAGTAAAGATGCTTTTGTATTCTGAAGGGAAATCTCCTCGTAATATTTTATTCCCGAATCTGATGTGATTTTTGTCAATAACTATTATGTCGCCAGAAAACCTTTTGTAAATTTCTTTTTTATACTTTTCATAAAAGAGCTTCTCTGCCCAATAGTCTTCCTGCTCGCCTTGGTTTGCAAACTGTGTCCTTACAACAAATGTGTCTTTCGTTTGAGCTTTCGTTTGGAAAGTGCAAATGGAAACAAATATTATGAATAGTAAACAGTGTCGCATAAATGGCATATAACGTAGAAGCATTGGCGATGTGGCGGTATTCTGTGTTCCGTCTGCCTGGTGCCGCTGCTGATTAAAGATACCGAAGTTCATCGTTTATTCTGTTGCTCGGCGTTATTTGTCTGCCGAAACCGAAGCTGAGCAGAGAACAAAAAGCTGAAAATATATTCGTCCCCCGCCATATTGCCAATGCAATGTTATGTGTAGTGTTTAGTAGTTACCTAAATCCTTTTTATTGAATTTCATATTCTCAGATGATAAAGCCGCAAGAACTGGTGAATATTTTTCCTTGTCGTGCAGTTTTGCTTTGTCTCGTAATTTTTTCAAAGTCTCAATTATGAACTCCTTTTCATCAGCCTTGTCATAGAGAGAATGTGGGTTTAACGTTATAAAGCCATCGTTATCCTTTCGTAAATACTTTAAAAAATGTTCATCCCACAGTGACTTGTCACCTTTATTATAAACTCTTGATAGGTGAGTATTAAAAACTGACGACAAAATAATCCTTGATGTTTTTGCGTGTGTTTGTTCTAATCTATACGCATTGATAAAAGCAGGACCAATTATTTCATTTTTGTCCCAATATATTGAACCGAAGTCAACTGCACCTCTTACGGTAAAGCCAGCTACAAGTGCATTTCTCCATATAACTGAAATAGTGTCAAAGAACGAAGTCATTCCAAGCATTAAGTCACCCATAATTATTTTATCCTCAAAGCCAAACGAAACTATAATACTGTCTGAAATGGTTTGAACCCGGCACATGTAAGACCTAATAGTCTTGCTTTCTTTATATTCTTTACTAAGCTTTCTATTTGTATGTTTTGGGATGTGCTTTTTTAGTTCTAAAAGTTTATGTAAGGGATTGTCGCTTTCAGCACCCCAATTGGTCTCAATTTCTTTTGAAAAACCCAACACGTCGATGAAGGCGACTATACCTGTACCATTAAACTTGTCTGGATTTCCTAAAATCATTAGAGTGGTTGTTTGACATTACACATAACACATAAATATATGACACCGCTGGCATAGTTTGGTATTGATAATCAGTATAAATTTATGCCAGAAACAATACAAAGTGTACAACCCGGTTCTTCAATTGATGGTCTGATCAGTGTATTTGTTGCGGCAATCCAACTAATTTTACAGCATGTCAAACCTTACCATCTCCCTAATACAAACCCGTCTTCACTGGGAAGATAAAACTGCAAACCTGCAGATGCTGGAAGAAAAGATCATGCGCATCGCTGAAAAAACGGAGATCGTGGTGCTCCCGGAAATGTTCAGCACCGGTTTCAGTATGCGGCCGGAAGAACTGGCGGAAACCATGGAGGGTGAAACGGTGCAGTGGATGAAACGGATCGCCGCACAAAAGAAAGTGATCTTAACCGGGAGTGTGATCATTCAGGAAGAAGCGGCCGATGGCCAGATCAGTTATTACAACCGCCTTATCTGGATGCTGCCCAACGGGCACTATGGTGTGTATGATAAACGGCACCGTTTTGCTTATGCAGGAGAAGATGATCATTATACCGCCGGCAATAAACGGCTGATCGCTTCGGTAAAAGGCTGGAAGATCAACTTACTGGTTTGTTATGACCTGCGCTTCCCGGTATGGGCAAGACAGTCTCCCCCTCAGCTCCGGGAGAGAGGTCCGGGTGCTGGGATGGAATATGATGTACTGATCTATGTAGCCAATTGGCCGGAACGAAGGATTCATGCCTGGAAAACCCTGTTGCAGGCAAGAGCCATCGAAAACCAATGTTATGTGGTGGGAGTGAACCGGGTGGGTGATGATGGAAATAATATCCGTTACAGCGGCGAAAGTATGATCATTGACCCGCTGGGGGAGGTTCTCTATACAAAAAAAGACGAAGAAGACATCTGTACCATTACCCTGGAAAAAACACATCTCGATTCAGTGCGGGACAAATTCCCCTTCTGGAAAGACGCCGATGCATTTATGATCATAAAAGATGAGGAAGAATAGTTCGGCACCGAAAATATGTTACCTGATGAACCGGTTGCGGTATAACTCCTTTTCTCTTTTATCTCTGTGCGGGGAAACTACTCTTTGGGAGGGGTCTTATCTTTCTTAATCAGGTCCATCGCCTTTTCCAGCTTATAATCAGCATTTCTTTTAATGGCTTCCACGGTCGGCAGTGAAAGCACTTCAGGCTGCACACCTTTACCGTCTTTTGCTGTGTTCTTGTCAATCACTAACCGGAATAAGGGCAAACGAAAACGAAGACCCGTTTCCGGCAGCGTTACATCAGGGATGAGCCAGGCAGAATTGCCATAAGCGCCGCCGCCGGTTTCTTCACCGACAACAGTTACATTATCCTGTTTGATCAATGCGGAAGAAAACAAAGTAGTGGCGGAAAAAGAATTACCACCTGTCAGAATATATACTTTACCGTTGTAATGATTGGTTTGTTTGGGTTTGAAATAATGCCGTTCAAAATAGCCGAAATGATAATTACCGTCTTTTTTCTTCCGGGTGAACAAGGTAATGAACAGGCGGTTCCAGAAATGATTTTCTATATAGCGGCTGTATTTTCCTTTTTTCCGGATGGCAAATAAAGTATCCGCCACTTTGAAACGATGATCGGCTAAGTACCGGGTGATCTTGGTGGAATTGGTGACACTGCCGCCACCATTGCTGCGCACATCAATGATGAGGTGTGTGATCTTTTGTTGTTTCAGTGTACGGAAAGATTGCCGGAAGAATTTTTTCAACCCGTATCCCTTACCAAATGAAGCCAGGTTCATCATGGCAGAATGATTGACAGTATCAATTTGCAATAAACGGACAGCCGCCATTTGATTTTGCCTTCTTTCTTCTTTTGTGGGTCTTGGTAAGCCCGCCAGGCGGCGGATAACAGCCCGGTTGAAAGTATCAGCTGCGGGATTATAAACCGGGACCGTAATGGTTTTCAATGCACCGGTACTGTCGGCATACTCAATAGTATATCTTTCCGATAAACCAAATAACGATGTGTACAGGGAACCAAAGAAACCCCGGTTGCTTAAGGTCTGGTATTTATGTGTCCGGTTATAACCATCAGTCGATAAATAATTGAATAAGGTATCAACAATTTCATTACCGCTGCGGCCATTGATCTTTGTAACGGGAGTCCCTCTTTTTAAAACTGAATCACGGCGGTTGAGATTGGCGGCCACCACCATCGTATCCTGCCAGAGCTTCAAACTGAGCGGAAATATTTTTCCCAGCCTGGCGGTATCATTGTATTTAATAAATCCTTTGGAAGAACGGACCGTGGTATGCCCGCAGTTGATTTTTGCTGTTACATAGTTCAGGGTCTTCCGGAATTGGACTTCCGTCATGGAATCTTTCAGCTGTTGTTTACCTTCTTCAAAATAATGATCCATGCTGTCTCTGGAGCTGTACCAGTATAAACCCGGATGATACTCTTCCAGGATTTCCCGGTAAATGGAATAATCCCTGTTCACCTGTTGCAGGGAATATTTTTTATCAGGGGAGTAGGAATGTTTGCCGGCACTGCAGCTAACTAATACCAGCACGATGATGAACAACCACAATTTCCTCATATGCCAACTTCTTATTAAAACCGGTTTTATTTCAGGTGATTCCACCCCTGTGCGGTGAGAGCATGTTTGCTGCCGCCTTTGGTGATGATATGGGCGCCCTGTCCGGCTTCAGTCATATAACCCACCACACTAATTTCCTCATTTAATACCAATTTATCGTACTCCGTTTGAGGAATGGTAAAAACCAATTCATAATCTTCCCCGCCGCTGAGAGCACAGGCTGTCGGGTCTATTTCAAATTTGAAAGCGGCCTGCTTCATTTGTTCATTCACCGGTATCTTGTCCTCATACAACACACAACCTAAATTACTTTGTTTGCAGATATGTAAGATCTCCGAACTCAATCCATCGCTGATATCCATCATCGCTGTCGGGGTGATCTCCGAGCTGGCTAAAAATTCAATAATATCTTTCCGGGCTTCGGGCTTCAGCAGTTTACCAATCACATAAGATTCACCTTCCAGGTCGGGCTGCACACCCGGGCTCTCCATAAATATCTTCTTTTCTCTTTCCAGGAATAATAATCCCACATAAGCAGCTCCGAGATCACCACTTACGCAAAGCAGGTCTCCTTTCTGTGCCGTACTCCTTTTCACAAATTTATCCGGCGCCACTTCACCAATGGCTGTTACGGAAATAATAAAACCTTTTTGAGAAGAAGTGGTATCGCCACCAACCAGGTCAACGCCATATTTGCTGCAGGCTGCATAAACCCCTTCATAAAACTCATCCATTGCTTCCAGGCTGAACCGGTTGCTGATACCGAGGCTGATAACGATTTGCGTGGGGATTGCATTCATCGCATAGATATCGCTCAGGTTCACGATCACACTTTTATAGCCGAGATGTTTCAATGGCGTATAGGCCAGGTCAAAGTGAACAGCTTCCACCAGCAGGTCCGTGGTTACTACAGTTTGTTTGCCAAAATGATCGATCACGGCTGCATCATCGCCAACCCCCAGCACGGAAGAAACGTTTTGTAATTCAATATTTTTTGTCAGATGGTCGATGAGACCAAATTCGCCGAGAGAACTGATCTCTGTTCGGGACTCACTACTCATTTATTTTAGAATTTTAATTTTAGATTTTTGATTCTCTGTTACTACCTGTTGCCATCTTTTTCTGTACAGTTTTTACAGAGGCCACAATGATTTTCAAAATTGTTTCTGCTTCTTTATAGATCAGCCGCATGTCTGTTTTATACTTTTCGTTAAACTCTGCGAGCAGTTCCAGGAAATACATTGTTTCGTCAGTTTCTTCTTCAACTACCTGTAGTTTATAAATGAAATCCCTTGAAGATTTTGCCCTGCAGGCGGCCCTGTAATTTGCACCCATAGAGGCAGAACTTCTTAAAACCTGATCGATGTAAGTGTTATTTACTTTACCGGAAGGCAATCTCTGGCAAAGCCTGGCAACAGAAATTGCAACATTTTTTGTCCGGGTCTTTAATTCTTTTTCAGTCATAAATAAGGTTTGCCTAATCTAAAACCAAAAACCCAGAAACAAAAATCAAATCCTATAGTTTGCCTCCATTAATCACCCTCAGCATTTCCTCATGTATCTTTCCATTCGTCGCTAAGATCCGGTGCTGGTAAACCGAGAACTTACTGCCGGTAAAGTCCGTTACTTTTCCCCCGGCTTCTTCCACCATCAGGTAACCGGCTGCACTATCCCAGGCTTCTAATTTATGTTCATAAAACCCGTCAAAACGACCGGCGGCTACCCAGCAAAGATCAATAGCTGCGGAACCGAGGCGACGCACCGGTACACCTTTGCGGATAAAACGGTCAAATATTTCCAGCGGACCATCCGGCATATTAATATAGGTATAAGGAAAACCGGTCACTAAGCAGGCTTTGATCGCCTGTGTTTCCTCACTCACCCGGATTGGCTTATCATTCAGGAAAGCGCCTTTTCCTTTTTCTGCAAAAAAGAGTTCGTTCAGATGCGGGTTATAAACACAACCTAATATGATCTCGCCTTCGTGTTCAACGCCGATCGACACACAGTTGAGCGGAATGCCATGTGCAAAATTCACGGTGCCATCGATCGGGTCAATGATCCATTTATAGGCAGAATCCTGGATAATCTCACCGGTTTCTTCGGCCAGTACCTGGTGATCAGGGAATTTAGATTTAATAACATCCATGATCACCTTCTCAGCTGCATGGTCGGCTTCAGTAACAAGGTTATTAACTCCTTCTTTATGACTGATCTTGAATTCGCTGTTGAAAAATCGACGGATTTCTGCGGCGCCTGCGCGGGCCGCTTCAATAAGGGTTGTTTTGAGCATGGGCAAAGATAACTCTGATTTTAGATTGCAGATTTTAGAATTTAGATTTGGGGCTGTTAAACATGCAGTTATCTATCATCATAGTTAATTATAATGTCCGGTATTTCCTGGAACAATGCCTGTATTCTGCACAAAAAGCCATGACAGGTATTGAGGCAGAACTGATCGTGGTGGATAATAATTCGGCGGATGGCAGCCTCGCTTACCTGCAACCCCGGTTTCCCGGTGTTCGTTTTATTGCCAGTTCTGAAAACCTGGGGTTTGCCAAAGCCTGCAACATGGGTATGCGCCAGGCAGGCGGAGAGTATATATTATTCCTGAACCCGGATACGATTGTGCCGGAGGATTGTTTCAGTTCCTGCCTCCGTTTTTTTGCAACACATCCCCTGGCCGGCGCACTCGGTATCAAAATGCTGGATGGAAAAGGGCAATTTCTCAGGGAGTCCAAACGTGCTTTTCCTTCACCCATGACCTCATTGTTTAAGCTTTTTGGTCTGGCCAATCTCTTCCCCGCTTCCAAAACATTTTCTAAATACCATCTTGGCTATCTCGATGAGAACCAGGATCACGAAGTGGATGTGCTGGCAGGCGCCTTTATGATGATCCCGAAAGAAGTACTCGAGAAAGTGGGAGGATTTGATGAAACCTTTTTTATGTATGGCGAAGATGTGGACCTGAGTTACCGGATACAAAAAGCAGGCTACAGTAATTATTATTTTGCCGGCAGTTACATCATCCACTTTAAGGGGGAAAGCACCCGCAAAGGGAGTATGAATTATATCCGTATGTTCTACAATGCAATGAGCATTTTTGTCCGCAAACATTATGGTGGCAGCCGGGCGGGTATCTTTCACTTTTTAATTCATCTTGCTATTTGGGTAAGGGCTGCCTTGTCGGCGTTGGGACGGTTTGTACGCCGCATTGGTTTGCCATTAATTGATGCAGGGCTGATATTGCTTTCTTTCTGGATCATGAAAAATATCTGGAACCAGTATGTGAGAACAGATATTGAATACGAGAACCGGTTACTCTGGATTGCCTTTCCCGCTTATACGGTCTTTTATCTCATCACTGCTTATTTTGCAGGGCTCTATGACCGCTGCTATAAATGGACAGGATTGGTCCGGTCAACAATTATCGCCACGATTGTATTACTGGCAGCTTATGCACTATTGCCCGAACAATACCGGTTTTCAAGAGGCATCATTTTATTTGGCGCCATACTGGCCTTTTTGCTGATCAGTACATTAAGATGGGTGCTGATCCAAACAAAAGTGCTGACGAGCAACAAAGAAAAAGAAGAACATGCCAGCACCCTGATTGCGGGCTCCCCCGAAGAATATTTACAGGCCGTACAATTGATGAAAGAGGCTGGTCTGCAGGAAAGAATCCTGGGCCGTGTTGCTGTTGATGATAATAAGGAAGGGGCAATCGGCCAGGTGAGTGAACTGAATAAACTACTATCGGTGATCCCGTTCCGGGAAATCATTTTTTGCCAGGGGCAATTATCTTATGCCGGCAGCATTTCGGTGCTGAGAACATTACCGGGGTTTCTCAAAATAAAATTTCATGCGGCGGGAAGCGGGAGCATTGTTGGTAGTGAATCAAAAGATACATCCGGGGAAGCTTTGTCAACAGAAAATGGGTTTAAGCTGGGGGAACCCGGTAACCGGAGAATAAAGCGACAGGTGGATATTATCATATCTTTTTTAGCATTGGCCAGTTTCCCGCTGCATTTCTTACTGCTAAAAAAGCCGTTCAGTTTTTTTGCTAACTGTTTTGCTGTTCTTACCGCCCGGAAAACCTGGGTGGGCTATATTAAGGGTGGGAAACAGTTACCGCCTCTCCGGAAAGCAGTAATGACCTGCAATGGTTTTCCTGCTGCACAAATCCAGCAATTACCTGGTGAGAGCCTGCACAAACTGGATTACTGGTATGCCCGCGACTATGAACCGGTCTATGACCTGAAATTATTGTGGAGGCGGTATCGTCATCTGGGCGGGTAAAACGATTTGCCCCTATATTCGCAGACCTTTGCGCTGAAACATTGTGTAACTTTAAAGCTATTGTGAATAATTAATGGCGTCCATTATAGATATAAAACTACCCAAAGCGATTGCCGCCGCCCTTCGTATCCCGCCCAATGATCCCCGCCGGCAGCAGATACGGGTATTAAAAAAATTACTGAAAAAGGCAAGGTTCACAGAGTTTGGTCAGCGTTATCATTTTGACGATGCACTGTTCAGCCGCCACCCGGGAAAAAGTTTCCAGGAACTGGTGCCTGTTCATGATTATAATAAAATCTATGAAGAATGGTGGCAGAAGACACTGGAAGGCGTACCGGATGTAACCTGGCCGGGCAAGATCAAATATTATGCTTTAAGCTCGGGTACTTCAGAAGCGGCAAGTAAATATATCCCTGTTACCAAAGACATGCTGCGCAGTAACACTGTTAATTACGTCCGCCAGTTGTTAAGCCTGCTGAACTATGAAGAGGCGAATAAAAAAGCCATGACCAAGGGCTTTTTAATGATCGGGGGTGCTACAGATCTTAAAAAAGGGAAAGCAGGATGGTTTGCCGGTGACCTGAGTGGTATCCTGGCCAAAAAAAGACCATTCTGGTTCCAGAGTTTTTATAAACCCGGAGGTCGCATTGCGGCTATGTCTGACTGGAACCAGAAACTGCACGAGATTGTGGAACATGCCGGGGAATGGGATATTGGGTATATCGTTGGGGTGCCTGCCTGGTGTCAGATGTGCATGGAAATGGTGATTGAACATTATAAGGTGAAGAACATACATGAAATATGGCCCAACTTCAGCTTTTTTGTACATGGGGGAGTTGCTTTTGAACCATATAAAAAAGGGTTTGAAAAATTGCTGGGTAAGCCGATTGTATACATTGAGAATTATCTTTCGAGTGAAGGGTTTATTGGGTATAAAACAAGGGAACATGCAAGAGGCATGCAGCTGATCCTGAATAACAACATCTTTTTTGAATTTGTTCCTTTTGATGATAAGAATTTTGACAGTGATGGCAGGATCATCGACAACCCGCATACACTCATGATCCACGAAGTGGAGGAAGGAAAAGAATATGCACTGCTGATGAGTACCAACTCCGGCGCCTGGCGATACCTGATCGGTGATACCGTTAAATTTGTGGACCTGGAAAAAAGCGAAGTGGTGATTACCGGGCGTACCAAGCATTTCCTGAGTCTGGTGGGGGAACACCTGAGTGTGGAGAATATGAACAAAGCTATTGAACTGGTGAGTGAAGAACTGAATGTAAGTATCCCGGAATATACGGTGGTTGGTTTTCCCTATGAAGGCTTTTTTGCCCATAAATGGTATGTGGCCACAGATGATAAAGTGGACGTGACGGAGCTGGGAAAGAAGATTGATCAGCATCTCCGGGCATTGAATGATGACTATGCAACAGAAAGGGACAGTGCGCTGAAAGAAGTGTTCCTGGAAGTATTGCCCGAAGAAAAATTTTTGCAGTTCATGGCACTGAAAGGAAAGCTGGGCAGCCAGCATAAATTTCCAAGGGTGATGAAAGGGAAAATACTGGAAGAGTGGAACCGTTTTTTGGAGACCGGGCAAACCTGTTGAAATAAAAGAGCAGGAAGTGCGGTTTCCGGTGATAGCACCGCCTCATGGCAGCTGCTGTAATTTCGGTCCGTTAACGATGCAATAAATTACAGAACGCTTCGCACTTCATACCTCTTACTTCGTATTTTGCTGCTATGATTGAGGCCATCTTAAAAGGAATCGGGTTTGGATTACTGCTTACCATTGCTGTGGGGCCTGTTCTTTTTTCCATCATCAAACAAAGCCTGAATAATGGTTACAAGGGCGGCTTTTCTTTTGTCGCCGGTGTATCGGCAAGTGATATTACCCTGGTACTGATCAGTAATATATTTACAGAACTCTTCAACCAGATCAGAACATACCGGCTGCAGATCGGTACAGCCGGATGTGTTTTTCTTATCACAATGGGGATTTATTTTCTTTTCTTCAAAAAAGTGAAAGTGAATGAGGACGGGAGGGCCCTGCTCATCAAATTCAGAAAAAGAGATTACGCTAAAATATTCCTGTCGGGCTATTTTATGAATACCCTGAATCCCGGTATTTTCATTTTCTGGATCACCACGTCAACAGCAGTGATCACTCACAGCGTCAATCAGCGGATCATCATCTTTGTTACCTGTTTATTGTTTGTATTATTGTCAGATGTCATTAAAGTATTACTGGCCGGTAAAATCCGCAACCGGCTGACACCGCATAATATCCATATCATTAACCGGATCAATGGTATCATCCTGATTGGTTTTGGCATTGCCCTGATTGCCGGTTTGTTATTTTATCCTGCGGAATGAGTGATTCGTTTAGATAGTATATTGCGCAACAATGACGGCAAACACCAAAAGCACAACCTGGAAAAAAGTATGGCGCATCACAAAGAAAGTGTTGTTCTGGCTGTTCATTCTCCAGTTTGTTTATATCATCCTGTTGCGCTGGATCGATCCGCCCATTACTATGACGCAATTGGTGAGCTGGGTAAGCGGGCATGGATTGAAAAGAGATTATGTGGGCCGCAGTGCTATTTCGCCCAACGCAAAACTGGCGGTGATCGCTTCGGAAGACCAGTTATTTCCGGATCACGATGGCTTTGACTGGAAAAGTATCAAAAAGGCGATGGCCTATAACGAAAAGAAACCGGGTCGTATCCGCGGAGGCAGTACGATCAGCCAGCAGGTGGCCAAAAATGTTTTTCTCTGGCAGGGAAGAAGCTGGGTGCGCAAAGGGCTGGAAACGTATTTCACGTTTATGATCGAACTCTGCTGGAGTAAGGAAAGAATACTGGAAATGTATTTGAATGTGGCAGAAATGGGTGATGGAATCTTTGGTATTGAAGCAGCAGCGCAATCCTATTTTAATAAACCGGCAAAAAACCTGTCAAGACAGGAAGCGGCCATGATCGCCGCCTGTTTGCCCAACCCCAAACGGTACAAAGTAAAACCGGTATCGGGCTATGTTGCTGCAAGGTCCCGCACTATCACTCAGCAAATGAACAACCTGCAAAGCGACCCGGACATACAGGATGTGATTGATACAGCCCCGCCGGTAAAAAAGAAATAAATTACTCTACAAGCAGTTCAATCTTTGCACTGTTATGCGTGGGGCCATAGGATCCTGCATTGATGGCAAAGCGTAAATAGTATTTACCGGGAGGAAGGTTGGGCTCTTCTATGAACAGGTTGATAGGTTGCTGATCCTTTACATCTTTCAAACGAATAGCTGTAAAAAAATCTTTTTGCCATTTGCCTGATTTAAAGACACCAACCCTCGTGCTGTCGTTTAACAAAGGATGCGCTGCAATAAATGATTGGTAGAGTTCCGGAATTGAAAAAGTAATTGTCAGTTCAACCGCTTTATCTGCTTTCACACGGATCTTCCTTTGCTTAGAGTCTATTTTTATTTTTCCAAAAGAAACAAATGAAGAATCATATTTATAACCCACATAACCAATAGGCGTCTTAAGTGAATCAGGAAAACGCCAGAGCTGATATTTATCAAGAAAATAAACAGGTTTGCCAAGCATCATCTCTTCGAGGGGCCAGAAATTATAATTGTTTCTTCCCCCCGCGATATAATGATTCAGCGAATAGGTTGGTTGCCCGGAATAGAACCAGTACTTGGAAGCCCGTTGATAGGAATTACTGAAGACAACAGGTAGCCCCTTTGTTCTTTCTTTCATCTCTGCCGGCCATGCTTTCCAGGAATGATAACGTTCCTTCACTGCTTTTACCGGAAGAATATCTTTAATCATGGCAATGCGGCCAAATAAAGTGAGCAGTAATGTAACAGGTAATAACTTATACAAAAGCCGCTGCCATTTTATTTTCTCAGCCAGATAATTATGAGCCAGTATAAAAAGCGGAACCAATGCCGGCGAAGTCCAGTTGGCCTCTACTTTTCCCCGGAATGAACTCAGCAGGAAAAAAACATAGATACCGGTCATGGTAAACTTCAGGGCTCTTTCAGTTTGATTTTTTGTCTTGTATAAAAATGCGGCTGGTAAAAGAATAAACCCTGCAATGGGTCCCGGTAACAATAACTGCCCGATAATATAATCACCGGTATGGGAGAACTTATAAGGATTGACATTACTTTCAAACAGGTGATACCGGAAACTGACCCAGTCATGCTGGTACTGCCACCAGAGATGCGGGGCAAATAATAAAAGCCCGATGGCACCGGCGAGCCAGGTCTGGTATTTTGTAAACAATTTCCAGTTGGCGAGGAACGAAAAGAAAACGATCAGCACTGCATGGTACTTGCTGTACAGTAAAAAAGCAATGGCCAAACCCAGCAGTATAGTATTTCTTACAGAAGCTGCTTCGCAGAATTTTTTATAAAACAGGAAGTACACCGCTGTAAAAAAAATAAGCGGAATATCCGGAACGGCCACGAACCCGATCAGCTGAAGCACTGCAATGGACAAAGCAATGGTATAAAACAGGAACGGGTTCTTTTTATCAATCAGTTTTTCAATAATGACCAGCGACAGGATGTTCAGCAATAAAGGATATAACCGTACACCCAGTTCATTGGGGAAAATGGCATAGCCCATTTTGATCAGCAGCCCGATCATCGGCGGATGATCATAATAACCCCAGTCTAAGTATTGGCCGTAGACCCAGTAATAGGCTTCGTCGTCCAGTAATTCTGTAAGCCCGGCCTGCATCAGGCCCAGCACCAGCCAGCAGGTATAAAAAAGAAGGCGATGCTGTTTTTGTATAAAAGAAATATTCATTGCTGCTGCGAAAATAGCAACAAATATCAGAGCAGCTGATCAACAGCAGTAATTGCTTTGGCCAACCGTTCTTCGTAACCCCCGCTGATCTCCACCCAGGGCACAGGCTGGTTCAGCATAATGTCCTTATAGACCTGGTATAATTTCTTACGCGTATGCGGGTCGGGATATTCCCGCAACCCGTCTTCCACCCAGGGCAGGTCAATATTGCAGAGCAGGTAAAGATCATATTCCCTCTCCCCGATCTGTTCGAGTATATAACGGTGACATTTATTGAAGACAAACTCACACCAGACTTTCATTACATACATATCCGTGTCGATGAACAAAGGAAGATGGCCACCGTCTTCCAGCATGGGCAGCGAATTTCTTTCCAGTGCCTGGGTATATTCATCTTCAAGGGCCAGCTGGCCTTTGGCGATAGTCAAAAGATCATCATACTCGTAACCGGTGCCGTTGCTGGTAAGGTACTCACGGGCAAACTCCGGGCACCAGCTGGTCTCGAAATGCTGTGCCAGCTGTTCACATAAAGTGCTTTTGCCGGTGCTCTCCGGCCCGATGATTACCACTTTTTTGAGCATGAAACCCCGGTTTTTAGTTCGCCGCCGTTGATAAAACAATTAAACCCCTCCGGCTGTTATTGTAATGATATTTATTTTTTCACATTAAATCAAGAAACATGCACTACAATCAGTCATGTGCCGCAAAAGGCAATCAAGCCGGAAACAGGGGCAGCCACCTGTTCATCCGTTCCATGCAAAGAGCTGCAGTCAATGTGTACAAAACCGAAACCAGTTTTGAAATGCTGGTCTTCGCCCCGGGCCGGATCAAAGAAAACTTCAGTCTCGGTGTAAAAGGCAATGAGCTGACCGTTACCTACCGGCCGCCGGAAGGATTCCCGAAATTCGACTGGGTGATGCGGGAATACAGCCGTGGTGGTTTTGTAAGAACCTTTACCCTGGATGACAGCATTGATACCACAAAGATCAGTGCGAAGTACGTGGATGGTGTGTTACAGGTTTCCTTACCGGTTATCGCAGGCAAAGAAACAGTCAGCCAGGAGATCAAAGTGAGTTAAACTGCTGATTGATGAATCAACAGGGTGGCCGTTTTAACCAGCGGCCACCTTTTTTTTCCATTCACGGTAGCCGGCCCAGGCCAGTGCCAGGAACAATACATACATCAGGGTGAATAGCATAAGCCCTTTGTAAAAATTAAGCGGGATGGCAATGATATTGGAAAAAATCCAGGCCAGCCAGTTCTCAATCTTGCGTTTTGCCATCCACCACATGGAAGTGATGGCGGAAGAAGAAACCATCGAATCAAGAAAAGGGGTATTGCTGTCGGTAAACTTTGATAACACAAAATAAATAACGATCCAGAAGAAAATAAAAAATCCAATACCCACGCCCAGTTCCTTCCGGCTGCACCAGCTGATGGGATAGGTGTAATGAGCATCATCCTTTTTCTGCACCCAGTTGTACCAGCCATATACACTCATGGCGAAATAATAAATATTCAGCGAAGCATCAGCATACAGCGGCGGGTCGATCATGAAGAAGTAAACATAGGAGGCCAGTAATACACCAATGATGCCGGTGGGATACACCAATACATTATTTTTTTTGGCATACCAGACACTGGCCACCTGGGCAACGGTGCTGATCCATTCGGGCCATTTGGTCTGCTGCACATTGGCAATAAACTGCTGGTATATTTCGTGTAAAGACAAATCAATAATTGAAAGCGAAAGGTAAAACTATTTGGCAGTGCTTTGGTATTTCTTCCAGCCTCTCAGGTATTTTATTCCGTCCGTTGTTTGAAACCGGGTGGCAATCTGCTGCCATTGCCCGCCTGAAGAACGCCATACTAAAAAATGTAAATGTGGTGTGGCGGTGTAACCTGTTTTACCACTCAGCCCAATCACCTGCCCTTTTTGTACGGTATCACCCACGTTCACCAATGCACCATTGAATTGCAAATGCCAGTAACCTGACCGCGAACCATCCGGGTGTTGTATCACGATATTATTTCCATAGGGCCTGTATTTTTTATTCCACCCTCCCCGGTCACCGTCTTCTTTCACTCTTACCACCACTCCTTCCCTCGCTGCAAGAATCTTTGTACCTCTTTTCATTTTAAAATCCAGCGCTGCCCGTTCTTTATGGGAAAAGGGGCCGAAATAACCCTGGATAATACGATGTTTTGTTCCTGCTTCATAAGGAAGGGCGTAAACATAGCTGGTATCATCTTTAATTGTTCCCTTTTGCAAACCCTTTATTTCTTTGCGGAGGGGGTTATTGCTTACGGAGCAGCTAACCAGAAAAAGAAATATGATAAAAGGAATATATTTCATCAAACAGGAAACTAACTTCATCCTGAAAATTAATAATTGCCATTCGTAAATAGCCACATAATTATATGCACAAAAAAATACTCCTGCTGGGAAGCGGTGAACTGGGGAAAGAGTTAGTCATTGCGTTGAAAAGACTGGGACAAACAGTAATTGCGGTGGATAGCTATGCCGGGGCGCCGGCCATGCAGGTGGCAGATGGCTTTGAAATGATTGATATGCTGAACGGGGAACAACTGGATGCAGTTGTTGCCAGGCAGCAGCCGGATTTGATTGTACCGGAAATTGAAGCGATCCGTACTGAACGTTTTTATGACTACGAAAAGCAAATGATACAGGTGGTGCCCAGCGCCAAAGCGGCTAACTATACGATGAACAGGAAACTGATCCGCGACCTTGCCAGTAAAGAACTGGGACTGCACACGGCAAAATACTTCTATGCGACTACGTTTGAAGAATTCACAGCTGCTGTAAAAGAAATTGGGTTACCCTGCGTGGTAAAGCCATTGATGTCTTCTTCCGGGAAGGGGCAATCGGTGCTGAAAAAAGAAGAAGAGCAGCAAGCGGTATGGGAATATGCCATCAATAACTCAAGAGGAGATATTAAAGAAGTGATCATCGAAGAGTTCATTTCTTTTCATACCGAAATCACCCTGCTTACTGTAACACAAAAAAACGGGAAGACCTTATTTTGTCCGCCTATCGGTCACCGGCAGGAAAGAGGCGATTACCAGGAAAGCTGGCAACCCGTTGCGATCAGTGAAAAAGATTACTCCGATGCCTGTGCCATGGCAGAAAAAGTAACTGCTGCATTGACCGGTGCGGGCTTGTGGGGTGTTGAATTTTTCTTAACGGACAAAGGCGTTTATTTTTCTGAATTAAGCCCGCGACCGCATGATACTGGGATGGTGACACTGGCGGGCACGCAAAACCTGTCTGAGTTTGAATTGCATGCCAGGGCCATCTTGGGATTACCCATACCGGAAATAAAATTAGAAAGAGCCGGGGCCAGCGCCGTGATATTGGCTAATACAACAGCAGAACAATTTACAATAACCGGCATAGAGAAAGCGCTGGAACAAACCAATACAGATATCAGGATATTTGGTAAGCCCGCAACGAGACCATACCGCAGAATGGCCGTGGCATTGGTATACGATGCAACAGGTGCGGATATGAATGCACTGAGGAAAAAAGCAAAAGAGGCGGCCGGTCAGGTAACAATACAATAAAAGACAATGGACAAAATAAACCTTGCTGAAAAATTTTCCCTGTTCAATGATCACTTTAATCCTAAAGTGGTGGGTGAGTTAAACGGCCAATTGGTGAAGCTGGTTAAATTCAAAGGTGAATTTGTCTGGCATCATCATGACCACGAAGATGAACTATTCTACGTAGTGAAAGGAAGCTTTGCTATGCACATGCGGGATAAGATCGTAACGATCCGCGAAGGGGAGTTCATCATTATGCCCCGTGGGGTGGAGCACAAACCTGTTGCGGATGAAGAAGTCGAGATCATGTTGTTTGAACCGGCAACAACACTCAACACCGGAAATATTATCAATGAAAAAACAGTGAAGGATTTGAAGCACCTTTAGTGAACTTCCGGTTAACCAATAAACCTATTAACTAATTAACCAGCCAACCTATCAAACCGCTTCACACATCCTCTTCAAATTATTCAATCCCTTCTCAAACTGGTGTGACAGGTTTTTATTGATCATTGGTCCCATCAAACGGGCTACCGGCCAGGGAAGGCCGCCGCTGTTTTGCCAGGTGATCTTGGTCTCATTATCTCCCCAGGGCTCAAACAACCAGTTGTCTTTGGCCTTACTTTTCCAGGGTTTTAAAAACTCCAGGTCAAAATGGATATGCTTGTCATCTATACCGCGAAGTGTTAAACTGCCCACACCTACTTTTTTTCCCGTCCAGGCATATTTATGACCGGCTGTTTTGGCTTCACCGGTAATCGTGTTCCTGGCAGATGTATCCGATTGTTGCCAGGGGTTCCATTGACTATAATAATTCAGGTTACCCACCCGGTCCATCACTTCAGCAACAGGTTTGTTGATAATGATATTTTTTTCAACCTGGTAAGTTTTAGGCATCAGCGCCGCAAGAAGAAAGATGGCCAGGATAATTCCGACAGCTATATAAACGATGATCATGGCAGCATATTTAGGACTTGTAAGTTACTGAATACATAAAGGGTTTACAAACCTTTTATCACTAATGCCCGGCATGAAGATTAAATTTTGCGGCCGGTATAAAGTTAGTATAATTGATACTATGAACAGGGGCAGCGACATATCCACCCGGTCACTCAGGTATTACCGCTTAATTGCCTTATGGGTTTTGAGTGAAGCGATGCTGGGAGGCATCATTCATGGATTTAAAATCCCGGTATCAGGTCTTGTGGTGGGAAGTGCAGCGGTTCTTTGTATCTGCCTTATTGCCTGGTATGCACCTGCAGGAGGTGCGATACTTAAAGCGACTGTTATTGTAGCGGTATTCAAAATGATGCTCAGCCCGCAGGCGCCACCCACAGCATATATTGCTGTTTTCTTCCAGGGACTGTTGGGGGAATTACTGCTCAGCAATAAAAAATACTTCCGTCTTTCCTGTTTGCTATTTGCCGTACTGGCCTTGCTGGAATCCGGTTTGCAACGCATTGCTGTACTTACGATCATCTACGGAAATGACTTGTGGAAAGTGATCAATGATTTTATCAACGGGCTTACGAAACAAAAAATGACCGCCAATTACAGTTTATTGATTGGGGGAGGATATGTATTGCTGCATGTAACAGCAGGTATCATAACCGGCTGGTGGGCTTCTCTTTTACCCGGCCTGATCAGCAAATGGAGCCAGCAGAAAATATACAGCCTCCCTGTTCCCGGAACAACAGAGAGTATTGTAACAATGGCTGTCAAAAAAAAGAAGCGCTGGAAAAAAGGAATATTTATCGCCTGGTTTGTATTGCTGGTAGTATACATACAATCTTACTATAAGACAGGGACTCCCTTATTACCGGCACATATCTCTTTAAAAATCTTAGTCCGTTCTTTTCTTATTGTTTTGGGCTGGTATTTTATCATCGGACCGTTTGTAAAAAAAATATTGCAGCGCTGGCTACAGCAAAAACAAACCCGGGTACAGGCAGAAATAAACCAGGTGCTGGAACTGCTGCCCGCAACACAACAATTGGTACTGCAAAGCTGGAACCGGGTCCTGCAATACCGGGGCTGGAAACGGTTCAAAACTGTCATCAAAATAATATTGGTAAATGCACTGGATCCTGCGCGGGGAAAAAAGATAGTGATAGTAAGCGGGCCGGTACAAACCGGGAAAACAACAGCATTGGTCAACTGGTCAGCCGGAAGAAATGATGTGCACGGCATTCTTACGCCCGTTGCCAATGAAAAAAGAGTATTCATGAATATTGCGTCCCGTCACCTCTTCCGGATGGAAGCCAGGGAAGAAGATGAATCGGTATGGGTGGTTGGTAAACATATTTTCAGTACGGAACATTTTGAAAAGGCGATTACCATCATTAAGGAATTGGTACATAAAGAAGGCTGGCTGGTAATTGATGAAATTGGTCCGCTGGAACTGAGGGGAAACGGTTTTCATGATGTACTAAAAGAGGCTTTGGAACAACGCCACGATAAAATACTACTCGTGGTGCGGGAAGGACTGGAAGAAAAAGTGATCAATCATTTTCAGCTTCCCGGTCCGGTCTGCATCAGCCCGCAACAGGTGGCGGCATTAGTGTAAACAGTATCTTTATAACATGGCTGTTTTTTTCAATGATCATTTTGCAGCAACTGAAAATGCACTGCTGCATGTATCGGACCTGACCCTGCAGCGGGGCTATGCCATTTTTGATTTTTGCAGGACCAAAAACCGGCGACCGCTTTTCTTAAATGATCACCTGGACCGTTTTTATACTTCAGCCGCAGCCATGCACCTGCCTGTCAGGTATAATAAAGAAGAACTGGCAGCCATCATTCATGAACTAATTGAACGAACCTTACAGGATGAAACAGGCATCCGCATCCTGTTAACCGGAGGGTATTCTGCGGACGGTTATCAACCGGCTTCTCCCAATCTTATCATTACCTGCAATGTGGTAAAAACAGCAGGTCTTGCTGATTTTGAGAGGGGCATAACGGCAATAACGTATGAATACCAGCGGGAACTGCCTTCTGTCAAATCGGTTAATTACATGATGGCGGTCTGGCTGCAACCCCTGCTGAAAGAAAAGAAAGCAGCTGATGTGTTATATCATTACAATGGCATCATCACTGAATTTCCCCGTTCTAATATATTTATTGTTACAAAAGACCAGCGTTTAATCACTCCTTCCCGCCATATGCTGCGCGGTATCACCCGGAAACAAGTGTTGTCCATTGCTGCCAGGCAGATGGATGTGGAAGAAAGAGATATCCATCTGGAAGAACTTTTACAGGCAGCCGAAACTTTTTTAACCAGCACCACCAAAAGAATAATGCCGGTGCTGGCTATAGATGGTAATACCATTGGGGACGGGAAACCCGGACCCATTACACGAAGATTATACCATGAATTCCTGCAACTGGAACAGCAATACAATAATTAATAACACGATCAAAAACTAAACGATGAAACTGGACCTCGCTACTTTCCGGCCATTGAATGTGCAACGGGCAACCGAAGGATTTAAATGTTATGATAACCAGCCGCTCACTTACTGGACAACTGCTTTGGCCGGCGAGGTGGGCGAACTTTGCAATATGATCAAAAAAATGCAACGGGTGGAAAGGGGTGGTATTGACGGAGGCAGTTCTTATACCGCCAAAGACATCAACAAAGAAATGCTCAAAGAAGAGATCGGCGGTATTGCTATTTATTTAGACCTGCTGGCCTCGCTGCTGGATATCAGTCTGGAAGAAGCGGTTATTGACACTTTTAACAGCAAATCCGCGAAATATAACTTCAAACAATTCGTGGAGCCATTGCCCGAAAAATGATACTAATGAAATAACAGCCTGATCTTGCAGAAAACAAGATAAACCATCGCTAAGGCAAAAAACCAGGCTGCTATTATTAATAGCACAGACATCCTGTTATTTCTGTCCCGCTGCATTAATCATGTACACGTTTTAAGCGCAAAGCAGTAACCGGCGAAACGATCAGCGGGAATTTTTCCACCACCACGTTGCTCGTATCCAGCCCGAATCCTTTCTCTTCGGAAAGACTGATCTCTTTCAGCCAGAAATAAATCTTCATCACCAGCCGTTCAAAGAAAGGCAATTCATTATCCTGGCTCAGGTATTTTTCCATAACTACAAAAGAGAAATCACCGGTCACATTATTTTTCTCCAGGCTTTCATAACGGCTGCGCACATTCACTTCCTTATTCGCTACCAGGTCTTCCACCACTTTACGGAAAAGTAAATTGATGCGGGGCTGCACCCGGAAACCCAGGCTAAAATCCACCCGGATAATATCATTGGGAATGATATGGCTTACCTTATACTCAGTCGTATACGGATCATCTACCGTATCCACATGGATCAGCCAGTAAATATCAGCCCGTTTGGGTTTGCGGTTAAGTATCGAATAAATCACTTTATGTTCGATCTCCTTGGGGTTATCGGCGCTGGTCAGGTACACAAGGTGCGTGGCATATTTAGACACTGATTTATCATTGCTCAGTTCCTGTATGCGGGGAATATATTGTTCCAGCCGTACAAACTCGACGTAGCGGTTCTTGATCTTGCGGGCCCGGTACCAGGTATACATCACAATAAACAGCAAACCACCTACAAGCAGTGTTACATAACCACCGTGCGGAAACTTATCGAGATTGGCATAAAAGAAACCCAATTCAATCGTCAGGTATACGATAAGATAGAGATAAATAAATACGGACCTGACCCGGTGCAGCACCAGGAAATTGGCAAACAGGATGGAAGTGGCAATCATGGTGGCTGTAATGGCAAGCCCGTAAGCCGCTTCCATATTGGATGCTTTTTTAAAGAACAACACAATACCAATACAACCGGCGAATAAAAGAAAATTCACAGCGGGCACATACAACTGCCCTCTGGTCTCGGTAGGATAAACAATCTTCATCTTAGGCCATAAATTCAGCCGCATGGCTTCACTGACAAGGGTGAAGGACCCGGAGATCAGCGCCTGGCTGGCAATGATCGTGGCGGCCGTGGCAATGCTGATCCCGAAATACATGAACCAGCCGGGCATAATGCCATAAAAAGGATTGAAACCTTTTTCGATCATTTCAGCTGTAATCATATCACCGTTGTGCAGGTGCAATAACCAGGCGCCCTGGCCGAGGTAATTCAGGATGAGGCAGGTCTTTACCATTATCCAGGAATACCGGATATTCCACTTACCGCAGTGGCCCAGATCGGAATATAAAGCTTCAGCACCCGTCGTACAGAGAAAGACGCCCCCGAGAATATAAAAGCCGTTTTGATAAGTGCTTAATAATTTAAAAGCATAATAAGGATTAAATGCTTTTAATACAGACAATTCATTGAACAACTGGATCGTTCCCAGCAGCGCAAGCATCAGGAACCAGACCAGCATCACCGGGCCGAAGAAACGGCCGATCAATGCCGTACCAAACTGTTGCAAAAAAAACAAAACTGTGATGATACCAATCACAATATAAATCACCGTCCACTGGCTGATATGGGACAAAGCAGGAATTTGTTTCAAACCTTCAATAGCGGAGGTTACGGAAATAGGCGGTGTGATCATGCCATCGGCCAGCAAAGCAGCGCCCCCGGCCATGGCCGGCAATACTAACCATCTTTTTCTTCTCCTGACAAGGGCAAACAAAGAAAAAATTCCTCCTTCACCCCGGTTATCTGCCCGAAGCGTAAGGATCACATACTTGACAGTTGTTTGTAAGGTCAGCGTCCAGATAATGCAGGACAGGACACCAACGATCAGGTCTTCTGTAATTACTTTACCGTTGGTAATGGCATTGAGTACATACAATGGCGAAGTGCCAATATCTCCGAAAATAATTCCAAGGGCAATCAGTAAACCGGCGGGTGTTGCTTTTTTAAGCGAAAGCGACATGTGGTTGATTCAATGTTGAAAGAACAAAACTAAAAGGCCGTTGCGGGCTTTTGAAGAAAACAACTCTCCGGCGGCGAAATCTTTATAAAATCTTTATGCGGAAATAAAACAATCAGCTCTAAGCCCGGTACTCTACTTTTGTAATCGTATCACATGCCAAGATCCATCCTGCATAGAATTGACCGGCGAAAGCAGTATATCTACAGTATATTACTGGTACTCAGTGTCGCACTGGGGTGCTATGCGCTGACGCCTTATATTGGCTACCGGGTGGTGGCATTTATCTTATTGGTCACTGTTTCCCTGATTGCAGTCTCTTTCGAAATATTCCCGGTGTTACTGGCAGCTGCACTATCTGCTTTTATCTGGGACTTCTTTTTTATACCACCACACTTTACCATTCATGTGAATGCAACTGAAGATGCGATCCTTCTTCTGATGTACTTTATTATTGCGATGGTGAATGCAGTGCTGACCTATAAAATCAGGCAGGTGGAGAAACTGGCACGCCTGCGGGAAGAAAAAGCAAAAGCGGTAAAACTGTACAACACATTCCTGAACTCCTTATCGCATGAATTGAAAACACCTATAGCAGCCATCATCGGGGCTACCGACAACCTGAAAGCGGATGAAAACCTGGCGGATGAAACCAAAAAACAATTAGTGGGTGAAATTGCCAAAGCTTCATTCCGGCTGAACCAGCAGGTAGAGAACCTGCTCAATATGTCAAGAATCGAATCCGGTTTTTTAAAACCCCGCAAAGACTGGTGCGATATTGAAGAAACGATATATGAAGTGGTGCGGCAGCTGGAAGAAAACAAACCATTGCAAAAAATTACAATCAGCGTCAAACCGCAGCTACCCTTGTGCAAACTGGATAAAACGATGCTCGAAACCGTGCTCTATAATTTGCTCATGAATGCAGTGCGGTATACAGAAGCCGGAAATAAAATAGAAATTACAGCAGCCTGCCACGCCGACCTGCTGGAACTGGTGGTGGAAGATAACGGGCCCGGTTTTCCCGAAGATGAATTGCCCTATATCTTCCGTAAATTTTACCGGCTGAAGGACACGAACAAAAGCGGAACCGGCCTTGGCCTTTCCATAGTAAAAGGATTTACGGAAGCGATGGGGGGATCCGTGGAACTAACAGCTGCTGCCGGCGGCGGAGCCAGGTTCACGGTCCGTATCCCGGTGGAGACAGCTGAAATAAAAATGTAACAATGAACAAAGCCGAGATACTGGTAATAGATGATGAAGTGCAGATGAGAAAGCTGCTCGAAATCACTTTGCATACTCACCAGTACACAGTTACTGCTGCTTCCACCGCAAAAGAGGGCCTGATCATGGCTGCCAACCATCCGCCCGATCTCATCCTGCTTGACCTGGGTTTGCCCGACAAGAGTGGTCATGAAGTACTGAAATCATTACGGCAGTGGTACACGAACCCGGTTATTATTTTATCGGTGCAGCAGGATGAGGAAGACATCATCACAGCATTGGATAATGGCGCCAATGATTATTTGCGCAAACCTTTCCGGACAGGTGAATTGCTGGCACGCATCCGTTCCGCATTGCGCAGCGCTGCTGCCGGTGATGGCGACCATATTATCAGCAGCCCCGGTTTGGAAATTGATTTGACAGCGAGAACTGTAAAGAAAAACAATGAACCGGTAAAACTGACACTTACGGAATACAGTCTGCTGGCACTACTGGCCCGCAATGAAGGCAAAGTGCTTACGCATCAATACCTGCTCCGTGCTGTCTGGGGTCCGGGATTTATCAGCCAGTCGCAATACCTGCGGGTATTCATTGCCCAGCTGCGAAAAAAAATTGAAGAAGATCCCAACCGGCCGGAATATATACTCACTGAATCAGGTGTGGGATACCGGTTCATCAATAAAGAAAGTTGAGGAATAAAAAAAACCGTTTCTTACATGAAACGGTTTTTTTATTTATGCCAGGGCTCCCGGCTGCTTATAAAGTTGCCATATCAATCACGAAGCGGTAGCGTACATCGCCTTTCAGCATTCTTTCATACGCTTCATTGATATCCCGGATAGCAATCACCTCCACATCACTCACAATACTATGCTCGGCGCAAAAATCAAGCATCTCTTGTGTTTCGGGTAAGCCGCCGATCAGTGAACCGGCAAAACTCTTACGGCCAAAAATAACATTGAAAGCAGGAATCGTGGCAGGGGTTGGCGGAACTCCCACGCAAACCATCGTGCCATTGGTGCGCAGCAGGCCGATATAAAAATTATAATCATGATCTGCAGAAACCGTATCAAGGATAAAATCAAAATACCCGGTTACCGCTTTGGTTTGTTCAGCATCGCTTGTCAATACAAATTTGTGGGCGCCGAGGCGTTTGGCATCCTTCTCTTTGGAAGGTGAATGGCTCAGCATCGTTACTTCAGCACCCATGGCTGCAGCTAACTTTACACCCATATGACCCAGGCCGCCGAGACCCAGCACTCCCACCCTTGTTCCCTTACCCACTTTCCAGTGGCGCAGGGGCGAATAGGTGGTGATGCCTGCACAAAGCAGGGGAGCCACAGCTTCCAGCGGTAATTTGTCGGAAATATGCAATACAAAATCTTCATGCACCACGATTGACTTGCTGTAACCGCCATAGGTATTACCACTGCCGTCTCTCTCCTGGCCGTTGTAAGTTCCCACCATGCCATTGCTGCAATACTGTTCTAATCCTTCTTTACAATTATCGCATTCCCGGCAACTATCCACCAGGCAGCCCACCCCGGCGAGGTCGCCCACTTTAAACTTTTTTACATGGTTGCCCACGGCGGTTACTTTACCAACAATCTCATGACCGGGCACACAGGGATAAACAGTACCGCCCCACTCATTACGGGCAGTATGCAGGTCGCTGTGGCAAACACCGCAATATAAAATTTGTATTTCCACATCATGTGGTTTGGGATCTCTTCTGGTAATGGTATGCGGCGCTAAAGCTGTTGTTGCACTTTGTGCAGCGTATGATTTTACTGATGACATAGTGATTTGTTTTGGAAGAATAAATATAAATCAATAAACCGGGAGGAAGCGTTAATTGGCCGCTGGTAACTTAAAAATAAAGAAAATGTTCTTTTACATATCAACACTCCTGCCGCGGCACTTTTAACAAACCAGAACAAATATTGTTGAGGAAAATCATTGTTTTCCCCTCCGGCGGCAACGCACCTTTACCTGGTGACAACAGTGCTGACTATATTACTGATACTGTTGTGCGGATTGCTGCTGCTCTCACTGGCTCCATTCGTGATTGAAGCAGATACAAGGGTGCCTTACCTGTTGTTCAGGTGGACAGGCATTGGTCATGCAAGGCTTTACTTTAAAGAAGAATGGCAACTGGACATACGGGTCTTCTTCTTCAGGAAGACGATGCAGTTTCCGTTTGCAGTAAAAACAACAGCACCCCGGAAAAAAAAGAACCGCAACCGGGCCGTCAAGCGGTCGTTCAGCAAAATGCTGAAAAAAATGCGGCGGGTGCTGGCCACATTCCGCGTGGAGCAATGGCAACTGGCAATCGACACCGGTGACTATGTATTAAATGCACAACTCTATCCTGTTAACTTTCTGCCCCGTTGTTACGGCCATCTGCAAATCAATTTTACCGGGGAGAATTATGGTTATATCCGTATCCGCAACCGGCCCTGGCAACTATTGTATGCGTACCTGCGGTGAATGATTTCTTAACCTTAAAAATTTTACTATGGCATTCAACCTGGAAGCAACAGTAAAAGAACTTACTGACTTCTTCAAAAACGAAGCAAAAACAGAAACTGTCGTAGGGGCATCTTTCCAGCTGGGACAGTTTACCTGTGTACCGGTCATTAAATTTGGTATGGGACTCGGTTACGGAGCCGGTGAAGGAAAAGGCGGCCAGCCCAACAAAGGCAGTGGTGAAGGCACTGGTGGCGGTGCCGGCGGCGGCATGGGTGTGGAACCAATCGGTTTCCTGGTTACCCACAAAGAAGAAATCTCCTTCATCTCAACCCGTACCAGCAAGGGACTCAGCGCTGCTTTCGAAAAAGTGCCTGACCTGATCGAAAAAATGATGGACCGGAAAAAACAGGAAAAAGCTGAAGCCGCTTTATAAGCTGCTCTGTAAAATGAAAAGCAGCAGTGATCATCACTGCTGCTTTTTTATTGCGCCGGCAAACTTTTCTTCTCTTAATTCTTCACCCTGTTCGGGTAAGGCGGACGCTTCGGATCCGGTTGCGGATTCTTCTCTAATTCTTTCAAAGCAACTTCAATTGCCTTCTCCAACTGCGGATCCCTTCCTTTAATCACATCAGCCGGTATCTGTTCCACTTCGATATCCGGCGGCACACCCACATTCTCCACCACAAAACCATCCCGGGTCCAGATGCCCACATTCGGTGCGGTAACGCCGCCGCCATCTAAAAACTCAGGGAAACCCAGAATGCCCACCAATCCGCCCCATGTCCGTTTACCCACCAGGGTACCCACATTGAACTTGCGGAACATCCAGGGCAGCATATCACCACCCGATCCCGCTGTCTCATCGATCAGCATCACTTTGGGCCCCTGTATGGAAGCGCTGGGCGACTTCAGATCCTTTCCATACCGCATATTCCAATGCGCCTGGTAGGGACGCTGTAAAAGATCAATATAATAATCAGCCAACTGGCCGCCGCCGTTAAAACGTTCATCCACGATAATCGCTTTCCGGTTAGCCTGCGGGAAAAAATATCGTTTGAAATACTCATGCCCCTGTGTGGTGGTATTGGGCACATACACATAAGCCACCTCGCCTTTCGTGGCTTCAGTTACCTTTCTCAGGTTGCCTTCCACCCAATCCCGGTTGCGCAGGCTGAACTCGCTGGCTACAGGCACCACTTTCACAACTCTCGACCCGGTATTATCTGCATTGGGGCCAATGGTCAATTCCACAATCTTACCGGCAGTATTTTCAAAAAAGCTGTAGAAATTATCGGCCGCAGTTACACTCTTTCCGTTCACGGCAAGAATATAATCACCCTCTTTCACAATCACCCCGGGTTCCGTCAGGGGAGAACGTAAACTGGGATTCCAATTCAGGCCGCCATATATCTTTTTAATGCGGTAACGGTTCTTATCAATACTATAATCAGCGCCAAGCAGACCACCGCCCACTCTTACCGGGTTACTCAGCCGGTCGCCGGGCGACGTGATGCGGTGATGACCCACGGCCAGCTCACTGCACATCCACTGTATCACGGTATTCAGGTCCCTGCGGCAGGAAAGATGCGGGAGAAACACTTCATACTTCTTCTTCATCGCCTGCCAATTGGCGCCATGCATACCGGGATCATAAAAATAATCGCGGTTGATGCGCCAGGCCTCTTCAAATATCTGCGGCCACTCTTCCTTCGGCTCTATCTTCACCTGCACTTCATTCAGGCTGATCATGCCCTTGCCGGGTTCTCCTTTCTCTCCGGAGCCGCTGATAAACCAATTACCATTTATTACATACAGCATCTTCTTTCCGTCGGCAGAAAGAAGATAACCGTTCATCGCCGTCACTTCAATATCTTTTCTTTTCTTCAGATCGTATTTGATCATCATACCCGGGCTGGAAAAATCATCACTATTGCGGATATAAAGCAACTCTCCTTCTTTGCCCATACCCAGCGATTCATAATTGCCGGCAGGAACGGGCAGGTCAATAATGCGGTTCTGGATTCCATCCCAATCAATCACCAAACCGCTTTCTTTCTTATCTGCAGGGCTTTTGGCTTTGGAACTATCAGCCGGGTCTTTACTTTTCTCTTCATCACTCTCTTTGGCAAAGGGAGAAATGGTCTCTTTCTGCAGTGTCACCAGATAAATGGACCGGGTGGAACGCATATCGTTATTCGACTGGTCGAACCAATTAATCACCGGGCCGGCATCCGTCGAAGCAAAGAAAAAAAGATACTTGCTGCCTTTATCAAAAACAGGATGGGTGGCATCACTCAAACCATCGGTGAGGGCAAACGACTTCTTTTGATCAACAGAATAAAGGAATATCTTCTGAAACTGTGTCGCTGTCACTTTTGTATAAGCCATCCATTTACTATCCGGCGACCAATCGCCGAACTGGTTGCGGAAAGCGCCGGGCACATACAACTCATCGGCATCTATTTTATCTGCGGCACCGCCGGCCACATCGAGTATATAAAGATTCCGGCCATTATCTGTAAAGCAGATCTTCTTACTATCAGGCGACCAGGCAATATTGGCATAAAAACCGGTACCGTTTAACTTATAGCTCTTCGCTTCCGTTTTTCCATCCTGCGCTTTCACATGCAGCTGGTACTCGCCGGAAGCATCAGAAAAATAAGCAATGCTCTTTCCATCGGGCGACCAGGCAGGATACTTCTCATGCACCCCGGTTGTCTGGGTAATATTCCGCTGATCGCCTTTTTCGGCAGGCAGGGTAATAATATCACCGCGGAAATCCACCACAATGCGCTGACCCGTGGGGGAAATATCAGCGCTGCGCACATAACTGCTTCCTTTGGCATAGCGGGGCCGCAACTCCTGCAGGTCGGCAGCAATACCCACTTTCAGCCGTTTGCTGCTTTCGCCGGGAATAAGCGTATGCAGGTAACCGGCCTGTTCAAAAATCAGACTACTGGCATATGCCGACACATACAAAACCGGGAAATCTTTAAAGCTGGTAACCTGTTTTACCTCTTTGCTGGCAATGCTGAAAGAAAAAAGATTAAACTCCCCATTGCGGTCACTGCGGAAATAAACAACATTATCTATCCATACCGGGTTCACATCATTGCAGCCACCTGCCGGCTGTGGTATTTTATAACTGCTGTTATCGGCAAAACTGAAAATGATAATGCTGGCAACAGTGCCACCACGGTAATGCTTCCACTGGGTGAAGGCATCCATCAGCGGGGTATAGGCCATCTGCTTTCCATCGGGTGAATAAGCGGCCCAATTGGCATTGGGTATTACTAACTGTGTTTCGATACCACCCGTAACCGGTATGGTATACAACTGGGCATAGCGGTTATTAAATGAATTGCGGGGCGACAAAAAAAGCACCGACTTTCCATCGGGGGTAAAACCGCGGACAACATCGGGTGAGGGATGCCAGGTAAGCCTCTTGGGCACACCTCCTTCTGCAGGCACAATAAACACATCCGTATTACCATCATACTCGCCGGTAAAAGCAATCCACTTTCCATCGGGTGAAAACGCCGGGTTACTCTCCACACCTTCATCTACGGTAAGGCGGCGGGGATTGGAACCATCCCGGTTTGCCACCCAGAGATCCTCGGCATACATAAAGCAGATACGGTTACTGCTTATCGCCGGTTGCGACAGCATCCTTGTATCATCCGGATCAGCTGGGGCGGCACTCAGGTAAAAAGCGGCAATGGAAAAACCAGCAGAAAGCAGCCATGGTTTCAAAAAATGCATAAAAAAAAATTTACGGTTTCAGGTAAAAAATTGGGGGCACAGTAAGTTACTGCATTTGGGCAAACGGTGCGCAGGGCCCTGCACAACAAATCCCCGCACTTCATCCGGCACAATCACCAATTAATACCTGCTGTGCTTACTCATCCGGGTAAACCGGAACATCTTGCAGGGCCTAACTAAACCACTATGCAAAAATTCATACTTGCTGTCAGTTGTGTACTGATCACTATCTCCGGTTTTTCACAAACCAAACCCAAAGAGCTGCCGGCCGACCCTGCGAAATGGAGCATGGAGGACATGAAACGCTTTGCGGCGCTGCCTCCTTCCGAACAGGAAATGCTCAAAAAGAAAATGCTGCAGCAGGCCGAAGGGCAGCTCAAACAAAAAGCTGATGCCATCAATCTCACTATTGATGAAACCATACTACCCGCCACGCAAATCAAACCACCGGTATTAGACCTCAAACGGATCTCTGCCATACCGGTAACACCGCCAACAAGACAACAGCTTTTGCAAAATGTATCTAAAATGGAGCTGGCGTTAAAAAAAACCTTACCACCGCAAACCGTGCAATCCGTGGAAGAATTTGCTGCTGATAAATCCGTAAAAGAAATACAATCAGCCAGCGCCGGCGGCTGGTACGACAGCAAACCCGAAGCGGCTTTATTACTGGGCATGAAAGCGGTGACTAAAGACCCGGCTGATGCAGTAGGTTTGAATAACCTCGCTGCATTACTCAGCATGACCGGCATGGAACAGCATGCTATTCCTGTTTTACAACACTGTCTCGAAACCCACCCGGAAAGTGCCACCCTGCTCAACAATATGGGGCAGGCCTGGCTGGGGCTGGGTGATCTCGTCAAATCTAAACAATTCCTGAAACGCTGCCTGGAACTCGACGACATGAACCCTGAAGCCAACCGTTCCATGGCGATGATCTGTCTGTTCGGGAATGATATCACCAATGCGCTGAAACACTTTGAAAAAGAAATGCAGGTGGGGCAGCGCAAATCATCCCTTGCGCAATTAGTCAAATCAGGTCACCGGGATAAAATCAACATTGCCGCCCTGCGCAAACAAAAAATGCAGCTGGACGGAACTGACAACCGTGACTTCTTTGAAGAAATCAACCTCAACAAATTCAAAATTCCGCCCCCGCCCGACAACTCCAGGGCTTCCGCAGCGTGGAAAAAAGAAAATGAGGCCCTGCTGCAATCCATCACACAGGAAATGCTCTTCTGGATGAATGTGGGCCAGCCCACACAGGAAGAAATGGAAGCCGATGGAAAAAGAAACCCCGGCATCTACCACGATCTCGTCAATGAACTGCTCAGTGACCTCGGTAATAAATACAGTCACCTGCTCGGTATTATTGATGAAGATGATGTGCCTTACCTTACCCAACTGCAGGAAGCATGGGCTCAAAAAGACCATGAAATAAAATGCCCGGAGCCTCCCTTCAGTCCTGGTAATACAGCCGCCGTATTTGCGGCGTATGAAAAACAATGCTGCGATCTGAAAACGCCGTTCATTGATGAGCTCATGTTCAAGCACAACAGCTTTGTATCGGCAAAAATCAAAGACGCCCAATCCAACTACAAGCAATACATCAACGGGCTCATCAACATTGTGCAGCTGGACCCCGGCCCCGGTAATAAAATCATGGTCTACCGCACCGTATCGCAATACTTTGCTTTCCTCGCCACAGCCATTGGCAGCTACCAGGTGCTCGATCCTTATATCACCTGCAAAGAAGGCATCAGCAATGCCCAGGCGGGCGCCATCATCGAGTCGGCCCGTACGGTTGATCTGCAATGCCCCTCCTGGCTCAAACTCAATATATCCTTAAAAATAGCCAAGCTCAAAGCCGACTGTAACGGCTACAACATTGAAGCCGATATATACAAACTCATACAGGTGGGTGCGGAAAAAAAATTCAAAACAGGAACCTCCACCCTCTACGTGGGCGCCGGCATCTCGGGCAGTTTCAAAAAGCTGGCTTCCGGCTCCATCAAACAGCAATTCTATATTGTCTTTGACCACAACAATGAATTTGCCGATCTCGGTATGCGGGGCAGCGCCAGCGGCGACCTTGTCAGCGGTGCCGTGGGCGCCGGCTTCAGTTATGACTTTGCCATGAATGCCGGTTTCAATGCACAGGGCAGCGTAAAAAGCAACTGGATCACGAATTGGGAAAAGGCAATCACCTACGTGGCGAAATAGGAACCGGTTTGGGAAGTTAATCAGTTATCTGGTATCTGCCGGTCTTCTTCTTCATCAAGGCGGGCAAACAAAACAGCCAGTTCCGTAACAAAATCATCAAAGCCGGGGCAGGTGGCTTTCCAGTCTTCCAGGTGCAGCAGCAGGGCGTCCCGCAGGCCACGGCCAAGCTGCTTGGCCGGAAGTTTTGCAAGGCAATTCCCGATATGTTCTGCCATTGTAGTTGTTGGTTCTGGTATTGTCTCACTCCGCTGTTGTTGCAGAATATTTACCGAGATATTACGGTTGATAATGACCATAGCAGGAACTTTATATGTTTGTAATGATCAAAAATACACCTATTTATTATATTAATATACTTTAAAAGTGTTTATTTATGCTTTATAGTAAACTAAATATGCCTTAAAGATTGATTTTTAGCCATCTACTAGTTTTTTAAATCTCCTTAATTTGTCCACTTATCGTATAAAAGGAGGGATTACATGGGTGATAAATCATTCAACCGCATTAAAGCTGTTCTTGCAGAAAAATCGAAAACTAATATCTGGCTGGCAGAACAACTTGGAAAGAACGTAAACACGGTTTCTAAATGGTGTACCAATAAAATGCAACCTACAGTTGAGACATTATTCGAGGTTGCTAAAGTTCTTGATGTGGATGTAAGAGAATTACTCGTTTCAACAAAGTAATCACTGAATATTATGGCTGATGTACATGATAAAAAAACACGCAGCTATAATATGTCGCAGATCAAAGCGATAAACACAAAGCCAGAGTTACTGGTACGGAAATTTTTACATGCCAGCGGCTTTCGGTATAAACTCCATGATAAAACGCTCCCCGGCAAACCGGATATCGTATTGCCAAAATACAAAACCATCATCTTCATTCATGGTTGCTTCTGGCACGGCCATACTAACTGTAAGTACTATAAAATACCGCAAACCAGAACGGCCTGGTGGCTGCATAAGATCAATGCCAATAAAGCCAATGATGCAAAAGCTGTAAAAGCATTAAAGAAAGCCGGCTGGAAAATTATTACTGTTTGGGAATGCCGGTTGAAACCTGCCAAGCTTCACAATACACTTTTATTATTAAAGAGAAAATTACTTATATGAAAAAATTAATTATTAATGAAACAAGAGTAAGTAAAATAGCTACAATTGCAAATCTGCGGGCTTCTCTTGCTTCTTTTCTTGCCTCTATCATGTTATCATGTTCAAGTAATTGAATATAACACCCGGGTTTTAGATAAAACCAACTACTGTGGGGTGGCGGATAATCTGTGTAGTTTTCTTTGGAAAAGAAAATCTGATAGAAGTAGTGATGGAAAATAGTACTGTTTGGCGACATTCTCTCGAATCCGTTTTTGTTCATGTATTCTGATAACTCCTCGATTCTAAAACCAGTTTCCAGCCTTTGCTTACCGAACCGGAGCATAGCAATATAAATATCTTCTTTTACCATTGAAAAATATATTTATTGAATGAACACTGTGTCTCTGTGATACTGAAGAAATTCCTGATTTGGCATAAATCGGACTGGCTTAGTAATTTCTTTATTCTGAAAGGGAATAAAATACTTCTGAATAAATTCATCCTTTCTTTTTTTTAATAACTCCTGGGATAATACAATTCTTAAATCTTCTGAAAGGGTTAAAAAACCTTTGTCAAAAGCCTTATCATGAAGAGCATTTAAGCATAAACCATTCTCGGGATTGGCAGCCTGTTTCAAATCTTTTGACCAGGGCTTTATGTGACTGGCAACAAGCAGGCTTTTAACAGAAAGGCCCGTTATGCAACACTTATTCTGATAAGAAATTTTAACTGTATCGCTAAAAAACTTATGATTGATTCTGATTTTTACCAACGCCTCTCTTTCTCTTCCTTCTTTTGGGAGGTCTGCGGTTTCGATATTGCTGACTTTTTCTAAGGCCAACTTTTTCTTTTCAGCAATAATCTTCTCTGCCGTGTAGGCGAGATCGTCCCAATTCCCATAGAATTCGTTCCAAACTGGCTCTTCATTTTTGCTACCACGAGACATTCCCTTTACACCACGTTTTTGTAAAGCTGGGTCAAGTCTGGCAAGATTTACTAATTTGAAAGCTACAGCAGAAGGGGTACGACTTACAAGATTAGATAACTCAATAACCTCAGGCTTGGTGTACTTGATTTTTGAAAATGAAATTTTTGTACAATACCAGTAAAGTGCAAGGATTAGTTCCTCTCTTGTCCATAGATTCTTGCTCATAACTAATTGAGAGATGTTATTCCAGGTCTAATTATATGTCTTGCTAAAAAAGACTGGATGTCAGTCAGAAACGAATGTTTTAATTGAAAAACTGCTTTTTTCCCCTTAAAAGTATCTAGTTGCATCGCAGTAAAATACCTAAAGTCGATGACTAAATGAAAAAGGGTATCCTTTATATATAAGGGAGGTGATATATACAGGTTATCAGATTTTCCAATGTAAGAAAAATAATCTCCATGCCATAAAATCGCTGGACAGACCCTATTTGATTTCCACTTTTTTTGTGCGTAATCACAAATCGGTGAAACTTCTATTGATACAAATTTTGAAATAGCCTTAATTTTTTCTCTAATTGCTTTTTCGTAAGAACCGTATTCTTTTTTATTCTCGGTTTTATATTTAGCTATTTCATCACTTGACTCAGTTTTTTTACCATTTTTTGATTCATAAAACTCACTGGATACTAATTGAACTAAGATTGAATCTGCAATTAACCCATTGAACGGGTATTTTTCAATCTCGTCACCAGAATGTTCATATACGTTTCCTGGAAGTGTTTCATCGGAACTTTGAATATTTAAAAGAAGTTTTGAGTTAAAAATTGCTTTGTCTTTTTCTTCAAAAGTTGAAGGCGGGGGTATTTCTTTTATTATAGATAGGCCGAGATTTTGTTTAACATTGAATTCGAGCCGATCGCTAAGTAGTTGGTTAAAAACTATAGCGGCTTTAAGCGCAATTTCCTTTGCATCTCCCTTTAATTGACGCCCCCACATAGCTTCTGCTAGTTTGAAGTATATACTTTTTAGGTCATCATTAATGTTTTGTTTTTTCGAGGCTAAAGAAATTATTTCATTAATAACTTCTGAGGAAGAAATATGTATAACATTTTCCCATTTTATTAAAGCTTCAAACGCATCAACTTTTTCTATTTCTGAGGTTAATCTCTTATTAATTTCGCTAATCACATCAAAGTCATCCTTTAAAATTTCACCCAATTCAGGATCATAGTCAAAAAAATCCGATTTTTTTAATGAGAGAACTACAATTGGTTTACGAGTAACTAATGAATCTGTAAATAGCTTTTCGACTTCTGGGAATAAATCATTTTCTTTTATACTCCATACAATAAGTATATAAGGAACATTTTCTGGGACAATTCTCAATAAAACTCCGGCAAGCTGACTCATAATAGTTTTAACATCGCCAGCAGTATCTGTTAAATTTATATCTAAGAAGAGAGTCCTTAAATCCGAGTACGGTTCATTTGGTAAGCAGTCTTCATCATCAGAATGATATGTGAAAGGAAACTTATGTTTTGATAATGTTTTTATCAATGGCATAGCTTGGCTTTCTTTATCATCGATGATGACAATTCTACCATTTTGGGGTAAAAGCATGATTATTTTTTAATTTTCTTGAAACTTAGAATTATTGAAGCTCCTTTTTTAAAATCATTAGGGAGTTTGTAATCTCCAGATTCATTAGATTCAATTTTTCCATCATGACTCACCATTATTTCTCTTGCAATGTTTAAGCCCATTCCCATTCCATCGGGTTTCGTAGTTATAAATGGCTCTAGTAGTTCTTCAAATGGTAAAGAAAAACCAGGGCCATTATCTGCTATTATAAGATTAATGAAATTTCTATCTTCAATTACATCAATGAAAATTTGTTTTTTAACTTTATTAGATCGCTCCAACCAGTAAATGGAATTATCAATCAAATTCATGATTGTTCCGATAATCAAACTACGAGCAACGTTTACAAATAATTCTTTCTTACTATTTGGACCTCTTATTACTTCTATTTTATGAGCCTTGAGCCTGAATTCAATATTAAAAAGTGCTTGGTTAATAATCTTCGAAATACTTTCAGATTTCCGATTTGTTTTGCGCAATATTTGTGCATAGTTTTCAATAATCTTTGAAAGGTGTTCAACAAGAGCGGTTAGCCTGTTTTGTGAAGGGATAGTCTTTATCACCTTTTCAATCTCAAGTATTATTTTTTCAATCTCATGAATATAAATACTCCAACCTGCACCAACTGTTGCAGTTTTAGTTAAAGTATCATTCATGAACTTATAATTTTGTTCGATTCGCTCAACTATGACTTTAATTTCCTTTTTCAGAATTGGATCCTTAACCCTTTTTTCAACTACGCCTTTAAGAGAATCAATGGTTTTAAGAACTGGTTCAAATTGACGGGGTAGCCTGTAGTTGGCATCAATTTTATCTTTATCTTGCCTTCTTAATATTTCTACCTGTCTAAGAGAATGTTCTATTGCTTTTTTAAATGTTTCAAAGGCGGCATTTTCAATAAAGCCTTCCCTGTTCGTCTTTTCAATTAAAGAGATGCTTTCCTCTCGTTTAATATTTACGGATGCAATAACCATATTATTGCTGACCTTAATAGAGGGATTATTGAAGCGGTTGTAATCCAATCCTATCCAATCATTGCCAGGCTCTCCGTAATCATAGATACGCATACCTCCTCTATAAACTTTTATACCTCCGTTAGAATCAAGATAATCACTTACTGTAGTGATTTGGTTTAACACAAGCTTTAAGACTGATTTGTCACGAATAAAAATCGATCCTTTAAATTCTACAGGCCCAATTTCATAGTCATCCAGGTTAACATCTTCCTTTTTGTTCCGGCTTTTAATGGGCGCAGAAATAAGATCTAAATAATCTGAAATTGGTTTATCTTTTTCAGTAACGAACCTGCCTGTTACCCTCGTCATATTATCCCATGGAACAAATTTATATCTGAATTTTGTTATCCTCCCTCCCTCCATTTTTATATCAAAATAGAAAAGGGCATAATCCAATATATCTTTCCAGCTTGGAATATCTTTAATCCATTCCTTACGGTCTATAATAAAACTGACAGCAAAATCTGTTTGTGCATCATATACGATTTTGCCTTTATCAGAAATAGAAAAGTCCGTTGGCGATGATAATGCATTTAATGCTCGATATACATCTCTAACTATTCCACGAGTCCATTCTTTGTGAAGATTACTAATAATAATTTTTGTTCCAGTTTCGGTTCCTTTAAAATATTCAGGTTCTCTTTCAATTATATTAATTGGGGCATCTGATAAATAGTGGTGTTTAGAAAAGGCTTCCCAATCAATAGTAACTACTACCTCTTTATGATTTTTTCTCCTTGTTATTAATTCAATATGTTTTCCAAGTTTATGTACGCCAAATCTTCCTATCCCCTTTTCTCCTATAGGTAGTCTTTTAAACTTTGGAGTAACAGCTCTTTCTTTAAGTTGCTTTTCTTTATTGTCACTACCGGGTTCAAGCCAGGAATTTTTTATGGTTTGTATATCCATTCCATATCCATCATCTTCAATTATAATAACACCTTTTCGCGGAATATCAACCCCTTTCATATTTATATTTACAAGACTTGCATCAGCGTCATAAGAGTTCTTTACGAGTTCTATTAATGCAATGCTTTCATTTCTGATTAATTGGTCACCTAATTGAAGCAGTAATCTTGCCCTTGGTTTGAAAAAATTATCAGTTATATTAATAATTGCAACGCTTTCTTCAATTTCCTTATTTTCTTTATAAGAAAATCGAAGTAAATCATTTCCTTTGTAGCCAGTTTTGGGAAAATATACAAGTTGCCCACCTTTGTTTATTACAAGTTGCCCATGCTTGGGTTTTTGAATAATTTTTAATCCCGGGTAATTACTAATATCGAGAGACACCTGAGTATTAACTTCGGTATGTAAAACAATTCCATTTTTAAGCTCTGTCATATTCTAATTTTCAAGAATCAATTTAATTTTTTTTGCAATAGCCTTTGACATTAATGGTGGTACAGCATTCCCGATTTGTCTAAATGCAGGTGTTCTGACTTTTTCGGGTTTTACACCTTCAAAAAAATAGTCGTCAGGAAAAGATTGAATACGAGCAGCCTCTCTTACTGAAATAGAACGCAACTGTTCTGTAGAGGGATAAATAAAGTGGTGCCCATCTTTAGACAAGTGTGCAATTATAGTATGTGGTTTTTTCCCTACCACCTTAAACCTGTCTAAAAAGTCAGTTGTATTTTTTTGTGTTCTTTTATCAGTAGGAATTTCGTTGTTCTTTAAGAGTTTTCCTTCTATGTCAAGCTTTTCTACTGCTAATTTATAGATTGAAAGATCCTTTTTATTATGGGGTCTGGTAATATGCTGGCTCACGAAATCAACACAGTTTCGAATACCTGTTTTACTTAAATATTCATTTATGGGCCTTGCATATTTTAAATACCGGTCATTCTGATTAGGTTTCAGGGGGGGCAAATCTGAGAAAATATCGTCCCTTGTCCAGGAATGATTTATTTTTTTGAATTTTGGATAAGAAAAATCAATATCCTTTCTCCATCCAATAATTATTAATCGTTCCCGGTTTTGAATAACACCAAAATCAAAGGAGTTCACTGAGGCACTATCCAAATTATATCCAATCCTTCTAAAATATTTCTTTAGATTTTTGAAATGTTTCCCTTTTCCGGCGGTTTTTATACCCGGCACATTTTCAAAAACAAAAATCTTAGGCCTGTATCGTTTCAAAAACTTTCCATATTCTTTGTAAAGAAAATTTCGCTCATCATTTTTTACTCTGCTGTTTAATGCAGCCCTTCCGATATAGGAATAAGCCTGACAGGGAGGGCCTCCAACAATAAGATCAACGGATTGATTTGCTTTTAGAGTATCAATTTTACCAAAAATTGACTTGTTGTTCTTCCCACCAATAGAACTGTTAATTACAGAGGAAAGCTCCTTTTCCGGAATATATGAGTACAGTTTCTCTCTCGAAATTTCGCCTTTTAAATAACTATAGTAAATATGCTTTTTTCCGGTACGTATAAGATAATAATAAGCTACTCTTGTTTTCAAAGTAAAACAAGCTGCCTGGTCTTTTTCAACGTGAGCAATCGGGTTAAATCCTGCCTTTTTAAATCCTTCGGATAACCCCCCCGCCCCGGCAAAGAGGTCAATAAAATTCATACCCGCTAAAATATAAAGTTTTTCTGCGACTTTATTGATTAGCAGAGGATTATTTTTAAATTTACTATCAGCTAATATATAAAACCCGAATTGAAATGAAGGGAATCGAGATACTTAAAATCAAAGGCCGAAATGCTGTATTGGCACTTAGAAAAGATAAACTGAGTAACGGTCATTCCTTCATGATTAATTCTGAAAACCTGCCTCAATTGCACTGTTATTTAGAAAACCCGGATGGTTCTGTTCATCTTGTTTCTTTATCAAAGACAAAAATGGACTTTGAACTTGTGAAAATATTATCGGATGAGGAATCTTCGTCTCTCAGAAATGAACTTGGACTTGAATAACTTCATAATTAGCTAAGCTTACGAATCGAACCCCGAAGAGTGCGACCCTTCGTTACCTCAGGGTAAACTGTACGGACGATGATAGCAGCACAACAGCAGGTCCAACAAGAGCTCACTCCCCCTCCAACCCATCCATAAACTCCTGTAGCTTCTTCAGTTTATCCGGCGGCAACTTCTTTATCCGTTCCACCGGGCTGGCCACAGGCTCCTTCCGTTTCAGCTTATGCAGGGGGTGGTCCTTTGGCACCGCAGTTCCCGCATCTTCGGCCCATACAAACAAATCATCCGGCGTGCAATTACAGGCAAGGCACAATTTCTCCAGCGTGGCATAGGTCAGGTTCTCCACCTTGCGGGTCAGCAACCGGTTCACTGTGTGGTAAGGCAATCCCTGCTGCACCAAATAGCGGCCCGCCTGCTCCACGCCACGGGCCCGCAACAGCTCAGCTACATGCAATTCAAGCATAAACTATTGGTTTTAAAGGTTAATAAAAACAAACAAAGCCTGCCGGCGGCCGTTCAAAGCGCCACTGCTATTAATCAACAGTCACCGCTGTCAAATCAATAGCCGGCAGCTTTGCCGCAACCGTTCACAACTCCCAATCAATAGCCTGTAAACCTTACTCAATAGAGAAGAAACCTAAACCCATCGTCAACAGCTCTTAAGCAAGAGCAATTAGTATTTACTAATCAGTCAACTATTTTTAAAAAATGGATAACAATACTGCATCAACTGTCAATAAATTTACAAAAGAATAAAAATCTGTAGCACCAGCCGGCCTGCCGGTTGTAAAAATAGTAGCGGCTAAAGCAATTAATAAATTTTGTCAATAGTAAGCAGGTAATCCCGGTTTCTCTGCAACGACAAAAAAAATTGCAAACAGTTCATCTGCTCTGCAAACACACTCTGCAATCAAATCATTCCGTATCTCTCCGCTAAAATAAAAAACGCTCCCCCGCAATTTTTATCTATTATCCTGGCAGGAACCAGACACTTACTTTCCTGCAATGGTTTATTGAATAATCTTACTTACGTATATCTTTCTTGCTCTTTGAAGGCGGCAAAAAATTTTCATTGGTAATCACTTTTTTCCCGGTCTTTTGCTCTAAAGCCAGTCTTGCATCCTTAGCAATTTTTCCACCTTTTTTTCCGGCTATAGCATTTTGTTTTACACCTTTCGCCATTTCAGTCTCAGCAATCTGACGTGTTGAAAGCTCTGCTAAGGCTGTAAAAATTAACTCTGCCTCACTCATATGGTCTCTGAGGTTTTGAGATTTCAACCCTTTCAAATCCTTGTGTTTCTTCACTGTTAAGCCTGTCTATTCCTGGTGGATGATATTGGTTAAAAAAGCAAATTCGTCTGATTTTTGTACACCACTTTCTTTCCAGTAATCCGTCAATTTGTTTCGGGTTTCCTGCCCGGTCATCCGCTGCTGAATCCATTTTTCACTTCTGCCCGATTTCTGCCAGTTTTCTCTTGCCCTGTCTAAACTCATTTCAGGATCCTGTATTTCCTGCATTCGTTCATAGCCCACTTTTGCCAGCCATCGCTTAAAAGGCTCTGCTTTTGAGGAGGGGATGGACTGGATGATTCTATAAATATCTCTTATAGTTCCGGCCAGTGTTTTTCTTTTTTTACCATTGGTAAGCATTTCTACCCGGGGACAATTTGTCCCCAGGTAGTTTCCCAGTTCTGAATCCCGTTTCCTCAACTTTTTTAAATAATCAGTTGGATTTACGGAATCAGTGAGCGCCTCAACAATATCAACTACGGAAAAATACCATTGTTCCTCCTCTTCGTTCCAGAAAGAGCGGATTTGCTTTTGCTCAAATAACTTAATGCTGCTCATAACAATGATTTTTACTCGATTATTTCATAGCTTACTTTTTGCAAATTACCTAATTGAACTATCACAGACGGGGTTCAATTTTAAAATAAGGGTTCATCAAAACCACCCTTCCGGCAATTTTTACTTATTTTCTTATTGCCGCTGGCGGTTAATAGCCGTGCACAGGTGAACCCGCAACAGCTCAGCTATATGCAATTCAAACATAAACTATTCGTTTTAAAGGTTAATAAAACTGTCAGGCTATTCACCTGCATATCAAACCCGTTCCCTCTCATTTTTTTCATCCCCTTTCTTCCCTTACTTTACAACACAGAAAACAAAAACTATGGAAGACAACCAGCAGCAACAGGAGCCCGGTCTCTTTGACGATCATTACAACCAGCTGCAGCAGGCCGGTTCCGGTAAGCGCTTTGCCAACTACCTCATCGATGTCATCAGCTTTTATGTATTCATGTATTTCTTCAGCTACCTGCTGGTGGAAATAAGTTACGATCTGGCCCTGCTCATCTATGGAGATGGTGAGGGGTTTAACCTGGCGGGCCAGCTCATCATTCTTTTATTCTACGGGATGTACATGGGACTGATCGAAGCCATCTTCGGGGGCAGATCGCTGGGCAAACTGATAACAGGTACTATTGCTGTCAACATGGATGGCAGCCGCATCAGCGGCGCCACCGCCCTCACCCGTGGCCTGTGCCGGGCCGTTCCCTTCAATGCGCTCAGTGCGCTGGGTACCCCCTGCTATCCCTGGCACGACCGCTGGACCAGGACATGGGTGGTGGAATACAAAGACCTGAAACAGGAGTAAGCGCTAAGCCTCTTTTTGCTGCTGCTTCCTCCGGGTATTGTTTGAAACCCGGGGGGTATCTACTTTTGCAGGATCAATCACATTAAATCGTAACACAACAGGGAAACGGAAACGTAAAAAACTGGAACAATCGGGGCTGCTTGCCGTTCAGTTGCTCAGGAAAAAAAACCTGGAGCAGGGACATCGCTTCATGATTAACAGGGCAGAATTACCAGCCGGTCAGTGTTACCTGGAGTTTCCAAATGGTGTCATCCAATTGGTGGCCATCAACCGCAATAAAAAAGATTTTGAAAAAGTAAGAGATCTGACTATTGAAGAACAGAATTCAATAAAAAAACAACTTCAGCTTACCTGAACCTGAATGCCAGATCTATTCATACTTACTGGTTCCAACGGAGCAGGAAAATGGCAGGGTTGCCAACCTTACAAAGGTTAGCAACCCTGGTTTTGACAAGTTCCCTACCTTCAACCGCATGAAATCCTTTGCGATCGCTATTATTATGTTTTGCTGTCTTCATTTATCAGGACAGGATAACAGCAGGTATAAAATAATTGCTTACTATACCGGCAACGGGGAAATGATCCGGCAATATCCCGTGGACAAACTCACCCATATCATCTACAGTTTCTTAAAACTGCAAAACGATACACTCACTTTTCATAATGAAGCGCAGCGGCAATCACTGGAGCAATTAGTGGCATTGAAAAAAGAACACCCGCAGCTGAAAATCATGGTCTCCATTGGCGGCTGGGGTGGTTGCGCTCCCTGTTCGGAATTATTCAGCTCCGCGGAGCACCGTTCGGTCTTTGCAAAAACAACAATGGCTTTACTCAAGCAATACCATATTGACGGGTTAGACCTTGACTGGGAATACCCGGCCATAGAAGGCTATCCGGGTCATGTGTATGCAGCAAAAGACAAAACGAACTTCACCTTGCTCGTAAAAGAACTGCGAAAAGAAATGGGCCCTCATTACATCCTCAGTTTTGCAGCCGGTGGCTTTGTCAACTACCTGGAACAATCCATTGAATGGGAAGAAGTGATGCCACAGGTGGACTTTGTGAACCTGATGACCTATGACCTCGTGGGTGGCTACAGTACGGTAACCGGGCATCACACACCGCTGGCTGATTACCGCCCCGGGCAGGAATCAGCCGGCAAAGCGGTGAACTGGTTATTGGCTAAAAAAATACCTGCCCGCCAGCTCATCATTGGCGCTGCTTACTATGCAAGGATTTGGGAAAAGGTGGAAGCGGTCAACCATGGTTTATACCAGGGCGGGCAATTCAAACAGGGAGTATCATATAAAAACTTCCCAGCATTCTTCAGCGACAGTTCGGGCTACACCTATTACTGGGATCAAAAAGCCAAAGCTCCTTACCGGTATAACGAAAGCAAAAAACTCTTCGCCACATTTGATAACCCGCGGTCCGTCCGGGAAAAAGCAAAATTTATCCGTCGCAAAAGGCTTGGCGGTATTATGTTCTGGGAATTAAATGACGACCGGCCGGCAGGGGGCCTGACTAATGTACTGTACAAAGCACTCAATAACTGAAACCAACCCGGCCCTGCGTTGCGGTGATTAACTACTCAGGCTCAATTCCCCTGTCAATCTGGCAAATTTCCTCCTGTTGGAACAGCTGTTGCTATCTTGCAATCCGCAACAAATCATTTGACCGCCTAATTAATCAATCATCATGGTACAAGAGAAAGGAACCATTTCCATCAATACCGAGAACATCTTCCCGATCATCAAGAAATTTTTATACTCCGATCATGAAATCTTCCTGCGGGAACTGGTCAGCAATGCCGTGGATGCCAGCCAGAAAATGAAACGGCTGGCCACACTGGGCCACTACAGCAGGGACCTCGGTGAACTGAAAGTGAAAGTGGCGGTGGATGCCGCTGCCAAAACCCTGACCATCTCTGATAATGGTATCGGGATGACAGCCGAAGAAATCAAAAAATACATCAACCAGGTGGCGTTCTCCGGTGCCACAGAATTCATGGAAAAATTCAAGGAGGCCAAAGATGCTAACGAAATCATCGGCCGTTTTGGTTTGGGTTTCTATTCAGCCTTCATGGTGGCCGAAAAAGTGGAGATACAAACCCTTTCTTACCAGGACGGCGCCGAACCGGCCCGCTGGACCTGCGATGGCAGCACCTCCTTTGAAATTACCGGAGGCAGCCGGACAGAAAGGGGAACCGATGTGATCCTGTACCTGAATGCCGACTCCGAAGAATTTTTAGAAGAACACCGCATCAGCGATATCCTGAACAAGTATGCGAAATTTTTACCGGTGCCGGTACAATTTGGTACCAAAACAGAACGGGTGCCGGATGGTGAGGATGAAGAAGGCAAACCGAAATACGATTCGGTGGAAGTGGACAATATCATCAACAACACAAACCCGATCTGGACCAAGGCGCCTTCTGAATTAAAAGATGAAGACTACCTGAACTTTTACCGGGAACTCTATCCTTTCTCCGATGAACCTTTGTTCTGGATCCACCTGAACGTGGACTACCCCTTCAACCTGACGGGTGTCCTGTATTTCCCCAAACTGAAAAACGATTTTGAAGTACAAAAAAACAAGATCAAACTATTCAGCCGTCAGGTATTCATCACTGATGAAGTAAAAGATATTGTGCCGGAATTTTTATTGCTCCTGCATGGCGTGATTGATTCACCGGATATCCCGCTGAACGTAAGCCGTTCCTTCCTGCAGGCCGACAGCAATGTGAAAAAGATCAACAGTTATATCTCCCGGAAAGTAGCGGATAAACTGAGTGAGCTCTTTAAAAAAGACCGCAAAGCCTACGAAGAAAAATGGGGTGATATCGGCATTTTTGTAAAATACGGGGCCATCTCTGATGAAAAATTCTATGAGAAGGCCAAAGAGTTTTTATTGTTAGAAAACACGGCTAACGAAAAATACACCCTGGAAGAATACAGCATCAGGACCAAAGATTTTCAAACAGACAAAGATGGCCGGTTAGTCTATCTCTACACAGCGGATGCAGAAAGACAGGACAGTTATATCCAGGCGGCAAAGAAAAAAGATTATGATGTGCTGCTGATGAACAGCCCGATCGATACACATTTCATTCAGCACTTAGAAACAAAGCTGGAAAAAACATCCCTGAAAAGAGTGGATGCAGATGTGATCGACAAACTGATTGTGAAAGAAGAGGAGGCGAAACACAGCCTTACTGAAGAAGAAACCACGAAATTGAAAGCCATTTTTGACAAAGCGATTAATAACCCGGCTATGAAAGTGGAAGTGGAAAGCCTGCCTGCTGATGCAATGCCGGTGACTATTACAATGGAAGAATGGATGCGCCGGATGAAGGATATGAGCAGGATGGGAGGCGGTATGAATTTTTACGGGGCAATGCCCGATAACTATAAAGTGGCGGTGAATGCGAACCACAAAATCGTAAGCAAAATACTGGCCGCTGATGAAGTACAGCAAACGGCACTGGCAAAACAAAGTTTTGACCTGGCCATGCTGGCGCAGGGGTTACTAAAAGGTGCAGACCTGACAGCTTTTGTGCAGCGGAGCGTGGAAGTGATGGGATAGGTACTTTACCACAGATTACACAGATGTATACGGATCTTTGATACTCTTTTCGGCAAAAATGCTAAAGTCAAAAAGGGATACTGTAGTTTTTAGAATCTAATTTGTGTTCATTCGTGTAATCCGTGGCAACAAAAAAACCTGCCGGCAGGCAGATCTGACTTTGTGGCTAACTTATTTGAATGGGTTGCTGAATTTTTCATCTGTACTAAGTGCCGTATCAGTGAGTGTTTTTAAGAAAGCCACCAATGCTGCTTTCTCTGCTGCAGTCAGGTTTAATCGTTTGGGCGTACCGTCAGGGTTGCGGAGTTGCGGTGCCAAGTTGGGATGGGGTTTTACTCCGGAATTATAATGTTCCACCACTTCTTCCAGGGTTTTAAAACGTCCGTCATGCATATACGGCGCTGTGAGTGCAATACTCTTTAAGCTATGCGATTTGAAATTACCCGCCCTGGCCGGGTTGTTGACCACTCCCCCAACACCTAAATCAACAGCGGGATTATCGAGACCATTATTACGATCACCGGGAGCGGTAAATGTTTCGGCGGTATGGCAGGTGGCACAGGCAGTGAGAGCTCCGAAGAATAATTGTTTGCCGAGGTTTTCTTCTGCGGTAAAATTGGGATAGGGTGTTTGTACCGGGTTTTGCGGCGGAATAATTTGTGAACGGCCTGCATCAAACCTGGAACGGTATGAAACAATGGAACGGACAAATTGTGCCAGGGCAGCGGCAATCCTGTCGCTGCTGATTGCAGCAGTACCGAATGCTTTCTCAAATAAAACAGGATAGTGAGATTTTGTTTTTAACCTGTTTACTAATGTATCAAGATTCATTCCCATCTCCGTATGGTCCTGTACAGGTGTTAATGTCTGTATCTCCAGCGTAGCGGCTCTTTCATCCCAGAAAAAACTACCATTGGCATAATACCGGGCGTTAATCAGCGACATGGAATTTCTGCCCGTCAGTCCACCGTTAAAGCCCCTGCTCAGCCGTGCCGTATCGGAAAAGCCCAATGCCTGTACATGACAGCTGGCACAGGCAATTGTATTATTAATGGAAAGCACTTTATCATAAAACAAGACACGGCCCAGCGTAGCACCCCAATCGGTTACCGGGTTGCCGGCCGGGTTATTATCCTGGTTGCTGACAACAGGTGCAGCAAAGAATGCGGGTAATGGCTGCACGGCATAACTGAATGCAGTTGCCGGAAGGTTCAGCCCGGCTAACGGATCAGCCGGTACCGGTGCGGCCGTATCATTCTTTGTACAGGAATTAAAACCCGTGGTACTTACCACAACAAAAAATGCGGGGATAATCAGCAACATTCGCTTGCGGGACATATGGTGGTCGTTTTAGTGGTGATGCACAGAAGGCAGTTAAACGCTATGATTTAATTTTTTTATTTAGTCGGGTAAACCCGGGCCATCATGCGGTGGCCTTCCTCCTGCTGGCAATGGTACCGGCGGGGCGCCTGCATGACGTGCAATCTCATCAATGGTTTCATCAAATAATTTTTTCTGTTTTTCATCCCGGCAGATTTTTCGCAGCTGTGCAAAATGATCGAAGGCAGCGGCTTCAATACGGCTTCTTTGTTCCGCCATCAATGCTGCTACTGAGTCAGCCATTCTCTTATCCGGGTTATCGGTTTTTAAAAGACTAAAATAGCTGTCGTGTAAACGTTTGTCTTCTTCCAGTACTTTACGGATAATCGCACGATGTTGCTGCCGCAATTCTCTGAATTGCTCCTGCTGTTGCTGGTCCAACTGCAGTTGCTCCACGATAAAATCGGCGGCTCCGGCAGGCGGCCTTCCTCCTCCCGGTTTGTTCTGCGAAAAAAATAACCAGGTCAGTGTACCGAGATTCAGCAGCAGCAGCAAAATGATAGTGACCCAGAGAAAACGTTGTTTGTTCATGGTTACTGTTTTGAAAGGTTAGCAGAATAGGGATCATCATTGCTCCAGCCATATTCGTTGATAACGGACTGTACACCGGATGGTACAGCAGGCCGTTCTGCAATATTCTTACGCAACACGGCTATATTCATGGCTGCTAAAATGATCATGATGGCTGCTGCTGTCATCAGCCATTGCAGGGATAGTCTGCTGGCGGGTACCCGTTCCTGTAACCGGGCTTCTATGCGGGTGGCCATCCAGGGATTGGAAGTAACCGGTTGCACCGCCCCGGCTGACCGGATGATATTATCAATCCATTTTTCTTTATTCATACATTTTATTTTTCTCCGGGATACATACCGGATAATATCTTTCTTAAATTTTGCCTGGCCCGGAATAATAAGGATTCAACAGCCGGGACTGTAAGTGCCATGATCTCACTGATTTCCCGGTTGGTCCTGTTATCCAGTTCACTTAATATCCATGCCGTATGCTGTTTCCCCGGCAACTGTTTAAGGGCTTTAAACAGGAACACGGTTTGCTCACGGTTTTCACTCAGCACACCCGGATGTATAAAATCAGCCGGCTCTTCTTTTTCCCGCCCTGATGAAAACAAACGGGTGAACAGGTTTTTTCCCCGGCTGTTTTTCTTCCGGAGATGATCAATACACTTATTCAATGCAATGCGGTACAGCCAGGTGCTGACAGCAGCTTCACCCCGGAATGCTTCCGGTTTACGGAATACATCAATAAATACGTCCTGGGTTATTTCTTCGGCATCTTCCGGTTGCTGCACTTTATTCAATACGAGGTTAAACACTCTGTCCTGGTGTTCAAGAATAAAAGCCCTGTAAGCCGTCGGATCGTCCCGGAATTGCAGCATTAACCTTTGTATGGTTCAGTGATCATCAAATATAGAAGCCTTTCTCCTGTTTAGTCGGAACCCCTTTTAAAACCATGCGGCCGGGGATTGTTTTTTTTAACCCCGGATTACAACCGGGGCCGTTTAATTTTCACGTCATTGCGGGATAACCCTATTCATTTTCCCGGTTGATATTTGAGGTTCATCATTCAGACCTTATATATGAAACTAATAACAGCAACAAGGCTGTTCATGTTAGCAGCCGGTATGCTGCTGGCAGCCTGTAAAAAAGAATACTCCAATAATCCACCCCCGGTTCCTGCTGAAACAAGATTTGAAAGCAGGTTAGGTGAAGACGGCTATATCAGTTTTGAATATAACACGGACGGCACTGTTAAAAAAGCGGCCGTGGCCAGCGAGGCCTCCCCGGATGACACAATAAGATACAGTATCAGCTATGCTGCTGATAAAAGGATCAGCAAAATTGTTAATAATGCTGCCGTGCAATTTGTTCCTGTTTATACCAACGGGGAACTCAGCCGTGTTGTGATTAAAACAGCCGGCAATGATGAACTGGCTTATACAGACTATGAATACCTGAACGGTTTCCTGAAATCGGCAACGGTTTTTTTCTTGTCTGGTAACCAGGTAATACCATTTTTCAAAAACAATTTTTTATATGATGCTTCCGGAAATATCAGCCGGTCACAGCTGCTGGGAGCAGACCCCTCGGCCCCGGGCGGGCTGGCACCGGAAGGAAGTACCAGTTATTTATATGATAATAAAACCAACCCGCTTTATGCAGCAAGAGAATTCCTGCGGATGATATTGATTATGCCTTCGCCCAATAATACCACAAAGGAAGAAGCTGCTGATAAAAATAACCAGCCGGAAAAAATGAAGGAATACAATTACATATATAATAATAAGAACCTGCCGCAGTCTGCTGTGCTGACTGAAACCATTCCGGGAAAACCAATACAAACAAAAAATATCAGTTATCATTATCAATAATTGTTTTGTGTACATAAGCATAACAGGGTAATCTCCTTTTTCTAAAGGAGGTTTTGTTTTTGACAGAAGGAAATCCGGCCTGCAGCTGTGAAGCCCGTTCTCAGTAAATTTGCAGACTAAATTGTAGTACATGACGATTGCTGTTTTAGGAGCGGGCATGGTGGGAAGAGCCATTGCTTTAGACCTTGCCGCTAATTTCCCGGTTACTTCTTTTGACATTAACGCGGCTAATCTTGAAGAACTCAACCTCCGCAACCCGGCAATTCATACTGCCGGGGCAGATCTCAGCGATTATAAAAATTATGCCGGCTTGTTAGAACCCTTTGACGTGGTGGTAACAGCCGTACCCGGGTTTATGGGTTACCAGACACTGGAAGCAGTGATCAATGCCGGAAAAAATGTGGTGGATATTTCTTTCTTTCCTGAAAATGCGTTGCAACTGGATGTACTTGCTAAAGAAAAAGAAGTTACTGTTATTACTGATTGCGGTGTGGCGCCGGGCATGAGCAATTTTATCCTGGGCCGTTGCAATGCGGAAATGAAGGTAAAAGCCTTTGAATGCTATGTGGGAGGTCTGCCCAAAGAAAGAAAGCCGCCGTTCCAATACAAAGCACCTTTTTCTCCTGTGGATGTGATACAGGAATATATCCGCCCGGCAAGATTAGTGGAGGATGGAAAGATCGTGACCAAACCGGCTCTGAGTGAACGGGAGATAATGCAGTTTGACGAAGTGGGTGAACTCGAAGCATTTAATACTGACGGACTTCGTTCACTGATCTATACGATGAGCCACATCCCGGATATGAAAGAAAAAACACTCCGGTACCCCGGGCACATTGAGCTCATCAGGGCCTTACAGCAAGCCGGTTTTTTTGATATGACGCCGTTGCATATTAATGATACATCAGTTTCACCACTGGATTTCACCTCGAAAATATTGGTGAATGAATGGAAGCTGGGTCCGGAAGAAGAAGAATTCACCGTGATGAAAGTGATAGTAATCGGTAATAATGAAACCATCACATATGATCTGCTGGATCGTTATGACCCCGTAACTAAAACATCTTCGATGGCCCGGACGACGGGGTATACCTGTACCGCTGCGGTGCATCTTATCACGGATAAACTATTTACAGAAAAAGGGGTGTTTCCGCCTGAGCTGATCGGTCATCGCAAAGATTGCTTTGATTTTGTGCTGGATTATTTAAAAGCAAGGAATGTGATCTGGAGGAAATCTGCAAAGTAAGAGTTGGCCACGAATGCACGAATAGCACCAATTATTAGAAACAAGCAGGGGCTGATGATGGCTTATTAGGAGTGATGTCTGCTTATTGGTAACAAAAAAGCGCCTCAGTCCAAGGCGCTCTAACTATTTAAGTTCCCCTTTCAGGGGGACTGGGGGTTTACTCAGCTTCCGCCACCACTTCTTTTACTTCAGGGATCATTCGTTTCATCATGCCTTCAATACCGGCTTTCAGGGTGATCATCGAAGAAGGGCAACCACTGCAACTTCCCTGCATGGCTAAATTTACCGTACCGGCTTCATAGCTTTTGAATTGGATAGCGCCGCCATCCATTTCCACAGCCGGGCGAACATAGTTATCGAGCAATTCTTTGATACGTTTTACCACATCGTCATCATCCGCTTCAACTTCATTGCTGCTGGCTTGTTTTACTGCAGCCAGTTCTTCTTCATTGATCACGGCTTTACCTTCTTCCAGGTAATCTTTCAGGAATTGGCGGATAGAGGGAATCACGTCCTGCCAGTCGGTTTCCCCGGTCTTGGTCAGGGTTACAAAATTGCTGGCTACAAATACGGCTCTGATAAAAGGAAAGCCGAATAATTCCGTGGCAAGCGGCGAAGGTTTCGCACTTTCAGCATCCGGGAAATCAATGCTTTTACCGGGATATAAGAGCTTGTTAGCCACAAACTTCATGGTCTCCGGGTTCGGGGTCATTTCAGTATAGATACTGATGACGGGATTGCCTGTTTTGATCATAGCTCAGAATTTGATACACAAAAGTAACAAGAAATAAGCAGGCTTGTTTACGAAGGCGGGAAAGGAATTGAGGGAAACCCGTAAGTCCGCATGACAATAGTTTGCCAGGACATATACTTTCCGGCTACTCCTTAAACTTCCCCGTTTTTTTCAAATAGCGGATAAGGATGTAGACCAGCAGGAGAGCTCCTAGGATAATGCCGCCGAGGATATTTCTTTGCTGTTCATCGTGGCCGGTCAGTTCGGGATAATTAAGTAACAAGAGCAGGGTGATACCGATCAGCCAGATAAATTGTGTGGTATGTTCTTTCAGGATCCATCTTTTCCAGTTGAATTCCATGCTGCCAAATGTTGCACCAATGCCGTTCAGGTTTGGAATCCACCGGTTTACTTTTTTGCAATATTCATCAAAACCGGCACCGAATTTTCCCCGGAGAAAATTTTCTTCAGCCAATACGATGGCCTGGTAAATGAACAGGAAAACGGGAATCATGATGGCGGTATAGAATAAAGAATTAGCCAGAATACCTACTCCCAGCAACATTAAAATATTGCCTACATATAATGGGTTACGGCAGTGGGTGAAGATTCCCTCCGTTACCAGCCCCTCAGCATAGGGTTTGCCTTCTTTGCCTCCCCGCACGATATAAGCAAGACCTATGGTCAGCCCCCGGATGAGCTGGCCGAGGCAGGTAATAAACAAACCAATGGCGATGGGCCATATATAATAATATTCACCGAAATACTCCCTGGAAAATAATGGCCAGGAAGGAATGAACAGAGCTCCGTAAAAAAGGATAAATATCCAGTTACGGTATTTGAAAAAGAAATTCCCGATCGCTACCATAGAAAGAGTTTTTTTCGCACAGAGGATAAAGAGAGAAAGAGTTTTTTGTTCCTTCTTTCGTTTGTTTGCCTTTGAGCGGTATATTCATTTTGCATAGTTATTAAAAAGCCGGGTAATTCCATTTTTTAATAACTCTTCATTAAAATTTATTAATAGCCCGACCTTCAGTTTAGTAAGCCGGAGATGATTAAGCGGTTTCTTTTTGAAAAAAGGGGTAATAGTCTCAACAGATTTTAGTTCAACAATTACCTTTTTTTCTACCAATAAATCAATTCTGAATCCCACATCCATTTTTATGTCCTCATATATAACCGGTAATGGTACCTGTCTTTGGGAAAACAGCCCTCTTTTGGTTAATTCGTAATGAAGAACTTCTTCATAGACAGATTCCAATAAACCGGGTCCTAATTCCTTGTGAATTTTAACTGATGCATCAACGATTTCGCCTGTTATTTCATTTATTTCCATACCCAAAATAAATTACTCATTTTCTCTTTTCACTCCGGGCGATATTCTCCGTTATTTTTTTGTTGCAATGATTCCCGCGAAATTATACCACTTGAAAAAAACCTCGCAATGTGCAAATCCCTGGTCACGCAGCAGGGTGATATTCTCACTTAGTTTATAAGGAACCAGTACATTTTCCAGGGCCTCTCTTTTTTGAGAGATTTCCATCTCGCTGTAATTATTGCGGCGTTTATAATTATAATAATAATCAATAAAGTCACGGTTGAAATTACTTTCTTCAGCCAATATCTTTTCCACCAGGATCAGCACCCCGCCCGGGTTCAGGCCATCGTAAATATTTTTTAATAAACGTTCCCGGTAAATAGGGCGTACGAATTGCAGGGTAAGGCATAATACAACAACAGAAGCATTTTCTATTTTTACACCCTGGCCAAGGTCGGAACAACGCAATTCATAATGACGTGTAAAACCCAGCTCCATCAATTTTGATTTGCATTTGTCCAGCATTTCCTGTGAATCATCCACCCCGATGAAACGGATATTCTGGTCTACCATGGTATCCATACCGATCATGGTGGTGCCGGTGGAACACCCGAGATCATATACAAAACTGCCTTCGGCCGCATGATCAGCAGCCAGTTCGGCCATCATGCGCTGGATTTCGCCATAAAAGGGAACCGAGCGGTTGACCATATCATCAAATACTTTGGCTACGTTGGCACCAAATTTAAAATCGCTGGCTTTTTCTATTTCGCCTTTGAAAACCTCATCTTTGCCCATGATCATTATTTTTAAAGTGGCACAAAGTACGCCATTTTACAGCGTAATGAACGAACCACCCTCAATTTGCGTAATAAGGATATGAAGAAAATGTACCACCTGGGCAACTGCAGTACCTGCCAGGCTATTATTAAAGAAACACAGGTTGATAAGAAGGGCTTTGTCCTGCAGGATATCAAGTTTGAAAAAATAACAGCCGCCCAACTGGATGAAATGGAAAAAATGGCCGGCTCTTATGAATCTTTATTCAGCCGCCGGGCCATGAAGTACAAGGAACTTGGGTTAAAAGACAAAAAACTGGCAGAAAAAGACTACCGCCGGTTTATCCTGGATGAATATACTTTCCTGAAGCGGCCTGTTACTATCATTAACGATAAAATCTTTATCGGGAATGATAAAAAAACAGTGGAAACCCTGAAGCAGGCAGTCCATCAGCTAAGATGATAATAGTAATATCAGCAACTGTGCACCAAGGATCCGTAAAATCATCGTAAGCGGGTAAACGGTTGCATAAGTTAAGGAGGGGATATCACCTTTTGCCATTTGCATAGAAAAAGCCAGCGCAGGCGGATCGGTACTGGCCCCTGCAAGCAATCCGCATATTTCGAAATAGGTTTTTTTGAATACATACTTGGCAATAATTCCTACCAGGAGCAACGGTACCATTGTTATGGTAATACCCATGCCCACCCACATCCACGCATCCCCGCTTTTAAAGGCTTCTCCCAGGCTGTGCCCACTACTCAATCCAACACTGGCAAGAAACAAGGTAATACCCATTTCTCTTACCATCAGGTTGGCGCTGTTGGTGGTGTAATTGTTAAGATAAAGCCGGTTGCCGAACTTACTGAGTAATAAGGCAACAATTAACGGACCACCGGCAAGGCCGATTTTAACCGGTACCGGCATATTGGGAAAAGATAAAGGAATGCTGCCCAGAATGGCGCCCAATACAATACCTATGAAAATAGGGGCAAGGTCAGGTACTTCCAGCCTTTTTAATGAATTGCCCAGCGCATCAGATACTTTCTTTACTATTTCTTTTGTGCCCACCACTTTAATATTATCTCCCAGCTGAAGTATGATATCACCATGAGGAACCATTTCAATACCTGCCCTGCTCAGGCGGGTCAGCGTAAAGCCCGGTTCATGTAATTCTTTAATATCACCCAGTCTTTTGTGAGTGATTTCACTGCGTGTAACCACAACAATCCGTGATACCAGCTCACTGTTAGGATTTTCTTTCAGGTTGGCATCAGATACGGAGCCAATGATGATTTTCAGCTGGCTGAGACAGCGTTGCGGTGCCACAATCAGCAGCACGTCATTCATGTGCAAAATTGTATCCGGAGAAGGTGTGATGATATTGCCCTGTTGCAGCAATCTTGAAATAACGATATGCTCTTTCACCAGGTCAAACACACTCCTGATAGGTTCCCCGTCCAGCTGTTTATTCTCGAGCCGGAGGTGAACAGATACAGGAGTATCAGCGTTCAGGGTTACTGTCTTATTGAATTTTTCAATCTCTTCGTCAACATTTACCCTGAAAATCCATTTTAAAAGAATAATCGAAAAGATAATTCCGAAAACACCAAAAGGATATAACAGGGCATACGCAACTGTAATAAGGGAGTTTGAATTACCACTGATATGCAAATCACTGAGTGCGGTTTGGGCGGCACCAAGACCCGGGGTGTTCGTTACGGAACCACTCATAATACCTGTCATGATCGGGGCAGGTGTTTTCGTTAAGAAGTGATAACCGATAGTAATACCAATACCCAATATGACTACTGATGCTGCCAGGATATTGGTGGCAAGTGCATTTTTCTTCAGGGAAGAAAAGAAACCGGGCCCCACCTGCAGCCCAATACAATACACAAACAATATGAGACCAAACTCTTTTAAGAAATGCTCAAGTTCTTTATTAATCGTAATGCCGAGATAAGAGAACAGGAGCCCCATAAACAATATCCATGTCACACCGAGTGAGATGCCGAATAGCTTGATCCGTCCCAGCCATGTTCCAATCGCAATAACCAGTCCGTATACAATGACTGTCTGAGCGATACTTTCCTGCAGGAATAATTGTGTAAACCAATTCATATAAAGAAATTATGTACAAAAATATTTATATAATTATTTATCGGCGATGACGCCTGTCATCTTATGTACAGATACTCGTCGTTACCGTTTCTGATGTGCATTAGCTCTTATCTTATTAGCTTTTCTTTTTTATGATCTTAATATTTTTTACCGATTCTTTTCTCATAATAAGCATAGGTACAATCACACCTACAGAAATGCTTACCAGTATAAAAAGTACTTTAATTCCGTTGTTTACAGTTTCAGCCAGCACCTGGTTGTAGTCGGGGGCTTTTGTATCTCCGGCCAGTTTTATAAGTCCCAGCATCATCCTGTAAGCTAAAATACCGGGTATCATCGGGATAATACCCGGTATATAAATAATGAGCGGCGGCGTATGTACAAAATGGGCAAAAGGGATACTTAAGAAACCTATCAGTGCGGCTCCGCACAGGCAGGCCATAACAATACTGAATCCCAGCCCCAGTAACAAGAACTTGGTAAATACAACAATGCCCCCGAGTAAAAAAATAGTCAGTAATGTTCGCCTCGGAACATTAAACAAAGCGGCGAAACCTAATGCGGCAACACCGCCCCAGATAAACTTCGAAGAAAGTGTTATCCAATCCATTTTAAAATCCATAAATCAGCGTTGCCGTCAGTACGCCTAAAGCAATGCTGAATGAAAAAATCAAACCGTTAACACCCCTGGTAATGCCGTTTTGGATATTACCATCAACAATATCTGATATAGAATTGATCAGGGGTACACCCGGAATAAGAAATAACACGGACGTAACGAAAGCATGATTACCCGCATCACCCAAGCCAGTTTTTACTGCTAAACCAGCAACTAAGGCAGCCACAGAAGAAGCAAAATACACACAGAGATAGGGATTAAAATTTGCTTTGACTGCTTCCTGCCTGATGAACAAACCGCTAAAGGAGGCAAGAAATACAAATAGCATATCAATTATGCTTCCGTCAGCAAGCCTGCAAAAGCCTGCTCCGGCAAAGCCTACAAATGTCAGAATTGCCAGTCTCGGGTAATGAGGAAGTGCGGACAGGCGGTTCAGTTCTGTCTCAATTTCATCAGGGCTCCAGTTTTCTTCAATTACCCGCCAGCTCATACGGCTGATACCGCTGATGATGCTGAAGTTGACAATATGAGGCGGAGTCTTTTTAAGACTGCTGAATACAGCATTATCCTGGTCGTCAAAAAGGGTTAAAGTAATAACCCGCTGGCTGATGTGCATATCGGCCTGGTATTCAAAAGCACCGGCAATACGGTTCACAGTAGTACGAATCCTGCCGGTATTGGCGCCGGTACTCATCAGCAGGGTGGCCACCCTGAGTAATATAGTTCCGCAGCGGCTGATAGTGTCGGATTTTAAAGTAGTTATTGACTCATCCATACGAAAAAATCGTTTTTAAAATAATAAACATGTAAAACCCGGTACAATAAATACAATTTTTTCGGAACCCGTCAAATGTATACAGGAAATAAACAAAGAACGAATGCCTGATTAAGCATTCGTTCTTTGGTAGGGGTATTTTTATCTGTTCTTCGTCTTTTATCCATTGTTGCATAAAAAGCCTGACATGTTCAGTTCTTTTTTCTGCAGGAGTTCTTTTGTTCTTTATCGTGAATGCGTTGAACATTGCTTTAAGAAAATATCAGCAGCAATAAGATCAAAAACGATGGCCGGTATAAGGATGTGCAGGTAAAGCCTGTTTAGTCCGAAATAATAAACAACTTACAATAAACTGGCAGCGGGTAACCCGCCACCAGTTTTATTGTTTGTAAACGGCAGGCAATCGGAAGAGGTTAGTGCTGTTCAGGCTGCAAACCCCAATGCTCAGGGGAACGCCATAAGGCTGATAACAGCAGCTCACGCATAAAGAAAAATTCTTTGGGCAATTTATCATACATCCGTTCAAATAATTCTTCGTGTGATAGCAGTTCCTGTTTGCCCGGTTCCCGGTCAACAGTCATGATCTTGGCAAAATCTTCTTTGGTAAAATTTTCCAGACCAGTCCAGTCCATGTCTTCATACCGTGGCATCCAGCCAATGGGACTTTCTACGGAAGAAGCATTACCACGAATACGATCCACAATCCATTTCAGCGGGCGGATGTTATCACCAAAGCCTGGCCAGATGAATTGCCCGTTCTCATCTTTACGGAACCAGTTCACACCAAATATCCTGGGCGCATTCGGAAGATCACGGCCAAATTGCAACCAGTGGTTTACATAATCACCAATATGATAACCCATGAAAGGAAGCATGGCAAACGGGTCGCGGCGTACTTTACCAATTTCACCAAAGGCGGCTGCAGTCATTTCACTACCCATGGTGGTTGCAAGGTACACACCAAAATTCCAGTTGAAAGACTGATATACCAATGGTACACCGGTGCTTCTTCTTCCGCCGAAAATGAATCCTTCAATATGCACGCCATTTGGATTATCCCAATCACTGTCAATAGCAGGGTTTTGATAGGCGGGAGCTGTAAATCTTGAATTAGGATGCGCAGCAGGTTTGCCACTGTTGGGATCCCAGGGCTTGCCGTGCCAGTCAGTCAGCCCTTCAGGGATTTCTTTGGTCAGCCCTTCCCACCATACATCTTTATCGGGTGTGATGGCAACATTGGTAAAAATGGTATTGGCCTTAATGCTTTCCATTGCATTGGGATTAGTCTTGTAGTTAGTACCCGGGGCCACACCAAAATAACCTGCTTCAGGATTGATAGCGTACAGACTGCCATCATCCCCTTTATGTATCCAGGCAATATCATCACCGACGGTAGTTACTTTCCATCCGTCAAATTCTTTTGGTGGTATGAGCATTGCAAAATTGGTTTTACCACAGGCACTGGGGAAAGCTGCTGCCACATAGGTTTTCTTTTTATCAGGTGATTCAACACCCATGATCAGCATGTGTTCGGCCAGCCAGTTTTCTTCTCTTCCCATTACGGAAGCAATGCGAAGGGCAAAACATTTTTTACCCATCAGCGCATTACCACCATATCCACTGCCATAAGAAATAATGAGTCGTTCTTCGGGGAAATGAGAAATATATTTTACATCCGGATTGCAGGGCCAGCTGTTGTCAGGTTGATTGCCCTGTAAGGGTGCACCAACTGTATGCAAACATTTTACATAGCTTTTCCTGTGCAGGTAAGGTAATACATCCTGTCCCATGCGGGTCATGATGCGCATATTCACCACCACATACTCAGAATCGGTGATTTGTACTCCATAACGGGCAAAGGGGGAACCAAGGGGCCCCATACAGAAAGGAATCACATATAAGGTGCGGCCTTTCATGCTTCCGGTCAGCAGCACGTGCAGTTTCTTCTTCATTTCATCCGGTGCCATCCAGTTGTTAGTAGGGCCGGCATCTTCTTTACGGCGGCTGCAGATAAAGGTTTTGTCTTCTACTCTTGCCACGTCACTCGGGTCGCTGAAGCAGGCAAAGCTGTTCGGACGTTTTTCAGGGTTCAATGCGATAAAGGTTCCTTTCTTTACCAATAACTGGCAGAGAGAGTCATATTCCTGTTGGGAGCCATCGCACCAGTGAACGGAATCTGCTTCGCTTAAAGCGGCAATTTGTTTGACCCATGTTTCGAGTTCGGCCCGTGCGGGTGCAGCTTCCACTGCAAAAAAGTTGGATTGTTGTAACATAAAATAATTCTTTAAATAGAAATGGAATGTACTAAAAGGCGGGCAATCGTCAGACTGAATTATTGAATGATCATTTCAGTACTGTAAAAGTGGAAAAAGGGACCCTGTAAAGTGCTGCTTACGGTCACCCGTATGTATGATTTTAATTAGCAAAATAAGGACCAGCTGACACAAGGCTGACAATTCGGCTTTATGCTATAACGGGATCTTTTTTCTTTTGAAAAATCAGAAATGCAATAACAGCACTTGTTAGCATAAATAATGCACCCAGAAGAAAAGATACCCCCGGGAAATAGAACGGGGCCTTTTCGCTGGTGAAATACGTGAAGAGATTATTCATGATCAACGGGCCAACAATAGTGCTGAGACTCATCAGGCTGGTCAATGCTCCCTGTAATTGCCCCTGCTGGTTCGGGGCCACATAGGTGGCAATAGTAGCCTGCAGGGAAGGATTGGCAATACCCCCCAGGCAGTAAGGAATAAGAAAGGCAAACATCATCCATGTTTGCGAGGCAAAAGCAAATAAGAGGAGACCCAGTGTATATAGTAGCAGTCCTGCATAAATGCTATATGTATTGCCAATCTTTGGATTGATTACCCTTGTTAATCCTGCCTGTACCGCACCCACTAATACACCCACAACTGCCAGCGACAGCCCTACCATGCTTTCTTTCCATCCAAAACGATGTATTGTAAAAAAACTCCAGTTGCCCTGTACTGCCTGCGAGGCCAGGTAGATCAGGAAAAAACAAAGAGCCATTTTACCAATCCCGGGAGTATGCAGTAAGAACTGCAGGGAACCAAAAGGATTCGCTTTTTTCCATTCAAAAGCCCGGCGGTTTTCCTGTGGCAAAGATTCGGGTAAAACGAAATAACCATATAAGGTATTCAGCAGGCATAAAATTGCAGCCGCATAAAAAGGAGCCCGGGTGCCCCAACCTGCCAGCAGCCCTCCCAAAGCAGGTCCGATTACAAAACCAAGCCCGAATGCAGCGCCGATCATTCCAAAATTTTTGGCTCTTGTTTCAACCGTGCTGATATCAGCAATATAAGCTGCCGCAGTAGTAAAGCTGGCGCCCGTGATACCGGCAATCACCCGTCCAACGAATAGCCATCCGTAATCAGGAGCCAGGGCTAATATGATATAATCAATGCCAAAACCCAATAGTGAAAAAAGGAGCACCGGCCTTCTCCCGTATTTATCACTCAGGTTACCAATAACGGGTGCAAACAAAAACTGGGTAATGGCAAATGAAGAAAGCAGTAACCCGCCATAAGCGCTGGCCTCATTAATGGAAATATGTTTCAGCTCGGCGATCAGCCTGGGCATTACCGGGATGATCAGACCCCAACCCATCACATCAACCAGGAGGGTGATAAAAATAAACCCGATAGCAGCTTTACGATTTGTTGCCATGTATTAAAAATAAGAATTGCCGGCAAGCTGACCGATTTTAATTAAAAACTAATCTGTCAGGAGAGAGGCAGCATGATTTTGCTGATTAAATAATTAACAAATTGCAGGTCAATTTAACTAACCGGCCTGTTAACTTTGAGGCCGGTTAGGGCAGACCAAAAACCTGTAATCAAATTCATTCTTTCACTTAAAAGCAAGTTGTATGAAATTAAACCTGATAATGGTAGCCGCGGCTTCCTCTCTTTTATTGTTCTCTTGTGTCAGCAGTAAAAAATTCAAAACGGCACAGGCAGAAATACAAACCCTTCAATCAAAACAAACACAGTTGCAGGGCGACCTGAATAATTGTAATGATGCAAAGGCAGAATTAAACAGGCAGAAAGCATCCCTGGAAGGAGATAATGCAAGTCTTACTAACAAGATCAGTGACCTGAATAAGCAAATTGATTTCCTGAAAGCAAACAATACATCTGCACTGAGACAGCTTGAAGATCTTTCCGTGATCTCCGCTTCACAGGCAGAAAGTATCAGGAAGTCTATGGAGAATATAGGCGCTAAAGATGCTTATATACAAACATTGCAGCAGCAAATGGCGCATAAAGATTCATTGAATATGGCATTAGTGATGAACCTGAAAGGAGCTGTTGGTAATATGGATGACCAGGATATCAACATCAAAGTAGATAAAGGAGTGGTATATATTGATATTTCCGACAAACTTCTTTTCAAAAGCGGAAAATACGAAGTGACCAGCCAGGCAAAGACAGTATTGGGTAAAGTGGCAGCAGTATTAAAAAACCAGCCTGATATTGAATTTATGGTGGAAGGGCATACCGATAATGTACCTTATACTGGCGGGGGAGTATTGGCGGATAACTGGGACCTGAGTGTGAAAAGAGCCACAACCATTGTAAAGATCTTACAAAAGCAATATGGCCTCGATCCGGCCAAGATGGCCGCAGCCGGTCGTGGTGAGTATAAGCCTGTTGCTGATAACAATACCAAAGAGGGTAAAGCAGCAAACCGCAGAACGAGGATTGTGATATTACCCCAACTCGACCAATTCTTCAAACTGCTGGAACCTTCTGGTAACGGCGGGTAATACAGGATTGATAGTAAGGAGTAAAATAAAATGTCATCGCTGTAAAGTGATGACATTTTATTTTTGGTTCTATCCGTTCAGTCTTGCTTCTTCCAGGTCAAGCTCCCATTCACGGTCCCGGATTAATTCTTCACTGTATTCCCCTTTGTGCCGCACATAGTTCAATTCTCTCCGCCGGATATGGACCAGCTCTAATAACATTTGCCGGTAATGAGGTAAAAATAAAGCCGCCTGATCTTCTGATTCATCTGTTTCCAGCTTTCGTTTGGTTATCTCTATCATTCTTTCATACCGGTCTCTTACTCTTTTATAGGTTTCATGATTTTGTGTTTCTTCCGGGTAGTTCGTATCCAAATACGAAAGTACCGATTCGGCCAGCCGGATTCTTAATGCTAAGGCCTGTAGTTTTTCAGACTCTTTTTCATTTACCTCAATCTTTAAAATACGGATCAGCGGTTTCAGGCTCAATCCCTGCAGAACCAGTGTAAAGAGAATTACTACAAAGGTGATGAACAAAATCAGATTCCGGTGCGGGAAGGCTTCATTACCAGATAAGGTCAGCGGAACTGCCAGTGCAGATGCAAGTGAAACAACGCCACGCATGCCGCTCCAGGCTACTAATACTACTGTTTTCCAGCTTAGCGGCCCCTCGTTAATACGGATGTGTTTAAATAACCATCTTGGTATATAAGCGCCGGGAAAGACCCAGATGATACGAATAATGATAGTGAGCAGGCTGATGACTACAGCGTACAAAATGGCTTCGCCGGTTGAATAGTTACCCAAACCATCTATAATAACAGGCAATTGTAAACCAATAAGAATAAACACAAACCCGTTTAGCAGGAATACAAGAGTATCCCATAGCCCGTTGATAGATAAACGGGATTCATACGTGAACATCTCATTAGAGTGAAACGATAAAAATAAACCCCCGCTCACCACAGATAGTACCCCCGAAAAATGAAAATGTTCAGCGGCAATATACATGATAAAGGGTGTGATAAGGGTTAGTGCTGCATCAATACTGGCTGTAGTGGGAAAGAAACGGTGGATAATATAAACGAGATAAGCAATGGCTACGCCAATGGCAATACCCATAAATACCACAAGTATAAAATCCTGGGCGGCATGCCCCAAATGAAACTGGCCCGTGATAATGGCAGCAAGCGCAAAACGAAATACGATCAAACTGGATGCATCATTTACCAGGCTTTCCCCTTCCAGGATTGTAACCACCCGTTTGGGTACTTTTAACCCCTGCAGGACAGAGGTTGCAGCAACAGCATCAGGTGGTGAAATAATGCCACCCAACAAAAAGCCATAGGCTAATGGAAAATCAGGAATAATTGCATGTGAGACAAAAGCTACGGCAGCTGAGGTAAATATAACCAAACCGAAAGCCAGCAGGCTGATGGGCCGTTTCATTTTCCAGAAATCACTCCAGGAAGTATTCCAGGCTGCGGCATATAATAAAGGAGGCAAAAAGATGAGGAAAACAAGATCCGGGTGTAAACTAATAGACGGAATACCCGGGACCAGGCTGATCAGCAACCCGCTGATGACCAAAAGTATCGGGTAAGAGACCTTTAGCTTCTCGCTCAGCATAACAAGAAAAGCGATACCAAAAAATAATGAAATGACCAGTAAGAGATTATCCTGTAGCATAGACTTCTAAAATAGGATATTTATAGAACAGATAATGCCAGACCTTGTTTGAAGAACCGGCCTCAAAGGAACTACTTACCGGTGTAAGGTCTTCAGCAACTCCAGATGGGGCTGCAGATTTTTCAACGTATTTTTTTGCAGGAACTGCTTCAGGTGTTTATAGAAATGACTATGATCGTAATAGTTATACAAAGAATAATGGAAATCACCGGGAGAACTGGCAAGATGCGCTGTGGCTTTGCGGATCCGCATCACCTGTAAAGCCTGCTTACTGCTGATGCCGGTGCAGGCTTCGAAGTAGCGTTGCAGGGTGCGAACCGATAGCTTATAGCGGGCGGCTGATTTTTCCAATGAAACAGTAAAATCATTTTGCCGGATACAGCGTTCCATAATAGCGCTGACAATATTAACCTGTTGTAAAGACCCCGTATGCTTATTCAACAGGCTGGTAAAATATGCAGATACCATACCTGTTCGTTCAGTAAAAGACCCTGTTTTTTTGATCCTGTTAATGATAAATGGATCCAGTAAATAACTGAGGGGGTAGATATAGCTTTTGTATTCTGCAAAATTGATTTTCTTTTCATAAAGAACCGGTGAAACACGGAACTTGATACCGAATAAGTGATTTCCCGGTTTATGAAAGCACTCTATCGCATTATATCGGGGCAGGAAGCAGTCGGTTTTCATGCTGAATTTTTTATCAGCTACCTGCATAATAAACGGGGTACCCAGGTTAATGATATAGGTGTAACCAATATTCGGAAACTGAGCATCAGAAAACCCCTTTGGGTATTCCTTCCACAGGGCATCAAATTTGGTTTCCCAGAAAAAATCAATGAAATGATTCAGTGCTGCGGGAGGCGGCACCCGGTGATAGTTTGTTTCGAAATGGTCAGTATGAAAAAATTCGATGTGCTGCACTGAAAATAAACAGGTATAAATATAACCTGTGTAATCGCAGGCAACATCCTAAAATACATGTGCGGTTGACAACAGGGTGGAGCAGGAATAAAAAAACCACCCCGGAGGAGTGGTTTTTTGAGCTAAAATCTTTTTTATTTTAAAGTCCTCATATAATTTACAATTGCCCATATATCATTTGCATCAGGAATTTTCTTCTTATAAGAGGGCATATCTTTACGTCCTTCTGATGTTTTATAGAAAATTGCTCCATCAGTCTGTGATTGGAAAGAGGATTTTGTAAAATCACCGCAATCTGTATCCAGCTGGGAAGCTTTGGGGCCATCACCCTTACCTTTTGTACCATGACAGGATTTGCAATGCTGGTTATAGAGGGTTTTGCCATCATTGATCGATTCTGCATTTCCTTTCAGCGGGTTGGCTTTGTTTTTAGCTGCGTCAGGAACAGGCCAGGGATCCTGGGAGCTGTTTTTGGGTACAAAGGCCAGTAAACCGATAGCAAAAAAACCAGCTATCATGACAGTTACATTTTTTTTCATTTTCATTGATTTTGCTTTTTAGATAGAGTTATACTATGAGTTGGTTGCATGTGGTTGTTCTTTTCTTAACCGGAATAATTCGTAGACAATTACAATGTAATGCCCCCAAACTGCGAGCATCAAGATAATAAAAGTGATCAACATCCACAAAGGGGGGTGTGAACTCCACAGAGCCCTTGGCTGATCTTCAATTTTATCTGATACGGGTACTCCCCATTGCTGAACAACGGAAGCCTCCAGGTTGCCATAAGTCTCATTTTCATCCAGCCGGACCAGCAGGGTGATGTTCCCCCTGGCATCCCCGGGCAGATTATTAGCCACTTCAGTACTGCCTTCACCATTTTCATCGGTGGTTATTTCACCGATTTTCAGCGGATTGAAGGATCGCTTAACAAAAATACCTAACGCGGCCTGGGGCACAGGTGTTTCTTCACCGGTAGCAAGGTCAACCAGTTTTGCCTGTACCGAATACAGTGAATCCTCTTTTACAGGGGTGATTGTCAGTAAAGCCCGTTTAACAGTAACTTCTGCTTCGGAGCTTTCCATTTTTTTAACCGGGCCCAGTACAGTTTTAAAATGAATCATCCCCTCTTTGCTGGTTGCAACCTGTTCTGCTTTTACATTAAAAACGGCCTGGCCATTCCTGTCGGTAATTACAGAACCAAGTTCCTGGTCCGCAGAGTCAGTAACCTGGAAGATATTTACCTTAAGACCATACATTTTCCGCATCTTTTTTTCAATCTTGGCCTTCACAGAAATTTTGAGGTCTACAGATTTATCACTTTTCTGAATGCTGATCAATTCCACGGATGGAGATATCAATTCTTCTTCAACTACAGGAGCTTCTGCTGCGGGCTGTTGTGTTGTGCTGTCAGTTTGTGCAATAGCCGGGGAAGCAAACAATAAGCACAGAATGAATCCTGCAAACAAAAACAGTTGCCTGGTCAATCCGGGGCTGGTTGTGTTAGTTATTTCTTGTTTCATATAATATCTTTTTGGCAGGTTGTACTTTCCTGATTTTTTCTTAATGATGTTCGTGCTGCAACTGGTGCTGTTCATGATGTGTATGTGTATCTTCTAAACCTGAAACAGGTACTACGGTCACAAATTTTGACATTACAGTAAAGAACAACAGGAAAGTGGCAATACCGGCAATAGTTAGTGCCCATTCAGGCCAGGTGGCTGTATATTTCACATATTCTGCTCTTGTATCCTGCATGGGTAATAAAGTGGTTTCCAGTGTGGGGACAATGATCAGGTAACGTTTTACCCACATGGCTATTACCATAATGAATGCCACAAGTGTAATGGGGCCGGGTTTGCGGGTGGCGGGAAAAGCTACAATAGCTATCGGCAGCACGATACCGGCAAAATTGGCGAAGAACGTCCACCAGCCATATTCACCGGGGCTGAATAGTTTATGGATCAGTTCACTGTCCCATTTTTCAGAGCCGAACCAGCTGGTAAAATATTCTGAGAAAGTAAAATAACCGTAACCGGCTGCCAGGACCAGCATGATATACCCGAGGTATTTAAAATGCCGGTCAGTAAAATAATAATCCAGCTTATACATTTTCCGGTAAAACCACATGGCTACGATCAGCAGACCACAACCAGAATACACAGCTCCCAAAACAAAGTAAGGGCCGAAGATGGTGCTGTGCCATCCGGGTCTTAACGTCATACCGAAAATCCAGGAAAGAATAGAAGCCACCACAATTGACAGCGGGATCATAATAATTGCCATCAGGTTCTGGGAAATCAGTAAGTGCCTTTTTTGGCTGGCTGCTCCCCGGTAACCTAATGCCAGTATATTATACAGCTTTTGTTTCCATTTCGGAATATTCAGTTTTGCGTCACGGTACACAGAAAAATCCTTGATCAGTGCCAGGTAAAGGAACAAAACACTCCCGGCAAAAAAGGTAACAACAGCCATCACATCCCAGGTAAGCGGGGATTGTATTCTCGGGTAAATGAATAAATGGTGCATCCTGTCAAACCGGCCGACACATAACAGAATGAAAATCGGCCCGACAATCACTGAAATAAGCGTCATGAACTGGGCAAGCCTTACAATAGGTTTACCCCAGGTTACCTTGGATAAATGAAGTATGCCGGCAATGATGGCGCCCGCATAGCTTAGACCGATAAAAAAGATAAAATTTACAATGAACAAACCCCAAACCACATTATCTCTCATGCCGGTTACTACGTGGCCTTTGGTTATTTGCAGGTACAGGGCATACAATCCTGCCAGGATACAGAGACAATAAAAGATCGTCCAACCCCATGCTCTTTTACCATAGGTTTCGATATTCTTGCGTTGATAATCGAAAGCTTCTTTTTGATATGTATTGAGTTCCATAATTTAATTATTCATTGAGAAAGTTGAAGAATGGGGTTTGCTTATTCCTTTGCTTCAAGCCTGTCTTTGTAATCTTTAAATCTTTCTTTGATAGCTGAATCCGCATCCTGGTACCCTTTCTCTACAGGGAATGCCCTGTCTTTTGGTGGCAGGTAATATACTCTTGGCTTGGTACCCAGTTCTTCCTGGTATCGATAAGCAGCCCGGTCCTTTATCAGTTGACTGAAACTGACCGTCTCAAGACCATTGCTGACGGTATCTTCATTTTCATCTCCAAAGTAAAATACACCGTTAGGGCAGGCTTCCACACAAGGAGGGAGAAGGCCTTCCCGTGCACGGTCAGGACAGAAATCACATTTTTCCACAGTGCCTACCTGGGCAGGTAAACCGGTTTCTGGGTTTGATGCAAGACTTCTTATATCAATAGGCTGATCAGGTTCAGCCCAGTTAAATACACGGGTAGAGTATGGGCAGGCAGCCATACAGAACTTACAGCCAATACAACGGTCATTATCTATCAGAACAAGACCATCCTGTCTTTTGAAAGTGGCATCAACCGGACAAACTTTTACACAAGGAGGATTGTCACAGTGGAAGCATTGTTTGGGAAACCAGTAAGGTGCTGCTTTTTCACTATCCTGCATCAATTTTACAGTAAGCCATTCAGTTTCTTTGGGACGATAGTGCCATTTTTGGCAAGCACTGACACAACTTCTTGCATTTTTACAACTGGCCAGATCTACTACCATCACAAATTTTTTGCCGGCAATCCCTTCTCTTGCTTCCAGTTTGGAAACAATGGCCATATGTTCTTCATGCTTCAGGTATGCGGAGTCAATTTCAACAATCTCTCCATCGGGAGATAAGAGTTTTACCTTATCGCCGGTGGTAGCTTTTTTTGAAGAGCAGGAACAAGCCAGGCTGCCACAAGCGGTGGCGGCCACTGCTGCAATAGCTGCAGTTTTAATAAAATCCCGGCGGCTGTTGTCATTTATTTCTTCTTGTTTCATAATGTGCTTATTAATAATAAATAAGGAGCATAGGGTTTATCAGCTGTTTTCTTTGGATGGATTTTTCATCCAGTCGAAAATTTGTTGATTTGTAGCTCTTTGCTTTTTAGTGAGTTCAGCCAAGACAGCTTTATCAATTTCTACCAACTTTCCATCTGCTGTCAGCATTTTCACCTTTTCAGCAGGGGCTTCTTTTTTATCTGTGGAAATGAACATTGATAAAAAATCCCGGCGGGACTTATTATCTGGTTTCTTATTGCTTCCCATACGAGTGATTTTTAATTTTCTTAAATTTAAGAAAATGAGACTGCAACTTATCCATGAGTTATTGACAGTTCTATGACAGGAGTCAAGATTCTGAGTGAGATATGTCACAAACGGGTTGATCTTGATTAGCATTAGTTCTTTGTGTGACTAAAGTCATATTTCAAACAGCGCCTTGTCATGAAACTGTCAACCGCACCCGGATATTTTTGATATTGCATTTTAATGATGAGTTCTTTCAGCATCAACATTTCAATAAGTTAAACTAGCTTTTTATGAAAAAGGTTTCAGCTATTCAAACGGTGGTTCTCTTTGTTTGTGGTGTGTTTCTCGCGACTACCGTTTTTCAGTGTACGAAATCAGGAGATATTGTAAAAGGCCTTGACAGGTCGTTTACAGGTTCTGCGGATTCCACTGTTTACGCTTCGTTTTATGAAAGCAACACCGTAAGCCCCTCCGATGTTACGCCGGATGTGAATGACATTATTAAATACCGGGGTGTAAAAACAGTGATCCATGAGTATTGCGGCACTTCTAATTGTCATGGAGGCCCAATTTCTCCCAAATTCGACACATATGCTGAGATCATGAAATATGTGACTCCGGGTAATCCCCAGGCCAGTAAATTGTGGGAGTTCATTACTACAAATGATTTTGACAAGGCGATGCCCCCGGTTGCATCCAGTCATGAATTAAATACATCTGATAAAGGTCTTATCTATAACTGGATCTTAAATGGTGCTAAAGAAAGGCCTGACCTGGCTGATTTCAGGCCGGCAGCAATCAGGATCATTAATGACGGTTGCGGTTCTGCCAACTGCCATAACCAGGCTACTGCTACAGGTGGCTGGGCCAGAAAGGGACTGTTTGGTCCGTTAACAACTGCTGATACAACTACGTTCACATATATTAACCCATCAACAGGTGCAGTTACATTATATTGCCAGGTTTCTAATCAAACATTATTGAACCAGGTATGGACAGCGTATAAAGACAGCGTGAAGAAATTCTATTCTGACACGGTTGCCTTTGCAAGTTTCAGACCCTGGAAAACATTTGCAACTCCACGTTCTGCTTCCAGCACAAGAGGCCCGCTGCAGTCATACGATGATATCCTGATGGATATAAAGTATCCAAAAAGCATAAGAAGCAATTCCAGTGTGGTTTATACAGACCCTGTAACACTTACACAGTATTATGTAAGAGGAAACCCGCTGCTGGCGAGCAGTTCAATGGTATCAAGGGTGGATTCAACATTACTTCTTGCAGTTCCCTTTACAGGCGTATTTGCAACCAGTCACCAGGGCGATATGGCCTATGGGGACGGAGGTCTGAAACCTCATGAAGTGGCACTGATCAAAGCCTGGTATTTTGCTGATCCGAACATACCTGAAGTGTGGAAATATGGAACCAGTAATGCCGGTATTTTCAAATACAGGAAAACAGGAAATATCATCAGACGCTAACCCAATCAATCATTACAAAAACTAAGGTTTATGAAAACAAAAATATTAATAACAGCAATGATGACCACGATGATTGTTTATGCGCTGTCATCCTGTTATCAGAATAAAGAAGATATCCTTGCCTTACCCAGGGTCTCTTTCAGAAGTGAAGTGGCTCCCATTATCACAGCTGGTCCCTGCGGTTGCCATAATAATGGTATAGCTACCCGGGCCGTGCAGTTCTCTCATTTCGATACAGTTTTTTATGATGCGATTCTTTCCCGTGTATCCGTTTTCAAAGCATGGGTGGAAGGCGGCACTCACCCCGGTGGTGGCGCTATTGATTTTGCACCTAATGAAAAGAATATCATTAAGCAATGGATAGACCAGGGAGATCCCTACGATGATGGTGCCGGCTGTACCGTAAGTGGCAACCTGAGATATACAGTTGATATCCTTCCTATCTATAATTCAAGCTGTAAAGGCTCTACCTGCCATGGTGGACTGGCTGTAACGCTGGATTATAATAAGATGGTGGCCGAAAAAACAACAATCACCACAATGATGAACAGTGGTGGCAGCAGCGGGCACCCCGGCGGAGCGTTAAGTCTCACTACCTGCACTATCAATAAATTCAAAGAGTGGATCAATCAGGGACAACCTCAATAATTAATTGTCAGTAAGAAAAGATTGTTTTAAAAAATAAAACAGGTTTTATGAAAAAAATATTTTCGCTTCTCGTTTTAGGATTGGGTTGCTGGGCAACTACTATTGCACAGGATGATGCCCCTGAAGCTAAAGAAGCTCCCAAACAAAAATTCACACGGGCTACTTTCAACTCCACCCGTATCATTAATATGCAGAGTACGGAGATCGTAAGTAAAGGAAGTCTGCAGTTTTTAATATCTCACCACTTCAGCCCGCTGTGGCCGGAGGAAGGATCCACACAGGATAATATGGCCGGTTTACTGGGTTTAAACTCAGGCCTTGCCTTTACGTATTTGTCATTTGATTATTCTCCCACTTCTTTCATGAACCTGGGACTGGCTGCTGCCGGCCGGTCACGTTTTGAAGGATGGGCCAAGTTTAAAATACTGCGTCAGCAAACAGGGGCTAAAAATATTCCTGTATCAGTAGGCTGGTATTCTATGTTTAACGTGAATGCCGCTAAAGATGCTTCGGTTTCCCTGGGATGGAATAAATATTCTTTCCTGCACCAGTTATTGGTGGCCCGCAAATTCTCTGATAAATTCTCCCTGCAGTTAATGCCAACCCTGGTTTACTTTAATGTGGTTCCTTATGGTATCAACAACAGTAATTCAGTATTCTCTATGGGCCTGGGCGGAAAATATAAACTGACTTCTAACAAGAATATCACCTTTGAGTATGCCAGGCAGTTCAATATGTATGAGAACCTGGTGGATAAAAACGGTAATATCGTGAATTATAAACCTGACCTGCTGTCTGTCGGTATGGAATTTAACACCGGCGGTCACTTGTTCCAGTTTTATATTGGTAACACTACCAATTCTTCAAATATCGATCAATTGGCAAGAAACAGCAGCAAACTTGACTTTCATAACCTTGCTTTTGGCTTTACTATCAACAGGAGCCTGAGCCTGAAAAAATAAGTGGTATAGTTTTAATGGTTAATAAGAAAGGCGGTACAACTTGTACCGCCTTTTCTTTATAGTCGTTTATAGATCATTTTATTTCTTCGAACATACCTGTTTGTTTGTTCTTCCGCACATTATCCCAGTTAAAAAAACGGCCATTCATAGCTACGTATACCCCGGGAGACAGCGTCTGTGCAAAAGCCAACGCACTGCCCAGGTTAAATAAACCATCAGAGCTCCCAAATTTGATGGGAATCATTGCACCAGTCAGTACGATCGTTTTATTTTTCACTTTCTCTGCAAGTAATTTTGCCGTGACCGACATTGTATCCGTACCATGGGTGATAACGATCTTTTCTTCATCACACTGATTACATTGGTATGCGATCAGTTCACGGTCTTCATCAGTCATTTCAAGGCTGTCGATCATCATCAGTGTCCTGATCTCAACCGTTACTTTACTGCGACCCATTTCCAGCAGGTCATGCATATGAGTATCATTGAAATAAAGTTGTCCGGTAATCTCGTTGTATTCTTTATCGAATGTGCCGCCGGTTATAAAAATGCGGATAGCCATGGTGGGTATTAATTTACCGTGAAGGTATAGAATCAGCTTTTTACGGTTGAAAATTGTAAACCAAAGCTGTCCAACACGAAAACCGGATGAGAGAAGGAAATAAAAAAACCTGCAGATTGTTTTGCAGGTATCAATAAAGTCTTAATTTAGCAGGCGCTAAAACAAAAAAGGCCCTTCCGTAGAAACGGACTGACCTCTAACGATTGCTTGCCATATGAAAATCTTAATAAAGTAGTATCTCTTTTTGCTGCTTTAGGACCTCTGACGACTTGCTATTTCCTTCCAACGATTGCTTGCTTTATGATCCCTTCAGCTTTGTAAAACAAAATTAAGGACTACACACAGCCAATTCAAGCCAAGATGTGACGGGTTTCATGACGCCTAAAACCGGTATTTTTTAAAAAAACCCTTACTGGTACTGTATTTCAGGATAAATTTGCAATGATGCCCAACCGTCCCACGGACATATTATTTCAGTTAGTAAAATCGTTGGAAAAGGCCGAAAAACGCCATTTTAAGCTCTATATAACCCGAAGTTCAGCCCGGGAAGATCTTAAAATCGTAAAACTTTTTGATGCTTTGGACAAGCTGAATGAATATGATGAAAAATCGTTATTTAAAAAATTGCCCGGAATTCAGAAACCGCAGCTTGCCAATTTAAAGAGTCACTTATATAAAGAATTATTAGCCAGCCTGCGGCTCCTGAAAAGCGCTGACAGCCTGGACCTGCAATTGAATGAGCAATTTGACTATGCACATATTCTGTACAAAAAAGGCCTGTTCATGCAAAGCCTCCGCATCCTGGACCGGGTGAAGGAGATCGCCAAGAGTAATCAGAAGTATAATTTTCTTACCCTTGTCATTTCTTTAGAAAAAAGAATTGAAGGTCTGCATATTACCCGCAGTATGCACAACAGGGTGGAACAATTAGCAATTGAAGCCAATACGGTAAGCCGCCATATTGATGTTGTATCACGTTTGAGTAACCTGTCACTTTTGTTGTTCAGCTGGTTCACACTGCACGGACATGCAAGAAATAAAAAGGATGAAGCCGGCGTAAAAAAATTCATGCAGGAACATCTGCCCGCTGATGCACACCTGGTAACCGGGTTTTATGAGAAAATGTATTTGTACCAGAGTTATTGCTGGTATGCATTTATCCGCCAGGATTTTTTACAATATTACCGCTATGCGCAAAAATGGATCGACCTGTTTGATGCAAATCCATTGATGATCCGGGTGGAAACAAGCCACTATATCAAGGGACTGCATTATTTGCTGAATGCACATTTTGATTTGCGCAACTACAGGGAGTTTGATAAAACACTGAAAAAATTTGAACAGTTTGCACAAACCAGCCGGGTGCAGGACCATGATAACTTCCGTACACAGGCATTTGTGTATATCAGTACCGGAAGGATCAACCAGCATTTTATGATGGGAACTTTCAAAGAAGGGCTGAAGATTGTGCCGGATATTGAGGGAAAACTGGAAGAGTATGATTTATTTCTCGATCCCCACCGCATTATGGTGATGAATTATAAAATTGCCACCCTTTATTTCGGAAGCGGCGATTACAGTACCTGTATTGATTACCTGCAGGGCATTATCAATGAAACGGGCAACCTGCGTACTGACCTTCAATGTTATGCCCGCCTGCAGCATTTACTGGCACATTATGAACTGGGCAATATGGAACTGATGGAACCCCTCAGCCGTTCCGTTTACCGCTTCTTTGCAAAAATGGAAAATCTTACGGTCGTGGAACAGGAGATCTTCAAATTCTTCCGCAAATCGCTGGCAGTTTCCAACCGGGAAATAAAACCCGAATTGCAAAAATTTCTCGGGAAGATCAAATACCTGGAAGGAAACCGTTTTGAGACAAGAGCATTTGCTTACCTGGATATCATCTCCTGGCTGGAAAGCAAAGTGTATAACAAATCCATGAGCAAGGTGATCCATGAAAAATACATGGAAAGTAAACGCAAAAAATAGTTTTCCTTTTGCCTGTGTAAAAAAAATCATTAAGGCGCTTCAACTTCAAAACATTATCCCCTGCACAAACTGTATTTTCGCAGCAGGCAGTAATCACCGGCTTTGGCCGTGGTTAAAAAAATTATGAAAGAATATCTAAGTGGATTGAACGAACGGCAGAAAGAAGCAGTGCTGCATACTGAAGGGCCGTTGATGATCGTGGCGGGTGCAGGCAGCGGGAAGACAAAGGTACTTACCACCCGTATTGCACACCTGATGGCACTGGGTGTGGATGCATTTCGCATACTGGCACTCACCTTTACCAATAAGGCAGCGAAGGAAATGAAGGAAAGGATCAGCCATATTCTTGGCAACAGCGAGGCCAGAAACCTGTATATCGGTACTTTTCACAGCGTGTTTGCCCGGATACTTCGTAAAGAAGCTCACCGGCTGGGTTATCCCAATAGTTTTACCATTTATGATACCGATGATGCCAAAAGTGTGGTGAAGGCTGTTATCAACGAACTGAACCTGGATGATAAGCATTACAAGCCCAATACAGTTTACAACAGGATATCATCAGCCAAGAATGCATTAGTGGGCCCTGATGAATACCGGAATGATTACCATATTCAGCAGGAAGATATGCGGGCCAATCGTCCCGCTATTTCAACAATCTATGATGCGTATTACAAACGCTGTTTCAAGAACGGTGCCATGGATTTTGATGACCTGCTCTACCAGATGTACCGCTTATTAAAAGAACACCCGGAGGCGCTGGTAAATTATCAATCCAAGTTCCGTTATATCCTGATTGATGAATACCAGGATACAAACCCGGCTCAATACGAGATCATGAAATTGCTCGCTGCCCAGCATGAGAATATTTGCGTGGTGGGTGATGACGCACAAAGTATTTACAGCTTTCGCGGAGCCACTATCCAGAATATTTTGCAATTCCAGAAAGATTACGATGATGTGGCAGTGATCAAACTGGAACAAAACTACCGTAGCACACAGACCATTCTCAACGTTGCCAACGAGGTTATTAAGAATAATAAAGGGCAGATACCGAAAGCTTTGTGGACAGAGAATATGACAGGTGAGAAGATCAAACTGGTCCGTACCATGACGGATAATGAAGAAGGTAAGTTTGTAGCCGACTCTATCCAGGAACAGAAACTGCGAAATCATTATGCCAACAGGGACTTTGCAATTTTGTACCGCACCAATGCACAAAGCCGGGCTTTTGAGGAAAGCATGCGCCGGATGGGTATTGCTTATGTGATCTATGGCGGTATCAGTTTCTATCAACGGAAGGAGATCAAGGATTTCATTGCTTACCTCCGTATCATTGTTAATCCGCAGGACGAAGAGGGTTTAAAACGTATCATTAATTTCCCGGCAAGAGGCATTGGGAAAACAACCGTGGATAAAACCATTTTACTTGCCAATGAGAATAACATCAGCATGTGGGAAGTGCTGAACAGGGCCGGAGAATTTGGATTTAAAGCCGGAACACTGGAAAGTATTGAAAACTTTGTGCTGATGATCCGGAGTTTCCAGAGTATGCTGGAAAAAAATAATGCCTATGAACTGGCTTTTCATGCAGGCAAACAAACCAATATTGTAAAAGAACTGTTCAACGATAAATCAACAGAAGGTGTTGCGCGGTATGAGAATATCCAGGAGCTGCTTAATTCCATTAAAGAGTGGATTGAGACGCCAATGAACGAGGAAGACGGGGAAGTAGGTGATAAAAGTTTAGCAGCTTACCTGCAACAGATTACCTTACTGACAGATGCAGATGAAAAGGACCCGGATGCGGATGTGGTGAAACTGATGACGGTGCATGCGGCTAAGGGGCTGGAGTTTCAATGTTTGTTTGTGGCAGGCCTGGAGGAAATGCTGTTTCCCAGTGGTATGAGTATTAATACAAGGGAAGAACTTGAAGAAGAACGACGATTATTTTATGTTGCAATTACAAGAGCCAAGAGCCGTTTATGGTTAACTTATGCAAATACACGGTATCGTTTTGGTTCGCTGATACAGAATGAACCCAGCCGGTTTATAGAAGAATTACCGCAGGACAACCTGGACCGGAGCTTTGCCGGGGGCGGATCAAAGAACCAGGCTGCCAGCAACTGGAGCAAGGGATCGGCATTTAACCGTATGAAAGGAACAGATGATGGTGAATCGGGCGCAGTAAGCAAACAATCGGGAATCTACTTCAATGAAAAACCCGCTGCTAAAAAAGAAACACCGTCTTATCTACCGCCTAAATCAACTTACGCTAAAGTAGTTGAACATAAACCATCGGCTGATTTTATTGCCAGTGATACATCAAATCTGCAGGCTGGTCAAAAGGTGGAACACCAGAAATTTGGTTTTGGCGAAGTACTGAAAATGGAAGGGGCTGCACATAACCCGATTGCCACTGTAAAATTTGAACATAACGGGGAGAAGAAGATCATGCTGAACTATGCAAAGCTGCGGATATTGGAATAAATTAACCCAATACTTTCAATACTCCGTTCCGGTATAGCTTCCCGATCGGGATTTCATTTTTTTCTATTTCAATAAGCTCTGCCGTGAAGGTCTTTATTTTATTCAGGGAAACGATATAAGAACGGTGGACCCGCACAAAATCCTTTTCGGGCAGCATGGCTTCCACCGAGCTGATGGATTGCTTGGTAATAATAGTACCTGCTGCCGTTATTATTTTTATATAGTCTTTCATGCTTTCTATATAAAGAATATCCCGGAGCATTACTTTTACCATTTTCCGGTCGGCCCGGAAATAAACAAAAGACTCAGATTTTTTTTCTTCATTTACCATCAATCCTTCTTGTTTTGCGCCTGCATGCTGGAATGCTTTATTTACAGCTTTTAGAAAACGGTCGAAGGGAATGGGTTTCATCAGGTAATCCACTATATCCAGTTCATAACCTTCTAATGCGTATTCGGTATAGGCGGTGGTGAAAATCACCTTCGGGGGATTTTTCAGTGTTTTCAGAAAATCATTCCCGTTTAACTGCGGCATCCTGATATCCAGGAACATAAGGTCCACATGCTGCTGCTGTAAAACAGTAAAAGCCTGTATAGCATTGGCGCACTCTGCCACCAGTTCCAGCATGGGCATTTCTTCAATGTAACGGCGAATGATCTCCCTTGCGGGTGGTTCATCATCGACTACCAGGCATTTTATAATCATTGTATCATGCATGCTCCATTTCCTGTTTATAGCTATTTGCGGTTGAAATACTCCTTTGATAATCCAGCTCCACCTTCAGGTTAATGATAAAGACATCTTCTTCGTTCAGGATGGTCAGTTCATGTTTCCCCGGATAGAGTAATGCCAGCCTTTTTTCTACGTTTCTTATTCCTATGCCTGCACCTGTTGTTGTTTTTGATGCATGGTTTGTTTTACCATTCATAAGCTTCATCTGCATCTGCATGTCCTGCAGGCTGATTTGCAGATTTATCCAGGGTTGCTCCAGCATATTACTGGTGCCATGCTTAAAACAATTTTCAACTAACGGGAGCAGAAGTAACGGGGCAATATGAATATTTTTTGTGTTTTCAGGCAGATCCAGGTGTAACTCCAGCTTGTTTCCATAACGTATCCGTTCAAGGTTAATATAATCCTGAATCATTTTCAGCTCTTTGGCCAGGGGAACAAGCGGCTGGTTACATTCATACAGCATAAACCGGAGCAGATCCGACAGACCTGTTACCATTTTGGCAGCTTCTGGTGCGGTACTTTGTGTGTGGGAGTAAATATTATTTAGAGTATTGAATAAAAAGTGAGGATGTACCTGGGCTTTTAGCAGCTGTAATTGTGATTCCACATTCTCTTTTTGTAACTGCAGGTTACGCTGTTCTTTCACATACCAGTATTTCATCAGCTTGATGGCAGCGGCCAGCCCGCCGATGGTGATAGCCCCCCGTAATCCCCCGAGCAGGGACAGAAAAAAGGTTGCGTTATCGGGGTGTGAAGTGTCGTACGGGAGAAGCCAGGCCCTGACACGGGGAAGAATATACATACCCACAATAGCTGAGAAACAGGCGGTAACGAAAAAAAGCAGGAGTACAATAGCAGCGCCTGACTTGTATTTTCCTTTAAGTATAAATTGGGGTATCACGAAATACATCAGGGAATAGGACAAAAACATATGCGGCGCCATGAAGAAAATGGAATTAATGGTGGATACCGGCAACCTGCGTGAATCGGGTAATAAGTTTAACCCGGCCGTATAGGCATAAAGCAGGCTGAAAAATATCCACCAGAACAACCAGAAATAAAGATGGCGCCGGATGCGATACTTCCTTTCGTCAGAGAATATGAAGGGATACTGCTGCATGTGAACAGTTATAAAATTACGAAGCCCTGTTTCTTTTCGCACAGGCTGGTTTTGCAATATCGTCATACGGTCATTTTTGGGCGACAAACGGTTTTTAGCGAAAGAACCCCGCAGTAAAAATGCTGCAGGGTTGCTTTGAAAACTGATCCTTATGCTTAGTTCAGGATAGCTGCAACATAATTTTTATTCTCCTCCGTTGTTTTTTTCTGCTCCCAGGCAATTACAGTTGTTTCCAGTACTTTTTTCAGTTTCATTTTTACTGTTCTTTTTTCCGGGTTCAGTTTTACTCCGCTTACGGTTTCCTTATACAACAGCACATTGTCATTGTTGTAGAACCTGACAACATGATTAAGGGGGTCTTTGATGTTACTTTCAATAACCCAATAGCCTTTATCAGATACCCATTTGGGAGTGGCAGGCTGTTCTTCCTGCGCAAAAGAGGAAAAAGAAATAAGGGCCAATACGATGGCCGTCATCATTGTTTTGAAATACTGCTTCATAGTTTAAAAGTTTATTTTATGATTTCTTTGCAGCTTAAAACTATGACCAGCAAAGGCAGTAATTATTGGTTTTGGATAAACAGGAACAGGCCGCAGGCGGAAGAAAGGAACAAAAGGCTGAAAGAAACTGGTAGACGAAACAACAGATTTTGTCGCTTTGTCGCCGGTTTTACACAGTTCATGTCAGCAATATGATGAATGACGGCATTGTTAATAAACCTTAACAGGATCAAGCCGCATCTTTGTTGTTTATTATAAAATGAGTTTATGAGAAAATACTTCTATATTATAATAACAGTAATGATTCTTACCAGTAGCTGTGCACCGGGGAAAATGGTTGTCAGTGATGAACTGAAGGCCGGTCATGACGAATACATCGTTAAAGGAAAAGACGGAACCCGCATCAAGCAAAAATTAAGTTTTGGCGAGTATGCCACCACGCAGATCAAACGATCCTGGACAAAAGGCGGTTCTTATCGCAGTGGTATAGGTTATGGCGGAACAGCCCGGCAGGAATGGGTTAATATCATTTCAACAGAATATATCAACCGGAAGCAAACGATCCGATTCAACCTGGCAGATAGCAGGTATCTTTCCGAAGTGTATTGCGTTTCAAAATTTAATGCAAAAACACTGGAAATCGGTAAGAATCCTAACAGCCTGCTGAATATTGGCCTGGAGATATTGGGTATCGGGAGTGCTTCTTCCAGTAACTATTATGTACAGATTTATACATCAGAAAACGATACACGTCCGTGGGAAATGGTGATCGATAACCAGCTTTCACAGGCAAAACCCAAGGATTACACGGGTTACCTGGCCAAAAGTAAAACGGAGTATTATTCAATTGTTCCGGTAACAAAGATGGAAATTAAAGGGAAGCCCGGTAATATACTGGCAGGTTCTGTTGGTTTTGAATTCCGGGATGCACAAGGGCGACCCGTGGCGGCCGTTTCGTTCATCAACAAAGGGATGGTTTTCCTGGGAAAACAGACAGCTGAAGAACGGTTTTTATTAGCTAATGCCTGTACAGCTTTATTGCTGCAGGATGTGATAGAATAAAATAATAACTCCTGGTGTTATGAATTAACAGGTTTCCAGTCTGCAGCAGTTTATATTTGTTGCCAATAATACAAATTGCAAGCTACTTTCATGACTGCCCACCGGAAGAAGAAATTTATCCGTTTTATTGTAGTAATGGTCACCCTGCTGGCTATGGCTGCGGGATCGTGGATGTTTTATCAATGGCTGAACTACCGCAAAGCAAAATTTACCCGCTATCCTGAATTTGGTATTGCAATTCCTGTTACGTATGCTATTCATGGCATTGATGTTTCCCGCTACCAGCACATGATTGCCTGGGAAGAGGTAAAAGCAATGAAAGTACAGGATATCCAACTTGGGTTTGCTTTTATCAAAGCCACAGAAGGGATTGGGAATAGCGATCCGCAGTTTAAGCGAAACTGGCGGAAAGCAAAGGCAAATGACATAATCCGGGGTGCCTATCATTTTTTTATTCCTTCCAAAGATGGGAAGATGCAGGCAGAGAATTTTATTGCAAACGTGGAACTGGAGCCGGGCGACCTGCCCCCTGTGCTGGATATAGAGCAGCTTAATGGAACTTCCCCGGCACAATTAAAAAAAGAACTGATGGAGTGGCTGACCGTCGTTGAGAATTATTATGGAGTAAAACCGGTCATTTATACCAATGTTGACTTTTACAAACGCTGCCTGGGCAGCGATTTTGACAGCTATCCGCTTTGGGTGGCACACTATTACCAGGAACAACAACCCCGTATCAACCGGGGGTGGTCTTTCTGGCAACATAATGATGCCGGTAATGTAAACGGCATTACTGCAAAGGTTGACTTCAATGTTTTCAGCGGGGATTCAGTTGAATTTAAAAACATCCTGCTGAAATAAAACCTTAACTCAGTTATCTTGTTGAATTAACCGTAACTTAATCGTATTAAAACTGGTAACATGGAGCAGGGCTGGGACCCGGAAATAAAAGATTTTTTTAAAAAAATCATTAATTCGATCTCTGTTACCCTGCTTTGGCTGATGGTTATGGCTACGGCCGGTTTGTATTTCGGACTTGCTTTCAGTAATGGCAAGCCGGTTATTTATACAATTATCTTCTATATTATCCTTACCGGAACACTTACCTGGCTCCTGGTCCATCTCTACCGGACCTGGAAGAAGTAACTTTTAACAGCTTGTTTCGTAAAACAAAAAATACCTTTCAGTACGGATAACGACGAGGGTGAAATTCTGTATTTTAGAAACTTATTATCAACCGCATGTACCTGAAACAAACCAGCCGGACCTTTGTAATTATTGGTACCCTGATCATATGGGCAATTAAGTTTCTCATCCGCCCGCTGCATATTTGGGATGGAGGTAAATTTTTTCTCGGGATTGCACCTAATCTCTTAGGGTCATTTCTTATTCCTTTTGGTGCGTATTGGTTTTTCAGTGGCAGGAATTTTTTGATAGCAAGAATATTCAGGATACAGTCTTCATATGACCTGCGGCTGGTATGCCTGATGGGATTTGGTATGCTGATCGTTAATGAATACCTCCAGCTGATCCCTTTTTTTGGAAGAACTTTTGACTATAATGATATTATTTTTTCCCTGGTTGGCTTAACCATCTCTCATTTTGTTTTTGAAAGGATCCAGCAGCGGGAATTGCAGCAGGCTAAGATCAATTAGCTGCTGTGATCGGCAATGATAACCCAGTTGCCTTTTATTTTCCGGAGTAACAAGCTGTAATGTCCGCCTATATCACCAATACTCCTTTTCAAAAACCACTTGCCCACCACCTGAAAATTTTTTCGGGAAATTTTTTCCACTTTTATCAGTGTGAAACTGAGTTTGCCCATAGCAGCAGTATCCGGGTAGCCTCGTTTATAGTTGTTCAGTGTATTGGTCCAGCCATAAGTAACGCCACTTTTGCCAATAAACATCAGGGAATCGTTCTCCCAATAACCCTTCATAAAACCTTCAATATCTCCCCTGTTCCAGGCAGCTGTTTGTTCAGCCAGTAAACCTCGTATCGCTCTTTCATCTTTAGATTGTGCCGCACAAAAAACAGATATATATAACAGGATAGAAAGAAGAATTGACTTCATATGATCATTTTGCCGGTCAAGTTAATAAAAAGAGACGATCAGTGATTGCAATCATCTGCATGCCCATGGTCATGAATGCGGCAGGAGCGGTAATTAATGAGATGTGCGGTAACAATAAGGGCAACTGCGGGGATCAATAACCAGGTAGCGTAGTGGATAAAGAACTGTTTCAGGACCAGGCAGGCAAAACCGGCTACAAATAAGAAAAAGGGTAACCAGCTATGATGGTGTTTTCTGAAACCATGAAAGAGAGCATAGGTTCCGATCAGGAAAGCGAGAACGATCATCCCGGCTTCAAAAGCGAGATTATCAATAATATCAATACCAAATAAAGGCAGGCTGCTCATAAACAGGGGCAACAAGGCACAGTGAATGGCGCAGGCCAGCGAGGCCCCAATACCCAATGCATCCCAGTTTATCTTAAATTTCATGAAGAGAGCAAAAATAGCAAAAAGCAACATGGTTGCAAAATATTTATCAACTCATTTTGAAACCGGTAAAATCATGGAAGGCTTGTTAACTTTGCAGTCTATTCAATTGTTATGACTAAAAAGCAAGGCCTTTATACGGCATTTTTTGTGGGCTTGATCATTGTTTTTTATTTGGTGATAAGCCCCTGGATCAGCCGGAATGATACTATTTCTGACGTACTTCCATTTGCTTTTTTGAATCAGGATGGTAAGATGGTAACCAATAAGGATGTGGAAGGAAAGGTGTATGTGGCGGAGTATTTTTTTACAACCTGTAAAGGCATCTGCCCGAAGATGAACAGCAATATGCGGAAGGTATATGAGGCTTTCAAAGATGAAAAGAATTTCCTGATCCTTTCACATACCTGTATGCCTGAAGTGGACTCTGTACCTGTATTAAAAAAATATGCGGATTCGATGAGGGTAAACACCAGTCAATGGATCTTCCTGACAGGCCGTAAAGACAGTTTATATAATATGGCAAGGGTCAGTTACACCATTGATGATCCTGTGAATAACCTGAAGACGGTCGCTGATGATTTCTTACATACCCAGTTCTGGGCATTGGTCAATAAAGAGGGCAAGGTGAAAAAAATATATGATGGTCTCAAAGACAGCGAGGTGGAGGCACTGATAAGCGAGATAAAAAGACAACTTAAAAAGTAAAAGACTTTTTATGGTCAAAGATGTAAAAGAAATACTTAAAAATAATAGCCTGAGTATTACCGGCAGCAGGGAAAAAATACTGAGCTTGTTCCTGGAACAACCCGGTGCGCTGGCACATGGTGATATAGAGAAAAGAGCCGGTGAAAAATTTGACCGGGTCACTGTTTACAGGACGTTGCAGACTTTTGTTGAAAAAGGAATCATTCACACGATACCAACTGCTGATAATTCCATTCGTTACGCATTATGCAAGGATGATTGTAAAGAAGGCCATCATCATGACCATCATGTTCACTTTGTGTGTACTCAATGTAATACCACCTATTGTCTTGATGATGTGGTTACTCCTGAATTAAAACTGCCTAAGGGTTATACTTCCACGCATATTGAAGTGGTGGCGGAAGGGGTTTGTAAGAATTGTAAATAAAACTCCTTGTAAAAAATAAGCCCCGGTGTAGAAACAGCGGGACTTAAGGTTAAGGCTCTGATTAGTAGCTATTTTATAATTCGGTTCTTAGTATCTTATTTTGCTGAATCAAAAATAGTATCTGGATTTCAATTTCTGAAATTTCAACCGTACCACTTTCAGGGTATTTTCATTAAGATTTTGCTAAAGCAAGCATTTCCTGCTGTACAAAATGCATTAATTCACTGATATGCATTGGCGAAAAGTCAAAACGGAGACTGGCAGCCCGGAACAATTCAGGCAATGTGCGGGTGCCGCCGAGATCCAGCGCTTTGATGTAATTCTCCAAAGCAGCATCAGGGTCCTTTTTGTACTGTTTCCAGAGACCAATAGCTCCCAGCTGGGCAATACCGTATTCGATATAATAAAAAGGTACTTCAAATAAATGCAGTTGCCGTTGCCAGCTATAACGGCGGTATTCTTCCAGCCCGGAAAAGTCAATGACAGGAGAAGAAAATTCATCCAGTACCATCACCCATTTTGCAGCCCTTTCTTCCTCTGTATGCTCTGGGTTTTCAAATACCCAGTGCTGGAATTTATCTATCGTGGCAATCCAGGGGAAAATAGTGATTACTCTTTCTAATTGTTGTTCTTTGGCTCTCAGCAATTCTTCCTCGCTATCAAAAAAAACTTCCCAGTGATCCATACTGAAGAGTTCCATGCTCATACTGGCCACTTCCGCAATTTCTGTCGGGTACTCTTTGAACCCGTTCAATTCAAGGTCATGCGATAAAAAGGAGTGAATAGCATGACCACCTTCATGCACCATTGTGGTTACATCATCCAGCTGCCCGGCGGCATTCATAAAAATAAAAGGAGCACCGCTTTCCGCCAGTGGACAGTTATATCCGCCGGGGGCTTTGCCTTTCCTGCTTTCCAGGTCCAGGTGGCCCATAGCTTTCATTTGCCGGAGGCACTCAGCAAAGAAGGGGCGTAATTTCGTAAAGCAGGCAATGGTTTTTTCGATGAGCTCTTCGCCTGTTTTAAAGGGACGAAGAGGTAGTATACCGGCTGGTTCTGCTTCCACATCCCAGGGGCGAAGTGTATCAAGCCCCAGTTTTTTCTTTTTTGCTTCATAGATCTGGTTCACCAGTGGCATTACATGCAGTTTGACAGCTTCATGAAACTGGAAGCAATCTTCTTTGCTGTAATCAAAGCGGCCCAATTCGGCAAAGCGAAAATCACGGAAGTTGGTAAAACCTGTGTTCAATGCCACCTGGTGGCGTTTTTTCAACAGATTTGTATATAGCTCATTTAACTGTTTTTTGTCTTCCAGTCTCCGGTTGTTAATCTTATGATACACCTCTTCTCTTAAATCCCTGCCGGGATCTTCTAAAAACTTAGCGGCTTGTTGTAGGGTATATTCCTGGCCGTTTACCTGAACGGTCATTTTTCCCGCAATCACCCCAAACTGTTGCTGCATTACATTCAGGTCGGCCTGGATCGGGATATTAGCTTCCCGGAACAGGTCAATATTCTTTTTTACGTTCCGCAGGTAGGTAAAATATTTTTGCTGATTAAGTTCTTTGGTAAAAGGGCAATCCAGTAGTTTTTTATTCAGCTTATCTGACCAGGGCTGTACCTTGGGCTGGATTTCCATCATGAAAAACGTAAATGCTTCTTCAAGCTCTTTATTTTCAGTATCACAGGTCATCCGGATTTGCCTCCAGCAAGCATCCTCGCTGATTACGGCTTCCAGTTCACTGGCATCTTTCAGCCATTGTTCCAGGCCGGGTAAAGAACTGATCACACGTTCATCCAGGTTTTTAAAATAAGGTTCTAGTGAAGGCCAGTCTTTTACCGTAAAATCGACTGGTAAAAAATGACGGGGTAATTTTTGTATCACTGTGGTAGTACCCATAGTATTATGATAATAAAAAAGAACAAGCTACAAACACGGGCTGATGCCCGGAGCCGGTAGCTTGGTTATTAAAACAAGGTTTTCTTATTTCTTTTTGGGGGCGGCTTTTTTCTTCGGGGTTTCTTCAGTATCGGCTTTGGCAGCTTTCTTTTTAGCCGGCTTTTCGTCTGCAGCTTCCTCGGTCACCTCTTTTTTCTTCGCCGCTTTCTTCGCTGGCTTTTTCTCTTCGGCCACAACAGTTTCTTCTTTCACTTCCTCCACAGCTTCTGTTTCTTCAGGGAATTCAGTCAGTTTGATTTCAATATTATTTTTTTTCAAAATAGCAAACCACTTTACCATTTTCTTCATGTCGCTGTTATACACTCTTTCGAAATCCATATCAGGAAAAGCTTTCTCGAAATATTTCTTAACAGCAGCAGCATCTTTATCATCCGGCAAAGCTATTTCTGCTTTATCCATTGCATTAAAAACATCTACCAGGTTCACATTATCCCGGACGGTATATACTTCAATACTTTCCAGCTGTGAGAACTGGTGAATACGATTTGATACAAACCGGGTGCTTTTGTCTTCCAGGGAGCGAACAATGGCTCCGTCATTTTTACTATTGATCAGTTCAAACAAACCGGGCAAACCGGTTACGGCAACAAGTTTACTGTACTCCATATACGTTTAAATAATTATTAAGGAGCTGCAAGATACTTTAGTTCCGGGAAATGAGATCATTATAGTATGTTGTTGAAAAAATGTATTTAATTCCACGGGAAAAGGTGATCACGAAGGTTTAACTCCTTATAGACGTCCAATAGGCGTAATTATATGTTTTATGCAGAGAATTAAGTTATTGCTGATACTTGTCTTTTTTTCAGGAATAGTTCAGGCTCAGAGTATTAAAGGGAAATTACTGGATCTTGTGGATAATAAGCCCCTGGCCGGGGCCACACTTCAGCTAAGGTCAGTAAAAGATTCCCTGAACCGCTATAATGTGATTTCAGACAGTAAGGGTGATTTTCTTTTTAATAGTATAACTACAGGATCTTATATTTTACAGATAACTTTTATTGGGTATGAAAATTTCAAACAATTTGCTGATGTTACCGATTCAATTCCCAATGTAGACCTCGGATCATTATTTGTACCCAAATCGACTAAAGAGATTGCCGGTGTAACTGTGGTGTCGAAAATTCCGCCTGCACAGCAAAAAGGAGATACCACCCAGTATAATGCCAGCCAGTTTAAAGTGAATCCCGATGCTACTGTAGAAGACCTGGTTAAAAAAATGCCCGGCATTACTGTTGATAAAGATGGAACCGTTACCGCACAAGGTGAGCAGGTAAAAAAAGTAACCATTGACGGCCGCGATTTTTTTGGTGATGATGCTTCAGCTGCTTTAAGAAATCTTCCATCAGAAGTAGTGGATAAAATACAGGTATTTGACAGGCTAAGCGACCAGGCACAATTAACAGGCGTGGATGATGGTAATTCTCAAAAAGCACTCAATATTGTTACCAAATCCGGTATGCGCAACGGGCAGTTTGGCCGTGTGTATGCCGGCGCGGGTACTGACAGCCGCTACCAGGCAGGTGGAAATATGAGTTTCTTTAAAAACAACCGCCGTATTTCGTTGGTTGGATTAACAAATAATATTAATCAGCAAAATTTTGGCTCGCAGGACCTGCTGGGCCTTACCAGTAGCAGTGGCGGTGGTAATCGCGGCAACCGGGGTGGTGGTGGCAATCGTGGTGGTGGAAATTTTGGAGGCGGCAGTGACAATTTCGTGGTAGGCCAGCAAAGTGGTATCAGCAAGACCAATGCTGTTGGTATCAACTATTCTGATAAGTGGGGCTCAAAGATTGATGTAAGCGGAAGTTATTTCTTTAATAATAGCAACACGGATAATAACCGGTTCTCCGGTACGCAATCATTTGTAAAGGCGGACTCTACCTTATTCCTCGATGATACTTCCCTTACCAAAGTCAGCAATTATAACCACCGGATCAATTTCAGGATGGAGTACCGGATCGATTCATCAAACACAATCATCATCACACCGAATATCAGCTTTCAGAAAAATGATAACAGGAGTACGATCAGCAGTGCCAGTTATTACGATTTGCTGACTGGTCTTCAAAGTGAATCAAACAGCAGGACAAATACCCTGAATTCAGGCTATAACTTCAACAATAATATTTTGTATCGGCATGCTTTTGCCAAAAGAGGAAGAACTATTTCAGTAAATCTGAATACCAGTTTTAATGCCAGGTCGGGTGAAACTTATGTAGAGTCAGTCAATAAATACTACAACAGTGGTAATGTCAACGACTCGTTGCAACAATACTCCGATAACCAGACCAACGGAAGGACAATTTCAACCAATATTGTTTATACAGAACCTGTTGGTAAAAAGGGGCAGCTGCAATTCAACTTCAACCCTTCCTTTACAACGAATAAAGCAGATAAAATCACTTACCAGTTTGATGAAGCAGGAGGTAAATATTCCATTTTTGATACCACCCTTTCCAACAAGTTTGATAATACATATAATACACAGAACGGGGGTATCACCTATCGTATTGGTGACAGGGATAATCAATTTTCTGTTGGTGTGAGTTATCAAAATTCATCACTAAAAAGTGACCAGGTATTCCCGGAGATCGCAGCCGTGAACAGGAGTTTTTCTAATATCCTGTCGAACATCCAGTTTCGCAGGAAATTATCAGCCCGCAGTAATATCCGGCTGTTCTACCGCGGTTCTGTTAATGCGCCATCGGTAAATCAATTACAAAACGTGATTGATAACAGCAACCAGCTGAGAATGAGTACCGGTAACCCCGGCCTGGATCAGCAATACACACATATTTTATCGGGCCGTTACACTTATACAAACACCCAAAAAGGGCAAAGTTTTTTCGCCAACATTTTTGTACAAAAAGCAAGCGATTATGTGGCTAATGCCACCTACACGGCTGCAACAGATTCCCTGTTAGCTCCCGGCATTGTTCTGTACAAAGGATCACAGATTACCAAGCCGGTAAACCTGGATGGCTACTGGAGTTTCCGTTCTTTCTTTACCTATGGCCAACCGGTCAAGTTTATTAAATCAAATGTGAACCTGAATGCAGGGTTTACATATAGTAAAGTCCCGGGACTAGTAAATAATACTAGCACAATTTCCAATACGTATACTTACAGTACCGGAATTGTTATTGCGAGTAATATCAGTGAACGGATCGATTTCAATGTATCGTACAACGCCAACTTTAACACGGTAAAAAATACTGTACAACCGCAGCTGAACCAGAATTATATTACTCAATCGGCAGGCTTGCAGTTAAACCTGCTGTCCAAATCCGGGTGGTTTCTTCAAAATGATATCAGTAACCAGACCTATAGCGGACTGTCAGAGGGATTCAATCAGAGTTTTTGGCTATGGAATGCAGGGGTTGGTAAAAAATTCCTGAAAAACAGGCGGGGGGAATTAAAACTTACAGTATTTGACCTGTTGAAACAAAACCAGAGTATCACGAGAACAGTAGGTGACTCCTATGTACAGGATGTGCAAAACCTGGTGCTGAAACAATATTTCATGATGACGTTTACTTATAGCCTGAAGAATTTTGGAAAAGCTAAAGCATCCGGCAACCAGGAGCGGAGAGACCGGATGCAAATGTTTTAATCAGGGCTAATATTATTACCGGGCTCTGCTGTTCAATAGAAAATTTGCGTAATATCGTTGCCTGCTAAAAACGCAACGCTTGGATGAAAGGATATTAGTCGAACAACTGAAGCAGGGAGATGAATCCGCTTTTAAAACCATCGTTGAGACCTGGCAAAACATGGTCTACAACACGGCGTTGGGTATTGTGCAAAATGCCGAAGATGCGGAAGATATTGCACAGGAAACTTTTGTACAGGTGTACCAGTCAATCGGCTCTTTTAAAGGAGAATCCAAGTTTTCAACCTGGTTGTACCGGATTACTATTGCCAAGGCTTTGGACCATGAACGTCGTAAAAAACGCAAGAAACGTTTTGGATTTGTCCGGAGCCTTTTTGGTGAGGACAGCGAAGTGGTGGTCAATCCACCTGATTTTAATCATCCCGGGGTGGTATTGGATAAAAAAGAAAAAGCAGCTACATTGTTTAAAACTATTGCAGAGCTTCCGGAAAACCAGCGTATCGCTTTTACCCTTCATAAGGTAGATGGCCTTAGTTATCAGGAAGTTGCGGAGGTAATGGACACCACGGTTTCTTCGGTGGAATCGCTGATGCACCGGGCCAAAACCAACCTGAAAAAGAAGCTGGAGGATTATTATAAAGACAGAGAATAGGCACAGGTTTTTGAGACCAGCCAACGTCAAACTAAACGAATATGAAAATGAGACCCGACATGGACAAAAAAGTGCAGGAAACCCTTGAAAGCCTTGATGGCATTCAGCGGGCCGAGCCACAGCCGTTCTTCTATACCCGGGTGATTGGGCGCCTGCAACGTAATGACAAGACAGTATGGGAAACCATGAGTTCATTTATCTCAAGACCGGTTGTTGTTTTTGCGGGTCTTTTTGTTATCCTGCTGGTCAATGCTTTTATGGTGCTGCGCCAGGATGCAACAACTACCAATACAGGTTTAACAGCCGATCAAACAGAGCAACTGGTGACAGATAATGAATATGTGCTGGCTACTAACAGCAGTTTTGATTATGAAAATATTGACCGTCCATGAGCACTGCATCGAGAAATAAAAACCTGATCTTTATTATCGCAGTTTTATTACTGACAAATATTGCTGTGCTGGTTTATTTTTTAGTGTTTAAGAAACCAGAGGAACAACCCCGGTTCACCCAGGAAAAAAGAACCGGTATGGTAATAGAGATGTTGCAAAAGGAAGCCGGATTTACGGATGAACAGATTGCAAAATATAAACAACTGAAAGACTTGCAGGAGAAGACAGTAAAACCGATGTTCGATGAAATGCGGAAAGCAAAAGATAGCCTGTTCCGGCTGATGACGAAGCCAGATATCAGTGACTCTGTTGTGAATAGTGTGGCCGATGTAATTGCACAAAAGCAAAAGGCTCTGGACTTACAGACATTCAATCATTTTAAAAACGTAAGGGCACTGTGCAGGGACAAGGTGCAGGCGATAAAATATGATTCGGCAATTTTCAGGATGTTCAAAAAAATGGGTAAGCAAATGAAAAGAGGGGAACCAGCTGCCGAATCGAAAAAGGACTAGAATAATTTTTTATATCGTTTAACTATACAAAACACAAATAACAACATGAAAAAACAAATTTTGTTCCTCGCTTTTGCAATGGCAGGATTCATCAGCGTTAATGCACAACCGGGTGGTGGTTTCCGCCGTACTATTGAAGAGAGGGTGGCAATAGTTCACCAGAAACTGGACAGTGCCTTTCATTTTGATGCAGCTAAGCAAGCACAGGTCGATACAGTATTTGCAAGTTTTTACCGTAAACAGGATGCAGTGAGGCAGGAATTAATGAGTGGTGGTGAACGTCCTGATATGCAGGCATTGCGTGACAGGATGCAACCGATTACCGATGGACGGGATAAAGAATTAAAAGTGTTGTTAGGAGATGATAAGTTCACTATCTGGAAAAATGATATAGAGCCGGCTATGAATCCAAGAAGAGGCCCGGGTGGCGGTGGCCGTAATTAAAAGCGTTTTAGGGTTAATGGTAATAATAAGCCCCGGCTTTAATCAGACCGGGGCTTTTCTTATATGTACGAATTTCCACAGTGAATAATTAATTAACCTCAGCTTCGTTGCCTGAAACCGATCAGGGATACCAGGCCCATTACAGCAATAGTAGAAAACAATAGTGTATTACTTCTCTTAGGCTGATCATTGATCGTTTCTGCAACCGAGGCATAACCGGCGTCTGCAGGAATAAACCTCTCCTCTTCATTCAGCACCACATCCCAATCCTTATAAGTTTTACCGGTTAAATAGGCCAGCATTTCCATTTCGTCAGAACGACGTTGCTTAAGCTCCTTCAGGTATTTTTTACCCGCATCACAGCTAAAATCGCCGGTGGCAGGATGTGTGACAATATACCTGGCCTGGTAGTTTTCAGTGTTGGGTGTAACCTGGAATACCAGGTCCTGCGGAAACTTATCCCGGTTATAGCGTACATGCAAACGGGTAAAATAAACGTTGTCTGAATAATCAAGATCCTCATCATCATCTACGTCACTGTAATCATTCCAGTCACGGTTGATCCACCACACACCCGCCTGTACCAGGTCCTGTGTTGAGGGTGCGGTAGCTACACAGGGATCACATTTCACAAAATTCTTGGGGCTCACATCCCAGGCGTATTCCAGCATGGCCAGTGCCTTGCCTTCTTTGCTCCATTGGTGCTGGAATAAATTTGCATAGAAATTACCAAAATTGTTTTTTACAAACAAAGGCACATTTTTAGAAGTGGGTAATGATAATGTCCTGTAGTTGGTTGTTTCTATTCTCCCTTTTTTAGTAAACGCATACACGATCATATCCTGGTCACCATCTGCATTGGCCATTCCCAGCCGGATAGGTAACATGAATTTCGGGGATGAAAAACTGATCTGTAAAGGGCGAAGAAAATTACTGGGTAGCTTTTTCCTTTCTTCCTCATTCACTTTTACCACAAAAAACTTCAGGTTGCTTTTGATATAAGGTTCCAATACTTCATCTGCAGCAGCAGGAAGCTTATACCCATTTTCATCCAACCAGGTTTTTAACCCCGAACTTTCTTTGGCACTGAGAATAAGAATATCGTACTCACCAACAAGATACTTGGCTTCTACCCTTACACCCAGGTCTTTTCGTTTGGCTGCACCAAAACCTGTTATAACTACTTCGTTTAACTGTACTCCTGCAATTTTCCCATTCAGCTGATCTTCCATTTTATACATTTCACAGGGGTTCCGGTCATAGTATTCTACCAGCCTTGGTTTGCTATATTCATTCAGGGTATTAAAAATGGCCTGGTCCACCACCTTAATATCTTTTTTCTGCAACACTACCGGCACAGGTACCACCATGGCAAAATCTTTCAGGTTGCCTTTAAAGTCATTGTACATGGTGATCACATTCCTGTTTCCATCCCGCACAAGAATTACCTGTGATGTTTTATTCTTTAATGTTCCATCGGCTTTGCTGACATAGAAGCCGCAAAATGCAGCGGCTTCATGCCCGACCATTGCTGCAAGGATGATTACCGCAGCTCCTTTTTTCATAATTGGCTTCATGACTATATGTTTTAGTTTTAAAAAGACAGCGAAGGATAAAACAGCAGGGGACCAACTGAATTTTTTTGCTTTGAAAATTTTGTCCAGCACCGGAACCAGTGGCGCTGCTGTCACCAGTATCCAGAGAGGGGTGTTATATTTCCACTTAAATGCAGCGAGATAAAATGCAATGGCAGCAATCAGCACTGCCCATAGTATTCTTGCGACAGGATGATCCGGTGATGTTTTGGGGTCACTGATCATAAAGAATGTGAATAACAATAAGCTGCCGGTACTCACAGAATGGACAAAATGATCCACCGGCCAACCAAGTACATATACCTGCCTCCAGTATAAAAGACCTGTAAAAGTGAGCAGAAACGCTAAAGAGATGTCCAACTTTTGTACCCTCGTCACTACAATTGTACCCAGTGTAATAACGGTAAAAAAAATAACAGCATTGCTGCCCCATTGCCCGGGGCTGAGCCATGCATCATTCGTAAAAAGCAAACAGGCCACAATGCCGAAAGCAGAAGGGTTGAAAATATGTTTTTTATTCCAACGGAAGATATACTTGGAAGCAACCGTTAAAAAAGAGGCAACTAAACTTATTTGCCAGCTATTGGTCTTTAACAGAAGACACAAACTCATAGCACTGATCAAAACACTGAAGCCCCAGCGGTCAAATTCACGGGGCTTCATTAATCGCTTTGCCTTGATAGAATCAGCAGCATACTGGAACAACAGGCAGCCGGCAACACTGATACTAATATGTTGCCAGTCAGCCTCCCATCCTAAAATGAGAACCCCATAACTTAAAAAAATAACCTGGAAGATAACCTGGAAATAGCGCGGATCAAGACGCAGCTTTTGCTGTTGCATAAGCAAGAATTTCCGAAAGGGATGATGCCGGCAAAAAAATTACACAACACAACCCCGGAATTATTCCTGGATCTGATTGAAATAAGATTACCTGTTATTATATGGAACTTATGAAGCTCTGCATCACCGGTATAGATCAGCTACCTGTCTATTCTTTTAAAATGGCTGTATTTTCCCGGCTTACAATTACTTTTTCAGCAGCAACCGGTTCAATCTCCAGTTGAAGTTTACTTTTCGGATAGGTTTTAATTCTTTGTAATGGAGAAAAACTGGACAAGTTATCCTCAGCCGGTCAAGGGGCCCGCAACTCAGAAGAAGTGATCAGGAAACCTGGATGGTCTTTATCTGCATAACTGTGGCAATACTGGTTGCTCTTTCTTTGGCAATAAATGCAATTTCTCCTTCAAACAATTCATCTGTTGTTTCCTTAAAAAGGCGGAGCCAGGTTTCAAAATGATGCTTCAACAATGGAGATTGCCGGTGTAAAGCCATATGGGGTTGCATGGCATTTTTATGATAAGTATCAGATTGAAACAAAACAGAATCCCAGAAATCAACTAAAACCGGTAAATGATGGGACAGATCAATTTTAGCGACATCTGTGAACAGATAACTGATAGAATTATCTGCCAGCAGCTTTTCATAAAACCGGGTTACCAGTAATAACAAATCTTCCCTGTTTGAAATATCTCTTTTCATTTATTCATTGATAGCTGCATATAACCGTTCTGCATCACTCTTGTTAAAAAGTTGTGTTCCATCGTTCATGGTTGCTGCACTTCCGCAAGCCACGCCAAAACGAATAGCCTCTCTTAGTGTTTTTCCTTTTTGTAAAGAATAGGTAATTCCGGCCACCATACTGTCACCAGCTCCCACCGTACTTTTCTTTTCTACCGGCGGAGCATCAACAAAATATCGCTTATTCTCGCTTACCATCCAGGCCCCAAGAGGCCCCATAGAGACAACAATGATTTCAGCAAAACCATCTCTTATTGCTTGCTGTGCTGCATCAGGCACTTCCTCTTTGTCCAGCCATTCCACATTCAGCATTTTACATAACTCGCCGATGTTGGGTTTGATCATATAAGCGTGTTTCCCTTTTAAGGCCTGTAAGGCAGGTCCGCTGGTATCTACAATACATTTGGCGCCTACGGCAGCAGCATTTTTAACAATCAGCCCGTAGAAATAATCAGGCAGGCCCGGAGGCAAACTCCCGCTGGCTACAACATACGTTGGTGCAAAGGAACGGATCTGGTCTACAAGTGATTTAATTGTTTCTTCAAGCACTTCCTTACCCGGAAATGTGAAACGATACTGATTATTAGTTGAAGTTTCCAGCACGATCCAGTTCTCCCTCGTTTCGAGTTTTGTATCCACTGCATGGAATAGTATATTTTCTTCTTTCAATAAGGAGCACAGCATATTCCCATTATGCCCGCCTGCCGGAAATAAAGCCACGGAGGGCGTTTCTAATTTCAGTAAGGCCTTGCTGACATTGATGCCGCCGCCACCCGGTTCATTAACTACTTCTGTGCAACGTAATTTACTTTCCGGTTTCAGTTTTTCCACCCTTGAGCTTTTATCAATGCAGGGATTAAGTGTGATCGTAAGTATCATAAATTGTTTATTTCTGTTAATACGGACTGGACCCGCTTGTTTAATGTTTCATAATCGGTGTAACCTTTCGCAAGCAGGTAAAATTTTTGCTCAGCTGCCTGCATGAGTACCTGAGGAAAGCTTGTAGCCTGCAGCTGCCTGCATAAAGCAAATTCATACAGGGCTTTTTCTCTGTAGGTTTCGCCGTTCATTTTGTTGTAAAAATCTTTTCCGGGTATCGCATATTTTTCCAGTAAATGCCGGTATGCTTCATTATCTGTCAGATCACGGCCTTCAAAATGAAGGCTGTACTGAAGATCCGCAGCAAATGCCACCTGTTGATCAGGAAAAATCTCTTTGAAGATGCACATGGCGATTGCTGCTTTTTCTGAGTGAGGAAACCAGTCGCTTTCACCAGGATTGAAAATATGCCAGAGATAATCAGCGCCAAATTTTATACCTGTTAAATCTTCAACCCTGTGATATGCTTCACTGATATATCCGGCTGTTGCAGCAATGGGACGGGGATTCTCTGCCGGGATCATTCCTCCCGACAATACTTCAAATGACAGCCTGTCTTTATATTCTTCCGCAATTTTTTTCATAACGGGGCTAAAGCCGTAGCACCAGCCGCAATAGGCGTCATAACAATAATAGATTACAGGCTCCATAAAAGTGCAAACTTAAGAAGATAAAAAAAGTAAAATGTATGACTTTGGTAATAATAAGGCCCGATAATGATCACCTGCTCTTTACTTCATCAAATTTTTCATCATAATCTTTCCGGATCGTACCCATTATCCGGTCCCAGAACAGGAAGTAAAGCCCATAGTTTCCTTTAAAATACTGGTGGTGCAGATTATGGTTCACAGATGTATTTATCCACTTTCCCAACCAATGCCTGCTGAATCCTTTTGGATAGAGTTCCCAGCCCAGGTGTCCATACACATTATAGATGATCATAAACAAGAAGAAGAATAAGAGATGATAGAGGTGCACCGGGATCGTAAATATAAAAACAAGAAATATTCCGGCTTCTGCGATTGCTTCCAGCGGATGAAAAGCATAAGCGGCAAAGGGGCTGGGGTTAACGGATTTATGATGAATAAGGTGAACCCATTTAAATACCGCCGGGTGATGCATCAGCCGGTGCATCCAGTAAAAATAAGTGTCATGCAGGAAGGCCATTACCGGAAAGGCAAGAAAGAAATACAGGTTTCCATGCTGATCAATATCCGTATAGAATTTTGTGTGTTTTGATAACTCCGGGCTGCCAAGTACGATTGCAGGAATAAAAGCCATTATGAATATGGTGGTAATGGAAAACCCGATCTCTCTCGCATAGTCTTTGAATTTTGGAAAACGCTGCTGGATTTTTTTTGAACTGATCATTTTCCGGATTACTACATACCAAACAAAGAAAGCAATACCGGCAACCAGTAAATAGCGGCTGCCAATTATTTGTACATCTTTAAAATACAGGGACCAATTCATGTTTGGAGATTAATGTGCTTCCAGCCAGTTATCACCCTGCCCGCATTCTGCGATAACCGGTACATCATGTGGTAACGGCAATGCAATCTGCATATGTTCAATGATCAGCGGTTTCAGCTCTTTAGCTTCTGATTTAAGGGCATCAAAAACTAATTCGTCATGCACCTGCAGGATCATCCGGCTTTGCATTTTTTCTTTTTTCATGGCAGCATGCACTTTCTGCATAGCCAGTTTGATCATATCTGCAGCTGTGCCCTGTATAGGTGAGTTAATTGCATTTCGCTCTGCAAAACCCCGAACCGTAAAATTGGCAGAATTGATATCCTTTAACCAGCGCTTTCTCCCCATCAGTGTTTGCACATAACCATGCTCCCGTGCAAAATTGATTGTATCGTCCATGTATTTCTGAATACCGGGAAACTCTTTTTTATAGTTATCAATGATCTCTTTGGCTTCTGTTCTGGATATACCCAGGTTATCTGCCAGACCAAAAGCGCCCTGTCCGTAAATAATGCCAAAATTTACACTCTTGGCCTTATAACGCATTTCCTTAGTTACTTCTGCTTCGGGGATATTATAAACCCTTGCAGCAGTAGCGGTGTGAATATCTGTTCCTTTCCGGAAGGCGTCGCACATATTGGTATCACCACTGATGGCTGCAACAATTCTTAGTTCAATTTGTGAATAGTCAGCTGATAATAAAATATGTTTATTGTCCCTGGGAATAAAAGCCTTCCTGATCTCCCTGCCCCTGTCAGTTCTTACCGGTATGTTCTGCAGGTTAGGGTTATTACTGGCTAACCTGCCGGTTACAGCCACTGCCTGGCCATACGTGGTATGTACCCTTCCTGTTTTTTTGTTGATCAGTTCAGGCAGTGAATCAACATAGGTTGACTTGAGCTTTGTAAGTTCACGAAAAGCAAGAATATCATCAACAATCTGGTTACCCTTTGCTGCAAGTTTCAGCAACACATCTTCACCTGTCTGGTATTGCCCTGTTTTTGTTTTCTTTGCAGAAGGGTCCAGTTTTAGTTTGTCAAACAAGACCTCACCGAGTTGTTTGGGCGAAGCCAGGTTAAACCGAACACCTGCCTGTTTATAAACACTTTCCTCGGCTTTTTTAGCATCTTTCTCCAGCTCTTTTGAATAACCTCCCAGAAACTCAACATCCACTTTTATTCCTTCATATTCCATATCCACCAACACCTTTACCAGCGGATTTTCGACTTCAGTGAAAACTTTTTCCACGTCTCTTTCTTTAAGGAGTGGTGTAAATATGTTTTTCAACTGGAGTGTGATATCAGCATCTTCTGCAGCGTATTCTTTGATCTTTTCCAATTCCACATCCCGCATATTCCCCTGTGTCTTTCCTTTTTTGCCAATCAGTTCCTCAATATGAACGGGTTCATAACCCAGGTATTTGGCACTCAGTAAGTCCATGCTTCGCTTGCCATCAGGTTCTATTACATAATGGGCCAGCATCGTATCAAAAAGATCACCTGCCACTTCAATTCCATACCATTTCAGCAGCAACAGGTCGTACTTTGTATTCTGCCCGATCCACACTTTTTTCTTATCTGCAAAAAGAGAAATAAAATGTGCCAGGATCGCTTTTGTTTTTTCTTCGTCAGCCGGACAGGGCACATAATAACCTTCACCGGGTATTACCGAAAAGCTAAGACCTACCAGTTGGGCATCGTTAGCATCGATGCCGGTTGTTTCTGTATCAAAACAGATTTCCGCATGTTTTTTTAATTCAGCCACCAGCTTTTTGATAGCAGGATCTCCCTCCACTGCCTCATATCTATGCGGGGTGTTCGTAATATTTTTATCGGCAGTTAAGCCATCTTTTCCTTCGTAATCATCAGCCGGTTGGATTCTATTTTCGGTTTTTACAGGTTCAATGATATTTCCAAAGAGATCTGTTTGTATTCCTTGCGGAATTTCCTTTTCAACTATTCCTTTGGAAGGCGCTGATAATGCGAAATCATCACCAAGTAACCGTTTTCCCAGCGTTTTGAATTCAAGTTCAGCGAAAGCCTCTTTCAGTTTCTCCTTATCCCAGTCTTTCAGTTTAAAATCCTCTTCATGAAATTCTACCGGGGCATTTGTAATAATTGTAGCCAGTTTTTTTGATAAAAGTGCAGACTCTTTTCCTTTCCTTACTTTTTCGCCCAAAGCCCCCTTGATGTTATCTGCATTGGCTAAAGCGTTTTCGAGGGTGCCATATTCTGCCAGCAGCTTCGAGGCTGTTTTCTCCCCTACTCCCGGAATTCCCGGAATATTATCCACTGCATCACCCATCAGTCCGAGAATATCAATAACCTGCGCTACTTCCTTAATATTCCATTTTGCACAGACTTCTTCGGGGCCCAGTATTTCTGCATCGCCACCCTGGTAACCGGGTTTGTATATTTTTATTTTTTCAGATACCAACTGGCCGTAGTCTTTATCAGGCGTAACCATGTATACTTCATACCCGGCTTTCTCGGCTTGTTTGCTCAGGGTTCCCACCACATCGTCAGCTTCATATCCATCCAGCTCAACAACCGGGATATTAAACCCCCTGATGATATTTTTTATATCGGGAATTGCGGCAAGTATATCCTCAGGGGCCTCCTGCCGGTTGGCTTTGTAATCTTCAAAATCAGTATGCCGTTCCGTTGGGGCTGCTGTGTCAAAACAGACCGCCATATGCGAGGGGTTTTGGTTTTTGATCAGGTCGACCAGTGCATTGGTAAACCCAAACTGGGCGTTGGTGTTTTTGCCTTTTGAAGTAAGGCGGGGATTTCTTATCAGTGCATAATACGCACGGAACACCAGCGCAAAAGCGTCGAGAAGGAAAACTTTTTTTGCCATGCTGCTAAGTTAATGTTTTCAGCAGCTATGGCAGGTATAAAGCACAAATACCCCGCCGGGAACAGCGGGGTGTATTGTATAAACTAACTGCTTTGCTTAAGAGACTTATGTAGAGAAAAAATTAATTCACCGTGTTGTCGTCTTCGTTCTTAATGGCTGGCTGTGCGGTGGTAATGGTATTTTTATTCAGGTATTCAGAAGGATTTTCTACCAATACTGTACCACTGAAAGCAGCAACATTGCGTTGAGCTCCCGGGTCAGCAACGCCCACTTTATCTTTATGGATAAAATTCAGGTATAAAGCGAAGAACAGGAGGTTGAAGGCAAAAAAGTTTACGATTTTGCGGACACGTCTTTTCATAAATATTGGATTTATTCGGTTTTTAGAATTATTGGATTACTTGGTTTCTCTTAGGCTAAGATAGACTCCCGTAATACGATGTGCAAGAACCGGGCAATGGTATTTGTTAAAATAGAGCAGAATTACTTTGGGGTTGTTCGTAAAACTACGAGACGTTATTTTTTCATCTCTTCCAATTTTTTCTGCAGGGAAAACATCTCATCCCGGAGGCGGGCTGCTTCCATAAAGTCAAGATCCCGGGCAGCCTTCTCCATTTCTTTTTTTATCTTCTGAATGGCTTTTTCTGTTTGCGGTATTGTTTTATACTCAGGTTGTTCATCAGCGGCAATAGTAACAAGGTCTTCATCAGGAGCAATGGCATAAGGATTTGCGGGGTCGTATCCTTTGATATCCAGTACTGATGTTTGTGCAAACACCTGTTCTTTACTCTTCTTTACGGTTCTTGGTGTTATGCTGTGTTCAATATTATAGGCAATTTGCTTTTCCCGCCGGCGGTTTGTTTCATCTATTGTTTTCTGCATGCTCTCTGTCATCTTATCCGCATAAAAAATAACAAAGCCATCCACGTTCCGGGCAGCACGGCCGGCTGTTTGTGTCAGCGATTTTTCATTTCGCAGGAAGCCTTCCTTATCCGCATCCAGAATGGCTACTAATGAAACCTCGGGAAGATCTAATCCTTCCCGCAGCAGGTTGACCCCCACCAATACGTCAATGGTGCCTAATCTTAATTCCCGCAGGATTTCCACTCTTTCCAATGTATCAACTTCGCTGTGTATGTATTTTGATTTGATATTAATCCGGTGAAGATATTTATCCATTTCCTCAGCCATCCTCTTTGTCAAAGTGGTTACCAATACCCTATCACCCTTTTTTACTGTTCTATCAATTTCATCCAGCAAATCATCGATCTGGTTTACACTCGGCCTGATTTGGATGGGCGGGTCAAGCAAACCGGTTGGGCGAACTACCTGCTCCACCACCACACCACCTGTTTTTTCCAATTCAAAATCGTCCGGGGTGGCAGAAACAAAAATCGTCTGATTCAACAGGGAATCAAATTCATGAAAATTCAGCGGGCGGTTATCTAATGCAGAGGGCAGGCGGAATCCATAGTCAACCAAGATCAATTTCCGGCTCCTGTCCCCTCCATACATTCCGCTTACCTGGGGAATGGTCTGGTGACTTTCATCAACGACCATCAGGAAGTCTTTTGGAAAATAATCTAACAGGCAGAATGGCCTTGTACCCGGTCTCCTGCGGTCAAAAAAGCGGGAGTAGTTTTCAATGCCACTGCAATACCCCAGTTCTTTAATCATTTCAAGGTCATATTCCACTCGTTCTTTCAGTCGTTGCGCTTCGATGAATTTCCCTGTATTCTTAAAGTAATCGACCTGTGCCGTCATTTCATCCTGTATCTCATAGATCACCTGTTGCATAATGTCTTTAGGGGCGACATAGAGATTGGCCGGAAAGATGGCGGCATTCTCCATTTTCCCGATCCTTTTCCCGGTAATGACTTCTATGCTCTCTATTTCTTCAATCTCATCTCCAAAAAAAGTGATCCTGTATCCATAATCAACATAGGGAAGGTTGATATCAACGGTATCACCTTTTACCCGGAAGGTACCCCGGTTAAATTCCAGCGTTGTCCGGTTATAAAGAGAATTGACCAGCGAATGCAGAAAGCCCTGCCTTGAAATTTGCTGACCTTTATTAATACGGATGATCCCGTTTTCATAATCAGTTGGATTTCCCATACCGTATATGCAGCTTACAGAAGCAACTACAATGATATCCCTGCGCCCACTCAGTAAACTGGAAGTGGCTCTTAATCTCAATTTATCCAGTTCATCATTAATACTGAGGTCTTTTTCAATATATACATCACTAACCGGCATATAAGCTTCCGGCTGGTAGTAGTCGTAGTAGGACACAAAATACTCAACAGCATTTTCCGGAAAGAACTGCCTGAATTCTCCATAGAGCTGTGCTACTAATGTCTTGTTGTGTGTCAGTACTAACGTGGGTCGTTGGGTATTCTGTATTACATTAGCAATAGTGAAAGTCTTACCGCTTCCTGTTACACCCAGCAGTGTTTGATATTTTTCACCCTGTATAACACCTTCTGTCAACTGGTGAATTGCGCCCGGCTGATCGCCGGCCGGGGGAAACGGGGCATGAAGTTTAAAAGACATCAGCCAAAGTTAATGCGAATGCAGGCTATTTGGTATCAGGAAAAGAGGAAAAACCGGTTCAGTAACCGGGTAACCAAACTCATACCGGTCATCATTTTGATATAGTAACTTGCCCGTACAACAATATATATTTACAGTAAACAGCCAGACATGAGAAATACCAGGCAAATCTTTTTGTTACTGCTTTTATTTAGTACCGGGTTACGGGGAATTGCTCAAAAAAAAGATTCACTTCTTTCTGTATTGGCTGCACAATACCCTGCTGAGAAGGTATTTGTTCATTACGATAAGGAAAACTATATCGCCGGGGAAATCATTTGGTTTAAAGCCTATTTTTCAAGTAATGGTTTGCCAAGTGGAATAAGTTCTAATTTTTATGTTCGTCTGGCGGATGATAAAGGGCATATAGTAACGGAAAAGAAGTATCCAGTAACAGGGGCGTCAGCGAAAGGAAGTATTGAATTGCCCGACTCTTTACCACAGGGAAATTACTATTTTATTGCTACTACAGCAGGGATGCTGACCTATGGGAATGATTTTATTTACCGGAAAAATATTTACATCTATAATCCGTCTGCTGCAGGAAAAAGCGCTCCTTTCCCGCAAATTATTAAACTTCAATTCTTTCCTGAAAGCGGGAACCTTGTTGATGGCTTACTGACGGTGGTGGCTTTTAAGGCAACCGATGCAGGAGGCAATCCTGTTGAGGTAAATGGGGTGATACGTAGTGAGGAAGGCACTACGATAGCTTCGTTTAAATCCTATCATGACGGGATAGGAAGGGTTCAGTTCAGGCCACAACTTTCTAAAAAATACAAGGCAGACGTGGATTACAACGGAAATATTTACTCTTTTAATTTGCCAGAAGTAATAAGCTCAGGAATTAACCTGAAAATTCAGGAAGAGCCGGGAGGAATAGCTTTTACATTGTCAAGGAGTGTAAAAAATAAGACCGATTTCGAGAATATTACATTGGTGGGAGTAATGAATAACCAGGTTGTTAATGAAACGGATATTACATTTGATGATTACATGTCTGTAAAAGGGCATGTTTTAACAGACAGCCTGCCATCAGGTATACTTCATTTTACTGTATTCAATAAAGAGGGGTTGCCGTTGGCAGAGCGGCTATTATTTGTCAATAACAGGGAGTATATCTCTGCAGGCAATATTAATACCATGAAGTATGATGGTACTAAGAGATCCCTGAATTCTTTTGATATTGATTTCCCGGTTTCTGTCCAGAGAAGCCTTTCGGTAGCTGTCACTGATGCTTCTTTTATTAATAATAGCGGGGATAAGGAGAATATCTGGTCGGCTTTTTTATTATCAGGCGACCTGAAAGGGTATATTCATAATCCAGCCTGGTATTTTGAAAGAAACGGGGACACGGCCGCTCTCGCTTTGGACAACCTGATGCTGACACATGGCTGGGTACGCTTCAACTGGAAAGAATTGTTGGCCGGGAATAGCAAACTTAAAAAGGCGGAGGAGACTTACCTGCTGTCAATTAAAGGAGTTGTGAATGATGAACAGGGTAAACAGCATGTTTCCGGTGGCAGGCTGAGTATTTACCAGGAAAATGAAGATTCTACATCCCAGAGTTATGAAATACCTGTAGGACAGGATGGCGGGATATCAATTGACTCGGCTGCTTTTAATGGCAAAGCCAAATTTTTTTATGTGTATACCAATCCGCAGGGGAAGCAAAAACCAGTAAAGATTCATATTAACCCGATTACACCCGGAGTATCCTTTCCGGACGAAGCAGGTGACCTTCACCTTAGCCCTGATAACAGGAGTGAAGCAATAAAAGATCAGTATGAATGGCTGCAAAACAGAGAAAAAATAAAGGAGCTCGCCAACGTTACAGTTGGGTCTAAAACGGTAAAGAAACCTTTTGACGTTGTAAATGAAAAATATACGACCGGTGTTTTCAGGGCACCCGGAAAAATAAACCTTGACAATATCAACCTCCCGGCGAATGATAAATCCTTAAATGTGATGGATTGGATCCGGAATAGCATTACACAAGTTGAATTACAGGGAAACAAATTTGTAAGCAGGAAGAATTTCAGCCTTGGAACAGGGCAAAAATGGGCTGTTGGCGTTTTTATTGACGAGGCACCTGCTGATGCAAGCCAGCTGCGATCATTGAGAGTTGATGAAGTAGCGTTGGTGAAATACTACGAAGCCGGTTTTGTTGGAGTTGGCAGTGGTTCTCCCGGCGGGGCCATAGCCGTTTATACAAAGAAAAAAGACAATAACCAGCAGGCCGATAAGCTGGAATATTTTGCCGGTAACGGGTATTCAATCGTTAAAGAATTTTATAACCCGGATTATTCAGGCAATGAGAGTAACTCACAGGTTGCGGATTTACGAAGAACACTTTACTGGAACCCGGATGTGTATACTGATTCGGATACCCAAAAAGTGACAATCAGTTTTTATAATAATGATGTCAGCAAAAAATTCAGGGTTATAATTGAAGGTTTTGATGTAAATGGAAAATTAGTTCACATTGAAAAGACGCTGGGAGAGTAATTATTTTTTCAATTTCCTGTTTGAATAGGCCGAGTAGTCAGGTAATATAGCATCATAGTCTTCATGCATCAGCGGGGAAGTAAACATAAAATCAGCGGTAGCCCTGTTACAGGCAACCGGTATGTTATAAGTAGCCGCAAGGCGGAGTAACGCCTTAACATCCGGATCATGAGGCTGGGCTTCCATGGGGTCCCAGAAAAAAATAAGTACATCAATTTTCCCCTCAGCGATCTGCGCACCTATCTGCTGATCACCTCCCAGCGGGCCACTCAGGAATTTTGTTACGGACTGATCGAGTGCCGTTTCTAATAAGATGCCCGTTGTGCCGGTTGCAAACAAACGGTGTTTATTCAACACCTTTTTATTATACGTTGCCCAGTCAATAAGATCAGCCTTTTTATGATCATGGGCCACTAAGGCAATTTTCTTGCGGCTTTCTAATTTCCGTGTACTCATGAGCCGAAGGTAGGGTAAAATAAAAAGGCCTCACCGGGAGGCAAGGCTCTTTATTTTATATTAAGCTAAACTATTACTTCAGTTCTGCTGATACTGTGATCTTTGGTTCTTTAGCCACTTTACCAGCGTCAATGGGAACACCGGTGATTCCATAATCGGCCAATTTGATAGAAAAGGCGGCTGTTGTATTTAATGTGCCACCGGTTACTACAATTGTGGCTTCGGTACTTACGGGCTTGGTTACATCTTTTACAGTAAGATCACCTGTCACCAGCACTGTATAAGAACCATCTTTGGTAAAATTTACTTTAGACAGGTCAGCGATTTTCCCTTTGAAAGTGAATTTAGGAAAAGCATCAGAATTTAACCAATTAGTACCATTGAAGTGATCTTGTATCATTGGGTTTGAGAATGTAAAATTCTTTACTGTTGCTTCAAATGCAACAGAGCCGGTTTTGGTGTCAACAGCAGCTGTTACTGTTTTATTTTCAGCTTTAGGCAATGCGTCAATAGCAGTGCTGGCATCAAAACTTACAGTTGCAGAAGTAGTTGTTTTTTTCTGGGCGAACAAACTGCCGGTCAGGGCCACGAAAGAAAGAAAGAGGATTGTTTTTTTCATTTGGTTATTTTTTGTGTGATAATATATTATTTATTTAATGCACTCCTTTTAAAATCAATTTTTACTACTTCCAGAATCCCGTCAAGACTGCCGCCACTACAACTTCCTTTGATAGATACTTTGTCACCGATCTTAAGATTTTTAGCTTCTTCAATATGTTGATCCTGGAAAGCGAAAATCACAAAGTTGCCGGATGCTGTATCAGCAATTTTCACATTAACTGTTGCTGTATCAGGAGATTCCAGATCAGAAACCGTACCATTAACAGTTATAATTTTTTCACGATATTTTAAATTGGCAAGGCTGTCATTCTGCTGAAATTCACGGATAAAATCAACAGCATCTACTGTAAAAGCAGACTTCCTGTCTTTTGTATCGGAGAACGTGTCAGTAGCGATATACCAATAGATACCAGCTCCTATTACTACAAGGAGTAAACCACCGATTAATATCCTTTTCAACCAGGGACTCTTTTTATTTGATGAATTTGACATAATTAATTTGCTAAAACGAATGGGCTTTCCGTTGGTTCAGAAGCACAACACAAATATACGATGTTTAAACATTGATTTGATTTTTTATAGTGAAATATTTGTGAAGAAAAGCGAAAGTCCCGCCGAAGGCGGGACTTTGTTACTTACTAACCCATTGTAAAGCAACAAATAAAACTATTATCAGGCTGCCTGCATTTCTTTGATTTTTTCCCTGATCTTTCCTTCAATCTCTTTGGCCAATTCAGGGTTATCTACCAGCAATTGCTTTACAGCATCGCGGCCCTGGCCCAGTTTATCATTATTATAGCTGTACCAGCTTCCGCTTTTCTGAACGATGCCCAATTCTGTTCCCATATCAATGATCTCCCCATTTTTAGAAATGCCTTCCCCAAAAATGATATCAAACTCTGCGGCCCGGAAAGGAGGAGCTACTTTATTTTTCACCACTTTCACTTTCACCCTGTTCCCAATTGCTTCATCGCCGTCTTTGATTTGTGTGGAACGGCGGATATCCAGGCGGACGGATGCATAGAATTTCAGGGCATTACCACCTGTCGTTGTCTCGGGATTGCCAAACATAACCCCGATCTTTTCTCTCAGCTGGTTAATGAATATACAGATCGTATTTGTTTTGGAAATAGTTGCTGTGAGTTTTCTAAGGGCCTGGCTCATCAGCCTTGCATGCAGACCCATTTTGCTGTCACCCATTTCACCTTCCAGTTCGCCTTTAGGAACAAGGGCCGCCACGGAGTCAATTACCACTACATCCAGGGCACCGGAAAGGATCAGCCTGTCTGCTATTTCCAGGGCCTGCTCACCATAGTCGGGTTGTGATATCAGCAGGTTGTCAACATCAACCCCTAATTTTTGGGCGTAAGCACTATCAAAAGCATGCTCGGCATCAATAATGGCACACATACCGCCTTTCTTCTGCGCTTCGGCAATGACATGGGTGGCTACAGTTGTTTTACCGGACGATTCAGGTCCATAGATCTCAATGACCCTTCCTTTGGGCAGGCCACCGATACCAAGGGCCACATCAAGGCCAATAGAGCCCGTGGAAATAACTTCTTGCGCATCCCCGGATTTTTCATTCATCAACATCACACTTCCTTTACCAAAATCCTTTTCGATCTTGTCCATCGTAAGCTTTAATGCTTTCAATTTTTCATTATTAGTTGACATGTCGGTAGTTTTTTCTGATTTAGCCATTGCCAAAATTAGGTTTTAAGAATTGTCCGCCCCAAAATTTTGACGGCAAAGCAAAACTAAATCATTTAGCAAATAAAAACTAATATTTTTTGGATTTTTTCTTAAGAGACCCAATTGGCAATGAGTTGTGACAGGATTCCTGCCAGCAAACCCACATAGACTTCTTTTTGCGAGTGATCGGAAACGATAAAACGTGCTGTACAAACCAACCCCGTTAACAGGAGTGCAATGGAAATATAGATACCAAATCCACCGGGATGAGCCAAGCCAAGCAGCATAATGAAGGTGAGCATTACCCCCATTGAAATGGCATGCATGCTTACTTTCATAGTGATATTAATTAACAGACCAAGACTGGCAGCGATCCAGATCGCCATTGAAAGCATTACGATCTCCCTTGAAAATTCAGGCTGGTTGCGTAACACGTTCCACATCCACCAATAATAGATACCACAGGCTATATAAGGAATAACCCTTTCTTTCTGTGTCTTCAGGTAAATGCTCTGTAAAAAGCCTAATGCTTTTGCCAGCAGTATTGTGACCAGCGGAAAAAAACTGTACATGATAAAGAACCGGAAAACAGTAATGACCTTTTCAAAAACTGTAAAACTGGCAAAAAGGTGTGGTTGTATTGTTACCAGGAATCCGATAATATAAACAGGTATGAATAAAGGATGAAAAATATAAGAAATGATAGTCGCACTTATGCGAACAGGGGCCGGCTGCTGAGGAAAGGCCGGATTCCTTGTTTCCAGTAACTGGTTTTGACTATCAACGACTAATCTAGTGGCCATACCTGCAAATTGATTTATGCAAAGTAAAGGAATCTCTAAAAAGGGTGTGGTTTTTGTATATTGAGGGGCTTTGTAAACCTTTCCCTGAAAAAATACCAACCTATTGCTTATCAAAATGAAACGGATGAAGAAACTATTACTGGCTGTTCTTCTTTTATTCTGCTTTCAGCCGGGATTTTCCCAAAAAGCAAATAAGCCTAAAATACAGGCTCTGTATAACGCCATCAAGGCGGCAGGCATCCGGGAAGCTGATTTTGTGATTGCACAAAGCATCCAGGAAACAGGCTGGCTTAATTGTAAAAACTGCTGTCTGCGTTACCATAACCTCTTCGGTTTTTATGTCAGAGGAAATAAATGCCTGAAATTCGTCTCCGACTCTGCCTGTATTGCTTATTATAAAAAATGGCAGGATAAGAGATACCCGAAATGGAAAGCCAAACATCCCAAAGGGACTTATTACGACTTCCTGAAGTATGTGAAATATGCCACGGGCGATAAATACAACAATGAACTGAAACCCAAAATAGCCTGGGTGCGGAGAAACCTTGACCTGTAATCTATTGTTTCAATCCTTTGATCTTGTCAATATGGAAGGGTGTATGTGCTGCAAAAATATTATTGATAAATAACAGGTCCGTGATGCCTTCATATTTTAGTAGTTCCAGGAGGTTGCCTGTATAATATCGCTGGTCCACCACTACCACTTTTTCAAAATTAGTAATGAGGAAGGGTGCGAATGCGTTTCCATAAGATTCTTTTATCATCAGGATCTTCCGGCCGTTCTTATGCTGTGTTTCCATTTTCACTACCGGCAGGTCTCCCTGCAGGAACACAGAATAACTATTGGATCCACTGGCACCTTCACCATACATTTTTGATTTGGTCCATATACCCGGTTTAGCAGCACTGCCAATATAAAAATTGACAGAATCCCTGAATTTATAATATCGTACAGAATCAGGGTTGCTTTTTAATTTTGGGTCCCTGGTTAACCGGTAAAGCGACCCAAGGAATGTTTGTTTGACCTTAGAAGGAACAGTATCCAGCGAAACAGGAGTCATACCTGCAGTCTCACAAAAGGCACGATAAGCATAATAGGCACCAAGGCTGGTCCAGTGGTGATCAGTATTGAAATAAATATATTCCTCCCGGTGCTTTCGTATTTCATCAATAGCCCATACTTTTTTAATATTTGAATCAAGATGGTTATAAATATTTTCTATGGCAGGGCGATTGGGTTTTTGGAGATTTTTATACTTTTCCGTGAGTTCAAACTCTAATGCTACTGGTATGACCAGGTTGTACACCTGCAGGCCCGGTAGATTTAAGCGGTTGTACGAGTTGATCACATTTGCATAAGATTTACCCATTGCTTCGCCACCTCCGAACATTTCAAAAGCCCGGTTTTTAAAAACAAAGACTCTTTTTTTCACTTCCCCGGTGGCACCATCATCAGGTAAGGGGCCATTGTTTACTTTTTTTGTGGTATCAGTCAGGTTCTCGTTGGCTTCGGCATTATTGGCGGGGTTATAGATTGTAATATCACTGGACTCATAACCGAATACATTCCTGAAAGAACCGGAGAAGCTTATCCATCGATCCCTGAAGGGAAAATTATCTGAATAATACTCATCTATCTTCCTGAAATAATCACCGCTCCATAAAGCACTGTCTGAATAAACAGGGAAACTGGCCAGTTTGCGGTTTTCCATTTCTGAAACTGTTCCTTTCTTCATGGCTAATGAAGCAATTCCCCCCAGCACCAATACTGCGCAGAAAATAATAACATTAACCAGGTGAATTTTTTTATTTATGACTTCGCTCATATCCTTACTTCAATAATGTTTTATTGCTCAGAACCTGAAATAGATGAATGGATTATAACTTTTGCCCACCAGCTGGGCCACGCAAACGAATAATAATACCATATTAAAACCAATTGTTACCGTATCGTACCAGGTAACCCGGCTGACCTTTTTATCCACCCAATTTTTTACGGAATGGTATACGGGCATGCAAAGAATGATCGCCAGCAATAACCAGAACAGATGCTCTGTCAGTGTATTCATCACTTCCATATTACCGTTAGGGCCTGCCCTGAATGAAAATAGTTTTTCTACATAGGCGATCAGCATTTTGGTATCTGTAAAATAGAAGATCACCCATCCGGGAATAATCACCGCAAGGGCATAGGCATGTGAAAAGAATGCCGGAATTTTTTCCAATACTCTTAATAAAAAGGCTCTTTCCAGCGAAATGAATATAAAAAAATACAAACCCCAGAAAATAAAATTCCAGCTGGGCCCATGCCACATCCCGGTAAGGAACCAAACAATAAATAAATTGAGATAGACCCTTTTTTTGTTGCCACCTAAGGGGATGTACACATAGTCCCTGAAAATGCTTCCCAGTGATATATGCCAGCGCCGCCAGAATTCACCAATCGACCTGGAGATATAAGGATAATTAAAATTCTCCCGGAAATGAAAACCAAACATCCTGCCCAGGCCGATGGCCATATCAGAATAACCGGAGAAATCAAAGTAAATCTGTATCGCAAACATGATCAGGCCCACCCAGGCTTCGAGACTGGAAAGGTTGGCAAGTTCAGCCATATTTAACGGATCATGGTTATCTCCCATGTATTTTCTTACCAGCTCCGCCGCCACATTGGCAATAACGACTTTTTTGAACAAACCGATACAAAAACGGGAAAGGCCAAGGCTGAAATCTTTCAGGTTTTCTTTACGGCCATAAATTTCTGTCTCCACATGGGCGTACCGGATGATAGGGCCTGCTACGAGTGAAGAATACAACGATACATACATTAAGAAATTGGGGAAAGAACGCTGTGCTTTGATATCACCGCGGTACACATCCACTACGTAAGAAATGGTATGGAATGTATAAAAAGAAATACCTATGGGTAAAGCATACCCGGGTGCCTGGAAAGAAGTGCCCAGCACTGAATTAACAGTATCAACGAGAAAAACATCGTATTTGAAAGTGGCCAGCAGCCCCAGGTTAAAGATCAGTGTAATCAATAACCCAACCTTTGCCCATTTGGTGCCCCGGTGTTTTTGTATGAATAATGCATTCGCCCAGTCCACCATGGACGAAAGGACCATCAGCGAGATCCAGATCGGTTCTCCCCAGCCATAGAAAAAAAGAGAGAAAACGATCAGGATGGCATTTCTCCATTTTGGGTTTTTGCTGCTGTAGTAAAGAAGAAGGTTAAGCGGCAGAAAAAGGAAGAGAAAGACCAGGCTTGCGAATACCATAGAAATGGGTTGGGGATATTTAGCTGCGTAAAATACTAATTTGCTGCAATGTTTTATAGTGCATAGCAACAAAAAATTTAGATGAACAACAATACCCTCTGAGCGGTATTTAGCATTTTTATAGCTAAATGATGAAATTATACCATTTTCCGGGTATTTACCATTTTAGTCTTGGTGTGTTGGGGAATAGTTTTTAGTTTCAATGACCATTAAACACCTGTCTTATTAAATGAGAAAAATTACTCCACCCTTAATCGCCTTTCTTTCCTGTCTATTACTATTGCTGTTGGTAATTACAGAAGCCTGTAGAAAAACAGACAAGCAAGATCAAAACTATCAGGAAAGTATTGGTGAAGCCCGTTTTTTTAATCAACATTCGTCTGCTGATCCATTGGTGAAAGGTATTGCTGAATTTATGAGAAGAAAGAATACTAAAGAAAGGTTCGTTGAAGTGACCACTAAAAAGATTGGATTTCCACGCTGGGATAAGGCAAGAACTGTTAAAGGCGGAGCTCCTGCTGGAATTGTAAGCAGCGATAACGATTCCGTTGATATTACGTATATACCTTTTGTGCGGGATAGCCAGAATTATGTAAATGCAGCATGGGTTATTAAAACCACTCCAAGAGATACAGCTTTTGGTTATTTATGTGACTGGCAATATGCTGATTATGGTTTTGATACAGCACAAACGGGTTGGACAGCAAGAAATGTTTTTCATATTTTCTCCATGATGGATAAGGATGTTTTCAGTCGCCGACAATTCAGAATAACTGATGCAAGGCTGTTAACTCAACAAGAAAAAGATCATCTGTATAATAATAACTTAAGCTTTGACAGCGCAGTAGTAGTTTATACAATGCACTCACCTAAACAGTCCGTTAGTCTTAATAGCTTGTTAATGCCAGTCACTATTTGTGATGATATTACAGTATGCATCCGTAGAGGGGGACTACTTGCTTTTCGATCAGTAGAGGGCAATGGGAATCAAGTTTTAGGAGACTGCCCACCTGGCACTATTCCTATGGCTGCAACGATTTGTACAGATGTATTGGTATACATACCCAGCAGCGGCGGTGGGAATGATACGCCACCTGGAAATGGGGGCGGAGGAGGTGGTAGCAGTGGTCCCGGAGAAAGTAGTACACCTCCTGAATGTCCGGGTGGATTTTCTGGAAGAAATAACCTAATCGGAACTTGCACTCCTGGTTGGGAGCCATCAATCCCTATAGAGGATGATCCACAATTAATTATCCAACAACTTGAGCAATGGGATGATGAAATTATTATTGATCCTTCAGTAAGACCATGTGTACAAGCTGTATTTAATGCAGTAAAAAATTCAAGTAGCGGAGCTATTGCAGAGATGATTTATATAATGTCACAACAAATCCCTGGCTTCAATTGGAATATAAGCGAAGTTCCTCAACTGGCTGCGCCGTATGCTAGTGCTAGTGCTTTAACTACCGCAATGGTAAATTCAAATTCAAGTACTCAATTAAACCAAGCAGTTATTGCAAATGCGACCAATCTGTCGATAGCAAGAACAATAATACATGAAGCAGTGCATGCTTTTATTTATAACTATGTCTTAAATAATGCGAACCTCACACAATCACAAAAGGATCAGATACTTGCTTTACCATTTGCAAAAAAACTTAAAGAATTTTTTAAACTAAAGTATCCACCACCATCTTTCGATAATTCATTTCACAATTTGATGGCTAAAAATTTTCATGATGATATAGCTACTCTTCTCAAGGAAATTTGTCCATCATTTAACATTAATCTTAATTCAGCTGATTTGGATCTTTTATGTAGTGATATGGCATGGGCAGGATTAGAAGATTCTAACCCTGATTCCCCATGGATGGACATGAATAACCTAACAGAAGAAGATAGGATTAGAATTACAAAGAGAAATGACATAGAGCTTAATAATCTAGGTAATTATACCGGAACAATAAATGGATATTTTATTAGTTTAAATCAGGCTGGTACTAAAGCATGTCAGTAAATAAACAGAAAATGATAATTGTGAAAAACACAATAGTGTTATTTTTTTTCTTAATTAATATCTTATCAATAGCTGGTCAGCCACCTATTGATATTGGCAGGCAAGTGAATGAGTATCAAGGTACTATCGTTGTCAGAGAGATTAAAAAGTTGAGCTCAATTCCGAAAGACAGTAGTCAGGCAACTATCAGAATTTTTCAGCCTTTTGGTCGCTTGCTAAAAGGAGGAGGTGCTTATCCGTACAACGTGTTAATAATTGATACTACCGGTTATTCCATTAAAGACGGAGTAATTAAAGTATCGCTTAAGACCGGGTGGCATAAAATTTCCATTTTAGCTTCAGCCGATATAGGAAAACCATTTATGCCATTTAAAGAAGTATTATTAAAATTTAGAAAAAAGCGAATGTATTACTTTGATTTGTGCTTACCACTGCCTTTTGCATCAGAACATCATTAATATCAAACTTGTTCATGAAAAATAAATATATATTAATTACTTCGATTTGTCTTTTCGCAGCAATAAGCGGTTTCGGGCAGAAAAAGGTAAGGTGGACAAATAAGGATAAAGGGACTTTTATTATTGACTTTCATGCATCGGGAATAATTAAAGACACTGTGTCGACGGGGATTGCTGTAAAATTCTATGAACTGGTAAAGGATAGTCTTATAAGTTTGGAAGGAATAATTAAAATAAACGGGAAGAAGTATATTGTTTACGACAGCACTTATTTTGCAGATACAGAAGGGTTCAGGGACCCTACAAAGTATTTGCATGTTGAATTAGCAAGGGGAGAGTATGTATTCTCTGCTTCGGCAGGTAAAAACTATTACCCCATAACTACCGGAAAATATTTATTAGAACCACTTAGCAGGTATCAAATCGTTTTTTATTTTATCCGCAAAGATGAATTAAAAAGAAATTGATTATCAAAGCTCCTTCCGCAGCCTTGCCACAGGAATATTGAGCTGTTCCCTGTATTTAGCCACGGTCCGGCGGGCAATATTGTAACCTTTTTCCTGCAGGAGTTCCGTCAACCGTTCATCGCTCAGGGGTCTTTTCTTGCTTTCACCTTCTATCAGGTCGCTGAGGATCTTTTTTACTTCCCGGGTAGATACTTCTTCACCACTGTCGGTGGTGAGTGATTCGCTGAAGAAGAACTTGAGACGGTAGGTACCAAATTCGGTTTGCACAAACTTGCTGTTGGCCACCCGGCTTACAGTGGAGATATCAAGATTAGTTTTTTCGGCAATGTCTTTTAAGATCATCGGGCGGAGATTCGTCTCATCACCTGTAAGAAAGAACTCATACTGGTGCTCCATGATCGCATTCATCGTACTCAGCAAAGTGTGTTGCCGTTGCTTGATGGCATCAATGAACCATTTGGCGGCATCAATCTTTTGTTTGATAAACAGAACGGCTTCTTTCTGGCGTTTATCCTTCTTTGCACCCTTATCATATTCTTTGAGCATATCCCGGTAACCTTCGCTTATGCGGAGTTCGGGGGCGTTACGGCTATTTAGTGTCAGCTCCAGTTTACCGGCATTATTGAAGATGAAGAAATCGGGCACCACATAGCTTTCCGCCTTGTTGATCTCACCCGTATTACCCCCCGGTTTGGGGTTCAGCCGGATGATCTGCTGCATCACATCTTTTAACTGGTCTTCATCGAGACCAAGCCCCCTTTGAATTTTTTCGTAATGTTTTTTGGTAAACTCATCAAAGTAGCGGGCAATAGCTTTGATAGCGGTGTCTACCGGCTTTCCCTCATCTTTTAAACGTTGCAGTTGCAGAAGCAGGCATTCCTGCAGATCTCTTGCTGCCACACCCGGTGGGTCAAACCGCTGGATCATTTTAATGATAGTTTCCACTTCTTCTTCAGTGGCGCTGATATTCTGGCGAAAGGCCAGGTCATCCACAATGGCGCTGGTTTCCCTGCGCAGGTAACCATCTTCATCTATGCTGCCAACGATTTGTTCAGCGATCTTTTGCTCTTTTTCATCCAGTTTCAGCAGGCCGAGCTGGTCCTGCAGTAATTCATAAAAACTGGTCTCTGTTTTAAAGGGGAGTTGTTTTTTGTCGTCTTCCTCGGGATAATTATCGTCCCGGAGTTTGTAATCAGCAACATCATCATCTCCTTCCGATACGTATTCACTGACATCAATATTATCATATTCATCCTCGCTGCCGTCCTTGTCCTCATATTCATCCTCGCCGGATTCCGAAAATTCGTCTTTCAGCTCATCTGCATTTTCATCATGGCTTTCATCATCCAGTTCCAGAGCCGGGTTTTCCTCCAGTTCTTCTTTTATGCGGGTTTCCAGGTTAGCCGTAGGCACCTGCAGCAGTTTCATCAGTTGAATCTGCTGTGGTGACAGCTTCTGCAGCATTTTTTGTTGTAAACTCTGGCTTAAGGCCATATCCTCTCAGGTTATTTTGTGGCTGGCCGCCTTTTTCAAAAACCCGGCCAATTATCAAAAATCAGGCCGTAAATTACGTACAAATGAAATAAGGATGCGGCAACGGATTTGTTATTTTCTTGTTGTGTTTGTTCCGGGTTTTTGGGGAAATATTTCCGGGCAGGAAATGATTACCCTGTCTAAAAATCCGGTGTTTGTTTCTCATGAAATAAGCGGCTCGGATACGAACAGATTCGGAAGCCGCGTTGGTAAAAACGGGTTGGCCAACAACAGCACAGTTAATGAACAGTATGATACAGCGAAGAACCGGAAAATAAAGTTATTTATATACAACCCCATCTCCCCTGTTTACTATAGCCAGCATCTTGGGTTTTTCTGCAAGAAAGAACTGCAATTTGAAAAACTTACCTCTGTTCCTTTAAGATTTCGCCTCGGCTCATTAGACTATGTAAATTACCTGGAACAAAAGCCAAACGCATTGAAGCCGCAGTAAAATTTATTCACCGTTAGATTCATCTTCTGCAGGGAGGAGAGCTGATAATGTTGCTTTTTTGATGAGTATAAACCCGATTGCTCCTGCTAAAAGAGATGCGACTAAAATGGCAATTTTGGAATATTGTACAAGTGTACTGTCTTTAAATGCCAGGAGAGTGATAAAAATCGACATCGTGAACCCGATTCCTGCTAACACCCCTGCTCCTGCTAATTGCAGCCAGTTTACTCCAACAGGTAGTTTCCCCATCCGTAATTTAATAGCTAAAAAGCAGAACATCAATATCCCCGTTGGCTTTCCCGCAACAAGACCTGCTATAATCCCCATACTATTATTGTTGGCCAGTATCTCACTTATGCTTCCGCTAAGAACAATACCTGTATTGGCAAATGCAAACAGGGGAACAATGAAGAATGCAACTGGCACATGCAGCCAGTGCTGCAATAGGTAAGAGGATGATTTTTCTTTCCCGTTTCCGAAAGGGATTGCAAATGCCAGGAGTACCCCGGTTATAGTGGCGTGTACCCCGGACTGTAACATGCAATACCACATTAATGCCCCACCCAGTAAATAGGGAATAAGGTTATGTATTTTCAACCGGTTCAATATAAGTAACAGGGCAAATATTCCTGCTGCAAAAAAGAGATACGTAGTTTGAAGCTCATTGGTATAAAAAACAGCAATGATCAGGATAGCCCCGAGGTCATCAATAATAGCAAGGGCTGTCAAAAATACTTTTAAGGCTAAAGGAACTCTTCTGCCAGCCAGGGACAATACCCCTAAAGCAAAAGCGATGTCGGTGGCCATAGGTATACCAAAGCCACTTTGTGTGGGAGTACCTGCATTAAAGATAAAATGAAATATGGCGGGGATGACCATGCCTCCTATAGCAGCAGCAACCGGGAGAGCAGCATTTTTTACACTCGATAATTCGCCTGCATACAATTCTCTCTCTATTTCCAGCCCCACCATCAGGAAAAAGATTGTCATCAACCCATCATTGATCCAGTGCTCCACACTCAGATTCAATTCAAAATTGCTGATTGAAAAACCCAGTTTATTGTGCCAGAAATCAACATAAGGCTGACCAATGAAAATATTAGCCAGGCAAAGACTGATCACTGTTGAAAGGATCAGAATGATTCCCGAACTTTTTTCACTATTAAAAAACTCTTTGAAAAGTTTAGTGGCCCTCATGCCATAAAGATAAATCTAATGTCGAAGGGAGCAGTATTAATGATCCGTTAGAAAACGAAACTTACAGGCAATTATCACGCAGTAATTTCATTGCGGCCAATCCCTTTTGTCTTGCAAACCTGATATTACGTTCAGGAATGCTGTCAGGGTTGGGAAAGTTTGCAATGGCTTCTTCAATACTCTCTTCTCTTAACAGGTGCAACATGGGGTAAACAGAACGGTTGGTATAATTTGCGGGGTCATCACCGGGTGTATCAGCAAAACGATAAAGGGGATGAAAACTGGCTAATTGGTAAATGCCTTCGTATGCATTTTGAATTAACAATTTCTCACCAAGCTCAACGAAATCAAGATAATCATCAAATGATCCAAAGCTGTTCGGGAAAATAATCAGGGTGGTTTCAATGGTCTCATCGTTATCCAGCCGGATACATTCATTCAATACCGTTTCAAGGCAAACAGCGAGGTCAGTAGCATTTTCAACTGTATAATGTAACCGGTTATCACTAACAACTTTGGAAGCAAAAGGACAAAAATTACAGCCGATCACCACATCCCGAACCCATTTCTTTGTTTGTTCAATAATATGCTGGTTCAGGTCCATATTTCAATTTGTTATAAACTGACGGCAGCGACGCTGAGTGATTTTTTTACCGCGGCAACTATTTTTTGCCCCTTCTCAATGATTTGCTCTTCGGTCCACAGCAAACTAATAGAAGTAGAGATGCAGCGGCTTAACAGGGCATCACTTGCAGCGAAGTTTTTATTGGCTTCTTCCATTACCCTGGCTTTCATTTCCGGGTGCAGGGCATTCAGCGTAACAGAATTTTTCAGATGATCCCATTTGCGGATATAATGCCAGTTATTATCAAACCAGTAAAAATTACCTGCCAGAATTCCCTGTGCTTTTAATTCAGCTATCACAGTTTTTGTAATTTCTTCAGTTGGCAGGAACCAGCTGATAAAAGTGCAACTGTCACCATCCGGATCAGGAATGCGGCGGAAACTGATTTCCGGAACCTCTTTGAGTATATTGATCAGTTGAGTGTGATTCTTTTTCTGCAACGCCAGGAATTCAGGTAATCTTTTTATCTGTGCCAGCCCAACAGCTGCATGCAACTCAGAAATGCGGTAATTATAACCAATGAAAGGATGCAGATCCGCACCGCGGTCAGCGCCTTTATGATCATGCCCATGATCCGTATATCCATCAGATTTTATATACACATCTTCATTATTGGTCATTACCACACCACCTTCAGCACAAGTCATCGTCTTCACAAAATCAAAACTGAACGTACCGGCATGCCCGATAGTACCCAGTTGTTTCCCTTTGTAGCTGGCACCAATGCTCTGGCAGGCATCTTCAAGCAGGATCAGGTTATATTCTTTACAGATAGCCACAAGAGCATCCAGGTCAGCCATGCTGCCGCACATATGTACCGGCATAACCGCCTTTGTTTTGGGGCTGATGGCTTTTCGGACAGCATCCGGGTTTAATGTCAGTGTATCATCCACATCCACTAACACAGGAACAGCACCAACACTCAGTACGGCTTCAAAGCTGGCAACGAAAGTGAAAGAAGGAGTGATCACTTCATCCCCAAATCCTATTCCTAAGGCACTCATTGCCGTAGTAAGGGCGGAAGTGCCACTGGATGTGAGCTGGGCATATTTGCAGCCAAATGTTTCACTGATAGCAGCTTCCAGTTCTTTGGATTTCCAGATCCCTTTCCGGGGTCCGTCAAAACCATAACGCATCAGGATACCTGTTTCCAGGACATCATTTACTTCTTTTCTTTCTTTATCACTCCAGAGTTCATAACCAGGCATATAAATCAATTAAAAATGAAAAATAAAGCAACCCGGGGAATTGCCCTGCAAAGGTAAAAAACGGGACGGGAACCGGATCAGGGTTTATAAAACTGCCATTTGCCATCCGGTTGTACTACAATGGCAATCTCACTCATATCACTTTCGTTATTGTTCCGGCCCACAGCTGTAATAACATAACGGTACGAGAACTGGCCGGATGCAAGAGTATCACTAAAATTAAAACCTTCAGGCTGGGTGATCACCCGGTTCATGTATCGGGGAATATTGCCAAAGGTTTCGGTATGGGAATCAACGGCATACTTATAAATAACATAATACTTGATAGTAACCAGATTGCGGGGGTCCGGTTTCACATTGAATTCAATAATATTATTGGTAATCTTTTTTTCAACGATTGGAGCCCAGGGTTTTTCATTATCGATCCACCGCATGGGAGGGAGCAGGGCCTGGTATTTATAATAATTGTTCTGCAGGCTGTCATTCCAGCCGTTGGGGTTGCGGTTAAAGGAACGGCTGCTGAAATAAATACTACCCTGCACATTCGGATAGCGGCGTAATAATTTTATCTGGTTGGGAAGTTCGTTTGTATTTTTCCAGGCGGTTGCTTTTTCTTCTGCACGATACAGACCATGACCAATATAAATATGCCGGCCAAAACTATTGCGGCTCCACCAGTCTAATAATTTTTCATAAGCGATTTTATCATGGCCAATTTCAAGGTATAATTGTGGTGTCACATAATCAATCCAGCCTTTTTCCAGCCATAACAGGATATCCGCATACAGGTCATCGTAGTTGGTTTGACCGGCACGGCTGTCGCTCCCTCTTACCGGGTCCTTATCTTTATTTCTCCAGACACTGAAAGGGGAAATACCAAAGCGGCACAATTTCTTTTCTTCCTTAATAGCAATGCTCAGCTTATGGATAATGGAATCAACATTACTTCTCCTCCAGTCATCTTTATTTAATTTGCTGCCTGATTTTACATAAGAGGCGGCATCAGGAAACTCTTTCCCCGGAATACGGTACGGGTAAAAATAGTCATCCATGTGAATAGCGTCCACATCATAACGTTTAACGATATCACGGATTACATTTACCACAAAATCCTGTGCTGCTTTATTTGCAGGATCAAAATATTTTTTATCACCATAAGTAAGGAACCATTCCGGGTGAATTTTTGAAATATGATTAGCAGCGATAGAGGAAGACCGGATATTAAAAACCGCACGGTAAGGATTACACCATGCGTGAAATTCCATGCCTCTTTTATGGGCCTCTTCAATCATAAACTGCAGCGGGTCGTAATAAGGAGAGGGCGCCCTGCCTTGTGTACCGGTAAGCCACTGGCTCCAGGGTTCGTACGGGGAAGGATAGAAAGCATCGCCTGAGGGGCGAACCTGCACCACAACGGCATTCATACCGTTTCTCTGGTGCATATCCAGTATCCGGATAAACTCGGCTTTCTGGCTCTCGGTATTCGTGTTGCCATATGATGGCCAGTCGATATTATCAACGGTGGCGATCCAGACACCGCGAAACTCATACTTGGGCTGGGCTTGTAAATGGTAAAAAAACAACAGGGATAGAAAAAGGGCTGTAAAAGAACGTACCATGTCTTCAGTTTCGGATAAATGATTATTGACTTACTGTTGTAAGACGAACAATAAACGGTAAAAGTACGTCATTCACTCTTACGTATCTTATCCAGGAGGTCGCTTAAAAGAGCAGCTTCTTTTTCAGTGAGGTTGCTTAAAACATTGTCAATCTCATCCTGTTTGGCGTCCAGCCGCTCCAGCAGCTTCTTTCCTTTATCAGTAATGATGACATCCACGAGACGACGGTCGGCTTTGCAGGTGATTTTTTTAACAAGACCTTTTGTAATAAGCCGGTCAACAATCCGGCTGGTATCACTCATTTTTTCCAGCATCCGCTCCCTTATTTGCAAAGTGGACAATGGATCGGGAAAGCTCCCTCTCAGTATGCGAAGAATATTGAACTGCTGGGAAGTGATATCTTCCTCGTCAAAAATGCACTTTGTTTTATCTTTCATCCAGCCCAATGTGTAAATGAGGTTGATGCCAGCCTTCTGGTACACATTCCTGAATTTAGCCTGCTGTATATCCTTATCAATACTCATATGGAGTGAATTTACTTGCACGACACTGCTGCTGTTCATACTAAAAAATACTTATGTTTAAGAGCTTCGCCGTGTTTGGTAAAAGTAAAAAGTTTCGGGCTAAGCTGCATGCCCGGCCCAAAACTTTCTGAATGAACTGAGAACTCAGCGTTCTTAACTGTTATAATAGAACTTTTCTTCAACAATCTTCCCGTTTTTCCAGCGCTGAACAGCCAGCTGCCGGTAGGTACGCACGCCGTAATCTTTGTGTGTGTAATCAAACCACCATTCTGTTACTGCCAGGTCATCACTTACAAGTGTGTTCAGGATTTTGGCACCACGGAATTCGGTCAGACCGCCTACAAAAGCTTCTTCATGCTGACGGTTTACATCCTTTCCCACACGGACAGGATAGTCATTATCCTGCATTACTACGGTGTCATCGTAAAATTTTTCAAAGGCATCAAGAATTTTTCCTTCCAGTACCATCTGGTTGAGCTGGTCAACCTGCGTTCTTAAATCTGACATTGTATAAAGTTTTAGTGTTTGAATAAATACAGCCACAAAGTTAATGTTGCAACATTGATTATTCCAAATTTAATTTCTGAAAAGGGTTCAATTCACCATTTCTTAACAAAAAACGGGCAGCACTCTGCCGGTAAATCCCCTCTTTGTGGTATTGGTATGTATTGGAGAAAAAAGAAATTTTGTACAGTCAACCATTAAACTGAAATCTTCACCATGAAAATAGTAACCGAATCAATCAGGAATTTCTTTGAGGGATTTGCCTCTTTTTACACATTGATTTATGATGAGATGAAAAGCTGGTAATCAATAATGGCCGGCTTCCTTCTTTAGCAGGGCTGCAAGTTTGAACATGGCAAACAGGTGATGGGCTTCGTGCAGCAGGAAAAAATTCAGCCATTGCACCAGTTTCATTTCCCCGAAAGCAGGATGGATACCTTTTTTATCAAGATCGGTTTCTTTAAAAGAAAGGATTTCAGCCGCCATTTCTTTCCGGGTGGTTAAAAGATCCTGGATAATTTCCCGGGAAGATTTATGGCAGTTATCCAGGAATAGAGGATCGCCATCGGCCGAATATCGTTCAAAGGAAGGAGTATCAGTTTCCAATATTTCTTTTACCCGGTTTATGAAAGTATGCTGATAAGTCTGCAGATGTACAATTGTCTCAAAAATTGACCATTTGCCGGCTGCAATATGTCTCCTGATTTGTTCATCAGTAAGCCCGTCAATGATATCTACTAATGATTTATGCTGGTATTGCAGGCGGGTTGAAACAGAGGATGGCATTTGCATAAAAAGAGGGTTTTAGTGGTTAATCGTTGCTCCATACTTTGGTTCCTTCGGAACAGTTAGCGCATATTTCAATATTCTTTCTTCCTTTTAATAAGGCTGTTCTGAATTTTGTGTATTCCCCGTTTTTCCAGATTTCTTTAAACGGTTTTTGTTTAAGATCACCGAGACGGTATTGTGCATCTTTGTCAAAACAACAGGGAGCTACCAGCCCATCCCATGTAATTACAGGATCATGCCAGAGCCTCCAGCAATGATTGGCCAATTTCCCTTTGAATTCATATCCTGTTCCGGTTTTCCGGTAACGGCTGAATTTATCAATAGTTGGAATCAGCTGGTTGGGGTCCTTTTCATAATCGTAAACCTGCGCTGTTTTGAACCACACATCATCCACCCCCACCTCTGTGGCCAGCTTTTTTACATCCTCTATCTGGTGTTCATTCGGTTTCACCACCAGGAACTGAAAAACAACAAAAGGCTTTTTGCTGTTCATCTCTTTTTTCCATTTTACTATATTCTTTGCCCCTTCAATCACTTTTTTTAGTTGCCCACCCACCCGGTATTGCTCATATACATCCTGTGTGGTACCATCAATGGAGATGATCAACCGGTCCAGCCCGCTGTCAATGGTTCTTTTTGCGTTTATATCATTAAGGTAGTGTGCGTTGGTCGATGTAGCTGTATAGATTCTTTTCCCGGAAGCATATTTTACCATATCGAGGAAATCCGGGTTCAGGTAAGGCTCTCCCTGGAAATAAAATACGAGGTATAAGAGTTCCTTGTGTAACTGGTCGATGGTTTCGCTGAAGAAATCCTTTTTAAGCATACCGGTAGGTCTGGTAAAAGCCCTTAACCCGCTGGGACATTCCGGGCAGCGGAGGTTGCAGGACGTGGTTGGCTCAAAGGAGATAGAAACAGGATAGCCCCATTGTACAGGCTTCTTTGTCCATTTGCTGATATAATAACTGCTCAGCACTTTTACTCCATTCCAGGCCCGTCGGGCGGTAAGTTTGGATAAAAGGTTTAATGTATCATTTCTGTTCAGTCTGGACATCGGGGAGTAAAGTTAAGTTGGTATCTTCAAATCATTAATGTATGAACTACGTAATTCCTGCATACCGTATTTTTCCGCTGGGTGATACTGCGCTTGTGATTGATTACGGGAATATTGTTGATGAAAAAATCAACAAAGAGGTCATGGCGAGGTTTAAGCAATTGAAGATGGCTGGCTTACCCGGTGTGGTTGAAGTGGTTCCTGCTTACAGTTCGCTGGCTGTTTTTTATCATCCACAGGACATAATGAAGAAGCAGGCAATAGAAAATACGGTGTTCGAATGGATAAAAGGCCGGGTGGAGCAACTACTGGCACAGCCCTGCATCAATGAAGAATCAGCAGAAAAATTACATATTATACCCGTATGTTATGAAGATGAATTTGCACCGGATATAGCAACATTGGCAGCAGTGAAAAATATAAGTGTTGATGAAATTGTTCAATTACATACGGCAGTAACCTACCGTGTTTATATGCTTGGGTTTCTCCCGGGGTTTAGTTACATGGGCGAAGTGGATGAGAGAATTTCTATTGCACGGAAACCACAACCCGTAAATGTAGCGGCAGGCAATGTGGGTATTGCCGGAAGACAAACCGGTATTTACCCTTTAGCTTCACCAGGCGGATGGCAGATTATCGGGAGAACCCCTTTACAAATGTTTGATGCTAAAAAGGCAGAACCTGTTTTGCTAAAAGCAGGGGATAAAGTACAGTTCATTTCAATCTCTAAAAATGAATTTGCGGGTTATTAAGGCTGGTCTGCTGGATACAATACAGGATTCCGGCCGCTATGGCTGGCAGGATCTCGGTATTAACCCCGGAGGAGCAATGGATAAGTTTGCCGCCAGAACAGCCAATATACTGGTGGGCAATGATCAGCACGAAGCGGTGATAGAATTACATTTCCCGGCCGCTGCTTTTTTCTTTGAACTGCCGGCACTTATCGCAGTCAGCGGTGCTGATTTTATAGCAAGTGTGAATGGCGAGGAAGTACCGGTGAACCAACCCATTTTATTAAGTAAGTTCAGCATACTGCAGTTTCATGGTATAAAAGACGGGGCCAGGGCTTATCTTGCTGTATACGGGGGACTGGGCATTCAACAATGGCTGAACAGCCACAGTACTCACCTGAAAGCTTCCATAGGTGGCTATAATGGACGATCCCTGCAAAAAGATGATGAAATACCATTAAAATCGACCAAAGATTTTTACCCGCTGATCGGGCAGAAAGAATTCCGGGTGCTGCCCTGGAAAGCAGATGATAACTGGAGGGAATGGAAGGGAGATGATATACTGGTACTTGCCGGAAATGAGTGGGACAGGCTTACAAATATTTCAAAAGAGAAACTGTTGCAGCATCCGTTTTACATTACAAACCAGTCCGACCGTATGGGCTACCGGTTGCAAAGCGACCCATTGCTGACAATGGTGCATGATGAAGTCGTTTCCTCACCTGTTAATTTCGGTACGGTGCAATTATTACCAGATGGCCAGCTGATCATACTGATGGCTGATCACCAGACCGCTGGTGGTTATCCGCGGGTGGCGCATGTGATCAGCGCCTGCCATTCCCGCATAGCACAACTAAGACCTGGTGAAGCGGTTCATTTCAGGATTACCAGTATTGCAAGTGCTGAAACTTTATTATTACAACAGGAGCAGCATTTGCTGCAGCTGCAAAATGCCTGTCAGTTTAAACTTGAACAACTACTGCATGCTTATTGATATCAATTGCGACCTCGGTGAAGGAATGCGTAATGATAAAGATATCATACCATTCATTACATCCGCTAATGTTGCCTGTGGTTATCATGCCGGTGACACGGATACGATGTGGCAAACAATCGAACATTGCATAGCAAATCGGGTGGCTATCGGCGCCCACCCTTCTTTCCTGGACAGGGCTAATTTTGGCCGGACTGAATTGCAATTAGCCCCTGATGAAATTTATGAGCTGGTTATCCAGCAACTGATCATTATTGATGAAGTGCTTTCTTCGTTTGCAACCCGTTTACAGCATGTAAAACCACATGGTGCACTGTATAATCTCTCAGCTAAAAATGCAGGTATAGCACAGATCATTGCAAAAGCGGTTAAAAATTATGACAGAAACCTGGTCCTGTTTGGTTTAAGCGGAAGTTATTCAATCCGTGAAGCAAAAAAGCTGGGCCTGCAAACAACCAGTGAGGTATTTGCCGACCGTACCTACCAGGATGATGGCTCCCTTACTCCCCGGTCAGCCGCTAATGCACTGATAACTGATATGGATAAAATGACTACGCAGGTTTTGCAAATGACAAATGAAGGAACAGTTACAACAGTATCGGGGAAGGTTATTCCAATAGCAGCCCAAACAATTTGCATTCACGGAGACGGGAAATATGCTGCAGAGTTTACCAAAGCCATTCATCATATCCTTACAACAAGTGAATGAAAAAAAACTCTGCTATTCTGGGTGCTGCATTCCTGATGGCGACTTCTGCCATTGGCCCCGGTTTTTTAAATAATACCAGTTTATTCACCAACCAGTTGCTGACGAGTTTTGGTTTTGTTATCCTTATTTCTGTATTGCTTGACATTGGTGCACAATTGAATATCTGGCGGATCATTACGGTGGGTGAAAGACGGGCGCAGGATCTTTCTAATCAGTTGTTACCCGGGCTTGGATATGTGCTGGCATTCTTGGTTGCTTTTGGCGGGTTAGTGTTTAATATAGGAAATATAGCAGGCTGCGGCTTGGGTCTTGAAGTAGTAACAGGGATTGATACTAAATGGGGAGCAGTTGTCAGCTGTGTTATTACTTTGTTCATATTCTGGATAAAAGATGCAGGCAGGGCTATTGACTGGTTTGTTAAGATCGCAGGTATCGCTATGGTCGGGTTAACGGTCTACATAGCTTTTGTCTCCCAGCCACCACTATCAAAAGCAGTAGTGCATACGTTCAGGCCGGAAAAGATTAATATCAAAATGATTGTGGCGCTGGTAGGCGGAACAGTAGGCGGGTATATCAGTTTTGCCGGCGCACATCGTTTACTGGATGCGAATGTGAAAGGAGTAGCAGCTATTCCGCAGGTGAACAAAAGCGCCATAACCGGCATCATCATTACTTCTGTTATGCGCTATGTACTTTTTCTTGCTGTATTGGGAGTTGTTGGGAGCGGGGCCGTATTAAGTGAAAAGAACCCTGCTGCTTCAGTATTCCGGAATGCTGCTGGTATCATGGGGTATACTTTTTTCGGGATTGTTATGTGGGCAGCTGCCATCACTTCCGTGATCGGTGCTTCCTATACATCCGTTTCTTTTCTGAGAACGTTCTCTCCTGTTCTTGCCCAAAACCAACGCTGGCTGGTTTCTGCTTTTATCATTCTCTCCGCGGTTATTTTTATTCTGCTGAAACAGGCACCCGGTTATATTCTCGTAACAGCAGGTGCATTGAACGGTTTGATATTGCCGGTTGCTTTGGCCATCATGCTGATTGCTGTGAACAGGAAAAAACTATTCGAAACTTATCAGCATCCGCTATGGATGCAGGTTGCTGGCTGGATCGTTGTACTCGTTATGAGCTGGATGGGTTATATGCTGCTGGAAGAAAGCATCAGCAAATTATTTTAAAACAAAAAAGCCCAACCATAGGGTAAGTTGAGCTTTTTGTTATCATCCATCCTTGTTGTTGTGTCCAATCAGTCGTTTAATATTTTTGATTTATCAAGATATTTTTTGGAAGGGTGATAGATAAAAAGGCAGGTGCCATTTTTAATTATATTAATAAGCGCAGTACTTTCTTCTTTGGGAACAGCCGGGCAACCGAAGCTGCGGCCCATGAATGAGCTGTTGTTCATTCTTTGAGCACCGATATAATCAGCTCCATGGATGACGATGGCACGCTGGAAGGCTTTATCGTTAAAACCGGGCTCCAGCCCCTGTAGTTTTAATGACAGACCGTGCTCACCTGTATAGGTTTGTTTGGTAACATAAAAACCGAGACTGCTTTGCAGGGATTCCGGTGTGTTAGAAAATTGAGTAGCATAATCAAGACCCGAGTTGCGCCCATGTGCCACCCAGGTATTCATCACCACGGTTTCATTATTTATATCAATCAGGTATAATCTTTTTTGTTTGGAAGACTGACTGAAATCACAAATGGTCAGATAAGCGGTATTATTTATTTGCTTGTTCTCTGCCAATTTCTGATAGCCCTTCCAGGCAAATTCAAACGCTTCTTTCGAAAGACCCTTTACTTCCAGTCCTAATGTTTTATATAATGTAGTTGTGGTACTCCCGGCAACAGGTAAGAAGTGAGTATGCGACCGGGGAGTTGCTGGTTTGCTACTGGTATACTGCATGTCTGTGAAAGACGACAATGTCAGGAACAGAAAGATAACAGGTATATATGCTACTGTTTTTTTCAAGGGTATCGGATTCGGATTCAATAACGGATCAGGGAATAAAAATATTATCCGTTATCAGAAAATACAAGCAATAAACTACTGTTTTATAGTTGTTTGCGTATTTATTCGCGAATAAGCAAAGAATGATACGGGGGAAAATACTAACACTCCTTCGTTTTGTAAATGAATGACTACAAAGAAGTACTCAGTTTTCCATGATTTTATTGATATCCCGTTGCTTGGTAATAAACTCGCTGGAATAGATCTTTAGCAACAATATAAATAAGGAGATTAGCAAGGGGCCAAATATCAAACCAATAAAGCCAAAGAGATTGAGACCAATGATGACACCAAAGACGGTGGTCAGCGGATGCACATCGCCCAACCTGCGAAGCAATGTAAATCGAAGTATATTGTCAACAGTGCCGATAATACCAAATCCAAAAATGAGCATGGCAATACCACGGCCTGTTTCTTCGCCCGCAAAAAAGATAATGGCTAAAGGGACATAGGCTAATGCAGCGCCTACAACCGGCAGCATGGCAGCGATACAGGTGACACCAAACCAGAAGAAAGGTTCTTTTACACCAATAATAAGGTAACCGATAAGACCTACCAGGCCCTGTGCAAAAGCAATCAATGGAATGCCAATGGCATTTGATACCACCATCTTATTGACTTCTTTACTTACCTTATTTACATTTTCATCTTTGAGAGGTATATATTCATACAATGCATCTTCCATATACCGGCCGTTCACCAGCATAAAATAGAGAATAAAATACATGAAGAAGATGGTGGTAACAGTATTAAATGTGGCGCCGAGTATCTGCGGCAGACTTTGGGTGATGGCATTACCGAGTTTATTGATATTCTCTTCACTGGTGATGGTAACATCAAACTGTTGTTCAAGAGTAGCCACCAGTTTTTTGAGGGCGGCTACCAACTCTGATGAATGCTGCACGGCATAGGTAACTTTGGAAGAAAGCATATTGGCCAGCAGGCCTACAGGCAGCAGGATTACTATAAACGAAAGCAGCATCAGTAAAGCAGCGGTCCATCCTTTGCGCCATTTCTTTTTTTCGGTGAGGAAGAACATCCAGCGGTGCATTAATATATATAAGGTCATTGCACCCAGAACAGCCGGTAAGAATGAATAAAGTTCAAGGAATAATAGCAGTCCGAGCAAAAGCAGTATCACAATGAAGAAAATCTGCCGGATCCGGTTCTGGCTGATAGTGTCGCTCATACAGTAATTATATGGAACTAAATTAAATAAAATAAGACCGATCAGGGGGACCGGCCTTATTTATTATGAGAGTGATTATAGTTTCACCAGCTTCCATTTACCTGCTTTAAAAAAATACCAGGCGGCTAAGGCCAGCAACGTTTCTGCAGCAGGAATAGCAATAAAAGCACCGGTGGGCCCCATACCCAATTCTTTGGCCAGTAACCAGGCCAATGGTATCTGGAACAGCCAGAAGCCAAAAATATTAATCCAGGTAGGGGTTTTGGTATCACCGGCACCGTTCAGGGCTTGTATCATTACCATACCGACGCCATAAAATATATACCCGGCACCAATGATCTGTAGCGCACTGGTACCATAGCGGTGTACTTCGGGTTCTTTTGTAAAAATGCTGATGATTGGGGAGGCGAATAACAAGAACAAGAGCATCACCCCTGCCATAAAAAAAGCATTGTAACGGGCTGTCAGTAGCACACTTTTCTCCGCTCTTTCGGGTTGTTGTGCACCGAGATTTTGCCCCACCAGTGCAGCGGCAGCATTGCTTAATCCCCAGGCGGGTAAAATAAAGAAAACCACGTTCCGGATAGCCACTTGGTAACCTGCAAATGCTTCTGTGCTGCCGGTATGGGATACCAGCCAGGCCAACACGATCCAGCTTCCGCTTGGAATAAAAAACTGGAAAGTGGCAGGCCAGGCCACATTAAATAAAGTCTTTACTACCGGAAGGTCCCAATTGAAGTGCGATCGTTTCAGCTTGATCATTTTTTTACCGCTGAATAAATGATAGCATTGATAGATTACACCAACACCACGTCCAATGGTGGTGGCAATAGCGGCGCCTTTCAATCCCAGCTCAGGAAAGGGTCCATAACCATATATCAGTAGTGGGCATAAAAGGATATTGATGCCACTGGCAATCCACAGGCTGCGCATAGCCATTGCTGCATCACCGGCTCCCCTGAAAATACCATTGATAAGAAATAACAGGATAATGACTAAGGAACCTGCCATCATTATACGGGTAAAAATGGTTCCCTCTTTTACCACTTCAGGAGCTGCACCCATGATCATTAATATATCCGCAGCGAAGATGACACCGGCGATGCTGAGAATCACAGCTACTACTATGGATATAACTATGGCCTGCGCACCGGCATGTGCAGCTCCATCGGAGTTTTTTTCACCAATACGGCGGGCCACAACAGCGGTTGCTGCCACACTTAGCCCGATGGCTATGGTATAAATCAGAGAGATCACAGATTCTGTAAGCCCCACAGTGGCGATTGCATTCTTACTATTGGGTAAATGGCTGACAAAATACATATCCACTACTGCAAATACGGATTCAAGGCTCAGTTCCAGGATCATGGGAATAGCCAGTAATACAATGGCTGACCGGATACTGCCCTTGGTATAGTCGTGCTCGTCCCCCCGGAGGGATTGTTTGACGAGGGTAAAGAAATAGGATACCCTATTGGTATAAGTTGTCGTTTTCGACATGGTTGGTAATAATTAAAGGTATAACTGAAAATCGGTTTAAACCTGCAACAGCTTTTGCATTACAGGCAGCAACGGGTTTGTTGCTTTCATTTCCTTAAAGGCAGGCTCTGATTTACAATGGAGAGAACCTGGCTGCCAGGGGCAGTCCTTAGCAGATTTTCATATTCGTAAAATTGATGGGGCAAATGTAGGGGATTTTCCCCCGTTTTATACTTCAAAGTAATGAATCGCAGGTTTTAAAGGATGAATGGTGCAATCGGGTTCCTTGGCTAAGGTAATCTCATGCGTTCCTCCGGGATTTGCGCTACTTCCTTAAGCCACTTTTTTCAGGGTTTGTTCGGCTGTAAAATCAAGACAGGTAAAGCAAATCTGTTGTATTGATCTGTACGCTTCACAAAGACGGGCAGAACTGAAATAATTGTGAAATACTTCATCATTTGAAAAAGGAGCTTTGTTGTACAGCGCATCAGTTAATAGAAGATAATGATTGCTTTGAACAGAATTTTTGAGGAGACGGTGTGCTTCCACCACCACTTCGCCGTATAGTTTAGTAAAAGGGCCTACCTGGTATTGACTCATTTGCCCGTAATGGGCAATTGCTTTTAAGGAAATATCCAGAGAAAGGCTGAATCTTTCTTCTAACTGTTTGCGTTTCTCCATAAAAGCCGTTTCCATCATGTTGAATTGTTGCACCAACTCTTGTACAGATGGTGCAGCTCCATGCCTGTAAAATAAGACGGCATCACCCTCCACCTCGCTAATGTCGAGCCTGAGCTGGTTCTGGCTGATAATTGCAGCAAGTAATTCCGCTGTTATTATCTTGCCGGTTATTACATCTGTGGAATGAACAAACTCTGTAAAACCGGATATATCGGGAATAAATAATAACCCTTCAAATCCGGAAGCTTCAGGTCTAACCGGGGGAAAATATTCTGGCTGTATCATTTTACTGGTTTTGTTTACCAAAAATAAGTAGCATTCTTTTTTTGCATTTTGTTCAGAAGGCCGGATTTATTTTGTTTTAAGGGCCGGGGTGTTTGTTACGACCGGGTAGTTTGCTCCAGTAACTGTGTGGGTGTGTAACCAAAAAAGCTTTTGAATGCAAAGGAGAAATGAGAAAGATTTTCGAACCCGACTTCATAACAGACGTCAACGGGTTTCATTTTCTTTTCCACAAATTGGTAGTGGGCCAGTTCCAGCCGTTTTTGTGTGAGCCAGCGTTGGGGAGTGCTGTTGAAGGCTTTTTTAAAATCTCTTTTGAAAGTAGTAAGACTTCTGCCGGTGAGGTAGCCGAATTTTTCCATCGGCATATTAAACATAAAATTCTTTTCCATGTAATTAACCAGGTCAATTTTTCCGGGCTCTTCAAAATTGGCCAGTACATTGTCAACCGAGGCATCAATGGCCCTGAGTATGCTGATGGCTTCTGTTATTTTCAGGGAGGCAATAGTTTCCGGTATATCGCTCATCTCAAAATAAGGAACCAGCGATGATAAACAGCTTTCAAGTAAAGGATGTTTACTATAGTGGCGGATCTTTTGTGCCAGCGATGCATCAGGATTAATGTTCATGCCGCTATAAAAATCTCTTAGCCTTGTTTCAGACAGGTGCATCACTACAGTTTTATGCGGCAGGCCGTCTTTGGGATAATTAATGATCGTTGCCAGCTGGTTCCGGGGTATAAGGAAAATATCACCTGCTTTAAAAATATAGGTTCCTTCGGCCTGAACAATCTTTGTTTCTCCTGATATAAACCATATCAGCATATGCTGATCGAAAGAAATATCCGATTTAAAAAACTTATCCTCGTAGCAGGAAAGTTTTATGTCATCGGTGATATATTTAGCTGTATAATCCATTTTAAGAGGCGCTAAAGTTAAACAAAGTTGCTATCAGGGCTTGCCGCAGCAGGGCCTGGTTTTAGAAGCCTGTTAATTAACCGGGAAGGATATGCCTGTCATTTCTTCGCTTAAAATCCATAGTTTTTTTGCATTGTCTTCATCAAGGGAATAACTATACACACCACCTGTATTAAAGGAACCGGGTGTTTCATTCAGCAATACAGCAATATCTGCATCTTCGCAATACACGCCCCCGGTTGTATCTAATGCCGGGCTCGCTGCACACCATACTGTGGTTGCTGCACCCTGTGCTATTGTTTTCAATGAGGCAGCTACCTCGGGTAAAATTTTACCTTCAGCATCATAAAAACCCATTTGCTGAAAAAGTTCGATAGGGGCCTCTCTTGCCAGTTCAGTGCCCCCTATAGAACCCGGGTGCACAGCATAAGCCCTCACATTGTGGGCATTACCCCTCGTGTCCAGCTCAAGTGAAAATAAATTGGAAGCTGTTTTTGACTGACCATAGCCCTGCAGGGTTTCATACTCATGGTTTAGAAAATTAGGATCATCAAAATTAAAAGGTGCAAACTGGTGACCTTGTGATGATACATTAACAACCCTGGCCCCGTTTGCCTTTTTCAGGGCCGGCCATAACCGGGCGGTGAGATGGAATTGTGCAAGGTAGTTGGTAGCCAGTTGTGATTCTATACCCCTGCTGTCCCTTCTGAGGGGCACCCACATAATGCCGGCATTGTTAACCAGTATGTGCAGGGGTCGTCCGGATGCAAGAAACTTTTCTGCAAATGCATCAATCGAAGCGGGATCCATCAGGTCCATACTTTCAAGTTCTACCCTGGCAATGTCTGCCAGGTTTGCTTTTGCTTTGTTGCTATCCCTTGCCGGAACAATTACGGTTGCGCCTGCGGCTGCCAGTGTTTTGGTTGTTTCCAAACCAATACCGGTATTGCCGCCGGTTACGATTGCGATTTTACCGCTGAGATCAATGCCTTTTATTACATCATTTGTGGTTGAAGTGGCGTTGAAGCCGGAACCGGTTGGTTGTTGTAATGCTCCCTGGTAGTTGTTCTGTTTCATTTTTGATTTCTTTTTTGTTACATCAAAAATGAAAAGGAATCTGCCCTTCCATTTTGTTTAAAAGGCCGAAGTTGCTTTGTTCAGAAGGCCATTGGTGGTAAAACACACTTTGGCATAGGGAAGGTGGGGTTGTTAACTAAAGCTGGCCGGAAAAATTTGATGTTTAACACTGGCTATAGGTAGGTAGTGTTGTTTGAGATTGTTGAGACAAAAATCCGGTAGTAGCACGGGTATGAATAAGTAGTACTACCCTTGTCTTTGGTTTGCAGATGGGTTAGTATTGCCAGTAATCCATAACGACTGCGCAGTTTTAATGGGAGGGGAAGCTGAAAACCTGCAAGAGAGTAAGCATTTTATTCACTAAAATTTCAAAAAATGAAAAAATATTTGTTGGGGCTGATAGCCCTGTTGGGTATTGTTGTGTTCAGTGCATTTGGACTGGCCAATGATTCAAAAAACAGTGATACTGAGTATTATTTTTACGAAGTGGTGAACGGTGATGTCAATACTTCGAACCCGTTGAACCCTGGTGATCCGATGACCATTGATGAGTTTGAACAAGAAGACCTGATCGATTGCCCTGAGGGTGTAGCAGCGGATTGTGTAAGAGCCTGGGAAGTAGGGCATAGTCCTACTACTAGCGGGGCCGGTGATTATACGATTACCAAGTCGTTGTAATGCTGATGATTTATGTAAAAGGGGAATGGCTGAAGCCACTCCCCTTTTTACTGTAACTACTAATCATCGCTCACCTACATGACATGAGCGTTGTATCCGTTGTCTTCTTAATGGGTTCAGTATTTCCTAATGATGAGTACATCTGTTAAGGCACTGTCCTTTACTAATTTTAAATTATACTTTGAAAGTTCTTTATTGAGCTGTTCCCAATTAAAGGGATCAATGGCTTTTTCGGAGAGAGATATATCAATGTTGCCAGTATATCCGGTTTTATCCTGGAAAGGAATTTTCAGGTAATAAAGCACCCAACTGCTAATGCGGTCTGCCAGTTCTTTAAAGGGTTTATTATTCATTGAACGGATTGAATCGGATACAGGGTTGCGGAGAGAGGATTGTCGAAGATTATCTGTAACAGCCATTGCCCGGGTTTGTAAACCAATATTGTCGCCTGTACTAACGAGGGATAGCGCCGGCAATTCTTTTTTTTCTCTTGATACTTTTAAACCAAAAAAACGTTGTATATCCTGTTGCATGAACTGGTACCGCTGATCTATATATTGTACGGGCAGAATAAGTTCATAGGAGTAACTATATTGTTTTTTCCAGTTATCCCATCTATCCGGATCAATTGGAAGGGTATAAGGAGTTTTATCTTCCAGCAGCCAGATCAATTGAGCCGGCGTTTTAAAATTATACTTATCGTATTCGCTAAAAGCTTTCATCAGTAAATCTCCGACCGAAGAACAGGCACGGGACATACGGATGAACCGGCCATTAGCGACATGTTGTGCTTCGAAGGTTTTGTTTATTGAACCTTCGGCACAAGGCAATATGCGGGATTGAAAACCTGTGTGGATATTATCCCAGGAGAAGGAGGGGCCAGTTTGTTTTTTTGGCAGCGGGAGTGCGGAAGCTATATCCAGTTTTTTACCTTCCAGCACTTCCTGTATATGAGCAGTGGTAAGATTATACGGACCTGTTATATAACGAAGGATCCCTTTGTCATCGATCCAGGCCTGAAAAGGTGTGTGATCGGGATTAAACCGGTGCCAGATGCTGATGGCCGCAGTAATAAAAGGAAAGGAGGGAACCGGAATGCGTTTGTGTTTTTTAAAAAACCGTATTGTTGAATCTGCAGATTCTTTGCTGACGAGAATAATCTGCAAGTGTTTGTTGAATTGCTGTTGTAGTTTTTCCATTTTGGAAAATGACTGGATGCAGGTGATACAGGAATGATTCCAAAAATCAAGAATTATCCATTTGCCTTTATAAGTGGCAAGACTGAGTTGTTCCAGATCATAATTCCAGACCTCGGCAGCTGTGATGGCCGTGCAGTCATCACCGGGTGAAAGTTGCTGTGCCCGGATTTTTGACAATGACAGTAAGAAAATGATGAGTAAGCAGGAGATTAATTTCATATAAAAATTTTAATGTGGTCAATAGCCGGGATTTTGGATGAGAAAAGGATTGGTATCGAGTTCGTATTTAGGAATTGGATATAGACTATCTGTGGATTGCCAGTTGGGAGCTTTAACAGGGCCCAGTACATTATCTATTGCTCCTGTTCTTTTTAAATCTATCCAGCGATGCCCCCATTCAAACATGAATTCTAGTCTTCTTTCCTGTGCGATGGCCGCCAACAATTCTGCGTTTGTGCCTGCTGTTACAGGTGGAAGCCCAGCCCTGCTGCGAATAATATTGATGTCCTGTAATGCAGCAGAAGTGTTATTAAGCATTGTCCTTGCCTCGGCACGAATAAGGAAAATTTCTGCAAGGCGGATGATTATATTGTATTCTGTATAAGGTGGAGCCCCTGTTCTGACTTTGTATTTATATGGGTAGGAATAAGGTTGGTTACTGATTGTGACTGCTTTTAACCAGTTTGTTTTACGAAGGTCGTTGGGCTCAAAAGCAGTAAGCAGTTGGTCTGTTGCTGCGAATGCAGGACGTGTGGTAGCGGAGGATGGAATAAAGATGTTACCCTCGGTCGTATTGAGTGACTGACTGACAGAACTAATCTGCCAGATAGCCTCATTGCTATTGCTGAGAAAAACATTGTTCAATACCGGAACTACAGAATAAAGTCCGGAGTTGATTATTGCCGATGCTTCCGTTTCAGCAAGTGCCCATTGCCCCGTATATAAGTATGCGCGGGCCAGTAATGAAGAGGCTGTCCATTTATTGGGCCGGCTGCGGCTGGCTGTGGGATAGGCTTCGGATAGTAGTTGCTTTGCCTGCAGGAGATCGGCAATTATTTTTTCAAATACAATGGCTGACAGTGTGCGGGGTAATGCTTCATTTTCCTGAAAAGAAGTAGAAGCAACCAGTGGAATATCACCAAAAAAGTTGACGAGCAACAAGTGACTGAAAGCCCGGACTAATAGCATTTCGCCAGTTAGTTGTTTGCGTAAGGAATCTGTAATCACGGGAGAAGCCTGTAATCCTTCTATAACTGCATTAGCGTGATAGCTATAACGATAACCAAAAGACCAGAGACGCGGCAAACCTGAGCCATCTGCAATGATTTGATTGGTTCGGAAGCCATCATAATCAACATTTGGTGCTGTGTTGTACAATTCATCGGCAGATAAAGCCGGGTAGAGTGTAGCAGCTCCATTAGCAAGTGTAAGATTAGATTGCATGATCTGGCTATATAAACCGGTTACAGCAGCGATGGCGGCCTGGTCATTTTCAAACACCTTAATTCCTTCTACCTGCGTTTCCGGGGGCGGAATGGTTATAAATTTTTTACAGGAAACAAAAAAAAGAACAGAACAAATGATCAATGTACAAGTACAAAGCAGGTGTACGATATATCCATATGCATGTTTCATGGTAATTATTTTAAAGGGTGAACTGGCAGCCCATTACAATAGTTTTTAAAGGGGGCAGTTGTAAAAAATTCTGTGTTTCAGGATCGGATCCTTTGTAGTTGGTAATAGTGAAAAAATTTTGCGCCTGAATAAAAAATCTTGCAGCCTCTATTTTTAATTTTTCTGCAAGGGTTGATGAAAAATTATATGCTAGGGCGATATTCTTTATCCTGATAAATGATGCATCACTGTACGGAGCATCAGAAGCAGATATGCGGTTGCCAGCCTGCCCGGCAGGTGTTGAGTTGGCGGTAGTGAACTTCTGAATGACAGAATTCATTCCCGGTTTGTACCAGCGATTGAGTACAAAATCTGGCTGATTGTATAAAAAACCTGGTTTGTAGTTATAGAGAGTGGCAAGGTAATTTCTTCCCCGCTGGTTACGGTATTCACAGAAGATGTCAAACTGCCATTGCTGAAATTCAATTGTATTGCTCCAGCCTGCATACCAGCGGGGATCAAGGTGACCAAGATTTTGTAAATCAGCAGCGTTGAGAGCCCCGTCGTTATTAAGATCCTGATAGGTGTATATGCCTGTGGAAGGATCGACACCTAAAAACTTTAATGCGGTTACTACTGATAAAGATTTTCCAACAGTGTAGAGCGAATTATAGCTGGAACCTGCCAGACCGGGGAAAGCAATCAGCTTATTAGAAGGGATAGTGAGATTGAATGAAGACTTCCAATGGAGGCCTTTCTTTTTTGTAAGCATTGATTGCAGAGTAAATTCCCAGCCGCTGTTTTGTACAAGAGCAGGCAGGTTTTTTACAACAGTGGCAAAGCCGGTTTGATTAGGCAGACGGTAGCTGACTAATTGATTACTGCTGCGGTGCTGGTAGTATGCAGTACTAACTGATAGTTTATCGTTAAAGAATGCCAACTCTAGGGCAGCCTCCCATTTTTTATTCTTCTCCCAGTTATAATCAGGATTGAACAATGCGAGAGGGCGAAAGCCGGGAATGCCCTGGTAGGGATTGCTGGTATTGGTCCATAAGTCGAGATATTTATAATCGCCTACCTGATCGTTGCCTGTGATACCATAGCTGGTTCTTAGTTTACCATAGCTGAGTATGTTTTGATTTTGCATCCACGGCTCAGTTGTGAAAATCCAACCGAGACCCAGAGCTCCAAAGTTTGCAAATTGACGACCGGGACCGAAGCGGCTGGAGCCATCCCGGCGGGCGGAAAAATTAAATAAGTACTTCTGTTGCCAATTATAGGTAATGCGACCGAAGAGTGCGTTATACTTATACAATTCAAAAGTGTTTGAGGCTGTGATACTGGCAGCAGCACTAAGCGAAGCAAGCAAAAGATCGTTGGTGTAACCGGTACCGGCTGCGTTCATACCATTTGCATTCCGTTGCTGGAAAGTGGTACCTAAAAGCAGCTCTAATTTTCCTTTGGCGAGCTTGGCGTTGTATTCGGCCTGCGGTTCTATAATCCAATTGCTGCGGGTACTGGTAGCAAACAAAGAGGATGCGAGGGTGCTATTGTCCGGTGCAATAGCGGTGCGCGGGGTATTACTTTGTTCTGTTGTATTAAATGTATTGTATCCCATATTAACCCGGAGAACCAGTGCCGCCGTGATTTTATAATTGATGATGAGATTTGAAGAAAGATTTTGATTTAATGAGTTATAGGTTCTTTCCATTTCAGCCAGGGGATTAGTGAAACCGAGCGTTGAAAAGTTGATACCATTTTGCTGCCAGTTGTATTTGCCAGCACTGGTGAATAATTGCAGGTGTGGAGGCAGGATGATATGCCGGGTAAGGTCTGTTCGAAAGAGGCGGTTTTTTTCCGAGGCATAAATAGTAACCAGGTGTATATCCCATTTCTTTGATGCAGGTGTATGGAAAATGTTTAGCCGAAGGGATGCTCTTGTATCAGAATGGGTACCAGGAAATACATTTGTTTCCCGGTGGTAGCCTGCACCAATACTAAACCGGGTAAAGGCATTCCCTCCGGATACGGAAGCATTAATATCAGAAGACTGACCAGTGTTGCCGATAAATTTTTTTTTAAAATCTGTATACTGTGTGGTATCCCATAATAAAAGATCAGGAGCTGTGCTGTTAGTAGGAGTATTCCCATCATTGGCAAAGGCTTCTCTCCGCATTTGCAGGTATTGTTCTGTACTAAGCATTGAAGGGGAACGAGTAATAGAACTGAAACCTGTGTAGCTGCTGATCGCGAATTTGGTTTTGCCGGCTTTGCCTCTTCTTGTAGTAATTAAAATAACTCCATTGGCACCACGGCTGCCATAGATAGCAGTGGCATCAGCATCTTTTAGAACTTCAATGCTCTCAATATCCTGCGGGTTGATGGTGTTGAAGGGGCTGATACCGGATACGGGGCTATTATTGGTGGGTACAGGGTTATTAGCTGCTGAAGTTAACTGGTTGACCGGAGTATTGCCTGATTCAAAGGGAACGCCATCAATGATGAACAGGGGATCATTTTTCGACAAAGCCAGGTCTAATGAAGTGCGACCCCGGATCTGTACATTAACGGTTGAACCGGTGACGCCGGAGCCTTGTGTGACAATTACGCCGGGGATGCGGCCGGATAAAGTGGACAAGGGATTTGAAACAGGTTGCTTTTCTATTTCTGAAGCTGATAGTTTAGCAACGGAGCCGGTAGAAAAACGTTTTGTTGTGGTGCCGTATGCGATAATAAGGGCTTCATCCAGGGCGGTGATCTTTCTTGGCAAGATGATAGTTTGAGGTTTTGAGTTTGAGGTTTGTAGCTGTGTTACAGCGATTGTTACAGTCTCGTAACCTATGGCGGAGATGGTGATAGAGTCGAGAGTCAATAGACGGGAATCGTGCGAAGGAATACCTGCCTCTTCTACCCTGTTCAGGGCAAAAATTCCATTGTTATTGGTGATCGTAGATTGTTTATTACTAATCAATGTAACCGTTGCGGCGGGAATGGGCTCATTGTCTTGATTAAGGACCTGGCCAGTAATGGGTTTGGGCTGGCACATGCTCAGAATGGGGCATAGCATAGCCAGTATGCAGATGGTTGGTTTCATTTGCAGTTTAGTTTTTTAATTCCTTGCCTCTGGAACGCTCTTTGGGACAGTGTTGAAGGAAAGGATGTTAGTTGATGATTTGAAAAAGGGGCAACGGACCATCGCAGGTCCTGCTGTTTGAGTTTTACCTTAAACCGGGTTTTTAGGCTTTTGCGCCCAATGGGAGTTGAGAAGGTGGAGTTCTTTGTGGATATACCAAACTTTCATAGACTTATGGTTTAAGGCCGCTTAGAAAGTCATGTGGTAAATGTTGTTCAGTGTCTTTTTTGCGAAGCAGCTTCATTGCTGGCAATGAAAAGGCGTGGAACTCAACTTACCGCCTTGAGGCCCTCGGAGGCCCGACACGAATAAGAGAGCCCACGCCGAAACGTGGGCATTCTACTTATTATCCCGTGTCGTATGAAATTTCCGAGGTTTCAAGACGAGACTCTAAGCGAATGCTTCAAGTAATTTTTTGAAGTTATCGCAAGATAAAGTTTCTATATAATCATCTTCACCGGATTTTAGCTTATTAAGTAGACAATATTACACATTTTATGTTTACTTTATCGTATTTTTGTATCTTTTTTTATACATAGTTCTTATTCTCTTTAGCCCTCGGTGTCAAAAAGACGTACCAGATCAGACCGGGGGCAGATATTAGCTGCTGTTGTTGAGGCATCAGGCTTTAAAAAGGGAGATATTGCCAAAAAAGCAGGGTACAGCCGTTCTGCCTATTATAAACATATTGAAAGCCCTGATCTGGATTTTTCTATTCTTATTGCATACGGCAAGGCCCTGCATTATGATTTTACAGATGAGTTTCCCGAAATGCCCAAATATTTACTGGAAGAGCCGGATGAAATTTACGGAAAACCGAAAACATTAGAAGAAGCTCTAAAATTATTAGAGCAATGGAAGAATAAGCACATGGAATTATTAGAAAAATATAACAGGCTTATTGAGGAGAAGATGGAAAAGAAATAAAAGCGATTACATCTCAAACCGGATCAAGCTTTTTAAAAAAATGCAGAGCCCTAAAATACCAATAATTTCTTTTGTTGATTGATGCTTTCCCATATTTCATAAAAGCCAGGCTATTAGGGTAGTCCGCACTAAAACACATGATAATGGAATGAATCTCCGGTTGTTTCATGTGCATTATTATTCTCTGCATAAAGCGCTGAAATTATCAATACATTGTCCATTTTAAAATCCCTGGTGTTACTGAAAATTAAGAAGGTTTATCAAAATGAAAGGGCTCATTGTGGCCTAGAAATCAGGGCTTGAAAAGACCATGACGGATGGCGAAGACGACTATTCCTGCAATGTTTTTGGCAAGCATTTTTTCCATGATCCTGAGCCGGTATCCTTCAATAGTACGTATACTGAGGTGGAGAGTTTCAGAAATATCCTTGTTAGAATATTCTTTACAAATGAGCTCGATTATAAGCCTTTCTTTTTCTTTGAAAGTGATTTTCTCAACTGGCTTATTGGGATTGAAACGGCTGGTGGCAATAAGGCGGGCTAACTTCGTAGAAGTGCGGTTACAATAATAAGGATCATTGTTATTAACGGTACGAATGGCTTCGATAATTTCTTTTTTGTGAGCATTTTTTAAGAGATAACCAATAGCTCCTGCTTCCAGCATGTCAATAATAAGGTTGTCGTCATCAAACATAGAGAGGGCAATCACTTTGATATGCGGCATTTTGGTAGTAATGATACGGGTGGCTTCGATACCATCCATGCCGGGCATTTTGATATCAGTGAGGATAACATCGGGGTTGAATTTTTCCGCCAGGTTAATGAGCTGTTGCCCGTTTCGTGCATCAGCGAGTAGTTTGATATCGGAGGGGCGGCGAAACATGACTCCAAAGCCATCCCTGAAAATTTCATGATCATCCGCCATGATGATATTAATTAATTTTGGGCTCATTGTTTTCAGTTGTATGATTTAATGGTATCTCCAATTTGATTGTAGTGCCTTTGGAAAGGCCGGTAGTAATAAACAATTTACCTCCCAGCATCTCGGCCCGCTGTAGCATAGTGTGCAGGCCGAGGCCCTTTTTTTCTTTTCGGGCGGCATATTTATTAAAACCACAGCCATTGTCGTTGCAAATAATGACAAGGGAACTGGTGCGAGTAAAAAACTGAATCTTTAATGTTGTAGCCTGTGCATGCTTAACGGTATTGTGAATGATTTCCTGGAGGATGCGATAGATATTGATAGCCTGTTCCTGTGAGAGCAGTGGGATATTATATTTGAGTAACTCGATTTTGAGAGGGCAGGAGGATGTAACAACATGAATAAACTCTTCAATTGCATGGACAGGCCCTTTACGGAGAAGTGTATTTGGCATCAGGCCGTTAGATATCTCCCGGATACGGGTAATGATCTTATCAATATGATCGGCCGCTTCGATCAGTAATGTTTGTTCTTCAGCTGAAGGAGGCTCTACTTCGGCCAGTTTGAATTTAGCGGCAGATAAGATAGGTCCTAACTCATCGTGAAGGTCAGCAGCAATACGGGTACGTTCTTTTTCCAATACAGTTATCTGGGCACTGTTCTTTGATTTATGCAACCGGATATACCGCCGGTGCAGGCTGATGACGGACCAAATAAAATAGCCCAGGATAATACCTATAATGAATACGATGCTTAGTATGGTAAGGTAAATGGTAGTTTCTTTGGCATCCATAAAATTGCGATTGCGTATATTAAATTGGTAAAGCAATTGATCCAGATGTGAATGCTGTAAATATTGTACATAAAGCCGGGGGTTGCATAGGCTTCTGTAACCCAGCAAGCTTCGATAATCAGTTTATAAGTAAAGTAAATGATCCAGCCTGCGGAAATAAGGAATACGGAATGGCGATAGAGTGCCTGTCTTTCTTCAATAATAAGTCTATTCATGATGTTAATAGCCAGTAACACAATAAAAAAGGAATAGAACAGGCGAAACCAGGGTTGTGTCTGCTGTATGGGGAAAAGGATGAAATTCTCAGCTGTCCATATGACGGGGATCAGGATTAAAAGAGGGATGAAAACAACCCGCTTCCGGTCAAAGGCATCCCAATACCAGCATTGCCAGAGTAAAAGGATAGCTTCCAAAAGTACGTAGATGTTATTATTGATTCCTGTTGTATGTCCCTGTTGTTGCAGGATAATACTGATCAACTCATTTACTGCTCCAATCCAGATACAAATAATAAAAGGGTAACTGTCAGGATCTAATTTCTGAAACCGGAAAATTGCAATAAGCGCTGCAATAAAAATACTGGCACTAAGGATAATGAACCATGTGTATATCATATCCTCTTAAAGATAAGAGCAGCAGGGGGAGATGACATTTGAATGAATACGCTGAATTTTTAGTATTCAGGGTTTTTATGTATGACATCCTAAGTAATGCCCTTATTCTTTCATTGCGTATTCAATGGTGAGGGAGGAGGGCACGCAGGCGGACAGCGATGCCCCTCTTCAACAATATCTTCACCATTGTCCGGATCGGATCCGGTTGCAGGCTGTACCGGTAAGATGTCTTCGCCATTACCATTAGCAGCTACTATGATGATACGGATCTTTAAAGATGTATCCATACCTAAATAAATACGGATGGCCTGACATTGTTTTTTTGCCAACAAACTTTCAATATCGGCCCGGTTAAAAGTTTCGCATACCGGCAGGATGTCCTGGTTTCGAAAAGCAGGTGCCAGTACGTTTTCACACTGAGAGCGAAAGAGACTTGTCATTTCAATAGCCCGGTTGAGCGGAATGAAATGAGAACCGGCAGCCGGAAGGGGAGGTGATTCTTTCATACAGTTGGATTGGGTGATAAAAGTATTTTCATTGACAAGGTGGAAAGAATGGCGAAGAAAAATACCCGTAGTACTACTGGATTTTTAGAGGTAGTTGATGCAACGGATTTTTTTACTTGTAAGGGGATCTCATTGTACTACTTTATAAGATGGGCACTTCTATAATATACTGGTTAACTGCTTAACAATTACAGATGCCCTTTGCTCCCACCGGCTGACAGGGGCTTCTTTTTATAAAGTCTGCAACTACCATAATTGTTTATTGACCTATTAGAAATTGTGAAGTGAATAATGAAATGGCCGGATAAAACAGAGAAGTAAGCTTTTTATCGTAATGAATGAATACAATAACCAGCCGGAGTAGAAATGGAAAAGACGAGTATACGATAAAAAATACTGCATTCAGCATAGTGAATGCTAAAGATTCAGGAAAAGCAACAACAGGACTATTATTTACACAAGATTGTAGCGTGTGGCCAGTTTTATTAAGCCGGCTGTATTATTTACCCTGAACTTGGATAGTAAGCTTTTCCGGTGAGTGTTCACCGTGGCAACGCTGATAAAAAGTTTTTCCGCTATTTCCGCATTGGTAAACCCGTCGGCAATCAGTAATAATACCTCTTTTTCACGCCGGCTGATGAGGGGTAATTCATTATCCTGTTCCCGCAGGGAAAGACTTGCTTCGGCGCTGAAATAGGTTTTCCCGGCCATTACAGTAAGAATGGCGGTCAGCAATTCTTCCCGGGTGGCATTCTTCAGCAGGTAACCTGATGCGCCGTTCTCCATCATATTGCGGATAACCGGCTGCTGGTTAAAAGTGCTTAATCCTATTACAAAAACTTTAGGGTACAGTTGTTTTACCTGTTTACAAAGGTCAGTACCACTCTGGTCAGGCAGGTTTACATCCATTAATATTACATCCGGTTGCTGTTGTTTCAGAAACCCGATACAGGAAGCGGCATTAGTGGCATGCCCCATCCATTCAATATTCTTTTCATTTTGTAATAAGGAACGGATGCCCTCTATTACCATATAATGGTCATCAACTATGAATACACTCGCTTTCATTAAAAATTGCCCGGCAGTTGAAATGTGTTAGTTATTGCAATTATCAGAGGTTTATTTCAATTAAAACAGATGTTCCCTTATCCTGTGCCGAATTTATATCAATTTTACCTTTCAGGAATTCAACCCGGTTCCGGATATTGCTCCACCCGATTCCGGGGGCACGTTCCAGAATTGCTGTGTCAAACCCTTTTCCGTTATCTTCTACTGTCAGCGTTAACAATTTCTCCTGCCCGGATACATGCAACTGGACCAGCAGGTCTTTGGCAGCTGCATGTTTAACAGCATTGTTTACCAGTTCCTGCACGATACGATAAATAGTAACAGCAGCCGTCTGGTCTGTTACTGCGCCGTCCATACCAATAGACTGGTAGGCTATACGTGTCACACCACTCCGGTTAATTTCGTTGCAGAACTCTTTCAATGCCGTGTCAAGCCCGTATTTAACCAGCATTTCAGGCATCATGTTGTGGGCCACACGCCGCATTTCCCTGATGGAGCTGTCAAGCATATCAATGCTGCGTTCAAACGCCTGTGCATTATCAGGCGTCATGATTAAATTTTCTTTCATGTTGCTTAATGAGTATTTTATGCCACTAAGTATCCCTCCGAGCCCATCATGCAGGTCTTTGGCCAGCCGGGTGCGTTCCTGTTCTTCGCCTTTTAAAACAGCTTCGGTGGCAGTGAGTTGTTTTTCAGCTTCCAGCTCATCTATCTTGGCCTGCTGCAGTTTTTGCCGGTTACGGTAGTTGCGGTATACAAGTAACAGGATTAGTAATAGGGCTATGGAACCGGCAATCAAAAAATAATTCAAATTGCTTTTTTGCTGCAGCTCGGTTTGCTGCAATTTGATCTGTGCTTCTTTTTTTTCAGTATTGTATTTTGTTTCCAGTTCTTCCGTATAAAAGTTGAGTTCTTTAAGGTTGGTGGCACTGATCACCGAATCATATTTAAAAGAATAATTCTCTCCTTCTTTAATTTTTCCCTGTAAATAATACATAATAGAATAACCCTGGTACAGGTTACCTAACGCATCAGTATTATTTTCCTGCAGGGCTAGTACAATGCCGCTGTCTAATTGAGCCTTTGCCTGATCATATTTTTGTTGAGCAATGAAAGGTAAAGCAAAAGCATTGTGTATTTCGGCATTGGTTTTATTATCAGGATAATCTTTGCTGTAGCTGGCCAGTTCAATCGAATATTTTTTAAGTGCTGTAATATTACCTGCTTTAAAATTATCGTGGCAAAGATTAATAAGGGCATAATTAATGTTCACTATATCTTCTTCCCGTTTGGCAAACTCAAGCTGTTCTTTATTGATGGTAATGGCACTGTCGATCATATTCAATGACGAATAATTTGCTGAAAGATTATTTAAACCCATCATCACTGCAAAAAAGTTACTGAATTGTTTTCCATATGCAATGGCCTTTTTTGCATACACAACAGACTTATCAAATTGCTGCAGGTTATAGTATGTATTTGATGCCGTAAGGTTACGGATGGCAAAACTGGCACTATCCTTTGTCTTTTCAGAAAGATCAATGCACTTCAGCGTGTACTCAATAGAAAATTTATATTGTCCAAAGTGATTGTACACTGCAGCAAGGTTATTATAGCTTTTAGCCAGCAGTTTCATATCATTTCCCTTTTCAGCTATCTCTTTATTCTTTTGGGCATAATCGAGTGCTCTTTTATAATCATTGTTATAATAGTAATATTCGGCGTACCCTGTGTTGATAAGAAAATCAAATTGATCTGTTTTTATTTTTTGGGCAAGGGTTGTTGCTTCATTGAGATAGTAAAAAGAACTGTCGTAATTTTTGGTGGCGTACAGCTTTTGAATGCCCATCAGCAACCTGATCCTGGAGGTATCTTCTTTTGCTGCCTGCAACAATTGCACCAGGCTGTCCTTTTTTATTGAAACCTGTGCTGTTCCCACCAGCTTAAGAATAAAGAAACAAAGAAAAAATAGGGCTGATTTCCTCATGAGCGACGTTTGAGTGGTTTTATTCGTTGCAAAATAAGCATTCAAATAGTTTTTCAGCCATCATCTTTTTTAATGATTTTTTGCCGGCGGGTAAAATCATCTTTTTTAATGATTGTACCCGTTATCTGCTTCGAATAGCTTTACAGCACAAAAAATATAATAATGAAAAAATTAATCCTGGCTGCTCTATGCATCTTCCTTACAGGCATATTAAATGCACAGACAAGACCATCAGTTTCAAATTCTACTATAAAAAGCCAGTCAATGCTCAAAATGACTCCCGAGCTTAAACTTAAACGCCTCCAGGACTATTCAGCTACATTTGCTCCTGCTGTAGTTACAAGGAACATAAATGGTGTGAATATCAAATACACCGCTGTAAAAAGCCCTGCAACCAGCGCCGATGTAGCAGTAAATATACAATCCTCTTCAAGCCAAAATGCAAACGGGTTTCTTTGCACTACCACTTATGAAACGGTTACTGCCAATACCAACAGTTTTAATAGCGTAAATGTAAGTGGGCAGGGCATTTACCCCGGAGCAATATATAATTACAGTGATTTTATGGTGGGAAACACTACCAAGCCAATAGGAGAAGGTAAACGAAACCCTATCATGCTTACCACCGATAATACCAATACTTCCGGGGATGTAAGTGCTTTAGTGGCTAATATAACATCGTCAGAAGCCAATATAAATTCTGCAAAGCAAAATATTGTAAAGAACTTTTCAACTACTTATACTGCTGCTAATGCAAAATCGAAGTATTATTACCTGGAAAGTTCTGCGGCACAGGCTATCAGCATGTCGGGCGGCGGTGCAATATGCGGTTTATCTGCCGGGGGTGGGTTTACTAACCAAAAAGCAGACCACCACCTCAATGTTACGTATGATTGGATAATCCCGATGTACACTATTTCCACAGCTATCCCTACCACAGGATTCTTCACCGATGCAGTGCTGGAGAAATCCCCCGACCTTGTGTGGATCAGCAGCGTTACGTATGGCACCCGTATTCTGGCTACCATCAGTATAGATGAAAACAGCCTTGCCAATACTTCCTTTGCAAACTTCAAATATGGGGATAAAGCAAATAACTCAATCAATGTGGATATGAATTACCTGCAACAAAATAAAAATGCAAAGTATTCTATCGATACTTACGTAATAGGCACAAATGCACAGGCTTTAACAAATGCCACGTCCATAACAGAACTGAATAACTTTATCAACTCGGTGCTTTCACATCTTTCCAATCAAACCGCCAAACCCATAAGCTATAATCTTTCAGATATGGCAGGGAATATTGTAGGAATAAAAACCGTCACAGACCCCTACCCTGTAAACAACTGCGTAAAACAGAATTCATCATTCAAATTAGCATCAGCCGAAGTAGAAATCTGGACTGGCAATGATAATAAAGTAGCCGGTTCTAAAGCAACTGTAGAATTATACAGCAATACTAATAAGCCTGGCGCGAACCTGAGCGGTAAGTTTATCGGCAGTACCATGTCAAATGCTGAGTTTTTGAGGGGAAAAAATAATTGGCTGACAATTTCTACAGACCCCAATGCTAAAATTGGTTTACTATCAGATTTTCAATCCGGCATGAACCGGCTGGATGTTTTCTTTGAGCCCAAAACACCGGATTTGATTTTAGACGAATGGGATGTTGCTACGGTAAAAATCAAACTGCATTTTGTGGATATGTACGGAGGCGAATACAACCCTGAATATTCATTTGAGATGAATAATGCAAAGGCACATTTGGTGAAAAACAAGCAACGGCTCTCTTGTTATTTTGATGCAACACTCAAGCCAACAACTTCTGTACAATAATAAAACCTTATTATAATGATCAAACCTGTTTTTTGTTTTATACTATTATTAACCAGTTGGGTATTACATGCACAGGAAACACCCGCCAGGGTACCACCGGTAAAAAACAGCCTGAATGTAAAAACACCAAAATTGCCGCAGCAGCCGGTAAAAATCACCGCAGCATCTAAAGACACCGTTCCGTTGGTAAACCTGGAGGCATTAATGCTGACATCACATTCCTGGCATCTTATCCGCTGGTGGGTTACCCCGGATGCGGGTCATTCGATTGCGGATCCCTCTTTTAAATTTAAATCAAGGGGTACAATAAGTTGTAACCTGTCAACACCGGAAGCAGTGACATTTTTACAATCTGGCTCTTATACTATGAGAGGAAACAACGTAAACATTATTTTAAAAAAAGACGCCAGCGTAACGATGAATTGCACCCTGGTCTATAACAGTGCCGATAAAGCCCTTACCGGGACTTACATCTTACAAGTACTCCCCATACCCAATCCACCGGCAGGTTATAAACCCGGAACCATTACAGGTGATATGAAATTAACGGTTAACCCGTAATGGGATTAACGATGGAAACTTATTTAAAAAATACTATGTACAAATTATTTCTTTCTTCCCTCCTTCTCTTATCGCTGTCTGTTGCTTTTTCACAAAAAAGCAGTTTTGGCATTGTACAGTACACTGTACCTGCCGGGTATACATTGATCAACAACGACAATGTACTCACTTATTATAAGGAAGACAAAAACACCGGAGCCTACTGCAATTTTTTTGTTTACAAACTCATGCCTGGAAAAGGCGGTGTTCAAAAAGATTTTGATTTTAGCTGGGCTAATCTTGTACAAACCCCATTTAAAGTAACAGGTGCCGCAACAATGCTGCCTGTATCAACTTTAAAAGGCTGGCAGTTTTTAATGGGCAGTACAAAATACGCTGATAATGGTGTAACCACATTGGCAATGCTTACCACGTTCAGCGGCGAAAACAAGATGCAAAGCATTTGTATCCTTTCCAATTCTGATAACTATAAAAAAGATATTGAAGATTTTATTGCTTCAGTTGATGTGATAAAAGAAATTAAAAATGCAGCAAGTACTCAACCAAAAACAAAAGATACGGATAAAACAAATGATGGAATGCCCGGCATAGAAACACCGGCATCATTTCAGAACATAAAATACGAAGTATGGGAATGTAATTGTCCTAACCTTGCAACAGGAACGCAGGTTACAACAAAACTGAATACAGTTGTAATTTCTCCCGATGGGAAATATCTTACGCACATGCCTGAAAAAGGACTGAACGGTGTTACACCGCAAAATAGCAATGAAAACGGAAGCTGGGGCACGGTTACAGATAAGGGAAATATGCTGAGTTTGGTAAACGACAAATACGGCAAAATGGAATTGTATAAAATTGATGCTACAACAAAAAGCCGTTATCAAAATTCTAAAAGCAGCATTTATAAAAAAGTAAAGCCGGTGGATGGTTTGAAATTTGAAGGAGCTTATTCGCCAGAGCTATCATATTACAATGGAAAAACGGATATAATCTCAAAACAAATTGACCCCAATAAACGCCCCATCATCTTCTTTAAAAAAGATGGCACATATATAAACGAAGGCATCGAATTCAGTAACCTTACGTTTGGCGATGCGTTTGCAATCGGCAAAGGCACCTATGAAATTGTAAACTTTTCGCTTATACTTACAACAGAAAGCGGACGAAAACTACAGGTGGCATTTACACCTGTGCTGGATGCAAACCCTGCCAGCGCTGATAATCCCGGATTCATCATCAACAACAACCTGTTTTACAGATTAAACAAAACATTTGTTCCACATAACTAAAAAATGAAAAATGAAAAAACAATTAACACTCTCTGTCATATCCATACTCTTCTCTTTTTATGGATTTAGCCAGGATCTTACTTTCGGTAAATTTTTAGGCAGTATCAATACCACAAAATTTGTTGGCAGTTCTGTTTATAGAGGCTACGAAAAACAAGTAGAAGTTATTGAGGCAACAACTACCGGGCAAAAGCAGACAACCTCACTTGAAATTAAATTTAACCCCTGCGCTGCCAGTGTCGACTTTTTGACACATACACAACTTGGAAAAAACATCATGCAGGGGCAGATTGATGTGCTTGAGAAAAATCCTTACAACCAGGCATTCAACCGGATTAAATATAAAATCTATTTTGAAGATGCCGGTATTGTTTCCTGCAATGATACAAGAGCCTGCAATGGAAGTACGGCAACTACGGTAATCTTAAAACCGCAAAGAATTTGCTGGATATATTATACTTATGATGCAAACGGCAAGCAGTTAAGTGTTAACTCAAACGGTATTGATATAAGAAGCGGCCGGGCATGGGCAATAACCCCGCCCAACTTCTAAGCAGAAAAATATGCACAGATAATGAAACAATATCTAATCCTTTTTGTCATGCTGCTTTTAAATATGGCAGCTTTTGCACAACCCCAACAGGTTGTTATTAACCAAACACCCTGTGAAGATAAAGCAGTGCAATATTTCCCGGCTTTATATTACAACCATACCAAACCTAAATATGGTGTGGTATTGAGTGGAACAAATACAGCAGCAGACAAAGCAAAAATTACGGCAACGCTAAATGCTATTGAAAAGTTAGAAGAAGCCAGCCGCAAAAATTTCCAGGCAACCGGGAATGTAATGCGTGTGAGTTACAGCAGTAAATCAAACAACACAAGCGGAAGAAATTATTTTAGTGGATATGCTCATGCTTCTTACGGCTATCAGCTTGGATTTTACCAAATGGTTTGCCATGTGCAGCAGCATGTGGTAAAAGAAGTTGGTGAATATCGAAGTGTATTTCGTGTAAATGCAAATCCTACGCTTACAGAAGGAAGTTTTTATGGAGAAACCGGCGATTTTTATATTACGGATAAACGTGTACGTTACGATATTCCTTACGATGCTAAATGGCACGGCTTCTACGACAAACAATACGACATCAACCGCTACACAAACAGAAGTAAAATTGCACAATACCTTTCTGAAGAAATGGTTTTGAACAATAAATCCAGCGATTACAATAATAAACACAACGAATTTTTGAAACTGATAAACGGTGAAGGCTATACTGAAAACTGGATGAATGGCGAAAAAAACAAACAAAACAAGTACAAGTGGGTTGACCGTTATTACACCATTACCAAACCCGGTATGCCGTTATTAATACCTGTTACCCGAAAAGAATTTTTAGAAGCGTTGCTTGAATACTACGAAATAGAAAAATACAACTTTGAATGGTACTCAGATTATAAATTAAAAAATGAAACATCAAACAGTTCCATTATCAATGCAGATAAAGCAGCCTACACCAAAATTTACGAGATAAAAAAAGCAAGAATCAGCAACTTGTTGAAAACAAAAAGCGCCGATTGGTTGAACAAGCAGGTTGCAGCACCAAAAGGAAATCGTGAAAACGATTATGCAAAAGCATCCAATGGATTATTTGATATCTATGAGTTTGAAAACGGAACTCCTTTGTACAAATACAATCCCGAATATTTTAAAATGAATGCAAGTGATCCTTTGAAGCCGGTTTTCTTTTTAGTAGAATTTAGATATGAAGGTGGAGATGAAAAGCAATGGTCAGAAAATTTATTGAGAAATTTTGAAAAGAATTTTGATTTTGAAGCGTTGCGGAAAATGCTGGAGTAAAAAACGCCTCTTTTATATGATTGGCTGCAACAAAGTGCTTACTACTTTAACAACTGCAAACTTAAAAGCAATGAAAAAAGCCATCTTTATTGTCCTTACAGTACTTACTTGCTACAATGGTTTTGCGCAAGGCATATTGGATAAAATAAAAAATGTAAAAATAAAAAAGCTCCCTTCGGTTGATAATATTTTGCTGGGCAAAGAACCGCTTACCACCAATTTAGATGATGCCGTAACCGAAGCCCCTGAGATGGATAATTTTGAACCTAAAATTGTTTTGCCCGGCAATCAGCTTCCCCGTTCCGTAGATGGTTCATTTTTAGTAGTACCCGGTGTATGGGAGTTTTATTTAAATAGTTATTGTATGAAAGCCGGTACTTACGGCCCCACAAAATCAAATGGTATGGGCCATTTATATGCCCCCTTAAAAGGGCCCAGGGCCGAAATAATACAAACACTTTTAAAAAGCGAATACAAGCACCCCGATATTAAACAAAGACAAATACAGGTGTTGATTTGGGCCATCATTGCACGCAAAGATTTAAAAGATATGCCCAAAGAAAACATGATAACTGCCGCCAGGTTGCTAAGCCCAAAGCAATTATTACAACTTAGCGAAGGTGTAGTCAGGAAATTTTCACAAAAAGAATTTTCAAAATTAATAGGCAACCTGCCCGCCGCTGTGCAGCAGGTACTGGAGGCAGAAAATAAAATGAGGGATATGCTTGGCGATGCAAATACAAAGTATGAAGATTTAGAAAAAGTAGCCGTACTGTCCGGCATTATGCCCGAAGATGGGGGCAGGCAGGTAAAAAAAGGAAGATGGTCAAAAACCCCGGATGGTTTTTTTATCCGGTACTATGCTCACAGCTATCAGCGAATGACCATACAGTTATATGTACCTGAGGATGCCTATACCAGTTATTATCCAATTACTTTTAAATCGCCTGGCAGCAAATGCGCTTTTACTAATTTAACTTTCGCAAGTACTAAATATAAAATTAAAGAGTTTGATCCTTCTGCACATCCGGGTGTCCCTTCCGGCAGAGGCCAGCGTATTGGTTCCTCCACAAAAAAATCAGACGATCCGGATGAAAGGGATGATGCTTTAGACAGGGCTAACAGGGTGTTAGGCGGAGCAGATAATGCTCAAAACGTATTTGGCATGGCTACTGATCCGCTTGGTACCGTTACAGATAAAGTAAACCCCTTATCGCCGGGTAATATGTTTAGCCATATTTTAGATTTTATTACCGGAAACGGAAGAACAATTTCAAACTCCTTAAATGGCGACCCACCCGATGCCAACTATAAAGAGTATGCAAAACCCAGCCGGTACGATTTTGCAAAACTGGCAAAATTGTATCCCAAAAATTCAGAACTGTCAACTGTATCTTTTGAATTTGTAAAAAGTTATTTAGAAGCCCACGCTATTATGGTAGCCCTCGTTAAAAGTAACGATAAACTTGGCGGCGCTTTGCAGGCCAATGATGAAATGTGGAGCAATAATCAGGGCAGGGCAATACTATATTATAAAAAAGAATTAGGCAGTGCGCTAACAATTACCTGCAAAAAATGGGAAGATTTTCTAAATTCTTTAAAATCAAAAGCTCCTTCTATTGCTCTTAAAACAGACCGGTTTATACAATATCAGAATAATTTAAAAGTAAATGGTTTTTCAAAACAAGAGCTTGATGCCCTGCATTTTTTAAACCTTGATGATACGGAAATAGAAGCTGTAAAAAATTATAAGCTTGCAGTAGATCCCAATACCGTCAGGGGAGATTATATCCAGCAATCTTATATCGTATTAAATGCCTGGAAAGAATATGCGAATGTTTATGGTGCCTTTCCAAATATTGCTGCTCCCTGGGAGTAAAAAATTTATCTCTTTTTAAATCACTTTTGATTTTATCAAACCAAATGAAAAAAACAATTACTCTCTTATTCGTCTTAATTGCGTTGAACTCTTACGCACAGCGAAGCGATGTAGAATTAAACAGGGATTCTATTGTAGGCTGGAAATATGTTTCCAACCCGCCAAACCCAAAAGCAGTTTACAAACCGATGAAAAGCATTTATGCCAATGGTGCCACTTATTCTGCATGGCAGCAGCAGGCTTCAGATATGTTATACAACTGGATACAGCAGTCTTATTTACCAAAAGGATTGGTAATACGTACTGTTGCAAAGAATGACGAACGGTGGTCGTTACATTCCAACGGACCACTAAAAAGTTATGGCATCGACTTATTAGGTTATTCTGCCCAATTTGCTCACGGGAAAATAGACTTGCATTGCTGCGAACAGGGACAAAGATTAACCGCAGGGTTTAACGATTTTCCGGGAATGTATATTAAAGGCTTTAACCCCGGAGGACTATACTTTTTTGCAGAGGAAGCATCTTTTTCAACCGGTGATGATGATGCAAAACTTGCTAACGAAGGAATAGATAAAAAAATTCAACCTAATCTATATAACTACCGAACTTACTTAGATCATTATCACAATGCCGGTAACCAAATGTTTAAAATGGGTGTAGTGGTGCCCAAAAACGGCGACTGGCCTTTTAAACCGGTGCTGGTAAAAGATGCAGTAGCCTATATCAACCAGCAAATGGCAGCATATCCTGGCATCATGCAAAAAAATCCCTATTCCCAAAAAGAAGTGCAAAATGCACTGGAAAGATTAAAACCTTATTATAATGAAGTGGTTAAACTAAAAAGTGGTATAAACCCTGACAATTCCATTAATGATGGCAATGAACATTTCCTGCTCGACCCAAGCGATATTATTAACGGTAAACCGGTTAACAAAACATTCCCCGAATATTTTATTTTGGTTTCAACCACACAACAAACTATTGACCAAACAAAAACTGACAACCCACTTTGGGTGTACTTTAATTTAACACCGTTTAATAGATCCTTCGAGGGCAACCCTGCAAAATTTGATACGAAGTTTGGAACTGGCATATCGCACATGGTGTATTCCATATTGAATAATTTCAATTTTGATTTGGTTGCTAAATGGCTTGCAGCCCGGCCTGATGAAAGAAAAACGTTGGCTTATACTCCCATTAAAGCGCCTGCAAAATTTTCGGAAAATAATATTCAATCGCCGGTAACCGTTTCTGCAACGGCGGCTGCAAAGAATAAAGACCCTTACACAATTTTGTATGAAGATTTTGACGGTTATCCAAATGGTACAATATCCACCTTCAAATGGCATACGGCTGGCTACGGTTTTGCCAATTCCTCTTTATCAAATGTGAATGGGCAAAACGGCAAATGGGTAACCATCCCCGAAAAGTTCACTTTTTATCCTGACCTGCCAGCCTCTCTTCCACAAAATTTTACAATAAGTTATGATGTATATTTTGGGTCAGGTATTACCAACAAAAGAGTTATGCATTATTTCAGGCTGGATGCCTATGACCCGAAAGATAAATATCCGCAGCCTATGAATATTGCCAGTGCAGTTGATAAAGGGATGGATTTTGCCATTGCCATGAGTGGTGAAGCCACAACAGAATGCAAATTTAGAAAAGGAAATTATAAGGAAATGTATAAGGACTTACGGATAACAGCATTTAAAGAAAAAGATATAGCTCATGTAACCGTATCTGTTAATGGTACCGCAGTTTCTATTTCGGTAAATGGAAAAGAAATAATCAGAAATGAAAATGCCAGACCCGTTGAACAAACGTATAAACGCTGTGGATGGTATTGCAGCGAGCCTGCATACTATTTGGGCAATATCTATATCAAAAGCAACACACCGCTTAAGTAATGAGTGTTATTAATAAAGTGTTTGGACAAAACCAATGAATAAAATGAAAATTCAATCAACATTAGTTATTTGCTTCGGCATTCTTTTGCAAATAGCCCATGCACAAACCTGCACTTCAGATAAAGATTTAACAGAGATACCCGGCAAGTATATTGATGCCGCACATTACGAATGGCCACAGCAGAAAGCCCATTGGCTCGACCAGTTGGTAACTCCAACAAATAAATCATTCGCCAATAAAGTACTCACCCAAATTGAAACATTAGAAAATAACAGCCGAAAAAATTACAACCTTACCGGTTGTGTTCTGAAATCTTCTTTTGGCACCCCATCCAATGCTAAGCTTTTTTACGGAAAAAATGCACTGTTGAGTTATGATCTGAACATTGGTTGCTATGAATACTTCTGTTACAAAAACAATCTCAAAGTCAGTGATGAATATGCCATTGTATTCAGGGCATATATAAACAGGTATAAGGATATTGACTATGCTTTTACTTTTGGCGATGATTATCCGTATTACGAAACCTACAACAAATACAACGGGAAGTTTATTGCACTTTGCAATTTCATAAAACAAGAGCAAATTAAAAACATCAACAATGGCAAAGGTTATTACCAGGATATTCCCGAATCATCGGCCAAACCGGGAAGCCGCAGCACATTTATTACACGGCATTGGTACTTTACAAAACCGGGGGCACTCTTACTGGTACCGGTAACCCGTAAAGAGTATTTAGAAGCATTGCTGGAATATTACGACAGGGAAGCGCTGTACACAGCAGACAAAATAAAAGAGATTGAAAAAGCATCTGCCGGAATGATGAAAGACCCTGTAAAATATCCGCAACTGTATGAAAACGGGAAGAAAAACCTGATTGCAGGAAAAGCACGTTATCCCGACTGGCAGAAAAAGATTGAACAGAAAAAAGCAATTGTACAAAAAGCGCTGAAAGAAAACAATACCGACTGGCTTTCAAAACCAGCAGTTGTAAAATCGAAAAAAGATAATTTTTCGTGGAAAAATTATTACGGCCCCGGTACTAATGATTATGTAACCATTGATGGCTATTATGCCGACACCCCGGAAGACGCAAAGAATACCGGCGCATTTACTTTTAGTGGATTTTGGGATAATAAAGGCGGAACTATACTGTACAAATACAACCCCGAATATTTTAAAACCGCTGAAAAAAATCCGGCAAAGCCTTATTTTATTGAATTAGCTTACCGGTACATCAACACCAAACTTGGTAAATCTCTTGTTGAAAACTTTACCGAAAACTTTGATTTTGATGCGGCGAGAGGTCTGCTTGAGTAACAAAAAAATCATCCTTTTAAAGGATACTATCACCTTTAAAGCATACATACTTTTGAATGGAAAATTATTAATTCAAAAAAATATTTAAACATGAAAGCAAAACTCTTTACAATAGTGCTCTTTTTTATTGCAGGGCTTGGTTCGGCCCAATCAAAGCTGGGTATACTTACATACAATGTGCCGGCCAATTGGCAGGTTGTTGCTCAAGCACCCAACGTTGTATTGGAGAAAAAACAAATTAAAAAAGCTGCAAACCCCTGTAAAATAACTGTGCTCCCGACTGAAAACACAGCCGTGGTTCTTGACAAAACTTTTTTAAGTCAGATCAGCTCAAAAAAAGCTTTGGGAGAAATGTTCGATATAAATACAATTAAAAAAACACAGGCAAACGGAACAATATGTTACGGCGTAAAAGGAACCGTTACCATTAACTTAAAACCTATGGTTTGTTATTTCTACAGCATCAGCAATGGAAAGCAAACAAGCTTTGTCCGTTTTGTAAAAGGAGAAGATGCCTGCACGGCTGAGTTTCAGCAATTCTGGTCTGAACTGTTGGTGGATGGAGATGACACGCCTGCTGCACCGGGTGCTAAAAGAAAAGCTGCGGGTGCATCACCGGCAGCTCCTGCGCCGGTAATGTAATTTTTTAATAACTATACGGCTCATTTTATCGTTCAATCGGCTCTTATACACAAAACATCAATAATGAAAAAAGGACTAATAATATTCTTACTCATTACCGGGGCTATGACAGTAAAGGCCCAGATGCCACAAATAAAAAAGACGGGTAACATACAACATCAGGCTTCAACCGTTCGGATGGACTCTCTCAAAAACCTGCAGAGAACGGATTTACGGAAACCCGTTGGTAAGGATTTAAAAGTTGTTTTGGCATCCATTGATAAAAACACCAGCAATTTTGTTATTGGTCAGGCTGGCATCTACACGGTAAACTTTGATGTCATTAATTCTGGTGGAGAAGACATTGACATCACCGGCGTTGTGGTACAGGGTTATCTTAACAACACTGCAGGAAACTATGTTAGCGCACAGGGTGGATATGTATTAAAAACCGGAGCACCCAATTTTCCTGCAAATCCTGTTCTTCACCCCGGCGAAAAGTACCGGGGACAATTATTAGAAAGAGGATTTGATCCTGCTTATAATAACGGCAATAAATTAGTGATAAAAATTGACAACAGTAATGTGATTACTGAATCCATTGAAACCAACAATACACTTGAAATACCGGTAATGGGTAAGCTTGAATCATGGACTACACCACTCCCTGACCTTACATTTCAAATAGACCAGATTGCACCGGTAACGGGAAGCACTTTCTTAAATACACTCATCAATGTATCGGTGGTCAATATCGGCACAGGGGAAATTCCGCTCGATATTGTGCAGCAAATTATTCCTTTGGTACAGGTTTATCCCCAGGGAAGTCCCGGCACCAACCTTTATAACGAAGCGTACCCTTTTGCAACAAGAGTGATTAGCAACCAGACTTACCCGGGTTATTACAAGGTAAATGGCCCGCTAAAACCAGGAGATAAAGTGAGAATAGGCGGAAGTGTTCGTGTAAACGGGCTTAGCAGCGGTGCAAAGATTATTTTTCACTTTACGCTGGGAACACTTAATAACACTCCGCTGCCCGAAACCAATACAGCAAACAACACCGTTGATTATTTATACACTGTACAATAAAATGGGCTGTATGAAATATACAAAAAGCATATTTTTTTTCATTACTATATTAATTATGAGTAGTAACCTGCTTGCCCAAAAGCAAAGCTTTGATGTTGTTACCTATTCCGCACCCGCTAATTGGCAAAAGCAACAAACCGAAGCCGGCGTACAACTATCTGTTACCGATAAAAAAACCGGCGGCTATGCTATTGCCTTCATTACCAAAACAATTGCATCTGATGCAGAAGCAAATGAAAATTTCAAAACAGATTGGACAAGGCTTGTAAAAGGTTCTGTTCAGGTAAATGGAGAACCGGTTATGCAGCAACCTTTCAGTGAAAACGGGTGGAGCGTAGTATCGGGTACTGCTGATTATACTGATGGTTCCGTTAAAGGCATGGCAACATTACTAACTGCAACCGGCGGCGGGCAAATGGTGAGTGTATTATTGATGACAAATACGCAGCAATACCAAAACGACTTGCTGTCGTTCATTAATTCCCTGGAATTGACAACGGCAACATCAATTCCGGATGCTGATAAAACCACAGAAGCTACAACTAATGCTAATCCATCATCCATTGTAGGGCTGTGGGTATTTTACAATACAGAATCGAATGGCTTGTATAATGGCTTTCCGCAATTAACAGGCGGGTATATGAGACGGGAATATCTTTTCAATACCGATGGTACTTATACGTTCAGGGCAAAAGACTGGATGGTGTATGTGAAAGATATTTTGTTTATTTACGAAACAGGCACTTATACTGTAAAAGGAAATCAAATTATCATTACACCCAAAAAAGGCAAGGGTGAATGGTGGAGTAAGGCGGCAAGTGGCAGAACGAGTGAATGGGGTAAATTAGTAAGGTCTTCTTCAGACTATAAATTAGAAACAGTTACCTATACTATTGAGTTTAAATATTATTCAGGATCAAATGAGCAAGCCATGATCCTGAAAGCAGCAAAGCCAACCAGCAGGGACGGGGCAAAAAATTCCAATCAAAATGAACAGGAATACCGTTATACCTCGAGGGAAACGGGTAAATCACTAATTGATAATCCACCAGGTTTTAAAACTGGTTTTGAAAATAAATCCCCTGCATCTTCACCATCATCGCCAGTAAAAAACACAGGGGAAACAATTGCCGGAACCAGCGGAACCAACAATGCTTCCATCGCCGGTTTATGGACAAGTTATGTTTTAGAAACCAATGGATACTCCATTAATGGCACACCGCAATATACTGCCGGTTATTTAAGAAGGGAATATAATTTTTATGCTGATGGCACTTATTTATTCCGCAATAAACAATGGCTTGTAAAAGCTCCGAATATTGTATTCCAGTACGAAACAGGAACGTATACGGTAAATGGCAATCAACTTACACTGATACCCAACAAAGGCAAAGGTGGATTCTGGAAAAAAACAAATAGCACTAAAGAATGGGGAAGCCTGATAAAATCATCTGATTATAGTTTGGAAAAAACAACCTATACATTTCAAATAATCATTGATAACACTTATGGCAATTCGATAGTCCTCAAAACTTCTAAACCAACACAAAGAGACGGTGGACATTTCAACGCAGCTAATGAGCCTTTTGAATTTCGTTATAGTTTCCGTAAACTGGAGTCATCGATTGATAACCCGCCCGGCTGGAAAAATTAATAAGGCTATACAAATACAATTAATATGAAGCCTTTATTACTTATAACAATTCTTTCATTTTCTGTAATGTTTGTTTCTGCTCAAAAACAAAGCTTTGATATTGCCAGCTATGCAATTCCTGCCGGGTGGGCGGAACAAAAAACGGAAGGGCATGTCTCTTATTCCCGCATCGATAGTGGAAACTGGGCTCAAATAACAATTTACAAAAGCACTGCAAGCGCCGGCTCTGCTGATACCGATTTTGATAAAGACTGGATGGAACTGGTTGCTGTAAATAAAGACATTTCCAACCCCGAAAAAGCAGCACCCCAAACAATCAATGGCTGGACAGTAATGAGCGGAAGCGGAACCTGGCAATATAACGGAGCAAGTGTGACCTCCCTGTTAACCGTTTACTCAAATGGCCAGGTCTGTATATCGGTACTATGCAACACCACTTCCGGGTCTTATTTAAAAAATTATCAAACATTTTTAGCCTCTTTTATATTAAATGCAGAAGATGTGCAAACAACTGCCGGTATAAAAAATAATTCCAAAAACCCTGCCTCATCAGGAACTGTCAATAATAATTCCATTGCGGGCTTATGGATATTTAACCAGGCTGAAAGCAGTGGGTTTGTTAACGGGTATCGGATGTACACCGGCGGATATATCAGAAAGGAGTATCAATTAAACAAAGATGGCACTTATACTTTCCGCATAAAAACCTGGCTGGCCGGTAATGAAACCATATACTTCGTTTACGAATCCGGACGATGGACTGTAAACGGTAATCAACTAAGCCTTACTCCTGATAAAGGTAAAGCCGGGTGGTGGAATAAAGACAAAATAACCAACAACGTTAATAAATGGGGTGCTTTTATAAAAGCTGCTGAATACAAACTCCAAACGGTAACTTATAGTTTTGAAATTAAAGAAGATCCAAATTATAGCAACTCTATCATACTTAATACCGGCAAGCCAACCGAAAGAGATGGCGGCCAATTCAATAATCCGCCATACAGATTTGTTTATGTCCACAAAGATGAATCACTTATCGATAACCCTCCTGGCTTTAAATTCTGATGATTCCATTCAAAATACATAAGCATGAAATATTTCATCCTGATAACAGCATTCATTTGTTTTTCAATGAACATTTTTGCCCAAAAGCAAAGTTTTGACGTTGTCTCATATACCGTTCCGGCTAACTGGCAGAAAACCCAGAATGAAAGCGGAATACAATTATCGGTTACCGATAAAAAAACCGGGGCCTATGCCATTGCTGTTATCACCAAAGCAACAACGGCTGATGCATCGGCCAATGAAAATTTTAATAACGACTGGGCGAGACTGGTAAAATCCACGGTACAGGTTAATGCAGAGCCCACTATGCAGGATCCTGCACAGGAAAACGGATGGGATATCATTTCCGGCGGCACTAATTATGCGGATGGTTCCAGCAAAGGCATGGTAACTCTATTAACGGCTACCGGAGGCGGTAAAACAGTGAGTGTGGTGCTGATGACCAATACCCAGCAATATCAAAACGAATTGCTTTCATTTACTAATTCTCTGGAACTGGAAAAAGTAACCAATAGCAAACAGGATAATACAGCACCCCAAACAGCACAGGGTACCAATGCCGCCAGTTCTCAATTAACGGGTATCTGGGGGCAATACAGCAGTGAGTCGTATGCTGGCGCCGGTGGCAGCAATAACCTTACCGCAGGTTACGACTGGCGGGAATATTATTTCAGCGCCGACGGAACTTATCAATTCCTTCAAAAAAATATCAGTTACCTGTACCAGAACGAAATTGTTTTTGCTTACGAAAAAGGGACTTACAAATTGAATGGTAACCAACTCACCCTGTCACCACAAAAAGGCACGGTAGAAAGCTGGAGTAAGGCAGGCAGTGATAAAGCAGGCAAGCTGCTTAAAACAGAAAAACGCACACTGGAAAATGTTACTTACAGCATAGACTTTCATTATTTCTCCGGGATAAAAGAAACCAATTTGGTATTACAGTACAACAAGCAAACCGTAAGAGACGGCGCCTGGAGTACTAATAACAGTTTTAAAAATTCATGGTTATATAAGCGTCCGTTTAATCCTGATAAACCTGCCATAGAATTGCCTGCCGGAACAAAAATTCCATTTGAAAATAAATCGTTTACTCCTGCTGCAAAAACAACTGTAAATGATAATACCACAGGTGCTGTAATCAACTTATCACTTACCGGAAAAATATGGGAAGCTAAGTCATACGAAAAATATGGGGCTGCCTACGGTAACACAAGCGGCTATTATACCGGTGGCTTCTGGTACTATCAATATAAATTCAATGCCAATGGTTCTTACACTTTTGTTTACTGTGCAGCTTCGGCCCTTGCCACAAACCCGGTAAATCTGTTGCAATACGAAAGCGGCAACTATACTATAAGTGGCAACCAGCTTACCCTTACCCCTCAAAAAGGAGCTAATGAAGAATGGAGTACAGGCAAAATCAATAACGGCATGAGTGCAGAGCATATACGGGAAGTGCTTGAAAAAAGAATTCAACGATTGAAAACCACCACAAGAAAACTTGAAAAAACAACGTATCCTTTTACGGTTGAATACTGGCAGGGCAATAATGCCAATGCACTATGCCTGAAACATACACAAAATACCATTCGGGAAGGAAGCCCGGGGCAAAATAATCAAAGTTGTTTCTTTGAAACTGCGGCTGCTAAGGCAGAAAATTATAACGTCTTGTTTAAGTAAAGATCAAAGAAACCCACCGCCGGCAATGGCCGTGCCAGATGAGAAGAGAATGATCGCCCGATTAGCCTTTGCAAAACTTTGCCCGGGGAAACCGTAAAGCTACTCTCTGCTATACAATGAAACCGGTCTGACAACATGATTCAGCAAAATGCAGGTATACGGAATTGTTCGGCTGAGTCGTAAAACTAAGACCGCTAATAAACGAGGATGGTTTTTGCATCGCCGCCTTCTGTCACGATCCTGTATACACCTTTTGCAAAATTCGATAAATTGATCGCCTGCTGCCCGGTGGAAAGGAACTGCCTGTATAAAGATTGCCCTGCTGCATTGTACAGGGTTATAGTGGTTGGTATCGCTATGGATAGTTTTAATACTCCATCTGTGACCGGGTTATTTTGAATAATGAATGAAGGGGATGCAAGCCTGAACAGAAGTGAACGGACAGCGCTGAAACTTTGCTTTCCATCCAGGTCTGTTGCAATGATCCGGTAATAATTGATCCCGTTCCTGGGTGCGGGATCGGTAAAAGTATAAGTTCTCACATCGTTGCTGTTGCCGGCGGCAGGCACCTGCCCGATGGTGACCCAATTACCTCCTTCTCCGCTTCGCTGAATACTGAAATGGCGTGTTGAAACTTCTGCTCCTGTTTTCCAGGTGAGTAACACAGCATTGTTTTGTTTTTCAGCTTTGAAGTCAAGCCATTGCAGGGGCAAAGTAATAAGAATGGAATGCTGTGCTACAAAATTGGAGGCACCGCCGCTTAAAGTAAAACCGCTCAGTGCCGCATTATTGTTTCCTTTTTGATCGACCAATGTCAGCATACCGGTATTAGTACCTGATGCGATGCCCTGATCAGCTGTATAATAACTCAGCAGCCCGGTTTGCAGAGACGGATTGAGTTCCCTGTTCATGTCCTGTTGTATCTGGGCCTGGGTCCGGGCCACATTCCATATCCTGAACTCATCGGCCGAGCCGCCGAAATATTCATTTGCGAAACCTGTTTGGTTGCCTAATGCCAGTGGATTTGTATTGGTGGTAATAGCGCCGGTTTGAGCCTGTGAAGCGGCCAATGATCCGTCAATGTATATTTTCATAGTAGCTCCGTCATAGGTGGCGGCAAGATGATGCCATGTGTTCAGTGAGCTGTATACAGCAGTGATCGTTCTCCACGCACCACCAATATGCAAATAGAAAATCACATGCGACCATCCATCATCTGTACGGGGAAAAATATAGCCGGTATTTGCTGTATTGGAAGACTTGCAAATAACATTCTGTATACCTGTGTTCTTGGTGGCGTATACCCATGCTTCCAGGGTGATGGCGCTGGTAATATCCAGGGAACTGTTATAGGCAGTGGTTGCCACATCATTTGTGCCATCAAAAGAAAGGGAATTGGAGGCAAATTGTACAGGAGAGTTAGTCCATACTGGGGTATTTTGCAGGGTGCCATTCAGGCCCGGGTAACTGGTGCCTGAATTAGCCAGCGTACTTCCTGAACCATCGTTAAAAAGATACAGCGCCACCAGCCCGGGTGCTGCCACGGCGGGGCTCCTGAACATATTGTACTTGATATCGGTTGGGGTAAGCGCCGTATTCCAGATGCAGAGTTTGTCTATTTTACCATTAAAGAACTGGCTGACGCTTGAACGTCCTGCAATCCAGAGATTATTGGTATTACCTGTCATGGCGGCGGGAGCTGAAGTATAGGTGAAACTCAGTGTACCATTCAGGTAGGTATATACATTGGTTCCTGATTTAACAAGAGCAATATGGCTCCAGGTATTCAATGGGGTAATGATACCTGTATTAACCCAGCTCCATGCCCCGCTACCTGTTGCACTCAGGGCAAATTGAATGGAACCATCAGCGAAGCGGGCTATTTCATAGGTATTTTCCTTATTAAGAATAATTCCGCCCTGGGTGGGTTCGGAGCCTGTGCCCGTTGGATAAATAAAAGCTTCAAGTGTAAAGGAAGCGCTAAGGTCAATACTATTCTGGTCGGCTATTGAAACAGACTGGTTACTTCCATTGAACTGCAGGGCATAATTGGTTTGTGAATCGGCAAAGAGGGAGGAAAGAAGAATAAGGAATGTAAAAAGACAGGACAAAGATCTCATGAAAAATCAGTTTGATGGTTAATAACAAAACTATGATAATCATACCCTGAAGGGGCTTCCGTTTTTCCACAGCTGTCAACAAAAAGCAGATTGTTTTTCGCGTAATGGCTCCCGTTAGAATGCTGTCCCTGATTTTGGGACGGTTGACTTGTTTGTGTTGTGCAATGAAGTTTCAGCAACAATAAATACCAGGTACTTGCCCTGTTAATTTCCAATTTCCCGGACGAAACCGTAAGATCAGGAAAACTGCAAACAGGTATTGAAAAAAAAGTAATTGATTAAAAGATAAAATGCTTTAAACCTTATGGAATTAGATGTTGATTATTCAAAGGCCATACAATATGGGAAAGAGAAAGTTTTAGTATTACTAAACCCTATTTTTACTACAGATTAGTTTAAAAATAACCATAATTTTAATGCAAATAAACATAAATAATACCCTAATTTTGTTACATGTTCAAAAGAGATATTTTAGGGGAGCTACAGAAATGGCATCAGCGGGATGCCCGGAAACCTCTAGTTATCAGAGGAGCCAGGCAGGTGGGTAAAACAACTGTTGTGCGTCAGTTTGCAGCTGAATTTGAGCAATACCTCTATCTCAATTTAGAGTTTTCTGAAGACAGAAAACCCTTTGAGGAATTCAGCAATTTTGACACCCTCCTGCAGTCCTTATTTTTCCTGAAAAACCTTTCGCTTGCAAAAAGAAAGGAGACTCTCATTTTTATAGATGAAATTCAGGAAGTTCCTGAAGCCTTACAGCAACTTCGTTATTTCTATGAAGAGGCACCGGACATCCCGGTTATTGCGGCCGGATCAATGCTGGAAAGTCTATTCAACACAGACATTAGTTTTCCGGTTGGAAGGGTAGAATACCTGGTCATACACCCTGTTTCTTTTCCTGAATTTTTAGGGGCTATTGGCGAAACAGCAGCACTCGAACAATTGAAAAATATTCCGCTTGCTGCCTTTGCACAGGATAAATTAATGCGGCTTTTTCGCACGTACTGCGTGATTGGCGGGATGCCAGAAATTATCGAACAGTATGCGAAGGATAGAGATTTAACAGCTTTGACTACTACCTACGAATCACTCCTGGTTTCTTACATGGACGATGTAGAAAAATATGCTGCAAACAATGCACAGGTAAACTATATCCGACACGCAATCCGTTCCTGTTTTGCAGAAGCAGGAAAAAGGATAAAATTTCAGGGGTTTGGAAACTCAACCTATAAGTCGAGGGAAATGGGTGAAGCGCTGCGAACACTGGAAAAAGCCCTGCTTGTTCACCTGATCTACCCGCAAACCAGTCCCGTACTTCCGCTTCAGCCTGAATATGACAGATCACCACGGCTTCAATATTTAGATACAGGGATGCTGAATTATTTTGTCGGAATACAGAAAGAGATAATAGGGACAGAAGATCTTAATGCAGTGTATGGCGGTACAATGATTGAGCATATTGCCGGACAGGAATTACTGGCAAGACAATACAGCGCATTACATGGTCTTAATTTTTGGGTAAGAGAGAAGAACACGGCTGTAGCTGAGATTGATTATCTATACCAGTATGAAGGGAAGCTTATACCTGTTGAGGTGAAATCAGGGGCAGACGGACGATTACGTTCTCTGCATCTGTTTATGGACATGGCGCCGCATAATATGGCTATACGATTCTATGCAGGTGAGCTACGTATTTCTGTTCTTACAACACCGGGACAAAAAGTATTTTATTTATTGAATCTTCCTTATTTCCTGGTATCACAAATCGAAGAGTACCTGCCCTGGTTTGAAGAAGAGGTAAAGAAAATGATGACGGCTGAAACTAAAAGTTGAAGTGCGATAGAGCCGGGTTTAATGGGCAATTAAAGCCGGTAAAGAACTGATTAGGCGTTTTGTGCAAATGGCAATAAAAAAGCAGCTGCAAAATTGCAACTGCTTCGTTTTACGCTCCCCCTGCTGGACTTGAACCAGCGACCCTCTGATTAACAGTCAGATGCTCTAACCAACTGAGCTAAGGAGGAATACCTATCCCTTTCGGGGCAGCAAAAATAGGGATTTTAAGGTTTTAAACAACCGGGTCACAATCAAATTTTACCGGAAAATATTCCAGAAACTGCCGCTTTCCTCAATTCCCACATAAACCCCGTCCGGCCTGCTTTCCACCGGCCAGTTCTTTAAGTAATAGCCTTCGCCGCTGACGTTCCGGCCGTTTTGCAGGGCATATTTATAACGATGCAGGGGACAAACCACATTGCCTAGCACATCAATATAGCCATCCGCCATAATGCCACCGGCATGGGGGCATTTGTAGGCAAAAGCAAATAAGGTATTATTGAACTTTCCGATGCAGATCTTTTTCCCGTTTAATTCGGCTACAGCAATATTATTAGCAGTGAAATCCAGTTCATTTACGTGATCAGCGATCTTATGCCAGGTGACTTTTTTATCATTCATACTCATGGAGCTAAGAGGATAATCAGGCAAACAACCCAACAGGTATCAGTATATAAAATCGGTTCTGTACGGGTACCGGACCCGGTACATGGCCCTTACTTTTTCCAGTATTGTTTGGCGAAGCCCGTCAATATTTCTTTTTTCAAGCGCAGAAATGAAAATGGCGTTATCATTGGTCTCCCGGTTCCAGCGTTCTTTCAGGTCTTCGAGAATTTCTTCTTTCGTCGTTTCTTCCAGCCATTCATCAAACGTATGTTTTTCATACAGGTCCATCTTATTGAAAATGGTGAGTACGGGCTTTTCAAAAGCATTCAGTTCCTGCAGGGTTTTATTCACCACACCGATCTGGTCTTCATAAGCCGGGTGTGAAATATCCACCACATGCAGTAATATATCAGCTTCCCGCACCTCATCCAATGTACTTTTAAAACTTTCCACCAGGTGGTGAGGGAGCTTCCGGATGAAACCTACTGTGTCGCTCAACAGGAAGGGGGTATTCTCAAAAACAACTTTACCGGTAGTGGTATCCAGCGTGGCAAATAATTTATTTTCTGCAAACACTTCCCGTTTACTCAGCAGGTTCATGATAGTGGATTTGCCCACATTCGTGTAACCCACCAAAGCCACCCGGATGAATTCGCCCCGGTCTTTTCGTTGTGTGAAAGCCTGTTTATCTATTTCTGCAAGGCGTTTCCGCAGCAGGGAGATTTTATCTCTTACGATACGGCGGTCAGTTTCGATCTCACTTTCACCCGGCCCCCGGGTACCAATACCACCACCCAGGCGTTCAAGGTGTTTCCACATACCTCTCAGTCTCGGTAATACATATTGATATTGGGCCAGCTCTACCTGGGCCTTAGCCTGCGCTGTCTTGGCACGGCTGGCGAAAATGTCGAGAATAAGATCGGAGCGATCGATGGTTTTTATCTCCAGGGCCTTTTCAATATTATTGATCTGCGCCCCGGTTAATTCATCATCAAAAATAATGATGCGGACATCTTTTCCCTGTATATACTGGCGTATTTCCTCCAGCTTGCCTTTACCAATAAAAGTCCGGCTGTCGGGATGCTGTAGTTTTTGGGTAAACCTTTTGATGGTTAGTGCACCGGCAGTCTCTGCCAGGAAAGCTAATTCATCCAGGTATTCTGTAACCTGTTGTTCGGTCTGATCTTTTTGGACCAATCCCACCAGCACGGCTTTTTCTTCTTTTTCAATGACGTTTCTCTTGTCCAGCATAATAATAAAAATACCTTCCTGAAAGGAAGGACAGCAAAAGTAGAAAATAAAAAAGCGATCCGCCTGTAGCGGACCGCTTTTCGTAAATTTTTTAATCGCTTAAAGACCGCTGAGTGTGAGACCAATTGAGAAAGGTCTTACCTGCGGGCCTGCACCATCTTTGAATAAAGTGGTCAGTTGGTAGCTGCCATATAAACTAAAATGACCTAATCCTACCCGGCCTGTGGCCACCAGCCGGTTTTTGTTGAAGAAGCGTTTGCTTGCTTCTTTCATTACATAATCATTTAATGTTCCATCACTACTGTTCTGTAACTCCACGTTGCGGGTATGTGCATTCAGTAACAAACCTACTTTCACACCGATAGCAGCTTTGAAGCTTTTATTGGGATTGGCAGGGTCCGCAGTATAGCGAAATTCAACAGGAGCTTCCAGGTAAGAAGTTGCCAGTTTTGTTTTTTTGAAGTGGTTAGTATCAGCCTGGTTGCTGAAACGAAGGGTGCTGGTCAGGTCTTTGATGCCCACATAAGTTTCTTTAAAAATGATATGGTCAGAAGAGATACCCGGGCCAAAAGCCATACTCAGTTTTGGGTTGGTCTTGAACGGGAAATCATACATCAGGTAGACATTAAAGCTTTTTGAAAAGCCACTGGTCTTCACACTGTCGGGAGCACCGGCCCAGTTGGTATAGCCAAGCTGCACCAGTAAATGATCATTAGAACGTCCGCTGAGGTCAACCGGCTTTTTCTTTAATACCAATGTAGTATCCTGGGCAGATAAAGCAGTAATAACAAGGGTACAGGTAAGTAGTGAAAGGATCTTCTTCATAAAATTTAAGTAGTGGACAAATGTATTTTCATCCCGGTTAACAAAAGGTTAAAGAACCCTTGTTGATTTAATGAAAGAGGGTTTAAAAATAAAAACCCGCAAAGCCGCTTTATGCACAAAGAAGCTGAGCCTGGAATTGTTCTCTTTGTGGTTTCCGTGTCCCCGCCTGCCGGCACGCAGGTTTGTGGGATGATTGTGATTATTGTCTTTTTAAATCATCAGCTGTGGACCCTGCAGGGCACGATCCTGCGACCCCCTGATTATGAGTCAGGTGCTCTAACCAACTGAGCTAAGGGTCCTGCCAAAAAAGGCGCTGCAAAAATAGAAAAAAACAGTGGTAATCAAATCAGAATAAATATAAAATGGAATCCTTAGATTTACCGCTGCTGACGAGTATGCTTGAAAACGATCAAATTAAGCGGCTGCTTAACGCTATTGCATTAAATAATGACCAGGCTGCCTATAAGGAGTTGTTTCTTCTTTTGCACAGCCGCCTGAAGCAATTTGCCTATTCTATACTGAAATCTGGTGAGGAAGCCGAAGAACTGGTGTCTGATCTTTTTATCCGGATCTGGGAAAAAAGGAACCAGCTCACTGCAATAGAATCCCCTTTGTTATATTTTTATGCTACTGCCAAAAACCTGGCTTTTAACCGGATCAGTAAGCTGAAACGGCAACAAACCCTTGCCCCGGAAGAGTGGCTGGTTCAGCTGAACAGTATCTATTTTGACCCTGAGCAGCTCATGATGACCGAGGAGATGATGCGGCAGATCAGGCAGGCTGTTAATGATTTGCCCCCCCGCTGCAGAATTATTTTTAAACTGGTAAAGGAGGATGGCCTGAAGTACCGGGAGGTAGCCGAATTATTGCAATTATCTGTAAAAACCGTTGAGGCTCAGATGGCTATAGCTTTACGAAGGATAGGCAAAGGGATGCATTTAGATATAAAAACGGCTACACAAACCCAGCAAACCCCAAAAAATAGTTAAGATTTTTTAGGGGTAATCACCCATTTTTATTGTCTTACCAGTTATTACAATCTAACGATTTCATGAGCCAGGAAAAATTTTGGGTTTTACTTTCCAAAAAACTGTCAGGCGAAGCCGGGGCAGAAGAGCTGAAGCAGCTGGAAAGTCTCATTTTAGCCCATCCTGAATGGCAGTACGCCATTCAGAACCTGGAGGACCTCTGGAAAAATTCCTTACAAAAAGACTCTCTGCAGGAAGAAGACGCTTTTATGCTTCACCTGCACCGGATGACCGAGCTGAATATCCCTTTTGAGGACGAGCCGGCTGAAATTCCGGCAATTCCTGTTTCCAAAGCCCGTAAAAAAAGATGGTATTGGGCAGCAGCAGCTGCTATTGTTATTGTTGCTGCCGGCAATTTATTTGTTTTTGGGAAATCTTTATGGAACCATGATAAATCGGCGGAATCGTTGGCCGGTAAGGAGGTTAATGAAATATCAACCCGACCCGGTTCAAAATCGAAAATTCAGTTACCGGATGGCTCCATTGTCATGTTGAATTCCGGAAGTAAGCTGATCTATAATAAAGATTATGGTATAGATAACAGGGAAGTGACATTGGTAGGTGAAGGGTTCTTTGATGTTAAGAAAAACAAGGAGAAACCTTTTATTATTAATACTGCCAATATTAATATTAAAGTGCTGGGGACTGTATTTAATGTAAAGGCATACCCTGAGGATAAGAAAACAGAAACCAGCCTGATCCGTGGTAGCATTGAGGTTACTATTAAGAACAGGCCCAATGATAAGATCATCCTTTCGCCCAGCGAAAAATTAGTGGTGGAAAACGGGCTGGTACCGGATAAAAAAGTACGGCAAAAAAATGACGGGGAATTAGTAGCCGCACCAGCTGGCCTCAATACGCTGATAGCCATTAATAAATTAAAATACAGCCCGGTGGACAGCTCTGTGGCTGAAACACTCTGGATCGAGAATAAACTGGTTTTCCGGGATGAATCTTTTGAAGAACTGGCTATGAGGATGCAACGTTGGTACGATGTCAGCATTTCAATAACTGACGAAAAACTGGCGGAGAAAAGACTGACCGGAATTTTTGAAAGAGAAACGATTGAACAGGCGCTGGAAGCCCTGAAAATATCAATCCCGTTCCATTATGAAAAGAACGGTAGTAAAATTATTATTCACCAATAATGCTTATACCATATGACTGCTCTAAACACATCGTGACAAGGGTGAATTGAAATGACGAAGCCCCGCTGCAACGGGACTCCGCCAGGCTAATACAACCAGAAGACAGGTTCCTGTAAAGGAGACCTGCATTGATTAACCCTTCAAACGGAAAATATGAAAAAAAACGAAACGACTGCTGTTTCAGGTAAGGTTCTGTATTTAAAGATTGCGAGAATTATGAAACTGATGATTGCTTTGCTGCTGATCGCTTGTCTGCAGGTATCTGCTAAGGGCTGGTCCCAGGACCGGATCACCCTGAAGATGTCTGAAGCAGAGATCAAAAAAGTATTATTCGCTATTGAAAAGAAAAGTGATTACCGCTTCCTTTTCAGCGAAACTGCTATTAAAGGGAAACCCCGTGTAAACGTGGACGTGGTGCAAGCCCCGATCGCCGAAGTATTGGACCGGATACTGGCCAATACAGGGGTGAGTTACAAAATACTGGGCACCAATCTCGTGGTGCTCAAAGAGGGTATAGCTGCTGCGGCTATCACTTCCCAGGAAATTAAAGTATCCGGAAAGGTAACTGCTGAAGGCGGGGAGCCATTAACGGGTGTATCTGTAGCTGTAAAAGGCAGCAGAACGGGTACCACTACTGATGCGAATGGTAACTATTCCATCAGTGTGCCTGATGATGCTGTGCTGGTTTTCAGTTCTGTAGGATATGAAACACTGGAAGTGGCTGTAGCTGGAAAAACCAATATCAGTGTTACGCTGCAACAATCTTCCCGTAAAATTGACGAAGTGGTGGTGATTGGTTATGGTTCTGCGAATAAAAGAGACCTGACCGGTTCAATTACAAAAGTGGCGGGTAAGGATATTGCTGATAAACCCAATACGAACCCGGTGGCAAGCTTACAGGGTAAAGTGGCTGGTTTAACAATCGTTAATAATGGTACCCCGGGACAGGCCCCGGATATCCGTATCCGCGGTACTAACAGTTTGGGAAGCCTCAGACCTTTATATGTTGTGGATGGTATCTTTAATGACAATATTGATTATATCAACCCTGCCGATATTGAATCTATTGAAATTCTGAAAGACCCGTCTTCGCTGGCCATCTTCGGTGTGCGTGGTGCGAATGGTGTTATTGCTGTTACCACCAAACGGGCAAAAGCCGGTCAGACTGTTATTAACTTCAACACCGCATTCGGGTTTAAAAAATTAGTTGATAAAATTCAATTGGCAGATGCCAATGAATTTCAGACGCTGTACGAAGAAGAAAAAATAAATATCGGCGCTAATTCTCCGTTTGACTATACCAAATGGACGGCGAATACAGACTGGATTGATGCAGTAACAAGAACTGGTAAATTCAGTACAAGTAATATCAGCATCTCCACCAGCACAGAAAAGAATAAGTTTTATATGGGTGTTGGTTATACAAGTGATGAAGGTATTATTAAACACGAGCAGCTGAAAAAACTGCAACTGACGCTGGCTGATGAAGTAAAAATTAATAAGTTCCTGAAACTTGGGTTCAATATCAATGCCGTGAAACAGGATAATCCTTATGGTGCATCATGGGTACTGGATGCTGCCCGTAAGGTGATACCCCAGGTAAGTGCAGGTACAAAAAGTGTTTATGATAAAAATCCTTACGGATTAGACAGTGCTAATTATAATTTATATTATGAATTGCCGATCATCCAGAATTCCGGTGTGATCAACCCGCTGCTGGTACTGGAGAATGAATACAATAAAACCATTGGGCAGGAAAACAGGGTGGTGGCCAGTGCTTTTGCTGAGATCACTCTTAACAAGAACCTGAGTTTTAAATCTACCGTATATGCAGATATGAGTAATATCAATACAAGGGTCTATGCTCCTTTGTATAGTGCATATGATGCATCCACTGACGCTGCTTTTCTTTATGGCCGCAGAACTGGCGTAAGGGAAAATGATGATACCTATAAGAAATTCCAGACAGATAATATCCTTACGTATAAAGGAAAGATCGCCAGTGATCATAATATTATTGCCATAGCTGGTTTTACTACTTATGATTTCAGGTTTGCAGGAAGGTTTGGCTCATCCCAGCAGAGCATTACTGGTAATGCTATTCCTAATGACAAACGTTTCTGGTATGTAAGTAATGGTTTCCAGGACCCACTTTCTGTACGGGCTTCTTCTGGTCAGTATGAAAGAACTACTGCTTCATTCCTGACCAGGGCTTTGTATAATTACAAAGGGAAATACTATTTCAATGCTTCTTTCCGGATGGATGGTACTTCTGTATTCCCACAAAACAAATGGCAACCTTTCTGGGCCGTGGGTGCTGCCTGGGAGCTGACGAAGGAATCATTCATGCAGGACCAGAATATTGTCGATTTCTTAAAATTAAAAGCTTCAACAGGGGTGCTTGGGGTACAAAATACAGCTGGTTATGACTACCCGGCCTATCCGTTGTTAAGCTCCGGTTCAGCTGCCGTATTTGGTGATCTTGTTTACACTGCTGCCCAGCAGGCATACCTGGCAGATGCCGGTTTGAAGTGGGAAACAAACCACTCCAATGAAATAGGGGTAGAACTGGATGCCTTTAAGCGTCGCTTGCATTTGGATATTGCTTATTACTCTAAAACTACCAAAGGTCTTCTTTCTTTCGTTGACCAGGGAGGATTAGGTAATGGGTTACTGAACCAGGGTTCTATCAAGAACAGTGGTTTGGAATTATCTGCAGCGTGGACCCAGGTTTTAGGAAAAGACCTCAGTCTGACTGTCGGTGGTAACCTGACTACGTTTAAGAATAAAGTATTATCACTGGCTGGTAACGGAGCTCCGAAATATGACGGGCCTTCTATTACCAGAGTGGGTTCACCTATTGCTTCTTTCTATGGTTATATTGTGGAAGGTATTTACCAAAGCTATGCTGATAAACTGGCTTCGCCTGTAAATACAGAGTTTATATATGGTCCTGGTGATCTTAAATACAAAGATGTGAATGGTGACGGAATCATCAATACACAGGACAAAACAATCATCGGTAACCCTACCCCTGACTTTACTTATGGAGGTAATGTAACACTTAAGTACAAAGGATTTGATCTCGGTATAGATTTCGGAGGTGTATATGGCAATGAGGTTTACCGTATGTGGGGTGGTACTGAGTCTCCTTTCCAGAGAGTGAACTATGCTAAGTTTAAAATAAACAGGTGGCATGGTGAAGGTACTTCCAACTGGGATCCGATCTTAGGACAAGATCACCGGGTCAACTACGAGATATCAACGTATGGTATTGAAGACGGTAGCTACTTCAGGTTAAGAAACATGCAGTTGGGCTGGAACGTAGAGCCTAAATTCATTTCTAAACTGAAAATGAAAACACTTCGTCTCTTCCTGAACGTGCAGAATATGAAAACCTGGAAGAACAACCTGGGTTATTCACCGGAATTTGGTGGCTCTGCCACTCAGTTCTCGGTTGACAATGCAGGTAATGCCATACCTGTAGTAACAACATTTGGTTTAAATGTGAATTTTTAAATAATTAAACAGCAAAAAAATGAGAAAATTTAAGCGTACATTTTTTGCAGCACTTCTTGCAATGCCCCTGCTTGCTGTGTTGGGTAGTTGCAATAAGTTCCTGGACCGAAAGCCATTGACGGCAACCCTGGAAGACCTGAACCAGGGTGGTATTGAAGCAGAAATTTTCGGTATTTACAGTAACCTTCGTCAAAGCGCCGGTTTTACCAGTATTCCCTGGCTGGGGGTACATGATTTCCGTTCTGATGATTCACAGAAGGGAAGTGAGGCTTCGGATGGTGCGGAATGGGTGGCTCCTTTTGATAATTACCAATATGTAAAAGATCTGTGGGCTACTAATACGTACTGGGATGATCATATGACCCTGGTTACACTTTGTAATTCCGCTATTCAAAAAGCAGACTCATTGAACCTGGTGGATCAAAGCTCTGTAATCAACGTGGCAGAAGCGAGATTCATGAGAGCTTTTGCTTATTTTGACATGGTGAGGACATTTGGCGAAGTACCGATCATCGACACGAAAGTGTACCAGTCATCCGATCTGTGTAAACCCAAGAAAACCGTTCCGGAAGTCTATGCATTTATTGATGCTGATCTGACTTTTGCTGCAGCTAATCTTCCCGTTAACTGGATATCAGGGGGATCTAATAAATACCCGGGCCGTTTAACAAGTGGTGCTGCTAAAGCACTGCATGCCAAAACCTATTTATACAGACAAAACTGGGCACAGACACTTTCTCTTTGCCAGCAGGTGATGAATAGTACTGAATATGGCCTTTTGGATAGTTACTATGGTATTTTCAAAGATGCCGGCGAAAACAGTAAGGAATCTATTTTTGAAATACAGGCTTATGTAAGTCCTAATGGTTCAATAGACCAGGGATGTATTTTTGCAACTACACAAGGTGTAAGGGCTGCCACTTCTACCGGCTGGAACCTTGGATGGGGCTGGAATACACCGACTGATAACCTGGTGAGTGCTTTTGAAGCAGGCGATGTTCGAAAAGGTTCTACTATTCTTTTCTCCGGTCAGTCTGATGATCCTTCCACAGGAGGGTACGGAAGGATACTCCCGAATTATATTTTAGATCCTGTACCGGGTCCTTTACCGCAGAAATATTGGAATAAAAAGATATATGCCGACCCTGCATATCGGGCTTCTACTGGTTTCAGTGATAACCCAAGCTGGATTAACAAACGGATCATTCGTTATGCAGATGTAGTACTGATGGCTGCAGAAGCCAGTAATGAACTAGGCACCGGCTCTACTACAGGAATCGGCTGGTTGAACCAAATCAGGAACAGAGCCAGTCTGGGTAATAAGACATTTACTACACAAGCACAACTGAGGGCGGATATCAAACAGGAAAGAAGAGTTGAATTTGGCATGGAAGGTGAACGCTTCTTCGACCTGGTAAGATGGAATGATGCGCTGACCGTATTAGGACCTTTGGGTTATACAAACCGGTGCCGTTATTATCCTATTCCACAACCGGTTATCAACAGGTGTGGAACAGTGGTGGTACAAAATCCGGAATGGTAATAAAAAATATGGGCCGGGAGTTCATGTAGCCCCGGCCCGTTATTCCTTAATAAACGAAAACAATTAACAATGAAAAATAAAATTCAGTTATACGTTTTTTCGGCTTTGGCATTGATGGTGATCGCCAGCTGCCAGAAAATGGATAAGCCGGCTCTGGGTGATTATCCTGTTGATGCTAACCCTCCTGGTGGTCCATTGAAATTTTACGCCGCTTATGATGGCACCACTTCTGATCCGCTGATGAATGCAGTGGACAGTATCCGGGCCAATTTTGCTGCTGATAATCCATTAACATCTGTTGATGGCATCAGGGGTAAGGGGATAAGAGGTGAAAATAAAAAATTCATTAAATATGCAAAGCCCAATGACTGGGCGAAAACTTCTAAAAGTTTTACAATTTCTTTCTGGTATAAGAGGGATGGCCAGACTAAGAATAATACAGGTACTAATGGTCCTGAATACCCGGTCAGTTTTAAATCCAGTAACGGGCATTGGTCAGGAGCTAACCTGTTTGTTATCCTGGAGGGAAATAATACAGCCTGTGCTGTGAAAGTGATGATCGCTGATGCTACTAATGCTGATAACTGGTTTACCTGGGAAAATGCAAACTCAATTCCCGGTATGTTAGATAATGCCTGGCACCATATTGCTTTAGTATATGATGCTGCTTCCAGTGAGATGAGATTGTATAAAGATGGTGTGGTAAATCCTATTGTTCCGAAATGGATTCCGGCTCCCCCCGCTCCTCCGCATGGTGATATTAATATTGATGATACCAAGATCAGTGAAATGAGAATTGGCGCTGGTCCGGGAACCAATTATGATACGGATGACTGGTTGTCGTCAACCTGGAAAGGTGACCTGGACCAGTTCCGGATGTATAATACGGTATTAACTGTTTCAGAAATACAAACATTGTTTAGCAACAAGCTGTAGTCAACATCGTCTCGTCAGAGCAAGCAGCATATAAGCAGAAAGGGCTGAACAATTTATTGTTTCAGCCCTTTTAATCTTTCACCCTTTTCGATATATACTTTAATTGCCATGTTTAAAAGAAGAAGCCTTTTCAGGGTAGCAGTACTTAGCATCCTTTCAGGAATTATCTTATTTCATACTGGCTGCAAAAACAAACAGACGCTTTTCGTCAGTCTTCCTTCTTCCTCCACGAATATTTCTTTTAGCAATACCCTGGAAAAGAAAAAACTATTTAGTATTCTTTATTACCTGTATTATTATAATGGCGGCGGGGTGGCTACCGGGGATATTAATAATGACGGGCTGCCGGATATTTATTTTACAGCCAATAGTAAAGGAGGCAACAAATTATACCTTAATAAAGGTGATTTTAAATTTGAAGATATTACCGCAAAAGCAAGAGTGGCTGGCTCAGCCGATTGGTGCACAGGCGTATCAATGGCAGATGTGAATGGAGATGGGTTGCTGGATATTTATGTTAGCGCCGTGTCAGGAAAATACGGATTAAAGGGGCATAATGAGCTGTTTATTAATAATGGGGACAATACATTTAAAGAGAGCAGTGAACAATATGGTTTAGCCTTTACAGGGTTTACCACACAAACGGCTTTTTTTGACTTTGACCGGGATGGTGATCTTGATTGTTATGTACTCAACCAGTCGCATCACCCGCACTCCAACATCATTGACACTGTCAACCGGGCGAATTATGATGCCTTATCCGGTGATGTTCTGTACAGGAATGATGTTGCTTCCACAGGAAAATTCACAGATATATCAAAGCAGGCCGGAATTTACCAAAGTAACCTTGGATATGGCCTTGGTATTGCTGTTGCAGATATTAATAACGATGGCTGGGATGATATTTATATCGGGAATGACTTTCACGAAAATGATTATTACTATATCAACAATGGAAATGGAACAGTAACAGAAAGCGGGGCAAAGCATTTTCGCCATTACAGCCGCTTCAGCATGGGTAATGATGTGGCAGATTATAATAATGATGGCCAGCTGGACCTGATCACTTTGGACATGCTTCCCCCGGACGAAAAAACTTTAAAAACATATGGCAGTGATGAAAATCCCGATGTTTATAAGGTAAAGCTGGGTATTAACGGTTACCAGAATCAATACTCAAAAAACTGTCTGCAGCGGAATAATGGGAACGGGGTAAGCTTCAGTGAAACTTCGCTACTAAGTGGTGTATCTGCCACAGACTGGAGCTGGGCGCCGTTATTTGCAGATTTCGATAATGACGGGCATAAGGACCTTTTTATCTCCAGCGGAATTGTTAAACGACCCGTAGATCTTGACTATGTAAGATTTGTTTCAGACCTGCAGGTGAAAAAGGGCCTGAATCAATCTGATAAATATGATGATGTAGCCATTGATAATATGCCCGATGGCAGTTCGCATCCTTTTTTATTCAAAAACGAAGGAGGACTTCAATTCAAAGATGTAAGTACTGATTGGGGAACAGGGGGCCTGAAGGGATATTTTAACGGGTCTTCTTATGCAGACCTTGATAATGACGGTAACGTTGACCTGGTGATCAATTGTATCAATGCACCTGCTGTTGTTTTAAAAAATAATGCACCGAAAAAAAATCACCTCGCTGTTTCTTTTAAAGGGGACGACCTTAACAAATTTGGCATTGGTGCCAAAGCATATTTATTCCAAAAAGGAAAGCTGCAATACCAACAACTGATGCTGACAAGGGGATTTGAATCTTCCTGCGAGGCGAGACTGCATTTTGGGCTGGATACAGCAACGATGGCTGATAGTATGCTGATTGTATGGCCTGATCAGCGATACCAGGTGCTGAAAAATTTGCCGGCTAATAAACAATTGGAGGTAAAGCAAGCTGATGCAACCGGGGTCTTTACGTATAACATGTTCTTCCGGGACCCGCAACAACTGTTGCAGGATGTAACAGCTGAAAAAGGCACGGGATGGAGGCATACAGAAAATGATTTCCTGGATTTTAATGTGCAATATCTTATTCCGCATCAACTATCAACCCGGGGTCCAAAACTGGCCAAAGCCGATGTCAACAAAGACGGGCTGGAAGATTTTTATGTATGCGGCGCTTCGGGTCAGCCGGGTGAACTGATGCTGCAAACAAAGGATGGGAAATTTGTTTCGTCACCTCTTACATATGTAAACAGGATGAAAGCAACAGAAGAAACCGACGCGGTTTTTTTAGATGCCAATAATGATGGATTCCCGGATCTCTTCGTAGTAAGCGGGGGCAACGAATTTCCTGATGAAGTGCCGTTGCTGAATGATAATTTATATATCAATGACGGGCAGGGCCATTTGGTACAGAGTCAGGGCAGTATTCCAAAACTGCTGAAGAATAAATCATGTGTGAGTGTGGCAGATATTGACAATGACGGGGATACTGATATTTTTATTGGAGTGCTCGCGGATGCCACTAAATATGGATATGAGCAGAGCTCTTATTTACTGCTGAACGATGGTAAGGGTGTCTTTAAAACTGCTGATACAGCTGTTATTGGATTGAAAGATATAGGAATGGTCACAACTTCTGCATTCGCGGATGTCAACAAAGACGGATGGATGGATCTTATTGTAACCGGGGAATGGATGCCGCTGAAAATATTCATCAATAACAAGGGAAAATTCACTGCGAAAGATATTGAAGGATCTACAGGCCTTTGGCAGGCTGTTACTACAGCAGATGTGAACGGCGATGGCTTTACAGATATACTGGCCGGGAACTGGGGTCATAATACAAAACTGTATGCCGGCAAGAACGGGCCTCTAAAATTGTATGTAAAGGATTTTGATAAGAATGGTTCTGTCGAACAGGTTATGGCTTATACCATAGATGGTAAGGAGTATCCTTTTTTAGCAAAGGATGAACTGGAACGCCCTTTGCCGGTATTAAAAAAAGCATATCTGAAGTATAGTGATGTGGCAGGTAAAACAGTACAGTATATGCTATACGACCTCTTCAAAGATTACAAAGAACTGAAAGCGGAGGTACTGGGCTCCTGCTGTTTCCTGAATGATGGGAAGGGCAATTTTACCAAAATAGAATTACCGGAAGAATTGCAACTGGCCCCGTTGTTCTCATTCACACAAGTGCCCTTTGCCGGGGCTAACAGCTTTTTGGCAGGAGGTAATTTTTATGGCGTTATTCCTTATGAAGGACGTTATGATGCACAAACACCTGTGTTTTTCTCCTTTGATAATAAAGCTAATCGTTTTGTCATCAGTGCTGATATGCCGGCGGTAAATGGCGAAGTAAGAGATATTAAAACAGTTACCTACCCGGATGGAAGTTCGGGGATCATTATCGCAAGAAATAATGAACGGCTGTTATTTTATACAACGACAAAAAAATAATCATGATACAGCTGTCTTGTAACAAATGACAATAAGGCGGCAGATAATAAACTAAGTATATGCTGAATAAACAATTCATTGCGCCCCTGCTTTTCTGTTTCACCACAATTTGCTGTGTTTGCACCAAAAAGAATAATGATGGAGGCGGGGGAACTACTCCTGCCGCTACCACAAAAGCGGATTTCTGGCTTACCAAAGGTGACAGGAGTGCCTTGCTGGCTAAACAAAGCGGCACACTTTCTTTTGAAACTGTTAATAATGCCATGCCCACGATTGATATTGATTCGGCGACCTCGCTGCAATCGGTCGATGGATTTGGTTTTTCGCTTACAGGTGGCAGCGCCACACTCATCAATAGTATGGGTGCTGCGGAAAAAAACAGCTTACTAAATGAGTTATTTGGAAATACCGGCAATGCAATTGGCATCAGTTACCTGCGGGTGAGTATTGGCGCTTCTGACCTGAGCGCTTCGGTGTTCAGTTATGATGATATGCCTGCCGGGCAAACAGATCCGGCGCTGGCTAATTTCAGCCTTTCGCTGGATACGGTTGATGTAATCCCTGTATTAAAGCAAATTCTGCTGATCAACCCGAATATTAAAATCATGGGTTCCCCCTGGAGCCCGCCCGTCTGGATGAAAGACAATGGCAGTTCAATTGGCGGAAGCCTGCAGCCACAATATTATAGTGTGTATGCCCAGTATTTTGTGAAATACATACAGGCGATGAAAGCAAAAGGAATTACGATTGATGCCATCACCGTGCAGAATGAACCGCAACATGGCGGCAATAACCCGAGTATGCTTATGTCGGCCTTACAACAGGCTGATTTTATCAAGAATCATTTAGGACCTGCATTCCAGACAGCTGCTATTACCACCAAGATCGTGATCTGGGATCATAATTGCGATAATGCCAGCTATCCGATCACAATTTTAAATGACCCGGCTGCTAAACAGTATATTAATGGTTCAGCTTTTCATCTTTATAATGGGGATATCAGCGCTTTATCAACAGTACATAACCAGCATCCTGATAAAAATCTCTACTTCACAGAGCAATGGACAGGGGCTAACGGAAGTTTTGACGGAGATCTGAAATGGCATGTGAAGAATGTGATCATTGGCTCTATGCGTAACTGGAGCAAAGTGGCATTGGAATGGAACCTGGCCAATGACCCGGCTTACGGACCGCATACTCCCGGTGGTTGCACGGAATGCAAAGGAGCTCTAACAATAGCAGGTTCATCAGCCACAAAAAATGTAGGTTATTATATCGTGGCGCATGCTTCTAAGTTTGTACCGGCTGGTTCGGTAAGACTAAGCAGTACTATTCCCAGCGTATTTCATAATGTGGCATTCAGGACACCTGAGGGAAAGAAGGTGGTAATCGTGATGAATGATGCCACAACGGCGGGAAGTTTCAATATCCGGTACATGGGCAAATCAATCACTACTTCCCTCGAAGCAGGTGCGGTAGGAACATATATTTGGTAGAATCGTTTAAAAAATAACAGATGAAAAAAATGATGCTTATCGCAGGTTTACTGGGATTGTTTTCCTGCGCCGAAAAAAAAGAAAAGGAAACAACAACTGCAGCTCCTGGTTTTTCCACGGAGGGTAAGCAAGTGGTTGTTTATACCACAGCCGACAGCACTGATCTCCGCCTGTCGCTAACGGATACGCTTGTTTTTAAAGATATGGTCCAGCCTAAAGAGACAGAAATTTGCGTGTTTGTTGATCCGTCAAAAACATTTCAAACTTATTTCGGAACAGGCGCAGCATTGACCGATGCGGCTGCTGAAACCTTTTATAAACTGCCTAAAGAGAAACAGCAGGAAGTATTACAGGCTTTCTTTGATAAAGAAAAAGGTATCGGTTATACAGTTGCCCGTACCAATATTAATAGCTGTGATTTCAGCAGCGATATGTACACCTATGTAGCCGAGAACGATAAAGAACTAAAGACCTTTACTATTGAACACGACAGGAAATATAAGATACCGTTTATTAAAGAAGCAATGAAAGCCGCCGGGGGCAAACTGAATTTGTTTGCCAGCCCCTGGAGCCCGCCCGCCTGGATGAAGGATAATAATGACATGCTGCATGGCGGAAAACTGAAACCTGATTTCTACAGCAGTTGGGCAATGTACTATACCAAATTCATTAAAGAATATGAAAAGGAAGGAGTCCCGGTATGGGGTATCAGCGTACAGAATGAACCAATGGCAACACAGAAATGGGAAAGCTGTTTGTATACAGCGGAAGAAGAAAGAGATTTCCTCAAGAATCATCTCGGACCTACAATGGAAAAAGAAGGATTGAAGGAAAAGAAGATCATTGTCTGGGATCATAACCGCGACCTGATCTACCAGCGGGCACAAACCTATTTCAATGACCCTGAAGCGGCAAAGTACGCCTGGGGTATCGGTTTTCACTGGTATGAAGACTGGAGTGGCGGAACTCCTATGTATGAGAACTTAAAAAGAGTACATGAGGCATTCCCTGATAAAAATATATTTTTTACGGAGGGTTGTGCAGAAAGTTTTAATGCCAGCCGCTATAATGCCTGGGTACTTGGTGAAGAGTATGGACGCAGCATGATCAATGATTATAATAATGGGATGGTTGGGTTTACAGACTGGAATATTATCCTCGATGAAACGGGGGGGCCTAATCATGTACAGAATTTTTGTTTTGCGCCTGTGCATGGTGATACGAAAACCGGTCAGTTGATTTATACCAATGCGTATTATTATATCGGGCATTTTTCCAAATTCATTCAGCCCGGTGCCAAACGTATTAGTGCTGCTGCCAGTCGCAGCCAGCTGCTCACAACGGCGTTCCGTAATGAAGACGGGAAAACAGTGGTGATCGTAATGAACCAGGGTAATCAGTCATTTCCTTATTATTTATGGATTAACGGTAAAGCGGCTGAAGTGAAAGCAAGACCACATTCTATAGCGACATTAATATTCTGATCACATGCCTGTTCACAATAATAGAAATTTCATATGTAACAAGCGGGTACTACTTATGTATCCGCTTGCTGCGCTTTTGCTCTTTGCCTGTGGTAATAAGGAAAACCCTGCCCCGCCCCCACCTGTTGTTGTAAAAAACCCGGTATTGAGTACTGCCACGGTAAATGATATTTCATTGGATAATCTTGTATATGATGTGAACCTGCAACCTGCAGTGAAGATCAATTTCACGGAACCGCTGAAGCAAAGTACTGTAGCAGCTGCTGTGACGATGGCCGATATGAATGGAGTGGCTGTAGCTGTCAGTACCACACTTCAGAATGATGATAAAACAATTCTTATTCAGCCCTCAGCAGCGCTTGGGTACCTGAGAAAATACTCAGTACGGGTAGGTAACTCCCTGATGTCATCTTCAGGCGGCAGGCTGCAATCAGATATCAGTAAGAGTTTCGTTACACGGCTTGATTCCTCCCGGAAATTTCCTGCGATTACTGATAATGCCCTGCTGGACCTGGTGCAGCAGCAAACGTTTAAATATTTCTGGGATTTTGGTCACCCGGTCAGCGGCCTGGCAAGAGAACGGAATACATCCGGGGACATTGTTACCAGCGGAGGATCCGGTTTTGGTATCATGGCCATACCTGTTGCCATCAACAGGAACTTTATTACAAGAGCCCAGGGTTTGGCAAGAATGCAGACTATTGTTGCCTTCTTAAAGAACACTGCAGTAAAAGTGAAAGGGGCATTCCCGCACTGGCTCAATGGAAGCACCGGCGCAATTGTTCCTTTCAGCGCCAATGATAACGGGGCTGACTTGGTGGAAACATCTTACCTGATGATGGGTTTATTAACAGCAAGACAATATTTCAATGGAGCAGATGCGGCAGAAACAACTCTTCGTGCTGATATCAATACTTTATACAATAATGTAGAATGGGATTGGTTTCGTCAGGGAAGTCAGAATGTATTGTACTGGCATTACAGTCCTGACCGGGGATGGGTAATGAACTTACCCATTAAAGGATGGAATGAATGCCTGATTACCTATGTACTGGCCGCTGCTTCCACAACACATGGTATCCCTGCTTCCGTATACACTAACGGTTGGGCAGGTAATGGTAGTACGAATGGCTTTATTAACGGTAATACTTATTACACCTATCAGCTGCCGCTTGGAACAGCATTTGGCGGCCCGCTGTTCTTTGCGCATTACTCATTTATGGGAATTAATCCGAATGGGTTAACGGATGCATATGCTAATTACGAAGTGCAAACCAGGAATCATTCACTGATCAATTATAAACATGCGATTGCCAATCCCCGTTCATGGTATGGGTATAGTGATTCGGTTTGGGGTTTAACAGCCAGTGATATTTCAGGAGGTTACACGGCCAGTTCACCCACGAATGATGTTGGGGTGATTGCGCCTACAGCAGCCATTTCATCCATGCCATACACTCCTGCAGAATCAATGAAAGCATTGAAATTCTTTTATTATGTGCTGGGCGATAAGATATGGAAGGACTATGGATTTGTGGATGCATTCTCACTGAAAGACCAGTGGTTTGCCGGTTCATTTTTGGCGATAGACCAGGGGCCGGTGGTAGTGATGATCGAGAATTACAGGACAGGCCTGTTATGGAACTTGTTTACAAGTTGCCCAGAAGTAAAAACAGGCATGTTATCACTTGGGTTCAGCGCCCCCTATTTATAAAAGACGATTTTATTTATGAAACGAATAATCAACAGCCTGCTTTTCCTGGCCCTTCTTTTTTCAGTAAGCACGGGTGCTCAAAAAAATAAGCAGGTACCTGCAGTATTTGACCCAACAGCAAGGCCTAAAAACCTGTCTGATTCTGCTCTGCTTGACCTTGTCCAAAAACAAACTTTTCGTTATTTCTGGGACTTTGCTCATCCTGTCAGCGGGCTGGCAAGGGAAAGAAGTAACAGCAATTTTGGATATGGGCAGGAAACGGTTACTACGGGTGGGACCGGCTTTGGTATCATGAGTGTGATTGTGGCAGCGGAAAGGAAATGGATCAGCAGGGATACTGCGGCAAAGTTTATGCTGAAGATGGTGAACTTCTTGCTGAAAGCAGAGAGCTATCATGGTGTGTTCCCGCATTGGATGGATGGAGCAACCGGTAAAACAATCCCTTTTAGCCGGAAAGATGATGGGGCCGACCTGGTGGAAAGTTCTTACTTATTCCAGGGTTTGCTTTGTGCCCGTCAATATTTTACTGGAGATAACTTGACAGAAAGAGAATTGCGCAACCGTATTAACTGGATGTGGCCGGATATTGAATGGAACTGGTTTACCCAGGGACAGGAAGTATTATACTGGCACTGGAGTCCCAACAATGGCTGGGCCATGAATTTCCCGGTGCGGGGGTTTAATGAATGCCTGATTATGTATATCCTTGCGGCTTCTTCTCCCAATGAAAAATACCAGGTTTCCTCCGCTGTCTACCACCGTGGCTGGGCACAAAGTGATTTTTTTAAAAATGGAAAAGAATACTATGGTATCAGGCTGCCATTAGGATTTGACTACGGTGGCCCGCTCTTCTTTTCACAGTATTCTTTTCTAGGTTTGGATCCGAGAGGATTGAAAGACCGCTATGCTGATTATTGGGAGCAAAACCTGAATCATACGCTGATCAACAGGGAACATTGTATACGTAATCCCAATAAGTTTAAAGGGTATGGCCAAAATTGCTGGGGCTTAACCGCCAGCGATACCTACAACGGTTACGCGGCACATTCACCAACAGAAGATTTGGGCACAATAAGCCCTACTGCTGCATTGAGCGCCTTTCCGTATACACCCGAATATTCGATGAAAGCACTTAAACATTTCTATTTCGACCTTGGCGATAAGATATGGAGTGAATACGGTTTTGTGGATGCATTCAATGAAACAGAAAACTGGGTGGCACAATCACACCTGGCTATTGACCAGGGGCCAATTGTTGCTATGATTGAAAATTACAGGACAGGTTTGTTATGGAATTTATTTATGAGCTGCCCGGAAGTACAATCCGGATTGAAAAAACTAGGCTTTGAAAGCCCTGTGCTGAATGGAAAGACTAATTAACATAGTTCGTTAACCCGTTCATGCTAATCAGGTTTTTTAAATATCACCTTTTGTTTACCACGGGTATGTTGTACCTGCAATATTCGGCTGCCCAGCAGGGCTTCGGAGCCCCGGTTCTTTTTCAACACTTTGGCTTAGGCACTGCTGACGGGAATACAGCAGGACCTGCACTGCCTCCAGGCCGTACAAGTTTCACATACAGCAATGAAGTTTGCCCGCCCCCCGGTAGTTATAGCATTGTGAGGTGGGTGAACTCCGCAGTTTGTTTTAATGGCGAATGGATTGAGTTAGGCAGCGATTATACCAGTGATTATGATCCGGATATGTCATTGGGAAATATGATGCTGGTAAACCAGGCAGCCCATGATGACCCGCTGGTAGTATATATTGATACGGTTCGCGGGGCATTATGCCCCGGCACACTTTATTCCTTTTCTGCAGCTTTAATTAATGTTGATAAAGAGCTGCCGTGTAATTCTTTCGTAACATTCCCTGTATTTGCTTTTAATGTAGAAAATGAAAACGGGCAGGTTTTATTTACAGATACAACCAGGGGTGGTATAGGTTATGCGAGCGGGTTTATGGGATACAGATTTGGCCAGTTTGGTCTTAGGTTTACAATGCCGGCAGGTGTTGGGAGGCTGGTGGTGAGGATTGTTGTTTTACCATCCAGTGCCAACTGTGGAGAAGATTTTGCCATTGATGATATCAAAGTAAGCCCGGCCGGACCAATAGTACAAATGGCGTTTGTAAATGAACCTGCCAGTACCATTGTAAAAAGTATCTGTTTCCAGGATAACAGAACCGTTACGTTAAGCGGGAATATGTCTGCTTTTTATATGACCCCGGCATTGCAATGGCAACAGAGCACAGATAATGGAGTAACCTGGACAGATATTCCCGGAGCAACCAGTAATGTTTACACAAGATCATTTTCGGTGCCTGATACTTTCTTGTTCAGGCTAACCGGGGGAGAGGCTACTAATATCTCCAATCCTAATTGTCGTGTTATTTCTAATACCCGTAAGGTTGAGGTGGATGGAATTCCGGCCGATTTTGATGCAACAAATAACTCACCGGTTTGTGCCGGGCAGAATTTACAATTTAATGCCACGGGAGGGGCCAGTTATACCTGGACAGGGCCGAATGGATTTTTTGACAATATATCATTCCCGCATATTTCTTCTTCTTCTTTGTCGGATAGCGGAATGTATTACGTGCAGATCACCACACTGGGAGGCTGTCGGGCAACAGACAGCACATATGTGACAATGATAGGAACTAATGTAGACGCATGGCCGGATACAGCAATATGTAAAGGTACAGCAGTACAACTCAGGGCCAGTACCGGGATCAGTTATGAGTGGACACCGGCTACAGGTTTGTCATCAACTGTAACAGCCGGTCCAAAGGCGGCACCTGAGAAAACAACAGTGTACACGGTAAAAGTGTCAGATACTTTTGGTTGCAGTGATACTGCACATGTTGAAGTAAAGGTAAAGAACAATACACCTGTAAAGGCGATCATAGCAGCCACTGACTATTTGTGCCGGTCTTATGATTCTGCATCATTTACTGATAAAAGCCTGGGGCATATCGAAAACTGGTATTGGGATTTTGGAAATGGCCGGACAAGTACAGCCAGTGAGCCGCCTGTCCAGTATTATATGATACCACTTAACCGGGATAATTTTATTGTAAAATTGTTAGTAAAGGATACGGTAGGTTGTACCGATTCCACTTACCACACGATGAAAGTGGCTGAAAACTGTTATATCGCGGTCCCATCGGCATTCACTCCCAATAATGACGGGAAGAATGATTTTCTCTATCCGCTGAATGCATACAAGGCTACCAATCTTACCTTCAGAATATTTAATCGTGTCGGGCAATTGGTATTTGAAACCAGGGACTGGACACGGAAATGGGATGGAAAAATGGGCGGTACAGAGCAGGCCGCCGGTGTATATGTATGGATGCTGGATTATACCGATGCCTCGAAAAAAAGAATATCGCTAAAAGGAACCACGGTATTGATACGATAACGAAATAATGATTTTATGAAACGATTGCTTTGCATATGCTCTTTATTTTCATTTGCCCTGGTCATTCAGGCGCAAAACCAAACCATAGCACTCTTCAAAGGAAAGTATGGAGATGGGCCGGACAGTATCCCGGCTGTTGCTGTAATTAAAGGGCTGAGCGATGACCAGCTGCTGGAAACAGTGCAACGGCAAACATTCCGGTTTTTCTGGCATGGGGCTCATCCTTACAGCGGACTGGCATTGGAAAGAAGTAATACGGTTTTGGCCGAGCATTATTGGGACTATATCAATGAAGCATGGGACGAGCCTAATTTCAGTAAAACAACTTTTGGCCCTGATGCCGGTGCGATAGGCGGAACCGGGTTTGGCATCATGAGTACCGTAGTAGCGGTTGAACGGGGCTGGATCGGGAGAGATACTGCCGTAAGAAGATTAATAAAAATAGCAGACTTCCTGATTAATGCAGATTGTTATCATGGTATCTACCCGCATTTTATGAATGGCCGGACTGGTAAGACCATTAAATTTGACAGGCTGGATGACGGGGCAGATATTGTCGAGACTTCTTATTTACTGATGGGGTTTTTATGTGCCCGCGAATATTTCAATAAGAATAATCCAAGAGAAGTGTACTTGCGCAAACGTATTAACCAGCTATGGGGTGCGGCTAACTGGAACTGGCATACGAATGGAGAAAAAAAATTATACTGGCACTGGAGCCCCAATAATGGGTTTGATATGAATTTCCCGGTCTGGGGTTATAATGAATGTTTGATCACCTACATTATGGCTGCATCGGCGCCCAATCCTGCCAAAGCCATTCCGAAAGAAGCATATGATGGTACCTGGGTGGGCAGTTTAGGATTTAAAAATGGTAATGAATATTACGGATACAAGTTGCCATTGGGTAATTATGACAAGGATAAAGGCGGCCCCCTGTTTTTTGAGCAATATACTTTCCAGGGAATTGATCCTAACGGGCTAACCGATTCTCTTGGCAACGATTATTTTCTGCAGGGTAAAAATCATACACTGATCAACAGGGCTTATTGCATGGAAAATCCCAAAAACTTTAAAGGGTATAGCAATAAATGCTGGGGGCTTACAGCAGGAGACAGTTATAAAGGATATGTGGCGCATAGTCCTGAGAATGACCGGGGAGTGATACAACCCACTGCTGCCATTTCCTCGATGCCGTATACTCCTGAAGAAAGTATGGAAGCACTTCGTTATTTCTACTATGGGCTGGGCGATAAGATCTGGAGTAAATATGGCTTTGTGGATGGTTTCAGCATTCATCATAACTGGTATGCAAAATCACACCTGGCCATTGACCAGGGTCCGATCGTGGTGATGCTCGAAAATTACCGTACCGGTTTGTTATGGAAACTGTTCATGAATATCCCGGATGTGCAGAACGGATTAAAGCGGCTTGGTTTTTCCTCACCCTATATCAAAAAATAAGAAACCGGTTAACAATTATATTGCTATGCGTGATAAAATATCAAGAGAACATTTCTTAAAAACGACTGCTATGGCCGGGGCGGCTTTACTTGTTTCTTCCCTGGAAGGATGGGCCGCTGCTACAGGTAAAAAACTGAGAGTGGCTGTGATTGGTTGCGGTAGTGTTAGCAACCGTTATCTTCCCCAGTTATTATCTTCTCAGTTAATTGAAGTGGTAAGCCTTTGTGATATTAAATATGAAAGGGCTGTTGCACAGAATAATGAATATAAGGTTAAAGCACAGACTTACAGAAATATTGATACCATGCTGAAAGGTGTGCCCTTCGATATGATGGTAACGTTGACCGATATGCAGGTGCATGGTGAACTGAATAGAAAAGCGTTACTGGCAGGCAAACATGTATGGAGTGAAAAACCCATGGCAAATACCTATGCAGAAGGTAAGGCATTGCTTGATCTTGCAAAGAGTAAAAAGCTGCGAATCTGGGGAGCACCGGCAGTGGTCAACAGCCCGCAGTTTGCTTTCATGAGCCGCACTATACAGGAAGGAAAATTGGGACGTATAGCAGCGGCACATGGACAATATGGTCATACCGGCCCCACCTGGTCTGCTTTCTTTTACGAGAAAGGCGGAGGTAGTATGCCCGACCTGGGGGTTTATAATATGGCTACATTAACAGGGTTGCTCGGACCTGCAAGAGCAGTAATGGCTATGACCAGCATTGTGAATCCTGAACGGACCGTAGATGATAAAGGAAAAATAAAAGTAGAAGCAGAAGACAATGCACATATTCTACTGGAACATGATAAAGGTGTAATCAGCCATGTAATGTGCGGCTTTAATTATTTTGATCCGCACGGGCATGAAGCCGGTAACCAATCATTGCATTCGATACAGATCTATGGAGATTATGGAAATATGCGGCTGATCGGGTACGATTGGGAAACCAATGGGGTGATGCTGGATACTTCCTGGGATAAACCTGCTGTTTTGATGAGTGCTGAGAAAGGAGGTTATGAATGGCAGGAAGGTGCAAGGGTGGTGGGCGAGAGTATTGTGAATGGAACAGAGCCACTGATCAATGTGGAGCATGCATTGCATGTACTGGAAATTATTGAAGCAGCCCGAAAATCATCTGCTACCGGTATGAAAGTGAAACTGGAAAGTAAATTTCCCTGGCCGGTTGTAAAATAATTTTCTAACACGAAAAGGTATTGTATGAGACTTGCCATTTTAGGATCGGGGTTTATTTCCCGTTTTTATGCAGATTCATTAGTGGCGCAGCGCCGTAAAGATATTATTGTATCAGTGTACAGCCGTACAGAAGCCAATGCTAAAAAATTTGCTGCTGATTATAATGTGCCGCATTACACAACGGGCATAAAAGAATGTGTGGAACATAAAGATGTGGATGCAGTTATCATTGGTTTGTCCAATGACATGCACCTCGAAGCTGTACTGGCCAGTGCCGCAGCGGGCAAACATGTATTATGCACAAAACCTTTAGGAAGAAATGCCCGGGAAGCATTGCAAATGCTGCAAGTGGTTGATAAAGCCAATGTAGTGGGTGGTTACCTGGAAGATCTTTGTTACACTCCAAAATTCCTGAAATCACTGGCTGCTGTAAAAAATGGCAGTATTGGAGAAGTGATCTGGACAAAAAGCAGGGAGACACATCCCGGGCCGCATAGCGATTGGTTTTGGGATAAAGAAAAATCCGGCGGAGGTGCTATGATTGATCTCGGTTGTCATTGCGTGGAGATCAGCCGCAATTTTATTGGAAAGAATATCCGCCCGGAAGCTGTGATGTGCTGGGCGGATACGAGAGTGCACCCGATTGATGCGGAAGATAATGCGATCGGTTTGGTGAGATATGAAAACGGGGCTATCGGTCAGTTCGAAGTCAGCTGGACTTTCCGCGGTGGAATGGACCTGAGGGATGAAGTGATGGGAACTGAAGGAACCATCTGGGCCAATAATTTTTTACGCACCGGTTTTGAAATGTTCACCACCGGAAAGGGCGGACAGTATGTGGCTGAAAAGGCAGAGACGAATGCTGGCTGGTTATTCCCGGTAGGTGACGAAGTACATGAGTTGGGTTATAGCCATATGTTCACCGATATGTTTGATGCGATTGATAAAAAAACCGAACCGGCAGAAACATTTTACGACGGGTATATCGTCAACGCTATCCTGGATGCGGCCTACCGGAGTGCAGCCAGCAAACAATGGGAGCCGGTACAGATTGCCGACTGGAGGGGAAAAGCGATAGCAGCGGCCACGAAGAAAATGGCCAGTTATGACGAGCAGTATTATTTAATAAAAGAAGAAGTACTTCCATCGGGAGAAAAGAAATTCATCATCAAGCATAAAATCACCGGTTCAATCGAGAGAAGATAATGGGAATACTGACCGATAAAAAAATTGTGATCATTGGGGGTACCACCGGTATTGGCCTGGCGGCAGCCAGTGCTTTTATTGCCGGAGACGCCAGGCTTGTGGTAGTGGGAAGAAACAAGGAGTCAGTACGGGAGGCCGGGCAACTGTTAGGAGAAAATGCAGTAGCTGTCAGCGGAGATGCAATTGACCCTGCTACTGCGGTACAGGCTATTGAAAAATGTTGTGAATTATATGGTGGTTTCGATGGTTTATATCATGTGGCTGGGGGAAGTGGCAGAAAAATGGGTGATGGCCCGTTGCATGAGCTGACGCAGGAGGGATGGAATAAAACCATGGAATTAAATCTTACTTCATTGATGTTATCCAACCAGGCAGCCGTGAAAAAATTCATTGCTTTAAATAAAGGCGGTACTATTTTAAATATGAGTTCTGTGTTGGGTTTTTCTCCTTCGCCGGCTTTTTTTTCAACTCATGCGTATGCAGCAGCCAAAGCAGCAGTGACCGGTTTTAGTAAATCCATTGCAGCATATTATGCCAAACATAATATCCGGGTAAATGTAATTGCTCCGGCATTAGTTGAAACACCCATGGCGCAACGGGCGGTAAATGATGATAAGATCTTGTCATTTGTCAAAACAAAGCAACCATTGGACGGCGGAAGAATAGGACAACCGGAGGATTTGAATGGGCTGGCAGTTTATTTCATGAGTGATCAGTCCAAATTCACTACCGGGCAGGTCGTGGCGGTTGATGGCGGCTGGTCAATCAGCGAAGGGCAGTTATAGGTAAGAATTAAATATCAGTATTCTAAAAAGTGAATAAGAAATTTTCAATCGGCATTGATCTTGGCGGTACAAGAATAAAAGCAGTACTGATAGATGCTGATGGCAGGGTATTAAGCGAAAACTACCACCCTACAAACGACGGGGATGATAAGATCTGGAAAAATGCAGTAGCCAGGGCCGTAAAAGAATTGCAAACTATTGTAAAAGCAGATAAAATAACCATAGGCTTATCTGCACCGGGTTTACCAAACGACATCAATACCTGTATTGCTTGTATGCCCGGAAGAATGCAGGGACTTGAAAATTTTATCTGGGCTGATTTTTTGCAACAGCCAGCCTATGTATTAAATGATGCGGTAGCGGCAATGATGGGAGAAACAGCATTCGGCGCTGCAAGAAATAAGAAAAATGTAGTTATGCTTACGCTGGGAACAGGAGTGGGAGGCGCTATATTAATTGATGGCAAGCCTTACCAGGGAGCTATGAATAAAGCCGGTCATATCGGTCATATGGTCATAAATGATGAGGGTGACTGCGATGTAACGGGCATGCCGGGCAGCCTGGAAGAATGTATTGGTAATTGTACAGTTGAAAAAAGAAGCAAAGGGAAATTCACATCCACGCAGGAGCTGCTGGAAGCGTATAAAAACGGAGATCAGTTTGCTAAAGAAGTCTGGATGAAATCTGTAAGACAGTTAGGTATTGGCCTGGCATCATTAGCCAATATTTTATCTCCTGAGGTAATTGTAATAGGTGGCGGTATTGCAGAGGCAGGCAATGATTTATTTCTGCCATTGAATGAGTGGATGAAAAAATTTGAATGGCAGCCCAATGGGAAAATAACCAGCATTGTAAAAGCAGCATGCGGTGACAGGGCCGGAGCTATCGGGGCTGCAGATTTTGCAATGAATAAACAATAACGGTAATAAATAAATGAGATGAGTGTTACAACAACCTATTTGGAAAAATGCGGTGAAATACTGGAAAAAATAAAAGCACAGGAAAAACAAATTCAGCAGGCAGCAGCATGGTTTGCAAAGAGTATTTTAGCTGGGAGGGTAGTTCATTTGTTTGGCAGCGGGCACAGCCGCATCATGGTGGAAGAAATGTGGCCGAGGTATGGTTCCTTTCCCGGTTTCAACCCGATGGTGGAATTGTCACTGACTTTTCATAACAGTGTAACAGGTTCAAATGGTCAGCGGCAGGCGATGTTTTTAGAAAATGTACCTGGTTTGGCAGAACGAATCCTTCGAAATTTTTCATTGAGTGAAAACGATTGTGCCTTAATTGTTTCATCTGGCGGAAGCAATATTGTGCCCATTGAAATGGCTGAGTTGTTTCAGCAGAAGAAAATTAAAACAGTTGCTGTAATAACAAAGGAACATTCTGCAAAAAGTAAAAGCAAAAGAACAGATGGGAAAAAACTTTCTGATTTCGCCGACCTTATTTTGGATACCGGAGCACCTGTTGGTGATTCAATGGTTTATATAAGCGGGTTGGAAACACCCGTATCACCCGGATCCACTGTTGGCGGCATAATGATAGTGAATAGTATAAAGGCCGAAGTGGCAAAGCTGTTAACAGAAGCAGGACATCTGCCAAAAGTTTTAACAGCTGCTGCAATAGCAGGGGATGAGAAAGCAAAATTATTATTTGAAAGCGCCTATGATGAACATTCTCAGAGAATGGCAGTACTATATGCCCATGCAGGAAAGGATAAATAGTTTCTTAAGCACTGTACACCTAAACCGATAGTATGAATACAATTCCCATTCGCACCACTGTAGTAGGTAGTTATCCATTTCCGGGCTGGCTGGAGTTTGCATCGAAAAACCTCGGTCAGTTCGGCCCTGCCGATATAGAAGAAATGATTGAAGATGCCGTTGTAGCCGCTATTCATGACCAGGTGACGGCAGGATTGGATGTAATTACAGATGGTGAACAAACAAGATTGGATTTCAATTTGTCCTTTTATGGATTTATTAAGGGGATTGAGCACAATGAAACAGCCACCCGCAAATTCGGTCCGGCAGCACATGACCAGCGGGGCAAAAATAATATTGTGGGCGAACTGTTAGCGCCGGAGGGACTGGGAGCCGTAAAGGAATTTCAGCGACTGAAAAAACTCGCCCCTGCCGGTCCTGTATTAAAAGCAAGTGTACCGGGTCCTTATACGCTGAGTGGCCGTTTATTACCCAATGCCGTTTATAAAGACCGTTTTGCCATCACAGAAGCACTGCTGCCTGTTGTCCGCAATGAACTGCAGGCATTGGTGGCAGCGGGATGCACAGAGATAACGGTAGATGAACCAAGCATGAGTTGTTATGCTTATAAGGAAGATACCAAGCGGTTTGTTGATATTTTCAACCGTACAGTAAAACCCATTGCAGGTAAATGTAATCTCAGTACGCATTTATGTTTTGGCAATTTTAAAGGGCGGCCTGTTGGCTACAGGAGTATTAAACCCATGCTACCTGACTTTTTGGATATGAACGTTAATGAAATTCATATTGAAATGGCCAACCGGGAGTTTGCAGAAGTAGAATTACTTGCCGCATTTGCAGAAAAAATGCATGTGGCCGTAGGAATCATTGATGTAAAAAATTATTATATCGAAACGGTGAATGATGTGGCAGAACGGATAGAACGTTGTTTAAAATATGTGCCGGCAGAAAAATTATCAGTGGCGCCTGATTGCGGATTAAGCCAGACAGCAAGATGGGCTTCCCGGCAAAAATTAGCGAATATGGTAGCCGGCGCTAAAAAAGTAAGAGAAAGCTTATGAGTTTACCGAACATTAAAATATATAACGACTACAATAGAATGTCAGCGGCAGCTGCTGACCTGATCCTTGATGTGGTACGGCTGAAACCGGAAGCAGTATTATGTTTTGCCACGGGCAACACGCCTGTAGGAACTTACCGGGAGCTGGCTGCTAAAGCAAAAGAAAGTAAGACTGATTTCAGCCGCTGCTTTTGTATCGGGCTGGATGAATGGCTTGGCGTTCCCGGAAATAAAAGTGGAAGTTGTAAATATATTTTACACGAACAGGTATTTGATCCATTAGGAATTAAACAAACTCAGGTACACTTATTTGACGGCATGACCACTGCGGTGGCGGAGGAGTGTAAAAAAATGGATATACAAATTGACAACAGGGGTGGAATTGACTGTATGCTGGTGGGCATCGGAACAAACGGGCATATTGGCTTCAATGAACCGGGTGTTGATAGCACACTGCAGGCGCATGAACAAATCCTGCATACCAGCACACTGGACGCAGGAAAATACTATTTTAATGAGCCCACTTCCATTCAAAAAGGAATCACATTGGGTTTAGACCAGGTATTAAAGACAAAAATGGTATTGTTGCTGGCTAATGGTACTTCCAAGTCAGCAATCATCAGGAAGGCATTGGAAGATGAAATAAGCCCGGCTGTTCCGGCCAGTTTTATTCAACAACATACAAACGCATATATACTGCTGGATAAAGAAGCAGCCACTGAACTGACAGTATAAATGGAATTGATAAAAGCTATATTGAAAGATGAAGCGCTGATTGCTGACATGGACCGCCTGCAGTCAGCTGGAAATGGTTTTCAGTTGTGGTGGCTCGGGCAAAGCGGATTCCTGTTGCAATGGAACGACAAGAGAGTTTTACTGGATCCTTATCTCTCCGATTCCTTGACCATCAAATATGCTGATACCGACAAACCGCATACCCGGATGAGTGAACGGGTGCTGCAACCGGATCTATTGCGGAATATATCCATTGTGAGCTCCAGTCACAATCATACAGACCACCTGGATGCAGAAACCCTGGTACCTGTATTGAAAAATAATCCCGGTATCCATTTCATTATACCGGAAGCAAACAGGGACTTTGTTGCGGAACGGGTAAACTGTGCTACCGGTTTTCCCATTGGACTGAATGATGGCCGGTCAGTAACAATCGGGGATTTTACTTTTCATGGCATCCCCGCCAGCCATAATGAAATTGACAGAGATGAAAAAGGGCATTGCAGGTATATGGGATATGTAATTGAGTTTGGTCCATATAAAATTTACCACAGTGGTGACACACTATTGTTTGATGCGATGACAGATTTGCTGCTTCCTTTCGCTGTCGATGTTGCTATCCTGCCGGTCAACGGTAATAAGCCGGAACGGAGAGTAGCTGGTAACCTGGATGGCCACGAAGCAGCGCAATTAGGAAAAGCTATTCGTGCAGGGGTTGTTATTCCCTGCCACTATGATCTGTTTTTTTTCAATACAGCTGATATAAATGAATTTATAACTGCTGCGTCAGCCATCGGGCAGCCTTTCAGGGTGCTGAAAATAGGAGGTCGGTATGATCAGCCGGTAAAACAATATGTTGTATGAATAAATTCTTTTCGTCCGCGCCTGCAGGGGAGCAGGTAGGATTATTGCTGATCCGGGTAATACTTGGCTTATTCCTGGTGTATCATGGCTGGGAGATTTTCAGCCCGGCAAAAATGAATGAATACCTGCTTTGGGATAGCTTCAGGAACTCAAATGGTAAATTACTGGTATATGCAGGCAAAGGGTCAGAACTGGTGGCGGGTGTCTTATTTGTGCCTGGACTGTTCACAAGACTGGCATCATTGTTTACTATTGGGACCATGTGTTATATTGCCTTTTTTCTGGGCAATGGTATTATCTGGAACAATGACCAGCATCCGTTCCTCTTTGTATTACTGGCGCTGGTTTTCATTTTTACCGGACCCGGAAGATATAGCCTCGATCATTATTTATTCAAACCGAAACCCGCATATTGATTATGCCCGACAGCTTACAGGTACATATTAATTCAAAAGGCATGGAGGCCAACACTTATGATGCGATTGTGATTGGTAGTGGTATCAGCGGTGGCTGGGCTGCCAAAGAACTGTGTGAAAAGGGGCTGAAAACATTAGTGCTGGAAAGAGGAAGACCGGTGGAGCACATCAAAGATTATCCAACAGCTAATTTATCGAGATGGGAACTACCCCATCGGGGGTGGATCACAAATGAAACAAGGCAACAAAATCCGCTGATCAGTAAGGCAGCGGGGTATGATGAAAGTACACAGCATTTTTTTGTGAAAGATGCAGATCATCCGTATGTGCAGGAGAAACCCTTTCAATGGGTAAGAGGTTACCAGGTGGGAGGCAAATCACTTACATGGGGAAGGGCTTGTGCCCGGTGGAGCGAATATGATTTCACCGCGCCGAAACGATATGGCTATGGTGAATCTTTTCCGATAGAATATAAGGATATCAAAGACTGGTACAGCCATGTAGAAAAATTTATTGGTGTTTGCGGCAGTTATGATGGTATTCCTTCCATGCCGGATGGTGAGTTTCTAACAGCCTATGAACTGAATGCCGTGGAGAAACATATGCAACAGGTGCTGAAAGAAAAATTCAACCGGCATTATGTATCGGGGCGATGGGCACATATTACTGATCCCAAACAAATTCATCTTGACCAGGGCCGTGCACAATGTATGAACCGCAACTTGTGCATGCGGGGTTGCCCGCTGGGAGGATATTTCAGCTCCAACTCCTCTACGTTGCCCTGGGCAGCAAAAACAGGTAACCTGACAATTCGCCCGCATTCGGTAGTACACTCCATTATCTATGATGAGCAACAACAAAAAGCAGTGGGTGTGAGAGTGATTGATGCCAATACGAAAGAGAGTAAAGAATACTTTGCAAAGATCATTTTTGCGAATGCTTCGGCGCTGAATACGAATTTGATCTTACTGAATTCCACATCAAACCGTTTCCCGGATGGATTGGGTAATGACAGTGGTGCATTGGGAAAATACATCTGCTTTCATAATTACCGGGGCGGCATGAATGGGGATATAGATGGGTTTACTGATAAATATTATAAAGTATCCAAACCGGCAGAATGTATCATCGCCAATTTCAGGAATGTGGAGAAAAGGGATACTGACTTTGTAGGTGGCTATGTTATTTATTCCGGGGCTTACAGGGAGAGGCTGAGTGATAAAAATATAAAACCATTACTGGGCGCTGAATTCAAAGAGGCGATCAGTGAGCCGGGTACCTGGGGGGTATATATGTATATGCAGGGTGAAACAATTGCGAAAGAGTCGAATCATGTCCGGCTTAGTAAGGAAGAAAAAGATCAGTGGGGCATCCCGTTGCTTGTAACTTCTGTCGGGTATGATGAGAATGATGATAAAATGGTAAAGGACTTCCTGGAACAGGGGCAAGCTATGCTGGAAGCGGCGGGTGTAAAAAATATCAATACTAATGATAATAAACAACCTCCCGGCCTGGATATTCACGAAATGGGCGGGGTAAGAATGGGAAGTGATCCCAAAACATCATTGCTCAATGAGTGGAATCAATTGCATCACTGCAAGAATGTATTTGTAACGGACGGAGCCTGCATGACGAGCACCGGCAGCCAGAGCCCGTCAATTTTGTATATGGCGTTTACGGCAAGAGCTGTTGCTCATGCTGTGGAAGAACTCAAAAAAGGAAATTTATGAACCTGAAAAGATCGCTGATCGTAATGGCATTAGTATTGAGTAGCTGGTTTACTCATGCGCAAAGAACATATTGTAACCCGGTAAATATAGATTATGGTTATACCCCGCATCCCAGTTTTACTGAGTGGGGCAGGCACCGTGCCACCGCCGATCCCGTTATTGTAAACTATAAAGGGGAATATTATTTATTCAGCACCAACCAATGGGGCTATTGGTGGAGCAATGATATGAGTAAATGGAATTTTGTTTCAAAAAGTTTTCTCCGCCCCTGGAATAAAACACTGGATGATCTGTGTGCACCTGCAGTCGGGATTATTGGTGACACCATGGTGGTATTTGGGTCTACCTATACCAGTACGTTTACTTTATGGGGCAGTACTGATCCCAAAGGCAATAAATGGTTCCCGCTGGTTGATTCATTTGAGATTGGCGGGTGGGATCCGGCATTTTTTACCGATGATGACGGGAGGTTTTATATGTATAATGGAAGCAGTAATAATTATCCTGTTTATGGTGTTGAACTGGACCGGAAAACTTTTAAGCCGATCGGCACCCGCATGCCTATGTACCTGTTACAGGACTGGCGCTATGGCTGGCAGCGTTTTGGAGAATATATGGATAACACATTCCTTGATCCCTTTATCGAAGGAGCCTGGATGACAAAACATAATGGTAAATATTACTTTCAATACGGGGCACCGGGGACTGAATTCAGCGGCTATGCGGATGGAGTTGTGGTAGGCAGCAAGCCCTTGTTCGATGGTATTGAAATTACACCACAATCGGATCCCATGAGCTATAAGCCGGGAGGTTTTTCAAGAGGAGCAGGACATGGTGCCACCTTTATGGATAACACGAACAATTACTGGCATATCTCAACCAGCATCGTCTGTGTAAAAAATACCTGGGAGAGAAGAATGGGGATCTGGCCTACGGGTTTTGATAAAGATGATATAATGTGGTGTAATACTGTTTTTGGTGATTACCCGCATTATTTGCCCGGTAAAAGTCCAAATCCCGGGCAGCCAGGTTATTCAGCCGGGCCTTCCGGTTATTTCACCGGGTGGATGTTACTGAACTATAAGAAACCGGTTACCACTTCCTCCACGCTGGGAAGTTTTTATGCCAACAATGCTGTGGATGAAAGTATCAAAACCTACTGGAGTGCAGCCACAGCCAATAAAGGCGAATGGATACAAACAGACCTGGGAAACATCTCTGTAGTCAATGCGGTACAAATTAACTACGCCGACCAGGATGCTGAGTTCATCGGTAAGCAGACAACTATTTATCATCAGTATAAACTATACTACTCGTTGGATGGGAAAAAATGGATAGTGCTGGTGGATAAGAGCAATAATAAAACAGATGTGCCGCATGATTACGTGGAATTAGACAAACCGGTACAGGCCAGGTATATTAAACTGGAGAATATACACATACCCACCGGTAAATTTGCCATCAGCGGGTTAAGAGTATTTGGTAATGGAAATGGGGCAAAACCGGCTGCTGTTAAAAACCTGATCGTATTACGGACAGAAAAAGATAAACGCAGCGCTTATATCAAGTGGGCACCGGTTGATAATGCTTTTGCATATAACCTGTATTACGGAACAGATCCTGATAAATTATACAGCTGCATAATGATCCATGACTTTAACGAATACTGGTTCAAAGCCATGGACAGAAACAAAACGTACTATTTCACTATTGAAGCGATTAATGAGAATGGTGTAAGTGAAAAAACAGAAACCAGAAAAGTTGAATAATATGATGGGGAAAATTAAATGCTTTCTTATCGGTTTTCTCCTTGTTGCAACAGCAATAGAGGCACAGGATAAAATACCTTTTTGGAAAGAAGTGCAATTACTGAAACAGCAGGACAGTATAAAATTTCCGGCTGCAAACCAGGTTTTGTTTATCGGCAGTTCGTCTTTTACACTTTGGAAAGACGTGCAGGATTATTTTCCAAAACATCAGATACTGAACAGGGCGTTTGGCGGCTCCACCTTAGTTGACCTGATCCGTTTCCGGTATGATATAATCTATCCTTACCAGCCAAAACAAATAGTGATCTATTGCGGGGAGAATGATTTTGCTTCCAGCGACACGGTAACTGTAGAAATGGTCATGCAGCGGTTCAAAACACTCTACTATTTAATACGGGCAAAATATGCCACTGTGCCATTATTATATGTTTCAATGAAACCAAGCCCGAGCCGGGCACACCTGTTCGAAAAATATAAAGAGGCGAACAGACAGATCGGCATATTTTTAAAAACAGATAAGAAAGCATCGTTTGCTGATGTATTTCAACCGATGCTGAAGGCAGACGGAACTATTATGGACGACATCTTCAAAGAAGACAGCCTGCATATGAACGCAAAGGGATATGCGATCTGGAAAAAAGTACTGGAAAAGCTGCTGATCAAATAGACAAAAATGGGTAACAGAAAAAAAATAGGCCTGCCGTTATTGCTTTTATCCGCCTGCTGGCTGGGTTGTAAACAAGAAACAGTGATTACGAAAATCGCTTTCGGTTCTTGTGGTAACCAGGATGATCCGCAACCGGTATTATCGCTGGCCGCTGAACAAAAACCAGCTGCCTTTATTTTTTTGGGTGATAATATATATGGGGATACCGATAATATGGATACACTCCGCAACAAGTATACCCGCTGGATGGCACAACCTGATTTTAAGAAACTGTACGGCAGCACCACATTATTTGCCACCTGGGACGATCATGATTTTGGCCGGAATGATGCGGGTAAATGGTATCCCTATAAAAAAGAATCCAAAGAGATATTCATGGAATTCTTTAAAGAACCGGCTAATAGTGAGCGCCGGAAACATGATGGTATTTACAAAACTGAATATATCAGGGCCGGAGAAAAAACTATACAGGTTCTCCTGCTGGATGTAAGGACTTTCCGGAGTGATGTTCTATTATATGATACTGCTGACAAATTGCCAAGGGATCATTATTTCTATACACCCGATTATAAGCCACATGTGTCAACGGACAGTACATTGTTGGGAGAGGAACAATGGAAATGGCTGGAAGGAGAATTGAAAAAACCGGCTGATCTTCGTTTGATCTGCAGCGGCTCACAGTTCGCTATTGAATACAACGGGTATGAAGCATGGGCTAATTTTCCCCATGAGCAAAAGAAGATGCTGCAATTAATAAAGTCAACGAAGGCAAATGGAGTGCTGTTTTTAACCGGCGATGTGCATTATGCAGAAATTTCCCGCCTTGAAGAGCCGGGTTTATATCCTATCTATGATGTTACAGCCAGTGGCATCACTTCCACCTGGGATTTTGCCACACAGAATAAGAACAGGATCGAAGGACCGGTGATGGACAATCATTATGGTTTGCTGACGATTGAATGGGCAAAAGACCCGGTCATCAAAATGGAGATCATCGATAAATACAAGAACAGCAGGATAGAATATATAATTACTAAAAGCCAGATTCAATTTTAAAACTTTAGTCACAAATAAAAAGGATAATAATGAAAAGGATCGTATCAGTACTGTTGTTTGCTGTGTTGCTGGTTACTACGAACCAGCTGAAAGCACAACAAACCAATGACACTAAAATGAAAAGCTTCATTGATGCATTGATGAAAAAAATGACGTTAGACGAAAAAATCGGGCAGCTGAACCTGCCGGGCAGCGGGGATATTGTAACCGGCCAGGCCCAGAGTTCAGATATTGCCGGAAAGATTAAGGAGGGGAAGGTTGGTGGTTTATTTAATATCAAATCGGTAGCCAAAATCCGTGATGTGCAAAAAGTAGCGGTTGAGCAAAGCCGGTTAAAAATCCCGCTGATCTTTGGTATGGATGTTATACATGGTTATGAAACAGTATTTCCGATTCCATTGGGATTAAGCTGTACCTGGGATATGAAATTGATCGAGAACAGTGCGAGGATTGCAGCTGTGGAAGCCAGTGCTGATGGTATCAACTGGACTTTTTCACCAATGGTGGATATTGCCCGTGATCCGCGCTGGGGCAGGATTGCAGAAGGAAATGGAGAAGACGCTTTTCTTGGTTCACAGATTGCTAAAGCAATGGTAAAAGGTTACCAGGGCAATAACCTGAAAGCGGGTAATACGATCATGGCTTGTGTGAAACACTACGCATTATATGGCGCTGCTGAAGCCGGCAGGGATTATAATACAACGGACATGAGCCATCAGCGGATGTATAATGATTATTTTCCACCCTACAAAGCAGCTGCTGAAGCCGGGGCGGGAAGTTTTATGGCATCATTCAACGAAGTAGATGGCATTCCGGCCACTGCTAATAAATGGCTAATGACAGATGTACTTCGTAAGCAATGGGGTTTTAAAGGCTTTGTGGTAACGGATTATACGGGCATCAATGAAATGATCGATCATGGTATTGGTGATCTGCAAACTGTTTCTGCCAAAGCGCTGATGGCAGGTATTGATATGGATATGGTGGGTGAGGGTATTTTACTGACTACCAAAAAATCGCTGAAAGAAGGGAAAGTGACACTGGCACAGATTGATGCTGCCTGCCGGCGTATTCTTGAAGCGAAGTATAAACTCGGCCTGTTTGATGACCCGTATAAATATTGTGATGAGAACAGGGCGAAAACAGAAGTGTTTACGGCTGAGCACAGGCAGGTGGCCCGCAGTACAGCGGCACAAAGTTTTGTATTGCTAAAAAACCAGAATAATGTGCTGCCTTTACAGAAAAGCGGAACTGTTGCATTGATTGGCCCCCTGGCAGATAATAAACAAAACATGCCCGGTACCTGGAGTGTTGCCGCTAATTTCGAAAATGCTACTTCTGTATTAAAAGGTTTGAAAGAAGTCGTGGGCGATAAAGTAAATATCCTGTATGCACGGGGCTCTAACCTGGATGAAGACAGTTTGTTTGAAGAAAGAGCCGGTATGTTTGGCAAATCATTACACCGTGACAGCCGTCCAGCTAATGTTATTTTACAGGAAGCACTGGATATCGCTAACAAAGCTGATGTGATTGTGGCAGCACTGGGCGAATCCTCTGAAATGAGTGGTGAATCATCCAGCCGTTCCAATATTGAAATTCCAAAAGTTCAGCAAGAACTGCTGAAGGCTTTACTGAAAACAGGTAAACCGGTGGTACTGGTGCTGTTTACGGGCCGTCCGTTAGTGTTGAAATGGGAAAATGATAATGTACCCGCCATATTAAATGTATGGTTTGCGGGCAGTGAAGCAGGTTATGCAATCGCCGATGTATTATTTGGTGATGTAAACCCTTCGGGAAAACTGAGTACTACTTTCCCGCAGAATGTCGGACAGGTTCCCTTGTTTTATAATCATAAAAATACCGGCCGTCCACTGGACGAAGGGAAATGGTTCTCAAAATTCCGTTCCAATTACCTGGATGTGAGCAATGATCCTGTTTACCCGTTTGGGTACGGTTTGAGTTATACTACTTTTGCCTACAGTGATATTAAACTCAGCAGCACATCCCTGAAAGGAAAACAAACCCTTACTGCTTCTGTTACTGTTAGCAATACCGGGAAATATGATGGTAAGGAAGTGGTGCAGTTATATGTCCGTGATATGGTGGGTTCAGTAACAAGGCCTGTGAAAGAACTGAAAGGATTCCAGAAAGTTGAGCTCAAAGCCGGGGAAAGTAAAACGGTTTCTTTCAGCATTACACCGGAGGACCTGAAATTTTATAACTACGACCTGAAATATGACTGGGAAGCCGGTGATTTTGAAATCATGATCGGCAGCAATTCAAGAGATGTGAAAACAGGTAAAGTGAACTGGAGTAAATAAAACTGATTTTTAACAGACCACTGATGAAGCAATTACTGGTAATAGTACTTAACCTGCTGTTTTCAGTAAACCTGTTTTCTCAGCGGTCTTTTTTATTGTATTCACCGGATTCTTCTCTTCATTTACTGGTAAATATTCAGGATAAACTTTCATGGGCTTTGTATGCCGGTGATCAGCTGCTCACACAATCAGCTTCGGTTGATATTGAAATCGGGGGACAGGGAAAGATGTCGGATAAACTCATGATTTCAGATTCACGAATCAGTTCATTGAAGGAAACGCTGTCCGTTCCTGTTCCTTACCGTAAAAAAACAATCATTGAAAGCTATAATCAGTTAATGATTGTTTTCAGAAGTCCATTTGCCATTCAGTTCAGGATGTATAATGAAGGAATGGCCTACCGGATTGAAGCTGATCCCGTTTTTGCAGATACTGCTTTTGTAAAAAGTGAGAATGTATTATTTGAGCTGGATGAAAATGCGGTGGTATGGTTTGCGCATATGGATAAACGACAAAACGTGGATCGTTTCCATACAAGTTTTGAAGCGGTATATAAAAAAGAGGCATTGAAGGATATTGCGGATACCATGCTTACCTATTCACCGCTTACAGTTTCTTTGCCGAATGGCTATCATCTCGGTATTTCCGATGCCAATTTGGTTGATTATCCTGGTATGTTTTTGGAAAAGAAAGGAAATGCACTGCATGGGGTATTTGCAGCCTGGCCGGGAAAAGAAAAATTGATGGAGGGGGAATTTCCTCAATATGTTGTCGAGGAAAGGGCCGGTTATCTTGCAGCAATTAAGGGCAGACAATTTCTTCCATGGCGAGCGGTACTGGTTGCAAAAAAAGATATTGACCTGCCCGGTAATGACCTGCTCTGGCTGCTGGGGGATAAATCAAAAATTACTGACCCTTCATGGATCCGGTATGGAAAAGGAACAGATGAGTGGATCACCGGAATCAACCTCTTTAATATCCCGTTTAAAGCGGGTATAAATACAGCTACGTATAAATATTATATTGATTTTGCCAAACGGTTTGGTTTTGACCAGGTAATGCTGGATGCCGGCTGGAGTGATGTGAAAGATCTTTTTAAAATCAACCCGGCTATCGACATGAAGGAACTGGTTGCTTATGCTGGTAAAAAAAATATCCGGTTGATGTTGTGGACACTTTGCTCCACGCTGGACAGGCAATTGGACAGTGCATTGACACAATTCAATAAATGGGGAATTACCTCCATTATGACTGATTTTATGGACCGTGATGATCAGCCGGTGGTCAATTTTTACCACCGGGTTGCGAAAGCCTGTGCCAGGCATAAAATTTCGGTGATGTTCCATGGTGCTTTTCCGCCCAAGGGCTTTAACCGCACCTGGCCGAATGCCATCACGAGTGAAGGGGTATTGGGAGCTGAATGGAATATCTGGAGTGAGCTGGCCACACCGGAACATAATGTTGCCATTGCTTATACCCGGATGCTGGCTGGGCCGCTGGATTATGAGCCGGGCTTATTATTGAATGCACAAAAAGATCAGTTCCGGCCTATTGGAAAAAACCCGATGAGTATCGGCACCCGTTGCCATCAACTGGCCATGTTTGTCGTATACGACAGCCCTTTACAGATATTCAGTGGCAATATCAGCCAGGGATTGAAGGAGCCAGCCTTCATGGAATTAGTAGGAGGTATCCCTGTTACCTGGGATGAGACGAAAATATTACAAGGAAAAATCGGCGAGTTTATTGTTACTGCCAGAAGAAAGGGGGATGACTGGTATGTGGCGGCATTGAATAACAGTGAGCCAAGATCGATTCAACTGCAACTTGATTTTCTGGCTGCCGGGTACTATAAACTGACGATTTGTAAAGATGGGGTTAATGCATCTGATTATGGCAGTGATTATTCAATCAGCACTAAAACAACAGATAAAAAGGGGGAACAAACTATTCACCTGGCGCCGGGTGGAGGTTTTTTAATCAAAATTACCCCCCGGTGATTATATAATTTATTTCCAACAAGTACAATTAAGGATGCTCCGCTGCCGGGGTTTTACTATGCTCCAGTAACCCGGATAATGAAAGTAAATAGATGGGATGAAGGTAAAAAACTAAACAGTCAGGGGTTATTTCTGCCAAATTCTTTACTTTTATTTCTGCTTGCTTACTGATGCTCAATAATTACAGGACATACGGAGAAAATGAATTGCTTTCCCTGATGGCCCGGGATGATAAAGCTGCTTTCACAGAATTATACGACCGGTTCTGGAAAAAATTATTTGTAATCGCCTTCAACCGCATCAAAGACAAACAATCTGCTGAAGATATTGTGCATGATGTTTTTTCCGGTTTATGGAATAACCGGACAAGGTCAGACATTGGCCAATTGGAAAATTATCTCGCAGTTGCTGTTCGGTATGCAGTTTTCTCAATGATAAAGAAAAAAGCCAGGGCCCGGAAAATAGAACAGCATCTTGCCGGTTCTACTGTTGTCGAAATGCCGGTGGAAACCTCCCTGCATTATAAGAAAGTCCTCGAGTTGGTAAAGACAGAAGTGGAGCATCTGCCCGAAAAATGCCGCATTATCTTCAAATACAGCCGGGATGCAGGAATGCCTGTAAAAGAAATAGCCCGTCAGCTTAATTTGTCTCCCAAAACAGTGGAAAACCAGCTTGGTAAAGCCATCCGCCAGCTAAAACTGGCCACCCGCAGTTTCCTGCAATCCTTCCTGACCATCATGTGGTAGTTCAAGTACTGATTTTTTTTTAACGCCCGTGGGGGATTTCCTCTTCCCGGGACACTATCTATATACAGCATTATGAATACGCCTCAAACCATAGCCGAACTGATCAAAAAATCAGAAGCCGGAACAGCCAGCCAGGAAGAGATCAACCTGCTCAATGAATGGTATCATTCCTTCGATGACAGCGTTGCGCAGGTAACTACCAGTGAAGTAGCCGGTGAAGAACAACTGGCGGAGCGCATAAAGGCCCGGTTACTGGAAACGATCAGTAAAGGCTCCTTAAAACGGCGGGTACCGGTATGGAAAAAATGGAAACAGGCGGCTGCCGCAGCGGCTGTGCTGTTATTGCTGGGAACTGCTGCTTATTTACTGTTCGGTTCAGGAAAGGAGACGACTACCGGGGAACAGCCTGTAGCCCAAAAAGAATCTCCATCGGATGAAATTAAACCGGGTGGCGATAAAGCACTACTTACACTGGCAGACGGATCCGTAATTGTATTGGATAGTGCAGCTACAGGATTACTGGGGATACAGGGGAATACGAAAATAGAAAAATTAGAGAATGGCTTATTGGCCTATAAAATAAACGGGCGAACTATTACTGAAAACGATGAGGCTTTTTATAATACAATTACCACACCCCGTGGTGGCCAATACCAGGTAACCTTATCAGATGGCACAAAGGTCTGGTTGAATGCCGCTTCGTCAATTCGCTTCCCGGTGGTATTTACCGGAGCCGAAAGAAGGGTGGAAGTAACAGGTGAAACCTATTTTGAAGTGGCTAAAAATGAGAAACTGCCTTTTAAAGTAAAAGCTGTCAATTCAGAAGTGGAAGTGCTGGGTACCCATTTCAATATCAATGCATATGATGATGAAGCAACGATAAAGACAACCCTGCTTGAAGGGAAAGTAAAAGTATCTGTACCGTCTGCAGGGCAGGCTGCCAGTTATTTAATACCGGGTCAGCAATCAGGAATCAGTAAAACCGGGAAGATCAGTGTGCTGGATAATGCTGATACGGAAGAAGCGGTGGCCTGGAAAAACGGCCGGTTTCAATTTAAAAGTGCTGATCTGAGAAGCATATTGCGGCAGATAGCCCGCTGGTATGATGTAGACGTGGAATACAAAGGAGCCGTTGACCTGCATTTTACCGGGCAGTTGACCCGCAATGAGAACGTATCCAGGATGTTTGAGAAACTGCAGCTGACAGGGGAGGTGCATTTCAGAACAGAAGGAAGAAAAATAATTGTTTCAAGATAAAAGGAACCATATGAAAAAAACAAAACCTTCATTGCTCTACCTGTATGATAATGACGGGTAGAAAAGAGACTGGCTCGATAAAAAAGCCAGACCCTGTTTGCGGCATGGCCCGGCGGATGGTTTGAGTCTTTTAATAAACAATAATGCGCTGCTTATTATTCAACCCTCTTCCGGATGGATTCACCCGGAGGAACAACCTTTACAAATTTATGTATTTAACTGCTGTTTGCAGATCCGGGCTGATTCAGCAACGGATCGCAAAACAAACGATTAAGATTATGAAACTAACTACAGTTTTATTGATCACCGCTTGCCTTCAGCTTAGTGCCACCGGGTTTACCCAGAAAGTCACTATCAAAGAAAATAATATATCTCTTCAAAAGGTATTTGAAGAGATCAGGAAACAAACCGGTATCCAGTTTTTTTATGCTGATGAAGCGATCCGCGCCGCTAAAACAGTTACGCTGGCTGTAAAAAATGAAAGAGTGGAGAAAGTACTTGATCTCTGTTTCAGGGATCAGTCGCTGTCTTATACCATTGCTGAAAACACAATTATTGTAAAAAGAAAAATACCTGAACCTGAAACAATTGCTGCACCCGTTCCGGAGGTGGCCGTAAAAGAGGTAAAAGGTAAAGTAACAGACGAAAAAGGACAACCGCTTTCCGGAGTGTCTGTATCGGTAAAAGGAACAACTAACGGTACCACTACAGATGCGAATGGTAATTTCTCCATTTCAGTACCTGATGATGCGGTCCTCGTTTTTTCTTATGTCGGATTTTCTAATGTAGAAGAAAGAGTGGCAGGCCGCGCAACGATTGAGCTGTCCATGAAGCCGGTTGAACGGGCCATGGATGAAATCGTAGTGATTGGATATGGCACACAACGAAAAAGGGATCTGACAGGTTCTGTTTCTTCTGTAAAAGGAGAAGAAGTGGCTAAGATGCCTTCTACCAACCCTATTTCATCGCTGCAGGGCAGGGTACCGGGTCTCATTATTTCCAACTCAGGCCGTGCAGGAGCCAGCCCGGTGGTGCGCATCCGCGGGGTGAATAGCACCAACTCTGCCAGCCCTGTATATGTAGTGGATGGGATTTTGCAGGATAATATTGACTATCTCAATCCATCTGATATCGAATCCATTGACATCTTAAGGGACCCGTCTTCAATCGCTATCTATGGTATGAGGGCAGCTAATGGTGTAATTGCAGTAACCCTGAAAAAAGCGGCAAGGGGAAAAACAGTGATTAACCTGCAGAGCACTGTTGCTGTGCAAAAAGTGCAGGACAGGATTGAAGTAACCGATGCAGAAGGGTTTAAAAAATTATATAATGCCCAACTGGCAAATCTGAATGCAACCCCGTTTGATTATACTAATTATACGGCTAACACCAACTGGCAGGACCTTGTGTTGAGAAATGCAGTGATGACGACACATAACCTTAGTATTGCTAACAGTGGTGAAAAAACAACCACTCATCTTAACCTTGGTTATACCAACCAGGAAGGCGTGCTAAAAAATGATCAGTATGAAAGATTCCTGCTCCGCCTTGGTGAAGAAATAAAGATTAATCAAAACATAAAAGTGGGCGGTGATTTAACGGGTTATCATTTTATCAGCAACGCTCCCGCAGCCTCTGTCACCAATGCATTATGGGCTGCCCCGATCGTGCCGGTCCAATTTGATGAGAATACGTATTATAGTATGCCTTCCTTCCAACGGGCACAGGTAGGAAATCCTGTTGCTGCTTTAAAAAGGAATGACAGAAGTTCTGTTAACAAGGGTTACCGGGTGATTGGTAATTTATTCGCCGAGATCAAATTCCTTAAGAATTTTACATGGAAAACAGTACTGTATGGTGATCTTGGTTTTAATACAGGAAGAAGTTACAGCAGGTTGCCTTTTTCATTCATTAATCTTGGCGAGGGAGCCACACCGACAACCACAACCTATGATAATTCCGTAAGAACATCCGTTTCGCAAGAGCAGAATGAAAGTAAACGTTTCCAGCAGGATCATTACCTGACATTTGATAAAAAATTTGGAAACGGGCATTCAATAACAGCAGTGGCTGGTTTCACCACACAATATGAATATGGTTCATCTGTTTCAGGAACCAGGAGAGATACTGCTATCAATGTACCCGACAACCCGGATTTCTGGTACCTGGGAATTGTAAACCCCAACAACCCCGTTTCGAATGCAGGCGCCGGTTATGAACGGTCATTGTTCGGTTCATTTGCACGGGCAGCATATTCCTACAAAGGCAGGTATCTGGTTAATGGTACATTTCGCAGGGATGCTTCTTCCAAATTTGCACCTGAAAACCGGTGGGCCAGCAGCGGAAGCCTGGGACTGGGCTGGGTAATTAGTGAAGAAGATTTTTTTGATAATATAAAAGCAATAGATTTCCTGAAAGTAAAAGCGTCTTACGGAACTGTTACCAATTCAAACGGTATCCCGGATAATTTATATGAACCAGGTATTCAAAATGCTTCTACTGCTGTGTTTGGTGACAATGTTTATACTTCCATTCAGGCGGCATACGAGCCCGACCCGAATATCAAGTTTGAAGTGGTAAGAGGGTTTGACCTTGGTTTTGAAACAAGATTACTTCAAAACAGGCTGAGTTTTGATTTTACCCGTTACGACAGAAAAACGTTAAGAATACTAACTCTTGTTCCGCGACTGGCAACAGCTAATAACTCAGATGTTGCGCTTTATACAAATCTTGGTGAAATATCCAATAAAGGTATTGAGATTAACAGCACATGGACCGACAGGATAGGTAAAGACTTTAAATACTCTGTTAGCGCCAACTTCAGCTATAACAAGAATAAAGTAGTGGCCATTGGCGATAAATTTGATTTTCAAATTACAGGTAACGGAGGCGTGAACTTAACAACAACCGGGCAGTCGATAGGCTATTTCTATGGTTACACCCAGGTAGGTGTTTACCAGTCTACTGCTGACCTGGCCAAAATGCCGGGGTTTGCAACCTCTTTACCGGGTGATATAGCCTATGCCGATCTTAATGGCGATGGTGCGATTACTCCTGCTGACAGAGGCTATATCGGTTCGCCGTTCCCTGATTATAATTATGGCGCCAGTATTTCTTTAGAGTATAAGGGCTTTGATATGGACATTCAGGGCCAGGGATCTGCAGGCCATAAAATTTACACACAACGGCGTACATCCACATTTGCTGTATTGAATTATGAAACGATGCGGCTGAATGCGTGGACTGCCCCGGGAACCAGCAATATTGAACCCATTTTGGATAATACCCGTGGTAATAACTTCCTGATGAGTACTTATTATCTTGAACCCGGTGATTTCTTCCGGATCAGGCTACTTCAATTAGGCTATACATTCACCCAGCCATTTATGGTGAAAGCAGGAATTCAAAAAGCAAGATTCTTCATCAGTGCTCAAAACCTGAAAACATGGAGCAAGGTAACCGGTTATTCACCTGAACCCCTCATTGGAAGTATACTTGGGGGTGGTGCTGATAACGGGGCCTATCCTGTTCCTGCTATTTACTCATTAGGTCTTAATCTAACATTCTAAAATTTGGCATATGAAATCATTCAATAAATTTTATACTGTTGTTGTTTTCCTGTTAATCAGCGGCAGTATTGTATTAATCACAGGTTGTAAAAACTTCCTGAATACACAGGCGCAGGGTACTTACAATCTCGAAAATTATCCTTATCCCGGCGGGTCTGGTCCTTATGACCAGTTCATTTTTGCAGCATATAACGATTTGCGCAGTTTTAATGTGCACAGCCAGTCGTTTATCACAGCTTCCAGCATTCGCAGCGATGATGCTGATAAAGGGAGTACACCGGCTGACGGAGGTGCTAATGCCATTGATATGGACAATTTCCCGGTACAGCCCAGTAATGGCTTTTGTAACACTTTATGGACCGGTTATTATGCATTGATCAATAAATGCAATACTACTATATCGCAGGTGGTTAATAATGCTGCTATTGTTGCTCCTGATCCAATCAAAAATCAAACAATTGCTGAAGCCAAATTTATCAGGGCTTATGGATATTTTAACCTCGTCCGTTTTTTTGGAAGGGTTCCGCTGGTAGATACCGGTGTTTCGGGCAACATTCCTCAAAGCACTGCAGCACAGGTGTACGCATTTATAGAAAATGACCTCAATTTTGCTGTAGCCAACCTGCCCCTGAATTGGGATGCCAAGTTTGTAGGAAGGGTAACCAGCGGCGCTGCAAACGGGCTGCTGGCCAAGGTATATCTTACCCAGCAAAAGTGGGCACAGGCCATGGCTGCCGCCAATACAGTGATGACTTCAGGCCAATACGATTTAAGCACCCCTTACGATAAAATTTTCCGTGAAGAAGGTGAAAATAGCAAAGAATCTGTTTTTGAAGTACAGGCAACAGCATCAGCGGCGATACAAACAGCCAATGGGGTGCAGTATGCGCAAATACAGGGTATCAGGGGCTCCGGTATCTGGGACCAGGGATGGGGATGGAATACACCCAGCACTTACCTGGAAGCGGCTTATGAAGCCAACGATCCCCGTAAGAACAGAACAATCATGTATACAAGTACAGCCACCACTACCTATCAAACCATTTATGGTGAAAATCTGCCGGTTGGCTTACCTAACCCACGGTATAATAATAAAGTATATACCAATCCTGCATTGCGTTCATCTTATGGTAACCGGTTTGGGTACTGGATGAATGTCCGCATACTTCGTTATGCAGATGTGGTGCTGATGTATGCAGAAGCAGCTAATGAGGTCGGGGGCACAGCCAATACCACTGCTGCATTAGCCGCATTGAATTCAGTAAGAGCAAGGGCAAGAAATGGTAATAACAGCATTTTACCGGATGTGACCACTACTGACCAGGCTTTATTGCGGGATGCAATCCGTAAAGAACGCCGGGTGGAACTTGCTATGGAACATGATCGGTTCTTTGACCTGGTAAGATGGGGTATAGCACAAGATGCTTTGCAGGCTGCAGGCAAGCCCAACTTCAGTAACAGCCGTGATGTACTGCTGCCGATCCCGCAAACACAAATTGACCTGAGTGCCGGTGTATTGACACAGAATCCCGGCTATTGATTGTCTGATCTTTAAAAATGAAACAAATGAAATTTCAAAAGTTATATACGAAACACAGTGTAGCCGGGGTGGTACTGATACTGCTGGCTTTCACTTCCTGTAAAAAAGATGGCAACCCGAATGATCTTCCCTCAGTTGACCCATCTGCTTATGCAGGTACAATTGATGGCTTTAACAGCTCCGATGAAGTATTTCCTGAAAATCTTATTGCGTACTGGAGCTTTGATGACACCAAAAATGAATTGAAAACGGGTACAGCCCCATTCTCTTCTTTGAATGACAGCTATGTGACTGGCGCTGTACGCGGGAAAGCATTGAGTCTTGCCGCAGGGTTTGTTTATTACAAAACACAATTCCAGGCATTCAAAACAGATTCGTTAAAGAACTGGAGTATCAGTGCATGGATTAAGGTGAAAAACAATGGCTCAAAGAGAACAATGGTTTTCCAGATGGCAAGACCAACGGTATTTAATGGTAATATTAATTTCGCTTTAAATACAAATGGTTACCCGGCAACTAACGATTCTACTTTGCGGATTCAACCTACTTTTTCAACAATAGGAGGCGGTACACAGGATAACCTGAACAGCGCTGCCGGCCAGGATAAAGCCAACCTGAACGACTGGGTTCATATTGTATTAACCTATGATTTTAGTACCGGGGTTTTTAATAACTGGATGAACGGGCGAAAAGTGGGTAATTTCCCTAACAGGGGTACAGGCAATAATAATTACAAGTCCTGGGAACCCAGCGAGGTGTTCTTTGGAGCTAATTATAATGCAGCCGGCTTGCCTGTCAGTGCAGATGTCAGTTTTGCTCCTATGACGGGCCAGATTGATGAAGTTCGTTTTTATAATAAAGCCCTTCCGGATGCTTTTATCAAAGCATTATATAACCTGGGTAAAGCAAACAAATAATCATTCAGGCGATAAAGGTGTACTACTGCGAATACAGTAGTACACCTTTATATTTTTTAAACTACAATAGTATGATGAAATATATATTTTATAGCCTGGTTGTTATTGGTGTGTTTGCCTGTTCCGGTCTCCGGAAAGCACCAATAAAAAGCGATACAGGTACCTTTCTATCAGGGGCTGATGAAGAACTGTTTACTGAAGTGCAAAGAGGAACTTTTGATTATTTCTGGAACGGTGCAGAGCCTAACAGCGGGCTGGCCAGGGAACGCTATCATGTCGATAATAGTTACCCGCAAAATGATAAGAATATTGTTACAAGTGGTGGTAGCGGATTTGGTGTAATGGCCATTTTGGTGGGTATTGAAAGAAAATTTATTACAAGAGAAGCAGGTGTGCAACGCCTGGAAAAGATCGTTGGATTTTTAGAAACAGCAGATCGCTTTCATGGTGCATGGCCTCATTGGTGGAACGGAGAAACTGGAAAAGTGAAGCCCTTTAGCCGTTATGATAATGGTGGTGATCTGGTTGAAACTTCTTTTATGTTACAGGGCCTGCTTTGTGTGCGCCAGTATCTTCAAAACGGGAACAAAAGAGAAAAAGAACTGGCGGCCCGGGTGGATAAGCTCTGGAAAGCTGTAGAGTTTGACTGGTACCGGAATGGGAAAAATGTATTGTACTGGCATTGGAGCCCCGATAATGGATGGCGAATGAATTTTGCCGTGCATGGCTATAATGAGTGCCTGATCATGTATGTACTGGCTGCATCATCACCCACACATGGTGTGCCGGCAGAAGTATACCATGAGGGCTGGGCAGAAAATGGAAAGATCAATGAAAAGCCGGCATTTTATGAAGATATCAGATTACAAATGAACCACCAGGGTGAAGCCGGCAACAGTGGCCCATTGTTCTGGGCGCATTATTCTTATCTGGGCCTGGATCCAAGAGGTTTGAAGGACAAATATGCAGATTACTGGAAGGATAATACTAATCACGCACTCATCCATTACAGGTGGTGTGTAAATAATCCTAATAAATATAAGGGATATGGGCCTGATAGCTGGGGACTGACGTCCAGCTATTCCATGAAAGGGTATGCAGGACATGCACCCACTGCAAAAAGAGATCTTGGTGTTATTTCACCCACAGCAGCCTTATCCTCCTTCCCATACACACCCAAAGAATCAATGGCTGCTATGAAACACTGGTATAATACAATGAAAGATAAACTCTGGGGGCCTTATGGTTTCTATGATGCATTTAGTGAAACAGCCGATTGGTACCCATCCCGCTACCTGGCTATTGACCAGGGCCCAATTGTGGTAATGATGGAAAATTACCGCAGTGGCTTATTGTGGCGGTTATTTATGAGTTCCCCGGAAATAAAAAAGGGATTACAGAAATTGGGATTTGAGAGTCCGTATTTAAAGTAACAGGTGGCGGCTGCAACACATTGCAGCCGCTTTCTTATTATAGGAATAAGTTTACCTGGTTTTGCAGAACCCGGTTATTAAGTTGGTTACCTTTACAGTATCATCATTTGTGGTACAAAAAATAATTACTATTGAAAACAGTCGTTTTTGCCAGTTGCATTTTCTTAATATTAACTGCATGCTCTGTAACAAAAAAAAGTAAGACAACCGTGAGATTTGCAACTAACCCCGTTGTTGCCCATCGTGGTGCGTTTAAAAAAAATGGCTTTCCGGAAAACTCTGTTGCCTCACTACAGGAAGCGATCCGTTTAAAATGTACTGGCTCTGAGTTTGATGTACGGATGACAACTGATGATTCACTGATCATTAACCACGATCCTCATTTTAATAAACTGGAGATTGAGAAAGCGACATATGCAGAATTAAGCCAGTTCAAATTATCCAATGGCGAAAAATTGCCAACTCTCCGGGAATATTTGCTGGCCGGTTTGCACAACAACAGGCAAACCAGGCTGGTACTTGAAATCAAACCCTCTGGTTTGAGTAAAGAAAGGGGGATGCTGATCGCAGAAAGATCTGTCAGGCTGGTAAAAGAATTGAATGCAGCCCCGATGACAGTGTATATCAGTTTTGACTATGATATTTTAAAGAAAGTGATCGAAATTGATCCCCTGGCATCAACACAGTACCTGAATGGAGAAAAATCACCGGAACAATTGAAAGCTGATGGAATAGCCGGGGCTGATTATCATTTTTCTGTCTTTAAAAAGAACCCCGGCTGGATAGAGCAGGCTAAAAAGGATAAACTTATTTTAAATGCCTGGACAGTGAATGATGCTGAAACAATGGACTGGTTATTGAAAAATGGTTTTGATTTTATAACCACAAACGAGCCGGAATTATTACTGGATAAAACAGCCGGTTCTGTCAAATGAAAACTTTAGTCATTAAATTATTTAATACCTGCTAGCTATGAAATTTATTTACCTGGTAACATTGATAGTAACCTGCTCATTCTCTTCTTCCCAGCAATTACTGGCACAGAAAAAAACAACTGATCAGAAAGTGGACTCGGTATTAAAACTGATGACGCTGGAAGAGAAAGTAGGCCAGATGAACCAGTACAACGGCCCCTGGGCAGCCACAGGACCATTGACCAATGATGATAACCTGTTATCACAGATAAAGGAAGGGAAAGTGGGATCTATGCTGAATGTGACTGGTGTTGCAAGAATAAAGGATTTACAACAACTGGCTTTACAGTCAAGAATGAAGATCCCTTTGCTGTTCGGGCAGGATGTAATACATGGCTACCGGACTATTTTCCCAATCCCCCTGGGCGAAGCGGCCAGCTGGGATATCCCCGCGATTGAACAATCTGCCAGGATAGCTGCTACCGAAGCAGCTGCAGTGGGTGTGCACTGGACTTTTGCTCCTATGGTGGATATTGCCCGTGATCCCAGGTGGGGAAGAGTAATGGAAGGCGCAGGTGAAGACCCTTACCTTGGGTCGCTGATCGCCAGGGCAAGAGTGAAAGGTTTCCAGGGAAAAGGGTTCGGTAATACTGATGCGGTAATGGCCTGTGCCAAACATTTTGCAGCCTATGGCGCTGCTGTGGGCGGGCGGGACTATAATTCAGTGGATATGAGTTTGCGCCAGTTGCATGAAGTATACCTGCCGCCATTTAAAGCAGCAGCTGATGCGGGCGCTGCCACATTTATGAACTCATTCAACGACCTCAATGGCATACCGGCTACCGGCAATAAATATTTGCAGCGGGATATTCTGAAAGGAGAGTGGAAGTTCAAAGGTTTTGTGGTGAGTGACTGGGGCAGCGTGGGAGAAATGATCCATCATGGTTTCTCAAAAGATAATTATGAGGCAGCGATGCAGGCAGCCAATGCGGGCAGTGATATGGATATGGAAAGCCGTAGTTATATCAAACACCTGGTAACACTGGTAAAGGAAGGAAAAGTGAAAATGAATGTGATTGATGACGCAGTCCGCCGGATACTGAAAAAGAAATTTGAAATGGGCCTGTTTGATGACCCGTTCAAATACTGCAGTGAGGAAAGAGAAAAAGCACAATGGAATAATGCGGAACATATAAAAGGGGCCAGGGAGATGGCGAAAAAAAGTATTGTGCTTTTAAAGAATACTGATAATTTATTGCCACTTAATAAGCAAATAAAAAAAATTGCCCTGGTTGGTCCTTTTGCCAAAGCAAAATCCGACAACAATGGTTTCTGGAGTTATGACTGGCCAGATGATACAGTCAGGATGTCTTCTCTGTGGGAGGGAGTTCAGAAAAAGATGGGTGCAGATGGGAAGGTACTTTATGCAAAGGGTTGTAACATTAACGATACCGTCAAAACCGGATTTGCGGAAGCAATTGCAGTAGCCGGCGAAGCAGACATTGTTGTTATCAGTGTGGGTGAAGCAAGGGATATGAGCGGGGAGGCAAAAAGCCGGAGTAATATCCAGTTGCCCGGCGTGCAGGAAGAATTGATTAAAGCAATAATGACAACGGGTAAACCAGTAGTAGTAATGATCAGTGCAGGTCGCCCGCTGATCTTCAACTGGACAGCTGATCATGTACCGGCTATAGTTTATACATGGTGGCTGGGAACCGAAGCCGGCAATGCCATGGCAGATGTTTTGTTTGGTAATTACAATCCATCCGGGAAATTGCCTATGAGTTTTCCAAGAACAGAAGGCCAAATACCCATCTACTACAATCACTATAATACCGGTCGTCCTGCTACCAGCGACAGTGACCGTTTTTACCGTTCTGCCTATATTGACCTTTCAATTCATCCCCAATACCCGTTTGGTTATGGGCTTGGGTACTCAAAATTTGAATACAGTGAGATCAGGCTGAGCAAAACGCAATTCAAACCGGGAGAAAAAATAGATGCGGTTATTACTGTTCGTAATACTGGAGAGTATGATGGCGAGGAGGTGGTACAACTTTACATAAGAGATATTACAGGTTCGGTAGTAAGACCTGTAAAGGAACTGAAAGGATTTCAGAAGATAATGCTGAAAAAAGGAGAAGCAAAAGAAATCCGGTTTACTATTGGAGCCGATGACCTCCGGTTTTACAATGATAAGCTGCAATATATTTATGAGCCCGGCAACTTTAAATTATTCATCGGCGGCAGCAGTGCTGATGTAAAAGAAGCAGCTTTCAAACTACTTTGATCAAATGAGAAGAGGGGGAGCTTCTATATTCTTATATATACTGATCATTACGAAAACAGTCAGCTGCTCTTCCGGAAGTAATACCAGTATTACAGCAAAAGACAGTATGATCTCCTGTGAACAAAACCTTCCTTCCAGGCTGCTGGTAAAGAATGATGATAGTTTGGCTGTTACAGGTAAAACAGCATCGGGCGAAGGAATGGCCTGGATTGAAGGAACAGAATATATGATGGGGGCCGCTGATAATGAAGGACGGCCGGATGAATACCCGCAACATAAAGTAAAACTGGCCGGATTCTGGATCGATATTACTGAGGTAACTAATGCACAATTCAGAAAGTTTATTGATGCCACAGGATATATTACAACTGCAGAACAAAAGCCTGATTGGGAAGAATTAAAAAAACAATTGCCGCCGGGAACAGCTAAGCCAGATGATGAGCTGTTGGTTGCGTCTTCCCTGGTATTTACGCCTCCGTCTTCACCCGTTTCGCTTAATGATGTAACTCAGTGGTGGACCTGGAAAGAGGGGGCTGATTGGAAACACCCCCAAGGTCCGGGCAGCAGCATCGAAGGGAAAGACAATTACCCGGTTGTTCATGTTTCCTGGTATGATGCAGCAGCTTACTGTAAATGGGCGGGTAAACGTCTGCCTACAGAAGCAGAATGGGAACTGGCGGCCAGGGCAGGGGATGCCAATAATAAATATGCCTGGGGCAATGAAGAGCCGGAAAAGGGTAAACCCAAAGCCAATACATGGCAGGGGAATTTCCCGGATAAAAATACAGGCTGGGATCAGTTCAGCAGGTCCTCTCCGGTAAGATCGTTTGCTCCAAACGGATTTGGCCTGTATGATATGGCAGGTAATGTATGGGAATGGTGCAGCGACTGGTATCGCCCTGATTATTATTCTTCAGCAAAAAACACGTTGCAAGTTAATCCCCGGGGGCCAGCATCAGGCTATGATCCGATGGAGCCCACCATTCCTAAAAAAGTGGTCAGAGGCGGTTCTTTTCTTTGCCACTCTTCTTATTGTAAAGGATACCGGGTGAGTGCCCGGATGAAAACCTCTCCTGATACGGGGCTTGAACATACCGGTTTTCGCTGTGTAAAGGACAGCATACCCGGCAAGTGATGCGGGGAAGCCAGCTTATTTTACCTCTTCAAAATCAATATAATCTCCCGCGGGGGCTTTGGAAGACCTGTTATTGTCTGTATAAGTCCCGGCGGCTTGTGACTGATCTTGTTGCTGCCGGTATTGTTCGTTCATTTTTTCCTGCATTTCCCGGAAACCCTTCTTGATCGTCCTGGTGGTTTTGTACACAGGTATGACCAACTTGAAGATGAACTGGTACAGGAACCAGATCAGCAGGGCATACAAAACATATTTCATGCCGTAAAGATAGTACGGGTAGCCGGGCTATCGCCGGTATTTGAATGCAGTTTACCGAAATCTTAACCGCCGGGAGTATTTGGGTTATAAAGGAGATTTCCCTTACATTTGCAGCGGAAAGAGCAGATAGAAGGGAACGAGGCCGTTCCCTTCTTCTTTTGTATACTATGAACAGTGAATCTCAAATACAGGCCCTGGAGCAGAAAGTGGAAGCATTGATCAGTCCTGAACCCGGTTTTTTCCTGGTGGAAGTAAAGATCAAACCCACTAATAATGTAAAAGTGTTTATTGACGCGGACCATGGGGTCAGTATTGACAAACTGGTACAGCTAAACCGCAAATTGTACAGGGATCTTGAAGAGAACAGCTTCTTTCCCGGCGGAGATTTTTCCCTGGAAGTTTCTTCCCCCGGTCTTGACGAGCCTTTAAAAATGCATCGTCAGTATACTAAGAATATTGGGCGTTGCCTGGAAGTGCTGACCAATGAGGGAGAGAAAAAAGAAGGGAAGCTGCTGCTGGTAAATGAAGAAGAGATCGTACTGGAAGAAGAAAAAGGAAAGAATAAGAAAAAAGAGATAGTACAACATACTATTCCATTTGCAAACATTAAGACGACCAGGATACAGATAAAATTTTAACTAAGCGGAGTCTTACTCCTTTTCTCCATCAGAGAAGGGGCCAGGAGATGAGGCAATAAAAACAACAAAAATTCAAATTAAATTCTGATTGAGGCTGGGAGGACCAGCCCGGATCCCGGTACATACCGGGACAACAATCAAAAAAACGTAAATTATTTTTTGCTATGGCAAGTATCAATCTTATTGAGGCATTCCAGGAATTCAAGGATGCGGAAAATATTGACCGCCCCACGATGATGAAAGTGGTGGAAGACGTTTTCAAAACACTGCTGCGTAAGAAATATGGCAGTGATGAAAACTTCGACGTTATCGTTAACGCCGAAAAAGGTGATCTGGAAATCATCCGCCGCCGGATGATCGTGGAAGACGGACAAGTGGAAGATCCGCTTGCGCAGATCGCTTATACCGATGCGGTAAAGATCGAGCCTGACTTTGAAGTGGGTGAAGAATTGTACCAGGAGATTGACCTCTATGATTTTGGCCGCAGGGCTATTTTGGCTGCCAAGCAAACCCTGGCCAGCCGTATCAGTGACTTAAAGAAAAATGTATTAGCAAAAAAATATGGTGATCGTATCGGAGATATTATCAGTGCCGAAGTTTACCAGGTCTGGAAAAAGGAGATATTGCTGCTGGACGAAGAAGGAAATGAACTCATTTTACCCAAAAGCGAGCAGATACCCCAGGACTATTTCAAAAAAGGCGAGAATATCCGTGCAGTTGTGAAGAAAGTGGATATGAAAAATAATAGCCCGGTTATCATACTTTCCAGAACTTCGCCTGACTTTCTGGCCAAATTACTGGAGATAGAAGTTCCGGAGATCTTTGATGGCCTCATTGTTATTAAAAAAATAGTTCGTGATCCGGGAGAAAGGGCTAAAGTAGCAGTTGAATCATACGATGACCGTATTGATCCTGTTGGAGCCTGTGTGGGTATGAAAGGAAGCCGTATCCATGGTATCGTACGGGAGCTAAAGAATGAAAATATTGATGTTATTAACTGGACCAGCAATACGCAGTTATTGATCCAGCGTTCATTGACTCCCGCCAAGATTACCAGTATGGAACTGGACCAGGAAGGACATCATGCGAATGTGTACCTGAAACCAGACCAGGTTTCACTCGCTATTGGCCGCCGGGGTGTTAATATCAAATTGGCTTGCGAACTGACCGGCTATGAAATAGATGTGTACCGTGACAGCGAAGATGAAGAAGAAGGTTTTGATATTGATCTTGATGAATTTAGCGATGAGATCGATGCCTGGGTTATTGATGAGCTGAAAAGAATTGGTTGCGATACAGGCCGCAGCGTATTGAAATTAACAGCAGAAGAGCTGGAACGCAGAACTGACCTGGAAAAAGAAACCATTGCAGAAGTCAGGAAAGTGTTGCAGGAAGAATTTGAAAAAGAATAAAGCAATGTGAGAACCTGCCGGCAGGTGCGAAAGCAGGTCAGAAACAAACCTTTCATCACATTGACACATTAATTAAATAAACTGAATGGCAGAATTAAAACTTCCCAGATTATTAGCCGCCGCTAAGGAGTTCAACGTAGGACAAGATACGTTGATAGACTACCTTATAGGTAAAGGTTTTCCCAAAGATGAACTGAAGCCTACGTCCAAACTGACGGAAGATATGTACCGTGCCCTGCAGCAGGAGTTTCAGAGTGATAAAGCTGCCAAGATAAAGAGCGACCAGGTGGATCTTCCTAAAGGTGCAGCAGCAGAAGCCAAGAAGAAGAAAGAAGAAGAGGAGATCGTCTTTAAAAAAGAAGAGAAAAAAGCAGTTAAAAAAGAAGAGCCTAAACCGGAAGAAATACCTGTTGCCGCGGAAGAAGTGAAGCCGGCAGAAGAGCCAAAGAAAGAAGAAGAGGTAATCGTGAAAGTGGAAGCCCCGGAAATAGAAAAGCCAAAAGTGCTTGATAAGATTGATCTGTCTGCTATTGATTCTTCCACCCGCCCCAAAAAACTGGTGAAGAAAAAAGAAGAAAAGCCGGCTGAAGAACCGGTAGCAGAGGAAGTACCGGCAGATATAAAGAAGAAAAAAACAAAGAAAGAAGAAGAAATTGAAGAGACAAAGAAAGAAGAGCTGCCCGTAGTTATTGAAGAGGTCAAAAGTGAAGAGGAAGATTTGCCTCCTGTAATTGAAAATATCGAAGTAGAAAAATTAACCGGCCCTAAAATACTTGGGAAAATTGACCTGCCGGTTGATAATGACACAAGGCCGAAGAAAGACGAAAGCAGGAAGCGGAAACGTATCCCTATTGCTAAAAAGGATAATAAACAGGCAGCTGTCCCGGATAAAGACAAACGTCAGGGCGGAGGCCCCGGTAACTTTAACAGGGACAATCGTGGGGGAAGAGGTCCGGGTGGAGGAGCTGGCGGCGGTCGTCGTGATAACCGTACCCGTGAAGAGAAACTTATTGATGAAAAAGAAATTCAAAAAAAGATCCAGGAAACACAGGCCAAACTTTCCGGTGGTGGTGGCAAGGGCAAAAACCTGAAAGCAAAACTGCGCCGTGAGAAAAGACAGGAAATGGCTGATGCCATGGGTGAGGGAGCAGATGATAATAAACTGCAGGTTACGGAATTTATCAGTGTCAGTGAACTGGCCAACCTGATGGATGTAAGCTTTGCTGATGTGATCAGTAAGTGTATGGGACTTGGTATCATGGTATCCATTAACCAGCGCCTGGATGCGGAAGTAATTGAGCTGGTAGCCAGCGAGTTTGGTTTTGATGTTGAGTTTATCAACATGGAAAAACAAATGGAGATGGAAGTGGAAGAAGATGAAGAAGATACAGCAGAAGAATTAAAACCCCGTTCACCAATTGTTACCATCATGGGTCACGTAGACCATGGTAAAACATCTTTACTTGACTATATCCGTAGTGCGAATGTGGTAGCAGGGGAGGCCGGAGGTATTACCCAGCACGTTGGAGCTTATCAGGTGGAATTGCCGAATGGCAAAGAGATTACTTTTCTGGATACGCCCGGTCACGAGGCGTTTACAGCGATGAGGGCAAGGGGGGCGAAAGTTACCGATATAGCCGTGATAGTAATTGCTGCTGATGACGCAGTGATGCCGCAAACCCGTGAGGCGATCAGCCATGCGCAGGCAGCTGGTGTACCCATGATCTTTGCCATCAACAAAATAGATAAGGATGGGGCGAATCCGCAAAAAATATACGAGCAGTTATCCCAAATGAACCTGCTGGTGGAAGAATGGGGTGGTAAATACCAAAGCCAGGAAATAGCAGCGAAAAAGGGACTGAATATTGATAAACTGCTGGATAAAATTTTGCTGGAAGCCGAGATACTGGATCTTAAAGCGAACCCGGACAGGGAAGCCAGCGGAACCATTATTGAAGCTTCATTGGATAAAGGCCGTGGTTATGTAGCTACCTTACTGGTGGAAAACGGGACCTTAAGGGCAGGTGACCTGGTAGTGAGCGGGCAGCATTATGGTCGTGTGAAAGCCATGTTCAATGAAAGGAATAAAAAGCAGGACGAAGCGGGCCCCTCGGCACCAGCTGTTATATTGGGATTGAATGGTGCGCCACAGGCGGGTGAGAAATTTAAAGTATACGAGGATGAAGCCGAAGCCAAAGAGATCGCCAATCGTCGTGCTCAAATATTGAGAGAACAGGGTATCAGGGCCAAAAAGCATATCACGCTGGATGAGATTGGTCGTCGTCTTGCACTGGGGAACTTCAAAGAACTGAATGTGATTATTAAAGGTGATGTGGATGGTTCGGTAGAAGCCCTGAGTGATTCTTTACAGAAACTTTCGACAGAAGAAATCGCTGTAAGAGTATTATTGAAAGGGGTGGGCCAGATATCTGAAAGTGATGTCGTTTTGGCAACAGCATCCGATGCGGTGATTCTTGGTTTTAACGTTCGTCCATCCAGCCAGGCCAACAGGCTTGCGGAGAATGAAGGCGTGGAAATCAAATTATACTCTATCATCTATAACGCTATTGATGAGATCCGCAGTGCGATGGAAGGAATGCTGGAACCCAAAATGCAGGAAAAAATTGTGGCAAATGTGGAAGTACGTGAAGTATTCCGCTTTGATAAGGCAACCGTTGCCGGCTGTTATGTACGGGATGGAAAGATTAAGCGGGATTCGAAAATCCGCCTGATCAGGGATGGTATCGTTGTTTATCCTATCGGTGAAGGGACAGTGGCTGAACTGGCCTCCCTGAAGCGTTTCAAAGACGATGCAAAAGACGTGCAGGCCGGTATGGAATGTGGTTTAACGATCAAAAACTACAGCGATGTTAAGGTCGGTGATGTGGTTGAAGCCTACGAGGAGGAAGAAGTAAAACGTACATTATAAGATCAGTTGATCAGCTGCGGGCAGATTAATTACCCGCAGCTGATTCAGTATAAGAGGGCTTTCCCCTCAAACTTTTGTTAAATACGAGTGCGGAATCTGCTCCGTCATCCATAGGAAATTACTTTTGAAGTCATGCTTTACACAAAAAAAATAGTCACTGCTTTTTTCCTGGCTCTTGGCTTTGCCGTAGCGGCTCAGGGGCAACCCCAAAAAGCAGTAGGTGATAAGATAGTTGCCATTGTTGGCGACCGCATCATTCTTCAGTCTGACATCAGGAACTCTATTTTGGATATGCAGCGGCAGGGCCAGACCATGCCCGACAGTGCAGAATGTTTACTGATGCAGCAGGCTGTTATTTCCAAAGTACTGATGTTGCAGGCAGAAAAAGATTCATTACCTGTTACGGACGAAGAAGTCGAAGCTGAACTGGAACAAAGGGTCCGCTATTTCATTAACCAGGTAGGTACACAGGAGGCCCTGGAAGAAATGGCCGGTAAAACTGTATACCAGATCAAAGATGATGCAAGGGAATCGGTCAAAGAAAGGAAATTGGCGGATGCCATGCAGAAAAAAGTAGTGGAGAATGTGCGTATCACCCCAGTGGAAGTAAAAGCTTTTTTCGATAAAATACCTAGGGACAGTTTGCCCTTTTATGAGTCGCAATTAGAAATTGGCCAGATCGTTATTTATCCCAAAGCTTCACGGGACCTTGAGCAGTATATCGTAAGCGAGATGAATAATTACAAAAAGCAGATTGAAAGCAAACTAACCACTTTTTCTCAGCTGGCGATGAAAGTTTCGGAAGATCCGGGTAGTAAAGAGAGAGGCGGGTTGTACGAGATCAACCGGACAGAAAAAAGCTGGGATCCTGTTTTCTTATCTACTGCTTTCCGGTTGAAGGAAGGAGAAGTATCTGCGCCGGTCAAATCTAAATTCGGATATCATCTTATTACACTTGAACAACGCAACGGGGATAATGCCGTGGTTCGGCATATCCTTCGTATTCCGCCAGTTACTGATGATGAAATTAAACAAGCTATTGTTAAACTGGATAGTATCCGTGCAAAAATTATTGCAGGAACAACCGGATTTAATGAAGCCGCTACAAAGCACAGCGATGATGAATCTGCCAAATTTCTCGGCCCTTTCCTGACCAGCAGGGATGGCTCTACATATGTTACTATTGATGAGCTGGACAAAGATATGGTGGCAATGATCAGCAAAATGAAAGTGGGCGATATCTCCCAGCCGACTCCTTTCCTGAGCGAGCAGGGTAAAAAAGGTGTCCGGATCATTTTCCTGAAATCAAGATCGGAACCACACCGGATGAATATGCGGGATGACTACAGCAGGATATCCCAGTTTGCGTTAGAAGAAAAGAAAGCCAAAACGCTTGATAAATGGATGAAAGCGATCATACCCACCTATTATATTATGGTGGATAATATATCAGCCGCAGAATGTCCCTTACTACAGAAATACAATACAACAGATACTAAGGGTTTTTAATAAGGAATAAACCTGATTTTAATAGAAAGCCGCTACCCAAGTAGCGGCTTTTCACTTATTTAAAATTTCCGGCCACTAAACAAAACCAACTGTATTATTAATACTGCGGAATATGAATTAATTTTATACACTATGCAAAAAATCCGGTAAACACCAACTAAGGATACATGACCGACTTATTCCGTACAAAGGCGCTAAGCAAATACTTTCATCACTCAGGTCAGTTTTTTTATATACTTACTGATTTGCACGGTGATTGCTTTTATATCAACCCCCTCTTTCTTCAATTGAACGGATTTTCGGGCACGGATGCTGAAGGAACCCCTTTTTCTGCGCTTATTCCGGTACCGGAAAAAAAGATATATCAGTCCATTATTCAGCAATGTTTTTTACAACCTGGTATTCCTTTTTTAGCGGATTTTCATCACCAGTTACCTGATAAAACCTTTAAGCATATTCGCTGGGAATTTCAAACTATCCTCAATGATAATGAAGAACCGGAAGCTGTTCAATGTATGGGTACCACCATCAGGGAAGTGCAACGGCAGGAGGAGAATAAAGAGGAAAGGCAGGGAGAGTGTTTTGAACGGTCCAAAGCATATGAACTGAGTGCGGAAGGAGTATGGAAACTGGAGCTTGAAATACCGGCCCGAACTGACTGGCCTGTTGAAAAAATCATTATGCATTGCCGGAATCACGGTTATATGACGGAGTGTAATGATAATATGGCCCGTATGTATGGTATGAATAACGCGGAAGAAATGATAGGAATGAAAATGGAAAACGTAATGAACCTGGATGATCCCAAACAGGTGGACTTTCTTTCATCGTTTATCAACAACGGGTACAGGATTGCCAATGCGGAAACCCAGGAGTATGATGTAAATGGTAACAAACTGTTTTTCATTAATAACATGAATGGTATCGTGGAAGACGGGTTGTTGAAAAGGGTGTGGGGCACACAACAAGATATTACGCAAAAGAAAAAAGCAGAAGAGCAACTGTTGCGAAGCGAACTGTTTTATAAAAACCTCATCAGTGATTCTTTGGATGGAATTATTCTTACTGATACTAACGGGAACATTACGTTCTCATCTCCTTCGGTTGAGAATATACTGGGGTACCGGCCGGAGGATATCATTGGTACCAATACATTTGATTACGCACACCCGGATGACCAGGCGGCAGCTTTATCAGCTTTCCGGGAAGAGGTACAAATGGAGCCTCAAACCAAGTTCATTGATATAAGGCTGAAAACAAAATATGGCCAGTGGCTTTGGTGTAATGTCCGGGGACATAATATGCTCTATAACCCGTATGTGGGAAGAATGGTTATCTATTTTACCGATGATACATACCGGAAAAAAACAGAACATGCATTACGGGAAAGTGAAAACAGGTACAGGAACCAGGCCATGGTCCTAAGCAATGTAACAGATGTAATTGTTACTGCAGACCTTGATTACAAGATTACTTCCTGGAATAAAATGGCAGAAGAAGCCACCGGTATTTGTGCGGAAGAAGCTATTGGTAAAGATTATAAGGAGGTTATTACTTTAGATTATTCGCCTTATTCCCGTGAGGAAGTGGCCGATATCCTTAACAACGCAGGGGTATGGAGAGGAGAGTCCTCATTCGCCAGCAATAAGACCGGGGAAAAAAGAGTTCATCTTCATACGGTTTCATTGGTGTATGATGAGGCCGGGAATAAAAAAGGGATTCTTGTGGTGGGAAAAGATATTACTGAGCGAACAAAGATGGAAGCAAAACTACAGGAAAGTGAATCTTTTTACCGGAACCTGATCGCTAATTCCCTGGATGGAATTGTACTGACTGATAAGGCAGGAAGGGTTACGTATTGCAGTCCTTCAGCATTAAAAATATCCGGATACCCCAAAGATGAACTGGTGGGCCATCTTTTATTTGAGTTTATTCACCCGGAAGATATGCCAGTTGCAAAAGAGGCCTTTGCGGTTGAGGTTAAAAAAGGATCGCAGGTAAACTATGTTTTATTACGACTCAGGCATGCCAGTAAGGGGTGGGTCTGGAGTATGGTAAGAGGACATAATATGTTTAATAACCCCGGCATTAATGCCATGGCGATTTATTTTACAGATGACAGCCGGAGAAAAAATATCGAAGACAAGCTGCGGGATAGTGAGCAGCGGTTCCGGGATCTTATTGATAATTTGGGAACCGGCGTTGTGTTGCAGGATACAGAATCGCAAATGCTGATTTGTAATAAAGCCGCTTATACATTGATGGGCCTTACTGAAGACCAGTTACTGGGCCGGAGCTCATTTGATCCTTCGTGGAATGTGATACATGAAGACGGAACCAATTTTCCGGGTAATACACACCCGGTCCCTGTAGCTGTGACAACAAGAAAACCTGTCCGGGATATAGTAATGGGTGTTTATCGCCCGGTTACAAAAGACAGGGTATGGCTGTTGGTAAATGCAGATCCCATCCTGAATGAGAAAAATGAGATCATCCATGTTATTTGCACGTTTACAGATATTACGGAACGAAAGCGTTTGTCACAGCAATTAGTGGAACAGGAAATACAAAAACAAAAGCAAATTACACAAGCAACTATTGACGGGCAGGAAAAAGAACGGCGGGAAATTGGTAAAGAACTGCATGATAATATCAACCAGCATATTACCACCACCAGGCTTTACCTGGAAGTGGGTGAAGAAAAGGCAGCCGGGGAGATCAAAAAAATGATACAACGGGCACGGAAAGAGCTGACAGAAATATTCAATGTAGTCCGAAATCTTTCCCAATCGTTAGTTCCGCCGACCCTGGGGGATATTGGGCTGATTGAATCAATAAAGGATGTCTGTAATGCGCTGAAAATAACTCATAAGTTCAATGTAAGTTTCAACCACCGTTCTTTTACTGAAGACCTGTTGCCGGACAATATGAAGCTCATGTTGTTCCGGATTTTCCAGGAACAAATCAATAATATAGTCCGGCATTCGGCTGCGGATACTATTCATATCAGGCTTATTGCCGATGCCGAAGAGGCCGAATTGACAATTAATGATAATGGAAAGGGTGTTGATCTTTCCCAGGGTCGTAAAGGGCTGGGACTGACTAATATAACAAACAGGGCTGAATTGTTTAATGGGAAAGTTGCTATCAAAACCGCACCTGGTAAAGGGTTTATACTGGTGGTTACAGTACCCTTAAAATAACAAAATAGTCTGCTTCTAATGGATTACCTTTGCGGCTTCTCAAACAAAGGCGGCTTTCATGAGTGACCCGATCAAACACGAATGCGGTCTTGCATTCATCAGGTTAAGGAAATCTTTCTCGTATTACCATCAGCAGTATGGCACCGTTTTATGGGGCCTTAATAAACTGTACCTGTTGATGGAAAAGCAGCACAACCGGGGACAGGATGGGGCTGGTGTCGCGGCTGTTAAGCTCGATGTGGAACCAGGTTACCCGTTCATGCAACGGATCCGGAGTAATGCACAACAGGCCATCGCCGATATTTTTCAGCAAATAGGAAAGGAGATTGAAGACCTGGAGCAGTATCACCCGGACATCAAGAATCATCCCGGGCTGATGAAAGGTCATGTAAAATTTTTAGGAGAACTCCTACTGGGGCACCTCCGCTATGGTACACAAGGGAAAAACAAACTGGAGTATTGCCACCCGTTTATCAACCGGGATACTATCCCTTCCCGCAACCTGGCGCTGGCGGGTAATTTTAACATCGTTAATTCGGATGAATTATTTACGCTCATCGGCAAAGAGCCACATCCCAATATTCGTTTCAGTGATCTGGCCGCTATGATCGAGCTGATGTATACTTTTTTATGCAAAGAAGATGAGGCATCACCCGGCAAACTGGATATTAAAAAAGTGCTGAAAAAGACATTGCCCTTACTGGATGGTGGTTTTCATGTAGCTGGCATGACCGGTAACGGTATTGGTTTTGTTTTCCGTGATGCACACGGTATCCGGCCTTCTTACTATTATATCAATGACGAAGTGGTGGTAGCCGCTTCAGAAAGGGCAGCGATCCGTACGGCTTTTAATGTGGGGGAGAATGAAGTGCAGGAACTGATGCCGGGACAGGTATTAATTGTGGATGAAAACGGAGAGATAGAAATTGCGCAGGTACTGGAACCAAAAGAAAGAAAGGCCTGTAGTTTTGAACGTATCTATTTTTCCAGGGGCAGCGATGAAAAGATCTACCGCGAAAGAAATGCATTAGGGTATAACCTGAGTGAACCCGTTCTGGATGCAATTAATCATGATCTCAGAAACACTATCTTTTCATATATACCTAATACAGCAGAGACAGCATTCTTTGGAATGCTGAAAGGAATGGAGGATTACCTGAGCAAGGTGAAAGTGGAGCGGATCATGAGCTGGGGGAAAGACTTTGATGAAGAGAAACTTGCAGAAATGGTGAATCGCCGTATCCGTATTGAAAAGATTGCTATTAAAGATGTGAAGATGAGGACTTTTATTACGGAGGATTCCGGCCGTAATGAAATGGTGCAGCACGTTTATGATATCACGTATGGTACTGTCCGCCCCGGGCAGGATACACTGGTGGTAATCGATGATTCTATTGTGAGAGGAACCACCCTCAAAGAAAGTATCATCCGGATGCTGGCCCGGCTGAAGCCAAGGCGTATCATTATTGTTTCTTCCTCACCGCAGATACGTTACCCCGACTGCTACGGAATTGATATGAGTAAGATGGGCGACTTTATTGCTTTTAACGCAGCAGTGGAACTGATGAAAGAAAGGGGTATGCTGGACACACTGACAGAACTCCTTGAAAAATGTAAAGAGCTGCAGCGTAATAATAAGCTGCACACTGAGAATGTAGTAAGGCATTTATATAAACCATTTACTGCAGAAGAAATATCGGCCAAGATAGCCCAACTAATCACTCCTCCCGGTTTGAATATACCTGTTGATGTGATTTTCCAGAGTATTGAAGACCTCCACAAAGCCTGTCCGAATAACCTGGGTGACTGGTATTTTACCGGTAACTACCCGACTCCCGGTGGTAATAGAGTAGTAAATAAGGCTTTTATGAATTATATGGAAGGAAAGAATGTGAGAGGCTATTAATCTCCCTTACAGGCCGGAGGGTTTATCTCTTTTTTGATAAACTGAATTCAATAATTCTTTTGCAGCCACAATGGGAGAAGTTATTTCGTTTCGCACCTGTTCTGTTTTTATTCCCAGCAATCCTTTTACAGCGGGATGATTGTAAAAATCAGCCTGCAGGTAGTACGAGATTGTTTCCTTCATCCAGGAAATATTTTGCTGTTGCCGGTTAGTTTGAAAATATCCTTTTTTTTTCATGATTGTTTCAAAGTCACTCATAATATACCAGATGTTTTCAATCCCCGTTTTGTTAAGTGAAGAACAGGTCACTACTTTGGGATACCATTCGTTTTCATTCGGCGGGAACATATGCAGGGCGTTCAGGTATTCTCTTTTTGCCAGCTCACTTCTTTGTACATTATCAGCATCAGCTTTCGTTATGGCAATGAGATCGGCCATTTCCATGATTCCTTTTTTTATTCCCTGCAATTCATCTCCGGCGCCGGCCAGCATCAGCAACAGGAAAAAATCAACCATTCCTTTTACGCTGGTTTCACTCTGCCCCACACCTACTGTTTCAACGATGATAATCTCAAAACCAGCCGCTTCACACAACAGGATGGCCTCTCTGGTTTTGGAATTCACGCCGCCCAGTGTATCACCGGCTGCGGAAGGCCGGATATAAGCGAGCGGATCATTCGCCAATTCTTCCATGCGTGTTTTATCTCCGAGAATACTCCCTTTTGACCGGTGGCTCGACGGATCGATTGTCAACACGGCTGTCTTTTTTCCCAACGCCGTAAGAAACTTGCCGAACGTTTCAATAAAGGAACTTTTACCAACACCCGGTACTCCTGTGATGCCAATGCGGAGTGATTTGCCGGTATGTGGAAGCAGTTGCTCCAATACGTTTTCTGCCAATACATTGTCGGAAGCTAATTTGCTTTCAACGAGAGTAATCGCTTTACTCAGCATTATCCGGTCTTTGTTTAATATCCCGGTAACATACTGCCCAGAGTTTGATCTTTTTTTGTAGAAAGAAGCCCCCATCAGTTATGATAAAAGTTATAAAGTGGCATGACTAAAAACAGGAACTGTTAATTTATCTGATTATAATTTACGTTGCCAAAAAATGAAGGCTGGTTAGTAGTGTAATAAATGATCTTTAAGATAAGAAGCAAAATAAAGGTCAAATATATTAAATGAAAGAGAATCCCGGAAAGATGAATAAAGAAATCGCCGGAAATTATGAAAGCATTTTCTTCATCATACCCGCTGTCTGTTGACGATGCCTCTTAACTGGCCATTGTTTTTTCGAAGACAATTTGACGCAGAGATGCAGGAACAAATGGGTTCATTAAATGGTGCCGGAGTGCCGGACATCTCTTTATTGCAGTAGCTAATATGATAATACCAAATCTCAACATATATGACATCGGAAACAAAAATAAAACAACTGCTGGACAAGCGTGAAAAAGCCAGGCTTGGAGGCGGGCAAAAGCGTATTGATGCCCAGCATAAAAAAGGTAAACTCACAGCCCGGGAACGCATTGATCTGTTATTAGATGAAGGAAGTTTTGAGGAATTTGACATGTTTGTTGCACATCGCTGTAATGATTTTGGCATTGATGATGAAAAATACCTCACTGATGGCGTAATAACTGGTTTTGGTACTATTGATGGCAGGCTGGTTTATGTTTTTTCTCAGGATTTTACTGTTTTTGGCGGATCGCTGAGTGAAATGTTCGCCAAAAAAATATGCAAAGTAATGGACCAGGCCATGAAGATGGGTGCCCCGGTTATTGGTATCAATGATTCGGGTGGGGCACGCATCCAGGAGGGTGTTCAGAGTTTAGCCGGATATGCAGAGATTTTTGAACGTAATATTCTTGCTTCAGGTGTTGTTCCGCAATTGTCAGCCATATTTGGTCCCTGTGCCGGCGGTGCCGTGTACAGCCCGGCCCTGACCGATTTTATTGTGATGTCCAAAACAAACAGCTATATGTTTGTTACCGGAAGAAAAGTGGTACAAACTGTAACAGGCGAAATGGTTACGGATGATCAGTTAGGCGGTGCTATGGTACATGCTTCCAAATCAGGGGTATCTCACTTTGTGGCCGAAAATGAAGAAGAAGGAATATTACTTCTCCGGAAATTGTTGAGTTATCTGCCACAGAACAATCTGGAAGAACCACCCTATATTCCAACTTCTGATCCAATTGACAGATTAGAGGATTCTCTTAACAGCATTATTCCGGAAAATCCCAACAAACCGTATGATGTAAAAGATATTATTCATGCCATAGCTGACAATAAAGAGTTTATGGAAGTAGGGCGCCACTTTGCGCCCAACATCATTACAGGTTATGCCCGTTTTGATGGGATGTCGGTTGGTATTGTGGCTAACCAGCCTAATTACCTGGCAGGGGTCCTGGACATAAACTCATCCAGGAAGGCGGCAAGATTTGTAAGATTCTGCGATGCATTTAATATTCCTATTCTCACATTGGTAGATGTACCTGGTTTCCTTCCCGGAACAGCCCAGGAGTATGGTGGTATCATTATTCATGGGGCTAAACTATTGTATGCGTACGGTGAAGCTACTGTACCTAAGGTTACCGTCATATTGCGTAAGGCATATGGAGGAGCCTATGATGTGATGAGCTCGAAACACCTGCGAGGAGATATCAACTATGCATGGCCGACAGCCGAGATTGCGGTGATGGGAGCAAAAGGGGCTATCGAGATATTGTATAATAAAAAACTAGCTGAAATAGAAGATACTACAAAGAGAGAGGAAGCCTTCCGCAGTTACGAGGAAGAATACCAAAGCAAATTTGCCAATCCTTATGATGCAGCATCCTATGGCTTTATTGATGATGTGATTGTTCCCCGCTCTACACGTTTCAGGGTCATCAGGGCCTTCCAGGCATTGGCTACAAAAAAGGACACTAACCCTCCTAAAAAACATGGCAATATTCCTTTATAAAAGCAGATAGTATGAAATTCTTTTTTAATAAACGGGAAGAACCTAAAAAAAGCAATGGAAAGACTGACGTAGTAAAGCCATTACCTTCCACTGAAACACATGAGGGTGAAGATGCCGGAGAGATCGTATCAGTGATCTCACTTGCGCTGCATATGCACGTAAGCCAGATGTTAGAGTTTGAGAATACGATCATCACTATTCAGAAAGTGATAAAACCCTATTCTCCATGGAGTTCAAAAATATATGGACTGAGGCAACGCCCTTTTTATATCCGGGGCCTTTCATCAAGAATAAAATAAACTAAAAAGAATAACAAGATGAAACACTATAAGTTCAGGATCAAAGACCAGCAGTACAATGTAGAAGTGATGGATGTGGAAGACAATTTTGCTAAAGTTAATGTGAATGGAAAAGTGTATGAAGTGGAAGTAGAGCAACAGCTAAAGACCACCAAAACGCCCACACTGGTAAGGCCGGTTGCTGTCCCTTCTACCGATGTCAATCCTTCGACAGCGAAAACGGCCAGCCCTTCTGCTCCAAAAGGAACAGGTGCAATCAAATCGCCTTTACCGGGTAAGATACTTGACATATTTGTGAAACAGGGTGATCGTGTTTCAGTGGGGCAAACTATTGTTTGCCTCGAGGCTATGAAGATGGAAAATAATATTAATACTGATAAGGAAGGAATTGTTACCGCTGTTCATGTTCAAAAAGGAGATACAGTGCTGGAAGGAAATTTGCTCATTGAAATCGGTTAAGCGGGACGCAGGGTATAACCAGTAATACTGCTGGTAAAATTCCGGCAGAATTAGTTAACCATAAAACATCTCAATATGGGCGCTATAACCATATTCTGGCTGTCATTCATTGCTCTTTTTTTCATTGTGTTCTTCATAGACATGTATGCTACAAGCCATCGTTCAGGCAAAATCAGTGTGAAGACCTCTCTGCGATGGACAGGTCTCTGGATTTCTATCGCATTGTTATTCGGAATGGCCATCTACTTGTTCTTTCCTCAGAATCCCGGCAGCGTATCCAATACATCATCCACGATGATGTTCAAGTTTATTTCAGGTTATCTCACGGAATATTCATTGTCTGTAGATAACCTGTTTGTCTTTATCATGATATTTTCATTAATGAATGTTCATGAAAAAAATCAACCTAAGCTCCTGAAACTTGGCATCCTGCTTTCAATAGTGCTTCGAATACTCTTCATTGTAGCCGGTATGGAACTGGTGCAGCAGTTCCACTGGATCATTTACATTTTTGGTGCCATACTGATCTGGACAGCTTATAAGATGGCATTTACGGGTGATGGGGAACATGTGGACCCCAAAGAAAATTTTTTATATCGCACTGCATCAAAATTATTCCCGATTGATCCGAATAAGGATGCCCCTCATTTCTTTCACAAGATCAACGGGAAATGGTATATCACCAGCATTTTTCTTGTCTTTCTGGTGATCGGATCAACTGATGTACTGTTCGCTGTAGATTCTATCCCGGCTATTATTGGTGTAATCAAGGAAGGTTCGGCCAGTGTGCTGACAGCCAAAGAAGAAGATTTTATTGCCATCACGTCCAATGTGTTTGCTGTAATGGGCCTGGTGTCTCTGTTCTTTGCACTGAAAGGAATTATGGGAATGTTCAGGTTCCTGCAGCACGGGGTGAGTTTTATACTCTTTTTCATAGGAGCAAAAATGCTGCTCTCATCTGTAGCCGCAGTAGAAGAATTTTTCTCTCGTCATACATGGATTTCGCTGGTTGTAATCATTTCAACCCTGGCCCTGTCCATTCTCCTGTCAATGGTGATCGCTGAAAAGAAGGAAATAGAAGACCTGAAAGAGGAAGTGCAAGACCTGGAACAGGAAGTAGAAATACTGGAAGGTGAATTAGAAGATGGGGCAATTATTGAAAGAACCCAAAAAAACTAAATGATCATGAATATTCAAGAGTTATTACCTGTATTGTTCAATATTACCTGGCAACATTTATTGATGATCTGCGTGGGGGTTGTGCTGATCTACCTCGCTATTGCCAAACAATACGAGCCTACCTTACTCCTGCCAATGGGTTTTGGGGCGATACTGGTGAACATACCTTTAAGCTCAGCTATTACACAAATTGACCCGGAAACGGGAAAAGCGGTCGAAGGAGCACTGTCCGTTTTTTATGAAGCCGGTATTGCCAACGAGGTATTTCCCCTGCTCATTTTTATAGCCATCGGGGCAATGATTGACTTTGGTCCTTTGTTTAAAAATCCCTTTTTACTGCTATTTGGAGCCGCTGCACAATTCGGAATATTTTTTACTATTATCGCCGCTACAACCATGGGCTTTGACCTGAAAGAAGCCGCTTCTATTGGTATAATAGGCGCTGCAGATGGCCCTACTTCCATATTTGTTTCATCTAGATTTGCCCCGGATCTTCTTGGGCCGATATCTGTAGCCGCCTATTCGTATATGGCATTAGTGCCTATCATACAACCACCAGTGATCAGATTGCTCACCAGCAAAAAAGAACGGCTTATCCGTATGGAAGGCCATCCGAAAACTGTTTCCCGTACTGCATTGATTCTTTTCCCGATCATTGTAACGGTAATTGCGGGTATTGTGGCCCCATCCTCTATCGCTTTGATCGGTTTTCTGATGTTTGGAAACCTGATTCGTGAGTGTGGTGTGCTGAACAAATTGTCCCTTTCTGCTCAAAATGAATTAGCAAGTCTGGTGACCATTTTACTGGGGATTAGTATTGCCAGTACTATGACCGCCGAGCGATTTGTAAGGCTCGATACCCTGATGATCATCGGACTGGGGCTGATCGCTTTTATTTTCGACACATTCGGCGGTGTGATGTTTGCAAAATTGGTCAATGTGTTCCGGCCGGAGGGCAAAAAAATTAATCCAATGATTGGCGCCTGTGGTATATCCGCATTTCCGATGTCAGCCCGCGTTGTACACAATATGGGCCAGAAAGAAGACCAGTATAATTTCCTTTTGATGCACGCTGTCAGTTCCAACGTGGGCGGACAGATCGGTTCAGTAGTGGCAGGAGGGCTTATACTGGCATTAGTTCCTTTATTATTACTTTAAAAGATTTTTTATGGATCCGTTTAATGCAGCATTAAAAATTACAGCAATAGGAATGGCAGGGATTTTTGCCTTTATGTTCATTTTCTATATTTCGATCCGGTTAATTGATAAATTCTTTCCGGGGGATGAACCAGCAAATAAACAGGCATAGGGCTAAGACCTGGAATACAAATTAATCATTCAGTTAAAAAGTATTAATAATGGAACTGAATCACATTGAGCATATCGGTATTGCGGTAAAAGACCTGTCAGCTGCGACCAGGTATTACGAGGATGTCCTGGGATTAAAGTGTTATGCTGTTGAGGAGGTAAAAGACCAGAAAGTAAAAACGGCTTTCTTTAGAATAGGGCAAACCAAGATTGAATTGCTGGAAAGTACCTCCCCGGATGGGCCAATAGGCAAATTTATCGAAAAGAAAGGGGAAGGTATTCACCATATAGCTTTTGCAGTAAAGAATATAGAAACACAACTGGGTGAGGCTGCATCAAAAGGTATTCAGCTTATTGATGAAAGGCCAAGAAAAGGCGCTGAAGGACTTGATATAGCTTTTGTTCATCCCAAATCAACTTTTGGGGTATTAACAGAGCTCTGTGAGAATAAAAATCCAGTATGAAAAGCAATTCATAGAATAAAACTAATTAACATGGTAAACTATGTATCTGCAGAAGAAGCACCAAAACTGATAAAATCAGGAGACCAGGTGCTGTTGAAGGCATGACAGCAGGAACTGCAGAAATATACTATATGGAAGGGATACATATCTGTGCTGAAGGATTCAAACGCAGTCTTTATGCTTTTAATAGCTATGAGCTGATAGCAGCGAGCCTTAATTAAGATCAGGCATTTAGGGAAGCCTGCTGAAACTGTTTGTAAACGATAAAAAAAGTAGGATGGCAAGCGATGTAAAACTCTTTTCAGAATTTGACAGTATAACTGCAGCAGCGTGGAAAGAAACAGCCATTAAAGATCTGAAAGGAGCCGATTTTGAAAAAAAACTTGTATGGAAAACGGATGAAGGAATATCGGTTCAGCCTTTTTACACAGCTGAAGACCTTCATTCTGTTCAGTGTATTCAAAGTGGTGAATGTAAAAAGGGCTGGCTCAATTATATTGAAGCGGATACAACTGACCAGGTAGCGGCAAATAAATTCATCTGCCGGATGATCGATTTCGATATCAGCGGCGTATTGCTGGATATTAATGATCCCGGTACAATTGATTTTTATATTCTGCTCAATGGTATCAACCCGGAGAAACTGGAAATATCATTTAAGTTGCCGGAACCTTCTCCCTCCCTTTTCAGGAATTATTTTGATTTCCTGGCGAAGCAGGAAGTCAAATTATCCGCTGTTCATGGATTTGTTCAGACAGATGTATTGGAAACATGGTCAGTAACGGGGCAGGATCCTGATATTGAAGCGTTGGCAGAGCAAATAAAGATCACATCGCAGGCTGAACATCTGCGGGGTTTAATGCTGAGTTCACATGCTTTTGTCAATGCCGGTTCAGGTATCGTACAGGAACTTGCTTTTACCCTGAACAAAATAACTGACATCATTGAACTGCTGGAAAAAGCGGGGCTTGAAAGGGAAAGGATCATTGGTCAACTGGCGTTACACCTTGCTATTGGTGGCGATTATTTCTTTGAGATTGCCAAGTTAAGAGCCATGCGTCCATTGCTGGCAACGATACTTGAACGTTATTCAGTAACTGTTCCGGTAATTCCTGTAGTCAGTTCCAGTTCTGCCTGGTCAAAATCACTATATGACCCGAATGTGAACATGCTCAGGAATACGACCGAAGCCATGTCAGCTATCCTTGGCGGATGTGATGCGCTCCTTATCCAACCTCATGACAGTACATTTAAAACGCCCGATGAATTCAGTCACCGGGTAGCCCTGAATATTTCCAACCTGCTGAAGGAAGAATCCTATTTTGATAAAGTAGCTGATCCTGCTGCCGGTTCTTATTATATAGAAACGATCACAGCGGAGCTGGCGGATCAAACACTGCAGCTTTTCAGCGAGATCGAATTGAACGGAGGTTATGTTGAATCTTTTATTGAAGGGGTGATACAGGAGAAGATAACAGCACTGAAAAACAAAAAGGAAACGGAAGCAGCTTCCAGGAAAAGAGTGTATGTTGGCACCAACAAATACCCCAACCTGCAGGAAAAAGCACCACCAGTACAGAAGTTATCAGCTGATACGGAAGATTGTGACATCCCACTACTACAACCGCAAAGGGCCACTCATTTGTTTGAGCAAATGAGGCAGCGTAGCCAGCAACGGTTCGGGTTGACCGGCAAGGCCCCCAAAGTTTATCTCGCTTGTTTCGGAGACCTTACCATGCGTAAAGCAAGGGCTTCATTTGCTATGGAGTTCTTTGGAACGGCAGGGTTCGAGATAACAGAAGATTATTTTTTCGATGATATCACGAAGGGGGCTGAACAAATTGCGGAAAGCGATGCAGATATTATAGTGCTATGTTCATCCGATGCAGAATATGCAACAGAGGGAAAACTTTTTGCAGAAACGTTTAAAAAACATACAGCAGGGAAAAGGCTGATACTGGCAGGCTATCCTGCTGAGATCATTGAGACATTGAAACAGGCAGGAGTGGATGATTTCATACATATGAAAACGGGTGTGACCGGGTTTATAACTACCCTGCAGGATGAATTATTTACTGTACAATAAAATCAAGGCAATGAAACCGGATTTTACTGCTATCAAACTGATCAATAAGAATACATCAAAACCATACACTGGCAATAGGGCTGCGATATGGGAAACGGCGGAAAAGATCGGGATAAAACCAGTTTTTACCAGAGAGGATATATTACAAGCGGAGCATTTGAATTTTGGTGCCGGGCTACCTCCTTTTCTTCGTGGTCCCTATTCCGGTATGTATGTTTTGCAACCCTGGACAATCAGGCAATATGCCGGTTTTTCCACGGCTGAAGCATCCAATGCATTTTACCGGAGAAACCTGGCAGCCGGCCAAAAGGGTTTGTCTGTAGCTTTTGATCTTGCGACACACCGCGGGTATGATTCTGATCATCCGAGAGTAGTGGGCGATGTGGGAAAAGCAGGAGTGGCGATTGATTCCATTCTTGACATGAAGATATTATTCGACCAGATACCGCTGGATAAGATGTCAGTAAGTATGACGATGAATGGAGCAGTGATACCTGTCATGGCATTTTATATTGTAGCTGCTGAAGAGCAGGGGGTGAGTATGGATAAATTAAGTGGCACCATCCAGAATGATATTCTCAAAGAATTTATGGTGCGTAATACTTATATCTATCCACCCGGGCCATCCATGCGGATCATCGGGGATATATTCCGGTTCACCAGCCAGTATATGCCGAAGTTCAATTCTATTTCTATTTCAGGTTACCATATGCAGGAGGCTGGTGCAACAGCAGATATTGAGCTGGCATACACACTGGCCGATGGATTAGAATATATCCGTACCGGAATTGAAGCGGGTTTGAAAATCGATGATTTTGCCCCGCGGCTGTCTTTCTTCTGGGCAGTTGGGATGAATCACTTTATGGAGATCGCCAAGATGCGGGCCGCAAGAATGTTGTGGGCAAAAATTGTAAAGCAATTCAACCCGCAGAACCCAAAATCAATGGCGCTGAGGACCCACTCGCAAACTTCAGGCTGGAGCTTAAGCGAGCAGGACCCTTACAATAACGTGGCAAGAACATGTATTGAAGCGATGGCTGCGGCTTGCGGACATACGCAATCGCTGCATACCAATGCGCTGGATGAAGCAATCGCATTACCGACTGATTATTCAGCAAGAATTGCTCGGAATACACAATTGTATATCCAGGACGAAACTAACATGACCAAAGTGGTGGATCCATGGGGCGGTTCTTATTATGTAGAATATCTTACGCATGAAATTGCACAAAAAGCCTGGGCACATATAACTGAAATAGATGATCTGGGCGGAATGGCCAAAGCGATCGAAACGGGCATTCCCAAAATGCGGATTGAGGAAGCTGCTGCAAGGAAACAGGCAAGAATAGATTCGGGGGCCGATATTATTGTTGGGGTGAATAAATACCAGGTGGATGAAAAATCAGACATTGAAGTGCTCGAAGTAGATAATACAGCTGTCAGGAATGCGCAAATAGAACGGATTAAAAAACTAAAAGCAGAAAGAAATCCGGAAGCTGTGGCATCTGCATTGAATGCAATTATTGAATCGGCAAGAACAGGTACCGGCAACCTGCTGGCATTGGCCATCAATGCTGCAAAGGAAAGGGCCACATTAGGCGAAATATCTGATGCGATGGAATCTGTATTTGGCAGACATAAAGCAACAGTGAGAACCATATCGGGTGTTTACTCCGGCGAATCACATGATGATAAAGACTTCAGGGAAGTGCTGGGGCTGACAGATAAATTTGCAGAAGAAGAAGGAAGAAGACCAAGGATCATGATTGCTAAAATGGGACAGGATGGTCATGACAGGGGGGCAAAAGTGGTAGCGACATCCTTTGCGGATATGGGTTTTGATGTGGATATAGGCCCCTTGTTCCAGACACCGGAAGAGGTAGCAAGACAGGCGGCAGAGAATGATGTTGATTTTATCGGAGCTTCATCGCTGGCGGCCGGGCATAAAACATTGATACCACAATTAATTGACGAGTTAAAGAAGTTGGGACGAGAAGATATACTGGTAGTGGCAGGAGGAGTAATTCCCCGGCAGGATTATGAATATCTCTATGAAAAAGGGGTGGCTGCTGTGTTTGGTCCCGGATCGAAAATTCCCAAATGTGCCAAACTGATGCTGGAAAAACTGAAAGCAACGATTGCACTGGATTAAAAACTTATTACCTGCCGTATTATTCAGGGCTGTATCATCAGATGCAGCCTTTTTTATAGCTGACCAAAACGGCAAAGTAAATTACTGCCTCACATCTTCCCGTCTATTTATTTAATTTTATCTCTTACTGCAATTATATGAAACAACTTATCCTTATCCGCCATGCGAAAAGCGACTGGAATGACCCTTCATTAAGTGATTTCGACCGTCCTTTAAATACAAGGGGCAAAAGAGATGCCCCGGTGATGGCGCAAAGATTGCTTGATAAAAAAATAAGTATTGATCTTTTTGTAGCAAGCCCTGCTAAAAGAGCCCAAAAAACAGCTGCTATATTTGCTGAAGCTTATGGTTTTGACAAAAAGCGGGTTCATTTTCAGGATGAACTATACCTTGCCCCGGAAACGGTTTTTGCTGCTGTGGTCAGTAAGCTGGATAATAATGCAGATGCTGTTGCCATATTTGCCCATAATCCGGGCATTACTGATTTTGCCAATTCTCTCACTAATGCAAGAATTGATGATATGCCCACCTGCTGCATTTTTGCGATTCAGGCTGATTGTAAGAATTGGAATGATTTTGCAGCAGCAAAAAAGAAATTCCTGTTTGTGGATTATCCCAAAGCATAAGCTACTCTTCAATGACCGGTGTATTCTTCCGGCTCACTAAATAAACGCCCGAAAAAATCAGTATTCCTGAAATGGCCTTTTCTGCTGTAAAATGCTCATGCAGGAATACGAAGGCAATGATCGCAGCAAAAATTGGCTGGGTGTAAATATAGGACCCGGTGACACCGGCACCAAGGTGATTGATACCATAAATATTAAATGAATAGGCCAGAAATGTTCCGCAAACAACAATGAATGACAGGGAAGCAAAATGCGGCCAGTTGTATAGTTGCCAGTCTATAGTAGCAAACTGGCCCCAGCCAAACGGAAGGATCATCACGAAACCAAATGTAAACACCCAGCGGATAACATGTAACGGCTGGTACACCTGCATCAGTGGTTTCACAATGATAAAATAGATAGTATAAGCAATTGCGTTCAGTACAATGAAAATATCCCCGGTTAATGTTGCTGTACCCGTTTTTTCTTTTGACAAAATAAGCAATACAGCGCCACCAATACCTAAGGAAAGACCTATAGCTTTCAGCAGGGTAATCTTCTCTCTCAATACCCAAAAAGCCAGGAGGGTAATCAGGAGCGGGGTACATAACATAAGCAGGGAGGCATGAACGGTTGAGGTCATTGTCAGTCCCTTGATAAATAACATCTGGTTGACGGCCACACCCGTTAAGCCGCATAACAGAAAGCGGGTAAAATGTTCTTTGCGGATACCGGCCTTGGTTTTTCCCAATAGCCAGAATGACCAGAACAATAAAAGACTTACTCCCACCCGGATTACATTAAGCCCGTAGGGTCCGATCCATGAAGGAGAGATATATTTTACCAGACTAAAATTGCTGGCGAAAAATATATTGGTGAAAAGGACGGCTATATGTGCTTTGGTCGTTGTTTTCAGGAGAAAAAATTATCCGGCAAAGTTAACCGGGAAAATTTACGGGGAAGAAAGTGATTGTATAAACGAGGAAACAGTTTCTTTTAACCTGTCTGGATTATTTACAGGAAAGGGCTGGTAGGAAAGTGTATTTGCTTCGGCCAATGCAGTCAGTAAGGAGAATTTTTTTTGTGAGATATACAGTGTCATTTTTTTCGCTGATAAATATACAGCAAGGTATTCCTGTTCTGTTTGCCCCGGAGTGGGAATCAATATCGTTTTCTTTTGGAGTGAAGCCATATCCATTACTGTGCTATAGCCGCTCCGGCTGATGACATATGCCGACTGTAGAATTTCTTTTTCCAGCTCTTCTGCCCGTAAATGATTATAAAAGCAGATCATGTTGGTGGAGGGTAGTAATTTTTTTTCTGAAGGCAGGCCTCTTACAATAGTTGCTGTTCCGTTATAATGAGCAATTTCATGAATGATCTTATCTTCTAACATGGATCGCTGGGGCTCTGGTCCTGAAAGAATAAATAACAGGTGCTTGCTGTTTTCCCTGCTTTTTTCTTTGCGCCTGAACCGGGATAATGCGCCAATATATTTTGAAGGAATTCGGGGCATTTTCCCCGGATGTGAGAGTGTTCCTGCCAGCCAATCTGTTGTTTCATCGGGTATCCAGCATTCCGAAAACCGGTTGATATAACTGTAATTTCTTTTTTGTAGCAGGCGTTCACCCCATTTTCCCAAAGGACTTTTAATCGTTAGCTGGTGTGTAATAAAAACAGAAGGGATTTCTTTATGATAAAGCCCGAAGCGGTTATCACTGATTATTCCATCAAAATTGTGTTCGGCGGCCATTTTTTTCAACCAGGTGTGTTCTTTTTTTATTATCCGCAGAAGCTTTGGTGCCTGTAAAAGCATTTGCCAGAATAAGCCTGTTGCCGAAGCTGCATACCGGACACGGTAGCCATCAAGATGCAGAAACGGCAAACCAGGAAATTCTTCCCGTAATAGTGCTTCCTGGGCAGCTTCACCGGCCAGCCAGACCTCGCAATCAAGTACTAAAAGCTCCCGGATAATGGGAATACAACGGGTGGCGTGGCCCAGCCCCCAGTCCAGTGGAGCCACCAGGATACGGGCCTTTTTGCCTGAAAGGCGGGGTTTTCCGCCGATTTTCCGGTCCTGGGGCTGATTCGTGTTATTTTTTTTTATTCCGGGGCTCACCGATACTAAATTGTTTGTAAAATAGTTTTAATTTAGAAAGCAAGAATATGAAAACCATCAGCAAAATAGCGATAGTCCTGTTATTAACTGTGTTCCTGGCTTCCTGCAGCAAGAACTACTATTCCGGCAGCGGAAAAGGTGGTGGCGGCTGTGGTTGTCCGAGTCATAAGGGCATGTCGGGTTATTAACCAAAACATTAGAAACGAAAACTTTTCATGAGAGGTCCCAAACGTGACATCCTCGTTATTGTGAAAGATCAATACCTGAGCGATCAGGATATTGAACAGGAGGTGCAATACCTGAATGAAATGCTCAGGGTTACAGAAACGCATGCCGAGTTTTGCAAAGCCCATGAATTGGTAAACCGGAACCATATTACAAACCGGCCCGGGAAAATACTAAAGGCGATACGGTTTACAGAGCTTCAGCCATTCCGTTTTTTGATTAATAAGAACTAAATAAGAAAGGGCCAGCCGGTTCATTCTATTATGCTGCTTTTTTCAATGCTTCCCTGAGTTTTGTTATCATCTCATCAATCTCTGCTTTCTTGCAGGTGCCCACGCTTAAACGGTACCAGGCCGAACTTTTATCAGCGCCAAACGCATAAAAGGGGACAACGGCTAAGCCAGCAGCATTAAGTATATAAGCCGTAACATCCGCCTGGTTTGCTAACAGTTTTCCATCTGAAGTTGTTTTACCGGCCAGGTCAATTTTTATGGTCAGGTAAATGGCCGCTTCAGGTGCAATGGCATCCACAGCTAATCCTTCCGTTTTCAGTTGCTGAAACCCTTCATAAATGCGGCGGAGACGTTCTTCCACTTCTTTTTTAAAATTGGAGAGGTAGCGGTGAATGTTATCCCGCTGCCCTAAATAATACGCTACAGCTTTCTGCTCTGCCATCGGGGCCCATGCACCGATATGAGTAAGTATGGCTTTCATTTTACTGATCACCGCGGCTGGCCCCATGCTCCATCCAACTCTGACACCCGTTGCAGCAAAAACTTTACTGATCGCATCTATATAAATAGTGTATTCTCTCATAGCAGGCCGGAGTGTTACCGGGTCATAATGTTTAATATCACCATAGGTCAGGTGCCAGTACATCTGGTCGAACATTACATACAGTTTTTTTTCATTGTCCGTTCTTCTTTTATTTTCTTCGATCACAAGGTCACAGATCGCTTCCAGTTCTTTTTTACTAAAAGTGGTACCGGTAGGATTTTGTGGTGAACAAAGAGCAATGAGTGTGGCTTCTTTTACAAAGGGTCTTATTGCTTCGGCCGTGGGCATGAAGTTAGTGGCGGCTGTTGCTTCGATCACAATATGCTCACCTCCTATAAAATGTGTATAGTGATTATTATTCCAGCTGGGTACTGCATAGATGACCTTATCACCTTTGTCACAAATAGCCCTGAATAAAGAATAGATCAGCGGCCTTCCGCCGGAAGCCACCAGTATTTCATTATTGTCATACTCCAATCCTTCTTCGTCTTTAAGAAAAGAACGAATCGCTTCTCTCAGATCAAGATTACCTTCCGCAGCGGGGTAATTGGTAAAGTGTTTACGGTAAGCTTCAACGATTGCATCTTCCAGTTCTTTGGGAATAGGGAAAATAGAAGGGTCAAAATCCCCAACGGTAAAATTATAAATACGTTCACCCTGGCGAATCTTCTCTCTTATCTCACCTCCCAGTTTTACAATTTCAGAACCGATCAGCGTTTCGGATAAATATGATAGTTTCATAACCTAACCTTTGCCGCAAATGTAATCGGATTGTTGCAGATGGCAAGAACTAAGCTTCCCGGCGATAGGCAGAAAGAAAAATGGTCACGTATTGTGACCATTGTATGAATAACACCGGTATTCTTTTTTCTTAATGATGCCCATGGCCACGACCATGATTATTTTTACTTTTTTTATACTTCGGGTGTCCTTTTACTACAGAATATTTCGGATCATTACTGTTGCGGATGATAACCTGGCTGTGGTTACCCCGGTAACGTGCATATTTTACTTTGTGAGCACTGTAATACTGGTAAGCCCCGGGCTCATTCACCACTACTTTATAACCCGTGTATAAATTATAACTCCTGTAGCGTGAAGGCAATGAGTAAGTAAATACCCAGTTGCTGCCTGACAAATAAATGAACTGTCTTGTTGGTATATAATAATATACCTCAATATCCGGGAGATAATAATATTCTGCATAGTCGTAACCCGCCGGCCCCCAATTAGGCTGTGAGCCAATATTCACATTGACATTAACCCGTACCTGTGCCCCGGCCTGCTTAAAAGAAAATGCAGCCAGGATAAAAAGAGCAATAAAGATCAGTTTTTTCATAACCTTTTATTTTGTTTCATCCTTGCTGGCCAAAGAAGATGCCAAAAACCTGATAAATCAGGAGATTTTTTTATGATTTTATTTGCAGAGTGTATAAGTTGTGGCCGGGAGTTGTCAATAAAAAAGCCCCTTTGAAAGGAGGCCTTTTTAAAGTATTGTTATTGCGGTTAAAGCGGTTTGTAGTCCTTAAATAAATTCACTTTAGTGCCCTCTGCCTGTTCACGATAGTTCTTCCACTTTTCAGCATAAAAAGTATTTATTTTTTGTACCACATCATTCACAGCTGTCTCGGCTAATTCAATGAGTGTTTCTTCCTGTTTACCCGGGGCTGTCATTTTACTGCCAATAGATTGCTGTGCCTGTTGCAAACGGTTCAAGACGGATATATCAAACGGGCTTCTTGATATGCCTTGTTTGTCACTTGTTTTACCACTGATGATTTCACGGATGGCTTTTATTTCATCCTGAAGTTTCGTGGTTGTCTTTCGCAAGGAATCCACTTCTTTACCTTCCACACCTTTTAATTGTGCCTGCATTTTAGCCAGCACTTCATCGCTTTCGGTCAGTTGATCCATCCCGGCGGTAATTTTATCCGCACTTTTTCTAAGGCGGTCATACATGCTGCGTTGTGCCAGTTTAATATCATTACGGTTGCCCAGTCTCGGATCATCTTTAATGGTGATATAGGTTGAATCAGTTACACTTGCATAAGTCAGTAATAATTTATAGGTGCCGGGTAATACCTGGAAACCACCCGGCTCTTGTGCACCGGGTTGTGGTTTGGGAGAACCAGGCTGGCGGAAACCTTTTTCCTCCATTCCCCAATACATACGATTAAAGCCGGTATCAGCATTCCAGCGCAACGTGCGGATGAGTTTATTGCCGGCATCATAGATGCGAACCATAACACTATCGCCAGCTCTTCGGCCACTTGCTCCACTAAATTCACCTCTGCCACCACGACCTCCACCGCCACTTCCTTGTGGTCTGGCTGCAGATGGTTGCTGTGAAGGGGTAGTTTGTGCAGATTGTTTGCCAGCTGAATCGGCAGCCGCTTTTGGCTTACTGATGAAGAAAGAAACGGCAGCGCCTCTTCTCCTGTTCTCTCCGTCATACAAACCATAAGTGCTCCATTCATAACCGGTAGCTGCTTTGTATTGTGCCTGGTAAGCTTCCGGTGCGGCAAACGCGGTTATGGGGCTTGCGAATTTGATTCCTTTATTGGCAGCCGCTTTCCTCAATGGCCTGATATCATCCAGTATCCAAAGGGCACGGCCAAAAGTAGCAATCACAAGGTCAGCTTCTCTTTCCTGTATGGCAAAATCATAGGTGGAGACAGAAGGATAACCGTTTTTAAATTGTTCAAAAGAAGCACCATTGTCAAAACTTATCCAAAGCCCGTTTTCTGTACCTGCAAAAATGAGATTGGGTTCTGCCGGATCCTGCAACACACATAATGCATAACCTTTTACCTTATTTTCATCAATCAGCCTGGCCCATGTTTTACCATAATCCGTTGTACGGAAAATATAAGGTTTCATATCACCGCGGCGGTAATCATTCGCAACGACTAAAGCTTCTCCGGGATTATGAACAGAAGCTCTTATTTGGGGGATCCAGCAGCCAATGGGTAAGCCCGGAATTTTCCCGCGGAAACTGGTCCATGTTTTTCCGCCATCTTTTGTCAGTTGCACATTACCATCATCCGTGCCGATCCAGATAGTGCCTTGCTCTTTTTTAGAAGGTTCAATGGTTAGAATAGTACAATGTGTTTCTGCACCGGTGATATCCAATGTCAATCCGCCGGTATTTTGATAGGCTGCAATTTTCACTGAATCATTCGTGGTAAGATCAGGCGAAGCGGTTTGCCAGCTAACCCCTTTGTCTGTGCTCTTGTGCAGGAACTGGCTGCCGAAATAAATAGTTTTTGGATCAAAAGGGTCTTGCGCAATGGCTGAATTCCAGTTGAAACGAAGTTTGGTCGTTGCTGTTAGTGCGGGTGGTTTGATAAACCAGCTTTCACCCGTCTTCCAGTTTCTCCTGCCCACACTTCCTCCCTGGCTCATACTATACACCCAGCTGGCATCTTCCGGATCAGGCATTACATCAAAGCCATCACCACCACCCACATTATTCCAGTAATAGTTCCGGATACCACCATTGGTCCAGGTATAGGCGGGGCCATGCCAGCTGCCATTATCCTGCATACCTCCCATGATATTGTAGGGGATTTCATTGTCTACATTGATATGATAGAATTGACCGGCCGGTAGTTTTTCATCAAATATCCAGTTCTTACCACGATCTCTTGAAATACCAATACCACCGTCATTTCCTTCAATGATATGGTTGGGATCATTGGGGTTGATCCACCAGGCATGGTGATCGGGGTGGATACCGGAATAAGGGATCATTGTAGAAAATGATTTGCCAGCATCTTCACTGAAAGTAATGGTGGAGTGCACATCATAAATCCTGTTCTCATTTAATGGGTCTACGTAAATTTCCTGGTAGTAAAAAGGGCGGTCAGTTATTTGAGCCGGGTCGCTGTTCACCAGTATCCATTTGAAACCACCATCATCACTTTTATACAAACCATTTTTAGTGGCTTCAACTTTTGCATATACCCTTGATGGCATGCTCCGGCTGAAAGCAACTCCGATTCTTCCCAGCATTCCATCGGGCATTCCATCTTCTTTGGTTAATGGTTCCCAGTTCTTACCGCCATCAACAGTAATGAAGAGGCCACTTCCTTTTCCACCACTTTTTAAATCCCAGGGCGTGCGGCGGAATTGCCACATAGCTGCGATCAGTTTATTGGGATTGGACGGATCCATCACCAGGTCAGCACAACCGGTAGTGTCATTTGCATATAAGATTTTAGTCCATGTTTCTCCACCATCTGTTGTTTTGAAGACACCACGATCCGGGTGTTCTGCATAAGGGTTGCCGATTGCTGCCGCATAAACAGTATTCGGATTTACCGGGTCAATCACCACCCGGTGAATACAGACGGTTTTATCCAATCCCATTTTCTTCCAGGTCCTGCCACCATCAAGGGTTTTATAAATACCTGCACCCAGGTTCAGCGAATTGCGGGGATTTCCTTCACCCGTACCCACCCAAACAACTGAAGGATTGGATTGCTGAATAGCAATAGATCCAATATTCTGAATAGGCTGCTCATCGAAAATAGGTGACCAGGTATGACCACTATTCTCTGTCTTCCAGACACCACCACTGGCAGCACCTACATAAACAATATTGGGATTAGCAACTACTGCGTCAATAGCAGTGATACGGCCACTCATGCCGGCCGGGCCTATATTTCGGGGTTTTAAATTCTTGAACTGGTCTAAAGTAATTTTTTGTGCCGGGACAAAGCAGGCCATACAAAGAAGAACAGATAGCAGGGCTATTTTTCGCATACAGGTAAGTTTTGGAACACTAAACTTACTGATTACGAACCGCCATGCAAAAAGTTTATATGAATGGTTGATTTGCGGGTATTATTCCACCAGGAAAATAATCTTCGTGAACCATTTGGCAGTATCCTTCACAACTCCCGGGTCGTTCATGTATTGTTCAATAACAGGTGCTTTTTGTTTCAGCTTGTTAGCCAGCAGGTAGGTATCAATGGTTTTATAGGCATCTGCTGTTTTATCATAAGCGCCATAGTAGTCCACATAAACGGCTTTAGATCCGCTTATATCAACAATTTTAATACTATCACTCTCAAGTTTTGTTCCGGCAGCAACAGGAATGGCGGCGGCCATATCAGCCGATTGGTTTTTTTCATCCCATATATAATACAATCCTGTTGGTATTCCGGGTTGTGCGCCGGCTTTGGATACTGCGTTATATATTTTCGGAAAATAATCAGCAAAGAACGAAGAAATATCCTGCCATTTGATAGTCTCCCTGTACACGGCAAAAGAGGAAGCCGGGAAATTCATGGGGGTTACTTCGTAAGTTTTAGCCGCAACCGCTGAACCTGGTTTTTCGATCGCGGCTTTCAGGTTCTGTAATCCTTCTTCAAAATCCTTTCCCATTTCTTTATCCATGCTGGAAAAAAGATTAAAAATATTCCAGGGTCTTGGGGTGGCTAATTCAAAATCCCAGGTTACTTTGGTTTGCCCGTCGATCTCTTCCAGCGAAAAATCAGAATCAGCTTCCATGGATCGGGGCTTTTCAAAATTGAGATGGTATTTTATTTTTTTATTCAGGGTAAGAGTAACGATCTGCATTTTTCCTTCTCCTGATAATTCAGGATCTCCCACCCATGTATTGACAGCCCCCGGCGTTCCGTCCGTACCGGTAATCGTGTTTTTAATCGTGGAATCAGTCCGGCTCCAGACTGACCACTTATTGAAATTTTCCAGCCTGAGCAGGTAATTATATACTTCAGTTACCGGTGCGTTGATAGTAATGCTCCGTTCTGTTTTTTGTTTCACCGGGAGAACCAGCACCAGGATCAGTACAATAGCAATTACCACTAAAAAGAGTATACCCAGCTGTTTGATGATTTTCATAACGTGGTTTTAATGCGGACGCACAAATTTAATTTTTTAAAATGGTATGGATTAAAAAACCCCGCCGGGGCGGGGTCTCTTTATTAAAATGGTTTTAATGTCTTGTCTTCTGTTTTTTCAGGCTTTAGAACGGCCCGGATATATTTGGCAGGGTTGACATATTTTCTGGCAGCAGCCTGGATCATTTTGCCGGTTAGCTCGCTGATTTGTTTTTCTTTCTTTAAAATAGCCCTGGGATCATTGCCATAGAAATAAGCATCAAACAAACTGGCGGCCCAGAACTGGTTTTGTTTCATATCCACTTCCAGTTTTCTTTTTTGCTGCTCTTTGATCTTGGCCAGGTCCCCGGCGGTGACGCCATTTTTAATAATCTTATTCAGTTCATTAAATGAAGCTTTGGTCAATGTATCAGCATTCTCGGGTGCGCAGGGAAATGAAATATAAAATGAAGAATAAGAATAAGGAATTTTTTGCATGGAACCGCCGGCACCTACGCCATATACCCCGCCTTTCTCTTCCCGTAATTGCTCCACCAGTTTAATAGTCATTACTTCGCCAAGGCTTTTTAGTGCATAGGCATCTTTGGCATTGTAAGGAACAGGGTTATTAAAAACAATATTCACCTGGCTTTGCGGTTCGGTTCCTTTGTTGATTTGTTTTTCCACTTTCCCCGCAGGCGGACGTATACCCAGGTCCCTGAATGTTTCTTTTTTACCGGTGGAAGGGAGGCTTCCCAGGTACTTCTCCAACAGGGGTTTGATGCTATCTTCGTTAACGGCACCCACAAACAGGAAAGTGAAATCGCCGGCATTGCCAAACCGTTCTTTGTAGATATGGATTGCTTTATCAAGATCTACTTTGTCAAAATCTTCGGGTTTGGGAAACCTGCCGCCACGGAGATGGTCCTGGCTCATCAGTTTTTGAAATTCGTTGCTGTAATAATATTGCGGGTCTGACAGCACATTGGCATACACCTGTTTTTGTTTGGTAATAAATGAGCTGAAAGCATCTTTGTCCTTTCGCGGAGAGGTGAAATAAAGATGGGCAAGTTGTAAGAATGTTTCCATTTCTTTAGGGGTAGTATTGCCATTCATTCCTTCACTGTAGTTGGCAATGTTCACCGACAGGCCGGTGTTTCTTCCTTTCAGCATATTGCCCAGGTCTACGGCATTAAAATCACTCACCCCGCTTTGCTGTACAATGGCAGCCGCATTGATGGCGGAATAATAGTCGGCATCTTTAACCAGGGAATGCCCTCCTTTACTAAAAGCCCTCACAATGATCTCATCATTTTTGAAGGTAGTGGGCTTGAGTATTACCGTTACCCCGTTGGATAATTTCAGCGTGGTGGTGCCCAGCTCTTCATCGGTGACGGATGATATGACCTTCCCGGCTTTCAGTTTACTGCCGTCCATTAAAGAACTGGCCAATATTTTTTCTTTATACGGCTCAATAGCTGCCACATCCACGGCACTGATAATATTTTTTACTTCTTCTTCAGAAGGAATTTTAATACCCTCTTTATCCGGCGCATTCATGGTAACCACCATATTGTCTTTGCTGATCCAGCCGGCTGCCAGTTTGTTGATATCCTCCAGCTTAACGGTGGCGAGATATTGTTTCACAAAATCATATTCCCATTCAATTCCGGGGATCGGTTCGTTGATCAGAAAATTATTGACATATTCACTGACATATTTAAAGGACTCTTCTTTTTCACGTTCATTAAACACCTGGTCGTAAAAACTTTGGGTTTGTTTTTTCTGGCGGCTGAATTCGGTTTCAGTAAAACCATGCAACTGGATGCGACGGGCTTCTTCCAGCAGGCTCTTAAGCGATTGGCTCATCCCGGTATCGCTGCTGTTGGCATATAACTGGAAGGCGTCTTTGGTTCTTGCATAGCTGCTGCCATAGTAAGAACCGGCGCCGATAAAAGGTGGATTGGGTTTTAGTGCCAGCTCCCGGAACCGGCTGTTTAGCATTCCGGTAAACAGCATTTGATTCATATAGCGGACATAATCCCCCATTGTTTTTTCAGGCTGGGTTTCTTTTTTAAACATTACTTCAATAGCAGGGAAGGCCGTCTCTTTATCTTTGGCAACAACAGTGAGTATTTCCTGGTGATCAGGGACCGGGAATGATTCTCTTTTGCGGGGAACGGAAGCGGCAGGGATATCACTAAAAACCTCTTTGATCTTTTTCTCCATTTCGTTCACATCAATATCACCCACAACAATCACTGCCTGCATATCGGGACGGTACCAGTCTTTGTAAAAATTCTTTAATGCAGCATGTGTAAAATGTTCAAGCGATGCTTTAGTGCCTATTGGCAGCCGGTCTGCATATTTAGATCCGCGGTATTGCACCGGCAATGTCTGTTTCATCATCCGCTCATCGGCGCCACGGCTCAACCTCCATTCTTCAATCACCACTCCTCTTTCCTTTTCTATTTCTAATGAATCAAGCGTCGCATTGTGTGCCCAGTCTTCCAGTATCTGTAGTCCTTTGTCAACAAGACCGGGCTTATCGGTCGGTACCGGAAGTATATAAACAGTTTCATCAAAACCGGTATAAGCATTCAGGTCTGCTCCAAACTGCACACCAATACTCTGCAGGTAATTGACCAGTTCATTTTTGGGAAAACGTTTGGTGCCGTTAAAATTCATGTGCTCCATAAAATGGGCCAGTCCCAGCTGGTCATCATCTTCCAGCACCGAACCTGCATTCACCACCAGCCGCATTTCCACTCTTTTCTCGGGCAGGTTGTTCCTGCGGATATAATAGGTAAGACCATTGGCCAGTTTGCCAATTTTTACATTGGGATCAACGGGCATTAATTGTGAACGGTCGATCTGTGACCAGCCTGTTTGCAACAGGCAAACAGCCATAGCTGTTAACAGCAGGTGTTTTTTCAAATTCTTCATACCGGTTTCTTTTGGGAACGTAAATGTATTTACAAGCCGTTGCTTTGAAAAATAAAAAACCCCGCCAGGAGAAGCGGGGTTGCGATTATAAAGAGATCAGCTTTATTGTTGAGGTTTTTCCTTGTTGTATTGTTTTTCAGCATCTTTTGCTTTGGCAAAATCAAGAATGACACCGTTGATACAGTACCGGAGCCCTGTGGGCGGCGGCCCGTCTTCAAACACATGTCCCAGGTGCGCCTTGCAACGGCCGCATTGCACTTCTGTTCTTTCCATGCCGTGTGAATTGTCGGGGGTATAAATAATACTGCTTTTGCTGATAGGCTGGTAAAAACTGGGCCAGCCGCAACCGCTTTCAAATTTGGTATCACTTTGAAACAGTGCATTGCCGCAGGCGGCGCAATAATAAGTTCCTTTTTCTTTGAATTTCTCAAATTTGCTGGTCCAGGGTCTTTCGGTTCCTTTTTGGCGGGCTATATAATATACGTCTTCGGGCAATATTTTTTTCCAATCTTCTTCGCTCATGGTCACTTTAGAGCTGTCAGTATTTGAATAAACGGGATTCTTCTTGCTGCTGCTGTCCATTTTCGGGGTATTTGTGGTTGATGAATTATTCTGGGAATAACTGCATTGCTGCAGCAGAGATGCTGAAAGCAATACCAGTATAAGTTTTGTTTTTATCATATCCATTATTTTAAGATAACAAATCTACGGGAACAAGGTTGGGCTGGTTTGTCCGGGGAAAGACAAACAGCTGTTCTTAACTTTTCATTAGCCGGGATGATTCTTATCAAAACTTAGGGATGAAACAGGATTTTTAGCCCTGGAACATTATATTTGTTGCTTCACCAAGGTTAGCCATAGCTTATGTTTAATTTGATCCTCTTTGGACCTCCCGGCAGCGGAAAAGGCACACAATCAGAAAGATTGGTTGAGAAATACGGGCTGGTCCATCTTTCTACCGGTAATTTGTTGCGGGAGGAAATTTCCCAGAAAACACCCCTCGGGCTGGAAGCCAAAAGTTTTATGGATAAAGGCCAGCTGGTGCCGGATGAAGTGGTCATCGGCATGGTGGATTCTTATTTTGATAAGCATAAAGAAGCCAAAGGTTTCCTGTTTGATGGGTTTCCCCGTACGGTGGCCCAGGCTATTGCCCTGGACAAATTACTGGAATTAAAAAAGACGGAAATTGCTTCCGTGGTGGCCCTGGAAGTAGGTGAAGAGGAACTGGTAAAACGTTTGCTGAACCGCGGAAAGACCTCGGGCAGAAGTGATGATACCAACGAGGAAGTGATCCGGAAAAGGTTTTCTGTCTATAGTAATGAAACAACTCCTGTGGCCGAGCATTATAAAAAAGCCCGTAAATTTCACCCGGTTAAAGGAGAAGGAACAGTAGATGATATCTTTTCAGCCATTAGTGAAGCCATCAATAAGAGATTAAAATAAATTGATTACTAATTTTGCAATGCCGGTGTAATCACCGGCATTTTGTTTTGCATAACCGGTTTTCGTAAACTTGTAACCTGTAAGCTTGTCACATGAGCATTGAAAAGGAGAATTTTCTGCGTACCAAACTGGTTCCTTACCTGCAACAATTGGCCCCGGCCACCACAGCCCGCTGGGGAAAAATGAATGTGCAGCAGATGATTGAACATTATGAAGGTGATGCTGTTCGCATTGCCAGTGGCCGTCTAAAAACAGATAGTATACTGACCCCTGCCGGAAACCTGGAACGAATGCGGGAATTCATGATGAGTGATAAACCCTTCAAAGAAAATACAAAGAACCCGTTGCTGGGGGAAGAGCCGGCACCACTGCGCTATAAAACAGTGCAGGGCGCAATTGGCGCCCTGCAACAGGAATTAATCTACTTTTTTGAAGCTTTTGAACAAGAACCTGGATTGATTACCCGTAATCCCTTCTTTGGCGATCTCAACTTTGAACAGAATGTACAGTTGCTCTATAAACATGCCCTGCACCATCTCCGGCAGTTTGGGGTGGAGCCGCTTAAAACTTAAAATTTTGTTTTCAGTAATGAATCGGCTTTTGCAAGACTGCCCAGGATCGCTTCTTTCACTTTACCCACTTTCATCTTTTCATCAGTCAGGTATTTTATCCGTTGCCCTGCATCGTTCAGCGAAGAGTCCATATTGAATTCCTCCATCCATTTATTCATGGCAAACTCAGCATAACTCAGTTCTTTGGCCAGGCTGTCAATCCTGGCTTTCAGCGGGGCGGCTGCCTGCTGTGCCTTTACCGGAAGTTTGGCAATTGAATCCAGCCATTGCTGCGCCTGTTTCTGTGCAGCAGATAGCTTCGGCATTTTACCCATACCCACGTCATGCCCCTCCATCACATCATGCATCAGGCTGTCTGCCTCAGTTTTTGGAGCAGAGCCGGCATGGTTATGTTTGTCATCGTTATTACAAGCAAACAATAGGAATACACTTGCAAAAAACAAGATCAGTTTTTTCATTAGTAATTAATATTTTATTCAGGGATAAGAAAATACAACGGCAAATTTATCACTGTTTATGTTCTTCTCCGCTGCATTTTTCGGTCATTTCATGAAACAGCTCATGCAATGCGGTTAACTTTTCAGTGATCTGTTTGTCTGTTCCATTGTTTTTGATCAGCTTGTGTAGTTCTTTACTGCCTTTTACCAGTTTTTTTAATTGTTCTTTAATGGCAGCTTTACTAAAACCTTCCGGGGCGGTGGAGGTTTTCCAGGCCACTGCTTTATCAATTATTTCCTGGCTGCGGGCTTTGACCGGCCCCAATTTACCTTCCTCGGCCGGATGGAAAGTGGCACTCATAATATCATGGAAATCGCTTAGTTCTTTCCATTTGGCCTGGGCCGAAACAGCTACAGTAAGTCCTAATAAAACAACGAGCAGGCTGGCAATCTTTTTCATAATCGTTTTTTAGAGATCAAATTTAAAGACAGGGACTATTTTTAATATGACTAAAATCATTTGACTGGTTCTTTTTGTTTTTCGGGTAATTTCGTTATGACTAAAGCTTGCTTGCAACAATGAATAAACTACAGAACTACATAAACGGGAAATGGGTGAGTGGTGACGGAGACGGGCAACTTCTCTTTAATGCGGTGACGGGTGAGCCGGTAGCTGCGGCCAGCACACAAGGCCTTGATTTTAAAGCGATGCTGGAATACGGCCGGAAGGTGGGTAATAGGTCTCTCCGAACAATGACCTTCCACCAGCGGGGCAATATGCTGAAAGCCCTGGCTCTGCATTTGAGAAATCATCTTGATAAATTTTATGCAATCAGCTACCAGACCGGGGCCACTAAAGCCGACAGTTGGGTGGATATAGAAGGTGGTATCGGGAATTTATTTGCCAATGCATCGCTGCGCCGCAAATTTCCGGATGAAGTGTTTTGTATTGACGGGGAAAGCCATAACCTCAGCAAGCAAAATACATTTATGGGTACACATATCCTGACACCCAAAGAAGGGGTGGCGGTTCATATCAATGCCTTTAATTTTCCTGTCTGGGGGATGCTGGAAAAAATTGCAGTGAACTTACTGGCAGGTATGCCTGCCATCGTAAAACCGGCAACGGTTACCTCTTATTTAACAGAAGCTGTGGTAAGAGAGATCATTGCCTCCAACATTTTACCCGAAGGCGCATTGCAACTCATTTGCGGTTCAGCCGGAGATATACTGGATCATGTTACTTCACAGGATGTGGTTACGTTCACCGGCTCTGCCTCCACCGGGCTGCTATTAAAATCCAATAAAAATATTTTAGCCAATAATGTTCCGTTCACCATGGAGGCAGACAGCCTTAATTGTATTGTGCTTGGCAATGATGTGGAACCCGGAATGCCTGAATGGGATGTGTTTGTAAAAGAAGTGCGCCGGGAAATGACACTGAAAGCCGGTCAGCGCTGCACAGGTATCCGCCGCATATTTGTTCCCGAAAATAAAACGGAAGAGATGTGGAAGGCGATTGCTGCTGCGCTTTCGCAGACCACGATCGGCAACCCGCTGAATGAGAAAGTAAGAATGGGAAGTCTGGCCGGTGAAACACAACGCGAGGAAGTGAAAGTACAGGTACAAAAACTGTTGGCGTCTTCGCAGATTGTCTATGGCTCCCTGGATAGCGTGGAGGTAATTGATGCAGATGCCGGCAAGGGTGCATTTATGTCCCCGGTTTTATTAATGAATGACAAACCATTTGTAACAAAAGAAGTGCATGAAGTGGAAGCTTTCGGGCCGGTGAGTACGATCATGCCGTATAAAAATGCGGATGATACCATTGCATTGAGCAAATTGGGTAAGGGGTCATTGGTGACAACGATTGTAACAGCAGATGAAAAAATAGCCCGTCACTATGTGATCGGTGCTGCCACACATCATGGAAGAATATTAGTGCTGAATAATGAATGTGCCAAAGAAAGTACCGGCCATGGTTCACCACTTCCCTTATTAGTACATGGTGGCCCGGGCCGGGCTGGTGGTGGTGAAGAAATGGGAGGTATCCGCGGCGTAAAACATTATTTGCAGCGAACTGCATTGCAGGGTTCACCCACTATGATCACCGGTATCACCAATGTTTATCAACCCAACGCCAAAGGAAAAGATCCCGGTAAACATCCGTTCCAGAAATATTTTGAAGAACTCCAGGTGGGTGACCAGTTGCTGACGGATAAAAGAATGATCAGCAGCGAAGACATAGACCGGTTCGCCGGCCTGAGCGGCGATCATTTTTATGCGCATATCAAAACCACCGATTTTAATGGTACCATGTTTGAACAGCAGGTGGCACATGGGTATTTGATCATGAGTATTGCGGCCGGTTTATTTGTTGACAGTTATGCAAAGAACCCGGTGTTATTGAACTATGGCATTGATGAATTACGTTTCACCAAGCCGGTTTATCCCGGTGCAGAGATACAGATCCGGTTTACCTGCAAAGAAAAATTACCCAACGACAAAAGAGCGGTGGAGAAACCGGAAGATATGAAGCGGGGAGACGATATTGATAAGGGTATTGTGAAATGGCTGGTGGAAATGCTGGACGGAACAGACGAGCCTGTGGTGGGAGTGGCTACGATATTAACGATGGTGGCAAAAAAGAACCAATAATTACGATAAATCGTTTTTTATGTCAGACGCATATGTCAAATCATCTTACCAGCATGGAATAACAACCATTGAGTTCTTTCACCCGCAAAGCAATTCATTGCCCGGTAAGATACTGGATGAACTGGCACAGGCTATTCATGGTGCGGGAAATGATCCGGATACAAAGCTGGTTATTCTTCGCTCGGCGGGAGAAAAGGCCTTTTGTGCCGGCGCATCGTTTGATGAACTCGCAGCCATTCAAAACGAAGAACAAGGGTTGCAATTTTTTAGCGGCTTTGCTCATGTGATTAATGCCATCAGGATCTGCCCAAAGTTTGTGATTGCCCGTATACAGGGAAAATGCGTGGGTGGCGGCGTGGGCATTGCGGCGGCAGCTGATTATGCGATAGCCATGGAAGGTGCAGATGTGAAACTGAGTGAACTGGCGGTTGGTATCGGCCCTTTTGTAGTAGGTCCTGCGGTGGAAAGAAAGATCGGTGTGGCAGCTTTTTCACAGCTGGCCATTGATGCCACAATGTGGCGTACTGCAGAATGGGCGAGAAAAAAAGGATTATATGCAGAATTGCATCATACAACAGCGGATATGGATGAAGCGATACAAAAACTCTCCCATACACTGGTGCATTCGAGCCCGGAAGCAATGGCTGCAATGAAAAAAATATTCTGGAAAGGGACTGAACATTGGAACCAGTTGCTGGTTGAACGGGCAGCGATCAGCGGAAAATTAGTACTGAGTGATTTTACAAAACAGGCGATAGCAACATTTAAAAAGAAATAAACTGCCCGATACCGCTTGAAAAAGAACAACCCCGTTGCCATCCGGACATTCAGTGCTGCTGATTTCAAGACTATTTGTAATAAACTGGCTAAAAGGGATAAAGAGCTTTATGCCATCATTAAACAGTATGGTCATCCACCCATGTGGACAAGACCCGCCACTTTTCAAACCCTGATTCTCACCATACTGGAACAACAGGTTTCGCTGGCTTCGGCCTATGCTGCATTCAAAAAACTAAAAGAAAGGATCGGGTATGTAACCCCGGCTAAAATCCTTTCATTGAATGATGAAGAAATGAGGGCCTGCTATTTCACCCGGCAAAAGACCGTTTATGCAAGGGAACTGGCCCTGGCCATCCAATCCGGGAGAATCAGCCTGAAAAAACTATCGGTATTGCCGGATGAAGCGGTAAGAGAGCAAATGATACAGCTCAAAGGCATTGGTCACTGGACCATTGATGTGTACCTGATGCATGCCCTGCAGCGAACAGATCTTTTCCCGCTGGGGGATATTGCTTTAGTGAACAGCTTAAAAGAAGTAAAAAAATTACCGGGAGCTGTCAGCAAAGAAAAAATGCTGGAGATTGCTGAGCCCTGGCGGCCTTACCGCACTATTGCAGCAATGATCTTGTGGCATGCATATATAAAGAAGCGGGGAATTAAAATACAATCGTAAAAGGTAGCCGGTAAATATTGTTTATTTACTTTGCCTGTATGTTACCGCTACCGCCCCCGGATTTTTGTCTACTGATTCCCTGCTACAATAATACAGAAGGATTGGTTGAATCATTGAATACTGTGGAGTATGAGGAAGAAAAGTACCTCGTCGTGGTGGTGGATGATGGAAGCGCTGTTGCCCTGGAAGAAAAATTGATAAGGTCAGGATTAAAAAGGCCGGTCCGGTTTGTGATATTAACCAATAAAAAAAACGAAGGAATTACATCTTCACTGAACAAAGGCCTGGACTGGATAACAACCAATACAACAACAAAATATATTGCCAGGCTTGATTGTGGTGATACCTGCGATCCTGAAAGGTTTGTTAAGCAGGTTCAATACCTTGATTTGCATCATGAAGTGATTTTGCTGGGAAGCTGGTGCAGGTTCTTGGATAAAAAAAAGAGCCAGGGGTATTCGTACAAAACACCTTTATTACATGAAGAAATTGTTAAGGAAATGCACTTCAGGAATGTATTCATTCACCCTGCGGTGATGTTCAGGGTATCTGTGATCAGAGAAAACAGACTTCGGTATCCTGTTAACTTCATGTATGCAGAGGATTATGCTTTCTTTTGGACTTTAATAAATAACGGACAGTCATTTATACTTGATGAATTTTTGACAATATGTGAAATAAACGGCAAGGGGATCTCTTTACAAAATAGGGGTAAACAACTACGATCAAGAATTAAAGTGGTAAATCATTTTGCCACTTCCTTCTCATTAAAAATTCTTAGTTACCTTCGCATGTCGGCTCTCTTTTTAATTCCATACCGGATAATATTGCGCTGGAAAGGAAAGAAAAGCCTGTAAGATGCAGAAGCAACGTTTTTTTGAATGTTGTTGTCAAATCTGGCCACCCATAATAACAGGTAGCATCTTACGTTAAAGGTCCTGATTAGACTGAGCTTGCCATCTTGAATTATTTTAACCGTTTTTTAATGTAATCGGGAATTTTCTGCATCCAATAGCAGTCTATCTTCGAAAACTGACCTTCTTATGAATATCGTTCACATAGTTGAACCTTTTGCCGCTGGCATTGCTGTTTTTGTAAGATCACTTACAGAAGCAATGCCTGATGATTTTCATATCATTATACATGGTGAAAGAAAAAAAGTAATGACAGCCCGCGAGGTCAAGGGTCATTTCCCGCAAAAAAATATACGTTTCATTAAATGGCGTTCTGCACAAAGGTCTATTGACCCGGTAAAGGATATGTTCGCCTTTACGGAATTATACACTTTACTGAGGCGATTAAAAAAGAAGGGCCTTGTGGATGCCGTGCATCTTCATTCTTCCAAAAGCGGTCTCCTCGGAAGAGTGGCCTGCAGGCTTGCAGGAATAGGAAATGTTTTCTATACACCCAACGGAGCATCGTTTCTGTCCGTAGATAATAAGATGCTCAGGTTCTTCTATAAGCAGATAGAAAAAATTGGTAACCGGCTGGGAGGAAAAGTAATATGTTGCTCGGAGTCAGAATTAAGCGAATACCGGAAACTTGGAATTGATGCAGCCTATATTAACAATGGTGTATTGTTAATGCAGAAAGAAGTAGCTAAGCAAAAGCAGGATTCCATATTCAGGATCGTAACCAGCGGACGCATTGAAATACAAAAGCAACCCGTATTATTCAATGCTATTGCAGAATATTTTGAAGGTATGCGGGATATAGAGTTTGTCTGGATCGGGGACGGACCTGATAAAAATGTGTTTACCGCAGGCAATATAACCGTTACGGGCTGGCTGAACACGGGGTCTGTGCAACAACATATTGCCGGGGCAGATCTTTATCTCTCAACCTCAAAATACGAAGGCTTGTCTTTTGCGGTGCTGGAGGCGCTGGCTTTGCAAAAACCTGTACTGCTGAGTAACTGTACGGGTAACTCTGATATTGTGAAGAAGGGTATTAACGGGGGACTGTTTAATAATAAAGAAGAGGCGATAATCAAGATTCTTCAGTATTATAATAACCAGGAGATGCTGCCGGTAATGGGAGCTTATTCCGGGGAAATATGCCAGGCCGAGTTTGATATGAATCAGAATTTTAAAAATTACCGGGATATGTATGCAGGCTCCGTAATGGCAACAATACAGAATAAAAAATGGGTGGTTAATTAAAATTGTAAAATGGGTGTGTTAACTCACTAAACGAATGAAAATACTCAGTTATGCCGGGAAAATGCTCACTTATAAACTTTAGCAAAATTCAAAGCTTTACCAGTGCTGGTGAATATAATTTCGCAGGTATAACCATAAACCACTGCTGAAATAAAGCGGAATAAAATCCAATTTTTTCTCATTATATGAAACCGGCAAATCACTATAAAGACTCAGGGGACCATCAGGAAAGTGATGAGGTAATAATGAATACTATTACTTCTTCCCTTGAAATGATTACCCGTAAGCTGGATCTGGAGATGGCAGCCCGGCAAAGGACTGTGGATTTGCAGGAGCAGGAAATCAAAAGACTCCACCTGCTATTAGAAGATAAGAACAACCTGATTCTCCGGTTGAATGATAAAATAGCCGAGTGCAAACAAAATGCAGAAGGCAGCAGGCAGCTTATTAATAAACTGCTGAATGATATTGAACGGTTACAGCAGGATATTGAGTGGTATAAAAGGACGTATGAGAAGAGAAGTTTGCTTGGAACAATCAAAGAAAAATTGTTCAGAAATAATATTAAAAACTAAACAAACAGGATAGCAGGGCAAACATGCCAGCTATTAAAGGACATGAAAGTAATTCCCGGGATTATTCACTACTGCTGGTTTGGAAATGAGGAAATTCCAGAAGAAGTCAAAGTATACATAAAGGAGTGGGAAAATTTAAATCCAGGGTGGCAATTTGTATTCTGGAACGAGGAAAACAGCCCAATGAATTTCCCTTATATGCAAAAGGCATATGAGCAGAAGAACTGGGCTAACATGAGTAATTTTACCAGGCTTTATGCATTAATTGAGCAAGGAGGAGTTTATCTTGATACTGATGTTAAGTTACTGAAGTGTCTTGATGTTTTTTGTGATGACAGTTGTTTCCTAGGTTTTGAAGAAGGTTATGAGAATAGCGATGTTTTCTGGGTTAATAATGCAATATGCGGCTCAGTAAAAGGACATCCATTTATCAAAGAGTGTTTTGATTGGCTTCTTTCCAACTATGATGGTACCGAAATGGCCAACCTGTCCGGGCCACGGCTTACAACAAATCTACTAAAACAAAACCGGGGCTTAGAAAGATATGGTAATATTCTTTTAGGCGATATCAGGTTATATACAAAGGAATTTTTCTACCCAATTCATTATTCTGAAGTCTATAAACTTTCCAATATTGGACAGCATATCTATCCTGAAACAGCAGCTGTTCATGTCTGGGCCCGTTCGTGGCTGAGTAAAAGTAGCCTGCTGAATATTATTGATGATTTGTACAAGTTGAATCATGAATACTCCCGTCAAATAAAAGCTTTACCCTCTTCCATTCCGGCAACTCATTCAAGCGAACTATGGTTAGGGTTGCAACGAATAATAGATGGTCAATATTTTTCAAGAGTAATAATTGAGGAATTTCTACTCTCCTTAAACGATTTCAAACTACAGCTTTCCAAAAAAACGAAGGAGGTTGAATTTATTGAATGCCTTTACCAGGGCTTGGTCGCCGCCGGAGAAACATTATCCAAGAATAATGTTAAGGCCGGAAACAGGATCGCATTTCTTGAGGCTAATCTGAAAATGGCAGAAGATAAAAACGAGCTGATTAATAAGAATTATAATGATGCTTTAACTAAAGCCCTCCTTACTGAATTCGAACTTTCAGAACTCAGAAAAGTAACCCAGGAAAATAAGGATCGGGCAGAGAACTTTCAGAGTCAGCTTTTACAAAGAGAGAATGAAGTAAATGACCTGAAGGAGGCATTAAGAACAACTTATCAAAAGTTGTTAGAACTGGAAATTACTGAACGTGCGCAATTAAGCACAATCAGACAGCTCGAGGGGCAGTACGAGGTCCAGACTGCACGATTTTCAGAACTTATTACCACCGTCCAATCCGGGATAAAAGAAAATTCCCGTTTAACAGAAAAGTACGAGTCTGCTTACCGGGCCTCCTTACTTAAGGAGCGTGAATTAAAGGATTTAGAAGAGCAATTAAACACATCCATGACTGAACTGTCTGATACTCATGCTAGAATCAGGCAAATGGAAACTGAAAAAGACACTGTCGGGCAACAGCTATTTGAACTTTCTGAACGGGAACGAATTAACCGTGCTGACCACCAACATGAGGTAAACAGGCTGCGGACAGAAGTCAAACAATTATCCGAAGCTGTCAGGTGGTATAAGGCTACCTACGAAAACAGAAAGCTTGCCGGTATAATCAAAGACAGGGCCAAAAGAGTCTGGCAGAAAAGCCCGGTCATGAAAGAACCTACACTCGTTGAACGGATCTCTGAGTATATACACAATAATCCACTCACGGTTAAGCATAATAGCCGCGCTGAAAAAGTATCTGTAATTATGTTAAGTTATAACAGAATTGAGGATACAAAGAAAGCAGTACAACATTTGTACGCAAATACAAGGACTCCCTTCGAACTGATCATATTAGATAATAATTCTACTGATTCCGTCCGAAAAGAGCTCAAATCATTGGCTTCGTCTTATCCGAACCTCCGGGTGATTCTTGAAACTTCCAACCTAGGCTGTGCAAGAGGAAGAATAAAAGCGGCAAGGTATGCCGAAACTGATTATCTCCTTTTCCTGGATAATGATATTCTTGTAAGTCCTTATTACCTTGAAAATCTGTTTTCCGCACTATATAGTGATGCTCAGGTTGCCGGGGTATGTTGTAAAGTGGTATTTCCCGATGGGAATATACAATTCAACGGAGGTAAAATGATCCTGGATGATCAGTATGCTTTGTACTCTTTATATGATGAGGGGCTGAAGTTTGATGATCCCGCAACCAATACCCGTTATGACTGTGAGTGGATACCAGGAGGCGCCACACTCTGGAAAAAGGATGTACTTACTGTTTTTGAAATAGATGATCAAATGAAGGGGTCATTTGAGGACAATGAAATAAGTTACCGGCTTAAAAGTGCTGGTTACAAGTTGCATAATTCTCCTGCATCTATAGTTATTCACGACCATTTCGACTTTAAAAGCAGACAATACAAGGAGAACGAGTCCGCCTATTTTGCAGGTAGAAACGATCCGTCCAGAATTAAAGATGCCCTACTCCATTTCTATAAAAAACATAACCTCATCTTTTCTTTTGCCTGGAAAAATAACCCATGGGATATTTTCTGGAAACTACATTCAAAAGAGCAGATTCTGCAGTTCATACATGAAAATAAGCCCTAATGAACCTATTAATTCTATATGGCAGCCATGAGGCCCCGGCCATACAAGATATATATTTTAATAACCCTTTCCGGATTCTCGAGAAAAATGGATCCATTCATTTTACCCTTAAGGAATTCGACAACCTAAACTGGAATGAAGTACATGAATATCACCTGGTAGTTATTTCCCGTGTATTTACGCCATCTGTAAAAGATTTTATTCTCTTTTGCAAGAACACCAGTAAAGAAGTCTTATTCTTTTTTGATGACGACATTCTTCATTTCCCTGTCGAATATTACCTGAATAACGAACCGTTTTATAAAAATAATGAACAACTGATAATTGAGACCCTTAGGGCAGCTTCGGGACTTATTGTCAGTACTGTTCCTCTAAAGGTTACCTACAGCAGCTACAATAACCAGATAGACGTTGTTCCCCCCTCCCTTAATAACCACCTGTTGGAAGTGGCCCCTAAACCGGGAGCAAAACCCGTCAATGGAGACAGGTTTACCGTCGGTTATGCGGGCAGCTTCGGGCATGTTGTTGACTTTAGATTTATGGAGAAGGCTCTTTACGATTTTTATTTTAAGTATTATCCCCTTATCCATATTGAATTCATGGGCTGTGTTCCTGAAGCCTTCCATACGCTTATTGATAACGAGAAAATAAAGCTCATTAATTGGGAGCCGCACTATGAGTTCTATCTGGCTAATCTACGGCGTGCAAACTGGGATATTGCCCTGTGCCCGGTAATTGATTCGCCTTATACCAGTCACAAGACAAATATCAAATACCTAGAATATGGCTCTTCCGGAATACCAGGTATTTTTTCGGATATTTCCATCTATTCAAATGATGTAACAGACGGGCAATCCGGATTTTTGGCAGATAATACTTACCAGGCCTGGATGGATACACTTGAATATGCTTATGCAAACCGGCAGCAATTACCCAATCTGGCACGGGAGGCTTCTGCTTACGTAATAAATCATTATTCCGATATCCATTCTGCTCAAAAATGGCAGGCTGTTTTAGAAAGATACAGGAAGAGCGGATTAAAAAAAATAGCAGATGATTTTGCAATAAAATCATGGAAAGCTAAAAGAATTTATCAAAAGGGCGGGCTGAAAAGCGTAGTAAGTAAAATGACAGGCTTGTATATAAGACCTGCGAAAAAAATTTCAGCATTATCAGAGCCGGTTTCGAGAACCAATGAAGATTATATCACAAGGGGAAGAAATGAAATAGATCGACTATCAGAACAATTTGATAAACAAATTATCCGCAAGCAGGTTCTTTTTGTCGTGCCTTGGTTGTCAGTGGGGGGCGGAGATATGGTCAACCTGATTATTGCCTCAAAGCTGGACCCGGAAAGATTTTCTTTTCACTTCATCACAACCGAAATCTCATCTCATGAGTGGGAAGATAAGTTCAAGATCATTACAAGAAATATTTTTCATATACGCAAAATCCTTCCTAAAGCAGAACATTTCTGGGAATACAATAACCTGATTCTTGAATATATCGAAAAGGCCAGGATAGATATTGTAGTTGTATCAAACAGTGCAGTAGGGTATGATTGCATTCCTGCCATCAAGGAAAGGTTCAGACATATACACCTTTTTGATCTACTGCATGGCCAGGGTGGTGAAAAGGAAGGAGGCGGATTTCCTGCATATTCTAATCCCTATGATCCTTACATCGACAGGCGCATTACTATCAATCAGTACCTGAAAAACTATATGACTTTCAAATTCGGTATACAACCCGAAAAAATAGAGGTTATTCACAATTGTATTGATACAAAAAAATTTACCCGCACCAAAACGCGGCAAAGCAGGACTTTTACTGTCACTTATGCTGGGAGACTGAGTTATGAAAAGCATCCCGAAAAAGTTGTTGAGATGGCGGAACAATTTGTTCGTGACTATCCCGATACCAGCATCCAATTTCGAATTGCCGGAGACGGTCCCTTATACGGACAGCTTGTAGCCCTTATCAGCAATAAAAAATTAGATAAGATAGTCAAATTAATCGGATACAAGGATAATATAAGCAAGGTACTGGAGAGTACCGATACACTGGTACTTTGCTCTGAAATGGAAGGGCTCCCCATTATCCTGCTTGAGGCTATGGCTATGTCAATTCCTTGCATTTCCACCAATGTCGGCGGTGTGTCGGAACTGATTGATGACGGAATCAACGGTTTTCTTGTCGATTACTCTGATCACATGATACAATATTATGTTAGTCATATCCGCTTTTTGTATGAGAAAAAAGAAGAAAGATTAGTGATGTGTAACATGGCCAGAAAAAAAATTGATGAACAGTTTACCATTGAAAGGATGGCCCAGTCGTATCGCCATTTATTTAACTAACGATTAAACTATGGAATTTAAGGACGAGCATAAAAAAATGAAAGATTTGTCGGAGGAGAACTATACACTAAAGCAGCAGCTTTTGTGGTATAAACGTACTTATGAGGACCGAAGACTGGCGGGAATCGTATACGACCGGGTTTTGCTGAAAATGAAATCCTTTTCTTTACAATCATTTGTTCAACGCCGGTTATTTAAAGGAACCAAAAAAATTAGAATCGCAAAACAATCAGAGCAAAGAGTAAAAAAAATATTGTGTGCCGTAGTGAACCATAATTATAACAGCAATGCAATAGCCTTGTTTAAGCAACTGAATCTTTTTTTCGACACGATATTGCTGGACTCAGGTTCAAACAATCCTCCTGCTGAGGCCTATAAATTACCGAATGTTTATTACCCCGGATTATTAAATGAAGCTTTTTCCCTTGCAGAAAGTAAAAGTTACGATTACCTGTTATTTGTGTGCTCCGATGTATTTATCAGCCCGGAAAACACTTCAAAGCTAAATAAAAGGCTTAGAGAGCTTGACTTTGACGGTACAGGCATTTACTCCCCCTCTTCAAAGGGTGGAGGGCATTTTTTTTGCAAAAAGATGGAAGGCGGTCAACTGCGCAAAGTCCCTTTTGTAGAGGGGTTCATTTTTTTGTGCGATATGAGTATTCTTAAAGAAATATGCCCCATTAATACTTTAAATAACAAATACGGCTGGGGACTTGATATTGCCATGGGGTATTTTGCTAATGAAAAAGGCCAAGTATGTGTCATTGACGACAATATTGAAGTGACTCATGCCGAGGGTACAGGATATTCAAGAGAACTGGCTGAGGCTGAAATGTATTCCTGGGTAAAGTCATTGGGGAATGAAGAGCTGTATTTGTTTTTTGAACATCAGATAAATAAGATCAGGCAAGCCGGCAGTAAAAACAGTGGTTGGGAATTATATATAAAGGGAGTTTAAAATGAAGATTTGGTTACTTACTACAGAATTTCCTCCGTTATCAGGAGGCGGAATAAGTACCTATTGCTATGAAACGGTAAAGATGCTCACAGCCGAGGGGCATTATGTTACTGTATTTACCCAGGATTTTTCAATTCAAAAGAGAGATGTAAAACCTGTTGATGACAGGTTTACACTTGTTAAATTTAACCCCGACAAGTTTTATACTGCAGGGTTCTTGGGATACGAAGCAAATCTCAGTTTTGCCTTTGCTGAAACCGTAAAGCAATATATTGAGATAAACGGAAATCCGGATGTTATTGAATCGCAGGAATATTTAGGTATAGCCTATTATCTATTACAGTATAAACACCTTCAATATGATTTCCTAAAGGAAGCGAGGATACTGGTTACGCTCCATAGCCCTTCTTTTTTATACCTAGAGTATAACCAGGTTATATATCACCGGCTGCCTAATTTCTGGGTTGGAGAAATGGAGAAATTCTGTATTCGTAGTGCTGATATGCTTATTTCACCCAGTGAACACCTGGTCGGGGAAATTGCCCGGCGAATGGATATTTCTGACCTGGTAATCCATATTGTCAGAAATCCCTATCAGTCTGAAGGCGTTGTGCGAGGCCCGGTTTCACAAAAAAGGAATGCTGTTTTTTTTGGCAAACTGACTCCCCAAAAAGGTTGCCTGGTCTTGATTGATTATTTCCAGCGCCTATGGGATCGCCATTTTGATTGTGATCTAATCCTTGTCGGAGGAGGCAATCACCTCTATCATCCTGAGGGCGTGGATATGAGCGTCTTCATCCGGAAAAAATACAAACATGCAATCAAAAGCAGGCGTTTAAAATTGTCCGGCTCCATTAAGCCGGAGGAAATTGATAAGCATTTATTTGATGCCCGTGTTGTTATCATTCCCAGCCTGACGGATAACCTTCCTTATACTGTTCTCGAGGCGATGACCAGAGGTAAAATTGTGCTTGCCTCAAAACAAGGTGGCCATGCAGAAATAATTCAAAATGGAAAAAGTGGTTTTATCTATGACAATAATGATCCCGAATCATTTGAAGCACAATTACACTATATATTCAACCAGGAAAATACGGAACTTGAAAAAATCGGAAGCGAGGCAGCCTCTGCAATAAGGGAAGCCTGCTCTTACCAGGCGGTATATCACCAAAAAATTGGTTTGCTCACCCGGCTTTTATCCTCAGAAAATTCCAGAAAAACCTTTCCATTTACCCGGCCCATTCATTTACCAGCTTCTTTTCAATCTATTCCACACAGTGAGGGAGATTTGCTTACTGTTGTGATTCCCTATTTCAATATGGGTGCGTATGTGGAAGAGTGTATTGTTTCTATCAGGAATTCTACTTACAAACAATTGGAAATACTTCTTGTAGACGATGGAAGCGATGATCCATTCAGCATTAGTATACTCTCTGTCCTTCAAGAAAAGTATGCTGTAACAATCATACGAAGCGGAAACCAGGGATTGGCCAGAGCCAGAAATTTAGGTGCCATGAAGGCTTCAGGAGTTTTTCTTGCTTTTCTTGATCCTGATGATTGTGTTGAACCTTCCTATTACAATAAAGCAGTCAGTTTATTGGTGCAATACCAGAATGTACATTTTATCGGTTGCTGGGCCAAATACTTCGGTGATTCGGCTGGTTACTGGCCTGCCTTTACACCGGAGCCACCCTATCTTTTGTTCCACAATATGGTCAACAGCAGTGCTTTGGTTTATAAAAAAGAAGCGTTTCTGAACGCTGGTTTGAACGATGCAACCATGGTTTTTGGAATGGAAGATTATGAAAGTGTGATCCATCTTGTGAAGAATGGATACAGCGGGGTTGTCATCCCTGAACCCCTTTGGAAATACAGGGTACGGAAAAAATCAATGGCAAGGCAATTTACTCTCAATAAGCAATTGTACCTATACCGGCTGATCAGTCAGAAGCATACAGATTTTTTCGAGAGCTATGCAGCAGATTTGTCCTGCTTATTGAACGCTAATGGAACAGGTATAAAAATTGATAATCCCACTTTATTGTATGATGTACCTTACCTGGGGCTACTTGGAGAACGGTCACGAAAAAAACTGGTAAAAACTATAAAAAAACTGCCATGGTTGCGGCAATTGGGAATACATATTAGAAAAATAAAAGCCGGCTGAAATATCCGGTAGTATTGATTAATTAAAGAAACAACCATTTATCATGAGTGTAATTAAGGACTGGACCGGGCGATCCAATAAATTGGAGAGGATTTGGCTGCTTGCAAAAATTGAGTTTAAATTAAGGTATTATGAGAATAAACTTGGGCTTTTTTGGGCACTATTGAAGCCTATAATGGACATTTGTATTTACTATATTGTGTTTAAGATAGTTCTGAAATCAGATGTTCCTTCGTTTGCTTCTTTCTTATTTATTGGACTGATAATCTGGAATTTTTTCGTAGAGTCGACAAGCGGTACCATTCAGATATTAAGCAGCAAGAAGTATTTATATGAATATACAAATATGAACAAGCTGGAAATATATATATCAACGCTTCTGAGTAACTCAATTGGATTCTTTTTTAATTTTTTTATGTTCCTGGTCTTTTATAATTACTTTGAAAAGGAGTCTGTGGGACTGGCCGCTGAAAATGTATGGATACTTGCATTGTTCGTTAACCTATTTATCCTTTCGCTTGGAGTATCTCTTTTACTTTCTAATATATATATTATTGCAAAGGATATCACACAGATATGGCTGGTGTTTACGACCTTCCTGTTTTTTTTGTCACCTATTTTCTTTAATCTGAGAACATTTAAGGATGCCCTGCCGAGTTTTGATTACGGTAATCCATTAGCGGGTATTATAATTAATGCCCGCCGCGTAATGATGGAAGGAAAAGGGCCAGATATGGTTCTTTTAACTTGGGATTTTGGGTATGCCATTTTTTTATTACTGGCAGGGTTGGTAAGTCTTAGTAAACTTGGATCAAAAGCAGCCGAGAAACTTTAAAGGAATTTAAGATGAAAAATACAATAGCCATTACGGCAAAGAATATCAGTAAGACATTTCATATCACAGAAGATAGTCATAATACGGTGAAACACCGGTTATTCAATATATTTAATCCCCCCCGTCAAAAGATGGTGGAGGCGATAAAAATGGTTTCTCTTGAAATCAGAAGAGGAGAATGTATTGGCCTTTTGGGGCGAAATGGATGCGGTAAATCAACATTAGTGAAGTTGCTGGCTGGTGTATTCCCTAGTGATACAGGATATCTTACTATTAACGGATCTACAATGTTGATGAACATTGGTGTAGGTATGAGCCATGAACTTACGGCAAGAGAAAATATATATGTATCCTCCTCGTTGCTGGGATTAAAGATCAAAGAAGTGGATGCCATCTTTGATGAGATCGTTGATTTTGCCGAGCTGAGAGAATTTGTAGATACCAAGATCAAATTCTTTTCGTCTGGTATGGTGGCCCGATTGGCTTTTTCTATTGCGGTAAAGGCCGGTGCTGATATTATGTTCCTGGATGAAATATTTGCGGTTGGGGATATGAAGTTCCAGGAAAAAGCGATTAAAGTGTTTGAAAGTTCCTGGATACAAGGTAAGACTGTGGTATTAGTGAGCCATAGTATGGATGTGATAAAGAAATACTGTCAGCGGGCAGGATTTATGAAAAACGGGGAAATGAAATTTTTCGGAGATACAGATACAGCTATCCAATTATACCTGGAAGATAACCAGTGATAAGTGGAAGCCCTCAATTAGTTCTTTGCAGTTTTGTCACTTAGCAGAAAGGGGATAAAAAAGCCAAATAACATTCCGCCAATGCTGCGATCGAAATAGTTTTCCGTGACCATAGCAATGGCAAAGGTTAGCATGATAATAATGGCTAATCCATCACGGTATTGCCAGGCAATGCGAAGCGGAAGAAAGAGCCAGCTGATTAAAAAAATGAGCAGGCCGGAAATGCCCAGGCTGACCAGTATGTCGAGGTAGTTGTTATGGAGATTTTTTTGAGTGCGGATGGCAAATTCAAAATTCTTCTCCCGGTATACTTCCATCAGCTTTAATTTTTTATCACCGAGATGAACACCCAACAGCGGATGCTGGCGGAACAATTGCCAGCCACATTGCCAGATAGCAATACGGGTATTGGCACCATTCCATTGTGTACTATCCAGTGCCATATCATAATGACTCTCGGCGCCGTCTTTCTGGTAACTGAATTTGGTATAGGTAAGCTCTTTGAACCGGTTAATTGTTTTGGGAAAGAATTTAACAATGAGAAAAACACCGATCAGCAAACCCATGATGAGAGTGGCGCCTTCCAGGTATTTTTTTCTCTTAATAATATGATAGAAGGCAAATGCCAATGTGGAAGCGTATAACACAAGCATCAGGTTCCGGCTGGCAAGCAGGAAACTGGTCACAAATAGAAAAAGAACGGCTGCCACAAGAAGTGTTTTATACCGGAATAAGGGCTCGTAAAACAGGAACCAGGTAAAAATGTAAATAGCCAGGTTAACCAGTAGAGAAACATAGATCGATTGCAGGCCTGTTACCGGTTCTGATAAGGCATCATTGTATAAAAAAGCGGTATTGTGAAAATGATAAGAACGATAGATGCCATATCCAATACAGGCCAGCGAAGCAATAGTAATGATTGCGGCTGTCCCCAGTAAAGCTTTTTTACGCAATTCTTTACTGATACTGATAAGGCCGATGCTTAGCGGAAAGTATAACAACGGCAGCCGTGAATCAAGATAACGAAAAGCGCTGTGTTTATTGTTTGAAAGCCATATACTGATAAAGATCAGCAAAATGAAAATGAGCATCCACCACAGAACTTTCCGTTGTTTCAGGATAGCGATTTTTTCTCTGAATGAATTAAATGACAAGGCAGATATGACAAGGACAGCAGTGATAAGAAAATTCAGGGTTTGCAATGACGGGAAAAACAAAACAGCCGTAAATAAATATATCGAAGTAAGAAATATTTTATGACGGACAGGCATATGATGTTTTTAGAAGAACCTCAAAGGTAAGCGCTGTCCGGTAAATGAAATGAGATTAAAAATGGTAATGATTTATTGTGTGATTGAAAATAAATGAAAATGGAAAAACTGTCTGTAGTGGTGATAACATATAATGAGGAGAAGCATATCGGCAGATGCCTGCGTTCAGTAAAAGCAATTGCAGATGAAATAATAGTGCTGGATTCATTTTCTACTGATAATACCGTTACAATTGCCAGGCAATCAGGAGCCAAAGTATGGCAGCAGCCTTTCCGGGGATATATTGAACAAAAGAATGAGGCTACCCGGCTTGCTTCCTATAACTATGTCATGAGTATTGATGCTGATGAAGAAATTGACGGGAAGCTGCAATCAGCCATTATTGATATAAAACGGACTTTTACATTCAGTGCGTACCGGATGAAGCGGTGTACTAATTTTTGCGGTCATTTTATCCGGAACGGAGCCTGGTACCCGGACAGAAAAGTCCGGTTATTTGATAAAAGAGTGGCAAAATGGGGCGGATTAAACCCGCATGATAAAGTAGTATTCACCAAACCTGTTGCCATCAAACAATTACCCGGGGAGATTTTGCATTATTCTTTTGCCACTGCAGATGAGCAGGCCTTGCAAAATGACCGCTTTAGTTCGATTGTTGCTGATTCATATTTTAAAGCGGGAAAGCGAACAAATTTTCTTAAAAAGCGCATTAATCCTCTTTGGGCTTTTCTGTACGGGTATCTAATACGACTGGGTTTCCTGGATGGGAAAAACGGCCTGGTCATTGCCTGGAACCAAGCCCGGTATACTTTTTTAAAGCATAAAAAGTTATTGGCATTGCAACAAAAGAAGAAAATGACTATCTCGTCAGATATTCAATCCTCCGCAAACGCTGATCGTCTGGCCGGTGACATACGAACCCATATCACTTGCAAGGAATAGGGTAACATTAGCAATATCTTCCGCAGTGGCAAAACGCCCCAGGGGAATACCAGCCCTGTATTTATCACCAGCATCGCCTTCTTTTAAATAACTGGTCATATCTGTTTCCACAAATCCCGGAGCAATAGCATTGCAACGGATATTACGGCTGCCCAGCTCCTTGGCTACTGATTTGGTGAAACCAATAATACCGGCTTTGGAAGCCGCATAGCTGCTTTGCCCGGCATTACCCATTTCGCCGATAACTGAACTCATGTTGATAATAGCACCACTTCTTGCTTTCATCATGGGTTTAATAACCTGCTTGGTCATATAGAAAACACTGTTCAGGTTTACTTTGATTACATCATCCCACTGTTCCGGGCTCATACGCAACAATAAGTTGTCTTTTGATATACCGGCATTGTTCACACAAATATCAACGGTGCCGAATTCTTTGAGTACGTCATTGACTAACGCTTCGCACTGGGCAAAATCTCCCGCATTACTCTTATACGCTTTAGCTTTTACACCAGCGGCCTTTAATTTTTCTTCCAGGGCAGCTGCTTTTTCAGCGCTGCTGTCACTCACATACGTAAAGGCAACATGAGCTCCCTGCTCTGCAAATTTTACAGCAATTCCTTCACCGATACCACGGGTGGCTCCTGTAACGATAGCAACTTTATTTTCCAGTAATTTCATGATTCAGTTATTTAGGGGTTGGCAAATGTACTTGTATTCAATTGTAAAATTTCTTCCACGTATTTTCTTTCGTTACTCAGCCTCGGTACTTTATGTTGTCCACCCAGTTTTCCCCGTTGCCGCAGCCATTCGGTAAATGCTCCCTTCCGCAATGAATGAATGATTGGTAAACCCAGGGCTATACTTTTGTGCCGTTTGGCTTCATAATCGCTGTTAATACTTTTTAGAGCCAGGTCGAGTTCATTTATAAAGGCTGAAATATCTCCGGGCTCTTTTTCAAATTCAATCAGCCATTCGTGAGCACCATTGGCGCTGTCTGAAAAATAAACCGGTGCAGCTGTATAGTCATTCACAATGGCACCTGTTCTTTCACAAGCCATTGCAATGGCTTTATCAGAGTTGTCAACGATCACCTCTTCCCCAAAGGCATTCATATAATGTTTTAACCGGCCGGATACTTTTACCCTGTAAGGTTTTACCGAAGTGAATTGAACAGTATCACCCACCAGGTATCGCCATAAACCACCATTGGTGCTGATGATAAGAGCATAGTTTTTCCCAATCTCCACATCCTGCAGGCTGATCGTTTGAGGCTCTTTCCTGCCATACTCACTCACGGGCATGAACTCCATGAAGATTCCGTGATCAGTAAAAAGTAACATCCCGTCCTCACCGGGATTTTCCTGTGCCGCAAAAAAGCCCTCGCTGGCATTGTACATTTCCAGGTAATTGATCTTTTTACCAATGATTTTCTGAAACTGTTCTTTGTAAGGAGTAAAGGAAACGCCGCCATGCATGTATAACTCAAGTGAAGGCCATACTTCAGCGATTGATTGTTTGCCGGTGATCTCAAGAATTCTCTTGAACAGGACTAATGTCCAGGTGGGAACACCTGAAATAGAAGTCACATTTTCTTTGATTGTACTTTCAGCCAGCTTTTCAATTTTATTTTCCCATTCATCCATCAGGGCTATGCTGAGATCAGGTGTCCGCAACCAATGACCCCAGAAGGGTGAGTTTTGCAGCAACACGGCACTGAGGTCACCATACTGTGCATCGGTGTTCATCGGGTTAATGTTGTGGCTGCCGCCAATTACCAAACCTTTCCCGGTCAGTAAAGCAGACTCAGAATTATACTGGTAATATAAGGACAATACATCTTTGGATGCTTTGTAATGACCATCCTGCAGGCTTTCATCGCTGATCGGGATGAATTTGCTTTTATCACTGGTGGTGCCGCTGCTTTTGGCAAACCAGTAGATCGGTGTATTCCATAAAATATTCTGTTCGCCCTGCATGATGCGTTCTATATAAGGCTTCATATCCTCATACCCGTGAATGGGAACCGCCTGTTTGAATGCTTTTACATTAAACAACCGGGAAAAATTATATTTACGGCCAAACTCAGTGTATTGCGCCGATGTAACGAGGTCCTGCAGCACTTCCCGCTGCGCATCCAGCGGGTTATTCTTCCAGGCTTCGATCCGCCAGAGGCGCATCCGGGCAAGCGATGATATGGCAGGACTCAGCAGGCTCATGTAGTTGGCAAGATAAAATTATTTACCTGAATATACAGCCTGTTACAACCGGAAGATATTATACCTTATGTTTTTTATGGAGAACCGGTGTATAATAGAAAAACAACCGGAAGGTATTATTAAGATCGTACTGATAGCCGGAAAATTTTTGCTGGCATACGACCATATAGCCGGTATCAAAACTCAGATCTTTGCTGATTTTTTGACGAATCCCGGTAAAAAGGCGATTCTGGTCAAGCGTATTGTACACTACATCTTTTCCCATATGCAGCAGTATTTCATCAGATATACATAGGGAAGGGAGCTTATCATTTTTGAAAACAGGGATTGTAATGCTCAGTAAATACCGGAACCGGTTCGTAAAGCGATTTTCACCGGTGAGTTTATCTCCCGCTATCTTTTGCTGCCAGCGCTGTTCGTTGCGGAAACGCTGTAGCAGGGAGATTTTACGGATTTTGGAACTATAGATTACCTGTTGATAGATCCTGTTCTCATTGGAAACAGTCTTCCAGCCGGGTGTGGTCGGATGCAGCCACATATGGCCATAGCCCAGCGCCACGGAGAGATTTTTATCAATATTATATTGTACAGCGCCGCGGACAAAATCAAAATTACTTTTCGCCATAAAATTGGTCCTTCGTTCATGGAGGTCCAGTAATACCGACCAGCGGTCAGTAATGCGGGCGGTGGTATTTACTGAAAACCAGGCTTGGGACTGGTGATTAATTTGGCGGCTGGTTTGGGCAGCAGCAGGGTTTAAGCCCGCAAAAACAAGGGGTAAAAGCGATAAGAATCTAAAAAATGTTTTCATGGAACAAAAATACCGGCCTGTTCCGGGACAGGATATGATGCAGGTTAGGATTTTGAAAGGGAAAGACTGATTAAGATTTGCCGGGATATTGTCGGAAAATCAGTTTTATTAGTTGGAATCGTTGCTCAAATTATGCTGCCCCTTAGCTTCTTCATGCAAATAATCCTTACGTTTCAGTTCAAAATTTCTTCCGAGGTAGAGTTTACGCACCTGCTCATCATCGGCCAGTTCTTCCGCAGTCCCGTGTTTGAATATTTTTCCTTCGATCAGCAGGTAGGCCCTGTCACAGATGGACAATGTTTCAGTTACATTATGATCAGTAATAAGGATACCGATGTTCTTTAATTTCAGTTTGGCCACGATACTCTGAATATCTTCCACGGCGATCGGATCAATGCCGGCAAAGGGTTCGTCTAATAAAATAAATTTGGGATCAACAGCGAGAGCACGGGCAATTTCAGTACGCCTTCTTTCGCCTCCGCTCAGTACATCGCCGTTGCTTTTCCGCACATGGTGAAGCCTGAATTCATCCAGCAGGTTTTCCAGCTTTTCCCGTTGTTCCTGTTTGGACAGGCTCGTCATTTCCAGCACTGCAGTAATGTTATCTTCAACGCTCAGCTTGCGGAATACCGATGCTTCCTGCGGGAGGTAGCCAATCCCCATTTTTGCCCTTTTGTACATAGGCAGCTGGGTAATATCCTGGTTATCCAGGAAAACCTGGCCTTCGTCCGGCTTTACCAGCCCCACCACCTGGTAAAAAGAAGTGGTTTTCCCTGCCCCGTTAGGCCCGAGCAGCCCTACAATTTCCCCTTGTTTCACATCAAAAGAAACATGGTTTACCACCGTACGGCTCCCGTATTTCTTGACCAGGTCTTTGGTATGTATTGTAAGCGGCATGGCCGCAAAAATAAGCTATGCTCTGTTATGGCAATGCGGGTAATTTCATTTAACGCGGCTTTGACTAATGGCCCTGCATCATTAGCTTTGCAACTCCATGAAAGTAATTGACCATATCAACCGGGCCAAAGACACCCTGGTATCTTTTGAAGTACTTCCCCCGCTGAAAGGCAAGGGCATAGAAGCATTATATAAGCACCTTGACCCTCTGATGGAATTCAGGCCATCGTTTATTAATGTTACGTATCACCGGAGTGAGCATGTATTCAAAAAGAGGAGCGACGGCAGTTTTGAAAAAGTGATTATCCGGAAAAGGCCGGGTACCGAGAGTATCTGCGCGGCCATCATGAATAAATACAATGTGGATACGGTGCCCCACCTGATCTGCGGAGGGTTTAGTGTAAATGAAACAGAGGATGCGCTGATCAATCTCCGTTATCTTGGTATTGATAATGTACTGGTACTTCGCGGCGATGCAGCAAAGAATGAAACCGCCTTTGAACCCGAGCCGGGCGGTCATAAATATGCCAGCGACCTGCTGAAGCAGGTTGTGAACCTGAATGCCGGGATTTACCTTGAGGATGACCTGAAAGGTACTCAGAAGACAGAATTTTGTATTGGCGTGGCCGGTTACCCGGAAAAACACTTTGAGGCCCCGAATATGGAAACCGATCTGGGTTACCTGAAAGCCAAGATCGATGCCGGTGCGGACTATATAGTAACACAAATGTTCTTTGATAATGCGAAGTATTATGCCTTTGTAAAGGCCTGCCGGGATGCAGGTATCAATGTCCCCATCATCCCCGGGTTAAAACCGGTATATAGCAAAAAACAGCTGACCGTTCTTCCCAAGACCTTCCATATTGACCTGCCTACCGATCTCTCAAACGAGATCCTGAAATGCAAAACAGATGAGGATGTGGAGAAAGTGGGGCAGGAGTGGTTGCTGACGCAGTCAAGAGACCTGAAGAAAAACGGTGTTCCTGTTCTACATTATTATACATTAGGCAAACCGCATGTAGTAGCAAATGTGGTGAAGCAACTTTAATGGATAAAGTAATTAGAATAAAAAACTCCGGGTAACCGGAGTTTTTTATTAAGTGCTTTCTATCTTATTTGAGTAAATTTTCCAAAACCTTTTCATCCACTTTCACCGGGTATTTCTCCCTCAGCCGTTTGATCCATTGTTCTTCCAGCAAAGCCTGGTAATCGTTTATCACCAATCCTTTGGCTTCGTTGAATGTTCGTTGCGCTGGCTGCGGATATACCTTACTGACATACGCAAAGGAAGCAGTATTATCTGTCGGGTTGATCAATGGGGTTGTCACCAGCCCGCTGTAGGGAACGATTTTTGTCCGGCTCGGCAATTGCGGCCACTCATAGCGGGAAGAGTCGGCTACCACTTTTTCCACCAGTGCATCAGCGTAAATTTTCCAGTTAGCCGGATTTTTCTTCACCTGGTTAAACAATAATTCAGCTGTTTCCTTATCGGAACAAAAGAAGATCACGGCATCAGCACTTTTGGACCAGTTGTACTTTGTCTTATTTGCTTCATATAATGCTTCTTGTTCCAATGTATCTGTTCCGGTGCGGTTCCATATTTCCTGCTGCATGATTTCGAAGAACAAATTACCTTCTTTGAATTCATTCATCTGGTTGCGGAAATCTGCATTGAAGAGCTCAAGATGGTCACGGTAGTATTGCATCACAACTGCATTCACATGATCGGTCATCACTTCCTCATAGGTTTTTCTGCCAGAGCCATCCTGTTTATAGCGGAATGCCTGGGCATAAGTAATCCAGTCGGACACTTTCACAGCACTATCTCCGAGGGTAAAAACTGTAAGGCCGGGATTGATATTCCTTCCTGTTCCCAGCGGCCGGCGGTCCAGCAAGCTGTCAGTATATGCCCAGAGATCATTCCTATTATAGGTACCGGGTTGAAAACCAGCTTTTGTCTTTACGTTATTATAGATTACTTCACGGGATTCTTTCCATCGCTGGTCACGGTTGATCTTTTGCCGTAATTCCTGTTCGTTGGATTTATTGCCGGCATCGGTTACTACAGGAACAATACCTGTTCTTTTCACAATATGATAACCATGTGAAGTGAGAAATGGTTTTGTGATGGCTCCATCTTTCGTAAGCCCCCATACCTTCGCTTCAAAAACAGGGTCATACTGGCCGATCCCAAAATCAGGCATGGTGCCGCCGGTAATGGCGGTTGTATAATCATTACTGAAAGCAGTAGCCAGCTTTTCAAAAGCTTCGCCAGCCAGCAAACGTTTATAAATGGAATCTGCCCGCTTTGCAATCTTTTGTTGAGCTGCTGCATCGGAGCCGGGAGGAAAGGCCAGCAGAATTTGTTTAGCTTTCATTTTACCCACCGCTTTCCTTTCGGCGATATTTTTGAAGATATGGTAGCCGGCTTTTGAACGGATAACAGTACTATACCTGCCCGGTGCGGTTGCATAGACAGCATTTTCAAAAACATAAGGTAAGGTGAAGGCGGTAATCCATCCTATATCACCTTTATTGTTTTTTGCAGCAGGGTCTTGTGAGAACTGTTGCGCCAGTGTGGCGAAATCTTCCCCTTTTTGCAGGCGTTCATAAATACTGTTGACCTGGTTATAGGCAACAGTTGTATCGTTATTGTTGGCTCCAATGAAGATATGGGCCACATGAATATCTTTCTGGCTGCGGGCAAAAGCTTCCTGTGTTAACCGGGTCATGGTCTGCGGATCACTCATGAAATTCTCAATGATCTGGTTGCGCAGGTTGGTCACTTCCACGGTTATTTGTGGAAGTGTATCGTATCTTCTTTCCAGCGCTTCCCTGATCTTGAGGCGGGAGTTGATATACAGGTTGAGATAATCCCGCATGGCTTTTTCCTTATTAACAGCCGGGGATGCATTATTTTTATTATAGGCTTTTACAAATTCATCAGCCTGCACGGAATACCGGCCATAGGTAAAAAGTGTTTGAGAAAAGGAAGGGAAGGATAGTGCACTAATAATGATCAGCAGGAAAAATCTTTTGTTCATAGTTTTGAATTTTCAGGTATGTGGGTGCTGTTTATTGCACCTTCATTTTTATCTGCAGCACTTCATCGGTTTGTTCCCAGCTCAGCTTTTTGGCAATGATCCGTTTGTCTTTGTCCAGCAAATATAATGTAGGGAAAGTCAGTACATCATAAAGCTGGGAGTAGCCGGGAATACCAGCCTGGATCTTTTTCTTCTCTTCTTCTTTGGAATAGTATACATGGGTCCAGTTCTGCAGGTTCTTTTCATTGACGAAACCCAGCCAGTCTTTTTGGGAACCATCGGTTTCCTTGGCTACTGCAAAAATTCTGACACCCATTGCTTCCCATTTGGCCCGGTACATCGAATCTAACTTTGGAAGGACTTCTTTACAATGCCCGCAGGTGGGATCCCAGAAACAGACAAGGGTATAAAGAGATGAATCTGCATACATGGATCGCATCACGCCCAGGCTATCCGGCAATACAATATCCGCAGCCGGTGTCCCCACAATATTTGCCATCATACTATAAGCCCTGTCAGTGATGGTCTTGTATTGTTTATCATCATACCAGTCCGGTTTTTTGGTGGCCAGGTATTTTTCAAACAGGTGAACGAAGACAGCATCCTCGTACATGTATTTCTGGTTGATGTAGCGGTTCACAAATTTTGATAATAAGAATTTGTACATGTCCTTATTAATAGAAGCATAGCCCAGCATCCAGTCAATTTCTTTTTTTACAGAGTCCGGGTCTGGTATCACCAGCTGGTTAAAGTACTTGTCGAGTTTTTCTTCAAAAAAAGGTGTTTGCAGCATCCGGTTATCCCAGAAATTGATACCGTTCCAGAAACGATCTTTATAATACCGGTAAGCGGCTAAAGAATCTGCCCTGGTTTGCTGATGTTGCAAAGCAGCAGGTAACTCCGGCTCCCGCATCGCCTGCAGGAGAGTGGTGAGAAAACTGCTGGGATTTTTTTTGATAATATTCTCCCGGTAAGCTTTTACGCTGCTGTCTGTTCTGGTCAGCCGGGCATTAATGGCTGCCGAATCGGCTGCTGTGGTGACTGTAACCAGCTGTTGCCGGAGGTTGTTGATCTCTTTCCCTTTTTCGGTCATATAAAGCTGGTAGCCGTTGAACAGGGTATTGTCCGGGTTATTCTGGAACTGGATTCCTTTTTTCAGTGTGGCTGTATCAGCCACGATGCTGAACTTTTGTTGTTTGTCCAGTAGTATTTCAAAAAACCCCTGTTTGTTGGGATAACCCACGAGGTAGATACCGCCGGGGAGTACCTTCTTTCCTTTAAAAGTACCGGCGCTGTTCGCATCCAGTTTCACCGAATCAATAATAGGCAGTGTTCTGCCCGCATAATGTCCCAGGTAGATGAACTGGTTCTTAAAGGGTTTGAAGGTTACTTTGATCTCATAACCCGTTTGTGCAAAGGCCGGAATACTGAGTAAAAGGCCTGCTATGATGCTCCATTTTTTCATGAGTCAGAATAAGTCGTAAAGATATCTAAAATGGGTTAAAAGGATAAGTTGTTTAAAGAGGCGGCCGGCCCGGAAACAGTTGCGTAACAGACAGAAAGAAACGGGACTTTTTAGCGAGCTTTCGGGCGATGGGCTTAGTTTTGCGCCGTGAGAAAAAAGAAAAAGAATATCGTACTGGAAAAGATCCTGGTGGAGGACTATGCTGCCGAAGGCAAGAGCCTGGCCCGGGTGGATGGCAAAGTGATCTTTATTGAAAGAGTGGTGCCGGGGGATGTGGTGGATGTGCAACTGGGTAAGAACAAAAAAGACTGGGCGGAGGGATGGCCATTGCACTTTCATTCGTACTCCAAAGACCGGGTACAGCCCTTCTGTTCCCATTTCGGGGTATGTGGTGGCTGCCAGTGGCAGATGCTGCCCTATGAAAAACAGTTAGCGTTCAAACAAAAACAAGTCAGGGATAACCTGCAGCGGATTGGTAAAGTGGCATTACCGGAGATGTTGCCGATCATGGGTGCGGTGGCCACACAGCAGTACCGCAACAAGATTGAATATACGTTTGGCAACAAGCGCTATCTTCAAAAAGAAGAATTGAATGATCCTGCCGTCAATAATGAACAGAATGTGGCCGGTTTTCATGCCCGCGGTATGTTTGATAAGATCGTGGATATAACAACCTGCTATCTACAAGCCGAGCCCACCAATGCGATCCGGCTGGCGATCAAAGAATTTGCAAGACAGCACGAATACAGTTTTTATGATATGAAAAATCATGTTGGTTTGCTAAGGACCATGCAGGTACGGTTATGTGAAACTGGTGAGCTGATGGTGAATATTGTGTTTGGGGAAAACGATGAAGAAAAGATCAAAGCCTTACTGGACCATTTGCTGGAAAAATTCCCCGTTATCACCACGCTGCTGTATACAATCAATACCAAAATGAATGACAGCCTGCACGACCTGTCACCGGTAGCTTACCATGGAAAGGGATATGTGATCGAAAAGTTAGAAGAGTTCCAATTCAAGATCGGACCGAAATCTTTTTTCCAGACCAATACCCGGCAGGGAGAGCGGTTGTACCAGGTAACAAGGGAGTTTGCAGAGCTGACAGGGAATGAAATTGTCTATGATCTGTATTGCGGCACAGGCAGCATCGGCATTTTTGTAAGTGAGAAAGCGAAGAAGATCATTGGTGTGGAAATGATAGCCGCTGCCATTGATGATGCCAAAGAAAATGCAGCACTGAATAATCTTAAGGAAGCAGAATTCTATGCCGGTGATGTCATTGATATCTGCAATGATGATTTTTTTGCCCTGCACGGTAAACCTGATGTCATCATCACCGACCCGCCAAGAGCCGGTATGCATGAAAAATTAGTCAGGAAGATCCTGGAGATTGCAGCACCCACAGTAGTATATGTAAGCTGCAACCCGGCCACACAGGCAAGGGACCTTGCTTTGCTGGATGAAAAATATGCGGTCACCAAAATTCAGCCGGTGGATATGTTCCCGCATACCCTGCATATTGAGAATGTGCTGCAACTGAAGTTGAAGAATGGTTAAACATCTGTACATGCGGCCCCCGCAAGCGAATAACCACTAAATTTGAAGAATGAGTAATTTTCGATTCACCAGGCCCAGTGGTTTTCCCCCTATTGTCAAAAACCTGATCATCATTAATGTGATCGTATGGCTGGCCCAGTTGTTTTATGATAAGCAGGATGGTATACTGACCATGGGTCTGACCAGTAAGATCGCTTTGTTTCCCATATCAGACCCGGACTTCCGGCCTTACCAGATAGCCACGCATATGTTTGCACACTCGTCATATGAGATGGTTACTCCTTTTGAATCGCATGTAGTGTTCTTTCACATACTTTTTAATATGTTCGGCCTTTTCATGTTTGGCCGGATACTGGAAAATGTTTGGGGAGCCAAACGTTTCCTGTTTTTCTATTTAGCCTGTGGTGTGGGGGCGGCAATAGCCCACCTGGCCATGCAATACTTTATGGGAGAAGGTTCGGCAGCAGTAGGTGCTTCCGGTGCGGTGATGGGCATCTTTGTGGCTTTTGCCTACTTGTTCCCCAATACCGAAGTCATGATTATCCCGATTCCTATACCCATTAAAGCCAAATGGTTGGTGCTCGTGTATGTGCTGATAGACCTGTTTGGCGGAATGGGGCAGCTGGGTAACAGCCATATTGCCCATTTTGCCCACCTGGGTGGTGCACTGACGGGTTTTATTATTTGCTTTATCTGGAACAAAACCAACCGGAGGACGTTATACTAAGCTAAGAGGTGAAAGAGGAAAGGAGGGAAAGAGAGCTGCTGTGATCAGGTGTTTTATAACTGGCTAACGCAGTAATAATGATCAAACAATAAGATTTCTCTTTAAACTCTTTATACTCTTTTGAGCTCTTAGCCTACATTTACAGCCTGATAAAGTGTTCCATGGCCTATACAGAAAAAGAATACCAGCAACGCATTTCCCTGGGGCAAAGTAACAATGCTCTTACCAAACTGCTTGTTATTCACCTCGTGGTGTTTGTGATCCTGTTCTTTATTCAAACTGTCTTTTATTTTCTTTATAAAGAAGATAATAAGTACACTCAGTTGTTTTTTGAAAAAATCCTGAAATGGTTCGTGGCGCCCGCTGACCTGAACCAGTTAGCGTCAAGACCCTGGACCATTCTGACCAGTATGTTTGTGCATATTGCTGTCTGGCCTGTTCTCGCTAATATGCTTTGGCTATGGACTTTTGGTTATATCATGCAGGATCTGACGGGCAACCGCAAGATCATCCCTGTTTTTCTCTATGGCGGCTTTGCGGGTACGATAGCGTTCATTGCTGCCTATAATCTTGTTCCATCTTTGCAGGGGCAGTTACCGAATGCGGTGAATTTTGGTGCTGCTGCTGGTGTTACCGCCCTGGCCGTTGCCACCACGATGGTCTCCCCGGGCTACCGCCTGTTCCCTATGCTGAATGGAGGCATTCCATTGTGGATACTGACAGCTTTCTATTTGATCGTGGCAGTGGCGACGGTACCAACTTACCATATTGAAAGTTATATGCCGCATCTGGCCGGTGCTTTTACAGGTTTCTTATTTATGATGATGGTGCGCCGCGGTTATGACTGGAGCGACTGGATGAATAATTTCTTTGACTGGGTGAATAATCTTTTCAATCCGGACAAGCCGAAGAAAGGGAAAAGCATCAGGGATGAGTTGTTCTATAAATCTGCTACGCATCCGTATAAAAAAACGCCCAATATTACCCAGGAACGTATTGATGCTATCCTGGATAAGATCAACCATAAGGGCTATCACTTTCTCACCGATGAAGAAAAAGACCTGCTGAAACGGGCCAGCGAAGAAGACCTTTGGTAAGGATGCCCTGAAAGATTTGTAAATTGCGGCAATGGCCAGCAAGTTCCGACTTTTTACGAAACGTTTTTTTATTTACACGAACATTGCGGTCGTCTTCTTCTTCCTGTTGGCCTGCCTGGCTCCTTACCTGAACCCGCAAAAATGGTGGTTCATCTCTTTTCTCGGTCTGGCTTTTCCTTTCTTACTCATCATTGTACTGGGGTACCTGATCACCTGGCTGATCATCAAGCCAAAACTGTCACTTATTTCACTCGCTGCGCTGGTTATCGGGCTGAAAAGTATCAGTGTATTTTTTGCATTTAATAATCCGGGTGCTTTTAATTATAAAAAAGAGCCGGGTCATATCCGCATTGTTACCTGGAATGTGGCCAGGTTCATCGAAATAAAGATTAACAATAATAAAGGCAGCCAGACAAGACTGAAGATGATGGACCTGCTGAAACAACAGGATGCGGATATTTTGTGCCTGCAGGAATTTCAAAGTTCCGGGCTCTCTGATTATTATCACAACATTGAGTATGTGCAGAAAGAGCTCAACTATCCGTACTATTTTTTTATGTTTGATGAAGATGGCGACAAACAATATTACAGTTCCATCATTTTCTCCCGGTTCCCGATTATTGATACCGGTGTGATCCGTTATCCCAGGCCTACATTGCCGGATGTATTGATCCATGCTGATATCAAAGCAAACAATGATACGTTCAGGGTCTATACCACGCATTTGCAATCTTTGCAGTTCGGGAAAGATGATTACCGCCGTATTAAAGAAATAAAAGAGGCAGATGATAGTTTACTGGCCAATTCAAAAACGATCTTCTCCAAAGTGAAAACAGGAATAAGCAACCGCAGTATCCAGGCCGACCTGATTGACCAGGTGATTGATGACAGCCCCAATCCTGTTATTTTTTGCGGCGACCTGAATGATGTACCGAATTCTTACACCTATTTTACCGTGCGGGGGGCCATGCAGGATGCTTTTTTGGAAAAAGGATTTGGCATCGGCCGCACTTTCTCCTCGCTGTCACCCACCCTGCGGATCGATTATATTTTTGCAGATAAAAACTTTGCTGTCCACCAGTTCAACCGGGTGGTGAAACGCTATTCCGACCATTATATGCTGGTGGCTGACCTGGAATTGAAAAAATGAACCGGATCAGCTATCTTTGAACCAATGAACAACTTTCTTCCCCATAACCGTTGTTGCTGTTGTCCCTGTTGACAGCATAATTGCTACTTTTGCCGCATTCCGGCAGTTTCATTAACTAATTTCAGATTTCAATAAGTGACCAGTGAAAAGGAGTAATCCCTTCAGCTGACAAAATAAAAGGTATGAATGATTTAAAAGTCTATAATTCGTATAGCAGGCAAAAAGAAGTTTTTACACCCGTTACTCCGGGCCATGTGGGTATGTATGTGTGCGGACCTACTGTGAGTGGTGAAAGCCATCTCGGACATGCAAGGCCTTATATAACTTTTGATGTGGTTTACCGGTATTTGCAGTATCTCGGTTACAAGGTTCGTTATGTACGCAATATTACCGATGCCGGGCATTTCGAGGAAGAAGGAAGAGAAGCAGAAGATAAGATCTCGAAAAAAGCAGTATTGGAAAAACTGGAACCGATGGAACTGGTGCAGAAATACACGAACCTGTTTCATTGGGCCATGGAGCAATTCAATACGATCCCGCCATCAATTGAACCCACTGCCACGGGTCATATCGTGGAGCAGATCGAAATGATCAAACAGATCATTGAGGCAGGATTTGCCTATGAAGTGAATGGCTCTGTTTATTTTGATGTAAAGAAATATGCTGCCACCCATGATTATGGTAAACTCAGCGGCCGGGTAATTGATGACCTGCTGGAAACAACCCGTGAACTGGAAGGCCAGGAAGAAAAAAAAGACCGGGCTGATTTCGCCTTATGGAAAAGTGCAGCACCGGAGCATATCATGCGCTGGCAAAGCCCCTGGGGTGTGGGTTTTCCCGGCTGGCATATTGAATGCTCGGCCATGGCCACCAAATACCTCGGTGTACAGTTTGATATTCATGGAGGTGGTATGGACCTGTTGTTCCCGCATCATGAAAGTGAGATCGCACAAAGTACCATTTGCAATCATACAGCGCCGGTGCGTTACTGGATTCATAATAATATGATCACCATTAACGGCCGCAAGATGGGCAAGAGTTATAACAATGTGATCAAACTAACAGAACTGTTCAGCGGCAACCACCCGATACTGGAAAAGGCATTCCACCCGATGACGATCCGTTTTTTTATCCTGCAAACACATTACCGCAGTACACTTGATTTTAGTAATGAAGCACTGGTAGCAGCAGAAAAAGGATTGAAGCGTTTATGGGATGCGTATGAAAAGTTGCAGGCTATAAGTTATGAACCCGGGAAAGAAGGACCGGATGCAGAACTGGAAGAGAAGGTAAAGAAGCTGGTTGCTGAATTTCCCGAATTCATGAATGATGATTTCAGCACGGCGAAAGTGCTGGCGAATATGTTTGAGATTGTGCCGGTGATCAACTCGGTAAAAGATAAGATCATCCCGGTGGGCGCCTTGTCAGAAGAGACCTTTAAACTGTTACAATCATCCTTCAAAACCTGGCTGGAAGATATTTTTGGTTTGAAAGGAGTAACCGAGGCTGACAACAGTAAATTGCAGGGAGTCATGCAACTGCTGATCGATATCCGCAAAGAAGCAAAAGGCAAAAAAGATTTTGCCACTTCTGATAAAATACGGAACCAGCTGGCGGCACTCGGCATCACCTTAAAAGATGAAAAGGGTGGGGAAATGAGCTGGAACCTGGAGTAAGCAATGCCTGTTGCAACTATTTTTTGCCGGGAAAACAAAGCAGGAACAAGTATATTTATTTCCGGCTTTATTTTCCCGGCCTTTTTATGTCAGCTGTTCTTAAATTATTAGCATGGAGTACATCGCCCATTTATCCAAAGACAAAAAACTGAGTAAACTATTGGCTGTGGCAGAACCGCATCAGCTAAAGAAACGGAAGAATATCTGCATCTATCTCTGCGCCTCCATCATGAGCCAGCAGCTGAGCACCAAAGTGGCGGATGTGATCTATAAACGGTTTATCAGTTTATACGGAGGCAAGGAACCTACCGCCCAACAAATCATTGCCACTCCTTCGGAGCAATTAAGGGCCATCGGCCTCAGCAATGCCAAAGTGAGTTATGTAAAGAATGTGGCGCAATTCGAACTGGACTTTGGTATGGATGCCAAAAAGCTGGGCAAGATGACTAATGAAGAAGTGATTGAATACCTGGTGGCAATAAAAGGAGTGGGCAGGTGGACCGTGGAAATGTTACTGATGTTTGCACTGGGACGGGAAGATGTATTTGCTATTGATGACCTGGGTATACAAAACGCCATGATCGGTTTGTATAAATTAGACCGCAGCGATAAAAAGCAATTCAGGGAAGATCTCTTGCGCATATCTGCCAAATGGAGCCCTTACCGCACCTATGCCTGCGTGCATTTATGGCGCTGGAAGGATAATGCACCAGTGCAAAAAGTGAAACAGCCGAAACAGAAAAAAAAGTAGTTTACGATTAATTACCGGCTGTAAAATTTGTTCTGAACAAACGGGGCGTTGATTTGTATTTTAAAGAAAATATTCTAACAGTAAATACAAGCATGAAAATACTTCTGGTGGAAGATGAGCCTTATGTAGCAGGTGTTATTAATAAGGGGCTTACAGAAAAAGGCTATAGTGTTTCAGTAGCTCCTGATGGTAATACCGGTTTAAAAATGGCGCTGGCGCATAGTTTTGATGTATTAATCCTGGATATTATGTTACCGGGCATGAACGGCATGGAGCTATGCAGGAAGCTGCGGGAAAACAAAATCAATTCACCCATATTATTCCTGACAGCACTGGGTACTACGGAAAATATTGTCGCCGGTCTTGATGCCGGCGCAGATGATTACCTGGTAAAGCCATTTAAGTTCGCTGAGCTGGAAGCCAGGCTGAAATCGCTTAACCGGAGGAAAAACCTGGTGGTGCAGGAAGAAGAAGATGTTCAATACCTGGATACACTCAGGATAGATTTCAGGTCAAAATTGGTGGAACAGGAAGGGAAACCGGTGGCACTTACTTCCACGGAGTTTCGCCTGCTGGAGTTTTTTGTACGAAACAAAAACAGGGTACTATCAAGAATGGAAATACTGGAGAAAGTATGGGGTATTGATTTTAATATGGGAACCAACGTTGTGGATGTCTATGTGAATTATCTCCGTAAAAAAATAAGCAGTAACCCGGATAAAAAATTTATTCAAACAGTAGTAGGCATGGGATATATGCTGAAAGTGTAAGCAAACTACCGTATGAAAATTCAAACGAAAACCACTATTCTTTTTACGGTCCTTACGGGTACCATCTTTCTGATACTGAATATTGTTGTCTATTTTTTTATCAGTTCTTTTGCCAATACTGATTTTCATAAACGGCTGGAGCTAAGGGCAAGGATCTCAACCAAGTTCCGTTTTGAACAAGGCGAGGTGTCCACGGAAGCTTTTCGTGAAATTGAAAAGCAATACCTGGAACGGTTGCCCGAGGAGGAGGCCTATGTCTTAAAAGTGGACAGTGCTTCGGGAAGCGTAAAAGGCCTGCTGCCCAAACCCCTGACTACAGATTTTATTACTTCAATTATTGCGGCTAACGGAGCTACTGTTTTTGAACAAAACCGGTTCAGGCATTTTGCAGGTTTGTTATACAAAGATGAAACAGGAAATTTTATTGTAATTAAATCGGCTACCAATGAGTATGGAAGCGAAATGATGCGGCACCTGGCAATTATTAAACTGGTCACATTGGTCTGTGCTGTTATACTTATTTACAGTGTGGGGTTATATTTTTCCAAAAAAACATTCAAGCCTGTCCGTGACACTATTAACAGGGTAAAGCAGATTAATGAAGGCAATCTTCATTTACGCCTGAAGGAACAGGAAGGGACCGATGAGCTTGCCGAACTAACCAGTACATTTAACCTCATGCTTAACCGCCTTGAAACGGCATTTGAAATACAGAATAATTTTATCAGTAATGCTTCCCATGAACTGAGAACACCACTGACTTCAATAGTGGCTGAAGCAGACCTGGCTCTTTCTAAAGAAAGAACAGTTGAAGGTTACCAACAAAGTTTGCAGCAGATTACGAAACAGGCCGAAAAATTACAGGAACTCACAAGGGGGCTTTTATCACTGGCACAAACCGGCTTTGATGGTAAAAAACAGCGCTGGGAGATCATCCGGCTTGACCAGCTGTTATTTGATGTAAAAGAGAATTGTGATGCTATTGTACCTGAGAATAATATCGAAATAAGTATCAATTCAATGCCGGAAGATGAAGTAAGTTCCAGCGTAAAAGGGAACTATAATTTACTGGTAATGGCGATCAGTAATATTGTGATGAATGCCTGTAAATATTCTGATAATAAAAAAGTAAGTATCCACCTGCTTTTCGGCGAAAGGAATGCGGAAATATGGGTGACAGACAAGGGCATAGGTATTCCTTCAGACGAGCTGAAATATATTTACAACCCTTTTTTCAGGGCCTCAAACACAACGCAATATGAAGGTTATGGTATTGGCATGCCGTTATCAAATAATATCATCCGGCTGCATAAAGGCGCTATTGAAGTAAGTTCAGCAGTAAATGTGGGAACTACTGTTAAAATCGTTTTACCTCTTTGTTAAACTGTTTGACTGAAAAATGACAGGTACATTAGATCGTTCTAATACTCTTATTTATTTCTAATCCGGCTCTAAGAGAATATTTTTCCCGTCTTTAGGAGTCTCTAATGTTGCGACATCAATTTTGATTTTATTTAAAATCAAATAAATATGGCAAACATTTTAGTACCTACCGACTTTAGCTCAACTTCTTTGAAACTGGCTGAGCAGGCGCTTAACTGCACCACGGATATGAAAGTGACAATCATCCTCTTTCATGCTTTTGAACAAACTGATTTCCCTTTCGAGTTATTACGCCCGGGCTACAGAGATCCATCAGCAGAACTGATGACGGAAACATTCCGAATGGCTTGCAAACAACTGAAAGATGATCATCCGCAACGCATCAGTAAAATAATTGTGCGCTGCATGAACGGGGATACAAGGGCCATGTTCAGGAATTTTGCAGAGGCTAATGACGTAGATATGATCTTCTGCCCGGAGCACTATGTGTTTGCAAAAGCGCATAAACAAAGTGTAAACCCGGTGAACCTGTTTGCGAAATGCGGCTTACCTCTTATTAAAGAAATCGCCCGGAAAAAAGAGCCCGTTTTCAGTAACATAACAATACGGAAAACAGCGCCGGAACTTGTTAATGCAAGAGCAGGAGCCTATTGAATCAGTACATGGCTGTTACTCACAAAAAATCAACTGTTGTTGCAGAGGAAGTAATTGTCATTTAAAAAAAAGTATCACTATGTTATTACAGAAGAATATTCCTTTTAAATATGTTTTCGGAAAGATCAAAACAGAGATCATTATTATTACCCTGTATGCCATTCTTGTTTCTATACTCTACCAGGAATATCATCTTACCCGGATATCCATTCCTATTTCGGTACCGATGATATTAGGTACGGTAATTTCATTATTGCTGGGCTTCAGAAGTAACCAGGCTTATGACCGCTGGTGGGAAGCCCGTCATATCTGGGGTGCTATTGTAAATGATTCAAGGACACTGGCCCGGCAGGTAACTTCATTTACACCGATGGAAAGCGGCAAGGAAGAACTGGAGAATTTCCGGCAGCGGATGATCAGGCGGCAGATAGCATGGACCTACAGCCTCGGAAGGCATTTGCGCAGGCAAAATGTTTTGAAAGGCCTGGATAAATACCTTGATAAAAGAGAACTGGACTATGTGCGGCAAATGGATAATGTGCCTGCAGCGTTGATTGATCTGATGGGGAGAGATCTTCAGCTGGCGCTGGAAGAAGGCTGGATCAACCGTTTTCAGCAAGTAGAACTGGACAGAACTATATCCCGCCTTTGTGATGCTATGGGTAAATGTGAGCGGATTAAGAATACGGTATTTCCAAGTACCTATAGTTTATACATTCACATGTCTATGATGTTATTTATAGCATTGCTGCCTTTTGGCGTCATAGAATATTTTGGGTTATTTGAAGTGCCGCTGGTGGTAGCCATCTCTGCCAGCTTTTTACTAATAGAAAAAATGGCAATCCACCTGCAGGACCCATTTGAAAATAAACCTACGGATACGCCGATGACAACTATTGCCCAAACTATCGAAAAGAACCTGGAACAGCTGTATGGTACTGACCTGTATAACAAAGGCAAACTAACTGTGGCCGTCGTTGCTGATGCAGAACCGCTTTCGGTCGGGGCCAAATTGTATAAAACAAAATATAGCCGGGAAGAAAATAATAGTAAAGAAATGGTTGCCGATAATGCCGTACCACAAAAGCCGCTTTATTATATGCTTTAGCGGCCTGTTGACCGGGAGCCGTTTTCCAAAACGGCTCCCGGTTTTTACCGTTCTGCTTTTTCCAGTATGCTGTTGATGAATGCTCTTGCTTTTACTTCTTTTAAGGCCGTATATCATTTGCGGCTCTCGCCGGTTTCTTCCGCTATAGCATATTTCAGTTGTTGATAGTGTATCCGGGCAGCTTTATATGTACGCAGGTAATCCCTGAACCGGAGATGCCGTTGCAGCTCTTCACTTCCCGGCCGGGCAAACATAGAGGTGATGAGCAACCCTATCCAATACTTCCTGTACAGCCGTAGCGGCAGCTCTTTTAAAAACTTCCTAGCCGGGGATGTTCTGGTTACGGTGATGATTGTAACCAATAATTGTTAAGCAGTTATTTATTGTATCGAATGCTGTTTGCTCCTGTATTACGATATCAATATCAATGATGGGCTTGGCGGCTAAGCCGGGCAGCCGATATGTTCGATGGAAACCGGGAGATCAACTAATGCTGCCCTGATTATTTTTTGTATGGCCTGGGAGTCGGTTGCCCATTGCAGATTATATGCCTGGATTAATAAGGGTTAACTTTTTACACAGTTTATGTTTATTGCTGTTTTATTGTTTAATGGGATTAAATGTTCTTACAACTTTTGGTGCCTGTGCGTCCATAAACATTTTCGCCCTTCCAAATAGACAGATTTTTCCTATCCTATCAAAAACATTATGTTGTCCCTGTGCATTAATTAAAACCTCTGCCCTACAAATTCCGTCTTGGTGATTTTGTTCAATATAATTCCAATGGGTTTCTATTTCCTCCTTAAATACTATTGTAAAAGCAGGTTGACTATACTCAATAAGATAATTTCCATCATCCATTGTTAACGGTTTGAAGTCGGGATGGAAGTTGTAAATCTTGTCAAGGGAAGACTTAGCACTATTTTCTATATTGTTAACCCTGTCTGAGAAAAATGTTACAGTACCATTTTGGAAAATGGCGAATTGTAGTTTGTTACCTGTATAGTATTTTGCTTTTTCATAAATCATGTTTATGTCAATTGGCAAATTTGGTTGCCATTTCGGTGTAGGTGGGAAATCAACCTTTTTCTTGCCTTTAAATAATTTGTCGAAAAATCCCATACTAGTTATAAGTGATGTTAGCAAATAGCTTACAAGCAGGGCTTTATGCAGGCTGGGAAATAGAATTCCGTCGGTCTGCCTTGTGAAAAATCCCTGTTGGCTGAATTTGTATTTAGTAACCAGGAACCAACTGGTCCTGGATTATTCTGTTGGCAATCCCGCGTCTTTCCAGGCTTTTATTCCACCGTCAAGATGAGCGACATTTTCATAGCCCATTTGTTGAAGTGTTAATGCAGCCAGGGCGGAACGGCCGCCAGATGCACAATGAAGGATTATTCTTTTTGTTTTTTCAAATTCAGGTTTATGGTAGGGAAGTGCCGGATCGGCGTAGAATTCAAGCATGCCCCTCGATGCATGAATTGAATTGGCGATTTTGCCATTCTGTTTTAGCTCTTCACTTTCCCGGATGTCAATTAAGACAACATCACCCGTTGATAATTCTTCCGAAACTTCAGCCGGAGTAAGGTTTTGAATCTGTTGCTTAGCTTCTTTTACAAATTCAGATGCGGATTTGGCCATAGATTTCCTGTTTTGTTTGGACGTATAAGTTAAGTCATTTTATATCCTGTTTTTAGTTGACTTATCCACTTTTTAGGAGTCAACCTATTTCAGGACGAGACACAATTAGCTGATGTTTGCTGGTCATGCCCAACCTTGCATAAAACCCGATGTTATGTGCTGTTTTGAATAATTCTATAGTCAATTCGTCATTCCAGTGTAGATAATTGGCGAGCCGTATTTCTGAATTCCTTTATTATTATGTTCTACTGTGTTAAATAGCGCATCTTTGTTGATTGGGTCAGTTCCTAGTTCCTTTTTATATAAACTTGAACCTGACTCACAAGGGAATAACACATATTCCTTACCATTTAAAGGGAACATGTAATGTATTCCGTCCCCGATATAAATATTTCTATTTACTTTCTTTTGCGTTAAACAAAGCTTCATGTCTGCATTCCAGAAAATATTTATGAGAATCTGATGGCTAATTCTAAGTGGCGCTTTTCCTTGTGTTATTTTCATCAGAAAGATTTCTACGAAATTCCATACTACCCAATTATAAATTAGTTTATAGTCAAAATTCAGATCTGTTAATTCAACTCGCTCTATAATCTGATAAGACAGCTTTGCCTTTTCAGGCTTGGTTTGCTTAAAGACAATTCTTACAATATTTTTCATGGAAAAGAGTCTTTCTGAAATAGCACATAACGTGTGTATTTTCGCTAATATACGCTACTCAAAAGGGCCTGACAATATTTTTAAAACCTTCTTTCTGAAATATTTAGTAAAAAAAAGCTACTGGGCAGGGGTAGCGCAAATACAACCAAAACTTTCGCAAACCCAACTGGATAAGGAGAATTTATATAACCACTTTCTCCATTTTCATCAGCCAGTTTTCTTCAATGGTTGCCCCCAATCCATTTGTATCCGGCACTTTCACCACGCCATTCTTTTCATACACAATACCTCCGGTTACCGGGTCTTCCTGCAGCATCAGGGCCGTGTCAAAATCAAAATGGACAATCGCGGGGCTGCATAAAGCAAAATGCGCAAAAGCGGTCATCGCCAGCCGGGATTCGATCATGGCGCCTACCTGTAAATGCAAACCGGCTGCTTCGGCCATCCGCACCATTTTTAAGCCTTTATAAATACCACCGGATTTGCCCAGCTTGATATTAAAATAACTGCAGGCATCAATGGCAATCAGTCTTGCTGCATCATGATCATCACCGCAACATTCATCCGCCATAATCGCAATGGGGCTTGCCTGTTTTACTTCGGGCAGGCGCATAAAATCCCAGCGGGGTATGGGTTCTTCGCAGTGCTGTATATCAAAGGGAGCTAATGCCTGCAGGGTGGTAATGGCTTCGTCCACCGTCCAGCCCTGGTTGGCATCAATACGTAACGGTATCTCTGGTCCAACGGCTGCACGGATAGCCCGCATTCTTTCCACGTCGGTTTTCCCGTTCTTACCGAGCTTTACTTTGATAGCGGGGTAACCCTGTGCCTGTATCTTCAGTGCATCGGCCACCATCTTATCAATATCACCCACACTCACGGTATAATCGGTTACGATTACTTTATCATTACTGCCGCCAATGAATTGCCAGAGCGGCATGGCGGCATATTGCGCAGCAATATCATAGAGGGCCATATCAAAGGCGCTTTTGATACTGCCGTTGGCATAGATAATAGAATCCATCAACCGGATGCAGGCTTCAATATCCAGCGGGTCTTTTCCTTTCAGTGCCTGTGCAAAATATTGTCCCACGATAAAACAGGTGTCCACACTTTCGCCATTGATGGGCATATAGGGGCTGCATTCACCAAAGCCAATGATGCCTTCCTTCGTGATGATTTTTACCAGTACATTTTCTGCACTGTCATCTCTTCCGAGTGAGGTGATAAAGGGTTCAATTAAGGGGATGGATAGTTTGTACAACTCAACCCGGCGGATAGATAAATGCTTACTCATAGCCATCAAAAATAAGCATAAACAAAAGAGGAATAAAGGGGAGATAATTTCAATACCTAATCAAATAATATCCGGATGCCGGCATTCAGCATTCCCATCATCGGGGCATTCCTGTTGATAAAAAGATAGTTACTGGGATAACTGCTGGAAGGTATCCAGGTTCTTCCTTCTGCATATAAATAGATGCTGCCGCCAATAGGTACTTCCCAGCCCAGCCCGAGATCTACTGTCAGCCGTTTGAAATTGGCCTCACCACTTTTTACCGGTACAAGGTAGAGGGAAGTATCAATACTTACTGAATGCGTATTGATGACCCGGCCCAGCACCAGCCCGAAACCGGCATAGCCATAGATATTAAACCCTTCTTCGGCGGTAAAACTTCCTTTCAGGTATTTTTTCCAGCCGGTGGATATTTGTTTAAACCGCATTTGTGCATCATTCCGGTAAGGCTCCTGTTGCGGAACAGTGGATGGAAGTTTTGCTGTGGCCGTAAGATCGTCGCTGAATTTCCCATCGGAATAATAAGAGGCCCATACATAAATGCCGTCTTTGGGCGTAAAACTAAACTGTCCCTGTATGGTATGCCCGATGGCCCAGTATTGCTGTCCCTTTTTAAAATTCCGTTGCAGGTTTATATCCGTGGCAATACTGAACAGGGGTGTTTGTGCCAGCAATGCTGATCCGGAAAAGAGAGTAAGGAAAAGAAAAATAAGTGGCCTGCAGCAGTTCAATGGAGTGGTTTATAAAACGAATTTATCTTTTTATTTGATATCAGCATAGGAGAATATACTGTATTTGCTGCACCATGCCACCCTGTCACTGAAACACTGAATATTAATTTCTGTGTCTCTGTGATTCAGTGGCAGCGATGAACCGGGTATCAATAAAAAAGCGATGGCGAAATTCACCATCGCTTTGTAAATATTTTATTGAATACTTATTTCATCAGTTTTAATTCTTTGATGATATTGCTGCCGCCACCGAGTTTATCAATACACCAGAGCACATAGCGGATATCCACGCAGATGGTGCGGTTCAGGTCTTTGTCAAAAGCCAGTTTATGGCTCAGGGCTTCGTAGTTACCATCAAAAGCCAGACCGATCAGCTCTCCTTTGTTATTGATCACAGGAGAGCCGGAGTTACCACCTGTGATATCATTAGTGGTGATGAAACCGATCACCAGGTCTTTGCGGGTGGGGTCCATATACTGCCCAAAATCTTTTTTCTTCAGCAGTTCGATCTGGTTGGCCGGGAGGTCGAATTCATAATCACCCGGTTTGTATTTTTCCAGCAAACCTTTGGAGGTGGTTACATAATCATAGAACACAGCATCTCTCGGGCGGTATGATTTTACATTGCCATAGCTGACCCGCATGGTAAAAGTGGCATCCGGATACATCATTTTCGCTTTTACCGGGTCCATTTCCATAATGCCTTTCAGGTAGATTCTTCCAAACTCTGCATTTTTTGCAGTGAACTGCTGGAATTTGGGCAGGTATTTGGAACTGTAGTTTGTGTAGAAGGTACTGGCAAAGCCAAAAGCAGGATCAGCCTGTAATGTATTGGCATCAGGATTAGCAATAAAAGCGCTCCAGCGGGCATCGTCAAAGATGATGGTCTTGCTGAACATATCGGCTGCATATTTTTTATAGGTAGCATCATCGTTCAGCGGGCCATAGGTATTTTTCAGGTTGCCATAAAAACCAACCGGGTGCTGTTCTTTGTCCACATCTTCATAGAACATACGGGTTACCGCAGCAACAATATGTTCATCGGATAATGTATTTTCGCCGGCCAGGAAATTCTTACGTTGCTGGTTGGCCGCTTC
>DGQP01000010.1 GCA_002400415.1 Chitinophagaceae bacterium UBA4411
CTACGGTTTAACGGGGAGCTTTCACTTCAATGTCAATTTGAAGATGAAGCTTGCTGTGCTGTTGACCTGTTTGATGTTTCTCTATGTCTATGTTGATTATTCCCACTTATATATGCCGGTCCAGGTAAAAGATATTCTCATAGGGGGAGCTTTAAATTTGATAGTACGCAGGAGTTTCTCGTAGCAGCAATCACCTCGATGATCATTCCTGCACTGATGATTTTCCTTTCTGTTGCCCCCACCCAAAGCAAATCGCTTGGCAAATATCATTAGCCGCAGTGTATTCCCCTTTACCTTGTTAAACTTGTCAGGAGAAACCTGGATGCACATACAGTTTGGCACTACTGCAGAGGTCATACTTCTTTGTTATGCATGGAACTGGCCCCGTATTGAAACGTGAAAAATGTTTCTGGCTATTGGAATGATGGTTTTGGTGAATGAAAACCCGGGTATCTTCGGCATTAATACAAGCACTGCATTGGCTCAGTTTATTATTTATACGGTTCTCAGCAAATGAAACAAGCCTGCAGTCACGCCCCTGGCGCTCAACAACGGCAGTAAAAGGAAAAAGAACCAGGTAACACACAATTCCTTTTAACCCACATTCAATGTGTTTTTGCCTGTATTTAATGGTTTATATCCCTTTTATTTTCCCCGGCTGCTGATCTTGCCGTAAAATCAGTATCTGTGTAGCAAAAAAACTACCAGGATTGTTGTTCATGCTATGCTGTATGGCAATTCATCTGAATACGCAATCGGGGGGGGGACAATGGCATACGGGCGGCAACGTTACAGGCAACGCTGAAACAACATATATATATTTAAAAAATAAAGAAAATGGAAAGAGAAATATTAAAACAACTACAGGAGATTGAAAATCGGTATAAAAGGATGAAGCAATTTTTCATAGGGTTTGTCAGCCTCACACTGATCGGTTTGATCAGTTTTGGATTCGCTAAAACCGACAAATTCTCTTTGATCAGGGCGAAAGGAATCATCATTGAAGATGAAAATGGTAAAGACAGAATTTTGATTGGAGCACCTGTACCTTATTCAAAGGATAGGGTCAGGACAGATACTAACTTAGTAAGAAAATATTTTGCAAGTGAAATTTATCCCAAAGATCCAGACCAATACATGGAATGGTATAAAAAATACAGGCATGCTGCGCTTGGAATAGTGGTAATGAATGAAAAGGGAATAGATGTCATGCAGGCAGGTGATCAATTATCGGATCCCAATGTAGGCAGAAGGATCTTTTTACCTACCGGTATTCTCTTAAATAACCAAAAAGGACTGGAAGTAGGTGGTTTTGGTACGCATACATTTGACGATGGGAGAAGTGGGGTGGCATTGGGCCTAGATGATCCGGGTAACGGCAGGGAAGCTTTTCATGCGCTGGTGCTGTCGGACGGAACCCGGGCTTTGATACTCCAGGATGCAAATGGAAAATTGGTGCTTGGATTTGGAAACTCCGGTACCACTATATTCCGTAATAAAGATAGCCTGAACTTTGTAGGTATAAAGTATTTTGACAAGAAAGATAGCCTGCTGTGGGAACAGAAAATGAATAAAACAGGCAGTAGCAGGAAATAAAAATATGTCGTCGGCTTCGCGTATGCCGGAAGTTACCTTTACTTTTGGCAAACACTTTAAAGAAGTAGGAAGAGCAAAGGCGTATGCAACAATGACATCCTGTGATCTGGAGTCAGTAACCGGTAATAAATTTACATGAAACGCATCCGCTACTTAAGTACATGGTATTTTGGGCTGATCTTTACAGTGCTCTATTCATCGTTTATCTTTTACCTTTTTGCCACCCTGCACCCGGACGGTACGCCTTCGGACTGGGAAAGTTTCTTATTTTACATTGTAGCTGGGCTCGCAACTTATTCTTCCATTTATTTCTGTTATCGCCTCCTACGTAAAAAGGAAAACAGGATGTCGGTTGGATCTTTTTTCACCTTGCTTTTTGTAGTCAGCCTGCTTTTGTTTCCTGTTGTTTATGGAATTTATTATGGCGTCATTGTAAACAGGATGATATACCGAGGCGGTGCCACCATTGCAATTATATTGCGTGAAGCCAGGATTATGGTGGGTGTATTTCATGTACCCATATGCTTTTCAATTATTGTGGGACTGTTCAACGAAAAAGTATTCCGACTTAACCAGGACATCCTTGAAAAAGAGAAAATGCTTTCAGAAACCCGCCTGGTACAATTGCAACAGCAGGTAGATCCGCATTTTCTATTCAACAATCTGAATATCCTGTCTGCACTCATTCAAAGTTCGCCGGCCCGAGCAGAAATATTTTCGCTGCGGCTATCAGAACTGTACCGGTATCGTCTGCGGTCAGGCAGGCAGCCATTGGTTACACTGCAGGATGAACTGCAATATATGCAGGATTACTTATACCTGCTCCACTCACGTTTCGGGGATGCATTCCGGCTGGACTTACAGGAAATGGAAATCTCCTTGAAAGAGGAGTTATTTATCGTAACCGGCACCCTGCAATTATTGCTTGAAAATGTGGTGAAGCACAATACAGCTTCTTTGCAACAGCCGCTTACCATCCGGGTCCGGATCAATAATGAAATGCTGCTGATGGAAAATGAAGTTCGTTCCCGGGAAGCTGTTTCCGAAGGGGTGGGTCTGAAAAACCTGGAACGCCGCTACCAGATATTGTCTGGGGAAAAAATAAGTTACGGAACGGCGGACGGTGTCTTCCGTGTACAGATATCTTTGATCAAACAATTAAAATTGCATGGTACATGAATGTAGTAATCGTTGAAGATGAATTGCCTGCAGCGGAGCAAATGCGGAGTTTTATAAATCGTTACAAAGAGCCTGTCACTATCAGTGGAATGTACAGCAGTTGTGCAGAGATCATCCGTCATCTTGACGGAAACGATAGTATTGATGTGGTATTCTGTGATATTGAACTCCGTGACGGCAACGCACTTTCCGCCCTTCAGCAAACGGATCTGAAAACGGTTATTATTTTTACCACGGCCTATGATCATTTTTGGAATGAATCTTTGCAGCATAATGGCATTGATTATTTACTCAAGCCCTTCACTGCCCAAAAAGTACACGATGCCCTTGATAAGGTGATGGCCTTAAAACGAATCTTTACGAAAGATAATTTGTTGCTCAGGCAACTCTCCGGGATGTTACAGCAAAAGCCGGACAACAGCTACAGGAAACGTTTTCCGGTAAGAATAGCCGGGGAACTCTTTATTATTGATATTGCCGATGTGATTTTTTTTCGCATCAGCAACGGGGTCATTTTTGCGGTGGCGGGAGAAAAGAAAAAATACCCGCTGATGGAAGAAACCCTTTCCGCATTGGAAGAACAATTGGACCCTCAGCAATTCTTCCGGGTAAACCGCTCCGATATGGTCAACATAAATTTTATTCGGTCTATCCGTATTACGGAAGGAAACGATTACACCATAGTACTGAAAAATATAGAGGATCAGCTTGCCGTAAGCCAGTCAAGAATTACCCAGCTGAAAGAATGGTTTGCCTGATAGATAATAATTACGGCCTTCAGAACTGTAGTATCCATCCAGCAAATTACCGGCAGTTTCTTGTATGTAAAAATGTCAATTGAACATTACTCCCAAACTGTAACAGCAAAATCATAAATTTACAAAGTAGATGGCCCTAAATTATAACTTCCCGGCAGCCTGGCCTGCAATTTTCGTATTGCGGTGGGTTGTTTTCACCAATCGGTAAGCATATTTATCTGTTCTCCAAACAAATTTTATGATTTCCCCCGAATTCCTGTTTAGTAACATCCCTGAAAAACAGTCAAAATATTTTTTTTCCATCATTCAAAAAATAGGCAAAGAAAAGCAGGTTGCAAAAGGAGAAAAAATAATCCGGCACGGGTCCCACCCTTCTTTCTTCTTTTATATTGTAGATGGTGCGTTCAAAACCTCCATCATCAAAAATGATAAAGCCTATATCCTGGGCTTCACCTTCAGGGGTGACCTGGATTGCTGCCCCGCTTCCTTGTGGAAAGGGATGGCGAATAATTTTACCATCGAAGCTGTTACCGACAGTACCGTCCTGGTATGCGAATTAAAGGATTTCCAAAATGCCTGTCCGTCAAAAAAATATTACACTATTACGACGAATATCATGTCCAATTACGTATCCATCCTTGAAAACAGGGTGATAGAAGCCCTTTCCTTAACGGCAGAACAACGCTATAACAAATTGCTTTTGCAGCAACCCCATCTGGTGGAGAACATCCCCCTTGCCCAGATCGCCGCCTATTTAGGTATTACGCAGGAACGGCTGAGTCGTATCCGTAAAAAACGAAAGGTTTGACCTAGGTCAAATCATACAGTACAGCACTGCACTACATTTGCCTCCGTTCACAACACTGGTAACGAATGAATAACATCAGGGGGCAATCCCTTCCTTTTTTACCCTTACCAATAATCATTGGAAAGCAGAATTGGAATAGACCCGTTACTATTATCATTTCTATTTAAAAGGCAACCGCATTATGATCCGGATTTTCTCAACAACATGCTTGCTTTTACTTGTTACAGTTGTCAGCGGGCAAAAAACAAGTCAGTTTGCAGATTCCATTCGAAGAGTATATACTATTCCTGAACTGAGTTATGCGGTAGTGAATAGCAGAACTACACTTGAAATAGCAGCATCAGGAAGGCATTCCATTGACCTTCCGGATACCGCCACATTGAAAGACAGGTTTCATATTGGTTCCAATACCAAGGCCATGACAGCATTTATGATTGCCAGCTATGTGGAAAAAGGGAAATTAAAATGGGCAACAAAATTCTTTGACGTGTTCCCGGAATGGAAAGGCAAATGCAATCCGGCCTATGTAAATATTACCTTGCAGGATTTGTTGTCACACAAAGCAGGGATACAGCCCTTCCAGGGAGAAAACGACCCGCCCCTACCTGACTTCAAAGGAACAAATCCGGAGAAAAGAAAGCAATTTGGCCAGTTTGTATTAACATTAGAACCTGTGAAGCCTGACGAACAGCACCCGTTCATTTATTCAAATGCCGGTTATACCCTGGCCACATTAATGGTGGAAAAAGTCACGAATAAAAGTTGGGAGCAACTGGTAGAAAAAGTGTTCAATAAAGACCTGAAACTAAATGTGCAATTATCCTGGCCAGAAAACCAAAAACGAAAAGACACCTGGGGACATAGTACAGAAAATGACACCCTCAAACCGGTTCCTTCAACGAATGATTATCATTTAGATTATACGGAACCGGCAGGTGACCTGAATATTACACTGAAAGACTACATTCAATTCATCCGGCTTAACTTAAAAGGACTAAAAGGCCAGGACAATTATTTGAAAGCAGAAACCTATAGATTCATCCACAATGGAGTAAAAAATTATTCCTTAGGTTGGTTCAATATTTATGAAAACGGGAATGAGTTATCTGTTCATTCAGGGACTGGTGCATTTACCTATTTCACGATTGTACATATCGACAGGTTAAAGGACACCGCTTATATTATTTTCACCAACTCCTTCAATGCGGACACCCAGCAAGGGGTCAGGCAGCTGATGAGAAAGCTGAAAGAAAATTACGGTAACTGACAGGTTGTTAAAGAAATTTGAAATTGCGGCTGCTGATCCCTAAGCAATGGCCCGTTGAATTGAATAACATACAGAAAGAAAATTTCCATCTACAGAAACGTTGCAATAAATCTGTTGGTATACGGGCTTACTTCTAATTTCGTTTTGCAACAATGAATAGTGCAGATCAATAATACTGTACCCCACTGTTGACTCCTTAACCTTAAAAACACAAATATGAAAATAAAAAAAAGGGCCTTCCTTACAGTTGCTGTGCTGGCCACCTTGGTTTCCTGCAAAAAAGAAAAAGCTGCACAGCCTTGCGAAAGGACAACAGCAGGCATCAGCGGAAGCTATAAGCTGAAATCCATTGAATACAGGATGACACCAACGGCCACACCAGTAGATTTTATGGCCTTCCTGGATCCCTGCGAGAAAGATGATATCATTCAACTCAAAAATGACGGGACCTGGATCTATACGGATGCCGGATCAGTATGTACACCCTCCAATGCGGACAATGGCACCTGGAGCTTATCGGGAAATGTCATCACCAGTGACGGGGTGGTAAGTGGTACGATCCAGAGTTATGATTGCAGTACCCTGGTTTGTTATACAGAGAATGTAACGGTACCTGGTGACCGCTATATTCAAACCCTGGTAAAACAGTGACAGCGGTGCCAGCCGGTACTGTTTATTGGTGAATGCCTGATAAACGGGCATTGTTACTTCAACCATCACTGCAAACGCCGATAATGCCGGTAGTTTTACCCGTTCTGCATTAGTCATGTTTTGGTAGAAAAAGGGCCGCAGATTTCAATCCGGCCTTACCATTTAATACTTAAAAAATACAGGTTATGAAAACAAAATTTTCATTAGCGCTCACGTTACTATGCCTGCAGTTCAGCAGCTATGCACAAAAAGAATCGTTTTCAATTTCAGCTTATGCCGGCATGTACGCCGGTTATTCCGAAGGAGGGGTGGTTGGGCCCGGTTTCGAAATCAAAGCCTCTAAAAAAACATCTCCCGCTTCCTGGATCAGCCTGGGCCTTGGTTATACCAACTTTCGTTCAACAAAAAAATCTGTAAGTGGTTACAACATAAGAACAAGATTAGTACCGTTACTGCTTGGATACAGGAAATACTGGAACAAATTTTATGTCGAACCCCGGGCAGGGCTGGGAGAATTGGGTGGTAAGCTGAGTATAGGGGGCGATGTAAGCAGACCCTCAGCGCTGGCGTTTATGTACACACTGGGAACAGGTTATTCTTTTCGCAAATTGGATATCGGGCTGGAAGTACATGGAGGGGCAATAGGTATCAGTTCACCGGATGCAGGCTTCTGGTATAACAAACGCCAGTATTATTCCGCAATAAAGGTTGGCACCCCGCTTTTTAAAATAAAATAATGACAAGGCTCAAACTTGTTTACAATAAACGCTGACGTAAAAAAAAGGTAGTGAGTGGTTGTTCAGCAGGAAAAGATATCCTACTTCAAACCGGCGTGGAATTAATCATGTATACCAATAGAAAAATAATTCATCACCGAGAGGCAGTTAATGTATACAAGGATAAAATCAAAAAGACCGGGGCTACAGAACGTTAAAAAAGGTATACATAATGCAAGCCAAAAATAAGAATGTCCGTTGATTGCCATTTAATTTCACCGGCAGGATAAAATGGACCCGATAATAATTTATCCGGAACGAATTCAGTTCACTGGTGTGAGTAAACAGCACATCCCTCAAAGCAGCAGTATATCATATAGGAAATGCAAAATGGTTAGTTTGGTTGGAAAAGATCCAACTGCCCGTTACCTGGTGAGTAACGTACGCAGGTAGTGTCTACTACCTGCTATTTTTCTGTGAAGCCCTAACCACAAAATAGCAGCAATTAATTGGTGAACGGAAGACCAAGGAGGAACACCATCGATGGCCTGCTTTAGTCTCTTTTAAAGTAGGTCATCTCTTTTCGGAATGCAGCCCCGATACTGATCCGCTTCCCGTTGATCTCAACATATTCCTTATTATAAGATTCGATCTTATCAATCGCAACAATAAAGGAACGCTGGATACGCCGGAACCGTTCCGGGGGAAGTAATTTTTCCAACTCGGTCGTACTGATCTTGGAAAGATAGCTGGTCTTTTGCGTTACGATCCTTACGTACTCCCGGCTGCTTTCGATATACTGGATTTCGTCAAATATGATCTTCACTTTTTTGCGGTCGATCGTTAAAAACAGGAAATCATCAACAGCCACAGAACGCTTCGCCAGTGCATGGCGGGCGTTGATCTCCTTGATGGCTTTATTGACAGAAAGCAGGAAACGGTCAAATGAAAATGGCTTCAGCAGGTAATCAGTAACACCTAATTCAAATCCTTCGATGGCATATTCGTGATAGGCCGTGGTGAGCACAACGGCCGGGGTGTTCGTCAGGGTCCGCAGGAAATCGAGGCCTTTTAGTTCAGGCAGATGAATATCAAGGAACAATATATCGGTTTCCTCCTGTTGCAACTGGTGACCGGCACTGATCGCTTCCCTGAATTCCCCCTGAAGTTGAAGATGGGGCACCCGCTGAATAAAATTCTTCAAAATATTCGTGGCAGGTGGCTCGTCCTCGACGATAATAACTTTATACTTTTCCATAACTGTCAAGATATATAGACAAATGCACCTGGAAACTCGTTGCTTCATTCTTTATTTCCAGTTTATAATTGGAGAACAAGAGGTCCAGTTGCCTGCGCAGGTTACCCAAACCGATATTTTCTTTTAGCTGACCGGTAAATTCTCTCCTGCTTTTTGAATTTTCAACAATGAAAATTAAGCGGCTTTGCTTTACCTGCAGCCGTATTTTGATAAACGGCTGATGAATGGTTTCGGAAACTCCATGCTTAAAAGCATTCTCCACCAGCGGAATCAGTAATAAAGGAGGAACCAGTTGTCCTGTATCGTCCACTTCCTCCAGAATAGTAATGTCAAGGGAATCATCATAACGCATCCGCTCCAGTTCAATATATTCACGGATAATTTTCATTTCCTTTCCAATAGATATAAATGCCGCATCCGATTCATAGAGCATGAAGCGTAAGATATCTGACAGGCGCAAAATGGCTCCGGCCGTCCGGGGCGATCTTTCTTCTGCCAGTGAATAAAGGTTATTGAGAGTATTAAAAAGAAAATGCGGGTTGGTCTGCGATTTTAAATAACTCAGCTCTGCATTTTTCTTTTCCAGCTGGAGCCGGTTATTCCGGTTTTTTAGCCGGACAATATGGATCAATAGCTTAATGGTGGTGAAATAGGCGATCCCGTATAAAAGATAAATAATACCCCTGACCACGTAACCACGGGTCATCATCTCTTTTTCAATCACCGGGTAGGACCCGATGCGCATCCCCAGTTTCAGCCAGCCCTGGTAAACAGCGGAGATAAGAATAAACACAAGGATGCCGGCCCCGATGCCCCAGGGAATTTTGTATTTCCTGTTATTAACAAAAGGAATAAGAACATGAAAGAGCAACAGGCTCACCAGCAGGCCATACCCGTTTTGCCAGCAAGTGTATCCATAGGCCATTCCGAACTCCTGAACATTATAATCCACTGAAATAATGATGGCCACTGCCCACAACAGGAAATAGGAAGCACCAGTCAGTAAACTGGTGGTCAGCTCATGCTTAAGTATACCCTTCATATGATAACATTACCGCAGGTAAATTAATGGATTTTGATACGAAGGCAGGAAAATTGTCAATGAATAAGGCTAAAAAGCTATGAAATGGCAATTAGTGTATACCAAATTACCAATTCAAAAAACGGTTTATCCTATTCCGGTCAACTCCTTCGGGAAGTTGAGGCAACTTTAGCCAAATAATAATACCAATTAAAAATATATGAGGAACAAATCAATTCCCATCCTTTTCATGCTGTTTATGAATGCAGCGATCATGATGGGGCAGCAAGGCGACACTATCCGCATTTCAGCCAAAGACATTAATACCGGCGTATTGAAAGAAGGTACACACCGGTACCTTGTCTATTTCAAAATGAAAAAAGATTCGGTCCGGTCGATGACCCAGTTTTGGACACGAACCATTAAACGGGCGATGTATAACGGTACAGCAGCGATTGAGATCAAACAGGAATGGGAAGACAAGGATAGTATCATGCATATTGTGCGATCTTACTCCGATGCAAAGACCATGCAACCGCTGTATCATGATACCTGGTGGAAAGTGCAGGCCGGCAGAAATGCAACCAGCAAAACAATTACCTCCACCATAGTGGATATGGTCAAGAAAACAGTCGAGTATAATGGCCACCTGCTGTCAGATGCAGATACAGCCAGCCGGGTAAAAAAAATATGGGAGGGTTATAAATCCTCCGTCGATAAGTTTTACCTGAACTGGCACCTGGATTTAGAAACCTTTCCCTTACTCCCCTATCGGAAAGGAGTTACATTTGTGATTCCCTTCTATGATCCGGGCACAGGTTCTGACTTTCAAACAGTGGCTTACACCGTAAAAGGCGAAGCGGAACTCGAAGGATATGATCAGCAGAAAATAAAATGCTGGATACTGGAGCATGAATCGCCCGGAAATAAAGAAACGTTCTGGATCAGTAAAAAAAACAAGGAGGTCCTGAAACTGGAACAGAACTTCGGACCCGGCGCCTACCGGTATAAAATAAAATTGGGTTTTAGTAACTGAGCATATGATGAAAACCGCTTTCGTACTCTTGCTTTGCAGTCTTTATGGTATTGCGCAAAGCCAGCCGGTCAAAAAACCTGACACAGCTTATTTCAATAGTGCAGGCAGGAAAACAAATCACAAGGATTCAGCTGAATTTTATACCGTCAGGTACTACAACCCGGAAGACAGCAACCGGGTAAGAATGACCAAACAGGCCATGAATGGCCAGTTGCTGGTCGAGAATTATTTTTCCAACTTTAAAAAATTGATAAAGGAAGGCACCAGCAGGGAATACCATCCTTCGGGTGCCCTCGCAAAGGAGATCAGCTATGTGAACAATAAAATGGAAGGCCTCTTACTTACCTATTGGCCGGATTGCAAAATAAGGCGCAGGGACCTCTATCGGAATGATACCCTGGTTACGGGACAATGTTATACCCGGGAAGGAAAAGACACTGTTTATTTTGAATATGACCAGCAACCCAAATTTCCGGGCGGGCAGGATTCCTTACGAAAATTCATTGGAGGAAATATAAAATACCCTGCCCTGGCAAAATTGAACCATATCGAGGGAACAGTGTATGTACTGTTCACAGTAAGCAAGGAGGGTGCAGTAACAGCAGTTGATCTTTATAGAGGTGTATCGCCACAACTGGATGCAGAAGCGATCAGGGTTGTTAGCCGGATGCCTCCATGGATACCACGGAAACTGGAAGGGGAATTAACCCCGTTCAATTTAGTGCTGCCCGTTGTATTCAGACTCGAATAGAAATCTCCGTTAATTCATATGAAACAATGAAAGCAATCATTTATACAACGTATGGAGGCCCTGATGTTTTACAGTGCGTGGATATGGACAAACCGGTTCCTGGTAAAAAAGAAGTGCTGGTAAAAGTGGAAGCCTCCACTGTTTCCGCAGGAGTAACCTGGATGCGGAAAGGAAAATACCAGGGCTCCGTATTGTTTACCATATTGCTTCGTTTAATGTATGGTATAAGTAAGCCCAGGAATCAGGTACTGGGTGCCGAGTTTGCAGGTACCATAGAGCAGGTGGGATCAAAAGTAAGGTTATTCAAACCGGGAGATAAAGTGTATGGTACTACCACAGGATTGAAAACCGGTTCCTATGCAGGATATATGGTTATCCCTGAAAGTCGCAGACAGGGAGTTATAGCAATGAAGCCGCCGCAACTTTCAATGCCGGAAGCGGCGGCACTTCCTGTTGGCGGCATGACAGCCGTCCACCTGCTCACTAAAGCGGAAATAGGTATGAGACAAGAAGTTCTGATCTATGGTGCATCCGGAAGTGTCGGGACCAGTGCGGTACAGATAGCAAAATATGCCTGTGCAAAAGTGACGGCTGTTTGCAGTACAGCGAATATAGAATTGATCAAAGCCATCGGAGCTGACCAGGTCATTGATTATACCCGGGAGGATATCACGCAACTGAAAGAACGGTTTGACGTTGTTTTCGATGCGGTGGGTAAACTACCGGGATCAGCAGCCAGGCAGTTGCTAAAAAAAGGTGGCCGCTACTGTACGGTTCGTTCAATAACCGTAGAAAAGACAGCTTACCTGCGATCACTGCACCAGATGATTGAGCAAGGCGAGTTCCGCCCGGTAATCGACCGGGTCTATCCAATAGATAAGATCGCAGAAGCACATGAGTACGTGGACAGGGGGCATAAAAAAGGAAATGTGATCATAACGAACTGGCCCTGAAAAAATAAATGGCTATAGTCATCCGGCATTTTCATTGACAGTAATTGTCTTTTGGCAGAGAGTCAATGTAGTTCTCGAACTTATAGCTCAGAAGGTAGTAATTGCAATATACCTTCACCTCTCATAAGTATCTTAAGGCTTCCTGAATAATTGAATGGTATAATCAAGCAATTCATGGTTACCAGGTTCACCATGTCCCGGCACCACTACCTTCACCTCCGGGAACTGCATTTTAATCTTTTCAACAGTACCTGACCAGTCCTTTTCATTGGCATCTCCTAAATAACCCTTGCCGGCCTCCAGTTCTTTGATCAAACAGCCCCCGAACAATACCTGTTCAGCGGGATAATAGCCCACCACATTATCTTTAGTATGTCCTTCTCCAAAAAATTTCAGCTTTATATTTTCATTGCCCACTTTTAAAGTAAGTGAGTCGGGGAAACTATTCCGGGGAATGACATAATTGTTCGCTTTCGCCAATTCAATGGTTTTGAAATACGCATACGAAGGAATATTGTTATTGTGAAAAGCCTGCAGCCCTCCCAGGCAATCATCGTGGAAATGTGTGGGGATAATGGCATTAATTTTACACTGTAGTTTATTTTGTATCCAGCTGATCAGTTCAGCAGCACAGCTGTCGTTAGTGGGTGTGTCAAATACAATGGTTTCGTTCCCGTTTCGCACAACAAGACCATTACAGGGAACATTTCCAAAATCATTGGTTTGTTTATAAGAGGTATGCTGAAAAGTACTTGCTGTGAGTTGGGTGATTACTAATGTATTGGTTTGATAAACCTCCCGGGTTTGAAATTGGGTGCTTTTTTTTGAATTACAATTAAAAAAGATAATGGAAGGAGCAATAGCAAGGAAAGCAATTTTGATCAGTTTCATTTTTATTCAGCTTAAAAAAATTGAGTTGATAGAATTGTAACCATCTTCCACCTACAGGGTCTTTTTGAGTTTAACTGATACGGTTTCTCCATTCTTACTGATGGTCACGACCTTCTTAATACTGGCCGCAGCATTGGTCGCATAGGTATTCACTTCTGTATTCGCACTCGTACCCTGGAACATACCATTAATATAAGTATCGGTATAACCTACCACTTCAGTACGGTGAGAAGTATGTACATAGCCAAACTCTGTATACAACAGGTAGTCACCGGGCATTAAATTTACAAATTCAAAATTTCCTTTTTCATCATAAACCGTGGCGACTTTTATACAGGCAGCTGCCTCCATAGGCAGTGGGATAGACCTTCCTTTCTTCCGGGAAGCTTCATTTAGTTTTACCCACTCCTTAAAAAAAGGGGTATAGGGAATCAGCAGGATCGTGGTGCCTTTTTGTGCATACTGCTTTTTATTGACGTTCAAAATTGCCATCCCTTTTAGCAGCCCTTCATTTTCATTATCCCTCGCAAAAGCCCGCCCGCTGATCACTGCATTGCCCCCGGTCACTAATTGCAGGGTTTCCTCTTTATTAAAGGGTTTGGTAAACGGGTTAAAATCAATTTCTTTATTGAGTAGTAACAACTGCTGGTTGCCAGAACGGATTTCTATTTTCCATATCCTCCTGTCCTCTTTATCGATATAATACTCATACTGGTCATTGGTTGATTCTTCCAGCACGCTGACCTGCCAGACTTTGTGTTCCCCGGTTAGCTGACTGACATACACATTATTTTTGACCTGGCGGATTCTTGCTAGCTTAACATTACCTGTATTACCGGGCTTATAATCATAAACAGCCAGATCTTTCTGGTACCCGGAACTGAGTGGTAATAGACCCAGCAAATAGGGATAGGTGTTGATATCGAAGAAGCTCCTTCCTGCCGCATCATGCACAACTTCTTTTCTTTTATTCTTTTTATCGTAATAATAACCGGACACCTCCTGTCCAAACCGAAGAGCATATTCCTTATCCTTGCTGAAAGAAGACCGGTAGAGAGGCTTAAATGTACCGGCATCAGAAACAGAAGTATCGCTCCATAATTCCGAAGAGTGCAGGAATTTTAATTGGGTATAAACGGAAAAGGTTTTCCCGGCCGAGCGGATATCGATCGTAAATGCACAAATCTCCGTCCACTTGCCTTCATTCCAGACATAATACCCCATCTCCGTCAGGCCGTTTCGCATCCATTTTTTTTCAAAATCCGTGGCACCAGGCGAAAGTGCATGTTGGGCAACCACAGGCTGCGACAATAAGTGCAGTAGTATAAATGCAAAAATAATTTTCATATATCCGGAATTTGAATTCATGCAAATAGTAACCAGCCTTTAATTTCCATTGGTCTGCCTTTAACTGACAGATGTCACTGGCACTAAAGACAACAAAGGAACAAATTAAGTTGTGCCGGCTGGTATACTATCTACAGAAAAGCAATTATTGTATACGAAAACAAAATGCAGGTCTTACAAATTCCACGCATGTATGCTGTGTTTTATTTTTTACGTCCGGCCCTCACCTCTCCATTGGGCTGCTGCAGGATCAATGCAGTCACTTCCTCTTTTTCATTGCTTTCAAATTGTACGCTGAACCCACGGACACCTTTAATGGTAAACTCATCTTTATTGCCGGAGACCAGGGTATATTCAGGCTGGCCGGGCAGTTGTGCAATGATCTGATCGTTTTTAATAAAAATTTTTAACCCCTGGGCGGAGAGTAAATATTCTCCAGTGTACCTTTGGATGCCTTCAGAAACTTTGCCTGTTGCTGTTGTTTTTTTTATTCCCTTCCCCGCTTACGATCCTGTTCACTTTAAAAATTCCGTTGGGTTGTATGAAAGAACCAGAATTGATATTCCCTGATGCATCTCGGTCAAATTTGATGCTGACTCCCTTGATGCCTTTCAGCGTGAACAGGTCCTGCTCCTGGAAGATCATTTCATATTCAGGTTGCCCAGGCACCAGCGCCTTTAAAAGGCCGACCCCGCTGAAAACCACTTTTACAACACTCCCGTTAAAATCATATTCCCCTGTATATTTTTTCAGGTCAGCATCCTTCGCCACAATAGTTCGCTGCTTAATAAAGACAATATCTTTTACGCCGCTTTCAAAAGGCATCTTAAGGGAACTGATATTACCATCAGGATCGATACTAAATTCACCGTCCATCGCTTCACTACCGTCAAAAGCAGCATCATCAATGGTAATGGTATAATAGTTGTAATGTTTATGCTGAAGATTCAGGTTCCAGCGGTTGAAGGTGCCGGCCAGGTTATTGTTATCTTCTTTAATAGTAATTGTACCATATGCATCATGCTTATACACACCTGTATAAGCGGTTAGCGGATGGGACGGGTTACCTTGTTTAGAATTATTCATTACAACTGCTGAATTTCCACCTGCCTGCATTTTGATCAGATTGTTCCAGTCAAGGTAGGGGGCGCTGATCATCCTGTCGAGGATCAGGTTACTCAATACCCGGGTGGCGGGAGAATTGTTTTGATTGACGGAAACATAAACACCAATACTGTCGGTAGGTAAAAAAGTAATAAAGCTGCTGAACCCATTAATGTTGCCGCCATGTCCCACACCATAATGTCCGCGGTAACTGGCGGTATACCATCCGAGTCCATAATTAAAAAAATAAAAGTCAGGAGCCTGTTTAGAAGGCAAATTAGCGGAAGCGATCATCTGCGAACTGATCGCTTGCTGGTAAAAGGAAAAAGGAATGATTTCTTTGCCGTTCAATTTTCCCTGGTTGGTCCAGAGGAGTAACCAGGTAGCCATATCCTTTGCGGTAGACACAACAGCACCTGCAGGTGCAATGCCCTGTAGATTTTCCGGCAGGAAATGGAGTGGCTGAATTGTATGGTCCCTGTAAACATAGCCGTAAGAGAAATCACCTTCCTTGTTAAAGTTACCCGTAGTGGAACGGCTCATCCCCAGCGGGATGAAAAATTTTTCCATTATTTGTTGTTCCCAGGACTTCCCGCTTAACTTTTCAACTAGGCTACCCAGGGCAGCATACATATAATTATTATACTGGAAAGTTTGACGGAGGGGTGCACTGGGTTCGAGATAGCGCAGCAGGTACAACAAACTATCCCGGCCCCCTGTATTGCCACTGTACCAGGAATAATCATGACGCGGTAAACCGGTACGGTGACAGAGCATATCCCTTACCGTGATTTTCGAACTAAGTTCGGGAGTATAGAATTTCAGGGTCGGTAGATAATTGGTAGCAGGTACGTCAAGATCAAGTACTCCTTCCTGCATGATGGTTCCGATCACCGAAGCAGTAAATGCCTTGGTACAACTGCCGATAGCGAACTGTGTATTCTCAGTGACCGGTTTATTGTTGGCCACATCCCTGGATCCATATCCCCGGGTCAGCAAAATTTTGTTTTTTTCCACTACTGCAATAGAAACACCGGGTACATTCCATTCTTTCAAAATTCGCTGGATCATCGTATCAAGGCCTTTCAGCCGGTTGTCTTGTTTTTGTGCGTTGGCTGCAAAAGTCAAAGATGCCAGCAACGCTGCACTGAATAATCGTCTCATAATTTAATTTTCAGCAAAATTGCCGCGGCATGATGGCAGGGAGGTAGCACCTTATAATAAGCAGCCAAATTTTAAACAACTGGTTATCAATCTTATTAAGAATTGATAACCGGAGAATTCGTCCGTACTTATAAGATGACACGCTATAGATATTATACAGGCGATGATGGGGACCGGCCGGGAAGTTGCGCCAGGTATTCAGTGGGTGATTGACCCATGATCTTTTTGAAGTTCTTATTGAAGGAGGATTTGGAATTAAAACCACAATCCATGGCAATACTCATTAAGGTAAATTGTTCCTGCCCAGGCAACCCGACCAATCGTTTAAACTCCTCCACCCGCAGGAAATTGACATAATCAAAAAAGGACTTGCCCTCTTTTGTATTGATCACCTGGGACAAGTAATTCGGGTGGACCTCCAGTTTCGCGGCGAGCATGGACAAAGAGAGTTCGGATTCTGTAAACAGCTTCTCTTCCTTCATGCACCGGGCTAACTTTTCGTGGATCAGGTCAGCGGCTTCCGGGTTCAGTCCTGAACTGCTGTATTTTTTAGTCACTTTATCTTCCACTGCGTTGACAGGAACAGTTTCGCCCGGAGAAATTGTTTGCGCTGTACTTACTTCTGCTTCGCCAGGTAATTGTTCGGGTACTGTTTGCATGGGGTTCTTCTGACCAAAGATCCCAACCTGCCGGATACCAAAATAACCAAACAGGACGACAAAGATCACCACAGCACTGAAGATGAAGGAATCCTTCTTGACGAAGATGATAATCATCCAAACAGCGAGCAATGCATAAATATGGTAGCGCAACCAGTTCAGGTTGATCCGCTCCTCATAGGAGAACAATTCCCCGATATTTTTTTTATGTCTCCTTAACAGCAGGAAACACCAGGCCACATAAGCAACACCCGAGACCCGCATCAGCCATCCGGCAATGATCATAAATTCAGTATAATCCCGGCCCTTGTTATTATACACTTCCATTTTTTCAACTGCACTCAGGGAAAAAAAAGGAATCGCCAGCACCACGATCACCGCAGCCGGTAAAAAATGGAGCAACAACCATTTCCTGTTCACTGGCAATAACTGGGTAACAGCAGCGGTATATAAATACAGGAAGGGCCCGTGCAAAAATGGAAAGGGCATACCTAAACCCATCTGGTGAATGTTATTGATCGATATAGGCTGCTGGCTTAACACATAAAGCGACAAATGACAACCGATAACAAATAACCAACCAGCTAATATTTGATCAGCAAAAGATTTATTCTTTTTAGAAAGCAGCAAGACCAGTAAAAACAGGTTGAGCCCAACCCCGAAAAAATAAAACATATGCCCGCAGATAAATGCCGGCAAAAATACCAAACAATGAGCAACTTAAATTATATATATATATATAGAACCATCATTTCATAACAGGCATAGTATCAGCATAGCATTATTCCCCATCATAGAATAACAGTTCTGACAAATAGTTTTTAGCCGCAGGTCCGTAAGTTCCGGCATAAATTGCGCATGCTTAACTACCTTACCCTGGATTATAGACTATTGACTATGGGCTTTCTGACTTCCCGATTATAGACCATTGCGAATACCCCTGTCTAAATCACTGTAAATACCAGGATGCAATGAATATTGAAAAAATGATTTTCATAAGCATTAGCTGACCTGCTATTCATTAAAAGATAGCGTAATGCTGTACTTTACCTGGGGTCAGGCTATGATTCCATAATTTCTTCCTATTTTGCAACCTTCAGATGCGCCCATACCTTATCATATTAATGTTCTCTGTGCTTTATCAATCCCTGACCGCCCGGACTAATTTTGCTATCACGATTTCAGTAACTGTTACAGAACCCACCTGCGCCACTAATAACGGGAAAGTAGTGATTACCGCTACCGGTGGTGTTGCCCCTTATACATACCAGATGGATGGCGGACCACCCAGGACCTCTAATGTATTTTTATATCTTTCGGCTATAACCCATACTATCACGGTAACAGATGCAATAGGAGAAGTGGCAACCACAACAGTTACCCTGGTCAACCAGAGCCTTCCCCCGAATGCCCCCACGTATACCTATGTCCGTCCTACAGGATGTGCGACCGGGGATGGCAGTATTACATTGCAGGCAAGTGGCGGAACCCCTCCTTATATGTACAGCCTGGACCGGGTGAATTTTCAGCCCAATAATACCTGGACTAATATGGAAGCGGGTTCATTCTGGGCCGCAGTCAGGGATGCGAATGGATGCCTCAACCAATTCCAGTTAATCACTGCCAACATCCCGGAAAATTGCCCGATCCGGCATAATGGCATCAACGAGTCCTCTTTTTGTGACCCTTATAGGAGTTATCTTGGGCTCATAAATGTTTCCGGAGGTACACCCCCTTATCTTTATTCACTGGATGGGATCAACTGGCAAACCAACTATCTCTTTTTCCCTTTACCAGCAGGTGTACATACGGTATTTGTAAAAGATGCTGCCGGCACCCTGATGAAGTACATGGTAGGATTGATGGATATGTGTAATCCGCGATTTCAATTGGCCGGCACTGCGACTCCTGCACAATGCGGGGCGGGCAATGGTACCATAACGGTCAACGTAACTTCCGGGTACAGTCCTTATACTTATTCTATTGATGGTACCAATTTTCAGGCGTCCAATATTTTCACGGGTCTGGCTCCGGGCAATTACACAGTTACTGTGAAGGATGTGTATGACCAGCTCGCAACAAAATTTTTTATCGTGAAAGATGCAGGATGCTTAACAATTACACCAGCTGTAGTGAATAGTACCTGCGGCCGGGCAAATGGAAGTATCAGCGTTCAGGCAGTGAACGGAACCGCCCCGTATGAATTCGCCCTTGGTGCCACAGGAAATTTTTCGCCACTCAGCCAATTCACGAACCTGGTGGCCGGTACTTATATCATTCGGGTGAAAGATGCGAACGGGGAGACCGGCAGTTTACCCGTCACGATCACAGATTTAGCAGGCCCCGCTATAACTTCTGCAATAGCAAATGCTGAATCCTGCACGGGTACAGATGGCAGTATCACCATAACGGCACAAAGCGGTACCGCACCCTATACTTATAGTGTGGATGGTATCAATTTCCAATCTTCTCCTGTATTTTCCAGCCTAGCTGCCGGAGCTTATACCGCCTGGACAAAAGATGCCAACGGTTGTCTCGCACAACAGCCGGTAACAGTTACACTGGCTAATACACTGATTGTAGATGCAGGTATACCCGTTAGTATCTGCGAAGGAACAAAAACAGTGTTGACGGCACAATCCAATGCAAGCCAGATTACCTGGTCACCTGCAACAGGATTAAGTTCAACTACCACCCTGATCACCGAAGCATCTCCGGTCAGCAATACGTTATATACGATTACTGCAAATCTGGGAACTTGTACAGCAACGGCCAGCGTACTTGTTACAGTATATCCCGCACCTGTTGCAGTAGTACTAAGGGATACGACCATCTGCCAGGGTAAAAGTGTACAATTACTTGGTTCAGGGGGTGTTTCTTATCAATGGTCACCTTCCCTGTTTTTGGATGATGCGACTGCCATGAACCCGCTTGTGGTACAACCACCAGTAGGGACGCATATTTATTCACTCGTTGTAACGGATAATAATAATTGTACATCACTTGCCCTGTCCGCAGTACAGGTAAGAGTGGCAGCATTAAAAATCAATGCAGGGAATGATACGCTGGTGCACAGCGGTCAGCCTGTACAATTACAGGCTACCGATATCAACAGTTTCGGTTTCTTACAATATTCCTGGTCCCCTTCCACAGGATTGGATGACCCGTTTAAGATCAACCCTGTTACCAGTTTATCAGCTGACCAGGTTTATGTTCTGACAGCAATTGCAGCAGGCGGATGTACTGCTGTTGATACTCTCCGTGTAACAGTATTCAGGGACATCGCCATTTATGTTCCTACAGCGTTCACGCCAAATGAGGATGGAAAGAATGATGTATTGAAAGCGATACCCGTTGGTATCAAAGAGTTCAAACATTTATCCATTTACGACCGGGCAGGTCGTCTCGTTTTTAAAACAACAAATCCTCAACTGGGATGGGATGGAAAGTACCGGGGTGAAAAACAATACGGTGTTTATGTTTGGTATACAGAAGGCATCGACTATAAAGGAAATTTTTTCCGGAGGAAAGGTACGGTCATGGTTATTCGTTAAACTTTCAGTCCAGATTGTGCTGACTGTTTTTTTGCAGCCGAGCCTCACAGCTTGCCCTGTGTGCTGGCCGTGGACTCGGCGTTATGAAATTGCTTTATCAAATTTACAGCATCGGTTAGACAGCGAGTGCCACAAAGTCTGCACACAAACCTATCCGATACTAACCTGTGTAGAAAAAAACAACAATCAAAACAAAAAACATCAAAGAACTACTTTTTTACGGCTCCTTGGAGCCGATGGTTAGACACAGTCTAACCACAACCTTTCAATGTTCTTTTATTTTTTGAACACTACAAACAACGGGGGTAAAAAGTAAAATATAACCGGATCAGTGGGCTGGTTCCAGGATACACCATTTGTTGTAAAAATCCTTGTTTGCATTAAAATTGAGTCCCTGCTTTCCAACGGGCACAAGCAGTGTATTGTCAGAAGTACTGAATAAGGCCTCCGCTAAATAAAAATTGTACATCCCCTTTTGATCCTCTGTAATTTGTTTGCGGTAGGAAATTATCCCTTTCTTCTGCACTTCTGCTTCAGCCAATACCAGGTTATCCGGGCTATTAGCTGAGTAGGTCGGCTTATCAAGACCCTGGTTTATATTTTTCTCGTAGTCACTATACACAACTATCAACGACTCACCCTTCGGGACTATATAGACCCCGGTATATGCTGTAGATATCCTGGCACCCTGCATCATTCGCACCGACCCGGATCTTGATTCTGGTAAAGAAAGCACAATCCTTCGAGGTAAAATGCTATACCCCTGTGATGTAAAACTTGTGTCAAGGAAAAAAGAAAATACGGAACCAACCTGGCTGCTCGACCAAACAGTGGTTTTGCTCCCAGATTGGCTGGCAGACTGGCTTGATGTTTCTGGTGAGCCAGAAATAACCAGTTCTCCGCTTTCCAGTTGCGTCAATACCGGGACAAAATCTATAACATTTGCTGCTGTTCCTCCACCCCCTCCTTTTTCAGCAAGTGTCCTGGAAAAATCACCGCTAAACTCAGTAACAACAGGTTTAGACAATTGCTTATTGCTCACATTAAAAGCAGCAATAAAAAAACCATTACAGTATTTGTTATCCCCTTTTATGGAAGAATACGTTGAATAAACGTATACAGAATCAGCATTCTTAGCCGGTTCAAACAATAAATTGTATGCAAATTTTCCGGGCAAAAAAGTACGGGATCTAAATTCACTTTTCTTGCCTGCAATATCTATTACCAGGATACGGGCATCCCCATATCCTGATGAAAAAGAGCAAAAGATCAGATTAGCTCCTGTAACCAGGCCCGACATCAAAATCATACTTTCATTTCCACTGAGCCTGGTTTCATATTGCTTTTCCAGTTTTAGTCCACTGTCAAATACCTTGATATTGACCGTATATCCATCCTTCATCATGGCTACCATTAGGCGGGTTTGATCGGGTGATACACTGATCTTTACAAGCACTTTTTCTAATTCCTCCTCCAATTTAAAAATGCCTACGTTCTCAACCGGAACACTAAATACCTTGATCTCACCCGTAACATTCAGCGATTCTTCATCTACAAAAGCTAAATAGAAATCAAAACTTTCCTTTTTATATGGTTTGTAATAGCCCACTAAAAGCCGGGTTCCCAGTTGGAGCAAGAAGGGTTCAACCGGAGCAAATTTTTTATCCCCATCTTCCAATTTAAATTCTTTGACCTCGTCCATGTTCACATCATACTTTACCAACTGCAATGGCTGTTTTAAATCAAACATTTTTGTAAATACCCATTTCCCCATGCCTACTGACTTATTATGCACTGCACTGAAAATGTATCCATTGTGATAAACTGCATTTTTAATCGTTTTGTTTTTCGCACGGTTTTCGACAATCCTAAATTCGTCCGAAAATTTGACAGTGAAATTCTGAGAATAACAGAATAGCATATAGCTTAGGGAAAGAATGAAAAGCAGGATCTTTTTCATAAAATAGGTTTTCAAATAATAATGATGAAAATTAATGTTTCTTTGGAATTAATAAATTGATTTAGCAAAAAAAATAATACTGGTCAATTTCAAAGAGATTATCTAGCCTGTCCTGAGACTGTGTCTCAGGACAACTACCCTATAGTTTTAACTTTTCTATTGCTTAGCAAATTCACGACTAACGTGTAAAACTTCATTGCCTTTACTCACGGGTTCTCAATTTGTATAATACTTTTCTCATCAAAAAACGAACCCGTTTCCCTTAATTCATAAATGCAAAAAGGGTTTTGGTAAAATTCGACTTGAATTCCACCTTGCAATCGATGGTTTGGGCAGAACTTAATAAACTGATTGTAACACTCCAAGTAAAAAATACAATCATCTCATCTGATATTTTGTTTATAGCTAAATAATTTATTTTAGTTGCTTATTACTAAGTAACTCATACATTATCGTATTCTTTAAACACATAATTTTACGTAGCTAAAGATTAGTTATACTCAGCCTACGAAGATCATTGTGATTCACCTTCTTATTACGGCCGCAATTTCAGTAATCCATATTCTCTGTTCGCCGGAAACTTCAAGATCAATGTCTTTGTTATCGAGTAGTTTTCAAACTCAAATTCGAATACTAGAGTATTTTCGCCATAATGTATTTCTTTTTTGTCTAAGGAATAAAGTAAATAAGTAGTATTAAGGCTATTGTTAACAAAACACTTGTCGGCATCATTTATCTTTTCAATAAGCTCAGTTAAAGACATTTTGCATCCGCCCCTATCCAAAGAATTAGCCCTGCGTCCATACGCCCCTTCCTTATATACTTCATAGCTTAAACTGTCATTTACAAGATAAAGACTATTGATAGAAACTGAATCATACTTATCCTTTTTTTGGGAATGGATAGAAATGCTCTTTATCTTATCTATAATACCGAAATATCCTCTAGTTGGCATCCATTCCTTAACAAATTTTCTTTTAGTAGAATCACAGAACAGAATGTCAAACGAAATACCAATCAAAACAGAATCGCTATCTGAAAACACATTTGACCTTTCAACAATATCATCAACTGATTTAGGGTCTTTTTTATAGGAGCTAACATATATATTATCAATTTTATAATAGGACAGTCTGACAAACTTATTTCTACACCCAAAGAAAGTGAAACAGACTATGCTTAGTATGGTATATCCAAATATTAATTTCATTTCTTTTTTATTGTGGGATTGTTATAAATATTCCTTTTAATGAGCTTTCAAACTCTTTTTTGGAAAGGTCGAATTTTTCAAGTTTTGATTTATCAGCACCATAATCCCAAAAGGTACCACTGACCCTTGTAATCGATCCACTATTATCATACGTTATGTCAAAGGATTTAATAACAATATAATGAATACCATATATTCCGGTTATAGTACCATCACCTTTCTTACTTCCCGGAGGATGATAAAAACTGCTATTCACAAAGAAAAACACACCCTTGTTTGAACCCATAGCAAAATTGATATCTTTATAATTTATTGCGGCCTCATCAGTCCAATATTTGTTCTTGTGGAGCTGAAGGTTAAAAACATCGGTTATCATCTTTTCACCTCCTGGCCATGTTCCACAATCGTTCCAATTATCGTCTCGGTTATTTTCATTAGGATCGCATCCATAGAACAGACCATTTAAAGAATTCCTTACCGTTCCTAATAACATATAATCAACTGCTCTCATTCCCGATCCTCCTGTAGCGATACCATCTTGACCAAAAGTTGCTGATCTTAAAGAAGAACTTGCCTGCAGTTTCCTATCTTCTTCACGAGTTTGACCTGTTATAGTAGGAGTGGTTGTTATTGTGGCCGGGAAATACCCCTCTTGATATAAAGTTATCATCTTTTGCACGTATTCAGTCGGATTCCCTAATGCAAATAAATGGGCAGGAGCTGCCACACCACAGAGCCATGTATTTCCTTGATCTATATTATACCCTTTTGACCAGACTGTACTCTGCAGTTGTTTGGCAAAAGTTTCCTTACTTATAGTTGGCCAAGCGCTTTTCGCACCTCCATGATTGATGAAGTCTGATATAAGCCTGCTGGCCTTATCAAATTCTTCTGGATTGGCTTCTTCTAATCCGTCTCTATCAACAAACCTTATTGGTTTATTTCCTGCAAACTGATAAGGCGTATACCAAGGATATTTTTGAGTCAACGGATCCACACTCAAAAATCTCCCTAACCCAGAGTTATAAATCCTGAACCCATAATCATAAGCAGTCAGGCTATTTATATCCTTATCCCGTTCCTTACCATTAAAACCATATCGTGCTTCATTCCCAAATTTTCTTCCCGGCATGACCATACCATATGGAAAATAATCATTTGCCGTAACAACATCCGCTGTATAATAATCCACTGTAACTCCTCCTGTACTATTCTGGATCCTCCGGTCACTCACCGTGACCAGCACATTACCCAGGTGATTACTTAATTCAAAGAGCTTCTCGCCCCTCGTAAAGATACTTTTTTTCGCAATTCCAAAACCGGTTGATAGTACCATGGAGCTATCGGGTACCAGGTGTTTGCTGGCAATTCCCAGTCGTCCGCTGCCATATAGGTGGGTTTCGGTTTGTTCCAGTATAGCAGCTGCAGGTTTGCTATATACACTCAGCACATTGCCGCTTGCATCCCGCACATAAACTGTAGTATCAGTTGCCGTTTGTTTCATGATCCGGTTACCTCCGGCATCATACACATACCTGATAACCGTACCACTCTTTGTAATACTGGCAATCTTACCATATACTGTCCAGCTGATATTGGTGATACTCTCGCTGTTGTCAGATACTAAGTTACCAATGGCATCATACTGGTAGTTATTGTCTGCCTGTCCCTGTTTCAGGTCATTGTATTTGCTGTAGTCAGCAGGTGCTGCATCTGCAGCCGCGTCTGTTACTTTATGCAGTTGATTCGTGCTGGCCTTATAAAAATAACTGAGTCTGTCCATCACCGGCCTTGCCAGGTCACCGTTTCTCCAATAAGTAAGAATATTTCCATTAGGATCATAGCTGACCCTTTCTTTATAACTGGTATCGTTAACAGCAGTAAATGTTCCTGACGCAGGAGTTAAGCCATTATACATATCCATCGCCACGACCCTGTTCAATTGGTCATAATGGTAATTATACAGTTTGGTGGCTCCTAATTTGGGCAGGTTGACCGCCATGGCAGCTATATTGCCGTTATAAAGTGGCGCTGCATTGCTGCTCAGTGCTCCCAATACTGAAGTGGCCTGCGGGGTGTAACCAATCGCTTTGTAATCATTTTTGAAATAGTGAAGGCTGAATGCATAAGCGTCTTGCGCAACAGGGTAAGCCTCCGTGGTATCTGTTCCATTGGTCAGCGTACCTCCCATAGCCGGGTTTACCGCTTTCAGCCAGCCTTGCAGAGTGTATGCATAATCCTGCTTTTGCACTTTCAGCTGCCCCAACTCAGTTTGAGCAAGCGGGCCATGTTTGTAATAGTTGTAATGAGCCTCCCTTTCAGGAAACAGCAATAACAGTACACTATCCCTTCCCGAATAAACATCCGTCAGCCTGTTTTCTCCATCATACACATAACGGTGATAATAGGCATCGGGCTGGCCCGGTTGGTAACTAACCTGGTTTACTTTGCCTGAAACCAAATCATAATTGTAAACAATCTTTTTAAACCGGTTACCGCTTGGTGAACCATCGTTGTTTGTATTCATAGCATTACGCAGGCCGTTACTGTTGCCATAATCCTGAAGTACTGTATCCGCATTACCATGTATATCATAACTGTAATAGGAAGCACTGGATGCATAGGTATCCGTAGCATTATTGATCACCTGCGAATAGCTCACCCTGTTGCGAAGATGTTGTTGACTGAGGGTAATACCATTAATGGGGCCATAAGCTGTATCATAAACAGTCTGGGTGATCTGGTTGCGGGTGCTTGCAGCATTCGTGAGCCAGGTTTGTAAACTGTTCTCTGCTTTGGCCGTGGCGTCGGTCATCGCATTACCACCGGTAAGCTGGCCAGCTTCCGTTATACGTCCCAGCGAATCGTAACGGGTATAGCTGTACACATGCCCCAGCCTGGATTGTTTGGCATTCTGGCTCACCGCAAGTCTGCCAAGACGATCATAATAGAATTTACTAACGCCACCATCCGGCGATGACTGCAAAACAACCTGGTTTAAGCTGTTATAAGAATAACGGGTGGCATAAGTATGGGCCGGCAGTTTGGGAGTCCAGGATTGCCCGTTGATCATTTTGTTTCGCTCAGTTTTCACATCTGCTAAGAACCCGGAAGTATAATTGGGGACTACACCTTTTGGAGGCACGGTCTTTACCAGGTTACCTGCCTGGTCATAATAATACAGGGTATAATGGTACTCTTTGATTGTATCGGAAACATTGAATGTCTCTGCTGCTAATAAACATTTGGCTAAATAAGCTGCATTAAAGTTAGCCAGTGCCTGTTGCCGGTTATATTCATAAATGATAGCTGCTTTTACGATGGATTGGTTGCGTACCTGCTGGCAGGGGGAAACCGGTGGTATAAGACCAGTAGTATCCGTCAAAGGTTTTTTATCTAAGCAAATTGATAAGCCGGTTCCTGAACCAGAGAGCCCTCCAATACCACAACTGGTAGCATTGAATTTGTCCGAATAATATTGCCAGTTATGCTGCAAACCTGTTTTGAAGTTTACATACTTCGCAAACAGTTCATTCCAGGCCAGTACACTGTCTGCGGTAATTGTACCCGTGAATACCGGATGCCGGTTGAATGACGAATAGAAAGAAGAATCGAGGGCCTTAAACTGGCCGCAGGTGAAACAGTTATACATGCTGCTGTCAAATCCGCAGGTTAAGAACAGCGGTAACGGCTGTGGTGTGGCCAGCGGGTTACTTTGCAGCACATCACATATCTTATATGTACAGGTATAATAAGCTCCCGGATGCCCGCAGGTATTACTTGTGGTATCCCTGCAATTGTAGAAATAAGCATTATAGCATCGTTGCAGACCATCATACAAAACGGGTGTGATGGTATCCTGGTAGTTGGTCCATAAATACTGGTTGATGGAAGCCAGTGAGCCAGTGCTTCCCCCATTTGCTATAATTTCATTCTTCAACTGGTAGAATTGCGAGCACACACAGTTATCAACTGAAGCGATCATCTGCTTTGTAATAAGCGGATTCTTTCCATAAGGTTTTGGCCAGGTAATACCATAAGGGTTACAATACATGGTATTCTTCGCAATACCTGCACTGTCAAAGACTGCATTGACCACTTGTTCAAAGCTGGTATAGGTGGTGCCGGCATAGGCCGGTGCTACGGTGGAAGAACCATAAGGATTTGCATTGTCCGTTCCGTTTTTGCAAACCACCAGCATTTTTCCGGTGATCGAATTTAATATCTGTTCCCTGGACGCCGAATCTTTCGCTGCAAGCGCAGGGCAATCCAGCAGGGCTGACCGCCACGCTTCCACATAACTTGCACAGGCATTGGAGGCATTACTGGCTGAATCGTTCAGGTTCACAGGGGGATAATTTCCATTTTGATTGGGGAACCAGCCCGTCCACCCCAGGTTTTCTGCCTGCTGCGCATAGTTATAAGGGAAATGCAACTGGAATCCCTGTTTGATCAGGTTGGAATTATCAGCTGTGTCGGTGGTACCCGGCCTTACATTTATATACCTGTTCACCATATCGCTGCGTACCTGCCGGTACAGCGTTTTATACATCGTCCATGCGGTCGATTGCAATGTTGCCGTAAGCGTTACGGAACCAGAGCCATTATTAATGGATGTGCCCGTTGCCGTGAGTACCTTCGGCATGTTGTTAAAGCAATTCTTACGGGTAGTGGTATCTGTATTGGTCTTACATCCGAATGCTTCTCCATAAGCCAGCTGCCAGATACTATAGTTATTTATCCAGGCTGTATCACTGTATCTTTTCATCAGGTTTTTCTCTGCCGTCCGGGAAGAAATATTAAAATAGGGATCTGTATTCAGGGGACTAAAAGCAGAGTTGACTAATTGTATACTGTCTGCATAATTAAAGGTGCTCCGCAAACTGTCTTCTGCGAATTTCAGTTTATTAAATTCAGGATGGTAGGGCAGCAATGACCGGGCCCATGAATCAATAAACTCCTGCTGAAAATCACCCATGTTCATTGTCTGCAAACGGGAAAGTAAAACACTGCTATCGATATTGCCGGTAGCCGTAAAATAATAATCCGCCGAACCTGTGCGAACCTGCCGTGGATATTTATAGAAAGGCTGGCTGAAGCTGGGATTACCACTCGCAGAGAAAATATTATACTTACCATACATCGCCGTACTCCCGGTATCCCTGGCAAACTGACCGCTGTATGGAATCATATCACTCAGCATTTGCCGCCTCGTATTCTCCAGTGTATGTGAAATATTTGCATTAAGGGAGGCACAAAAACTTGAATCAGTGATGTATTGGTTTCTTATATCATTTACCTGTGTAGCTGATAGCTGGTTCACAGCTACGCCCAGGCTGGCGGCACGCCCTGACAGGTAAGCCGAATATGTTCCCAGCGAAGTCATGCAGTTTGTACTTGTGAGGGGTGTTGGGTTCACGCCACAACCGGACACCGTTGAATCCAGCAATATCAGCGAATCAACCAAATACTGCTGTGTCTGGCAGATGCCCACACCAATGGTATCATACCGCTTTAGGAACTTATCTAATGAATCAGGGTTAATGGTCAGTGATTTTCGAACACTGTAAGAACCCGCCGGTAATATTATTGATTGCTGGAAATTGATATTGTCAATGCCCGTATAGTTGTACACAATCGGAGTAGTATCACCTGATTCATCGGTGACAGAAATCTGCAGATCAAATTTGCAGTCATACGCCACTGAATCGTTTGTATTACACTTCGGCAGCTTCAGGGTTTGTTTGGCTAACTGGTAATTAAAACTATAAGTAGTCCGGAACGGCACCAGTATGGTATTGATGGACTCAACGATTCTTCCTTTTAAAATATTGGAACCCTTGTCAAGCAGGTTGCGGGAAAGAACTTTGCCGGCCTGGTTCTTATACTGCATAGTATCGGTAATATTCAGCGCCTGCAGGGCCGACGGTGTTTCACCCGCCAGCGCAGTGGCAATGGTGCGGCCATGCATATCCACATAGCTCACACTCATCTGGCCATTACCATCCTGCACCATGTTTTTGAAGTAATGGGTATAGTTGCCCACTTCGGTACCAAACAATGCATCCAGTTCTTCCTGCGCAGGCGTACCATAATAATATTTGGTGGCATGGTTACCGCCGATTTGCAGGGAATCACCAACACTCCCCTGCCGCATGATCCTGCCGGTAGCATCCGGTGTATACCGGGTCACTGCATACGCAAACCCATTCGCTGCGGGAATATTTTTATGGATCCCTGTATTGGCATCGGGGTTCTGGTTACTGTAATAACGGGCCGCCCCGGAGCTTTCACTTAAGGGAGGAGTATTGTATTTACCCAGTGTGGAAGTACTGAAATCAAAATATTCTGCCGGATCCGTATTATCCGGTTGCGTGTTAAATTTATTCAGGTTTTTGTTATAGCTGATTATCGTACTGATACCCGGAGCGGGCAGTACCTGAACAGCAGGCCGTCCTTCGCCATCATAGAATGTCTCTGCCACCACTGTTTTCTGCGAAACATTATCCTTGGTAACGGTTTGCCGGACACGCAGTGAACCATCCGCATATTGAAGAACGGTTTTGCGTTTCCCTTCCTCTGCATAAGTAGTGGTCATCTGCCAGTTCAGGCTATCATTATGTCCGTTAAAAGCATAGGTTTTTACAAATGACCAGGGGCCATCACTCCGGCTGCCTGTTGGCATTATGTTGGCCGCTCTTACCCGCAGAAATAATTTACCTGCACCACCATAAAGAAGTGGTACATCATAACCACCTGCAGCTGCACCACCGGGCAGGTCAATCCGGGTAGCACCCGTTTTAAAAAGCAAGGCTGTATCAAATACATTATTGCTAACATAGGTGCCGGCCATTTCATTTTCCAGCCAGGTCCATTCTAACTGAACCGCATTGTTGTGGGTGTGATCAGGCAGCAGCCAGCTTACCGAAAGTGCATCAGGTACTGTTCCTCCTGCCGGGTTACTGTAGGATAAAACCGGTTTTTTGTTATCCGGAAGCTGGTAATAACGTGTGGCTGCCAGGTTGTTCGTCAGCTGCAACACCTGTTTAGTATCAAAGCTGATCCCATTGACGGTAACCGGTGCTTCCACCCTTAATACCTTCACCCGGGTAAATTCAGCATTGCTGAATGTAAAATAATTCAGCGCATTATATTTATTCCCTGCGTTCTTTGTGTAATTCACCATGAGTTTAATGGAGTCCAGCAGGTTAATAGCGGATACAGAATGTCCGTATTCCACCTGTACTACAACAGTCGCTGTAAAATCACCCGGAATATATTTATTGGTTTCTTCGATAACCCGCAGGGCGATTACATTCCGGATAGCATGCGCGGAGGAATACGAAGTATCCTGCCGGTACTCGGTTGTTTTTATGGTATTCTGTACCAGCGATATTGTATCTGTGAGTACCGGATCAGGAATCCCGTTACCAAGACGCTGGGAATAGGTGGTAAAAGTGGTGATGGCAATTGTATCCTGGGCCGAAGCGGTACCACAGGAATTGGTCAATGTATAAGTGATGATCACATTCCCCTCTGCCTTTCCTGTTACCACACCACTGGCGTCAACCGTTGCAAGCCCTGTGTTATTACTGCTCCAGTTTCCTCCCCCGACAGAATTAAGCAATTGTATCGTAGAACCGATCATACAGGTGGGAGGTCCGGTCACGGGTCCTACTGTGGTAGCCGAAGTACAAACACTGACCGTTGCTGTATTACTGGTATCATACACGCCGTTACTGGCTACAATTAAACGGTAAAAAGTGGTGGAGGTCAGTGCACCGGGGCTATACGTGGAGGAAGTGCCTGTATTGGTCCAGGAACTGGTATTGGGAGAACTCTGCCATTGATACGTATAGGACCCATTCCCGCCACTGACCGAAGAAGTCAGGGTACCAGGAGAATTGCCACTGGTGATGGTTTGTGTAGACGGACTTATGCTGCTGATCAATTCAGGATGTACAGCCACTGACACAGTGGAAGTATAAGCTGTACTACTGGTTGTTGTTTCTGTTACCTGGCGGCGATAAAAAGTAGTAGCAAATAAGTTGCCCGGTGAATAGTTGAGCCCGGTGGCGCCGCTTATGGATGTCCAGCTTGAAGCATCCGGGGAACTCCACCACTGGTATTGGTAATTAGGGCTTGCGGCTCCACCAGTAGCAGCAGTTCCTGTTATTGTTGATGGCACGGCACCATAGTTAATGGTTTGGCTGGAAGGTGAAAGTGAACCCGAGACGAGTGGCCCAACAGCTGTTACACTGATCGATGTACTTCCAAGACCGCAATACAGGCTTAATGAACCCGAAGAGGAAGTCCAGGTAACATTGATGCCCATGGTATAGAGGATTCCACCGGTATTGGTACCAGACTTCGACGTATTGCTTGTTCCGGTTACCACTCCTCCGCTGATGACATAACTATACCCGCTGCTGTAGGGATAAGTGCTGGAACCATTATAGGTCGGATAATAGGAAGCCGAACTATTCAGCGTCACTGAAGTGGGCCCTGAAATGGCTAATTGCCCGGCACTGTTGAGACTCAGCAATACGCACACCATAGCACTAATGCTGATTATAATTTTACGCCTGGAAGTCTTTGCTGACATGAGATAATTCATTTAGTTAATTATGCTTGCTGCATGTGTATGTAAACTATTTCTCTTCCTCAATTTTTATTCGTGTTCATCTTCAGGGGTTAAAAACAACTGTTAATAACCCGCTGTCTGAATAAGCTATGGTTTGCGAGTTTGTTTCTGTTGTTACTCTTCTGAAATACGTATTCACCCTAACTACCCCTGTGAAATCAAAATCTCTTCCAACAGCACCGGGAATATTTGTCCAGTTAACGTTGTTGGCAGATTGCTGCCACTGGTAAACATATACCGGGTCGCAGGCTCCTCCGCTGGCTGCTTCACAGCGAAACCGGTAGCCGCTGATCGTTGAGTCGTATAACCTTGCTTTATCATCCAGGTGTATGATTCCACCCGCCAATGCAGTAGTTCCCTGTACCGTCATAACAGTATTACCCGCAGCGGAAGTGAGATTCAGTTTCCTGTAGCCGGTATCATTCCATAATACCAACACTGCATTCTGAAAATTCCCCGGAGTGGTACAGCTATCTCCTGTTAGCAGCCTGCCCCCGGTTATACAGATTTGAAAACCGGTGTTTTGACCGGAATTACCTGAAATAAGATACTGGTAGGTCAGGCCCGGGATAATGCAGGCAGGCCCGGTGATACTCACCTGTGCTGTTACAGGGCTATTTTTAAACAGCAGCATGACCAGCAGGCAGCAGATAATTTTTGGATGAACAAGTTTTACCATAGCAATTTTATTTTCATGATGTTCCTTAAAATTCTTTTGACAGCACATAGTCCTCAAATCCTCTTCCAGGTTGAAAAGATCCATCCTGTACTTTTACAATCCGGTCCTGCTGCCGGACAGGTGGTTGCCTCAGTTCATGACTGACTTCAGTGAACCGGCAGTTGGTATGTATCTCTTTTACCATAAAAAACAGTTCAGCCCCTTTTGCTTTGGTTTGAACCAGCCTTCCTGAATATTCCGGGTTATTTTGTAACCGCTGATACATTGCAACATCAATCAGCACCAGGCTTCTTTTTACCTGGTCAAATACTTTGGGTTGAAAAGACCCCTGTTGATAACTGATGCTGATCGTTTCTTTGGGGAAAGCAGTTCCAAATAGCTTATCCCGGCTTTGCAGGGTGATTTGTTTTGAATTTTGATCTTCGCTGATCATAGATGCAGTATAGCGCTGAACCAGTTCTTTAAATGATGAGTCAGGTTTGTACAGCAGTACGGCCTGCTGTAATCTCCGCTGCATGGCTGAATCATTGGGATATAACCTGATCATCTTTGTTGCTGCATTAACCAGTACGATCAGGGAATCATTGGCAATTTGTTCCAGGCCTTCTGCCTGCATATAAAAATCATTTTTCCCGTAATAAACAACCATATCGGTTGGCTGGCTGTTTTCACTTTGACTGGCCGGAATGGTTTGATGAACAAATTTCAAATTCATCCTGACCGGCAACTGCTCATACCATTCTCCGATGCGGGCGAATTCCCGGTAAACACCTAGGGTGTCCTGCTTTTGTTTTTTTCGCTGTGCCTGCACGGAACTTGTGATCAGCAGAGATGTAACAGCGACCAGTGTAATTAATATCTTTTGTTTCATGCTTTTCATATTATCCTGCTCTATTGAATTATTTTTTGCAGCGACTGTCTTGTTTCCGTCACTGTCTTAATACCTTCCCTGGTTTCCACTTTCGTTCTTATCAGGGTCCCCTCCTCGTCGTACTCATAAAAACTGCCGTAGTTATTAGCGTCCAGTTCAGCCAGCAGCCGCAGGTTAACGGGATCGTACACATAACTTTTTACATTGGAATTAAATGGATGAATCCGGATATCGTCAAAGTAGACAGAGGAGGCTGTGCTATTCACCAAATCAAGTGAAACCGACGTACTGCCTGTTGGAACAGTAAATACACCCTCGTATCGCTGCCAGCCATCAATGATGGGTCCGGCAGGATACAACGTATCATTGTCAGCCGGGTTTGCATTATATCTTAACCGCACCTGGTTGTTGGTATACGTATATTCCCTGCACGGTATCCCGGCCGCCGTATTACCACAGTTCTCTTTTACCCAGGCACTGAATAGCATTTTCTTACCCGGTGTAATGCTGAATGTCCTGTGCAGCATGGAATCTGAAGCCGCAATAGGTTGGGTATAAGTACAATTGTTAACCGTTGTGTAGCTTCTGTAAAATTTGATGGAACCCCAGGAAGGCGTATTGGAATCCATGACAGTATAATTATCAACTACGAGGTAGGCGTCACTTCCGCCAGTAGTGCAAAAACTGGTATAAGGACCGGGAGTACAGGAATAGCTGTAACTCGCGTAGAACTGCAGGTATAAAATATAGACCCCTTTATCCAGGCAAAAACTCCTGGTTTTTGTTTTCGAATAGGTATCCGAAGTAGTACCCAGGTCCGTCCCGATATGTGTTATATTGTTGGCACTATCGTAAACAGAAATAGACGCAAAGGCAGGGAAACTGCTGTAAGAGGAATTCTCTTTTCCAGACATTGATCTGAACTTGAGTGTATAGGTTCCTGCGGCCCCAATCTCAAAGTATTGCTTTGTCGTGATATAATAACTGTACGAAACATAGTTGCCTGAAATGGAACTGGTCGGCAATGAAGGCTGCAACGTATAATACACGCCACCCAAAACATCACCTGAATTAAATGTGGTATTGGTATTACTGAAATTAGCAGCCGAACTGATGTACGTCATATTACCACCACGGGATCCCCAGACCACCGATGGCACAACAGCGGTGGATGCCATACTATTGGAAAAAGCCTGGGGGTCGCTGGCAAAAGGCAGGTTCAGTGAACCTGTTCCGTTGACTCCCAAAACATATTTACCTGTATGCGCTTTAAAATCAGTAGAATCAGTATTGACCAAAAAGCTGTTGGACATTTTACCAAAATCAATATGTTTTTTCCGGTAATTATATTGGGCATTGCTTAGCGATTCACCATATTGGTAATCCTCAAAGCTTTCAGCAAACATCTCGTTATACCGTGCATTACCTGCAATCGCTACAGGTAAGGTCTTGTCATAGCCATACTGGGCAGAAGTATAAATTCCCATCGCATCCTGTGTTTCCAGTTCCAGGCCTTTGGCATTTACTTTATTCAGTTTACTGTTCCATACCCATTGCGTACTCAGGGTATCGGGTACAAGGTTATTGGACACGTTGAAACTCCAATAAGGTTTGAAGTTTTTGAGTAACCCGTTTTCAGCAATATTTGTCAGGGAAGTACTGTCGTACTCTTTTCTGCCATCATAGAAAACCATATTGCGGTAAGAACGGAAATTACCCAGCATACCTTTGCGGTAGAGATTGATGCTCTTTTCCATATAACCCAGGCTGTCTTCGACCTCTGTTCTTAAACACGTAACAGGGTCACTGACGATCTTCAGTTTCCGGATAACATCATTATCCGTTTGCCACTTTTCTTTGTATTCTATAGAAGCCGCATTGATTACCTTACTGGCCGTATCAAAAAACAGCTTTCCGGTGGACATGGGATTAGACATACTGGTAATACTGGCAGCCTTCGCATCCAGCAGGTTCCTGTGCCCGCTCCGGATAATCCGGAAACTGACAGCCGACATGGTATAAGGCTGTCCTTTCGCATCGATGAAAATAAAATCAGGTGTTGTGGTGAGTGAAGTATTATTTTTATTTCTGTCATATACCCACACAACTGAATTGCCCGGTGTGGCCAACTGGGCATTACAACCTGTATCCGGTAAAACAGCTTTCTTGATCAGCAACTCATCCCCGCTTTCAAAAACTGCATGATTAAACCCGGGGTTAGTGATCTTTCCATCCAAAAAATTGATACCTGAATAAGCAGCATCAATATTGGTATATGCCAGGCCCATTCCGCTGTAAGCCCAATGCGCCGGAAACGAGCTGTTATATATGGGCCTGTTAAATTCATTATTCGTCCGGCTCACCAGCACTTCTCCCGTCTGCGCATCATAGGCAAGATTTTTGGTAGACACCGCACTTCCTTTATCAATCACCAGGACGCTGTCCAACACCCCATGGAAGTTCACCACTTTGGTGGTGGTTACGGCACGATAGACATTTTCTGCAATCCCATCTACCGGCCAGATCGTGGGAACAGGGATCCAAATAGGGCCAAAATAGAATATATCCACCTGGCCCTGGTTTTCCCGGCTGCTTGCTTTTACAGAAAACTCACGGGTATCCGTCATGAGGTCTATATCAATTCCCATATTGCCTGAATACAAAGTGCCCCCTGCCTCCTTCCGGATAAAGGAGAACTTATCATTTAATCCATTTGAACCTGTATTACGGTAAAAATTTTCAGTATAACTGATCCGTGTTGCAGTATCGTTTGCCGCATAGGAAGATTGTGACTTTACTTTCCCGTGCATATCATTATTGATGATCAAAAAACCCTGTGACTGCGCCTTAAGATCGTAAGCATATTTATTGAAAAAATTAGTAGTGGATGCCTGGTGAAACTCTTTCACACTGGCAGCGTCAAAGGGTGTATAACTGTAATAAACGGGATAGTCCCTTGCTGTATAAAATTCGGTAACCTGCTTACCGATACCTGATCTTGATTTTTTTGCGGCAGAGGTATCGACCTTTATTGAACTCACCGACACCTTGCTGTACCCGACCAATGGCGAAGGAAAGAAGGCATCCAGTACCGGCATTTCCACAGCCCCGTAAGAAGTCGGCCCCATGGGTAAATAATCCTCTATTTCAATGATCGATTGAAAAGGGTTTTCCTCACCGCCGATAGAAGGCTCGTAGGAAGCCACACCGCTGCTGATTTTTCTGTTGGTGCCATTGAAATTTTCGGTCGTGCTGTAATCATATTGCTGACCATAAGCAGAGGTGAACTGGCCTGTCATTGTGTTCCAGTTATCTTTCAATAACACGGACTTTACCCGGTATCCTCCCCCGTATTTAATGCCATCAGGATCATTTAATCTTACAAAGGACCTGGCCGTATCAATATACATGGCTTTGCCATCTTTGCGGAATGCGTTGACCGGATCGCTGAAAGCATCACGTAAACTCGTCAGCATTCCCAATAACATTTCCCCCACCTGTTTCAAACCCGGCTCACCTGAAACATCATAGCCTTTGAATGCCTGCCCGGGCAATTGTTGCCGCAAATATTCCAGTGCGGTGATCGACAATGGGTTCTTTCCTCCCAGCCGTTTCATTTTTACCCATATGATATTGGGATTTGTGGCATCTACTCCATAATCTGTGTTAGCAGTATTACCGTATCCTGCATAACAGCTGATTTGTTCCGGGCCTTTGGGCATTTGTACCCATATCTTGAATGCCAGTTGGCTGTTTCCCTGAAAATACTTGTTATACGCATCAGCTGCATTGGTACAGGCAACCGGTACCCGGAAGAAAACATAATCATTCTCCGCTGAGGATGCTGTTTCCGAACGATATAGTTTATTGGAAGCTGTACTGAAGGAAGAACTATTGTTAAACCCTGCAACCCGCATCATTACAGCAGCTCTCCTGTTCTGTACAAAGGCATAGTCATCGCTTTCATAATTCACTTCGATCTGCCCGCCGGAAGGCAATACGATTTTCCGGAGCATCCAGGCGCTGGCATATTTATTCAGCGTATCACTGGTCGTGGATTGAGCGCTATACGGATAATCATTGTTCTTCATTCCGGCCGGGTTCGAGTTCTGTGGCTTATAGACTCCCCAGCGATCACTTGAACCGAATGAATAATTAGGATTGCCGGGTGTACCAGCTGCATCATAAACAAACCTGTATTTATTTTTAAAGCCCCTTGCTTTCCCATTAAATGTTGAGTAAACACTATCTAATGTCAGTTTCCCCTTATTACCTGCGCTACCCGACGGATTATCGGGAGTATTCTGGCAAAGCAGGTAGCTGTACCTGAAATGAACGGTCTTAATCGGCTTTGCTTTAACCAGTTTATTCTTTTTGAGATCGGCTTTGCTAAACAGGGCGATACTATCCAGTTTTTTGACAAGGGTTTCGCTGCTGTTAATTCCGCCATGTTCACCTGAAGCACCCTTGCCATCCAGCCTGTCAGAAACATAAAAGAAGGCTATCATTGTCTTGGATTCAATGGATTGGAGATACCAGGACTCCCGCTCACCATAAGAAATCAGCGCTTTATCATCCTTTACTTCAGACCGGAGCCCCGCATTGAAATTGGCAGAATCATTTAATGATAATGGTGTTCTCCATTTATGGGCGTAGTTGCTGCCGTCTTTAATCCTTGAATAATTAAATTTTACAGCATCTCCCAGGTCATCTTCCGTAATACCGTTACCGGTTACATCCACATAATCGGGAGACAAAATTCCCGATAATAAAAAGGAATGGGCATAGGCAGGTGTGGTAGTGATCTGGACATACCCATCACGGTTCGACTTATCATCCAGCAATACAGAACCGGAAGAAGCCAGGTTTTGATTCACCGCTACTTTATCCGGGATTTCTGAATAGCTGTTATTAACAGAAAAAGTAAAATCCTTTTGTTTGATATTATAAACAGGAACACCATACACATATCTCTTGCCATTGCCTTCGGTTACATTGATCTGGGAAAGATGATGGGCTTTGCGGAAACCACCGGCACGAAGAATGGTCTCATATAATAATGTATCTGCTGTATTATCCAGCAAAGTCTGGTTATTATAGCTTTTTATTACTTTGTCAAGTCCGGCAAGAGCGGCTTCTTCTGCTGTCAGGAAACTGATCACCTGGGTACGCTTGTTTCGTTCTGCATTTACCGGTCGTTGGGTCAGGTTCACTAAAGATGCATTGGGCCGGAGTGCTTTGTCAAAACGTTGTAGTTTGGGTTCAACTACCGGCGCATTTCCTGTACCGCTCAATACATACCGCACCAGGTCTATTCCACCTACCTGTTCAAAACGACCGGAATCAATCACACAATTCTCAGCAGGGTTGCGGAAATACACATTTTCGAATGTACCATTGGGTTGCGTGAACTGAGTGCTGTTACGAAGCAGGTTCCCGCTGTTCCATTCACCGATCTGCGATGGTGTTTTGACAGAATTATAATTTGCACCATAGTGTCCTGGTGGATCCACGTCTGCACCCAGGCTCAGGTTTTTATCTTTGGACAAGGTCAGGTTATCCCGTACATAACCCAGGTCATTGCGAAAAGCCCGGATACTGCCTCCGGTTCCCTCTCCCTGTATGGAAAACACATCATAACTATATTGGGGAACAGAAACGACAGGAGTGTTGGGTGTTACTTCTTTATCATTGAAGCGGGTAAAATCCATAACATAGTTTGGATTGTTTACCGCCTGCTGGTAATAGAGATAACCCACCATTGGTTTTTTCTGCAGGGTATCTCCTTTCAGGATCTCTGATTTCTGGCCATATACTTCAGCTTCCACATCCGCCGCCACTCCCCAACTGCCCAGCCCTAATTGAAAGCGTCCTGACCATGCCGTATTGGTAATGGGCATGCGGATCGATGGTATATAGCTTGGTTTTAAAAAGCTGATGGTATTTGAATGCAGCGTGAAGTTGACCCCACCCCCTGCATTATAGGTATAATCACCCCGCTTTCTTTCTTCATAGTTGCTGAATGATACCTGTTCAGCAATCTGCAGCGCTTTCATACCTGACCTTGAATTATACCCGGTAGAAAGGCTGCCACCAAAAGAAAGAGAATTTTGCTTGTACATGGTACTGGCAGTCAAAGAAACTCCGCCTGAAAAAGAGGATCCCGCTCTTGAATTAATATCAATACCAAAACTGACCGATGGGTTTAAGGTCAGCGGCAATCCTGTGCTGGTATCGGCCTTTCCTCCCTGGGATGATTGCGTGATCTTTTCACTGGCCGCAATAGCTGAAATTTTAAATCCGGCATTTCCTCTTAACGCCAGATCAAGAGAAGGGCCCAGGTAATTATTAAATGCCACCCCAAGACTGGCTCCTGCTCTCAAAGAAAAATTAATACTGTCTTTAATGACACCTTTTTGCCCGAGCAATTCCAGATCTCCGCCGATGCCCAAACCCCAGGTTTTATTAGGTTTCATCTTTTGCATCTGCTCCAGCGTATCCTGCCCGTTAAAATCATCAGGTACTCCTCTTGAATTACGGTTAATATTCCCCGGGTTAATATTCCATCCCAATCCAACCCAACTGGCCTCCTGTTCCGGGCTTATGCCACCATCGTAATACATATTAACCGGGTATCCTCCCACATCCATCAATGGAATATTATAACTGAAATCTCCTGTGAACAGGTTCACCATATTATCTGTACCGATGGATTTAAAAGAGGACATCTCTGGCTGCCCGGGGCCTCCAATAAAATCTTTTTGAGCTGTCTTATCACCGTTCATTTCTTCAGGATGAATACTCATCCCGTCCACATATCCCTTGTTTAGTTCCGGGGCCAGCACAGGTTTGTACAAACCTGTAGCCGCCGGGTTTGCTTTCCAGGTATCATTCATGCTGCCAGAACGATTAAACTTGCTGGTACCAGCACTTGCCGGTAACAGCAATGCCATATAAAACAGCACACAAAAGAAAGCGGCGATTTTAGGGCGATGAAAATTTGCTAACTGTAAAATCATAAGTATGTTATAACAGGTTACTGGTTTATTTTGCAATGATGAAAGATGCCCGGTAACGGCTATCCTGCACATCAGCGATCTCAATAAAATAAGTGGTCTCTTTGCTGAATGAATGATCCAGCTTAAACACTAAAAAGTTGTTTCCGTATTCGATAGGCTTCTTTACTTCTTTGACCAACGCCCCTCTTGCATCCAGGAACCGGACAGCGGTCTCATGCGTCTTATCATAAGAATAGTACTTGATACCAAGAATATTATCCGGCAGCACAGCGGTGCTTTTATACCCGTTATCATTTTTTAATTCGAGGTACACTCCACCGGCTGGCAGCAGTGATTCGGGCTTTTCCGGCTGCACCCTGAACGTCCATACTTCACTTTGCGCAGCAAAAGCTTCCCCGTTTTTGGCAACCACTCTCCATGCATACAGTTTCCCGGTATCCAGGCTTTTGGCGGAAGCTGGATAACTGCTGATCATCGCTGTCAGCCTTCCCATATTATACACGGGTAGATTTTCCTGTATAGCAGCAGCAGCAGTCTGGTCTGGTCTCACTTCTGTTAGCAATAAATCATAATTCAGGTCATTGAATAAAGTAAGCGGAGCAGGAGGCAGCCAGCTGAATTGCGGATAGTGTGTTTGAATGGAAGCTGCATCGGCAGGCATGGCTAACTGAGGCGGGCTCAAGGGGATTACTTCTATATTCATACAATCTTCAGCCAGGATATTGTCTCCTTTGTCAGTTCCATTGTAAATAGAATAACAGGCCCGGTAATTTCCAATCGGAAGCAATGCATCCGTCAAACGATTGAACGCAGGTGATAAGAAAGTATAATCTACCGGTGAAATATCTGCCAGCTTTATTTGTTTCACACCCTTTGTAAGTGTAACAGGTTTTGTAAATGCAGTCATTACAGGCTGGTTATCGGTCATATTGGTCAGCGTTAGTCCAACCGTAACATTCAGTGAACCCGATCCTGAATAAATCAGTGCCAGGTTCCAGAGTTGATTCCTTTGCACTATACCTGCTGGCGGCTCCTGTAATGAAACTGACACCTGGGCAGCAGCGGCCTGAACGATTGCCGCAAAAATTAATTGACAAAATACTCGCCTGTACATAAGCATCTGCTTTTAAAATGTTTTGTAATAAGTCAGTCTTCCCATCCTGTTATCAACTAATTGCAGGTTCATACCGGGAATGAATCCTTTATCCATCATAAGCTGAATTTCTCCCAGCTTTGGAATATTCAGAGAGAGGCTTCCGCTGTATCCCCATTGCATAGCTGATAATAAATCATGTTTGATCATTTTCACCCCGGCTCCTGCTGCAACAACTTTACTGATCCTGAATTCTCCCGAACTTTCAATTGTTTTAACTGTATAATCAATACTCCTGTTCAGTGATGCACTCACCATCATTGAAACTTTCCGGAAGAAGATATTTTGCGAAAACAAGAGGTTCCTCGAGTTGTAGTAAACAAAGCCTGAGTCATTTGCTTCGTTAAAGAATTGGCTGTACAGCAGGTATGAACTTACCTGCACTGATTTCACTTTATAATAATATCCGGCACTTGCTGACAGGGTATAATACCGGCTCTCCGTATATTGATCATCCCCTGTTTTTACCAATTGGAAAGACGGATAATATCCCATAGATATTACCGGCCATTTTTTAAACCGCAGGTTAGCCTGGAGGCTTGCCAGTACAGAAGAACTTTTATAAGCTGTGCTGACAAAGGGGTTATTATAGTCGTTTTGTTCCAGTGAGGAAATGATGGTTAGCTGCTTCTTAAAAAAGGGTTGTTCCAGCCTGCTCTTCCACCTGAGTTGGGAAGCACCCGTAGTAAAGGTGCTAAAGGATTGGAAGTTGGCCCCTGTGTACCGGACGCTACCACTAAACCTGGTTTGAGATTTTGGGAAATAAGACTGTACCCTGGCGGCATACGCTTCATTACTTCTGTCGTTGAAATTAGTGACCGAGTTCATCCATCCCTTTCTTTGCAAACTGTCAAGGCTGTAATAGGGTTTTGATGATTTTGCTATTTCTGCTACCAGGGAGATATTCCGGCTTACTTTATAAAAACCCTCAATCGTAATACCTGCCAGGTTATACTCCGGAATCCTGCCGCTTGACTGGGAAGCGAGAGAAGCATTAAAAAACTGCCTCCTCCCGGTGTAATAGGTGAAAAAAACATGATTCCCATCTTTTGTACCTTTTCCAAACCTCGCCAGTGCAACATATTGTCTTGACCGGGCTCTGCCGGACACTAGATAGTCACGGAACCGATAATCCACTTTGCCAACAGCTATCGCATAATAATAACGGGGATTATACTCGGCCTGAACACCTGTGATGTTGATATTTTTTACGGATAGCTCTGAGTAATCTGCTGTACTTCTGCCAATGCTGACGGATTGGATCGAAGAGAGTGTTTTGTATCCTTTTGGTAAAATAGAATCCGGGATATTCAGTTGTTTTAACTTTTGTACAAGTACGGTAACGTCCTTTGCACCCTCGATCTGATTTTTCAATTCGCTGAGGTTATACTGTCGCAATGATTGCAGTTTCCGGTAAAGCTTCTCTGCGGCATATAGCTCCGCAGACAGGCTGTCAATTTTTGATTTTTTGTATTCGATACTGTCGATGATTTTTTTTACGCCAGTATTGTTACCTGGCTGATCTTTCAGATCATCAGTAAGTGCAGTATAAGTACTGTCAGAAAACCTTTTATTGAATTTGAAATTGTTTGCCCAGTTACCTTGTTCTCTTAACAGTTTCAAAGCTGAGGAAGCATCCGGTATTTGAAATCCCCCTGGCTTAGTAAACAGAATTTTTTCCCGCTCTTCCACCTGTTGCTGGGAAAGGTCCGGCTTTTGAACGGCCTGACTAAGTGAAGCCAGTAACAATCGTTTCCTGTCGATTATGTGCTTAAGTGAATCCAGTTCACCGTACCCGGATTCGACAAATGATTCCACGGCCTTTGAAATCTTTGCCTTCAGTATCCGTTTGAAATCTGCAGAATTGAACTGCAGGTTCAGATCAGTATATTTTCTGAACAAGGAACTGTTACTGAAGCGGGTGGTAAGATATACCCGCATTGGATACTGATCCTTATATAGTATATCCAGCCTGGCTTGAACCGTATGCTGGTAAATATCCCGTTCTGCATAGGGTGTATCAATCCGGGACCGGTAATAAACATCGTAAAAAACATTGCCGCTGACCTTCAGTAAAGGTTTGTGAACTTTAGCCACAGGCAAACCACTTGCGTCTCTTCTTTCAACTACTACCTGTTCGGCTGGTACAGGTGCCGGCGGCAATTGCAGGTACAAAAGATCATATCCTTTACAAATTTTGGGGATAAGGTAGGCCCCGAATATATCAGCATCCTCTGGTAAAGAATCTAAAAAGGGAATTAGCTTTGATGCAGCCCACTCTGTGCTACCCGAAGCGTTTTTTTGCAATAAGGAATCCTTAACCTGACTATGCAAATCAGCATACATCAGCAGTAAAAACAGAATAGACAGGAAACAAATCAATCTGAATTTCATAAGCAAAGCAACGGCCTGATCTATATACTTGTGAGCAATACCGTTAACAATTATTCAATCTGATAAATGAATAAAAGAACAAATCATCTTCACCTGTCTAAGATGCACAAAAAATCCGTCCGGATTATTGACAGAACGCTGACTTTAAAAAATACCGTCAAAAGACGGAGTTGCTTCTATTATTTTCACGGTATTTTTTCCCTTTTTTTACGGTATTTGCATTTCCGTGATTTATGAAATTATTTTTTTCTTATAGACCTTCGCAACCGAAAGTTCAGGCATGAAAAAGGCATGATTTACAGAGACACGGATTGTCCCGATCCTCAGGCAACAAAAAGCATTGAATAACCTGACACCGGTAGAATGGAAAGATGAGCTATTAAAAAATCAAATCACACAAAAAAATACTGCCTGAGAGAAGGGGTGCCTACAAAGCACACCCGAAAGTTCATCATCCGGCTCACCAATACCTTCTTTTGTTCAGGAAACAAATGCACAAAATCAGGGCCTGATACCTTTAAGAGGAGATATAATTTCGGATAGAAAGCACAAAAAATACTCGTCTTATGTATTCAAAACATATTAAAGACCTTCAAGAATCTCCCTGTAACCCCTTCCAATCGGAATAGATACGCCGTTTACTTCAACTGATTCTGCCGTATAAGACTCCAGCTTATTGATTGAAATGATATATGAACGGTGAATACGTTTGAAAATATGACCGGGTAACAGGTCTTCTATTTCATGTGTACTCATTCGTACTGTGAATTCCTTTTTTTCTGTTACGACTTTAATGTACTCCCGTTGACTTTCCACATATAGGATTTCCGAAAATAAAATTTTCACTTTTTTCTTTTGTACAGTAAGAAACAGGTAGTCTTTTGCTTCTGCAGCTTCTGTGGCAGTGGGGAAGTTTTCGGCGGGGACTTTTACTTTATTAACGGCAATCAGGAAACGTTCAAATTCAATCGGCTTAAGCAGGTAGTCTGTTACATTTAAGTCGAACCCTTCTACAGCATACTGGTGATACGCCGTAGTGACAATAACTGCAGGTTTTTGGGTAAGCGTTTTCAAAAATGCCATCCCCTTTAATTTGGGCAGGTGAATGTCTAAGAATAACAGTTGCACCTCATTGGTCCGCAGCCATTCTGTTGCAAGAATAGCATCTTTAAAGCTGCCTTCTAATTGCAAAAAAGGTACTTGTGCAACATAGTCCGCCAGTATTTTAACAGCAAGCGGCTCATCTTCTATGATGATGCATTTTATTTTAGACATTGCTTGTTAAGTTGATGCGTAATGTAGATGTAAAGACTGCATTTTCCTGTCCTACGGTTAAATCATACTCTTTGTAGAGTAGCGCTAACTGCTTGCGCAGGTTAGAAAGCCCGATATTTTCTTTCACCTCCTGGACAATGCTGGCTTCTTCCATTGAATTTTTGACCGTAAATAACAATTGCTGTTGCCTTACCGACAGATTAATATCTACAAAAGGCCTGCTTCTTGTTTCTGAAACCCCATGCTTAAAAGCGTTTTCTACCAATGGGATAAGCAGCAAAGGTGGCAAAGCCTGCTTTTCATTTTCAATATCTGTATAAAGCGTTATTTGCAGGGAGTCATCATAACGGAGTTTTTCGAGCGCTATATAGTCGGTGATTATTTTCAGCTCATCGTCTATCGCAATAGAATCGCCGCCGGTTTCGTACAGCATAAAACGCAATATTTTGGATAAGCGTAAAATTGACTCGGGGGCAAGATCGTTTTTATCTCTTGCCAGTGAATAAATATTGTTTAGGGTATTAAATAGAAAATGCGGATTGGTCTGAGATTTTAGATAGTTCAGCTCAGCTTCTTTCTTTTCTATTCTTAATTGATGGTTTTTTTCTCTGAGCCGGATATTGTTGTATATATTCCGTACGATTGCAAAGAAAAGGATACTTGCAAGGCTGAATTGCGAATGAACTGCCACACCTTTTAGTAATGACAGATCAGGTGTGAAATTTGTATAAGCACCCAGTTGTACCCAAAGTTGTCGCCAGCCATACAATCCAAATGTATAAAACAGGATAGCAAGAAAAAGATAGAAAAAGGCCTGTTGATTATTTTTACAGGGCCACCTGAACCGTCGTAGAATTTTCTCAAAAAAAAAGTAATTGAGCACAGTAAGATAGCTAACCAGGAAAAGACTATTGATAATTCTGGGGAAAATAGTTTCCCGGTATTCGAAAAATTCTCCGAAAGAATACAATAATAAAAAGGCCAGACCTGTATATAAGTAAAACCTGATTAGTCTTTTATCCATTTCCTTTTTCATCCCTGTATTTATGTGCTAAAAATATCCAAAACTTTCTTATTTACTTAAAAAGCGTACGAAAAGGCCGTTAGTGTCAATAAACTACATAATTCCATAAACCAGCAAAACCGGGTGAGAATATTTTTTGCTCGACGCTGTCTTACCTCATTGAGGCATTCTATATTTCTGTTTACAAAAACCCGTTTTCCATAGACGCTGCTTTTTTGGAGTTATTATTTATTCAAAATTGCATCCGAATTACGACTCCTCAATGCAATTAGTTCAAATCAATACAGATAAGCATCATGCCATCGGATGTAATTTATATACTGCTACGGGCGCTGATAAGGTATTGATTATTGTATCCGCAACAGGAGTGTTGCAATCCTTTTACAGAAAGATTGCTGAATTCTTTAAGGGTAAGGGCATTTCAGTAGTCACATTTGATTATACAGGTATCGGAAAATCTTTGCAGGGAAATATCAGAGCTGAAAAAAGCCGCTTGTTGAGTTGGGGAAACAGGGATTTAGAGGCTGTTATTAAATATGCTATTGAGACTTTTCCTGGTCATAAAATAATTCTTTTGGGCCATAGCATTGGCGGTCAATTAATCGGTTTGGCTCCATCGTCGTTGAGTGCAGATAAAATAATTCTGGTAGCGGCACAATCTGGTTACTGGAAATTCTGGAAAGGTGTAAGCCGATTAAGAGTGTGGGTGTATTGGTACTTGCTGGTTCCTGTACTGACAAAGGCAGTCGGTTTTTTCCCTTCCAAAAAGTTCAGCAGGATGCAGAATCTGCCCAGAAATGTTGCAGAAGAATGGGCTAAATGGTGCAGAAGCAGGAATTATTTATTTGACGGCATATCAGCTGACGACCTGTACTTCGACAGAATAGGATGCGAACTCACCTCCATAAGTATAGATGATGATTTTTTTGCCCCAAAAAAATCTGTTGAATGGATGACCGAAAGATTTTCGGGTGCACGTGTAAAACGCCTGCACTTTTTTCCTGCAAGTTTTAAGACGGTGAAAATCGGCCATTTTTCACTGTTTACTGAAAAGTTTAAGGATACGATTTGGACTATTTTATTAGAGGAAGCCAATAATTAAGAAATGAATCAATACAAGTCTTTTGGTGAAACAGTAAGCGGCTACTCCATACCTGTATTAAACAACAGGGAAATACGGGCTGCCGCAGGTATTATGTTTTTGTCTGCACTGATCTCCCTGGTACTTATTTTGAGTGTGGGCAATTTTGTTCCTGTCAAATATGTTCTTTCCGTTTTCGTGATTGAATTTTCTATGCGGTTGTTTATAAACCCCAGGTATGCCCCACTTTTAATTATCGGCCGGTTTATCGTCAGCAATCAAAACCCTGAATATGTTGGGGCTGCACAGAAAAAATTTGCCTGGTACATTGGGTTTGTCATCTCTTCGATGATGTTTTTTCTGCTGGTAGTTTTAAATGCCTATAGCCCCATTACCGCCTTTGCCTGCCTTATCTGCTTAATCCTGATGTTTTTTGAGTCTGCATTTGGGATTTGCCTGGGCTGCAAACTTTACGGCATCTTAAAAAAAGAGAAAGCACAATATTGCCCGGGTGAAATATGTGATGTAAAACAAAAACAGGACATACAAAAAATTTCAGGCAACCAGTGGTTTGTGCTTTTGGGAGTCGTGGGAGTTCTCGTTTTACTTTCTGTCTCTTTCAAAAATAATATTATGGCAAAACCTCATAATCTCTTCCCGGAAAAGAAATATGAAAACAAATAAAAATACAGCGAGGATTGCCGGGCTTGTGTACCTGGTTGTAGTAATCACAGGCATGTTTAGCCTGGCCTATGTGCCGCAAAAGCTTATTGACTGGAACAATAGCGGCACAACATTCACTAACATCGCAGCGGGTTCATCCTTATTCAGGTGGGGGATTTACAGCAGCATAGTCTGTTATGTGGCTTTTACCTTTTTACCACTTGTTTTGTACCGGCTTTTGAGAACTGTTAATGAATCGCATGCAAGGGCAATGGTGATACTGGCATTA